>NZ_CP187138.1:1180000-3735000 GCF_049603095.1 Maribacter sp. IgM3_T14_3
CAGCATCCCTCGCAGGTACACCTTCGACGCAGTTACAATGCTCCCCTACCCCTCATATTAATATGAAGTCACAGCTTCGGTGATATACTTATGCCCGATTATTATCCATGCGGAACCGCTCGACCAGTGAGCTGTTACGCACTCTTTAAATGAATGGCTGCTTCCAAGCCAACATCCTGGCTGTCAATGCAGTTCCACCGCGTTATATCAACTTAGTATATACTTTGGGACCTTAGCCGGTGATCTGGGTTCTTTCCCTCTCGGACATGGACCTTAGCACCCATGCCCTCACTGCGCAGAAACATTTTATAGCATTCGGAGTTTGTCAGGAATTGGTAGGCGGTGAAGCCCCCGCATCCAATCAGTAGCTCTACCTCTATAAAACTATCTACACGCTGCACCTAAATGCATTTCGGGGAGTACGAGCTATTTCCGAGCTTGATTGGCCTTTCACCCCTACCCACAGGTCATCCCAAGACTTTTCAACGTCAACGGGTTCGGTCCTCCACTATGTGTTACCACAGCTTCAACCTGCCCATGGGTAGATCGCACGGTTTCGCGTCTACTACTACTAACTATGGCGCCCTATTCAGACTCGCTTTCGCTACGGCTCCGGACCTGAAGTCCTTAACCTTGCTAGTAAAAGTAACTCGTAGGCTCATTATGCAAAAGGCACGCCGTCACCCATATGGGCTCCGACCGCTTGTAAGCGTATGGTTTCAGGATCTATTTCACTCCGTTATTCACGGTTCTTTTCACCTTTCCCTCACGGTACTGGTTCACTATCGGTCTCTCAGGAGTATTTAGTCTTGGCGGATGGTCCCGCCGGATTCATACAGGGTTTCACGTGCCCCGCACTACTCAGGATACCACTATCTAAATGCTCTTTGCCTATACGGGACTATCACCCTCTATGGTCGCTATTTCCAAAGCGTTCTAGTTCATTACATGTCGAATATCGTGGTCCTACAACCCCGCACATGCCGGAACATGTACGGTTTGGACTAATCCGATTTCGCTCGCCGCTACTATCGGAATCACTTTTGTTTTCTCCTCCTCCGGGTACTTAGATGTTTCAGTTCCCCGGGTTTGCTTGGCTTTCGCCATGACATATCTTCAATATGCCGGGTTGCCCCATTCGGATATCTACGGATCATATCGTGTGTGCCGATCCCCGTAGCTTTTCGCAGCTTATCACGTCCTTCTTCGCCTCTGAGAGCCTAGGCATTCCCCATACGCCCTTTTCCAGCTTGTCGCCAGATCTTTAATCTATTCTATCTTATTCGTACTCTTTACTTAATAAAGATTCGTGTTTCTTTCTTTTTTAGTCGGTAAAACATTAAAATGTCTTACCTCCTGTTCCAATATGTCAATGAACTTTGTCGTGAGCCACGACAGGCAATTAAATACCTATCTATCTCATCTACGATACTTCGAGAATAAATTTAATTATCCCTGGGCATCGCCTAGTGGAGAATATCGGAGTCGAACCGATGACCTCCTGCGTGCAAGGCAGGCGCTCTAGCCAGCTGAGCTAATCCCCCATTTATTTTAGTTATGAGTTATTAGTTAAGAGTTATGAGTAACAACCCCTTTAACTCCTCAACTTCTAAAATTTCCTTCAATATTTCAATCTTTATGAACGTTCGTACTACGTACCTCTTTTACCTTGTACCTCGTACTTTTCAGTAGTCCCAGGCAGACTCGAACTGCCGACCTCTACATTATCAGTGTAGCGCTCTAACCAGCTGAGCTATGGGACTGTCCCTACTCCTTCCTCTCGGCAATAAATACCTCGCGAAAAAAGCAATTACTTATATATCATAATTATGGAGATCATTATATTGGAACATTGTTAAAGAAACTATTATTAAATCAAAAGACCGGGACCGTAGTTCCATTCTTTACTTCGTCAGGGACTGTCCTTAAAGGACAATCTCTAGAAAGGAGGTGTTCCAGCCGCACCTTCCGGTACGGCTACCTTGTTACGACTTAGCCCTAGTTACCGATCTTGCCCTAGGCCGCTCCTTACGGTGACGGACTTCAGGCACTCCCGGCTTCCATGGCTTGACGGGCGGTGTGTACAAGGCCCGGGAACGTATTCACCGGATCATGGCTGATATCCGATTACTAGCGATTCCAGCTTCACGGGGTCGAGTTGCAGACCCCGATCCGAACTGTGACAGGTTTTATAGATTCGCTCTGCCTTGCGACATGGCTGCTCTCTGTACCTGCCATTGTAGCACGTGTGTGGCCCAGGACGTAAGGGCCGTGATGATTTGACGTCATCCCCACCTTCCTCACGGTTTGCACCGGCAGTCCCGTTAGAGTCCCCATCATGACATGCTGGCAACTAACGGTAGGGGTTGCGCTCGTTATAGGACTTAACCTGACACCTCACGGCACGAGCTGACGACAACCATGCAGCACCTTGCAAATTGCCCGAAGGAAAATCTATCTCTAGACCTGTCAATATGCATTTAAGCCCTGGTAAGGTTCCTCGCGTATCATCGAATTAAACCACATGCTCCACCGCTTGTGCGGGCCCCCGTCAATTCCTTTGAGTTTCATTCTTGCGAACGTACTCCCCAGGTGGGATACTTATCACTTTCGCTTGGCCGCCCAGAACTCAAGGTCCCGGACAGCTAGTATCCATCGTTTACGGCGTGGACTACCAGGGTATCTAATCCTGTTCGCTCCCCACGCTTTCGTCCATCAGCGTCAGTATATAGTTAGTCACCTGCCTTCGCAATCGGTGTTCTATGTAATATCTATGCATTTCACCGCTACACTACATATTCCGGCAACTTCACTATAACTCAAGACCAACAGTATCAAAGGCAATTTTACAGTTGAGCTGCAAACTTTCACCCCTGACTTATCGGCCCGCCTACGGACCCTTTAAACCCAATAATTCCGGATAACGCTCGGACCCTCCGTATTACCGCGGCTGCTGGCACGGAGTTAGCCGGTCCTTATTCTTACAGTACCGTCAGTAAGCTACACGTAGCTCTTTTTCTTCCTGTATAAAAGCAGTTTACTACCCATAGGGCATTCTTCCTGCACGCGGCATGGCTGGATCAGAGTCTCCTCCATTGTCCAATATTCCTCACTGCTGCCTCCCGTAGGAGTCTGGTCCGTGTCTCAGTACCAGTGTGGGGGATCCCCCTCTCAGGGCCCCTACCCATCGTAGCCTTGGTAAGCCGTTACCTTACCAACAAGCTAATGGGACGCATGGCCATCTTGTACCGCCCGAAGGCTTTAACCACATCCCGATGCCGGGGCGTGGTGCCACGGGGCATTAATCTTCGTTTCCAAAGGCTATTCCCCTGTACAAGGTAGGTTCCATACGCGGTGCGCACCCGTGCGCCGGTCGTCGGCGGAGCAAGCTCCCCGTTACCCCTCGACTTGCATGTGTTAGGCCTGCCGCTAGCGTTCATCCTGAGCCAGGATCAAACTCTTCATCGTTGTTTTGTAAATATTCGTCCCAACGAAGTCCAAATCTCTCCCGGCCCCGACTCTCGATTCAATTCCTTATATATACCTTGCGATATACTAAATTGTATGTTTCCTTAATTCTTGTTCCTCTCATCCAGGTCCTCACCTGAACTCGATTCTTATCTCCACAATATTTCAATGAACTTCTATCCACTCAGCTCCAAATCTCTCGATTTCCTCGCCTCGTTTCCCTTAGGTGTTTCCCTAAGCGGCTGCAAATATACAACTGTTTTTTAACCTGGCAACTTTTATCGAAAAAAAATTATTTTCTTTTTTTCCCAGACATAATCAACATTTATATGAACCTTTTTCCAACGCCCGGTTCAGATATTATCTTCACCGTTTGCGGGGTGCAAATGTACACACTATTCTTAATATCACAATGCTTTTTTAAAATAAAAAAACAAAGTTTTTTAAACATCCACTAACTGCATGATTTACCGTAAGTTAGAAATAACGACAATACGAATAAAATTAACTCGCTGTTTTACAGTTACTTAAACAATACGCTATCCGTAGATTATTAACTATCAACATATTAAACGAATCATTCTTTACATCAAGAAAAGAAATTCCACACTAAACCAAATCGTATTACAAAATCACGATACGGATAATTAGGTGCGGCATAATAATCATACCCAGAAAAAGAGGCATTAAAGTGCTCTGCTTTCAGGTAAATTCTTGTTTGTTTAATTCTGGCATTAATAAAGAAATCTAGTAAAGGATACCCGCCCAACTCTTCTTTATTCTGCAGGTAGAACTCACCAAGGACAGGATTATAACCATTCATATTATAACTGGAGAAATATTTAAACGTAATACCTGTTTGCAAGTACATCGCTTTCTTAAATACATCTGATGAAAAATACAATGTATTACGGGTTACCAATTGAGGCACATTCAATACTTGAGTGTCTTGTGTAACATTTTGATACATTACCGTATTGTTCAAAGCAAACATGCCTACCTTAAACTCTTTTTCGTATTTAACCTTTAAATGAGAAACAGTATTACCTTCTTGTAAGGGTTTGATAAAGGCATTATCTAGTCCATCAGTAATTTGTTCATCTGATACAGGAGAAAAGTACGTATAGTTGTCAAGATTACTATACTTCACCATTACATTACCCCAGGTCTTAGATAATAGCTCCCCTTTTAGACTGCTTGTTCGTTCTTTCTCGAACACATTACTATTATTCCAATTATAATTAAGGTATTCACTTTGGTATAATAGGTAGTTGAAATTGGGCATCCTTGCAGATGTATGTAAGGAGAGTTTCAATTTATTATTCTCATTAATACTATATGAAGCCGATGCATTAAAAAGATTACCTGCTAGTTCACCCGAAAGGTTATATTTCAAATCAGCGCTGAAATCAAATTCTCCTATCCGCTTTTCATACTTACCCCCGATTCCGATTTCAGTTCCATTTAACCTGTTAGGTATTGCGGTACCATCTGCCTCTATAAATTGACTATTGAAATAGTAATCATAATTATAGATATTTATACCTCCTGTTAATCTACCCAGGGTTCTATTATAAAATTCAGCATTAACTTCATTATAGAACGTTTTCAAAACTGCCTTATCATTTATAGTACTCAAAATAGCATCACCAAATAAGGTATCGCTGGCTGTCTGTAAAAATTGAAAATATTTTGTCTCATAATCAAAACTATGACCAATTGATAATGAAGTTTTTTCAAATCGGGTAGAATCTAATTGTTTTCTAACCAATTTGTAGGTATGATCTAAATAATACCTTTTACCTAAAATTTTATTGTCTGCATCATCCAAATACACATCTACTCTTGGCCTATTAATAAAATCTTCATCACCTGATTCAAATTGCGCCTCTTTATCTACTAAACCTCCATTTTCTTCAGACGAAATATTTTGGGCTGCTATATGGGCCCTTAGGGCGTATCTTCCATTCTTTGATAAGTAATTAGTCGTAGTTACAAAATTACCAGACTCTATTTGGCTATCATTATATTTACCAAATGAGCGAAAACCAATATAACCAATAGAAAAATTTAATCTTCTAGATGTATTAAATGCCAGGTTAGCATCTAGTAACTGCCCTTCTTCTAAAGTTGTTTTAAAGAACAGCTCGGTCATTGGTGTAGCAACATTATAGTAGTTGATCTGCTCTTTTTCTAAATACTTACGGTCTTTAGCAATAGCACCTAAATTTGGATAACTAGTTACCCTTTCAAAATTTACACCCAATTCATTATATGCCTGACCGATATTGGAAAATGACATTAATTCAAAATCATCTTCTCGTAGATAATTGTACCTATACTCTTTTTGAATAGTCAGTGTAGTATCTAAATAGGTGGTGTCTCTTGCAAAAGAAATAATCTTATAATCCTCTATTGTCAAAGTAATAGAATCATTTTGCAGTTTGCTTTTCGGGTTTATTGGCTTGGTCTTTTTATCCAGAGGAATTGAATCTCTCTTTTTTTCAGACTTTTCAATTACATCTTGACCTAAAACTATCGAAGATGTTAAACACAATAAAACTAGAATTATATATTTCATGAAGCATCGTTACCCTTGCAAAGTTAATTTTTTTGTTGCTAAGTAAATGTGAAAGTTTAGCACAAAAAAAAGCTCCTATAATTAAATAGGAGCTTTTAATAAAATTAAAACATATTATTCAAAAGGAATAACTTGATCAGAACTTTTGTTTGCAACTAAAACGTCATTTAAATTTATAGCAGTAGTCACTACACCGCCAGCAGCATCGTAAGTAATTGCATCTAAATCAGCAACAACTGCTGAGATGAAAGAAGGTATTACCGGTGTAGTACCAAAATCACCTTCATTAATATTACTGTTAAGTAATATTTCATTTTCATCAATAACCAACTTTACACCCATATCAACCATACGCAGACCTTCAGCAATAAAAACTTCTTGTCTTGTTTTGTATAGTAAAGATAAACCAGCATCATTATCCATCATTGCATCGATTGCTTCTGAAGTTAATGAAGTACCTGAAACAGAAGGAATACTAACATTACCAGATTGGCGGTCTAATACTAAACCTGCCACCCCATTAACTAAAATATCAGCCTTATCTGGTCTAGAACCCTCGTCAACTTGAGAACGTTGCTCAATTGAATCATCTATATCTCTCACTTCACGTGTAGCAATAACATCTAACAACGAATTTAAACTAGCCTTTGCAGTTGCAGCATCATTGTCAGCTAAAGCAGCTTCAGCTATAATTAAATGAGCCTCTTCAGCCTTTAAATAATGCACAGGTGCATCTTGATCAGGACTTAAAAACGAATACTTCGGATCTAAGAAATCTAAGCTAGGTAGCGGTTGTAAATCATCAAAAGTACCTCTTTCGTACAATGCATCTTCAAATGTACTTGATGGACCATTAGCCTCATCGAACAATGCGAAACGATCAAAATCAGAACTTAATCCTAAAGCGGAATTTGCTGCGCTAACAGCTTCCGTTTTATTACCCAAATAATAATTTGCTCTTGCTACAGCCAAGTAATACTCAGGCTTTGCATTGATATTAATTGCAGTACTAAAAGATGCAATCGCGTTTAAATAATGCTGCTCAGCTACTACAGGAACCCCAATAGGTTCTGCTGGTAATGCTGAAAAATACATAGCCGAATATAAATAGGCTAATCCTTCAAAGAAATTGAATTCAGCCTCAATTTCAGATGTGTAATTAGGATCACCAGGACCAACTTGATCAATACCAAATTTAGCAAGCTCACGTAATCGCTGAATAGCTCTTTGTGTATCTCTCATATCTGGGTCAGTAATTTGAATCTCTAATCCATCCATAAATTGGTTGAAAAATGTCTGAGTATTCACGTAATTATCTGAACCTAATTCAGAAAGAACCAATGTTTCATTAAAAACAAAAGCTAATTGTCTTTCCAATCCAGTAAGCCAGATTCCAGCGGAGTTCGGCTGACCTACAACCGATGCCTCAGATAAATTTGGATTTTCAACTGTTTTATAGTCAGTTACGTCTCCAAAATCTCCTGTACAACCAAAAGTAACTATGGCTAAAGAAAATATTATTAATTTTTTCATGTTTACAATTTTTTATTAAAATTCAAATCTTAAAGACGCAATGTAAGTTCTTGGTGCAGATTCAGTTCCGTATGCGAAACCACCACTTGCAAAACCATTTTGCACAGCAATACCAGAGCCAGTTGTTTCTGGATCAAAATTACCTGCTGTCCAGTTAAAAGGATTAGTCACCGTAACACCTAAACGAATATTGCTAAATAAAGGCTTTGCTATATCTCCAAAATTATATGATGCACCAATATTTCTAACCTTTAAGAAATCATTATCAAAAACGAAGAAGTTCACATAGTTAAAAGGAGAAGTAGTACCAATTAATTCCTCAGGAATTCCAGTATCATCAGTACCTCTTAAATGTCTTAATAAGAAACTTAAATCTGTAATTTTACCGCCAAATTGATAATCTGCCGTTGCAAAGAAGTTAAAATCTCTGTAAGTATAATTTAACCCCATTGAACCAAAGTTAGGAGCAAAAGTATCACCTAATGCCGTGTTAGCTTCAAACTCGTATGTACCATCATCCTGTAATACAGCAGCTGTACCTCTTAAGTAACCTAAACTCTGTCCTTCTTCCACAACTGAACCTAAAACATTAAACCCACCAACTACGAAAGCTGGAGCTCCACCAGAACTTGTTACAATGTTATTTACATTGTTATAGGAAAGATTTACACTTAAATTATGCTTTTCCGTTTGAAGAATAGTAGCATTTAAAGCAAATTCATATCCTTTATTCTCTACCTCACCAATATTTTGGATTTGGTTATTCTGACCAGTTGACGGTGCATCTTGTGGAGTAAACAAAGCATCTGTAGTAATACCTACATATCTTGTTCCACTTAGGTATAAACGATTAGTGAAGAATCCCAATTCTAAACCAAATTCCGTAGTAGCAACACGCTCAGATACTAAATCTTCGTTCCCTTGATTATCAAATGTAAAAGATGGGTTACCTAAAAATGGATTCTGATTAAATGTTCTATCTTGATCGAAAGGTTGTGCAAAATTCGTTGCCTCACCATAATTCGCTCTTAACTTAATCGTTGAAACCACATCACTAATACCTGAATTGATATAAAAATCATGATCACTTAAGTTATACGTAAGACCGATCTTAGGAAGTAATAAAGGAGATGTGTTAGCTCCAGATATCGTGTTTTTATCTAATCTTCCACCAAATTCTAAGAAGGCTACGTCATAAATACCAACATTCTCTAAGAAATAAAGACCGTAGTTAGCGTTTTCTAATACAAAATCTGAAAATGTTTGTTCAGAAAAGTTGTTCAACGATCTTGTACCGTCAACACCACCAGAACCATTTAATCTATTTTGTCTATCTGTAGACCTAAAGAACTGACCCCCTAAGATACTTACGAAAGAAAAATTATCAGTATATGCCTTATGAGTTAGGTTGACATCTGTAGTAACAGTAAACGCCGACCTTAAAACTCTAGTAAGACTACCTTGATCTGTAGTACCAGGAGCGACTGACCCTAATTCAACCAAAAGTGCATTACTTTGTAATTCTTCTTGTACAGTATTTCTATTATCAATACCTAATGTGGCATTAACTTGGAAATTTTCGTTAATGTCATAAATGAATTTATTAGATGCTGTAAAACGATTAGTTGTACTAGTTATATCAACTAACTTACCAATTCTCTGGTACCTTGCTGTTTCTTCAGCAAATTCCGCATCTGTAAATTCATCTGTTGCACCACGTGCCGATCCTTCTAAATTAGAGAATCTAGAAAAGCTAGTGTTCGCATTATAATCTAAATTAGATTCAAAATTCACAAAAGAAAGTGAACCTTGGTATCTTAGTTTATCTGTTACTTTAGCCGTGAGACCAAAAGTAAATGTTCTTCTTATTTGCTCATTGATATCATTATAACTGTCATCTTTATAAAGACTTCCTCCGAAATTATAAGTAAATTTCTCTGAACCGCCACTTAGACCAACTCTATATTGTTGCGACCAACCTGGTTGAAAAATAACATCACCAGTTCTATCATATCTTAAAAAATCTTTCGTAGCCTTAATAGCACCTACGTTACTTTCAAAAAAGGCTGAACTTTTACCATCTTTACCCTTTTTAGTAATAATCTGAATGATACCATTTGCAGCATCTGCACCATATAAGGTTGTTGCCGCACCACCTTTAATGTATTCTATTCTTTCAATAGATTCAACAGGTATATCTGCTAATGCAGAAACATTCGCACCACCCGTTGCAATACCTAATTGCGGATTACTGTTCAAGTTATCTACACGAACACCATCGATAATTACAACCGGAGTTGCTGAAGATGCCGCAGAGATAGGACCACGTGTTCTAATAATAGCTGCTGTACCTGGCTGACCAGAACTTAATCTAATCTGCGCACTTGGCGTAGTGGACTGTAATAATTGGTCAATTTGATTTGAAGGTAATTTTTCGATATCTTCTGCATCCAAAACATCAACAGTTGTTGATAGTTTTCTACGAGCAATACCTGAACCTTGTCCAGTTACAATAACCTCTTCCAACGCTTCAGCGTCTTCTTTTAATTGTACATCTAAGGTATTAGCCTCACCAACAGTCATATTAACTGTTTTTTGCCCAATGTAAGAAAATCTTAAATTTTTTCCTTGGGCTACATTAATGGAATAATTACCATCAAAATCTGTTTGAGTACCACTAGTTGTTCCAACAACTACAACGGACACTCCCGGTAACGGTAAACCGCTTTGATCGGTTACAACACCGGTCACTGTTTTTTCCTGTGCATAGGAAAATGTCATGAAGAGCACCAATAACGGTGTCAACATCCACGTCAACTTCTGTTTCATAAAATTTGTTTTTTGAATTAGCTTGCGCCAAAAGTCTAAAAATTTGCTTAGTATTCCAAAAGCTATCTTAACTCAAAAAGGATATATGTTAAAAAAACACTTATTATTATTTTTTTCTTTTCAAAAAGTCAAATTTGTTGAAAAAAAAACAATTATTTAACATTAAACCAATATTCAAAACTCAAAACTTTAAGTTAAAAAAATCATAATGCTTCTTAAATATTACCAAAATATTAATGAAACAGGCACCGATGAGGCTGGAAGAGGTTGCTTAGCAGGTCCTGTTACCGCTGCAGCGATTATTTTACCTGAATCTTTCGAAAACTCCATTTTAACAGATTCAAAGCTTTTATCTGAGCGTAAAAGAGAACTTCTAGAACCACTTTTAAAAGATGAGAGCGTATGCTTTGGCATTGCCCACATTCAACCTAATGTAATAGATGAAATCAACATTTTAAATGCTTCAATTCTGGCAATGCATAACGCCATAGATTCGCTATCTCAAATACCCGAATTTATAATTGTGGACGGTAACAGATTTAAACCGTTAAAAGACATACCTTATTCATGTATAGTTAAAGGTGACTCGAAATATCTAAGTATTGCCGCAGCTTCTGTATTAGCGAAAACAGCACGTGATGCTTATATGCTTCAACTACATGAAGAATACCCAATGTATAATTGGAAGAAAAACAAGGGTTACCCTACCAAAGAACATAGAGCTGCCATAAGAAAATATGGCCCCACCAAATATCATAGAATGAGTTTTAAGCTTTTACCAGACAACTGACTCTAATTATACAAATAGTATAACTTTGTACAAACTTTACGCATGAGGAACATTTTACTATTTGCAGCACTTTTACTTCTATGTTTCAGATGCTCAACTAAAACAAAATCTGAGAGTTCAATTTTAGAGCTAGTCCCTACCAATTCAAGTTTAGTTTTTAAAATCAATGATTTTGAAACTTTGATAGATGAATTGTCATCTAACGAAATTTTCGATGCTCTAGAAGGTCAAGAGCCATTCATACAAATTAAGAAAAGTATAACCTCATTAAAATATATTGCTGATAAAAAAAAAGGGCTACTTGCCTTTTCTTCAGATAGTACGTTAATTGAATATACCTACATTACAAGTGATAGCCTTAAAATACGAGACGGAGATAGCCTGCAAAACAAAAGTATTGAGACGCTTAATTATGATAACCTAAAAATTATAAAATACGAGATTGAGAATTCCATATTCTATAGTACAAATCTTGACAACTATTGGATAATAAGTTCGTCACAAACTTTACTGCAAAATATTATAACAGCTACTGAAACTTCAGTTATTGATGAATCGCTTCAACAATTCTACAACGTTGCCAATAAAGATAAGGTCATGAATATTTGGCTAAATATTCATGATGAAAATAATAAACCACTACTTGACCATCTTTTAGGAGCAGACCAAAATATTTCTAATTTCGCTAGTACGATATCTTTAGACCTAACTTTAAACAATACCGAAATTTCACTCAACGGAATTGCTGAAGCTAACAGCACTAAAAACCAATTTTTAAATCTTTTTAATAACACTAAACCTATACAGAACAAGACATCTCTTTTAGCCCCAAGTGATGCTGAATATTTGACCTCTTATGGCTTAGATGATTTTAAATTGTTTACCGCTAATAAAATTGCCATCAACCAACCGGCAACTACTTTAGATTCTTTGCTAAATACGGTTGAAGAGATTGGACTCGCACCGTATGATAACGAACATGTTTTATTTTTAAGAACATACGGTACCGAAACACTACTTGATTATATTAACGAAGAGAAAATATCTACTGAAGAATATAGCAGTAATGAAATTTGGGGATTAAAACCTAATCTCAAAATATTTGAACCCTTAACCCCATTAATTGGAGAGCATCCTTTTGAATATGCGAGCATCATTGAAAATACCTTTCTCTTTTCTACGTCTAAAAGCTCTTTAGAATCTGTTATTTCTAAAATAAAAACTGGAGATACTTTTGATAAAACGAACTTATTTAAAAATGCCGAAAGTAAGCTTACCTCATCATCAAATGTGCTTTCAATTTCCAATTCAAAAGGCTTCTCATCCTTATTAGCTAAATCAGTTTCTAAAACTTTAGCCGAGACATTTCGTAAAAGCAATTTGAACGACTATGTTTTCGGGACTCAAATAATCGCAGATGCAGGATTCTTTCACACGAATTTCATAATAAAGAAAATAACTGCCGAAGAAGATTCAAATTCTGTCTCCGCGGTTTTTGAAGTAAAGTTCGATACTGATCTGACTACCCTACCTCAGTTTGTTACTAACCACAGTAATGGAAGGAAGGAGATTATAGTTCAAGATCAAGAAAATATACTTTATTTGATTTCTAATAGTGGAAAAATTCTTTGGAAAAAACAACTTAATGGAACTATACAAGGTAAAGTTCAGCAGGTTGATTTGTTCAAAAACGGGAAATTACAGTTGGCATTTACTACGAACAACGAGTTCTTAATTTTAGACAGAACCGGGAAAGAGGTTGAACCGTTTACAAAGAAGTTTTCTGGCGGAAACTTAAATCCGTTAGCAGTATTTGATTATGAAGGACGTAAAAATTATCGCTTTATTGTCACTCAAGATAAGAACATACTAATGTATGATGGTAAAGGAGATATTGTTAAAGGTTTTACTTATGATACTTCCGAAGCACCTATAGTAGCAGCTCCTCAACATTTTAGAATCGGAAAAAAAGATTATATCGTTTTTAAATTAGAAAACGGTCAATTAAAAATTACCAACAGGGTAGGCAAAACCAGGGTAAACGTAAAAGATAAATTCTCTTTTTCTGATAATGACATTAAGCTATATCAAAACAAATTTACATTTACCTCCGTCGAAGGTATATTATATCAAATAGATACGCAGGGTAAAATTTCATCTAGCAATCTCAACCTTGCCAAAGACCACGGCCTAGATGCCACTTCTAAAACTTTGGCAATTATGAATGATAACGTACTTACTATACGAGATAAAAAAATTCAATTAGAATTAGGTGTTTACTCTAAACCAACGGTTTTTTACCTGAACGATAAAATTTATGTTTCGGTAACAGATATACAAAATCAGAAAATATACCTCTTTGATAGTCAAGCTGAATCAATTCCAAATTTTCCGATTTTTGGTAGCTCAATAATTGACATGGCTGATATAAACGCCAATAAACAACCAGAATTCGTATTTAAAGATCAAGAAAACAGTATTAGGGTTTTTAAAATACGATAATACAGTTGATAGTTGAATTCACAAGCATTTAATTACCGATTATACATATCGTTCAAAATACTGTAATGTTTTTCATACATTCAAATAGTTATTAATCAGAACCTTAACTATATAAAGATGAACTCTAATCTATTTTCAGTATTATTATTTTTAATCGGAACCATATCCATTACCGCTCAAGACAACTGTAGCAAGTTCTACCCTATGAACGAAGGTGTTTCAATGGAGTATACTAATTACAACAAAAAAGGTAAAGTCGAAGGCGTAAGTGCATTTAAGGTGGTTGAAGCAAATAATACAGGCGATGCCACACATGCCACCATGGCTATTAACATGAAAGATGCAAAAGGTAAAGATGCCTATAGCACCAGTTATAAATTAACCTGTAGCGGTAATATGGTTACTCTTGATTACGAATCGCTATTACCGACCGAAATGATGGAGCAATATGGCGATATGGATATTGAAATCTCTGGCAATGACATTGAAATACCCAATGAACTCACCGTAGGTCAAAATTTGAACGATGCTAATGTAGCTATGAAAATTAGCATGAGCGGCATTAATATGAATATGACCGTTGATATGACCAACAGAAAGGTAGAGAAAAAAGAAAGCGTTACTACTACCGCTGGCACATACGATTGCTTTGTTTTATATAGCGAAAATCGTTCTAAAATGATGATGGCTAACCAAGTGTACCCGTCTAGAGTATGGCTCGCAGAAGGGGTTGGCATGGTAAAGCAAGAAACTTATAAGAAAAACGGAGACGTAATGAGTAGCACACTGCTTACGGCACACAGCAAATAATAACTTAACCAAGCACCAACTTAAAACCGAGGCTTACACCTCGGTTTTTCCATTTATTTCAGCTTCAAACAGTATTAAAAAATGTTTTAGCAATTTCTGCTTCACTTCATCCATATCCACTTCCTTCTTGCCTAATTCCACATTCAAAGAAGTCACTGCTTTGCCTTTAATACCGCACGGAATCATCATATCAAAATATCCTAAATTGGCATTTACATTTAATGCAAATCCATGCATGGTTACCCATCTACTCGCTCTTACGCCCATTGCGCATATTTTACGTGCAAACGGGGTACCGACATCTAACCACACACCAGTTTCACCTGGTGATCGCTCAGATTTTATTCCGTATTCAGCTAAGGTCAAGATGACCATTTCCTCTAAAAAACGAAGGTATTTATGAATATCTGTAAAAAAATTATCTAAGTCTAATATAGGGTAACCCACTATTTGACCGGGACCATGATAGGTGATATCTCCTCCCCTATTTATTTTATAAAAAGTAGCTCCTTTAGCTGCCAAGACTTTTTCATCTACTAACAGATTAGAGATGTCTCCACTTTTACCAAGTGTATATACATGTGGGTGTTCAACAAACAGAAAATGATTGGGAGTCTCTAAATTCAACTCCTCTCTTCTATTTCGTATTTTAAGATCTAGGGTATCTTTAAATAACTGCTCTTGGTAGTCCCAAGTTTCTTTATAATCTTTTAGACCTAAATCTTGTACGTGCACCTTCTTATTCATCTTACAAAGATATGAAAAGGAATATCCTATTTTTCTAACTCTACTTCGATGACCATAGATTCTGGATCTTTCATCATCTCTAAGAAATTAACTTCATGTACCATGGTTTTTCCATCCATAGAAAAAGTTGCTTCTTCAATATTGGTAGACTTTACACGTCTTGGAAAATGATACTTAAAAGTGTAGGTAGAACTAGACAAAAACATTTCTGCACTAGCCAAACTATCTAAACTTTTTTCAAATAATTCTTGATCTAAAATTACCGTCTCTCGTTTAAATATGTTCTTTTCAAAACTGTAATTAACCGTAGTAGTCTCTTCTGTTGCACCACCTGGCATTGATTTACCGCCAGCAATAGGACCTACAGCACTAGCATTTTGAAAAGTATTAAATGCATCATTTACCTCAGATACTTTTTTAAAATCGGTATACATGTCAAAATTCATGACCCCACCTTCTGGATCTACCTTCATATGAAGACTGAAATTCTCTAATTTTTTCAATTTAGCTTGCTCCTCTGGTGACAATTGGGCTATACTATCCTTTTTTTCGCGCAATAAATCTTTAAAAACCAAAGTAGAATCTATCGCCTTGTCTAATTGGGTAGAGTCTGATTCTGGTATCATTTGCATCATCTCACTACCATCGAAGATTATACTCATTTTACCTGATCCGTCTTCATTGAAGTAAATTTCTTCGGTAAAATTACAGGCAGCGAAAAGTACTGTTACAAGAACAGTAGTAAGAATTTTGAAAAGTCTCATGTATTTTGGTTCTAGTTCGGATTATTCAATATAACTAAGGCAGCGATTACCCCTGGTACCCAGCCGCAAAAAGTCAAAAGTAGAACAATTACAAAAGAACCGCAACCTTTACCTAAAACTGCTAAAGGAGGAAAAAATATGGCTAGTAATACTCGAATTAAACTCATTTGATTATTATTTTGATTGATTGATGTACCTTATAAGTCGCAATTAAAAATACTTTGTTACAAAATCTACTAATTTTATTCCCTAGAACCCGACCAATGCTTAGAACAGTATTTTTTATTTTTATTATTTTGTCCTGTTTTAAAGGTTTATCTCAATATAGTTTTGAAGGTCAAATTGCAGATGAGCAAAGCGGAAAGACCATTTACCTATCTATCATCGAAGATTATAGGAAGTTTGGCAGAATTTCGATGGAACAGATTCTTAAAAAAACTACCACCGATTCAATAGGATATTTTAGTTTTAGAGGAAACAACCTTAACGATGACAATAGAATTTACAGAATTCATTTAGATGATTGTTCTGACGCTTCTTCAAACTCTGAACACTTTTTTGGTAGTTGCGAGTTCAGCAAAAGCATTTTATTTATAGCCAATAATAACGACACCATTACTTTCCCTACTTCTTTTGCAAACGAAGCACTCTGTGAAATTACCTCAACAAATAGTAAATCATCTACCTTTTTAGATATAGATGTTTTAAAAGAAGAAATGGCTTTCGATTTTAATGACTTTAGAAGTGATGCGAATAGAAAGCTGAATTCTAAAAAGTGGTTCTCGACCTTGCAAGATTTCGGAGAAGATTTAGATGAACCACTAGCCGAACTCTATATTTTTAACTTTTTGTCAGATAAAAGAAATGATACCTATAGCTATTACCTAAAAGATATTAGCAAGACAAACTATTATAATGAACTTGGCGAGCGATTAATAGCGAAATATCCAGACGCAGCATTTACCGACTTGTATTTAAATGAAATAGCCATAGACCAACATTTAACAAATGGCAATACAACCAACTCTAATTTCTGGAAATGGCTACTTCTAGCTCTACTTCTACTTTCTATATCGCTGAACGTATACTTTGTATTCAAACAAAGAAGCACTTCAAGAAACTTGCAAAACGATTCTCTTGCTAAGCTTACCGAGCAAGAACATAACATTGTTCAACAAATTCTTGAAAACAAAACCAATAAAGAAATTGCAGCTGCCATGTTTATTAGTGTAAGCACCGTAAAGACCCATATTAACAATGTTTACAAGAAATTAGCAGTATCAACAAGAGACGAAATAAAGCAGCGCTTTCTATAACCTTTTAAATTTCCACCTAGGGTCTAGTACTTATTTCCACCCCACGAAATCAATTTTCAACTAGTAATTTCTAGAATTTTCAGATCTAATATAAAAACTGAAAATCATGAAATTATCATTTGTATTGACCACACTTCTTTTAAGCTTCTCCTTCAATACATTCTCTCAGAACACCAACCAAGAGGTTATTATTGAAAATCAACAACCCTTTTTATTGGGACAAATAACTGTTGGCGGACTCTCAGCCAACTCCTACAAAACATGGTTCGAACCAAATTTTAAAAACTATGAGACTGACCAAAAACAAATTGATTTATTTAAAGACCAGCTAGCTTCTTATAAAATCTTAATTTTTATGGGTACTTGGTGTGGTGACAGCAAACGCGAAGTGCCTAGGTTCATCAAAATCCTAGAATCCGCAGATTTTCCTAGGGAAAACTTAAAAATAGTTGCTCTTGACTATCGAAAAGAATCGTACAAGAAAAGTCCGCAGGGTGAAGAATGGGGATTAAACATTCGCAGAGTTCCTACATTTATTTTTTACAAGAACGGACGAGAAGTGAATAGAATTATCGAAACGCCCATTACGTCTTTAGAAGACGATATTCTAAAAATTATTTCGCAACAAGAATATATACCCAATTACTCATCGTCATTTCATTTCGACTAAGAAAATTCATCAATCAAAAGTATGTGTTTGATGGCGTATTTTATAGTAACTTATAAAACCTTTCTAATCACAATTACGTTACATTCTTATGAAATACGCTCACATGCTATATAAAATTCCCTTCTTTATTTTTCTATTTGCCATATTACCTTCATGTAGCCAAACAGAAGACATACGATCTGAACAATTTGAAAATGACACGATAAACCAAGAAGTTATCACCTACATAGCTCTTGGCGATAGTTATACTGTAGGCGAAAGTGTTGACTTTGAAGATAGTTTCCCTGCCCAACTCAGTACCAAAATTGAAGAAAACAAAAATCTTCAAGTCAATACAACAGTAATTGCACAAACCGGATGGAGAACAGACCAGCTTATTTCAGCTGTTGGTAGTCGCGAATCTGCAGATTATAATTTAGTTACGCTATTAATTGGTGTAAACAACCAGTTTCAGTCTAGACCTTTTTCTCAATACGAAATTGAATTTGTCGAACTTTTAAACAAAGCTATTAGCCTAGCCGGCGATGATGCTAACAAAGTAATCGTGCTGTCAATACCAGATTACTATTACACACCATATGGTCAAAGTAATGGTGCTGAAATGATCTCTTTACAACTAGATGAGTATAATAATTTTGCCCAGTCTACAGCCAAAGAAAAGGGAGTTACTTTTCTCGATATTACCGATATTACTAGAAAGGGATTAGACGAAACGGATTTGGTGGCTACGGACGGATTGCATCCTTCTGGGCTCGCTTATGAAAAATTTGTCGAAAGACTCTATCCTTTAGTGTCTACAAGATTGAAAGATTAATACATATCGATTATATTTGCCAGCTAAATAAACGACGGCATGCAATTATCGGAGCAAGAGCTTATCAGAAGAGAAAAATTGGACAAATTAAGAGCACTAGGTATTAATCCTTATCCTGCTGCTTTATATCCTGTAGATGCTACATCTGCAAGTATCAAATCTGATTATGTAGAGGGTAAACAGGTTATTGTTGCCGGCAGATTGATGTCTCGTCGTATTCAAGGTAAAGCATCTTTTGCCGAACTTCAAGATAGTACCGGTCGTATTCAGGTATATTTCAACAGAGATGAAATATGTACTGGCGAAGACAAAATCCTGTACAACGATGTTTACAAGAAATTGCTTGACATTGGTGACATCATTGGTATTGAAGGCGACCTCTTTACTACTCAGGTAGGTGAAAAAACAATTATGGTAAAGAAATTTACCATGCTGAGTAAATCGCTTCGACCGTTACCATTACCAAAAAAGGATGCAGAAGGTAACATTTATGATGAATTCAATGATCCTGAGCTACGTTACCGTCAACGTTATGTTGATTTGGTAGTGAACCCAAAGGTGAAAGAAACCTTTATTAAAAGAACTAAAATAACAACTAGTATTCGTGAGTTTTATAATGCTGCCGGATATTTAGAGGTGGAGACTCCGATTTTACAACCTATACCTGGTGGTGCAACTGCGCGTCCGTTTTTAACCCATCACAATGCATTAAATATTCCTTTATACTTAAGAATCGCAAACGAACTTTACCTTAAGAGGTTAATTGTTGGTGGTTTTGATGGTGTCTATGAATTCTCTAAGGATTTTAGAAACGAAGGAATGGACCGTACCCATAACCCTGAATTTACTGTAATGGAATTGTATGTTGCATACAAAGATTACAACTGGATGATGGATACCACAGAGAAACTATTGGAGAAAATTGCGATGGATTCTAACGGAGCCACTAAAATAACCGTTGGTAAACATGAAATTGAATTTAAAGCTCCGTATGCACGTGTGCCAATTCTAGAAGCTATAAAAATACATACAGGTTACGATGTTGCCGGTATGCCTGAAGATGAACTTCGTGAAACTGCCAAGAAATTAGGTCTTGAAGTTGACGAAACCATGGGTATCGGTAAATTAATCGATGAGATATTCGGTGAAAAATGTGAGCATTTTTACGTGCAACCAACATTTATTACCGACTACCCAAAAGAAATGAGTCCGCTAACGAAAGAACATAGAGATAACCCTGCATTGACAGAGCGTTTTGAGCTTATGGTAAACGGTAAAGAGTTGGCTAACGCTTACTCTGAACTTAATGACCCTATTGATCAAAGAGATCGTTTTGAAGAGCAATTGAAGCTTTCTGAAAAAGGAGATGATGAGGCAATGTTCATTGACCAAGATTTTCTTAGAGCTCTTGAATACGGTATGCCCCCAACTTCTGGTATTGGTATTGGTATTGACCGTTTGGTGATGTTAATGACCAACAATGCTTCTATTCAAGAGGTATTGTTCTTCCCACAAATGAGACCAGAGAAAAAACCATTGCAACTGTCTGAAACTGAAAAAGTGATTTTCGATATTCTTAAGGCAGAGAAGAAAATGGAGCTTGACGCCCTTAAAACAAAATCTGACCTAAGCAACAAAGCTTGGGACAAAGGCATCAAAGGGATTACAAAGCAACAATTGGCTAAAATCTATAAAGAAGACGATGTTCTTTTAGTAGAAATTATAAAATAGTCATTTAAAGGGACGTTAAAAAACAGTAGCTTAGAAGCTGGCAAAACCAACCAGCATGAATTTAAGTAGCAAAATAGGCCTGTTCGCAGGTCCTATAATATTTTTCGTAATCCTTTTTTTACCCAATGTACTTATCTCTGAAAATGCAGATGCTGTAATTGCTGTTGCCCTGTGGATGGTTATTTGGTGGGTTACCGAAGCTGTTTCTATTTCAGTGACTGCACTACTACCCTTACTTCTATTTCCTATTTTAAAAGTGATGCCCATTGGTGATGTTGGCGCAAATTATGGAAGCCCGATAGTTTTTCTATTCTTTGGTGGTTTCGTAATGGCATTGGCGTTAGAAAAAGTTAATCTACATAAACGTATTGCCCTAAACATTATTAGACTTACGGGAACAACAGCTAATAAAGTGGTGCTGGGTTTTATGATTGCCACCGCCGTATTAAGCATGTGGATCAGTAACACCGCGAGTACCGTAGTAATGCTACCCATTGCCATGTCGGTAATTAATTTATTGATTGAAGATGAAGACGGCTTTACAAAGCGAGACCAAAACTTTGCTTTAAGTGTAATGCTAGGTATTGCCTTTGCCGCCAATGCCGGTGGTATTGCAACTGTTATCGGTACTCCGCCAAATTCGGTTCTAATTGGCTTATTAGAAAATGAATACAATATTGAAATATCATTTCTTAAATGGATGATCATAGGGCTTCCCTTTTCCTTGATCATGATTAGTATTTGCTACTTTGTATTGGTGAAGGTATTTTTCCCTACTCACGGCTTAAAATTTAAAGCTTCTAAAACAATCATTCACGAAGAGCTTGAAAAATTAGGACCTACCTCTGGAAAAGAAAAAATGGTGCTCGTCATATTCGGAGTTACTATTTTCTTGTGGGTATTTAGAACTCTGATCAATTCGATATTTCCAAGTCTAGGGTTATCAGATACACTAATCAGTATGTTTGCCGCCATTACACTATTCGCACTTCCATATAATCTCAAAAAAGGTGATTTTATTTTGCAATGGAAAGATACCCAAAAGCTCGCATGGGGAATTCTTATTCTATTCGGTGGCGGACTCTCATTAGCCAACGGTATGTCGGTTTCTGGTATTGTAGATTTGGTAGCTGAAGTTATCGGGCAAAGTGATTTGAGTATTTTACTCACCGCATCTTTATTGATTATACTAATGTTATTTATGACAGAGCTAATGAGTAATGTAGCGCTTGTTGCCGTACTTGCCCCAGTAGTTGCTGGTATTGCAATTGGTCTTGGTATACCTATCACCTATTTATTGATACCTATTACCATTGCCAGTAGCTGTGCTTTTATGTTACCCATGGCGACACCACCAAATGCCATCGTATTTGCCAGTGGCTATATTAAGGTTCATGAAATGGCACGCGCAGGTGTCATCTTAAACTTAATTGCAGTACTATTATTAATAGGTCTATTTCAATTTGTTCTTCCGCTCATATTTTAAAGTCCCCTAAAAAATAAAGCCCTTGCAGATGCAAAGGCTTTATAATCGACTAATTCAGAAATGAAAAAATGTTTATTCCTTACTTAATAGACGCCTTTCTGTGGTCATTGTTACAATTAGCCTTAAGAAATTATTAACTATTTGTTCCAGATATTATTTCAATCTTTGAAAGATTACCAAACTAACTCACAAATGAAAAGAAAATTACTCGTAAAATTATTGCTGTTTGTATGTGTTTTCGGCTATCAAAATGCCGAAGCTCAAATTTTCAAAAAGAAGAAAAAAGATACTGAACAAGAAGCCAACAAAACATCAAAAGACAAAATTCAACCTTACAACAAGGTTATTACAAAAGATGCTGTTAGCGATACGGGACTTTTTACAACCCACGTAGTTGACGAGAATCATTATTTTGAAATTCCCGATTCGTTATTCAACAAAGAAATGTTGATGGTAAGCCGTATTTCTAAAACTGCCTCAGGCATCGGTTTTGGTGGCGGAAAAATCAATACCCAAGTTCTACGATGGGAAAAGAAAGATAAAAAAGTACTACTTCGTGTAGTTTCTCATGATGTGGTTGCTGCAGATTCCCTTCCTGTTCATGAAGCTGTTGTAAACTCGAATTTTGAACCTGTACTATTTTCCTTTGATATTAAGGCGGTACAAAAAGATTCTTTAAACCCGACTACAGTTATTGAGGTCAATGATATTTTTATCAAAGACACAAAAGCTTTTGGCATGCCAGAGCAGTATCGCAAGCGCTATAAGGTGTCTCGTTTAGATGAAGGCAGAGGGTATATTGAATCAATCAAGAGTTACCCATTAAATGTGGAAGTACGTCACATTAAAACATATTTGGCAAGTGCTGCACCCAGTAACGAAAGTCTTGGTTCTATTTCTGTAGAAATCAATAACTCTATGGTATTGTTACCTGAAGAACAAATGAAACGCCGTTATTTTGACGAACGTGTCGGCTGGTTTGCTCGTGGTCAAGTAGATTATGGTTTAGAGGCGCAAGAAAGTAAGACTATTAAATTTCTAGATAGATGGCGTTTAGAAGTGAAAGATGAAGATGCCGAAAAATTCAAGAATGGCGAACTGGTAGAGCCTAAAAAACAGATTATCTATTATGTAGATAGGGCTACACCTAAAAAATGGGTTCCATTTATTAAACAAGGTATAGAAGATTGGCAAATTGCTTTTGAAGCTGCTGGTTTTAAAAATGCTATTATCGCCAAAGAAGCTCCGACCAAAGAAGAAGATCCAGAATGGTCTCCTGAAGATGTACGTTATTCTGTAGTGCGCTATTTAGCTTCACCAATACCAAATGCAAACGGACCACATGTTAGTGATCCTCGTAGTGGCGAAATTTTAGAGTCAGATATCAATTGGTATCATAATGTAATGACTCTTCTAAGAAATTGGTACTTCGTGCAAACAGCAGCTATTAATCCGGCTGCTAGGGGCGTTTCTTTTGATGATGATGTAATGGGTCGCTTAATCCGTTTTGTTTCGTCTCATGAAGTTGGGCACACTTTAGGTTTACCGCACAACATGGGCAGTAGTGTTGCATACCCTGTAGATTCGCTTCGTTCTAAATCATTTACAGAAAAATATGGCACCGCTCCATCGATTATGGATTATGCCCGTTTCAACTATATAGCACAACCTGGCGATGAAGGCGTGGCTTTAATGCCAGATATCGGTGTTTACGATAAATATGCTATTCAATGGGGATACAAGCCCATACCTAACACCACTGCAGAAGAAGAAAAATCCATTTTAGATAAATGGATTATGGCACATGCCGGTGACCCGCTATATCGCTTTGGACACCAACAGGTTGGTGACATTGTAGACCCAAGCTCACAAACTGAAGATTTAGGTGATGATGCGATGAAAGCTAGCGAGTACGGTATTGCAAACCTTAAAAGGATTGTACCGAAACTTATTGAATGGACAGCCGAAGACGGTAAAAACTATGAAGATCTAGATAAGTTATACGGACAAGTATTTTCTCAATTCAATAGATACATGGGTCATGTCTCTAATAATATTGGTGGTGTTTATGAAAACCATAAGACCTATGACCAAGAAGGTGCTGTTTATACTGCCGTACCTAAAGAGAAACAACAAAGAGCAATGGCCTTTCTACATGAACAACTTTTTGAAACGCCTATGTGGATGTTAGATCAAGATATTTTAAAGCGAACCGAGTACTCCGGATTTTTAGAGCAAATGCGCTCGATGCAAGTTCGTACCTTGAATAATGTATTGAGCTTAGGTAAAATGGCGCGATTAATAGAATATGAAACTATTGATTCGGCGGATGCATACTCGCTTACCTTAATGATGAATGAATTAAGAAAAGGTATTTGGTCTGAAACTAAAAACGGTAAAGCCGTTGATACTTACAGAAGAAACTTACAAAAAGCGCATATAGATCGTTTAGCATATCTATTATCCGCAGAAAATCAAGTGAAAGCTTCTGATTTCGGTGGCTACAGAAAATCAACAGTTGTCAACACCAGCCAATCTGATATTCGTACCATCGCAAGAGCTGAACTGAATATTTTAAAGCGAGATATTAGAAATGCAAGAAACAGAACCTCTGATATGATGACAAAATATCATTACGACGATGTTATTGAGCGTATTAACGTCATTCTTGACCCTAAATAAAAAGTCAAAAAAAGATCGATTAAACGCATCTATCGATGAACCACCGATAACATCGATGAATGAAATGTATTAACCACATTTTAAATATTCTAGACATCAAAAAAAGCCCATTACACAACAATGGGCTTTTTCGTGCGTTATTCTTTTTTAGATTAGCAATGAATTTAAAACCCCCAAATCATGACCAGTAAATTAAAAAGTCTTATTTATCTAGCTTGTTTCATTTTTGCTTCTGTTGTATATCATCAAAGCACAACTGAAACTAATCAGGAAGAAATTGTAACTAACACTTACGAACAAGAAGCTGATATCGTAATCAACCCTTACAAAACAATGGAGGGTAGAACACCAGCGAATTAATATATTAACAAAATTTACCTACTTAAAAGCGCGGCTACCTACAGCCGCGCTTTTTTATTTTAAGCACTTTACCTATCCGTTAATCTTTTACTAAAAAGTGGTTCGACCTTAAACCTTTTTCAAATATTCATGTCAAAGAACCGAATAATAAAAATAATACACATGAAAAAAATACTAATGGCCATTTTAGTAGTGGCGACAATTTCAGCAACTGCACAAGATCAAAACAAAGGTAAAAGAGGTGATATGAAAGATTTATCTCCTGATCAAGTGGCTTCTCTACAAACCAAAAAAATGACCTTGGCGCTAGATTTAAATGAATCTCAACAGGCTAAAGTAAAAACTATTCTTACCAAAGATGCTACAGCAAGAAAAGCAAAAATGGAAGAAAGAAAAGCCAGTAAAGACGAAGGCAAAAAAATAATGACTTCCGAAGAAAAATACACAAAGCAGAATGAAAGATTAGACTATCAAATCGCTCGTAAAGAAGAAATGAAATCGATACTTACCGCTGATCAATTTGAGAAATGGGAGAAAATGAACCATAGAAAAAAAATGCGTGGTCATGGTAAAGATAAAGGTGACAAAAAAAGCAAACGCGCGTCTAAACAGTAAAATCAAATCTAACATAAATAAAAAAGACCTGCTTTTAGCAGGTCTTTTTTTGCTTTTAATCGATTCGCTATTTCTTCTATAACCTACCTAAAATACAGTAATAAGCAGATAAATGATTCATTCATGGATGAATTTGAATACTTAACCAATAAATTTCATGATACTGCTATTATTGAAGTACTTAGTTAGTTCGAATTAAAGACCAAATTAATTTTTAACCTGTGGTCTGTAATTAGAATTTTAAGATACAAAGCCATGATATCAAAAAAATTAGGTTATTTATTACTTCTTATAGCCTTTAGTTTAGTGACCAGTTGTCAACAAGAACTATACAAGTCTAACAACAAATTTAATATTCCAGAAAAAAGTACCGAAGAACCTCTTGTTCAGTTTCTGATAGAGCCTACAAATTATAGTGCAATTCTTGAAACCGAGAATTTAGCAAAGGCTTTTGACTATTCTAAAATTGCCCACAAAACTTTATGGGTTAACCAATTTAACGAGAAACTGAATATTGCACCAACGACAAGAGTAGTAACAGTTCATGAAACTGCAGGGCTAAGTACTATTGCCATAGACAGTCTATTAAAATTTGTTTCTAAAGGTGGTACATTATTCGTTACCAAAGCTACTAAAGATGAGCGTCTATCTTACTTTTTTGGAATGACACCAGATGCCGATTGGAGCACGAACAGAGAAGCTTCGGGACTGTTCTTTAACAAAGCTCTTTTTCCTGGTATGCAAGGGCGTGGCTTTGATAACAAAACGGTTCATTTAGGTTTCGAAGGTTCAAACTTTTCTAGTAGTATAAACGTTCTAGTATCTGCACACAATAATAAAGATTATCCGGTTTTAATAGAGAATAGAATTGGTAACGGTAAAGTAGTGCTCTACAACTCATCGCAAATTCTTAAAAAAGAAATGAGGGGCCTCCTATTTTCAGCCAGTCTATTGGGGTTAGAAGGTATTCCATATCCTATAGCTAACATCGGCACATTATTTCTTGATGATTTTCCTTCTCCTGTATATGATGACCAAGGAAAAGCTATCAACGTACAAAACGGCATTAGTAAATCTGAAGTTTTAAAATCTGATTGGTGGCCCAAAATGAAAGAATTGGCAAAAGAAGAAGATCTTAAATTTACGGCCTATGTTACTTTTAATTCTAATAACAGTAATTCGAGCGATGCTAATTTTAAAAGTTGGGACCAAACTGGACTACTAGACGGTAAAAATGAAAATGGTACTAATAAATGGATTACCAATGAATTTACAAATGCCGGTCACGAGTTAGGTTTTCGTGGTTATAATGACCTTCCGCTTTCTAAAAAATTATGGAAAGACACTGATCTTATCTTAGACAATACCAAAGCTTCTGCATTAAAATGGGAAGATAGTGTCTCAAAAACATTACCTGTTTCTTATGTAGCACCAAACAATCAAATAGACAGCTTAGGTCTTATTACACTTAAGAAAGGGTTTCCTAGTTTAAATTTCGTGCATACTTCATTTTTAGGCGATAAATATGAAGGTGGTGATAGAGAGTTCGACCCAGACCCATTAAATAATAGATTTTTTGACTATCCGAGATTAAGTAGTGGTTATACCATTTCACAGAAAGAGCAATGGGCAATAGAGTCTACCTATCTATATACGGGTATATGGTCGCATGCATTAAACACAAAAGATGTATTAAAAATAGGAAGCACATCAAACGCTATCGGTGAATTAAAAAAGCATCTTGTAGATTATAAAAAAAGACACCCGTATATTCAATTTTTAACTGCTAAAAAATCAACTGAAGCTGCGATGGATTGGCGTTACCAAAGTATTCGTCATTTAAGTTACGAAGGGCAATATGAGGTTTCTAGTTCATTAAACTCTGATGAAAAAAAAGAATCGTATTGGTTGATGTATGTTGAAGAACACAATAATGTTAAAATTCACGAAAACTTAATTTTTAACGAAGTAGAATTTACTTCTGTACCGCTTTTGAATGGCTTTCTTTATAATATAAAAACGAAATCGCCGAATGTCAGTGTCCCAGATATTCGACCAGAAATAAGAACTTTAATCGGTACGACCTCAACCTTAATTACAAACACCAATAGTGATTATAAATCGTACAACAAGAGCAAACAAACCATGGTTTCTTTAAAGCAAAAAATCGACAGATTGGTTGTTGAGGAAAAAACGGAAGAGGCTACAAATTTGATGGAGAAATTATTTAAGGATAATAAATTCATTAATACCCAACAGATAGTGTCTTATGCCGAAGGCATGGAGAAACAAGGCAAGACAGCTGAACTTTGGTCGCAACTAAACGGTTTATACGTAAAAAATCCGTCTAGCTCTTATGCAGATTTTTCTCGAGATATTAGTATTGTAAGTAATTACCCTTCACCCGCAGTTAAAAAAATGTGGATGGAAAGACAAATGGAATGGGGTCAAAACGACGTTACCATATTAAAGGATTATTACCAGAACTTTAATACCGAAGACAATTCTAAAATTATAGAACAAGTTTTAGAAGTGATGTACACTTTAGAACCTACCGAGAATAACAAATTGACCTACTACGAATTTCTAGTAAAAGCAAATCACGAGGATCTTTTGAAGAAACTTGATACTATTGAACCTTGTAGTATTTCTAACAAAGATTTAGCTACATCAATTAGCCAAGTGTATGCCGAAAAATTGAATTTTGAAACGGCTGAACTTTGGCAAAAATGTGGGAATATTTCTGCTGAAGTAGTTAAAGAATGGAAAGAAAAAACGAAGACTATAGAAAGTAAGAAATTTACAGATTTCGAATATTACATAAGATACTTGTTGGTCAACAATCCAGACAAAGCAGTTGAAGAAATGCAAGATATTGAAACATGTAGACCTGATCTAATACGGTTATCTAAAAATATTGCCTTATTATTCGCCGAATATGCACAATACCAAAAGGCATTAGACTGGAGCACTTGTACCAACACTATACCTGTGGCAAAATTGCTAGACTGGAATTTAGAATTTGCTAATGGCAGGTATTTAAAACAAGTTTACAAAGACCATATAGAAAAAAATCCAAAAGACTATAATACCATGAACCATATGGTGAAGTTGTTATTGTTAAAAGGAGATGTAAATGCAGCTGGGGAAATTGCCGTAGATATACCACCATCGAAAATTGATCCAGATTTTAAAATTGCTTTCAATAATGAGGTAAAAGCAGAATCTGAAGATAGGCAAGCTCTTTACATTAGTAAGTTTAAGGTTTTAATGGATGATGCCATTGTTAAAAAAACAGAGGTTGAAGCAAGAAAAAAGAAAGGGCATTCGATCGGACTTACCTCTTCGGCAATTGCAGATGAATTCAACCCTACGCTATTCAACAACGAATTATACTTCGGTTTTTATAACAAAAAATTGAATTTTCATAAATTCTCAATTGTTCAAGGTACCGCTTATTCAGTTTTAAAAGACACCATAGTACCTAATGATATTGGCAGAGATTTATTAGGTGTTGAATATATGTACAAAACCGAATCTAATAAAGTAAGACCCTTTTATGTCGGTGCAAAAGTAGAGCTAGATAACTTTAATAAAGTATTCTTCCATTTTAAAACTGGTATTGATTTTATTGGTGACATAAGCAAATCTTCTTTAGCATTAAAAGCAAACCCTGTTACAACTGGGCCAGGTTATAATTTAAACATTTACGACATACAAGTAAAAGCTACACAAGAGTTTGAATACTCATCGAATTTAAACCATGAGTTTTATGTTAAAGCCGATTACTATACCGATAGCCAATATTATGCCATTGGCGGTACACGTGTCGAATACAACCTTTTAAACATAAACAACTTTAAACTTGGACCATTAGTGGAAGGTGCTTATGGTGTTGGTTCTGAAGATAGAAGAAACGGATTCCCTTATTGGTTGACCGAATATAGGCTTTTTGCCGGTGGCGGATTGCAATTTCAAATTGGTAATGATGATTCTGATTTTAACCTAAAGAGTGATTTCTCTCTTTTCGCAGAACAAGATGAAGACAACTTTCAACGGTATGAAGGCGAGTTATCTTATAGAATTAAAAATTTCACCACTATTAACTTAAACTACTCTTACTTTACTATTGACCAGTTTTTCTCGAATGCTGTTCAGCTAGGTATTCAGTACAACTTTAAATAGAATTATAACTAACTCATAAAAAAAGAGCCCTCATATGAGGGCTCTTTTGCTTCAGTCTAACTAGAAAATACTATGCTATTATTTAGAATTTCTACACTACTTTCATTGCGTTGTCTAGACAACTGAACTTTCAAACATAAGTAATAGTATATTTGAATAATTCTTATGCTTTAGCAATAAGCATTAGATTGATACTTACTTCTAATTTAAATACGCATCATGAAAATTATACAACTAGTTCTAATATATTTATTTGCCTTCTTAATGCTTGCAGGTGCATTCAACCATATCTACGCACCTGAAACTTATAAAGAATTCATACCAAATTTTATACCCGAAACATTAGCCAATATACTATCGACCATTGCTGAAGCAATAGTTGGTATTGCTCTTATTATTCCAAAATATAGAAAATGTGGCGGACTAGGTTTTGCCCTATTAATGATTATATTCTTACCTATTCATATTTGGGATTTCACTAAGGAAATACCCGCGATTGGGTCGAAAGTTGCTGCTACTGTCCGTATTGCTGTTCAACTATTGTTTATAGCTGCCGGTTGGTGGATTTACAAATCTTATCAGTCAAAAGGTTAAAATTCTATTTCTTTCAAGGCATTTATAGTTGCGTCTATATCTTCATAGCTTAAAGCATCATTAAGAAAATAACTTTCAAAAGCACTTGGTGGCAAGTAAATACCACGTTCTAACATGCCATGAAAATATTTCTTGAAAGTTTCATTGTCACCTTTCGCTGAAGAAGCAAAATCGATAACCGGCTCATCGGTAAAATGCACCGAAATCATACTCCCGTATCGATTAATTTGATGCGCTACCTTTTTCTCCGTTAATACTGCAGCAATACCTTTATGCAGGTATTCTGCCTTATCAGCCAGACTTTTAAATACTTCTGGGTTATCGTTCAATGCTGTCAACATTGCTAAACCTGCACTCATCGCTAACGGATTCCCACTTAACGTACCTGCTTGATAAACTGGACCATCCGGTGCCAGAAAATCCATTATTTCTGTTCTTGCCGCGAAAGCGCCTACTGGCAACCCACCACCGATTACTTTACCATAAGTAACGATATCAGCTTTTATATTTAGAACTTCTTGAGCTCCGCCTTTCGCTAAACGAAATCCGGTCATTACCTCATCGAAAATTAATAGAATTCCTTCTTGGGTACATAGCTCACGTAGACCCTTCATAAAATCATCCGTAGGTACAATACAACCCATATTTCCGGCAATTGGCTCAATGATAATAGCAGCCAATTCTCCTTTATTTGCCTCTACCAATTTTTTCACTCCCGCTAAATCATTATAATCTGCCAACAAAGTATCTTTTGCTGTACCTTGAGTAACACCGGGGCTATTAGGACTACCAAAAGTTACTGCACCACTACCCGCTTGAATCAAGAACGAATCGGAATGACCGTGGTAGCATCCGGCGAATTTTATAATCTTGTCTTTTCCTGTAAATCCTCTAGCCAAACGAACTGCACTCATACATGCTTCGGTACCGCTATTTACAAACCTAATTTTATCCATATTAGGCACCATAGCGATTGCCAGTTTCGCAAGCTCTGTCTCTATTTCAGTCGGCATACCAAATGAAGTACCGTTTTGTGCCTTTTCTACAACTGCATTAATTACGGGTTCGTAGGCATGACCTAAAATTAATGGACCCCAAGATGCTATGTAATCTATTAATTTATTACCATCTTCATCGTACAAATAAGCACCCTTAGCTTTCTTAACAAAAATTGGATCTCCGCCAACAGCTTTAAATGCACGTACTGGTGAGTTTACTCCGCCAGGTATATATTTTTTTGCCTCTGCAAACAGGGCACTACTTCTTTGATAAATCATTTTTCTAAATTGATTATACTATTTTTTCACTTTAATTGGCTGCCCAATAGACAAATCTGCACTGCGTAAATTATTCAACTGCATTAACTCATCTACACTCAAATAATATTTTCTTGATAAGGAATATAAGGTATCACCCTTTTGTACCGTATGTATATTATTTGAATCGTTCGATACTATAGCTGTAGTCGGTTGATAACTACCATTTCTACCCTGCTTATCGAACTTATGTAACTCATACTTTTCAATTAAATAGATCAGTTTTTGCGGGTATTTAGGATCTGTAGCATACCCTGCTTTTCTAAGACCTTTCGCCCACCCTTTATAATCGGTGTGTTTTAAATTAAATAGAAACGCATACCTAGACCTAGTTGTCAAGAATATACTATGGTCTCTAAATGAGTACATAGGGTGGTTATATTTTCTAAAGCACTCTCCCTTTTCATCATCGTCATGAAAGTCGTAGTCCCCTTCCCAACCTTTATGGCACTTTATACCAAAGTGATTATTGGTTTTCATTGCTAATTCACCTTTTCCGTTTCCACTTTCTAAAAGTCCTTGTGCTAGCGTAATACTTGCCGGTATACCATACCCCATCATCTCTAATTGAGCGGTCTCAGCAAATGTGTTAATGTATTCTGAAGGAGAATCTATACTGAACCGAATAAACTTTGAAGGCTCTGCAGGCAGATTCGCTTTTGTAACTTTTTTAGAACTCTCTGTACTGGTATTTCTACGTTCGTTTTGAACATTTTTGGTGCGTAACTGATCTGAGTACCTTTTTTTAGATTTACACGATGATAACCCGATACCCATCAACAACACCAATAAAATTATCTTTTTCATATATGTAACAAAGGTAAATTTTTCTTTTTCAGTACACTATTCATGCCAGCAATACCTTGCAAACCGCCTGTATGTATTGCCAATATTTTTGTTCTAGGTGCAAAAATATCGCGCTTTAGCATATCGAACAACCCAAAAATCATTTTTCCGGTATAAATTGGGTCTAAAGGAATACCCGTTTTTTCTTTAAATTCATTTATAAATAGAATAAGTTCTTCGGATGTTTTTGCATAACCCCCAAAATGATAATCGGTACGTAGTTGCCAACGTTTATTGTTGACCAATTTTTCAATTTCATCTTTTAAAAAATCACCTTTCAATGCCGAAAACCCCAATACCTTCTGATGCGGAAAAGATGCATTTATTAATCCGGATACCGTGCCACCAGTTCCTACACTGCTACATATCACATCAAACTCTTCATCAGTTTTAGTGATGATTTCTTCGCAACCTTTGATAGCTAAACTATTTGTGCCACCTTCTGGCACCAAATAGAATTCTCCAAACTCATTTCTTAAAGTCTCAATAAATTCTAAACTTTCTTTTTCTCTATAGTCACTTCTACTAATGAATTTAAAACGCATTCCATCATCAAAAGCTTTCTTTAATGTAGTGTTCGTTTGCCAAGAATTTTCAAGTTCCTCGCCTCGTATTAAACCAATGGCACGAAATCCTTTTTCTTTTGCCGCGTAAGCCGTCGCCGCTATATGATTTGAGTATGCGCCACCAAAAGTTAATATGGCATTCTTGTTTTCTGCTGTTGCAGCCAATAAATTGTACTTGAGTTTTCTGTATTTATTTCCAGAAATAAAAGGGTGTAGAAGGTCTTCGCGTTTAATAACAAGTGTTACTTGCTTTTCTGCTAATAAAGGATGTTCAACAAGTTGATTGATGCTTTGCAAGTAGGGCGAATTTAACGCCAAAGATATTTAATAAAGCTGAACGTTTTTCGATTCTCTAAATAATCCATATCATTTTCATGTATGTAAGCTTCACGTTCAAAACTTAAATTTTGGTAAGCCTTGTAGGTATCTACATAATAAATTGCACGAATTGCCCATTCAAATAAATACAGAATATAAAACGGAAGAATCAATAATTCTTGTTGCTGGCGCAAATGAATTTTCTCATGATTGATCAACACATCATCATTTTTTAAACTTCCATTTTTTAAAAATATAAACGGCCATAGTGAAAGCCCCACATAATTTTTATAGAAGAAATGTCTAAAAACCAATATCATAGATTTACTTTGGTGATACTATCACAAAGATAAAGCCAAAAATAGGTTGTCAGAAAATTACTAGTTTTTGTTGCCAACAAAACCGTTCAATGGTCATTTTATGGCTTAAGCGCTTTTATACTTATCTTCTAAACAACTTGCCTTTAGGTTATCAACAGAAAGAAGTAACTTTATACTATTAAAAGGCGTCGGTTACATGAAAGAGATAATACCCATAGAGGAAGGTGATTTTTATTGGTCTGAAAACGGATTTAGGGTCTTCACAAAACAATTTCACCTTAAACGAGGATATTGTTGTGAAAGCGGCTGTAGACATTGCCCTTATGGCTATGACCCAAAAACAAACATATAATAAGTTTTAACATACCTCGGCATGATATTTGTAATTGATTTTAATAGAAAATTGAGTACTTAAAAAATATAACGTTATGAAAAACATCAAATTACTTGGCTTACCGCTGCTACTTTTAGTTTTTATTACTTCTTGCTCATCAGTTAGAGTGCTTTCAGATTATGACCAAAAAGCGGATTTTAACGGTTACAAATCTTACGCCTTCTATAAAACAGGTATTGATAAAGCACAAATATCCGATTTAGATAAAAAACGAATTCTAATAGCCATTGAAGAAGAAATGAGTGCTAGAGGCTTTGTTAAGTCTGAAACTCCAGATATATTGGTTAGTATTTTTACCAAAGAGCAAGAAAGAGTTGATATTTTTAATAATAACTTTGGCTGGGGCGGCGGCTGGGGTTGGGGCGGCGGTTTTGGTCCTGGATGGGGCTGGGGTCCTGGCTTGGGTTGGGGCTGGGGCGGCGGCAACAATGTTAGCGTTAGTACACAAGGTTCTCTCTACATAGATTTTATAGATATGAAAAGAAAAGAGTTGGTTTGGCAAGGTAAAGGCGAAGGTACATTAGCAAATACAAAAAGTATAGCCAAAAAAGAAGCACGTATACGAGAATTCATTTCTCAAATTTTAGAGCAATATCCCCCAAATGTGGTTGCAATGAAATAACAATAGTATACACTTTTAAAAAAGGGTTGTAGATAAATTTATCTACAACCCTTTTTTATTCATAGTAACGGAAAGTGAGTATCGTTCTTTACTTCATTTAAAACGAATGCACTTTTAACTCCGCCAATACTTGGTAACGAAGCTATTTTAAACTTAGCAAAATTATAATAGGCATCAAGGTTTTTGACCACTACCTTTAATAGAAAATCAAATTCACCACCTACCACAAAACACTCTACCACTTCTGGGTATTTCATCACTTGTTCAAAGAAATCATCCATCATAGCTCCTTTTTGGGCTTCTAATGAAACAAAGCTAAAAACCGTAATACTTTCTTCAATTTTATCTTTATTTAAGATTGCTACATAGTTCTTGATAAACCCATCTTGCTCTAATCTTTTAATGCGCTCATAAACCGGAGTTTTAGTCAGTCCCAATTGTTCTGCAATAGACTTTGCCACCGTCTTAGCATCTTTTTGCAAAATTTTTAATATCTCTCGATCTATATCATCTAATTTCTCCACCATAACTTTTTCCTGTTTAAGGATTATAAGTCTATACAAAAAAGAACTTATTCCTTTAATAATATAATTAAAAAGTATTATTTCCTAATTTAAATAATATTAACAATTAATTGGTCTGTAAATGATATATTTAATAGAAATATTGTGACTTCACAGTGGAAAAGTTAAGCGTATGAATACTTCTGAATATGAAAGCAATCCTATTTTAGATAAGCTTCCTAAGCATTTAAGACAATACATAAAACCTCAGAACTATGAGGATTATACGCCTATAAATCAAGCTGTCTGGCGTTATGTAATGCGCAAGAACGTAGATTACCTAAGTAAGGTTGCTCACAAATCTTATTCCGAAGGATTACAAAAAACAGGTATTTCAATTGACAATATTCCCAATATGTACGGTATGAACCGTATTCTTAAGGATCTAGGCTGGGCTGCTGTTGCGGTGGACGGATTTATACCACCTGCTGCTTTTATGGAATTTCAGGCATATAATGTTTTGGTAATCGCGTCAGACATTCGCCAGTTAGAAAATATTGCTTACACACCCGCCCCAGATATTATTCACGAAGGTGCAGGGCACGCACCCATTATTGCTAACCCAGAATATGCTGCTTATTTAAGACGTTTTGGAGAAATAGGATGCAAGGCAATATCTAGCGCTAAAGATTTCGAACTTTATGAAGCTGTACGCCATCTATCTATTATTAAAGAAGCCAAAGGGACTGCTTTAGAAGAAATTGAAAAAGCTGAAAAACATATAGAATTTCTTCAAGATAATATGGGCGAACCTAGTGAAATGGCTTTTATTAGAAACCTGCATTGGTGGACGGTTGAATACGGACTTATAGGCACTCTAGAGAACCCTAAAATTTATGGCGCGGGACTTTTATCTTCCATTGGTGAAAGTCAGTGGTGTATGACCGATAACGTCAAAAAACTGCCGTATTCTATTGAAGCAGCAAAAACATCTTTTGATATTACCAAAAAACAACCGCAACTATTCGTAACTCCCGATTTTGCATTTTTAAGTCAGGTGTTAGAAGATTTTGCTAATACCATGGCATTACGAAGGGGCGGACTCTCAGGTTTACAGAAGCTTATCGACTCGAAAGAATTAGGCACTATTGAACTAAGTACTGGCTTACAGGTATCTGGTAATTTCGAAACATTGATTGCTCATGAAGGCAAACCTATTTACTTTCAAACAAAGGGGAAATCTGCGTTGGCTTACCGAGAAAAAGAACTTGTGGGGCAAGATGTCAATCAGCACGAAACAGGTTTTGGTTCTCCTATCGGCAGACTTAAAGGCATCAATATTCCTATAGAGGATATGAGCCCGAGAGATCTTAAAGCTTATAAAATTTATGAAGGAGAAATTGTTTCATTAGATTTTGTTGGCGGCATTAATGTTACGGGTAGAATTATAACCGGCACGCGTAATCTTCAGGGTCGCATTATTATTATCACTTTTGAGAATTGTAAGGTGACACATAATGGGATCACACTTTTTGAATCTAACGAAGAATTATACAACATGGCTATTGGCGAAGAAATTGTTTCTGCCTACCATGGTCCTGCAGATTTAAAGAGTTTTGACCTTTTAGACCATTCACTAAGTACCGGCACCCAAAATAATGGACAAGTAGGTTTAAGTGAACTGGAATCGTACTACAAACTTATTCGCGATTTTAGAGAAGGCAACAATACCATTATCTCTAGAAAAAAGGTTTTTGAAGTAATACAAGAAAAATACCCGAAAGACTGGTTACTACCTATCGAAATTTATGAGCTGGCAATTTTAAGTAACGAAAAGATACTAGCGGAGAGCATAAAAGCACATCTTGAAAACATTAAATTAGACCAACCTAACCTCGGACAATTAATTGATGACGGATTAGAATTGGCAACTATAACATCTAAGGTTTAATAACTTGTAAACCATCTAAAGATTCAATGGTCTGCTCTTGATACGTCAATCGCCACCCCATTGAGTTGGTAAGAATATAGAATTTCTGTAACTCGCTAATCAACCTGTTTTCGGCATTGGTACGTAATGCTGAAGCTTCTACCTTTTTCATTAAAGATGCCTTCACTGTTTTCTTTATTTTGTTATAATCTGCGGCATCAAACTGGTTTAGGTAATCTGCCGTTACGTCGTAATATTCAAAATCAGGATTCAGATTTATCTCTGCATCGGGTATACTTTTAATTTTTACCGTTTTGGTTGCCGCGTCAATTTCAAAGTCAATCTTACGTAAATCATAAGCGACGGTTACATCTGCATTTACTACTACTAACGCTTTTTTCTCTGCTCTCAACAACGGACCAAAAAGTTCTTTCGAGTCTTTATAATTATACACCTCAGCAAAATGCCCCTCTGTAACCACTAACTTAGAAACATTGGTTATTTCTTGCTGAATGAGCATAGAATTTTCCTCTAGAATAGATTTATCTTCTTTATTATCTTGGCAAGAACGAACAATGAAAACTAATGCTAAGGTGATTAAAACGCCTGCTACAAATTTTCTCATGCTTTTGATATATTAAAATCCATAAACGGATACTCTTTCTTTATATACGCAATTTTCTGCGCTAACGATTTTAAAAATTTTTGATGTAAATCTCCTTCGCGATTAAAAGGTCTATGTTGCAAACCTCGCTGAACCTCATCAACCTTTCTCATCATGGCAGTGGAATCATCGATCCACACCTCAACAAATCTTCCCCAAATATAATCTATCGCTACTTCGTTAGGATGAATCATATCTTTGGCATAAAAACGATAATCTCGAAGCTCATCCATCATTAGTTCATAACTTTCAAAGTATGATAATCGAGGTAAAAGGTTTTCAGTGGCTATAGTTTGATGAATTGCTGCTATGAGATGTGCTTTACTTCTTTGATTCTCAACAAACCCATCTTTTAAATGCCGAACAGGAGAAACCGTAAAAATAAATTGAGCAGAAGAATTTATAGACTCTACTAAAGTGGTAATTCGTTTTATACTTTCTGCCACTTCATCGACACTTAACAGTTCTTTCGTAAAATTGGATTGTGGCACTTTATGGCAATTTGCGACTACTTCATTACTTAACGTATTTCGATACACCCACGCTGTACCTAAAGTGATAATGATATGACTGGCTTTTTTTAATTGTGCAGCAGTAGAACTTAATGCCTCATTTAAATCTATAATTATTTTTTCTTTGGATGGGTTACTCATGCAAGAATGCGCATCAAAACTATGCCATTGCTCATTCTCATAGAACACATCTTCTTCAATAAATAACTCTTGATTGACGGACTTTTGAATCAATTTTTCAATTGCCAAGGGATGAAACAATATCCCAAACGGATTCTGTAATCCCTGAAATTTATAATGCTCTAATTTCGCCCCAATATTCTCTGAAAAACAAGAACCCAAAAGCAACAACTGACTAGAATAGTCAATCGGATTTTTAGGTTTCGATAATGGTATTTTGGTTAAGAGATTCATTTAGGTCGCACACTCTCATTTAATTTATGAAACAGTTGATATGGATAAATTTCATAAATAGCATTATCTTCATTAATAGTGTTATCGGCATATTCAAAAGCTTTTTTCTCCCACTCCGCTCCTTCTTCATTACCTAACTTCGTCATGCTTCTTCCCTTAAAATAAAGTGCATCGGCAAAATTATCGTAAACCATTAAAGACATATCAAAAGATGAAATAGCCTCCTTATAATTACCCAGCTCAAAATCTGCGATACCCAAATAATACCAATCTAAATAATGACAGGCTTCTTGAGGCGAATCGTCAGGAAAATCTTTAAACTGCTGCTCTTTACTTAATAACAAAAACTCTTTTGCTTTAGAAAACTGGTTTAATTGAAGGTAATCTAAACCAATATAAAAGTTATATGTATGATCCATTACATAACCATCGCCGTACTCTTTTTTGGCTCTCATAAATTCAGATATAGATTTCAGGTAGTCTTTTGAGAAAATACACCTCATAAAGCCGCTATAATCTAAATATTTTTTAGGGTCATGCTCAACTGCCTTTTCTAAAAAAGGTTTACCTAATTGGTATTTTCTAGCTTTATATAAAGGCATTGCCTTTTGTTGCCAAAGCCAAGCATTCGTAGGATCTATGGTAAGTGCAGAGTCTAAATATTGTTGATGTTCTAGAGAATGCATGGGAGTTTGAAAAGATTTTTCAACATACTCTCTAATATGCATAGAGTCAATACCTGACAAAACTTGTGTTTCAACTCCATCTGCACTTTCTAAACCATTTTGATTTTTATTAGAAAGATTACAAGAGGTAATTACTAGTATTAAGAGAATATACTTTTTCATAAAACTATCGTATTATATAGCATCTTCAATTAATTCAACTGAAGTTTCACTAGTTACAATTGGAAGATAGCCTTAATTATTTAAGATAATCTTCTGCCTTCGCCAATGCCTCTTCTATACCTGCCGGATTTTTACCACCTGCAGTTGCAAAGAAGGGTTGACCACCACCGCCACCTTGTATATATTTGCCAAGCTCACGAACAATGGTACCTGCATTCAAATTCTTAGAAGCCACCAGTTCTTTTGAAATATAACAAGACAATAAAGCTTTACCCTCATGCTCGGTACCGAACAATAAAAAGACGTTATCTTTTTGGTTGCCCATTTCAAAACTCAGGTCTTTAATACCTGCCGCATCTAAATCTATCTTTTTTGCAAGAAATTGAATTCCGTTAACTTCCTTCATCTCTGAAAGTAAATCTCCTTTTAAGTTCTTGGCTTTGTCTTTCAACAATTCGGCTACTTGCTTTTTAAGACTTGAATTTTCTTCTTGAAGACTTGAAACCGATTTTACAGGATCTTGGGTGTTACCTAAAACAACTTTTATCTTCGATAATAACTTATCATTATCTAAATGCAAATCTTTAACTGCGTCGCCCGTAATTGCTTCAATTCTTCTAATACCGGCAGCTACCGCACCTTCTGACTTAATTTTAAATTGCCAAATATCGCCTGTATTTTTTACATGCGTACCGCCACATAATTCTATCGACTGACCAAAACGTATCGTTCTAACCGCATCGCCATATTTTTCTCCGAACAATGCCATGGCACCATCTGCAATTGCAGACTTCATAGGAACATTTCTTTCTTCTTGTAGTTGTAATTGTCCGTCTATACGAGCATTCACAAACTTCTCTACTTCATGCAATTCTTCTTGAGTCATTTTAGAAAAATGAGAAAAATCGAATCGTAAATATTTAGAATGTACCGCTGAACCTTTTTGTTCTACATGCGTACCTAACACCTCTCTTAAGGCTTGATGCAATAAGTGTGTCGCTGTATGGTTCGCTTCGGTTCTGCCACGTTGTTTTTTATCTACAACCGCCTTAAAACTCTCCCCTATATGTTTTGGTAGGTTTTTGGCAAAATGTATGATTTCGTTATTTTCTTTTTTGGTATCGGTTATATACACGACATCGCCATGAGTGTCTTCTAAATACCCCTTATCTCCTACTTGCCCACCACCTTCTGCGTAAAATGGAGTAAGATTGAATACCAACTGAAACTGTGTTCCATCTTTCTTAGATACTATTTTTCGGTATTTGGTAATCTTTACTTCTACATCAAGCATATCATAACCAACAAATTCTTGCTCGTTGTCTTCTTGTAAAATCTCCCAATCTTGCTTTGAAACTATCGATGCCGATTTAGAACGATTTTTCTGCTGCTGCATAGCTACATCAAAACCGGCTTCATCTAATTGGTATCCTTTTTCACTTAAAATCAAAGCGGTTAAATCTATAGGGAATCCAAAAGTATCATACAGCTCAAAAGCTTTTCCGCCGTCGACCGTTTTTCCTTTTGTATTTTTTATAATCGTATCTAACAACAACAATCCTTGATCTAACGTTTTCAAGAAAGAGTTCTCTTCCTCTTTAATTACGTTTTCAATTAATTGCCTCTGATCTTTTAATTCTGGGTACGCATCACCTAAAGAATCTGTGAGCACATTTACCAAACGAAACATAAATGGCTCTTTGGTATCTAAAAATGTGAATCCGTAGCGTACGGCTCTTCTCAAAATTCTTCTGATCACATAACCTGCACCAGTATTGCTTGGCAACTGACCATCGGCAATAGAAAATGCAACTGCACGTATATGATCACTGATTACACGTATCGCTATGTCAATTTCCTCATTTTTACCGTAATCAGAATCTGTTATCGTTTCTATTTCTCGAATTAACGGCGTAAAAATATCGGTGTCATAGTTCGATTGCACCCCCTGCAAAACCATACATAAACGCTCAAAGCCCATACCGGTATCTACATGCTTCGCCGGCAAACTTTCTAACGACCCATCTGCTTTACGGTTGTATTGCATAAATACAAGATTCCAGATTTCAACCACCTGCGGGTGATCTTGGTTTACTAGACTAGCACCCGAAACTTTTGCTTTTTCTTCTTTAGAACGTATATCTACATGAATCTCTGAACATGGGCCACACGGACCTTGATCACCCATTTCCCAGAAGTTATCCTTCTTGTTACCCATGATAATTCTATCCTCGGGCACTATATTTTTCCAAAGCTCAAAAGCTTCTGTATCCAACGCTAATTTATCTGCATCATCGCTTCCTTCAAATACCGATACATACAAACTGTCTTTATCAATTTTGAGAACATCGGTCAATAATTCCCAAGCCCAAGTAATGGCTTCTTCCTTAAAATAATCACCAAAACTCCAGTTGCCCAACATCTCGAACATTGTATGGTGATAAGTGTCTTTACCAACTTCTTCTAAATCGTTGTGCTTACCACTAACACGTAAACATTTTTGAGTATCTACTATTCTAGAATTTTTAGACTGGCTTATACCTAAAAAATATTCTTTAAATTGGTTCATGCCCGCATTTGTAAAAAGCAGGGTTGGGTCATCTTTTATAACCATTGGTGCAGAAGGCACAATTTTGTGTTCTTTACCCTTGAAAAAATTCAGAAATTGAGTTCTTGTATCTTTTGAATTCATCTAAAATGCTAAGCTTTTACAAATTTTAACCGTTTATATAAAACTATCTTTATATTTGTTTGTTCCCTAATAATTAAAAAACAAAAATAGGATAAATAACATACATGTCTAAGGTAAAATACTATTACGACCCAGATACACTGTCGTACCGTAAAATAGAACCCGAAAAATCTAAGCGTTATAGAAATATAACATTCTTTATTTTGGGCGCATGCCTTTTTGGTTTTTTAGGTCTTATTCTTCTTTTAAACACCAATCTTGTTAATACCCCAAGGGAACTTTCTTTATCTCGTGAAGTAAAAAATTACGAGCTACAATACGAGTTATTGAATAAGAAGATGGAACAGATTGAAGAAGTTCTAGGCAATATCGAAGAACGAGACAATAATATTTACCGTTTATATTTTGAAGCTAACCCTATACCAGACGAACAGCGTAAAGCAGGTTTTGGTGGTATTAATCGCTATAAATCATTAGAGGGATTCAACAATTCTGAAATGATCGTCTCTACAACAAAGAGGTTAGATATTATAAAAAAGCAAATGGCCATTCAATCTAAATCGTTAGATGAGATAACGAAATTGGCAGAAGAGAAAGAAAAATTGTTAATGTCAATACCCGCCATTCAGCCAATAAATAACGAAGACCTTACTCGTATGGCTTCTGGTTACGGCTGGCGTTCAGATCCATTTACAAAGGCTAGAAAAATGCATTATGGTATGGATTTTACAGCGCCAAAAGGCACTCCGATTTATGCTGCAGGTGATGGTAAAATAACGCGTGCAGATAATAATTCTTCTGGTTATGGAAAGCATATTCGTATTGAACACGGATATGGCTACTTGAGTCTTTATGCTCACTTGAGTGAGTATAATGTTAAACCAGGACAAAAAGTTAAACGTGGCGATCTTATCGGGTTTGTAGGAAGCACAGGTCGTTCAGAAGCACCTCATCTACATTACGAGGTGTGGAAAGAAAATGACAGAATAAATCCGATCAATTTCTATTATGGAAGTTTATCTCCTGAAGAATTTGAAAACATGTTGAAATTCGCGAATCAAGAAAACCAATCATTGGATTAATGCAGATAGATCTCCCAGAAAAAAGATATTATGGTATTGGCGAAGTTGCCAATGCCTTTGGCGTAAACGCTTCACTAATTCGTTTTTGGGAGAAAGAATTCGATGTGCTGCAACCTAAGAAAAATGCAAAGGGAAATAGAAAATTTACCCCCCAAGACATTAAAAACCTTCAATTAATATATCATTTGGTAAAAGAAAGAGGTTTTACCCTCGACGGCGCCAAAACCCACTTAAAAGAAGAAAAGCAGAAAACATTGTCTAATTTTGACATCATTCAAAAATTAGAACGCGTTAAAGCAGAACTCAATAAAATTAAAGACCAATTATAACACAACCATTATGAAAAAAGGACTTATTGCATTAATCGTCATCGCTGTCATAGCATTCGGACTATACCAATGGGGCGTTGGCTTCAACAATACCGCTGTTGCTTTAAAAGAAACATCGACAAAAACTTGGGCAAACGTAGAAAGCGCATACCAACGTAGAAACGATTTAATAGGCAACCTTGTTAAAACAGTACAAGGTGCTGCAGATTTTGAAAGAGGAACGTTGACAGATGTTATCGAAGCTAGAGCGAAAGCAACTTCGGTTAGCATTGATCCATCTAACATTACACCTGAGCAATTAGCACAGTTCAATCAAGCACAAAGCGGACTTAGTAGTGCACTGAGTAGATTGCTAGTGACCGTTGAACGTTACCCTGACCTAAAAGCAAACCAAAACTTTCTAGAGCTACAGTCGCAATTAGAAGGTACAGAGAATAGAATAAATGTTGCAAGAGATAGATTTAACGCTACCGTTGAACCTTATAACCTTCACATTAAAAAATTCCCGAATTCTATTTTGGCAGGTATTTTCAACTTTAGCGAACTAGCTTATTATAAAGCAGATGCAGGTTCTGAAAATGCACCAGATGTTGATTTTGATTTTGATTAATAACCTATGTCAAGAGTAGAAGATTTTTTATCGGCAGCAGAAGAGCAAGAGGTAGTACATGCTATTCTTAAAGCAGAAAAGGATACCTCTGGCGAAATTAGGGTACATATTGAGGCACATACTCGTAAAGATCATTACGAGCGCGCTAAAGAGGTATTTCATTTATTAAAAATGGATAATACCAAACAAGAAAACGGAGTCTTGATTTATGTTGCCGTAAATGACAAGAAATTTGTTATCTGTGGAGACAAAGGTATTGACAATGTGGTACCTAAAGATTTTTGGCAGACTACTAGAAATAGCATTCAAACACATTTTGAAAAAGGAGCTTTTAAAGACGGTCTTGTTGCCGGTGTTTTAAAAGCTGGCGAAGAATTAAGAAGTCATTTCCCGTGGCAATCAGATGACACCAACGAATTAAGCAATGAAATATCTAAAGGCTAGCCTTTTACTACTTTTTCTTTGGTGCGCACCGTTATGGAGTCAGTTCGAAATACCTGAAAAACCTGCATTACAGACCAGTGTTTACGATTTCACCAATCTTCTAAGCGACCAACAAAAAGTGGCTTTAAGCCAAAAATTGGTTCGCTACTCTGATAGCACCTCAACACAAATTGTAGTTACGATAATCGCCAGTACCAATGGTGAAGACATTAATTACCTCGGGGCAAATTGGGGTCAAAAATGGGGAATTGGGCAAGATGGAAAAGACAATGGTATTCTACTGATTCTAGCAGAAAATGACCGAAAAGTTGCTATAAGTACCGGTTACGGTGTAGAAGGCTCACTTACTGATGCCCTTTCGAAAAGAATTATTGAAAATGTAATTCTCCCAGAATTTAGGGTCGGTAATTATTATGGTGGACTAGATAAAGGGTCTGATGTAATTTTTCAAGTCTTAAACGGTGAATTTCAAGAAGAAAGAACCTTTGGAGAAAACGAAGGTTTCCCACTATCATCGATACTGCCATTTATTATTTTTATCGTAATACTGTTTATTCTTTGGAGTCGTAAAAATGATAATAACGACGGCAACGGCGGCAGAAAGCGTGGCGGATTGAGTCCGTGGGACATGATTATTCTCAGCAATATGGGTCGTTCTAATGGCTCTGGCGGATTCGGAGGAAGCAGTGGAGGCGGAAGCTTTGGCGGTGGCGGATTCGGAGGTGGTTTCGGCGGCGGCGGCTTTGGCGGCGGTGGAGCTTCTGGGGGTTGGTAGATGTTGGCTGTTGGCTGTTGGCTAAAACTGAAAAAAATACTAGTTATCTACCTCTGATTTTAAATCGATTTTCTTTTCAATAGAAATAAGAGTACCATCTTCACTTATACCTTCTACAAAAACTTTTACACCCTCTTGATTTTTTAAAGGCACTTTAATAGTAAATGGCTCTTTTGAGTTGATTGGAATATTCGATTTCCAATATAAAGCTCCGTACTTTTTGAATACTATTGATTCATAATCCTCATAACCCGGATTGAAATACTCGTTTGGCTTTGCATATCCGTAACGAATGAATTGCCTTATGTACTGATTTCTATTCTCAGGTAAAACATACACATTATCTTTTAGCAGGATCGAAACAAAGGTATTTTTTCTCGCGTCATGTACAATAGTTTGAACTCTGCTTAGCGGCATATTTAATGCAATTTCTTCACCCCTACCAATACCAACAACATAAAGTGGAACAATAAGATTTAAGCCTGTACTTAAATCTATTGACTTAGACTTCACAACGGTTTTACCATTTACATCACCACCTATAAGAAATCCTAATTTTCGAAGGTAGCTAGAAATACTTAGATATCGTTTTATCTCATAATCTCCAATCTGCCTCCCCTCTATTTCTGCAGAATTTATTTTCAGGCTATTGTCTTTCCATTTATTAGCCTTAACAACTGCTTCATTTAAGACAATGACACTATCTTTTCGCTTAAAACTTAAAGTCTCATCTTCACTATATGGATTTAAAGAATTGATAGTTCGTTTTGATTTATCTAGATATTTTCCAACGTCAATTTTATTTTCGACCCAAGTAGTATCTACCTGTATTTCTAATTTAGGTTTACGCAAAACCCCTTTCTTTCCTATTAAAGTTACTGCTAACGAATCATTCTCATATAAAGCCATATGCGTTTCAAATGTCTTATCACTTCGCAATTGCTCGTAATTAATAGTTTTCGATACATCGGTTATTAACAGCACTTGATTTTCTTCAGTTAAATCGGCATTAGGCACTCTACCTTTCACTGATATTCCTTTCTCCGATTCAAATCGAATATTATCATTGATCATCAAACTATCTTCCCAATCATACTTACCCCAACCTTCAATCATTAATTTAATGTCGAGGTCATAATTCTGAAATCCATTAAAATCGGAAAACTGATATTTGTAATTTGACCAACCATTTACATAAGGTGTAATCAAAAAAGAACTCGTTAAAGAGTATTGAGGATTATATGCTTTGGTATCTAAAGGTAAAACAGAAACACTCAAATTATATTCTAAAGACTGAGCCAATAGCTTCGAAAAAGACAATTCTAGTGAATCTCTAGAAGTATTTAATTGATGTCTAACGTTGATTTCTGTAACCCTACTGCTCTTATCTGAATGATTGTAAAACAGTCTATATGCTATTGGTCTTTGTCGTTCATCAAATAAAATAGCTTTATTAACACCATACGGAATTGATTCTCTATCTATGGACACTGCAAGTTGATTCTTATTTACAACCCAATCTTGTATAAAAACAGAATCTTCTTGAACAATTGCTAAAGAATAGGCTTTATTATTATTCTTAGAGAGCGATTCTTCTGACAATACAAGTTTTGCTAAAAACTGATTACTACCTGTATTATCGATACTTAACCCAATTCTGCCAAAAGACTTTTTAAGAGGAACGTTAGATATCTCTCCGTATGAATTCTGAATTTCGAAAAAGTAATTTAGATTTTCTTTTATAAAGAATCCAATTTTACCAAAACCTTCATCACCAATACTTATGCTAGAAACCAAAACCTCGCCATTATCATCCAATAATTTAATAATTGGTTTATGATCACCAAAATTATTCTTTAAGTAAATTCCTATATAATTAAATGCTCCGCTTATTAAAGATCCGCCTTCTGGGTAAAAGTTCAATTCAATTTTGGGCGTAACTTTAATTTCATTATCAGTAGCATTGCCAAGAATTTCGATTTGCTGTTGAAAAGGCTCTAATTTTTCAAAATTTCTTAAATAATTGGTCCAAGCAATTATATGATATGACCCTTTTTCAAAGGCACTGTCAATTTCAAAATCACCATATGCGAGTCCTTTATCGACCTTTAATAATTTTCGATACATTTCCTTTCCAAAATCATCATAAATACCCACATGAAGATTTTCGGTAATAGCGGAAGGTAGTAGTGTTTTTTGATTTTGAATATAGGCAGTAAACCACACATGTTCACCAGAAGAAAATGAAGTCTTATTTAAATGGAGGTGTATATTTTCGAGGAGCTGATTAGAATCATTAACCGTTGTTAGAAGCTCTTTTTCTTCTTGAGAGAAGCCCCAAAATGTAAAAGCAAATAATAAATAAATAACTGTATTTTTCTGCATCAAATTTTGAATTCAACTACAGAAAAATACAAAAAATATTTACTTCTTCCTCATAAACACAGTGATAGGCACCCCAGTGAAGTCGTATTCTTCACGTATCTTATTTTCAAGATAACGCTTGTAAGGCTCGCGTACATATTGCGGCAGGTTACAGAAGAATGCAAACTGCGGATACGGAGTCGGTAATTGTGTACAGAATTTAATTTTAACGAATTTACCTTTATATGCCGGTGGCGGATAATTTTCTATTATCGGCAACATCGTCTCATTAAATTTTCTGGTAATTATTTTCTTATTTCTATTATTATAAACTTCAACAGCAGTTTCTATCGCTTTGAAAATACGTTGTTTTGTTAATACAGATATAAAAAGAATTGGCACATCTACAAATGGCTCAATAGCTTTTTTAATTTTTTCAGTGTAATGCTTAATGGTATTGGTTTCTTTATCCTCGACCAAATCCCATTTATTCACAAGAATAACAATACCCTTATGATTACGTTGCGCTAACCAAAATATATTCTCTACCTGCCCATCAAAACCTCTTGTTGCATCTAAAAGTAAAATACAAACATCGCAATGTTCGATCGCTCTTACTGAACGCATTACTGAATAAAACTCCAGATCTTCCTTCACCTTAGCTTTACGACGAATACCGGCAGTATCTACCAGGTTGAATTCAAAGCCGAATCTATTGTACTTCGTATCAATACTATCTCTCGTCGTGCCTGCGATATCGGTAACGATATATCGATCTTCACCAATTAACGCATTTATAAAAGAAGATTTACCTGCATTTGGTCTACCTACAACAGCAAATCTTGGTAATTCACTTTTTTCTTCAACTATATCTGGTAATTCTTGTACTAGAGCATCTAATAATTCTCCGGTTCCACCACCATTCATACTTGAAAGCGTATAATATTCTCCTAATCCTAAAGAATAAAATTCAACGGCATCTTCTGCACGTTTCGCATTATCAACTTTGTTAATCGCTAAAAAAACAGGCTTTTTAACTCTTCGAAGTAACTTAGCAACATCTTCATCCATACCGGTAACACCGGTCTCTACATCTACCATAAAAATTATGGCATCGGCCTCTTCAATTGCCAGCTCTACTTGCTTATCGATCTCTTTTTCGAAAACATCATCACTACCAAGAACATACCCACCTGTATCAATAACCGAAAATTCTTTGCCGTTCCAATCACTTTTTCCATAATGACGATCACGCGTAACACCACTTACTGCGTCAACAATAGCTTCACGTCTCTGTATCAAACGATTAAAAAAAGTAGACTTACCTACATTAGGTCTTCCTACAATGGCAACAATAGCACTCATAGCTTAAATTTGGCGCAAAGGTAGTACAATCCAAACAATAGTTGCCTGATTACCTTAGGTATATAAACGAAAGAATAATTTGTTTATTTATTATACCCGAATCTTCTTAACTGCTTGGCATCACTTCGCCAATTTTTATTCACTTTTACATACAATTCTATATGCACCTGTTTACCAAAGAATTTTTCTAGGTCTTTTCTCGATTCTACACCTACTTTTTTCAATGCTGCACCTTTATGACCTATGATAATCCCCTTTTGAGAATCTCTTTCAACCATAATTACCGAACGCATGCGAATAATGTCTTCATCTTCAAAAAACTCTTCTGTTTCAATTTCTACTGAATACGGAATTTCTTTTTTGTAGTTCAATAAGATTTTCTCGCGGATAGTTTCATTTACAAAGAAACGCTCTGGTTTATCGGTTAATTGATCCTTAGGATAATAAGCAGGTGACATCGGCAATAATTCGATAATACGTTCGAATACGCCTTTTATATTAAAATTGGATAATGCAGAAATAGGATGCAACTCAACACTAGGCAACATTTCTTGCCAATACTGCACTTGCTCTTCTAACAACTCTTGCGTAGCTGTATCTACCTTGTTTAATAGCAATAAAACAGGAATTTTACTATTCTTTATTTTCTCAAAGAATGCTTCATCTTTCAATGCCTTCTCGCCTATCTCAACCATATAAAGAAGTACATCGGCATCTTCGAACGCAGATTTTACGAAATCCATCATACTGCTTTGAAGCTGATATGCTGGTTTAATAATACCAGGAGTATCAGAAAGAATCATTTGAAAATCATCCCCATTTACAATTCCTAAAATACGATGTCTGGTCGTTTGTGCCTTTGATGTAATTATGGATAATTTTTCACCCACAAAAGCATTCATCAACGTTGATTTACCAACATTAGGATTACCAATAATATTTACGAAGCCTGCCTTATGATCTGCCATCCTTATACTTAATTATATATTTCTTCAATTCTACGTTTACCTTTGGAGCCAACAAAAGTACGGCAATCATATTGGGTATTACCATTAGTGCATAAGACAAATCAATTAAATTCTTTACCAACTCTAATGATGCCACTGCAGCAAAGACAATCATAATTACAAAATACCAGTTGTAAAACTTACCGATTTTGGCATTTGTCAAGAATGACAATGATTTTACTCCATAATAAGAATATGTAAATAAGGTAGATAATGCAAAGGCCGTTACGATAACCATTAGCAGCACATCGCCCCAACCAAACAAGGTTCTTTCAAAAGCGGATAACGTCATGACTATACCACTAGAATCTTCTAAATAAGCCCCACTTAATATGATAACGATTGCCGTAAACGTACATACCAATATGGTATCGATAAACGGACCTAGCATAGCCACAAGACCCTCGCGAATAGGTTCATCATTTTTAGATTGCCCATGATACATTGGCGCACTACCTAAACCTGCCTCATTAGAAAACATCGCCCTACGAACCCCAATAATAACAAGACCCCAAAAGCCGCCGGTTGCCAGCGATTTAAAATTCCAAGCTTCTGTAATTATCATTTTCAAGGCTGGTAGTATTTGCTCTGAATTCAGCGCCATTACCACTATTACCGCTATTAAATATACCGCTACCATAAAAGGCACGATAGCAGATGCTACTTTAGCTATATTTTTTAAACCTCCAAAAATTACCAAAGAAGTTATGACAGCTAAAAAAATACCTACTGTCCATTTCCAATTTACCTCACTCATTTCAAATAATGTAGATGATGGTTTAACTACACTCATGAATGTCTCTGTAAATTGATTTGCCGTAAAAACACCTAAAAATCCGAATAGACCACAAACAGCAAAAAATATAGCTAACGGTCGAGCTTTTTCACCTAGTCCTTTGGTGATGTAGAACATTGGCCCGCCTTGTAAATTACCCTCAGAATCTGTTCCTCGATACATAATTGCCAAACTACAAGAGTAAAATTTTATACACATACCAATTAAAGCGGTCATCCAGATCCAGAAAACCACACCCGGACCACCATCATGTATTGCGATGGCAACTCCTGAGATATTCCCTAACCCGACCGTAGCAGCAACGGCTGCCGATAAAGCCTGAAAAGAACTTACATCTCCTTTTGAGTCTTTATTATCATATTTACCCGCTGTAATTGCAATCGCATGACCGAAAAAACGATACGGCATTAGTTTTGAATAGAAGACAAGAAAGAGTCCGCCCCCTATTAATAGAAGGAACATTGGCCACTCTGTATACGGTAGTGCGCTGGCTATAAAGTCGTTAATTGTATCCATAGAATTGTAAAAAACCGAAGTTATGGATTTAATGTTTTTTAAAAGATAATGCCCTTAAAAAATATTATTTAAATAAGTTTTGAATATAGAGAAAATGTATTGTATATTTGCAGCCCGTTACAAATAGTAGCGCACCTTTATCTCGTCAGCTTAATGACCTGAAGTCGCAAGACAAGTGAGATAAAAACCCATATCGCGGGGTAGAGCAGTAGGTAGCTCGTCGGGCTCATAACCCGAAGGTCGCTGGTTCGAGTCCAGTCCCCGCTACTAATAAAATCAAGCCTTTCAAGAAATTGAGAGGCTTTTTTTATGCTCTGGGTACAACATAGGTACAACATTAAGGTATTTTAATTGCAACATTTGTATTAATGACTATTACCACTCTTTGCGCTTAAACTCTATGAATTCTCTGATAAAATAATTAATTTAAAGAAGTTGCAACCTCAATTCTTCGTTAGAGAGGTTTATTATCATACAGTATACACGCAAGGTAAACTCGTAAAATACACCCATCGAAAGACTACGGCATAAAGCCACCGCTTCTTCCCTTACTTATTTATTCCGTTTCCTTTTGAACTGAGATTTTATCTTCCGTTTGGGTTAAGCTCAAATATTGTTTAATCTAAATTCAAAAGTTATGTATTTACAAAATTTACAGCAGGATGAAATCTTTGTTCCATCAGAAATGAAATCCTTAAAAACCTTGACACAGATGGAATCACGACGTGGACTTGAAAACGTTATAATTTTTAATGGGAAGATTGTTAATGTAGTATCGAACAGTTACGGACACATTCCAAACCAATTGTTCTTCAAGAAAGCTGAAGAAATGTTGATGGATGCACAACTGAACTTTCACAAACGTACTATCAATAAAAATGATAGGTCTTTCATTACAGACTTTATCATCGACGACAAAAGTCAGTTTACCGTAAAGAACGATAAGGACTTGATACTGCCGATGCTTCGGTTCAAAAACTCTTATGACGGAAGTGAAAAGACTTCTGGACACTTCGGATTTTATAGAGAAGTATGTTCTAATGGTTTGCACGTTTCTCAAGCCGAAATAGATTTTTCCATCAAGCATAGTAAGAATAATACACATCTTATAATGCCGAGACTGAACAACCTATTCGACAAGTTTCTGAACAATGAGTTCTACACCATTACCAAGAAATTTGATAAGATGAAAGAGTTTCAAATTATCGATACACAGGAATTTGTAAAAGCAATTCTTGATAAAACGAAACTCTTTAGATATGAATGTAGCGACAAGAACAGCGACCCTTCGAAAAAATCTCGTGAAGTCCTGGAAATTCTGAATTATGAAGCATTGTTACTAAACGAGGAACCTAATTTGTGGTTAGGTTACAATGCTTTTAATGCAGTTTTGCACAACACGCTGAAGAAAAGCTTTGGCCAACAAGAACGATTGAACAAGAAATTGTTTAATGAAATTTATGAAATGTCCTAAAGCCAATAGGTTCATCCAGTACCTTAAATTGGATTTTTTTGTGCTTGCTACTTATAGGTTTAAAAGCAATACCGTTCAGCACATTCCCCTACATTCCACGAAAAGCTACATACCGAGAAAAGAGCTTCACTACAAATATCTTGGACACAATCCCCAATTTCAGCTTTCCATTCCGTTAACCCTTCCCGATGCTCTGGGAAGGAACACTGCATTCCCGAGCCAAAATCGTGAATCAAGTCCGCTTTTTCAACGGAAAGTCATCACCTCGATTTTCTTAACAGGATTATCGGTGAAGTCTTCTTGAGCCTTCACTCGAAAATCCTTAAAAACCGAACCGCTGACTTGCAGATTTTAAGGGGTTTATAATGGATAAAGTCTTTGTTGTTTTTCGGTACAACGAAAAACAGGCACGGCATAACTAATTCTAATTTAACCACAGCTACTTATTTCGCTTAACTGCCGGTACGCTCAAACGCAACTGCGTTTAAAAGAATTGCTAATGCCCTTATGGAACTTGTCAAGACTATACAAGTTTTAGTGAAAAATAAGGTTTCTACTTCCTTGAAAACCCTAGGGTTTTACTACGTCGCAAACACACCTGATTTATTCCCTAAAAGTCTTGACAAAACCCACTCTATCCATTGTGCGGTGCACAGAAGAAAAGAACAAACACCCCTTAAAATTTAATTCAGTTTAAAACAAATAGGGGAAATATAAACCAGTCTGTAAGAAAGCAGACACAAATCTTTTTATTATGAGTACTATTAGAAATCACGTACAGTTAATTGGAAACGTTGGACAAGAACCAACCATTACGAACCTTGAAAGCGGAAAGAAAGTAGCACGCTTTTCACTCGCCACAAACGAGTATTACAAAGACAGCAGAGGCGAAAAGCAAACGGACACCAACTGGCATACCGTAGTAGCTTGGGGCAAGACTGCTGAAATCGTTGAGAAATTTGTCGAAAAAGGCAAAGAAGTTGGAATATCGGGAAAACTTAAAACCCGAAGCTATACAACTGATGATAACGAACAACGCTTTGTTACCGAAGTTATAGCCGATGAAATCCTATTACTTGGAAGCAAAAGCGATAAGTAATCTTATAAAAGAAAAAGGGCGCACCTGTCGAAAGTTTCGCCCTCTTTTTCATTATTCACACATTAAATATATGTACAATGAAAGCACAAGTTAACGAAATAAAAGAGCGATTGCAATATTTTAGTGGAACAGAAATGTTTTATCAAATCCCATTATTGCGAACCCGTTTTACGGACGGATTGAAATACTTATCCGAAGTAGCAGAATGTTTTTGGCTCATTACAGACACATCCGTAATTGCAAAAAGTCTGATAAACCGAAGCGAATTTATCACAATCGACTTTAAAAGATTGTCCGAAGAAAAACAGGATTATTCGGGATATGAAGCCGAGATAATTTACAGCGATGGCAATGATAATATTTTGGAAAAGCAAGGATATAGAGCAACCGATTTTCCACTCGATGAACTGCGGTTATTTTTTGTAAATGATACGCTGATGTTACCAAGCGAATATTAAAATTTTGAAGCTATGATGTATATTAAATTTCAAGATTTAAGCGAGGAAAAACAAGAGGAACTTTTACAGGTTTCGAGAGAACACGTAACACATCTTTATGGGGAATCCATAAAAAAATATGTGGAAGAAACTGGTGCAAATTATGAAAACTTGATTGACGAGGAAATGATTAAAAACTTATACACTTATAATTTCGTTTTCAACATTTAGCACTATTATATAGAGCAACGAACACCTCTAAAATTTTAGAGGTGTTTTTCTATGTAATTAACATATAGTCAAGAAAAAAACGTATCTTTATTTCGCTGAAATTCAGCGTTCAAATTTAAGTACGGTTATCCACTTTTCGACTTTCGCCGATAACCGTACACATCGAAAAATAACATATCGGAAAATCATTTTCCCTGAAAATGGCAATCGGCTTTTTAGCCGGATTGTATGGATTTTTGTCACGCTTGCGCGTGACGAAAAGGAATAGCAAGAGGGTAACACGCTGCGCGATGTTTCGGATTCCTTTTCGTTTTCAAATAGCTGATTACCAGCGATTTGAATCTATTTTAATTTCCTGACAATCAGAGATTTGGGACAAACAGGCTGTAAATGCCCATTTTTAGGTAAGAATTTGCGACAAATTGGCGAAATATGGACTCATTTATTGGAATTAGATTTAAAAAGGAAACTGCAAAACGTTTCCAAACTTTCTCACGCACTTACTTCAAATCGCACACCGAGGCAATGTCCACGATGCTTGATTTTTTCTTCTACAACGAGATATCGCCAAAGGAAAAATTGGGACCAACTGGACGTACCATTGAAGCTAAATTACTCAAAAGAATCAATGCAGTTATTGCCATAATGCGAGATGTTGAAAAGACACAGACCAAACCTACGGTGGCTATGATTCAATCTCTTTTTGAAACAGAAGAACCAGCAAAAAAACCGCTGATAGTTGAAAAGAAATATGCCGAAGGAAAGAAGGAAGTACGCTTTCGCGAGAAGCAAAATCCAAGTAATCAACTATAAATATTTGAACTATGTATATCACAATCACAGCTCAAAAACTAGGCGGTAATTATAGCCAAAGTTCAGCAGATTTTGTAGGCTATTTAGAGAAAGAAAATGAAGGTTTAGAACAACGAGATATGGAACATTTTTTCAATCAATATGGCGATGAAATTTCCGCTGAAGAAGTGGTCAAAGAAATTGATGGAAATACCGCAAAATTAAAAAAGAAAGAACCCAAGTTTTATTCGATTACAGTCAGTCCTTCAAAGTATGAATTGCAAAAACTTCAGAACAATAGCCAAGATTTAAAAACGTATACGCGTGAGTTGATGAAGGATTATGTGTCGAGTTTCAACCGTGAAATAAATCGGCGACCTATAACTATTGATGACATAAAATACTATGCGAAAATTGAACATCAACGAACCTTCAAGGGTACGGACTTTCAGATAAAAGAAAACCAACCTTATGCTACAAAAATACTTCAACTCAAAACTGAAATACGAAATGTTCAAGATGGACGAACTGAAGGGAATATTAAAAGGATGAAAAAGGAAATCGCCAAATTGGAACGGCAAGCCCCACATCAACAAAATGGCAAACGGATTGTCCAAGGAATGGCAAAAGACGGAAACCAAAGTCATATTCATATCATCGTGAGCAGAAAAGATGCTTCCAATTCGGTTAGTCTTTCCCCAGGAAGTAAGCACAAAGCTTCAGAAGTTGAAATGCACGGAAAAAAAGTAAAACGTGGTTTTGATAGAGATGCATTTTTCGCGAAAGCTGAAAAAACCTTCGATACAAAATTTGGCTACAAACGCAATTTTGCAGAGACCTACAAAGCAAGAAAAGATTTTGTAAAAAATCCCAACCTCTATTTTGCTGCCTTGATGAAACTACCAGCTAACGAAAAGGCATTAGCCTTCAAAATGATGACGAAAACGGGATTGCCAATCGTTCCCAGCATTCCAGTTAGTCAAGCACAAATTGCGCTTCGGGTTTTCAAACGGTTAAGACGTGGTGCAGAAATAGCAATTAAATCAAGTTCCATCGGAATCTAATACCTATGCAAATAGATAATCTTATAATAGTACTTTCAATTGTTGGTTTAGCCAGTACTGTTTTCTATGGGACATTTCGGATATCAAAATATGCGTTTCTTTTGAATATCATTATACTTTCATTTTTGGTGTTCTACGTTGCTCAAGGAAATAAATTGGTATCTATATTGTTGTATTTGGTTTGTCCGCTACTATTAATTAATACCGGGTTATATGTTTTTCTTCATAAAACCGAAAGTTCAAAAAATGGCGATAGCCAGTACCAAGTAAACTTTGCCACTACCAAGGGAAACTTCAAATTGGATAACATCAAACGTGGTGCATCAGTCATTGGTTCTGCAGGAAGTGGCAAGACCGAAAGTGTAGTTTATGGGTTTCTAAAACACTTCCGGAAAGAAGGTTTTTGTGGAATCATCCACGACTATAAAGATTTTGAATTGACAGAAATGGCATATCCACTTTTTAAGGATAGTGATATCCCATTTAAGGTCATTTCCTTTGATAAAATCATCCATAGGGTAAATCCTATTGCGCCACAATATTTAGAGAACGAGGAAAGCGTTAATGAGGTTTCAAGGGTATTAATTGAAAATCTTTTGGAGCAACGCGAATCTGGTTCAACTGGAACTACCAAATTTTTCAACGACGCAGCTGAAGGTTTGATTGGTGGATTGATTTGGAAATTAAAAACCACCTATCCACAATTCTGTACGCTACCACATTTAATTGCTATTTATCAATTTTTGGATACCGATAGCCTTATCCAATTTCTGGAAACCAACACCACATCGAGAGCAATGGCAGATGCATTTATTAGTGGTAAAGATTCAGATAGACAGACCGCTGGTGTGAAAAGTACGCTAGCCAATGCGCTCAAACGAATTAGTACACAACGGATTTTTATGACATTATCCGCAGACGAAGTGCCATTAAATATTAATAATCTTGAAAATCCCTGCGTGATTTCGATAGTGAACAATCCAAAATTTGAAACTTCGTATTCGCCTGTGATTGCCACTATTATTCACACAATCACCAAGCAAATGAGTGTACGAAATTCAGAACCATCCTTTCTTTTAATGGAAGAAGCGCCTACAATACGACTTTTGAATATGCATCGTATTCCGGCAACATTACGTAGTTATAATATCTCAACTATTTATGTGATGCAGGATAAGATACAGAACGATATGATGTACGGAGATAAGGCGAGTAAAGCCATTTTAAGTAACCTATCCTACCAGTTTTTTGGTAAAGTTAATGACCCAGACACCGCCAAATATTATGAACGCTTTTTTGAAATCATTAAAGACCCAACGAAAAGCATAAGTCGTGGACACAATCTCGATTTTGATACGCGTATCACAACCGGAGAAAAGGAAATTCCAAAGATTAGAGCTGATGTTTTCTTTAGGTTGAAACAAGGCGAGTTTATTACGTATGCTGATGGGAAGGATAAGAAGGTTCAGTTTAAATTAGCTAATATTCAAAAGGAACTTCCGCAAGCGTCAAATCAATTTTCTCAGGCAGATTTAGCGGATAATTTTGAGCGAGTTTATGATGAGGCGCGTTCGATATTTGAAAAGTGACTGTATGTGAGTTAAAGCACCGACGTTCTTTGTACTCTTAGCAAAAAGCGGATTTTGTAAAGAGTGTGGCATTTTTGAAGCATACTTTAATGAGTTTGACTGCAATAACGAAACGAAGCACAACAAGTATAATGTTAAGAGTACATTTAAACAATCCTTTAATTAAACTTTAAAAATTACGACAAGGCGTCCTTACTCGTCTGTTAAATGTACTATTTTCAAATCTGATATTTCTTATTTATAATATGAATTAACAACCCTTTAAAACTAGCACAAAAACAGCACTATCGATAAAAAGTATATAACTCCGATGAACAAAAACGCTATTCAACACTTTTCATCATTTTGACATCATAAAAGCCTCACTTGACAACAAGTGGGTTTTTCTCGTGCCTTTCACTTGTACATTTGTTAGAGAATAAAAACACAAATTGTTATGAACCCTAAGACTAAGAGTTTACTATATTTTACAAGTTTCGTTATAGCTGTATTAAGTTACTATAATATAGAAAATAGCAACATACAAAATACTGAAATAGCAATACATTCACAAGCTCAAGTTTCTACCCAAGAAGCTTTGAACTAAAACATATAACACGAACATACCTACTTGAGTAAGGGCTTGGAAAGATCCAAGCCCTTTTTTGTTTTTATAACCTGGTTCCTGCTTAAATACAACACGTTTTAAGAATCCTTTATTTAAACTTTAAGCAAGTGGACGAACGCTTTTAAAAGGGGATTTACTGTATTGCGTTCGTTTTTATTCTGATTGAGTATAAAGGCCATTTGGAACTTTAGTAAAGTTTAATTTTCTTTCCAGTTTTCGCGGCTTTATATATTCCTTCAATTACTCGCATATCTTTAAGTCCTTCTTCTCCTGAAATATGACTTGGAAGTTGTTGTCTTTCAATAATGTGTTTGCCAATTCCGTCCAATTGTGCTGCTTGTTGATTAATAACAGGAAAATTAAATTCTTCTACACTCGTTCTTCCTTTAAACGGACCATAACTGATTGCTGGACTTAACTCGAATGAACCATTCTCGGCAGATGCATAAAAGCGGTCAATATTACAATTTGAAGAAACAGTTGAAGTGCAAACAGCACCACTTGGAAAATTTAGTTGCCAAGTTATATTTTCTTCAACTTCTTTAAATAATTCGGGCATTGTTTTTGGCGCAAATTGTGCTGTTACAGATACAGGTTCTTCTCCCAAAACATAACGGTTACTTTGAATACAATAAACTCCAAGATTCATTAGGGCACCACCCCCAGCAAGTGATTTATTTAAATGCCAATCGTCAAGCGGAGTCCCTGTTAGATTATAACCAAGCGATGCGTGGATTAAACGCACTTCTCCAAAAACTTTTTCCTGTCCAAGTCTTTTTATTTCAATATGGTGAGGTTCATAATGTAAACGATACCCTACGGCTAGTTGAACCTTTGCACTTTTACAGGCATCAATCATTTCTTGGCAATCCTTTTCTGTAAATGCCATAGGTTTTTCTACAATTACGTGTTTTCCTGCATTTGCAGCTCTAATTGTATATTCCTTGTGCATACCGTTAGGTAAAACAATATAAATCAAATCTATATCATTGTTTCTAGCAATTTTGTCGAAACTCTCGTAATTATAGATATTCTTTTGCGGAATGTTATACTTTGCTTTCCAATTTTTAGCTTTTTCGGGTGTTCCAGTAATTATGCCTGAAAGTTGGCAATATTCAGATTCAGCTAAACCATTAGCTAAAATATTTGCGTAACGGCCTAGGCCACATAATGCAACATTCAATTTTTTTCCAGAATAGGGTTGTATATGTTTTAGGTAATGGCTGTCAAAGGAAGCTAGAGTTGGTAAAATAGTTGTAGAACCAACTCCTATTCCTATGCTTTTTACGAAAGAACGCCTTGATACTTTTTTCATTTACAAATAGGTTTACATTATTTAGTAAGTAGTCAAAAAGTTCAATTTGTTACAAAGAATATTTTTTTGAGCGATTGGATATAAAGACAAGCCTGAAATTAGTACTCTTTTTACTGATGCTCTATTGGTCTAAAGGTTATTTATCGGTATGCAGTACGTTTATAAGGATATAATATTTAGCTAATAAATAGCTTGTCAAACACTAATTTTTTTATTTGACATTTAGTAAATTTTTAAATTAGGGCTTTCGAATTACAACATGGTATCCGAACTCATCGTTTTATTGAACTTTTACTTGGAACGATTCGTAATTTCATCCTTTATTTTCTTTAATTCTGGGTAAAGAGTCACAGGACCTCCTAAGGTACATATCACAATTGTTAGCATTGCCCAGTCAATCTCATTATCATTTAAATAATTTCGTATTTGGAAATATAAAAGCCCGATGATTATGGGGATAAAAACAAAGATAGCCCCTTGTAAGTTCTTTCTTTTCTTATGCAATTCCTCTATACTTAAGTCCGTTAGTTTATTTTCCTCCATTGGTAAATTAGTTTCGTTTCTCTATCCTTTATTTGAACTTTCACAATACAATTTAGTAACAATTTCGATAACTAAATTTCTATACCATCCGATTTGAACTAAATAACTTAGCAGTGCCATTCGTGGATACGTTCTTAAGTTTGAATTAGCTAGTTTGAGCCGGTAAAAGTTATCGGCTTTTTTATTTTATCGATTCGCGAAGGAATTAATCCTTTAATTAGCTTTTCGAATTACGACATGGTGTCCTAACTTATCATTTATTTGAACTTATAGGTTTCAATCTTCTAATTTTTGGAAAGCGTTTTTAATAAAGGATATATCTTCATCTTCAGCATATTCTTTCCAAACTACTGTTCTTCCATCAGCATTTGGTTTGGCTGAGAAAAGTCCTTTCTCAATTGGCTCTTGAAATTTGCTTTCTAATTCAGGTATTAGTTCTTCTAATGAATTTCCCAAATTGTCAAATGATACAGCCACAGATAGATTCTTTTGGGCTACATTCTTGTGTTTAGGAAAAAATACCGCATTTTTTGCTTTCCTTATTTCAAGTATCAAGGTTTGAACATCCGTACAATATCTCAAATTTGTCTCAAATGAGCCGTTCTTAGATATCTCAACGATAAGGTCAAATATAGTCTGTTCTTTCAACCTTTCGGCCGGAAGATAACGTTGACTTCCGATATTGAAAGGAATCGTTAGTCCTGATTTTCCTCTTTCTCTTTGTTCTCTCAATAAAATTTCCCAGTACTTCATTCAGTTACACATTGCAAATATCGTTTATCGTTTTTTGAAGTTTGCTAAATATAAGGATTTGAATTATGAACAGACCGGTTTCATGGGAAGCTTACATTGCTACATACTTTCTAGTTTTTCTAATACCAAGCATAAATCATAATCAAAACAACGGAGACTAGAAATGATGCCAAACAAGTTACAAAAGTCCATAGAATCAATTTATAATAGATTTTTCCGGTATGAAATTCAATCTGTTCCTTATCTAAAGAATTTTCTTCGTTTGCCCTATTTTGAATCTTCTTGCCGAGATTGTAATAGTCTATTGTCAGCGTGGAGATACAGATTACACCGCATAAAATGGACAATAGTAGAACGCAAAGTAGTGACCTATAAAGGTGAATTTCCTTTGGTTGTGGACCTGATAAAGTCGTAAGAACTACAATAAAAGAAGAGCCTAGAAGAATTATCTGGTTTACGGTTTGAGGAAGAATCTTATTGGTTACTTCGTTTTGGATTGAAATTCCCTTTTCAATAAGTTTTTGTCGCCTTTTTTTCATTTTTTTCACGATACAAGATTGGTTAGCCAAATATGTCGTAACAGTAGTATGTTAGACTGTTATTTTTTACAAATCCTTTATTTGAACTATTAAAAATTATCAAGCCATGATTCAATCTCATACTCAAGAGAATCTATTGAGTTTAGATTGTTTAAGTTAATCTTTTGATCGTACAATATACCGGGACTTGGAACATAACAGGTTGCATTGGTGCAATAATTCTTAAATGAATCCTGAGACATAGATGTGGTTAAAAAAACAAATTTTTCATTCTCTAATTTATACAAACCCTCTTTATCTATTTTTTTTGTCAACGAATACAACTCCTTTTCTTCTGGATATTCATAGTGTGTTTCACTTCCTTTTTTCTTTGTTGAAACAATTATCCCCCGCTCCAAAGGGGATATGAAAAATTGTGTATTCACAAACAATAAAGTATCGCCTATATAATCAGATTCAAATGGAACCAGTAAAACAGTTGAATCTCTTAAGTTTCCCAATACTTTCATATCTCGAGTACGATCCTCAGAACAATTAAACACCACTCTATTTAGATATATATCATTATTTAGGTATAGCGTATCGTTGGCGATAATTTTATTTATAGATGCACTATCTAACAATAATAATTTTTCTGTAGAATACAATCCACGATAACACTTATGCGTAATACAAGATGTAAAAGCTAATAATATTAGTAATATTCTAAATCTAACGCTCATCCTTTATTTGAACTTTACGACTTACGACATGGTGTCCTAATCCATCCTTTATTTAAACTTCAATTTAACTCCCCAATACTTACTAGATGTCGAAATATAAGTTTATCCACCTCTGATATTCTATCTGTATCATTTGAATCCAACCATCTGATTTCCTCAATTTCCATATTAGGATGAAACGTTCCATTATACTTTGCTTTATAACAAGTCATTTTAACCATTACACCTTCTTTGGCACCATCAGACTGCGCCATAAATGTTCCAACATATTCAATAGTACCAGGATAATATTAACTGTAAGCTCTTCAGATACTTCGCGAACCAAAGTTTGTTCATCTGACTCGCCCTTTTCTCTTTTTCCTCCCTCTCTCTCTCTCTCTCTCTCTCTCTCTCTTTTCCTCCTGGTATGTAATATTTGAACTTGCCTTTAGATTTCGTGCTCAATATTTTTCCGCCCTTGGATTTCAATAAATGCAATTTTGTCTATTTCGGTCATTTCATTTATCATCAATTATCTATTCTGAGATTCTATCAGTTGGTATTTTAAAATCAATTCTTTTAATTTTACTTTAACCAAACTATAATCCCTTGTTATATATATCGGTGTATTGTTAAATCGAATTTTAAAAGCTTTAAATCCTTCCAATGTTTTGGAGTAACGGATATCTACTTCTACAATCTCGTATTGATCCTTGTATTTGAAAACTTGTCCTTTTTGTAACTCTGGTTCAGACATAATGGTAGTTTGAATTGGAATGGCTTTCCGACGGTCTAATCTTTCACAATCCCGTTTTGCGTTAAAAAAAGGAAATATATGTAAATCTAACCGTTTTAATAATTGAACAAAAGACTACTTTTATATTGATATTTAATCCAAAAAACAATTATTTTAATTTACTTTAAAGGTGATTTTTTAAAGAAATAATTTCTTCAACGATATTAAATCGGGAAGTATAATTGATGGCCCTAGCCAAAATTTGACTGCTCGGAACAGGAAGTCCGTCCTTTCTTCGGTATAGACCACTGGCATTGATTTCATCTGCGATTTCAGTTGTGCTGAGCGATACGTCAGATTTTATCAATATTTTCTCCATAGCTTCATGAAGTTTTGCTCCTCTTGATTCTTCCATACGGTAATAGAAATTTATTCAGTCGGATTGTGTTTTAAAATAATAGCCAATACCTTGCCCTTAATATTTTTAGGACATTTATCTGATGGATGGACTAAATATTCACCAATCCGGTTCCTTTGCCACATTACTATGTCTTCAACAATAATGTCATTCTCCAATTCCATTTCATTCTCTTCTAAATATGTCTCTAAATCAAGTAAAATATTTTGAAAATATTTATCAAACTCTTCATTTTTTAATATGTAACTCATATTTATCGTTTAATTAAATTTAATTAAATACCTCATAGTTTCCTAATTTATGAGCGTACCCATAACATGGGATATTTCCAAAAGCATTCTATCCGTCAATTATGATTTTCGAATTACAATATAGTGACCTAACTATTTCTTTAATTAAACTTTACGAATTACGACATGGCGTTCTAACCTATCCTTTATTTGAACTTTAAATGTTTGGATTGTGTTTTAAAATAATAGCCAATACTTTAGGCTCAATATTTTTAGGGCACTTATCGGATGGATGGACTAAATATTCACCAATCCGGTTCCTCTGCCACATTACTATATCTTCAACAGTAATATCATCCTCCAATTTTATTTCATACTCCTCTAAATATGTTTCTAAATCGAGTAATATTTTTTGAAAAAGTTTATCAAACTCCTCATTTTTGAATATAAAACTCATAATTATCCTTTACTTGAACTTCTACTGTTCGTTATACTCATTCTCCCATTCTTTAATATAAACATCTAGTTGTAACAATACCCAATTTACTTTTTCCATATGGAATTTTTCAGGATCATATTTGCCATTGATAGCGACAAGCTTACTTTTCACCCATTTTTTAAACTCTTTATATTCAGGGTGCTTGGGCTTGCCCATAATCTTCAAAAAGTCATAAAAACCTGGTAGGCCGCCAACATCCTCTGGGGGGCAACCTAGCTCGCCGGCGCAGCAGACCGGAAATGGAATTATCAAATCATCTATGTTCATTTCCAGAGTCAAGGAATGTTCCCAGTAATCCCCAAAATCATATAGATAGTGCAATTTCTGGCCTTTGGATTTTAGAACGTCACAGATTTTTATCCGGTGAGAATCTATTACCTCATGGGGACCATTAAATCCATCGTCCTCAAATTGTTGGCCTATACGATAACTATCAATGGTGAATTCGTATAGGTGGTAGTTCTCCCACCCCATAACAATTTGAACAATATGGTGAAGCTTATAAAAAGTGATATCGGATGGCGCCAAAAATTCCCGCCATATTTTGGGATTACTACCTTCCAACTCGATTCGAAATTTAAAAACGCTACTCAATTTTTAATTCTTTATTTAAACTTTGAAACCTAGTCTATGTTTCGCATTACAGATAATACATTTGACTATGTAGGAACCTTTTCTGATTTGTTTTAAATTATTAGATCCACAGTTACAACTTTTTGTAACCAAAGATAATTTTACAATAGCATCAATTTTTCTATTATGCTTAACTCTTCTTTTGGTTTCAGCTTCTCTATTGTATACTTCAACGCTTGAAGATTGACTCATAATTAATCCTTTATTTGAACTTTACAAATTGCAACATAGTGTTTTAACTTAATTATTTCAAATGGTTTATAGTTAGCTGATATCTTAACCATATAATTTTTTGAAAAATAGATCAACTATTTTCTGGTTTTCCGGAAAATTATGTACTTCCTTTATTTTGTTATTTTCAATACGCCATAATAGACAGGACATGTTATCTAGGTTCTCCTCATTTTCTAGATTACTCCAATTTCTATGGCAATCTATTACATGGGTATCATTAACGCCCATAACAATAGGTTCTGCTTTGAATGAGCCTTTTCCTAATTTTTTGAAATACCCTAGTACTTCTTCTATACCATTTTTAGTCCCGCTAAGAGGATGCTCTCCTGGTATATGCCATTTAATATTTTCATCGAGCACTTTCTTGATACCATTAGAATCATTGTTGCCATAGGCAGTAAAAAAATCATGAATTAAATTTAAATTGGGATGTTCTTGTTGCATAAATTCGAATTTTTTATTGTTATTTAGTCTGTGTAAGGCGCTAAGTAATGATATACATACAATATTAAAGTACCAGTTGGAAATGTTGTTTTCTGAATAATATCAAGTCTTTCTATATTAAATTTCCTCTCTTGACTTAAGCACGAGTTTTCCACCAATAAAATAAGATGATTTTTACTAAAACTTAACTGACATAAGTTTAGTTTGTACGATGTTCAACAGAAAAATTTTATAGCACCATTCGAAATAAGTGCATAGGCAGGTAATCAATTCCTTGAAATAATAATTGGTTTTGAGTGAATCCTATCAATGAGATTTAGGGCTTGAAAATGAGAAATAAAAACTAATTCCAAATAATCCTTTATTTGAACTTTCGAGAATGGAGCTTGGGATTTTTCAAACCAATTAGTCCATTTCCTTATATTCTAAAATTTGTTTTTCGAATTTAAAACTGTCCTTAAACGCACACAGATTACCGTCAGGGTCTGTAAATTTTGCTATTGTACCCCAAGAGTGCTCCTGATAATCTACTTCTATGTTTTTCGAAATCAATTTGTTCGCAAGTATCTTCACGTTTGAAACATTCATTCTCAAACAGGTTTTTGTTCGTTCCATTCCTATTTTTCGTCCCTTAAACTGATCATCTATTTCGACCATCAGATATGCTTGCCCAAATTCAAAACAAGTAAGATTTTCATTTTCGAACATTTTTTTAAGATCTAGAATATTTCCATAAAACTCTAAGCATTTTTTATATTCAAGAGTATATAATATTATTCCAGTTCGGTCGAATTCCATAGGGTTTTATTATTTTTTTTACAACTCTGCAATATGTATATATTATTGACAAACAAATATCTGTTTTTCCGAATTATCGTTAAATACTTCTTCTTCAAAATCACCAAACTTGTGAAGAATATTAAAACCGCTCCATTCCAGATATGAGTTTAATTCTTGAGGGAAAAATAGTCTCATATCCAAATTTTGGGTTGAATCAAACTCTCCGTTTATATGAAAATGCCATTCTATACGATTAATTTGTGTTGTGTTTTCAAATCGCATTGTCTGCTTTATTGATATTTCTCTTCCATCATCGGTAGTATATTCAGCAATTTTTTTTTGCTCTTTTTGACCTTCAACAATAAATTGAAAATTGGGATTAAAACAATCGAACAGAAATAACCCTCCTTCTTTGAGATGCTTTTTAACAACAGTTAACGACTTAAATAAATCTTCATTTTTGTATAAATGATGGATTGAGTTAAATGGAATAAAAATAAGGTCGTACTTTTTTCCTAAATCTAAAGTTCTAATATCTGATTGAATAAATTCAACTTCTAACCCTCCTTTGGACGCTTTTACTTTTGCTTGTTCCAGCATTGAAGTAGTATTATCCACCCCGCTAATATTATACCCATCCTTTGCAATTGGAAGAGTAAGTCTACCAGTGCCACAGCAAAGTTCTAGGATACTGGAATCCTTGTTTTTTGGAAGCCACCGCTTATAAAATTGTAAATCAGCTAGGTTGGTATTCATCCCATCATAGATATTTGCATCATATATTAAATCCCCAACTTTATAATTGCTATCCATTCGTTCTTAAAATATACTAATTATTTATTCAAGATGTAATTTCATTTCTAACTGTTCAAGATGGTTTTTAAGTCCTATTTTTTTAAAAAACGTATTTATACAATTTGAACTTTTATCAACATTGATAACAGAAAGTGTGTTTCCATATGTCTCAGTTAATTGTTTTACTAAAGTAGAAGCTACTACCTTTTTTTGTCTAAATTTAGGACTTACAGCAATTTGTAGTATTCGATTATTTTTTGGATTGAAAACGATATAACCAATCAAAAGATTATCAATATATGCACCTAATGAAATGTTATTAGGTCTTAATTCATCAATGACGTTTTTTGAGTTTTGCCAAGTAGGATAAACGTCCCAAAATGATTCCATTAAGTCCCAATAATAATTGTGCAGTTTTCTAATTTGTAAGCCGTTATTTGTATTTGATATACTTACTTCTCCTTTATAGCAAACTAATTCTCTTGCGATTTTATACCCAGATTTTTCATAAGAAATAATGGCTTGGCTATTTACGTTTATGACTTCAAGTTGAAGCTTATCTATTCCCTTTTCTTTTAAAAGTGGTAAAATGAATTGATGCATTTGTTTTGTCAAACCCGAGCCCCTTTTTTCCGGAATAACTCCTGTTCCGCCGTTATAAATTGTCTTTTCGTTATTTACTTTGTCAAACCCATGCATTATAAACGCTATTAGATTTGAGTTTTCAAAAACCCCAACAGATAAACTGAGGTTGATTTTATCAGCTGTCATTTTAAAGGATAATTGTTCTTCAGTTAAATGAAAAGGAATAAAGTAATCTGAAAAAGATTCATTGAATACATTTAAAATCTCTTTTCTATTAATTCCATCTAAAGTTTTAAATTCCATTTTGAGTGTTCCTGGTTTACCGCTAACGATTTCATTTGTAAAAGGTCTATTTTCGATATACTATTCAAAAATATATCCTTTATTTGAACTTTTAAACTTTCTTTAATTGCTGTACATAAATGTCTTTTATAAACGTTTACATATCCATCTTGAGTTAATGTATTTAATAATATTTAGGTTTTGTAAAATCCACTTATTGTATATCCTTTAAATCATTCCAAGTAATCAACTCAATATTGTTTTTTTTGAGTTTCGAAATATTTTCTTGATCTGTAAAACTATCAAAGTCGATTTGTCTCCATTCAGAACCAAAATTAGGGTGATCGACCGTTATTCCTTTCATCTCGTTATCATTGAATGCGGGATGTATCAAAATGATATTTAATCCACTCACCAAATTGTCAAAAACACTGGCATAATAATCGCCCAACTTTCCAAACTCGAAATAATCAAATATTCCAAAATGTGCTTTTTCAATCAACAAATCTCCATCCTTTATATTTTCCTCAGGATTTAACCCTACCATTTCCATCAACTGTCTACTGATCATGATGGGTAGTTTATATTTTTTGCCTAAAGCCCTATATATTTCGAAGAACTCCGGTCTTGTTCCTACGCTGTACATATGTGAATCTATGTGAGTGGGTTTTAATCCGAATTTGAGGGCTTTCTTTATTTGTGCATCAAGTTCCTTTTCTACATCTTCTGTGGATGCACTTTCTTTAAGATTTTCCCTTTTTTTATAAAAATGTCCATTCTCGTCAACCAAACTGCGAACTTCTGAAATTGGCAATACGGGACCAAACTTATAATATTCCCATTCACAGGTAAGTGTCAAATGTATACCATAATCGAACTCTGGATTGCTCTTGGCAAAGCAAGCCATTTCATAATACCATGGGCATGGAACCATAATACTATATGAATTGACCATACCCATTTTAAGGGATTTAATTGTGGCCATATTTTCTGAATGGGATAATCCTGCATCATCCGCATGGATTATTAATAACTTGCTGTTTTTGGAAAAGCCCAGTTTGGTTGATAAATTCATTAATACTGATTGTTAGACCTCGAAAAAATAAAGATAATTCTTTTAATATGTTAGTTTTTCAAACATTTGTAAGTATCCTTTATTTATACTTTAATTTCTTATTACCTATAATTTATTCTATTGTCTTTATGATAAAAACTGAACCTATAGAAAGGGCTAAAAACTCCATGATTCCAACCATATAGTAACCTAGCCAACCAGTTTGAAATGCAACACCTTGCATTATTCCAACAACAATCAATGGAACTAACCATTTTTTTTTCTTACGTGTTATAATATCTATAATTACTCCAATATATATCGCTATTGATGCAAAATAATTATGGATAGAAATGTATTCAGTGAAATATGTGCTAAATGTTGCTAAACTAATAAAACCTATACCTACAAACCATTTATTATAAAGAAGCCAACAACCTATAACCAGTAAAAAGAATGTATAGAAATAAACTCTACTCGTATTCATTCCCATTATTGAAGAGTAAGAAGATTGTCTATTCACGAATAAATCTAAAAATCCTGTAACTACAAATCCAAACAATAATAAACCTGTTACCAGTTTATTTATTGAATATTTTTTAAAAATTACATTGCTTTTCATCCTTTATTTGAACTTTATAGAATCTAACTGAGGCTTTTAATCGGAGCCAGTTTAAGCACCAGTTTTATAGTTTTTCAAAAATCAAATTTTTCACTCTTCCCGCAGCCAACCTAAAGCCTGAGACTTTGCCCTCACCATCCGTATTAAATTGAAAGATTCCATATTCATCATTTAAGAACCTATTCACCATAATTGACTTGAGTGGTGAAGTTTTCGTTTCATTTATATAAAGCATTAAAAAATCATCTTCTAATTTCAATGTATAATTGACCCCTAATTCCTTACTGTGATATACTCCTGCAAAATCAACTAGTTCCTCATCCGTGTAAACATTTGGTTTATATTCTGTTGAAATTTCTGGGTTTCCACCGTTTGCAATAAAAGACATAGTCCGATTTCCTTGACCATTTTCATCAAATTTTACCAAAACATCTCCTCCAACATTAATCATTTTAAACTCATTCTTACTGATAGGAATTAAGTCACTTTCATTCATCTCAGATCGGGAATACCTTAACGTGTCATTTTTTATGTAAATATTTCTAGAATATGAACCTGAATCATTCCAATAATGTCCCGTGAAATTTTCTAGTTCATCACTTTTCAAATGGACAAAATCGCGCTTTTTGTTCCTTTTTTTATCTTGGCCTTCAACTTCATCGTTTATTAAATTTTCTTTAATAAATATATCTGCAACTTGATAAGCCATTCTTGTTGGATTCGCATCACCCCGATTTGAGAAAATTGCAACCGATAATCGTTGCTCGGGGAAACGGATCAATTCAGCCCGAAAGCCTACAAAAGCTCCTCCATGACTTATTGTTTTCAACCCTTTATAATTACTGATGAATAAACCTGAAGCATAATCGATTTTATCTCCATTATTTAAAGCCCCTTGTGCGGTCATCATATTCCAAAACTCTTTGCTCAAAACATTAGAGTTGTAATAAGCATCGTCCCATTTTTTAATATCAGCAATATTTGTGAAAATTCCGCCATCCCCGATCATGTCTAATGTTGTCATGCTAATCCGATATGATTCATCGTCGATAGGAATATACCCCGAGGCCCTATTTTTCACAATACGTGTATGATCATTGTGGAAATGGGTGTTGGTCATTCCCAAAGGTTCGAATATTTCTTTTTGGGCAAAATCAGCCATGCTCACACCAGCAACTTTGTTAACGATCTGACCAAGTAACCAATACCCTGAATTACTATATAAAAACTCTTCACCAGGTTTAAAGTTCAGGTCATTTTGATTGACAAGCCATTTCATTACATCACTATCTTCATAATAATCGTTATCACCAAAACCTTTTAGATAAGCGACTGTAAGATAATCTCTTATACCACTTGTATGGTTCAATAAATGACGTACAGTGATACTCTCCGCATATTCTGGAAAATCAGGAAAATATCGATCCAATGTATTTTCTAAATTCAATTTTTCCTGTTCTGCAAGAAGAACGATGCATGCTGCTGTAAACTGCTTGGAAGTTGAGCCAATTCTAAAAACCGAAGAAGCCGAGTTTGGAAGATCATATTCCATATTGGCCAATCCATATCCTTTCGCATAAAGTAATTCGCCATCTTTAATTATTCCCAGAGCACACCCAGGAGTGTTCGGTTTATTCCATTCTGAAAAAATACTATCTATTGCCTGGCTTTCTTTGATTTGTGCAAAGGAAAATAAGGAGCAAACACAAAATGTAATAAGTAATATAATGTTCTTCATATTTTGTTTGATTGGTGCTATTTTGATATAACTTGAAACCGAACTGGTAATAAATATAGCTGAAAGTTCATTTAATCGAGATTTTAGCTTCCTTTTTTCATCCTTTATTTAAACTTTTAAAACTAGACTAGGGCTTTTCACAGGATACATTGTTAGTAATTGCCTTTTCATGCGTTTAATGCTTCAATCCAATTTATTTTTGGTCTGTCTTTTGGATAGCCAACTGTTGTTCTGTATTCCTTTCTGTCATTCGTGAAATCCCACCATTTTTTCGAGTAATCTTTGTTTTTGGCAAAATCAACCGCCAATCTAAATTGGTCTTCCACACAAGGGTCGGTTTTGTAACCTTTCTTTTTTTCATAATGGTCAGTCAATTCCGCACCACTTTTTCCATTTAATTCTTCAACTTTATAATAACCTAAAAAAATCAAATCTTTCGCAAACTCAATTCCGATTGACGGAATTTGTTGAAAACCGGCTAAAGCATATATTTCCTTTGCTCTTACTTCTGAAACGTTTAATAAAACTGCTAATTCGTCACAAGCATATTCCAAAATTTCAGATTTTTTGACCTTATTCTTTCGCAAGTTTTTTCTCTCGCTATCAGATAAATCTAATTGAATATTGGCTTTATTTTTCATCCTTTATTTAAACTTTTGTGTTGTTCTTTTGTCAAATTCCATTATCTCCATTTGAATCACTTTAATTTTTGATGCATCTCTATGTTTTGGATTTATCAAGTAATTATATTCAGGAGGAACAATACTACTAGGCACTTTCAATACTGCGAATTCATTAGTATTTACGAAGCCATCGCCTATAAATTGAGTTTGTGGAATTGGGGGTTTGCTATTCCAATTATTGGGTAAATCAGATTCATTTAATTCTAAAATTTGAATTTCATCTGGAATATCAATTTCAACGTAATACCTATCATTTGGTAAATCTTCACTTAAATCTAAATGAACTGAAACTTCCAATGTGGCTAAAGCTCTTGATGATGCAGTATAAACTAGGTATGTATTTAGGCTATTCCATCTATAACCCTCCGTTCTTGAGGCGCCAATACCTTCTAATGTAGTCTCTAAATATTTTTCACGTTCAATTCTAAAAACCCTCATTTAAGCTAAATTTCCATATTCGATTCTGTTTAATGCCTTTTTCACTTCATTAATACCTGTAAGGCTATCAAACATACTATCGGGTGTTGCGTTTCCTAATGATATATTAGGTTTCCTTAACCACCGTTGAAATTTTTTAACTTCATTATTAAATACTGATAAACCAAAATCATAGAGTTCTATTAATTCAATAATTACCTCGCTATCCTGTTTACTTAAAATGGAATTACTCTTTTTCTTTTTATTATAAGTAGTTTGAACAATCTCTAAAGAGGTTAGATAATGGTTAACAGGGATTTTTGTTTGCTTACTAATTGTTTCAATCGCCGCATAGGGAAGACCTTTTCTAATAACAGCAATTTTTTCACCGCTTGTGGACCATGCGTAATTTTTATTGTTTACTCTAAATTTATATTCATTTCTATTCAAAGAAATGAGAGAAACCCTAGCATTAGCATAGTCTAATAAATTCTTTTTACTGTCGGAAACAGCTTTACTGTTCTTAAACGAGCGTTTTGTAGGTTTTTTTTGAGTCTCCATAATGCAGTAATTTTACTATATTAATACAACTAATATACTACCTATTTAGCAAATTAACTAATATATTTATTAGAAAATAATGCTTTATTTAGACTTTAATTTTCATCCAATTCAAATTCATTTATTAAATTCCTACACTTTCTTGAAAAAGGTTGAAATTCAGAATAGCTATGTATTAGTTCCCCATTGAGCCTAATTTTAAAACCATTTTCAACCTCCATATTTCTGTCCATGACACGGAAGACTTCCATAAAATGATTATGCTCATTATTTACAAATTGAATTCTTTTACCCTTCTTTACTTCAGTTAGATTCATCCTTTATTTGAACTTCGGTTTACTTATTTTTTGTTGGCAGATTTATTTCCTCGCTACTTTTGTCCATTACATTAATTTTTGCAAATCGATAATGTCTTGCTCGTAGATTTGGTCCGTGAATTGATAGTAACGACTGAACATTTTACGATTACTTCTATATAGTTTCAATGCTTTGTTCGTATTTAATGCAGCCTCTGATTTATTTTTTAAAGCTAAATAAGTTTTCCCCAAATAATAGTAAGCTTCAGCTAATTCATTTTGCTTAATTTGATTTTGAAAAGATTCAACTGCCTTTTCCAGTTTACTATCTTCAAGATAAAGAATGCCTAAATGCAGATTGTCATAAAGACCAACATAGAAATCTTTATCTGCCATAGCAGTTTCAATTATTTCGATAGCTTTTTTCTGTTGGCCGGTATGTTTATAGCTAAGTGCTAAAACCATTCGCAAATCGTAATCGCCATTTTGCCCAACACCAATAAACGGTGTTCCCTTTATTTCCGTAAGTCTGATTAAATCTTTGATCGCTTCTTCATAGTTATGTAAAAATGCGAACTGAGCCCAAGCTCGGTCAGAAAGGTGTTGTTCCGGATTTAATTCCACAGCCTTGTCCATCAGTTCTTTCCATTGTATGAACTTCCCTCTTTTTAGAAATGCAACTGATTTTTCGAAATAAGCATTTGATAAAGTCGGACACAATCCTATTGCATCGCTCAGATGTTTTTGAGATGCATAAGACCCTTGTTCATGCATACTCTCTTGGTTATAGAATTGGCATGCCTTGTAACATTCTGAATCATCTTTAAAAAGTTCACAGTTCAGTTGACCCCTTACTTTTGTTTGAGCTAAAATGACAACTAAGAGGATAATATATCTTTTCATGGTAAAACATCTATTAAAATACCGTCCTCAAATTTAAAAGTCAAATACTGTTGAACATCCCACATCTTATCCCAGCGTTCAAGTATTTTCCACCCATCTAGCCCTTTGGTAATGTTTAAAATTTGAGTAGAAACGTTTTTATCAAACTTTTTCGCTTTAAGATTCAGATCCGTTTCGATGACTCGAAATCTGCCAGTTTGACCTTCGCAGTTGATAATAAAGCGTATTGTTATGAAACCAGTCTGCCCTTTAGTTCGAGGATAGTTGAATTTCTCTTTAATTGTCTCAACCAAGCGCCTCTTTTCCCCTTCGTAAATCAAACCAAAACCCCCATAATTGAATGGAAGTGTTAGGTCTTCGTGACATACCGTAAAATTTTTATCGTCAAGTTGTTCATCAAACGGTATTTCGCCTAAATCGTTAAAATATTGTTCTTGCTTTTTATTTTCAGAACAAGATGACATTATGAAATAGAAAGTGATGAAAGTAATTATTTTATGGGCAAACATCTTTGTCATAAATTTAGTGGTACTTCTAATTATGTTGATAAACAATCCTTTATTTGAACTTTAGAGAATTTGTTATCGTTCGATTACCTTTTATTTACAAATCGTAATATACGCAGTTGGCATCCACCACATGTTAACACCAAAAGCAACGGTAACTATTTCATACCCGTCTTTGGCTTTGTCATTAATTAACTCCTCCACATCATTTTTAAGGGTATCACTTGACCACATCGTACTCAATTTTACAACACTGTAATATTTCATATATATTAATTTTTCATCCTTTATTTGAACTTTAGCTATTTAATCAAATATGGCCATAGAACTTCAAAAATCACTTTGTACAAAATCACTCCAACAGCAATTCCAATAGCAAAATTTAGCCAGTTTTTTTCTTTTTCTTGTCTTCCATATTATCCTTTATTTGAACTTCAATTTAACTCCCCAATACTTACTAGATGGCGAAATATAAGTTTATCCACCTCTGATATTCTATCTGTATCGTTTGAATCCAACCACCTGATTTCCTCAATTTCCATATTAGGATGAAACGTTCCATTATACTGTGCTTTATAACAAGTCATTTTAACCATTACACCTTCTTTGGCACCATCAGACTGCGCCATAAATGTTCCAACATATTCAATAGTACCAGGGATAATATTAACTGTAAGCTCTTCAGATACTTCGCGAACCAAAGTTTGTTCATCTGACTCGCCCTTTTCTCTTTTTCCTCCTGGTATGTAATATTTGAACTTGCCTTTAGATTTCGTGCTCAATATTTTGCGCCCTTGGATTTCAATAAATGCAATTTTGTCTATTTCGGTCATTTCATTTATCCTTTATTTGAACTTTGATAACGTTCAGTGTATGTGCCGTTTTAATGGCATATACATACTGTGCCTGTTGCACAAGTTATAAAAAAACTGGGTTATGATCATTGCAGATTGAGAGATGGATCGTAACTTTAGGTATGCAGGGAAAAAAGGAATATCAGGAGAAGCTTTTCAATAATTTTCAATTAAGTAATCGGGTACCGGAGACGAATTTCTATCGTCGTTTAAAAGGCATTTTGGATTTGCGTTTCCTTTACATGCTTACCCGTCCGTATTATGGGGAAAGCGGGCAGAAGAGCATCGACCCTTTGGTATTCTTTAAGTTGTGTTTGGTAGGCTACTTGGAGAATATCATCAGTGACCGTAAGCTTATCGAGCACTGTTCGATGCGCTTGGATATACTATATTTCATTGGCTATGATATCGACGAGGAGCTACCGTGGCATTCCACGATAAGCCGTACGCGGCAATTGTACCCGGAGTCCGTTTTTGAGGAAGTCTTTACGAAGGTCCTTGCCATGTGCGTTGACAAGGGGATGGTCAGCGGCCATTCCCAGGCCATAGATTCTGCCCCTGTAAAGGCAAACGCGAGTATGGACACTTTGGAACTCAAGGTGCCTGAAGATGAACTTGACGAACACCTAAGAAAGGTACGTGCCCTTAGTTCCATGGACAGGGAAGAACCACACAGAAAGTCCAAGAACGACAAATCAGACAAGGAAGGTCGTAGCATCACGGCAAGCAACAAGGAGCTCTCCTCGATAAAGGAACGTAACAAGAAGTGGGCGAAGGACCAGGACCAACGGCCCGGTGCGGGGAACAAGGGGGCCAAGTATACCAGTAACAAGACCCATTACAGCCCAACCGACCCCGATGCCAGAATTAGCGTAAAGCCCGGCAAGGCACGCAAGCTGAACTACCTTAGCCAATTGAGCGTGGATACCGCGCACCATGTGATAACGGACATCAGGGCCTACCATGCGGACGGTAAAGACAACCAGCAATTACGGGATATTGTACAACGTTTACAAAGAAGATTATGGCAACAGGGCCTGGTATTCGAAAACTGCGTTGCGGACACCGGCTACAGTTCGGGCGAGAACTATGCCTTTTTGGAGCAAAGGGGACTTAAAAGTTTCATACCGCCCCATGGCACCTACAAGGGCGGACCCGATGGGTTCACTTATATAGAACAGGCCGACCATTACCTATGCCCACAGGACAAGGTAATACCGTTCAAAAAAGTGTTCCTAGATCATCGTACCAAGACGAAAAAGAAGGCCTACCGCGCATCGAGTAAAATCTGCAAAGGCTGCCCGCTACGCGATACATGCTTGGGCAAAGTAAATGAGAAACAGTTCTCGGTGACCTACTATCGGGAGGAATATCAACGTAATATTACCAGGGTGGAAAGCCCACAGGGAAGGTACATGAAGGGCAAACGGCAGAGTACCGTAGAACCGGTTTTCGGGACCCTCACCCAGTTCATGGGCATGCGCAAGATAAATACCATCGGGATAAAGCAGGCGAACAAGGTAATGCACCTATCGGCCATCGCCTACAACCTTAAGAAGTACCTGAAATTCGAACAAAAACTGGTGCAAAGTGGGATGGGAACACTTGCTTTTGCAACATGGGTCAAAAGTATCCTTGATTTATCGTTAGGTGCTTCTCCAAGGTATCAAAAATTAGCTTTCCATTTCTAACGCGACAAGAAAAAAGCCCCGTAGAGCGCCTTATATGAATCTGTTTTTCTCAGGATTAATGACTTGTGCAACGGTTACCATTGTTAGGTGTAGTTTTTTATTTCAGTAGAAGGCAACAATCGAGAATCTTCTAATCCAGCTGTTCTATGTCCAGCATTTTTTAAATAATCTTTGTTTTGAGCAAACTCCATAAACTTCAATACAGACTCGTGCTCAACTATCAAAACGGCATTCCATTTTTCAGATTCAGGTCCAATTAGAAAATCATTACTTTTTCCGTAATAGATTATTCGACTTCCTGCTTTTTTTAATTCAGGTAAAGTATTTTTCATATACAATTCATACGCTTCTTCACCGCTAACTTCTTTATCAGGTTTTATTTCTTCCAAATTTGTATAGTCAGCTTTTTGTCGGAACTGTAGTAAGTTCAGCATTACAATTTTCCCTTTATTATGAAAGTCCTGATAGAATTTCTTTCCAGATTCAGGATTTGCATCTATATGTTTTTTCATATTATTTTTGTTTCGCTCAAATTACACCTAACGGTCTCGGCTATGGCAAGTAGGGCGGCGGACACGCACAGAACATTCCTCAAAGCCCATAGCCAAAGCTTTTGTATTTTGTTTTTATCTTTATTTTTCTAAAAGCTAAATCAAAAGATTTGGCGGACTTAGTAAACACGCCCAAGCCTTTAAATATAGCACTTTCTGCCCTATTTGCTATAGCCATTGTTGGGCGTTCGTTTTTTTACCGCTCCCATTATTTCCGTCTGAATTTTAAATGTACTTTTGAAATCATCTAAATCTCTAGCGGTGTTTTCCAAAACGACAACATTGATTTTAGTTTGGGGATAAAAATAGCAAGCCGAAACAAAACCTGGCGAATAGCCCAAAGCTCCAATCTGAATTTTCTCCTCTCCATCTTTGAAAAGTAGCCCATACCCATATTCAACTGTATCAAAAATCGGATGAATTCTCGTAGCGTATTTTGTTGACATAAGTTCCAAGGTCTCTTTCGAAACTAGTTTTCCAGCGTACAATTTTTGATTCCACTTTTTCAAGTCCATTGCATTTGATATAAATCCACCTGCTGGAACATAATTGTCCAAACTATTAGTTGCAAACACTAAAGTCCCGTTTTCATTTTCTTCGTAACCTTTTACGAGATGTTTGTACTCTTTATTTTCTGGATGGAATGTGTTTTTGAGTCCATATTTTTCAAAAAGTTCAGTCGATAATATTTCAAATGTTTTTCCTGTGACTTTATGAAGAATTTGAGCAAGTAATTCGTATCCTAACTGAGAATATTTGAATTGTGAACCTTCTTCAAATTCTAACGGTTTTTCTAAATCCGAAATCCCATGCGTATGAGTTAATAAATGGTGAATTGTTACTTTTTCAGCCCAAGGTTGACTAATTCCCTCGATGTATTTATTGATTTTGTCATCTAGTCCAAGGTTACCTTTTTCAAGTTCTTGTAAGATTAAAACAGCGGTTATTTGTTTACTTATTGAACCAATTATGAATTGGTCGTTAAGTCCTATTTGAGTTTTACTTTCTAAGTCCGAATATCCTATTGCTTTAGAATAAATGTCTATTGAATCGATAGAAACCAATATCACTCCATTAAATTCACTATCATTAACTATTGAGTCGATTTTTGAGGTCAAATCAGCATAGTTTTCCTTTTTGGACTGTCCATTTGTTTGGCAATAAGTTAAAAGGATAAAGGTTAAAATTAGTAGACTGATTTTCATTAATTGTACTTTTTTCAAAATGACGCCCAACGTTTCTTGTATGGTGCGTTTGCATCCCGCAGGGTGCATATGCATTATACAAATTGTTAGTGATATTTTTACTTATTCAAGAGCTCTTTACTTAAATGATTATATAAAGTCTCTTTTATTTTTTGCTCGAGATTATCATTGTCAATTTCTTCCAAAACAGATATTCTATAGTATTCTTCTCCATCCAATTTAAACACATATTGATATTCATCTACAATAATTTCATTTAATGGAAGGCATTTTACATCACTATAATACTTGTTACTTAAGCCATATTTATGGCCTTTTCTTAAAGGATTTTCTTTAAGCCCATATCCTGTATTTGTTGGTGAAAAGTCCTCAAATTCAGGAGTCCCAGATAATAGTGATACGTAACTACTAATTATTTGAAATGCTCTTTCGAATAAGGTAATAGCTTTTTTCCTTAGTTCATAATCATTCCGTTCTATTGGAGCAAGTTTTTTTCTTTCCTCAAACGACTTAATTACTTTTTTTACAACAATAGGCTTTTTTATTGCTACAGGAGAAAATTCAATTTCTTCTTCGTCTTTTAGTTTAGCAAAAAGAGTATTTTCTTTAGCAGGGTTACTTAAATCAAGGATCTCCCTACCCTTAAAATTTAATGGCTTAATTTCAGGTTTAACACCATTAAGACTAACCAAAATATATTTATTCGGATAATCAACAATGTCGTTAATTATTAGGGAATATTCTGTGCCAACTCCGCCTGTAAAAGAATCTGCTTTTGTTTTGTATCCAGGGGATAAGACAATTATGACTTTTTCATAGTCCGTCATTGCTTGGTGCATCATTTTTGTAAAGTCAGGTGCAGTCTCCTCTTGTGATATTTTTCTATCAATAGTGGCATTAAATCCTTTTTGTCGGAGATGATCACAAAGACTCAAAACATTGTCTTTATGCTCTTCGGAATCCCAACTATATGTTACAAATACTTTCATCTCGATTGGTAATTATCACTAACGTGTTTGTATATGGTTTGTTGCGTGTTTTAAGCACCTAATTTAGCAAATACAAACCGAATAGAAAATCCGCGAGGATTTTCGTAAGTAGGCTAGAACTAGTAATAAATTATATACGTGTTAGGCATAAGCTGAAAAAACATACATGACGAAATACTTTTACATCATAATTCTTCTTTTTTCACTTACCAATCTTTGGAGCAATCCTAAATATGAAAAAATTGACAAGGAATCAAAAAGCGTTCCTGATTCACTAAAAACTACTGAGGAAATTGCGAAATACCTGACTTCTGAACTAAAAAATGATGATGAAAAAATAAGAGCTCTCTACATTTGGATTACTCATAATATTAAATATGATTTAGACCAAATCAATAGTGAATTTCAATATGGCTCTTATAACGAAATGGTAGATGAAACCTTAAAAACTCGAAAAGGCGTTTGTGGACATTATGCCCAACTTTTTCACTACATGTGTAAATCCATTGGAATTGAGTCCTTTGTAATTTCAGGTTATACTCGACAATTGGACAGTAATAAAATTTCAGAATTAGACCACGCTTGGAATGGTGTCAAAATCAATGATAGCTACTTTTTTGTGGACAATACTTGGGCAGCTGGACATCTTAGTTACAAAGGCAATTATGTTCATGAATTTACAGATAATTACTTCCTAGTCAATGCAAAAAAATTCATAAAAACCCATGTCCCTTTTGACCCTGTTTGGCAATTTCTAAACAACCCAATAAGTAACGTAGATTATGAAAAAAAAGACTTTTCAAAACTTAGTAAACGCGGGAATTTTATCTTTAAAGATTCCATTTCTAAAATGGTTCAGTTGGACACTATAACCCAAATCAGGAAGAAAATTGACCGCATCATAAAATCAGGGATTACCAATGTATTAATTGAAAAAGAAATCTACGAAGATGAAGAACTAATTGAAAGTCTTACATACGCCAAATGGATTTCAAACTATAATAGCATAAACGATAAGATTAATAGCGCGAACGATGAAATAAATATGGGAATAAGTTTTGAAAATATTTTCATTGGTTATATGAACAAGAATTTCAGAAACCCAAAGATTGAAGATAGCGAGATTGAAAGTACGATTGATAAGGCGAATCAACACTTTTATCAAGGTAAAAATCAATTGAAAAAGTATAAACCATCAGTCTATGATTTAGAATATTCTGGAAAAAACAAAAAGTTCATAAGGCTAACCAAAAACTATAAAGAAACTCTAGTAGACTTTGTAATTCAATTAGAACGTACAATATTAAAAGTTGAACCATCAATAATTAAGGACACAGATTACTCAAAAAGGTATCTGAAAAAGTGGAAACCTTTAAGGGACCTAGTAGCATATTAAAAAAAAAGCCTATGCCTAACAATGCCTATAATTAATGTGGGGTTAGGGTTTTTAAGCCAAGGTCTGTGTATATTTATGAGGTCGCTAAATCTTTGGGATTTTGCTTTAGACAAGAAAAATTAAAACAAAACAAAAAGATTTGGCTACGAGCTGTGGCGCAATGGTAATTATAAATCACCGCCCCACACTAATCATAGCCTAGCCGTCAGACTGCGCAAAGGTACGTTAAAGGGACATCCTTTACAAAGTTAAAGTCACATAGTTTACACTTTTAAGGTTATAATTTGAGATTAAAATCAAATTATTATGCCTTGGAAAGAAACAACGACTATGGAACAAAAGATTGAATTTATCTGTGAATGGCGTACAGGAAAATACACCATAACCGAATTATGCAAAAGCTTTAAAATCTCCAGGCCAACGGCTTATAAGTTGATAAGCAGGTTCGAGGAAAAAGGTTTTGAGGCATTAAAAGAGCAGTCCAGAGCTCCTGGGAAACACCCTAATGCAACGGGTCAGAATATCATTGAGGGTATTCTAAAACTTAAGAAAAGACACAATCATTGGGGCGCTAAAAAATTAAGGGAACTGTTGTTTAAAGATTTTACGGCCCAACAAGTCCCCTCTGTGGTCACGGTTCATAAAATCTTAAAGAACCATGGTTTGGTGTGTCCACAAAAGCGGATGCGAAGAGTAAAACCGGTATACCCGATTTTCGACCCTGAACACTGTAATGAAGTGTGGAGCGCAGATTATAAGGGAAAGTTTTTAATGGGCAATAAAATATACTGTCATCCACTCACCATTGCAGACTCTAAAAGCCGGTTCCTGTTCACTGCCAAAGGTCATTACCATGAAAACCTAAAGTCTGCAAAGGCCGAGTTCACAAGGGTATTCAGAACATTCGGGATACCTAAGCAAATACATACGGACAATGGCAGTCCCTTTGGTTCCGTGCGTACCATCCAACGTTTTACCCAGCTCTCCTATTGGTTTATCGAACTGGGTATATCACCTGTCTTTTCCGATCCTGCACATCCAGAACAAAACGGTAGACATGAACGCATGCACCGAGATCTAAAAGCCGCTTGTGCCAAACCTTCCGCGTATGACCTAAAAGCACAACAAAGACGTTTAAACCACTTTGTAAAGGAATATAACAACATAAGACCTCATGAAGCCTTGAACATGAAGACACCTGCCGATATGCACGACTTTTCTACAAGACCGTTCCTTGAAAGAATACCTGACTTTCACTATGATGCCAAATACAAAGTGCTTAAAGTAACACAGAATGGATCTATTAGATGGAAATCATATTACTGGGTATATGTGACAGCTTCGTTAATGGGCAAATATGTAGGTATTCAAGAAATGGGAAACGGTATTTGGAGGGTATTTTATAGAAACGTATTTTTAGGTTTCTTTGATGAAAACAATTTAAGAAATAAAGAACAAGCAACAAGATTAGAAATTAATTTAGTGTAAACCCTAATCTTTAACTTGTGTAAACTATGTGCCTTAACGAACACAAAAACCTACCCTTTCTTAATAACTTTGTTGATTTCCTTTAGCACGGCCAATACCATAACGTATTGATATTGATTATCTTAATGGTATGGATTTTATAACAGGTTTTGACAGGGACCAACTCGTAATGATGGATTTCGAATCCTGCCTGGGTCCCGATTCGTGGGCAAGGATCGTCGATATGTTCGTGGATATCCTCCCAATGGGCGACCTGGGGTTCAGGGACGTGCTGAACAACGAGGGCAGGCCACCATATCGTTCCTCGGACATGCTCAAACTCTATCTCTACGGCTACAAGAACAAACTGCGCTCCTCCCGCCAATTGGAACATGCCTGCAAGGTAAACCTCGAGGTCATATGGCTCCTGAAGGGACTAAGGCCGTCCGCAAGGAAAATAGCCTATTTCAGAAAGCGTAACCCAAAAGCCTTCAAAGGGGCATTCAGGTATTTTGTGGTGCTGCTCAAGGATTGGGAACTAATCGAAGGCGAGACCATTGCCATCGACTCCTTCAAGATAAGGGCCCAGAACGCCCTGAAGAACAACTTCAACCAGAACAAGATCGACCGCCATATCGAGTACATAGACAACAAGATACTGGAATACCAACAACAACTTGATGCCGAGGACGGAGATTCGGATACCGAAAAAATACAGGACAAAATTGCCTACCAGGAATCGAAGAAGGAAAGATACCGCAACATCGGGGAAGAGCTGCGCACCAGTGGGGAACGACAGATCAGCCTTACCGATCCCGATGCCAGATCGGTAGTACTGCACCGCAACATAATCAATGTGGGCTATAACGTGCAGGCAGGGTGTGATGCAAAATACAAACTCTTCGTCAACAACGACACGGGCACCGTAAACGATACACACGCACTTTCGCCCATGGCACTCGATGCAAAGCAACTTTTGGGCGTGGAAAAAATGAGGACACTTACCGATAAAGGGTACACCACGGGCAAACACCTGGACATCTGCACCAAGAACGGGATAACAACTTACTCATCCCCAAAGGAGCATTCTTCCCAACACAACGGCCTTTATCCCATGGTCGATTTTAAATACGACAGGGAAATGGATACCTATACCTGTCCCGACGGACAGATATTGGTGACCAATGGAACCGTTTACAATAAGGCGGGCCACAAGGTCAAGCATTACAAGAACCGACAGGCCTGCAAGGTCTGCCCCGTAAGGCACCTTTGTACCACGAACAAGAACGGACGCTTCATAGAGCGCTCCATTTATCAGGAGGCCTTGGAGGAAAACCAGAAAAGAGTGGAGGAAAATCCGGAATATTATAGGCTCAGGCAACAGATCACCGAGCACCAGTTCGGGACCATCAAAAGACAATGGGGCTTCACCCATACATTGATGAAAGGAAAACAGAACGTGCTCTCCGAGGTAAACCTGATCATGATATGCTACAACCTTAGCAGACTTGTGTCCATTCTTGACCCAAAAGTGTTGAAGGACAGGCTCAAAAGGCTTGTCGACATATTTTTTGCCCTATTCGGAGCCATTTCAGCCATTTTGGGCGACTTTCCTTTTCTTGGAAATTTAGTTTACCACAAAAGAACCGGCTATAAAACCTTCGCTTAGGGTCCTATAAATCAAAACAAATCATTTATTTTTATTCGAAATGGAGTTGCTGCGCAAACTCACGTTGGGCACAATTTTAAAACATAGAATAAAATTGAGAAATTTAATTGTCTTTCTTCTTTTAATTTTTTCTTCTTGCTATGAATACAAGTCAAAGGAGAAAGTGGAGAAAATTGTCAATCTTCCAGAATCTGTATTTTGGATTGGGACTAAAGGAAAAGGAAATTGGTATAATATAGAATTTGTAAATTCTCATCGCAACCATGCTTTAATTTCTGTTTACGACGGAGAAAACAAAGAGTTAATTATTAAAAAAAGGTTTATGAAAATCTGTCCTAGTGATAATCTTAAATTTATTGAGGACTTGAAAAGTGAGATAGACTTCTACGATGGAAAACGAATTCAATTAAAAGATAGTTGCTATCTGCAATGACATGGAATAAAGCAAATGGATTTGAGCAAGTGCGAGTAGATGGACTTGAAAATCAAAACCCAAACAGAACGCAAACGGACTTTACTCAAACGGACTAAAAAAATAAGTCAGAACGCAAGCGGAAACGGCTCACTCGAACGGAGAAAAACTCTGCCCAACAAAACCTCCTATGAAAAGCCTTTGTCCAGTTTCTTAAAGTTAATTAATATTTTCTTTTTTGCCTTAAACCACCTTTTTTTCTTTTAATATAACTTGCTCGCACTCCTATGTGTGATCGGTTCGAAACTTGAAACGTCACCGGCATCTGTATGATTATAAATTATAATAAAACCGGTCACTTGCTAAAAATGTGATCCTAAATAGTACAGGTCACGGGTTTTGTTTTGTGATACGGTTCTCACTACTATATTAGAGCTTTGTTATGATTTTTATTTTGTTAGTTTTTCTACTTATTATTCAATGACCCCAATGGTATATGGAACTTCTGTTTTAATTACCGCCAAGGTTCTACTTAGTAGCTTTCTAGCTACTTTGACAATGATACTTTTTACGTTCTTGCCTTGATGTTTACGATAGTAGGCCTGCATTACGGGGTCTGCACGTATCGCTTGCCAAGATGCCTCTACAAAATAACTTCTCAATAAGCGGTTTGCACGTGGGGTCATTCCCATTGTCCTTTGACTGTTTCCGCTTTGATACATACTTGGTGCCAGACCTACGTAACCTGCCAAATGTTTAATGTTGTTGAAACGTCTTAAATCCCCCAGTTCACATAATATGCCACAGGCCACGATACCTCCGATACCAGGTATACTTCTCAGTAATAGATAATCCTTCTTATAATTCACTTTACAGTACCTTCTTAGCTGTGTGGACACATCGCGAAGCTCTTGGTCCACAAAACGGAAGAAACGCATTCTACTCTCTAATGTGGCCTTCGCCGTTGGGTACTCGAAAATGATATCATCCAACCAATTTCTGTACTTATGGCTCCAATGGTCATTGTCGAACTCTTCAGGTTCCCTGATTCCGAAATACAACAATTGCATCTTTATATAGCTCTTGACCCTTCTGAAATCCTTTACAAGGTCATTTCTGCGTCTGAAAAGACTACGAAGTTCTTCACGTTTCCTGTCCGGCACTATGATACTCTGCAATCGGTTATCCTTCAACTCTCTCGCTATCAACTGCGCATCTATCTTATCGGTCTTGGTATGTTTCTCTTTGCCCTTTCTATGAATGTCTGCTGGATTGACTACCAGACTTCGCCAACCGTAACCCTCAAAACAACGATGAGCGTGGTAACCGCAACAACCAGCTTCATAAGCTACGGTAACTTCATACTCCTTGAAATGTTTTGAAACATAACTATGTAATTGCTTTGGGTCGGGCGACATACTGAAAGACTTACCAGCGAACAGATCTGTTGCACAATGTACTTTCCAACTTCGTTTGTGAATATCGATACCAATGTATAACTTCGGGCAAGCAGTTTGTTGAGTGTTCATATCTTATTGTTTTAGAGAACTTTAAAGATACTCGACTTGCTGCTTTTTCATCGATGCTAAACGTAATGCGGAGTTTAGGGCTAAACCGAAAGGTCTGTGTATATTTATAATGTCGCTAAATCTTTGGGATTTAGCTTTGGACAAGAAAAGAAAAAGCGAAACCAAAAGCTTTAGCTTCGTGCGCAGACGGAAACGAAAAGTTTCCTTGCCTCCGCACTACGCTTAGCTCAACCGTTGTGTTTGGATTATTTCTTTAAGATATTGTATGTCCTTTTCCACGCTTTCCATTTTTTGATCATTGGAATTAAAGGATTTATAAAGTGAGAATGCTGTACTTAAAATAGCTATCACAAATAATGGCCAGAAAGTATAATACTGCCATGGAGCCATTTTTGCTTTCCACTTATTGATTGTATATTGATTATGTGAATCATCCTCCAGCCTTAATCTTTTGGCATCATTAATTTTTAACAACTCCGCTCCCTTTTCATATGCAGGGATAAAACCGCCATCATTCAAAAAGTCTTGAGTTAATTCATTTTTGCCGAATGAAGAAAAAGGATCATTTTTAATGTATAAAAAATATCTACTCCCGGTATCTAACATTTCATCCGTAATAGCTTTAAAATTCAATAAATTCTTAGCTGGTTTATCTAGCTGTTTCCATAAATTGTCTACAGTAAATGAATGGTGGGGGTCAGCCAATAAAAACTCCAAAATCCTATTCTTCAATTCCGCTCTTTCTCTACCCTCCATAATATTGTTTTTAAAATCTAAAAGTAGGAAATAGTATATATTTATAGGGGTAAAAAGTTTTAGGTATGGATAATTTAGGTATCAATACAAAAATTACAAAGGAAGATATCAAGCTGATAATGATTTTTGACGGATCTGTATCGAATGCCAAAAAGATAGTAACATTGGTCGAGGGCAGGTTAAAGGAAATACTGAAGGCCAAACTCAAAATGGAATCAGTAGTATTAAAATGTAGTATAAACCCTATACCTGACCATGAAGGAAATTACTTTATAATTACGAAAATCAAGAAACCTATAAAGTGCAAAGTCATAAACTGGGTAGAACCTTTGATGATCAGTTCAATTCTTAAGGATTTAAATTATTGGTTTCCGTTGAATGATATTGAATAAAGCCATTTGAAGGCCCTGAACGGACTTTCTCTATACCTTTATAAGAGTGCCTAAAACAATATAACATCATTTAATTAAAAAGATATGGATATATTTGATTTATGAATCCAAGTATTGCAGTACCTATTTTAATAGCTATTTTATCAGGTATTGCATGGGTTGCAATCAAATTTCCTATTTTTTATAAGAAAATAGCTTTCCAATTACTATTTTATGGCTCAAGTATTATGGTAGGAATCATAGTTTCAACACTTTTTATATTGGATTCGGATATAAATAATCTGCTTTATTCCGCTGAAAACACTGGTAATCTAGAAATTTTAACAGAACGTTTAGTTAACTTCAAAGAAGAATGGGATGGCTTTTTGAGTAAATTGAGTTGGTCAATAGGTATTTTAGCCTATACACAAATACTTAGATTGATACCTTTAATACAAGATTATGAAAGTATTGTTAAAGAAAAGGAAAAATCAAAAGAACTAAACAAAGTTGAAAGACAAAATGACTCCAACTAACCTGTAAAACGACATTTATAGGTTTAAATAGATATCCTTTATCTCATCCGCCCTAATCCCCAAATATTTTCTAGTCTCACTTTGATGTGCATGGTTGAAAATTTCACATAGATAGGTTAATGCCCCATCCGATCTATTATTGTTTTCCCACTGCCCTTCAAACAAAACTTTCCATTTTTTAAATAAAATTTACTGTATTCGACTTTTAATAATATCACCTCCGATTTTATAAGGATATTCTATATTGATTATTCTTTGAAATATTTTAAATTGTTTGCACTTCCCCCATAGTAAATTAGAACCAAAACCAAACTAAAATAAAATAAAATGAAAAATTATCTCCTAATCCCTTTTGGGGTATGTTTAATGTGCTTTCATTCCTCCAATTCACAAGAAAGCTTCAAAAAGAAATATCGTATTAAAAAGCAACTCAATTTTTCATCTTGGAAATATAAGATAACGGATGATTCTGTGATCGTTAATACATGGGAAAGGAAAACTACTCCAAATTTTCTTGAAAAAGACAATTGGATTAATTACAAAAAAGCAATTGATTTAGATTATCTAAAAACTAGATATAGTGATGAAATTAAGAAGGACCCCAAGTATTTTTCAGGTGAAGAATTTGAAGAGGAATTTAAAAAACGAACAAAAGCAGTTAACAAAATTGATTCTCTTGTTAAGTTAGTTGCAAATAATTTGAAATACTCAATAGAACTTGATGATATTGGTGGAAATAAATTTACAATCACTGAAAAAGAAGCAAAAAATAAAGAGGAGTTATCGAAGATAATTGGGTATAATGATAAGATAAAACCTGACTTCTATTCAGGTCAAAAAGACTTTGTTTACAAGGGGAATATATTATTTGAAAAAGATAAAATCTATGTGAATCTTTGGAATTTTGAGAAAAGTAAATATAGTGATGATAAAAAAGTATTGTATTATACCTTGACTGATGGTCAAACAGCCAAACTTAAATTTTGGGAATGGACCGCATCAGCATTGACAATCCCATTAAAATATAGACTTAAGGATGAAAAAGATAAAGTAAATGAAGTATTTACAACTGCCTTTAATGCTGGTTTATTTTATGGTCATACTTATGGTAAAACAAAATTTAATTATCGGGAAAAAATTGGCAATAGAACTATTACAAAAAAATACTCAGCAGGTTTATTTTTAGGAACTGCTGCGGAAACATTGAATAAATCAAATACTGATACTTTGGTAAGCAAGATATCAGGTTCGGAAACTAGAACAATCGGATTATTATCTACAGGTTTAGGATTTATCCATAGTAGGAATAACTTGGCATTAGGTGTTTTTATAGGATGGGATATTGGTGCTGGAGAAATCTCTAATTCTTGGTATTACGATGAAAGAATGTGGATTGGAATAGGTATAGGTTATGATATATTCAAGTTATAAAGTCCTTCCTACATTAATTACCATTTGAAGAAAATAATTCGTGCTTTTTTAATTTTAAGGTTTGCATTATTCTCAACAAAATCCATTTTTTAACAGTTTTAATCTAATTTCAATCAATTCCTACAAACAGAAATCCCTCCTACCCCTATAAACATTGGGTTTTTAGTTTATATTTTACATAATAATAGTTATAGAACATTTTGTGCCTGTTAAAAAATCATCATTTAAAAACGTAATTAATATCGTGTTCCTTTGCGCCATTCATATGGATTGATTGGATTTTTATCAACCCATAATCCAACTTGTTTTTCTCTTGCTTTAAGCTCCAGTTCGGAAAGAACTTGATCGTCCGAAAAATATTTATAGTGCCATGCAAGACCATTTCTAAGCAGTTCTTCTGATAAATTTTTATTATCATAAAAAACGTTCCCTACGGTTCTTCCGTAACGGTCTATTTTTGTTTTTTCAACAAAAACGGTCCTGCCAAAGATTTCGGCAGAGACGAAATCTTTGGCAACTTTTGAAAAGGGTTGTCCTTTTTCTGGAGAATCAATATCGGCAACCCGGATTGTATGTTGTGTGTTAAAAGAATCTAGTATCACAATGGTATCACCATCCTTTACTTTTATTACTCTTCCTGTCTGCGCAAAGAAGGAAAGTGATGTAAATACTATTAATAATTGAATAAATATTCTCATTCGTTAATGTCTCTTAATATGTATGATATGTTTTTGATGTGGAGAGCTTTGAGTATAACCAGGAAAACGGAAAGTTTTATTTGGTGTTTATTCCGCTCCCATTCACAGATACGCTCAGCTCTAATACCGGTAATGTTGGAAAGGTCTATTTGCGTCATTCTTCTCTCCTGTCGTAATCTTGATAAGTATTTACCCGTATACATATTCGGCAAATTAATTGTTTTTGAAATAGGCTTTTACTACAATGCTTAATATAATAAGAATAATGGAGGAAAACGAGAGCGCTATTATTACCGGATAATATTGAAAATAACCATCAGAAGGAATAAGCAAAAAGTCAATGGTTATAGTTTTGAGTTGAAAGTATGAAACTAGGGAATAGATCAAGATAATCAGAAGACCTATGGATGTTCCAACTGATAACTTTGTAATGAATATTCCATTGATTTTCATCGTATTTTTATGTATTAGATAGGTTGGATAGTATTATGAAAAAATTACTGATAAAGGAAGTATAATGCTTCCGCAAACGACAAATATTGCCAATAGCGCCATAATAGATTCTACAAGGCTATATGTGTTTTGGTCTGGATAGAATATTTGGTTGATTGTTTTCATTAAAGTGGTGGGTTAGGTGATTGCTGCAGCTCTTTTAATTTATATAGATGGGCTAATACGTTAGCGTGAATTTCGGTCCATTTGTCTTTTTTATTATTGGAGCTTAAAATTTCACTTTCCTTTATAGCCAAATAGAAATTTTTTCCTTTGTTATCGGATCTATTATGTACAGAGGGAATTTAACGCACATCGAAAAAGTCAATAATTTGATTGAATTTTTTTTCTTCAAAAGAAATGTCCTCTTCAAACCTGGTTGCTCTAAGCAACCAATTATTATAATCGGTTTCACAATAGGCATAATCAAGAACCCCTATATAATAACCGGTTTCCATAGGTTTATTGCATCCATCACATATGGACATTCCTCCGAGCTCCTTAAATTCGGAACGGGAGAGTTTTACTATTTTAAAACCTTTGCTATTTTGAATTATACTTGCCATTGATTACGATTTGTCTATGATAAATAACCTAATGTATCTATAAGTCAGATATAACACGCATAAACTTAGTATAAAAACGAATTCTTTCAGGTGTATGTAGTTTTGGACCAAACAAGAATAAACAATTGCTAGAAAAAATAGGAATCCTTTATTTGAACTTTGATAACGGTCTCGGCTATGAGTAGTTGCGTGGGTTAGCACTTTACTTTGCAAGTACACACCAAGTTGGAAATTCCTGCGGAATTTCCAAAATAGGCGATAACAAGCAATTACTTATAGCCATTGTTGTGGTTTGTATTTTTCAACGGCACATTCAATTCCTTAAAACCATTTGCAATTACGGTTAAACTCTTTTTATTTATATTTTTTATAGGAAAAACAAATTCTCTTTTATTTTCACAAAAAACAGAGATGAACATCATTAAATCTAATTTTTCAAGTCTTACGTCCTTACATATTTTAAACATGGATATTTGAAAGTCGTTAGTACTCTGAAAATTGTTAAATGCTATTATATTATTGACACCATTCCAGAAAAGCGAAAAGGATTCCTTTTGTATGCCCAATTCTGGCAGTTCTGACTTAGTTGCAGTAATTTTTAAAAACCTTTCGCTCATAATAGTATCCCTTCCGTTATATGTAGCCTTACCTGTAAGTTCTAAAATATCTTCATTTATAAATTTATATGTCTTTATCACTTTGCCCATATCGACGCTGTCACCTACAACTTTATATGCTGTTGAATCAATTTTTTCATTGAAGTCATATTGAATTAGTTTTGATTCATTGAATTCCAAAACATTGATTGACGGACGCACATATGCTTCTGGATTTTTTAATTTAATCCATTTTCCATTAATTTCTTGACCAAAAGTTGAAGCGTATCCTATAAAGAACAGGAAAATTATTGCTGATTTAACTAAATTCATAAGAGTAAATTCAACTTGTAGTTTTCATCTCCCAGAATAGTCGGAATACTTCCATAGAAATAATTAATTGGCATTACTTTATGAAAAAATGCATCTCCAATCAAACAATTTTCATCATCCTTATATGTTACTGTGAGATTTTGCAATTTTAATTTTTCAATGGAATAAGGCAGAAAAATAGGATTTTCAAAATTCTCTATAATGATTGATTCAATAGCCTGATATTCATCTAGATACATGTTTTTTATTGGTGAAACAACTAGTTTTTGTATTCCTGTTGTTACGAAATTCTTTAAATATGACTGAGGTCTTTTAATATTCATATTATCTTTTAGGAATACTATTTGAATGGAGTATACATTCATCAGAAAACTTATATAAAAATGTATCTCAATGGTCTCACCTAAATTAGCATTCCTTTCCAATTCAATTATACCACCATAGTTCGGAACCATTCCTAGTGTTGCGCCTTTCACTTTTAGATTTAACCTACTTTCGATTTGATGACAGATTTTATATTTCCAATTTTTATTTAGGTTAGTCTCGTTGACAATATTAGTATCAACGAGACTTAAAATTTCTAAAATACCTGATTGAGTCCAATAGTTTTCATCCGTTTTTTCAAGTTTTAAGGGATAGAATGAATTTATAATTCTTTTGATTTGAGGAGCTTTTTTTCCTAGTTCCTCAATGTTTATTTTTTTTTGCAAGTTCATTATCTAAAGACAATATGATGCTCTGGTTGAAGGTACACTTGAAATTGGTCTAGTTGATATAGAAGACCCCGCCTGTTCGGCTTTCAGATTATCAATTAAGAAATCTCTAAATGCAATAGTAGCGGAGGCATCATTTAAAAGTTTTGGATTTACACTCATCGCCTCATACAAGTCGTACTTTGACTGTTCCCATGCGGAATTGAATGCATTAGAAGCAGCTCGAGTTGACAAATAAGGAATTCCAACAGCTATTTCTTTTAAATCTACCTCAATAATATCGTTAGAAAAAATACCTTGAGAAACAATTAATAAGTTAAGGTTTGAAATGTTAGCGTAATTGGCATTGCCAATTTTTTTGAAATTATAGTCACCACATATTTTTGTGATTTTTTGTGCGGTAATATTTATTCCAATTAACATTTCCCCCTTGGGACAATCATCACCTTTAGAAGTTGTTGATTTTTGGTCTTTGGTATCGGGTGCCATTGTTGCGCAGAAACAACCTTTGCCTACTTCTACTGTACCCCTGCTACCTCCACTAGCTTGTGCACCAGTATAGCCCATGGATCCGGCAGAAGCCCAAGACGTGGAACCAGCGGTGGTGGTGGCACCTGCATTATACCCTGAACCACTATTACTACCACTACCGCCACTTGTGCTACCGCCAGTATTGCCGGTAGTATTGTTAGTGCTCGGGTCAGGTCCAATGTCGTCATAGCAGGGTTCGGTGCTACCGCCTTTTGAGCTATTGCCCAAAGAGGAAAGAAATGAATCGAATGAATAAGCGTCGATTTTTCCGTTGAAAGACTTGTCCTGCGATTGTGAGTATTCTAGAATGTCCTGATCGATGAATTCGTACTTCATTACAAAATCAGGTGAATGATTGCCGTCTGTACGCCTATTGACCACCAAGTTATAAACGGAATTTTCTTGCCCGTTTTCCACATACATTCTAAAAGTATATGTCATATTACCTATTGAATCACGAACCCCAATTGCACTTTCCTCATCTACCCAAAAGGTTTGTTGCTCTTCTTTGGAATTAATTGAGTTCCTTCTGTTATCAACCCTTTTTTTGAAAGATGATACTATGTCGGGAATTTCCGATGATGAAAATGCAGATGCGCTAAAATTTAGGACTTGGGTTTCTTCATTTATTTGGGCGCTATCGCCCTTTTCGCAATTCATTGCAAATAGAGCCAAGACCGCTAAAACAAAAATTTTCTTTAAACTTCTCATAATTCTTTGGTTTTAAAGTTATTAAAAATGTTTCAAATGTGGTCAATATAAACCACAACGTTTGGGCTATGAAACGTAGCGTGCAAAAAGACACGGAACTTTCGGTTTATACCCAAGCCGAATTTTTAAATTTTCTTTTTATCCTATTCTCTCAAAAAGCCAAATTTAAAAATTTGGCGACTTTGAAAATACACACAAATCTCTCGGAAAGCCCATATTAACTATGTTTTATAGCCGTTGTTGTATGCCGTTTTTTATTTAATCAAAATTTATTCGATTACTTATGTCATCTATGTTTTTTCGATGATTTTCTCTATCAATTCTTTCCCTTTCAGCTTGTTGTTGTTTCCGAATGTTAATTTGCTCTAATTGTTTATTCGCAACATCCACAGCTAATTTAAGTGTGTCTTTATGATACTTTTCAACTTCTTCAATTGTTGTTCCATTTAAAATCACTTGATTCCCGTAAGCTGTTGCAATTCCCGGTCTATGCATTGAACTCCAACTTGGTGGTCGATTCCAAGCATTTATAAATAATTCTCTCCATTCATAACTTGGTGTTTTATTTAATTCAAAGGGTATTTTGTATAATCCACTTCCAGCAGTTCCATCATTCGTTGGTTGAGTAATTTCGTCTATTACTATTCCCTTAATTTTAATTGGTTCATCTTTTGGGACAGGTTCAGACTTTGATTCCTGATTTCTTAAGTTTGATGTTTTTCTTGTAGTTGAGATTCCAAGTTCAGGTGCTTTTTCTCTATCGTTTAGCAAAGTAGTTGTTAAGTCGGAATAATTATTGTCGTAATGATTTTCATTCGATAAATCCACATAATATTTTCCTTGAAGCCAAGAAGGTATTGAAGTTTCTTTAGTCCCAGATTTTAAAATTGGTATAAATTTTCTGTGGTTTGAGTTTTGTAAAACTTCTGCTGTCATTATATCTCCTTCATAACCAACTCCACCAATTCTATTTTCTGATTTGGACTTATATTTTGGTGTACAAATAATAAGAACATAGTCATTTTCCCTAACTGATTTTTCCATAAAATGTGGCATTTGGTCGCCAGGTACGACTTCCCATTGGTCAAGTTTTGCGTCAATTCCATCATTTCGCAATTCAGTTGCAAGTTCTTTTACCCATTTCTTAACTTCTTCACTCTCCCAAGCGTAAGAAATAAATGTTCTCGGATTATTCATTCAGTTAGGTGTTTTTCTTAAATGGCATACAATAACGTCTAGGGTATGGTGCGTTTATTAATAAAAAAGAATGAAGAAAATAGCAATTATAGGACATAATAATACAGGACTGACCACAACTGCAAAGGCACTTGCTAATAAATGCAATATACCCATTGTTATAGGTAGTACGGATAAACAAGCACAGACTATGGAATTAGAAATAAACGGTATTAGGTATGCCGAAATTGAAAAACAACCTAAAAAGCAAATGAGTAGGTCAATGACTAGAGTTATGATGATGGCTGCAATGTTTGATGGAATGGCAGGGAATGGAAGTGGTGGCGGAACACGTAAAAGACCAAATGTAGACTTAATTAAGGAATTTGAACTTATACAACAAAAGAAAAGCAAACTACCACGTAATGACCGAGATTGGGTTGTTTTTCAATTTAACAAACGGTTTAAGCAAATAACTTAGTATTACCTACAACACGTATATATGTGTAATTGGTTAGTAAGATACAAAAACGGAGTTATTTTCTACAACCATAGCGCAGAAAGGAGATATAAAAGATTATTATAGTAGGTATTTAGTATATCATTTTTTACCTTACTGTAATTTGATATACAAAATGCAGTATGAATATTTCTAATTATAGTTTTAAATTTGACGTTCACAGGAACAAAAAAGTGATATTGGTGTTGTTTAAAAACGATGCAAAATTAAAAAGTCAATTTAGAGAGCGTTTTACTTCTGCTAAATGGAGCAGCACAAAAAAGGCTTGGTATTTACTGGATCTGCCTTCCGTTAGAAAATTATTACAATTAAAACAAAGCTCATATAATGACAAATATGAGTCTCAAATTTACGCTAAAAACAAATCCTCTTTAGTGCAATTTCACGAGCAGCTCATCCTAAAGTCTTATAGCGACAATACGGTGAGAATCTATATTGCAGAATTTGTTCATTTATTGCAATTGATCAAGAACTATCCTGTTGAAGAACTATCGCCAGAAAGACTTAAAGATTACTTTCTTTATTGTATCACCAATGAGAAAATGGGAGAGCGCAAAATGAATGGAAAGATCAATGCCATAAAATTTTATTTTGAGAAAGTTCTGCATAGACCACAAATGTTCTTTAATATTCCCAGGCCTAAAAAACCTTCAACACTTCCTAAAATGTTGAGCAAAAGAGAAGTTGGTAAATTATTAGACCAAGTAACGAACTTTAAGCATCTAATTGCACTACAATTGTGTTATGGCATGGGGTTAAGAGTGTCTGAAGTAGTCGGGATTAAATTAAAGGATATAGATGGAGACAGAATGGTAGTCCACATCCATGGTGCTAAAGGAAAAAAGGACCGCATTGTTCCATTACCGGTAATCTTATTACCCAAGTTGAGAACCTATTACAAATTATATAAACCCAAGGAGTATTTGTTAGAGGGAAGATATGGTGGGCAGTACTCAAAAGGTAGCGTTCAGAGCGTTTTTAAGAAGGCTATGAAAAAAGCTGGAATCAAAAAGAACATAGGTATACACGGTCTGCGACATAGTTATGCCACCCATTTATTGGAGTCGGGAACGGATATGCGTTTTATACAAGAATTACTTGGTCATAGCTCTATAAAAACTACACAGGTCTATACCAAAGTTACCCCTAGAAGTTTAGCTAATATTGAGAGCCCTTTAGACACATTGCAATAGCAAAGAACCTTTAGCACCTTACTTTTAAATAGCGCTAAGAGGTTTTTCGCTTAGGGGCAGGGTATATTTAAACGACCGTTTTATTGAACTTTTAAAATTACTTTTAAAGTCTATAAAAAGGTGTTAATAATTATACCTTAGCTGAAGTCTTTTAAAGAGTTTAATTGTCCATTCCTATCGATAAACTATTGGAAAGTTTAGCGAAACGCTAAATTTAAAAGGGGTGAGACGGTGGTTTAATTGAACTACCTTGAAGTAAAAGAAAGAGAAAAAATGGCACGTACAAGACTTATTTTAGACAAGAGAAAGGGTTCAAAAAGTTCAACTACTGGTTTATTTTCGGTTGCAGTAAGAGTATTTAATAAATAACCAAGAATTGTTCGATTATCTTATAGTACTTCTCCAAAGGGTTTGGATGAAACCAACCTACTGCTTAGAAAATCTATCAAGGATAACTTAACACTAGACTGCGATAAAATAAACATTGAAATTTGCGAAAAATTGGATACCGCCAAAAAGGTTATAAATGAGATAGGGGAAAGTATCGACAATATAAATGTGGATACCTCAGTAGATGAAATTAAGAATAGATGGGAAGGTAGAAACAAATCGAAGCTTAAGAAGAAATTTGAAAAATGTATGACGTTATCCAAATTTTGTCAAGTCTTAATTAAAAGAAAAAGCAATGCTAACAAGCCAGCAACTTCCAAATGGTATAAAAGATGCGATTATAGCTTTTAAAGATGTAAATGGAGGATTAGATTTGAAATTGAATGAAATTACAGTAAAATTGTTAAAAGAATTTGAAGCAGAACATAGGTCTAGAAATAAGTCAACAAACACAAATAGTGCATACATGCGAGCAGTTAGTACAATATACAACGCCTCAATAGCAGAAGATGAATTTAAGACTGAGAAAAATCCATTTAAACATTATAAAATTCCTAGAACAAAAAGGACTAAGAAGAAGGCTTAGCCAAAAGAAAATTAGCTATGAGTTTGAAAGCCTAATCTGACATACTAAAAATTACATGATGGTCATGTTTCCAGTCAGAGGCATGAACCTTATCGATTTGGCCAAACTCCAGGTCAAAGATATTTATTCAGGCTATTTGTATTATGGAAGAAGTAAAACGGATGACCCTTTGTCCGTGAAGGTAACAAATGAACTTTAGGTAATTTTAGATTATTATTTAATCAATAAAGAACCGCACGACTTTGTGTTTCCCATAGGTAATGATGGTTCTGTTCAAATGTTCAAGAAGTATCGTTCCGATAGAAGGCTGTTTAACAAGCACTTATAATTTTAGCTCAAGATGCCGGGCTTGATTGTAAACTAACTACTACTTTAGACATTCATGGGCTACTAAAGCTAAATTTCTAGACCTTCCTGTTTCTTTGATTAGTGATGCTTTATAACATCAAAGCGTTGCAACTACTGAGGGGTATTCAAAGAGCTTTGTTGATAATAAAATTGATGAGGCAAATGAATTGGTCATTACATAAATTTTTACTTTCATCTTTTTTAACTTTTAAAAGACGACGTAATGTTTACCTAAAGAATTTCATTAAACATCTGATTTTACCAGCCTCGTACTTTTCCAAAATGCCAGAACTTGCCCGTTTCAATATTAGATTGAATCAACTCTAAAATATCATTTGCGGCTTCTTCCGGTTCTCTATCGGCATTGCTACCGCCCATATCTGTTTTAGTCCATCCAGGATCTATAGAAGAAACAGTAATATTTTTTGAAACCAACCTTTTAGACATGGTTTTAGTATACATATTTAAGGCTGCTTTTGACATTTTATAGTGCGGTTGACACTCATTTAAATTCGGTTCACTAAAAGCACCCCAACCTGAAGAAACATTAACTATATGGCCTTTTGAAACCATCCTAGGAATTATAGCTTCAGCCAATTCAACAGTACCAAAAAGGTTCACGTTAAAAGTCTCCTTTAATTGAATGATATTTATTGCTGAATTATCCCATTTTTCTATAAGAATGCCTGCATTATTAATAAGATAATTAATTTTTTTATTCTCAATTTTTTCAATGAAACTTGCTATTGATGAGCTTTTCGAAATATCTAATTGGTAACAAGTGAAATTCTTATCAGAAATGGGACAGGACCCTGATCTGGACGTGCCAAGAACATTGAATTCTTGACTCTTAACCAAGAGGTGAACTATGGCTAAGCCAATTCCTCTACTACATCCTGTTACAATTATTGTTTTCATTTTGTTTAGGCTTGTTTTCTATTTAATACACTTTGGCTTACCAAAAAAAAATCGAATTCCTCCCATTTAGTGTTAGGAATAAAACACTCTTAGTTTAAAATTTCTTCTAAAGGCATATGGTCAATAAGACTACTGCCGTAATGTGCTATTTTGATTCTTTTATTTCTATCCAACAAAAAATCGGCGGGTATTTGGTTAAACTTACCTTCTACCCTTCCTCCTAATTTGAATCCTTGTGAAGATGCGGCAAGTGTACTTTTAATACCTTTTAGGCTTGCGGTTCGTAATAATTTGCCCCAAGAAGTTGTTACTCCGTACATATCATATAATTTAAAATTTGAATCAGAAATTACAGTAAAATCTAATTCGTGCCTTTTATGGATAGATTCTTTTAGGCTTTCTTCATGACTTTGAAAAATAGTGACTACTTCAATGTCCTCTTTCTGAAAGACTTCGGATGCTCTTTTAAGTTCCGCAATTCTTAGGTTACATAGCGCACATTCCGCATATCTAAAAAATGAGATTAAAATTTTATGACTATCCATTTTTGATAAATCTATTTCAGTTCCAAAAATATCCTTTACTCTAAAGTTAGGTGCCTGGTTTTCTTTATTGAGTTTCATTCTTTTTTTACAAAGAAGAAAATATAAAGGACACGTTTCCTTGATTTAAATCAAGAAATCGTTTTCCTTACCCTGCTAAGAGTTTCGGGAGTCATATTGAGATATGAGGAAATGTATTTTAACGGAATTGAATTTACTAAATGCCCACTTCGATTTAGGAAAGCTACATAACGCTCTTTAGAACTCAAGGTCAACATTTCTATTTCCCTATTTAAATGACCTATCAAGGTTTTTTTAATCAGTTTATTGTACCAATTGGCAATGGTAGAATTATTATTTACCAAATGCATTAAACCTTTCTTAGGTATTTTAATTAGTTCAACGTCCGAAATTGCCAGTAGGCTCAAATCAGAAGGAAGACCAGAGGCAAAGGATAAAAAAGATGTTATAATCGAATTTTGATAGCCAAAGCCTAGCACGTTATCTTTTTTCTCGGTTTGCACCATTAAGGCTATACAGCCTGAACTTATAAAATATAGGCAGTTTTCCTTTTGATACTTTTTAAGTACATACTGGTTTTTTGAAACCTTATAACTGGGACTTGATAAAGAGCAAAGTTCCAAAACCGCATCTGAATCCTTAATGCTTCTTAAAAGAAAATCTTTTAATATGTTTTTCATATATCTGAAAATTCCAGTATAAATTTCTCTTTACCAAAAAAGTTCCTACCCTATAAAACATCAACAATAATATCTCAGTACACATTAATCAGAGTTATCTATCAGATACTTTTTTGGTCACTTTTTTTACAAATTATCCATTTTAATCACTGAAAATTGATGTTTTTGTTCAAAAAGGCCAAATCAAATATAATTTGGACCAAATAGAAAATCCTGCTCTTTCTTGAATCAATAAGTTTGAAAAATATAAATAACGCAATCTTAATGTTTAATTTTTATCATATTAAAATATATTACTATTATTTAATGATAAATTCTAAATGTTGAATTGTAAATAACTAACATTTAAAAACAAACTATTATGGACATCAACATTTTATTAGGGGAATTTTTTGGAACAATGATTTTAGTGCTATTGGGTAACGGTGTAGTAGCAAATGTGCTTTTGACAGATTCAAAAGCAAACGGTAGTGGGTGGATGGTCATCACATCTGGGTGGGCTTTCGCGGTTTTAGTAGGCGTATTTGTCGCACTAGCTTTCGGTGCACCTGCCCATATTAATCCTGCGGTAACAATAGGTTTTGCAATTTCAAGTGGGGATTTTTCTAATGTATTTCCATTTATAAGTGTGCAATTACTTGGAGCAATGGTAGGAGCAGTCTTAGTGTACTTGCACTTTGGTCCACATTGGAAGGTTACTGAAGATGCTGGTCTTAAATTGGCTTCTTTCTCTACAGGTCCAGCGATAAGAAACACCGGATGGAATATTGTAAGTGAAGCAATAGGCACTTTTGTTTTGGTTTTGGGCGTTGCAGCAATCTTTGCAGGAGATATGTCAGCGGGTTTAGGCCCCTTTATGGTCGCAGGTCTTGTGTGGGGTATTGGTTTGTCATTAGGAGGAACCACGGGATATGCAATTAACCCAGCGAGGGATTTTGGACCACGTCTTGTTCATATGTTACTTCCTATTCCAGGAAAAGGCGATTCAGATTTTGCTTATGGATGGATTCCCGTAGTAGGTCCAATTATTGGAGGTGCAGCAGCAGGCGCATTTATGATTTTCTTCCCTGTATTTTAAAATTTCATTCTGGCAACTATTCTAATTTAAACAACTCATCTTAACAGTATAAAAATACAATCATGCAAAAAACAAAGTACATAGCATTACTAATAATAGCACTTTTTACAAAGTCAATTATAGCGCAATCAGATATTTCGGAAGCGTCAATAAATTCAACGGATTCTACAATTGTTTCCTTAAACGATAAAGAGATGACTTCCAAGACTTCTAAAGAAGCGACAGAAAACTTCACAGAACAAGATGAAGAAATGGAGAAAAAAAGCAAATGGAACGTCGCTTTTGACCTTACATTGAATAGTCGATTTATTTGGCGGGGACTTGTTTTGGGGGATCATCCAAATGCACAGACAAGCGTGACCTTCTCTAAAGGCGGATTCTTTATTGGAGTATGGTCGTCATATCCCTTTTCAATAGCATCCGACGCACCCAACTATAAAGAGATTATCCCCTATATAGGCTACGGTGGCAAGATTGGTAAAAAATCTAATTTAGCTGTAATGGTACTGCCTCATTATGACCCAAATGTGGGTGGTTTTCTTAATTTTGATAATGATGGTGCCACCAACAGGCTAGAACTTAGAGCGGTTTATAATATCGGTAAATTAGATTTCTTTGTTGGATGGGATTTTTACAATTCCTTCCCTGGTAGTGATGCTCCACTATATTTAGAAGTTGGCTATTCCATTGACATGCCAAATAGTATTACAGTACGCCCTTTTGTTTCGGCTTCGCCTAACGATAACTATTATACTACAGATGGAGAAGCCAATGTTACTCAAATCGGGTGGTATACTTCAAAATCTTACTCCATAGGCAAAGAAGTAGGACTCGCACTAAAAGCAGATATGGTCTACAACCCGGACAGAGAAGAATTTAATGCAGCTTTTGGAGCTACAGTAAAATTTTAGTTGGTTGATTATTCCCTTTGATGGTGTAATAAATGCTGTCAAAGGGATTTTCTTGAATTATATGAAACTTAAAGAGTAAATTAAAGAATGTAATACACGAGACATGAAAAAATTAATAAATAAAATACCTGACGTTATTACCGAGCAAATGCAAGGCATGTTGGCCGCTCATCCTGAAATTGAAATAAGCTTAGAACCAAAATACATAAAACGAGCAAGCGCGACTCGAAAAGGCAAGGTTGCTATAATATCGGGAGGTGGTAGCGGTCATGAACCAATGCATGGTGGCTTTGTAGGAACTGGTATGTTAGATGCAGCATGCCCGGGAGAAGTTTTCACATCCCCTACTCCCGACCAAATGTATACCTGTGCAAAAGCAACTCAAAATGGTGGTGGTGTATTATTTTTGGTAAAAAACTATACTGGTGATGTCATGAATTTTGAAATGGCTGCCGAAATGCTAAATGCAGAAGGCATAGAAACACAAAACATCATTATTGACGATGACGTAGCCGTAAAAGATAGTTTATACACTGCTGGAAGACGCGGTGTGGGTACAACCGTTATTTTAGAGAAAATTGTTGGAGCAGCAGCTGAAGCTGGTTATGACTTAAACAAATGTGCCGATTTAGCAAGAAAAGTTAATTCTAGAGGAAGGTCAATGGGTATGGCTTTAACATCATGTATCGTACCCGCAGCCGGAAAACCAAATTTTGATATCGATGAAGATGAAATTGAAATCGGTGTTGGTATACATGGAGAACCGGGTAGAAAGCGAATTTCGCATACTACTGCTGATGAAATCACACAGATTCTAACTTCAGCAATATTAGAAGACAAGGACTATTCCAGAATTTTAAGGGAATGGAATTTTTCAAATGGAGGATGGGAAGAAAAGGAACTTATAAGTGACGCTTTCAAATCTGGTGATCAAATGATAGCATTGGTCAATGGTATGGGTAGTACTCCTATTTCAGAATTATATACTGTTTATCGTAAATTGCATGAGCTATGTAGTGCGAAGAAAATTACGTTAGCCAGAAATCTAGTTGGATCGTATATCACGGCCTTAGATATGCAAGGATGTTCTATAACATTGGTAAGAGCTGATGAGGAGATTCTGAAGTTTTGGGATGCCCCGGTACTAACCCCTGGACTTCGTTGGGGAGTGTAAGTGAAGATTTAACAATTCAAACCAACTAAAAAATGGAAACAATAAAGCAGGCTCAGGTTATTAATTGGCTCGAGAAAACAGCCCATGTCATAGGAGAGAATAAAGACTATTTGACAAAATTGGATTCAGATATTGGCGATGCTGACCATGGTTTTAACATGGAACGGGGCTTTAATAAGGTCTTGGAAAAAATCAACGAACTTTCCGCAAGCGAAGATATTTGCGCTGTTCTTAAAAATACCGGGATGACTTTACTTTCAAGTATAGGAGGGGCTTCAGGACCACTTTACGGTAGTTTCTTTTTACAAGCTGCTCTTCCACTTGAAAGTAAAACCGAGTTGACCGTTGAAGAATTGGCTAACAGTTTTGGAAAAGGAGTTGACGGTATCAAAGCACGAGGCAGAGCATCCAAAGGAGAAAAAACAATGATAGACACATTGGAGCCAGCAATTGATGCTTTACTGCTTTCGGTTAAGAATAAAGATTCTATTGAAACAGCTTTGAACAATATGCTGGCTGCTGCTGAAGAGGGCATGAAGTCTACTATAGATATGATTGCAACAAAAGGTAGGGCAAGTTATCTTGGTGACCGTAGTATTGGGCACCAAGATGCTGGCGCAACTTCTAGCTTTTTAATTTTAAAAATGTTAAAAGAATCAGTTATTCAACCCAATTAATAAAATGGTAGGAATTGTAATTGTATCCCATAGTAAAAAACTCGCCGAAGGAGTTAAGGAACTTGCAGAGCAAATGTCGCAGGGTAAAGTAAAAATTTTTGCTGCTGGAGGGTTAAATGATGAGACTAATTCAATAGGTACGGATCCCTTTTTAATTAAAGAAGCTATTGAATTGGCCGATTCAGACGGCGGAGTACTTGTATTGATGGATATTGGTAGCGCTGTAATGAATGCAGAAATGGCCACCGAGTTGCTGTCAGAAAATCTAAAAGAAAAAGTACTTCTATGTGAAGCCCCATTGGTAGAGGGAGCAATTGCTGCCGCTGCACAAGCGATGTCTGGTTTTAAGCTGGAAAAAGTTGCAATGGAAGCCAGAAATGGTCTTTTAGGAAAAGCCACCTTACTGGGTGCCGCCCCTCCGACTGGTTTAGATGGTCATAGCGAGGTTGAAACTACTGGAAGAGAAATAAAAATAGAAGTCCCCAATAAGTTGGGCTTGCATGCGCGACCATCTGTTCGATTAGTTGAATTGGTTAATCGTTTTGACAATGAGGTAAGTGTAGCAGTCAACAACGGAAGCTTTGTATCTGCAACAAGCATTAGTCAAGTTGGAACGCTTGGTGCCATGCAAGGTGATACCCTAGTTTTCAAAGTACGAGGGAATGAGTTTTCGGAACTGGAAAGAACATTGAAAGAGTTCTCCTCAAACAACTTTGGAGATTCCAAAGAACTCAAAACACCCAAGGCCACGACTGAAAAAGTTGAAATTTCAACAATATCAAATTTGGTTAAAGGCGGTGCTATTCTTGGAATTGGAGTTTCTAAGGGAATAGCTATTGCTCCTGCTAAGGTTCTTAGAAATGATAACATAACCGTAGAAAAGACAGAAATAGTAAATACGATAGAAGAAATAGGCAAACTCAAAGGTGCAATCAGTAAAGTCTTAAATGAAGTGGAGGTCATTCAACATAAGACAATGGTCCTTTTTGGGCAAGAGGATGCAGAGATTTTCAACTTTCATTTACTATTACTAAATGATAAGGACCAAATATCTGAAGTCGAGAATTTAATTGAGAAAGATCATTATTCAGCAGCATATTCATGGTATAAGGTATTTACTGGTTTGGAACAAAAATATCTAAAAATAGATGACATCTATTTACGCGAAAGAGCAGCAGACGTTGTAGAGATTCGTAACAAAGTGGTTGACGAACTCTTGGATTCTAAACAAATGGTATTGATTCTAGATGAACCAAGTATTTTGGTTGTAGATGAGATTGGTCCTGCACAAACCTTGAGTTTAGATACCAGTAAAGTGCTTGGAATTGTATCACAAATCGGAGGAGAAACTTCACATGCTACTATATTGGCTAGGTCGTTAGGAATTCCAGCTATTACAGGTTTGAATGGTAAAATTGATGCCATAAAAGACAATTTTATAATTGCGATAGATGGTAGTACAGGAGAAATATGGTCTGAAAAAGACCATCCCGAAATGATCGTAAAATTAAAGGCTAAAAAAGAAGTTGAGGAAGAAATTAAAAAAGAACGTTTTTCAAAAGCTAAATTAGCTGCTAATAGTTTAGATGGTGAAACTTTCAAAGTACTTGCCAATATAAGTAGCCCCAAAGAAGCTAAAATTGCCTATGACAATGGTGCTGATGGTATAGGATTGTATAGAACAGAGTTTTTATATATGAATCAAGAAACACCTCCAACCGAAGAAGTGCAATATGCAGTTTATAAAGAGGTTTGTGAAAATATGAATGGCTTGCCAATAACCATTAGAACTTTGGATGTTGGTGGTGACAAACCCATACCCTACTTGGGAATCCCACATGAAGACAATCCATTTTTAGGGCTTCGCGGTATAAGATATTGTTTACAAAATCAAGAAATATTCAAAACTCAACTTAGGGCTTTATGTAGAATTTCCGCCGACTATGATATTGGTATTATGTATCCAATGGTAGGAATGGTTGAGGAAGTTTTAGAAGCTAATGCACTACTTGAAGAGGTAAGGGAAGATTTAAAAAAAGACGGCATCCCATTTTCAGATGATATGAAGGTTGGTATCATGGTTGAAGTTCCATCAGTTGCCTTTATTTTGCCATTGTTAGCCGAAGAACTAGATTTCATAAGCATTGGAACGAATGACCTTACACAATATCTTCTTGCAATGGATAGAGAAAACTCAAGCATTTCAAAACATTATAGTGCTTTACATCCAGCTGTATTATCAGCTTTGAAGGTTATACTAGACGAAGCTAATAGGTTAGAATTGGAAGTAAGTTTATGTGGCGAATTAGCAATGAATACGCAAGCAGCGAATTTATTAAGTGCTTTAGGTCTAAGGAGGTTTAGTATGTCTGGGCCGGCAATTCCCAGAATGAAGGATACCATTAGAAATATGAATGTTGGCCAAATCATGCATCTCTACAAGAAATTAGATACTTGGAGAACTCTTGATTCAGTCAAAAGCGCCCTAAATATTTGACTAAAGAATTAGAAATTCTTCGTGCAGCAGAAGCATTGAGCCATTTTGAATAAAAATGTTGAAAGACAAAAACAAACAGTACCTTTTCAACATTATCTTCTATATAAATCTCTAACTAGTAGATATTTAAAATTGATTCTGAGATTTATGTAATTTATACTAGGTAGTCTACAGTCTTATTTTATCAGTTAGTTAATATTAATTCAGCAAATAAATCCTTAAAAAAATAACGTACTCTCATTTTACAGCCTTAAAAACTCAATATCGATACTATTTGAGCCAAATAGAACATTTTTTAAAGGGATTTATCGATATATTTATCTAGTTAAATTATTGAAAAAATAATGATTGACGAGGAATTACAAAGCTATTTTGAAAAGGCCGATGAGTATCAGGTTTTAGAGACCGACCAACAGTTATTAGTGCAATATTCGGTTACTGATTCCAAAGAGCGGGATAGATTCTTCATCAGAGAACATATGTTAATGTTTGTTCTGGAAGGAAACCAAGGAGTGGTAACTCCAAATTACTTTTACAAATTAGAAGCAGGAGAAGCGATTTTCGTTAAAAAAGGTTCCATTATTATTTGCGAAAAGCTATTGCACGGGAACAAATTGGAATGTCTTCTGGTTTTTTTGAATGATGATTTTTTAAAAAAATTCATAAATAAATACAAACAAATGATTGCACCTTCTGAATTATTAGATGTGAAATCGCTAGGGGCATATCAGTTTTTTATGGATAAGTGGATGAGCATTTACATTGATTCCGTAATGTCTTATTTTGAGCCTTCCACTTCCCCTCCTGTAAAAGAATTAATATGCCATAAGTTTGAAGAGCTTTTACTAATGCTTATCTCTGGACAAGAACGAAGTTATTTTATGAGTTTTCTTCGTGAATGTCTCGTAGAAGAGCAATCTTCTTTAGATAATGTAGTAAAGACAAATATGTATACCAGCCTTAATGTAGACCACTTGGCTTATTTGTCGAATTTGAGTCTTTCTCAATTTAAGCGAGAGTTCAGAAAAAAGTATAAAGATTCTCCAGCCCATTGGTTGAGAGAGAAAAGACTTGAATACGCTGCCCATTTACTGATGGCAACCAACAAAAACATTAATGAAATCTGTTACGAATCCGGATTTAACAATACTTCTCACTTTTGCCGTGTCTTTCATGAGAACTATTCTTTATCTCCTTTGAAATTCAGGCAAAAAATACCTGTTTAATTTTTCAAAAAACCACTATGAGAAGATAACAAACAGGATATATAATAGTACGCAGGTTCAGTCTTTGTTCTTATTCGGAACCTGTGAAATCAAGAACATTTTACATTTTTTTTAAAGCTGATATTCATCGGCCAGGCATTTTATTTTCTATAATTAACTTAAAAATTTCAACTTATGAAACGATTTTTTAATGATTCAACAACAGTAGTCACCCAAGCCATTGATGGTCTTTTAAGGCTAGATGGTAACAGTAAACTAACACGAGCAGATGGGTTTCCCTCACGGAAATTTGTCGTTCGAAGTGATTGGGACAAATCAAAGGTAGCCATAGTCTCAGGTGGAGGAGCGGGACATGAACCTGCCCATATTGGCTTTATTGGTAAAGGAATGCTAACAGCGGCCATCTCTGGAGAAGTCTTTGCTTCACCAAGCGTGGAAGCTGTTTTGGCCTGTATTTTACAGGTAACAGGCGACGCAGGTTGCCTACTAATTGTTAAGAACTATACCGGTGATCGATTAAACTTTGGTCTTGCCGCCGAACGTGCCAAAAAAATGGGTAAAAAAGTAGAAATGGTAGTCGTATCAGATGATATCGCCCTATCGGATGCAGCACAACCAAGAGGTATTGCTGGTACTCTTTTTGTGCATAAAATTGCTGGGTATTTGTCTGAAAAGGGAGAAAACCTTGAAACTATTAAGCAGAAAGCCGAAGAAACTGCCAAAAAAAGTATCTCATTGGGACTAGCAATTTCAACTTGTGCCCTTCCAGGAACAGAAATCGACACAATAACGCTTTCACCTGAACTGGGACTAGGAATACATGGAGAACCAGGTTTGGAAAAAGTAGAATTTAAAAATGGTAAAGAAGCAGTTCTTTTGGTTCTTTCTAGATTGTTTGCCAACACAGATCCAAACAGTAACTATGCCATAATCATCAACAATTTAGGATCGGTTACTCCTCTTGAAATGTCAATTATTGCCAATGAAGTATTACTTTCAAGCTATGCTGATCAAATAAAATTAGTAATAGGACCAGGAGGTTTAATGACTTCTTTGAACATGTATGGATTTAGTTTTTCATTATTGCCATTAACAACAGAGGTAGAAGTAATGTTAAAAGAACCAGTTGAGCCTAGAGAATGGCCAGCTGCAGTAGCTCCTAAAAAGCCAAGCATATTTAAAATTGACCACTTGAATTTAAGAAAAGAATTCCAACCGAGTAAAAACCCAAAAACCCAAGATTTCCTTCAAACTATTTGTTCCGCACTACTGCATGCAGAAAGCTATTTAAACGAGCTTGACAAAAAAGTCGGCGATGGTGATACTGGAACTACGTTTGCAGCTGGGGCAACCGCTATTATGGAATTACTTGAGTCTAACAGCCTGCCATTAAACGAACCTGGTGACCTTTTTGTAGCCATTGGTGAACTTTTAGCAAGTCATATGGGCGGATCAAGTGGTGTATTAGCTTCAATTATGTTTACCAATGCTGGAGCGTGTTTATCAAAAGGAGACGACTTACAATCATCACTTCAATCAGGAGTAAAAATGATGATGAAATATGGTGGAGCAAGTTTAGGATCTCGTACTATGCTTGACGCTTTAATCCCTGCGCTTGAAGAATTAAAATCGAATGATTTAAAAGCAGTGGCTATGGCAGCTCGTGAAGGTGCAGATTCAACTGCCAAAATGAACAAAGCAGATTCAGGTAGATCATCCTACTTAAGAGCAGAAAGCCTTAAAGATGTTGTTGATCCAGGAGCTGAAGCAATTGCTATTATTTTTGAATCAATTGCATCAAAAGCAAATTACATAAGTCTATAGCTTGCCATTAGCAGAAACGGTTGTCTGCATCGAATAATCAATTTGGTGCAGCAACCCTTTTTTGAATGTTCAAAGTAGTAAGTCAACATTTTATTTTGAATGTAGTTATTAAAATTAATAATCAATAATTCTAAAAAAATGATTAAAAATACTAGGACACTTGGTGAATTTATAATAAAACATCAATTGGCTTTCCCATATTCTACAGGGGAACTCTCGAATCTGATAAACGGTATAAGGCTTGCGGCCAAAGTTGTAGGTCATGAGGTTAACAAGGCAGGACTCGTAGACATTTTAGGCTCTTATGGTGAAACCAATATTCAAGGTGAAAATCAACAGAAGCTGGATGTTTTTGCAAATGAAAAGTTTATTCAAGCTTTAGATAACCGAGAGATTGTATGTGGAATAGCCTCTGAGGAGGAGGAGCATTTTATTGCACTAAATAGTAGCGATGAGAAGAATAACAATAAATATGTTGTATTAATAGACCCTTTGGATGGATCTTCAAATATTGATGTTAATGTTTCGGTAGGTACTATTTTTTCAATTTATAGAAGAATAAGTCCAATAGGCAGCCCTGTTGTGTTAGAAGATTTTTTACAGCCAGGGAATAATCAAGTAGCGGCGGGCTATGTAGTATACGGAACTTCTACAATGATAGTATACACAACAGGAGATGGAGTAAATGGATTTACTTTGAATCCAGCTATTGGATCTTTCTATTTATCTCATCCAAATATCCAGTTTCCTAAGAAAGGAAATATATATTCGGTAAACGAAGGTAATTACGTGCACTTCCCTGAGGGGGTGAAAAAATATATTAAATATTGTCAAAAGGAAGAAGATGACCGCCCTTATACAGCGAGATATATAGGATCTATGGTATCGGATTTTCATAGAAACATGCTAAAGGGAGGCATTTATTTATACCCTAATAGCAGTACCAGTAGAGATGGGAAATTACGTTTACTCTATGAATGCAATCCTATGGCTTTTCTAGCAGAGCAAGCGGGAGGTAAAGCAACTGATGGTAAAATAAGAATTCTGGATATAGAACCGAAAGAACTACATCAACGAGTACCATTTTACTGTGGAAGTATAGATATGGTTGACAAGTTAGAAAAGTTTATTTCTGTAGAAAATGATAGTTAAAAGTATGATTTGATGAACATTTTAAGTTTTGTTTGTTTGGTTTGAGCATTTGAGGGTAGTCTATATGGCTATCCTCTCTTGCTTTCTAGCTAAATCTTAAATAAAAAAGGGAGCTGCAGATACAAAACACCTATTCAACATAATCCTAGAATACGAACCTTAAATTAAGGGATATGTAATAATTTAAAATAATTGATGACCTAATCTGTTCGGTGCAGCCAATTTTACGGTAATCGACCCAGATGATCAATTAGGTTTAATGAAAATGGTTTCTGGTAGCCATAGCGATGTTTATGGTAAGCTTCGTATAAAACCTCAACAGATATTAGATGTCTATTCTTATGCGAGAAACACTAAAAAGAATCTGACCGAATCTATACGTACCTTGATTTATAAGGGAAAAGAGGATAAAGATACCGAGTATGAGATAACCGCTATGAAACCTAATGTTGAAATTTTACTTAGGGCATATCAAAAGAAAAAGATGGAGCAACATTATCTAGATTATGATGATCTGTTGCTAGTGGTATCGACTCAATTAAAATCTAACCCCGAAGCTAGAAAGTTATTATCTCAGAATCTTGATTATCTTCTTGTTGATGAAATGCAAGATACCAACCCTTTGCAATGGGAGCTACTTTCACCATTTATTGATATCTGTAGTTTGTTCTGTGTTGGTGATGATGCGCAATCGATCTATTCTTTTAGAGGGGCAGATTTTAGAAATGTGCATCAATTTAAAGAACGTGTACCCAATTCTGAGGTATATAAACTTGAAAAAAATTACCGCTCTACGCAAGAGATATTAGATATTTCGAATTGGTTGCTAGACAAATCGCCCATAGATTATAAAAAACAATTACAGTCGGTACGAGGAAGCGGAGAAACACCAATATTGCTGAACGTAAGTGATGATTGGCAAGAAGCAAATTGGGTAGCCGATGAAATCTTAAAAAATTATACGGATGAAGACCGTAAGTTTGCAGATCATTTAATACTATCGCGTTCTCAGTTTTATACGAAAACATTACAAGCTGTTTTCATAAGAAGAAAAATACCCTATGTAACCTATGGCGGGCGTAAATTTTTACAAGCTGCACATATAAAAGATTTGGTTTCTTTATTGCGAATAGTCAACAACCCATACGATGAAATTGCTTGGGTTAGATTCCTGACTTTTTGGGAAGGAATCGGTGAGGTAAGAGCTTCTAGGATTATGGCCGTTATTATTGCCGATGAGGGTAAAACCGATATTCCTACGCTATTACAAGGCGCTATACCCGGAACAGACGGAATCAAAATTTCAGAGCTATATAATGCCGTTCAAAAAGAAAAAGGCAAAGTCGGTAAAATGGTAGACATCGCCTATGAAGCCATGTCATTAGGCTTGGCTTTTAGATACCGAAAAGATTGGATAGAAAAGCGTAAGGGTGATTTTCCTGTATTAAAACTTTTGGCAAATAGCTACTCAAGCTTAGGGGAATTTATTGGTGAAGGATTGTTAGATAATGCCGAAAAAATGAATGGTGCACCAGTGCTAAGCGAATCGCAATTAGAAACCGACGAAGAAAAAGATCACGTTATTATATCGACCATTCGCTCCGCAAAAGGATTGGAAGCCGATGTTTGTATTGTTCTTAATGTATCGCCAAAGGCATTTCCCTCCGCTTGGTCATTAGATGATGTAGATGCCATTGAAGAAGACCGTAGGGTGCTGTATGTCGCATTAACTCGTGCTAAGAATAGATTGATAATTACCAGAAATACCGCTTCTATATCGGCAATTCATGGAAAATCTATTCCCACAAATTCGGGGCAGAAAGCAGATGACGCAGAAACCTATTTTTTAACGGCTATACCTGACGGATTGGTAAAACAAGAAACCATTGGTTACGATTTTAAGCCAGTGAAGGATGCTGCAGAACCGAACAATATGGACTTATCTTCAGGGATGGATTTTAGCTAAACATCAAAAATGCCAGAAAGAAAATTTGCTATTATTTCGATGACCACTTTTGGTTACAAACCAAATCCTTTGAGAATAGTTCAGCTGACTATAAGTAAACTTAAAGGTGAATACTACGAACCTATATTACAAACAGACATCAATCCCGAAGAACGTATACCGAATTATATTCAACAAAAAACAGGCTTGACCGATAGTATATTACTCCAAGCACCTACGTTCTCAGAAGTTGCCAATACCGTTTTAAGAGAACTTGACGACCACATATTGGTGGGTCATAATGCGTCATTTCTACATTATGCCTTACAATCTGAATTTAAATATTTGGGGTATTCTTTTAAAACTCCCCAGCTATGTACCGTGCGATTGGCAAAGAAGCTTATACCGAATATGACCAGTTATGAATTACCCTATTTGAGCAGTGTTCTGAATATTCCGTACACAGAATCGAACGATTTAGATGATGACAATGCTGCGGTTGCCATACTATTTCAAAGATTGATTTTGCTTGATGATGACGAAATGGTCATCTCTAAATTCTTAGAACCTAAAGTTGAGAAAGAAAATATAGCACCCAAAAATATAGCTTATCAAAAACTAAACTCTTTACCTAATTCCCCTGGTATTTATAAATTTCAAGATGATAGAGGTGAAGTGGTTTACGTGGGTAAGGCCAAGGATATTAAAAAAAGGGTATTGAGCCATTTCTATAATTCGAGCGAGAAAGAAATAACACTTTGTGATGCCACTTATCATATAGATTTTGAAACTACCGGTAGCGAACTGATTGCCCTATTACGAGAGGCGGATCTTATCGATAAATTAGACCCACCGTTTAATTATATTCAAAAGAAAAATTATATCACCTACCATATCGTACCACAAAAAAACAAAAAGGGCATTCTGGAATTAAAAATTGAAAGAAGACCTTTTCAACACTCTCCCACCGAAATATTCTTAAAGCGAGGTGATGCTATTAAACGCTTATTAGAACTAACGACGAAGTTTAGATTATGTCCGTTACAAACAGGATTAAAGAGTAAGTTAGGTAGATGTACTCATGGGGAATATAACGAATGTGATGGCATCTGTACCGGAGATGAAGAATTAGGCCTATATAATGAAAAAGTTGAAAATGCTTTAGATTACCTCAACAACGAAAATGACAATTATGTACTTTTTGAAAAAGGACGTACCAAAGAAGAACGAGGTTTTGTTTTAATTCTTCATGGTGTTTATCAAGGCTTTGGTTTCCTAGATAATTCTCAAACAGTATCTAGTTTAGAAGATTTAAAAACTATGCTTGACCCTAAAAAGTCTTCGTACCATACCGCAAAAATAATTTCAGCTTACACGCAGCGAAATCCTTGGAAAATTAAGCCTTTGGAAACTACCGGTATAAAGCTATTTTGAAATTTAAAAATTAGGTAATAACAGCGTAATTTCTGTACCAATATTTCTTTTTGATTCTATTGATATGCTTCCCTTATGTAACGTCATTATTCTTTTGGCATACGTAAGACCAATACCCAAACCTTCGTTCAAATGAAGTTTTTCAAATAAATTAAAAACCTTATCGGCATATTTTTTATCAAAACCAATACCGTTATCGGCATAGACTATACGAACAAATTTTCCGTATTCAAATTTATCTTCTGTTTCGCTAAAAATGTTTTGCATAAAGTAATCTGTGGTCACCGAAATCTTCAATGGCACATCGGGTCTTTGAAATTTCAAAGAATTGTCGACCAATTCAATGAACAAGCTTTCTAGATAGATAGCATCTGCAGGAAAATTAAAAAATTCTCCTTCCATGGTAATCATTTCATTATTCGATATCGAAAACCTTTTTCTAACGTTTTCAATAACAAGATTCAAATCAACATTCGAGATTTTGAAATTTTCGCTATCGATGGCATGTAACCGTTGAATACTAATTAAAAGATTTCGGAGCCGTTCTGAAGATTTTAAAATTTTAGAGAGGTTTAATTTAACTTCTGCATCTAAATTTTGCATTAAGCTACCAAATAGTCCGATTTTTCTAAGAGGTTCTTGTAAATCATGCGAAAGAACCTTGGCCATTTGCTTATGCTGCTCATTGAATTCTACAATTTGCTGAAGCTGACGTTCAATCAATTCATCGCTCGCATTAAGTGCCTTTTTTAACTTTACATTTTCAGTATTTTCTAATAGCTCTTTTAGTGCCTTATCTCTTGATTTTATAATTTCTGATTCATATTCATTTCTATTCGGTATGCTTACTCCTGTAAAATGAATTTTGACAATATCGTTTTCACAAACCCGAACTGCATCTAAAACTACAGGCAATGATTTGCCCTCTTTTGTTTTAAATGACAAAAATACCTCACTTGCTTTTTCTTGTAATTCTATTAAAGGTTTTAGATGTACGCGAAAATAAATCATACTCCCAGAATCAAGAATATCATTGATTTTTGCATGCTGCGAATTATTAAACCCTAAAGAATCTTTGAAATGATTATTCGATAAAAGTAGTTCTCCACTATCTGATAATGTAAAATTAAAGCCTGGAGAGTTGCTGTACATACTCTTCCATTCATTTTCAGAAGTTTCGTTCATGCTTTTAATTTTATCCGGCTTTGGTTAAATATTTTTTAATGGCAGCAACAGTTTCCTTGGGATGGCTCATATGCGGACAATGTCCGGTTGCATTCATCCTAACAATTGTACTTCCACTAATTTTCTTATGAATAAATTCGCCAACAGTATCTGGTGCAATATCATCTTCTGCACATTGCAGAATTAAGGTCGGCAACTTTACTCTTACGATATCATCACGATTATCAGAAAAAAATGTCACCCTCGCGAAATTTCTATTTATTGCAGGATCAGCTGCGCAAAAACTATTTTCTAACTCTTCGGTTAGTTCAGGTCTCTCAGCATTCTTCATAACCATTGGTGCTAGAAATTTTGCCCATCCGGTGTAATTATTGTCCATCACATCTAGTAAACCTTCTAAATCTTCTTTCGAGAAGCCGCCAACATAATCTGTATCATTAATATATTTCGAGGAAGGAGATACCAGTATTAAGTTCTTAAATACTTTAGGAGCCTGTAAACTTGCCAATACCCCGATCATAGAGCTTACAGAGTGACCAATAAAAATAACATTCTGCAGATTTAATGCATCACAGATATCTAAAACATCTTGAGCATACCCATATAAAGAACCATATTTACCTTCGTTATATGCGCTGGGGTCAGACTTACCACAACCCACATAATCAAATTGGACTATTTTATAATCATCCACGAAGGCCGGTGAGATAAAACGCCACATATTCTGATCACAGCCAAAACCATGAGCAAACATGATCACTTGGGTACCATTGCCAAAAACCTTTACGTTATTTCTTTTTAAAATATCCATCCGTGAGATTAACATGCAAAAATAATAAAATATGAAATAATAGACCACAGTGAATTATAGACCTAATTAGGGACTTTTATTGTCGATATTAACAGACATTACTAACAAATTGTTCCACATTTTAAGAACAATACACACAAAAAGACTTCTAAAATATATTCATACCAGAATTGATATTTTTAAGTGGTACCCTTTTATAAAATGATAATTAGAACACTGTGATGAATAAAACGCACTTTGGTTTTAATCTAGTAACAGGTATGTATAGTAACAAAAAATGTTACCATTACTTAATAACGATAACTCGGTTAATTAAGGGTGTAATTATATCTAGAAAAAGCCTGATTAAAGGTGTGTATTTTCACTATACACTTTAGAAACTTGTTCAATAGAACCTTGATTAAGACCTTCTCGATTACTGAAATTAACCCAATTTGTCACCATTATTTCGGTTGTGGCACTGCAAGCCTGTAACCCGTATGAATACGGTCTTAAACCAGAGGCATGAGTAAAAGAAACATCATAAATAGTATCGTTAGGTATACCATCTGTATTTCGAATTCGGTAAGATGCATCTATAGCTATACCCCCAATTTCTATAAATGATTTAGAACCTTCGGTGATGATATTATAGTTGTCTTTATCTAATTTATCTGGCTCTGCTAAAATAGCTTTTGCCGAACTTATATAGTTTTCGCTGACTAATGTTTTAAATGGATAATCGCTAAGTTCTAAATCTTTTTGACCACCACAACTAATGAACATTTTGTATTCAAATTGCTCGTAAGAATCGTTCTGTGAAAGCTTAATTTTTGTAACCTCATCGGTAGGCAATGGTTCTTCAATTTCTACTAGCCCGCTTTGCAATGTTAATTTACCAGCCTCATAAAGGGCAAGTAGAATTTAGCCAGATTGAAGTGGCAAGGCGGCAATAACATTCATTAAAAACGGCTTCACTTCTTTGCGAAAAAATACATGGTCTTCTGCCGGCATAAGCTCTGCATGATAGTTTAAAGTATACATTAAATCATCTATAACCTCTTTCCAATGAATAGGTTTGTCGTTTAGTACAGAATTTTTAGCCTCTACCATCTCTTTTTTCATGCCTTCAAAAGCATTTTCATACTCATGCCTTTCAGACATACGGGTAACGAACTCTTTAAATCCGAAATTGGGATCTTTTAATTTAATAGCGAGCGCAGAAAGATTGTCTTTTAAAAACGCCTTTTGAAGCGCAGGTTTGCAAATTTCATCAAAATACGTATGTATTCTTAAATGTTTTTGGTCATCTAAAATCTGAAAGATATCTTCTCTTGAAGCATGCCGATAAATTTCGCGCATGGGCTCATCTTGTTCGTATTGCAAATTTGGCAACCAACCATTCGCATCATGCAACACCAGTTTAAACTCAGTGGTGTTTTCAGAAGGATGATATACCAATTTTTGTCCGTTTTTAGAGAAAGTACCATGGCGATTTGCAATAGAGGCAACAACATCAAAAGCGCTTAAAGAGGCACCCAGAATACCAATTGGAAAATTATAGATTTCACCATCGGAAGGGAGAATTTTTGATATAGGCCAAGGTGAACTATAAAAATTGGTTTTTAAATTATCTTGCTCTGACCAAGAATGACCGGTAGCTATGATCACCTTATCAGTTATAAAAGATGACATGTTTTTAGTGATAAGCTCATACGTGTCATTTTTAGGATTGATATCAATTATTTCTACCGACGGATGTTCTACTATACGAATACCACTATTTTGTAAACTCGCAATACAACGCTCATATTGAGACCGAAAATACAAGCCTAAAGCTAAACGGCTATACACCTTAGCATCGCTTATTTCTGATTTCTGAATATGAAATCGTTGCAATATATCTTCTGGCTGCTCTCTTAACCAATCAGCAAAACTTATAAATAGCTCTGGTATTTCTTCTGAAGAAATGTTGGCCATGTTATAAATATCTGTGGTATTGGGGCTATATGGCATTCCCATACCTGTAATATCCGCCTTTTCAAAAATGGAAATCTGCGTAATTTCTGATTTTAAAACAGCTATGTTTTTAAAAATATGTCTAAGCAAATATATAGTCGTTGCACCACTACCTATTATAGCCACTTTTGCAGGTTTGAATGTCATACAGATTTAAATTACAATACGTAAAATTAGCTGCAGTACCATTCAAAATTTAATTCAATCAAGTGAAATTTTAACCATAATTACCATGAAGTTATACTCAATTTTCAATGTGTAAGAAACAGTGCGATGAGAGAACAATTGAAATTAGAATTGACCGTAATTAACTAATGAAGCATTTTAGACCTCCCCAAATATTTTAAAAACCAACTCTTTGGTCAATGGTCGACCTTTTGCTTTTTCACGAATGGTATCGAAACTACACCTAAAGTCGCAACCAGCTTTGTATTCGCTACAACCATAAGCCGATTTTCCTTTTAAAATAATTCCCTTGTTGCATTTCGGGCAACTATTTTCTTCGGATGTTGGCTTTGCTTGAACTTTACCCTTTTTAGGTTCTAACTTCAACTTAAAGCCATCATCAAATCTAACCAAACCTTCAACCGAAGTATTATTGACTTTAAAGCCTTTTAAGTTTACTGTTGACCCTTTTTGAAACAACCTGATAAATTGCTTTTCTGAAATAGTTTTCCCTTCAAATTTAAAAGGAATAACAAAATCGCAAGTCTTATTAAACTCAGAGCAACCGTAAGCTGATTTCCCTTTTCGAATGGTTCCTTTTTTACATTTAGGGCAAAACTCTGATGTAATTCCTTTAGCCTTTTCAACTGCTTTTTTCTTAGCCGCTGTTGCTGGCTTATTATTTACAGCCGAGATATTTGCCTTTCTAGTTTCACTACGCACATCATAAACCAATCGGTCTACCATTTGCTTCATCTGTTTAATAAAACTACCAGCGCTAAATGTACCTTTTTCAATATCCTTTAATTGCTTTTCCCATTTACCGGTAAGCTCGGCAGATTTCAGCATTTCATTTTGAATGGTATCTATTAACTGAATACCAGTGACGGTAGGTAATACCAGTTTTTTATCTCTCTTTATATATTTTCTACGAAACAAGGTCTCAATTATATTAGCACGCGTAGAAGGTCGACCAATACCATTTTCTTTCATTAGCTCACGAAGTTCATCGTCATCTACTTTTTTACCAGCGGTTTCCATGGCACGTAAGAGCGAAGCTTCGGTATATTGCTTTGGTGGCTTGGTTTGTTTCTCAAGAAAAGATGGTTCATGCGGTCCTTTTTCGCCTTTCTTAAACGTTGGTAATAGTCCCGATTCTTTACTTTTTTGGTTACTGAGCGTAGTCGAAGTATCGAAAACAACTCGCCATCCTTTTTCTAAAATCTCTTTTCCGGTGGTTTTAAAATTTACTGTGTCCGCCTTTCCTATTACCGTTGTATTCGAGACTTTACAATCTGGATAAAATACGGCTATAAAACGACGTACAATAATATCATAAACTTGCTGCTGATTATATTGCAAGTTCATTTGCTGACCTGTGGGAATAATGGCATGGTGATCTGTCACCTTACTATCATCAAAAACCTTTTTGGTTTTCTTTATTTTTTTGCCGTCAAGAGGTTTGGTTAGCGTATCGTACTTGGTAAGATTCTTAAGTATACCTGGTACTTTAGGGTATACATCATTTGGCAAAAATGTAGTATCTACTCTAGGGTAGGTTACTACTTTTTGCTCATATAATTTCTGAACGATTTTTAACGTTTCGTCTGCACTGAATCCGAATTTGGTGTTACAATACACTTGCAAACCTGTTAGATCGAAAAGCTTTGGTGCATATTCATTGCCCGCTTTTTTTGTCGTGGAAACAATTTCGAAATCGTGTTCTTTAACAATATTAGCAAGTTTCTCACCATCTTCTACTTTTAAAAAACGACCTTCTTCATAGCTGAACAAGGTATCGCGATATAATGTTTGTAGCTCCCAATAGGGTTGCGGCTTAAAATTCTCTATCTCTTTAAACCGATCTACTAACATTGCCAAGGTTGGGGTTTGCACACGCCCCACAGATAACACTTGTTTGTAGCCACCATGTTTTAAGGTATACAAACGGGTTGCGTTCATACCCAAAAGCCAATCGCCTATAGCACGAGAAAAACCTGCATAATATAAATTATCGTAGTCTGTAGATGGTTTTAAGTTATTAAAACCTTCTTTTATAGCTTCGGTGGTCAATGACGAAATCCAAAGTCGCTCAACCTTACCTTTATAGTTCGCTTGGTTCAATACCCAGCGTTGAATTAATTCTCCTTCTTGCCCAGCATCACCACAGTTTATGACGACTTCTGCTTTATCGAATAATTGTTTTATGATTTTAAACTGTTTTTGAATACCAGCATCTTTAGTCACTTTGGTTTCAAAATGTTCGGGTAACATTGGTAGGTTATTTAAATCCCAACTTTTCCAATGAGGTTTGTAATCGTTTGGCTCTTTAAGTGTACATAGATGCCCAAATGTATACGTTACCGCATAGCCGTTGCCTTCATAATAGCCATCATGTTTGGAATTTGCCCCAAGAACGGAAGCAATTTCTCGAGCTACAGATGGTTTTTCGGCAATACAGACTTTCATTTTATGTGTTGTAAATTAAAGATTTAGGCATGGTTTTCGCCGAAATGAATACTATATAATAATATAAACCGTAGTGGTAATTATGAATTAAAAATACACCTTCGGTCTAACACTATAATTAGACAAATATAGAAATTGTTTATAGAAGCGAATATGATATAAAAAGCCGCTAAAACTCTGTTTTAGCGGCTTTTTCTTTTCAATTATTTAGCTATAGGTATAATAAGAGCTAACACCTTAGCTTATAAACCGATAACAAATCTAGAAACTAGCTATCGATTCGTATTTATTTCTTAGTAGGTCAACGTATTGTAACCATTCGCTTGTAATTGTAACATTCGTACAGAAGCAGTCGGGGTAACATCCAGACCATCAAAAAGAGTTTCTTCTGCTACGCCAAGTTTTTCCATGGCAACACTGCACACACTTACTTTTACCTTACCCTTATATTTTTGAAAAAACTCTTCAAGTTCAGAGTCTTTGGTCAATAACGTTACCACTTTGCCTTTTACAACAATTTCGTATTCCTCTATTTCTACTCCGTTTTCAACCAGAAGGTCATACATACTTAACACGCCCCTAAAATGCCTTTCTGAGGTAAGTATAAAACCATATTTAGGTGTTTTCTGTAAATCGGTAACAGCTTGTTGGTCTAATTTTTTTTGACCATACATTTCTGTAACACTTGTAGTCATGAACATAATGACTAAAGCAATTTGAAAAAAAGTTTTCATAATGGTTATTTTGATAGCTATTTTGGTGAATTAAAAATACAGATTATAATTTCCAATAGCGATTTAAAGAGCTAAAAAATGATTCTTTAATTCCCCCTAAAATCTCATTATCAATCAATTGATTTGCAATAAGCGAAGTACACCTCAATTAGATCAGCACTACAAATTCATCTTTTAACACCACCTGTTCATTTTCTATCGGTACCTGTTTTAAAGATTTATACAATAATTGTTTTAGCTCTTTTAAAGAAGATGATTTTTTTAAGAATTGATTAGCGCCATCTTCTTTTAGCTGATTTACTTCCCTATCCCTATATATTGAAGAATAGGCGATAATGTAAATGTTATTGAACTTCTTGAAGTTTCTAATATCGATAAGGCATTCAAAACCATCCATAATAGGCATATATAAATCTAAAAATATTACTTGTGGTAATTTATCATCAGAGAATAATCTATCCATTAAATCGACTCCATTATTAAATTGAGATACTTCTGTTTCTATAGGAATATCATTCAACGCCTCCATAAAAAAATCACGATCATCGAAATCGTCATCCGCAATATATATATTTAATTTTTCCATTATTTCTATATAAGAACAGTATGTCCTCCAAAATTAAGAGGAAATCGCATTTAAAATTCTACCAATAAAATCGAAAAATAACTCAATAGCATAATAATTGTAATTACCATCTAAAAAAAATAATATATGTAGTAAAATACTTACATTTATTTTGCGTTAGTAAACAAATGCTCCCCCATTTAATTTATAAAAATAAATTATGGCATTTAAAACCAGTAATGAACTCTCATTGCATCTGCAACAGTATCAGCTCGACTATTACACCAAGGGTAATGCCTTAAAAGTGCACACAGTACTAACAGAAGCAATGCCCATAATCGAATTTGAAAATGAGAAATGTGCTTTAGATTTTAGCAAGAGATGCGAAGATTTAAAAAGTGTCGAGAGTCTAACTGACATACATGACTATTCTGAGAAATTTGCTGAAAATCTACTTAAAATAATCCTATTGTTAAATAGCTCTACATTGTCAACAAACCCCGGCTAATTCAGCTTATATAACATGCCAGAAAACCAATATAATTTTGAAATTCGGTTATCTTGAATCTTAGTATGAAATGAATTATTAATTACACTAGATAGCGCGATTACGTAATAGGTATATCACCGGTCTTTATTGAAATTCTCATGCCCTATTTTATTCAATAACAGCTTGGCCGCCAACCAAAATCGTTTTGAAGTCGGATTTGGTACAACGGACATATTAGGAATATAGAATTCGGGATTAACCATTAGTTTTATATACTGAAAAGCTTCATTCGGAAGATTATTTGATAGATATGCCATGCTCCAAGTATCAAACTCTCTAGTATAAATACTGCCTTTAGAAAGCAGGATAACTTCATAGTGACGAGCATCTACCCTAATTTTTTCAAAGAGCTCCGAAACAATATCCACATTGCCTTCTAAGTATTGGATAAAAAATCCATCATGATAGATAAGACATCCGGTAATATCAAGCTTATCATTGAAGTTTCTAGACTCAACCAGAATTTCATCAATTTGTGCCGGTGAAAGGGAATTTGCTACAGATTTATATACAAGATTGAACATATATCGCTTTGAAGAATGAACTGCCAAATAAAATATAAGATACCAACTTTCACCGAATAATAAGAATTAAAAGGTATTCTTTTTCTTACAAAAAATACTCAATAATCACATCTATTAATTTGAATATTAATCTAGTACTGCTATTAGTTGCGTCAATTATTAATTTGATTGCGACTAATGGCCCGTGTTTTAAGATATAATTTCACCAAAGAATCTTTAAATAAATACGTTATGAAAATTAAAATGATATCGATGTTAGCATTAACCATAGTATTAACATCATGCTATAGCACTAAGAAAACAAGTACAAAAAACTCGAAAGATAGTATGGCTGCTCAAGAAACTTCTAATACCACTTCAAACACTGCGGTTATAACTAATAATAGCACTACGCTAAATAATGAAACATCGACAGCGATAAAATCATCAAATTCTTCAAAAGAATACGCACCAATGTATTCATCTTTAGAAATGACCGACGAGCAAATACGCAAATTTAGTACTGCAATGGACCAATTTAAAAGCAAACAAGCTAATATGGCAAGTGGCGAAATGTTAGGAACGATTGAAAGTGAGCGTACTCGTCAATTAGAAACTATATTATCTAGCTCGCAATTGGCTAAGTACGAGAAATGGTTAATAGATAATCAATAAATAGCTGTTTACATATTTATGTATTGCATCAATTCTAAAAGGTATGCAACTAAGCTTTTGTAAAAGTCTACTATACCTTTATTATATACTAATAAAAAGATAATATTATCATGATAAAACCCACAGCTCAAGTACCTGAACTAAAACTACCTTTAATTAATGATACGCAATGGAATTTATATGATCAGACTAGTAAATCGTTTACTATGCTGGTCTTTTACCGAGGTCTTCATTGCCCCGTTTGTAAGAGTTACCTAGAAGCTTTGACCAAAAGACTAAAAGATTTTAGTGACCGAGGAGTGCACTTAATTGCCATTAGTAGCGATAGTGAAGAACGTGCAAAAAAAGCTGGAAAGGAATGGAAAATTGCAGAACTGCCGGTAGGGTATAATTTACCTATTGAAACTGCTCGTGAATGGGGATTATTTATTTCTAAAAAAACTTCTGAAAAAGAACCCGATGCATTTTCTGAACCTGGTCTATTTTTAATCAGACCTGATAATACCCTCTATGCAAGTGCCGTACAAACGATGCCTTTTGCTAGACCAAATTGGGACGATATATTAAATGCCATCGATTATGTCAACAAGAACGATTATCCTGCTAGAGGGGGTGAATAGAATAAACTTCTAAAATTTTTTACATAAAAAAAAAGTGATAAGTTCTATTATAGCGCTAATCACCTTTTTTATTTTTTACTTAAATAAGTGAATTACATCTTACCTAACTTCCATTTCTCGAACTTTACTTTTGCATCTTCACTTACCATGGGGTAGAGTCCTATCACAGGTTCCCCTCCTTGTACCATTTCCAATACGAAATCTTCATACAAGGTCATCTGAATACATTCATCGGCAACCTCATCGGCAAGATGTGCCGGTATCACCATTACTCCGTCATCATCTCCTAATATAATATCCCCAGGAAAAACGGCTACATCACCACAACCAATAGGATCATTTATAGCAATAGCTTGGTGTAAAGTTAGATTTGTAGGTGCTGTTGGTCTATTGTGATATGATGAAAAATCTAAATCTGCGATCTCGGCAGAATCTCGAAAACCACCATCGGTAATGATACCCGCAGCTTTTCTTACCATTAATCTTGTCACCAAAATAGAACCTGCAGAGGCCGCTCTTGCATTTTGCCTACTATCTATAACCATTACACTACCTTCTGGACATTCTTCAACGGCTACTCTCTGTAAATGCTTAGGATCCCTAAAAATAGTGATAGGATTTAAATCTTCTCGTGCTGGTATATACCGCAATGTATATGCCTCGCCCACCATGGTTGGTCTACCTAATTTTAATGGTCTTACACTTTGTATAAACTGATTTTTAAGTCCTTTTTTAAAGAGGCAAGTGGCAACGGTTGCCGTGCTTACCTTTCTTAATTTCTCTCTTGTTGCGGTTGATAGTTTGGTCATTATAAGTGTGTATACGTTTTTATTATTCAGCGCTTTGCCAAGCATTCTTGATGAAAAGCAAATCTCTTTTCATGTTTGCAAAGACTACTTTTTTATCTATTGTAATATGGGAAGCTCCATGTTCGGCTCCTCCTAAATCATATTCTAAATGTAGCGATATTGGCACATTGATCTTATACTTTTTAAGTAATGAAAAATAACTTTTAAAATCTACCATACCCTCCCCTAACGGAGTATTGATCGGTTGCCATTTTCCGTCTTTGTATCCCCATTTAAAATCTTTTATAACTATTGATTTTATTAAAGATTCTATACGACGTAGGTCTAATTGCCAACTGGTACCGCCTTCGACTACCGCGTGTCTAATATCATATTGACATCCTAAATAATCAGTATTAGATTTTGATAAAATGGGTGGTAGATCCCAAATTGGTGCCCCTACATGATTGCCTGCATGATTTTGATAACATCCTATCAAGCCCAAATTTTTATTAACCTCTGACAGATTAATTGCCTCGCCTGCATATTTCGCCTGACTTTCTTCTATTGATATATCTTCGGGATACATCAGCCACCCGGTTCGGTAATGACTAAAACCAGTTGAGCTCGCTGTTGATAACACCTTCATTTCTGTATCATCGACTAATCCCCAAACATTTGTGGTCAGCATTTGCGGATTCAAACCATACTTTTTCATTGCTTCTACCGCTTTAGGTAAATCATCGACAACTCTCTCTGGTAATACATGCCCTTTTGGGCGTACGGTCAAATCTAGTCCGTTAAAACCGATTTCTGCCGCAGCAGCCGACATTTCATTATAATCTAAAAATTGTAAATGCTTAGAGAATACATTCACCTGAATATCTTCATTAAAGGTCTTTTTCGGATTAAAAAGCTCATTAGGTAGCCCTATAAATGGTACACTTGCAAGAGCTGCAGTAGATAACTTCGTAAAATTTCTTCTTGATAATACTTTTTTATCTTCTATCATTTTTAATTACCTTTTTATAATCGGATAATTGGTTTTATGTTAAATAGTTGCGATTCTTACAAATATATGTATTTTTGGTAAACCAAACTGGTTTACCAGTTTATTGCTATTACACTTAAAAACCCCTCTTTTTAAGCCTTTTAAAGTTCAACCAATCTAACAATTCTATAATGAAAAAGTGCTTCATACTATTAGCTACCCTTCTTTTACTGGTCTCATGCGGTGAAAATTCTAATGACCGTGCGATAACCGTAAAAGATATTAATGCGTTGAACACTGCCATATCTAAAGCAGAACCCGGCGATGAAATTATTATGGCGAATGGGGATTGGAAAGATGTTACGATAAAATTTATTGCCTATGGTAATGAGCAAAAACCAATTACACTGCGAGCTGAAACACCTGGAAAAGTTTTAATAACGGGCACCTCTAATTTAAAACTTGCGGGTGAGTATTTAGTAGTTGACGGACTCCAATTTACCAATGGATCATCGCCTTCTGAAGCGGTTATCGATTTTGGAATTAGTGAAGATTCGGTCGCTAATCATTCTAAGGTTATCAATAGTACAATTATAGATTTCAATAAATCTCAACGAAATGATACCGATTTATGGGTGCTTTTTAAAGGACGACACAATGAGCTAGACCATTGCTACATTGCCGGAAAATCTAATAGAGGACCAACAGTAAGAGTTGACCTTGCAGGAAATAACAGTATAAAGAACTATCATAAAATTACCAATAACTATTTCGGACCTCGACCACCAAAAGGGGGCCCAAGTGCAGAGACCATACAAATCGGCAATAGTTTTACCTCAATGGCACCAAGCTACACTCTTGTTGCCAATAATTATTTTGACCACTGTAATGGTGAAGTAGAAGTCATCTCTAGTAAGACAAATTTCAATGAATTTAGAAACAATGTATTTTTCAAAAGCGAAGGTTCTTTAGTTACCAGGCATGGTAATTACTGCATTATCGATGGTAATATGTTTATTGGGGATGAAAATTCTGAACAAATTGGTGGTGTACGTTTAATTGGAACGGGACACTGGGTCACTAATAACTATTTCTACAATTTAAACGGGAAAACTTTTAGGAGTCCGCTTGCAGTAATGAACGGTATTCCGAAATCGCCATTGAATAGATATTTACAGGTTACCGATGTTGTTATCGCTAACAATTCATGGGTGAATTGTGTATCGCCATGGCAATTTGGCGTAGGATCCAATACTGACCAAATAGATATTCTGCCTAAATCTGAGATTCGATCTGCCACACCAATACGAACTATTGTAGCAAATAATCTTATTTACAATGATAACGGTGACAAACAACCTATCGTTGCACACGACTCTATAAATGGTATTGATTTTAAAAGCAATGTTATCAATAATCAAGGTCTAATGTTTGATGTTGTTGACGGACTCACACAACAAGATTTTGGGACTACCGTAGTTGATGAATCTATTTTAATGCCTGATAATTCACTAGATGATTTCAAACTTTATAACGGATTTGAATTTGACCAAATCACCGATGATTTATTCGGTAACTCTAGAGCTGACAGTAATAAGGTCGGTGCTGTGGTCGGCAAGCCTTTAAATAAAAAGAATATGATGGATGTATCTCAATACGGTCCTGACTGGTATGCTAACACAACTTCAAAGAACACTGAAAACAAAACTCATTCAGCAAGTACCGTTGCCGAACTTACCAGTGCTCTTACCAATGCAAGTAGTGGAGATACTATTCTTTTATCATCTGCTCGCTATGATGTAGGTTCACCTATAAAAATTGATAAAATAGTTACCATTCAAGCTGCGCAAAAAACTACTATCCAATACAACGGAGCTGCTGAAACCGCAGCATTTGAAATGAACCCAAAAGGTCAACTTACCCTTAAAAATGTTCATCTAATTGGCAACAATGAACAATATGCTTTTGCCAGTTTAAAGAACAATATGTCTAGCCTTTACAACCTTACCGTAATTGATTGTGAAATATCGAATTTCGATTATGTTTTAAAAGCCTACAAATTGTCATTCTCTGAATATATTACTTTTAAATCTACACAAATTAAAGATTGTGCGAATGGTTTAGAACTATCTGAAGAAACTGATGACAAAGGTGAATACAATGCCGAGAACATTACCATTGAGGATTGCCTATTCGATGGCGTTGCAAGTAATGTGATCGATTATTACAGAGGTGGCTACGACGAATCTACCGTTGGTGGTAATTTGATAGTGAACAATAGCACATTTACTAATTGTGGATCGAAAGCAGAAGAAGGTCTACTTCTTAACACCTATGGTATTATCAATGTAAATCTTGCCAACAATAAATTCATTGACAACCCTGTACAAATAGTAGCTCGCCTTTGGGGCGCTAAAAACAACAGGTATTCAGATAACGAAATAAAAAACTCTGGTAAAATTCTAGTTGAAGAAAATTTGCCTCTTAAACTGATGTATTAAACTCACTCTCGTAAGAACATTATAAAATGAAAAAATCACTATTTACCATCATTGTAGTATTTGTATTATTCGCCTGCAAAGACAATTCAAAGAAAGCTTCAGATACTAACGAAGAAGCAACAACCGAAATTGAAACGGCTGTAAAATATCCTAGCGATATTATTCCGTTTATGAACGAATGGAAAATTCTATTAGGTGATGGCACCTATGAAGATAATCTTAAAGATTACGCCAAAGATGATTTCTTTTATGTTGCCAATGATGGAAAAACGGATTGGGTAGTTTACAAAACACCTAACAGTGGTATTACTTCAAAAACATCTAGTAATACCAGAACAGAGTTAGGTCAAAAAGCACATTGGATCCCTGAGACTGGGGGGAAATTAACCGGGACTTTAAAAGTGCAACATGTATCTACTTCTGGCGATGCAAGAGTTGCCGCTTCTTATGCTGTTGTGGTAGGACAAATACATAGTGATGAAGGACATGAGAATGAACCGATAAAAATATTCTACAAGAAATTTCCGGGGCATACAAAAGGTTCTGTTTTCTGGAATTATGAGATTAATACAGAAGGTGATAATTCAAAAAGATGGGATTACTCTTCGGCTGTTTGGGGCAATGATATGTCCGTTGTTGGGGCTGATGCTACAACACCTCCTGCAGAACCCGAAAATGGTATCGAATTAGGTGAAGAGTTTAGCTATGAAATCAATGTCTATAAAGGCATCATGTACCTGACTTTTAAGAGTGACGGACATGAAACAGTAAAATTCACTAAGAACCTATTAGCGTCTGAATTTACTAAAGTAATTCCAGAACAAATCAAAACCTTATATGCTTCAATTGGTCGAGATGGTCTAGAACGTGAAAATGCATACGCAGGCGAAATTCAGTATTTCAAACAAGGTGCATACAATCAAACCAATGGCAAATCTCCTGAAGATAATATTGTTTGGAGCACAGGTGCCGATGTATATGACGGTGATATTGATCAGCAATATGCAAACGGTAGCTATACCGAAGTTTGGTTTAGAGAAGCAACAGTTGGCCCTGGTACTTTACCTACCCAAGAGTAATATTTAACTGTTACTAATCTCTTGAATAGCTATGTTTTAAATTGAAATCCAAATAGCAATCAAATTAGATTCTCGTATGAAAATAACCGACATAAAAGTTTTTGTTTGCTGTCCTGGTCGCAATTTTGTTACTGTTAAGATCATAACAGAAGATGGCACTTACGGACTAGGTGATGCTACACTTAACGGCAGGGAAATGGCCGTTGTAACCTATATAGAAGAACATATTACACCATGCCTTTTAGGTAAGGATGCCCATCAAATTGAAGATATTTGGAATTATTTATATAAAGGCGCCTACTGGCAAAATGGGGCTGTAAGTATTGCTGCTATTGCTGCAATAGATATGGCTCTTTGGGACATTAAAGGAAAACTTGCTAATATGCCAGTTTACCAATTACTTGGAGGAAAAAGTAGAAAAGGTGTTACCATTTACGGTCATGCTAATGGCGAAAGCATTGAAGAGGTTCTTCAAAACCTAGGGGCCATGATAAAAGATGGCTACAAAGCGGTTCGTTTGCAATGCACCATACCTAAAACAAAAGGTACTTACGGCACTATGGAAGGCAAAAAAAACTATTACGAATTGCAAGGTAATAGACCCTTACCGCCAGAACAAGAATGGTCTACTAGTAAGTACATGAACTTTATTCCTGAACTTTTTAAACAGGCTAGAGATAAATTTGGTTTTGACATAGCACTTTGCCATGATGTACACAGTAGACTTACGCCAATTGAAGCTGCAAGACTATGTAAACTCTTAGAACCGTATAATCTTCTTTTTATTGAAGATGCAGTGACCACAGAAAATGCCGAAGGTTATAAAGTTATAAGAGAACATACTAATACTCCTCTGGCTACGGGCGAAAAATTTAACACCATTTGGGATGCTAAAGAGATGATACAAAATCAGTGGATTGATTATGTACGAACTGCAGTAACTCATGGTGGCGGATTGACCCCGTTAAAAAAATTGGCCGACTTCGCTTCACTATATCATGTTCGTATGGCTCCTCATGGAGCTCCTGATCTATCCCCTATTTGTTTAATGGCTCATATGCATTTTAATCTATGGGCACCTAATTTTGGTATTCAAGAATTTATTGGTTTTGGCACTCCAGAACTTAATGAAGTTTTTAAATATGAAATTGAGTTGAAGCAAGGCTTACTTTACATGGATGACAAACCTGGCTGGGGAGTTGATTTTGATGAAGAAGCTGCTAAAAAATATCCTTACAAACGCTCTTATCTCCCCGTTAGTCGTTTGGAAGATGGAACTTTATGGAACTGGTAAAATACATCTTACAGAACTAATATTTATTGAAAGAGCTACACATGGATAGAAAATTAAAAGTCCTGATTTCAGGAACCGGATTTGCTGGACAAGGACATGCCGATACATTTAGGGCAGTAGGTGCAGAGGTTGTAGGTATAGTTGGTAGAACACCAAATGTGGTTAAAGAGGTCGCTAAAAAAATGGCTATTTCATATTACGGTACCGATTGGCAAAAAGCATTGGTAGATTGTAAGCCCGATATCGTATCTATAGCCACCCCAGGTGGTGCACATTTCGAAACCATAAAGCAAGCCATTGAGTTTGGTTGTCATGTATACAGCGACAAGCCATTGACCGATACTGGAGAATCTGCATTAGAGTTATTTGACCTTGCAAAAAAGAAAAATGTAAAAACTGCATTTGCATCTAGCTTTCGTTATATGCCCTGTGTTATACATGCAAAACAATTAGTAGCAGAGGGCGTAATTGGGGAACCAGTAGAGGCAGAGTTTATATCTCACTTTAATCTAGAGCGTGATATTCCTTTTGGTTGGTCTCATCGCAAAGAAGATGGTGGTGGTCGTTTAAACAACAACTTTACCCATATGATGTCTATTGCAACATCGGTTATTGGTGAAAATATTTTATCGATACTTGGAGAAGTTCGTGATGATTTAGGAAGGGCTCCTATTGTTAAAGGTGTTCATAATTTTAAAAATAGACGAGATCATATCCCAGAAGACCTTAATGACCCTTCGCTTAAATGGGGAGAAAGTAATGTAGAATGGTCATATACCGTAATGGCTCAACTAGAAAGTAAAATTGCGAACAAACCTGTTTCTATCCTATTTAAACATGGCGGTCTTAACCCACGGTTCAACGAAGACCATATCGTATTCTATGGCACAAAAGGAGCTATTTATATTAAAGGGCATTACGGCATGGGTCCTTTATACATTTGGGATGAAAATAAAACATGGAGAGAGCTGCCATTACCTAAAGAAATAGTTGACAACCAGCCAAAAGTTAAAGGCGATACCGAAAGAAATTGGCAGTTTTTGGCTCGAGAATTTGTTAAAGATATTAACGGTGAATCGTTTACTTATTACCAATCATTTAAGGAAGGAAGTCTATACCAACAACTTATTGATTTAATTAGAACGAATAGTAACTGGACCGATGTTCGGCATTTGCAGTAAATTATCTTAGGGGAAATTTCGAGGAATTTAAAAGAACCTAATACTTGTTATTTTGAGGCAAACCTACTTGTTCTGCAGGCAGCCTTATAAAATTTTTAATCCCGATTATCGAGTAAAAACAAAAAACTATGTTTTACGACTATCTAGTAATAGCACTCTACTTTGTTCTAATACTCGCTATCGGCGTAGTATTTTCACGAATGGCAAGTAACTCCACCAGCGATTATTTTCGAGGAGGAGGTAAAATGTTATGGTGGATGGTCGGCTCTAGCGCATTTATGGCGCAATTTTCGGCAGTAACTTTTACAGGCGCAGCAGGTAAGGCATTCGCTGATGGTTTTGCAATTTGCGCAGTGTATCTAGGCAATACATTCGCCTACTTTTGCGGATGGGCGTACTTCACCTATCGTTTCAGACAAATGAGGGTAGATACGCCCACTCAAGCAATAGGGAGACGATTTGGACCTGACAATGAACTATTTTTTTCTTTTTCATTAATAGTATTCTCCTTTCTCAACGCTGGTGTTTGGTTAAACGCTTTAGGGGTTTTTAGTAGCGCTGTTTTTGGAACAGACATTAGCATAACGATTGTTGTGATAGGGCTTACGGTACTTTTTGTATCGGTGCTTTCAGGTGCATGGGGTGTTGTGGCATCGGACTTTGTTCAAACCTTGGTAGTGGCAGTTGTTTCTGTAGCATGTGCGGTAGTGGCATTGGTTAAGGTTGGTGGTCCCGTTAAAATGATAGAGAATTTTCCAGGCGGTTTTCTTATTGGCCCAGATATGAACTACCCCCTAATATTGTTCGGTACTTTTGTATTCTTTTTACCAAAGCAGATTATAACCATGATGAATCTTCACGATTCGTTTCGATGGCTTAATGCAAAAGACTCATTCAATGCCAAGAAAGCGGCCTTATTGGCTATGACTTTAATGGGTTTTGGAACAATTATCTGGTTTATTCCGCCATGGGCAGCTGCCAGCTTAATACCAGATGCTGTCGAAGGCTATACGCAACTTGGCAGTAAAGCGGGAGATGCCATATACTACGAGTTTGCCCGAAATATGATGCCTATGGGTACTGCAGGATTGCTCATGGCAGGTCTTTTTGCTGCGACAATGTCTTCAATGGACTCGGCCTTGAATAAAAATGCTGGAATCTTTGTAAGAAGCATGTATCAACCCTTTCTTGCTAAAAGAAACAAAGAGGCCACGGACAAGAAATTGCTGAAAATTAGTAGAATTGTCAGTACTATAACCGGTATCGGGGTAATTATTACCGCATGGTATTTTGCATCGCTAAAGGAGCTAAGTCTGTTTGAACTTATGATTTCAGTTTCAACTATGGTGCAAGTACCTATGATGGTGCCTCTTTTGTTCGGAATTTTCATTAAGAAAACGCCCCAATGGGCTCCTTGGGTCACCATTGTCTTAGGGTTGTTCGTTTCATGGTTGGTAGTAAATGTGTTTACAGCAGATGTTGCTGCCGGTATGTTCGGTATCGAATCGCTAACTAATCGTGAAAGCGTTGACATGAACATTATTCTAACAATTGCCGGTCATGTGTTCATAACTGGAGGATTTTTCTGTTTGACTTCATTTTTCTACAACGAAGCTAAAGACAAAAACAAAGCCGAGACTAATCGCTTTTTCGAGGATTTTGAAAGACCTGTTATTACAGATGGCGAACAAGACGATATTGACCGCCAGCAAAGAAATAAATTGGGCAGTATGGTATTCGTCATGAGCGGAGGTATTTTGCTGATGGCCCTTATTCCCAACCCCCTATGGGGACGTATACTCTTTGTAATCTGTGCGCTGATTATTGCCGGTATAGGCTATTTGTTGAGACGTAGCGCTAAGATTAAAGTTATATCGACCTAACTCAACCCTTATCATGTATAGAAATTTATTATTACTTCTCTTACTATTAGTATTAGGTTCCTGTACCGAAATCAAAGTTCAATTGGCACATGGTATAGATGAATCAGCAGGAGGAGGTTCTGCGTATATTGTCACTACACCATCGGCAACCTACTATCTCGAAAAGGAAGGTGGAGGCTTATCGAGTATGATTGATAAAGATGGTGCAGATTGGATTGGATTTCACAATAAGAAAGGTTCAGCTCATAAAGGGGAATATCGAGGCTTCCCCAATGCTATTCATCGACAAGATGGTAACTACTTTCACCCTATGAATGCCGGTACAGAACTATCAACCTCTGAGGTGGAAATTAAGCTTAAAAACCATGTTCGCATCACTTATTTTTCAGAGAACAAACAGTGGCAAGGTCAATGGGATTTTTACCCAGATCGTTGCGACTTTACAATGACTCAAATTAGCCCTGGTTATAAATATTGGGTGCAGTATGAAGGAGTACCGGGCGGAGAAATGAATACGACAGATTTTTGGTATGCCTCTATTGACAATGTAAAACACCAAATTACGGAACCTTTCACTGGAGATTTACCATCACCTGAATGGATGGCTTTTGGAGATAAAAATTCTCCTCGAGTATTGTATATGTTGCATCATGAGGATGACGAATATCCGGACAATTATGTCAGTAGGTCAGATATGACAGTATTTGGTTTTGGTCGACAAAACGGAGAGAAAACAACCAAGCATCTTACAAATGTTCAATCCTTTTCAATTGGTTTTATAAATTCTACATCGTATTTAGCCATAGATGAAGCTATCAGAGAATCACTCAATTGACTAATTTCTATATAATTTTTCAAATCCTTAATTTTAGCTTTATTGAATCAACAATAATGGAATAAACAGACCTATTAACTGTTAATTATTTGGTAGTCTTGCAAATATCTGTATTTTTGGTAAACCAAACTGGTTTACCAATTTTAACATATGAAACATTTACAACGCCTCTTTTTATTCTCTTTTTTATCACTTACTTGCTCATTTGCCATAGCACAAAAAACAGAACGGGTAAAAAACATAGCTGAATTTGAAGAGATGCTGACCAAGGTTCAACCAGGTGATAGCATTGTTCTTGCCAATGGTGTTTGGATGGATTCTGAACTTCTGTTTGAAGCAAACGGTACCGCAGAAAAACCAATTACACTTATCGCAGAAGAAAAAGGAAAAGTGATTTTATCTGGCTCATCTAATTTACAAATCGCTGGCAATCATTTAATCGTTAAAGGTCTCGTATTCAAAAATGGCTATACGCCTACCAACGCTGTTATATCTTTCAGAAAAAGTAGAGAGCAAATGGCTAATAATTCTCGCCTTACCGAATGTGTAATCGATAACTTTAATAACCCTGAGCGCCAAGTACAAGATTATTGGATAACCATCTACGGAAAAAATAATCGTATTGATCACAATCATATTGCAGGTAAAAAGAATTTAGGAGTTACAATGATCGTTGGTTTAGATACTGAAGATAGTAGAGCGAACAACCACCAAATAGACCACAATTATTTTGGACCACGACCTACCTACGGAAACAACGGAGGTGAAACTTTAAGAATAGGCACGAGCCACAATGCTTTAGAAAAATCGAACACCTTGGTTGAATCTAACTATTTTGATAGAACTAATGGTGAGCATGAAATTATCTCTAACAAGGCATGCAATAACACTTTTAAATACAATACATTTTTTGAATGCACCGGAACCTTGACTATGCGCCATGGCAACGAAACATTGGTAGATGGTAATGTGTTTATTGGCAATAATAAACCTAGTACTGGCGGGGTTCGGGTCATTAATGAAACACAAACAGTTATTAACAACTATCATGTTGGCTTGACAGGATATCGTTTTAGAGGTGCCTTCGTGATGATGAACGGCGTGCCAGATTCACCACCAAATAGGTATGTACCCGTTATCGATTCTAAAGTAAACAACAACACTTTTGTAAACTGCGAAAACATACTTTTTGGTGCAGGTAGCGATGCCGAAAGAAGTCAGGCACCACGTACTTCTGAGTTTTCTGAGAATATCATTTACAACGATACCAAAAAAGATGTTTTTACTATTGATGATGATATTAGCGGTATCACTTTCAAAAACAATATTCTTGGTGAAAATTTAGAAACTACTATTGCAGAAGGATTTAAGAATGCCAAAATTAAACTGGTAAAAGACAAAAACGGATTCCCGATTCCTACTTCAAATAAGATTAAAACAAAAGTTGTTATTAGTCCGAATATTGCAACTAAAGAAAATACTGGAGCATCGTGGTATTCAAAAGCAGATAATACTGTCGCGTTAAACTCTGGTAATACTATCAATGTAGCCGCAGGTATTAATACGCTGTACGATAAAGTAAAGGAAACGAAAGCAGGTGATATTATCATTCTTGAAGATGGCGGCACCTACCTATTGACTAAAGCCGTTCAAATTAACCATCCACTTACCTTTAAAACAATCGGTAAAGAAAAAGCTACGATCTTATTTGAAAGAATGATGGCTTTTGAAATTGAAAATGGCGGTAGTCTATCTCTAGAAAACATCACTTTTGATGGTACCAAATCACCAGATTACGCAGGTAACTCTGTTATCAGTACCAGCAAAAAATCTATGATCGATAATTATAAGTTATTCATTGATAGATGTGAGTTTAAAGATATGGTCGTAAACCACTCTTTTGATGTATTACGTGTTGCTAAAGGAACTTTTGCCGACACTATTAGCATTCAAAACTCTACCTTCAAAAATATCTCTGGTAGCATTGCAGCTTTAGATAAGGAAAGTGATGACATCGGTGCTTACAACGTAGAGTATTTCTTAATGAAGAATAATGCAATTACCGACTTACAAGGTGCAGCTTTACGTTTGTATAGAGGTGGCAAAGACGAAAGTACTTTTGGGCCGTTTTTAGAAATGGAGCATAATGTATTTGACCATGTCGGTTATGGTTCTAAAAATAAATATGATGCTACCGTTTCTTTATACGGCGTTCAAGAAACAGCCATTAAAAACAACATTTTTAAAGATAGTAAGGCCATAAACATGCACCTGGTAGTCGGTGAACCAATGGTCAAAGTTCTTAATAATGCTTTGAGCAATTCAGAAAAACTTATGGTTACCGGCGATCAAAAATACCAAGTAGAAAACCAATGGGAACTTGCCCCCGAATTTTCTGAGGACAGCAATTACTCATTACCTTCAAATTCTCCATTAAAAGGTAAAGGTACTGATGGCAAAGACTTAGGGCTACTAAAAATCGAATAACAAGCATGATTAAATACTTAACAACAATATCCATTTTTATTTGCGCTATTTTAATAACGTTCAGCGTAACTGCACAAGAACACCCTAGCCTTATTCTTACCAAAGAGGGAGTTGAAAAAATAAGAGCAGAATTAGGTTCTGTACCTCTATTTGATGCCTCGTTACAACAGTTAATAGAAGAAATCGATGCCGAAATCGCTTTAGGTATCGATACACCTATACCAAAAGATTATTCTGGCGGCTATACTCATGTTCGTCATAAACGAAACATGATCGTAATGCAACAGGCTGGTGTTTTATATCAAATATTAGACGATGAAAAATATGCGAAGTATGTAAAAGACATGCTTATGCAATATGAAGTCATGTATAAAACATTACCACTACACCCAAAAACAAGATCTTATGCTCGAGGTAAATTATTTTGGCAATGTTTAAATGATTCTAACTGGTTAGTTTACGTTAGCCAGGCATATGATTGTGTATATAATTACTTAAGTGCAGCTGAAAGAAAAAAGCTAGAAAAAAACCTTTTTAGACCATTCGCAGATCACATTTCAGTTGATAGTCCGCAATTCTACCAAAGAGTACACAACCACAGTACGTGGGGTAATGCAGCTGTTGGTATGATTGGTTTAGTAATGAACGATAAAGAATTAATTGATCGCGCTTTATACGGCATTCCTGATTTAGAGATGGACAAAACTGCTAAAGACGATGATGGCGGATTTATTAATAAGGAAGGTAAAGCCGGATTTCTAGCAAACATAGAGGAACCTTTTTCACCTGATGGGTATTATAACGAAGGTCCATATTATCAACGTTATGCAATGTATCCGTTTTTGATTTTTGCGGAAGGATTACATAATGTAAAACCAGAATTAAAAATTTTTGAATACAAGGACGGAGTACTTTTAAAATCAATCAACGCCCTTTTAAATTTATCTGATGCAGATGGAGATTTCTTTCCCCTAAACGATGGTCAAAAAGGAATGTCTTATTACAATGACGCCTTAGTTACTGCTGTAGATATTTCTTATTATTTCGGAAACCAAGACCTCGGATTATTAAGCATCGCCGAAAAGCAAAATAAAGTATTGTTAGACGACTCTGGATTGGCAGTTGCACTGGGAGTAAAAAATGGAAAAGCAAAACCTTTCGATAAAAAATCAATTAATTTATCTGATGGACCTAACGGAAAACAAGGTGGTGTAGCTATTTTGCGAAGTGATGACTTAGAACTTGTTTTTAAATATGCCGCTCAAGGCTCAAGCCATGGGCACTATGATAAATTATCATACTCCTTCTACGAAAATGGCAATGAAGTACTGCAAGATTACGGATTAGCTCGTTTTGTAAATATTGAACAGAAAGGTGGCGGTAATTATCTGAAAGAAAATAAAACTTGGGCGAAGCAAACCATTGCCCATAACACCCTTGTGCAGAATGAAAAATCTCACTACCAAGGTAAATATGATATTGGCAGCAAGCACAACCCTACTTTGTATGTTTTTGATGATTCTAATGCCGACATACAAATTGTTAGTGCTATAGAAACTAATGCGTATCCTGGTACAGAGATGCACAGAACAATGGCTATTATTAAAGACGACGAATTCGAAAAACCATTCATGCTTGATATTCTTCGAGTTAAATCTGATAGTACCAACCAATATGATCTGCCATTTTATTTTATGGGTCAAGTATTGAAAACAAATTTTGAATACGAAGTTCCGAAAACTCTTGAACCTTTAGGTTCTGATAACGGGTATCAACATTTATGGTCAGAAGGCTGTGGAAGTACAACAGAAGAAAACACTAAATTAAGTTGGCTAGAAAAAGGGAAGTTCTATACTCTAACATCTACAACTTCAAATGATGACGAGTTAAGATTTGTACGAATAGGCGCCAATGACCCTGAATTTAATTTGAGGAGAGAGGCTGGTTTTATTATCCGCAGAAAAGATACTCAAAACACACTTTTTGTTTCAGCGATCGAAGCACATGGTAGCTATAGTCCGGTTTCAGAATCTGCCGTTAATTCTAATAGTTCTATTTCGGCTTTAAAAGTGGTTTTAGATACTATAGATTACACCGCCATTTCAATTACTACCGTAAAAGATAAAACCAAACTATTTATTTTAGCAAACACAAACGCTTCTAAAGAAGCAAAACATACTGTAAGAATTGACGATAAGAATTATGAGTGGTCTGGTTCTTATTATTTTAAATAGAATATAGAAAAATTAATATTATGAAAAGATTTAGCGAAAAATATGTTATCACTAAAGACATGGAATGGGAAGTACTTGGTGGCGGAGTATCAAGAAAATTTTTAGGGTATGACAACCAAATCATGATGGTACGGGTAAAATTCGACAAGGGTGCTTTAGGTGCACCTCACCAACATTTTCATACACAAGCTACCTATTGTGTTTCAGGTAAATTTGAATTTGTAATCGATGGCGAAAAGCAAATTGTAGAAGCAGGTGATGGCGTTTATATTGAACCAAATTTATTACATAGTGCAGTTTGCTTAGAAGAAGGCGAACTTATTGACACTTTTAGCCCTGTAAGAGAAGATTTCTTAAGTGGTGTGGGTCCATCTTATTTTAGCGATAAAGAGTAAGATATAAGCTATTTACAGTGACTTTAAATAGATTTTTTGAAGTACTATTTTTATAACATATGAAATGCTGAACCAATAATCATGACAACTGAAAATAATTCCCTGACAGGAAAATTTAAGAAACGTCTCAAAGATTTTGGTCCAGCATTTTTTATTATCGGTTATGTTGTAGGTACTGGTAGCGTTACCTCAATGGTTGTCTCAGGTGCTAAATATGGTCTTAGTCTTTCATGGGCCCTATTACTCTCTTGTTTTTTCACCTACTTCTTATTGGTGTCTATTAGTAAATTGACCATCGTTTCTGGAAATACTCTAATGTTCAATTTCAAAAAGGCATTCGGTAAACCACTCACAATTTTTATTATTACTGCATTACTTGTCTCTATAGTTTCATCTTGTATTGGTGTTATGGGCGTAGTTGCAGAAGTAACCATGGAGTGGATTTCAGTAAAAACTTCCATTTCATTTCTTAACAAACCTGTAGTTTCCATCTTTTTTATCTCATTGCTTATTGGGCTTTTTTGGACCGGTAAACATGAAAATTTTATAAAAGCCATGAGTATTATGGTTGGCTTTATGGCTCTGGCTTTTATTATTACCAGCTTTATGGTGGTCAAAGAAGCAGGTACTTCAATTACTGAATTTTTTCCAGAATTACCTAAAGGCGATAATAACGGATTGGTAATTGCCGGTATAGTTGGTACTACAATGGCAGGTGTTTGTTTAGCGTCGAGAAGTATTCTCGTTCAAGAACAAAATTGGGGCTTAAAAGATTTAAAAACTGAAAACAAAGATGCAATGTCTTCAATGGTAATGACCTTTTTTATAAGTCTTGCCATAATGGTCAGCGCAACGGGAACCCTATACTTTAAAGGTGTTCCTGTAGATGATGCTACAGACATGATGAACGCGTTAGGACCTTGGGCCGGAGATTTCGCCCTTACCCTATTTACCCTAGGGATTATTGGAGCAGGTCTGTCATCCATTTTTCCAAACCTACTACTCTTCCCCTGGTTAATTGCAGACTATTCTGGTACAGAACGCGACATGAAAAAACCGCTGTACAAACTAATTGTTGTATTGGTGGCGCTGTCTGGTTTAATTGTTCCAATACTAGGAGGAAAACCAGTTTGGATATTAATTGCATCTCAAGCTTTGAGTCCGTTTGTAATGCCATTGATTACTCTCTTTCTTATTATCCTCTTAAACAAAGAGAGTATCATGAAAGAGTACAAAGTAGGTATAGGGATGAATTTAGCCTTAGGCGCCACTTTTATTTTCAATTGTTATATGCTTTACGTTGCATTAATCGGATTTATTGATTTCCTTTAGGATCACATATAAAGAAATAAATTAGATTGCAATAAAAAAGGGCAAACAAATAACTTAATATTTGTTTGCCCTTTTTTTATCATGTTTGGATTGAAAATTAATCTCTTAACTTGGAGGATAACATAACAAAATCTTGGATGCTACGGTAGATGTAAATTTCACTTCGTCTATGGCTGCAGAAAAGAATATTTCATCACCTTGGGTAAAGCTGTATTCTTTACCACCACATAAAATAGTTCCTTCACCAAAATAAATAACAGCTACAAAAAAGCTTCCGTTTGCTTTAATGGTATATGATCCATTTAAATCTAACTCGCTTAAACCAAAGCAATCTGTGTGAGTTTTATTAAATATGGAATTTAATGTATAAGAATCAGATGAACCTATAGTTTTAGGTGAAACCTTCCATCTTTTTACTGCCTCTTCATAAGAACACCCATCATAATGAAAACAATCTAGCATATTTTGCTCCCCTACCCCTTGGTGTATCAATTCATCAGAAATTGTTAACCCTGCAGGAGTAACTTTTTCTACACGCATAGTATAATCCGTAGGTTCTTGAACTTCCATTAAAAAGCACCCACTACCAATTGCATGTGGTACACCGCCATATATCATATATGCATCACCAGGGTTCACTTCTATCTTGTGAAGACTGTTCAACATACCTTCTATATCTTGAGCGACAAATAATGTTTCCCATTGTGCTCTAGTAACCCCTTCTTTGAAGCCCATATAAATGACACTTTTCTCGCCATTTATTTCACGCTTATTTAAAACGTACCATGATTCAGTTTTCCCGAAAGCGGAATTCAACATGGTCTTGGCATACTCTTTATCTGGGTGAACTTGTATGGTTAACCTTTCTTTAGAATCGAGCATTTTAATCAAGACCCCAGTAGTTCCAAATTTATCAGCTAACGCTTTACCTAAATACAGCTCTTTGTTCGAGGCCACTAATTCTTTTAGGGAATATGTACCTGACGGAATTTCTACAAGTGAGAGTCCTTCGTTTTCTGGTCTGCCATTACCCCTTGCAGTTACGGTAGACATAATCCACTCTTCTGGCATGCTACCATCTACTTCTGGCGTGTCTTTTTTCCATCTATCGATTAGTGCCCCACCTTCATAAGTTCGCCAAACTCTGTTCGAAAATTGTTTAAGAGGCATATAAGCGTAGTGTTCAAAATCTTTATTCATAAATGCTGTGTGTATTGTTTTATTAAAATCGACAGAAAACAATGAAAATCAAAATATTATAATCATTTAATGTGATAAAAAAGCAAATAAATAATTGATTATAGCGCGAAAAACACGTCAAACCTAACGAATAAACAGCAAAATCTTACTGAAAAATCAGCTTGAAATTGTATAAGATGAAATAAAACAAATAACAATTAAAATGTTAACCAAATACCATATCCTCAATATAATGGGGTTTTAAAGAGATTTTCAAAAATTAAAACCAACCAAATCTTGTTAAAATGTAAAATTCTATTTTTTTAACGAATAAATAACATATATTTGGTAAACCAATTTGGAAAACCAATTTGGAAAACCAAAATTAAATGAATATTACTCAAATTGAATTCGAACTTAAAAAACTTTAAAATAGCTATGATAAAAAACTAAGAAATACACCTTCAACACATCACAGCTTATTTAAGTGATAGAATTTATTACAACATGTACTATTTAACAGAATATGTTTCTCAAAAAAATTTGAAAAAAACATAACAGTAGTAAAAAATGAATCTAAACTCAATATTCATTTTAAATGCTTTAATCAGACTTTATCAAGTCGAACTTAAATTAACATAACAAGACAACAAATGAATTTAAAAACGAAATTAGTATTAATGATGATTATGTTATTCAACATATCATTATTCGCACAAGACGGGTACAACGTGACCGGTACTGTTAATGACAACACCGGCATACCGGTACCAGGTGCCAATGTTGTTATTAAAAATACAACGACTGGTACTTCTACCGATTTTGATGGTAATTTTTCTATTACTGTTAAAAATGGTGATGTACTAGAATTTTCTTCTATTGGTTATGCCAAAAAAGAAGTTGCAATAACTGGTCAACAAACCTTAGATGTTGTGCTTGTAGAAGACGCTAGCCAACTTGAAGAGGTTGTTGTTGTTGGTTACGGTACTATTAAAAAATCTCATCTTACAGGTGCAGTGGCAAAAATTGGTGGAGCTGAGGTTGCTGCCGTTCAAGTTGCGCGTGTTGATGATGCATTAGCAGGTAAGTTACCTGGGGTACGTATTCAAAACCAAAGTGGTGAACCAGGTTCTGCTCCAAAAATTCAAATTAGAGCTGCTTCATCTGTTTCTGGAGATTCTGACCCACTTATTGTGGTTGATGGTTTTCCTATTTCAGGTAATTTGGCTACCGTTAACCCAAATGACATTGAGAGTTTAGAGGTGCTAAAAGATGCTGCCTCTGCTGCTATTTATGGTTCTTTAGGTGCTAATGGGGTTATTTTAGTAACTACTAAAAAAGGGAAAAAAGGAAAAGTTAATTTTAGCTATAACACCTATACCAGCACTTCTAGCAAATATGTTAAAGACATTGAAATGCTTAAAACTGCAGGTGAATGGGCACAAGATCTACAATCGGGTGACTATGATTTATCTAATACTGACCCAGCTTTATTACAATATAGATTAGATGCATATACTAATGCACCTGATGTAATTAGCATGGAAGATTGGCTTTTTAGAAATGGTAGTTCAACTAGCCATGACGTTAGCGTAAGCGGTGGTTCTGAAAATTTAAAAGCATTTGCCTCTTTGGGTTATCTAAATACCGATGGTATCGTAAGAGGTCAAGGTTATGAAAGATATAATGGTCGTGTAAACATTGATGCTAATTTAAGTGAAAAGTTAAAAGCTGGTATCAGCATGAACGGATTTGTTGGTGATCAAGAAATTGTACCATGGGAAATGAGAGATCTTTTAAGAGCCTATAGTATTAGCCCTATTTACCATACGCAAGAGTCTATTGACTTCATTCAACAATTAGATCAAACTAGACAATCGGTTTACGATGCTAGTGTTGCACGTGGAGAGCCGATATCGCAGCTTAGTAGTTCATTTGACAGTAACTATAGAGGTATAGGTTTAGACCCTACAAGTATTTATGATTTGCAACCTGGTGATGTTGTTCACGATTGGCAATATGGTAGAAACCAAAATGGTATCGGTGGTACTGGTGATGCTGGTGTAGGTGCTAAATTTAACGAATCAAGAAGATTTCAAAAGACATACTTCGCCAACGCAAGCTCTTACTTACAATATGAACTTCTAGACGGTTTAAATTTAAAAACGATTTTTGGTGCTGATATTCAAGACACACAAAATTATGAGTACCATGGTCAAGTAACTGATGGTCAACAACGGTCTGATCGTTCTCAATTGTCTAATTCTAGTATCAAAAAATCTACGGTTTTAAGCACAACTACTTTAAGTTATGCGAAAACATTTGCTGAGAAGCATGATTTATCTGCAGTAGTAGGTATGGAATTTGTAAATACGTATTTTAAGGGTACTTCATCAGATGGAACTAATTTACCATTTGGCCTACCTCTTAATTACTCTTTTATAAATCCTGAAGATGTAAATACAACTACTATAGATGAGAAGCAGTCTAGAAGAGGTTATTTTGGTAGAGTTGCCTACGCATACGACGATCGTTATTTAGTATCTGCTTCGATTAGAACAGATGGTGATTCGCGTTTTGGTGCAAATGAAAAGTACGCTGTTTTTCCAGCGCTTTCTTTAGGGTGGAATGTAAGTAATGAGTCTTTTTTAGAAAACAATGAAAACTTAAGTCTTTTAAAGTTACGTTTTAGTACTGGTTCTTTAGGTACTGCCGCTTTCTTAGGTTCTTATCAATCACTAAGTATTTTAGGTACTTCACCAACTGCTTTCGGTACAGGTTTCCTTATTCCAACAGATGTAGCCAATCCTAACTTAACATGGCAGACTAATACAGAAACCAACTATGGTGTTGATTTAGGTTTCATAAACAACCGTTTCAGATTTAGCGCAGATTATTATACTTCTGATGTTAACGATATGTTAATCAACCAAAGTATTTCTGAAGTTAACGGTACACCTTCTATTGCACTTAACCGTGGCGATGTTACAAGTTCTGGTTTAGAACTTGAATTAACTACGAAACTTGTATCAAATGAAAATTTCTCTTGGAATGTTAGTGCTAATTACTCAACAGTTAATTCTGAAATTACAAGCTTAGGTGATTTAGATGAATTACCTAGACAAGTATATGGTGGTCCAAGTGGTAGAGGTGCTGAGTTCAGAAACTATGTAGGTGGTGAAGTTGGTGAAATGTGGGGCTACGCTGTAACTAGCGAGGTTGAAACACAATTCATTAACGATCCTTCTAGAAATATCGGTTTTGGTAGCTCAGAATGGTACGTTGTTGATCAAAACGGAGATGGTGAAATTACGTATGAAGGTGACTATGTGAAACTAGGATCTGCAACTCCTGATTTTTTCTGGGGACTTTCAAGTGATATGACCTATAAGAATTTTGATCTTGCATTTCAATTTCAAGGTTCTCAAGGAGCAGAAGTTTATAACATAGACCCAATCTACTGGAAATCTCAATTTGGTGGTAGATTAACAGATGCTTTTGATCCTGAAGGAGATGGTATTGCTAACATAGGGCCTAATGCAGGTAAGCATTATGTAGAAACTAGAGATGCACATGGTGCCATGGTTCAAGATGCCTCTTTTATCGCATTAAGAAACCTAACCTTAGGTTATTCTCTTAATTCAGATTTAACAGATAGAATAGGTCTTAGTTCTTTAAGAGTATATGCTGCAGCAACTAACTTGTTGTACATCTTTGCAGATGATTACACTTCTTTTAACCCAGAAGGTGTAGAAATCGAAAATTCAGGATATGCAGGACCAACAACTTACGGTTACCAAGAAGGTGCAAGCCCAATTGTAAGAAGCTTCACGATTGGTCTAAATGTTAATTTTTAATAAAGAAATGATGATAAAAATAAAAACTATATCTATAGTAGCAATTTCTATGTTGTTGATAACAGCATGCGAAAATGAACTAGATCAAACACCCCCTGTAGAACTTGAATCTAGTGCTTTAACCAATTTTGATGGTGTTTTAAATGCCGCTTACTATTACCATACAGGTGTTGTTACACCGCAAGCGGTAATGGGTGAATTTAGAGCAGACAACATAACATTTGATGATGAACCACCTTACCCAGATTTTCATAAATATAATTCAGATTTAGGTGGGTTAGCGATATCAGAAATATTCTTTCGTCCGTTTTACAGTAATTTATACAAGTCGATTCTAAGTGCGAACAATGTAATTGACAATTCTGATGATGCAACTCAAGTAGCAGAAGCTCAGTTTTTAAGAGCCTTATCTTATTTTAAGTTAGTTCTAGCATTTGGTGATGTAACTTTAAACTTATCCCCTTCACCAGATTCATCTGATTTGACTCTTTTAACGAGACAGCCAGCAGCTGACATTTATACAGATGTTATCATTCCAGATTTAACGAATGCAATTGCAGGTTTAGACAATTCTGGTTTAGGTAGTGGTCGTGCTTCTAAAATTGCAGCACAAAGTTTATTAGGTAAAGTGTATATGTTCGTTAATGATTATCCTAATGCAAAAATAGCACTTGAAAATGCTGTAAATGCAGCATCCGGTGCTGGGGTATCTTTAGAACCTGACTTCGCTAATGTTGTTATCGATGAAAGTTCAGAAATTATTTTTGCAACTCAGATATCTAGCTCTATTACTAATTCGGCCGGTGGTACTATTTTTTCTGGTTGGTTTCAAGGTGGAGATACTAAAGCAGATGAGCAAAATATTACTTTAAGCTTAATAGAAGCTTTTGATGCAAGTAGCACCGCTGGTGGTGGTACAGATTTAAGAGAAGCTTTAACCATTGATGTAGAAGCTAGAAAAGGCGTGAAATATTTAGGAGGACTTGATCAAGATTTTATAGAATTAAGGTTATCTGATGTGATTTTAATGTACGCAGAAGCCCTAAACGAAACGAGCTCACCTGCTTCAACTGTTTTACCATTATTAGACCCTATTAGAACAAGAGCTGGTTTAACTAGTTTAACTGGTACTGCAACTTCACAAGCTGAAGTAAGAGCAGCAATCGCACAAGAAAGAAGATTAGAATTAGCCTTAGAAGGCCATAGATGGTTCGATTTGGTTAGAACGGGTACTGTTGATGCTACCATGGGACAAACCATTGATAGCAACTATTATGTATTTCCAATTCCACCTTCAGAAGTACTTGCTAGTGGTGGTGTTATTACACAAAACCCAGGGTATTAAATTATAAGCTTTAATTTTTACTATTTGTAAATGCATGAATTAGCTAATCGAATTTATCAATATTAAAAATTAAAGCATTGTTTAAAGAAAGTTGTTTGAGTTAGTTTTTTAAGATTGCTGGCTTGTTAAGCGGGCCAGCAAATCTTTAATTAGTAGTTATTTTAAGGGAATTCGCAAGATTAAGGTCTTGAAAAATTTGTTTGCACAGTTAATTTCTTAAATTTGAAAAACCAATCTGGTTAACCAATTATTTTTAGATAAAATGTGATATATGAAGTTAGAAATCCTCACTAAAAATGACAACCAAGAACTGCAACACGAGATTATATCAAAAATACGTGATCTAATAAATCACAAAAACCTGGAACCAGGTGACAAGTTACCTTCAGAACGAATGTTATCAGAACGTTTTGAAGTTAGTAGAAGTAATGTTCGCGAAGCAATTCAAAAACTTGAATTCTACGGCATATTAAAATCAAAACCACAAAGTGGAACTTTCGTAGCAGATATTGGGCAAGTAGCTATGAACGGTATGATGGATGACATTCTTGGCTTAGAAGACCCCGATTTTAAATCTTTGGTCGAGACAAGAATTCTTCTTGAACTTAAAACCGTAAGATTAGCGGCTCAAAGAAGAACTGACGACGATTTAGAAAAAATGCAAGCCGCCTTAGAGGCTTATAAAGAAAAAGTATCGAACAACGAAGACGCTGTTCAAGAAGATTTACTTTTCCATTTGGCAATCGCCCAGGCATGTAGAAATAGTACCATCAATAGAATGATGCTAATTATTACACCAGAAATTATTAACAACTTTGAAAAATATCATGTTTGTGATAAGGATCAAGGAGCAATTAGAGTAATAGAGCATCAAAATATATTTGAAGCTATAAAAGAACAAGATACGCAGAAAGCGAAAGATATGATGAAGGTTCATTTCAAAGAGCTTTACAGATATTGCTATAATATATAAGAAGCTTTCTTTCTAAAAATTTATAACCAAGCACTAACCAAAAAGAATAAAGTATTATGAAAGTTAAAGGTTTAAGATGGTGGATTATTACATTGATTTGCTTGGCTACGGTAATCAATTATATCGATAGAACAGCTTTCGGTGTCATGTGGCCAGAAATGGGCAAAGATCTGGGCATGGACGAATCTGACTATGGAATAATGCTTAGCATTTTTATGGGCACCTATGCCATTGGTAAGTTCCTTTCAGGTAAACTTTACGACATTATCGGTACAAGAATGGGTTTCGTAGTATCAATTGTAGTTTGGTCGATAGCATCTGTATTCCATGCTTTTGCAAGAGGGCTTATTTCACTTACGCTCTTTAGAGCACTTTTAGGTTTAGGTGAGGCAGGTAACTGGCCTGGAGCAGTAAAAAGTAACGGCGAATGGTTTCCTGTAAAACAACGTGCAATAGCACAAGGAATATTTAATGCCGGAGCATCTCTGGGTAGTGTAATAGCTCCATTATTAATTGCCTTTCTTTATGGACATTTTGGATGGCGAATGACCTTTATCATCATAGGACTAGTTGGTTTAGTATGGGTAATTCCATGGTTGTTCATCAATAAGTCTAAACCAGGTAAACATCCTTGGATTACAGAGGAAGAGCTAAAATTTATAAATAGTGACAGAATCGTTGATTTAGATAAAGAAGACAGCGAAAAGGGACTTTCCGTCGGTCAAATATTAAGTTATAAAGAATCGTGGGGCGTATTGGCAGCTAGATTTTTTATCGAACCTATATGGTGGTTATTTGTAGGTTGGATGCCACTCTACCTAAATTCCGAATTCGGGTTTAGTGTAGAAGATATAGGATCGACTATTTGGATTTCCTATTTAGGTGGTATGGCGGGTAGTATTACCGGTGGTTGGTACAGTGGTAAGTTAATGGAAACAAGATCAGTAGATGCTGCTAGAAAAATTACCATAAGCATTGGCGGTGCCTTAATTTTCTTAGGCTTAATTGGTATCATCTTCCTAGTAAACGAAAATAATCCAATGACATTTATTTATATAGTTGGTATTGTTCTTTTTGGCTTTCAATTCGCCATTGGTAACATACAAACTATATCAAGTGACCTATTTAGAGGTCCATCTGTTGGAACCCTGGCAGGTTTAGCAGGTACGGTTGCCGCTGTATCGGTAATTATAATGAATTCTTTAATTCCAATGATTGCGCAGGTATCTTACACTCCGGCATTTATTGTAATAGCAGTATTAGCTCCAATGGCTGTACTGTCCATTTATATATTGATTAAAAAAATTAGACCAGTAGAAGTTGAATCAGAATAACAATTAAATAATTATGAGTACAGAAGGAAAAGTAGCAGTAATTACAGGAGCAACTGGAGGAATCGGATTTGAAGTTGCTAAAAGATTAGGACAAGACGGTTTTACCGTTATATTAAACGGTATAGACGACGCAGCAGGTGCTGAAAGAATTAAAGAACTTGCCGCAGAAGGTATTACTGCCGAGTACGTAGGGTTTGATGTTACCAATGAAGAAGCGGTAATTAAAAACATAAAAGCTATTGGTGATAAATACGGTAAAATAGATACGCTTGTAAATAATGCAGGTGGTTTAGGCGGTAGATCTCGTTTCGAAGAAATGACTACTGAATTTTACAGATCGGTAATGGCATTGAATCTTGATTCAACTTTCTTCGCTTCAAGAGCAGCTATACCTTACCTTAAAAAAGGTGTTCACCCATCAATCATTAACTATACGTCTAACGCAGCTTGGACAGCTGGTGGACCAGGTGCTGGTATCTACGGTACTTCTAAAGCTGGTGTTAATGCAATAACTAGAGCTTTAGCTAAAGATCTTGCTGAATACGGTATTAGAGTAAATGCAGTATCTCCTGGTACTATCGATACTCCTTTCCACGCACAGATCAAAGCTACTAAACCAGAAGTTTTTGCTTCATGGGCAAATAACATTATGTTAGGTAGATTAGGTCAACCTAGTGATGTTGCTGGTGTAGTTTCTTTCCTTGCTGGTAAAGATGCAGCTTTCATTACTGCAGAAACTATCCAAATTGGTGGTGGTCAAGCTTTAGGTATCTAATAAGTAGAAATTATTTTTACTTTATAAAAAAGCGTTATTGTAATCTTACAATAACGCTTTTTCTATTTCGAAGAATCACGTATGATCAGTTCTGAATCTAAAATGATTTTATTCAAAGATTGTTTCACTACATCTTTATCGACATAGCTTAAAAAAGTCTCTGCAGCAAGTTTACCTATTTGTTTGCTATGCTGACTTACACTTGTAATCGAAGGGGTTACCAAAGAAGTAAAAGGTTCATTTCCAAAACCTACTAGTTTAATTTCTTCCGGTACTTTAATATTTTTCTCCTTTAATACTTGTAGCGCACCTAAAGCTGCATAATCACTGGCTACGTAAATTGCATCAGGCCTGTTCTTCAATAACAATAACTTTTCTATTTGTTGCCTTCCATCTTCCAATGTTAAGCTGCTTTCTATCAATAATTCATCATCATGTGGTAAATCGTGCTTTTTTATCGCGTCTATATATCCTCTAATTCTGTTATTGAAAATTCGAGTTCTGCGATATCCGCCAATATGTGCAATTCTCTTACACCCTTGGGCTATTAAATGCTCAACGATCATATGACTGCTATCATAATCATTAATACCTACATAGTCAACATTCAAATCATTCTCTCCCCTATCGAAAAGAATTAATGGAATTCCGTTAGATTTTATTTTTTCGTAATATGATAGATCAACCGTTTCATTTGCCATCGATGCAATGATACCATCTACCTGTAAATAAAGTAACGTATCTATGTTGTTGCACTCTTTTTGAAAAGACTCGTTAGACTGTGTTATTATAATATTGTAACCGGCTTTATTAAGAACCCCCTCCATGCTCTCGACCACCGAAGAAAAGAAATGACTATTAGTTCTAGGTACTATAACGCCAACCAATTTGCTTTTCCCTTTTCGAAGTGCACTTGCTAAATGGTTAGGTTGATAGTTTAACTCTTTCGCAACTTGCTTTACAGCTTTTTTTGTTTTTACGCTTATACGCGCATCATCATTTAAAGCTTTGGAAACAGCTGCAGCTGAAATACCTAAAACATTTGCAATGTCTTTTAAAGTTGTTCTTTTTTTATTCAATTACTTTGTATATATTTGTTTAATCGATTAACCAAAAGTAAGACTTTAATTAACTTAAACAAAGAATGTCTGTTTTGGTTATTTTTTACCCAAATTGGTTAATCGATTAAACAGACGATAAATCAGTATATATTAAACTTAATATTCACATGAAAAAAGTAGTAACATTCGGCGAAATAATGCTTCGCTTAGCTCCTGAAGGATTTTTGAGATTTTCACAAGCAAATAGATTTGATGCTATTTACGGTGGTGGCGAATCTAACGTAGCGGTTTCTTTAGCTAATTATGGCGTTCCTGTAGATTTCGTAACACGTTTACCAAAGAATGATATTGGTGAATGTGCCATGATGGAAATGCGTAAAAGAGGTGTTGGCGTAGATAAAATTGTTTACGGTGGTGATCGTTTAGGTATCTATTTCTTAGAAACTGGTGCAGTATCGAGAGGTAGCAAAGTAGTTTACGATAGAGCACATTCTTCTATTGCAGAAATTAAATCTGGAATGATAGATTGGGATGCTGTTTTTGAAGGTGTAGAATGGTTTCATTGGACGGGTATTACACCTGCTATTTCTCAAGGAGCTGCAGATGTTTGTCTAGAAGCTGTAAAAGCAGCTAGTGCAAAAGGTATTACTATTTCTACCGATTTAAATTATAGAGCTAAACTTTGGACATTCTGTGACGATGCTCATAGAGAAAAAATCATGTCTGGTTTAACTGAATACTGTGATGTTATTTTAGGTAACGAAGAAGATGCTGAAAAGCATTTCAATATTAAACCAGAAGGTTTAGATATTACTACCCAAGGTCATGATGTTAAAGCGGAAGCATTCTTATCTGTATGTAAGCAGATGATGAAAAAATTCCCGAAAGCTAAAAAGGTAATTACAACCTTAAGAGGTTCTATTTCGGCATCTCACAACACATGGGCCGGTGTTTTATGGGATGGTACCAAAATGTACGAAACTCGTCAATACCAAATTACAGATATCGTTGACCGTGTTGGTGGTGGAGATTCTTTCATGGGTGGTTTGATCTACGGATTATTAAAATACCCAGAAGATGATCAAAATGCACTTGACTTTGCAGTAGCTGCATCATGTTTAAAGCATACAATTAAGGGTGATGCCAACCTTGTAACAGTTTCTGAAGTAGAGAAACTAATGGGTGGTGATGCTTCTGGTAGAGTTGCTAGATAATTAGAAAATAGCTTTAGAACTTCTAAAAACCAACAATGTCGAAAAAATCTGTTTTAATTCTTTGTGGTGGTGGACCTGCACCTGGTATAAATACCGTAATCAGTACCGTGGCAAAGGCTTTCTTAAAAGATAATTATCGCGTTCTAGGTTTACATGAAGGATTCAAAGGAATATTTGATGAAAATCCTAAAATCAAGGAGTTTGATTTTTTCCATGCCGATAGGATTTTCAGTAGAGGTGGCTCCACACTAATAATGAGCCGTTTTAAACCTAAAAACGAAAAACTAAACACTAGCCTGTTTATTGATAATAATGTAAAGCTGTTGGTAAGTATTGGTGGTGATGACACTGCTTCTACTGCCAACAGAATTACAGGATTTTTAAAGAAAGAAGGTATTTCAATTGCTAACATTCACGTACCAAAAACCATTGATAACGATTTACCGTTACCAGATAGAAACCCAACATTTGGTTTTCATTCTGCGAAAGATGAAGGTGTACGTATTGGTACTACTACCTATGAAGATGCGAGAACCAGCCAAAATTGGTTTGTAATGTCTACCATGGGTCGTTCTGCAGGGCATTTGGCGTTCGGTATTGCAGCGAGCTGCCACTACCCTATGATGATTATACCTGAAATGTTTGATCGTACTGCTATCACTTTTGATAAAGTGGTAAGAATGGTCATCTCTTCAATGATCAAACGTAAAATTGAAGATATTCATTATGGTGTCGCATTAATTAGTGAAGGGGTTTTTCATAATATGCCAGACTCTGAATTAAATAAGTGTGATATTAAATTCACCTATGACGATCATGGGCACCCAGAATTAGGTAATGTTAGTAAAGCGCATATTTTTAATATGCTCGTTCAAAAAAAATTAAAAGAGTTAGGTATTGATATTAAAAGTAGACCTGTTGAACTAGGCTACGAATTACGCTGTTGTAGACCTATTGGGTTTGACCTTACCTTATGTACGGTTCTAGGTCTTGGCGTAAAAAAATTATTTGACGAAGGTAAAAGTGGCTGTATGGTTACTGCGAATTCTAGAGGTGAAATTACTCCGCTATTCTTATCAGAAATTCAAGATGAGAACGGTAAAATTGCACCTCGATTGGTAGATATCAATTCAGAATTGGCAGAATTATGCTTTCAAAACTTATTCTATATAAGTGAAGAAGATTATGAGGATGCAAAAAAATATGTGGACAATCCTTCGGAGTACGATTTCAACAAAATTTTAACTGAGAAATAAAAAAAATGGCACAATATTCAAGAATTGAAGTAGCAAACGTAATGAAGGAATCTGGTATGGTTCCATTATTTTATCACCCAGACATCGAGTTAGGTAAAAAGGTTTTACAAGCTTGTTACGACGGTGGCGCACGTTTAATGGAATTTACGGCTCGTGGCGATTTCGCTTTCGAAGTATTTTCAGAATTGAACAAATACGCTATCAAAAACTTACCAGGTATGATTATGGGTGTAGGGTCTATTACAGATGCTGCAGCTGCTTCATACTACATGCAAATTGGTGCAAATTTTATTGTAACACCTTCTTTAAGAGAAGATATTGCAATTGTTTGTAATCGTAGAAAAGTATTATGGTCTCCTGGTTGTGGTTCTTTGACCGAAATCAACAAAGCCGAAGAAATGGGCTGTGAGATTGTAAAATTATTCCCTGGTGACCTTTACGGACCTGGTTTCGTTAAAGGAATCAAAGGACCTCAACCTTGGACAAGCATTATGCCGACAGGTGGTGTTAGTACCGATGAAGCTAACCTTAAAGGTTGGTTCGATGCAGGTGTTACTTGTGTTGGTATGGGATCAAAACTTATTAGTAAAGAAATTTTAGCAAATAAAGATTATGCTGGTTTAGAAGCTTTGGTAAAAAACACCTTGGCTACCATCAAAAAGCTGCGTTCATAAAGTATAGAGGCAACACCACGTGAATTCGACATTCACAAAGTGCGCCTTTTAAAAGTGCATATTTAAGTTGTTAGTTGGAAAAGGGCATTTAAACTTTGGCATTACGCTGAAGTTTGGTGCTCTTTTTGTTTGTCCTAATATCAAGACCCTTACCTTATTAATTAACTCATTCATATTCAGAGCTATAATTTTATAGGAGTAATAACTACGCCCTAATTCAAAAAATAATACCTAAAAAGTTTCTACATTAGAGGAATGAAATACAACAAAGTTTCATTTATTCTACCTACTCTAATTCTTTATGTTTTTGCATTTTGCTTTTCTTTAAGCTCTGCTGCACAAATGCCATCTGATAGTTCACTTTTTTTTCGAAATGCGATTGTAAATCCGGTTGAACCTCAAGACCTTCAATCAGGTATTAACTTTTTTACAAAGCAAAAAGAGAATCATTTAGAATTGCAAGACACTCTAAAAGTTATTTACGATTTAAGGCTTTTATCTATTGCTGAATTTAAAATAGGAAACAATTTCAATAGCGAAAACCATGTTGTAGAAGCCTTGAACCTCATTAATTCAATGGCTACCAAAGACACGTTGATTAATGCCAGAGTAGGCTTATACAATCAATTAGGTAGAATTTATAGAACCTCGAATAATTTTAATGAAGCTATTAATTCATTTGATAAGGCTTTACAAATAGCCACAAAATTAAAGGACAGTGTCATTATACTGAATAATAAAGGCAATATATACACCGACGAATTATCCTATTCCAAAGCCCTCGAAATATACAGATTACTTCACCAAAAACAATCGCAATTAAACAATTACGAACTAGGTTTAGTAGTCGATAACTTAGGGCACGTGCAGGCCAAACTAAACCAACCAGATGCTTTAAAGAATTTAAAAAGGGCTTTTGATATTCGTGAAAAAAACAATGATATTATTGGGTTACACTCTAGCACTACACATTTATCTCAATATTATTTAGACAGAAAAGACACGACCAATGCATTAGTATTTGCTGAAAAAACATTGGCACTATCAAATAAAATAAATAGTAGCTCATTTAAGATCGAAGCTATTAATTTACTTATGAATTTAAATAGGAATCCGCTTGTTCATGAATATATAAGATTAAACGATAGTATTACCAATGCCAAACAAATAGCAGAAAACAAAAATGCTTTTCTAAAATATAATGTTGCCGAAGAACAAAAGAAAACCCAAGCCAGTATATTACTTCAAGAAATTGAATCTCGCAAGCGATTGGCTTACCAAGCTCTGGCATTTATCATTTTTTTAATCTTAGTTGGTTCTTACTTTATCTATCGTAACAGATACCGCAAAGCTAAAATTGAAGAAATCTATAAAACAGAAACCAGAATTGCCAAAAAAGTACATGACGAGGTAGCTAATGATATGTATAAAGTTATGACCTCACTTGAAAATAATTCGGGTATTGACAGCAAGGTTATTGATGAAATGGAGAAGATTTATACCAAAACAAGAGATATTTCAAGAGAAAATAGTGCAATTGACTTAAGAAATGATTTTGATCTTCAATTAAATGATTTATTGCTTGGCTACAAAAACAACAAGGTAAATGTGATTACCCGTAACCTGTCTAAAATACCATGGAATACTGTATCAGAACATAAGAAAACCGCTATTTATAGGGTGTTACAAGAACTTATGACCAATATGCGCAAGCATAGCCAGGCATCATTTGTTACCCTAATTTTCAAAAAAGAAGGGTCTAAAATTCAAATAATTTACCGCGATAATGGGGTGGGTTGTGATCTTTTTAAAAAAAATGGGCTACAACATACGGAATCCCGTATCGCTTCTTTAAATGGAACTATTAATTTTGAATCTAAGCAAGGTGATGGCTTTAAGGCATCAATAATAATTTAATGCATGTTCAAAAAAGTTTTAATCGCGGAAGATATGGAAGACATCAACAAAGGTGTATTTTCATTACTGACCGAATTAGGGGTTTCTCAAATAGACCAAGTACAGTATTGCGATGATGCGTACTTAAAAGTTAAAAGAGCCAATTTAGATGGCGAGTCTTTTGATTTAGTGATATCTGACCTCTCTTTTAAAGTAGATCATAGATCACAAACCTACACTTCTGGGCACTCGTTGGTCGAAAAACTGAAAACGGAATTTCCTGAACTAAAAGTAATTGTGTATTCCGTTGAAGACAGACTACAAGCCGTACGAACGCTATTTAATCAACATCATGTTGATGCTTATGTATGTAAAAGCAGAAACGGTCTCAAAAACCTCACCGTTGCCATTAATGAAATAGCTGAAGGAAACACCTATCTATCTCCTGAAGTGGCAAATGCCTTTAGCAGTGAAAATGAACTAGAAATAGATGATTACGATATTTCTTTGCTAGATCATCTAAGCAAAGGATTATCGCAAGATGAAATCAGTGCTTTATATAGAAAAGAAAATATAGCACCTGCCAGTCTTAGCTCTATTGAAAAGCGGTTAAATAAACTCCGTATTCAATTTAATGCCAACAATGCCATACACCTAGTGGCTATTGTAAAAGATTTAGGGCTGATTTAAAAACTGGAATTTCATCACATTACGGAAAACCGTAAAGCTATTTTGTAGAATGTTAGTAGGTTTGCCGTACTTAAAAACAAGAATAAACACTAATCAATATCTATAACATTAATGCTATGGCCATCCTACCGAAAAGGTATTTCGGGGGAACTAACCGATTTGGTGGGTATGGCCTATTTATAAACCAATACCCCAAACTACACTACCGCAGCAATATCTACTGCTACATCTAATTTACTTTGACCACTACCATATACCACCCCTTTTAAAGGAGGTACATCATAGTAATCTCTACCCCAACCTACTACAATATGTTGGTCTTTTGGTATTTGATTGTTCGTCGGGTCAAAATCTACCCAACCAAAACCTGGTATAAAAATAGCGAACCACGCATGTGATGCATCGGCACCTACCAACTTCTTTTTCCCCGGGGCAGGCAATGTTTCTATATAACCGCTTATATATCTTGCAGGCAAACCAACAGAACGAATACAGGCTATTGCAATTTGTGCAAAATCTTGACAAACACCTTTCTTCTCTTTCATAACCTCTTCTATCGGGGTAGATATGGTAGAAAATTCAGAATCAAAGTCAAAATCGGTATAAATACGCTGCATCAATTCGAATGCTGCATCAAAAACAGAACGGTTGCCTTTAAAAGAAAGCTCGGCATATTCACGAATAGCCTTATCAGTTCTTCTTATAAAAATAGATTCTAATATATATTGTTTGGCCTCTAGAACTTCTGGTTCCATACCTTGTAATGCCGCTAGTGCATCATTCATTGTAATACTTTTGCAAGCTTCGCTATTGAACGATTCATGAAACTTGGCATATTCGCGCTTAATTTTACTCTTAGTAGTCACCTTTAAGGTTCTATGCTCTGTCTGTATTGAAAAACGTGTAATATAATTACCAAAAAAATCTACTCGCTCACTTATTTCTGCAGGCTCTGGCGTAATTTCGATTTTATATAATAATAGCTCTTGACCTTTAGATTCTCTTGGTCTAAGGGTTGCTATATTATGACAATAGCTAACAGGAGCATTATAATCGTACTTGGTAATATGTGTTACGTTGAATATCATAATCAAATAGGAAAAGACTGTGTAAACAATTGGGTCTGCTTGGCTGTATGATTGAAATAGGTATTTGTTATAGCTTGCGAAGCTTTATACAATAAATCTGAAAGCTCTTTTAATAGTACCTCTAAATCTTCTCGCGTAAAATCTTTTTCTGATTTGGTCATTGCCAATTTCGAAGACTCTGCCAATCGTAACTTCGAAAATGCCTCGAATACATATTTCTGATAATTACTTAATTGATGATCATGTTTAGAATGTGGCAGCCGCGCTATATCTTTTTGAATACGGTTGATCATAAAAGTCAATGATCGTGCATAATCTAAATCTAGCACTAACAAATCTAACACATGCGCCAACTCTATATGAGAACGGTAACTGTATCTATAAATATTTAAACTTTCGTGACTGGTCAATAAATATTCTAACACATCATATTCTACCTGTTCTTCATATTTTATAGTCAACAGAGCTCTACATTTGGTGATAGTTAAAGTACTCTGCTCTAATTGCAGACCGATAAAGTATAACAACAAACCTTGTTGCACCATAATGCTTTCTTCAATTAACCCCATAAATGCTATTAAGCGGGTAATTAACTGATTTAGTACTTTTAATATTTTATTGATGGAATGATCATCCCCATCTACTAAAGAATTCCACAATTTTTGAATATTTTCAAATACTCGCCACATATCTGAAGACCAAAGATTACGAATGGAATAATAGGAATTACTGAACATGCCTATGGTATGTGCCAAACTACCTATTCTATTTTTATCAAGAATTACAGATAGCATTTCTTCATACGGATTGTCCATTGCCAATTTTCCGTTTTTGTCCTTTTCTATAAACCCGGGGTAGGTACCTGTTAATTGTGTTACAGCTTTAAACAATACTTTAAGCTTTTCAGAATCTGGCTTTTCATCCCTATTCTGAACTATGGCCATTTGGCGCATTACGGTTCTTAAAAATCGCGCATTGACTAATGTGCGGCCTACATAGCGACCCGCCCAATATAAATTCTCGGCCGTTAAACTTGGTAGGTCATTTAGTCCAGAGATAGCTACTGAGGATTTCTGTTGCCAATGTCTATTTTTTTCTTCTTTGACTTGGTTTTCATCTAAAATCCAGAAATCTTTGCTGGTACCGCCTCTTTGGTTTGAAACACGTACAGTTTCGCCATCGGGCGCCACTCGTACTAAACCACCAGGCATTACAGAATACTGGTCTTTTGATGCAATACAAAAAGCTCTAGCAACCACATTTCTAGGTTCTAATTTTTCACCTGAAAGATTGGGTGCCGTAGAAAAATTAATGCGCTCTTGGGCGACAAAACGGTATGGGCGTTCTAAAATAACTTTTTTGAGTTCTTCTAGTTCTTTAGTGCTCATCTGCTCGCCAAAATAAATACTTTCTCTATTGGTACGGTCTATTCTTTTGATCACTAATTCAGAAATATGCTCAAGCACATAGTTTCTTTCTTTCTCTTGCCCACACCACCATGACGCTATTTGCGGCAATTCTAATTCTTCATCTAAGAAGAATTTTGCAATGGCAGGCATAAACGGAATCAAACCCGGATTTTCAATTACTCCGCTTCCAATTGGATTAATAACCGATACATTTTTTCTTCTTATGACATCTAATAATCCGGCAACGCCTAAATGTGAATCTTCCCGCAATTCTAAGGGGTCGGTAAAAGCATCGTCTACTCGACGCAAAACGACATCTATCTGTTTTAATCCTTGTAATGATTTCATCCAAAGAAAACCATCTCGAACTACCAGATCATTACCTTGTACCAACGGATATCCTAAGAAAGAAGCCATGTAGGCATGTTCAAAATAGGTTTCGTTATGTGAACCGGGAGTAAGTATTACTATATTCGGATTCTCTTTTTTACCCGGTGCGGCATCAACGAGCATTTGGTTGAATTCTTGAAAGAACCCAGACAAACGCTTTACTTTCATTTGCGCATACATATCGGGTAATATTCTACTGGTCGTAGATCTATTTTCTAATGCATAGCCCATACCTGAAGGTGCTTCTGTACGATCATTTACGACCCACAAACGCCCATCTGTACCACGGCAAAGATCCGCTGCATATATAGAAAGAAACTTTTCTAACTTTAGCTCCATACCAGAGCATTGCCTTAGAAAACCACGGTGACCATAGATAACCTCAAAAGGCACAATGCCATTTTTTATCAGTTTTCGCTCGCCATAGACATCTTTTAAAACCAAATTGAGCAATTCTGCCCTTTGCTTTAAACCTGCTTCTACCTTTGTCCACTCCTCTTGGTGCAACATAAACGGAACCACATTCAGGTTCCATGGTCTGTGCATACCCTTGGGGTCATTATAAACATTATAGGTGACACCGTTTTCTGATAATAACCAGTCAATATCTCTTTGACGTGCGGTCAAACCGTTTATTCCTATTTTATCAAATCTGGTCAATAATTTATTCCAATAGGGCTTCATACCATTGTTCAATGAATACATTTCATCATTGCCCTGTTGGGTATCATAATTATTAAACCAGGTAGTCTTTGTTGTTGGCATTACTTCTTACGTAAATCTGTTACATGCGGATACTCGGGGTTAACCGGCATCTTCTTATATACAAATGTATTTGAACCTGACTTAGGTTCTACCATTCTACCCGTAAAATTTGTTGAAGCGACCAATTCTGTAGGTGTTACCTCTTCTTGCGTTACCCCAATATCCCAAAAACGATTAATTCTTCTCGATTCTGCCTCTAAACTATTTACTGGGTACGTATCGTAAGAACGCCCGCCTGGGTGTGCTACAAAATAGGTGCAACCTCCAATAGACTTTTGATTCCAATCATCTACAATATCAAATACTAACGGGGTATCTACACCTATGGTCGGGTGCAATGCCGACCATGGCTCCCATGCTTTAAAACGTACGCCCGCTACATACTCGCCTTTTGTACCTGTTGAACTCAATTCTATTTTTACCCCGTTACAGGTCAATGAATAGCGCTTACTATTAAAATTATTCACTTTTACCTGTACACGCTCTAATGACGAATCTACATAACGCGATGTGCCGCCACCGGTCATTTCTTCACCAAGAACATTCCACGGTTCTATGGCCATTCGCAATTCCATTTGAATCGAATTTATTTCTACCATACCATATAGCGGAAAGCGGAATTCGAAAAATGGATCGAACCAATCTAACTTGAACGGATAGCCCGCCTCGTTCAATTGTTCGACAATATCTTTGATATCTTCTTTTACATAATGCTCTAACAAAAACTTATCATGCAACTCGGTACCCCAACGCACCAAATCATGCTTATACGGCTTTTTCCAAAACCATGACACCAATGTACGTACCAGTAACATTTGCATTAAACTCATTTGTGCATGCGGCGGCATATCAAAAGCTCGTAACTCTAAAATACCTAAACGACCCGAAGACGAATCGGGCGAATATAATTTATCGATACAGAATTCTGCCCTGTGGGTGTTACCCGTGATATCTGTTAATAGGTGACGGAATAATCGATCTGTTAACCAAAACGGCACTTCTTTATCTTCTGGAATTTGAGAAAAGGCGATTTCAAGTTCATACAAATTCTCTAATCTTGCTTCGTCTACTCTTGGCGCCTGACTGGTAGGTCCTATAAATGCACCAGAAAACAAATAAGACAACCCTGGGTGATGCTGCCAAAAGGTCAATAGACTTCGTAGCAATTGCGGATTTCGTAATAGCGGACTATCGGCCGGCGTTACACCGCCCAAGGTTACATGATTACCACCACCTGTACCGGTGTGCTTGCCATCTAACATAAATTTTTCTGTACCTAAACGGGCTTGTTTGGCTTCGGCATAAAGTGTCAACGTATTATCGGTTAATTCTTGCCAGTTTTTTGCCGGATGCACATTTACCTCGATCACCCCTGGATCAGGTGTCACCTTTAATACCTCTAACCTATTATCTCTTGGTGGCTCGTAGCCTTCTAAAATTACTGGTACATTTAGTTCTTTTGCAGTAGCTTCAATACATGCTACCAAATCTAAAAAGTCTTCGGCGCTGTCTAATGGCGGCAGATATAAGAACAATTTATTCTCACGAACTTCGGCACAAATTGCCGTACGTACATATGGGTGCTTTCTTGGGTGCGAAGTTGATTTTAACTTCATTCGCTTTTGTAAAGCGTCGCCAGGCATTGGCAAATCTGGTGTTTTTTCAAACAACTCTACCTCTGCTGTTGGTTCTGAAGGTATTGGCGGATCCTTTGGTAATGCCGCTAAAGGCAAACGTAACCCAATTGCCGAATTACCGGGAGTAAGTAATAAATTCTTATTTCTAAATTCCCATTTATTGGTAATCCATTTATTCTCTTTTTTAATCAACGGATACACATGACCTACCGTTTTACCTAAACCTTGTTCTAAAATCTCGCCAAGTTTTCTACGTAGGTGGGTATCGTCTTTATTATATTTTTTCGGGTTTACATCTACAGGTAATTTTCCCTCTTCCCACAAGAAGTAAAAAGCATCTTCAAAGGCAGGCACTATACTATTGGTCTTACAACCTAAGTAACCACCTAATGTCTTTAAAAATCGTTTGGTGATATTTCTTGGCATCTTATATTCCTCAGAAAATGATGCCAATAGGCTCGGGTCTTTCCAAATTGGTTTACCGTCTTTTCTCCAATGTATGCCGATCAACCAACGAGGCAATGCTTCACCTGGGTACCACTTACCTTGTGCGTGATGCAACAAGCCGCCTTTACCAAAAACCTCTAATAAACGAATAGATAATTTACTTGCCAATTCTCGTTTATGCTTACCGTCGGCTGCGGTATTCCACTCTTCAGACTCCATATCATCTATAGAAACAAACGTAGGTTCACCACCCATTGTCAAACGAACATCGTTTGCCTGTAATTCTTCTTCTACCTTAAAACCAAGATTATAAATAGCATTCCACTGCTCTTCTGTGTATGGTTTTGTTACCCTGGGAGACTCGAATATTCTAGTAACCGAGTTTTCAAATTCAAACGTGGTTTCTGCAAAATCGCTAAATCCGCTAACCGGCGCTGCACTTTCATAAGATGGCGTGCAAGCCAACGGTATATGACCTTCACCGGTAAAAAGTCCTGATGTGGCATCTAAACCTATCCACCCGGCACCCGGTAAATATACTTCTGCCCACGCATGTAAATCTGTAAAATCTTCTTCAGGACCTGACGGACCGTCTAATGATTCTTCATCTGATTTTAATTGTACCAAATATCCAGATACAAATCGTGCCGCCAAACCTAAATGACGAAGTACCTGTACCAATAACCATGCAAAATCTCTACATGAACCCAATTTGCCTTCTAAGGTTTCTTCGCATGTCTGCACACCTGGTTCCATACGTAAGGTATAGTTCAGATAATTATACAAGTTGCTATTAAGGTTAATTAAGAAATCGATACTTCGAAGCGGAGTCATATCAATTTTTGACAGATATTCTTTTAGTAAAGGACCACTTTCCACTTTTTCTAAATAAGGCAAAAGCTCCTTTTTAGCTTCTTCAGAATACTTAAAAGGAAATTCTTCACACGCTTCTTCTACGAAAAAATCGAACGGATTAATGGTTTTTAAATCTGCTATAATTTCTACATCTACAGAAAGTTCGGTCGTTTTATCTGGAAAAACAATACGCGCCAAATAATTACCAAATGGATCTTGTTGCCAATTAAAAAAATGGTTTTCTGGTTTTATCTTTATAGAGTACGCCTCTATAGGTGTTCTACTATGCGGCGCAGGTCGTAACCTGAATATATGAGGCGATAGATTTATACTTCTATCATAGATATATTTCGTTTTGTGTTTAATTGCAACTTTTAATGCCATAATGCGATGAGATTTCAGTACTACCTAATATAAGCACTATTATTAGCAATTGATAAACACATTGGCTTAATCGGTAAATTTTTATTCATAATAGCTTCGCAGCGCTATTTATTGATAGATTCTTAATGTGAAGACAGTATTGTTATTTTTTCTTTGGATGAGATAATGGAGCTAGGGTGATGATTTAAGAGAAGTACATATAAAAACTTTTAATTTTTGTACTTTGATATCTTCAACCAAACTTTGAGAAAATGGATAAGGCACTGCAGACCATGATTGATAATATGCCCGAGAAAACAGGCAAATCTTTAAACGAATGGAAATCTGTTTTAAAAACGAAATCGTTTACCAAACATTCTGAAGGCGTCAATTTTCTAAAAAAGGAACATGGTGTTACACACGGATTTGCAAATACCATAGTAACATTATCAAAAGAAGAAGACAACGACCCAGCTGAATTAGTTGCGCAACAGTATAAAGGAAAAGAAAGTTTAATACCTATTTACGTAGCCCTTCTAAAAGTGGTAAAAACTTTTGGTGATGATATTACAATCACCCCTAAAAAAACCACCGTAAGTATTATTCGAAAAACGCAATTTGCACTAATAAAACCGGCAACCAAAACAAGAGTAGATTTGGGACTCAAAATAAAAGACAAACCTACCACTGATCGACTTGAATCTTCAGGACCATTTGGTTCGATGTGTACCCATAGAGTTCAACTTACCGAAGCTAACCAAGTGGATGATGAATTAATTGATTGGTTGAAGGAGGCTTATGAAAAAGCGGAGTAAGTTTGTTTAGTTCTTGAAAATATACCATGAAAAGCATATCCATAGTAATTTCGATTCTGTTTCTAAGTCTCATATCTACAAGTACTCTTTTTAGTCAAGATTCACTTTTTAAAGGAATATCACCTGCCGAATTTGAAATAATTTTACTAGGAGAGCAAACTCATGGAGATGGTGCCGTTTTTGACAAAAAGCTAGAAATGATAAAAGACCTGCATGAGAACTATGGGTATAATCTATTAGTTTTTGAGAGCGGTATGTATGATAATTTTAAAGCAAATGAGCTTTACAAAAATCAAAAAGAGGAGATCGATATTTTCAAGCAAAGTGTTGGTTGGCTGTATACTACCACCGAAGTTTTTCAACAACTTTTAAATTATTTAGAAACACACCCTGAATTAAAAATTCTCGGATTCGATTCTCAAGAATCAACTCTTTTTGAAGAATACTTTCTCAACGACTTTAAATCACTTTGCTCTAAAAACAACATTGTAATTTCTGATGAAGTCTATATAGAAATTGAAAAGACAATGATTGTTAGAGACTTCGAAAATTATGCTTTTAACAAAAAAGACGCTACCAACCTTTACAACACTATTAATGCTGTCATTGAAAAAATTGACCAAATCCCTAAAAATGATATTGAAACAGCAGTGATAGTTCAAACATTTAAGAGTGTATTTTCTGACTTGGATTTCGGATTAAAAAGTTTACAAAAAGAAAAAATAGCCATTCAAAACCCTAGGGATAAACAAATGGCTGAAAACCTTATTTTCATTAAAGACCTTTACCCTAATGAAAAAATAATTGGATGGGGCGCTAGTTATCATTTTGCGAATAAATTGAATGAATTCGAGTACACCTTAGAAACTGAAAATTACATTAAAAAACAAATTGCAATCACAGACAGTATTCACGGTGATAGCCATACCACCACTAAAGAAGAAATTTCGCAAATAAAAGATTTGAAATATGCCGTACCAATGGGTCAAATTCTTAAAGAAAAATACGGCTCAAAGTTGTTTAGTTTAGCTTTCACCTCTTATGAAGGTTTCTATTTTGATTTTTCAGTTGAACAGATTTCTCCAATTTTACAACCGCCAGCTAATAGTATTGAATCCGATTTTAAAAATCAGAACATTAAAACAGCGCTATATGTTTTAAATGATATTCCGCATCAATTTTATTCTTCTGCTCTAGGCTACATTCCACTATCCGCCAATTGGAAGAATATTTTTGATGGTATTTATTACATTGAAAAAATGTACCCTCCAAAGTATGTAATATATGGTAATGAAAAAACTAAGACAGTTACATTTAAAGGCACTAGCATAACGGGCTCCATTATTGACGACGATACTTCTGAACCCATTAATTATGCCGATGTATATTATTCTGATTTGAATTCAAGTACAGTTTCAAACGCAAAAGGACAGTTTAACATCCCGAATAAAAAAAGTGCAAATAGCTATTTAATATTTTCTTCAATTGGTTATGAAAGCGATTCTATTTCTACCAATTCACTTACAAAACCAATTAACATCCGTCTTAAAAAATCTAAAGATGATATTGTTTTAAATGAGGTCGTTGTTTCGGCTGCCAGGGTAGAATTAAGCGCTGAAGAAATCATTAAAAAAGCTCGGGAAAATATTGAAATTAATTATGTGCAAACTCCCTACAACCAAAGCTTCTTATTTAAAATTAGTCAACTCAACAGCACAGATTCGTTAGCCATTGGTGAAGAAGCTATTATTAAAACCTATAACAAAAAAGGAATTAACGGAAGTAATAAACCTGAGAATAACTTTTTTGCGGAAATTGTTCATTTAAGAGCTAATACAGATGCTTATGAGAAAAGTAAATGGAATAATGGAATAGGCGCATTATGGGCAGTTTTAAATAGGGATATCATTTTAAGCAAGACCAATGTTTTATACAGAAACAGTTCTTATGACCTAAAAAAGGAAAAATCATTAAACTATGAAGGACAGAAAGTATATCAGATAAATTTCACTAATAATTCTCCTGGCTCCTATTCTACTGGGTATGGTTACCCTGCGCCAATAGCATCATCTGGCAGTATTTATATTGGTACAGAAAACTATGCTATTTTAAAATATGAGCATAATATAGAGCGTGCAGAATACCAAAGTAAAAAATCTAAAAAATGGATAAAACAAGTGCACAACATTGTACAGACCTACAAAAACGTACAAGGAAAATACTTTTTTAATCTATTAGAAGTCTCAACAAACACTGATATATTCTCAAGTGACCATCAATTTTTACAAAGCACATATGCTATGAACAAACTTGTCTCTAATGATATTGAGACCTCATCGGTAGAAATTTTAAAAAGACCACTTACAGAATTAAAACAAGGGTATAAAAAACAATTAAATGATCCCTATTGGGAAGACAAACCAATGGATTTTATGATTGAAATACCGACAAGAACTTTTTAATATTAACTACTAAAAGATATCCTTTCATATTCAAGACTACTACCTTTGCATTATGAGCATTGAACAGACGGCAATCAAGACCACATATTTCAGCATCATAGGTAACATATGCCTGGCTTTGATTAAAGGTCTTGCAGGTTTTTTCGGTAATTCTTATGCCCTAATTGCCGATGCTATTGAATCTACCACAGATATTTTTTCTTCTATTCTGGTTCTTTTAGGTTTTAAATATGCAGAAAGACCGGCAGATGAAAACCACCCTTACGGACACGGAAAAATAGAACCTATAATTACATTCTTAGTTGTAGCTTTTTTGGTGATTTCTGCTACCGTTATCGCTTATGAAAGTATTGAGAACATACAGACTCCGCATAAAGTCCCAAAAGCATGGACATTAATTGTTCTAGGGTTAATAATTGTATGGAAAGAAATATCGTACCGCATTGTTATTAAAAAGAGTGAAGAGACCCAAAGCACCTCTTTAAAAGCAGATGCTTGGCACCACAGAAGTGATGCTATTACTTCTATAATGGCATTTATTGGTATTTCTATTGCCGTAATAATGGGCAAAGGTTATGAAACGGCAGATGATTGGGCAGCACTTATGGCATCGGGCTTTATTCTTTATAACAGCTACTTAATTCTAAGACCTGCTTTAGGAGAAATAATGGACGAGCAACGTTATGACGACCTCTTAGAAGACATACGGATTAAGTCATTAGAAGTGCCAGGTATTACTGGTACCGAAAAATGTTTTATTCGTAAAGCGGGAATGAAGTTTCATGTGGACTTACATGCCATGGTCGATGGTAATATTTCTGTCACTGAAGGGCATGATATTGCCCACCTATTACAAGATCATCTTAACAAGGAAATTCCGAATCTAGAACATGTGCTGATTCATATTGAACCTGATCATCTTTAATTTGGAATAAATTTATGCTCTGGTTAGTTATTACAAATGTAACAATGCCAATGCATCTTCAGTTCTACCATCTACTAACCATTGTTGAGCTAGTTTGTGCAATTCTGTATTATCCTCATTTCCATTAATAATAGATTTCACCTCAGCGTGTTCTGCAATCTTTTCGATAGCTTCTTTAGTTGGCAATTCTTCTAAATTACCTAGTCTCCCTAAATTATTACCTGTTAAAACCGAGCTATTTCGAACAGCTTCGGGTAGCATATCTACTCCTATGCCTTGGGTGCGTATTGGTTTCGGTATTTCGAATAAAGCATCGCCGTTGGCTCTGCAATACCAATTACCACCCATACGGGCGACTAAATCTAACTTCGGTGTATCGAGATTTCCATCGGCATCCAAAAACGCTTTCTTTACATGTATCTGCACCACTTTTGCTAGCACCAAGTTTCCTGCTCCCGGTCCGTCACCCAATGCTATTACTTGATCTACCACACACTCAAATGCTACAGGCGCCTCTCCAACTCTTGGCGGTTTTACCTTATCACTTGGCACTTCAGTCAATCCGGCTTTTACAAATTCGTTTACACCATCGCCATATTCGGTACTTGACAATGACATTTGCTCTACCATATCATAATTCACGATATTGATAACCGTTTCTTTTACCTCCAACACATTCTCTAATGTATGCTTCGTAGTATTGTCACGACCTCGTCTAGAAGGTGAAAAAATCATGATTGGCGGATTTATACTGAATAGATTAAAGTAACTGAACGGGCTCAAATTTACATTCCCATCCTTATCAATTGTACTTGCAAAACAGATAGGTCTTGGTGCTACGGCAGATAATAAATACCCATGCAGTTCTTGTTGAGAAATACTGTTTGGATCTATAGAATTGATTTCTTCGTTCTTTGACATTGTGCTACTATTAAGCTATTTAAAATATTTTTATTTACTTGGTAAAATGGTTCCGGTTACTTCACCGAATCCTACTCTCTTACCTTCTTTTTCTGCAAAACCTCTTATGGTTACCGTATCGTTATCTTCTATAAAAGTACGTTTGCTACCATCATTTAATTCAAATGGTTTTTTACCGCCCCAAGAAATTTCTAACAATGATCCATATGAACTTTCGTCTTTGCCAGATATCGTTCCAGATGCCATTACATCACCTACATTAATATTACATCCGTTTACGGTATGGTGCGCCAATTGCTGCATCATATTCCAATACATGTATTTGAAGTTGGATTTACTAATAGTTGTTTCTTCAGATGTTGGCGAAGACATGCCGACCTCTAACTGAATATCATAATTTCTTTCTCCCTCGTACGCTAAATACGACAGGACTTCTGGTTTCTGTTCAGGACCTTGAACTTTGAATGGTTCTAAGGCTTCTAAAGTTACGATCCATGGTGACATGGATGATGCAAAGCTTTTTCCTAAAAACGGACCTAAAGGCACATACTCCCATTTCTGAATATCGCGGGCAGACCAGTCATTGAACAGCACTAATCCGAAAATATGCTCAGTAGCTTGTTTTGTAGAAACGCGTTCGCCTAGTTCGGTACTTTTACCCACTACAAAACCCATTTCCAATTCAAAATCTAAATTGCCTGATGCTTTAAAAACCGGCACTTCCATATTATTGGTTTTCACTTGACCCATGGGTCTGTGAATATTAGTACCACTCACTACTATTGATGATGCACGACCATGATACCCAACCGGAATATGCTTCCAATTTGGCAACAAGGCGTTTTCTGGATCACGAAACATTTTACCCACATTGGTAGCATGCTCTATACTTGAATAGAAATCGGTATAATCACCAACGTGCACAGGCAAATGCATTTTAGCATCTTGCTGCGAGACAAAAACTTCTTGATGATTTTTCAGCGGAGAATTCTCAGATATCAATAGATTTTGAATATCTAAACGGACTTTATTAGTGATTTTCTTTCCTAATGCGATAAATTCATTTAAGGTTTTCTTCCGAAAATAAGAAGCACTGACTTCTAATAAGCCTAATTCTGAAACAGCTGCCAAATCAACTATCTGCTCCCCAATAGCTATTCCTGTTTTTGGTGCTTCATCATTTACAGAGAAGATGCCGAAAGGAAGATTATAGATTGAAAAATCAGATTTTTCGGGCACAGAGACCCATGTATGTAGTGTTGTCAAGTTTGTATTTCTTTATTTATCCAACCAAGATTTGTAATAATCGCCATCATCTAATTTCATGGCATTTTCGGTGACCATTAAAGGTTTAAAGGTATCTATCATAACCGCTAGTTCTTCTGAACCTTTTTGACCTATACTTCGTTCTGCTGCACCTGGGTGCGGACCATGTGGTATACCTGCAGGATGCAGAGAAATATTACCTGGCTTCACGCCGTTTCTACTCATAAAATCTCCATCAACATAATACAGCATTTCATCAGAATCTATATTCGAATGATTGTATGGTGCTGGTATCGACAGTGGATGATAGTCGTACAACCTTGGTACAAAAGAGCAAATTACAAAGGCATTTGTCTCAAATGTTTGGTGTACTGGTGGCGGTTGATGAACTCTACCTGTAATAGGTTCAAAATTATGAATAGAGAATCCGTAAGGGAAATTATAGCCATCCCAACCTACAACATCAAAAGGATGCCCTATGTAGACCATTTCATGCATTACCCCTTGCTTCTTCACTTTTATCAAGTGCTCATCGGTATCGGTAAACGTTTCTAAATTCTGTGGTAATTTATAATCGCGCTCACAAAACGGAGAATGCTCTAATAATTGTCCGAACCAATTACGGTATCTCTTAGGAGTATAAATAGGAGAAAATGATTCTGCATACAGAATGCGATTGTCTTCTGTATCAAAATCTATCTGATAAATAGTACCTCTCGGAATTATTAAATAGTCTCCGTATTCAAAGGGAATTTGTCCGAAAATAGTTCTTAATACACCAGTACCTTTATGAATGAACAACATTTCATCGGCATCGGTATTCTTATAGAAATACTCGCGTAACGATTTTCTAGGTGCAGCTACGCCAATAATGATATCGCTATTCACCAAAAGTGGTTCTCTAGCTTCTAAAAAATCATCTTTTGCCGGAGCATTAAAACTGACCAACTTCAATGATCGTATATTTTTCTCTAAAGCAATTTTCGGAGAAACATCGGTACTCTTTAATATCTCTTTGACCATTGTTGGTCTATTGTGATGATATAATAAAGAGGACATACCGTCAAACCCAATAGTACCGAACAATTGTTCTGAATACAATTCACCATTTGGTTTTCTAAACTGCGTGTGCCTTTTAGGTGGCATCGCTCCTTGTTTATGATATATAGGCATATGAGTTCGTTTTAGTTGATGATCAAGATTATATACTTCGAGGTTTGCATCGAAATATTAGAAATAAATACCTCAAGAACTAGCCTCGAGGTATTTATAGTTACTTCCTTTAAAAATAATCTATTTTAAGATTGTCAAGAAATTTGTTGAACCTATAAAGTTCCTCTTAATTCTTGCTCACGCTCAATTGCCTCAAATAATGCCTTGAAATTTCCTTTTCCGAAAGAAGTAGCTCCTTTACGTTGAATAATTTCAAAAAACATTGTTGGTCTTGCTTGAACAGTTTTAGTAAAAATTTGCAATAAATACCCTTCATCATCACGATCTACCAAAATACCTAGTTTTCTAAGTGATTCGATATCTTCATCAATTTCACCAACTCTTTCCGTCAATACATCATAATACGTAGTTGGTATGTTTAGGAACTCTACTCCTCTACTTTTAAGATCTGAAACCGTCTTTACAATATCGTCTGTTGCAACGGCAATATGCTGAACACCTTCACCTTCGTAGAATTCTAAATACTCATCTACTTGAGATTTTTTCATACCTGGTGCCGGTTCATTGATCGGGAACTTAATACGACCGTTACCATTACTCATTACCTTACTCATTAATGCCGTGAAATCTGTAGAGATATCTTTATCATCGAACGACATAATTTGCTTAAAGCCCATAACATTAGCATAGAAATCTACCCAATAGTTCATTTGACCTTCATGTACATTACCTACCATATGATCTACAAATTTTAAACCTGTAGATGTTGGCTGGTACTCGCATTCCCATTTTTGGTAGCCTGGTAAAAATGTACCATTGTAATCTTTACGTTCTACAAAAACGTGAACGACCTCACCGTAAGAATAGATACCAGAAGTAACTACTTTACCGTGTTCATCTTTTTCAGTTTTAGGCTCCATATAACTTTTGGCTCCTCTTTTCATCGCTTCATTGTAAGCATAAGTAGCATCATCTACCCATAGCGCAGTAACTTTTACTCCGTCACCATGTTTATCAATATGTCTACCCACATCAGTACCACTCTTTAGAGGAGATGTCAATACCAATCTTATCTTATCTTGCTCTAATACATAAGATTCAAATTCTCTACTACCAGTCTCTAAACCTTTATAGGCTAAAGATTTGAAGCCAAATGCAGTTTTGTAATAATGTGCTGCTTGTTTAGAATTACTTACGTACAGCTCTAAATAATCTGTACCGTTAATAGGCATAAAATCTTGTGCCTCTTTGTGTTTGTTTTCTGCTTTTGTTGCTGTTGACATATTGTTGAGTTTTATTTTTGTTTTATTAATCGTTGCTTCTGCAACATATAGTATAAAAAAATTATGCTGTGGTCGTTTGTGTTTTCATGAGTACTTCTAAAGCTGACAAGAGGGCTTTGTTCGCCTCTCTTACTCCGAACGAAATTCTCACTTTTCCTGGAGCCCCAAAAACACCTACGGATCTCACCATAATACCACGTTGTTCTAAAAACGTAGTAAATTCCATATCATTAATTGGCGGGTCTATTAATACAAAATTACCTTGTGTTGGCCAGTACTTTATGTGTAAAGCATCAAGTCCGTTCAAAACAAACCTTCTTTCCTCTTTCACCAATGCCACAGTTTTATGAACAAAATCTACATCTTCAAGTGCTGCAATTGCACCTTCTAATGCTAAAGAGGATAATAAGAATGGCTTACATATTTTACGCATGTAATTACTGATTTCTACAGGTGCATAGCAATACCCTACGCGCAGACCTGCCAAACCATACGTCTTAGAAAAACTATTAATGGCAATTACATTTTTACCTTCTATTACAAATGGAACTCCTGATGTATAATCTTCAGCTTCCGCAAAATGCCTGTAAACTTCATCTAATACCAAAACTACATGCCCTGGCAACTTATCTATGAAATTTCTCAAGTCTGCCATAGGAATATAATTTCCTGACGGATTGTTTGGCGATGCTAGAAACACCAACTTCGTTCTATCGGTAATTGCTTCTAAAATGCCTTCTAAATTGTAATCGTAATTCTCGGTCATGGGTACATTGATCGCCTTTGCTCCCATCCAACGTGTAAATGCCGTGTACGGAAGAAAACATGGCTGACTCACAATTACCTCATCGTTTTCGCTTAAAAATGCCTTAGAAATCATATCTATAATTTCAGAACCACTATTTGCAGTAATAAAATTATCTGCAGTTAAGACTCCGTCAAAATCCTTCACCAAGGCATCACGTAATCTACTATCTGTATTATCTGGATAGTAACTTAAATCATCAAGAGTTTTTACTAAAGCTTCTTTCACTTTTGGTGAATACCCTAACGGATTTTCGTTCGACGAAAGCTTGTGCACCGTTACACCATCGGGCATAACAATTTTCTTACCTCCACCTTTATAGGTGCTATCTTCTAAAATATAGTTCTTGAAACCTAGTTGCATATATCTTCTTCTTTAGAGCATTTTGTCAGTAGTAAAAATACACTTTTTTTTGAATATTGTTGCACTAACAACAATATTAACGATAAACTCCGTTACTTTTGGAGGAATAACATTTGGATTATGGACAGGACGGAAGGATTCGGAGTATATATTGATCGCACCCTTAAAAAGGTTCAAAGTACTTTTTTACAGGTATTTGCAGAGAATAATATTGATTTGACGATTGAGCAATGGGTAATATTACAACGCGTACATTTAGAAGGTAAAGATGCTTCTCAAGCAGATATTGCCAAATCTAACTTCAGAAATAGGGCGACAACTTCTCGAGTTATTAGCGGACTTTGTAAAAAAGGGCTGTTAAGAAAGTCTAGATTCAGAGATGATCAAAAAAGATACAAATTGGTGATTACAGATGAAGGATCAGCATTGATCACCCAGGTAATGCCATTTATAAAAGATTTGCGAAAAGTTAGTACACTGGGTATCACCGAAGAAGAGTTCGAAATTTTCTATAAAGTTCTTGATCAACTATGGGAAAATTTCGATCAATATGAGGGTCGTTCATAGCGGGATTATAATGCAAAAAAGAAATAATGAAAATTTTGTTGATTTTGGTTTTACCAGTCTATAAAAATCACTAAGTTTGCACCCACATTTGAAAAAATGGTGTCGGTCGCATAGCTCAGCTGGATAGAGCATCTGCCTTCTAAGCAGACGGTCGGAGGTTCGAATCCTCCTGCGATCACTTAAAAAAGACTTAATTAGCTGAAATAGTGCTTTTTAAGTCTTTTTTGTTTTTTCATCTGTACTGTATTTGTACGGTCATTCTTTTTTTCTATAATTCTATAAATATTTTGCATCATTTCTCTTTTTATATGTAGATTTAGAACTCCCCCTTTTGTTAACAATGAGAATTGGTGTTCTCAATTTTTATTACCACTAAAAACCACAAAATAAATGGCTGACATAATTGATATTAATTATCTGTCAACAGGTTTTCCAGTAAAACAGTGGAAAGATTTGATTGAAAGAGAAAATTTTATTGATTCGATTTCCTCAAAATTCGAGAATGACAATAGAATTGTTTATTTATCAGGTGAAGAAGGTACAGGAAAGACTACATTATTGGGGCAGTTTTGTAAAAAGTATTTTAAGAACTCCTTTTCACTTTTTTTCAATCCATATCATAGTATTGATTTAGATATAAATTTTTTAAGGTCAAACCTACATGACCAGATTCAATGTTATCTTGGAAAACCTGAATTGATTAATGAAGATGAGTCTTTTGTCACTAAGGAAAAATATAGATTAGCCTGGTTTAATCTCAAAAAAAAGCAAAAAAATTCGAGACAAAAGATTTACCTAATTATAGATGGGCTGGAATCAAGGGGGGCAAGTAATGAAAAAACCATTAAAGAGCTTTTAAAGGTAATACCATTTGGGGAGGACTATTTAAATGTAATTATCAGCGGGTCCCCAGATTACTTTAAGGGTGTTCACTCGGATTTATTAAGTGTAAAAGCAGAGGAAATCAGTATGATTGGATTCACCAATCATCAAAGCAGGGAGTTTTTGGGTTCTGAAACATTATCTGTTATTGGCGATAGGGATGATTTGATAAAGGCGACCAAAGGTTACCCAAATAGATTGGAAGTATTGAAACGCTTAATTAGTGATGGAACAGAAATAGAAGAAATTTCAAATACTAATAATTTTCAAAGTTGGATTGATTTAGATACAAATAAAATAGATTTAGAGGAACCTATTGTGAGCCTTTTACTGTCATTGCTGGCATTAAGCGATAAAAGGTTGTCAATACTAGAATTATCGAAAATTAGCGAAACTTCTGAAGAAGAAATATCCATAAAAATTAATGGTACTCATGTCCTAGAAAAGGTTGGGGAAACTATTCAATTTATATCACTTGCTCACGCAAAATATTTCAAATCATTACTAAGAGGTAAGCAACGACAAGTGGATAATTTGTTTATAAGATATTATGGATCTTCAGATGCCTTGAGGGACAAGTTTGAATTAACAAAAATATATGCCTCCCAAAAAAATTGGTCAAAAATTCCAAGTATTATTAATGAAAAATTCCTTGAAGAAACTATAAAGGATAGCGGATCAATTGAAAAGGTTAATGAATCAATTGATTTAGGATTTCAGTCTTCTCAAGAAATGAAAAAGTATTCCCAGGTATATAAGTATTGTGTTCAGGGTAGCATAGTAAATGAATTGGATAATTACCTTTTTTGGGAATCCGAAATCCAAGCAAGAATAGCTCTAAATGATTTTGTAGGTGCAATTAATTTGGCAGAAAGAGCCGTATTGAAGTCGGACAGATTAAGACTATTGTCACTTGTAGCACGTAAGCAAAAGGAGCTAAATAGTAAAGTTGATGATGAACTGATTACATTAATAAAAGATCTTTATAACACGACAAATCTTGCTGGAATCGGAAATTCCATATATGACATAGTAGCAAACTTGATTTATTCTATTCCAAATTTAGCAATTGAAATTTTGGATAAAACCACAGGTAGTTCCTCAGAATCCAATATTAATGATTGGGTTGTTGCAAAACTATCATTGGCCGCTATTAATTCTGAAGAAAAGGAAGAAAGTGAAAAGGAGGTTAAACTAAAGGCATTAGAGAAATTAAATAATCCATCGGTTAAAAAGATACATAGAGCTATTTCTATGATGGTCGGAGATTATAGCTCTAAAAGAGTGTTAGAGGAAGTTAGCAAGTTAAATGATTCAGGAGAAAGATTGAAGCTTTTGAGGTTGTGGCTAAAAAATAATAGAAGTCACAATATGAATATCAAAAAAGTTATGCTTGTCACCTTAGACGAATTAGTTTCATCAAGTGGTCAATCGGATTCAATTTTAGATACTCTAATTGACCTTTCATCTCAGATGTATAGATTAAAAAATTATTCTGATAAGTCCCAGTTATTGGAAAGATTTAAAGATTTTGAAAAAAATATCAAGCAAGTAGGCTTGAAGAAAGACTTGTACAATTATAGACTAAATGTTTTTCAAGCTCAGTATTCATTACGAAAAGATAAGGCGGAAAAATCTCTTTTAGATATCATTAATGATGTTGAAAAAATCCAAGATAAATTAATACAAATAGAATGTTTTTGTGAGGTATTTTATAGACTTTCTTTAGTAAAGGATTTTAATCTAACCAATTATTATAATAAAGTATACGGGCGGATAAAAACAGGCGTTACAAAACTCCTGCAAGAGTCAGCCAATCATGTAAAGATTACGGAAAATATCTTAGAAATTATTGGGAAAGTCAACCCTAAATTTGCCATTGAGATTTGTGAAAAAATAAATACTCAATATGCAAGAGATACAGGTCGTTTAAAAATGATTGATTCATATCTTGACAATAGTTTGAAAAAAATTAAGGCTAATGATTTAAAGGCAATTGTCACCTCTTTTGAAACAGAAATTTGTAAAGAAATTTCAATTCAGGCTATTTTGGAAAGGTTTTCGAATAGTAAAAGTTTGCCTGAAGGAGTCTTAAGGAGTATTCTTCCTTATGTAATGCAGGTAAAATCTATTAAAAGAAATTCAATTAGATTAAGTTGTGCTATTCTTTCTTTTAAAGTTATTTCTAAAAATTCTAATTGGAAAAATAAGCTATTCGATGGTCAAAAACGGAACTTATTAAGTATTTGGAATGATGTAGAAGCGGAGTGGGACAAAATCAATGCGGGATATAAAATAGCTTCAGAAATAAGTGCAATAGATTCAATCTTTGCAAAAGAGATATTTGATAAAACTACTGAAATTAAGAATCAGAGTTGGCTTGATTCAAAATCAGTTGCAAATACATACCTGCAATGTCTGCGTTTAATTATTAAGGCATATAGTGCATTATTGAAGAATAAGTTGGATAAGACTAAGGATTTTGAAGGCATAAAAGGTCTCATTGACAGAGTTCCTTCAGAAAATGAAAAACTGCTTCTTTGGTCTGAAATAGCCATATCTTCCATTATTTGCGATAACTACAATATTTCCAAAAGAATTTACGAAAATCACATTATGCCTTTGGTTACAGAGGTCATCAGAAATAACACAGGAATTTATAGAGTATTAGAGTGTTTTGTAGTTATACACAATTTCAATTCTGACTTAGCTTTTGAATACTTGAATAAATTATCAGAGGATTACAAAGAAAAGGCATGTGTTATAATATCGGATTTTTACATCACTAGAAAAAGCCCTTTCGAGGTTTACGATGGAGAAATTTATAACTTCAAAACATCATACGATAATATTTTAAAAGCTGTGCGTATTCTAAGTGAAATGAATACCGACCAAGGTATTTATTATCAGATTATGGATATTGCTAAGGCAATAAAGGAAAATGCTGATATTACAAATGTTCAGAAGACCGAAATACGAGGTAAAATAGAAAAAATTATATATAATAAGTTACCTGATCAAAACAATATTAAGCATGAAGGTTATAAAATACTCTCAATTGTGCAGCTGGAGATTATTTCTAAATCCAATCTAGATTATGAAGCCATCGTTAAAGACTCTCAAAAAATTCCAAATTTATCTGATAGAATCTTTGTGAAAGGTGTTTTGTTGTCAGAAATTTTCTTTGACAAGTTTCCTGATTTAAAAAAGCAATTGGTTGATGAGGTATATGATGAATTATCAAAATTATCTAGCCATTATGAATTTATGGAGCGTGTGACTGAGCTTTCCAAGACAATGTATAGTTTGTCAAGATCTAGATGGCAAGAAATAGTTAACCAAGCGTTTGACAACTCAAGAAATTTTGACGAAGGACACGAAATGTATTCTTATCAAAAGAATATTTTAGACTCAATATACCGTATTGATGAAAAATTTGCTAAAACTCTGGTTAATCGGTCGAAGAAAAATATGGCTGAAATAAATAAAGAATTGCTTCAAAACTATTATGAAACGTTGGAGTTAAGTAAAAAGATAAGAAACAATCAATCACTTGAAGAAAATCAAAAATTAAATTACCGTAAAATTATATCAGCGGTTATGAGAGCTCAAGGTTCACTAAATTCAGGGAAAATAACTACAAAAAAAATATCGGATGTCGCACAATATTTAAAAATTGGTAAAACGATTGGTTTGAGTGAATCTTTCCCTGTCTTCATTTATTATTTGTCAAACTCGGCAAATCTTAGGTTAGGTGGTGCAGGAAATACACAAATACATGAATCTCAAAGAGAGGTTTTTGAAACAATGTTCAACTCTATAAAATTAGTAGAGTTGTTGTCTCAAAATAGAAAAATTGAACATTCTATTAACACAAAGGTTTTTATTGATAGTGATTTTCAGGAAAATCTTTTGGTTAGACCAAATAGTAGGGAAGAAGCATTAAATTATATTCGAAAATGGATTGTTGAAGAGGCAGAAAGTTTTTTAATAGTTACTGACCCCTATTTCAGAAAAGAAGATGTTGATATTTTAAAATTTGTTAAAGAAATGGACTCTGAAATTGAAACTATATTTATTGGTTGTAATGATGGGTCTGCTTCAAATTTAGAAGTGGAATTTGAAAGTGAATGGAAGAGGATTTCTGATCAAGAGCCTCCAGAAGCCAAAGTGATATTTTGTTGGGTTCCTGAGACTCCTGATTTTAAACTAATTCATGACAGATGGATTATTTCAAAAAATGGTGGTTTACGCTTAGGGACATCGTATAGAAGTTTAGGCAAAGGAAAGGATTCTGAAATATCAATTATAAAACCAAACGCAGCATTTAACATTCTTGAAGGTACTTTAAGAAACTACATGGAAAATAAAACAAGATATTCTGAAGGTAAGCGAATTAAATATAAGAGACACTATCCCATTAACTGTGTAAGTTAAAAATAACAGGGGTTGGACTTTTATCTAAAGTCTGACCCTTTTTTCATAGATCGTCAGGAACTGATTTAGGATTATGCCCCAGTTCCTTACAGGCATCGACCACTTTTTGGTGGCCTCCCTTACCGCCAAATATACGGATTTCATCACGGCATCGTCCGTCGGGAAGGACAGCTTGTTCTTGGTGTACTTCCTGATCTTGCCGTTCAGGTTCTCGATAAGGTTGGTGGTATAGATTATTTTCCTGATCTCGATGGGGAACTCGAAGAACACGGTAAGCTCGTCCCAGTTGTCCCTCCAGCTTTTGACGGCATAGGAGTACTTCCCTTCCCATTTGTCCGCAAAGTCCTTTAGGGCGGCCTTCGCCGCAGCTTGTGTAGGTGCGTTGTAGATAAGTTTCATATCTGTTGTAAAGGCTTTTTTGTCCTTCCAGACAACGTACCTACAGGCATTCCTTATTTGATGCACCACACATATCTGGGTCTTGGATTCGGGGAACACGTTCTTGATGGTCTGGGTGAACCCGTTCAGATTATCGGTTGCGGTTATCAGGATGTCCTCGGTGCCACGGGCGCGTATATCGGTCAGTACGCTCATCCAAAAAGCGGCGGACTCGTTCTTGCCCAACCAAAGCCCAAGGACCTCTTTCTTACCGTCCCTGCGCAATCCTACCGCGATATAGACCGTTTTGTTGATGACCTTCGAGTTCTCGCGTACCTTGAACACGATCCCGTCCATCCAGACGATAAGGTATATCGGTTCCAATGGCCTGTTCTGCCAAGCGACGATGTCCCCGGAGATCTTGTCGGTTATCCTCGATATGGTGGATGTGGAGATATCGAAGTTGTAGACCTCCCGTATCTGCTCTTCGATATCGCTGTTGCTCATTCCCTTGGCATAGAGCGATACGATCACGTTCTCGATACCGTCGACCATATTACCGCGCTTGGGCACGATCATGGGGTTGAAACTGGCATCCCTGTCCCTTGGCACCGCGATCCTTGATTCCCCGAAGGAGGTACGGACTTTTTTGGTCGAATGGCCGTTACGTGTGTTCCCGTTCCTGGCCTTTCCATGTTTGTCATAATCGAGGTGGCCGTCAAGCTCGCCTTCCAGCATCTTCTCGATACCACGTTTTTGGAGTTCTTTCAGAAAACCGTTCAGCTCGTCACCGGTCTTGAACTGTTTTAAGAACTCATCGTTGAATAATTCCTCTTTCTTCATAATGGTGTGAAAATTTAAAGTTAAAAAAATAGCGGGGGCATGCCCCCGCTATTTTTTTATTTACACACTTTATGAGATAGTCCTATATAAGAGTTTTACATTGTAATACTGCCTTAAAATATTAAGTTACTTTCCCAATATACTTTTATTACCGCAGAATGTTGTGAACTGCGATTTAAACTCATTCCACATGGATTTCGTCCTTGTTACGCTTGTCGTTATGCAACTTTAATGTTATGCCGTAACAAATACATCATCTAACTGAAAAATTCAATGGAGACGGCTCCTTTTGACTTGTAGAAAGATTCCGAAACACGTATTTAAAAAAGAAAAGGTGGTACAATGACTAAAGACCACCCTTTCTCAGCACAAAAAATAATTATTTATTTGGTTTCCATCATTACCACCAAGCAATTTACCCCTTTGATAATGCTCCCCCTAAGCTTCCAACCTTCTTTTAATAGCTTATTGATTGTTTCCTCAAGTTGTGGGGTATAATCGCTTTCTATGATTTTTATTTTTTTACTCATCTTATTAGAATGTTAGGATTTTGCAATAATCGAAGTTCACTTCATTTAAATCTTGGCTTAGACCCAATCTATTGACTCCAGCCCATGTATTCATTTTATGGTCCAAGAACTTTTCAATAGGTTTTAAAACATCATTATACTCGATGTTCAATTCCTTTGACAGCTGCACATAGGACTTTACCTTTTCCATTATGTTCAATTGGGCATCATTTGTTGAATAGAGACTAAAAAGCTCCTTAGGCACGCTTATTTGACACCTATCACCCTTAATAGTTAAGAAGTCGAAAACCTTATAAGATTTTTTCTTAGGGGCGTCATTCAAAAAAGTTTTTAGGTTGCTATGATACCCCTGCAAGGTTTCGCAGTGGTAATAAAACTCATGATTGAAAGTGTAGAAAGAATATTCGGCATTAACTATTTTGAATAAACATATGGCGCATTGCTACACTATTCTTATTTTGCATACACATACCAATCACCACTAATAATGACCAAAACTGCAAATTCAAGATTACTAACCAACATTTTTATTCTACTTTTTGTCAGCACACCTTTAATAGCATTAGCGCAAGACACAAGTTCCAATCAAAATTTAGTTGAGCTTTTTAAAAAATGGCGCTCCTTTGAAAACCCACCATTATTAGATGGTGCCCCTGATTACACTTCAGAAACTTTCAAAAAGAGGACTCCTGAATTCAAATCTTTGCAGCAACAACTATATGCTATAGATACTACTGGGTGGTCAATACCTGATAAGGTTGATTGGCATATTGTAAATGCCGAGATGAACGGCTACGATTTTAACCAACGGATTTTGAAACCTTGGGTTAGAGACCCTGCTTTCTACAAGACAATTTGGACAGACCGTAGCGATGTACCTGCGCATGAAGGTCCGGCGCACCATGCCATAATAGATGTATGGAAATACAATTTTCCACTAGACAAAACAGCCCAAAGCAAATTCATTGCCGCCTTAAAAGTGATACCTGTTCTTAACAATCAAGCAAAAAAGAATTTAACAGGTAACGCTAAAGATTTATGGATAGCAGGTATTCGCGATATCGAAACTCAAAGCCAAGACTTAGCGCAGCTAAAAAATCGTGAAGGAGTTCAAAAAAATAAAAAATTAGTTACGGCTATTGATGCTGCAATAACCTCAACAAATAATTTAGCTGATTGGTTAAAAACCGAAGCACTAACCAAAACGGGACCTTCAGGTATTGGTAAAGAAAATTATACGTGGTATTTACAAAATGTTCATTTGGTGCCTTTAACTTGGGAAGATGAAGTAATGCTCTTAAAACGAGAGCTTACACGAGCATGGTCAGCACTGAAATTAGAGGAGCATAGAAATCGGAATTTAACTGAATTAGATGATGCCAGTAGTGTTGAAGAATATGATACCATGGCAAAAGCTTCTGCCAAAAGCCTTCTAGAATTTTTAGACAAAAATGAAATTGTTACTGTAAAAGATTATTTTGAGACTGCACTAAATGACCATTTAGGCGCATATGTACCAAAAGAGAAAAGAAACTTCTTTTGGATTACCGCACATTTAGATCAGCGCCCGCTATACTCTCATTTTTACCATTGGTTCGAATTGGCTAGAATGGACAATGAACCTAATCCACGTGAGATTAGAAAAGAGGCCTTGCTTTACAATATATTCGATTCAAGAAACGAGGGTACGGCTACAGCTGTTGAAGAAATGTTTATGGATGCAGGTTTATATGATGATCAGACTCGCTCTAGAGAAATCGTTTATATTATGATTGCCCAACGTGCCGCTAGAGGTTTAGGCTCGTTATACGCTCATGCAAACCTTATGACTTCTGAAGAAGCTGGTAGTATTCACTCTAACTACACCCCAAGAGGATGGATGAAGACAGAAAAAGATCTATTGCTTTTTGAACAACATCTTTACCTTAGACAACCAGGTTATGGCACCAGCTATATAACAGGAAAATATCTTTTAGAGAATACCATGGCCGAATATGCCAGAATGAAAGAGTCTAAAAACGAACCTTTTGAAATGAAAGCCTTTTTTGACGAATTAAATGTAATTGGTAGCATTCCGATTACTTTGGGTAGATGGCAAATGACAGGTGTACAATCTTTTCTAGGTCAAGAATAGCCTAAGCAGCTGCAACTCTTTTTAAATGTCAAAAACTACCTCAAAAAAACTAACTCGGCAAATGGGGCTATTAGCCCTTACCGCTACCGGCGTGTGCTCTATGTTAGGGGCTTCTATAAATGTTGTTCCTTTCATGATACAGCGCAATGTACCCGGTATAGGTCCGTACGTATTACCTGCGTTTGCTTTTGCCGCTATACCTGCATTATTTGCCGCTTTGGCATATGGTATTTTGGCATCGGCTATGCCACGTGCGGGCGGTAGTTATATTTATGCTAGTAGAGGATTAAATCCGTATTTGGGATTTGTCGCGAGCTTCTCCCAATGGTTCGGACTCTCCATTGTTATCGGAGTTATTGCTTACGTAACTGTACCTTTTATTCGTGATGTTACATTGAGCTTAGGATGGGAAAATATCTCGAACGGATTAGAAATAGGATGGATACGCGTAACCATAGCCCTGGTCTTAATTTGGTCTTTTATAGTTATTAATATTCGTGGGATAAAAAGTTATGAACGCATTTTATTACCGATGATGTTTTTAATGTTTGCCCTCGGCGGAATTGTAATCGTATCGGCGCTTATTTACGACTCAACAGATTTCTTAATAGGGTTACAAGAAAAGACCGGACGCACTTTTGAGCCCATTAAAAATATAGATTTCGACTGGCGCATATTTTTATCGGCAGCCGCACTTTTATTTTCAAGTTTTATCGGTTTTGATTCTATAGCACAAGCAGGTGGCGAAGCTAAAAATCCGACTAAATCATTACCACGAGCAATTCTACTAGCCATATTAGGGGTAGGTTTATTCTACTTTCTCTTTGCTTCGGCGGTATATCATATTGTTCCATGGAGTTTTGTTGCCGAAGAAGCAATGACTAAAGATATATCTGCCCCCGGTTTGTTAAGCTACGTGCTACCCTCTGGTTTAGGCATCGCAATATTGGCAGGTGCTGCAATTGCCCTGATCAATGACCTGCCAGCCATGCTATTATCGGTTTCACGGTTAATGTTCGCATGGGCTAAAGATGGTATTTTTCCTAAGTCTATCTCTAAAATCCATCCAAAAAATCATACACCGCATATAGCATTAGTAGTAGCTGGTGTAATGGCAAGTATTGGTGTTTTAGGTTCTCATTTTGCGGGCGACTTCTTTTTAGGTATCGATATTATGGTTACTTCAATGATGGTCAATTTTCTTTTAATGTGTATTACCCTAGTCACTATTACCAAAGTAAATCCAGCTTTGGCGAAACAAATTTCAGTACTTAAGAATAGAACATTGCAATTATGGATTGCCTGGTCAGGGATTATCACCCTTTCTGCCTTTTTAGGTATTCACACCTATAAAGATTTAACCTCAGACACTGCTGCGTGGTATTTTCACTCCACACCTATATGGCTAATTGTTATGGGCTTGGCAAGTTTGTTATTTACCTACTATTGGAAAAAATTAAAAAAACAACACAACAACATAAACGAACTATTTTTAGAACTCCCTGAAGAATAAAAGATGCAGACAACAATTAAATTAGCAAAAGATTTAGAGATTTCTAGAGTGGTTACCGGCTTATGGCAAATTGCTGACATGGAACGTAACGGCAACACACTAGACCCTGTTGAAACCGCCAAGTTTATGAAACCATATCTTGATGCAGGACTCACATCTTTTGACATGGCAGATCACTATGGATCTAGTGAAATCATAACCGGTACTTTTAAGAATAGTCTTGTCGATAAAGATAGCGTGCAACTATTTACAAAATGGGTTCCAAAACCAGGTAAAATTACTCGCGAAGATGTTAGAGCTGCCATACAAACAGCTTTAGACAGAATGCAACAATCTAGCATTGACCTCTTACAGTTTCATGCGTGGTACTACCCCGATGCTAGTTGGCTAGACAGACTTTTCTATTTAAAAGAATTACAAGAAGAAGGATTAATAAAACACATTGGGGTAACTAATTTTGACGCCGCGCATTTACGAATTGCTTTGGCAAGTGGTATACCTATTGTCAGTAATCAAATTTGCCATTCATTGATCGACCAGCGTGCGAATGGAAACATGGCTGCAGTTTGCCGCGAGTACGATGTAAAACTATTGGCATTCGGGACACTAGCTGGCGGATTCTTAACCGATAAATGGCTAAACAAAACCGAACCTACGTATGAGGAATTGACCACGTGGTCACAAATGAAATACAAACGTTTTATTGACGCCGCTGGCGGATGGATACCCTACCAGAACCTATTACAAACAGTAAAAAAAATAGCCGATAAACATAATGCTTCGATTGCAAATATTGCAAGTAGATTTATTCTAGAAGGTGATGCGGTGGCTTCTGTTATCGTTGGCGCTAGACTGGGAGAAAGTGAGCATATCGAGGACAATAGAAAAATGCTGGATATTACGCTAGATTCAGATGATATCAACGCCATTAAAAAAGCACAACTTCAACTAATATTAATACCTGGCGATTGTGGTGACGAATATAGAAAACCTCCTTTTTTAACAGCATCTGGTGATCTTAGTGATCACTTAGAAACGATACCAAAAGCATTCACCCCATTACCAACCGGAGAAAACAGAGAACAGATTTTTAGCGGTACCGAATGGGAAGATTATGCGGGGTACTCTAGAGCAGTAAAAATTGGCAATACCATTCATGTTTCAGGCACCACGGCAACTCACGGAAGTGACATGATCGGTGGCACCGACCCAGCTGCCCAAGCCCATTTTATCATTGATAAAATCGAAGGCGTTATCACTTCATTTGGCGGCACTTTAGCCGATGTGGTGAGAACACGAATTTTCGTCAACGAACTAAAAGACTGGGAACCTGTAGCACGCGCACATGGCGAACGTTTTAAAGGCATTAACCCTGCAAATACATTGGTAGAAGCTAAATTGGTAGGTGATGGTTATATGGTAGAAATTGAAGCAGAGGCAATTCTATCTTAATTACCTCAGCTTCATTATATTACTCATCCCAAGTGATGTTGCTATTTTTGACCATAGTTTCAAAGGGCGCCCATTCATTTTTCATAAAATTGGTTACTATTTCTGAAAAGTCAGTAACCAATGTTTTTCCTTGCTCAAGAATTTCTTGATGCTGGGCTGAAGGCTCATTAGTTTGTGCAGCAGCTATACTTAAAGCTTCTCGCATTTTAGAATACGGCGATGTCTCAAAAGACTGCCACGCCCCTACTTGTCTTTCTGGCTTAGGGGTTTGACCTTTTGCCTTCAGAACCTTTAGCGCCTGTTTCATATCTTCAAGTTTGGATACTAAAATTTGATCAGTCATATTCTCAGACTTACTTATTTTGCTTAACAACCCATCTATTTTTTTGCTTTTAGCATCAATATCCGTTAAGTATTTCAACAAGATTTCGACTTGACTATCTACTGCTTTTTTATAATCATAAAGTGCTTTATCTACATTTGATTTTAATTCAAATCTAGGATCTGCAATTACTGTTACTTTAGTACTATCGGTTTGTACACCATACTTTAAAACAATAGTATACTCTCCAGGCAAAACAGGAATATCTCTTGAAAAATCATCAGTCCATGAACCAGGTAAAGATGCTGCTGACTCATCTAATTTCCAAATCATGTAATTCAACCCTTTAGTGAGTTCTTTAGTTTCAACCGTATTTACCAATCTATTTTTTTGATCATAAATCATTGCTGAAACATTGAATTCAGCAGTTGGCTCCTCCGATAAATAAAACGGAATTTGAGTTTTCTGAAATACTTTATTTTCACCCTCGAAAGTGGTATGAAAACCTGTCCAGATATTACCTGGCGGATTTATAAATAAGCCTTTCACCTGAACAGCATCGTTCATTGGTAATGCAGTTATACCCGTTTTTATTCGGTTTGATGCAATTTCTCTTAAGGTCAATAAGTCATCTAACACCCAAATTGCCCGACCAAAAGTACCGACAATCAATGCCGATTCTCTTTCTTGAATTTTCAAATCCATTGTTGATACTGATGGGAATCCGTTTTTAAATTGAGACCATGTTTCACCTTCATCAATACTTATCCACAAACCATTCTCAGTGCCTAAAAACACTAAATTTGGTGCTACTGGGTCTTGAATAATACTTAAAGCATATCCGTTTACCATATTTTTATCCGCAACTTGCTTCCATGTTTTTCCTAGGTCATCGGTTTTAAAAACATACGGATCATAATCGCCTTTTCTATAATTATTTACCACCATCCATGCAGATTTAGCATCGTAGCGAGAAGCTTCTATTTGGGCAACCCAACTTTCGTTAGGCATGCCTTTTATCCTACTGGTAAGATTTTTCCAATTTTGACCACCGTCTGTTGTTAGCTGTACTTGACCGTCATCGGTGCCTACCCATATAATTTCATTATTTAATGAGCTCGGCGCTATAGTCAAAATAGCGTTGTAACGTTCCGCACCAGAAACATCCAATGTTAATCCGCCATAATCAGGTTTTTGATGCTCAGGATTGTTAGTGGTTAAATCAGGAGAAATTATATTCCACGTTGCTCCCTTATCCTTCGTCACATGTACAAATTGTGATCCGTAATACGCTGCATTATCATCCGTAGGATTTCTAGCAAAAGCTGCATTCCAGTTAAAACGCAAAGACGTTTTCAAATCTGGTGCAGGTGGTTTTATACTTACATAATATCCGGTTAATTTATCATATCTATATAAATCTCCATTTTGAGATGATCCATATCCAAATCTAGAATTATCTAAATCAGGAGAGATATCGAAACCATCGCCCCCAACTAAATACTGCCAATACAACGTTCGAATTCCGCCTCTTTTCCAAGTATACGCAGGTCCTGACCAATTACCGTTATCTTGCATACCGCCATAAACACTATATGGTGTATCATTATCTACACCGACATGGTAAAATTGTGCAACAGGTATGGTTTCCGGAAAATACCAACTTTTACCATGATCCTGAGTAATTCCCAATCCGCCATCGCCACCAATAATAAAGTGTTTTGCATCTTTCGGATTTACCCAAAAGGCATGAAAATCGGCATGAATACCTTTCGTCTCATCGGCAGGTATCATAGGTATGGTATCAAAAGTGGTAGCACCATCATAGCTTACCGACAAAGGCTGATAAATATTATAAACTCTATCTGGGTCTTCTGAATCTACAGCAAGGTCTTGAAAATAAAAGGGTCTATTATTTGCGAACTTGGGATTGTCATTGATCATTTTCCAACTTTCACCACCATCGTCACTTCGATAAATCGCATTCTTCTTCGCTTCTATTTTAGCATAGATTCTGTTTGGTTCAGACGGTGCAATAGCAAAACCTATTCTACCCAAATCGCCAGATGGCAATCCGTTTTTCTCTCCTAGTTTATTCCAGTTTTCACCTGCATCATTAGAAACATAAAATCCGGATCCTTCACCGCCTGAGGTAAAGTAATACGGAGTTCGTTTATGTTCGTATAGCGCTGCAAATAGTTTTTTAGGATTTGTCGGATGCATTACCAAATCTGCAATACCAGATTTCTTATTAGCGTATAAAATCTTTGTCCAATGTAAACCACCGTCAATCGTTTTATATAACCCTCTATGCTCATTTTCGGTAAACGGATCTCCCATCGCACCCACATAAACCACGTTTGGATCATTTGGGTCAATACTGATTCTATGTATGGTTTTGGTAGCCTCCAATCCCAAATGTTTCCATGTTTCCCCTCCATCGGTACTTTTAAAAATACCCATTCCTAAATTCATAGAATTACGAGGATTACCTTCGCCTGTACCTACCCAAATAACATCTGGATTGTCCTGTTGAATAGCAAGTGCGCCAATATTTTGTGTGGGTTGGTCGTCAAAAACGGGTCGCCATGCAGAACCACCATTGTCAGACCGCCAAACTCCGCCAGAAGCCGCACCAACAAACATTATTTTAGGATTCTCGGTAACCACATCTATTGCCGTTATACGCCCGCTCATATTTGCAGGACCCACATTACGTATGTTGAGATTTTCGAGAGTAGAGAAGTCAATTTTTTGTCCGATTGCAAACTGAGTAACAATAGCAAAGACGAAGAAGATACTAAAGCGAATTTTCATGGTATGAGTGGTAGTTTACTCAAAAATAAAAATCGACGCGTAAACAATGGCATTTTAGCTAATGAAATTCTTTATTTTAAATAATAATTAATTAAAAAATAAAGGCGGAAGATTGCCTTGACCAGACCTTAGCTATCATATTACTTTCAAAACGTCATGTAACTCATTTATATTCAAAATTTGAGAAAATTACCAGAATTCAAATATTTCAAAAACAAGCCTTTTTTACTCAAAATCAAGCAAAAAACCCTTTAAATTAACCAAACATATCATAAAATATGTCTTTTTCTTGCATTTTAACGAAATTATAGTATGTTACATACGAACTTAAAAATAATCTATGCGACAATTAAAGATCACCAAACAAATTACGAACAGAGATGCCAAATCATTAGAAAAATATTTTCAAGAAATCAGTAAAATAGATTTAATTACTGCAAACGAAGAAGTAGAACTGGCTCAGAAAATTCGTGACGGTGATCAAAAAGCGCTAGACAAATTGGTAAGTGCCAATTTAAGGTTCGTAGTATCTGCGGCTAAACAGTACCAAGGTAGAGGTCTGCGCCTAACCGACCTTATCAACGAAGGTAATTTAGGATTGGTAAAGGCTGCAAAGCGATTTGATGAAACCAGAGGTTTTAAGTTTATTTCTTATGCCGTTTGGTGGATCCGCCAGTCTATTCTTCAAGCGCTATCCAATAAATCACGAATAATTCGTCTACCACATAATAAAATAGCGGTAAGCAGTAAAATTTACCAAGTATATTCCACTTTAGAGCAAACAAACGAAAGACCGCCAAGTGCCGCTGAAATTGCTACAGAATTAGACCTAAGCGTATCTAAGGTCAAAAGCTCTATGAAAAATTCTGGTAAATCAATTTCATTAGATGCCCCTTTTAAAGAAGGGGAATCTTCTTCTTTATATAATGTGCTGGAGTCTACAAACAAGAACAGTCCAGATAAAAAGGTAATGGCCGAATCATTAGAAATCGATATCGATCAAGTACTCCATAAAATTCCGGAAAGAAAGGGAGATGTACTTCGTTTGTACTTTGGTCTGGGTAATCAACCAGCAATGAGCTTGGTTGAAATTGGTGAAATCTTTGATGTTACCAGAGAACGTGTACGCCAAATTAAAGATAAAGGGCTTAGATCCTTACGCCGCACCTCTAATACCGAAATTTTACGCGCCTATTTATAAACATCACATCAGCATATACCATTATTCGGAAAAGCCTTTTCCAACCTTTATTCTATTCACTTTAAAATAGTATAACATAAGCTTAACAACTCTAATTAGGAGTTGGTAATGCATTTGTTATGTTACTATTTGAAATACCATTACATGAAATTTATTTATATCAAAAGAGAAAGCAATACCCAAGAATTATACAGAACACGCAACGGACTCAAAAAGTCGAAGGTGACCTCCATTACAAAATACTTTATGGGCATCCCCGTAAAAACCCTGCACACTTACATACAAATTTATTACAAGCGTAAAAACAACGCTATCGAGAAAATGTTATTTATCTAAGTACACAATCACATATAAATTATCCAATAAATTAAATTGAATTTATGAAAATACTAGTAATAGGAGCAGGAAACATGGGATTGACGTATGCAGAAGGCATGTCCAAATCAAAATTACTGAAGAAAAGAAATATAATGGTACTCGATACTTCTGAAGATAAACTGGAAGAATTAAGAAAGAACCCACAATTCGATGCTTTTGATGATCTTAAAAATTGTGCACCACAGGCAGATATCATTTTTATAGCCGTAAAACCCTATCATGCAGAGGGTGTTTTTAAAAAATTAAATCCGTTAGTAAAACCGGGTCAAATCATTATTTCGATTATGGCGGGTGTTACCATCGATACTATAAAAAACTTAACCGGACTCACAAAAATAGTGCGTGCCATGCCTAATCTACCCGCTTCGATTGGTAGAGGACTTACATCATTCGTTGCTTCTGAAGAGGTTACTAGAATTGAACTGCTGACCATTGAAAGTTTACTGGACACAACAGGTAAGTCCATTCAAGTAAGTAACGAAAATTTCATTGATGCCTCTACTGGTATATCAGGTAGTGGTCCGGCTTATGTATTCTATTTTATGCAAAGCATGATGGAAGCTGCATTAAAAATGGGCTTTACACCAAATGTTTCTAAAGTACTGGTAGCGCAAACATTTACCGGGGCAATTGAGCTTTTCAACCAAAATGAACTTTCACCAAATTCTTGGATGGATAAGGTTGCCAGCAAAGGTGGTACCACACGTGCAGCCCTCGATTCTATGGAGAACAATAACGTAGGTGGTTTAATTAAAGAAGCCGCATTCGCCGCTTTTGAACGCGCCGTTGAACTTGGAAAAGAAAAGGTGCATGCATAAACAAAAATAAGTATAGATGCCGTAATGACCAATAAAATTTCTAACGGCTATTTTATGTAAACCCATAAAATTCATCTGTTAAACATATGCTGATTTCAAGTACCAAAATTCTATAAAACACCTATTGTCTCATTTTACAACAATAATCCTTTGATGTCATTTAATTTTGTGGTTTATTTGATAAACACAAGCAAATTTTATCAAATTCACGCATGAAAGGTTCAGAAAATACGAAATTCATTCCCAACCTTTCTTATGATTGTGTAATCTTTGGGTTCAACGGTGTAAAATTAAAAATTCTCATTTTAGAATATCATAATACTGGTTTATTTGCCCTTCCCGGAGGATATATAAAACAAAACCAAAGTCTGCAAGATGCAGTAAATAAAGGAGTAGAAGAACGTACAGGAATAAAAAATGTATTCTTAGATCAGTTTCAAGTTTTCGGAGACCCAAATAGAGCAGATCCTGCAGCCACGCGTCGCATTTTAGAAGCAAACAATAAAAATTTAACCGATAATGAATGGATGACGGAGCGTTTTGTAACCGTAGGTCATTATGCGCTTATTAATTACGAAAATGTAAATCCGAAACCGGATCACTTATCAGATAGTATTGAATGGTACGACATCGATAATGTTCCTAAATTAATGATGGATCATAATGAAATCGTAAACAAAGCTCTTGAAGTACTTCGTAATAATATAAGTGAGAAGATAATAGGAATGAACCTGTTGCCTCCGAAATTTACCATGAAACTCTTACAACAAGTTTTTGAAGCAATCTTAGACCAAACACTTAGACGCACCAGTTTTCAGCGTAAAATGTTGTCTCTAGACATACTGCAACGGCACGAAAAGCTTTTTGAAGGCAAAGCTCACAAAGCTCCATACCTATACAGTTTTAAATAAAAATTAGATACTTAAAATAACAACAACAATGAACAAATTAACACTCAACAACTTTTTTAAATGTACCGTTCTCGCTGCTTTTATGTTCGGATCATTAACGACCTACGCCCAAAAGAAATTTGGCGGTCTTGCTCTTTATACGGTAAGGGATGATATGGGTACAAACGCGAAGGCAACTTTGCAAGCAGTATCTGATGCAGGTTATAAAAATATAGAAGCTGCCGGTTATGAAGACGGCAAGTATTATGGTATGACCCCGGCAGATTTTAAAAGTTTATTAAAATCTTTGAAATTAAAGCCAATTAGTACACACCAAAGTGCCGTAACTCTTGACAATGCCGACCAAATGATGGCAGATGCCAAGGCTGCAGGTTTCAAGTATTTTGTCGTTCCGATTCCACCAATGGGTATGTTTACCTACGACCAAGAGACCAGTACTATGGGTATGACCGGTACAGTTGAAGACTTAGCTAAAATATTAACTACACTTGGCGAAAAGGCTAATAAAGCAGGCTTGAAATTACTATATCATAATCACGATTTTGAATTCAAGAAAAATGCTGACGGCATTACACCAATTGTTTACTTGTTAGAGAATGTAGACTCTAAATTATTAAATTTTCAGATGGATTTATATTGGGTAACTAAAGCAGGTGCCAACCCTATCGCCTATTTCAATAAATACCCAGGTCGTTTTAAAATCTGGCATGTTAAAGATATGGACGAGCAAGGTAGATTTGCGCCAGTAGGTAAAGGATCCATCGGATTTAAAAATATATTGGACAACAAAGCATTGTCGGGCATGAAATATTACATGGTTGAACAGGATATGACTTTCGACGGATTAAAGCCGTTAGATGCTATTAAAATCAGTCATGAAGGCATTGAGGAAATAGGATTCAAATAATTACAATTACCAAACAACGGAGATAGCCCCGAAGAGATTTTTCTCTTTGGGGTTTTCTTTTTAAATACTATTTCATTAAACCTTTCATCTTTAACACTGTCTTAATGACTTATAAGAATATGTGCTTATTTTTGCACTCTTAACCCAACTATTAAAAATGACCATATGAAAATGACTACAAGTTTGCGCATGAGAATTATTCACCGTTATTTAGGCTTCTTTTTAGCCGGTATTATGGCGATGTATTCTATAAGCGGAATCATTATGATCTATAGAAATACCGATTTTCTTAAAAGTGAAAAAATCACTGAACAACAATTAAAACCTAACTTAAAAGTCGGTGAACTTAGCGATGCACTACGAATAAAAGGCGGAATAAAACCTGAAAAGACCGAAGGCGATGTTGTTTACTTTAAGCAAGGTGAATATAATGCCGCAACAGGTATGGCTACCATAAAGAAAATGGAGCTTCCCTTTATTCTAGATAAGATGGAACATCTGCATAAGGCAACCACAAACAGCCCCGTGTATTTTCTGAACATCTTTTTCGGACTCTCACTACTATTTTTCGTGGTGTCTTCTTTTTGGATGTTTATGCCAAAAACTACTGTATTTAAAAAAGGACTGTACTTTTCACTTGGTGGTATCGTATTGACTATTATTTTGCTGTTCGTGTAAAAAGGTAGAATGAATTGATATCAAATCCGTTTTAAAGACATTTCTTTAAAACGGATTTTTGTTTTTGATAAACACCGTTACCATTAAAAACCCACCCCTAGCCCCTCCCAAGAGGGGAACAGTTTCTGACTTATTATTCATCTTTTTAGATTATTACCATACTTCATCACCAAACTACGCGTGGACACCCTTTAAGGTTGGGGCGAGCGCTGGCATTATAACACCGACACTCCACAACACCCCACAAACCCGCAATAAAAAACGCAACTCTCCCCCTCTTGGGAGGGGAATAAATACAGGCTTTAATTAAACTCTAGTATCTTGCAGTAATAAACTATAACTATGAAACTAAACTTATTGTCTTGTGATGCTCAAAGACCCGACAGAAGAGCAATAGCCCAATGCATTGCAGAGTTATCATCTAATGTTAGCGATTCGCTTGCCAATGAACTTACAGATATTCTTTTAGAAGGTGATGCAGTAGATATTGAAGTAAGCGATAAAAATTCTGGTTCAGCTTTAAGAGCTTTGCGAAAGTTGAATATCGACTATGAAATTATAGAATAAGGCGTTCTACATTCAGCTCTTGTTAGCTTGTTCGTTATAAGTACTCTTGTCACTTCGAGTGAACTACGAGGTACGAGGAGTTTGTATCGAGAAACATTCGTGTACCAAAGGGTTCTCGATACAATTTTAAGTTTCCATTGCATTACAACTTAAAACCACTCGAACTGACAATGCGTATTCAATTCAATAAATGTTAGCCCTTTCGTTCTAAGTAACATTGTCACTTCGAGAAAATTTTCGAAGAATGAGAAAATTTGTATCGAGAACTCGCTTGTCACCATCTCCCAACTTGCCAAAACGCGAAATACCCACCCTAGCCCCTCCAAGGAGGGGAACAGTTTCTGACTTGAAACATACTTTTTAAATAAAACAGACGAAGTAACCCTCATAAAAACGCAATTCACCGACAACCAAAAAACCCGCAACCAAAAACGAAAACCTCCCCTCTCGGGAGGGGATTAAGGGGTGGGTGCTACGGTGCACTAATTTCAATTACAAACGCAGCTCACTATATTCTCTTTACACCCCTTTTATTTTTTTCTGACAGTTTTACGGAAACCCGTAAGAAAATATACCGTAAACTTCTTTATATTGCAGTAGCAAGCAAAGTACATTCCCCCTACCACTTTCTCAGAAATTTTTATAAATCAGCTATAAGCATTAGTAATTTTACACACTGAAATAACAGGACCAACTCACTTATTAATTCATATAATTGTTATAAATAATTATATAAAAACAAACAAATGGCAAAATTTTTAGACACTACGGGTGTTTCATATCATTTAGAACAATTAATAAAAAACACACAAGAGCAACTGATTTTAATTAGTCCTTATCTTCAGTTTCATAAAAGAATAAAAGACAATTTAGAACACCTACATATTCAAAAAAAAGACATTAGAATTATCTATCGCGAAAATAAACTTCAAGTTGAAGAAAGTAATTGGTTGGAAAGCCAAATAGGAATTAGAACAAGTCTTTGTAATTCACTCCACGCAAAATGTTATTTAAACAAAAAAGAAGCCATTGTTACTTCTATGAATTTATATTCTTTTTCCCAACAAAATAATGACGAGATGGGAATTTATGTAACCAAAGAAGAAGACGAGGAATTGTATAATGAAATCAGCAAGGAAGTTCAAAGACTTTTAACTATAAGTGAGGAAATACGAGTTTCTGTAAAAAAAGTAGATAAAGACATTGAAAAACAATCCGAAAAAACAATTTCAGAGATTGTTCAAACTAAAGATAATTCAAAATCAAAACTTTTAACAACAAAGGAATTATCCCAATTAACTGGTTTAAGTAGTCGAAAAGTAAATAGTTGGTTTTCCGATAAAAAACTGATGTACAAAAAAGAAGACGATTGGATTACAACTAAACAGGGAAAAGAAGTAGGCGGTATTGAAAAAAGTGGGCAATATGGAAAATTCGTTGTTTGGCCAGAAGATATTGCAAAACACATTGTGGAATAAAACCCACAACCAAAAAACGCAACTCTCCCCTCTTGGGAGGGGATTAAGGGGTGGGTGCTACGGTGTACTAACTTCAACTACAAAAGCAGCTCTTTATATTCTCTTTACTCCCCTCTAATTTTTCTTACAGTTTTACGGAAACCCGTAAGAAAATATACCGCGAAATTTTTATATTGCAGTACCAAGCAAAGTACTCTCCCCCACTCACTTTTGCAGCAAAATTTTACAAAATAGCTAAAATTACTAATGTCTATATTACTTAATATAAATACTAGTTTCTTTATACAATTGTTAGAAACAAACTAAGTACAATATATAATTGACTAAAATATTTAAAATACCACCAATCAGTTTAGGGAATAATAATTTCATTCATATAATTGAAATTGAAACTATTGATCAGGACTTTGGCAACTTTATAAATGAAAAAATAGGACTAATTACTGAAGGATCTACAGATACCGAAATCCCAAAGATTAAAACAAGGTTATATGAATTTCTTCAACGTAAAAAGGGCACTACTATTGAAATGGGTGCAGTAGCTGAATTCATGGTTCACTTGTATATGAATGAAAATGGTTTCAAGCAGGAATTCGTTTTTTTTAATTTGGAAGAAAGATCAATCAAGAAAGGATTTGATGGTTATTACACAATTAATAATGAAGAATGGATTCTTGAAAGTAAGTCCGGCAGTATTTCCACATCAGGTATAAGCCATAAATCTAAATTCCTTGAAGCCTATTCAGATTTAGAAAAGAAAGTGAAAGATTCTGAAGGAAATAATCCATGGAGAAACGCATACAATCATGCTTGCCATCGACCGGTTGAAAGTGCCGAAGATATTATCAAGAATTTAAAAACGCTTGCAGAAGATTTTGATAGTGGTGTTTATAAAAAAATTGAAAATTTAAACTTGTTGCCTGCAACAACAATATTTCTTGAGGGGAATTGGAATTATATAGACCAAATAACTTTGATAACTGATATTAAAACAGCACTCACCAAAAAAAAATTTAAGGGTATAAATATTTTATGTATTCATAATAAGTCTCTCGAACTTTTAGAAAATTTTTTGACCACTTAATCATGAATAAGCAAGTAAAAGCAAAACTGACAAGAATCGGGAAAACAGAGAAATTTCAATCAGTTTTTCAAAAACTTACAACTAATAATGAGCTTACCTATGATGAGAAATCTTATGCCTTAGCTACCGCAATATTGTTTATTCGTCATTACGAAAAAAACAGGAGCTATAAAACCTATGCAGATATTGCATACTATATTATTCTCAAATATTCTCATAAATATAAAGACTACGAGCCACTCTACGATTTTTCCATAAACTTTGGATTCTTCCCTATTGTTCAAGCTCTTTTAAATGAAGAGTTGCATGAAGAAAGTAAATTGCTAGAACTTATTGTTAATTATAGATTAAGTGAATTCAAAAATTCCAATAATTATATAGAAACTCTCGAGCAAAATATACAGAGTAACAACTTTTTAGAGGATAATGCAAATGAAAAAGCATACTTGGCACCTACCTCTTTTGGTAAAAGTTCAATAATAATTGATTATATAAAGAATAATCTCAGTAAGGATTCCAACGTGGTCATTGTTGTCCCTACAAAGTCACTCTTAATGCAGACTTATCAAATGATAAGAAATGCAAATTTGAATAGAAGAATTATCATACATGATGAAATGTATAATTCAGAAAAAAACTTTGTAGCAATTTTCACACAAGAAAGAGCTTTAAGACTTTCGAATAGAAGGAATGTAATTTTCGATACTTTAATAATAGATGAAGCTCATAATATTTTGAAAGGTGGTAATGATAATAGACAAATTTTACTTTCAAGACTTATTGCTCGCAACTTAAATAATAATCCAACTCAAAAAGTCGCATACCTGTCTCCATTAATTAATGACATTTCAAACCTTCGTATATCCAAAAATCAAAACATAACTCCGCATCAAATACATTTCAATATAAAAGAACCAGAGATTTTTGAGCTAACAGTAAACTTTGACAAATTTCAATATAATCGCTTTGTAAATCAATTTTATCACTTAGAGTCTAATGTTCCGAACAAGTACAATTATATCTTGAGTAATTCTTTATTTAAGAACTTCATTTATGAAAATTCCCCTAGGAATATTGAATCAGAAGCTAAATCACTTGCTGAACACCTGCCGATTATAGAAAATGACAATGCAATAAACAATTTATTAGATGTACTAAAACAAGAAGTTCATAAAGATTTTTTCGGAATCAAATATTTGAAAAACGGTATTATTTATTTGCATGGAAAACTTCCTGATATAATTAAGGAATATTTAGAAAGTAAGTTCAAGGAAATATCTTCTATCAAATTTTTGGTTGCTAATTCTGTAATTCTTGAAGGGATTAACTTACCAATTGACTCCCTATTTATATTAAATACTTACCGTCTTTCAGGTAAAGAACTAATTAATCTAATTGGCAGAATAAACAGGCTTAACGAAATTTTTAATTCTGAATATTTAGAACTGAGCAAATTACTGCCTAAAGTACATTTTATAAACAAGAAAGAATATGCTGATGGTCACAACAGTAAAATACAATTATTAAGAAGTAGAATTTTTGAAGACAAAGTTGATAATCCAACACTTGAAGCATTTGATGATTCTAATTTAAGCCCTTCAGAAAAGGAGAAAATAGATAGTCTTTTAGAAAATGAATCTATGCTATTAGAAATACAATCTACAACTCAGGAGAAACTAAGGCAATACCTAATTGAATCTGGAATCATTAATTATTATATAGATATAGATTCGTTTATAAATACTTTTTTAACCATTTCTGGGACAATTAAGAATGGAGAGAATACAGCATGGGACTCTTTAAACACAATTGAAAAAGTCAGTATGGTTTTCATAGAACCCCATGAGGTTTCTGATTATGAATTTAATAGATTAAGAAATCAAGCAGCTAGGAATTATTACCATAACTACATTACGTATTCTAGAAAAGAAGCTTTCAATCAACGTGTGATATCTCATATTAAGTATTTTAAGGAGCTAGCAAATTATGAAAATGCTCAGCAAAGACTACTTTATGTAGGGAAATCCTATGGAGAAACTTCTTATGAAAATGACGTTAATAGTCCTTACAAAAATTATATAGATCTAACTTCCAAATCACATGAAGAAGTAGTTAATCTGGCTATTGTTAAATTAAAGATGGAAGATGATTTTCTAAGTTTTAAATTTAATCGATTTGTTGTAATGCTTTTTGATTATGAGCTAATATCTTCAGATGAGTATCATAGTTTCATTTACGGAACAACAGATCAAAAGAAAATTGCATTAACGCGAAGTGGTTTAACGATGAGTCTAATTGGTAAATTAGAAGGTGATAATCAAATGTCTAATATTGAGTTTGATTCATATAACAACCTTACAGCTAATGATGCTTTCCGAGAATACCTTACAACTTTAAATGATTTGAATAGATATGAAATGGAAAAATACATATTATAATACTGCAAGCAAATTGCATAGCACCCTTAGTGATGCTAAGACACCACACAAAAAATATTTAAAAATCTAAATGAAAACGACCCTCACAACACTACTTTTCATCCTTCTCCACTTCAACAGCTTCTCCCAAGATAGGTTCATCAAATTACCACAGGCAGCAAAAATCAATTGCCCAATGCTATTGGTAGATGATACTATTATTGCCAATAATCATATCATAGCTTCAAAAGAAGATATTACCGAGGTACGTGTGCTAAAAGGGAAACCCACACGAGCAACACATGACTTTTACAATCTGAGTGAAAACGGTATTGCATTAGTGACTTTAAAGAAAAAAACAGCCTCTAAAACTCAAGCTGAGCTCAATACCTTTTTTAATTTAAATGCGAACAATAGCGTTTATGTAAATGGGTATTTAATAGAATCCCCTATATACAAATTCGCAACCGAAAGTATGGTTGAGGTAGAGTTGGTAACACCTACTACCGAAAATAGACTAGAACAAAAAGTCATCAATATTTGGACATTAACACAAGATGAAAGGGTTAATGGATGTAAACAGTAATAAAAGAATTAAATTTAATTGCTAATCATCTCATCATCAATCATCATGAAAAAAACAATCACAGTTATTACCTTCATCCTATTTACAACAACTTGTCTTTTTGCCCAACAAGACAAATTCATTGACGACTCAATAGAGCGAATAGAAAACTCCCGCAAATACTTATTACTGGTAGCCGATATGATGCCAGAGGAAAAGTATGGGTTTAAAGCAACAGATGAATCCTTAAGTTTTTCAGAGAATTTAATGCATATTGGGTATGCCTTAGATTGGCACAGCCAGTCGCTCATAGGCGATAGAGAAGCACGCGTGTACCAAACGGACACCATTTTTAAACCTGCCAACAAAACTAAGGCTGAAATGATGGCACGTATAGACCAAACGTTTAACGAAGCCATTGCGCTTTTACAAGATGTTGAAGCCGCAGAATTAGATATTGAACTAGACTATTTTGGATCTACCAGAAGTAAGCGACAAATTTATATGCTATTGGCAGACCATATTACACACCACAGAGCACAAATGCTGGTATCTATGCGATTAAATGGGCTGGTGCCGCCTAGGTATGTGTTGTATCAATAAGAAACTTACTCTTGCTTTTTCTTATCGTTCTTCATTAAATTTAGAACAATAAGTACAAGGCCTAAACATACGGCTGCAAAAATGGCGATTAGAATTACGCCATAGCTCCAATTAACAAGAGGTATCATCTGTGATATCATAGGTCGGGTATTTTAGAGCAACAAAAATAGAATGAAGTTGCAAGGCATCATATGACAATTGTCAGGAAATCAAAATACTACACAACTATTCAATTTTCATTTCATTTGAGTATGCCTAAACGTTGTAGGCTTGGTACGGGTTATGTATTTTTATAGTTGAATTTGGTATGTTATAAATGATGGTAGATAAAATTAAGTGTCCCAATTGCGCACATGAGTTTGATGTTGAAGAGGCGTTGTCCGGTAAAATGCAGGCGCATTTTAAGGCTGAATATGAGCGTAAAGTAGCAGAGCAGGCAGAAATATTCAATAAAGAGCGTGATAAGCTCGCTATTGAAGTAGAAGAATTCGAAAAGAAAAAAGAGAAAGAAAACGAGCTTTTTAAAGAGAAGCTTGCACAACGACTTGCCAAAGAGTCAGAAAAAATACAACAGCAGACTAACGAATCTTTTGAGCAAAAGTTAAAAGCGCTACAAGAAGAGAACGAGAAAAAGAAAGAGGAAAATAGGGCTTTACGTTCGCAAGAAATAGATTTACTGAAACGGGAGAATGAGCTTAAAGAAAAAGCGGAGGACCTAAAGCTGAACGTGCAAAAAGAATTGCTAGAAAAGCAGACCGAAATCGAAGAGAAAGCCAAGGCCAAAGAGCGCGAGTCTATGGCGATGAAAGAAAAAGAATACCAAAAGCAGCTTGACGACCAAAGAAAGCTTATTGATGAAATGAAGCGCAAAGCCGAACAAGGTTCTATGCAAATGCAGGGCGAGGTGCAAGAATTGGCTTTAGAAGAGCTGTTACGTGCCACCTACCCTTTTGATGATATAGATGAAATAGGCAAGGGCGTACGTGGTGCAGATTGTGTGCAAACGGTTATTAACTCATTACAGCAGACCTGTGGTTCTATAGTTTATGAGAGTAAGCGTACCAAGAACTTTAGTAACGACTGGATCAATAAATTAAAGCAGGATCAGATTAATTGTAAGGCTGATATTGCGGTGATCGTAACCGAAACTTTTCCGCCAGATATGGATCGCTTTGGAGAGAAAAACGGAGTTTGGATCTGCGGATTTAACGAGGTAAAAAGTGTATCGCTTGTACTACGTGAATTGCTGCTTAAAACACAATCTATTAAATCTTCGGATGAAAATAAAGGTGATAAGATGGAGCTGCTATATTCTTACCTTACCAGTAATGAGTTTGTACAGAATATTAATAGAATTATAGAGAACTACGATTCTATGATCAAGCAACTGAACTACGAGAAGAAAGCAGCATTCAAGAATTTTGCAGTTCGTGAGAAACAAATTTGGGGCGTTCAAGAAAATATCAACGTGCTATTCGGTTCTATTAAAGGGATTGCGGGTAATGCGTTATCTACTTCTACCATTTTAGAATTACCGGATGCGGAGATAGACGATTAGTGTTTAGTTGTTGGTTGTTGGTTGTTGGTTGTTGGAAATTAGAATTTCCATGTACACAGCCAAATTTCAGCTGGAAATCATTTATAAAGTTCCTGAAGACCTATATTAGCACATTACAAAAACACGACCTAGGTACACTTACGCATACACTATGGATATTTTAGATTGGATACAAGATTGGTTTACAGATAATTGCGATGGCGATTGGGAAAGTAGTGATGCTATTCAAATAAACACATTGGATAGACCGGGATGGGAAGTTGAGATTAATATTTCGAACACATCTATAGCCACTATGAACCTCGAATGGATCTTGAACGAAACGAGTAAAGAGGATTGGTACGGAGTTAAAATAGCAGATCAAAAATTTACTGCTGCAGGTGACCCTCACAAACTAAAATTTTTGCTAGGTCTTTTTAAAGAGATGATCGATAAGATAGAAAATCAACAAGAGTAACCCTTCGATTTTACCTTTCCTCATATACCAGTAAAAAAAAATTCCGTTGAATCCCACTGTCCTTTTTACAGTGCCGCTACACTTCATCAACAGGTAACCTAAGTGAGAAATATATTTCATCTTGGCGTATATATTACAGTAGATTTATAGTTGCTTATTCACTAAGTTTAATACATGGTTTTGACATCTTTTTAGACCGCAAAACCGTATATAACAATCAACTAAGGGTGAACGGCAAATCGGTTGCATTTTACCAGAGCGTTGCAAAATGCACACGATATGATTTCATTGCTTACCATTGAAACCAGCTTGCCCTTTACCAATCCGGTATTGAAATTTCTATTGATACTATTTATTATTCTGTTCACTCCCATTCTATTAAATAAAATAAAAATACCTGCCTTGCTAGGGCTTATCATTGCTGGTGCAGTTATTGGTCCGAACGGATTTAATTTAATGGAGCGCGATAGTGGAATTATACTTTCGGGTACTGCAGGGCTACTCTATATTATGTTCCTTGCCGGATTGGAAATAGACCTGGCAGATTTTAAAAAAAACAGTAAAAAAAGTATCGTTTTTGGTCTTTATACCTTCATTATCCCCATGGTATTGGGCATCTTCGCAGGACTATATCTGTTAGAGTTTTCTATGGCGACTTCGGTACTTTTGGCGAGTATGTTCGCTTCGCATACCTTAATCGCATATCCGCTCATTAGTAAATTGGGGGTAGCTAAAAATAGGGCGGTGAATATTACTGTCGGTGGCACCTTAATAACCGATACGCTAGCGCTTTTGGTACTTGCCGTTATCGTAGGTATGAATACGGGCGAAGTAAACTTAGCTTTCTGGCTGAAATTATCGATATCTATTCTAATTTTTGGTGCCACGGTTATGCTGATTTTTCCCATTATTGGTCGATGGTTTTTTAAAAGATTCGATGATAATATCTCGCATTACATTTTTGTACTGATGATGGTATTCTTAGGTGCCTTCTTAGCAGAAATTGCAGGTATAGAAGCTATAATAGGGGCATTTTTAACGGGTTTGGCACTCAACAGACTTATACCGCATACTTCGCCCCTTATGAATAGAATTGAGTTTGTGGGCAATGCTATTTTTATTCCCTTCTTTTTAATCGGTGTAGGTATGTTGGTCGATTACAGGGCGTTCTTTAAAGATTTTGAAACTATCAAAGTCGCTATCATTATGATTATTATTGCCACGACAGCAAAATTTTTAGCGGCATGGCTTACCCAAAAAACATTTCACTTTTCGGCCGATGAGCGTAGATTGATCTTTGGTCTAAGTAACGCCCAAGCCGCTGCTACACTTGCTGCAGTTTTAATCGGTTATAATTTAATCATTGGCACAACAGCTGCCGGCGAACCTATTCGATTGCTGAACGAGAGTATTTTGAACGGCACTATTTTAATGATTCTATTTACCTGTACCATCGCTTCTTTCGTAGCACAAAAAGGTGCTAAGAACATTGCCTTATTAGAGCATTCTGATACCACTACCGACGAGGAAGACTACTTAGAGAAAATATTGATTCCCATAAATAATAGCGACACCATTGATGACCTATTGAATTTAGGCATTACCGCAAAATCGAAACAGAACAAAGAAGGTCTTTTTGCCCTTAGTATCGTTGATGATTATGAAACGGGGAGCTCTGCCGAAAAGCATGCGCGTAAAATTCTTGGGCATGCCGCTGTTACCGCTTCTGCAACCGATAACACCTTGCACCAATTACTGCGCTACGATATTAATATTGTCAACGGCATTTCGAATGTTACCAAAGAACATAAAATTACCGACCTTATATTGGGGCTGCATGTAAAGAGAAATCTGTCCGATTCTTTTCTGGGGAATTTGACCGAAGGTATTCTGTCGAGATGTAACCCCACTACCCTAATCTACAAACCTACACAGCCTTTTAGCACCCTAAAAAGACACGTAATTATTGTACCTGAGCATGCCGAAAAAGAAATCGGATTCTCATTATGGCTGAAAAAACTGTGGAACATTGCCCAAAATTCAAGTGCTAAACTGGTCTTTTTTGCCTCGGATGAAACTAAAATTGCCATCGATACCTTGCAGTTAAAACATCCGGTAGTTTATTAATACCACCATTTTAAAAACTGGAACGATTTTTTGGTACTTAAAAATGAAATTCTAAAAGATGACAACCTGGTAATTGTGCTCAGCCGTAAAAATATGCCTTCGTACGACCCCAATATGAGTAAAATACCAACCTACCTAAATACGTATTTCAACAAGAAGAGCTACCTTTTAATTTATCCTAAGCAAGCGGGCGTTAAAGATACATCACCCATTAATTTGACTAACCCAACATTATTAGAGCCTTTCGATAAAATGGATGAAATAGGGCAAACGATATCAAATATCTTTAGAAAAAAGAAACCGAAAAAATAAGAAAACCCTAAGAGTTCATCCAATTTTTAAACTCCGTCGCTTTTGCCTTGCTCACCACAATTCGCTCGCTACAAACCGGGTGTACGTCGACCAATAACTTGCTATTGAAATGTAATTTTATGGTAACAATAGCTTCCCGGCGGACTATAAACTGTCGGTTTGCCCTGAAGAACACCGAAGGATCTAAAGCTTCTTCGATATCTTCTAACTTCACATCTAGTACAAACGAACGCTCTTGCACGGTTACCGCTTTTACAACACCGGTATCAATAAAGAAATATGCGATATCGGCAGTTTTAACCGGCACTAATTGGTCGCCCACACTTACTAAAAAAGTCTTTTTAAAATTCTCTGCCTTGGTCTGTATGAGTTGTAAAAGGCTGTTCATTTGTACCTCATCGAAACCCTTTTTAAGGTTCAATGCATCAAAACGATCTAAAGCATCTGATAATTCTTCTTTATCGATTGGTTTTAATAAATAGTCTATGCTGTTCACCTTAAATGCTTTTAAGGCATATTGGTCATAAGCGGTAGTGAATATAATAGGAATATCGATTTCGACTTGTTCAAAAATTTCGAACGAGATGCCATCTGCCAAATGAATATCCATAAACACCAAAACACCCTCATGCGGATTAGCGAAATAATCTACTGTAGCTTTTACGGTATCTAAAACCTGAATAACCTCAATATCTGCATTGATCCTCGTTAGTAAATACGAAAGGTTATCGCTTGCAGCTAGCTCGTCTTCAACAATAATTACTTTCATGCCAAGGGTTTTAAAGGTAATTCTACTTTAAAAACATCATTATCGGTACTGACCAACACTTCTTTCTTCAATAAAAGCAAATACCGCTTTTTAAGATTATAGAGTCCCGTGCCCATGCCTTCTGCCATCGTACTTCGCGTACGAATTGGGTTTTCTACGAACAACGAACCTCCGCTAGAATACACCTTGACCGTTAATGGGTTGGTCGATGATATTTCGTTATGCTTTACCGAGTTTTCTACTAATGACTGCAAAGCCAATGGCGGCACTTCACAATCCATTAAATTGGCATCGATATTCACCTCTATTTGTATACGATCACGATATCGGGTCTGCATTAAAAAAGAATAGCTATCTAAAAATTTCAATTCGTCTTTTATCGGTACCAAATTAGTCTCCCCACTCTGTAAAATATAGCGATACATATATGACAGTTTGTTTACAAACTGGGTCGCCTGGTCATTTTCACGTACTAGCGACGATAACGAATTTAGCGAATTGAACAAAAAGTGCGGATCGATCTGGTTTTTTAAAGCCGATAGTTCGTTCTCTAAATTTTGCTGCTTTAATTGCTCGTTCTCTATTCTACTTTCTTGCTTATCGGTACTTACACGAAGTAACCTGGCAATAAAATAAAGAACGATAGAAAGATTAATAATCGTAAATCTGACAAAACCAGTCTCTCGAGGATCTAATGGTCTCCCGTTAAAAATAGGATATAGGGCATGTATTAAGTAGATCCCTATTAAAAGTACCACAACATTCATGATAAAAATAACACCCAACTTCACAAAAGTGGGCCATTTGTAGGCATCAAAATCTATATTGGCATTTAATTGTAAAACGGAATAAGAGAAACAAATGAAGAAGATATAACGATATAGAAAATCTGTAACCCAAGTAAAGGAAAAATCTAAATTGCCCTCCATAATACCATTATATAAATAAATGGTTTTTGGCAATGATACCAGTATACCTAATAATAGGGCAGTTTTAATAACTTCCCCTTGTTTCACCTTTGTTATGGCCATGTAACTACTTTGTAATGGTACTTCTCAAATGTACCTAATAAAATTTTTATATCTAAAACACGTAAAAAGCCGGTCTTCACCGAAGCGAGGACCAACTTTAATTTAAACTACACAAACTTTTTAAAGTGCATATACATCAAAATCTGATGGCAAATATGCCGCTGTATCAAACCCTAAATCCACTTCTTCTTCGCTCTCGAATACTTTAAAATCTTGCTCGGTCAATTCTGCACTTGCATACGCATCGAATACTATTGGTAAATATTCAAAGGCATCAAAACCTAAGTTTACTTCCTCATCAATTTCTACTACCCTAATATCGTTTGGGTTTAATTTATCGTTCTCTAAAGACGTTTGTAATTGCGCTTCTAAATCGATTATACAATCATCAAAAAAAGCGGTGATTTCAGCTTTCTCAGCTGTTTTATTTTTTTGTACTCCTTTAAACGAAATAAATGTAACGGCTAAAATTGCTACTGCAGTTACTACTCTAATATTCTTCATTATATATGTTTTTAAGTTTCTAGAATTGTTTTCTATACCCCAAAGATATTCTAGAATATAGCTGACGGATGGTATTAGTGACCCAAACGACTATTTTGACATCTAAAACAGCCTTAGACTATTATGAATTTTTAATAGATTGAAAATGAAGCTTATATACCCATTAAATTGTTTAATTTTAATTGTAATAAATGGAACCTTAAATCAATATCATCATGTTAAAAAAAATAGGAATTGCCGTCGTCATTATTCTAATTGTTATTCAATTTATACGACCGGATAAAAATATTTCTGGTGATGATACTTTTGCCATTGCAACAAAATACAGCATACCAAATGATGTAGAGAATATTTTACAGGTATCTTGTTATGACTGTCATAGCAACACTACAACATACCCTTGGTATTCTAATGTACAGCCTATTGCTTGGTTTTTAGCAGAACATGTAACGGATGGTAAAAAGCACTTGAATTTTTCTGAATTTACCAACAAACCACTATTTGTTCAAAACCATAAACTAGAGGAAACCATAGAAATGGTAGAAGAAAAAGAAATGCCGTTACCATCCTATACTTATTTTGGGCTTCACCAAGATGCTAACCTGACCGATTTACAACGCGATAAAATTATGGTTTGGGCAAATGCACAAATGGACTACTTAAAACAAACGTACCCTGCAGATAGTTTGGCATTCCCGAAAAGAAATTAATGAGCTTTACTTTTAGACGAATGTGAATTGAAAAAGTACTTAATTATTTTGTAAACCATTCGCGAACAGTTTCTTCCGCTAATTTATTATTAGGTGTAAAGGCACTGTTGTGCTCGCCACGGTATTCGATGAAGCTTGGGAATTTCCACCACAGTATACCTTGGCACCAAGGTTCGTTTTGTATGCCCTCAAAGATAATTTCGTAAGCTCTGCGTTGTGCTTCTTCATTTATGGTATCGTCTGCCTCTGCATGCGGATTCTTCCATGGGGTGTCTACACTTCTAAATCCGATTTCTGTAAATACGATAGGCTTTTGAAAACGGTCGTATACTTTTTTAATCTTAGTCTTTATAGTATCAAACTGCAGACGCATCTCTTCATTGGTTGGATTGTCTTTTTTACTTAACGGATAATAGGAATTTAATCCGATAAAATCTAAATCGTTCCAGAACTCTATTTCCTCAAATTCAGCTCCCCAATTGGCAGCATAGGTCAGTTGACCAGAATACAGAGCCCTTGTTTTTTTTATCATTGCTCGCCAGGCATCGGGCTGCGATAAGGTTGCTTTGGTGAATTCGACACCAATACACAAAGCATCCATTTCATGAATTTCAGCCAAAAAGGCGTAGTGGCGTATCCATCGGTAATAGTAATCATGAAACTTGTTCCATTGCGCATCTGTGGGCATATCTATACCACCTGGCCAGCTGCCACCTACATATATTTGAGGTTTTAATAGCGTATACATACCCATGTCGCTTGCCGTAGCAACTGCATGAACTATGGCGTCATCATTTTCACTACCGGCATTATCGCTAAAATGTAGCGGTGTTGGGGTATTTATATCGTTAATACCTGTATAGGGTACAATCGCCATGGCATTACTGCCCATATTCTTTTGCTTTAACAGCGATTCTGTAGCCTTTTTAGAACCATAACCGTTATATATACTGTAGCCTTCATGTGCAAAATTGAAACCTTTGAGATAGGGTAATTTTTTAGATTCTGTTTTTTTCTTCGGATGTTCTTTTGGCAATCCCCTTAAATAATTCTGCCACTTTATCTCTAAACTTTTAATTTCTCGCTCAGAGAGTGATGCATTTTTGTAGCGTTTTAGGTAGTTATCTTTTCCCCAAGTTTTTATTAGAAAATCTGTAAAAGCACCCGCCATACAATCTCTAATAAGTGATGATTCCATCTCCATAAAAGAATTGTCTAACAGTTCTGCAACGGTATACATATTTTCCGATTCTACCAACCTTGCCGACCAATATTTATAACCCTTCATTTGCCAGGTATCGGTGAAATAAATTGGCAATCCTGATGTGATTATATTCTTATAACTCTCACCAATAAGGTTGTGCAGCAACAAAGCATTATCTCTACCGATATTATTATTTTCATAAATTTTATTGACGATAGTATGCACAGCGTTTGTAACCGTATCGAAAGTGGAATGATCGGTATTGCCTGTCATTAAGCCTTTTTCTTCTGTACAGGTATAAAAATTATATGTGATTTTAGGCACATTGTCTTTGCCTACAAAATCAAAAACCCTAATTCTAGAAGCATTTACCTCAATCTGTTTTTCTGATACCTCTGATGTTCGAATTGCATTTTGATGGTCTATAAACTGGTACTCATCGGTATCTAAAACTACTTTAGTACCTGTTGAAAAATTGAAGTATGTAGACCCCTCAATACCCCAATTGGCATTGAAATCGCCCATAACCATTCGCTCTTTATCTTCGTATATTTCGTACTCTAGATTCTGGCGGTAAAAAGATTGCCCCTGTTCTAAAACTTTTTCTGCAAAAAAACTAAACACCTGTTCTGCATCGGTACCTGTTAAAAAGCTGAGCGGTATTTTTGAATCTGCGGGACTTGGATAAAAACTTACCCCTAATACCGAATTGTTATTTTGAACTTCTTTAGTCCCGATTCTAATAGCAGTTTTTGAGACCTGAAAAGGGGTATCGGTTATGTACTTTTTAATCAACCTGTTTTCATCAACAGCGCCCACCAAATACACAATGTTTTTTTTCAATGATTCTTCGCTGACCTCATCTACATTTTGATAGTTCACCTTTACACTTCGCCACGATTTGCTTACTTCTAATACCGATAGATCATGAAGAATATCTTTATACTGCTGTTGTAAGACGGTATCTTTTGCACCGTAAACAACTAGAATCTCTCGTTTATCAAAGAAGCTTCTTCGTAAATCTCTACGGGTAGCAACGGAATCTAAAGTTTCAGAAATTATCTCATTTTCTGCCGTAGGTAAGTATTGCACACCCGCAAAACCGACGATACCTACTACAACAAATAAGGCAACTAACAGATATTTCTTTTTCATAGACCCAATTATCTTCAAAGACTTGTTTAAGATAACAAAACTGCAAACCCTAAATCTACTTATGGCGTTATTTAACTTTTAAAAAGAGGTTTGTGTGGTAGCGTGCTCCAAAATTGTTCTCGATACCTGCCCAACGGCAGGCAGGCATTTTTTTTTGAAAATACCCTATGCTCCTTTCAAAAAACACTTGAACTGAGATTGCGCTTCCGATTCATATATTCTTCTTTGTCTATCTCAAATGTCACTTCGAGTGAGTTTTATGGCACGAAGTAATTTGCCTACCCGCCGTAGAGGAAGGTAACGAGAAGCTAGCGTGTTCAAAGGGTTTTCGACTGCGCTCAAACTGACATTTTAAGCAAAAAGAGTTTCAAATAATAGCTGTTGTGGTACATACCCATTTGTACCTTAACTTTGTATTACCTAATAGCCAACACTACATGAAATCTATTCTTTTATTTGTTTTAATTTTCTGTTCTACCTTGAGCAGTTTTGCTCAAAACAACGCGACTATTCCGTTAGCTAAATTTTCTGAACTTAGAGTCTACGATAGGATCAGTGTTACCCTGGTTAAAGGTGATGAGAACAAAATTGAAATTCTGGCGGTTGATAAGAAAGATTTAAGTATCACTGAAAATGATGGGCGATTGCGTCTAAAAATGTGCTCGGGAGAGTCTGTTTTGAACACTATTTTACATCTAAAATTATACTACACCGAAGCTCTGACCGTTATCGACGCCAATAAAAACTCTAGAATCATCTCAACAAATTTGGTTAAAGGCAACACCTTAACTATTGATGCTCAAGATGCAAGTACCATTACCCTAAATATTGCTTACAACGACATTACCGCTAAATGCTTGAGTGGTAGTGAAATTAAACTTTCTGGTACGACTACCGATCAAGATGTAACCATTAACACGGGTGGTAAATTATTGAATAAAGGATTGAAATCTAAAAACAGTACCGTAATTGTATTATCTGGCGGTAGTGCCGAGGTATATGCGAGCGAGTCGGTCGTGGCAAAGGTAAAAGCTGGCGGATTTATTACGGTATACGGTAATCCGAAATCGGTAGATAAAGATGATACTTTTGGTGGTAAAATTGCAATACCGGAGTAACTACTGCTCTATACTCTGAACATCAAAACCGATCAGTTCATTATCTTGAAACTGCGGAGTAACCTCTATAGGGTTACAACACACTTCGCAATCTTCTACATAGGTCTGTTGTGAAATCGATGGGTCGAGAAGCATAGATACTTCTTCCCAGCAATACGGACATTGAAAATAATGCTCGAACATATTAATTTATGCTTTCAATTCTTTTGCAAGCTCTTGTAATGTAAGAGACTGTATTAAATTACCTCCATTAGACGTAAAAATGGTTTCATGACCCAATTTTAAGGAAAGAATATCTTCATCTGTATCTAAATGGATATCATCGGCATTGACATTAATTTCTTCAAGCTTTACATCGAAACGCTTCTTTAATGTAATTAAATTGCTGTGTTTGCTTAATTCGAATCCGTAGAAATCGAATAGTCGTTTTAATCCGCTGAAAAAACTGATTCCTATAAAAACTAAGCCTGCCAATGCAAATTTATATGCCAAAGTGAATACATCTAACTCATCACCATTTATAAAAGTATATACCAAGTTTATGCAGCCATAAATACCCAAAAAGAATACCAATAGACCCACTAGAACAGCAAGAACATCAGTAAGCAATGCTTTTGTAGTTCTGGTTATCGTTAGCCCATCTGCAGTTGTATTTGCTTGAAACCCGAAGTCTTTTAAATATACTAGATTATTTATTTGAGCTAATTTATTGGCAATTGTAGTTTCTAAACCGCTTAGATCTACAACAACAGCACGTTTCTGCAACTCGTCTTGTAAACTTAACTGCGCTTCGAAAGTGAGTAATGAATGTTGATCCAGAATCTCTATAAGCTCGCTATTTGTTTTATCGCTATACATGTTATTCTCTAATTAATTTAATCGATTATCGAGATTAAAAACTACAAGACTTATTTCTTACAATTCTATATTCAATAACTGCCCCGTAAGCTGCAATAATTGAAGTTCTGCCAACTTTGCATCGTACTTCGCCAAATTCTTATTGGTCTGTGCATTCAACAGATTTATTTGTGCCTGCCTAAATTCTATCGATGTTATACTACCTATTTGAAATTGCTCTTTTGAACGTTCAAAATTGTTTTGGTTCGTAAATACATTCTGCTCTTGAATCTGATAAATCTTTAAAAGATTTTCATATAATGCCATAGCATTCTGCATATCTCTATTTACTTCTAACTCAATCTGCTTACGCAATAATTCTTGGTTGGCATACGTAATTTTTGCATTCTTGACACCCACTGTGGTACTACCACCATCAAAAAGATTCCATGTAAGACTTGCTCCCAACGAAACACTATTTGCAATTGAATTGGTACCCGGAAACACAGCACCAGTTAAAAAAGCCGATGGTGCATTTTGGTTTCTATTCCACCCATAAGAACCAGTTAGATTCATAGTTGGCAGATACCCCGATTTGCTCACTTTAATATCATAATCATTAATACTCAAGTTCGATTCTGTCTGTAGCACGGCAACGTTATTGGTTATTGCCTGATCCATATACTCTACAATTTGAAACTTAGGTAAAAAGACTATAGTGGTATCTACAGCATATTGCGAATTCAAATCTTGGTTCAACACCACGTTTAAATCGCGTTTTGCATTTGCCAATTGTTGCTCTGTATTCAACAAATTAATGCTATCATTGGTCATGTCTACCTGAGCATTCAATATATCTAATTTGGTATTTTGGCCATACTCAAAAGCATATTCTGAACGCTGAATTCTATCTGTAGATATTTCTAATGCCTGTTTTTGTACATTTTTATTTTCGGTCAATCTAGCGATTTCAAAATACACACTAAACATTTGAATCATGGTATTCTCTATAGTTTCACGCGCCTGCAACGTACTTAAATTGTATTGCTCTTTTAACCTTTTATAATTATAGAACCTACCCATACCATCGAACAATGTATAGTTAAGATTTAAGGCCGCATTATATCGTTGACTTTCGGCATTATCTATTTCAATATTTGATCGACTACTACCATCATCATTAAATTGACCTGGAAATTCGGTTGTTGTATTATTGGTATTATACGTTGCACCAGCGGTACCGTTCAATGTCGGCAAATACCCTGAATTTAAAATACTGGCATTATTCTCGGCGATATCTACTTGACCTTTTGCAATCTCAATGCCGTAATTATTCTCTAAGGCTTTTATAACCGCCTCTTCTTTTGACAATGTTCTCTCTTGTGCAAAAATTACACAAACAGGTAGAAATACTAATAATATGATGAATCTAACTTTACTCATTATAACTTATCTATATTCTTATTTGGGTGTGAACCACCTTCAATTTTCCCTTGATGACTATTATCATCAATTGCATGCTGCGAGTGACCTTCTAAATGGGCTGCTTCTTTTCTTTCTTTAATCGCTCTTTCTACTTCTTCTTTCGTAATCTTATGACCCGAAGCAAAAGAAAGATTCTGTGCTTTTAAGTTGTTACTGAACGACAAGAACAATGGCAACATCAATAAAGTTAGCACCGTAGCGATCCCAATACCATAGGCTATAGAAATTGCCATCGGTTTTAAGAACTGTGCTTGTCTACTGGTCTCTAACATTAATGGTGCTAAACCTGCAATAGTTGTTATCGATGTTAAGAAAATAGCTCTAAATCTTGATTTACCTGCTTCAAAAATGGCATTATCAAAGGTCATACCTTCTCGTAAATTCGAATTGAATTTACCAATGAGCACCAGACCATCATTCACCATAATACCAATCAATGCGATAATACCTAATATGGAAAGTACGTTTATTGGGAAATCGTGGATCCAGTGGCCCCATGCTACCGCCGTAAAGCTAAATGGTACTAACAATAATAACATTAATGGCTGACTGAAACTTCTAAACGTAAATGCAATAGTAATGTAGATTAACAATATTACCGTGAAACCTACCAATTTCAAAGAGCCTACCAATTTCTCCAACTCCCTATTCTGACCTTCATAAGATGCACTTACTGTCGGATATTTAGACTGTATCTCTGGCATGTGTACATTCTGAATTTCGGTCATGATTTCCGTCGGACTATCCTTAACATCTTTCATATCGGCAGAAATTTGAATTTCACGCCTACCCTCTAAACGGTTGATTGCTACATCGCCACGTACAATGGTATAATCTGCAATTTCACTTAAAGGAACACGATCACCTGTCGGAGTTACAATACGCATATCATCTAAATTAGATATCGACGAACGCTCATCTCTGTCGTAACGTACCCAAACCCTGATCTCATCTTGAGAGCGCTGAAAACGTTGTGCCTGTACCCCGAAGAAACCTGCACGAACCTGAGTCATTATTGCTTGTAGATCTAAGCCCAATAAATAGGCATTCTCTTTTAATGTAAGACGAATTTCCTTTATACCCGCTGGATCATTATCTGAAATATCTTTTAACCTCGGATTCTTGGTCAATATTCCCTTTAATTCTGCCTTTGCAGCTTTTAACTGTTCTATGTTATTACCCAGTAAAGAAACCGAAACCGGCGACCCACCAAAGTTACCACCAGAACCATAGATCAAACTTTCTACACCCAACACCGGACCAACCAATTTTTCTAATCTACTGGTTACCATTTCTGATGAGATTTCGTTTGGCCTTTCTTCACCTGGCAACAAGTTAATAACCAATTCTGCCGACGATGAACCCGGACCTAATCTTCGAATCATATTCTCGAAAACATCTTTATCTGACCCCACCATATATTCCTCTGTCAATTCTTTATTGACAATCATGGCTTTTTGTTCTATTAAAGAGATAATAGAATCTGTAATTTTTTCATTGGTACCATTTGGCATCTCTAATACGATACCTACCCTATCACTAGCAATTCTTGGAAAGAAGGCGGTTCTAATTATACCACCACCGACTGAACCTAAAGTTAAAATGAAAGCAGCGGCAAATACCGAGAACATAAATATTTTGTGGTTCATCGAGAAGCGCAGTACTGGCGTATACAATTTATCACGCATCCATACCATTAATCTATCGCCAAATTCATTGACAACCCTAAGTTTGGCAAACGCATTTGCGAATCCGCTTTTCGGCTTATTATCAATTGGCTGTAATGCTTTTGAATGCGCCAAGTGAGCTGGTAATATGACCAAAGCCTCAACCAACGATACTACCAGTGTTAGAATAACAATTACTGATACTTCGCCAAAGAACTCACCAATTCTACTATCTAAGAACAAGAATATTGAGAACGCCAATATGGTTGTTATAATTGCTGATATAATTGGCGGCAGAACCTCCATAGTACCATCCACAGCTGCTTGTACAGGAGATTTTCCTTTTTCGTAATGCTGATAGATGTTTTCTGCGATAACGATACCATCATCTACCAAAATACCGATAACGATAATCATACCGAACAACGAAAGTACATTGATGGTAACATCGAAGAAACCTGCGAAAACGAACATCCCTAAAAATGCTACAGGTAAACCAAAAGCAACCCAAAATGCTAATCTTGTATTTAAGAACAATGACAAGAAAATCAACACCAACACCATACCCATTATGGCATTTTCAGTTAATAACTGTGTTCTTTGATTTAATGTTATAGACTGGTCAGATACCACATCTAACTTAATATTATTATACTTTTGGTTGAATTCAACCACGTATTCATTTACTTGATCAGCAGCAGCGATTAAATCTTCATTATTGGTACTGGTTATCGTTGTACTTACCGATAAATTACCATTGAAATATGTTGCGTTTGGCGATTCGGCAAAACGATCTCTAACATTAGCTACATCTTTTAACCGAATTACATTACCCGACTGATCTGCACGAACAACAAGGTTGCTCAACTCACTACCATAATAAGAACGATTATTGGCACGTATTAAATACTCTTCTGCATCAGTTTTTATATTACCACCGGTTACCAATATATTGGCTTTACCTACAGCATTTGCCACTTCTGAAAATGATAGACCGTAGGTTAATAGGTCATTCTCATTTACTGCAATTTCTATTTCTTCATTCGGGAAACCAGAAATCTGTATTTGAGAAATACCTTCCATTGCCCTTAGGTCATTTTCAATATCTCTACCTACACTTTTCAATGTTGCTAACGGAATGTTTTCACCGCTAATAGCAAAAGAAATTGTTTGACGAACAGTTTCTAGAACAGAAACAATTAAAGGCTCCATACCTGTTGGAAAAGTAGGTACTCTATCGACCGCATTCTTAACTTCTAAAAGCATGAAATCGATATTCTCGCCTTTTTCGATCTCTACGTTAATAGTACCACTATTCTCCCTAGAAGTAGATGTAACACGATCAACACCTTCAAGACCTTTTAAGTTATCTTCTATCTTTAGAACAATACCTTCTTCTACCTCTTGTGGCGAAGCACCAGGATAAGTAATCGTAATTGCAATGTTCTTAGAATCCGTCAACGGAAAGTAAGAAGACTTCAATGCTTTAGCTCCTACAATACCAAACAAGGCAAAAGAGATAACTACAACATTAACGGCAACATGATACCGAATAAAATATTCTATCAGTTTACGCATTATTCTTTTATGTTTTCTGGTTGTTCAGAGTAGATTTTTACTGCCATACCTGTAAAAGCACCACTAATTGGCTTAGATACAATGCTAAGTCCGTCTGGCACATTTCTTAGTACTACACGCTTATCTGAGAAATAAATAGGATCAACATCTATCATATCCAATACAGAATCTCTGACAACGAAAATTTTATTTCCTTCTAAAAGTAATCCTCTATCAACTTCAATAGCGTTCTCCTCTTTTTTAGCATCTAAATCTGCCTCTAGGTACATACCCTCACGCAAATTTTTACCATCGACCTCTATGTAAGCATTTACAGTTTGTGTTAACTGATCGATACTACCACTAATTCTGGTCACTTTACCTTTATACTTACTATTGTCATCTAGATTGGTCAATTCTACAGACTCGCCTACTTTAAGTAAATCAGTATAGCGTTTGCTAATAGCAACTTCAAGTTCGTAAACTTCTGTATTAATGAATTCTCCTAGTTTTTGCCCTGATCGCACCAAAGTACCTTCGGTAACCAAAGTCTCAGTCAATACACCCGAAAATGGTGCAGCTATTCGGTATTTAGATAAACGTTGCTCTAAATTTTTAACATTGTAAAAACTGGTTATGATACCTCTACCCGATATAAAAAACTTCTCTTTCTCTGTAGCCATTTCTGGAAGTGGCGGAGTAGTTTTCGACATATCGAAGTTTGAAAGATAATTTTGCCACTTAGAATAGATATCTGGATAGTCTAATCGTAAATCGGGCATTACAGCCGTTAATTGATTGAAAAGATTACTCTTTGCAGATTGTACGCTCGCCGCGTACTCATTTGCATCGATGCTTATAATAGTTTCGCCTTTACGAAAAGCCTGCCCTTCTTTAAATAGCTTACTTCCTTTTTTAAATACACCCTGCACCTCAGCATATAACTCTACACGTTGCTTCGCGGTCAGATTACCATTTGCAGATACTACAATTGGTACCGTACCGTTTTTTACTACCTCTGTAAAAACAGTTTTCACTACTTTCTCAGATTTGGGTTTAAAAGTTTTTTTACTATCAATAATATACCCTGCTAAAAAAAAGGATACTACAATTAGTAAAATACCTAGAACGGTAAAAATAATTTTTCGCATTTTATTATAATTTATAAGCGTATTTCGAAAACACAGGATCAAAAATACTTTTTAATGTCCTTTAAACTTTGCCCTAATTAAATGAAACGTCCAAATTCAATAGTGAAACGACTTTGATCCTATTTCAGTTTAATAGACCTCCATTTAAAGGGACTACATTCAACTAATACATTGCTCCAAAACCGAAAAAAAATACATCAGTATAACACGTAACATTTATTGAATTGTTAAATGAGCCTGTGTATTTTAAATAGACTTTAACTAGAAAATTTTGGAAATCTGTAATTCAATCGCGAAACTACAAAAAAACATATCTGGCATTGAAGATAGCAATGGTTAAAGTAATCATAAAAAATGCCATGTTAGCTATTTTTACCCCATAAAAAAAGGGATGCTTTCGCATCCCTTTTTTTTATAATAGCTTACTACTTAATTTCGTTTTACATCTTCGTATTTGTTATCTACTAAACGTGTTCTACTCGCCTCATTCGTACCAAATTTCATATTCAAAAATTCATCGTCACTATCAAAAACCGCTAATTTTGAACTCTGTAATCTTAACAGGGAGTTCAACGACCTAAAGTCATTACCCTGTAATTGTACAAATTCAAGATTACTTAAAGTTGCCATACCGCTCGGCAAGTCACCTTGAAACTGATTATACGAAAGAATCAATTCTTTTAAATTTACTAAACGACCAAGGTCAACTTCTATGACCCCAGCCAATTTATTACCGAACAACTCTAATCGCTCTAATTTATGCAGCTTTTCAATAGACTTCGGTAAGCTACCTTCTAAATAGTTACTTGATAGGTTTAAGGACTTTAGATTAGAAATATCGCCTATACCATTAGGTATTTCGCCCTGCAACAGATTATTGAACATGGACAGCTCTTCTAAACTTGTCATTTTAGAATAATCTTGAGGCAAAGACCCTTTTAGCTTATTCATTTCTAACTTTAATGATGTTAATGCTGCTAATTGAAATATATCTTCTGGCAATTCGCCCTCTATAGTATTAAAAGCTAGATTTAAAGTTTTTAATTCTGAAAGGATAGAAATTCCGTCAGGTATAGAACCCTTCAGATTATTACGGTACAATTTTAAAGCGGTTACATGACCGTCTTTTATTTCTACACCGTACCATGTTGATGGGTCTTCTTGAAGATTCCATTTATTTTGCCATTGTTCACCAAGTGTACTTTTATTGAAATCTAATAGGTATTGTTTCTCTGTTGAAGGTATTTGAGCATTGACCATAAAACTACTGGTCAACATGAGAATCATGCAAGCATAGGTTAAAACATTTTTCATACTGAAAAAATTTAATTGTTTGGGGGAACTATATTCATACCATTTACACTACTTTCCTGATATTCAAATGTAGTAGAGTAAAAAGTACTTTTATTATAACGTGCAAAAAATACATTTATGATACATTACTAGTGAAAATGCGTAAAAACAAGAAAGAGATGCTGTTCAACATCTCTTTCTTTCACCAAACTAACTAAAAGTGTAAACTACTCTTACTCTTCTATATCTTCGAACTTCGTGTCGGCCATTCTGGTCTTACTGAAGTTAAGGTCTTTAAATTCTAATTTTCTATCTTCTTTATCATAATCAAAAACTAAATACTCTTTCGTTTCTAAAAACTCTAAAGCTTTAAAAGAACTGAAATTGTTATTCTGAATTTGAAATACTTCTAAACTTGCTAAATCGGCAAACTCATTTGGTATTTCACCGATAAGTCTGTTGTTCGCCAAAACCAATTCTTTCAACTTACTTAGTTTACCCATATCTCTTGGTATAGCACCTTCTAATCTATTTTCGAATAGACCTAAAGTTTCTAATTGAGATAAAGCACCTAATGAACTTGGTATATCACCATAAAACTCATTACTAGAAAGGTTTAATACTTTTAAACCTGTTAGGTTACCTACCGTTGCAGGAATTTCACCAGTGAAAAAATTATTAAAAGCCGAAAGTTCTTCTAATTGTAACAAGCTGCCAATGCCTTCTGGAAGCTGACCATTAAGTCTGTTCATTTCTAGCTTCAATACTTTCAAATTAGAAAGCGTAGTTATTTCTATAGGTAAAGCTCCTGTTAGTGAATTGAACGCAAGGTTCAACACTTTGAGGTTTTGTAAATTTCCTATTTGCGAAGAAATAGATCCCATTAAATTATTATGGAACAAATTAATTTCTACAACCTGATCATTTTCAACAGTAACACCGTGCCATTGAGAAACCGGAGCATTTAAATCCCATTTCTTTACCCAATGATTACCGTTGGTGGTTTCGTAGAAATCAATTAAGGCTTTTTTCTCCTTCTTTGATACTTCTGCAAAACAAATTGTTGTCAGAAATAATAGACTGAAACTTAAATAGTATAGTTTTTTCATAATGATGGTGGTTTGAGCAACTCTTTAAACTAAGAATTATCCTACAAATTTGAACTAATAACGGTAAAAACTAAAATTTTATCGTTGACTGACCGCTCTATGTTGTAAAAGTTACAGATTATGTTGTGAAACCTCAAAAAACGTATGTGAAGCAATTACTTATTACCCCAGCGATTCAATATCTATCGTAAGAATTTCCCAGTTCTGCATCAATGTTTCCAGCTTTTTCTTTTTAGCTTGATAGCCATCGAAAAAATTAGGCTTTGCAATAGTAGCGTCATAGTCTACCAATAACTTGTGATCTATTTCTTTAATTTCTTTTTCAAGACTACCGATTTTACTTTCCACAGAACTCAATTGGTTTTTTAAGCTCTTCATCTTTTTCTGGTCTTGAAAAGAATTCGTTGATTTTGGTTTTGCCTTTTCGACCACGACCGCTTGCTTCTTTTCTATAGCCCTAAAGTTTTCGACCTTACGTTGCTCTAAATAGAAATCGACATCGCCTAAATACTCCCTAATCTTTTGATCTTTGAACTCGTATACTTTGTTGGTTAACCCTTGTAAAAAGTCTCTATCGTGAGATACCAAAATTAAAGTTCCCTCGAAATTTAAACAGGCTTGCTTAAGTACATTTTTCGATTTAATATCTAAGTGGTTGGTAGGTTCATCCATCACCAATACATTAAAAGGCTGCAATAACATTTTAGCCAAAGCCAAACGGTTACGCTCACCACCTGACAGTACTTTTACGTACTTATCTACTTCATCGCCTCTGAACAAAAATGAACCTAAAATATCTCTTACCTTGCTTCTATTCTTTTCATTTGCTGCATCGATCATGGTATCTAAAATGGTTTTATTACCATCTAAATACTCCGCCTGGTTTTGAGCAAAATATCCTATTTGTACATTATGCCCCAATTTTAAATGACCTTCATGCTTTAATTCACCGACAATTATTTTTGCCAATGTAGACTTACCTTGACCGTTCTGCCCCACAAAAGCAGTTTTAGTATCACGCTCAATAAGAAGGTTAATATCGTTTAAGACTAAATTATTACCATATGCTTTTGATAGATCTTCTATTTCTACCACCACTTTACCAGGAACAACAGAAATTGGAAAACGCAGACTCATAACACTATTATCATCTTCATCGACCTCTATACGCTCAATCTTATCTAATTTCTTTATTAAAGATTGCGCCATTGATGCTTTGGTCGATTTTGCCCTAAACTTCTCAATTAGCCTTTCTGCCTGCTGTATCTCTTTCTCTTGGTTCTTTTGAGCGTTTACCTGCTGTTGTTTTATCTCATTTCTTAAAACAAGATATTCGGTATATGGCTTATTATAATCGTATATACGACCTAATGAGATTTCAATCGTTCTGTTAGTAACATTATCCAAAAACATTTTATCGTGAGATACGATTACCACTGCACCTGTATAATTGTTCAAGAATTGTTCGAACCAAATGATAGATTCAATATCTAAGTGGTTGGTAGGCTCATCGAGTAGTAAAACGTCATTAGTCTGCAATAATAATTTGGCAAGCTCTATACGCATACGCCACCCACCTGAAAAGGTTTCGGTCTTTTTATCGAAATCTTCTCTTCTAAAACCTAACCCTTGTAGAATTTTTTCTGTCTCACCTTGGTAATTATATCCCCCTAATATTTCATAATGATGAGAAACATCATTAAGGTCTATAATTAGCTGACTGTATGATTCTGATTCGTAATCGGTTCGCTCTGCCAATTGATGGTTGATTTCATCTAATTTTAGCTCTAAGGCTTTTATCTCTTCAAAAGCTTGGTATGCTTCATCTAAAACTGACCGACCTTCAACGAAATCAATATCTTGTCTTAAAAAGCCAATTTTAATATCTTTTTCTATGGCAATAACACCGGTATCTAATGGCATATCTTTGTTGAGCAATTTCAACAATGTCGATTTACCTGCACCGTTTTTACCTACTAGCCCTGCTCTATTTCCTCCATTTAATCGAAAAGATATTTCTTCAAATAAATATTCTCCTCCAAAAGAGACTGATAGGTTGTGAACGTTTAACATAAATTCTAATTATTCTAGTGTTTTCTTAAAAGCAAGGCATACTTTACCTAGGTAACTTTTAAGTTAAATTTATCTTTATAACTGCAGATTTCTAAGTTTAAAAATGTCTCAAAATCGTACCTTGGTATAAAGTTTTGCAAATGTTAAAAAAAGGAAACAAACTCTACAGCATTTTAACAGGAAGTTGCCCAAGATGTCATGAAGAAAGCATGTATTTGGACGAAAACCCGTACCATATGGGTAAAATCTTTAAAATGCATGAAAGATGTAGCCATTGTGACCTTAAATATAAAATAGAACCATCTTTCTTTTATGGTGCTATGTATGTCAGTTACGGAGTCGGAATTGCATTTGCCGTTGCAGCATTTGTTATCGCCTATCTTTTTCTAGGCGCTGGCTTGATAGAAGCGTTTATTGCTATAATTATTACTCTTATTGTATTTATGCCGGTAATTATGAGGGTATCTCGTAACATATGGATCAATATGTTTATAAAATACGATGCTAAGGCTACCTCAAAAAGTCTTAATTCGTAGCAAATCGCCCTATATTCATTTCCTCTAATAACGGAATTTGATGTTCTATATGCTCGTAAAGCGATTTTGCCGCCCAAGGTGCTATGGTAATACCATGAGATCCAAAACCATTCAATACCCATAAATTGGCATACTTGGGATGTTTACCCACTAAAGGTCTTCTATCTTTTACGGTAGGACGCATACCTGCCTCGTGATCAACTATTTCATACGGACAATCTAAAAGGCTACCTAGTTTATCTGCGAGCTCAATTTTAGCCCTTTCGGTAGTAGTATTATCTTTTTGATCTCTATTATACGTTGCGCCTATCTTATACAAATCATCGCCTAAAGGAATTAAGAAAATGGAAGATTTGATTATTCTAGTTTCCTTAAGCTCTCTAGCCTTAATAACGATGTATTCCCCTTTTGAACCTTGCATAGGCAAATGGTTGAAATACGGATTTTGCATCATACCAAAACCCTCGGTAAACACGATGTGTCTAGCTTTTATATTTTGATAACTTACAAACTCTTGTTCAACTATAAGTTGACTATAATCGAATGTAGCAGTATACAACTTGTTTTCTTTTTCGAGCCACTTCGTGTAGCTATTAAAAAATAACTTGGTATCTAACTTACCCGTTTCTAATACTTTACCAAATTGGTGCGCTGCTTTGAGCGAGGTATTCTCATTATTCACCAATTTTGTATCTAAATATGGCCTCAGCTTTTCTTTATCAGCTGCTTCAAACCATAAATTTTGCTCTTCTATAGAGGCAAATTTTCGAAGCACATTCAACTTTTCATCAAACGTTACCTTCAAAAAATGCTCTAATTGGGTATAAAATTCGGTGGCTATCGGTAGTTGCTCGTCTGCTCGCCAAGAAAGTGTAAATCGTTTTAAAATAATAGGATTATACAAACCGCCTGCCACACGAGACGATGTTTGCGATTGGTCATTAAAAACAACAAATGTCTTATTATTTCTACGCAAGTTTTCGCAAAATGCGGTACCCGCCAACCCTAGCCCTACTACCATATAATCTACCATGGCGCAAAGGTAATGACAATTGTAGAAAACATAATATAAAAACAAAAGACCCAATCTTTCGACCGGGTCTTTATGATATGAATTGGATTTTCAGTAAGCTTAGTAAGCCCACATGTCTTGTTCCTTATCTCTAATTGTCTCTTTAATTCGTTTTGCTTCCAATAATTGGAACAAAGCATTATCAGAAATGTAATCGTCAACTTTTCTGTCGCCTTGTACGTTATCTTCTTTATAAATAACGGCATCGAATCTTCTTGCATTCAACAACATGTCGAAAGAAATAGGCTGAGCTGAATTCTGTTGGTTAAAAACTTTTGCTTCGTGTAACATTTCACGAGCATCTGGGTACCATACCCAAAAAAGCTCTACCATATCTGGATTGTCATCATCCATAAAGTTTACATCTGGTGCAACTGGAGCAATACCTAAAAGACGGTATTTTAATTCTCCTTGTCTCTTATCGAAATACCAAATTCCTTTCACGTGATATTCTTCAATATCAGCTGCAGAAATATTTCTACGAGTAATGTACTCTTCAGAAACAGTTTCACCTGCATTCATTTGCTCATACCCGTAATCAAGAGTATCAACCATTTGCAAGGCGTCTTTTAAATCGTTAAAAGACCTTTTTTTAGTGAAATAAGAATCTGTATAAGTTTCTAATTTTCCACTTTTTAAATTTTTAATTAGAACGTGGTATAAAGACCTTCTATCTGGGCCAATATCCATAGTATCTGTTGGATAATATAATGGGAAGTTAACTCTCTCATCTAAATCTATGGTTTCCCATAATGTTTTAGACCAAAGGATATCCCTATCATCTACATAACCATATTCTAACGGAGCATCGTTATCGACAGCTTTCTGAGCTTCTGTACGAACACCAACCTCATCGGGTTTCTTTGCATTCAATACATTTGCTTGGGCCATCATTGATAAAGGTAACATCGTTACCGCTCCCATTACTAAAACATTTTTCCAATTCATGTTTGCTTCACTTTAAAATTAACCGGGCAAGACCAAATGGCTTACCCGGTATCATTCTATTTATTTAGTTTGTAATCTCCACAACTACTGGAGATACTTTTTTCAACTTGTAACTTTTATTGTTTGTGATAAACGCTTCGATATCAAATATTTGAACGATATCTCCTCTTTTAGCACGTGATAAAGCTTGTTTTGCTTTAGCATCCATCTTATTTCCTCTTACAGAAACAGTTGGTTGACCTGGCACTTTAAATTTAAAGCCGCTTACTGCAAGGTTTAAATCAAAATCAAAGTCTTCTAAGCCAGCACCGATCGTAGCGATCTCAACATTACTTTTTGGAAGTTTAATACTACCGGTTTGCTTACTTACACTACCTTCTGGTCTTGGAATATCTTTAATTCTGAATTCAGAGTTAGATGATACTGACTGACCGTCAGGTAAAGTACCTGAAGCTGTAATAGTAACGTTTCTACCAGTACCTGGTGTCATTACATAACTACTACCACTAACAGCCTTAAGACCTGGAGCAGATGCTCTTACTTTATTATTTGGTATACCTGGTATAGATATAGACATTGGGTTAGCAACACCTCTATATACAACATTCATTTTATCAGCAGCAATTAAAGCAGCATTTGGCTTTGATATAGTTGCGAATGAATTTTTAACCTCAACAGGAATTTCTTCACCATCTTGCTTGAAGTAGATAGTACCTTTTACTTCATGGTCACCAGCAGAACCAGAACCAATCAACATTTTAACACCACCAGCTTCTAATTTATAATCAGTACCTTCAGTTAATTTTCTACCATCTAAAGTTAACTCAGCTTTTACCGGAGTAGAAGAGTTATCAGTTTTGCTGATAATAATCTTACCATCATACTTCTCACCTGCATAGTATGCAGATTTAGTAGAAGAAAGTGAAGTTGCGAAGTTCTTTAAAGAAACTTGGTTAGTCAACTCACCTGCTAACATAGATTTCAAAGCTGCTTCTTCAGTCATTTTAACGTCAGCTTGTAACTGAGTTAATTTTGCTAAAGATGCTACTAAAGGATATCCTTCATAGTGATAGTTGATCCAATCTTGTTTGGTACCGTCTCTTTTTTCAACTTTACCATTTTCATCTCCTGTTTGGAAACGATCGATAACAGATTGCTTTAAAGCTTTAGGCACTATTGCCGCAACTTGATCTCTATAACCAGTTAGGTTACTCATGAATTTTTTACCGTCTTCTGATAAAGTTTCCCCTTGGAATAATTTCTGATCTAAATAATCAGCCATATCCATACGAGCATAATCTTTAGGATCTTCGATCCCTTCCATCATACCTGTCTTAAGTCCTTCTAAGTAATCATAATACTCTTGAGACATTGCTTTAATCTGTTGAGCATTCTTGTACAGCTTATCATACTTAGCTGCATCTTCAGATGCTTTAGTTTCCAGACTACCTAAGAACGCTTCGTTACTTGCCGTTGTCATTGCGTTTGAAGTCTCTAGCTTTTCATTCATTATACCGAATGCGGCTAATACCTCTTTACTCATGTTTAATGCCAGCATTGCGATGAAGATCAAATACATTAAGTTGACCATCTTCTGACGTGGTGAATTTTTTCCTCCTGCCATGGATTTGTTTTTTTAGATTTTAATTAATAATTGACTTGGGTTTTATTAAAATCCAATTTAGTTTTTACTACTCATTGCAGATAACATTCCACCATATACACCATTCAAAGAAGAAAGGTTTGTAGACAAAGATGCCATTTGATCTTTAAGTGCACTTGCATTTTGAACAACTTCTTCATTAACTGAAGCTTGTTTGCTAGCACTTTCTAATTGTACTTTATAAAGACTGTTCAAAGACTCCATTTGAGCTGCAGCATGAACCATTTCACTAGAATATTTCTTAGTAGATTCCATTGCATCAACTGTTGGAGCGATACCTTTAGCGGCACCTTCAAAGTTTTTAATGCTTGAACCTAAGCTTTCCATAAGACTTGCGTCTACACCAGCTTCTTTTAATAAATCATCTAATTTCTTAGATAAAGATGCTTCAGCTTCTTTAATTTCAGTTGCAGCTTGTGCTTTCTTAGGTGCTTTACCTTCACCACCAGCTAATTCTGGGTATACTAATGCCCAGTCTAGATCTTCATCTACTGGTTCGAACGCACTGATCGCGAAAATTAATGCTTCTGTAATAAGACCTATCGCTAAAAGAATACCACCATTTAATGGTCCTAACTCCCAGTGAAGAATTTTGAATAATGCACCGATAATTACAACTGATGCTCCTAGCCCGTAGGCCATGTTAAATAATTTTTTTGTGGATTTTGACTGTGCCATGTTTAATTTAATTTAAGGTTTAATAAAAAAGATTTGGTTAAAAAATGAATTTGAATTTATTATAAAACTGTTAATATTATTATTTATTGTGTGGAATCTTCCTCACCCATATAATCTTGTACTGTTCTGAAACCTATGTAACTACGCGCCGAATCAGCGTATTCGTAATCTCTTGTACTTACTTGTAAGAAGTAAGCTACATCTTTCCAGGATCCACCTCTAATAACTTTTCTAGTATTAGATTGATCACCACCGTTAGGGTTCATTGTTGATACGTAATCGTATGAACTTGGATCGTAACTTGAATTTGTCCACTCAGATACGTTACCGGCCATGTTGTACATATTAAAGTCATTAGGCTCGTAAGATTTCGCTTCTACTGTATATAAAGCAGCATCTGCGGCATAATCTCCACGTTGTGGTTTAAAGTTTGCCATAAAACAACCAGTATCACTGATTACATAAGGGCCACCCCATGGGTACGTACCACCTTCGATACCACCTCTTGCAGCATATTCCCATTCAGCTTCTGTTGGAAGTCTAAATTGATTAACGAATTGTCTATTACGACTCTTGTTATCATCATTTTTGAACTTCGTTCTCCAGTTACAGAATGCTTTTGCTTGTTGCCAGCTGATACCAACTACAGGATATTCGCTGTAGGCATCGTGCCAGAAATAATCATTGTGCATTGGTTCGTTATATGAATAAGAGAAATCTCTGATCCATACAGTAGTATCTGGGTATATCTCTACTTCTTCGGTACGAATAAAGTCTTTACGACTCTTATTCCCTTTTAAAGAAGCACGGGCAGCTGCCTCGATATCCATCCAACTATACTTATACTTTAAATTCTTAACGTTAATAGTACGTTGACCATTATATGACTCTTCTTCAGATAAGTAGATAGAATCCATAATTTCGGTATAATACTCATCTGGGTAGTCTGATGTGTCCCAAACTAGGTCTTCATCTTTGCTTAACGCTCTACCTTCGTAGCCCGTTTCACCCATACCTGAGTAATTATCTAACATATACTTATCGTATACAGATGCTCTTGTAGTATCTGCATCTTTAAATGCATAGTCACCAATACCGCCTTCTTCTGGGCCGATACCTAACTCATCAGCTAAAATGGCTAATTTGGTTCTAACGATAGAATCCTTTACCCATTCTACAAACTGACGATACTCACTGTTTGTGATTTCTGTATCATCCATGTAAAAAGAACGTACCGTAACTGTCTTAGTCGGCGCATTCAATAATTTTCCTTGATCTTCTTCACTCTTACCCATTATGAAAGAACCCCTTGGGATAAGTTCCATTCCATATGGTTTTTCTGGATACCACTTTTTTCCCTGGACTCCAGTTAGCTCACCTTTTTGCTTAGACCCACAACTTGTGAGTAAAAAAACAAACGCTATAGAGGATAACAATAGCTTCTTCATACTTTAGGTTAAATTTCGATTATGGTTTAAACTGAGAATACAATAATTTATTCTATCAACTAAAACTAGGTTTTATATAAAATATTGTATTAAAGTCTTTTTATGCTTTAAAAAAATAATGTTAATTAAAGCCTTTCTTATAGGCCTTGTACCACCTTTCTGGAATCTGCTGATTACATGCATCAATATAATCCTTCTCGGTGCAAGGTAATAACGCTGGTGTATGGCCTTTAGTATGTGAAGTGAAAATAGATGGGACTTCTGTCCACCATCTTTCTGTTAATAAACTTTTGTAGAATACCAATTCTTCGTCTTCGCTAGGTACATTATACTTAACAAAGTCATCGGTTTTGGTATATGGACTTTCTTTTATTCTAAAATTGATACCTTCTATGAAGTACCATATAATCTGTGCTATCAGCTGTTGCGACTGTACAGTATTCTCCATTTCGTACAAACCGAATACAGATACTTTATCGCTGATACCTGCATATCTAGAAATGGCACAGATTTCTCTGCCATTAAACCCGTTCGGAGAAAAATTGCCAGACATAGAAATTTCACTGGCCTTTACAGATCGTAAGTCTAAACTTACCATATGTGCATTTCTTAGTACTGGTTCTGCTAACGAAATATCATTTGCAACTTCACCAAGTCGATAAGCGTCAAAAAATAAACGCTCCATTAAATCTATTTCTTCTTGGGCGTTAAAATAACTTTGATAGCCAATATTCGAAAAATTAAAAAGGTTATTAGGCTTATCGGTTATGATCTTACTCATATAAGAATGCGAAGAAATAAGCTCATCTTCGATCCCGAAATCGAACCTACTATCTACTGCAACCAGGTTGATCATATCTCTAATACCATCAAAAGCTCTGTATGCAGGGTAGGTAATATCTTGTGTCGCCCCTAAAATGATAGGAATAATATCTTCTTCTAAAAGACCGGCTACTACTTCTTTGACCACAAAATAGGTGTCATTTACCGTAGCGCCCTCTTCAATATCACCTAAATCTACAATGGTGGCATTCCAGTTTCCTATTAAAAGCTTGTAGAATTGTAATCTTATAGCAGAGACATCTAACTTCTCATGCTTCTTTTCATAGGCATTTCGAGATTCTCTAACCCCTACTATGGCAACGGTAGCATTTGCCAATACAGGCAAACCATCCTTTTCTGTATGTATATAGGTGTTTTTACCGATAGATTGACTTGGCAATAACTCATTATGAGCTAGAACTTTATCCGATACCGGAACTAAAAAATCAAAGGCCATTTATTAAAGGTTTTTAGAAATCATAAGAATACTGTACTGATCTTTGACCTAAAATTAAATTACTTTTTTGACTTAGGTTTAGCTTTTGCCTTTTTCTTTACAGTTTTTTTCTTCGGAGTCTTTGCCTCGATCAACTTCTGAGCTTCTTCTAAAGTCATTTTAGTAACATCGACAGTTTTTGCCAATTCTACCTTTATTTTACCTTTTAAGACATTATGACGACCCCATCTCGCTTTTTCGATACGGATGCCTTCTTCTTCCCAGTTTTGTATAACCTTAACTATTTCTTTTTGCTTTTTGACCTCGATAAGTTCTATAACGTCGTCATTTGATAACGTATCAAAATCGTACTTTTTGTTCACATTAATAAACATACCGTTCCACTTAATGAACGGTCCAAATCTACCGGTACCTTTAGTAACCTCCATGTCTTCATACATGGCAATTGGCGCATCGGCTTTCTGTTTTGCTACAATAAGTTCTATTGCCCTATCCATTTCAATTTCAAAAGCACTTTCGCCTTTATCCATAGAAATAAATTTCTCTCCGAATTTTACATATGGTCCAAATCGACCTACATTGGCCAATACTTCCTCACCTTCATAAACTCCTAATTTTCTTGGTAGTTTAAAAAGATCCATTGCCTCTTCGTACGAAATGGTATTCAGTGATTGCTCTGGTAATAAACTTGCGAATGTTGGTTTCTCTTCATCATCAACAGTACCTATTTGAACCATTGGGCCGAATCTACCTAAACGCACAGAAACTTGTTTTCCGCTTTTAGGATCTTTACCTAATATTCTTTCTCCGCTTGCACGTTCGGCATTTTCTTCTACATCTACCACATTCGGATGAAAATCTTTGTAGAAATTCTTCATCATCTTCTTCCAGTCTTCATCACCAGAAGCTATTTCATCAAAATCTTCTTCGACCTGTGCAGTAAAATTATAATCTAAAATATTGGCGAAATTTGTGACTAAGAAATCGGTAACGATTATACCTATATCTGTTGGCACCATTTTACCTTTATCTGAACCTACATTTTCTGTCAGGTTCTTTTCTTCTATTTTATCTGCCGCCAATACCAATTGCTGATATTTACGCTCAGTACCTTCTATAGTACCTTTTTCAACATAACCTCTGTTAAGAATGGTAGATATTGTTGGTGCATAAGTAGATGGTCTACCAATACCAAGCTCTTCTAATTTCTTAACCAAAGATGCTTCTGTAAATCTATATGGTGCTCTTGTAAAACGTTCTGTCGCTGAAATATAATTATTCAACAAACGCTCACCTTCTTTCATGGCAGGTAACATGCCTTCTTGTTCTTCGGCAATATCTTCATCATCTACACCTTCCATGTACACTTTCAAGAAACCATCGAACTTTATAACCTCACCATTTGCAGTAAATTCTTCTGAATGTTTACTCGCCTTAATTTTTACGTTGGTACGCTCTAACTGAGCATCGCTCATTTGAGAGGCAACCGTACGTTTCCATATTAAGTCGTACAATTTAGATTGATCACGTTCTAATGATGGAGATTGATTATCCATCTCAGTTGGTCTAATTGCTTCGTGTGCTTCTTGAGCGCCTTTAGACTTACCTGTAAAATTTCTTGTTTCGCTATATTCTTTACCGTAGTTCTTTTCTATGGCTTCTTTTGCAGATGTCAACGCTTCGTTAGAAAGGTTAACACTATCTGTTCTCATGTACGTAATTAAACCCGCTTCGTATAAACGTTGGGCGACTTGCATGGTTCTACCTACAGAGAAATATAATTTTCTTGATGCCTCTTGTTGTAAAGTAGAGGTTGTAAACGGTGCAGATGGTGATTTCTTGGCAGGTTTTCTATCTAACTTACTTACCGAAAAATTAGCAGCTTTATTCTTTTCTAAAAATGCTTTTGCTTCTTTTTCTGTGTCGAAAGTTTTATTCAGCTTAGCCGAAAAAACACTGCCTTCTTCTGTTTGAAACTCTGCCGCAATCTTAAATGACGCTTGTGGCTCAAAACCCTCTATATCTCTTTCTCGCTCAACAATTAACCTTACGGCTACAGATTGAACACGACCGGCAGAAAGACCCGGTTTAATTTTTTTCCAAAGCACTGGCGATAATTGATACCCAACCAAACGGTCTAATACCCTTCTTGCCTGTTGTGCATTTACAAGGTTGTAATTTATTTCCCTCGGATTTTCAATTGCTTTTTGAATAGCAGCCTTTGTAACCGAGTTGAAAACGATACGTTTTGTCTTCTTCTTGTCTAAACCTAGCTCTTCGGCCAAGTGCCAAGAAATAGCCTCACCCTCTCGATCCTCATCACTCGCGAGCCATATCGTTTCTGCTTTATCTGCAAGACTTTTAAGCTTTTTCACTAAAGCTTGCTTATCTTTATCTACGATATATTTCGGTGTGAAATCGTTCTCGACATCTACTCCCAGCTCACTTGAAGGTAAATCGGCAATGTGACCAAAGCTCGATTCAACCTTAAAATCTTTTCCCAAAAACTTCTCTATAGTTTTTGCCTTTGCAGGAGACTCAACAATTACTAAATTTTTCGCCATCAACCTTGTTTATACTTACAAATGTATACTAAAAATTAAACTTTGGAATTTCAGGAATTTATTTTTTCCCATATTTCAATAGAGTTTAGCCAATAAATTGAAATAATTCATGATTATTATATAAGCTATATCACAAGCCACAAACCAATTAGGACACTGAAATAAAAAAAGGGAAGCTAAACTAGCTTCCCTTTTTTTAACCTATTATTATTCTTACAATTGAAAGGTACTTAGCAACCTAATGTCATTATCAACATATTCATATTGATACAATGTGCGATCACCGATCATTAATAATGATGATGCCAACGGTATTACATCATAAGCAATGATATCTTCGAAAGTATTGACCAATGTTATATTTGGCGCAGCTGTTTTATCATACACCTTTAAGCCCGAATCTCCATCACATATAAATAAGGTATTGTTTTTAATCCCTAATCCGTTTGGGCCATCCATCGGGTAAATTACTTTTAATTCCGGATTCTCAAGATTAGAGATATCGATCACATACAATCCACTTTCGGTATTTCCACAGAAACCTCCTCCTTTTAGAGTTACGTAAGCATAATCGCCATCGACAACGACTGGGTCACAAGCGGTACCATGTCTAAACTCTGAAATAAATTCGGGATTTTCAGGATCTTCTATTCCATAAATATACATTCCCTGGGCACCACCAATAAATAAAATATCTCCCTGACTATAAATCGTTTCAATATCCCAAGCTACTTGAACATCATCTAAAACTTTTACATCTTCGGCATCGGCAATATTAAAAATATTGATATTACTATAATCTACTACATATAAATAATCGCCTATGATTTTAAAACGTGCCAAAGACCCGCCTTGACCTGTGCTTGGCTGCGGACTATCATTAAAACTTTCAGCAGAATCTACAAGACAACTATCACAATTGTACCTAGACTCATACTCTTCTACCGATCTTCTTTCGGTGTTTACCTCCCAGCCTATAACAATATCTCTACTATAATCGATATCGCCATATTCATAAAAATCTGCCTGAGGATATTCTATATTCGAAAGCCATACATCATTATTATATATGGCATTCACGATCCTGCTTTGAATGGTAATATTTGTAATATCTGATATGTCAAAAATTACCAAATCGCCATAACTATCGGCATACAGCTTATCGTCTTTTATAGAAATATCGAAGTTGCCTTCTAACTTTATAAAAGCAATACTTTCTGGTGCTGACGGATTCTTATTATCCAAAACATGAAGACCTAGATTTATATCATTTACAAAAATATAGTCTTGGTAAGCATATATTTTACCTGACGAAACAATTGGTATAGGATCAACTACATCGACAGCTTCTGACTTAAACGATATTGCATCTTGCACGATTGGTCTTGCCACTAAGTAATCTTCATACGGACCATCATCATTACACGAAACAAATGCAGATAATGCAATATCACAAAAAAGAAAAACAAAATTCTTCATGGTATATAATTTTACTGGTTGCAATTATAAGATGAAGAAACACGTAATAGTTGCGTTATCAATAGTTTGAAATTTGTTCTACAGCGTTAAAACCAACTCCGTCTTTATACATATAATAGGTAGGCACTTTACCAAGCATTGCTGTAAACAATACTCCTACACAACATAAAAAAATGCCTAGTTGTGCTACAAATGCCGAAATGATCACTAAACCAAATATGACCAACCAGTTTTTATTACCCAAGGTAAAACTAGCCTTCACCATTTCTAACGGAGAAAGATCATTCGAAAATGCCAAAAATGCCGGAATCAATGAAACCGGAACCATAACATAGAACATACCAACACCACAGGCAAGTGCCCCTAGAATCGAGAGTCCGATTGTATACAAAGCAAGAATAAAGACCTTACCTAAACGCCCTTCTTTGAAGAAGTAGAAGTAATCATCGCCAGATTCTTTTCCCAAATCTTTTTCTCTACACATCTTTAAAAATGCTGCATTTAATGCCAAAGCAAAAGTGGCGATCCCAATCGCAAAAACAGGAAAAAGAATAGCCATTGGTGGCAACTCATTATGCTGAAGTGCCTCTGGATCAGTTAAACCCAAAGCGATCATAGGTATGTACAAAACAATATAAAATGGGAGTATTACAACGAATGTCAAGAGCAAAATAATAAAGCCCTGCAACCATACCTTTTTAAAAAGGTCTATAGACCTACTGAATATGGTACCAAATTCTAAATCTGGTTTCGTCTTAATGTGCTGCGTCAAGTTTTCTAAATTCATAAGTATCGGTGGTTATAATTGGTGATAAAACTAAATAATTTTGGTGTAGAAAGCATAAACAAACCCTAAATAATCATGTCATCTTGTCATATTTTTGATTATAATAGTATCTTTGCCATCCAAAATATTTTATTGCAACGTATTTTAAAAATGGAGAAAACCATAGACGAAAATGTGCAGGGCACAACTTTGGTAGTTGAAGGAAAAGAAGTGAACAAGCGTAATCTCTACATTGAGAGTTACGGTTGCGCCATGAACTTTGCCGACAGTGAAATTGTAGCATCTATATTAGCGACCGAAGGTTTTAACACCACCCAAACGTTAGAAGATGCCGATTTAGTACTTGTAAACACGTGTTCTATTCGAGATAAAGCAGAACAGACGATACGCAAAAGATTAACAGAGTATAATAAGGTAAAAAAAACGAGGCCACATTTAAAAGTCGGTGTTCTTGGTTGTATGGCCGAACGTCTAAAAGACAAGCTTTTAGATGAAGAAAAAATAGTAGACATGGTCGTTGGGCCAGATGCCTATAAAGATTTACCCAACTTGATAAAAGAAGTTGATTCTGGTAGAGATGCGGTAAATGTTATTCTTTCTAAGGATGAAACTTACGGCGATATTGCACCTGTAAGATTAAATACAAACGGAGTGACAGCTTTTGTTTCTATTACCAGAGGATGTGATAATATGTGTACATTTTGTGTTGTACCATTTACCAGAGGTCGTGAGCGTAGCAGAGACCCACAATCTATTTTAGTAGAAGTAAAAGAGCTTTCTGAAAACGGATTCAAAGAAATTACGCTGCTGGGACAGAATGTAGATAGTTACTTATGGTATGGTGGCGGACTCAAGAAAAATTTTGAGAATGCTTCTGATATGCAAAAAGCAACGGCAATCGGCTTTTCTAAACTTTTAGAAATGGTCGCATTGGCAAATCCAAAAATGCGTATTCGTTTTTCGACATCGAATCCGCAAGACATGACTTTGGAGGTGATTAGAACCATGGCCAAGCATAAAAATATTTGTAACCACGTTCATTTACCTGTACAAAGCGGTAGTAACCGTATTTTAAAGGCAATGAATCGCTTACACACCATCGAAGAGTATTTTGAACTGACAGATGAAATTAGAAAAATTCTACCTGGCTGCTCTATTTCTCAAGATATTATTACCGGATTCCCTACAGAAACAGAGGAAGACCATGCGGCTACTTTAAAAGCCCTAGAGCATGTTAAGTATGATTTCGGATTTATGTATTCATATTCTGAAAGACCTGGCACCATGGCCGGTAGAAAAATGGAAGATGATGTACCTGAAGCTACAAAGAAGAGACGCCTTTCTGAAATCATTGCTTTACAGAGAAGTCACTGTCAGTTTAGAACAGAAAAGCATGTCGGTCAAATTCAAGAGGTTTTAATAGAAGGAACTTCTAAAAAATCGGAACACGAATGGAAGGGAAGAAACACGCAAAGCACCGTAGTAGTGTTTCCGAAAGAAAATTACAAGGTTGGTGACTTTGTAAACGTACAAATTAACGACTGCACTTCTGCAACCTTAAAAGGTGTTGCTGTTGGGTATTCTGACAATAACTAAATTTAGCAGCCATTTTATATGGAAAGCATACAAAGTATAAAACAACGTTTTGAAATTATTGGGCAAAATCCAAAATTGAACCGAGCTATAGAAAAAGCAATGCAAGTTGCGGCTACAGATATTTCGGTCTTAGTTACTGGTGAAAGTGGTGTTGGTAAAGAATCTATTCCGAAAATTGTTCATTCACTTTCTCATAGAAAACATGCCAAATATATCGCCGTAAACTGTGGCGCAATACCCGAAGGCACTATTGACAGTGAGCTTTTCGGACACGAAAAAGGTGCTTTTACAGGTGCTACGCAAACTAGAAGCGGCTATTTTGAAGTTGCCGATGGTGGTACCATATTTTTAGATGAAGTTGGTGAATTACCGTTAACTACCCAAGTACGACTTTTACGTGTACTAGAAAACGGTGAGTTTTTAAAAGTCGGATCATCGCAAGTACAGAAAACCGATGTTCGTATTGTAGCAGCAACGAACGTTAATATGTTCGAGGCAATCAAAAAAGAGCGTTTTCGCGAAGATCTATACTATCGATTAAGTACGGTAGAAATTAACATTCCGCCATTGCGTGAACGCCAAGATGATATTCATTTATTGTTCCGAAAATTTGCGTCAGATTTCAGTCAGAAATATAAAATGCCGACGATAAGATTAGATGATAATGCAGTATCGTTATTAATTAAATATAGATGGCCAGGCAACATTCGTCAGTTAAGAAATATTGCAGAACAAATTTCTGTTCTAGAAGAAAACAGAGCGATTTCGGCTTCGACTTTACATGGATATTTACCAAATAATACTTCGAGTAACTTACCTGCCGTAGTCTCTAATTCAAAATCTGACAGCGATTTTAGCAACGAAAGAGAAATACTCTATAAGGTTTTGTTCGATATGAAAGGTGACCTCAACGACCTTAAAAAACTAACGATGGAGTTATTGAAAAATAATGACTCTGAGAAGGTTCAAAAAGATAATGAAAACTTGATTCGTAAAATCTACGGTAACGAAGATGACGAAGATGCCGATATCGACCATGATTCTCAAGAAGAAAAGCCAAGGAATCTTTTACATTTACCAGAACCTAAAAAAGAGGAAGCTTCTATAATTCAAGATTCTTACGAAGATAAATATCATTTTGCCGAAGAAATTCAAGAAGAAGAAACCCTATCTTTACAAGAGAAGGAAGTAGAATTGATCAAAAAATCTCTTGAACGGAATAGAGGAAAAAGAAAGGCTGCAGCCACAGAATTAGGTATTTCTGAGCGCACACTTTATCGCAAAATAAAACAGTACGACCTTTAATTTAAATGAATCCTATTTCAATGAGATACCTAAAAAAATCTATTCTATTTATATTACCCATCATCTTATTTTTAAGCTGCGGTGTTTATAATTTTACCGGTGGCAATGTTGGCGAAGCCAAAACATTTCAAGTCACCTATTTTCAAAATTATGCCACTCAGAGTCCGGGTTCTACATTTGAACCGGGTGTAGATAGAGATTTTACTTTAGCACTACAAGATCGAATTTTAAATCAGACCAGCTTAGATCTTATTTCTTCTGGCAATCCACATTTATTATACGAGGGCGAAATAACAGAATATAAAATTTCACCAATGTCTGCTACAGCTGCTCAAACAGCTGCTCAAAACAGACTTTCGATTCGAGTAAAAGTCCGTTTTTACAATCAACTAAAAGAAGATGCCGCATTTGATCAAAGTTTTTCTTTCTTTTATGATTATCCGGCAGACACACAATTGGCGAGCATTAAGAGTGAAGCCCATGAAATAATTTTCGAGAGGCTAACACAAGATATTTTCAACGCCTCATTGGCAGATTGGTAAATTACATGAACGTTAAGGACTTTACATATTTTCTAGAACACCCTACCAAAGTGGTAGAACCTATACATACAAAACACCTAGAAGATATTATTGCCGAATATCCTTATTTTCAAGCTGCACGAGCACTGCATTTAAAAGGTCTTAAAAATCTAAATAGCTACAAATACAACAAAGCTCTTAAAACAACGGCTGCATTTACAACCGATAGAGATGTACTTTTTGATTTTATAACCTCTAAAGATTTTTTACAGTATGATGCCGATATTTCAACAAAAAAGGTTACTGAAATAGAAAAAATCGAAGTTGTCGTGCCAGCTCAAGAACCTGAGGAAATAAAAGAAACGGCACCTGTCGAAATTAAAGATACTGTAGTCGAGATTGAAGCTATCGAAGTGCCAGCAGAAGAAATCTTAACAGATATTGAAGTCACCAGCGCTGAAATTGAAACCTCAGAAATAGAAGAGAATACTATTGCAATCAAAGAAGAAGCTGCAATTATACCGTTAATTACGCCTTCTGAAGATAGACCGTTGCCACAAGATGAACATGATGCCGATCAAATACTTGATCCAGAATTATTTCAATCTAAAAACCCAACCAATACCGAAGAAGAAAATGCTCTTGATATTGGTAAGCCTTTAACTTTCGATGCCAAAGAGAAATATTCTTTTTCAGAATGGTTAAGTCTAGCCTCTAAAAAACCTTTGGAAAAATCTGAAGATGATACCATTAACTCAATTAAAGAGAAAATAATTCAGCCACCAACTCAGGCAAAAGAAAGTAAAGTAGAAAAGACCTTACAAAAGGCAAAAGAACCAATAGTTGCTGTAAAACCTGTCAAGAAAACCAAGGTTAAAAGTGAAGCAATTAAGAAAAAATACGACCGAATAGACAAGTTTATAGCCTCGAACCCTAAAATCGTACCTACAGAGGTGAACACAGTTATTGACCTTTCCAAGTCTTCAAGAATTGATCATAATGAGCTGATGACAGAGACTTTAGCAAGGGTTTATCTAGAGCAAAAAAAGTATAAAAATGCAATTCAGGCTTACAAAATTTTAAGTTTGAAATATCCAGAAAAAAGTAGTTTCTTTGCAGACCGAATTAAGGCGGTAGAGAAATTACGAAAAGATAATAAATAATTTAGAATGAGTACATTTTCAATTTTCCTGATACTTATCATTGTCGTTTGCCTATTATTAGTGTTGGTGATCATGGTACAAAATCCAAAAGGTGGCGGACTTTCTTCTTCTTTTGGTGGGGGAGGCAACCAAGTTGTTGGTGGAGTTAAAAAAACAGGTGACTTTTTAGACAAGAGCACATGGACACTAGCAGGTTTGTTAATAGTTTTAATCTTAGCATCTAACATTGCCCTTAAAGGTAATTACGGTGATGCAGATTCTAAATTATTACAAGGTGATGACATAGAAACTGTGGTTCCAGAAACCTTACCAGAGGCTGTAACACCACCCGTAACTAATGATGCTACACCTTCAGATAGCTTATAAAATTATTACCACATTATATTAAAAATGCCAGCTTATGACAAGCTGGCATTTTTTGTTTACAATTTGTCAGTAAATAGGCAATGGCATAATTTCTGCCCTTATATTTCCACGAAACTAAAAATCAATTTAAAATATAATAATTATGGCTAAAATTAATATCAAACCATTGGCAGACCGAGTTCTTATCGAGCCGATGGCAGCTGAAACGAAGACTGCGTCTGGACTTTATATTCCTGATACTGCAAAAGAGAAACCACAGAAAGGTAAAGTTGTAGCAGTAGGTCCTGGAACAAAAGATGACAGTGTTACCGTTAAAGTTGGTGATACCGTTCTTTACGGAAAATATGCCGGAACCGAATTAAAATTAGAAGGTACCGATTACTTGATGATGAGAGAGAGTGATATTCTTGCTATAATATAAATAGCAATTGGCTTATGGCTTTTAGCCGTTAGCCTTTAAATTTTCATTTAATAATTAATAATTTCCTTGACTTTATGCCCTGTGCAAAAGTCAAAAATCAAAATAAAATTAGAAATGGCAAAAGATATTAAGTTTGATATAGATGCAAGAGACGGTCTTAAAAGAGGTGTTGATGCATTGGCAAATGCTGTAAAAGTAACGTTAGGCCCAAAAGGTAGAAACGTTATTATCAGTAAATCATTTGGTGCACCACAAGTAACTAAAGATGGTGTTACCGTAGCAAAAGAAATTGAATTAGCTGACCCATTAGAAAACATGGGTGCTCAAATGGTAAAAGAAGTTGCTTCTAAAACCAATGACCTAGCTGGTGATGGTACAACTACTGCAACTGTTTTAGCTCAAGCTATCGTTAAAGAAGGTTTGAAAAACGTTGCTGCAGGTGCAAACCCAATGGATTTAAAAAGAGGTATCGATAAAGCTGTTGAAGCTATCGTTGCCGATTTAGCTAAACAAGCTAAAAAAGTTGGTGATTCTTCTGAAAAAATTAAGCAAGTTGCTTCAATTTCTGCTAACAATGACGAAACTATTGGCGAATTAATCGCTCAGGCTTTCGGTAAGGTTGGTAAAGAAGGTGTTATTACTGTTGAAGAGGCTAAAGGAACAGATACGTATGTTGATGTTGTTGAAGGTATGCAGTTTGATAGAGGTTACCTTTCTCCTTATTTCGTTACCGATTCTGAAAAGATGGTAGCTCAATTAGAGAATCCGTATATTTTATTGTTCGACAAGAAGATTTCTTCAATGAAAGATTTACTTCCTGTACTAGAACCAGTTGCTCAATCTGGTAAGCCTTTATTGATTATCGCTGAAGATGTTGATGGTGAAGCATTGGCTACCTTAGTAGTGAACAAATTAAGAGGTTCTTTAAAAATTGCTGCTGTTAAAGCTCCAGGTTTTGGTGACCGTAGAAAAGCAATGTTAGAAGATATCGCCATATTAACTGGTGGTACTGTTATTTCTGAAGAAAGAGGTTTCTCTTTAGACAATACTACGCTTGATATGTTAGGTACTTGTGAAAAAGTACAAATCGATAAAGACAATACAACTATCGTTAATGGTGGTGGTGTTGCAAAAGATATCAAAACAAGAGTTAATCAGATTAAATCTCAAATCGAGACGACTACATCTGACTACGACAAAGAAAAACTTCAAGAACGTTTGGCTAAATTAGCTGGTGGTGTTGCCGTACTTTATGTTGGTGCTGCTTCTGAAGTTGAAATGAAAGAGAAAAAAGACCGTGTTGATGATGCATTACACGCTACAAGAGCGGCTGTTGAAGAAGGTATCGTAGCTGGTGGTGGTGTTGCATTAGTAAGAGCAAAATCTGTTCTATCTAAAGTAGCGACCGAAAATGAAGATGAAGCAACTGGTTTACAGATTGTAGCACGCGCCGTTGAAGCCCCTTTAAGAACAATCGTTTCTAACGCAGGTGGTGAAGGCTCTGTAGTAATCGCAAAAATCTTAGAAGGAAAAGGAGATTTCGGTTACGATGCAAAATCAGAAAAATATGTTGATATGATGAAAGCTGGTATTATTGATCCTGCTAAAGTAACTAGAGTAGCATTAGAAAATGCAGCTTCTGTTGCTGGTATGATCCTTACTACTGAATGTGCTTTAACTGACATCAAAGAAGATTCTCCCGCAGGTCCACCAATGGGTGGCGGTATGCCAGGAATGATGTAAAAGCCCCCAAATCCTAAAAGGGGACTTTAAAATTAAAACCGCTCTTGAAATATCAAGAGCGGTTTTTTTTGTGGCAAATATGAGTAACAAAAAAACCTTTTAATAATTCATACTCAAAATAGAGTTTAAATCATCAACAGTATATTTTTCAGGTAGTTTCTTGCCATTCAAATAAGCTGTAGGGGTAATAGAAATACGTAATTTATCTGACCAAACATAATGATGCTCTAAAGTTCTAATAACCTCTTCTGATAACTGTAATTCATATTTTTTAGCAAAATAATTTCGATTATCCGTATTGAACCATTCGCTCAATAAAGCGTTAAAATCATGCTCTCCTAACTTATACTGAGCTATTAATATACTGGCTATATAATTTTTTGAATCTTCCCTACTATTTATGCTCCCTACGAAACGAATAACAACTTTTGCGAAAGTTGGCTGTTTTAGAAGTAGTTCCTGCACCGCGTTATATTCCCTGCCGCACGCAGGGCAAAACGGGTTCAATGCCAAAACAATTGTATTAGGAGTATTTATATTACCTATTACAACTTCAAATGGTTTTAACTCCATATCCACTTCCTTTTCTTGCTGTTGTAAAAATTGAAATACCTGAATATTATTTGTAATACGTAAAAATGAAAAACGCAAGTCATCAAAACGGTTTGCCTTTATTAAAACATTCTTTAAATACATCCATATTATGGTTGGAATCAAAAGGGAAATAATCAGCATCAAAACGCCTTTTATTTGAAAACTTATATCAGGATAAAAACTAGTAATGTAAAAATATCCAACTATTGCTTCTGTCCATAAAACGGTAATAATGCCGAGACAAAGGATACACCATTTTTTTATTTTAAATGCTTGATACACTAACGAATAAATAGTATAAGGAATTGATAAATAAGCTAATAAAATAATTTCAAGTAATAACGAATCCGATATATCTGTATCAACCAAAGAAGAATTAATAAGTGCCAATAATGTGCCAGAGAAATATAAAAATCCTAGATCTGTCATGGAAAGCCAACTAAATATTTGAGCAGCAGGAGAATTCAAGACCTCATTACAGTCTATTTTTTTTCCAGCTTTACAAAAGCTATATTCCTTGCTTGTTAGTATTTCTTTTGAAACTAAAAGCAACGATACCGTAAGACCTCCAAGTTTAAGTAAAAGAAACAATAGTTGATATCCCAAACCAAATGAGAAAGAGATAGCAAGGAACAAACCAAACATGGCACTTACAGCCACTAGCGGTCGCAACTGCACTAGTTTATCATAATTTTTTTTCTGGCTATAGTCCTTCTCTACAACTTTCGATTCATTATCCATCAAAACGACCATGTTGTTCCAAAGTTCCAAAAAGGCCGTTATACTCGAATTTTCATCTCCGCCATTATGGGTATAATAGCTTATTGTGGATGTCTCAACAGATTTTACTAAAATGGTTTCATCAAATTTTGTGGTAGCCAAAAAAGGAGTTTCAACTTGTTCCAACTGTTCCGAAGTAATTCTAACCGCTTTATTTTCGATTCCAAAATTGCTTATGGTGTTCGATATTGAAAAAAGAGAAGGATAGTGGGGATGTTGCAACAGTTTGCCCTGAATAGACTTTGCGGTTATTTGTATATCTAAACTTTTGAAAAGTTCGAATAAGACACCAGCAATAGAATCCGATTTTTTTTGAAACATAATCAAGATAATTGTGTGTTAATTAGATGGTAGTATTGAGCTTTATTACTAAGAAGTTCTTCATGTGTACCCTCCTCTTGTATTATTCCATTCTCCAGCACAACTATTTTATCTGCATTTTTAACGGTGCTTAAACGGTGAGCTATAACTACAACTGTTTTATTCTCAGTGGCAGCACCCAAATTCTCAATAATCGCTTTTTCATTTTTTGAATCTAATGAATTAGTAGCCTCATCTAAGAAAACAAATTCTGGGTTTTTATAAAGTGCGCGAGCAATTAATAAGCGTTGTTTTTGACCTTGACTCAAGCCCACCCCTTCTGCTCCAATCTTAGTTTGATATTGTAAGGGAAGTGTTACGATCCAATCTCCAATATTAGCAAGTTCGGTTACTTTTAAAACACGCTCTAACGATATAGACTCATAGGTCTTTAGCGTAATGTTATTGATAATTGAATCTGCAAAAATATAGTTGTCCTGCATTACCACGCCAATATTTTCACGCCAATGGTAATCCTCTAAAAATTTAAGATTTACATTCCCAATCATTATAGCACCATCTGTAGGTTGGTATAGTTTAAGCAACAGTTTTAACAAAGTGGTCTTTCCACTACCACTTTCACCAACAATAGCAGTTGTTTTATTATACGGAATTTCTAACCTTATGTTATTTAGCACCTTTGGGGAGTGTGGTCCTTCATATTGAAAGGAAACATTGTCCAAAATAATACCGCTGTTCTTCGGCAGGGCTTTATAGGTTGCTGAAGTATCCTTCTCCATATTTATGACTTCGCTCAATCGCTCTAAACTGATTTTTGCATCTTGATAGGAGTGCGCCAGCCCCAGAAACGAACTTAACGGTGCCTGTATCTGTCCCATAATGAACTGTACAGACATCATCATACCCAATGTCATAGCTCCCTCTATAACAGATGTGGCAACAGTAATACTTATAATTACACCTACAATTGAATTTATAATCAATGCACCCGAAGATTGGAACTGCCCCCAAAGGAGTACCTTTTTCTGCAGTTCGTAGCTATTTGCCTGCACTCTCTCCCATTCCCAACGCTTTTCCTTTTCAATATTATTTAGTATAATTTCTCGTGCACCATAAAATAGTTGTAAAATTTTGTTCTCGCTATCTGCTGCAATTTTAAAGCCTTCATGGTCAAATTCCCTTCTTTTTTTCAAAAACAGCACTATCCATCCAATATACAATGCATTTCCCACTAAAAAAATCAGTAAAATTTGATAATTATAATAGGCTAAAATACAGGTGTATATAATAAAATTAAAAATGGAAACAATTACAGAAAACATAGATTGACTAAGAAAATTCTCAATTCTAGAATTATCCCCAATACGTTGCATAATATCACCAACGGTCTTTAACTCAAAAAAAGTAAAGGGCATAGTCATTAACTTTGCCACGTAACCAATCACGAAAGCAAGGCTTATCCTAATGCTCAAATGAAGCGAGATCCAGGACTGGATAAATGATATTATAGTGCTACCAATGGTAAGCATCAATTGAGCTATAAGTACTAGATAGATAAAATTAATATTTCTTCCTAAAATTCCTATATCTACGACGGACTGGGTTATAAACGGAGTAAGAAGACTTACTAGACTTGAAAATATAATCGCAAAGAGAACTTGAATCAACAAATTCTTATGGGGAATGAAATATTTTAAAAAATGAGAGAACGTAGCTTTTTGCTCGTTTTCCAAATCGTAAAATTTTGGCGTAGGCTCCAATAAAAGTGCTATACCATCCTCTTGATCCTTGCACCATTCCTTCTTAAGTGTAACGTGAGAAATTTTAATAATACCCATGCCAGGATCTGCTATATAGGCATACTTTTTATCTGTTTTGTATAACACTACAAAGTGCATACTACCCCATGGTATTATGCAGGGTAATGGCACTTTTTTTACTATAGTAGACAGGTCAACGCGAGTACCTATAGATTTTAAGCCTATACTTTCCGCAGCATGGCAAATGCCCATTAAAGAAACCCCTTCACGCGTTATAAAACTTAACTCCCTCAGTTTATCCAAGGCTACATCTTTACCATAATGCTTGGCTACCATGCGAAGGCATGTTGGACCACAGTCCATCTTATCAAATTGTTTATATATTTTAAATTTTGACATATAAGACTAAAGATTCAGTTTTTAAAAATGTTTTCAAATTGATAGAATATTCGCTGTAACACGCTTTGCTCCTTGGTTACTATATCGGCAGTTGCACTTAATCGTTGTTTAAAAAGTATCTTTTTTTCGTAGTTAGTTTGTAATCCATTTGGTAAATTAATAACAATACTGTAAGCGTTTTCTACAGGTATTTCAGAAATTCGCTTAATGTTGCCCTCTATAGTACCGTACTCGTGATAGGGGTAGGCATCCAACTTTAAAACAACCTTATTGCCCACTTTTACCTTACCTGAATTTTCAACAGGAAACATACCTAGGGCATAAATCTCTTGTTTTTGAAAAGGGATAATAGTAAGTATACGTTCACCAGCGGTAACGAAATCTCCCTCGTTCATTTCGTTAAAAAAGGAAAGGCGGCCATTTATTGGAGACCTAATTATATATTGATACTCCCATTGCTCTAATTGCGTTTTAATTTCATTTTTAGCTCTAATATAAGTAGCTTGTAGCTGTTGTTCATATTCCGTTTTCTGCAATTCTAGCTCCATAATTTCACGTTGTATGTTTGCAATGGACATTCGTGCCATATTCAGGTTCTTATTATCATTGGCAAAGCCCATTTCTTTCTGCAATAATGTTTGCGTGGTTTGTTCAAATTCAGAAGCACTAATAACGCCCTTTTTATAAAGCGCTTCGTAACGTTTAAATTCTATCTTTTTAGAATCGTAATCTTTTTGACTGCTTTTTAGATAGTTGTTCGAAAATTTTAATCCTTTAGTATTACCTGATAAAATATTATTAAGTGCTAGTATTCTTTGTTCGTGCGGTTTGTCCAGTTCATAGTTTTCAAGATTAAGCATTGCAAGAGCAAAAGCATTATAAAAAGGCTGTAAACTACCTAAACTATCCAACCATATTTCTGCATTTTTGGTTAGTCTAGATCCCAAATCTGTATCAATATGTTTATACAACAGTAGCACTTGGTTGTTAGACACCGTACTTTCCAATAAAAGAATGGCGTCACCTTTTAAAACCGTATCATTTTCTGAGAAAGCATATTTTTTAGCAATAGGCGCATTTACCCTCGCAGCAAGGTCAATCGGTGGTTTGGGCGTTGTTATATTTACCTTACCAATAATAACATCTGGGTATCTAACCATCCAAGCCGCAATAAGGAACAGAACCAAGAAAAAAAGCATGGCACCTATGCCATAACGAATTAACCAATTAGGTTTTTTCTCAATAACTTCATTTATATGGGGGCTGTAGGTATTTTTTATCGAAATTTCCTCTATTTTCATGTTGTAAAATATATTATTTGTAAGTTTAGTATTATTAACTAATATAAAATGTTAAAATTATGAAAACAAAAAAATTAAGCTTGAACGACTTTGAAGAGGTTGGCACAGCAGAGTTGTTAAAAGTTAAAGGCGGCGTACCTCATGGATGGCGAGGCCCTACATCTATACCTTACAACCTCCAAGAAGGTGATGGTGGTAGCGGTGGTGGCGGTGGTTGTGGTGGCTATTATATTCCAATAAACGGAGATGGCATCGCATCTTCAATGGAAAGTTCGATAAACAATGTTATGAATTCCCCAGCAGTAAGCGCAATATCAAATGGGATTGGCGCTGTTGGTGACGCTATCGGGAAACAAGCAGAATTAGCTTGGTTGGGCATAAAAATAGGTGTAAGTCGTATGCTTCCAGTTAATACTGGGCCAATAAACCCTAATATTATGAATCCTCAATTTGATCCTAATTTGCCGAATAATCAGATGGTTAATAACAACGGTTGTAACTAATTTCTAAATTGTAATTTCTTTAGATAATAAAATGATAGAAGTTTCAAAAAGAAAGAAAATATTAATTGATATTTTCTTTCTTTTATTAATTATTGCTATTGTGTATTTAAGTAATTTTTTTTTTATTGAAATTTTGATCAAATTATCAATAGAATCTGATTTACTTATACTTGCTCCAACCATAATTTTTATTTTTTTGACATCTCTTACAATATTTATATTGTACAGGTATGAACGAGTTAAAGTTGCGCTGGATTTTTCAACTAGGCTTAGATTAAAAAAATTAAAATTTAAGGAGATAATAATTTCTTTATTAACTTATCTAATACTTCTTTCTTTACAAGGATTATTGGCTATGCACAGTCCAGATTTTTTTGTTTTTGACTCCTACCTAACTTCACCTGTTCCAATTGACCCAAATATTAAAATAGGTGTTTTTATTAGTATATGTTTACCAATAGTTATGACTCTGGGGGCGGTCATTGAAGAACTATATTGGAGAGGATTTATATTACCTTTACAGGAAAAAAGGTGGGGAAAATTTGGATGGGTATTAAATGGCTTATTTTGGTCTACATCACACTTTTTAGTGCTAAATCCATTATCTATATTAATTGTAAGTTTAGGAATTTCCTTTATTGGACATAAATACCAAAACACATCATTAACTATCGTAATTCATATTTTAAACAATCTAATTTTCTCATACATTTTACTTAGTCAACTCCAATAAATCAATTACAATTGTAATTTTCTTTGATAAGTTTTAATTTAAAAGAATCGGTGGAATACTAATTTTAAAGCTAAAATTACCATTAATTGACATTTGTGTTTTTTAATTTCACCAACAAAAAAACCACCTTCTTTATTTACAGAAGGTGGTTTTGTCGTCCAAACGGTATCGCCTTCTAAAGGCAATAACTTGACTACTTCTTTTTAGGAGCAGCTTTTGGAGCAGCCTTTTTTCCAGCTTTTGCTGGAGAAGGTTTTGCAGCTGGTTTCCCTGCTGATTTTGCTTGTGCCATGGTTATAGAATTTAAGATAAATCTATAGCTAATGTATTTCAGATTTTGATTCGTGATAATCACGTTGGCAAAAAATTAACTAAAATTTATTAACCGATTTTCAACTCGAAATTACACCCAAATAAAAGCAATTACTATTGCTTATTTTCATGGTGTTGTCCATCATCAGAATTATCTTCTCTATACAAACAACATGGGTGAACACTGTTATACGCTTCATCTGTCGCTTTTAATTCTTTGGTATCATGACCAACTGCAACGATAGCTGTTTTAATCTTCATGGCATCGGTTTTACGCTCATCCATGATAATAGCCAATTGATGTGTTGGTATATCCCAATTGGCATATTTTACACCTTTTACATTTAATGCAGCTTCTTCTATACGCTCTTTACACATGGCACATTTACCATTAACGTCAAAAGTCATTTTTTTGTTCTTGTCTTGCGCATAAGTTACTACCGCAATTAGCATCATTGCGATTGATAAAATCGTTGCTTTCATAGTTTTATATTAATCGTTAATTACTGAATTTTAAATCTGAATCCGCCATAGAACATTCTTCCCATAATTGGCGCATATACTATGGTGGTATCAAAATTGGGTCCAAAAGGATCATTTGCCCCTAATACCGGATTATTTTGTTGTACTCCTGTTAAATTCTCACCACCTATATATACCTCTATAGTATTAGAAAATACCTTGGTTATTTGGGCATTCATCAAGTTATAGGGTGATGAATATTCGCCTAATTGATACGCCGGCTCATTAACACTGGTATCAGGTAATCTCATTTTACCTAAAGCATGTAAGGTATAATCGAACTTCCATTGTGCACCGTTCTCCTTTGCTTCGGTTTCATACCCTAAGTTAGCAAAAAAGCGGTTTTGAGCCAATAAGGGTTTTTGTAAATTTTCAGAATTATAATCTGTTGACACATCATAAAACTTATATGATGTTCTGAAATTTAAACGGGTTAATAGCTCGTAATTCACCTCAACTTGAAAACTCTTGGCACTACTATTTCCATCTAAATTATAAAAAGAAACTTCTTGCGGATTTTCCCAATCCACCACTACCTGATTCTTGAAATCGGTGATGTAATAATCCAACGAAATATCTCCTTTTTTATTTAAAAAATTGAATCCCTGTAAAAAGCTTACTCCGTAATTCCAAGCGTCCTCTGGATCTAACCCATATACTTTACCACCTGCATCATCAATATTAATTTGCCTTGCAGATGCAAACAACTGCTGATTCTCAGCAAAAATATTTGCAGCTCTTTTACCTCTACCAAATGATCCACGAAGACTACCTTTTTCCCATGGGGTATATCTTATATGAAATCTAGGTGTCACAAAAGTTCCCAATCTATTATGGTTATCTACTCGTAAACCGGCTGTAAGACTTACTTTTTCTAGATTCTCATAGCTATATTCAAAAAATGCCCCTACCGATGTATCGTCTCTAGAATAATCTGTTGACGTAACCAGTTCATCATAACCATCATAAGCAAAGGTAATTCCGGTTTTAAACTTATTTCTAGTATCGCCGATTATAGAATTGAAAAGCAAATTACTATACAAACTTTCATGGTTGATATCATAGGTTCTAAAGCCGAAATAGGAATCTTGCTTATGCAAACTGTACAATGTTTGAAAGCCTAAACTCTGAAAGGGCAATTCTGGAAAAACATAACCCAGTTTTAATGAAGTATCGAACCTACGTGTATTAATTTCACTACCCCACACTTCGGCTCCGCTCAGTGCAGGAACTTCGGCTGCGTTCAATGATCTATTACTACCGTCTACTCTATCTGTATTAGGATTAAAATCTACTTGCCCTACTTGCTTTTCATCATTTAAAAAACGAACATTAAAAAAACTGACCCAACCCTTTTCTGCATCTTGATATTGCCAACGGTTCATTACATTAATTTGCTCTCCTAATGGCGCATCTAAAAATCCGTCTTCATTATTATCTTCTTTTTGCGTCCTCTTGTTTCCATGAATATATAACCCTGTACTCCACTTGTCAGTCAATTTTCTATTGAAATGAGTATTCAGCTCATAACGCCCGTTTTGATTGGCATATCCGTTTACAAAAACAGCATTATCAGTTAATGGTTTTACCAGTTCTGTGTTTATTTGTCCCGATATACTTTCATAACCATTAACAACACTACCTGCACCCTTTGTAATTTGAATACTCTCGATCCAAGTACCAGGTGTAAACGTTAATCCGTATGCTTGTGATGCTCCACGAACCATAGGAATATTTTCTTGTGTGATTAATAAATACGGACTAGTTAAACCCAACATCTGTATTTGTTTGGTGCCCGATAACCCATCAGACAAATTCACATCAATAGACGGATTCGTTTCAAAGCTCTCCGCCAAATTACAACAAGCAGCCTTTAACAATTCTGCACTATTAACGGTAATAACGTTCTGCGGACTGAAATACGTCTTCTGTATTGCATCTCGCTCTTGTTGTACCACAACCTCATCTAATTCATTAGATGGTTTTAAACTTACGCGAATTGTCTTTGGTTCATTTATAGTTAATGTATCAGTTTCAAAACCGACATAACTAATTATTAATTTATTAAATTCCTTTTTAAACGGAATTGAAAATTTACCGTCAAAATCTGTCACCACTCCCGTTTGGGAATCTTGCCAATAGACATTTGCACCCGAAAGTATCAATGCATTAGATCCTTCAGAATCTAATACCACACCTTCTACCTTTTCCTGTGAAAAAGCAAACCAAGGCAACATGGCTATTATTACTATTATAAATTTATTCATTAAATTTTTTATTCCATTTATTAATCAATTTTTGCTGCTCGTAATCGCAATGCATTTGCAATTACCGAAACAGAACTAAAACTCATTGCTAGAGCAGCGATCATAGGCGAAAGCAACAATCCGAAAAACGGATATAAAACTCCTGCCGCAATAGGGATACCAACGGTATTATAAATCAAAGCGAAAAATAAATTCTGTTTGATATTCTTCATCACTGCCTTACTAAGGTTGTGCGCTTTTACGATACCATGTAAATCACCTTTAACAAGCGTAATAGTTGCACTTTCAATGGCTACATCTGTACCTGTGCCCATAGCAATACCTACATCACTTTTTGCCAATGCCGGTGCGTCATTTATACCGTCGCCGGCAACTGCAACTATCTTACCTTCTAATTGTAATCGTTCAACTTCAGCTAATTTATCTTGAGGAAGCATTCCTGCTTTAAAATCTGCCAAATTCAATTGCTCTGCAACAGCCTTTGCCGTATTATAATTATCACCTGTTAGCATGATTACCGAAATACCAGATTTCTGAAGCGCTTCAATTGCCTTTTTACTAGTCTCTTTGATTTGATCACCAATAGCCACAAAACCAACTGCCTTAGCATTAATCGCTAAATACGAAACAGTTTTACCTTGTTTTTGATGCGCTGTAACAACTACTTGTAAATTTTCAGGAATAGTCACGTTAGCATTACCCATCATTTTATCATTTCCTAAAACAACAGTTTCCCCATTAATTTTACCAGCAACACCCATACCTGTGATAGAATTGAAATCATCAACTTTTAATAGTTCTACATTTTTAGATTTTCCGTAATTAACGGTGGCATCTGCCAATGGGTGCTCACTTAACTGATTTAATGAAACGATATACTGCAGCACTTTTTCAGAATCCATTTCTGCAATACTCCCTACTTTTTCTACCGATGGTTTCCCCTCGGTTATAGTTCCTGTTTTATCTATAATTAGTGTATCAATTTTATCCATACGCTCAAGTGCTTCTGCATTTTTAATCAACACACCAGATTGCGCTCCTTTACCTACACCCACCATAACAGACATTGGTGTCGCCAAACCTAAAGCACAGGGGCAAGCAATAATTAATACCGCAATGGCATTTACCAACGCAAATACATAAGCGGGATCAGGACCGAAAATGACCCAGACTACAAAAGTGACAATTGAAATAAAAACAACAGCAGGTACAAAATAACCAGATATTTTATCTGCCAGTTTTTGAATTGGTGCCTGACTACGACTAGCCTTGTTCACCATATCGATGATTTGAGACAACAATGTATCTGCCCCTACTTTCTCAGCGGTCATTATAAAAGAACCCTTACCATTTATAGTACCTGAACTTATTATATCGCCAACTACTTTCTGAACTGGAACAGGCTCGCCCGTAATCATAGATTCATCGACCGTACTTTCCCCTTCATGAATACTACCATCTACAGGTATTTTATCGCCTGGTTTTACGCGAAGCAAATCTCCTTTTGAAATCTGATCAATAGAAATACTCTCTTCTTTGCCGTCTACAATTTTAATAGCTTTATTAGGCGCTAATTTCAACAATTCTTTTACCGCAGAATTCGTTTTACTATGTGCACGAGCTTCTAATAACTGACCAAAAAGCACTAAGGTCAAAATCACCGTAGCTGCTTCGAAATAAACATGAACCGTACATTGATCTGTTTTAAATTGTGGCGGAAAAAAATCGGGCACCAAAATAGCGAATACACTAAACAACCACGCCACACCTGCACCAATACCAATTAATGTAAACATGTTCAAATTCCATGTTTTAACAGAACGATAGGCACGTTCAAAAAACATCCACGTTGCATAAAACACCACAGGTATCGATAACGCAAATTGTACCCAATTCCAATATTTTAAGCTCAATATATTTTGAAGCGGATTATTAGGTATCATTTCTGACATTGCAATAAGAAAGATCGGCAACGTAAACCCAACTGCTATTTTAAACTTATTCAGTAATTTCTTATAGCTCTTTTCCTCTGCTGAAATATCTGCTTGCTTCGGCACCAGATCCATTCCACAAATAGGGCAATCGCCAGGTTCATCTCTAATTACCTCAGGATGCATGGGGCAAGTATACTCTTGACCTTTATTAGTTGTAATACTCGCCTCTTCAACCAGATCCATACCACAAACCGGGCAGTCGCCAGGTGCTGTATATGTTTTTTCTCCTTCGCAGTGCATTGGGCAGTAAAAAACACCATTACCATTCTCGACCGCTTTGGGTTTTGCAACCTCATGTACATGAGCACCAAGTTCATGTATGGAATAATGCCCCCCATCAGCTTCCATAGCAGCCTGTAGCGTTTTTAATGGAATATGACCTTCCATCTCTAGAACTGCTTCAGCCTTTTCTAAATTCACCGCGGCATTCGATACTCCGCTAATTTTAGCCAAAATTTGCTCAACATGACCTCGGCAGCCATTGCAGGTCATACCAACTATAGTATATGTATGTTTCATTCGTTGTATTAAAAATATTATGTAAACCCAGATATCTAATCAATCAGATAGATAGATAGATAGATAGAAGAATTATTTCTTTATAACGATGGGCTGTTTCTCAAAGAGATTAAGCCTCCCATTTCGATAATTTATAACGTAAAGCACTTCATCTTTAATCATCATATCAGTAGGCTTTTCAATCTGGTCTTTTAACACCTGCAATAACTTGCCGGTCTTATCAAAAATGAGAACACGGTTGTTTTCAAAGTCAGTTACAAAGACTTCATTTTCTGAAACAAATATTCCTGTTGCTGCATTCATCTTCTGATTTTGACCCATCATTTGAAGAAAACCGCCTTTTTTATCAAACACTTGAATTCTATTATTATAGGCATCTGCAACCCAAATTTTATCTTTGGTAATTTGCACATCTGTTGGATAATAAAATTCTCCCTCAGCTTTTCCTTCCTTTCCAAAAGAAATCCAGTTTGCACCATCAAAGTAAAGAATACGATTATTGTAAAAATCTGCAATAGCTCTTTCATTTTCAAAAACAGACACTCCCGCAGGGGCATCTAAAGAATCAGAAACCTGCATTACAAACCTCCCTTTTTCATCAACCGTTTCAATTACATCTTTTCCATATTGAGGAATAAAAATCGTTTCCTTCACAGCATCAATATGCATTGGTCGGTCTAACGAATCTATTGTTTGGGTAATTTTACCTTCTTCATTAATCTTTACTAATCGATTATGGTCACCATCAGATAGCCAAATATTTCCATTTACCTGTGTTAAACCAATAGGATTTACCCCGTCTAATTGAATAGTTTTAGACAACATCCATTCTTTTGGAATTTCCTCTTTTTCTTTACAAGCCGTTACAAGTAGTAAGACAGCTATGACGTATATAAAATGTTTCATTATTAGTAACTTAAACGTTCGTATTTACAGCATGCAGGCAAATTGCCATAATCATCGGTATGCGCCTGATGCTTCTTTGTATCATGACCTGCTAATGCTACTTCTTTTTCAATCTCTTGTATAGAAGTTAAACCAGCATCAAAAGATACTTTCATAATTTTAGTGTCCTTATCCCAAGAAACATCAGAAACTCCGTTTACAGCCCCAGCCGCTTTCGTTATTCTAGCTTCGCACATAGCACAGTTACCTGCTACCATTACATTTTTACTTACGGTACCCTCAGTTTTTTTAGTCAACTCATTTGCTGAAGATTCTTCAACTTTACCATCGGCACGCTCCACTTTTGCCGTTATTGGCGTATAACCTGCATTTTCTACTTGTTTTTCAACATCTATTAACGAAAGTGCTTTTTCGACCGGATAACTAAAACTAAAATCGCCTGTTTCAATATCGATTTTTACATTTTTTATACCTTTAAATTCCTTGAATTTTTTCTCTAATCCATAGGCACAAAATGGACATCCAAGACCATCTACTTGCACCATAAACTTATCCATTTCTTTTTGTGCGTTTGCACTAAACATTGTCATTATTCCAATAATCAATGTCGCTATAATTTTATTTTTCATTGTTTTTATTTTATTTGTTAAAATGTGAATCTACTTCCTAAAAATATACTGTGCTTAAATTTTCTGCCTTCATCTACATCATTGACTAAAGGCACTTGAACTGCTAGCTCAAATGTTGTATTTTTTCGAGCGTACTGCACACCTTGTGCATATAGTAATTGATACCAATTACGCTCTACTAGCCATAAGTTAGTATACTCGAAAAAAAGATTAATTTGCTTATTAGGGTATTGTGGTATTAACAGGGGAAGTCCAAAACCTAGTTTATAACGAAAGTCATCCATGGTGCCATCTGGCATCCAATTATAGCCAATTTCATTAGAAATTCCGTATTTGAGAGTTTCATAACCAGCAACTACGCCATAATAACCAGCATAGTTACCGGTACTTAAATCCATCGCGTCTAAATCTTCACCAGTAGGTAGGGTTTGTATGGTTTTACCAACTACTCTAAAGGTTTTACCTGTGGCATCTTTTCTAAAGAACTGGTATTTCCCCATTAATTTTATATCGGCCAAAGCACTATTACTCGCACCTTCTGTAATAGTGTTAACTAAGTATGGAATTTCTACAGCAAGCTCTATATTTGAAGTGGGCAAATAACTAAAGTTAATCGGAATATAAGTAAACGTTGCACGCTCAGTCGTTCTAATTTCCGCTAGGGTTCTTAAGGTAAAACTACCTTGCCCCAACATAATTGGTTTATCTGCAGTTATTGGAGGACCTTGGGCCTGAATACTGTGTATCCCAAATAGGATAATGGCTAAAAGCCAAATATTATTTTTCATTGAATTATTAGATTTGATTAAAAAATGTATAAACGCTATAACGCGCTGTTGTACAGGTTTTAAATCAAATCAAGTAAACTTGGTGTAGAATATTTAAATCTTCTGCCAGTATAGGCGGCGGATATGATTCAAAATCGATATTCTCATCTGTAGTTTCTTCAAACAAGCCTAAATAAGAACTTGTAAAGGATACTAAGAATACCTGTTGTGAAAAATTAAAATTAGAAAAATCATGCGTCAAGTCGTCTTGACCTTGAATGGTAAAGGCTTCATCATCGCAACAGTGCTTTTTTATTATAGAGGTATCATCTAGCAAAGCCAAACCGGTCTCCATACCACAATCATTTGCATGATCAAACAAAGCAACATCCATAACTCGCCCCATGCACAGATGTTTCTCTACCGTCCAAGAAATAGTGGACAGTAACAATAGCAAAGCCATTGAAACAGAAAACAGTTTATGAAGCAAATTTTTCATCATGTAAAGTTACTGAATAAAGAATTCTTAAAATTTTATAGTTCAATTCTTTAACGAAAATTTGACGGACTGAGTATCTAATCAATCAAATTCTGTAAATAAATAGGATAAAAAGTATACGATTACCTCTATTTTTAAGTTTATGGAGTTGAATACTTTGATAAACAATCATTAACAGCTTTAACACTAACTATTTAAATTAAAAATCATGAAAAAACATTTAAAATACACATTTCTAATCTGTACAATTGCCCTTTTTATAGGTAGCTGCAGTTCTGACGACGGTTCAGTTTTTGACACTCCTATACCAGACAATACAGGCGGTGACGATGGCGATGAATCCGAAGAGCCAGAAGTGGCAACAATAGTTTTTAACGAAGCTGTTCCTTCCTCAAATATTACAACTGCTTCTGCAAGCGGAGAAGCAGGTACAAGTGTTACCGGTAGGGTAATTTTTACCTCAGATGCAACTACACAACGTAGAATGTATATTACTCAAAATTATTTAGGACAAGGAGAAATGCCTTTTAGCTCTTTTGATTTGGTAAGTGATGATTTAACTAAAGCTTTAAAAGCTGATGGTTCTATTGACTTAGACGGTGCTACAAAAAAAGAAATCGATTTTTCTTTTCCTCTACCAGTTCCAGATATTGACAATGGAGAAATTGTTTACTCATTTTGGACAACTACAGGTAAAGGGGATTTTAGGGACAGTGATAAAAGATTGGCATTAGGTGTAGGTCAAATTACGGTAACAGTAGGTACAGGTACAAACCCAGTTGCTGCTGTTAGAGAATTTACAGGCATTAAACTATTTGCTCCGGCTCAAGATGGATCAACAGAATCTTTCTTTTCCCTATTGAACGAAACCGTTTATAGAATTGATGCTGGACCTGAATTTAGAGCTTTCTGGGATTTTGGATACTACTACGGTGCTTCTGGTCCTTCCGCCGGTGACAATGCTTCTTTTGCTTCTACAGAACAATATGATGCTTCTTTTGGATTTGATGTAGACGGCCTAGAGCCAGGTGCAGACGAAGAGAATGCAGCAACGGAAACATTGAATCAAATGTTCTTCTCAACTTCTACTAATATAGATGCTATGGCATTTGACGCAATCGCATTAAACAGTGAATTAGACTTTATTGCAAGTTCAAGTTCTCAAAACATAACCAACTTAAGCGTAGGTGACGTTATAGAGTTCGTTGACAACTATGGTAAGAAAGGTTTAATAAAAATTACGGATATTGAAGCTGGTTTTAACAATAATGATTTTATTGAATTCGATGTAAAGATTCAACCATAATCTCTGCACATAATATTTAGTATTAAAAAGAGGATGTTTCAAAAAACATCCTCTTTTTAATTTTTTATAGTTAACATAACATCACACCATATGAACAATTCTTACTTTTGTAAAAAAAGTTATGTTCGAAGCGTTACGCCCACAAGTAAGTTCCATTATAGACTCAAATAAAACTCCCGATGCTAAAATGCAAGACATCTGCGAGCTTTTAAAAGCTAACGTACCGCATTACGATTGGGTTGGATTTTATTTTAAGAATGGTGATAAGCGTGAATTAAAACTAGGTTCTTATGCTGGCGCCCCTACTGATCATACTATTATACCCTACGGAAAAGGCATTTGTGGCCAAGTAGCCGAAAGCAATCAAAATTTTGTTGTACCCGATGTACAGTCACAAGACAATTATATCGCTTGCAGTATTACCGTTAAAGCAGAAATAGTAGTACCGTTATTCGTTAATGGCGAAAACATTGGTCAAATTGATATCGATTCTAACACTCCGGACCCATTTACAAAGGCAGATGAGACCTTTTTAGAATTCGTAAATTTTGAAGTAGCCAAAATTCTTTAAAACTTTAGGCTTTTTGTTGATAAACTTGCTCGTTTCATAGCTGCAAAAAAATTACTTTTGCTTGCTTATTAAAAACATTTAAGCATCATACAATGAGCAGTGTAAAAAAAGCGTCTTCAGCCTTAATTTCAGTTTTCCATAAAGATGGGTTAGAGCCGATTGTAAAGAAATTTCAAGAATTAGGAATCACTATTTATTCTACAGGAGGAACCGAAAAATTCATTACCGATTTAGGTATTGATGTCGTTCCTGTAGAAGATGTAACTAGCTACCCCTCAATTCTTGGCGGCAGAGTCAAGACCTTACACCCAAAAGTTTTTGGTGGTATTTTGAATAGACAGGATAATGAAAGTGATGTTGCTCAATTAGCAGAATTCGAAATTCCACAAATAGATATCGTTATTGTTGATCTTTATCCGTTTGAAAAAACGGTTGCAAGTGGCGCATCTGAGCAAGATATTATCGAAAAAATCGATATCGGAGGAATTTCTCTTATTCGTGCCGCAGCTAAAAATTTTAAAGATGTAACCTGTGTTTCTTCAATGGAAGATTATGCTGACTTTCTTGAAGTTGTTTCTGCAGATAATGGAAACATAAGTTTAGAAGACAGAAAGCGTTTTGCTGCCAAGTCTTTTAATGTTTCTTCTCATTACGATACGGCAATTTTCAACTATTTCAACAAAAACCATGATATCGCTGCCCTAAAAGTTAGCGAGACCAACGGAAAGGTTTTACGCTACGGAGAAAACCCACACCAAAAAGGATTCTTCTTTGGAGATTTCGATGCTATGTTCTCTAAATTGCATGGTAAAGAATTATCATACAACAACCTTTTAGATGTTGATGCTGCAGTTAATTTGATGTTGGAATTTAAAAATGACGCTCCTACTTTCGCTATATTAAAACATAACAACGCATGCGGACTTGCACAAAGAGAAACCTTGCACCAAGCTTATGTTGATGCTTTAGCTGGTGATCCTGTTTCTGCTTTTGGCGGTGTTCTTATCAGTAATAAAGAAATTGATAAAGCTACGGCCGAGGAAATTCATAATTTATTCTGCGAAGTAGTTATAGCACCAAGTTATAATGCCGAAGCTCTTGAGATTTTAAAAGGAAAGAAAAATAGAATCATCCTTATCCAAAATGAAGTTGAAATGCCAGAAATGCTTGTAAGAACTTGCTTGAATGGTATGCTGCTTCAAGAAAAAGATCACAAAACAGACACGGTTGCCGAACTTACATATGCAACAAATACAAAGCCAACAAATCAAGAATTAGAAGATTTAATATTTGCATCTAAACTTTGTAAGCATACCAAGTCTAATACCATTGTAATTGCGAAAAATAAACAACTTTGCGCAAGTGGTACAGGGCAGACTAGTAGAGTTGATGCTTTAAACCAAGCAATACATAAAGCACAAACCTTTAATTTCGACCTAAAAGGATCGGTAATGGCGAGCGATGCTTTCTTCCCTTTCCCTGATTGTGTGGAGATTGCAGACAATGCCGGCATCACCAGTGTTATTCAACCAGGTGGATCAATTAAAGACCAATTAAGTGTAGATTATTGTAATGATCACAAAATTTCAATGGTCATGACAGGTACACGTCATTTCAAGCATTAATTTCATTACTTTTGTCGATGAAATACACCCTTTTATCTAAAATTTAAACACCACATATGGGATTTTTTGATTTCTTGACCGAGGAAATAGCTATAGATTTAGGTACAGCGAACACCCTTATTATACATAATGACAAGGTAGTTGTCGATAGCCCATCCATCGTTGCCAGAGATAGAATTAGCGGAAAAATTATTGCAGTTGGTAAAGAAGCCAGCATGATGCAAGGTAAAACCCATGAGAACATTAAAACAATTAGACCATTGAAAGATGGTGTAATTGCAGATTTTGATGCGTCTGAAAAGATGTTGATGATGTTCATCAAAAATATTCCTGCTTTAAAGAAAAAGTGGTTTCCACCTGCGTTGCGTTTAGTAATCTGTATACCTTCTGGTATTACCGAGGTTGAAATGCGCGCGGTAAAAGAATCCGCAGAACGTGTAAACGGTAAAGAGGTATATCTAATTCATGAACCAATGGCAGCAGCTATAGGTATCGGTTTAGATATTATGCAACCAAAAGGTAACATGATCGTTGATATAGGTGGTGGTACTACCGAAATTGCAGTTATTGCATTAGGTGGTATCGTTTGCGATAAATCGGTAAAAATTGCGGGTGATGTATTTACAAATGACATCATTTATTACATGCGTACACAGCACAACTTATATGTCGGCGAAAGTACTGCAGAAGCTATTAAAATTGAAATAGGATCAGCTACCGAAGATTTGCAATCTCCACCAGATGAAAAATCTGTTCAAGGTCGCGATTTGTTGACAGGGAAACCTAAACAAGTTCAAATATCATATAGAGAAATTGCTAAAGCTTTAGATAAATCTATTCTGCGTGTTGAAGATGCTGTAATGGAAACGTTATCTCAAACTCCCCCAGAATTAGCTGCAGATATTTATAATACTGGTATTTATCTTGCTGGTGGTGGTTCAATGTTACGTGGTTTAGATAGAAGACTGTCTCAAAAAACAGACTTACCTGTATACATCGCTGAAGATCCATTACGTGCGGTTGTACGTGGCACAGGTATTGCGCTAAAGAATTTAGAACGCTACAAGAGTATCTTAATTAAGTAAGAAGGCGTTTTTAAAACAATTTCATACGTATTGACATATAAGCTTGAAGAAAGTTCAAGAGCCATTAATAAATGATAATAGATAGAAGTTCGAAATTAAACTCGAAGCAACTTACCTGACGACAGCCAGGTTTAAATCTAAATTATCGAGTAAAAATTCAGGGGTGAATGCAACAGATTATAAATTTTCTAATTAGGTATAAGATATTCTTGCTTTACCTTTTTCTGTTATTAATTTCCTTCATTTTTACTTTTCAGTCGCACTCGTATCATCAATCTAAATTTTTAAATTCTTCGAATTATGTCTCTGGCAGTATTTATACTTTCTCAGACAACATTACTTCTTACTTTGGTTTAAGAGAAGAAAACAATAGGCTCGTCGAAGAAAATAAAAGACTTAGAGACAAGCTATTTAATAATATACTTTTAGAAAAATCAAACATCGATTCAACAACGGTTGATTACGAGATTTTAAGAGGTCGTGTTATCAATAATAGCTACGCAGATCAACGAAACTACATCACCATTAATAAAGGTGAAAATGATAGTATCTTTCAAGATATGGGCGTAATTACCGACAAAGGTATTCTAGGTATTGTAGAAAATACTTCAGATAATTTTTCAACGGTGCAAAGTATTTTAAGCGATAAATCGAACATTAACGCTAAAATTAAAAACTCGAACCACTTCGGCTCTTTAGTTTGGGAAAATACAACTGATTATAATGTTGTACAGCTAATTGATATTCCGAGATTGGTACCACTTACTATTGGCGACACCATTGTAACTGGTGCAATGAGTAGTATTTTTCCTGAAGACATACCTATCGGCACCATTAAAAGATTCGATTTAGATAATTCAAAGAGTTTTTATTTTATTGATGTTGAACTCTTCAATGACATGACCAATATTGGAAATGTTTACATCATTAAAAATTTAAATCGAAAAGAAGTTTTAGAATTAGAAGCAGAAACAGAAGCCAATGATCAATAGTACCTCATTTTTAATTGTACTCCGATTTATATTATTGGTACTACTGCAGGTGATAGTATTTAATAAGCTGAATTTCTTTGGCTATATAAATCCGTTAATATATATTCTATTCTTATATTGGTATCCTATCAAACAAAATAGAACTACCTTTATAATTCTATGCTTTTTCCTGGGACTTTTTGTAGATATATTCTCTGACACACTTGCCATAAATGCAGCAGCTACAGTTACCATAGCTTATCTTCGACCAACCATTATGCGTTTTGTCTTTGGTGTCAATTATGAATTTCAAAGTTTTAAGTTAAACAACAGTACAAAGGCACAACAATTCACGTTTTTAGCGTTATTGATTATAATACATCACTTGGTTTACTTCACGTTAGAAATTTTCAGCTTTTCTAATAGCCTGTTAATTTTACAGAAAACGGTTATCGTTGGTATTTCCACATTGATTTTAGGCATGTTATTCAGTACATTATTCAGCAGTAAAAAAGAATGAGAAAAATTCTTTTATCATTAATTATAGTTGTCATAGCAGTTACCTTTTTGGGAAGGCTATCCTATTTGCAAATTTTTAGTTTTTCTGCAGAGCAAGTTTTAGAGGATCCAGCGATTAAAGCAATATATGATTATCCTGAACGAGGCTATATTTATGATCGTAACGGTCATCTTTTGGTAGGTAACGACCCTGCTTATGATGTCATGGTTATCCCTAGAGAAGTGCAACCTTTAGACACTTTAGAGTTTTGCGGACTATTAGGTATCGACAAAGAAAAATTCGTTGAAAAACTTAGAAGAGCTAGAGTATATTCACCAAGACTACCTTCTGTATTGGTGCCGCAACTTTCTAAACAAGATTATGCGAAGCTGCAAGAGAAAATGCGTAAATATAAAGGCTTCTATATTCAAAAGAGATCTTTACGCTATTACGACACACCTAGTGCCGCAAATGTTTTAGGATATATTAGTGAAGTTAACGAGGGTGACTTGGCGGTCAACAAATATTATGTTCAAGGGGAACTGAAAGGTAGAACCGGAGTCGAACGTTTCTATGAAGATTTATTAAGAGGTCGAAAGGGAGTTCAGTATATTCAAAAAGATAGATTCAATAGAGATATCGGTCCATATAAAAACGGAACAATTAATACCCTACCCGAACAAGGCAAACAAATTAGTATTACCATCGACAAAACGCTACAAGAATATGGCGAGTTATTGATGAATGGTAAAAGAGGTGGTATTGTTGCTTTAGAGCCTTCTACAGGCGAAATTCTAGCTATGATTTCTGGACCTACATATGACCCTGCGCTTTTGGTAGGGAGAGAACGATCTAAAAATTACACAAAACTTTATAACGATACTATTGCGAACCCTACCTGGGATCGTTCTATACACGCGCAACAACCTCCTGGATCACCGTTTAAAACCTTAAATGCATTAATTGCATTGCAAGAAGGTGCTCTAGATGAATCTACGACCATACAATGTTACCACGGATTTTATGTGGGCAAAAAGAAAAGAGGATGTCACTGTGGTGGTGGTCAACGAGATATGAACAAGGGTATCTACCTTTCTTGTAATGCATATTTTGCCGGTACATTCAGAAAAATATTCGAAAAATTTGAGACGACCGATGAAGCTATGGATGTTTGGGAAAAACACATGAAAAGCTTTGGTCTAGGTGATTATTTAGGTTATGATCTTCCATTTGGACAAAAAGGTAGAATACCTAATAAAGAGTATTACGACAAATGGTATGGTGATAATAGATGGAGCTCCTCTTACATTATTTCTAACGCTATTGGGCAAGGTGAAATTTTAGCTACTCCTGTTCAATTAGCAAATATGACCGCAGCTATAGCTAATAGAGGTCATTACTTTACGCCACATATTTTAAAGAAAATAGAAGGTAAAGATATTACCGAACCAAAATTTACCGAAGCTAAACATACTACTATAGACCCAAAATATTTTGAGCCAGTAGTAAGAGGTATGGCAGATGTATACACGAAAGGTACGGCAGCCAGATTGCAAGTGCCAGGAATTGAAATTGCTGGCAAAACAGGTACAGCTGAAAACTTTACCAAAATAGATGGGGTACGTACGCAATTAACCGACCACTCCGTTTTTGTTGCATTTGCACCAGTTGACAACCCAAAAATTGCTATTGCAGTATATATAGAAAATGGATATTATGGAGCAAGATACGCAGGACATATCGCTTCACTTATGATAGAAAAATATCTAAAAGGTGACATTTCAAGAACAGATCTTGAAAAAAGAATGTTAGAGAAAACATTAGAAGCTGAATACGCGAAACCCTACAGTGGGGAGGAGTTTAAAATAAACGAGCGTGTCTGGTAGAAGCATCTTAAAAAGAATAGACTGGCTAAGTGTTTTTATCTATTTTGCACTTGTTCTTATTGGCTGGATCAATATATATTCTAGTACATTCATTGACGAGCAAAGTTCAATCTTCGATATTGGTACACGTTACGGCAAGCAATTATTTTTTATCGGAGTAAGTTTAGCTGCCATAGTCATTATCCTGTCTTTAGAGGTTAATTTTTATGAACGATTTTCGAGTTTATTCTACTTAATTTCAATGGTCTCGTTGTTAGGTCTATTTGTGTTCGGTAAAACCATTGCCGGAGCCACATCTTGGTACGACCTTGGTTTTTTCAACCTCCAACCTTCAGAATTAGCTAAAGTCGCTACCGCATTAGCATTAGCCAAATACCTGAGTGATATTCAAACAGATATTAAACGTAGGAAGGACCAAATGTATGCCTTGCTTATTATATTAATACCTGCTATACTTATTATTCCGCAACCTGATCCTGGTAGTGCCCTGGTATTTTTTGCGCTAATTTTTGTGATCTTTAGAGAAGGTCTTCCTTTATTCTACTTAGCAATTATTTTTAGTCTTATTCTCATATTCGTTATCACATTAAAATTTGGACCTATTTGGCTTATCATAGGTTTGGTATTGTTCATTATTTTGTTATTCGGTTTAAAAAGGAAAACCCTTAAAATTCCGGTTATACCATTGGCACTCGTAAGCGTTGCCGTAATTCTATTTTCTTTATCTGTAAACTTCGTATTCAATAACGTTTTTGAACAACGTCATAGAGATCGCTTTAGTTTGTGGCTACGACTTGAAAAGGATCCGAATAAATTAGAACAAATTCGCAAAACAATTGGCTATAACACCTACCAGTCAGAAAAGGCAATTGAATCTGGCGGTTTTTTTGGAAAAGGATTTCTAGAAGGTACTAGAACAAAAGGTGATTTCGTACCCGAGCAAGATACCGACTACATTTTTAGCACTGTGGGTGAAGAATGGGGATTCATAGGCACTGGTACCGTAATAATTTTATTTACAATCTTGTTTCTACGGTTAATCTCTTTGGCAGAACGACAGAAAAATGCCTTCGCTAGAATGTATGGCTACGGCGTTATATCTATCTTGTTAATACACTACTTTATTAATATTGGTATGGTAATCGGCATTTTACCTACTATTGGTATTCCACTACCCTTCTTTAGTTATGGTGGATCAGGACTCCTATTCTTTACTATTCTACTCTTTATTTTCTTGAAATTAGATACCAACAGATTAAAGGAGAGTTTCTAAAATTTCCACCCAGTTGTATTCTTGCTACCTTCAAAAGCGCTTTGTTGTTTTTCTGGTAGTTCGGTAAAAAAGTCTATTCCTGTATCGTTTTCTATTTCATCAATAGATACTACAAAATTGCGTAATGATGTAAATTGAGGTTTATTAGGAATCAAAAAAGACAAGGTATATATTTTATCTCCCTTTTTACGGGCTATAATTTTATAGAATGTATCGGGCACATCAACATCTTCTTGCCCTATCTCTTCTAAACCACTTTCTAACACGCCGCCTGTAAATACATACAATGTACCATATTGTTTCGCCCAGCGTCTTGTTTGCTGCTCTAAATCGTTCCAAATACCCGCATTGAACTCTCTGTCTTGCGGACTTATATTACTCGTATAAAAAGTTTCATTGTATGCTTGTAACGAAAATCTACAATCACCAGCTGGTACCAAATGCCCACGATCATACCCTGAGCCTTTATAATTTCGCCAGTCGGCAGATTTAGAAGAAACAAACGGATCTTCAATAAAATAGGGTCGCTTTCTATCGTCATTTGTTAAATGACTTTTATCGAGCGTATATGCCACCCACTCTGCTTGCTCATATGGCTCGTTGTAAGACAAGGTGAAATATTCATGGTTTACGATTTCACCAGTTGTTGATAATGGTAGTAATTCTTTCGGAAACTCATTAGAAGTATTTCTCTCATTACTTTTTGAATATGTTGCGGGAGTGTAAAAGTTCTCGAACAACCAAAAACCAACAATACAGACAAGAATTAAAATACTATACAGAGATCCATTTTTTTTGCGGTATGCCATACGTCAAAATTACCTAATTTTGTAAGATACAAGGTAATTTACCGACCAATATATCTAGTAATTAAAGTCTAAACGAAAGGAAAATTATGATGTTAACTTGGAAAGATGTAATTCGTTTTTCAGTGAATGGCAACCCTGAACCTGACAGAAGAGTTGAAAAAACAGAACAGGAATGGAAAGAGATTTTGACACCTGAACAGTTTAGAGTTACTCGAAAAAAAGGTACTGAAGCTCCGCATTCTGGTGCTCTATGTACTGCACATGACGCCGGAAAATATGAATGTATTTGTTGTGGCACCCCATTATTCGATTCTACAATAAAGTTTGAATCTGGCACTGGTTGGCCAAGTTTTACTCAACCTATTAAAGAGAATGCTATTAAATATCATAAAGACTCATCATTCGGTATGATACGGGTAGAAGTAATGTGTAATACGTGTGATGCGCATTTGGGACATATATTCCCTGACGGACCAGAACCTAGTGGATTACGCTACTGCATTAATTCTGAATCTATGCAATTAGAAAAGGAGGCGTCTAATGGCTAATACAAATTTAGAAATCGCCACTGTTGGCGGCGGATGCTTTTGGTGTACCGAAGCTGTATTTCAAGAAGTAAAAGGCATACGCAAAGTAGTTTCTGGCTACACGGGCGGAAAAGCACCAGGTAGACCGACGTACAGAGAAATCTGTTCGGGGTTAACTGGTCATGCAGAAGTAGTTCAAGTTACTTTTAATCCTGCCATTATTTCTTATGAAGATATATTAATAATTTTCATGACAACACACGACCCTACATCTTTAAACAGACAGGGTGCTGATGCCGGTACCCAATATCGTTCTGTTATTTATTATCATAATGACGAACAAGAGAAAAAAGCAAAAGTAGTGTTGAACGAAATGCAGGCAGTATATGAAAAGCCTATTGTTACTGAATTGAGTCCGCTAGGTATTTTTTACGATGCCGAAGAGTATCACCAAGATTATTACAAGAACAACTCTGAGCAAGGGTATTGCCAAGTAGTAATTAATCCGAAGTTGGCAAAACTTAGAAAGTTACATGCCGACAAGCTTTCATCTTAGTTTACATTTCGGTTTATCTTAAAAGATATTCAATTCAACTACAGCAATTTACTACTCACCTATGAAAACGTAAAACTTTTCATAGGTGAACTTATTTTTGAAACATAATAACATTAAAACCTACTTATTATGAATTCTCAGAAATCTTTTTATTATATCGCATTAGGGCTTTTCGCCATCGCCGTTGCAGGCTCAATCATTAACTCTATTATCAATTTTGATACAGTTGTTACTACCTTTACGAAGCTTGGTTACCCTACTTACCTAATATATCTTCTTGGTGTATTTCAATCTATAGGTCTGTTAATGATTGTATTCAATAAATCGCACTGGTCTTTAGAATGGGTGTACGCCGGGTTCTTTATGAACTACACATTGGGCGCAATAGCTCATTTAGCTGTAAAAGATGGTAACGGAGCATCTGCGGTAATATGCATCGTACTTCTATTCGTAACCTATATTCAAAGTAAAAAAATACGTGACACTAACAATGACAATGAATTGGCTAAATTCGGAAAACTAGAGCACTCATAAATTTTTAAAATAAATACGAAAAAAACCGCTACAATTATGTAGCGGTTTTACTTTTTATAGAACTGGTATTCTAGTTCTTTACACTAGCAAGTTTACCTTGCTTAATGTTATTTACTTTTAAATCTTCTAAAACATTCACTGCTTCTTCTACATAAACATCTTTGGCTAAATTTTTATGCCATCTGTTACGCTTTTCACGTAGCACAGAATCTTTAGTAAACAAAGCTTCTTCATAACCTAAAGACTTGAAAGTAAGTTTAGAATCATATTCTGTCAAACTTTTAAAGTAATCTGACTGTTCTTTATCCTTTTCTTTTTCTTCTTTGTACGTATCAAAATTTAAAGAGATTTCAGTTTCATCTTGCTCGGCTTTTAACCACTTTGCATTTTCTTCTATTAACTTAATTTGCTCACTAGACGCCATTCTCTTTTTACTATCGGCAATTGTTTTCTCGTAATCGATATAACCATCCCAAGCTTTATAATCGGCAGGTGTAATTTTATCCCATCCTAATGGGTTGGATTGATCTCTTTCACCTAAATCAATATAACTATACCTGTCTGGTACAACAATGTCACTCTTTACGCCTTCTAACTGTGTAGAACCTCCGTTAATTCTATAGAATTTCTGAGTAGTAATTTTTATAGCACCTAAATCGCCATGATCGTTACTACGCAACATATTGTTCAATGGTATAACATTCTGTACTGTTCCTTTACCAAAAGTTTGCTTACTACCAATAACAACAGCTCTTTTATAATCTTGCATTGCAGCAGCTAAAATTTCAGATGCAGATGCTGATAATTCGTTTACAAGAATTACCAACGGACCATCCCATTGTATTCTTTCATCTTTATCATCATAAACATCTTTGGTTTTATCTTTTGATTGTACCTGAACAATCGGGCCATCTTTAATAAACAGACCTGCCATTTCAACCACTGTCTTTAAAGATCCACCACCATTATCACGTAGATCTAGCACTAAACCTTCCATGCCTTCATCTTTCAAACGCTCTACTTCTTTCGCAACATCGGTTGCTGCATTTCTTTCACTGTAATCATTGAAATCAACATAGAACTTAGGCAGATTAATAATTCCGAATTTCTCTTCTCCTTTAATGATGTTCGCAGATTTCGCATACGACTCTTCTAACTCAACAACATCTCTTGTCAAAGAAACCACATCTAAAGAACCATCGACTTTTTTAACAGTTAAATCTACAATAGTACCTTGTGCACCTTTTATTAATTTGATGGCATCGTCTAAACGCATACCTACAATATTAATAGGTTCTTCACCATTCTGACCAACTTTTATAATTTCATCGCCAACTTCTAATCGTGCATCCCTCCATACTGGTCCGCCAGAAATAATTTCAACGATTTTTGCACCTTCAGCTTTTTTCTGAAGTCTTGCTCCAATACCTTCGAACTTACCCGACATACTCGTATCAAATTTCTCTTTTTCTTCTGGAGCGAAATAAAATGTATGTGGATCAAATTCATCAACAATAGTATTGATGTATTGTACGAACCAATCTTTACGTTCTAAATCATTAACAAAATCAAAAAACTCATCTAAGGTAGTTTCTGTAGATTTTCTTGATTCTTCCTCAGCTTCTTTTGGAGTATGAGCGCTATGGTCATGGTCATCATTTAATTTAACATTATCCAACACCTCTACCGTTTCTCCATTTTCATGCTTTTTAGTTGAAACAACTTCTTTCTCCATATGAGAGATTTTAGAATCATAAGTACCTAAAGTTGCATATTTCAATTGCTTTCTCCAACGTTCTTTAAGCTCTTTTCTATCTGCAGCAAATGGCTCTTCATCATATTTAATACTGATGCTTTCTTTCTCAGAATAATCGAAAGGAGTTTCCAAAACTTCTTTGTAAATACCCTTGGCATCGCCCATACGTTGCATCAATCTTTCATATACTACATTAAAAAATGTAATGTCTGTATTTTTGATTTCATCATCTATCTGATATTTGTACTTTTCGAATTCAGCGATATCAGATGCCATAAAATACCTTTTAGTAGGATCGATTACATCAATAAAATCTTCGAATACGTGTACCGAAAAGTCATCATTAAGCGCTTTTGGCTCATAATGTCCCTTTTCTAAAACATAGGTAATCAAATCTAATAACAACTTGTCTTTGTCGTCATTTTCAAAAGTCTTATTTGTAAAACTGCATGATGCTACAGCTGCGAGCATCAACAATAGTACGTAGGCTAAATTTCTTTTCATAAAATTATCTTTTACTTTCCTTTTCAATATATCCGAATTTGAGGGTTATAAGCAACATTAAATGCCACTTAAACCCCTAAGGTAAAGAAAAAACCATGCCAATTAAATGTGCTAAGAACTAATTTTTTGTTAAACGGCATTTCGGGCTTATCATATTTAAAAACGTATTTTTACTACAGAAAGTATACGCTATGGAAAAACCATTGATCTTAGTTACAAATGATGACGGCATTACCGCACCCGGTTTACGCATGTTGGTCTCAATAATGAAGAAAATAGGCGATGTAGTTGTGGTTGCACCCGATAGCCCGCAATCTGGTATGGGGCATGCTATAACGTTAGATACAGCACTATTTTCTAAAAAAATGAAAATTGATCTCGACCAAGATGGCATTGATGAATATAGCTGCAGTGGCACACCCGCAGATTGCGTAAAATTGGCGCTTCAAGAAATTTTACCTAAAAGACCAGACATTTGTGTTAGCGGTATAAATCACGGTTCTAATTCATCTATCAACGTTATTTACTCTGGTACGATGAGTGCTGCAATCGAAGCTGGTATAGAAGGCATACCTGCCATAGGTTTTTCATTATGTGATTATAGCTGGAATGCTGATTTTGAGCAAGCAAAAGATTTTATACACACAATAGTTACTCAAGCTTTAGAAAACGGTATACCGAAAGGCACCGTATTGAACGTGAATATACCTAAGCTAACCAAAAAAGAGATTAAGGGCATTAAAATTTGCAGACAGGCGAAAGCAAATTGGAAAGAGAAATTCGATAAGCGCACCAACCCAATGGGTAAGGATTATTACTGGCTTACCGGTGAATTTGAATTACTTGATAAAGGCGAAGATACCGACGAATGGGCATTGGCCAATGGTTATATTTCTGTTGTACCAACCCATTTCGATTTAACTGCTCATCATGTAATTCAAGAATTAAACAGCTGGGAATTCTAATAAACCACTGTTCAGAGATTTAATGATATCGCACAATTATTTTAAATGAATACCAAAAAAGAAATTCTAATAGGTTTTATAGTAGGCATTATAGCAAACGCTATTGGCACATTATTGTATATTCTTATATTTTCAGATTTAAGCATTACCGAAACGTATGAAGCTGCTGTTCGACAAGAACATGTTGGCAGTCTTTTAGCATTAGGGGCGATTCTTAATCTTGTTGCTTTCTTCGGATTTTTAAAAATTAAGAGGGACACGAGAGCAAAAGGTGTTTTAATCGCTACCATTTTAACCGCATTTGTGATTCTTTACTACAAAGTTTTTTAACATGAAGTACTACATTATTGCAGGCGAAGCTTCTGGTGATCTTCATGGCTCTAATTTAATTAAGGCACTGAAGAGACAAGATTCGAATGCTGACATTAGATGTTGGGGCGGCGACTTAATGCAGCAAGCAGGCGGTACGCTCGCCAAGCATTATAAAGAATTGGCTTTTATGGGATTTCTTGAAGTTCTTTTAAATTTGAACGCCATTTTTAAGAACATAAAATTCTGTAAGCAAGACATTGCGGCCTTCAACCCAGATGCTATTATTTTTATTGATTATTCGGGATTTAATTTGCGTATTGCAAAATGGGCAAAAGAGCATAATTTCTTGACTAATTATTATATTTCTCCGCAGATATGGGCTTCGAGAGAAGGTAGAATAGAGAAGATAAAGGCTACGGTGGATCACATGTACGTAATTCTCCCTTTTGAGAAAGAATTTTACGAAAAGAAACACAATTACCCAGTCAATTTCGTAGGTCACCCTCTGCTTGATGCAATTGCGAATAGACCAGATTTAAACGAACAAACATTTAGGAGCACAAATGGCATAGACCCCAATAAGCCCATTATTGCACTATTACCAGGTAGCCGTAAGCAAGAAGTCCAAAAGATGCTAACGTTAATGCTTTCGCTAGCAGATGATTTCGCTGATCATGAATTTGTTATTGCTGGGGCACCTAGTCTTGATAAGGAATTTTACATGCCTTTTCTTACCAATGCGAACGTAAAGTTCATTCAAAATAAAACATACGACTTACTTTCTATAGCTACTGCTGCCCTAGTTACTAGCGGCACTGCAACCTTAGAAACTGCATTATTCAAAGTACCGCAAGTAGTATGTTACAAAGCAAATTGGATCTCGTACCAAATTGCGAAACGCATTATCACCTTAGAATATATCTCTTTAGTCAATCTTATTATGCAAAAAGAGGTAGTGAAAGAATTAATACAAGACGATTTCACGAAACTAAATCTAAAAAAAGAACTGACCTTAATTTTAAATGGTGAAGCAAGAGCAAAACAATTAGTCGCTTATAATGAGCTTATTACCAAATTAGGTGGTTCGGGAGCGAGTGACCTGGCCGCTTCATTGATTATAGAAAATGCCAAAAATTCTTAGTATTAGCAATTTTAAATAATAATTCTATAATTTTATAGTTACACGTACTAAAGGGTACACTCTGTTTTATGCGCATACTACCATGTTTTCTTATCATTTGCTTTTTAACCAGTTGTGGCGTAAGCAAAACAAGCAGTTCTGACAAGGAACGCAAAATATCTGTTGCGGCAGCTAATAATGCAAGAACTGGTAATGATCCTGAGCCTACTAAAACCGAAGAACGTAGAATTATAACTTCTTCTACAAATAATACCAAAGCCGACGAAATTATCAATACAGCGCTTTCATTTTCTGGCACACGCTACAAGTTCGGTGGTACTACAAAAAAGGGAATGGATTGCTCCGGACTTTTATATGTTTCATTTGGCGAACATGATGTACAATTGCCTAGAACGTCTTTTCATATGGCGGAAGAAGGGCACCGTGTTACCGTTAAAAATGTTGAAAAGGGAGATTTGTTGTTTTTTAAAACGAGTCGAGGTTCTAAACGCATCAACCATGTTGGTATGGTCGTAGGTACCGCTAACGACGAAATTACTTTTATACACGCATCGACATCGCGTGGTGTTACCGTCTCATCTTTACGTGACGGATTCTGGAACCAAGCATTCGTAAAGGCTACAAGAATATTATAGCATGAAGCTCTTAGCGTTTATTCCGATCAGACTAACGCTTTTACTCATACTTGGAATTTTAATAGGTTACTTTTTTTCCTTTAACCTATTATATATACTTCTGTTCACCACTTTTCTTTTTCTGCTACTTGCAGGTATTTTCTTCTTTGAAAAGAATACAAAATCGATTTTATTTGGCACCATTGCCGCGCTAACATTCGTATCATTAGGGATCTATAGTTACACTGCTGCACGACCTATAAATTATAGCAGTCACTACAGTAATCGCCAAAATACCAAGAACGAACTATGGACGCTAAAGATCAAAGAGGTTCTAAAACCTAATCAGTTTTCGACCCGCTATTTTGCCTCAGTAAAAAGAATTGGTAATAAGCAGGTATCTGGCACTATTCTTCTTACTATACCTATTGATTCAGCAAAACAAAACTTAGCTATTGATGATGAATTTGTGACCTTCGCCGAAGCCAAAGCTATTTCCCCGCCCTTAAATCCGCATCAATTTAATTATAAAAAATATCTAGAGAATTTAGGTGTTCACCATAGCATGCGAATAGCGCATGAAGAACTGGTAAAAATTAAAAGTTCTCAAACTACCCTTCTAGGTATCGCTGCCAGAACTCGAAATCATATTATCGAAAAGCTTGATCAAGAAAATTTCGGAGCAGACGAATTAAGTGTAATCCAAGCTTTATTATTAGGTCAGCGTTCAGATATTTCTGAAGAAACGTATACCAATTACCAGAAAGCAGGTGCCGTGCATATTTTAGCAGTATCTGGATTACACATTGGTATTTTATTATTAGTTATTCAGTTTTTATTGAGTCCGCTGAAAAATGTACCTCATGGTCGTACCCTTATTTTAATTTTATCGGTTCTCTTTTTATGGATTTTTGCATTTATTGCCGGGTTGTCTGCTAGTATTATTCGTGCAACCACCATGTTCACTTTTGTGGCTTATGCACTGTATTTAAATAGACCTAGTAACACCTTCAATATACTTGCGCTTTCCATATTATTTATCCTACTATTCATCAATCCGAATTTATTGTTTCAAGTCGGATTTCAAATGAGCTACGCTGCTGTTTTTGCCATACTTTGGATTTTCCCCTTACTTAAAGAACTATGGTTTCCGAAGAATAAAGTGGTTCGCTACTTTTGGCAACTGCTTTGTGTTAGCATCGCCGCGCAATTAGGTGTTTTACCTATTAGCTTATTTTATTTTCATCAGTTTCCAGGATTGTTCTTTATTTCGAATTTAGTAATCGTACCTGCGTTAGGATTGATTCTTGGAATGGGAATTTTAGTGATAGCATTATCACTATTAAATTGGCTTCCCAATTCATTAGTATGGTTTTACAATGAAATTATTGGTTTAATGAATAGCTTAATAGCGTGGGTGGCAAAACAAGAGAATTTTATTTTCAGCGCTATATCTTTCGATTTTATTCAGTTATTATTAAGTATTTTGGTTCTAGTAATGGGCATAGAACTTTGCACAAAATTCAACTACAAAAGAATCCTTTTCTTTTTATTAAGTATTCTATGTCTTCAAGGTTGGACCATCTATCAAGAATATGAGGCTCATAATAAGTCGGAAATATTAGTGATGCATCAAACGAGAAAGAGTCTCATTTTTAATAGAAACGGAGGTGATTTATCCATCCTAACAAATCCAAATAACACTCCGGATTATCTAATTTCAGATTATAAAACTGCTGAACGTATAGATTTCGTTCAATATGATTCTTTAAAAAACAGCTATGCTTTAAAAGATGAATTACTCTTGATTATTGATAGTACAGGAATATATCCGAAGTCGGCATCCCATAAAATTCTATTAACACAATCACCAAAAATTAATCTAGACAGATTGCTAGACAGCATCAACCCGAAGGTAATCATAGCCGATGGTAGTAACTACAAAAGCTATGTTGAACGCTGGAAAGCTACTTGTATAAAAAATAAAATCCCTTTTCACTATACTGGTGAAAAGGGAGCTTATTATTTTGAGTAGTATAAATTAATGTCCTGCTAATTCGAAATCTTCAGCTTCATCATCGGAGATTTTACTCTCCCCATCTTCTGCTCCATGTGCTAAACGTTTTAAAGGTTTTAACATCACAATAACCAAAACACCTATTACAGACCATACTACGGCAATTCCAGTAAATATTTCAAACTCTCCCAATTCTTGAGAAGCTTGACCTATTAAACCTGCAACTTTATTACCTAGACCAGTAGCCGCCCAATAAAGACCCATAATAATCGAGGCATATTTTAACGGTGCTAATTTTGTTATATAAGATAAAGAAACTGGCGAGGCACATAATTCCCCAATAGTGTGTAACAAGTACGCTAAAATTAACCAATACATTGCCGAAGAACCATTTGCTTCATACTGCATTGATGCAGCACTCATAAACCCAAATCCTAATGCCATTATAATCATTCCCACTGCAATTTTAAATATTGAAGAAGATTCTCTCCCTTTCTTACGCCATTTCAACCAAAAACCACCAACGGCTGTTGCTAGTGTTATGATGAAAAATGAATTAACAGATTGAAAAACCGAAGCAGGAATTTCAAAAAGTCCGAAAAAATTACGATCAGTTTTTTGAGATGCATACAAGTTCATTAACCCGCCAGCTTGTTCAAAAGCAGCCCAAAAAAGAATTATTAATAAAAATGAAATTAATAAGACCTTAATTCTGTCCTTTTCAATATTAGTCAAAGGACGGTCTAAAATTTCGCGATCCTTTTCATTTTTTCTACTTATCAGATTCCCTACATGGGTTAAATATTTCTGACCCCATATGTAGACCCCTTGACCTAAAAACATACCTATTGCAGCAAGCCCGAAGCCGTAATGCCAGCTAATATTTTCACCTACATAACCGCAAAGTATAGGTGCTAAAAAACCACCGATGTTAATACCCATGTAAAAAATATAAAAACCTAAATCCCTACGTTCATCTTTAGGCTTATAAAGACCACCTACCATAGATGAAATATTAGGTTTTAAACATCCGACACCAAGAATTATAAATAAACAACCAACATAAAACGAAGTCTCAGAATTTAAAGCAAGAACTGCATGCCCAATACACAAAAGTGCACCTCCTAGCATTACTGTCTTCTTCTGACCCAGTAGTTTATCGGCTATCCATCCTCCAGGAATAGACGATACATAAACCAACATTGTATACCAACCATAAAGTGCTAAAGCCTCATCGTTTGTCCACCCAAAACCAGCATTGCTAGAGGTGGTCTCTGCAACTAAAAATAAGGTAAATAAAGCTCGCATTCCATAATACGAAAATCGTTCCCACATTTCTGTAAAAAAAAGTATATAAAGTCCGACTGGATGTCCGAACAATTGTTTTTCATGTGCAGGTGTAATAGATGTATTCATAAAATTGGTTTGATTAAAGTTTTTCTTTTATAAAATTGGTCATTTTGTTATAAAGGTGAATTCTTGTGTTACCACCATAAATTCCATGATTTTTGTCGGGATAGATTCCCCAATCGAATTGCTTATCTGCCTGTATTAAAGCTTCGATCATTCGCATAGAATTTTGCACGTGTACATTATCATCTCCTGTACCATGTATCAACAAATAATCACCTTCTAATAGCTGCGGGTAATTAAATGGTGAGTTGTCATCATAACCACTTGGGTTTTCTTGCGGAGTTTGCATGTAGCGCTCCGTATAGATAGTATCATAAAAAGCCCATGATGTAACAGGTGCAACGGCAATTGCCATTTCAAAAGTATCGTTACCTTTTAAAATACAATTGGTTGACATAAAGCCACCATAGCTCCAACCCCATATACCCGTTCTTTCTTCATCGATATACGGTAATTCACTTAATTTTTTAGCTGCAGCAATTTGATCTTCTACCTCGTATTTTCCTAATTCTTTTTGAGTTACCTTTTTGAAATCTCTACCTTTAAATCCGGTTCCACGACCATCAACACAAGCTACAATATACCCTTCTGCTACTAACATTTGGTGCCAGTAATCATTAGCACCCATCCAACTATTGCTTACATTTTGCGAACCAGGACCACTATATTGATACATAAACAACGGATACTTTTTTGCAGCATCAAAATCTTTAGGCTTAATCATGTACATATTAAGATCATTGCCATTTATAGAAATTGTGGAGAACTCTTTCGGACTCACAGCATACCCTTCTAATCTCTTCAATAATTGACTATTGTCTTTAATATCTTTAACCTTCTTACCACTAATAGCTTGGTGTAAGGTATATACCTGAGGCATTTCTGCACTAGAGAATGTATTAATGAAATATGTAAAATCAGCACTAAAAGATGCATTATTCGTTCCTTTAGAAACTGACAAGCCATTTTTATCATCACCACCGCTACTAATATTATATACCCCACGGTTTATAGAACCGTTTTCAGTAGATTGATAGTAAATTTTGTCTTCATTTTGGTCGTAACCGTAGTATTTGGTTACTTCCCAATCGCCTTTTGTAATCTGGTTCATTAACTTACCGTCTTCCCCGTAAAGGTAAATATGGTTCCATCCATCTTTTTCGCTAGTCCAGATAAAGCTATCATCTTCTAAAAATGTAAGGTTATCGGTGATATCAACATAGGCATCATCTTTTTCTTCTAACAGAACAGATACATTACCCTTCTTTGCATTTACCGCATACATGGTCAAATGATCTTGATGTCTGTTCAAGGTTTGAACACTCAACATATCTTTATTATTCATCCATTTAATACGTGGAATGTAATATGCATTATTGGTACTTACAGCAGAAATCGCTCCACTTGCAACATCTAAAAGGTGTAACGTAACTATAGAGTTGTTCTCGCCAGCTTTTGGATATTTAAATACATGTGGTTGTTGGTATAAACCGGTCCCGTAAACATCCATAGAAAATTCTGGAACATTGCTTTCATCGAAACGAAGAAAAGCTATTTTTGAACCATCGGCGTTCCATTCAAAGGCACGAACAAAAGCAAATTCCTCTTCGTAAACCCAATCAGTTACTCCATTAATAATTTTATTTGTCACTCCGTCAGTAGTAACCTGGTTGGTTTCACCTGAAACCATATTAAAAATGTAAATGTTATTATTCTTTACATAAGCAACCTGACTACCATTTGGAGACAATAATGGTTCTTGAATTTTGTCTGCACTTATTTGAACTACTTTTTTAGAAATTACATCATACACATAATAAATGCCAAGTTTTGATCTTCTGAATATTGGTTCTACTTCTGTTGAAAGCAGAATCTTTTTTTCGTCTGAACTGAAGTCATACGATGAGAAAGAAGAAATATCTACTAAATCTGCAGAAGAAACTACGGTACCTACTTTTTCTAATGTTTTATAATCGTATTTATCAACCGTAGTAATTTGACTGATTCTATTAGTATTAAGAACTGTGTATTGGGTGCCATTCTTCATGGATCTCAGAGCATCCATCCCTTCAGTTCTAAAAGCGCCTTGATAAATTTCAGCTACTTCAATTTGTTTTTCCTGTGCCCAAGTAATTGCGGAGAGTGAAAGTAAAATCAACGCAAATAAGTGTGTTTTTCGCATAAATAATTGAATTTTGTTAAATCTCTCAAGTTTACCACAATTTCCCCAAAAAAACACACTTTACGGTGAAAAAGAAAGCGCTTTTAACTCTTTGCCTATCGAAACTAGATTATTGCCAATATGCTTATCTTTACCACCGTAAAATTATGCACTGTTTTCTAAATCGCGACTTTTACCCAACATCGAATATTAGTAGAAAGTTATACCTAAATGACCAAGCCAATAAGTGGTTTCTCCAAACTTACGAAAGAAGAAAAAATAGATTGGGTCACCACAAATTACACCCAAAATGCAACGCAATCAAAGAAGATATTGCAAACCTACTGGAATGAAAATTCTAGTATTCAGCAATTACACGATGAGTTTATTGAAAATACACTCACCAATCTTTATATGCCATTAGGCATTGCTCCTAATTTTTTAATTAACGAGACACTTTATGCCATACCCATGGCTATCGAAGAAAGCTCAGTTATAGCCGCGGCTAGCAAAGCGGCAAAATTTTGGTTGAAAAAAGGCGGATTCAAAGCTGAAATCATAGGTACAGAAAAAGTAGGTCAAGTACATTTCATTTTTAAAGGTGAAGCAACAAAACTGAACTCCTTTTTTACATACTTAAAACCCATTTTACTTGCCGAAAGTGCTTCTTTAACCACTAGTATGGAAAAAAGAGGTGGTGGTATTTCTGATATTATTTTAAGAGACAAAACCAGCGAATTAGAACATTACTTTCAGCTACATGCTACTTTTCAAACGAAAGATGCTATGGGCGCTAATTTCATAAATAGCTGCTTAGAGCAATTTGCAACTACCTTAAAAAAGGAAGCTGCAAATTATAATGAATTCTCAGCTATAGAGAAAGAGGTAGAAGTAGTAATGAGCATACTTTCTAACTATGTACCCAATTGTACCGTTCGTGCCGAAGTTAGCTGCCCTGTTGAAGATTTAAAACTATCAGCAGAATTGACACCGCAACATACAGCAGAAAAAATAATACAAGCTATTAAAATCGCAAAAGTAGAACCGTACCGTGCAGTTACGCACAATAAAGGGATAATGAACGGTATAGATGCCGTCGTTCTAGCTACTGGTAACGACTTTAGAGCCGTAGAAGCTGGCGTACATGCATATGCCTGTAGAAATGGTCAATACAGTAGTCTGACACATGCCGAAATTGAAAACGGAATTTTTAAATTCTGGATTGAACTGCCTTTGGCGCTAGGTACCGTTGGCGGACTCACAAACTTACACCCATTGGTGAAACTGAATTTAGAGATACTTCAGCGACCGTCGGCAGAAGAGCTGATGCAAATTGTCGCTGTTGCGGGACTTGCACAAAATTTTGCCGCCGTAAGCTCTTTGGTTACTACCGGTATTCAAAAAGGACATATGAAAATGCACCTTCTAAATATATTAAATCAACTAGGTGCGAACGAGAATGAAAAAACTACTTTGGTTGAACATTTTAAAACTAACCCAGTAACACATTATGGGGTGGAACTTCAATTGAATACTATAAGAAAATAAACCGTTCACGCATGACCAAGGAATTTTACAGTAACGGAAAATTATTGATTACCGGAGAATATGCTATTCTCGACGGCGCAAAAGGTTTGGCATTACCCACAAAATTCGGACAATCTTTAAGCCTACTTAGTTCAGATTCAGAAAATTTTGTCTGGAATAGTTTAGATGCGGATGAAAATATTTGGTTTAGCGCCGAATTTTCTAAGAAAGATTCTAAGACCGTTTATACTTCTGATCGGGATGTGGCTCATCGCCTATCTCACATTCTTTTGGAAGCAAAAAAATTAAATCCTGATTTTTCACCTAGTACAACCGACATCAATTCGGCAGAAGCTCAAGTTACTTTCCCTATAGATTGGGGCTTGGGCACTTCATCTACGTTAATTGCGAATGTTGCCGCCTGGGCAGGCGTAAATCCATATCAATTACTAGAAGCTACTTTTGGGGGTAGTGGTTACGATATTGCATGCGCCACCCATAATACAGCAATTACGTACCAAAGAAATGGTTTTGAACCCCATATAACCGAGGTAACGTTTAACCCTGACTTTACAGATCAGTTATTTTTTGTGTATCTCAATCAGAAGAAAAACAGCAGAGAGGCTATTAATAGCTACAGGAATTTAGATTTTAATAAAGAGGAGCTGATCTTAAAAATCGATAGCATAACAGAGCGCATTTTAGCTTCTACTCACCTTAAGGATTTTGAACTTCTATTAAACGAACACGAGAGCGTTTTATCTAAGACACTTCAAATAGACTCTATAAAAAATATACTTTTCCCTGATTATAGCGGTACTGTTAAAAGCTTAGGTGCTTGGGGAGGAGATTTTGTTTTAGTAACCGGCACGGAAGCCGATATGGCTTACTTCAAGAACAAAGGATATTCAACTATAGTACCTTACTCAGAAATGATACTATAAAAAAAGAGCAACCAATTGGTTGCTCTTTTTTTATATAAACTTACAAAGTAACTACTAGTAGAACGTAGCTCTTTTATCTTCAATTTTAGAACCGTCTTTCAATGCGTTATAAACTGCAGTGTTCACACGGCTAGCAGCACCGGTTTTTATCGCATTTGAATAAACGCTATAGTTGTCTAATTTTGGAGCTTCTGTTTTCTTAACGATTTCAATTTTGAAAACACCAGTATTCCCTTTAATTAAACCTGAAGTTTGACCAGCAGCCATACCATATGCAGTACCTACTACAACAGGCTCACTACCAGCACCAGGTATAGTCGGTGACTTAACAGTAAGTGCAGACGCAGTTGAAACACTTACAGCGTTATCAGATGCAATAGCACTCATTTCCTTACCCTTATTAGCTGAGATAATTTGAGCTGCCTTACGTTCTTTTCTAATGATTGGCAATACAAGTACAGAAGCATCTTCAGCACTCATTACACCTTCTGCATAAGTACCAGTTAATTGAACTACAGCATAACCGTTGTTAATGTTGAATCTCTTTACATCACCTACCTCAGTATCACCATTAAAAGCCCACTGTACAATATTTCTTTGATTTGTTAACCCGGGTAGGTTCTCATCTAAAGCTTTGATCTTATTTACAGGACGCACTACGTATTCAGCTTTCTTAGCCAATGTTGAAAATGCACTTTCATCATCTGTAGTTTCCATTTCAAATTTCGTAGCATTCGTAAACAATGTATTTATTGTTTCTTCTGATGCAACGATTTCTCTAGATATAGTAGCAACCTGAACTACATCTTCTTTATCGTCAATTTTAATAACGTGGAATCCGAAATCAGTTTCTACCAACCCGATGCTGCCTTCGTTATTATTGAATGCGAAATCATTAAATTTAGGTACCATTACGCCTTTTTGGAAATACCCTAAGTCTCCTCCATTTGGTGCAGATGGTCCGTCAGAGTTATCTCTTGCCAATTCTGAAAATACAACTCCAGATTTTTTAGCTTCTTTTAATAATTCTTTCGCTTTAGCTTCAGCCTCTTCCTTTGTTCTTGTTACTTCAGGATTTGCTCTTGTAGCACCTATATAAGCCAATAGAATATGACTTGCTTTTACTGAACCATTAGGTTTTCTAGCAATCATCTTAGAAATCTTATAAGAATCTCCATCCTTATAAGGACCGTATATTTGACCAACACTTAAATTCATTATTGTATCTGCAACGCTAGAAGGTAAATTTTTCTTCGCCTTGAAAATAGTATCGAACTTAGTATCAGAATATCTATCTAAAAATGCAGTAACATCGTTTGTATTTCTAAAACCCCTAATAGTATCGTTACGATCGGTTTGAGTATTATATTCTATAGTATCATCTAACAACTTAGAAACTTCAGCTTGAATAGCTGCTTGATCAGCATCAGATGGCTTTTCTTGAAAATATACATATTGCAAATCTCTTGCAGGATCTTGCTTGTATTCTTCTTTGTGCATATTAACGTAATCAGCTATTTCGCTTTTAGTAACGTTTATTGTGCTATCTGCAATAGAAGTATAAGGTACTCTTACGTACTTTATGTCCATTTTTTCATTAGCTAATTTATAGTCTAGCTCTCCTTCTTTCAAAGTTGCACCAACACCGGCCTTTACCATATTAAAGTAAGTCTGCTCTTTTGCCAATTGAACTATTTCGTCTTCTGTCTGTAACCAAGCATCATATTGTGCAGGGTTGTTTACCTTCCAATCAGCAACAGTTTGCTTAAACAAATTTGCATCGAACTGACCATTTTGATCTTGAAATTGAGGATTCTGTGCGTAACCGGTAGTTCTTAAAAAATCAACAATTTGATCTTGCTCGATACCGATACCTAAATCTTCGAATTGCTCACCTAAGATTGTCTTTCTTACTTTGTTCTCCCAAACCTGGTTTACAACTTGCATAGATGATGCCGTAGGACCAACTCTGTTAGAAGCAACTTCTACTTCTTGTCTAAATTCATCAATAGAAATTTCTTCTCCATTAATTTCGGCCACAGACGAACCTACTTTTTCTCCTCCTAAATTACTACTGGTAAAAACTCCAGAAATAACAAATGCAAAAAGCGCCAAACCTATAATCAAGATCAACACTGTTGTACGTTTCCTAATATTTTCTAATACTGCCATTCTAATTAACGTTTAAAATAATCGTTTGTGGTTATTGGGAGGCAAAACTACCATTTTTAATTGAAATAATAAAAACTAAAAAGACTCCTAATTTATTGATTGTTGCACTGTTATTCTTCTTTTAACAGTTCTATAGAAACTAGATCAATTTTTGTGTTCGAAACCTCTAACACCGTAAACTTGTAATCTTCTATAGTAAGCTCTACTTCTTTATCTGGAATTTCACCTAAGGTATGTACCAAAAGCCCTCCTAAGGTTTCAAATTCATCTGACACAGGAAGATCTAACTTATAATTTTCGTTGATATAATCTACCTCTAGACGAGCCGAAAAAAGAAAATGACGGTCATCAACTCGCTCTTCTCGTAAATCTGTAGTATCGTGTTCATCTTCAATTTCACCGAACAGCTCTTCTACAATATCTTCTACCGTTACAAGACCAGATGTACCACCGTATTCATCTAGAACCACGGCAATACTTTTTCGTTTTTTCATTAAGGTGTTCAGAATATCTTGAATAAGCATGGTTTCGGGTACGAACTCAACCGGTAGTAAAATACTTTTTAATGTTTTTGGCTTCTTGAACAACTCGTAAGAATGTATATAACCTATTACATTATCTACGGTATCATTGAAAACCAAAATTTTTGAATACCCTGTTTCAGTAAATAATTTAGCCAGATTTTTTGGTGTTTCGTGCATTTCAACAGCAACCACCTCTGTTCTTGGCACCATAACTTCTCTTGCTTTTACCGCGGCAAATTCTAATGCATTTTGAAAAATCTGTATTTCTGTATCTACATCATCTTCTTCCTTAATGGTTTCCATCTGTTCGGTAATATAATCACCCAGTTCTAATTTACTAAATGCCAATTGCACTTCATCACCAGAGGTACCGAATACATGTTTTAGGATCAAGTCAGATATCCAAATAATGAAATCTGATATGAAAGAAAATAAAATATAGAATAAAAAGGCTGGTATAGCTAATAACTTCAAAAGGTTATTCGCATAAATTTGAAAGAGAACCTTTGGCAAAAACTCTGCCGTTATTAATATTATAAAAGTAGAAATCAACGTCTGGGTAAACAAACTGAAATCGGTTATAAATAACTTTAAAATGGCGTTATCTGGCACGATACCGGTAAACCAATTCATAAGCACATCGCCCATGAAAAGACCATAAATAACCAGTGCAATATTGTTACCAATAAGCATGGTCGCAATAAACTTAGATGGTTTTTTGGTTAATCTGGTAAGTACAGTTGCCAAAAATCCTTCTTGTTTTTTTTCAATTTCTATATGAATCTTGTTCGCAGAAATAAAGGCAATTTCCATTCCTGAGAAAAATGCTGAAAAAATTAAGGAAAGTATAATGATAATACCGGCTGTACCCACTACTTATTTAGATTATCCTGTTTACGCTGTTCGAATTTTTTCCTATAATTTCTTCTAAACAAGAACATACCAATAGAAACTATAGCAAAAAATATGAAAAAATACGCCATAGTTCTATCGGTGTTCCAATCTGAAAAAATTCTGTAAATTGAAAAACCGGCCACAATAACATATAAGTACTCTGTATACCTTAAAATACTAATCATTCTTTTGTTCTTTATCTTCTTTGATCAACATAAGACCATAGGTTTTATGTGCATTTAAAAATTTGAGGTCTTTTTGAATATCCATTCCTTCCCCATCCATCACCGTACCGTCATCAGGGTTGGTGAACGTAAACTTTTCTTGTGTAAATGCCCATTCGTTTCCACGATCATAATATAATTGTGATGTTGCCAATTTTTTGCCGTCATCACTTTTTATAAGCACATTACCCCGCAAATCTACGATAGAAGTCTTAGAATACAACACTCCAAAATCTGCCTCTATGGTAGTTTTTTCATTTTTCTCATTAAAAATTTCCACTAACAAGCCTTCAGGAAAGGTTTGATACGGAAAAGACAACTGATCAAAATCATTTCTTATCGGACCTGAAATTACAGCTAAAACCTTTGTAGACCCTAATTCTTCTGACCCCAACTTTTCAGGAGACTCGGTGTAAGTGCCCGAAAAATTTTCAGCCACGCTTCTCGGGTATACTTTTTTCGCAGCTTCATCACCTACTCTCTTATAGTCGTCTTGACAAGATAAAAAAAGCATTGCCATGGTACATACCACGGCAATGCTTTTAAAATTATGAGTCTGTTTCATTTTTTCTATAAAGAAGGTACTGTAATGCTACCACCAACCCAACAGTTGAATGAAATAGTTTTACCAGCCATACCCGAACTAAAGATCATTTCTTTAGTTGGTGCTTTTGCACTATAGCTGTTTGCCGCCTGACTTGAAGAACCACTTAATGATGGATCGACTCTACCAGCTCTTCTTGCCATATCTGCAGCTTTCCAATACATTGCTCTTTTTTCGAAAGCCGATGTACCACAATCATTTGCACTAGTTGCATACAAGTTAGCAATTAATAAATATGCACGACCGTTAGATGGGTTAGCATCAATCGCTTTTTGTGCGTAGCTACGTGCAGAAGACTTGCTACCTTTTCTTTTATTAATAACTGCTACTTTATAAGCAATCTTAGATTTTTTATCGTTATCAGTTTCTAAAGATAATGCCTTATCGAAATCTGCAAGAGCACCTTTGCTATCGCCATTTTTCATTTTCAACGTACCACCGTAAACATAAGCATCAGCAGATGGATCTAATCTTAATTGCGCTTCGAATAATTTTTGGAACATTGCATCATCTGTACATTCTTTGTTGAACATAAGACCAACAGCTCTTTTTACCCAAACAACATCATTCTTTTTCTCTTCAAAACTCTTTTCGTAAAGTGGAATAAGGTTACCACAATCTGCTAAAGGTCCTAATTTAGAATCGATACTTCCTGCAATTTTACCATAATTCTCAGAATATGAATTGTAAGAATTTAAACGAGATTTTTCTTTAGAAGTCAACGTACCCGCTTCTTCTTTTGGCAATAGCTTAGAGATTTTACCAGTAATTTTTTCGTTTTCTACTTCAATTTTCTCTGTTACTGCATCGTATACATCAAAAACCTCTTGCAAATCTTTTCTACCAGCCTTATGCTCATCAACTAAACTAGAGAAGTAGATGTACAATGCTTTAGGGCTTGTAAAGTTTTCTTGATCTTTAGTAAATGCCTCACCTAACATGCTGTACATTTTAGCATCATCTGCCATTTTATTTTCGTACATCACCATAGCTTTATCAACCATAGTCTCACCAGCGCTAGTTTTAGATGCAAAATGCTTCATCTTATTGTCGTAAAGCCCCATAAGATCATTTGCAAATTTTTCTTTATCAGCACCAGTTGCTTTTTCTAATTTGTCTTTAAGTATACGCTCACCATATACATAGATAGCGTTGTTTAATTGCGGACAAGTTTCATAAACCATTTTCCATGGCTCATAAGCTGCGTCATAATTTTTAACTTTTGCATGTTCAGAAAATATGGACAAGTTTGTCATACATTCAGGGTTTTGCGCCTGTGCATTGCTCACTCCCATCATCCCAAGAAACATAATTGCCGTGAAGTAAAGTTTCGATTTCATTTTTTCTATTTTTAAAATGGTTAATGTACTAAATTTTTATTAATTGATTTTTCTTTTCTGGAACCAACGATCGTTTAATGAAATCCCTACATTAAATTTGAAATAACTCTCTTCGATCAAATTAGCACGAGTAGTTCCTTTTTTACCAAATTCAAAACCTAAGTTAAGATTCGAGAAACTTCTACCCAGTGGTAAGCCTAATCCAAAAGTTATGCCAAAGTTATTTATATCAACATCGTTTACCAACATACCGGTCTTATCTAGGCGTAAACCTGCACGGTAAGTAACTCGTTTTAAGTAACTTGAGAAAGAATCGTAATCTGGAGTAATAAATGCACCAAATGCCATAGAACTTGCATCTTCATAGGTAACACTTTCTGCACCTAAGAACGAATTCTCGAAAGAACTCATTTGCTGAAAACTATATTCAGCACCTACAAACCATTTATAATCTTCACCATAACCCAAACCTAATGTCGTCGTAGTAGGTATTTTCAGTTCTGTGTTGCTTAAATTCTGAGCAGCTAAATTAACTTCTACTTCTTCTATTGTTACCCCGCTGGCTACTGAGAAAGAACCTATCTGTCTATCATTTTCAGAAACAAGATTACCTTGTGTATTTACGCGAACTGAAGAATAAAGTCTTTGATTGCCTTTAATTAGCGGACTGTAGTTCAACGCATAATTGAAGTCAAAACCATTAACCCTCGAACTTCTTCTATCGAAAGTACCAAATTGAATATCCTCAACTTGCTGTAACCTTTCACTTTCTAAAGTACCGAAGTTGAAATTTACCGTTGCACCAATGCTTAAATCTTGAATAATTTCATACCCTATTGAATAGAATGCTCTATTTAAACCGCCAGTACCATTATAAACATTGGTTAATGAACCACTTGTATTGGTTCTTTCTTCAACGAAGTTATAACCGACAGAAGAATATGGCATTATACCAAACCCCATACCTAACCCATTACCAACACTAAAACCAAGTGCCAAATAATCTAAAGTCGTTACAGAGCTTTGTTGTTCTTCGGTAAAACTTTTAAGGGTAAACTGCTTATTAGAAACACCGGCCGTATAGGTTACAAGTCCTTCTTTATCCATTACCTCTAACCCAAGCTTGCCGTAAGCGGCAGGGTTTTTTAAATTTATATGTATACTATCGGCATAAACGCCAATACCACCCATCATTTGATTTTCTACAGTACTAGTGCTTTTTATATCTCCAATTCCGAAGAAAGAATAAGGCGAAACGGTACCATCTTGAGCGTACATACCAACAGTGGTAATGTATACAATTGCAATTACAATTTTTCTGATCATTTAGTGCTTGTTGTATTCCAGCAAATAATTAAGCCCTTTCAGGAGAAATTTGGAATCCGCAAATATGGTATTTTTTAATCGTTTAGACAAAAATAGTGTATCACCGCCTGTTAAAATAATTGTTAAATCTTTAAATCTAGCTTTGTAGAGATCAATGACACCGTCTATTTCAAGAGTAATACCATTTATTACACCGCTATGAAGACAGTTTTCTGTTGTATTACCAATATAGTCTAATAGTTCTTTTTTCTCGAGTAAAGGCAATTTTGCGGTCTGTTGATGCATGGCATTATAGCGCATTTGCACACCTGGAGATATCGCTCCGCCCAAATATTCATCGAAATCATTCAACATATCATAAGTAACACATGTACCTGCATCTATTATCAAATTATTCTTATGCGGATTAAAATAATACGCAGCAGTTGCAAGTGCAATACGATCCACCCCTAAAGTTTGAGGAGAGGCATATGAGTTCTTAAATGGCACTTTTGAGGCGTTAGTTAACTCATGTAAATCGCAAAAAACGGCTACAACCTTTATTTGATCCTTAGAAAGTGACCCTACACTAGAAACTATTGCAGATTGTATATTCGGGTATTCTTTAAAGATTTTCTTAACGGCTTCAACAAACAAATCAGCAACAACATTCTCTAAATGAATTATTTCCGTCTTTTTAAAGATCGCTAACTTAACGTTTGTATTACCTGCATCAATTATTAAATTCATGTTGCAAAGATTAAAAATTAAAAAAACATTTCTCTTTTTTCATGATTTAGTTTGTAAATCATAAAATTGAAATTATATTTGCAGCCGCTTACAGCAACATGGTGCCTTAGCTCAGTTGGTAGAGCAATGGACTGAAAATCCATGTGTCCCTGGTTCGATTCCTGGAGGCACCACAATTAATCCTTACTTAACGGTAAGGATTTTTTTGTTTTAATACCTATCTTTCAAATTACGAAAAAAATAGGTTGTGTTACAAATTAGCGAAGACAGTACATTAAAATTTCTTCAAGAATATCTATCCTCTAAAGGTTGGCTTAAGAAAAGCGAAAAAATTACTCATGTCTCTAAGGCTGGTGAGGGTAATATGAATGTGGTTATTCGCGTAACTAGCAATTTACGTTCTATTATTGTTAAGCAATCAAGACCTTTTGTTCAGAAATACCAACATATACTCGCACCTATAGAACGTATTGAAGTCGAGCACACGTTCTACAAAGCTGTTAAAAACAGTCATATAAATTCTCACATACCTAGAATTATTGGCTTTGACGCTGATACACATATTCTAGCAATGGAAGATTTAGGCGATTGTGACGATATGAGCTTTATATACCATCAGCGAAGTATTACAGACAACCAATTTCACACCCTGATTACTATAATCCACCAGATTCATGGTGCAAAAGTGCCAAATAACTTTCCTGAGAATATAAAAATGCGAGAGCTTAATCATCAGCATATTTTTATATTACCTTTTATGAGCGATAATGGATTTTCGTTGGATGATATTCAACCTGGATTGCAAAAATTATCGCTTGAATACAAGGAAAATGAACAGTTGAAACAAATCATCAATTCAATTGGCGATAAATACCTATCTAAAGGAGATACGCTTTTACATGGCGATTATTATCCTGGTAGCTGGATGTCTACTGACCAGGAACTATATATAATTGATCCTGAATTCGGATTCGTCGGGTTTAAAGAATTTGACCTTGGCGTAATGGCTGCACATCTCATTATTGCTACCCACGATATTTCTTATATTGAAAAAATTGAAATTTCTTATCCTGCATATATTGAAAAGGTGCTTCTTAAAAAAGTTGCTGGGATCGAAATAATGCGAAGACTTATTGGCTTGGCACAATTACCCATTAGTAGAACTCTTGAAGAAAAAGGGGAATTATTAACCATGGCCAAAAACTTAATTTTATCATGAGATATGTAGCAATCCTTCTTTTTATTTGTTTGGTAGGATGTAAAAATGACTCCAATAAATTTGATATTCCATCGCCTACTTCTGGTAATTATTTGGAAAATGAAATACAATTAGCAGATTCAGTTTACTATGACAAGGTTTTGGGTGCTTTAGTTGGCTCGGCAATTGGTGATGCTATGGGCGCTTCTACAGAAATGTGGCACAGAAAAGATATTCAATTGTCGTATGGTTATATAAATGGATTAACGCCTGCACTTCGCGAACAATCGCCCGAAGGCACTTGGGACCACAACTTACTTGATGGTGCCACTACCGATGACACCCGTTGGAAAAGTTTAATGACACATTACTTCAAAGTCAATAAAAATGACATAAACCCTGAAAATTTCGCCGATTTTATTATTGAATATTATAACACCTTAACCAACGCTCTCGCCAATAAAGACATACAAATTAGTACAGATGCACTAGACACACAGATCGAAAAAATTGACTGGATTAAAGAATGGGCACGAGTTGCATTGGCTTACAAGAAAGACAATAGCACCTACCTACAAGCTCAAAACCGTTTTTATGGCGGAGAAATGTCTTGTGCCGGGCAATTGTACTCGCCCATGGTCGGCCTTATCTCTAAATCGCCCGCTGAAGCTTATCAAAAAGCTTATGATTTGAGTTTATTCGATATTGGCTACGCCAAAGATATTACCGCATTGGTCTCTGCCATGACCTTTATGGCTACCAGAACCCAAGACCTTGATTCTATATTAAATATAGGCAATTTTGTAGACCCCATTGGCTATGCCGATAGTAGATTAGTTGGTCGTATACCTACTACAATTCTAATTAGTTCTCGTAAAAATGTAAGGCGTAATAATGAATTGGGATTAGATTCTGTACTACTCAATGATACATTGACCTTTAAAGTACCAAAGGGATTTAAGGGTTCTAAACCTGACTGGATTCGCCAGGAGATGGTGTATCGACTACTAGAAAAAGACGAGCATAGTATTGCGTTTCATTCTGCAGAAATTTGGCAAATACTTGTTACCGCTCTAGAATATGGTCGTGGAGATTTCGAAAAAACAATGCAATTTATTGTTAACTACGGTCGAGATAATGATACAGTTGCCGCCATAGCCGGCATGATACTCGGAGCTAAACTGGGCTACAAAGCACTACCACCTCAGCTTAGTGAAACAATTATAAAAGTAAATAGAGAAAATATGGGTATAGACCTTGAGGTTTTAGCCCGTGAAATGTCTCAATAAAAAATTAGTCCCAAACACGCTCTACTTTATGCTCTGTAAAGTCTTCTATAACCAACTCTTCTTCTGAATTATTTACAATATTTATCGCCCTAAAAAATTCATTTGGGAAAATTTGATTGGTCATTACATACTGACCACCATTTATAAAAAGTTCTATTGAAGAATGATCTAAAAGCAATACAATTTCAATTGGACCATCTGGTAAATTCGGAATTTTCATTTGTTGAACTCCCGGTGAAAATTTATCGCTAAAATCAACATTGCCAGATTTTCTTCTATCTAGGGTAACCAATTTTTTGTCTCTATCAATATCGATACTTAAACTATCTCCGTTTTTATTCCTAAAATACATTTGAGCATTCGGAACAGACAACGTGAATTTTGTTTTGCTTTGATTACTGTATTTAAGCGGAACAATTCTTTTTCTAGTAGGTAATATTTTTATAATACTTTCTGGGTACGCCAAAGCAACATGTTTTTCAAAACCTACTACCGGATAATTAAATAACGATACTTGGTCACCAACCTTACGTAAAGTCAACTCTCTTGGCACTGTCATCGCGCTACGCCATTTTTCCGTTGGTGTGTCACGTGCATAATCCCAATTACTCATCCAACCTATAAAAATACGTTCATCGTTTGGTGCGTCATTGTAAGTTACACCAGCATAATTATCCCTACCTAAATCAATCCATTTATGCTCTACTTGGTCTGTTGTAAATGTTGTACCATCAAAATCTCCTATAAAATATTGAGTTCCACTACCGCCATTTGGCGCACCAGGGTTTATACTGATCAAAAGCACCCATTTCACCTCATCGGTACCTTCTATTTTTAATGGAAACAAATCAGGGCATTCCCATACGCCTCCATGCGCACCTGTTTCTTTACCAAACTCACTTACTTTTTCCCACTCTTTTAAATTGGGTGAATTCCATATTTGTAGGTGATCACCAGCGACTAAAAGCATAGTCCAAACCTCAGCTTTATCATTCCAAAAAACTTTCGGATCTCTAAAATCTTTAATTCCCGTATTGTCAATTACAGGGTTGTTCCTATACTTTACCCAACTATCACCATTATCTAAACTATAGGCAATACCTTGAGTTTGAAAATCCTTTTTCCCTGCCTGCTCGCCTTCCATATCATGATAGGTGAAAATTGCTACCATTGCCGGATTGTTCTCTGTTCCAAAGCCAGAAGTATTATTATAATCAATAACCGCACTCCCAGAAAAAATTAATCCGTTTTCATCAGGAAATAACGCAACTGGCTTATGCTTCCAAACCATCATATCTTTACTAACCGCATGCCCCCAATGCATCGGTCCCCAAACCGTACTATCTGGATAATATTGATAGAACAAATGATACAAACTATCTTTATAAACCAACCCGTTAGGATCATTCATCCATTTCTCTTCTGGAGTAAAATGATATTGCGGTCTATATTTTTCAATATAATACCCTGTTGGAATCTCTTCTTCTTCAACCAACTCTTGTTTTACCTCTTGTTTTACCTCTTGTTTACAACTGAAATTGAAAATAACACACAGCAATACACATACTGCCAAACCTTTATTTTGTAAAGTTTTAACCATAAATTCACTTTTATACCAGTACTTCTTACATGCTAATTATAGTACCTTTGTAGTAATGAAAATACTAAATTATAAGTTATTACTCTGTGTTCTTGCCTTCCTTTCTTTTTCAAAATATAGTTTAGGACAAGACAAAATTTCAAAAGCGCTAGACTCTTGGAACCAGGGAACAATACCTTATGCTTATTTCGATCATTTACCAGAGACAGATTCTATCGTATATTTAGACGCAAGAGAAAAAGAAGAATTTAAAGTAAGCCACCTTAAAAATGCTATTTGGGTCGGATATAAAAAGTTTGACAAGCAAAAGGTGCTGGAAACGATTACTGACAAATCGCAACCCATAATCGTATACTGCTCTATAGGTGTAAGATCAGAAGATATTGGCGAGAAGCTAAAAGAATTGGGGTATACCAAAATTCTCAATTTGCATGGTGGTATTTTTGAATGGAAAAATAAAGGTGGAACCGTATTTAACGACAAAGAAATTGCAACCGATAGCGTTCATGCTTTTAGCAAACACTGGGGCAAACTATTACAAAAAGGAATTAAGGTGTATTAGTTAGGAGTTAGGAGTTAGGAGTTAGGAGTTAGGAGTTAGGAGTTAGGAAAAATTAAAAAATTACATTGGCAATACTACAGAACAACAAAGCAGAGAAAGACGAAAAGGTCATAGATTTTACCCTCGCAAACTCAAACAATCTTTTACTTATTTTCACCAGAAACCCTGAAATAGGTAAAGGAAAAAGACGCTTAGCAGCTACTGTTGGCGACCAAGCTGCATATGATATTTATAAATTTTTATTAGACCATACCGTAGCGATCACCAAAAATTTATATGCCGAAAAAGAGGTGTATTATTCTGAAGAAATTTGGGAAAACGATATTTGGGACAATCAAAAATTCGGAAAGAAACTACAAGTCGGCGAAGAATTAGGTGTTCGTATGGCAAATGCCTTTCAAGAAGGGTTTCAGAACGAATATCAAAAAATCATTATCATTGGTAGTGACATGCTTGATCTTTCTCAAGAAGATTTAGAAAATGCATTTAAATCATTAGAAAAAAACGATTTTGTGGTGGGCCCGGCTGAAGATGGCGGATACTATTTACTGGGTATGAAGAAATTTTTACCTGCACTTTTTAAAAATAAAACATGGGGAACAGAAACCGTTTTAAAGGACACTTTAGCTGACCTTAAAAATGAAACTACTGCCCTTTTAGAAACAAGAAACGACGTAGATTATTACGAGGATATAAAAAATATCGATGCCTTTGCACCCTTTTTAAAACATATAAAATTATGATGAAAGATGAACTTTTAGAATCTGTAGCATACCTTAAAAATAAAGGTTTTGATAAACCTGAAATAGGTATTGTTTTAGGTACGGGATTAGGTAAATTGGTCAATAGCGTTGAAGACCCTATTGAAGCCCACTACAATCACATTCCATTTTTTCCATTGGCAACTGTAGAATTTCATACTGGTAAATTGGTATATGGCACTATTTCCGGCAAGAAAGTAGTGGTAATGCAAGGTCGTTTTCACTTATACGAAGGCTACGACTTTTTAGATATCACCTACCCTATTCGCGTAATGCACATGTTGGGTATTTCTAAATTATTTATTTCTAATGCAGCCGGTGCAGTAAACCTTGATTATAAAAAGGGTGATATGATGCTGATTGAAGATCACATTAACCTACAGGGTGGTTCTCCATTAGCATTTAAAGGTGTTAGTGATTTTGGCGAGCGTTTTGCCGATATGTCTGAGCCTTATGATTTAGATATGCGCACCAAACTAATGGCTATTGCTAAAGAGCATAATATTACATTAAAAAGCGGAGTGTATGCTTCTGTAGTCGGACCTCAACTAGAAACGAAGGCAGAATATAGAATGATCAAATTAATTGGTGCAGATGCTGTTGGTATGAGTACCGTACCAGAGGTTATCGTTGCCAATCATTTGTCATTACCTATCGTTGCCGTTTCTGTTTTGACAGATGAATGTGACCCAGACAATTTAAAGCCTGTAGATATCAGCGAAATCATCGCTATTGCTGAAAAAACAGAGCCAAAAATGGTGAAGTTATTTCAAGAATTAATCAAGCAATTGTAAGGTTTAGCAGTATTCGGCTACCATAAGTAAGCAAACAGTATTGTATGAGTGCCCAACAGCCAACCATTAGTATTATTATACCGGTATTGAATGAAGAACAGAACATTGAAGATGTACTTTTCGCTATTTCAACCAATGCAGGCTCTGACCGCATTAAAGAAATACTAGTGGTTGATGGCGGTAGCACAGATCACACTGTTGCAAATACTATAAAACATGGCGCTTCTGTTGTTAAAAGTAAAAAAGGACGTGCCGCACAAATGAACCTCGGGGCGACAAAAGCTACTGGAGATATCCTTTATTTCTTACATGTAGATTCTTTACCTCCGAAAGATTTTGACAGTGCTATTTTAAATGAAATTGACCAAGGTTTTGAGGTGGGTTGTTTTCAAATGCGATTTAATAGCAACAGCCGCTTTTTGAAATTTTTCGCATGGTGTACACGCATAAATCATCAAATTTGTCGTGGCGGAGATCAGTCATTGTTTATCACCAACAAACTTTTTCACCAACTTAATGGCTTCAATGAAAAATTTGTGATCTACGAAGACAATGAATTCATTCGACGGGTTTACAAAATAAAAACTTTTAAGATTATTTCTTCTACCGTGACTACATCTGCCAGGCGATATGAAGAACGAGGTATGGTTAAATTACAGTATCATTTCGGAATGATTCATTTAAAATACCATTTAGGTGCAAAACCAACTGAATTACACCAGTATTATTTAAAGTATATAGCGGCTTAATCTTTATTCCCCTTCAAAATCTAATAACACGCCTTCATTGATTTATTCTGCCAATACCTTGGCAGATATCTTTTTACGTAAACTTTAATTTTCACTGATTAGACGAATGGAGTTTTAAAATTACCCATTAACGGGTATTGTGGTACGGCATTCGCCAATTTACATTTAGCACTGTTAATTTTAAAACCATACCAAAATGAAAACTAAAGTATTACACCTCTTTTTATTACTATCATTTACATTTTTTATTATCAGTTGCGACAAGGACGAAACTAAAGAAACCGAAACTGAACAACAAGAACAAGAAGAAATAGAAGAGCCCGAAGAGGAGGTAACGGAAGACCCTTCTGTTGTACTTGCGCAAGAACGCGAGTCTGTTTTAAATTCATTAACAAATAATGACCAAAAAGTATGGAAAATCAGTGAAGCAGTTTTAACCAATAATTCCGGCACTTTTGATATTTCGAATAATTTTAACGTTACCGATGATGAACTTGTGTTCACCAACGAAGTTTTTGTCAGTTCAAAAACAGACTTTAACGGTACATTAGAATGGAGACCGGGAAACTTTATAGAAACAGAAGCCACAACACTAGAAGAAACCATGGTCGATTATTATGAATCTCCTTTTAAATCTGCTTTTGATTTTGTTGAAGAAAGCAGTTCAGATTTAGAAAGCCCAGGTTTTACATTTACCTACATAGATGAAAGTAATATAACGGGAACTGTTTTAGGCGAAGGAACATCAACCATCGCAATTACACTTACCCCTAAAACAGCTAATGATTATGCGCAAGTACCGACAGAGGCACTTTCATTTTCCCCTGCTTTTTCATACCCTTCTAATGCCGTTAGTGGCTTCTCCCCGGGGATGATAGGCTCTAACAGTAGTAAGAGTATTTTTATCGTGACTAGAGATGGTCAAATGATAGGTACGGAATTTGTTAATCCAGAGCGAATTACCAGATTTGATAACGAAACTGGCGAACTAACGGATAAATTATTTTTTCAGTTTGATTTCGTATCAAAACAACTTCATATCATAGACAATAAACTAAAGGTAGTCGGTGGTCAATATATAAACACCTATGACCTAGATTTACAGTCAGACCCTACCAGTGCTTCATATGATGGACAAATTATATTATCTAGACATGGTTCTGCCGTAATTGACGATGAAATTTTTATTGTTGGTGGATCCCTTGGCGATACACAAAATATTGGTGATGAAATTTATAAATGGGATGATTTAAATTCATCACTTACAACTGAAACCATAATGCCAGAAGCTAGAAGTGGAGCCCGTGCAGAAACCGTACAAAACAAACTATATGTTTTTGGTGGTACAGAAGAGGCCTTTGGTCAAAATGCCAAAAACTCCATTTATATCTATGATTTTGAATCAGGGGAAATTACCACTGAAACCATGCCTTCAGCATTACACTTTACTTATACCGGAAAATATGAAAACCTAATTATCGTAAGTGGTCAAATAAAATCATTTACAGATGATGCTGATGGTGACGGTAACCCTGATGAATTTTTAACCCAAAATGACAACGACCCCTATATAGGCGTATATAACACTTTAACTAATGAGTTTACTGAATTGACTACCAATTTAACCAGCCCTGAAAATGAGACTATTCATTCTATGGCCGTAATCAATGGAAAAATATATATTCTTTACGGTCAACAAGAAGAAGTGGCTGAAGGAGAATTTCAAAATTGGGATGTTTTAGTAGCAGATTTAAATTAATCACCTTTTATTGCAATTGAAAGTTTAAACCATTATCGTTAATTATAACGGTAATGGTTTTCTTTATTCCGAAATTTAAAATCAAAATTATTCCCCTTCAAAATCTAACAGCACTCCTTCACTTATCCATTTGGCGAGTGCCTGTCGATTGTCTGGATCCAGAATTCTGACCTGATCTTTTTTATTCCTAATATTCCCAATCTCAATGTATGCCATTGCAGGGTGTGTTTTCTTTACTAAATACAGTGATGTTCTATCTTCAAAAGTACCCGAATACGTTCTATTAGGTTGGTATTTTTTATACTTATCCCCAAAGGTCTTATGAATACTTTCTGCTAGTTTTTCTCCATTTTTACTTTTCTCGTGGTGGTAAAAGAAAACATCTATATTTTGATTTTCGCTTCTACTATCTACATGGGTTACAATCAAGCGCTGGTATTTTCCTCTATTTTCTTTATACAAATCATTAACGATATCTACCCGCTGTTTTAATCTAGCAACTTGGTTTAGCGGTATTGTTTTATTCATATATGCCACCTCATCATGGTCAATTTCAAGAACGAAATCATCTCTAATTCCGTCATTTTCGTCTTGTATAATGATATACACTTCTGCACCATGAGCTAATAGCTCTTTCGCCAATCGTAATGTAATATCATAGGCATATTCGTCTTCGGCAATAGCCTTGCCTGCATACACACCCATAGCACCAGGATCGGGACCACCATGACCTGAAACTAAATAATATATATTGCCTTTTAACCGTTCACTTTTAGCAATGACCGTTTTATGTTTCTCCCCAAAAATGGCATAAGAAACACTTTCTATTTTTTTAATTTCTTTTGATTGTAGTTGTAGTGAATCGACAATGGCGACAGTATCTAATTTTATCCTCGGAAGCACATAAACTCTACCAGCAACGAGATGCACGCTATCGCGTAAATCATGATAGTTTAAGGCTACAAATTCATCATAAGCCTCATACGGATTTACACCTTGCTTTCTTAACAACGATAAAATTCCGTCGCCGGGCTCTGCCACAACCGTTTTCAACGAATCTTGCGCAACACAAAAGACGCTAAAAAACAATAAAAATAAAATTGTAAAACTCTTGTGCTTCATGCTATTATTGAACGCAAGGTCTATGCCATACTTTATTTATGGCTACCTATTAAAGCACAAAGATTGCTAAAAATATTGACCAATACCAAAGACAATTCCGTTGTCGCCGTCTTTTGTGATTCCGTAGCCGTAATCTATCCTAAAAATCGCATTGAAAATTCGTTTGTGCATAAATCGGAGTCCGACACCCGGATAAATTCTAAGATTCTCACTCTTTAGCAAATCATCAAATCCGCCTGCGGGGTTCCGCCATGTGCCTCCATCTATAAATACATTTCCTTGAAGTACAAACTTATTTTTATCAATTAAAGTCTGTCGGTATTCTGTATTTAAAACAACCATACCTGTACCTCTATCAATGGTATTACCCACCCCTCTAATATTTAAGTTATTATCTACGGTAAAGGGTGCGAACGGACTATCAACATTACTTGCCAAACCCAAACGGAGCCTACTTGCCCAATTACCCCTATCGCCTATTCTTTTGAAATAGGTAAAATCATTAAAACCAATTAAGAATTCAGGTAAGTTGGTATTGGTACTGCCCACATATTGAAAATTAAGTTGACTTCTAAAGCCTTCTAAATAATGGTAGAAATAATCTAAGCCGTTATAATCATAAATAAATTTGAACAGATGCTTATCTACATTTAAATTCAACGGTACACCGGCACTTGTGGCACCATCAATATATTCATAGTCTTCAGTAAAAAAACTAAAGCCCAATTCCATTCTATTTTTGAAATTGAGTTCATAAAGCCCTAAGAGTTCAAAGCCGGTATTGTTATATTTATAATCTGCTGTGTCATCTTGAAAAAATACAGGCTCTAATGTGGTAAAATTATTATAATTTACAGCTAAACCCAGCTTATTCGAGAATAGGTATGGTGCACGTACACTCAACCCAAACGAGCTATAATTATCATACTGATAAAAAGCACCCAGCGTAATGTTGCGACCAAAAGAATTGAACTCTTGTAGCCCTATTCTAAAAGCAAAATCATCATTAGACGAGCTAAATAGATTAGCAAACGGAATTAACGTAAAGTTTTCTTCAATAACATACGCTACCTTACAAGTTTCATTTGCTACATTTTTAACCTCGTAATACGCATGAGATATAGACGGCAATCTTTTTAAACGTAATATGTCTCGATCCATTAGAACAGAATCTAACAGCATACCTTCTTTTACGTCTACGAGATTTTCAATAAAAGAAATCTTAGTACGTTTTGCACCCTCAAACTTCAATTCTACCATCGTAATATCTTGCCCTTTCATGAAGAAGCCAGTAAATATTAGAATAAATAAAGGAAGGGTTTTTTTTTTCATTTTTTCAAATACTCATACTATTACCCATGTGAATCTTTCATCAAGATTTTCAATATAGAACAAAATAGTTATGTAATCAATTATAGTTCAAAAGCATACCAATTAACATCAAAAAAGAGCCTATTTGTTTCTGACAACAAAAGGCTCTTTTAAGAACACTCAAACTATTACTAAAATATACCTCGTAATCCTAAATTGAAGGTTTGCCCTAGACCTGTATTATTACCGCGAACAAAATTGGTATACAGCACTTCTAAGTTCAGCGCATTTGTTAATTGATATTTGGCACCGCCACCTAAGGCTGTAAAATCTTGTGTAAAATTGTTACCTAAGTCTAAACGCTGAGAGTGTTGCGCCAAAACCAAAACGGTGAATTTACTGGATGGAAAATAGCTAAGAAATAAACCTGGTGTAAGGTTTAAACTATTATTTGCGAAACTCTCTTCTTTGTCGCCAAAACTTAGCTCAGAGTTGATTTCACTAAAAAGCTGCCATTTATCACCCGGGAAGGTATAATCGTAAAAGAATCTATTTTGCCAGATGTATCCTTTTTGATCCAGAAATACTCCATTTTCAGTTTCGTTATCCACCAACGGCAGAAAGAATGAACTTTGAATAGAAAAATTACTGACAGAAGCAATCGGCACAAACTTTACCGATGGCGCAATTGAGGTAAGTCCTGATCTGGCGGTATTGTTCTCTCCATCGAATTTAAATACATCTAAGGCACTTCTATCACCAATTACGTTTGACCTGAATTCTAGAATTGCACCTACATTCCATCTTTTGTTAGTACCTACGCCCGTATACCCTTCAATGGTAGACGTAAAAAATGTTTGCCTAGGTATTTTCCCGGACGCAAATGTACTCTTGGTTTCGGTATATAAATTATTGAACCATTTGACATCGTACTGCCCTTTGCCCACTAATTTCGACGGTGTGTACTGCTGTATATTACTTTTCTGTTGCAAACTATCTTGACTATACCCTTTAAAAAAGGCACAAAAAGCCACTGCAAGAAATAAATTTCTAGTTATAATACTCATAATAAAGTTTTTAGGTTTTGTTAATTATTTGGCTTCGTTCAAAGACCAGTCATAAGGGTAATAAGAAACCTTTGTATTTTCTGGTAATTGCTCTTTTCTATAGGTATTGATAAAATCAACTGTACTTCCATTTTGCTCAAAGTCTCCTTTGTACCACTCGAACAGTTGTGATATCTGAGCTTTATTCTTATTTACTTTAATAAAATTAGGATTGTTCAACGCCATAACGGTTTGTTTCTGTAACTGACTTTCTAATGCAGCTGGCTTATACGCTGTGTTTATAATTGGAGGACACCCTAAACCTGCACATACCAATACAAAATGAAATCTTGCTTCTGTTGGAAATTGTGCTCTTAGCAAATCATTCTCTATTCCGTTTAAGGTTGTTGACTTACCTCCAACCTCATGTTTTGTTTTATCGAAAAAACCAGCAACATCTAAAGGTGATTTTAATGGATAATTCTTAACAATACCGTCTATAACAAGTAGATTATAAGCATTTATCCAAAAAGATTGATAAATGGCAGCGTCAGATTTTGATACTGAAATACCTTTCGCAGTTTCCAATAAATCATTCAAAGCTTCAGGATTGTTTTTTATCGCCGCATATTTCACTTTACCATCAACTACATTAGTTTTAAAATAGCTATCGCTCTTACTAAAAAAGGTAGCTACATCTTGTGCAGATATATTGGTTACTATTAAAAGGAAAAACAATGTCTGTAATAAAGTTCTTTTCATAATATTCGAAATTTAAATTCGCATTTGAGTTTGTTTAGGTCGTAGCTTTTTTCAAAAACATACACTTCCTAAAAAAATAATTTATTTTATTTAAAATTTTCAAGCCAATTAAACACTGATTTACTGCATGTTACAAATCCGTTTTAATTCTATTAAAACGCAAACTACGTTTAAAAGTATCACAGAAGTATAACAAGTTTATAATCTTTCTAAATAAAAAGAAGGCTGTTAAGTTCTTACCTTTAATACCGACACACCCATCAATAAAAGCATTTATGGATCATATAGTAATTATTGGTAATGGCATATCCGGAGTCACTTTAGCTAGGCATATAAGAAAGCTATCAGACAAACGAATCACCATTATTTCTGCAGAAAGTGACTACTTCTTCTCTCGTACGGCATTAATGTATGTCTACATGGGGCACATGAAATTTGAACATACACAACCTTACGAAAATTGGTTTTGGAAGAAAAACAGAATTGACCTCGTGAACGGATTTGTAGAAAAAGTGGAAACCGATTCAAAAAAGCTGCTCTTAAAAGACGGCTCGTCTATATCATATGATAAACTAGTTATCGCTACAGGTTCTAAACCGAACAAGTTTGGCTGGCCTGGTCAAGATTTAAAAGGTGTACAAGGGCTGTACTCTAAACAAGATTTAGAGATGCTTGAGAAAAATGCCCCTAATAAAAAAGTTTGTAACAGAGCTGTTATTGTAGGTGGCGGACTCATAGGTATTGAAATGGCAGAAATGCTGCGCTCTCGCGAAATACCGGTTACTTTTCTGGTTCGTGAAAAGAGCTTTTGGAACGGAGTATTACCTGCCGGGGAATCTGCAATGATTAACGAACATATTCTAGAACACCATATTGATTTACAATTAGATACCAATCTTGAAAAGATAATTTCTGATGAAAATGGACGCGCAAAAGCAGTAGTCACAGATAAAGGCGAAACCATTGAATGTAATGTGGTGGGTTTAACTGCTGGCGTAACACCAAATATAGATTTTCTAAAAGATTCTGGTATCGAATTGGGCAGAGGTGTTAAGGTTAATCGATTCTTGGAGACCAACGTAAAAGATGTATTCGCCATTGGCGATTGTGCAGAACAGCATGAGGGTATTGGTAGCAGAAGACCTATTGAAGCAGTTTGGTATACAGGTCGAATGATGGGCGAAGCACTTGCGCAAACCATTTGTGGCAACCCAAGAGAATACAACCCTGGTCACTGGTTCAATTCGGCTAAATTTTTAGATGTAGAGTACCAAACCTACGGTTGGGTATTTAGTGAACGTAGTAAAAAAGATAATGAACACCACTTTCATTGGCGCCATGCTTATGAAAAAATATGCATTACCGTTGCGTTTGATAAAGACAGCCATCAATTCTTAGGCATAAACACTTTTGGAATTAGAATGCGACACGAAATTTTTGACCAATGGTTGACAGAGAACAAAGATATCGACCATGTAATGACCTATTTAAAAGATGCCAATTTCGACCCTGAGTTCTACAAACTTTATGAGGATGAAATTGTTGCCAAATACAATACCGATTTCAATAAGAATATCAGTGCAAAGAAAAAAAGCTGGAAACGTATTTTCAGTATCGCCTAACTCAATAACAAATACAAAAAACACCTACTATGGGTAATTTTGACAGAAGTATGTCACTTGCGGGCGAACCGCCTAAAGCATTAAACACAGGCCAAAAATTGGCAGTATTAGTAGGTATGACCGGTATGGGCATACTTATATTACAATTGTTCAACTTAAACTTGGGAAATAGTGCCTTGTGGCTAACGATTTCTATCGTGGCCATTTTTACTGGTATTATTTGGTTTTCACAAGCTGCCTATGCTCATAAACATAAGGGAATAAAAAATGACGGCGTTTGGTTCAAATCTATTTCTAGTCGTGGTGTACTTGCCTGGATGGGAGGTATTGCCTTAACAGGGTTTTATATTGTGCTCTATTTTTATCCGCAGTATTTAGGTCTGGTAAAAGATGGCGACAACACGGGTTTAATTGCATTATTTGATCCGTTAAGTAAAGGCCTTAGCGGTAACCCTGCTAGCCAATGGTTTGTTTACGGTACTATGTATACCGTTGCTATTTTGGCATTTGGCGCTAAATTCATTTGGAAATACCGTCATAATAAATACGAGCAGTTGAGAACGGTTAGTGTTATGTTTTTTCAGACTGCATTTGCCTTTTTCATTCCAGAGATCATGGCTCGTTTAAATGGTGATTTACCATATTACGATCTTAAGAATATGTGGCCCTTAAACTATTACAATTTTGAACGTTACCGTATTAATGGTTTCATAGATTCTGGTAGTGTTGGTATGACGATGTTGTTCTTCGGTATTATATCAATCTTTGTAATCTCTCCTTTTTTGACCTATAAATATGGCAAACGCTGGTATTGCTCTTGGGTTTGTGGTTGCGGCGGATTGGCTGAAACTGCTGGAGATTCTTTTCGTCAGCTAAGTGATAAATCTAAATTCGCTTGGAAGGTTGAGCGATGGGTTGTACACAGTGTTGTTGTATTCGTTACCCTAATGACTACAGCAGTTATTTACTCGTATTTAGGTAATGATACTAGTAAATACTGGCTTACCAAAACAGTATTTATCTCTGGTGTAGCAGTTATCTTGACTGCAGTTTTTGCATGGGTAATGATCTACAAAAGAGAAGAATTGGCAAAAGATGCCAAGTATGGCGCTATCGGATATTTCACCATTATCGCTGTATTAATAGGAATGCACTTTTTTAGTGACTCAGCAAACATATTCATTTTCAAAGCAGAAACATTAAGAACCACTTATAGCTTTTTAATCGGTAGTATTTTCTCTGGAGTTATAGGAACAGGATTCTACCCTATTTTAGGTAACCGTGTTTGGTGCAGATTTGGGTGCCCAATGGCAGCCATGTTAGGTTTTCAACAACGTATGTTCTCTAAATTTAGAATTACAACCAATGGTGGGCAATGTATTTCTTGTGGTAACTGTTCTACCTATTGTGAAATGGGTATCGATGTTCGTGCCTATGCTCAAAAAGGTGAAAACATTGTACGTTCTAGTTGTGTAGGCTGTGGTATTTGTTCTGCGGTTTGCCCAAGGGGAGTTTTAAAATTAGAAAACGGACCTGAAAAAGGGCGTATCAATTCTCAAGATGTTTTATTGGGTAACGATGTTGATTTAATGGATCTAGTGAACAAGAAATAGATGTCATTTCTAAAATGGGATATGCTATTTTTTTTTGCATTGTGACTTATAAACTCAAGTGCACTTAAATTAGATAACAGGAAAAAGTTCATGAAAGACTGGTTTTTACTATTCTTTCATGATCTTTACAACCAAATTACATCAAGATATATAGTACATGAATCGCTTGTTTTACTTCTTACTATTAGTGTCGCTCTCTGTTCAATCGCAAACGGAAGTCAATTACCCTGAAGTTATTTATGGTAAGGAGAATATTAGTGCCAGCTGGGTAAGTCACCCAGATGTTAAAGGTGGCGAAGACACAGCCGTGTTGTTTCGTAACAACTTTGAAATAGCAGATCCCAAAGTTGATTTTATTATCAATATTTCTGCAGACAACCATTATTACCTTTATGTAAACGGTCAGTTTATTACTCACGGACCTCAATTGAGCGATATTCAACATTACAAATATGAAACCCTAAACCTCAAAGATTACCTGAAGCAGGGGAAGAATATTATCGCCATTAAGGTGATCAATTTCGGAAAAAGAAGATTTTTAGGCATGCAATCTATATTCACCAGCGTAATGGTGAACGGCGTTACAGACAATGCTAAAATCATTAATACAACCGGTTTTAAAGATACTTGGGTAAGCACCATTGATAAGTCGTATACAGCAAATGAAGTAGTTTGGCGAGGCGATAAAGAAAAGGCAATCGTTGGCGGATTTTACGCTAATAACCCTACCGATATCGTTGACATGAATTACCACCCCACTGATTGGGAAACATTAGATTTTGATGACACTGGTTGGAAAAAAGTAGAATTTTTCGAGAATGCCAGTAGCATGGGCGGATCTATTGCCTATTTATTAGAACCTCGTAATCTACCATTGCTTTCATGGGATGAGGAAAGAATAGCAAGTATTGTTCGTTCTTCGAAACCCCTTGAAACTGAATTCCCGGTGTTGGGCAGTTTAACACTAGCACCGAATACAACCACCACTTTTTTATTAGATCAACAATACGTTACTAACGGATTCCCAGAATTGGTGTTCAGCAAAGGAAAATCATCAATAATTACTATTAAGTATGCTGAGAACCTTTTCGGTGACAACAATGTAAAAGGGGATCGAAACGACTTGGAGAATAAAAAGCTGTTAGGCTACTACGATGAGATAATTTCTAACGGAAAAGACGTACAGAAATTCCTTCCGAATTGGATGCGTACGTTTCGGTTTATTGAGTTTGAAATTGAAACTAAAGACCAAGAACTTGTTCTTGAACATTTCGTAAATCATAGATCAAGAACTACCATACCTTCTATTGCAAAATTCACTTCAGACGATGCCATGTATAATGACATTTTTGACATCTGTAAGCGCACCATTGATATCTGTACACAAGACTACTTTTTAAGTGATGCCTATTATGAAACCATGCAGTATGTGGGCGATACAAAAATACAAGGCTTAGTTTGGGAAACTTTAAGCGGTAATGCCGAACATACCAAAAATGCAATTCGCCAGTTTGATCATTCTAGAGATTCTGACGGAAACATCTTAGGTGCTTATCCGCTTCGTTCTACATTTATTTACCCTACATATTCTTTGGTCTGGGTAGATATGATTGCCGATCAGTACAATACTTCTGGCAACAAAAAATTTATTCATACCTATAAAGATGGCATTATTAATACCCTTGCGGGATTTGAAAAGAATATGAACGACCTTAATTTGGTCAACAAAACAACATACCGCTATTTTGTAGATTGGTATACCGGACCAAATAATGGTAGTGGTACCGCTACTAAAAATGACGGACTCAACTCTGCGGTAGTTAGCTTACATTATGTGCATGCGTTAAAAAACGCTTCTCGCCTATTCAATGAAATTGGTGATGAGCAGACCGCTAACAATTATAAAAATCGTGCTGACGAAATTATTACATCGGTATACGAATTGTGTTATGATGCCGATAGAAGTCTTTTTGCTGAAAGACCAGATAAAACCATTTACGATCAGCATACCAATATTATGGCGATATTAACCGATGCTATACCGGCAAATGAGCAGCGGGCACTTTTAGATAAAATTCTAAACGAAGAAGATTTATTACAAGCAACGTACTACTATCGTTTTTATCTTTTTGAAGCGATTAAAAAAGTAGGCGCTCCAGAATTATTCGACGTCGCCCAAAAACCTTGGGAACAAATGATCAATGACCATATGACCACTACTTTAGAGCGTTTTGAAAGTGTAGAGAAACCAACAAGATCAGAAGTACACCCATGGAGTGCGTCGCCCGCATATTTTTATTTTAATTATTTGGCAGGCATCCGGTCTGTACAAAATGATTTTGAAGAGGTAGAAATTGCTCCGGCATTCGGCAAACTAAATGAAATAGTAGGTTTGCTTCCTACATCAAAAGGTAATATTGAATTTGAATTAAAGAGAACAAAGAATAAATTATCCGCAGAAATAACAATTCCTGAAACCATGAAAGGCAACTTAAATTGGCAAGGAACCGAAATTCCGCTTAAAAAAGGAAAGAATACCTATACCATTAAGAGCTCTAAATAAGCGTGCAATCTTTGGTATAGATAAAATTTAGATGTTAACCTGATATTATAAAAAAATGAAGCTATTTAAACTCTTTTACGTCGCTCTTATTTGCTTAGGATTGTTAGCTTTTATCAACCCTGAAGACAAACGTTATGAACGTACCTATTACGATGACGGAACCTTAGAAAGTGAGGGTTGGATTCGCTATAGCACAAAAACCGATTATTGGACCTTCTATCACCCAAACGGGCATAAATCTGAACAAGGGTTTTACGCTTATGGCAAAAGAGAGAAATATTGGTTCTTCTTTAGCGAAGATCGAATTAGAACCAAAGAGGGAAAATTCGTTGACAATAAAGAAATCGGTTGGTGGTTGTTTTACGACAATAAAGGACGTGTAAACCACAAATGCCAGTTAACTAAAGGAATTAAAGACGGATATTGCCTAAAATACAAGGATACAAAATTAATATCTGCAGAGAAATATAGCAAGGGTGAAAAAGTAAAAGAATGGACTTCTTTTCGTGCATTTACCAATGAAAATAGTTTATCAGATTTAAAATAATGACAAATATTAAAGTAATTATACCAGCTTTTAACGAAGCAGATTCTATTGCCCATGTCATCAATGAGCTACCAAAATCGGTATCTGAGGTAATCGTTGTGAACAATAATTCGACCGACGATACCGTAAAAAATGCAAAAGCCGCTGGAGCTACAGTACTTACAGAGACCAGAAAAGGTTATGGTTATGCCTGCCTTAAAGGGTTAGATTATGTAGCATCGACAGCTAAACAACCCGACATTATCGTATTTATTGATGGAGACTATTCTGATTACCCAGAGGAGCTGGATAAGGTAATTGCTCCTATTTTAGAAAATGACATCGATTTTGTGGTCGGTGCCAGAACAAAAAGGTTGCGTGAAGAAGGTTCAATGACTCCGCAACAGATTTTTGGCAACTGGTTGGCGACTTTTTTAATGCGTTTACTTTTTGGCGCAAAATTTACAGATTTAGGTCCTTTCAGAGCAATTAAGTACGAAAAGCTCAAAGAATTGAACATGGAAGACAAAACTTATGGATGGACGGTTGAAATGCAACTAAAAGTTCTTAAGAAAAAAATGACATATACCGAAGTACCAGTGCGTTACAAACGAAGAATTGGCATCTCAAAAGTATCAGGAACCGTAAAAGGTAGTATATTTGCAGGCATAAAAATTTTGGGGTGGATCTTCAAATACAGCATTAAATAATATGGAACTAGCTTTAGCTTATTTTATCATCGTAATTTATAGTATTTCATTACTATTGATTTTCTTTTATAGCTTGGCACAGTTAAACCTGTTAATCAACTACCTATCTAATAAACGACAAGATCAGACAGCTCAGAAATTTAATTTATTAGACCCAAAAGAAATTCCGTTCGTAACCATTCAACTACCTGTATTCAACGAGGAGTATGTAATGGACCGTTTATTGGAAAACATTGCAAAAATAGAATACCCTAAAAGTAAATTAGAAATTCAGGTATTAGACGATTCTACCGATGAAACTGTTATTACCACTGCAGCCACTGTTGCAAAATTACAAGAGACCGGTTTAGATATTCAACATATTACAAGAACAGATCGCTCTGGCTTTAAAGCGGGTGCTTTAAAAGAAGGACTTAAAGTAGCCAAAGGTGAGTTCATCGCTATTTTCGACGCCGATTTTTTACCGGCTTCAGATTGGTTGAAGAAAACAGTCATCTACTTTAAAGATGAAGAAATTGGTGTGGTACAAACCCGTTGGGGACACTTGAACCGCGATTACTCTACCCTAACAAAAATACAGGCTTTTGCCTTAGACGCTCACTTTACTTTAGAACAAGTGGGGCGAAACAGCAAAGGTCATTTTATCAACTTTAACGGTACCGCAGGTATTTGGCGTAAAGAGTGTATTATCGACGCTGGTAACTGGGAAGGCGATACGCTTACCGAAGATTTAGATTTGAGCTACCGAGCGCAGTTAAAAAATTGGAAATTCAAGTATTTAGAAAACGTAGAGACTCCTGCAGAATTACCTGTAGTTATCAGTGCAGCACGTTCACAACAATTTCGTTGGAACAAAGGTGGTGCAGAAAACTTTAGAAAAACGGTATGGAGCGTTATAACTGCAAAAAATATTTCTTTTAAAACAAAGTTTCACGGGGTAATGCACTTATTGAACAGCTCTATGTTCTTGTGCGTTTTCTTGGTAGCCATATTAAGTATACCATCGCTATATATTAAAAATACCTACGGTCATTTAGACTGGGTTTTCTCTCTATTAAGTCTGTTTACCGTAAGTACGATCATCTTATTCGTTTGCTATTGGTTTACTTACAAGAGCATACAGGGTAGCGGCTTTAACAACTTTGTAGATTACATACGTATCTTCTTTACCTTTTTCTCGGTTGCCTTGGGTTTCTCTTTACACAATACCATTGCTGTAATTGAAGGTCATATGGGTAAAAGAAGTGAATTTGTACGTACACCAAAATTCAATATTAGCACTATAAAGCAAAGCTGGAAAGGCAATAAATATTTAGCTAAGAAATTATCGCCAAATATGATATTAGAATTTGCCTTAATGGTCTATTTCATGTTCGGTATGTACAGCGCTATACCATTAAATGATTTCGGACTGTTTCCGTTTCACTTTATGTTATTCTTAGGCTTTGGGTTTGTATTCTTTAAATCTTTGACCTCAAGAGCATAAAATAGCTTTAAACAAGATATTAAAAAGGGATAGCCATTGGCTGTCCCTTTTTTTGTTTCAATTCTTTTAGTTTGTTTAACTTACATCTAAAATGAGAATATGATTGCTATTAATCATATTCGTGTTAAAATAGATATAAAGTAACTTGTTACTTTATACAATTGTTGGCAACAAGCTAAAAAAAAAGATAGAGGATGAAAAAAATAGGATTTGTAGGAGGAATTAGTTGGACTTCAACGTTGGATTATTATAAATACATCAATCAAGGAATCAATGAAAAACTAGGCGGTTTAAACTCTGCCGAATGTATAATATATTCATTGAATTTTTCGGATATTCAAAACAAAGGGTGGACTAATTCTTTTGACTTAATTTTCGATGCTTGCAAAAATCTGGTCTCTAGCAATGTAGATGCTATAGTTTTGTGTGCTAACACAGCACATTTATTCGCTGACGAAATTCAATCAAAAATTGACATTCCAATTATTCATATCGCAGAGGCTACTGCAAAAGAAATCAAAAAGGAAAAGTTGAGCAAGGTAGGACTGTTAGGTACAAAATTTACAATGGAAATGGATTTTTACCGAAATAAACTGAAAGAATATAACATCGAGACTATTATACCATCAGAAAATAAAGATATAGAAGAAATACAAAATATCGTAAAAAATGAACTTGGGAAAGGATTTGTAAGTATAGAATCCAAGAAAAAATTTATCCAATATGCGAATGGATTAATTGAGAGAGGAGCCGAAGGAATTATTTTAGGCTGTACAGAAATACCTATATTAATTGGACAAAAAGATTTTAAATTACCTGTGTTCGATACAACCAAAATCCACGTTGAAAGTATCATCAATTTCGCATTGGACGTTGAAAAGCCAGTTGCCAACAATGTATAAAAAAAATAGGGCATAATGGTTCTTAAACAAAGGCTTGGGCGTATTTATGAAGTCGCCAAATCTTTTGATTTGGCTTTTAGAAAAATAAGGTAAAAACAAAACACAAAAGATTTGGCTTGTGGCTAAACGGAAAGATTATCGCTTAGTACCAGCCCTACTTTTCTTATACTAGACGTCAGACTGCGCAAAAACCTACCCTTTCTTAATAACTTTGTTGATTTCCTTTAGCACGGCCAATACCATAACGTATTGATATTGATTATCTTAATGGTATGGATTTTATAACAGGTTTTGACAGGGACCAACTCGTAATGATGGATTTCGAATCCTGCCTGGGTCCCGATTCGTGGGCAAGGATCGTCGATATGTTCGTGGATATCCTCCCAATGGGCGACCTGGGGTTCAGGGACGTGCTGAACAACGAGGGCAGGCCACCATATCGTTCCTCGGACATGCTCAAACTCTATCTCTACGGCTACAAGAACAAACTGCGCTCCTCCCGCCAATTGGAACATGCCTGCAAGGTAAACCTCGAGGTCATATGGCTCCTGAAGGGACTAAGGCCGTCCGCAAGGAAAATAGCCTATTTCAGAAAGCGTAACCCAAAAGCCTTCAAAGGGGCATTCAGGTATTTTGTGGTGCTGCTCAAGGATTGGGAACTAATCGAAGGCGAGACCATTGCCATCGACTCCTTCAAGATAAGGGCCCAGAACGCCCTGAAGAACAACTTCAACCAGAACAAGATCGACCGCCATATCGAGTACATAGACAACAAGATACTGGAATACCAACAACAACTTGATGCCGAGGACGGAGATTCGGATACCGAAAAAATACAGGACAAAATTGCCTACCAGGAATCGAAGAAGGAAAGATACCGCAACATCGGGGAAGAGCTGCGCACCAGTGGGGAACGACAGATCAGCCTTACCGATCCCGATGCCAGATCGGTAGTACTGCACCGCAACATAATCAATGTGGGCTATAACGTGCAGGCAGGGTGTGATGCAAAATACAAACTCTTCGTCAACAACGACACGGGCACCGTAAACGATACACACGCACTTTCGCCCATGGCACTCGATGCAAAGCAACTTTTGGGCGTGGAAAAAATGAGGACACTTACCGATAAAGGGTACACCACGGGCAAACACCTGGACATCTGCACCAAGAACGGGATAACAACTTACTCATCCCCAAAGGAGCATTCTTCCCAACACAACGGCCTTTATCCCATGGTCGATTTTAAATACGACAGGGAAATGGATACCTATACCTGTCCCGACGGACAGATATTGGTGACCAATGGAACCGTTTACAATAAGGCGGGCCACAAGGTCAAGCATTACAAGAACCGACAGGCCTGCAAGGTCTGCCCCGTAAGGCACCTTTGTACCACGAACAAGAACGGACGCTTCATAGAGCGCTCCATTTATCAGGAGGCCTTGGAGGAAAACCAGAAAAGAGTGGAGGAAAATCCGGAATATTATAGGCTCAGGCAACAGATCACCGAGCACCAGTTCGGGACCATCAAAAGACAATGGGGCTTCACCCATACATTGATGAAAGGAAAACAGAACGTGCTCTCCGAGGTAAACCTGATCATGATATGCTACAACCTTAGCAGACTTGTGTCCATTCTTGACCCAAAAGTGTTGAAGGACAGGCTCAAAAGGCTTGTCGACATATTTTTTGCCCTATTCGGAGCCATTTCAGCCATTTTGGGCGACTTTCCTTTTCTTGGAAATTTAGTTTACCACAAAAGAACCGGCTATAAAACCTTCGCTTAGGGTCCTATAAATCAAAACAAATCATTTATTTTTATTCGAAATGGAGTTGCTGCGCAAACTCCCGTTGTACGCAAGCAGAGAAAACCAAACGTAAAATATAAACATTCAAATAAAAATATAATGAAAAAATCAATTTTAGTCCTGTTTATTTTAGCCTCATTATCTGGATTTTCCCAAGATTCTGAATATAAGGTTTCATCATATTTTACAGAGGGTACAAAAGCACCAAACACACATTACATTGGAGAAGCCTGGTTGAATGGTATTATTCACGATGACGCTGAATTGGGTTATAATATCACAAAAGCAACTTTTAAAGCCAATTCCACCTTGGATTGGCACAAACACGGTTCTGCCCAAGTTTTAATCATTGTGGATGGAGAAGCATACTATCAAGAAAGAGGAAAAGAGCCTGTAATTCTAAAAACAGGAGAGGTGATTAAATGTGAAAAGGATATCGAACACTGGCATTCATCGACTAAAGATAGTGATGTAACGTATTTGGCTTTATATGGTGGCGGACAACCGACAACTTGGACGGAAGTTCTAACGCAGGAATATTATGACGAAATCGCCAAAAAGTTAAAAAGCAACTGATTATATTGATAGAACGACAGTCAAAATAAATGGAATTAAAATGCCAGCGTACAACATTGGCTATAAGTAATTGCTTGTCCTCGCCTACTTCTGAAAATCCTTGCGGATTTTCAGTTTGGTGTGTACTTGCTAAGTTAAGTGCTAAACCACGCAACTACTCATAGCCGAGACCGTTGTGTGTAATTATGAACAAACTTAATGCTTAAATTAAACCACAAGCTAAACCAAGGGAAAAATCAGTTAATAGGGCAATTCAAACTTCCTTATTCTTTGAATGGACCAGCGCATAACAGAACAAAATGGTTTGAGGAAAAGAATACAAAACAAGTTGAATACATAATAGGACATCTATTCATTAATTATTTAAGACAAGTTGAAAAGAAGAAAGTAATGTACTTTTCTCAAAACGAGAATGATGGACATATGAATCCAGATTTATTTGTAAATACTGATGGAAGATTAATTGGTGTTCAAGTAACTCAATTTGTAATTCGAGATTATATATCAAGGTATAATCAAGCTAAAAATATCTGTGAAAAAATATCTAATTTCATAAGTCAAGTTTATAAACCACCAATTAAAATTAATATTCAAATTTGTACACCTTGGGATAGTGATGAAATTCCAAAAGGAAGAGAAAAATTGTACAAAAGAATGTCTAAAGAAATAGCCAATAGTATCGAAAAAAATATTGAGCAATTAACAACTAAAAACGAATTTCTAAATTTTAACCTGAACCGAACGGACTTTAAAGAAATCGCTGAGAGTTATAATCTTTTACCCGTTCCAGTTAATTATCAATCCAATTATTTTGGAAACAATAACATTTATATAGATTACGGCTTCGATTATGTTGTGATTTTCGAAGAGGATATTGAAGAAAGTGCAAAAAAAATATATGATGACAAGAATAATGGAAATTCCGAAATACTAATTATTTGGGGCGACCAAAATCAGTTTTTGAACACAGATGAATATATAATAAAAGCCCTAGAGAAGAAATTTACTAATACAAGTTTTGCCTCTGTTTATTATTTAGGATTTCAGAATTTGATGGAAATTAAAGAAAGAAACATTAATTATAGAAAAATAAAATAACTACACACAATAACTAAGCATATGGCGCGCCGATAGGCTAGCGCTATATGACTTGTTGACTGATCCGGGGTTTGTAAATAAGGGGTAATTCGTGAAGTTTGTCTAGACCTTGGCAAGGAAGCAGGTCATTGTTATATGGTGCTACAGTTTTCTTTTTTGCAGAAAACCACATAATGAAGAAATTTTTGCTGTAAAACCCATACTCCTTTTGAGTATTTGCGTGGTTTTACCTGTTTTTCCTTCGTTTTGGGCAGTAGTATGCTAGGGCACTTTTCAGCACCATTCTTACACATTGAATTTCAATAGTTTACGTTTTATGGTCTTTTGGTAATCCTGTGGTGGGCCACGGCTATCAAAGGTTAAAAGGGTGATTAATTCCCCTTTTTTACAGCTAGGGCAAATCCTGTGCAGCGATTTCTCTGGTCTTACAAGTGTTTCAATATGTAATAAATCCTTATCCGCTACTTGCAGTTGTAAGAGCGTTAGTTTCTCCTTTTTCCAACTACTACTCAAAAACCCATAATGGCGTATTCGGGTAAATCCTTTAGGGAGTATATGGAGTTGAAAACGCCGTATAAATTCCTTGTTCGTGAGGGTCATTGTTGTTTTTTGGCCACCTTTACGATAGTCTTTTAAGCTAAAAGTTACTTCGCTTTTTTCATTATTGATATTCAATATTCGGTGGTTGCTAATCGCTATTTTATGCGTGTACCTACCCAAATATTCAATGACATGTTCCGGCCTTCAAAAAGGAGGCTTGGCATAGACCACCCACTCGTTTTTGAATAGTGTATCATATAAGGATTGCGGTAATTCTGGTAATGCCTTGCGTAATTTTGCCACAAAAAGTCCTCGGTATTTTTTGCTTATTGCTTTTACCGAAAACAGAAAATTATCCTTCCCTTTTCCCTTTTTCCAAAACCCAGCTTTTGAGACCCCTCCCTTGGGTACTATGCAATGTAAATGTGGGTGCAATTGTAAATTCTGTCCCCAGGTGTGCAAGACAGCTATCATACCCAATTTTGCGCCCAGATGCTTGGGATTGTTCCCAAAGGCAGTGAGTGTTTCCCAAACGGTATCAAACAAAATCTTATACAATACCTGAGGGTTGCGCAGTGCCACAGGATTAAGACTGTCTGGTAATGTGAAGACTACATGAAAATAGGGCACAGCAAGAAGCTCTTGCGATCTGGCTGCTATCCACTCTTGCTGCTTATGACCTTGGCAGGTAGGACAATGCCTGTTGCGACAAGAATTAAATTGTAAATGCAGCTTGTTACACTCCATACACCAGTCTAAATGTCCGCCAAGGGCTTTAGTACGACATTTACGTATGGCGTGCAGCCCTCGCGCGTTCCAACTATTATGAGTAATATCCTGCAGATGGTCTACTTCTAAATTCAGCACATCTGCCACCTTATATGTAGGATGCACTAGGGTGTAAATAAAGTATCTAGTGGACTAAACTTCATAGAGCTACCCATATTGGACACCTGTAAATACACAATGGTAGTTTCAATATGAGCGTGGCCTAGCAGTTCCTTTAGACTCATGATATTCATCCCATCTTCCAGTAAGTGGGTCGCATAGGAATGGCGAAGGGTATGTGCGGTAAATTTCTTTTGGGTGTTTACTTTAGAGCGGCATTCCTTGATAACCCATTGGATGCCCCTTGTGGTAAGAGGGCCTGCCTCCCCGTCTTTGGTAACCTGACTATTGAAAACATATTTTACGGGGTTTTCTGTCCTGAAATACGTTTTCAGGCCACGGGCAAGGTGGGGACTCAAGGGAAGATAACGGTCTACCTTTCCTTTTTGTTTTTTCACAAACACAGTCTTTCTATCAAAATCTATATCTGCTTGTAAGAGATTACAGAGTTCATAGCTGCGCAGACCACAGCCGTAGAGCATCGCTAATATCAAACGATGTTTTAAGTATTTGGGAGCCTTTAATAATTCACGAACCTCTTTTTTGTTAAGTACCAAAGGAAGGTCTTTCTGTCTTTTTATCTGTGGAAGTCTGATGCGTTTTTTATCCATCCCCATAACCTTATAGGCAGCACGAAGCCCATAGATGGTATGTTTAAAAAAGCTCTCCGAAGGGGTCTTGTGCAGGTTCTGGCAATGGTAGAGATAGTCGTTTATTTGCTCCTCATTAAGGGCCTCTGGACTACATTTGTAATAAATGGCCAGGTGTGCAAGACAGCGCAGGTAGTTGCGCAGTGTACTGATAGCTTTACCATTAATGGCAAAACTCTTTTCTAAAGTAAGGGCTAGTTCTTTAAATCTGGGGACTTCTGATAAGGCGACCTCTAAAATCGTCTTTGACTTTTTTTAAATACATCATGCTAAGATTTTAATGAACTCATTAAGATAATGTATTTTTATAATCAAACTAAAAGCTTCCGAGGCACGAGGATTAGTTCAACAATGGCTATAGCAAATAGGGCAGAAAGTCCTATATTTAAGTGCTTGGGCGTAATTGTAGAGTCCGCAAAATCTTTGGGATTTTGCTTTGTCCAGAAAAAAAAAGAAAAAACAAAACCCAAAGGTTTTGCTAAGTGCTTGGTGGCAAGTAATCGCTTATCAGCCGCCCTACTTGCCATAGCCGGAACGTTAGCTGTTATTTAAATTAAACTATGAGATATAAGTCAACTGAAAGACTCGGAGTAAATGCAACAGAAGGCATTATTCTTCGTGAATTTGATTGGATTTTTAGAGAACAGCCAATTGTAGATGTTGGAATAGATGCTCTGATTGAAGAATCGGAAGATGGAAATCCAACTGGAAAATTCATTGCACTCCAAATAAAGTTAGGAATAGGAAATTTTTCAGTTTCAAGTGATAAACTGACTTACTATATCTCCAATATTCATTATAACTATTGGTTGAATTTTGATATTCCAATTTTATTAATTGCACATATACCTGAAACAAATCTAACTTACTGGATAGAAATTTCTGAGAGAAATATCAAAAAGACTAAAAAAAAGTGGAAAATTGATATTCCTAAAAGAAATCAGCTAAACATAAAAGCAAAGAAAAAGATAGCCGAATTGTTGACTGATAATAATTACGAATATCAATCTATTAAAATATTCAAAGGAGAAGATATTGACACACAAACCATATATGACATAGCCGAAAAATCAACTTGCATAGAGGATTCAAAAGATTCAACAATTAAAACAATTGAGTTACTTGAATCTTTGACTTTGAAGTCAAACGAAAGTACCGAGCAGTTTAAACATTTTAATGAAATTGGCTTAACATTCCAATCTCCCAGAGTAATCGCATCAGTTGGCACCTATGCTAAGAACATCAAAATAGCTTCTAAAAGAATGGAAAATGAATGCCAAATATTCTCCGAGACATTTGGGGCAGGGATTTTCGCCTTTGAACAAGCAATAATGATTCATTTCTTGATAACACAGGACATTGAAAATGTTCAGAAAAATGTAAAAAGTGTAGAAACATTACCATCAGCACTTGATAGTGCAATTGAAGGAGTGAAATTTATGCAAGAATCATTATCCAAACTCCCAGAAGACTACAGAACACTAACTATTGCAAAAAAGCAGATGATGTCCGTAGTTGATTTAATTATTGAGGAGTATATAGTAGCAAAAATAATTGTGGAAAATTTAATTGAATCATCAAATACGTTAGTAAAAAAAAACAGCTAACACAACCTATAAACAATACGGGCTTAGGGCTTAAAAGAAAGGGGTACATTAAAGGCACATCCTTTACAAAGTTAAAGTCACATAGTTTACATTTTTAAGGTTATAATTTGAGATTAAAATCAAATTGTTATGCCTTGGAAAGAAACAACGACTATGGAACAAAAGATTGAATTTATCTGTGAATGGCGTACAGGAAAATACACTATTACAGAATTATGACAGAATTCAAGAATACCTAATTAAGAACAATCTAAAACTTACAAAAACAATTAAACCTACTTCTAATGACTGGAAAAAATCACCTTTTAAAAAGCCACCTGCTGTAAAAATTAGTTTGATTCAAATTAGAGTTTTAGGAATGCCGATTGATGCTAGCGATGTAGAATTCAAAATTATTGAAGTCATAAACCCAGCAAATAAAACATTTCGGATATGGATGAAAATTGACACATCAATATTGACAAAGACTAAAATTCAATATCAGAAAGAAATCGATTAGTTAATGAAATATAAAAATCGAATTATTTTAATTTGGGTTTTGGTGAATATCCTGCTTTTAATCAGGTTTTTAATTGACCCCTATTTAATATTTTGCGAAGCCTGTATTTCAGGTCGTACGTGCCCACCTTGTCGTACAGAGTTTGCCAATAATATTTGGATCTATTTCTTCATCTGGAATCTACTTTTTGCAATAATTCTTTTATTAAAGAAGAAAATAACAACAGCTAATACCACTAAAGACAAATTATGACAAAAGAATATGCTTTATTACCCGACAGAATTAAAGCGGTAGTAATTGATGGAATTCTACTTATAGCTGCTATGTACGCAGTATCCGAAATTTTAAGTCTTTTTGAAAACGTACCGAACTACGTAAGAATTTCAATAGCGATTTTATTATTTCTTCTTTACGACCCAATTTTCACAAGCCAATTCGGTGGTACAATCGGACATTCATACAGTAAAATTATGGTTCAAAAAGATGCAATTACAGAACAAAATATTGGTCTAGCACCTGCCCTGTTCCGTTTCTTGATTAAATTTTCTTTAGGCTGGGTATCGTTACTTACCGTAACAGGTAATCAAAAGAAAAAAGCCTTACAAGACCTAGTGGTTAATTCAGTTGTGCTAAGAGAAAAATAAACCCCAAAAAATGAATTTACGTTTTCGAATTTTTGAAAAATACACGGCGGGTAACCAGAAGAGAGCCAATGAAAGTAAAGATCAGGTTTACCAAACCGCACTAGAGGTTGCCAATGTAGTTTTAGAGGTGGCACAAAACGACAACCCACCTTTACGTATAAGAACTTCTAAATGGGCTGAAGAATTTTGTAATCTAAAAACGCAGGCAGATCCAGATGGCACTAAACTAGTTCAACAATTAAAAGATAGTTTCTTATAACACAAATGTCCAAAACTGAACAACTGCTATTACTATTAATAATGGTCATTGAATTGCTTTAGAGTTAAGTTTAATTCTTGATATCATCATAAATAACGTGATGTAATGTAACATACACACTATAAATTTATTAACTTGAAAATCCTTACCAATACAAATTTATGATGTTGAAAGTTCAATTTAAAAGCATAGTTGTAGGTCTACTACTACTATTTTTTACAGCTTGTAAAAACGGAAAATCAGATACTAAAACAGACACTGATAATGAAGTAACCATTTCTGTAAAGAAAGAGAACTTTTTATCTGATGGTTTACTAGAACCCATTTCTATTGTTAGTAGAGAATTATCTGATGGTTCTACTTCAGATTGTTATAAAATAGTGGTCACCTCTACCCCAACTGATCATGAAATGGGACCATGGTGTCCTGATAATATTGCTGATGATGCATCTGCTGGTGGCATTTGGTTAGAAGATGGTAAAGTGTATGATGTAGATGGCGAATTCGTAAAAAACTTAGGTACGTTCTATGATGATGAAACTTGGATGATGTACAATAGTGAAACGGGCAAAATCACTAAAACAAGTACTAAAGATGAATGTAACGATGCCGCTAACCCAAATGTAGGCGAAGAATATCAAAATTTTTGTGTAGAATGTTTACCGTCTTACGTCACTGATATTACACATACATATTATATACCTGTTACTCCCAAAAAAGCTAAAACTCCATATTCGTTTTCTAACGGACCAGCTGGCGGACCACCTCCTGGCGGCAGACCAGATGATGGACATGAAAGACCAGGACCACCACCAAATAGAGGACCAGAAGGGAATTCTACGATGCCATCTAATAGAGGCTTGGCATTTAATGGGGTTATTTTTAACGCTCCCGCGCCTGTAGATGCTATTTTAGGTGCGTATACTTTAGCTCCATTTGACGATGCTGGCGGACATATAAATTTAAACGAAGGATATCACTACCATGCTGCTACTGGTGTTTCTAAAAAAATTGAACAGTCAGACAACCATGCTGCTATGATTGGTTATGCTTTTGATGGATATGGTATTTTCGGAAATACAGATGCTGAAGGTAAAGCCTATACAGACTTAGATGACTCTCGTGGTCATTACGATGAAACTAGAGGATACCATTATCACGTAGATTACGCCGGAAACAATAATTTTATTGATGGTTTACGTGGTGAATATGCTTTGTAAAACAGGAAGTTTTAAAGTATTATTTTTTAGTTTACTATGGATAGGAAATGTTGCTCTTGCCCATAATCCTGATTTTTCTAGTATTATTATTTCTAAAACGGAAAATGGGCAAATTGTTTTACAACTAACCAGTTCATTGACAGCTTTTCAACAAGAGGTAAATTATGTTAATGGGGAAGGTGCATATAAATCGCCGGAAGAATTTCAAGATTTAGTCCTTCAACTTTTTGAGTCTAAATTCTCTATTGTACTTAACGAAAATAACAGGCTTCATTTCAAAAACTCCAAAGTGTTTTTAGGTCACGAAACCAAGATAGTTACCGAAATAATTGGTCTACCTGAAGAAGTAAACCGCATCTATTTAAAGAATGCATTATTTGAAGATTTACACAATAGCCAATCTGTAGTTATTTTTTTATTGGATGGATTTCCAAAGGAAAAACTTACCATCCAGCGCGATAATAAACACGAACTAAACATCATTTTAGAAGATGATATATGGGTAGTGCCAACAGCTAAAAGTGATCAAACACCCTTGAATTATTTACCTTATCTGATTACTTTGATAATTGGTGGTCTGCTACTTTTAATTTCTAGAAAAAGAAAATATCAATTATGAAAAAACCAAACACAGTAATCTATATTGCTTTAGTCATCGTTGTAGTAGGGCTAGTCTTTCAATTTATGGAAATGGGAGTTTTTGGTGAAGATCCCATACCTGACATTACCCAATACAATCAGCTGTTTTTTTGGACAGGAATCGCTGTTTGGGCTCTTGGATATATGCAGCAAGAAGCTGTAAAAAAGAAGGATAGCGAAAATGACCTTTGAACTAAACAACAATCTAAATGGTCTGCTTGTTATGAACTACCACTGTAAAACAAACGAACCTTTCGCTATCCTCTTCTTAAAAATTTATTCTCGTTTACTTAAATAAACGAATAGAAGATTCTTTTAAATTTAATTTTGCCGGTTGTGGAAACTCAGCATGAACTATTAATACATTTTCATGATGCTGCTCTAGCTTGCTCAACACTTCTCTATTCAATAATAAAATGGTTGAATGACCATAATGGTCTAATTTATCTAGAATAGTTTTTCCGTTAAACTCACATACCCAATGGGTCTCAGACATATTTTCTTCGTAAAACAACTCTAAAGTTGGTACTTGGTAATAATCATGCTCACCAATACCTTCTAAATCAAAAACTAAACGAAGCAATCCACTTTCTAACTCTGCTGCTTCATTAGAAATTCCTAATTCTTCAAAAGATAATTTACCTGAAGTTGGCTCATTAAATTTCACCTTAATCTCTCCTTGATTTATTTCTACTTTGCTCATCTACGTTTGTTTTTATGATACCATCAAAGCTAGATGACAATGCTAATGTATACTATGATATTTATCAGGATTGAAAAATTTTATGCTTAAAAATGAGATTTATCTGCAACGATATAAAGTGGTTACAATTAAGCCGGGTACATCAGTAACCGACAATAACACGCTCTCTTCAATCACCTTAAAATTAAATGGTGCCAACAATAGATTGATACCACTCTGCTTTTTTAAACGAGTGCCTTGACCTGAGATAATATCTTTATTGGGTGTAAAATCCCCTTCTGGCAGATGTTCTGTAACGATTACGTATTCATAATTAGTTAACTTAGCCACAACTTGCTTCACCTCATCATTAGAGATGTGCTGTAATACTTGTCGAATAATAGCACAATCTGCGATGGGTAATTTGTCTTTGGCAATATCTAAACATTGAAATTCTAAATTCGTTGCTTTGAAATTATTCATATTGCGTTCCATTAGTTCTGGAACAATATCTACGGCTATATAGTTCTTGGTATACCGCACCAATTCTTTACCCACATTAAAATCTCCGCATCCTAAATCGCAAACTGAAATGGGGTTTTTAAATGCCGTTAAAAAAGTAATCACCGCTGCGATATAAGGCTGTACAATTTCTGAACGATGTGATCCATCACCAGAGTAAAAATCTGAAGCACTACTTCCCCACAAGTTCTTTTCATATACCTGCTGCATAGCTTCTTTTGTAGGCCATGGTTGTTTTTTACGTATCGATTTATTTTCTTTTTTATCCACCGGACTCCTATTAAAAAAAACACGCCATAAACTTTTGTTTATGGCGTGTTAATATACCTTAAAATAGATGAATTTTTATTATTTCTGGGATGCTATCCATGCTTTTACCCTACGCTCTAATAAATTTAATGGTAAAGCACCGCCACCAAGAATAGTATCGTGAAAGCCTTTAATATCAAATTTATCGCCTAATTCAGTCTCGGCCATTTTACGCAATTCTTGAATTTTAAGCATTCCTATTTTATAAGAAGTTGCTTGCCCTGGCATTACCATATACCGCTGAACTTCTGCAACAATAGCACCTTGAGAGATAGAAGAATTCTCGGTGAAATATTTGATTGCATCGGCTTCTGTCCACCCTTTTGCATGTATACCTGTGTCTACTACCAGTCGTATTGCTCTCCAAATTTCATTTACCAAACGACCAAAATCGTAATACGGATTCTGGTATCCGCCCATTTCTTTCGCCAAAGCTTCTGAGTATAAACCCCAACCTTCGCTGTAGACACTAAAACCAGCCTGAGTTCTAAACTTAGGTACCGCCTCTAACTCTTGTGCTATAGAAATTTGCATGTGGTGCCCCGGGTTACCTTCATGATACGCAACACCTTCCATCGTAGTTTTCGGCATCGCGCTCATATCTGATAAATGCGCATAATATGTACCTGCTCTAGATCCGTCGGGCGTACCAGCTGAGTAATGTTGTGGTGCTCCATCTTGTTCACGAAATGCTTCTACTCTTTTTACTTCTAATTTCGCTTTTGGCAAAATACCAAAGTAGTCTGGTAACTTCTTCGTTAAATCATCTAAGTACTTAGTCGACTCATCTAAATACCCCTGTCTACCTTCGTCTGTATTTGGAAAGAAAAACTGAGGGTCTGTATTTACAAATTTGAAAAAAGCATTTAAATCTCCATCAAAGCCAACCTCTTCTTTTATCGCCATCATCTCCCCCTTAATTCTAGCTACTTCTTGGAGTCCGATTTGATGGATCTCATCTGCAGTCATTCCGGTTGTCGTGAACACCTTTAATCGGTAATTATAAAAATCTTTCCCATTCTCATGACGGCTTACTCCCGTTGGGGCAACTTCAGCATTTTCTATTTCGCTTTCTAACCAAGCCAGTAATTTCTCATACGATGGTGAAAAATAATCATTAAGAACATTTACTGATTCCTCTTTAAGTGAAGTAGCCTCTTCTGTCGTTATTTTTTCGGATGCTACAAGCGCATCAATTTTACCATTCATATCATTTAATAATGGTGTACCATCTTTTAATGATTTTGTTTGAGCGATAACCGTGGTAAATGCAAATTTTGGAGGAAGATTACCTGCCGTAGCTTGTTCTTTTGCTCTCACCACCAATTGATCAATACCTCTAGATACCTCTTTTACTCTAGAGATATAAGCGTTCATATCTGCGATACTATCGACCTTATGAAAATTGATCAAATAACTTGGTAAACGTGTATGCATACCGCGCATTTGGTCAAAAACGTAATCTAAATTCTCAAACTTGGCACCCTCTTTTAATGTTTCGAATTGATAAACCCATAGATCATAAGACGTTTTATCGGCATCATTAAGCTTATCGTAATCGAATTTCTCTTTTAATTCGTTGGTAGTTTCTGTATACCACGCCAACTCTTTTTCTTCAGCTGCCTTACTTAAATCATCAATTTTATCATATTGGTCTTTTCGACCTTGAGCGGTCAATCCTAACGGACTCATTTGTAACTGCTCTTCGTACTTATCATCGAACCATTTGTTCAAGGCTACAGTTTGGTCTACTTCAACCTTTGGTTCTTCTTTACAAGAAGAGAGCAGCAGAAAAGCTATAGAAAAGCTTGTTGCAATACTCGTAGAAATAATTTTTTTCATGATAATTGATTTTGATTTTAGCTTGTTATAATTCTGCTTCTCGTTATTATTCTGAACAGCAGCTGGGGAAGATTTAAAGATACTGATTTTGATTATATACACTCCTCTTATTACATTCAACACTTAAGGCTTTTTCACATCAAAGAATTAAACTATTTTTCAAGACTTACTTAAACTAATCACAAGAATAACCGCATTAAACCATAAAAATATATATTCACTAACTTAAGATAATTATAAAGCGTGAAATTCTTAACCCTATAGTCTTATCAATGGAACAAATTAAAATTATTTTCTTTCTCTTAGCTTCATTTTTTGGTATTGAAGAGAGCAAAATTGCGGCCGACAAAAACACCGTAACCGTTTATCCAGAAGACCATAAAATTGAGATTGTACAAGAACATCTTTTTACCATTATACAAACAGAAAAAGATACCGCACTGACCCTGGCACAATGGGGGCAATTAGTAAAATGGAAAGAAAACAAACTGCCATGGGCTAAAGAGTTAGAAAATTTCACCAACAAAGAGGTGACTATTGTAAATAAGGAAGGTACTATAGCACCACGCATTTCTTTTAATTACACTGACGAAAATGATTTGCGCGCCTTGGGTATTTGGTATAACAAAGAGAAAAATCAATATTCAATTAATAATGTTACAAGAGAAAATACCTCTAGCGAAAACGGTAAATTAGAAGGTAATTATTGGATTTTTTGACGGAGGTAGTACATTTAGCTTTACTAATGAAGCTTTTGTTGACCTGCCTAATGAATATAAAAAATTAAAACTTCCGATAACTGAAATACTTAAGGACTAAATTTTAAATTATGGACTTACAGAAAAATAAAGAAAATGCCATCGCATTCTACAGAACAGCTTATTTAGGGCAACCAAAAGTGGCTATAGAAAAATATGTAGGTGACGAATATATTCAACATAACCCAGATGTAGCCAACGGCACACAGGGTTTCATTGATTATTTTGAACGTATGGAGAGAGAATACCCAGAAAAGTCTATTGAATTTGTACGTTGTATTGCCGAATGTGATTTAGTGGCATTACATACGCACCAAATATGGCCAGGAAATGACAAATACATTACCATGGATTTTTTTAGATTTGACGACCATGGTAAAATTTGCGAACATTGGGATTCTATTCAACAAATACCCGAAAAATCTAAGAACCCAAATACAATGTACTAATACAGCAACGGACAAAAGAACTCAACTTTATGAAAAATATTAATATTCAAGGTCTAAACTGGGACGCTAAGTCCTCTTTTCAACAGGGACCGGCGAAAGCTCCTAACCTAATTAGAAAAGCACTGTACAGCGACTCGATGAATCTATATACCGAACTAGGGGCATCGATTGAAAGTGATACCATAACCGATAAAGGTGATTTTACCATAAATGAGTATTTTGATATTACAGACATTACCAGAAAGAATATTGAATCTGGCGCTAAACTACTTTCATTAGGCGGTGATCATTCGGTTACATTTCCTATTATAAAAGCATTTCATGACCATTACCCAAAACTAGATATTTTACATATCGATGCCCATGCTGATCTGTACCATGACTATGAAGGCGATCCGTATTCTCACGCATGTCCTTTTGCACGTATTATGGAAAATGGATTTGCCGTAAAATTGATTCAAGTTGGTATAAGAACTTTGAATCCGCATCAGGCTGCACAAGCAAAAAAGTACCATGTAGAGGTTCATGAAATGCGGAACCTTGACCTAAACAACATTCCGAAATTTAAAAATCCACTGTATATTTCTTTAGATATGGATGGTTTTGACCCTGCCTTTGCTCCTGGGGTTTCTCATCATGAGCCAGGCGGACTCTCATCGCGGCAAGTGTTAGATTTGATTCATAGTATTGATACCGAAGTAGTAGGTGCTGATATTGTAGAATATAACCCTGATCGTGATTTCCACGATATGACCGCTTATTTGGCGGCAAAAATGATGAAAGAACTTATTGGCAAAATGATGGAACGCTAAAACATATTTAAATAAAAACCAGTAAATTGACTTGTTTATAAACCAAACCCCCAATGCCAATTCACCTAAGAACTTTTTTGAAGCTCCACAAGGTTTCCTTGATATTGGCATTATTAAGCTTAGTATTTTACTACACATTTGCCTATCACCTGCAGAGAACAGATTTCATAAAGCTTCTTACCCTATTAGTTGCGCTTTTCTTTTTCTGTTTTAAACTTATACAGTTCGAAAAACTCAACTTTAGGTTTCTATTGGGTATCGGCATCATTTTTAGACTCATTTTTCTATGTGCCGAACCTAATCTTTCTCAAGATTTTTATCGTTTTATTTGGGATGGTCACTTGGTATCTAGTGGTGCCAACCCCTATTTACACACTCCCGACGAACTTATGCAAAATATGGTGTCTATGATACCGAATGCCAATGCACTTTATGAGGGCATGGGTAGTTTAAGCGCACGGCATTACAGTAATTACCCCCCATTAAACCAGCTTTTATTTGCTTTGGCAGCTCTTATTGGCGGCAAAAGTATGTTCGGCTCGTTAGTGGTTATGAGGTCTATTATTATATTGGCTGATATTGGTGTTTTCTTTTTCGGGAGAAAGCTGCTGAAAAATTTGAACAGATCTCCCCATTTAATATTCTGGTACTTTTTAAATCCGCTTGTAATTGTAGAGCTTACCGGCAACCTTCATTTCGAAGGGGTTATGCTATTTTTCTTCATCTTATCCATGTTTCTATTATCTATTGATAAATGGAAAACTGCAGGTGTAGTTATGGCATGCTCGATTTCAATAAAACTTGTTCCACTCTTATTTTTGCCTTTATTCTTTAAGTACTTAGGATGGAAAAAAAGTATCATTTTCTATACCATCATCGGTATAACCTCTATTGTACTTTTTCTACCATTTAATACTCCCGAGTTTATTGATAACTATTCGAAAACCATAAAACTATGGTTCTCAAATTTTGAATTCAATGCTAGCATCTATAATATCGCTAAAAAAACTGCCATGCATTTTGATGCTAAACCGTGGGAGTTCATTAAAGAATATGGTAAAATTACACCGCTACTTACCATAGCCACCGTAGGTCTATTTACATTTTTACCAAAAAGATATGACTTAAACCGAGTGCTTTGGTCTATGATGTGGGTTTTGACAATTTATTACTTTATGTCTACTACCGTGCACCCTTGGTATGGCATATTTCTGGTTCTGCTTTCTGTTTTTACTACATACAGATATGCTATAATATGGTCTGCTGCCATTGTTTTGAGCTACTTCGCTTATTCTCAGGCAGATTTCAAAGAAAACCTATGGCTTATCGCCATTGAATATATTGCAGTGTACGGTTTCATTATTTATGAAATTGTTGCACATAATAACAAAAAGTGAGGTTTTTGTAAAAATTATACTCTTGGGGATGTCAAATAAATATAATTTGTACATTTACCCTATAATGAACGAAGAAATCTACTTTTTATATAGTACCGTGAGCCCAGTTGCTCTTGCGCGTCCGTTCACATCTCGCCGTCGTCGCCCGTAAGGGTAAGATATAATTATGGAATTAGGTGAGTCCATTTCCGCACAGCAAATCAAAACTTTTTTTACACTTTTAAATCTATCTGGCAATGAACTTAATTGTTGCTAACGAATCACATTTTAAATACGCTCAGGATATCTGCGATACCATAGCTGAATCTGCTAAAGTTCGTGGAACCGGTATTGCAAAACGTACCCCTGAATATATTCAAAGAAAACTATCTAATGGCAATGCTATTTTAGCTTTGGACGGAGATAAATTTGCAGGCTTCTGCTACATCGAAGTTTGGGGGCATGAGAAATTTGTTGCCAATTCAGGACTCATAGTTCACCCAGACTACAGAGGTCAGGGACTTGCGAAAAGCATAAAAGCCAAGATTTTTGAACTTAGTAGACAGAAATTTCCAGATGCTAAAATATTTGGTATTACCACAGGCTTAGCTGTTATGAAAATTAACTACGAGCTTGGCTACAAACCTGTTACGTTTTCAGAACTAACCGATGATCCAGAATTTTGGAAAGGTTGTCAAACTTGCAAGAACTTCGATATTCTTACCAGAACAGAGCAAAAAATGTGCTTATGTACAGGCATGCTCTACGATGGTAACATTAAGAAAAAATCTGAGGAAATGAAACCAGTAAATAGCAAAGCTTTTACAAGATTAAAAAGTATTAAAGAGAGTTTGTTTCTTAAAAAGAAGGAAGAAAATAAAAGTTAGCGTATAGAAAATAGAAAATTAAAAAAATGAGCTGGCTGATGAAGGTTTTTCAACCTTTTTTTTCTAACATCTCTTCTCTATTTTATTTTTTCTAACCTCTCTTTTCTAAACACTATCAAACCAAAACAATAATTACCTGGCATCACGGGATTTGAACATATTATAATGAAAAAATTAGTACTAGCATACAGTGGCGGATTAGATACATCTTACTGCGCAAAACATTTATCAAAAGACAAAGGATTTGAAGTACATGCCGTTAGTGTAAATACTGGCGGATTCTCATCCGATGAAATAAAAGAAATCGAGAAAAAAGCGATCGAATTAGGCGCAACTTCATACACTTCTATTGATGCCGTACAGACATTTTATGACAAAGTAGTAAAATACCTAATATTTGGCAACGTACTAAAAAACAACACCTACCCGCTTTCGGTGAGTGCAGAACGTATTGTACAGGCAATCGAGATTGTAAACTACGCCAAAAAAGTAGGGGCTGGTTACATCGCACACGGCAGCACAGGTGCCGGTAATGACCAAGTCCGTTTCGATATGATATTTCAGATTATTGCACCCGAAATTGAAATCATTACCCCTATTAGAGATAATAAACTAGCAAGGGAGGAAGAGATTGCATACCTGAAAGAAAACGGGGTAGATTACCCTTGGGAGAAAGCAAAATACTCTGTAAACAGAGGTTTATGGGGAACATCGGTTGGTGGTGAAGAAACTTTAACTTCTGATAAAGCATTACCAGATAGTGCTTACCCAAGCCAGTTACAAGAAAAGAACCCTACCGATGTAAAGCTGACTTTCGAAAAAGGTGAGTTGGTTGCTATCGACGGTAAAAAAGATAACCCAGTTGCAAATATTGAAAAGCTTGAGGCTCTAGCTTCAAAGTATGCCATTGGCAGAGATATTCATGTTGGTGATACTATAATTGGTACTAAGGGTAGAGTTGGTTTTGAAGCTCCGGCTTCCTTGATTATTATAAAAGCGCACCACTTATTAGAGAAGCATACGCTTACTAAGTGGCAACAATATCAAAAAGAACAACAAGGCAATTTCTACGGCATGTTATTGCACGAAGGCAACTACCTAGATCCTGTTATGAGAAACATAGAGACTTTCTTGACAGACACACAAAAAATGGTCTCTGGCGATGTATTTGTCGGCTTGTATCCTTTTCAGTTCAGGTTGCATGGCATTTCCTCTAAACATGATTTAATGACCGATGCTTTCGGTAAATATGGTGAAGTAAATAAAGGTTGGACGGCAGATGATGCGAAAGGCTTTATTAAAATTCTATCAAATCCTGGAAAAATTTATAACCATGTGAATGGCGATAAATAGGTCGTTAGGAGTTAGGAAAATGTAGTATTAAGTAATGAGTACAAAGTATTAAGTAAAAAGATTAAAAGTGTTATTCAAGTACTTCGTACTTAATACTTAATACTTCGTACTAATTACGAAAAAATAAAATTATGATTAAAGCAGGTATTATTGGTGGTTCTGGTTATACGGGTGGTGAGCTTATTCGAATTCTATTGAATCATCCGGCAACAGAAATTGATTTTGTTTTCAGTACTACTAGAGCTGGCAAAAAAGTAACTACGGCGCATCCAGATTTATTAGGCACTACAGACCTTGAATTTACAGGTAATGTAAATCTAGATGTGAATGTGGTTTTTCTATGCTTGGGCCATGGTAATTCTACAGCATTTTTAAAAGAACATCATTTTTCTGAAGATACTGTTATCATTGATTTAAGCAATGACTTTAGATTACATGCCGATGCTAATTTTGACGGAAAGCAGTTTGTATACGGATTACCAGAATTGAACAAAAGTGACATAGAAAATGCCCAATATATTGCCAATCCAGGTTGTTTTGCAACGACTATTCAATTGGCATTGTTGCCGCTGGCTAAGGCAAATCTATTAAAGAACGAAGTACATATAAATGCCGTAACCGGCAGTACTGGGGCAGGCGTTAGTCCGTCGGCTACTTCGCATTTTTCATGGAGAAATAATAATGTAAGCTGGTACAAGCCTTTTACCCATCAGCATTTAGGGGAAATTAATGAGAGCCTACATTCGCTTCAAGAGAATACGGGCAACCTATTTTTTATTCCGAATAGAGGGAATTTCACCCGTGGAATATTAGCAACTTCTTACACGAAATTTGATGGTAGTTTAGAAGATGCGGAAAAGATCTATAAAGAGTTCTATAAGAATGCAGTGTTTACGCAAATATCAGATGAACCCATTAATCTAAAGCAGGTTGTGAATACCAATCAATGTCATATTCATTTACATAAACATGATGATATTCTATTGATTACCTCAGTAATTGACAACCTTTTAAAAGGAGCTTCGGGACAAGCGGTGCAGAATATGAACCTCATTTTTGGATTAGAAGAAAGTCTGGGTTTGAACCTAAAGGCCGGTGTCTTTTAGAAACAATTTAAAAAGTACTATGTAATTGGTACAAGAAAAATATAAAACATGAAAATAGCAATCATAGGAGCAGGTAATTTAGGACTTTCCATTGCAAACGGAATTCTGAACAGTAACGGTGCTACCACCATGTACCTTACCAAAAGAGACACAAAATCTATTATGGATTTTGAGAAACACAATAAGGTGACTGTAACCAATGATAATCGTTTGGCCATACAAAATTCAGACATTCTAATATTCGCCGTTCAACCAGTTCATTTTGCTGCAATTCTAGAAGATGTAAAAGATTTACTTACTGAAAACCATGTTATTATTTCAACAATAACCGGTTTCGGTATTGACAAAATAGAGGCGGTTATCGGCAAAGACAATTATATTGTTAGAAGTATGCCCAATACCGCTATCTCTGTTGGTAAATCTATGACGTGTATCTGCAGTAATGAAAAAGGTAAAAAACGTATCGACCTAACAAAGGCTATCTTCAACAGAATGGGTCATTGTATGGAGATACCTGAGACTCAAATGCAAGCAGCCACCGTTATTTGCGCCAGTGGCATTGCCTTTTGGATGCGTCTTATTCGCGCCACAACACAAGGTGCCATTCAGTTAGGTTTTGATGCTCAAGAGGCTCAAGAATTAGCTATGCACACGTGCAACGGTGCCGCAAGCTTACTTATTGAATCGGGCAATCATCCAGAACAAGAGATTGATCGGGTAACGACACCAATGGGATGCACTATTACGGGTCTAAACGAAATGGAACATCAAGGTTTAAGCTCATCATTAATACGTGGTATTATTGCCTCATACGATAAGATTACCGAATTTAAAACGAAATAAAATACCAGTATACATTAGTTCTTATGGAACTTGAATCTTTTGAATTATGAAATTATTCGACGTTTACCCACTATATAATGTTACACCTGTTTCTGCAAAAGGTATTGTGGTTACCGATGACAAAGGTCAAGATTATTTGGATTTCTACGGCGGTCATGCCGTAATATCAATTGGTCATGCGCACCCACATTATGTAAAGCGCTTGAAAGATCAATTAGATAAAATCGGATTTTATAGTAATGCAGTTCAAAATCCGCTTCAAGAAGAACTTGCTGAAAAATTAGGCGTTGTTTCTGGTTGCGAGGCGTATAATCTGTTTATGTGTAACTCTGGCGCCGAAGCCAATGAAAACGCACTTAAGATGGCATCTTTTGCTACCGGAAAATCTAAAATAATTGCCTTCAATAACGGATTTCATGGGCGTACTTCTGCTGCTGTAGCGGCAACCGATAATCCGTCTATAAATGCTGAAATAAATCAACAACATGAGGTCGTTTTTCTTGATCTAAACGATGCAAAGGGTTTTGAAAGGGAAATTTCTAAGAATGTATGTGCCGTAATCATAGAATCTATTCAAGGTGTTGGCGGGTTAGATGAACCCAACACAGAATTTTTACAAATGGTAGCAGCATTATGTAAAGAAAATGATGCTTTGTTGATTGCCGATGAAGTACAATGCGGATTTGGTAGAAGTGGCAAATTCTTCGGATTTCAACATCACAACATACAACCTGATATTATCAGTATTGCGAAAGGTATGGGTAATGGTTTCCCCGTTGGTGGTGTTCTTATTCATGCAGACATTAAAGCAAAATACGGAATGCTAGGTACTACTTTTGGCGGTAACCATTTAGCTTGCGTAGCCACATTGGCTGTTTTAGAAGTCATTGAAAAAGAGAACCTAATGGCAAATGCCGAAGAACTGGGTGTGTATTTCAATGAAAAGGCAAAAGAAATTCCGCAAGTAAAACGAGTAAAAGGTAGGGGATTGATGTTGGGGCTAGAGTTCGATTTTCAGGTAGCTGATTTACGCAAAAAACTTATTTATGACCACCACCTTTTTACCGGCGGTGCAAAAGACAAAACGGTACTTAGAATTCTACCTGCATTGAATATTACCAAACAAGATTTAGATGTGTTTTTCACCGCTCTTAAGACTGCTTTATCATGATAAAAACGCTCAGTTTAGCAAAAAGAAATGCCGTATTAAAACGGATGGCAGAATTGGTTCTACAAGAAGAATCAATTTTAATGTCTGCCAATGAGAAAGATTTAAACTCTTTCGAATCTGATGATATTGCAATGATCGACCGCCTAAAGGTGGATAAAGATAAGGTTAGAGAAATGGTTTCTTCCTTAAAAAAATTAGCTGCATTAGCCGATCCGTTACATGTAGAACGTTTTCAATTTACCCATGATAACGGGTTAGAAATCAGTAATAAAACGGCTCCCTTCGGTACTATTATGATTATCTATGAATCTAGACCAGATGTCACTATCGAAGCTGCCGGAATCGCTTTTAAATCGGGAAACAAAATATTACTAAAAGGGGGAAAAGAATCATTGAACTCCAATTTGGTTTTAGTCAATTTGTGGCATAAAGCTTTAGAGTCTTGCGAGTGTTCTGAAGATTGGATTACCTATCTCAATTATTCGCGAGAAGAAACCCAACAGTTTCTTGAAAAACCAACTCAAAAACTCGATTTGATTGTTCCGCGTGGTGGCGAAAAATTGATTGCCTTCGTCAAACAGCATGCGCAATGTCCTGTAATTGTTAGTGGTCGTGGAAATAACTTTGTATATGTTTCTCATGAAGCAGATTTACAAATGGCTTTAGATGTTATCATCAATGCCAAGACCACAAAAATATCAGCATGTAATGCGGTAGACAAAGTGATTATCTCAAGAGATTTACCTCGTAAAATGGAATTTTTAAATCACTTGGTTCAAACATTGAAAAAACATAATGTAAACATTTTAACCGATGCAAAATTAGCAGGATTAGAAGGTACTTCACAAATGGAAGATGAATCTGTTTGGTATGAAGAATTTCTAGATTACAAGATTGTCATCGGGCAAGTACCAGATGTTGAAGAGGCCATACAGCACATTAACACCTATGGTGGCGGGCATTCAGCTGCCATCATTACTAAAGACGAAGAAGAAGCAGAAATTTTCATGCAGTCCGTTGATACTGCGGCCGTGTATCATAACGCATCTACACGCTTTACTGATGGTGGGCAATTCGGACTTGGTGGTGAATTAGCTATCAGTACCGATAAATTACACCAGCGAGGGCCTATTGGGTTGCAACACCTCGTAACCAATAAGTGGTATGTAAAAGGGAATGGGCAGGTGAGATAGGTGATTGGTTGTTCGGTGTTCGGTGTTCGGTGTTCGGTGTTCGTAAAACAAATGATAAACGTGTCCGGTTGAGCGCAGTCGAAACCCAAAAAAAGGAGTTAGGAGTTAGGAGTTAGGAGTTAGGAGTTAGGAGTTAGGAGAAATTAAAACTCATCCTGACAAAAACGAAACAAGCATGTTGAAAAAGAGAATTTTATTGAAATTAGGATCTAATACTTTAACGAAGGACACTGACCATATCTCTCGTGGTAAAATTGAAGATATTGGTAGGCAAATAGCTGCACTTAAAGATGAATACGAATTCATAATCGTAAGTTCTGGTGCTATTGCCGCAGCTAGGCAGTTTGTAAAATTGGAGCATAACGGGGAAGAAATCACTATAAAACAGGCACTAGCATCTATTGGTCAGCCACATTTAATGCGTATTTTTCAAGAGAATTTTAGAGAGCTAGGTCTTTTTACATCACAGTGTTTACTATCCTATTCCGACTTTGAAAAGGAACAAACTAGAGTAAATATTAAAAATACTATAAATGTTCTTGTTGCTAATAATTTCATTCCTATTATCAATGAAAATGATACTGTGGCAACAGATGAAATTAAGTTTGGTGATAATGATAAGTTAGCAGGTTTAACGGCATCTCTTTTATCCGCAGATATACTAATAATCGCAACAAATACAGACGGCATCTATACCAAAGCATCGCTATCGTCGGCAAAACCTACCACCATAGAACTGGTGACCGACCTTAGTGAATTACAGAAAGAAATTGGGGAATCTAAATCGACCCATGGCACCGGCGGAATGCAGTCTAAAATAGAGGCTGCAACTATCGCACAAAAAGCAGGTATTGAAACTTGGATTACCAATGGCTTAACCGATAATTTCATTACCGATGCCATGAATAACAGAAGTACTTTTACAAAAATTAAAGCATCATGAATTACCTTTCCATAAACGATATCGACTCTTTATCTACCTGGGTAAAAGAAGCTATCGCATTAAAAAAACAACCTAAAAAATTTAAGACTTTAGGTAACGATAAAACCATCGGACTCCTATTTTTCAACAATTCGCTTCGTACGCGTTTAAGCACTCAAAAAGCGGCCATGAATTTAGGTATGGAAGTTATTGTCATGAACTTTGGTAGCGAAGGTTGGGCTTTAGAATATGCCGATGGCACTATTATGGATCAAGGTACCTCTGAGCATATAAAAGAAGCTGCACAGGTAATTTCTCAGTATTGCGACATCATAGCCATACGTGCATTTGCAGGCTTGGTTGACAAAGAATTAGATGAAGCAGAAGAAGTTTTAAACGGATTTAAAACCTACGCATCTGTACCTATAGTAAATATGGAGAGCTCAGTTGGGCACCCGTTACAGGCACTAACCGATGCCATTACTTTAGAAGAACATAATTTTAAGAATAACCCAAAAATTGTATTGTCATGGGCGCCACACCCAAGGGCTTTACCACACGCGGTTGCCAATTCATTTATACAGATGATGCAAAAGCAAAATGCTGAATTTGTAATTACGCATCCTGAGGGTTATGAGCTAGACCCCAACATTACTAAAGATTCTAAAATTGAATATAATCAAGAAAAGGCTTTAGAAAATGCCGATTTTGTGTATGTAAAAAACTGGAGTAGCTATACCGATTATGGTCAAATAAAATCGCAAGATCCTGATTGGCAAATGACCCTTAAGAAATTAGGAAAAGCTAAGTTTATGCACTGCCTTCCGGTACGAAGAAATGTTGTAGTTGCCGATGAAGTTTTAGATAGTGAGCAATCTTTGGTTATTGAACAAGCAAATAACAGAACGTATGCTGCTCAGTTAGTTCTAAAGAAAATACTGGAAAGCAATGAAAATTAGTAAATGGATTTATATTGGTATCGCACTATTCGCACTCATTTTATTTGTAGCAAATATGGTCGATATCGACCATAACACCGCACATTGGAAAACCTATATGGGACCCGTTAGTAACATAATTCTTATTGTTGCCATGGTACTCATGTTTAAATTTTCGGATAATGAAAAATAAATTAAGCGTAGTAAAAATTGGTGGTAATGTCATTGAAGATGAAAAAGCTTTAGCTATTTTTCTTACTGCATTTGCAAAATTAGATGGATTGAAAATACTAGTTCATGGTGGTGGTAAATTAGCTACTCAACTCGCAACTAAATTAGGTATTGAATCTAAAATGATAGACGGTAGGCGTATTACCGATGCTGAAACTGTCGATATCATTACCATGGTTTATGGCGGCTTGGCAAACAAGAAAATCGTTGCCGAGCTTCAAGCAAAAAATATAAATGCAATTGGTTTAAGTGGTGCTGATGGTAATAGCATACATGCACACAAACGACCAATTAAAGAAATTGATTACGGATTCGTAGGAGATATTGAGGGTGTAAACTCCGAATTAATCAGTAACCTATTATCTATAAATCTTACGCCTGTTTTTTGCGCATTATCGCATGATGGCGCAGGGCAATTACTGAATACCAATGCAGATACTATTGCTTCTGAAATTGCAATCGGCATGGCATCAACCTATGAAACTACTCTTTATTATTGCTTCGAGAAAAAAGGTGTTTTATTAGATATTACAAATGATAATAGCGTGGTAAAATATATCAATACAACCACATATAAAGAGTTATTATCTGAAGGGGTAATTGCTGACGGTATGTTGCCTAAACTCCACAATTGCTTTCATGCCTTGAACAATACTGTTGAAAAAGTATGTTTGGGCGATGTAACTATGTTAGATAAAAACACCGAACTGTTCACTACGTTAACCCTATAGAATGAATCAAACAGAACTTACAGAAAATGCCATCGATCTATTAAAAGAACTGATTTCAATAGAATCATTTTCTAAGGAAGAAGACAAAACTGCAGATGCAATACAAGCGTGGTTGGCAAAATATGATATACCAACAGAACGTGATCTGAACAATATTATAGCGAAAAATAAATATTGGGACGATAGCAAACCAACCTTACTATTAAATTCGCATCACGATACTGTAAGGCCAAATACTGCCTATACAAAAGACCCTTTTTTGCCACACATTGAAGATGGTAAATTATTCGGTTTGGGGAGTAATGACGCAGGCGGACCTTTAGTTTCCCTTCTTGCAACTTTCGTGAATTATTACAATGATGAAAACCTAAACCATAATGTTTTAATGGTCGCTTCTGCAGAAGAAGAAAACGCAGGTGAAAATAGCTTGCGCGGATTGCTTCCTAAATTACCACATATTGATGTAGCTATAGTTGGCGAACCTACATTAATGCAACTTGCTATTGCAGAAAAAGGATTAGTTGTTTTTGATGCTGTAGTTAAGGGTACTCCCTCGCACGCAGCGCATCCAAATGAAGACAATTCCATTTACAATTCTATTAAAGTTTTAGAATGGTTTAAGAACTACAAATTCAAAAAGTCATCTGAAGCCTTGGGAGATGTAAAAATGACCGTTACCCAAATTAGTGCAGGGTCGCAACATAATGTAGTACCGGCACAGGTTGATATGGTTGTTGATGTTCGGGTGAACGATGCCTATACTAATAAAGAAATTGCAGATTTGCTAAAGAACGATGCGCCATGCGAATTAAAGGAGCGATCTTTACGCCTCAATTCATCGAAAATAGACAAAGATCATCCGTTAGTGAAATCTGGGATAGCATTAGGCAGAACTACTTACGGCTCGCCTACCCTTTCGGATCAAGCAGCGTTAAGTTGTCAATCACTGAAAATGGGACCTGGTGACAGCACCCGTTCTCATTCAGCAAATGAATTTATCTATGTTCATGAAATTGAAGAAGGTATAGATTTGTATATTAAATTACTAAAAGGCTACTTGCAATAAACAATAATCATTTAGCAATGTACAATTGATTATTGTTCATTGATAATTGTAAACTGACTTAAAATGAAACTCTGGGATAAAGGATTTAGCACTGATAAAAAAATTGATCATTTCACCGTTGGTAACGACAGGGAATTAGATTTGGTTTTAGCCAAGTACGACGTAATCGCATCTAAAGCTCATGCTAAAATGTTGGGTGAAATTGGTTTGCTAACACCCAAAGAAACTCAAGAACTTGTTAATGAGTTAAACCATATTGCCGCGCGAATAGAGAAAGGGACATTTTCTATAGAAAAATCTTTTGAAGACATGCATTCTAAAATAGAATACATGCTTACCCTTAGTTTAGGTGATACTGGTAAAAAAATACATACGGCTAGATCAAGAAACGATCAAGTTTTAGTGGCTATGCACCTGTATTTAAAAGATGAATTGTCAGAAATTAAGTCAATGACAAAGTCGCTTTTTAACCTTCTTCTGGTAAAAGCTCAAGAACATAAAGATGTACTGTTACCTGGGTATACGCACTTACAAATTGCTATGCCCTCTTCATTCGGATTATGGTTTTCTGCTTATGCAGAAAGTTTAATTGATGACCTTTATTTTATTGATGCAGCTTATAAAGTAGCAGATCAAAACCCTTTAGGCAGTGCTGCAGGTTATGGAAGTTCTTTCGCCATTGACCGTAGATTCACCACCAAAGAAATGGGTTTCAGCACATTAAAATACAATGTCGTCGCTGCCCAAATGAGTAGAGGAAAAGCTGAAAAAGCTACCGCTTTCGGTATTGCTAATATTGCCGCTACCTTATCTAAAATGGCTATGGATATTTGTTTGTATATGAGCCAAAACTTCAATTTCATCTCTTTCCCAGATGAACTGACTACAGGTTCTAGCATCATGCCACACAAAAAGAATCCCGATGTTTTTGAATTGGTTCGTGGTAAATGTAATAAACTACAATCTATACCAAATCAACTGACATTGATTATCAATAATCTGCCTAGTGGTTATCATAGAGATTTACAGTTGGTAAAAGAAATCATCATTCCTGCTATACAAGATATGAAGGCTTGTCTAGAAATTTTGACATTCAGCCTTAAAGAAATTAGGGTTAATGAAAATATTTTAGACGACCCAAAATATGACTATTTATTTAGTGTAGATACGTTGAATGAATTGGTACAAAACGGAATGCCTTTTAGAGATGCCTATAAGAAAATGGGGCAAGAAATTAATGATGGCACTTTTACTCCAAAAAGAGATATTCATCATACCCATGAAGGTAGTTTAGGTAATTTATGCTTGAAGGAAATTCATGATAAAATGAAAAATAGTTAATTCAACTTAACATACTTATCAGAATAAATCTTGGTAAACTGTGCTCCGAAAGTGACAATTAAGCTAGAATAAGATACCCATAACATCACTAAAATGATGCTGCCGGCCGCACCGTAAGTAGAGCCTGGTTCTGCCTTACTAAAGTAAAAAGCAAGCGCGTATTTACCTATTAAAAACAAAAAGGCTGTAAGTGCAGCACCTACTTTAACCACTTTCCAACGTACATGTGTACTGGGCAAGTATTTAAACATGGCACCGAATAATAGGTAGATAAAAGTCAAGGAAATAACAATATCCAATACGAAGCCTAGCTCCAACATTCCCTCTGGCAAAAGCCTAGATAGTTGATTTGAAAATGCCGATAAAAATGAAGTCAACACAAAACTGATCAGTAATAAAAATCCGAAAATTAAAATAAACCCGAATCCTTTTAACCGCATGAAAAGGGTAGATAATATTTCATTGGTATATTTTGGTTTCGCTTTCCAAATATCGTTTAACGCATTTTGTAGTTGATAAAAAACTCCGGTAGCACCATAAATTAATACTCCTACTCCTAATATTGTAGCAACGATAGATGTATTTTCACTACCTCTATCCGCTATCATTTCTTGTATAGATTGCGCTGTTTCAGGACCCATTGCAGATGAAATTTCAGCAAATAATTCTCCACGTACAATTTCTTTGCCCCAAATACCACCAACCAATTCTAGAATTAAAATAAGAAGACCTGGTAATGATAAAATTGCATAATAAGCTATAACCGCACTAATTTGAAACGGTTCTTTTTCTATCCATGTATTATAAGTGTTAACCAATAATTTGGGTAGATGTTTTATTCTGAATTTGGATTGTCGGGTATCTTTTTGCTCTGACATCTATTGATGTATTAATTCTAACAGTAAATTTAAGCGGTACTTCAAAATCTCGGTAACCCAATAAGATTAAATACTATCTCTCATCATGAGCTCAATATTGCTAAAACATTGATTTATATGTAATTCAACAGAAATAGTGAACTTTATACCCATAAAACACACATTCACAACAAAAAATTTTAACATTTAGTTTTCATAGGCATATTTGAGGTAAACCCTCGATTAAACCAACCGGCATGCCAATTTTTAAAAAGTGTATTACCATTTTTCTTTTATTCTTGAGTTTTAATCTTTTCTCACAAACTTTTACTTCTATTTGGAATACAAATAATATTGAAACCGGCTCATCTACAGCTAATCAAATTACCATTCCTACCAACCCTTCATATACAACATATAATTATGATATAGATTGGGGAGATGCAAATACAGATACTGGGGTATCGGGAGATATAACGCATACCTATGCATCTCCTGGAATATACACCATTAGTATTAGCGGCACATTCCCTTCTATTTACTTTAACGATGAAAATGCTAGTGACAAACTAAAAATCATTGAAATTCTAAGTTGGGGAGCTATAGAATGGGAAACCATGGAAAATGCTTTCTATGGTTGTGAAAACTTGAATTTTGATTTAATTGACGATCCTAACCTTGCTCAAGTCACCTCTTTGAAACAGATGTTTAGAGGTTGTACTTCGTTTAATGGAATTGTAAATAACTGGGACACCAGTACTATTAATGATATCTCAGGCTTATTTTATGAAGCAGAAACATTTAATAGACCCTTAGCAAATTGGAATACCAGGACAGTAACAGATATGTCTTATACTTTTTACGAAGCAGAACTATTTAATGAGCCATTGGATAGTTGGAATACAGCTGCAGTAACTACAATGTCTAACATGTTTTATCATGCTGAAGATTTTAATCAAAACATCAACAATTGGAACGTTAGCAATGTAACGGACATGTCCAATCTGTTTTATTATGCCAGAGTTTTTAATCAGCCATTGAACTTATGGGATGTAAGTAATGTAACTACCATGGCAAGGATGTTTTACCTAACATCCTTTAACCAACAAATAAACAATTGGAATATTAGCAATGTTACGGACATTTCTGGAATGTTTCAAAATTGCCCGTTCAATCAACCCTTAAATTTATGGGATGTTAGCAATGTGACCACCTTATCGGGCACGTTTGCCCAAAACAACAATTTTAATCAACCTTTAAATGATTGGGACGTAAGCAGTGTAACCGACATGAGCCGAACATTTGGTAGTGCCGGTAGCTTAAAAGATTTTAACCAACCTTTAGATCAATGGGATGTTAGTAATGTAACTAATATGTCAGGTATGTTTGAAAGCTCTTCTTTTAACCAACCATTAAATGGGTGGGATGTTAGCAACGTAACCAATATGAGCTATATGTTTGCTGGTTGGGCATCTTCCTACATAACTGCTTATAACCAACCTTTAGACCTTTGGGACGTAAATAGCGTTACGAACATGAGTTATATGTTTCAAGACTCAAGTTTTAACCAAGATATTGAAGGCTGGGACGTTTCCAACGTTACGAACATGAGTAATATGTTTGATAACGCAACGCTATTTAATCAGCCACTAAACAATTGGACAATTACTTCACTTACAAATTTAGACGGTATTTTCACAAATACACCGCTGTTCAACCAACCTGTAGACAATTGGAATACTTCGGCTGTAACAAGAATGAGAAATACATTTCTGAATGCTGATTCTTTTGATCAGGACCTATCATCTTGGGACATTTCCTCCGTTACATCTATGACATCTCTTTTATCCAATTCTGGATTATCTGAGGAAAATTATGATGCTACTTTAATCGGTTGGGCTACCCAAACCGTTGAAGATGATGTTGACTTAGGAGCAACAGGCTTAAAATATTGTGATGGTAGACTTGCAAGACTAGAACTTATTGATAACTATAATTGGACTATAACCGGAGACATTGTTAACTGTTCAAATGTGTTCTGCACAACAATTACAAACCCAGCCGAAGGAGATACAAATGTTCCTGCAAATTCTAACATACATTGGGCTGCCGCACCAAATGCAACTGGTTACTATATTGACTTAGAAGTTGAAAGAGGAGGAGTACGTAGCTTTGTAAATATCAATGGAAGCCCTGCAAATAATTATGATGTTGGTAACGTACAAATTTTAACTTTTACCAACGAATTTACTCTAGGCGATACTATTTTCATTACTGTTACACCTTATAATGGTGAAGGTCCGGCAGTTGGCTGTGAAGAATTTAGCTTTACCGTAGTACCTTCATGGGTCAATAGTCCAGCAGCCTATAAATTTACGATTGACACTAGCCTCGGATCTACTTATGGTACTGATCAATTTGATTTTAGAATTCAAAGAAACTCTAGCTACAGCTACAATTATTCCGTTGATTGGGGAGATAGCGAATACAACAATAATGTTACAAGTGATCTTAGACACATATACAACACCCCTGGCATATATACGATATCCATAATTGGTGATTTCCCTGCTCCTTATCATTACTATGGAGATGCCGATGAAGTCATATCTATTGACCAATGGGGTACACATGAGTATCAATCCATGCAAAGAGCTTGCTTTGGATGTGAAAACATGGAGTATAATGCTACAGATATTCCTGACCTAACCCTTGTAACCGATATGTCCGAAATGTTTGAAGGCGCCCATTTATTTAATGGAAATTTAAATAATTGGAATGTTAGCAATATAACGAACATGGAATCTACCTTTAAAGGAACCTATGTTTTTAACGAACCTTTAAACACCTGGGATGTCAGCAATGTTACTAACATGACCAGTATGTTCTATAGCGCTAGAGAATTTGACCAACCCATAAATTCATGGAATACAGGCAATGTTACCAATATGGGTTCTATGTTCTATGATGCAGAAGTATTTAATCAGCCATTAGATTGGGACGTATCTAAAGTTACCTCTATGTATGGCATGTTTGGATCTACAGAGCTATTTAACCAAAACATAAACGACTGGGACACCTCTTCAGTTACCAATATGAGCTCTATGTTCAGAAGTGCTGAAGCATTTAATCAACCTCTAAATAATTGGAACGTATCATCGGTTACTACCATGAATTATATGTTTAATAACGCTGAAATATTTAATCAACCTCTAAACAATTGGAATGTAAACTCGGTAACCAATATGGGTTCTATGTTCTATAACGCTCAAAATTTCAACCAAGACATAGACAGCTGGTCCGTAACGAACGTAACAGATATGTCTTCCATGTTTAGTTCAGCTCTCAGCTTTAACGAACCATTAAATAGTTGGGACGTAAACTCTGTAGTAAACATGTCTGAAATGTTCAATGGGGCAGAAGTTTTTAATCAACCTCTAATAGATTGGGATGTAAGTGCCGTTGCCAACATGACATCTATGTTTAAAAACGCTTTACTGTTTGATCAACCGCTAAATAATTGGAACGTATCATCGGTTACGCTAATGACGTCTATGTTCGAAAGCGCTGAAGCTTTTAATCGACCTTTAAACAATTGGAATACTGCTGTGGTAACCAACTTTGCAGCGATGTTTAAAAACGCATCAGCTTTCAATGAACCACTTACAAATTGGAATACTGGAGAAGCATTGACCATGCAAGAAATGTTTAGCGGTGCAACGCTATTTAATCAAAACATTGATGCTTGGAACGTCTCATTTGTAACCACAATGGAAGCTATGTTTAACGAAGCTACCAGTTACAACCAAAGCATGAATTCTTGGAACGTAGCCTCTGTAACTACCATGGAAGAAATGTTTAAAGGCGCCATTGCATTTAATGAAACTATTGGGGATTGGAATGTAAGAGGTGTCACCACCATGGAAGAAATGTTCAGCGATGCAACTGCTTTCAACCAAAATATAAACAATTGGCGTATATCTGGGGTAAGCAACATGGATTATATGTTCAACAACGCATTGGCTTACAACCAACCTATGGATTTATGGAATCCGGGAAATGTTAGCATGCGATCCACTTTTTACAATGCCTCTTCACTAGACCAAAGCTTGGCAGAATGGGATGTTAGCGGAGTAACTAACATGAGCGATATGTTAGACAACACTGCTTTGGTAAGAGAAAATTATGACAATACGTTAATTGCTTGGTCCGAACAGAATTTAACATCAGGTATAACCCTAGGTGCACAAGGTCTGCCCTATTGTGATGCACAAGAAGAAAGACAATCTATGATTGACAACTATGGTTGGACCTTTGACCAAGATGTTCGTGATTGCCCAATCCCAAATTGCACACAATTGGCATCACCTTTAAATGGTGATACCGATGTACCTGTCAATACTAACCTTACTTGGGACGCTGCACAATTTGCACAAAGTTATTACCTAACAGTAGGAACCTCTGCAGGTGGAAATGACATAGTAAACAATGAAACTATCACTAATGAAACATCTTATGAATTTGCATCTGATTTTAATACTGGTGATACGGTTTATGTAACAATTATTCCTTTTAATGATGAAGGTGATCCTGGAACTTGTATTGAAGAGAGTTTTACTATTTCAAATTCTGCCGCAACCATACCTGAATGTACTTCTTTGACGGCTCCTTTAAATACAGCAACAGAAGTGTCAATAACTACTGATTTAAGCTGGAGCCCTATTTCAAATGCCGATGGTTATAAGCTTACCGTAGGAACTTCCTCTGGTGCTAGTGACATATTAAATTCTGAAGATGTAGGTAATGTTAATACCTATGAATTTATTACCGACTTACCTGAAGACAATGATATTTTTGTTACTATAATACCTTATAATGGTGAAGGTGAACCTGGTTCTTGTACCGAAGAACGTTTCCATACTGAATTAATTCCTGTTGCACCTACATGCACTAATTTAATAAGTCCTGCTCATTTAGATACAGGCGTTGCTATTGACACTAATTTAAGTTGGACAGCAGTTCCCGAAGCTACCGGTTACTTAGTAATTGTTGGTACTACCGAAGGTGGTAATGAAATAGTAAATAATGTAGATGTAAATAATGCTACAACATATGATATACCAGAAGACCTACTTGAGAGTAGAACATATTACGTCACCATAATACCCTACAACGATGTTGACGATGCGACCGGATGCATAGAAGAAAGCTTTACAACTGGAAATTCAACTAGTCCTCCTTCATGCCCAATTCTAAGCTCACCAGCCAACGGTGCTACTCAAGTTGCATTAGATACTAATTTAAGTTGGAACGGATCTGGGTCTGTAGACGGATACAATCTTAAAGTAGGTACAACTTCTGGAGGAACAGAAATTTTTACAGGCGATATTGGGAATATAACCACATATACATTCACGAGCGACCTACCAGAAAATAAAACAATTTATGTTTCTATAATTGCGTCAAACATAAATGGTCCTTCCGCAGATTGTATAGAATATACTTTTGAAACGATAGGTCCACCAGCATGTACTTCATTAACAAGCCCGACAAATAACGCCACTAATGTTGCTGTAGATACTTCTATTGAATGGAATGCAGTTTCTGACGCCGAAGGTTATAGAGTAACCGTTATTGGCAGTAATAGTACTGCTAACAATATGACCAATTTTGATGTAACCACAAATACAACCTTTGATTTTGCAAACAATTTCATACAAGGTGAGACTGTTACTGTAAGTATTAAGCCTTACAATACAAATGGAGAGGCTACAGGGTGTACATCTGAAAGCTTTACAATTCTTCCTCCGCCGGTTCCATCATGTACTTCATTAATTACTCCTGTAAACAATACAGCAAATGCAGATATCGATACAGATATTAGCTGGAATGCAGTAGACGGTGCAACTGGTTATACCATAACAGTAACAGCTAGTGAAAGCACTGTCAATAATTTAACCGACGTTGACGTTATAGCAACTTCTTACGATTTTACAAATGACTTTATACAAGGTGAAACTGTTACGGTTACCATAAAACCTTTCAATAGCTCTGGTGAAGCTGTAGGTTGCACTTCTGAAACTTTTGCTATTAAGCCTGTACCAGGTTGTACTAACTTAAACCTGCCGATAGATGGTGACACTCAAGTTGACACTAGCACGTCGATTTCATGGAATGCCGTTGTAGATGCTATTGGATATTTTGTATCTGTATCTGCGAGTACAAGTACGATTAACAATTTTACTGACCGAAAAACCACATTTACAACTATAGATTTTGATTCCGGCTTTACTCAAGGTGAGACTGTTTCGGTTACTATAATACCTTATAATGAATCTGGTAACGCTATTGGTTGCTCAACAGAAACGTTTACTATTCAAGCTATCCCTTTATGTACAATATTAACTTCGCCTGCTAACGGTGATGTTGATGTAGCCTTAAATTCTAACTTAGAATGGATGGCAGTACCTGAAGCTGTTGGATACTTACTTTCTGTATCGGGAAGTAATAGTACCGCAAACAACGTATCAGAATTAGATATTACCTCTGGAAACACATATGATTTTACCGGTGATTTTGAACAAGGAGAAATAGTATCGGTAAATATAACACCTTACAACAATGCAGGTGAAGCTATAGATTGTTCTATTGAAACATTTACAATTAAATCAATCCCTAATTGTACGACTTTAATTTCACCTCTTAATAATGATGTACGAGCAGAAGTAAGTGAAATTACATGGAATACTGTAGCAGATGCAAATGGCTATAAATTGACTATTACTGGTGATAATAGCACTATAAATAACGTAACCGACTTGGAAGTTTTAGATACCACCTACTCTTTCCCAAATGAATTTAACATAGGTGAAATTGTAACGGTTACCATCATCCCCTTCAACGAGGTTGGTGATGCTAATGGTTGTACTTCTGAAAGCTTTACTATAAGACCTTTACCTTCTTGTACTTCTCTTATCTCTTCATTACAGAACGGGAATGATATTTCTGTTAGAACAGATATCGAATGGAACGTTGCCGATCAAGCAGATGGCTATTACATTTCAATTGGCACAACTAATGGCGGAAATGATATTGTTACTGATGAAGATGTTGCTTCATTGACTAGTTATATTCTCAATGAAAATTTGCCTTCTGAGACATTAATTTATGTAACTGTTACACCTTATAATTCTTCTGGTGAAGCAGAAGGCTGTATTTCAGAAAGCTTTACAACAGAAGTTGTAGCTCCTGATTGTGCACTATTATTGAGTCCAGCTAAAGGAGAAAACAATGTTTCTTTAGAAAGTACCATTTCTTGGGAAGAAGTTGAAAAAACAGATGGGTACAGAATCTCTATTGGAACATCTACTGAAGCAAATGATATTTTAGATACTATAGATATGGGTACGGCTACTAGCTATACACATGAACAAGAATTTCCTTTTGATACCGAAATCTTTGTTACTATTACATCTTATAACAGTGCCGGTGATGCTATAGGTTGTGAACAACAATCGTTTACAACAATGATTCCTGAAGATGAAACAAAATACGGCTTCTCACCAGACGGAGACGGAATAAACGAATATTGGCACATTGAAAACATAAACTATTACCCCGAAAATATTGTCAGCATTTATAATAGGTGGGGCGATATGGTCTTTCAGGTTGAGAATTATGACAATGCATCTAACGTATTTTCAGGTACTGCAAATATGAAGACCAAAATAGGCGCAGACCAATTGCCAACGGGTACTTATTTCTTCAATATTGAAATAGAAGGTGAAACCATTTTAAGAAAAACGCAAGGTTTCCTTGTTTTAAAGCGATAATAGCATGCAGAATTTTTACAAAAACATCGCTTTGATAGCAATCGTCTTAGGGGCATTGACCAATAATACGTCAATAGCGCAGCAAACCCCTACTTTCTCTGAGTATAATTACAATCCGTACTTGGTAAATTCTGCCTTTGCGGGACTTGCACCAAGTGCTGAAATAGGTATTAGTAATACTGGTACTTTTAATCAATTTGAAGGTAGTCCTAAAAGTTTTGCCTTAAGTTTCCATACTCCATTAAACCGAGGTAAAGTTGGGTTAGGAGCAGGATTAATACGTGATGAAGTCGGTGTAACCACCTCAACAAGTGCTTTTGCTACTTACTCTTATAAGATATTCTTCGACACTAAAAATAATAGACCTTATTGGCAAATATACACCCCAAATTCATTGTCTTTCTCTATATCACCTGGTGTACAGCAGTATCAAGAAAACTTACTTGAATTGGGTATAATGAATGACCCTAATTTTGCTATGAATATTAATGCCACTATTCCAACCATTGGATTAGGATTTCTTCTAAATCTTGCTAATGTATATGTGGGAGTTTCTACACCAAATGTAATTGGTGACATGCTTGTTTCCGATGATAATGTTGAAATCAACGTTCCGTATTATGGCTATTTAGGATATCGCTTCTTTTCAAACAAATTTGAAGAATTAATGGTTAAGCCAAACTTATTATTGAAATATGAAAATGGCGCTCCATTTCAAGTAGACATGAATATCGCTGTCAGTTACAGAAACAGATTTGAACTAGGAACAGGTTATAGAACTAATTCGTCGATTAATCTTTTAGCAGGTGTCTATCTTTTCAAAAATATTAGAGCCATATATAGTTACAATGTAGCCATGAACGATTCTCCATTGGGTAACACCCATGGCATTATTGCCACCTACCGTTTTGGTAAGGGCTTTAGTAGAGACTAAACACTCTTTAATAATTTATGAATGAACTCTAATTTATTCTTTACAGGCTCTGATATAATAAACGGATAAGGATCGTCTTCTCCCATAGAACGGCTCATACTGTTCAATGCGAACAGTAAAGGCATACCGGTATTCAATACCTTTTTAAAACTGGTTTCTTTATAAGGATCGAAACTAGCATTCATCTTTAAATTTTTCTTGGCGGTAATCTTAGGATCTGTTTTGAGTCCGAAATTATAGGCAGTTTCCAACACATCGGTAAGGTGTAAATAATGCGACCAGGTTTCGGCCCAATCTTCCCATGGGTGAGATGATGCATACTTGCTTATAAAACGTTGTTGCCAATTTGCCTGTGGACCATTATTGTAATAATTGGTCAAGGCATCAACGTACGACATAGATTCATCGCCAAATATATTTCTAAATCCAGTTAATACAGCTGGATTATCACGAACTAGTCTGTCCCAGAAATAATGCCCTACTTCATGTCTAAAATGACCGAGTAAGGTTCTATAACGCTCAGACATTTGCTGCTTTATCTGTTCTCGAACAACAGGATCTGCTTCAGAAATTAAAAGGGTAATTACACCATTTGCATGTCCTGTTTTTAAATCTTTAGCCTCTTCTGGCAAATCATCTTGCGCCAAAAAATCAAAGCAAAGACCTTTAGAATCATCAATGGTTTTACTCACCACCGATAATCTAAAACGTAATAATTGATATACCAATCTATGCTTGGCTATTTCAATTTGCTTCCACTTGGCTAAATTATCATCATCTAGAATATCAGGTATAGTTCGATTTAAGCTGCAAGCTAAGCAGAACTCATCTCCCCTTTCTATATCTACAAGCCAATTACAAACATGATGCTTTTGATTTTTACAGTATACATAAGTTTTATCTTCCAATTCTGGAAGTTTCCATTGCGTAGCATTTGCATCTAAAGAAACTATCTTATTGTAATAAGAAGAGTACCCTAATAGGTAGCCGCAATTTACACATACGTTATTCTCGAAAACAACTGTATTCTTACAATTTGTGCACTGAAATAATTTCATATCCTATAGCCTTTTAAACAGACAAGGACAGCGTTTTATTTGATCATCTTAAGGTTTATCACCTCTTGATCTGTCAAATACCTCCAGTGTCCTCTTGGTAAATCTTTTTTAGTAAGACCACCATAAACAACCCTATCTAATTTCTGAACTTTATATCCTAAAGTTTCAAATAAACGTTCTACAATTTTATTTCTAGAACTATAAATTTCAATGCCTACTTCTCTTTTAGGAGCATCGGCAATAAAACTAACATCTTGTACTCTTACTACCTTTTCGTCAACTGTAACACCTTCTTGTATCTTCTTTAAATCGGCACTTCTTAATTCTTGCTCAAGCACCAAATGAAAAATCTTACGCATACCATTTATAGGACTTTTTAAGACCTTGGTCATATTGCCATCATTGGTGAACAAAAGTAAACCTGTATGGTCTTTTTCCAATTTATCTACCGGCAATAATTTTGACTTAGAAGCACTAGATATTAACCCTGATACGTGTCTTTTGCCTTTTTCATCACGAATAGTAGTTACAAAGTCTTTTGGCTTATTTAGAAGTACATATTCTTTCTTTACAGGATTTAATAATTGACCATCGAATTTTACCTCATCGGTCAATTTTACCTTATACCCCATTTCTGTAATTGGTTTGCCATTTACAGTTACATTACCTGCAGCAATATAGATATCAGCATCTCTACGAGAACATACCCCAGAGTTAGCTACATATTTATTTAGTCTAATAGCATTTGGATCTTGTGGCTTAGCTGGCGTCACATTTTTTTTAATTGGCGCATTACCACGAGCATAGCTCTTCTTTTTAAAATTACCCCCTTGCCTACCTGAAGCATTTTTATCCCTACTAGAATCATCCCTACTCATAACTGTACCAATTTTGCACAAAGGTAGCAAATTGCATTGCCGTTCAAATAGTTATATGAAACATATTACCAACAACTATAGTATTCTGTTTAAAACAAGATTAACATCTATGAGCAGAATACCAAAAACACCCATTACTATGATTAGTTTAAGAATATTATGCAGCCAAACATAGTCTTTACGGGTCTTTGCTTTGAATAAGAGGAATATGAAAGACACCAATAATACCACACAAAGCATAAAATAAAAGTTCATATACCCCACATCGAACTTAAAAATGAGCAGTAATGACGGTACAAGGGTCAATAAAATTAATAAGGATATCAATAATTTAGATATTCTTGTCCCATATATGATCGGAATAGTTCTATAATTCTGGGCAAGATCACCCGATATATTCTCCAAATCTTTAATCATTTCACGAGCAAGTATTAATAGAAATAAAAATACTGCATGTACAAAAATGACAGGTTGAATGTTTTTATAGTATACAAATATGATGAAAAATGGGGTTATCGCCAGGGTTGCAGAAATAAAGTTGCCTAAAAACGGAATTTTTTTCAACTTATGAGAATAGATCCAGATACCAAAAATGTACGAAGAGAAGAAGAAAACCGCCCTAAAAGAAACATAACTTGCAGCTATTACCGCGAAAAAATTTAACACAAAATAAGTCGTTAGCTTAAACCGCTGGCTTACCAAACGATCTAACATGCTCTTTCGTGGTTTATTAATAAGGTCTTTTTCTGCGTCGTAGAAATTATTGATAATGTAACCGCCAGCAATGACCATAGCAGATGCAATTACAATAACAAAAAGCTTAATATCAAATACTACTTCTCTTACCGGTAATTCTGGTGCCAGTATGTAAATTGATGCCAAATACTGGGCTAGTGCTATAACTAAAATGTTATACCCCCTAACCACTGAAAACAGACTCAGTACTTTTAAAAGTAAGAGTTTATTTCTTCTATTAAGCATGTTTGGAAATTACCTAAAAATTATAGACTACTTCTAATTTGTAATCTTTTAACGCAGTTTTAGCTTTCTCAAAGTCTTCTGTAAACCCAAGAATATAACCGCCACCACCTGATCCACATAGCTTTAAATAGTAATCATTGGTGTCGATTCCGTTTTTCCACAAGGCATGAAATTTTGCCGGAATCATAGGTTTAAAGTTATCTAAAACAACATGAGATAATTGCTTTAAGTTACCGAACAAAGACTGAATATTGCCGTTTACAAAATCTTCTACACAAGCATCTGTATGCTTTATGAATTGATTTTTTAGCATTTTACGGAAACCATCATTTTTCATCTGTTCCATAAAAATTTGAACCATGGGTGCAGTTTCACCAATAATACCACTATCTAATAAAAACACGGCACCTTTACCATCTGCATTTTGAGAAGGTATACTGGTAGACTCAATATTATCTTTGGAATTTATAAGTATAGGCAGACTTAAATAGCTATTTAAAGGATCTAGCCCCGATGACTTACCGTGAAAAAACGATTCCATTTTACCGAATATCGTTTTAAGCTTCAATAATTTTTCTCTTGTTAAATTCTCTAGAACGGTTATTTTATCTTGTGCATATTTATCGTAGATAGCTGCTACTAAAGCACCACTACTACCTACACCATAACCTTGAGGTATAGAACTATCAAAATACATACCTTCTGCAACATCTGTTTTTAAAAGCTCTAAATCGAAAGTAACCAACTTCGGATTCTTAACGGTTAAATTTTCTAAATAATGAGTAAATGCTTCTAAACTTTTATTTGATTTTGTGGCCTCAACAGATGAGTTGGAATCAGATTTCAAAGCACCTTTATAAAAATTATAAGGTATAGATAATCCTTTAGAATCTTTTATGATACCATACTCCCCGAAGAGAAGAATTTTCGAATAAAAAAGAGGTCCTTTCATTTTTAAAAACTAAACAAATATTGAAACTTATATAAAGATAATCAAAGATTCACACAAAGTTGAACGTTATACCATAAATGGTTAAACAAAATAGATGAATCTTCTCTTTACAAACGCTTATAATAAAAAAAACGTACATAATTCACCTACAACTTCTTAGCACCCAGACCAATTCTATCGCAAATATACTGTCCATTTTGACAAAAAGGTACTAACTTCTCTTTTATAAATGGAAAAACGATATCCTTTTCATTTTCCGGATATAATACATGCACATTGGCACCTGCATCTAAAGTAAAGCAAACATGTGTATTAGATTCTTGCCTAAATTTCCAAATTTCATTGATTAGAGAAAGGGTATTAGGCTTCATTAATATAAAATACGGATTACTCGTCATCATCATTGCATGCAATGTAAGCGCTTCGCTTTCTACAATATTTATGAAACTATCTAAATTACCATCTGCTAAAACCGATTTTAGCTTTTCTAAATTGGTATGTGCCTGATCAAATCGTTGAGGCGCGAACGGGTGCCCATGCATTAACTCATGACCTACCGTACTGCTTACCTGTTTCTCTACTTTATCAACCAATAAAATAGTATCATGAAAATTATTGAATACCTCATGTACTGCATATGGATATTTTATACCGAATAAATTTGAGCTTCCCTCAATCGAGGCTGTTTCGCCCCATTGCACCAATGGTCCTTCAATACTACGACAAGCACTACCTGAACCTAAACGAGATAAGAACGAAACTTTTCTATTGAAATCTTCTTCAGAAATTGATGATGAGAATGACCTTTCCATCTCCATAAAACATAATGCCAATGCAGACATACCACTTGCTGATGACGCTATACCACTACTATGCGGAAAAGAATTTGATGTATTTATAACAAAGTGATACTCTTTTAAAAACGGTAGATAGACTTCTATTCTTTTAAAAAATGTATTGATTTTCGGCTTGAATTCTTCTTTTGCCTCGCCCTCAAACAAAAGGTCAAATGAGAACTCATCACTTTTTTGAACCTTCTTTTTATACTTCACACTAGTTTTAGTAACACATGCAGCTAAGGTAAAACTGATTGATGGGTTGGCGGGAATCTGATTCGCTCTCTTTCCCCAATACTTTACCAAAGCAATATTGCTGGGCGAAGAATACGATACCGCACCTTCTTCTTTCAATGTAATATATGATGCTGGAATAAAATCTTTTTCTGACATTGAATTTTCAATTTGTGCAAATATAGTTTTTAGGGCTATCAATTAAAATAAATCCTTATTTTAGACCTAAACACTGACCAGTTGAAAAGAAAGTTTAAGTATATTCTTATTGGTATTATCATATGCTCGGCCATTGGTTTTTTGAGTAGCGTTGTTACGCAAAGCTCTGTTACCGGATGGTATTTAACATTGAACAAGCCTAGTTTTAACCCACCAAATTGGGTATTTGCTCCCGTATGGAGTGCTCTTTATATTATGATGGGTATCTCTGCCGGCTGGGTATGGGCAAAAGGTTTTCATCATAAATGGGTAAAAACCGGATTATATCATTTTGGTTTTCAACTACTTTTAAACGGATTGTGGAGTATTGTATTCTTCGGACTAAAACAACCATTTTATGGGCTGCTCGTAATTATGGCACTTCTAGTAGTATTATCTCTTACTATTAAATGGTTCAATGTCGTTAGTAAATTTGCAGCGATATTGCTAATTCCGTACCTACTTTGGGTTTGTTTCGCTACAGCTTTGAATTATAAAATTTGGGAATTGAATTAATCTAATAACTCAACTCTAATAATTTGTGCATGGTTCTATAGTTTCTAGTAGTTGCCAGTACCTTCAACTTTCGCTCTATCAAATTATTATTCAATTTTGCTTTACCATATCCCACTTTGCACTTTAAATATATGCAAGAATCAGAAATTGAAAATTCTTCGTTCTCGTACGATTCTACTTTAAACTTAGTAAGCTCGCTAATTTTCGGAAGATCATTTAATAATACAAAATAGACTTGCTTTCTTATAATTTCATCTTCTGACTCGAACGGATTATCATTAAGAATATCCCGTAATTGTGAAGTAGTCTTCACTATTACAGGTACTTCGAAACCAAAACTTTTTAAAATAGCCTTAGAAATGAGTGATTCTAATTCTGATGTATTCTGGAGTTCACTTTTAAAAACTATATTACCACTTTGAATGTATGTTTTAACTTCTTTCAAGCTTATACTATCGCATAATTCTCGAAGTTCAGCCATCGGAATTTTATGTTTTCCGCTGACATTTATCCCTCTTAAAAATGCAATATATGTCTTCATTTTATGATTGGTTTACATTCAAACTTTCTACCACTCCATTGGCTGCAATATAACCTCCTGTCCAGGCATTCTGAAAATTGAATCCACCGGTAATGGCATCTACATTTATGATTTCCCCAGCAAAATAGAGACTTGGAAGAATTTTACTTTCGTAGGTTTTAAAATTGATTTCCTTTAAATCTAAACCACCGGCCGTCACAAACTCTTCTTTAAAAGTACTTTTACCGTTAACCTGAAAAACACCCATGGTTAATTGCTCTGCAAGTGATTGCAACTGTTGTTTAGATACTTCTGGCCAGGTTGTAGTATCGGCTATACCAGATGCTTTTACCAAGTTCGCCCATAAACGCTTCGGAATATCTAAGACCTTGGTTCTTAGAATAGTTTTCTTTTCTACCTGTTTTACTTTCAAGAACAATTCTAACAATCCGTTTTGGTGATACTCTGGCACCCAATTTACTTGAATTTTGAATTGATAATTATACTGTTCTAAAATTCTTGCTCCCCATGCAGACAGTTTTAAAATAGCCGGTCCGCTCATTCCCCAATGGGTAACCAACAAAGGTCCGTCTGAACTTAAACCAGATGCATCTAATTTTGTTCTTGCTGTCTTTTTACCGAAGTTCTTTTTGGGTATAACGTTTACCTCGGCAAGCGTTACAACACCCGGTATATCCGTTATACGCTCATCTTTTATATTAAAAGTAAACAACGATGGCACAGGCGGAACAATAGTATGCCCTAAAGCTTCAAGATACTTCCACATTTTAGGATTACTTCCTGTTGCCAAAATGAGTTTTTTGCAGTACATAAAACCCTCCCCTACGGCAACCTTCCACTTTTTAATTCCTTCTTCCTCGATTTGCTCAATTCCGCTTACCGAACAAAGTGTTTTCACCTGAACCCCTAATCTATCTGCCTCAGAAATAAAGCAGTCTATAATTGTTTGTGACGAATTACTGACCGGAAACATTCTGCCATCTTCCTCAATTTTTAAAGATACACCGCGTTCTTCAAAAAAACCGACGGTATCACTACTGGCATAGGTATGAAAAGGACCTAAAAGTTCTTTTTCTCCTCTAGGATAGTTTTTGCTTAAATCTGACGGATTAAATTCTGCATGAGTAACATTACAACGACCACCACCAGAAATTTTAACCTTGGTCAGCACATCCTTTCCCCGTTCTAAAATAGCTATTTTAGTATTTGGTCTTTTTTCTGCGATATGTATTGCCGCATAAAAGCCTGCAGCACCACCACCAATTACTAAAACGTCGTACATTATTTTACCCGTTCTGGAAAGTTTGTAATAATACCATCTACCGAAATACGTTTCATGGCATCAATATCAGCTGGCTCATTGACCGTCCAAGTATATATTTTAAATCCGGCTTCTCTTATTTCATTTGCCTTTTCTACATCTAGATTCTTGAAATATGGATTAATAGCTACGGCATTCAATTCTTTGGCTACAGGTATGGCATCTACTGGGTTTTCTTCGGTCAAAACGGCTATAGCCACATTCGGGTTATGTCTACGCATCTCCTTCAGTTCGTCCCAATTAAAACTTGAGATAATGAAGTTTTCAGGCGACCAGTTTCTTTTTTTAATATAATAATTCATAATATGGTTAACCTTATCTGCAGTACCGGCGCCCTTCAACTCAATATTTAAGGCTACTTTATTATCTATTAGTTTTAAGACATCTTGTAGCATTGGTATTGCATGCCCGCCTTCAACGATGACCTTCTTTAAGTCAACTATATAATAATCTTCAATATTACCAGGGGCATTTGTTAATCGATCTAAAGTTTCGTCATGAAAAACAACAATCTCTCCACTTTTAATTTTAAAGACATCGATTTCTATCATATCAACACCTAAGTCCATTGCTTTTTGAATAGATGCCAAGGTGTTTTCAGTTTCGTGACCCATAGCACCTCTATGACCAATTACTAACGGTTCTTTCATATTACAAGATGCTAAAGTGAAACAAATAATAGCTAGAGAAATTCTATTGAGCATGTTTTAAGATTTTAATTCAAAAATAAAGGATTCTAAAGGATTTAAGTTGATTGCGACATGACCTTCTCCATTTTCTACTCTTAAAGAATTCTCATGACCATAAAGCGCATCTTGTAAAGGATAATTACCTTCTTTTAATTGCCAAGTATTTATTAAATCAACCGGTAATTTTAAATCGAACGAAAAGTGATTATTGACATCAAAATTTGAAACCACAATCAGTTTTTGATTCTCAGACCAACGAACATAAGACAACACGCGATGATTGTAATTTTCAGTAATTTCTTTATTATAGAAATGAATTTCGCGGTACGCACCCATAAGTGCTTCACTACTTATGGTGAAATTCAATAATCGCTTGTAAAAATCTCTTAACGAAGCTTCTTCTAGCGTTGATTGACCACCATCGAACTTTTTATTATTCACCCATCTTTGATGATGGGGAACACCTATGTAATCAAAAATCGATGTTCTTGACGGACTCCCAAAGCCTGCATGTTCAACAGCTGGCTCACCTACTTCTTGACCGAAATAAATCATGGTCGGCGATGTGCTTATCGTCGCAGAAACTACCATTGCCGGTCTACCAATTTCAGCATTACCTACAAACTCTGTACTAGCGATACGTTGCTCGTCATGATTCTCTAAAAAGTGAAGCATGTTATGTTCTATATCTTGTAGACCGTTCTGAACAACCGGCAAATGATCAGACCAACCATACCCTTTCATGATATGTTTTAGTCCGTCATAAAAATCGACCTTATCATATAAGTAATCCATCTTACCCTTATGGATATATGTTCTATATAAATCTGGATTATACACCTCTGCCATTATAAATGCATCGGGATTTTTCATTTTTATGGATGAATTCATAAAGCTCCAAAATTCTACCGGAACCATTTCTGCCATATCATATCTAAAGCCGTCAACGCCCATTGCTAACCAATACAAGGCAACATTCCTAAATTTTCGCCATGAGCTTGGCACAACCCTTTTTTTCCAATAGTTAAAATGCTCTTCATTATCTTTCTCACCGAAATCATTTGGCAGCATGTCAAAATCTAGTCCGCCATCTGGTCTTACTCCGTAATTAATACGAACTGTCTCATACCAATCGTTCATATCTGGTTGTACACTTCGAGAGCCATTACCTGTCCATTTCGCGGGGATTTCAACTAGCTTGTTATTTGTATAATTCGGAATATCACCACCTAAAGGCACATAACCATCTCGCCATTGGGGAGTTTTAAATTCCGTTCCCGGGATATAATAAAAGTTATTATCTTTTTGATATTCAACGGATGTATCATCGCCAAATCCGAAATCAGAAACACCTTTAGGGTTCGTCTTTCCCTCATACTTTCTGGCGACATGATTGGGTACAATATCAATAATCACCTTCATGCCCGCCTTATGTGTACGATCAATTAAAGATTTGAACTCCTTTAACCTTTTTGAGGGATCCTTAGCTAAATCGGGGTTAACATTGTAATAATCTTTAACCGCGTAAGGCGATCCCGCTCTGCCCTTAACTACGTCTGGATCATCATTTGAAATACCGATTTCAGTATAGTCATTTATTACAGCGTGATGCGGTATACCTGTATACCAAATATGGGTTATACCTAAATCTTTAATCTCCGCAAGCGCTTTTTTATTAAAATCAGCAAACTTCCCTACTCCGTTTTCTTCAATGGTACCCCATGGCTTATTGTTGGTATTTGTATTACCAAAAAGCCTGGTAAACACATGATAAATTACAATCTTACTATTCATGGGGTAATATAATTTTAAACTTTAAAGTACTAAACTAAAGCCTTTTTACACAGTAGTCAATTCATCTGGAAACAATGTTACTTTCTTTCCATTAACGCGAATGGTCACCTCTTCGGTACCAATTAGCTGAAAAGTTGTGTTTTTAGCAGTAACATTTACCTTGATAATTCTATTTCTAAAATTAACCTTAAAAGAATATGCACTCCACTGATTCGGTATTTGTGGCTTAAATGACAACTTATCGTTTATAACACGCATGCCGCCAAAACCTTCAACTATGCTCATCCAAGTACCAGCCATAGATGTAATATGCAAACCTTCTTCGACCTCTTTATTATAATCATCTAAATCTAGCCTCGATGTTCTTAAATAGAAATTATACGCCTGTTCCATTCTGCCCAATTTCGCTGCTTGAATACTATGCACACATGGCGACAAAGAAGATTCATGAACGGTAAAAGGCTCATAGAAATCGAAATGTTTTTCTAAATCTTCTACTGAGAAATCTTCTTCAAAAAAGTAGAACCCCTGTAAAACATCTGCTTGTTTAATATACGGAGACCTTAAAATTCTGTCCCAACTCCATTTTTGATTAATTGGTCTTTCTGTTTTTGGCAAATCATCTACCCTAACCAAATCTTTATCTAAAAAGCCATCTTGCTGTAAAAATACCCCATGCTCTTTCGAATATGGAAAATACATTTTATTGGCTACTTTTCTCCATTTATCACACTCTCTATCGGTAAGCTGAGTTTTACCTATTATTCTATGATAATCATCTGAATAACCGCTTTTAACCTTCTCTAATTGCGTAAGTGTATAATTAATACACCATTTCGCCAAATAGTTAGTATACCAGTTATTATTGACATTATTTTCATATTCATTAGGTCCTGTAACCCCAAGCATTACATATTTATTTTTATCCTTAGATAAGTTTACACGTTGATGCCAAAATCTAGAAATACCTATTAATACTTCTAAACCCATTTCTGGGATGTAACTGTAATCGCCGGTATATCTATAATAGTTATGGATTGCAAAAGCAATAGCTCCGTTTCTATGAATTTCCTCAAAAGTAATCTCCCATTCATTATGGCACTCTTCGCCATTCATGGTTACCATAGGGTATAATGCCGCTCCATTAGAGAAACCTAATTTCTTGGCATTTTCAATAGCCTTTTCTAAATGGTTGTAACGATATTTCAATAGCTTTCTGGCTACCTTATCATCTTTGGTTGCCATATAGAAAGGAATACAATATGCCTCGGTATCCCAATAGGTACTACCGCCGTATTTCTCACCTGTAAATCCTTTCGGACCAATATTCAGCCTAGAATCTGTACCTAAGTAGGTTTGGTTTAATTGAAATATATTAAAACGAATACCTTGTTGCGCCTTTACATCGCCTTCAATAACAATATCGCTCATGTTCCAAATAGCAGCCCAAGCTTCCTTTTGTTTTTGTAATAGCTGATCAAAGCCTAAAGCACTTACTTCATCTAAACTATTATTGGCTACTTGTACTAATTCTTGATTAGGGTGATTTCTTGCAACAGTGTAACCACCAAATTTCGTCAACGTAACAGATTCGTCTGCCTTTAAATTCTGCTCAAACTTTAAAGACACAAATGAATCTGTCTTTTCAGATGGCACACCCGAAATCTGATTCCCATTATATTCTAATGAGGCCTGCATAAACGTACAGGTCTTAAATTCAGTTTTCATAGTATGCGCCTCGATAAAGGCACGGTTATCTGTTGTGCTTACATTCGTAGTATTCCAGAATTTGTCATCCCAGTTGCTATCTTCATTTGTAATACCACTATCTAAATACGGCTCAAATACTATGTTAGCATCTGTTTTTAATGCCTTAATATTATATGAAATGGCACCTACCGTATCTATATCTATACTTAAAAATCGTTTTACAACAACTTCTATCTCAACGTTATTAGTAGTTACTGCTTGAAAAGTACGAGTGTACACACCCTCTTTCATGTTCAATTCTCGTCTAAAATTTGACACTTTTTTACTCGTTGCCAAATCGAACTCTACTCCATCAATATAAATTTTGATTCCGATCCAATTAGGAGCGTTCAAAACCTTGGCAAAGTATTCTGGATAGCCATTTTTCCACCATCCTACACGAGTTTTATCAGGATAATAAACACCTGCAATATAACTACCTTGAAAAGTTTCGCCAGTATAGGTTTCTTCAAAATTGGCACGTTGTCCCATGGCACCGTTACCTATACTAAATATACTTTCAGAAGACTTTACGTTTTCTTGATCGAAACCTTCTTCTATTATGCACCACTTATCTGGTTTAATATAATCTTGATTCATGAAATTTATATTGAATTGAAATATAGCTACCTTAATTTATTCTTTATGTTGTTTGTTGATCAATGAATCTAAAAAATCATCGCTCATTTCGGTAAAGTCGTTAAAATTGTAATCTGCCTCGTTTAGTATTTCAGCATCTCCTATTCCTATGCTAACCATATTCGCTGCATTAGCTGCTTGAATACCAGCAACAGCATCTTCAAAGACCACACATGAATTTGCTGAAACACCTAAATTATCAGCTGCAATCAAAAACACTTCTGGGTCTGGCTTAGCCTTGGTTACGCTATTACCATCGACAATGCTATCGAAATACGGTAATAAATCAACCTTTTCTAAAATAGGCCTGGCATTTTTACTTGCAGAGCCCAATGCTATGGGGATATTTTTATTCTTTAAATATTGTAAAACTCTGGTCACATCTGGCAAAATCTCACTTGAATCCATCTTTTCGATGTAAGCTAGATAATCAACATTTTTCTCTACCATCCAAGTATCGAACTGATCCTGTGTAGCCGTTATATTCCCAATATCTAAAAGAATCTCTAAGCATCGTTTTCGACTGACCCCTTTAAAGAGTTCGTTCTGCTCTTTGGTAAATTCAAACCCTAATTCATTGGCCAGTTTACGCCAAGCTAAATAATGATATTTAGCCGTATCAACTATAACACCATCTAAGTCAAATATAAAACCTACTTTCTCCATTATCACAAAAATATTAATTGATTGTAGAACCTCTTTTAATTAATGTTGCATTAATTACCTCTGTTCTAAAAGGCTCTTCTACTACTTCAGTTGACTCCATTCTTTTTATCAGCATTTTAGCTGCTAGTTCGCCCATTTTCTCACCATGCTGGGCTACAGTACTAAGTTTAGGCGAAGAATATTTTGATAAGATTCCGTCTGTAAATCCGATAATTGAAATTTCTGCTGGTATCTTAAAACCTAATTGCTGAATAACACTCATACATTGAACTGCAAAAATCTCATTAACACATAATACCGCTTCTATTTCATTTTTCTGAAAAAACTCTGTTATTAGCTTTGTATTGTCTAAATCATGAGGTAACGTCAAAATTAAATTCTCATCGAACGGAATATTATTATCCTTTAAAGCTTTTAGATAACCTTCTTTTCTATTTTCACTTACATTAAAATAATTCTCGGTCGTAATCAATGCTATTTTTTTAGACCCTGTCTTTATAAAATGTGTTACCGATTCGCGCGATATTTCAATATCATTCAATATTACCTTATCACATGCAACTTCTTGGGTAACTCTATCAAAAAGTACTATGGGTATACCCTGATCTAATAATTCTTTTAAATGTGTAAAATCATTTCTTCGCTGTGTTTCTGCACTTAACGATAATATGAAACCGTCTATACTGCCATTCGCTAACATTTCCATATTAATAACCTCTTTATCAAACGATTCATCAGAAATGCAAACAATTACATTATAACCCATTTGATTGGCATACATTTCTATACCCCTAAAGACTGTAGTAAAAAAATGATGAACAATATCAGGAATTATTACCCCTATATTTTTTGTTCTTTTATTTTTTAAGCTAAGGGCTATATTATTAGGACGGTAATTATAGAATTTTGCAAAAGCTTTAATTCTATCTTTTGTGTCCTTGCCAATTTCTTTACTATTTTTCAATGCCTTCGACACCGTTGAAATAGAAACGTCAAGTTCTTTAGCAATATCTTTTAAAGTGATTTTTGGTTTCAAAAAAAAGGATTTTAAATTTTAAGATAATAACTTAAATTAATCTAAAAGTTAAAGTTAGGCAATCAATGGTATTTCGTAAATATATACAAAAAAGGATTTTTCTTATATTTGCATTATTATCAAATATTCACATTTAACCGCTATGTTAATTAAGAATATCATAATATTGCCTATTCGCATTCATTATACTCGCAAAAAAGAAAAGTTATCAACACGAAACCGTTTTCGTAATATTTTAACTTAAACAATACCATTGTCAACACCGCTTTTTACATATTTTTAACAATTGAAATTAAATTAACTCAACTTAAATTAACAATTTATGAAGATTACATTCCTAAAAAGTCTGTTAGTTCTCGGTGCATTTTTGTGCTTTGGATCGATGCAGGCACAAGAAGTATCTGGAACTGTTTCAGATGCAAGTGGACCTTTACCAGGAGCTAGTGTTCTTGAAAAAGGAACAACGAATGGTACACAAACTGATTTTGACGGTAATTACACATTGACCGCTGAAGAAGGTGCTGTACTTATTGTTAGTTATATCGGCTACAAAACTCAAGAAGTAGCAATTAACGGTAGAACTTCAATCAACTTCACTTTAGACGAAGATGCTGAAGCATTAGAAGAAGTTGTAATTATCGGTTACGGTACTACAACTGTTAAAGATGCTACGGGATCTGTTTCTTCTGTTTCTTCAGAAGATTTTAATGGAGGTATTATTTCATCTCCAGAACAATTAATACAAGGTAAAACTGCAGGTGTACAAATTTCGCAAGCTAGTGGAGAGCCAGGTGCTGGTATTACTTTGAGAATTAGAGGTGCTGGTTCTGTACGTGGAAACAACAGTCCATTATTTGTTATTGATGGTGTACCTGTATCAAATGAAAGTGTTTCTGCTTCAGGTGGAGATTTAGGTGCTGGTAGTAGTGGGGCTAAAAACCCGTTGAACTTTTTAAACCCTAACGATATCGAAAGCATGAGTGTTCTTAAAGATGCTTCTGCAACGGCTATCTACGGTTCTAGAGGTGCAAATGGTGTAGTTGTAATTACAACTAAATCTGGAAAAGGTGGAGGAACTTCAGGTCAATGGGGCTTCTCTAGTAATTTGAATATTGCAACGGTAGCAAACACTTATGACCTTTTATCTTCTGAAGAGTTTGTAGAAAGAGGTGGCGCTGACCTTGGCGGCTCAACAGACTGGCAAGAATATCTTTTTAGAACTACAGCTTCTACTGACAATAATCTTTCTTATTCACAAAATTACGGGTCAGGTAACATTAGAGCTACTTTTGGTTACTCAAAACAATTTGGTATAATTGAAAATACTGATTTTGAACGTATTTCTGGTAGAATAAACTTAACTCAACGTTTTTTTGACAACAAACTAACATTGAATGCTCAAGGAACTGTTTCTAGAATTAATGATAGAGCACCTTTTATTAGTAGAACATCAGGAAGTACTGGAGATTTATTAGCAGCTACTTATTATTCTAATCCTACTTTAAATGCCAATCCAAACATTGGTGCTGATCCAGATAGAAATCCTGCAAATCTATTAACGTATTATGACGATAACTCAGGTACTGACAGGTTTCTTGGAAATGTATCTTTAAACTATGCATTTACCGACGAACTTTCTGCTAAAATTAATTTTGGTCTTGATACTTCTGAATCTACTAGAGGACAAGTTGTAAGCCCTGATATTCTTGGTTTTACTAACGGTGTAATTGGAAATGGTCGTGCAGTAGTAAGCAACTTAGACACTGAAAGTAAATTAATGGAACTTACCATTAATTATAACAAAGAATTTGAAAATTCTAAATTAGATGCACTTGTAGGTTATTCATTTCAAGATTTTAATAGAAGCGGCCAAAATTTACTAGGGCAAGGCTATGCTACTTCAGATATGAATCAAATAATTTCAAGTACCCAACAAGCTTATGAAGATACTCGCAACCTTGCAAGTAATTATCAAGGTTATGGTATTGGTACTTTTAACGATTTACCTGGCAACGGTGATCAATTTAGAATTCTAGGATTAACACCAAATATAAATTCAACAACAAGTAGTAGTTTACCTAACATTCCAATTAATGCATTCTCTGTAGATACTTTTGACTTTACAGATGAGTTACAATCATTCTTTGGTAGGCTAAACTATACTCTTAATGATAAATACTTATTTACAGGTACGGTAAGAGCTGATGGTTCTTCTAAATTTGGTGATAATAACAAATATGGTATTTTCCCTTCTGCAGCTTTTGCTTGGAAATTAAATCAAGAAGATTTCGTAAATGAAGATACTTTTTCTACGCTTAAATTACGAGCTAGCTGGGGTATTACGGGTAATCAAGATGGATTAGGTTATGGTGCGTACTTAAACAGAACCAGATGGGATGGTTTAGGCATAGGAAGTAACTCTCAATTATCAGCACCTGCTACAAGAGAAGTAGCCTTTGCAAACCCAGACCTTAAATGGGAATCCACAACACAATATGGCTTAGGTTTTGATTTCGGTTTTAACAACGACCGTTTTACCGCTACTATTGATCTTTATAGAAAAGAAACAAATGATATACTTTTGAATTTACCAGCAGTACAGCCGGCAACTTCTCCTTTTGTTTTCCAAAATATAGATGGAACAATTGTTAACCAAGGTGCAGAATTAGGACTTGATTATGACTTAATTGCTACAGACGACTTTAACTGGAACGCCAATTTCAATATTTCTTATAACCAAAATGAGTTGACTAACTATGACGGTCCAAATATACAAGCTGGTAATTTGTATGGTCAAGGTCTTACAGGTACTACATCTCAGGTTTTAACCGACGGTCAGCCTTTATATACTTATGAATTACGTTTAGTTGATGAGAATTTTCAAGTTGATACAGATCCAACTATTCTTGACAAGTCGGCATTGCCAAAAATCGTTTCTGGTTTATCGACTAGTATGAGCTATAAAAATTGGGATGCTTCTTTATTCTTTTCCGGGCAATTTGGTTTTTATGTGTATAACAATACCGCAAATGCATTATTTGCAGCACCGCAAATTGGAAGTAGAAATAATTTACGTAGTGTTTTGGATAATAATATTGCATTGTCAGCAACAAACCCAAGTACGTTCTTTTTAGAAAAAGGAGATTTCGTAAGACTTCAAACAGCATCTATAGGGTATAATGTACCATTAAGCGGAGAAGGTACTTTTAAAACCATGCGCTTAAGTGCAGTTGGTCAAAATCTATTTTTACTAACAGGGTATAGCGGATTAGATCCTGAAGTTAGCACTTCAGATATACCATCTAATGGATTCCCATCTGCTTCGATAGACTACCTATCATATCCAAGACCAGTTACTTTTAGTGTTGGATTTAACGTTACATTTTAAAAACAAAAAAATAGGATTATGAAAAAAATAGTAAATTATTTATGTTTCGCACTCCCAATAGCACTGGCATTTTCTTGCACAGACTTAGAGATAGAGCCTACAGATTCATTGATATCTGAAGGTTTTGCAGGAGTAGCAAACGTACAAGGAGAAGTAGCGAATATTTCCAATATAATCGCTGGAGGTAATTTAGGTAACCAAGATGGTCTATATGCTTTGAACGAAGTAACTACAGATGAATATGTAGTAGCTACAAGAGGTACAGATTGGGGTGATAATGGTAGATGGCTAGCCATGCACCAACATTCATGGAACGCAGATTTACAAGATATACGGTTATCTTGGCAAGCTTTGAATAGTATTACAATTAATGCTACACGTGTAATCGACCCAGGTAGTGTATCTACTGCCGGTGGTGATGTTACTGAATTAAAGGCTGAAGCTAGATTCTATAGAGCTTGGGCGATGAGCTGGATTTTAGATATGTGGAGACAAGTACCTTACAGAAATGTTAATGCTCCAAATAGTGAAATACCTTCTGTACTTACGGGTCAGGTTGCGATTGATAGTATAGTTGCAGATCTTAACATTGCGATTAGAGATTTACCTCAAGTAACTGCTGGCGATGGTATTGATTTAAAACAAACGCCAACCAAAGCAGCTGCTAACCATTTGATGGCAAAACTACATCTAAACAAGCATATTTATCTTGAAACTTCTCCGGATAATGCAGATATGCAAGTTGTAATTGATGCTGTTGACGCAATTGAAGCTGATGGATATACCTTAGCAGCAGCTGGAGATTTCTTTGATATTTTTAGACCTAGTAATGATGTTGAAACTATTTGGTGGTCACCAGCGGCTACTGGCCCTAGAATTTGGAATACGCTACATTACAACTTAAACTTCCCAGGATCCAACGATGGTGGTGGATGGAACGGTTTTGCTACCCTTTCTGAATTCTATCAATTATTTGAAGGTGATCCCGATACGAATTATGTTGGTGATGGTCAAGAAGAGCGTAGAGGATGGGTTCCTGATGCAGAAACGGCAAATGCTGATAACTTAGGTATAGGATATGGTTTTCTTATTGGTCAACAATACGAACAAGATGGTACCCCGCTAACTGCAAGAGACAATGTCGGCAGTGTTCCTTTGGTATTCACAAAAGAAGTTTCAAAAGCTGAATATACTGCACCGGCAGATAATGCAGTATTAGAAACTGATGGAACAAGAATGCTAAAATATCACCCTAATGAAGAAGGTGGAGATCAAAGAGCACATACTGTACGTTATAGATTTGCTGATGATTACTTAATGAGAGCTGAAGCAATGTTTAGAATGGGTCAAGATGTTACTGGCATGATCAATACATTAAGAGTTATAAGAGGTGCAACTGCACTAGGTTCTGTAGTGGAATCTGATCTTTTAGCAGAACGTGGAAGAGAAATGTATGCCGAATTAACTAGAAGACAAGATTTAGTACGATTTGATGAGTATTTAAGAGCATGGAATCTTAAAGATGCAACAGATGCAAGGTCGATAATTTTCCCTATTCCTTTTGCAGATATATTAGCTAATCCTAATTTGGTTCAAAACCCAGGATACTAATCATATATAAATTTAAGTTTAAGTCGAAAAGGCCTCCAATTCATTTTGGAGGCTTTTTTATTTCCACCAGTTAATAAAAAAATAAGTAAGTACTCATTATAAATCCATTGAATTATCTAATATTAATATCAGCGATTAGACACAAAAAATCAATGACTCTGCAACCTAAAAAAATACCTACCAAACACAAATATGATTATTATAACTTGTTTTAGTTGTGTGAAGAAATTATAATTTCACCATTCCGATATAAAAGAATAAAAAAGAACTTACCCAATCTATCATTGTTATCTCATAAAATTACTCTTGATGATAGAAAAATAAAGCCCCTACATCTTACAAGTATGACTTTAATGTTACCTTATGAATAGTTCTTAAAGCCGTATAATATAGTTTTACAGGGCAACGAAATTATCGAATCATTAATAGGCTAATGATATTTTAAACACATTCATCTTTTTCAAATATCCATATCACTATAAACTCATTAAAGCAATATGCTTTGAAGCCAATAGAAATAATGCTATTAATCAATTACTCCATGTTTAAAACGGAGTTTTTCGTTAAGTTTTAAAAATCAAGCCAGAGTTTGTTATTTGAACATAAAAAACGCAACATTCCTTTATCGCTTTTGTATGAGGAATGTTGCGTTTTAAATACCATAAAGCACTAATACAGATCAAAATAATTTAGAATAAATTTCTAAAAATAACAGCTGCAATCTTTAATGGATTATGATATGCTATCTAAAAATAATATAAGTGCTAATAACAATAAGTGTAATGATTAATCCTACCGGCTTCACATACTTCCAACCTGTTATATCGACCTCATTAGTATACTCTTGCACATAATCAGTTTCTCTTGGCTTTAATTTACCAATTACCAACATTAAAATTATTGTCAAGACAAAAGTAATAGCCTGCACATGCAACATATGTGGCAACCATTCTACACCAAGCCCTCTTTGCATGAATATGTATATTACATAAACAACAACAGCAAATATTATCCCAGCTTTGGCAGCTATAGCAGGTACTCGCTTTGTTAGGAAACCAATAACGATTGCTGATAAAATAGGAATACTATAAGCACCATTTACTTGTTGTAAATAACCAAAAAGTCCATCAGAAGCATAATACAGAAAAGGAGCTAAAATCATTGAAAACAATGCAAGTAAAACACCAAAGCGTTTTCCAACTGAAACAACTTTACTCTCCGAAGCTTCTTTATTAACATACTCCTTATAGATATCTAAACCGAATAAAGTAACACAACTATTTAATGCACTATTAAAAGAACTTAGAATAGCCCCAAAGAGCACCGCAGCAAAAAAACCAACCAAAGTAACAGGTAATACAGCGGCCACTAATTTTGGATAGGCCTGATCTGCTTTTTCTAATTGACCATCGAACATATGAAAAGCTATAATACCTGGTAAAACAACAATTAACGGCCCTAATATTTTAAAGCAAGCTGCAAGTAATACTCCTTTTTGACCTTCTTTTAAGTTTTTTGCCCCTAAAGCCCTTTGAATTATTTGCTGATTGGTACCCCAATAAAACAACTGTACTAGAACCATACCTGTAAATATGGTTGCAAAAGGTATACTCGAAGATTCAGAACCTATAGCATCAAACTTTTCTGGGTGCTCAGTTGTAAGTTTTGAAATCCCTCCTAAAAGACTATTGTCATCACTAATTGCATAAAGTCCAAATATAGGTATTAACAAACCACCTATCAGCAATCCAATTGCATTTATAGTATCTGATACCGCAACAGCTTTTAAACCTCCGAATATGGCATAAATACTACCAATTATTCCTATACTCCAAACACATACCCATATCGATGCCCATTCAGAAACACCCAATTTCGCGGGCAAATCGAACATTCCACTAATTGCTAAAGAACCAGAATACAAAACAATTGGTAATAATACAATGGCATATCCACTTAAAAATAAGCCCGATGTCATTGCTTTTGTTGTCTTATCAAACCTTCTTTCTAAATACGTTGGTATAGTACTAATACCTCCTTTTAAATATCTAGGCAACAAATATATAGCACATATCACCATTGCAATAGCGGCTAAAGTTTCCCAAGCCATTACTAAAATTCCATCACTATATGCATTACCATTAAGCCCAACAATTTGCTCAGTAGACAAATTGGTAAGTAGTAATGACCCAGCAATTACCCCAGCCGTTAAACTTCGTCCTCCTAAAAAGTAACCGTCAGAAGTTTGTTCGTTTGTACTTTTGGTTGCGAAATATGCAATTACCGCCACTAAAATGGTAAAGCCTAAAAAAGATAAAATTCCTATCATTGGTTGAGTTGTTTGTTATTAAGTCAAGGTTAAATATATTGGATTATTTCCATTACTTCTAAAAACTTAGAGCAAAATCTCATTATTCATATTATTACACCGACTCTATAACGTTTTCTTTAAATTTTAACGCCGACTTTTACTAAATAAGCCTTACAAATAGTAGGTATTTGCTATCTTGCAAATTAATTTTGAAAGAACTATTACACAGGTTACTATCTCAACTTTAATAGCCTACAAAACAACTCAAAGTGCTATTTCAAACATACTCAAAAATGAACTCTAATTTGCTTAAGCTAAGCTACCTTGGTTTATTTTTCTCCCTTTTATATTCTTGCGAATCTAAAGAAGATGTTAATACATCAGAAGAAAAATCAGAACCAACATTGTTTACTTTACTACAACCTGAAGAATCAGGTATTTCATTTGTAAATAAGGTGGCCAACTCAAAAGAATTCAACATATTTAAATATCGTAACTTTTATAATGGTGGCGGCGTTGCCATTGGAGATATTAATAATGACGGATTATCGGATGTTTTTTTGACCGGAAACATGGAACCCAACAAGTTATTTCTCAATAAAGGCAACATGAAATTTGAAGATATCTCAGAAACTGCCGGCATATCAGGAAATAAACCTTGGTCTACAGGTGTTGTGATGGCAGACATCAATAATGACGGGTTTTTAGATATTTATGTTAGTAATGCCGGTAATATGGAAGGTAACAACCATGATAACGATCTTTACATTAACAATGGCGATGGCACTTTTACCGAAAAAGCTCATGAGTATAATTTAGCAGAAACAGGATTCTCTACTCACGCATCTTTCTTTGATTACGATAAAGATGGCGATTTAGATGCCTACATTCTTAACAATAGCAATATTCCTGTAAGTAGCCTTGGTTATGCAGAACAGCGCGAAGTAAGAGCGCAAGATTGGGAAGGTGTACCAAAAATTTTTAGAGGTGTAGGCGATATGCTTTTAAGAAATGACAACGGTAAATTCGTTGATGTTAGTGAAAAAGCAGGCATTTACGGTAGCCTTATAGGTTTTGGCCTTGGAGTAATGGTTGTAGATATCAACAATGACTTATATCCTGACATCTATGTTTCTAATGACTTTTATGAAAGAGATTATTTATATATCAATAATCAAGATGGTACTTTTAGAGAGGAGATTCAAACATGGACGAATCACTTAAGTTTATCTGCAATGGGTGTTGATATGGCCGATATCAATAATGACGGACTTACAGATATCTTCATAACCGATATGCTACCTGAACCGGATCAGCGTGTAAAATCTGTAATGGAATTTGAAGGGTATAACATTTTCAAACTAAAGCAGAGTAAAGATTTTCATCAGCAGTATATTCAAAACACATTACAACTGAACAACGGTAATGGATCTTTTTCTGAAATTGCATACTACAGTGGTGTTGAAGCTACTGATTGGAGCTGGTCTGGACTATTATTCGATATGGACAATGATGGTTTAAAAGATATATACATTACCAATGGTATCAATCATGACCTTACCGATTTAGATTTTATAGATTTCTTCGCCAATGATATTATTCAAAAAATGGCCTTGACAGGCAGAAAAGAATCCATTGATTCTATCATTAATAAAATGCCAGTTACTCCTCTACCCAACTACGCCTATCGTAACAATGGCGACATTACCTTTAGTAATTACAATAAACAATGGGGTTTTGAAATACCTAGTCGCTCAAATGGTTCTGCTTATGGCGACCTAGATAATGATGGTGATTTAGATCTTGTGGTCAATAACGTAAACATGGAGACTTTTGTGTACCGCAACAACTCTCAATCGCAATCCAAAAACAACTATATAAAATTAAAATTTGAAGGAAGCAATGGTAACAAATTTGGCATAGGCACCGTTGCGCGCCTATACTACCCAGATAATATTATAGATCAGACCTTGATGCCTTCAAGAGGTTTTCAATCATCAGTAGAATACCCAATGACTATTGGTTTGGGAGAAACAGAAATGTTAGACTCTATTCGTATTATTTGGCCTAATGACGCCACCACTAAATTGAAAAATGTAAAAGCGAACCAAACTATTACATTTAAGCAAGACGAGGCCAAAGAGATATTTAAAATTAAAAAAACAGAAACTCCAACTCTTTTTAAAGCTATTGAGAATAACACCTTTTTAACCCATAAAGAAAATAGCTATATGGATTTTGACAATGAGGGATTGATTTCTAAATCATTAGCAGAAGAAGGACCTGGTTTAGCCGTTGGTGACGTAAATGGCGATGGTAACGATGATATTTTTATAGGCGGAGCAAAAAATCAAGTTGGCGCGTTATATCTACACAATGGTAATGGATCACTTTCTAAACCTATTATAAAGTATTTTGAATCAGAAGCTGTACTAGAAGATACCTCTGCATCCTTTTTTGATTCAGATAATGATGGCGATTTAGATCTTATGGTAGGTAACGGTGGCAACGAATTAGGTTTGCAGGGCACTTACGGAATTCGACTTTACCTAAACGATGGCAAGGGCAATTTCTCGTTGAGTACAAACAAACTACCGAGCATAAATAAGAATGTTGCGGTTATAGCTCCGTCAGATTTTGACGCAGATGGTGATATTGATGTTTTCGTTGGCTCAAGGAGCGTGGTTGGTACTTACGGTGTAAATCCTGACCACCTATTTCTATCGAATAATGGAGACGGAACTTTTACCGATATTACCGAACGTACTGCATATGACCTAAAAGATGCTGGTATGGTTACCGATGCCAAATGGATTGACATTGATGGTGATGGTAAAGATGATCTAGTAACCGTATCTGACTGGGGTAGTCCAAAAATCTACAAGAACTCTGGTAGAAGACTTAGCGACTCAAAAAGTTCTCTAGACAGCATTAGTGGTTGGTGGGGTGCTGTTGAAGGGTATGACCTAGACAACGATGGTGATCAAGATCTAATTTTAGGTAATATGGGTAGTAATTTACATTACAAACCAAAACCTGGGCAACCTATGAAAATGTGGGTGAACGATTTTGACAATGATGGTACTATTGAGCAAATTACAACTCAAAATTATGATGGTGGCGATTATCCTCTTCATCAAAAAAAGGAATTGACGACCCAAATTTTAGCTTTAAAGAAAAAGAATATAAAAGCTTCTGAATACGCATCAAAAACAATCCAAGAGTTATTTCCGAAGAACATTATCGACAATACCATATTAAAGCAGTCAAACATCTCTGAGTCTATAATTGCCATAAACGATGGTAATGGCAACTTTACTATTAAAATACTACCACCTCAAGTTCAATTTTCATGTATTTGTGGTATTCAATGTCTTGATGTTAATAAAGATGGAAACTTAGACTTGATCATGGCAGGTAATAATTTTGAGTTCAAACCTCAATATTCGAGACTAGATGCTAATTACGGTAACGTATTACTTGGCGATGGCAAGTTGAACTTTGAATGGCAAAATTATTCAGATAGTGGTTTCTTTATTCGAAATGAGGTAAAGCAATTAAAAATAGTAAAAGACAAGAAAGGCAATCAATTCATTATCGTAGCAATTAATAACGACACTCCAAAAATGTATCGACTACATGAAAAATAACATACTATACCTATGTTTATTGATATTACTCATTGGTTGTACTGAAAATTCTGGTGAGTTGTTCGTAAAACATTCTACAGAAGAGACAGGTATAACTTTTGAAAATACACTTACAGAATCTAAAGACCTTAGCATTCTAGACTATCTCTATTTTTATAATGGAGGAGGTGTTGCTATTGGTGATATTAATAATGACAGCCTACCTGATATTTATTTTTCGGGTAATCAAGTAAAGAACAAATTATACCTAAACAAAGGTAATTTACAGTTTGAAGATATTACCGAAACAGCTGGTGTCGCCGGGAATAGTTCTTGGAATACAGGCACCATAATGGGCGATGTTAATGGTGACGGACTTCTAGATATTTACGTGTGTGCTGTTGTGGGTCTAAACGGATTCAATGGTTATAACGAGCTTTTTATAAACCAAGGTGATGCCACTTTTAAAGAGAGTGCCGCTGAGTATGGATTGGATTTTGAATCGTACAGTTCTTCGGCTGCTTTTTTAGATTACGACCTAGATGGCGATTTAGATATGTATCTTCTAAATCATGCCATACACACTCAAGACTCTTATGGTAATGCACAAATTCGTTACAAAAGAGTATATGAAACAGGCGATAAACTACTACGCAACGACAATGGCAAATTTGTAGATGTCAGCAATGAAGCTGGTATTTATGGTGGTGTAAATGGATACGGATTAGGTATCGCAGTATCTGATTTTAACCAAGACGGATATCCTGATTTGTACATTGGCAACGACTTTCATGAAGATGATTATTACTATTCAAATAATGGTAATGGTACTTTTAAAGAAAGCCTTAAAGAAGCATTTGGGCATACCACTAGATTTTCGATGGGTAGCGATGTAGCAGACATAAACCATGACGGGCTACCAGACCTGATTTCTTTAGACATGTTGGGTAAAGATGAAATTGTTTTAAAATCATCGGAAGGTGATGATGATATTCAAATTCAAAAAATGAAAACCGAAACCTTTGGCTATCACAACCAGTATACTAGAAATATGCTATCTGTGAACCAACCAAACGGTAAATTCTTAGAAACAGCATTACAGAGCGGAGTAGCCGCAACAGACTGGAGTTGGAGTGCACTGTTTGGTGATTTTAATCAAGATGGCGAACAAGATTTATACATTAGTAACGGTATACCTAAACGACCGAACGATCTTGACTATATCAACTACATATCTAACGAAAACATCCGGTCAAAAATTAACAATACCAATCTAGTAGATCAAAAGGCTCTTAAAATGATGCCTTCTGGATTTATTGGAAATATGATTTTTAAAGGAGCGGCAAATCTTCAATTTATTGATGAATCTAAATCTTGGATCGCTCAAGACACTATTATATCAGGGGCTACAGCCTATAGTGATTTAGATAACGATGGCGATTTAGATTTGGTAACCAACAATCTATTCAGTCCTGGAATTATTCAAGAGAACACCACAAACAGCCAACGTAACTGGCTAAAAATTAAACTGAACTTTTCTGATAAAAACAAATTAGGCATTGGCACCAAGGTATTTTCATATGCTAACGGAATTCAACAGTTTAAAGAAATGTATACCGTTCGCGGGTTTCAAGCTTCTTCTGAACCAATTATACACTTTGGGTACGGAGAACTTAATACTATTGATTCGTTGAAAATTATATGGCCAGATAAAAGTTATCAATTGGTGAAAAATATCGCCGTCAACCAAACACTTCATCTTAGCCCTGAAAAAGTGCAACCTTTTGACTATACTTCTTTACACCCTAAAAAGCAGAATCTATTTCAAAAAACATCAAATAATCTAGGTATAAACTACACACATATTGAAGATGCCTACAGCGATTATTTACGCCAAAAGCTAATTCCTTATCAAATGTCCGATAGAGGACCCGCAGTTAGTGTTGGTGATTTAAATGCTGATGGAAAAGACGATATTTTCTTTGGAGGAGCTAAATTTATTCCTTCACAAATTTATATTCAAGGGGATTCCACTTTTCAGTTAAAAATTTACCCGGAGATTGAAAGAGATAGCATCAAAGAAGACATCGCTTCTATAATAGGTGATTTCAATGGTGACAGAAAAAATGATATTATAGTGGGTACTGGCGGGGCAGACTTCTTTAATGAAATGAAGCCATTAACTGACTCATACTATGTGGCAAGCGATAGTACTTTTATTCAAAAAGAATTTCCAGAGATGTTCGAAAATGCATCTGTTCTTTTAAAGCTAGACTACGATCACGATGATGATTTAGATATTATCATTTGCAACCAATCTATCAGTGCCGATTATGGAAACAAACCCAATAGCTATATTCTAGAAAATGAGAATGGAAATTTCAAAGTAATCAATAATCCTTTTGAAAAATTAGGCATGATAACCGATGCCATTGTTACCGATTTCAATAATGATGGCTGGGAAGATATATTATTTGTTGGGGAATGGATGTCTCCACGGTTTTTTCAAAACAATCAAGGTGAATTTGAAGAAATACATCCATTAGATAATAAAGATATGAACGGCTTGTGGCAAGCTGTTACTAGTTTTGATATTGACGGTGATGGAGACCAAGACTACCTTTTAGGTAATTGGGGAATGAATACTAAGTTTACTGCATCGCAAAAGCATCCGATGAAAATGTATTACGGTGATCTTGATAAGAACGGTGCAACAGAAACTATTGTCAGCACCTATAAAGACGGTAAAGACTACCCAGTAGATGGGTTAAAAGAATTGTCGAGCCAATTGGTATCCCTTCGTAAAAAATTTAATACCTACAGTTCTTTTGCAGGAAAATCGATGGAAGAAATTCTTGGCGAGGATATGTTACCTCTTGCAGAAATTCAAGAAGTACATACCTTGAGCTCTGGCTATCTACAAAACAACGATGACAAGTTCACTTTTGTGCCTTTTAGTTATCAATTACAATTGGCACCCATTATGTCATTTTTAGAATATGACTTTAATGGCGATAACAAAACCGAAGTACTAGCTGCCGGAAATTATTTTGGCGTAAAACCATATCATGGTCGTTTTGATTCTTTTCCAGGAGCATTGATTAGTACTGCTAACAATGTTACCTTAGCGAATGAAATAGGACTCGATTTAACAGGGAAATCGATTCGAAGCATGAACATTATAAACTCAAACAACAACACTTACATTTTGCTCACTTTTAATAACGAGGCAGCAGAGGTGTATAGCATTCTCAAACCATAGTACAATGAAAAGGTATTTAATCATCTTAATCGCAGGGCTTTTATTTGCTAACTGCACAGAAAAAAAGCAAGAACCTATAGTCGTAACTGCTGATCAAATGCATAATTCTATTGATAAAATAATAGATATTATGATCCATGATATTTTCTCGCCACCGGTAGCAAGTAGAATATTTGCTTATCCGAATATTGCCGCATATGAAATTGTCGCCCAAGTAAACCCTGACTATCAATCATTAGCTGGTCAACTAAAAGATTTAAAACCTATACCTACGATAGATACCATTTCGGGTATTAACCCTCAATTATCTGCCTTAATTGCGCACATGAATATTAGCAGACAATTAATATTCTCTGAAGATAAGTTTGATGTTTTACAGGATAGTTTATTCACACAATGGAAGTCAATGAACGAGCCTGAATTCGAAGCTTCTAAAGCATACGGATTAAAAGTTGCAGACCATATTAAAGAATGGATGGGCAAAGACAATTATAGTCAAACGCGTACCATGCCAAAATTTACGGTAAATACAGACGACCCTACCAGATGGCAACCAACACCGCCAGCTTACATGGATGGCATAGAACCACATTGGAGCAAAATTCGTCCTTTTATTATAGACTCCGCATCACAATTTAAACCAGTTCCACCACCACCGTTTTCATTAGAAAAAGACTCAGATTTCTACAAAGAACTTATGGAAGTATATAATATTAGCAATGACATCACAAAAAACGGTGACGAATCTGACGAAGTTGCCATTGCTAAATTCTGGGATTGCAATCCGTATGTATCCGTTACAAGAGGACATTTAATGTTCGCTACCAAAAAGATTACCCCAGGTGCCCATTGGATAGGCATTACGAAAATTGCCAGTAAAAAAACCAATAGTAACTTCGACGACACCGTTTTTGCCTATACGAAAACATCAATGGCAATTGCTGACGGATTTATTAGCTGCTGGGATGAAAAATATCGCAGTAATTTAATTAGACCAGAAACGCTCATTAACCAGCACATCGACGAAAATTGGAAGCCTATTCTACAAACGCCTCCTTTCCCAGAATACACAAGTGGACATAGTGTTGTTTCAGGTGCTGCGGGAGTTGCTCTTACTAGCATTTTTGGTGAAGATTTTAGCTTTGAAGATGATACCGAAACGCCGTATGGTCTACCTATTCGAAAATTCAATTCATTCAACCAAGCGGCAGACGAAGCAGCTATTAGCAGAATGTATGGTGGTATCCATTACAGGTCAGCTGTTGAGGTCGGTGTGGGTCAAGGCAGAAAAATTGGTGCACTACTGAATTCTAAAATTAAGATGAAGAAAAATTAATTTTTAGCACATTTTATATCATCATGAAAAAAGCGCTTTCAATTACAATTGCCATTATTTGCATTGGTTTACTTTGGTATTTTTTCATTAAGCCACAAGACTACCAAATAAGGGTTAAAGCAAAATCATTTCCAGGAACAATAAATCAATCGCTAAAGGCTTGGAATACCTCATTGAGTAACTCTACCGTTGTTCAACTTGAAGACTTAAAACACTTAAAACAAACTATAGTTTCTGGAGACTCTACACATACATATTTCTGGAATATTACTTCAATTAACGATTCTACATCTCAATTAAAAGTTGATGTTATGGATATCGACAATAGTTTTAAAAATAAATTATCAATACCATTTGCCGATACTGATTTTGAAAAAGGTTCAAGAAAACTAGTCACTGATTTTATGTCTTATTTAAATAAACATAGAAAAGAATTTAAGGTGACCATTTTGAATGAAGAAGAATTACCATCAACATACTGTGCTTGTGTTCAACACCGTACTATTCAGACAAAAAAAGCTACTGCAATGAAAGATAGTTATCCTTTTTTGAACTCAGTACTTGTAGGTAATGGTTTGAAATTAAATGGCGTTCCTTTAATTGAAATTACAGATTGGAACATGAATAAAGATAGCGTTGCATTTAACTTTTGCTATCCCATAATAAAAATTGATTCGCTACCCGTTATAAATGATATTATCTACAAAGAATTTAAAGGTTCTAAAGCACTAAAAGCGATTTATAACGGAAATTACATAACCTCAGACAGAGCATGGTATGCGCTTTTAGATTACGCGGAAAAGAACAATATAAAAGTAGAGGCAAAACCTATTGAATTCTTTTATAACAATCCGAACATGGGTGGAGATGCGTTATATTGGAAGACCGAAGTATTTATGCCAATAGCAGAATAATATGAATAAACTAATTTTAACGACCCTTGTAATTTTCACCACACTTATCTCGTGTAATAATTACGGCCAACTTAAGGTAATTGCTGATTTGCCCGATAGTTTGTCTGAAAACTCAGGCTTAGCTACCTACGGCGATTCTACTGTTTGGGTCATTGAAGATGGCGGTAATAAAGATGAAATATACCAAGTAAACCTAAACGGAGAAATACTTAAAAGTTTAAAAGTTAAAAACGGAAAGAACCATGATTGGGAGGATCTTACAAAAGATGTTGCCGGCAACTTATATATAGGTGATATTGGCAACAATGCTAATAACCGTAAAGATTTGGTCATTTACAAAGTACCAAACCCCAGCATTGAATCTGGCGATAAAATTGATGCTGAAAAGATTGAAATCCATTACCCTGACCAAAAAGACTTTCCTCCAAAAAAGGACGCCCTTTTTTATGATTCAGAAGCTATATTTCACCACGGTAACAAATTATATATTGTAACTAAAAACAGGTCAAAATCGTTTACTGGTGAAGCTCATATTTATTCGGTACCTGACACACAAGGTAACTATGAAGCTACTTTCGTTGGTTCATTTGTACCATGCACAGATTGGAAAATTTGCCAAATAACCTCTATTGATATATCGCCAAAAGGTGATAAAATTATAGCACTTAGTTACGGCAAGCTTTTCATATTTACAGATTTCACTTGGGATAATTTCACTAAAGGAAACATACAAGAAATTGACCTAGGCGCCCGCTCTCAATTAGAATCCGTTTGTTTTCTAAATGATGATACCTTACTAATTTCTGATGAACAAGCTCACGGTGAAGGTGGCAACCTTTATACTTATTCTTTGAAGTAAGTATATTACCTAAAATCCAAATCCTAGTCCGAAAGTAAATCTTGGTCCATCTTCACTAGCAAAAATAGCAGTATTTATAGAGATGATATCAGAGGCATTTAAAAAGAACCCTCCGCCATATGAAGTGTGCCAGCGACCAGAACTCATTTCAGGCATCCAGACCCTTCCATAATCGAATCCACCAAAAAGGCCCATTGCCGTTGGTAACAATCTGGTACGTTTCTTTTTTAAACTGAATCTTATATCTGTATTCTGATAGTACGATGTTTTACCCGTGAAACGCTGATTCCTAAATCCGCGAAGACCATCTAAACCTCCAATATTTGCAGCTTGGTAAAATTCGTAATCATCACCAATATTAAAATGAGCCTTCCATTTGGTTGCCAATACCAATCTACCATTTGGCATCAATTTATAGTCAAAACCTAGGCTAGGTATTATATACCCAAAACTACCGCTCTCTTTTGACAGATTCTCTTTAAAACCTACCATTAACGAAGAAGACATACCTAAAGTTGGGAACGCCTCGTTATCTTTATTCTCATACGTGTAAGCTGCATGCGCACCGACAAAATCGCTATTAGTTTCTTCTCCGTTTTCCTGATAAAAGGTGTTTATGAATCTATCGTTGGTTTCTTCAACACTAATATTTTCATAAGACACACCTAATTTCACCTTCGCTCCTAACTGTCCTCGCCAAACTAATGAAGGAGAAAAATCTATCTGTCGTAGTTTCACCCTATTATAATCTAGCTCTAAATCATCATCAAAATTTTCGGTATTATTACCAAATCCGAAGAAATTAATGGCAAAATTCGGACTCGTAAATCGTGCTTTCAGCTCGGCATTCCAATTTTCGAATACATGGGCAAATTCACCTTGATATTTAAAATCAAATCCGCTTGTCGCAAAATAATAAGATGCTGCAAATGTGTGTTGTTGGGTAAACGGATTTTGCCTAAAACCGTTATATGTATAGGTATTGACAAAACCTATTCGCATGCCATCGTCTGGATTAAATCCAATTGTAGGGATAATCTGGTTGAAACTATTTCTCAACTTTAACGGCTGATAGGTGTTTAGCTCATAATCATCTGACAGTTTTACTTTTGCACCACCAGTTTCTTCAAATGTGTTATTCTTACTCTTAAAGTCATATAGCGCCACTTTTCTTCCATTTTCAACTCTATAAACATCATTGTTATGACCACCAATAATTCTAACTTTCACCCCAGAGAAATTAGACGGATTTTTAACCTCGAAAATATCATCGTCATCTAAACCAAAAACCCAAAGTTCTTTTGTATCCTCTTTAGTAAATATCTTATTATAGAATAAACGTTTTTTCTTATCACCTATATTTCTAAATACTTTTACTTCGGTTTCTTCATCGTTAAGTCTATTGATCTCAAACCAATCGTCTTTATCTGTACCAGCAACTACAGCATATTTATTCAATATTTGATAATACTCTGTAGCAGTTTCTTGAATGTGGCTCAATCGCGCTAATAAAGTTTCTTTAATCTCATCTACCGTCTTATCACGCACCTCAACAGGAAAAGATTTAAAAGCCTCATCAATATCGCTAGATTTTAAATTTTCTTGTAAATATTTTGCCTGAGCAAGCCACTGACTCTTTTCGGTCTCACCCAATAAGGTTAGATCCAAAACATAGGTCATAGGCGAAGAATTAAAGCCTTTTACGCTTCTAATCTCTTCATTAAAACCTTCCATTAGTCGTAAACCAGGTATTATGCGCGTTGCAATATTCATTAAAGCGCCATCTCCCATTTTTGAAAATACCTGATCACGGTCTCTAGGTACTGGCCTGTAAACAATCTTATTTTTACTTTCATCTTTAAACTCTGCCCATCGCCATTGATCTACATGTCGATCCCAGTCACCTAAAACCATATCAAAAAGTCGGGCTCTCAAATAAAGGTCTTTATCAACCTCATATTTTTCATCATCACGAAGGTCTTCAAGCATACCATCGGTACTTTTTAAATTATTAGAATACCCAAAGCTCGCCAAATCGCCATGACCATCACCTGTATGTTCTTCAATCATATACAATTCATCTCCAAAAGTGTCATTGTACTCTTTCAGTGCAGGTTGTTTAGGCACATAGTATAAAACAGGATTTGTATGATAAATGCCTACCGCATCTGATAACTTCGCTGTTGTAAACGGACCATAAGGATGTGATCCCGTATAAAAATCTTGTAACAACTCTTGAGTATAGGTCTCCTTTAAATCGTCAAGTACATATTGATCTTGAAATGCCATGGACTGTAGATAAAGTTCTGCGCTCTTTTTTAAAGCTCGCATTACATATTCCCTACCATCTTTTGCACGCAAACGCAATGATTTAGATTGGTGTCCGCCGCCTCTCTTTACAGGCTCCAAACCACCCATTAAAGAATCTAAGTTTACGGTCGGCACTTTTACCTCGGTGCCATAATACTTACGATAGCGATCTCCCCAAATGCTTTTAAAGAAGTTGCTTTTGTCTATTTCATTATTTGAATATACTGATGCAGATACGCTGTCAGGAAAATTAGTTGTAAGCTCCCCAACATATGCTACCTGAGTTGGCGGCAATACTTCGTTCGTAAATAAAAACTCTTCACTATCATCATCACCCACGCCATAAAAACGCACTCTAGAAGAGCCATCTTTGTAGACTTCTAAAGTGGCATAACCCATTTTACCTGTGTTAAACTGAGAACCATTTAATAAACGTGTAAAACCTTTTTTTGCACCAGAACCGCTTACTATCTGTGGTGTATTATTCTCAACAAAATATTGCAAAGTATGCTCATGCCCAGATGCGAATATTACGCGATCAGAGTACTGCGCCAATGTAGTTACCCTGTTCATCAATTCTCTATAACGTTTGTTATTTACGTCTTCTATAGATGCACCCGAAGTACTTCTGAGCACATTTATAAAGCTTCCTAAAACTGGTAATGGCACTGCCATTTTCTTAGGATAAAAGTGTTTTCTTACCGAATATTGCCCACCATGCTCACCATAACTATTTGTGGGGTGGTGCATTGAAATAACTGTCGTACGATCACGGTAATCTTTTATCATATCTTCAAGTTCTAAGAAAAACTTTTCCCTACTCTTTATATCGCATTTATCATTAATATCTGGGCGTTTATCCCAATTGGTCAAATACCACTCTGAATCTATAGTTATAATAGCCACGTCATCGCCTATTTCTACAACATCTATTGGGCATCCGTTTTCTGGTAAAAAAGGGTCTTTTTCTTTCTCCTTTAAAACACTCTTAATATAATCTTCTTCTCGCTCAAGCCCAATCAATCCCTCGGTATACCAATCATGATTACCTGGTATAAAAAGTGGTCTTCCCTTAAAATCATTCAATGTATTCAACTGCGCGTCTAAATGATTTTTTGCAATTCTGTACGCATTTGTAGAATCTTTAGGATCTGGCAAACCAGCCGGATAAATATTATCTCCTAGAAAAATTGCTGTACTATTCTTACCCGCCTTATCTAATCTATTTTTGAATATTTTAAGAGCAGGATTCATATCACCCATAGGCGAAAGACCTGCATCACCTATTAAATAAAAAGTGTGCGATATTTCTTTTGAGTCGTTAATGTCTATGGCATATTTTTCATCTACATATTTTGTACTATACGTAGCACAACTTGTAATGAATATAAAAACTAATAGATAAGCATAATATTTTTTCATAGTGACGGTGGCCTGTTTAAATTTTTGTAATTTGGATAATTCTAACCAATTTTTTCTATGTCAGATATTTTAGAAAGTACACAACAATTTGTAGTTGAACTACTTACCACTCAACTGGACAAGAAGTTTCTGTACCATAATCTAAGACATACCCAAAGAGTCGTTAAAAGTACTAAACAATTACTTGATTCATGTTCTCTATCAGATAAGGATAAAGCGCTTCTAGAAATTGTTGCTTGGTTTCACGATACCGGTTACACCAAAGGCATTGACGAACACGAAGAAAGTAGCTGCGAAATTGCAGAGAAATTTTTAACTGAAAAAAGCTACAATCAGGAAGATATTGAGAAAGTTAAAAGCTGTATACGCGCCACAAAATGGAACGCAAAGCCACAAAATTTAATGGAGGAAATTATACGCGATGCAGACTGTTCTCATTTTGCTCAGAGCAGCTACCTTGAAACCACAGATCTTTTACGTGAAGAACTAAAACTTTTCGGTATAAAAAATTATAGTCAAAAAGAGTGGCTAGAACTTAACATACAGATGTTTAGAACCGATCACCAATATTACACAGATTACGCTAAAGAAAATTGGATCGGGAAAAAAGATAAAAACTTAAGAAAGCTTATTAAAGATAAAAAGTCTGAGAAGAAACTTGCCAAGAAAGAGAAACTAAAAGCGCAATTTAAAAGCGAAAGTCCTGATCGAGGTATTCAGACGCTATATCGTGTAACGCTTAAAAACCATATTACCCTTAGTGATATTGCTGACACAAAGGCGAACATACTTTTATCGGTAAATGCCATTATTATTTCTTTAGCGCTGTCAAACCTTATTCCGAAATTAGACAACCCATCTAATGATTATCTTATTTACCCGACCGTAATCTTCGTATTATTTAGTGTAATTTCTATGGTTTTGGCAGTTCTAGCTACAAGACCTAATGTTACGAGCGGTGAATTTACCAAAGAAGATGTGGCGAACAAAAATGTTAACCTATTGTTCTTCGGCAATTTTCATAAAATGGCACTAAGTGAGTACGAGTGGGCTATACAAGAAATGCTAAAGGATAAAGATTACATATACACTTCGTTAACTAAAGATCTTTATTTTCTAGGAATTGTTTTAAATAGAAAGTATTCACTACTACGTTGGACGTACACTATCTTCATGATCGGTATGATTCTATCGGTTATAGCTTTCGCAGTCTCCTTTAAATACTTTGGTCCGGATCGTAAAATACAGTTGCTAAGTGAAGTTTTATTCTTTTAAAGCATCCATTAAATCTTGGTAGGTATACGTTTTTTCTGGCTCTTGTTCTCTTTTGTAAAGAATCTCTGCACGTATAGCTTTTAGACCAGATACACCTTGTAAACCTTCTAGCTCTACTATTTCTATCTTATTGGTAAAGCAACCTTTAGACTTTAAGAATTTGATATATCTTAAATATTCTAATTCATCTTTCTTTTGAGAATACACAATAGAAAGTACACCTGTTTGAGTTAACCTTTGATCTGTACCTTTAATGTACGATTTATCGATTCTCTTTTTAATTACCTCATAACGTGCATTATACGTTCCGTCAACATCAAATTGTTTTTCATCCATTCTAAAACGAATAGATAATGATGTGTTATAAACTAAGATTAATGATGCAGCATCTAAGGGTACCGGTAATTTTGGTTTTAGGGTATAATGAGCATTCTCCATTTCGCACATTACCTGTAATTGCCACAATCTTAAGTTGTTAAGATATAACGAATTATACTCTTGGTTTTCAGATATCGATGCACCAATGTACATATTGTGTTCTACACCGTCTGTTTTGTAACGCTCATAATAATGAGGAAACATCGCTTGGGCACTTTCTTGCCTTTTATCAATAACCGATGATAGTTTTTTATTGATCAAGGTTACACTTTCATCATAATTCTTTCTATGGTCATAGTAAGAACCCGTACCCATATCAATTTTAGACTCATATTTTAGAATATGCTTCTCAATATCTTTGTCGAACTTTTTAAGGTGTTCAAAAACTGGCGAAATCTCTTCGTGTACGAAATCAAAAATAGCTTGTTCGCTATTAGTATAAAGCATCTCTTTTATGCTCTCAAGGTGATTATTCACCCTAAAGATCAACTCTTCATAAATAGGCAACTCCCACTTTTTCAAAGCAATATTCAAAACATTGTCAATTTCTGAAAGCTGAATCATTAAATCGCGCTGAATTGCTAAATTTCTAGCTTGCGAAGAATCTTTGATATCTATTTGTCCGAATAACGGATAGACATCTTTAAAAACTATTTCTTTAAATGAAGGTGACCTACCTTCAGTTTCATCTATGATAAACTTTTTAGCCTCTTCTTGAAACCTCCAATAAACCGAAGAATGCACCGATGTACACTCGTTCTGTATAATAGCGTCTATTCTATTATTTTCTTCATTTTTGGTACGTACAACCGCAGATATTATAAACGGCATAACATCATCTAGCTTTTGCGCATTTACACCATTAAGCACCCCTTTCTTTTCAGAAACGATTTCTAAAACCCCTAAAAGATTATTTTCATAGGCTATTGGAGCGAAAATAGCACTTTGTATGCCTTGTTCTTTTAGCCCTACATATGGCTGCAAGTTACCAGACTGCTCCACTTTACGATCCATATCGGCAATAGTAAAGTAAGCATTGTGATCTATGAGTTTATCATAAGAATCTTCACACAATGCACTTTTGCAGTTCATATGGTGCTGACCTCTTAAAAGAAAACTTTCAAACCCCATACCTGAAACTTCTTCAAACTCATTTTTTTTAGCATCGAATGAAGTAAAACCGACTTTAATATTCGGCAATCTAAAAAACGACTTAAAAGTTTCTTGCAAATCATGCATGAAATTCGTCGGTTGTATAGTCTCCTTTGAAATCAGCTTTGATTTAATATTCGAAATTGCCTGCTCCATAGTTACATCGAACAAATTGGCAATTACAAAACCTTTGGATATAAAACTTTCTGGCGGAATCTTCTCCATCCAAAGTTTAATATCATATGGGCTAGCCAATAACTCATCTACGTCTTCTTGTGTAATTACTTTCGCCTTCTCTGTAGGTATAACATCAATAAAATCTGCATTGTATAAAATTCGGTAATGGCGCATTACCCCATTTGCATCTGGAATATCATAAAAATAAGGTCGACTAAAGTCTAAATGATAACCATAGTAATAGTTTAAAACCACAACGCAACTCATGATATAGTCCATATCATCGCCAACGTTTCTTAACTCTGGCACATAATCATCACCTGCCTCTTCAATTATTTTTTGAAAACGCGCAGACGACTTTATAATCATATCTTGATAAGGTAACGTAGCCACCTTTATCTCGTTACCACTCAAAGCTTCTGTGAATGTATCTTGCAAAATTCGATTAATAAGATCTTGGTTCTTTTCTAATAAAGTAAAATCTGAAAAACCATCTCGCAGTTCAGGAAAACCTTTTTCAATAGACAGAATTCGTTCAGCGGTAGCCGCCAAAAAAGGATCATCGCCCTTTAAATGTTCATCGTACTTCTCTAGAAGTTTTTCAAAACTTATGAGGTGCTTTACCGGCATTATCTTTCTATCGTGCTTTCCCATGGTTCAGTTAGTCTACTAATTGGATGTAAAGTTACAAAACATACCAAGTTTTTTAAAGTCCTAAGCGCTATGGTTGACTGGATTTTCGGATATTTAACGAAAAATAGCCCATGTCATCGGATAGCAGACTTACAAGAGCTTATAACAATGCTAAAGTTATTCCATTTGACGATGCCTCAAAATTCATACTTTTTAGCGATTGCCATAGGGGCGATAACAGTTTTTCTGATGAATTTGCCAACAATAGAAACATCTATTATCATGCGCTAAAATTTTACTATACAGAAGGGTTCGATTATTGTGAATTAGGTGACGGTGATGAACTCTGGGAGAATATTAATTTTGAGTCTATTTTTGAAGCTCATAAAAATGTATTCAAGCTTTTAAAGCAATTTCATCTAGAGCACAGATTGCATATGATTTGGGGCAATCATGATATGGTCTATAAAGATGAAGACTATGTAAAAAAACACCTGTCGAGTTATTTCGAACCTATTGACGATAAGGACAAATCGCTTTTCGAGGGAATAAAATATCATGAAGCCATTGTATTAAAACATAAAGATACCGACCAAGAAGTTTTTCTTACCCATGGTCACCAAGCAGATTGGTGGAACTATACTTTTTGGCGCTGGGGTAGATTTTTGGTAAGAGTGTTATGGAAACCGTTACAAGTTTGGGGTATTGCAGACCCTACTTCACCTGCTAAAAATTATACTGAACTCATAAAAGTAGAGCGACGTATAAAAAAATGGATTTTAAAGAATAATCTTAAAGTAACTGTCGTTGGTCATACCCACAGACCTCGTTTTCCAGAGCCTGAAGATATACCTCTCTTTAACGATGGTAGCTGCGTTCACCCAAGAAGTATTACCGGAATAGAAATTGAAAATGGTTGTATTTCTTTGATAAAATGGCAAATAAATACCACTGATGACGGTACGTTACGCGTAGTTCGCATTTTATTGGAAGGACCACAGAAGTTGGCGGATTACATAACTCGTTAATTTAACTTCTTTTTGCCATTGTTTTCATAGCGGTAACAAAACTATCCAACTCATCTGTGGTAGTGTAAACATTGGGGGTAATTCTACATCCTTTTACATTTGCATAATCAACACCTACTGTAAATATTTTAAACTCACTTAATAATTGAGCTGCTAGTTCCTTTGCATCCATAGATGATATTCCCACATTTGCGATACCACAACTACGCTGCATCTCTACTGGAGTGTTTACGGTAATATTGGGCTCATTTCTTAATTTATCGCTCCAATATTTTTGTAAAAACTGAAGCCTTTCTTGTTTGCGTTCTATACCAATCATCTCAATATAATCTAAAGCATCATTAACAGCTAAATCTGTATGTACTGGTAATGTTCCGGTATGATTTAATCGTTGAATAAGGTCAGAGTCATTTTCCCAATCTGTAAAAAGTGGCCATATTTTTGTGATTTTATCTTTCGCGACATGCAACATGCCCGATCCAAGAGGAACACTCAACCATTTGTGTAAACTAGTTCCATAATAGTCGCAATTCAATGCTTTTATATCTACCTTAAAATGACCAATACAATGAGCTCCATCTACTAAAACCTCAACTCCATACTTATGCGCCATGTCACAAATTTTACGAATTGGCAATATATGTCCGGTAATATTAATCATATGGCTCACCATCATTAACCTGGTTTTAGGTGTAATCGCTTTTTCATATAAAGCCACTAATTCTTCATCAGATTCTGGATAATTTGGAACATCTACAACTGCTGTTTTAATACCATATTTTTTAACCATCAACTCAAAATGGTCTTTCATTGAACCATAATCTTGTAAGGCATAAATGGCTTCGTCGCCCTTTTTCCACGGATAACCACCAATTATTAAATCTAATGACTCCGTTGCATTTCTAGTTATCACCAACTCTTCAGGAGTGCTGCCAACGAACTTCGCCAATCGATCACGCACGCTTGCTTTATTATCCCATTGTACGGTACGCATGTAGTATGAAGCCTCATAGTTGACCATTTTTAAGTGGTCTATATACTTCATCATAATTGGTGTCGGGATAAAATTATAATAACCATTTTCCAGATTAATATAATCCGGTTTTAAAAGATAATCTTCCCGTATTCTTAACCAAAAATCATCTTCAGTTTTCGTTACATATGATTTTGTTGGCGCTGCTCCTTTCACCACAGAACTGTATGGTAAAAAAGGCAAGGTAAAAGCCGCTTTACCAATGTTGGTCAAAAACTGTCTTTTATTCATCATGGCTTTATTTTTAAGTTATTAATCAAACACTCTTCTAAAAATATTAAAACTAAACCAATGAATACCAATGCAGTAAGCTGCCATTTGATGAATTTATCCAATTATTATTTTAAGGCAATAAGAATTATAAATGTGAATAAAAATTTAGGCAATTCATGCTAACTCTTTAATCCGCGATAATACAAAACACCTAAAAATTATTTATTTTGAACATATTATATTTATAATAATTAATACAATTCTTTTGTTTATTCAAAACTTAATAAGTTAAAATTGAATAAACACTCAAAAAATTGAATAAATAATTGTGACTTTAACAATGTTTTGGTTTCTAAATAAATACAAACAATTAAACCTTATTAAAATGAAAAAATTTATTGCAGAGTTTATCGGCACGTTATGGCTGGTATTAGGTGGTTGCGGTAGTGCCGTACTTGCCGCAGGTTTTCCAGAATTAGGTATTGGCTTTGTTGGGGTCTCTTTAGCCTTCGGTTTAACCGTCATAACAATGGCTTATGCCATTGGTCATATTTCTGGTTGTCATTTAAACCCGGCAGTTTCTATCGGTGTATGGGTAGGTGGGCGCTTTGATGGTAAAGACGTTTTCCCTTATATCGTTGCTCAGGTAATGGGCGGTATTGCAGGTGCAGCTATTCTTTATCTTATTGCTTCTGGTAAATCTGATTTCGTTTTAGGCGGATTTGCATCTAACGGATTCGGAGAACATTCACCTGGCGGATACAGTATGACTTCTGCCTTGGTCATAGAAGTAGCCATGACGTTTATCTTTTTATTTGTCATATTAGGTTCTACCTATACAAAAGCACCAAGAGGTTTTGCAGGTTTGGCAATCGGACTTTGTCTTACCCTTATTCACTTAATTAGTATACCTGTTACCAATACTTCTGTAAACCCGGCACGTAGCACAAGTCAGGCTCTTTTTGCTGGCGATTGGGCTATAGATCAACTTTGGTTATTTTGGTTAGCACCTATCGTAGGAGCCATTTTAGCAGGCATCGTTTACAAAGCTATATCTCCTGAAGTTACAGATAAATAATAGCATTATATTTTCAAGCTCATCATATTTAAATTAAATATGATGAGCTTTTTTTATGGTATATTTAGAGAATCAACCAAACTAACTCTATTCTAAATATGCCTTTAATTATAGTTATTCTAGGAATTCTTCTCCTATTCATTCTCATTGCTAAATTCAAACTAAACGCTTTTATCACCTTTATCATCGTCTCTTTATTCGTTGGTATCGCTGAGGGCATGGAACCTATTAGTGTCGTCGATTCCATTCAAAAAGGTATCGGTAATATTTTAGGTTTTCTTGTTATAATTTTAGGGCTCGGTGCTATGCTTGGCAAGTTGGTTGCCGATAGTGGTGCCGCACAACGAATTACTACAAAACTGGTGGAGAAATTCGGAAAAAAAAATATTCAATGGGCGGTCGTATTAACCGGATTCATAGTTGGTATACCCATGTTTTATTCTGTAGGTTTTGTAATTCTAGTTCCTCTAGTTTTCACTACTGCAGCAGCTACAGGTTTACCTCTTTTATATGTCGGTCTACCTATGTTAGCTTCACTTTCGGTTACACACGGCTATTTACCTCCACACCCAGCACCAACAGCTCTTGCCTCCATGTTTAATGCTGATATTGGTAAAACTTTACTATACGGAATCATAGTTGCCATACCTGCCATTATTGTTGCCGGTCCATTACTTTCAAGAACCTTAAAAGGAATCAACGCCACGCCTTTGAAAGAATTTCTTAACCCTGTTATATTAAAAGAACATGAAATGCCTAGTATGGCAAATAGTATTATAAGTGCACTATTACCTGTTATATTAATTGCCATTGCCGCCTTAGCCCCTCTTTTACTACCTGCCGATTTCTTTCTTACCAAGATTCTGGTTTTCATGGGTAACCCTGCAATTGCAATGCTTATTGCTGTTTTAGTGGCTATTTATACTTTAGGTCTTGGTCGTGGAAAAAGTATGAAAGAAGTCATGGACTCTGTTGGTAGTGCTATTACAGGCATAACAATGGTTCTACTAATTATCGCTGGCTCTGGCGCATTAAAACAAGTATTAATAGATAGCGGTGTAAGCGAATATATCGGAGCGATATTACAAGAATCTTCCATCTCTCCTTTAATTTTAGCTTGGTTAATTGCTACCGTAATACGTGTTTGTGTTGGGTCTGCAACCGTAGCTGGTTTAACCGCTGCAGGTATTGTGCTGCCTCTTGTTCAAGGCACAGGGGCTAGTCCAGAATTAATGGTTTTGGCCATAGGATCGGGTAGTTTAATGTTATCCCATGTTAACGATAGCGGTTTTTGGTTATTTAAAGAGTACTTTAATCTATCTGTAAACGATACGCTAAAAAGCTGGACTGTCATGGAAACCACCGTAGGTATCATGGGCCTACTTGGCGTTTTAACAATTAATGCCTTTATTTAAATTAAATACATATGCAAAAGAAACCTTCTGAAAGAATAAAAGAATTAGGTTTGGTTTTACCTCCTGCTCCACCGCCTGCAGGTTTGTACAAACCTGTTTTAGTCGTTGACCATTTTTTATATATTTCTGGTCAGGGCCCTATGCAAAATGATGGCTCGTTAATTGTCGGCAGAGCTGGTCACGATTTGACGATGGAAGAGGCTAAAGTTGCCGCAAGGCAAGTTGCCCTTACCATGCTTTCTACGATACAAACACATTTTGGTGATATTGATAGAATTAAAAGAATTGTAAAAACCTTAGGGATGGTAAATTCCACTCCCGATTTTGGTCAACAACCTTTAGTCATTAACGGTTTTAGCGAACTCATGGCAGATATTTTCGGACCCGATAACGGAGTAGGTGTTCGTAGCGCCGTTGGGATGATTTTACCCGGCGGTATTCCTGTTGAAATTGAAGCACATTTCGAACTACATCATTAATTCATATGCAAAAAGATAATTGGTATTCTTTAGACCATCCCGAGGGAGTGATATCTCCTTCTTTATTGGTGTATCCAGATAGAATTCAGCATAACATAGACTTGATGATTTCTATGACAGGTGATGCAAATCGACTACGTCCACATGTAAAAACCTATAAAAACGCTAATATCATCAACATGCTTATGGAACGCGGAATTCAAAAATTCAAATGCGCCACTATTGCTGAAGCTGAACTACTTGGTGACTGCGATGCTGATGATGTATTATTGGCTATGCAACCCGTTGGTGCGAATGCACAGCGTTTTGTTGAATTGATTAAAAAATACCCGAATACCAAGTTCTCGACCATTGTTGATAACTCTAAAACCCTTACTATTCTTAATGAAATAGCTGCATCCAACGCTATTAAAATTCCGCTTTGGGTAGATATTAATAATGGCATGAACAGAACAGGAATAATACCCGACAAAGATGCTCTAGAATTGTATACCCAATTACATGAAAATGAAAATTTAATTGCTGAGGGTCTACATGTATACGACGGTCATTTACGTAATTCAGATCCCGCAATACGAGAGCAAGAATGTAATACAGCTTTCGAAGCGGTTATCGATTTAAAGAAAAGTATTGAAGATAAAAATATACCCAGCCCAAAAATAGTGGTTGGCGGTTCGCCAACGTTTCCTTTTCACTGCAAACGCAAAGATGTAGATGCCAGCCCTGGCACTACCCTTCTTTGGGATTCTGGTTATGGAAACCAATTTCCAGAAATGAACTTCTTACCAGCTGCAGTATTATTCATCAGAATTGTAAGCAAACCAACAACCGGTATTCTATGTTTTGATCTAGGTCATAAATCGGTTGCACCTGAAATGCCTTTTCCGCGAATTGAATTTTTAGACTTAAAACATAGTAAACAAATAAGTCAGTCAGAAGAACATTTGGTAGTAGAGTATGATGACTTAACTATACCGGAGGTTGGTGATGTTCATTATGCAATACCAAAGCACATATGCCCAACTGTGGCGAAGTACGATACCCTAACTGTTATAAAAGATAATACCGTTATAGATTACTGGCCAGTAACTGCCAGAACTCAAAAATCTACTATTTAAGTATGTTTATATTTGATGCCCACTTAGACCTTTCTATGAATGCCATGGACTGGAATCGCGACCTTACTTGGTCTATTGAAGAAATTAGAAAAAGTGAACAAGGTTTAACCGACAAGCCTGGTCGTGGTAACAATACCGTTTCTTTAGAAGCTATGAGAAAAGGGAATATCGGTCTCTGTATGGCGACGCAAATTGCTCGTTATGTACATAAAGACAATACACTGCCAGGATGGAAATCGCCCCAACAAGCTTGGGCACATACTCAAGGCCAACTAGCATGGTACAAAAGCATGGAAGAGGCTGGTGAAATGGTTCAGGTCACCAACAAAACCGAACTCGATGCCCATTTAGCCCTTTGGAAAACGGACGAAGAAAAAAAGCCTATTGGCTACTTACTTAGTCTTGAAGGTGCAGATTCTATCGTAGACATCTCATACCTTCAGAAAGCTTATGATTCTGGCTTAAGAGCTGTTGGTCCGGCGCATTATGGTCCAGGTACTTATGCGCACGGAACAAATTCAGTAGGCGGAATCGGAACCAAAGGAAGAGAACTATTAAAAGAAATTCAACGACTGGGAATTATTCTAGATGTTACTCATTTATGCGACCTAAGTTTTTGGGAAACTATGGTAAATTATGACGGACCACTTTGGGCTAGTCACAATAACTGTAGGTCTTTAGTAAATCATCACAGGCAATTTACCGATGAGCAATTGAAAGAAATCATAGGTAGAAAAGGGGTTATCGGTGTTGTCTTAGATGCTTGGATGATGACACCAACGTGGGAAAGAGGTATTTCTACTCCGCAATCTGCAAACGTAAGTCTACAGCAGATACTAGATAATATCGACCATATTTGTCAATTAGCTGGTAATGCTGATCATGTTGGTATTGGCTCTGACCTTGATGGCGGATTCGGAACAGAACAAGGTCCCGCTGACGTCGATACTATTGAAGATTTACAGAAAATAACGGGCATGCTCAAAGACAGAGGATATGCCGAAACGGATATTGAAAAAATAATGAATGGAAATTTCATTCACTTTTTAAGACAAAATTTACAATCTTAAACCATCGTTCATCGAATACTTAAGGCATCGACCTTTTTTTAACGAAGCCTTAAGTACCCATGGCAGGGTATTTGTTATCTTTATTTCATCATATTTAAGATTCGATGAGAAAGCTTTATTTTCTTTTTATTGCATTGTTCTCCTTTTCTGCGGCTCAGGTTTCTGCTCAAACAGATTTACCTACTTCAAAACCGTTGAAAATTGATAAGGTAAACCCTATTAATTCTAGTGGCACTCCAAATAAAGGTTCTGTTTTGAACATGCCCAATTTAATTAAAGAACAGCCAAGTGTTGATATGCGAGAACCTAATCCTGTAAAAATGTTACGCGATGAAGAATTGGTACAAGCGGGTACGGGTATGAAAATAGATCCACGAATTGGACCCGGTGAGCGATTAGGTGGTTCCGGGCAGTATTTTGCTGATCAATATTTAGGTGATGTAAAAAGTAGCGGAAAGTTTATTGGCATTGTTTGCAGAGACCATGAATATGTTGATGGGGATCGTGTAAAAATTTATATGAATGATATGGTTGTTGAACAAAACCTTCTGTTAACAGGAGCATTCAAAGGTATAAATGTTGACTTGCAAGATGGTTTTAATCGTTTAGATTTCGAAGCACTTAACCATGGATCTTCGGCACCAAATACCGCACAGTTCGATGTTTACAATGACAAAGGCGAATTAATCTACTCTAACAAATGGCTTTTATCTGCAGGTTCTAAAGCAACGTTAATCGTTACGAAAGAGTAAGAATTCACATTTCTAAAATTTAATCCACTGCCGACAAGATATTTAATTTAATATCTTTGTTTTTAATTATATCATTTTTTAATGGGTCAGAAATATAAAGTTGCCGTTATTCAGTTAAACCTGAATAATACCGCAGACGAGAATAGAAAAAAATGCTTGGAATGGATTAGAAAAGCTGCTAACCAAGGTGCAGAAGTTATCAGTCTTCCAGAGCTTTATAGCAGCCATTACTTTTGTCAAAGTGAAGATGTAGCGAATTTTTCTATGGCCGAACCGTTAGGCGATATTTCTTTTACGGCTTTCAGCGAATTAGCAAAAGAATTAGGCGTAGCCCTTATAATTCCTTTCTTTGAAAAAAGAATGTCCGGTATTTATCATAATAGTGCTTACATTATAGATACAGATGGTACAAAAGCAGGTCTATACCGTAAAATGCACATACCCGATGACCCACATTTTTATGAAAAATTCTATTTTACTCCCGGTGATTTAGGTTTTCAATCTATAAAAACTAAAAAAGGCAATATAGGTACCCTAATTTGTTGGGATCAATGGTATCCTGAAGCTGCAAGACTTACAGCTATGAAAGGCGCAGAAATTTTATTCTACCCAACAGCTATTGGATGGCATCCGGCAGAAAAAGAGCAATATGGCGATAACCAATATGGCGCATGGATGAATGTAATGAAAGGTCATGCCGTTGCCAACGGAATTTATGTTGCTGCCGCGAACAGAATTGGATTAGAAAAATATCTACCAGGAACCGATGGATTAGAGTTCTGGGGAAAATCTTTTATCTGCGGACCTCAAGGTGAAATACTTGCATTAGCCTCTCATGATAAAGAAGAAATTTTAATCGCAGAAGTTGATTTAGACTTACAGGAAAATGTACGTCAAAATTGGCCTTTTTTCAGAGATAGACGTATTGATGCTTTTGGCGATATAACAAAACGTGCATTAGATTAAAGTTTATGAATAATAGAAGATTTCCGGCAGAATGGGAAAAGCAAAAAGGTATACTATTATGTTTTCCCCACAATGGAAATGATTGGCCTGGAAAATACGAAGCTATTCGCTGGGCTTTTGTAGAGTTCATTAAAAAAGTTTCGCTTTACGAGACCGTTTACTTGGTTGTTGCCAATGAGAAACTTAAAACTTCGGTTACAGAGCTTTTAGAAATGGCCACTGTAGACATAAATAAAATCTCTTTTATCATTCATAAAACCAACAGAAGTTGGATGCGAGATTCCGGACCTATCATTGTAAAAAATAACGGGAAATCTGAGGCTTTAAATTTTAATTTTAATGGTTGGGCCAAATACAATAACTGGCAGTTAGACAAGCACGTGCCAAATAAGGTCGCAAATCATTTAGATATACCAGTAAGTCAAGCAACCTTCAATGGTAAGAAAATAATTTTAGAAGGTGGCGCACTTGAAGTAAATGGCAAAGGCACTTTGATTACCACAGAAGAATGTCTTTTACACCCGTCTATTCAGGTTCGTAATTCAGCATTTAAACGGGAAGATTACGAAGCGGTTTTCAAAGAATATTTTGGGGTAACCAATACCATTTGGTTAGGTAACGGTATAACTGGCGATGACACACACGGGCATATAGATGACCTTTGTAGATTTGTAAATGAACATACCGTAGTTACCGTTGTTGAAGAAGACAAAAAACATAGAAATTACCAACCGTTACAAGATAATTTGAAACGCTTAAAAGCCGCAACCTTAGAAAATGGTAAACCATTAAAAGTTGTTGAGTTACCAATGCCAAAACCAATTATATTTGAAGAGCTAGAACTGCCTGCCAGTTATGCTAACTTTTTAATTATAAATAAAGCGGTCTTAGTACCTACTTTTAATGATGCCAATGATAGAATTGCATTAAATATATTAGCAGATTGTTTTACTGACCGAGAAGTAATCGGGATTAACTGTATAGACTTAATTTGGGGCTTTGGAACACTTCATTGTTTAAGTCAGCAGATTCCATCTTAAATGCTACAATAAATACCTATTTTCTTTTCCCAGGTCTATAGGTCTCTTGTGCTCTTTTTAAAACATCTTCGCGATAAAAAGGAACTTCTTTCCAATTTACATTTTTATAGCGAACAATTTGATCGTCGAAATGGTGTGAAGAAGGATCACCGCTTTGCCCACCAGCCAATATACTTTTAGCTTTCACCTTTTCACCAAATTCTACAACAGCTACAAAACTATTACCCCTTGTACCATATAATTTTTTCGCACCGTCTGTTGTATAACGCGCACCATAGGCAGCCAAAGCTCCCCACCTTCCTGAAGCAAAACCAATAGGGATACTAGGTTTTGTATCATCGAATTGTTGAACGATATCTCCTGTAATTCTTTGATATCTATTAACCTCTCCCCACGGTATTTTCCATGTTACAAAATCAGCCGTTAGCTGGTCAATTACTTCTTCGAATATTTTTAAAGATTCTTCTGTATGGGTACCAAAATAGGTCATGCGCTCCATATCACTCATATTATCAGGATGCTTGGCGCTACTACCCATTGCTGTTCCATAAAAATGTGCCAATGTCATGGCAACTTGGTTTTCACCCGTAGTGTAATCCCAATTTTCAAGAATCTCAATAGGCTCCCTTAATTTCGGATTCTTATCATCATGAGAATTATACTCTTTCACCAAGCCAGGAATCAATGCTTTAAATGCTGGCAAATATGGGTCGTGGGCTAATTGAATTAAACTATCTACAGTATATCCTTTTCTATCCGTTAATAATTCAATTGCATGTACACCCCTGAAATTTTCTTGGTCTTTTGACATGTAATATGGGTAGTCTTCTTTCTTAGGACTGAATTCTAAAGCTGATGTATACGGAGTAGAATTACAGTTTTGGATCCACCCATTTTCTGGATTTAGCACTAAAATATTCTCATCGACTGAATGTAAGCCTTGCCAGTCTGTTTTAGGGTTACTACCATCTACCGGTAGTTCATAATTAAATTGAACATCTCTTTTAGGAACAAAATTTCCGTGGAAATAAGCAATATTGCCCTCTGCATCTGCATACACCGTATTGTTGCTGGAATTTGTTCGGATATCCATCATATCACGAAAACCTTTATAGCCACTTTGTTTGGAGCGAACAAATGATTGTTCTAATGCTTTTACCGGTTCCCACAACATGGCAGATGCTGTCCATTGTCCATCGACAACGTGGGTAATTGGTCCGTGGTGCGTTCTATATGCCGGATATTTTTTCTCTTTCAACTTTTTACCATCAAGGTATTTCAACACTATTTCAGATGATTGTACCGGTCGCAATTCTTCTCCGTATTGATAGAATAAATTATCATCGTTCTTAACAATGGTTTCTTTAAATTCATCCATTACATCGGTATAGGTAGATGTATGCATCCATCCGGTTTTTTCATTGAATCCTTGGTAAACAAAAAACTGACCCCATGTTACCGCACCATAGGCATTTAATCCTTCCTCTGAAACCACATGAACTTCTCCCCTAAAATAAAATGAGGTATGCGGATTTATCAATAACAACGGATTGCCAGATTGAGTCAATTTCCCAGAAATAGCTATACCATTTGAGCCTTGTGGTTCTTCTACTTCTTTTTCTTTTTTCAACTTTATCGCCTCCATTTCTGGTAAAGCCATATTGCTATCATAAAAAGCAGCTATCTTTTTTGTAGAAATACGCTCAATATCTCCGCCAATAGACCCTTCGCTGAAGTACATTGGCATCCACGGTTCAAAATGGGTCAATAATCTTGGTTTTACTTTTGGGTGCGTGTATAAATAGTAATTAACCCCATCGGCAAAGGCATCACATAATTCTTTTAACCAAGCGGGACTTTTTTCATAATTAGCTTTCGCCTCTTCTTCGCTCATAAACAATTTTGCACGCAAATCGCTATATAAAGCTTCTTCGCCATCTACTTCTGCCAACCTACCTGTTGCCCATATATAGTTCTGCTCAACGCGATTGAAATCATCCTCGCATTGTGCATATAATAAGCCAAAAACCGCATCGGCATCTGTTTTACCATAAATATGAGGCACCCCAAAATCATCTCTTATTATTTCTACATTAGCAGCCTGCGCTTCCCATTTTTGTATTTCACCTGTCTCTTGCTTTTCTGTCTTACACGATAAAACCAAGATAAATGCCAACAAATAAATAATTCTGTTCATAGCTACTATTTTAATCAATTCTTGAGATGTATAAATGTACTTGATTTTTACCAACTACCGCTCGATCCTCCACCGCCAGAACTTCCTCCGCCACCGGAAAATGAACTTGAACTACCACCTGAAGAGCTACTGCCCGAACTAAAAGAATGTGTACCTGAAGAGGAGAATGTTTTTCTATAGTAGGACTTGTCATTTTTGATCCAAGAAATGCTCAAATCTTCTTTACCTGCTAGTTTTAATTTTATAAAAGCAATGATTGCAGCAATACCAAAAAATGGAAGCAATAACCATAACAACAATTTTGGATTGTCTACAATTTCCACCATCATAGTTTGACTGGACGTAAGTATACTAAAAGCAACAGCTATTGGTACAAGCATAAAAACCAAACCGAATAACGATGATAATGAACCTTCAATCAACATAAACAACCCTGGTAATACCCCTAGCTTACCTATTAACATTCCACGAAAAACCTCAATGATATTTTTGTAACTTCTATAAAAGAAAAACCCGCCTACCGTTAAAAATATAAGTAGAAAGAAGCCAATAAAAATGTACATTATTAGCTGATCGTTACTTTCTTCGTCTTCAATCTCTTTTTTAAACTCATCTAATGCCTCTGGGTTTTTTAGAAATTCTATGAGCTGATTACTAGCCTCGTTAATGCCCGTAAAATACGCCTCCTCTTTAAAATTAGGAATCATCGTATTGTGAATAATTCTTGATGCAACGGCATCTGTTATGTACGGTTCTAAACCAGAACCTACCTCTATTCTTACTTCCCTATCTAATTTTGAAAATAAAATCAATAGCCCATTATCTTTACCCTCTTGACCGATTCCGTTTTGGTTGAACAGACCATTGGCATAAGTTTCAATGGTATCATACCCTAATTCTTCTATCGTTACTACCACTAACTGATTTGTAGTATTCTTTTCAAACTCAACTAATCGCTGGTTTAGTTCTAACACTTCACTAGAAGTAAAAATACCAGCACTATCGGTTACGTAGTCTCGCAAAGTATAGTATTGTTCTTGCGCATTGGCATAAACTGTAACTAAGAGAAAAAGGAAAATGGTTTTTTTGAGCATTGGTTGGTAATCTTAATACTCAAATATAAAAACCTTTATTGATTCAACTAGCCATTATCAAAACCTATTCTAGATTCGGTAAAACTTTAGAATTGAAGTACCTTGCAGATTATTGTCTGGTCGAGCGCAGTCGAGACCTCGTTTTGTGATATTGATGAAATTTTATTATGTATATATCTTGAAATGTTCTGATGGGTTAACCTATACAGCTATAACAAATGATATTTCAAGACGATTAGAAGAACACCAAAAAGGTTTGAATAAAAGTAGTTTCACATTTAAGCGTAGACCCGTTGAACTAATTTTTTACCAAGAATTTAATGATGTTAAACAGACAATATATTTTGAAAAGAAAATCAAAAAATGGAGTGCAAAAAAGAAATATGCTTTTGCTAATGTTAATGTTGATTTGATTCAAATATTAGCTGAATGCAGAAATGCATCACATTCAGATTTTAAACCAGAGAAATAATAGGTCTCGACTGCGCTCGACCAGACAGCATACGTTAAAATCATCGTCAGAAACAAACAAAAAATACCTATGGCAGAAAAAAAAGTAACAGTACTTTCCGCATTTAAAACAATTATTTGGCCAAGGCGAAAGCTTGTAGTTATTGGCTTGCTTTTAATTGTCATCAGTAAAGCGGCAAGTTTTGTAGCACCATTATCCCTTAAATATTTAATGGATGATATAATACCGAACAAAAACGTTGAACTTTTAAAAATTCTTGTACTTGCTGTTGGTTCGGCAATTTTAGTACAATCGGTCACCTCATTTTTACTAACTAAAATTTTGAGTGTTCAGGCGCAATATTTAATCTCTGAACTTAGGGCACAGGTACAGAAAAAAGTTCTTTCATTACCTATCAGTTTCTTTGACAACACAAAATCGGGCGCATTGGTATCTCGAATTATGAGTGATGTTGAAGGGGTTCGTAATTTAATCGGCACAGGTTTGGTGCAATTGGTAGGTGGTACTATTACTGCCGTTGTATCTTTAATTTTACTTCTTCGTATAAGCTGGACAATGACCATTTTCACACTAGTTCCTTTAGCTATTTTTGCTTTAATCGCCTTGAAAGCTTTTAAGGTAATACGACCTATATTTAGAAATAGAGGTAAAATTAATGCCGAAGTTACCGGTAGACTAACCGAAACCTTAGGTGGTGTTCGTGTAATAAAAGGATTTAATGCCGAAGCGCAGGAAAACAAAATCTTCGAAGAAGGGGTTGATCGTTTATTTCAAAATGTGAAGAAAAGTTTAACTGCCACCGCATTTATGACCAGCTCATCTACTTTTTTGTTGGGATTGGCAACTACAGGTATTATGGGAATTGGCGGTTATAAAATTATGATGGACGAATTGACCATTGGTGATTTCTTGACCTTTACTTTTTTATTAGGATTGATGGTTGCCCCTATCGTTCAGATGAGCAATATTGGAAGCCAATTAACCGAAGCTTTGGCAGGTTTAGACCGTACCGAAGAATTGATGAACATGGTGCCTGAATCTGACGAGGAAAACCGCACAGAGGTTCTCAAAAATTTTGAAGGTAATATCATTTTTAATGATGTATCATTTGCTTACGAAGAGGACAAAGAAGTGCTTCATAATATAAGTTTTGAAGCAAAATCTGGTGAGGTTATCGCTTTAGTCGGTAGTTCTGGATCTGGTAAGAGTACTATTGCCGGGTTGGCGGCTACATTTTTGAATCCGCAATCGGGAAATATTACCGTTGATGGTGAAGATATTGCCAAAGTAAACTTAAGTAGTTTTAGAAAGCACTTGGGCGTTGTTCTACAGGATGAATTTCTTTTTGAAGGTACCATTCGCCAAAACATTCTTTTCCCTAGACCTAATGCGACCGAAGAAGAATTAACGGCAGCTGTTAATGCCGCTTATGTTAATGAATTTACAGACCGTTTTGAAGTTGGTTTAGAAACTTTAATCGGGGAACGCGGAGTAAAATTATCTGGTGGTCAACGTCAACGTATTGCTATCGCACGTGCGGTTTTAGCAAACCCTAGAATTTTAATTTTAGATGAAGCTACCTCTAATCTTGATACTGAAAGCGAAGCCCTAATTCAAAAGAGTTTGGCTGAATTGACCAAAGGAAGAACCACTTTCGTTATCGCACACCGCTTAAGCACCATTAGAAAAGCGAATCAGATTTTAGTTATCGAAAACGGACGTATTGCCGAACAAGGTACTCATGAAGAACTAATTCTTAAAGAAGGTAGATACCATAACTTGTTTACGTATCAGGCTAGGATATAACTTTAGGAGTTAGGAGTTAGGAGTTAGGAGTTAGGAGTTAGGAGTTAGGCAAAATAAAATTCAAGTTCAAGTTCAAAAATGGCTGTTGGCTGTTGGCTGTTGGAAAATAAAAATTTATTTTCCAACTACAAGGCTATCACGAGCTTTTAAAATCAATTCAACAGATTGCTTCGTCAAGCTCGATTGCATCTCGTTTTCTCGCAATATCGAAAGTTTTATAATTCTTCGGGAGCAAGCTCTACTTCTAGTCCGTCCATATCTTCGGTGATATGTAATTGGCATCCTAAACGTGAATTATCTTTTACATTAAATGCCTCTGATAACATGGCTTCTTCATCATCACCCATTTCTGGAAGTTCTGTATCTGACAACACATAACATTGACAGGAAGCACACATAGCCATTCCACCACAAATACCTATAGTACCTTCTGGTGCTAATTCGTAAGAACGAACCACTTCCATAAGATTCATATTCATATCGGTCGGAGCGACTATTTCGTGTAACACTCCTTCGCGGTCTGTTATTTTTATTTTGATATCGGTCATTTATAGGATTTAGTAGTTAGGGTTTAGTGAACTAGTTTATTTCATAGATTGAATTAGTCCGTAAAGCATTCTAGAAATTTCATTAGACTTATCAATTAATTCAACTGTTCTCTCTTTTGGTAAATATTTTAATCTTTCAGACAAATACAACATAGACCTTACCTCGCTATTTGAACTTGTTGCAAAGTATAAAAACCTGATAAAATCAGGATTAGTTTTTCGGTCAAAACCTTCAGCAATATTATTGGATATTGAAACTGAGGCTCTAGAGATTTGGTCCTTAAAAGAATAATCTTTCAAGTTTATAAAATCTTTATAAACTAAAACAGCTAAATCTTGTGATTTTTGCCAAACTAATAAATCTTCAAATCTTTTTACAGCCATATTTACTAGCTCCTAAATCCTTTGCCCTAAAACCTTATAATTTATTCAATCGCTTTCACTACGGCTTTCGGCGCTTCCTTTTTAGTACCGTCAAAACCACTTACACCACCTACGGTAGTATATTTCATGACGTACTTTTTATCTGGATGAATTTTTTGAAAGGCACTTTGACACATTAATGTTGCTTCATGAAAACCACAAAGAATTAATTTCAATTTGCCAGGGTATGTATTTACATCTCCAATCGCGTATATTCCAGGTATGTTTGTTTGATAATCGAAGGTATCAACCTTAATAGCATTCTTTTCTATATCCAACCCCCAGTCTCCAATCGGACCGAGTTTTGGTGAGAGTCCGAATAAAGGGATAAAATCATCTACCTCTAAAACTAGTTCTTCGTTATCATCAGAAATTTTTCTGATTAAAACAGATTCTAATTTATCACTACCATTAAGACCAATAATCTCTGCAGGGGTAATTAAATTAATTTTGCCTTGGTTCTTTAATTCTTGAACCTTCTCTACAGAATCTAAAGCTCCTCTAAATTCATTTCTTCTATGTACCAAGGTTACTTGCGATGCTACATCTGCCAAGAAAATACTCCAGTCTAGGGCAGAATCACCGCCACCAGCTATAATTACTTTTTTATCACGATATACTTCAGGATCTTTAATCATGAAAGCAACACCGTTGTCTTCGAATTTCGACAAATTATCTAACAAAGGTTTTCTAGGCTCAAAGCTTCCTAAACCACCAGCAATAGCGACTATCGGCGCATGATGCTCAGTACCTTTATTTGTGGTTACTACAAAAGTACCATCGTCTAATTTTTTGATTGTCTCTGCTCGCTCGCCTAAAGTGAAACCAGGTTGAAAAGATTTTATTTGTTCCATTAAATTATCGACCAAATCACCTGCCAATACTTCTGGAAAACCAGGAATATCATAAATAGGTTTTTTAGGATAAATTTCAGAACATTGTCCGCCTGCCTGTGGCAAGGCATCTATTAAATGGCATTTTAGTTTTAGGAGTCCTGCTTCAAAAACGGCAAAAAGACCCGTAGGTCCCGCGCCAATTATCAATATATCGGTCTTAATCATTACTTCAATTCTATGTAATATCCTTCAAAATTATCAATCTATCCTATTATAAATTATGATAATTATCAGGCATTAAACTGCTACATTTATTACTTCTTGAATTTGCGGGGCGTACTTTTTAATGGTCATTTCAACGCCACTTTTTAGTGTCATTTGATTCACACTACAACCAACACAAGCACCTTCTAATCTTACTTTAACAGAAGATTCATCATCAATAGAAATCAATGTTATATCACCACCATCACTTTGTAAAAAAGGTCTGATTTCTTCTAATGCTTTTTCAACATTTAATTTTAGTTCTGCTGATGTCATACTTATTTTTTATTAACAGGCGAGCAACCCGCCATTGTTGTAATCTTTATGGCTTCTGTAGGTGGCAGAGTTTTATTTCTAGCAACAACCTCACTCACTATTTTTTTCGTCAATTCTTCAAACGCTTTTTCTACAGGCGTTGATGTCTGTAATGCTGCAGGTCTACCTGCATCACCAGCTTCACGTATACTTTGTACCAAAGGCATTTCACCAAGGAAAGGTACATTTAAATCTTCTGCTAGATGTTTAGCACCTTCTTTACCAAAAATATAATACTTATTGTCTGGCAACTCTGCAGGCGTAAAGTAGGCCATATTTTCTACAATTCCCAAAACAGGTACGTTTATAGAATCTTGTTGAAACATTGCCACACCTTTTCTTGCATCGGCAAGTGCAACTTCTTGTGGTGTACTTACAACAACTGCACCTGTTATTGGTAAGGCTTGCATAATACTTAAGTGTATATCGCCCGTACCTGGTGGTAAATCGATCAACATAAAGTCTAAATCGCCCCAATGAGCATCAAAAATCATTTGGTTCAATGCTTTAGAAGCCATTGGTCCTCTCCATATTACCGCTTGGTCTCTTTGCGTAAAAAAACCAATCGATAATAGTTTAACTCCATAACTTTCTACCGGCTTCATTTTAGATTTGCCATCTATAGTTACCGCAAGTGGTTTATCGTTCGCAACATCGAACATTATAGGCATTGATGGCCCGTAGATATCGGCATCTAATAAACCTACTTTAAAGCCCATTTTCGCTAAAGTAACTGCTAAGTTGGCCGTTACGGTAGATTTACCTACCCCACCTTTACCGGAAGCTACTGCTATAATATTAGAAATGCCCGGTATCGCTTTACCTTTTATTTCGTTCACTTTCGGTTTTGCTGCAGGAGCGTTGACCTTAATGTTTATTTTAATTTTGGCTTTTTCGTAAACTTCCCTGTGTATGATCTTTAAAATCTCTACCTCGGTCTTTTTACGTGCTTGTAAGCTTGGGTTTGCAATAGTAATATCAACTTCTACCTCATCGCCAAAAATCTGAATATTGGTGACAGCACCACTTTCTACCATGTTTTGACCTTCACCCGGAACGGTAATATGTTCCAACGCCTTTAAAACATCCTTCTTATCTATCTTCATTCTATAAATTCATTCTAAACCTGCTTGTTGGCAAGCTGGTTACAAAGATAATCCTTAGATGTTAGATTATGAAGTTAGCGTATTGAAAATGAAGATGCCATTATAATCAAAACCTCTTATTAACAGATGTTCAATTCTTGATTATTTATGATTTACAGGTAGAAATAAACTATCTAAAAACCGTAATTTAGAATCTTCTTTAAAACTTAAGTCATGCACCAACCTACCAAAAGATTAGCTCTATTTTTATTTCTTTGTCTCTTTACTTTCTTACTCATTACATCTTGCTCTAGTTCTAAAAATGAATTCTCTAAAAAAGATGTAAAAAGAGCGCAAAAGCTAGTGGGATTAGATTTCGATAAAAAATATATTGACACCCTATACCCTTATCTAAAACGAAATAAAGAAGGTTTTGACACCCTACGTAAATACACTTTAGATAACGATGTCGTACCTGCAATACAGTTTAACCCTTTACCTTTAAACTTCACCCCAAAAGCACAAGCGGGATTCCCTGAATGGGAAATTCCGGATAATATAGAACTACCAAACAAAGAAGCTGACCTTGCTTTTTTCTCCATACCTCAGCTTGCCTCACTCATTAAAAGCAAAAAAATAAGTTCGCTAGAATTGACCCAGTTCTTTATAGCCCGATTAAAAAAATACAATCCTGTTTTACAATGTACAATTACCATAACCGAAGAAATGGCTTTGTTACAAGCTAAACTTTTAGATGCCGAGCTTGCTGCCGGAAACTACCGCGGAATTTTACATGGCATACCATACGGCGTAAAAGACCTTATGGCTGTCGAAGGTTATAAAACCACATGGGGTGCAGAACCTTATCGTGATCAACAAATTGAAATGACAGCTACGGTGGTTGAAAAATTACAGGCTGCTGGCGGAGTCTTAGTTGCTAAATTGGTTTCTGGTTCATTGGCACGTGGCGATGTTTGGTTCGATGGAAAAACAAAAAATCCGTGGGATACCGAACAGGGTGCTACAGGGTCGTCTGCAGGTTCGGGATCTGCAACCTCAGCAGGATTAGTTCCTTTTGCCTTGGGAACAGAAACTTTAGGTTCAATTACATCGCCAAGTAATAGAAACGGAATTACGGGTTTACGCCCAACATATGGTAGAGTTAGCAGACACGGAGTGATGAGTTTAAGTTGGTCTATGGACAAGGTCGGACCTATGGCAAGAAGTGCAGAAGATTGTGCTATTGTATATAGTGTAATTACCGGTAAAGATCCAAAAGACGGAATGACCACAAATTACCCTGACGGATTCGAACCTACAAAAGATTACAAATCGTTGCGTATCGGATACTTGAAAAAGGATATTGAAAAGGACACTTCTCTAAGTAAGGATAATCTAGAAAAAGCTTTGAAGACTTTTAAAGAAATGGGACTAACCCTTAACGAAGTGGAACTACCAGAAGATGTGCCTTATAAAAGTTTTGATGTTATATTAAGGGCAGAAGCGGGAGCATTTTTTGATGATATGGTTCGTGCAAAAGAAGTAGATAAAATGGTAGAACAAGATGAACGTTCACGTGCAAATTCTTTACGACAAGCTCGTTTTATACCTGCTGTAGAATACCTACAAGCGAATAGACACCGACAAGTGCTTATTGAGAAAATGCAGGCTATCATGAAAGATTATGATGTGCTGATATCCCCAACGTTCGGAAATAGACAATTAATTATTACCAACCTTACAGGGCACCCGGTTATTGCCATACCTACAGGATTAGATAAAGAGAAACACCCCACGAGTATAACCCTAGTTGGCAATCTCTACGACGAAGCGAGCATTCTTTTGTTAGCAAAAGCTTTTCAAGATCAAACGGAATTTGACGAAATGCATCCTGAAGGGTATGTTGATTAAAGTAGTTAGTATCTAGGGATTAGGAGTTAGGGATTAGCGTTCGAGCTTCTAACTAAATCGAGAATCATTCGATTTCAAAAGGTTCTCGACTGCGCTCGAAGTGACAATTTGTAGAAATCTAAATTTATAATGATTTAGATAACTAAATCTTTCTACCGTCTAAAAGGTTGATAATTCTTGAACCGTATTCCGCATTTTTTTCGGAGTGTGTTACTTGAATAATAGTGACTCCTTCTTCCTCATTCAACTTCTTAAAAAGCTCCATGATTTCTTCACTTTGCTGCGAATTTAAGTTTCCTGTTGGTTCATCTGCTAGAATCAATTTGGGCTTACCTATTAATGCACGGGCTACACCTACTAACTGCTGCTGACCACCACTTAATTGTGTCGGGAATAAATCTTTTTTACCGACAATATTAAATCTATCCAACATATCTGCAACCAGAGCTTTGCGCTCAGATCCTTTTATCTTTTTGTACAACAATGGCATTTCTAAATTTTCTTCAACCGTTAAATCATCTAACAGGTGATATGATTGAAATACAAAGCCGATATACTCCTTATACAAATTAGAGCGATATTTCTCTTTTAACGTATGAACCGATTCACTTAGAAAATCATACTCGCCTTCATCAAAAGTATCGAGCATACCAATAACATTCAGCAATGTAGATTTCCCTGATCCCGACGGACCCATGATTGAAATAAACTCCCCTTCGGCTACTTCTAAATTAATATCTTTCAGCAAAAAAATACGTTGACCGCCTTGCTGAACCCATTTAAAAACATTTCTTAATTGTAATAACATCTTATTTAGTGAATTAGTGTGTTAGTGTGTTAGTAAAATAGTTTATTGGTGATTTGTTGGTGCTTTTAAACTAAACGTTTTTATACTTTTTAATAATTATTATTCATCCCTTAAAGATTCTACTGGGTTAGCGACTGCGGCATTAAAGCTTTGCCAGCTTACTGTTAATAATGCAATTAAAAGTGCTGAAATTCCTGCAAGCGCGAACACCCACCAACTAAATGTTGTTCTATAAGCAAACCCTTCAAGCCATTGACTCATAACATACCAAGAAATAGGTACTGCAATAACAAATGCCACACCAATCCATTTTACAAAGTCTTTATTTAAAAGTGTAAGAACTTGAGGTATTGTGGCTCCATTTACTTTACGGATACCAATTTCTTTTTTTCGTTGTACAACAGTGTATGAAGTTAGACCAAAAAGACCCATTGCTGCAATCAATATAGCTAGTAAAGTAAATACCTGAAAAGCAGCCCCAAAAGATTTATCTTCTTGATATTGTGCCTCAAACTTTTGATCTAAAAATGTATAGTTAAAGGTGCTTTTTGGAAATATTTTAGTCCATTCGGATTTTATCTGTGCGATGGAAGATTCAAAACCTGTAACCGACGCAGCAGAAGCATCTAATTTTATTAAAATATTATTTACATCACGCTCATATCTAATAACCATGGGCAATAAAGGACTTTTCAACCCAAAATGGTAATAATCCTTAATAACACCTGTTACCCTCCATTCATTTTCTCCCCAGAAACCTACCGTTTTATTTAGTATTTCATCACAGGAAGAAATGCCCATATTCTTTAGAAAAGTTTCATTAACCACTACCTGTTTTCCATCGAAATTTGATGAAGGTAGAAAAGTACCACCAGCTAAAAATTCGATATCCACCAAATCAAAATAATCTGGTTGTACATGATATGTGTAGAATAATTTATCATCTTCTTTAATACCATTTGGCAATAATATGCCTCGGGTAGATGATAGATTATCAAAACTATCACCAGGGTAACTTTGCGCAATCGCAATTTTTTCTACAAATGGTAATTTCTTTAACTCTTCTTCTAAAACCTTATACTCATTTATAAGTAAAGAATCTGGCTTAGTCGTTACCACTTCGCCCTTTAATGCTATAACTTGATTAATGTCAGTACCTATGGGCTGGCTTTCTAAGAAACTAATTTGTTTGGTTACCACAATAGTGCCGATTAACAAAACAATCGTCGCTAAAAACTGAGCTACAATAAGTCCTTTTCGAATTACCAAGCCTTGTGATGAAGTCTGTATTTTACCTTTTAGTGCTTTTATTGGAGAATAACTACTTAACAAAAGAGCTGGGTAAAGACCCGCAGCAACCATACCGAATAGAATAAAAAGAAAATAAGGTAAGAAAGCCGACAAACTCCCTAACTGTAAATTAAGCCCCTTTCCTGTGATACCATTGTACAACGGCAAAACTATAACCACTAATAATAACGATAATATAATAGCAATTAGGTTCAACAATATTGATTCAAATAAAGATTGAATAATCAATTGCGATTTTTGGGCGCCAGACACCTTACGAATACCTGTTTCCTTTGCCCGCTCCATCGATTTAGTTACAGAAAGGTTTACATAGTTTAACCAAGAAAGAATAAGAATAATAAAGGCGATCGCCATAAGAAACTTTACACGGGTAATACTACCATTTGCAGAAACTTCATAAGGCTTATTTGAATATAGATGTATGTCTTCAATAGGCTCTATATTATGTTGTTCTTCCGTATCTTCTTCAATATCGCTTTCAATTATCTTTTGCCGCAACACATCTGCATTCGTATTTGGGTCTAATTTTATAAAAGTATAATAATTGTTAGCATTCCAATTAAGTTCATGCGCTTTCGGACCCCAGTCTGTACATGTTTTTTCAGTTTCGTAAGAGATTAAAAAAGTATTTCTGTAATGAGCATTTTTAGGAATATCATCCATTACCCCCGTTACGGTAAGCACAGCTTCTTTACCATCTCTAAATGCTGAAATGGTTTTCTGTAGAGGATTTTCATTCCCAAACAACTTCTGAGCAAATGATTTTGAAAGGACTATTGAATAAGGTTGAGAAAGTACCTTTTCCTTCTCTCCTTTTAATAATGGATAGTTAAAAATATCAAAGTAAGAAGGATCTGCCAAAGAACCCAAGGGCTGCTCAAATATTCGTTCGCCCAATTGGAACGTCATTTTTTCAAAATAAAAGAATCGAACATAATCCAACACTTCTGGGAACTCACTTTTTAAAGTTGGACCAGAAAGATTATAAGTTTGTGCATCACCAGGTACAAAGGTTTCGCCCTCCAAATAATCCATATACACGCGATATATATTTTCGGATCCTTCAAATTTATCATAGCTCTGCTCATAATTGATATAGAGCATAATAAGCACAAAAGAAGCTATACCTATAGCCAAGCCAAAAATATTAATGAAAGAATAAAGCTTATTCTTAGACAAATACCTTAGTGCGATTTTCAAATAACTACGTAGCATATCTGTTTAGTTTTTACTCTGTTTTTAGACTTTTTACAGGGTTGGCTCTTGCTGCTCTTATGGTTCGCGACCCAATAGTAAGCATTGCAATTATTACGGCAATTGCACCTGCGCCAATAAAAAACCAAATACTCAAATCTATTCTATACGTATAGTTTTGCAACCACTCTTGCATTACCCACCATGAAATTGGAGAAGCTATGATAAATGCAACAAAAACCAATTTCAAAAAATCTTTAGTAAGAATATAGGTGATAGAACCAACGCTCGCCCCAACCACTTTTCTAATACCGATTTCTTTTGTGCGTTGCGAGACAATTAATAAAGACATGGCAAAAAGCCCCATGCAACTTAAGATAATAGCTAATATAGAACCACTTGAAATCATTTTTGCCGTGGTCTTCTCCCTATTAAAAGTTCTATCAACGTTCTCATCTAAAAAAGATCCTAAAAATTCGGCATTAGGCTCTAATTTTTTCCAGGTACTTTCTAAAATATCAAAAGATGCCGCCATATGGTTAGGCCCTACTTTTGCATATGCATAAGTAACACCCCAATCTCTGGTCATGTAAAATGTAATCGGTTCTATTGCCCTATCCAAATCATTGAAATTATAATCTTTTACTACTCCCAAAACAGGATAATATTTTCCATCGTCTAATTCTAACTGAGCCAATAAAGGATCTTCTACCCCAAGCTCTTTAGCCATAGCCTCGTTTATGATCACGCCTAAACTATCTGAAGCACTTTCGAAATTTCGCCCTCGAACCAAATCAATACCCAAGGTTTGAACAAATTCATGGTCTACGACCAAAAAATTAGTAATCACAGCCCTACCTTCAAATTCAAATCCTATTTTACTGGTAGACCTGCTGCCATCTCTACCTAATCCTAAATTATTATCGGCACCACTAATGGAAATAATATTGGGATTACCCTTTAATTCATCTCTCAATAAATCGACAACATCGTTACTATTTCGTTTTCCGTTTAACGGAAATGAAATTACCTGTTCTTTATCGTAACCTAAATCTATGTTTCGCATATAGTCAATTTGACCCCATAATACCAACGTACCCGTTATCAATAAAATGGCGATTCCGAATTGAAATACCATAAGTATATCTCTTACCCTATTACTACCTGTTGATTCTAGTATTCCTTTTAAAGATTGAATTGTACCTAAACGACTCATTAATAATGCTGGGTAGCCGCCAACAAAAATTGTTATTAGAATTACCACACCTAACAACACAAGTAAAAATGTTGGTTTCAAAAGCATATCTACATTTACATTGGTATTAAAGGTTGTTTTAAACTCATTTACAAAAGCAAAACTCAACACTACACCAATACAAATGGATACTAGAAAAACGAATAGACTTTCGCTCCAAAATTGAAAAAACAATTGTTTTTTTTGAGCACCCAATGTTTTTCGCATGCCAATTTCTTTTAATCTTTTAGCAGATTTGGCAATACTCATGTTTACATAATTGACACATGCGATGAATAATATCAAAAAGGCAACACCAAGTATTAAATAGGGCAAGCTTCTACTTACTTCTACAAATCCGTTTTTAAGACTCAAAAAATGTACGTCAGTCAACGGAATCATATCTAAATTCATATATCTGCCATTTACATCGGCAGAGGCACCATCTCTTTTCAACTCACTTATAGCCTTCTCATAATGTGAATCTATATACGACTGGCTGCTTTTTTTAAAACTTGATGCAGTAACACCATCTTCTAACTCTATATATACATCATGATAATTCGCATCCCAATTATCTTTATTATTCAAATACTCATGGTGACCTTCGAATTGCGCTGCCATTTGAAATTCTAGATTACTTTCTGGCACATTGTCTTTAGCTACGGCACTTACGGTAAATGGTTTTTCTTTTCCCTCAACCAATAAATTAAAACTTTCACCTACTATCGCTGTAGTACCAAATAAACTAACTGCTGCTTTTTCGGTTAATACTATAGAAGACACATCGCCTAAAGGTTCATTTTGGTCTCCGTTTATTATTGGTAAACTGAACATGGAAAAGAAATCTTTATCTACCCAAATTATGTTCATATCCATTTCCTTATCGCCCAGAATCGCCAGTGTACCATCTTGTAAATACCTTGTTATACGTTTTACGCCTGGCACCTCTGTTTTTAATTTTGTCGCAAATGGAGCTGGATGAACAGTGCCTGCCTGCGGTCCTTTTGGAGTTTGTTGGGTTTTTACAATCTTATAGATTGAATCTCCGTTTTCATGAAAACCGTCATATGATAGTTGATACATTGCAGCCATACCTAACAATATTGCAACTGCAAATGCAACCGATAAACCTATTACATTTAACCCTGTATTAAGCTTGTCTTTAATTAAGTTTCGCCAAGCGATTTTTATATAATTCTTAAACATGATTTGATTTTATAAAGATTGATTGATGATTATTAACTACTCGGCTCTTAGACTCTTAATAGGGTTACTTAATGCTGCCTTGACCGATTGAAAACTGATTGTAAAAAGGGCTATAACCAAGGCTGAAATGCCTGCGATGATAAATACCGAATAACTCATATCTACATGAAATGCAAAATTGGATAACCATTTATCCATTAACCAATACGCTACTGGAAAAGCAATGAGCATGGCAATAAAAACCAGTTTTACAAAATCTTTGGACAGCATTTGTGTAATACCCATGATACTAGCCCCTAATACCTTTCGAATACCTATTTCCTTTTTACGCTGCTCGCCCACAAAAGCCGCTAAACCGAAAAGCCCCAAACAAGCAATAAAAATGGCTAACATTGAAAAAATAAAACCAACTTTAGCAGCACGTCTTTCACGTACATATAGTTTTTCAAGATTATTATCCAAGAAACTATACTCAAAAGCAGTGTTGGGTGCTACATTTTTAAATACTGTCTCTAACTGATCGATGGTAGTACTATTTGCTACAATCTTATATCTAACCAATGCAAACGATTTACGCTCACCTGTATTATTATGAAAGGCATAAGCTCCTATAGGCTCATGCAATGAGGCAAAGTTGAAATCATCGACCACACCTACAATAGTATTTGGTACTGATATAAATATCGTTTTACCTATAGCTTCTTCGGGAGTATAGCCAAGATAATCGACTGCTTTTTTGTTCAACACCACTTCTACAAGAGGGTCTTCTTCTTTTTTAAATATTGGCAGTGAACGCCCGGCTAGTAGCTTTAATTGCAGTACATCAATAACAGAAGCATCGGTAACATTGGTCTGTATGTTCAAACTTTCTTTATCATCTTCATTTTTACTCAAAGATCTACCACTAACCTCCATTCCCGGAAAGCCCTGTGCTAAGGAGACCGAAGAAACATTGCCTAAACCTTTCAATTCTGATACCAAGGCATCCTTTTTCTCAGTTCCTTTTATTCCATTTATGGAAATAGCGACTACATTTTCGGCATCAAAACCTAATTTTTGGTTTCGTATAAAATCCATTTGCTCAGAAATCATCAATACACCAACTATCAATACTACCGAAGCAGCAAATTGAAATACCACCAAACCTTTTCGTATAAAAATATTTCCTTTGCTTTGAACAATAGAGGATTTTAATACTATTACCGGCTTAAACTGAGATAAGTATAGTGCTGGATATAATCCTGATATCAATGTTACCACCAACCATATTGCTAACAAGCTTATCAAAAATTCAAAATTCAATAACAAATCCGTGCTTAAATCCTGACCAGTTATAGCATTAAAAATAGGCATTGCGGCAGAAGTCAATAATGCCCCAATTACGAGAGAAATTAGCGTCACCAAGCCTGTTTCCATATAAAACCGAAGTACAAGACTACTTGACGACGAACCCAAAGTCTTACTGATGCCTACTTCTTTCGCTCGTTTTTGAGAACGAGCTGTTGTCAGGTTCATATAATTGATACAGGCAATTAAGAGAATTAAAAGTGCCAAGTATATGAGGTTACGTACTTCTTTTATATCACCTATTCTACTTGCATATGCATTATCATAGCCAGAAGAATATAAGTGGACATCTTTCATAGGTTGCAGAGAAAAGGTGTACCACTGATTTTCCTTTTCCATATTCTTATTCAACATTTCCTGCAACTGTAATTCTGTAGATGCCAAATCGGTATTGGGCTTTAGTAAACAATAAGTTTCAAAACTGGCATTATTCCAAGAAGGGTTCTTAAAAAAACCTGTAGTTATTCCCGAGGCCATTATATTACAATCTAGTGTGCTGTTTTTAGCAAAGTCTTTATAAACACCTGTCACCTCTAGTTCATACCTACCATCTACAGTAAAGGTTTTGCCAATTGGGTCTGTTGTGCCAAAATACTTTTTAGCTGTTGTTTCTGATAAAACTGCCGTATTAGGGCGGTCTAACGCACCTTTTGCCTTGCCTTTTACAAATGGAACATCGAAAATATGTAAAAGCTCAGCATCTACCCAAAAGAGGTTATTTTCTGTGAAATTTTGCTGCAATACCCTTAATGACGCAGTACCCCCAAAATCATTTTTCAAAGTTCTAGCAGCATATTCAACATTGGCAACGTCGGTCATCATAGTAGGACCCAATGACGGCGGCACCGTAGCCCAAATTTCTTGACCGTTGTCACCATCAGTATGTAATAGCACACGTTGAATATTGTCTGCATTAATGTACATCATATCAAAACTCTGCTCATGTCGTATAAAGATGAACAAGGTCAAAGTTACTGCCAACCCTATGGAAAGACCCAAAATATTGATTACCGAAAACAAGCGGTTCTTTTTTAGGTTACGCCAAGCAATTTTTAAATGGTTTTTAAACATGATTTGATTTTATATGATTGATGATTTTAAACTACTCGGATCTTAGACTTTTTACAGGGTTGGCCTTTGCTGAATTTAAGGTTTTAATAGTCATAATTAATAATGAGATGACGACCATTGCTATTCCACTCAGAGCGAAAATCCACCAACTTAAATCTGTTTTAGTTGCAAATTCTTCTAACCAATTATGTAGTCCGTACCATGCAATCGGTGCTGCAATTACAAAAGCGATGAAAACCAGTTTTAAAAAATCTTTTGACAATAAATAATTTAATTGGAATAGATTAGCCCCGAGTATTTTTCGGATTCCTATTTCTTTTCTTCTGCGTTCGGTTGTGTGTATAACCAAACCTAATAAACCTAAACAACTAATAAGAATTGCTAACCCAGTCGCCCATTGTAAGAGTATCGATGTTTTTTGCTCACTTTCATAAAACTGCTTAACAGTATCATCCATAAAAGCATATTCAAAATCAGATTCTGGGTATATATCCTTCCAAATATTTTCTATTCCATAAATAGTTTTAGACCAATCAGCTGTTTCATTACTATTTAATTTAAAATGAATGGTTTTGTATTGTGTCCATTTACCACTGTAAGAACTGCCTGTTAATGCCATCGGTGCTACACCGTATTTTAAAGAGTGTTGATTAAAATCTTCCATGACTCCAACTATAGGCAAATTATCACCATCAACTATTAAATTTTTGCCGACTATATCTACAGCATTTTCTACACCTACAGCTTTCAAATATGATTTATTCACCACGTACTCACTTATAGAATCATTCAAAGGCATTCTACCGGCTAGTAGCTTTAAATTATATAAATCAAAATAGTTGGCAGTACCATACATTAGGTGTAGATATGAATTTACTTCTGTACTATCTTTTATGTATTTCACATCCATGGTCATAGTAGAAAATGAAGCGGGAGGATTACCTGCGAGTACCACATTTGATATGCCTGCCAAATCTTGTATTCTATTTACAAATCTTGTTCGTTTTACAGCCGATGTATCTTGCCATGGAGTTTTAAAATATGCAATTGCCTCTGTCTTAAAGCCCATGTCCTTTTTCATAATATAGTTCAACTGCTTACCTACCATCAGCGTAGCTATAATAAACACTTGCGCAATTACAAATTGAAATACCGTCAAATACTTTCTTAAAGAGCCTTTATCAGAATTAGGTATGATTTGCTGTTTAAATACTGAAACAGGTTTGTATTTAGACATAACTAAAGCAGGATAAAAACCAGATAAAACCGTTACTAAAAAAAGTAACAGAAAAACACCTGACAATAACCATGGGTTTAAAAAAATATCGAAACTTAATCCGGCAGGAATAAAATCTAAAAATAAAATTAATAGCCATTTTGAGATAAATATTGAAAGTACTGCTGCCGACAATGTCAATAAAAATGTTTCTCCTAAATATTGAACTATCAATTGTGATCTCGAACTACCTAAAGTTTTTCTAATACCTATTTCTTTTGCTCTTTTTATTGCTTGAGCCGTATTTAAATTAATGAAGTTAATACATCCTAATATCAACAAAATAAATGCTAATAATAGAAGACTTTTTAACGCCGCCTTTGTTGTTCTACTTTCATTAAAATCGAAGGTTCCATAATTAGGGTTTAGATGAATATCGCCTAAAGGCTGTAACATGAACCTACTTTTACTAGCACCCGAATGCGAATTTTCTGGTTCATCATGTTCTTTTGCAATTCGTGTTAGTGTTTTTTGAACATTATTTGTAATAGCATTTTCTGAAAGTTTAAGAAATAATTGAGATGCTGAATTTGTATTGTCCCATCCTGCTTCATTAACTGCATTGGTCATATCTTGATTAACGGAAGTTTTTAAGGAAATGAATTCTTCAAAAACAATATCTGTACGTCGATCAAAACCTGCAATAATACCAGAAATAGTTACAGCTATGGTATCATTGTACACCAATGATTTGCCCACAATCTCGTCTAACTCTTGATTAGGAAAATATTTTCTAGCTCTTTTTTCTGACAAAACCACCATATTAGGTTCAGTTAAGGAACTATTTAAATCGCCTACCAACCAATCATACTCAAAAGTTTTAAAATAAGATGGTTCGGTATAGATTACAAAAGCAGGGTTTTTAAATTTATTCCCCGTTTCCTTATTTTCAACATGTAAAGGATATGTGGTGAAAAATGGAGTCACTGTTTCAAGTTCTTCCATCTTCAAATTTTTAAGTTCTTGAGCTAATGGGACTGTTACACCTGCATTATGAAATACGCCAGAAGTACCTTCGAACGAAGTAGTGACCCTATAAATTCTATCTCCATCTTTATGAAATTTATCAAAAGTCAAATCATAAAAAACCATTGCTCCGATTACGAAAGAAGCACTCAAACCAATTGAGAGACCAAATATATTAATCAGGGAAAATGTCTTATTTTTCCAAATATTACGAAAAGCTATTTTTAAATAATTACGTAACATATCAGTATAGTTTTACTCGGTTCTCAAACTTTTTACAGGATTCGCTTTTGCTGCTTTTATAGCTTGAAAGCTAACGGTTAGAAGGGTCACAAACATAGCACCTACTATGGCTATTGCGAAAATCCACCATTTTAGAATTACTCTATATGGGTACTCTTGTAGCCAACCGTTCATTACAAAATAAGCTATGGGCACCGCTATAAGACAAGAGATAATCACCAATTTTAAAAAGTCTTTAGACAACATATTCCATACATTAAAAATAGAGGCTCCCAAAACTTTTCTTACCCCTATTTCTTTCTTTCGCTGCTCTGCCACAAATGACGTTAAGCCAAATAAGCCCAAACAACTTATTAATATTGCAAGTGCTGTAAATACTCCAGAGAGTGTTCCTATCCGTTCTTCAGATGCAAATTTTTCTCCATATTCCCCATCAACAAAATCATACTCAAATGGGATATCTGGAAAGTGTTCTTTAAATACATTTTGTATGGTAGCTATGTTCTGGGTAGCACTTTGGTTAGGGTTCAACCTCATGTTATAATAACTAGCATTGTCATTTCTATCATACACATATACCCCTTGTTTTACTGGTTCATAGGGTGATTGGGTAATCATATCTTGAACAACACCTATTATTTTTAATGGTGGATTAGGGTCTTCTTCATCATCATCTCTTAACAACTGACCTACCGGATTCTCCATTCCCAAATATTTCTTAGCAGTTTCATTAATTAACACCCCCAAAGAATCTGTAGCAAAATCTCTAGAGAAATCTCTTCCTTCTACTATTTTCATATTTAGCGATTTTGCGTATTCTGGAGACACTTCTGTCCAAGCTAGATCTTCTTGAAAACCTTCTGGCTTTCCTTCCCAAGTAAAACCACCTCTATTGGACCATATTTGCGTTGTTGGACTACTAGATGTTGACATTTCTATCACTGCACCTGACCCCAAAAATTCAGTTCGCATTAAATCATACTTACCAACAAAATCTTGACTGAATGTCGGCACCTGAATTAAACCTTCTTTATCGTACCCTACAGGTCTATTTTTAGCAAAGTTGATTTGTTGCATAACTATTACAGTACCAATAATAAATGCCACGGAAACCGTAAACTGAACCACAACCAATATTTTTCTTGGCAAACCTGCATATTTTCCTGTTTTAAAGGTGCCTTTTAAAACATCTACTGGCTTAAAGGATGAAAGATATAATGCCGGATAACTACCTGCCAACAATGATGTAAACAAAATGAACAGCAATGAAACTCCCCAAAAAACTCCATTACCCCAAGGAAATACAATCTCTTTTTTAGAAAGTTCATTGAAGCCGTTTAATGAGAGTAGCACTAGTAAAATAGCAACTACGAAAGCAAATAATACAACTATAAAAGATTCACTTAAAAACTGATAAATTAACTGTCCTCTTTGTGACCCTATTGATTTTCTTATACCTACTTCTTTACCTCTTTTCTCTGACCTTGCGGTACTTAAATTCATGAAATTTATACATGCCAAAAGCAGTACAAAAGCCCCAATAATACCAAAAAGCCAAACATACTTAATTCGACCTCCTACTTGTTTTCCATTTTCAAAATTGCCACGTAAATACCATTCTTCCATCGGGAAAAGAAATATCTGAGGGTTGAATTGCGCTGTATCTTCATTTAGGTCTTTCTTTACATTCTTGATCGTACTATTTACTTTATCAAAAGTTACATTATCTGCCAATTGTACAAACATCTGAAATGAATTGTTACCCCATTGATCTTCTGCATTTCGTATCCATTCATTATTGGCTAAATACTTTTCCCACGGAATTACAAAATCGGTATCATTAAAAGAATTGTTTACCGGTATATCGCTATACACAGCACTTACATTCATCTTATGTTCATTACTTACCGTAATTATTTTGCCGATAGGGTCTTCATTACCAAACAGAGCATCTGCCGTAGATTTAGAAAGCATGATAGAATTAATTTCTCTTAACCCGTCTTTTTCTCCTTTTATAATGTTTAAACCAAACATTTCTATACCAGCTTTTTGCATATAATTGCCTGGTCTAGATATATTTTTATCACCATATTTTAGATAGTGATCATTAGTCCAAGAGCACATAATCAAATGCTTAAAATTATCGCCATAACCGTCTCGCAAGCCTTTTTCTAATGGTCTAGGTATTGCAGGTCCTGTACCTGTTTCTCCATTAAAAGTTTGTGATTGAAAGACCTGGGCAAGGCTATCTTTATTTTTAAAATAGCGATTGTACGAAAGCTCATCTTGTATCCATAACCCTATGATTAAGGTTACTGCCATACCTAAGGCTAGTCCGCCAACATTGATAAACGTATATCCCTTGTTCTTTAAGAGATTTCGCCAAGCTATTTTGAGATAGTTTTTAAACATGATTGTTCGTTTTTTGATTGATGATTAGCTTATGCTAAAAATTGATTGTTGATTGATGACGTAAAACTTAAGTCTAAATTCGTGCCACACTATCAAAATACTGATTATCAAATGTTTAAAATAAAAACCGATATGCCGAGTGTAAAATATTTTGACAAAAGATGTACAATATATTTACAAAGACCGATTAAAAATCAGAATGTTACACTACCCCTAGTATCAACTTATTACGACTAATTGCCACCTATAAAATGGCTATTCTGAACGTAAACTCTTTACCGGATTTACAACTGCCGCTTTTACACTTTGATAACTAACCGTGACAATAGCTACAACTATTGCTAATACTGCTGCCAAAGCGAAAATGCCGACACCGATTTCAATGCGGTACGAGAAATCTTCTAACCACTTATTCATAACAAACCAACCTATTGGCAATGAAACCAATATTGCTATACCTACCAATTTTAGAAAGTCTACCGTAAGTCGGTATGAGATTTGACTTACAGTAGCCCCCAATACTTTTCTAACGCCAATTTCTTTTGTACGCTTTTCAGCATTAAAGGCAGCTAATCCAAATAATCCTAAACAAGCAATGAAAATGGATAGTAAAGTAAAAATGAAAAATATCTGACTTAGTTTTTGCTCAGCTTCGTAAGTCGTATTATAAGCTTCGTCCATAAAGCGATAATCGAAAGGTTGACCTGGCGCCATGGCCTTCCATATACTTTCAATGGCCGCAATATTATTTGTATAATTTCCACTATTCATTCTAACTGCCATATTTTCGGCATCAGTATTCAAATGCATTCCTAGTGCACTAATATTGGTACGTAACGACGTATAATGAAAGTCTTTGACCACTCCGATTATAGTATAGTACGTAGGATTTTCTAGTTCTATTTCTTCTGATATTCGCATACCTAAAGCTTGTTCTGCCGTTACATTCATAATAGGCAACGTAGCTTCATTTATAATCATAGCCGTAGAATCGGATGCATATTGCGGATTAAAATCGCGCCCAGCAACTATTTCCATTTCCATAGTTTTTAAATAATCGGAATCTACGTTCCATTCTTGCATTTGAATGGCACTTTCTTGATCTCTTGCTCCCTCTTCAAAAAACGAACTATTTGATCGCCAAGAAGGTGTTGGGTAGTAATCGCTTAACGTGGCACTCTCTACATAACCCATCTTAGCAACTTGCTCTTTAAAAGCTTTGGTCTTGGATCCTAGTGCTCCTATTTCATTAATTAACAACACTTGATCTTTGGTAAAGCCCAAATCTTTGCTCTGTATATAGTTTAATTGTTGAAATACGACCAAGGTACTTATGATTAGAAATACCGATATTGAAAACTGAAAGATGACCAATGCATTACGTACTCTGCCATTTCCTACACTTTCAGTTGCACCACCTTTTAAGCTTTTAACTGGTGTAAATCTTGACATGAAAAATGCCGGGTAACTACCCGAGAAAACACCCAGTAAAACGGTAGCTACCAACAACACCAACCAAAATAAAGGCTGAGTAAACGGAATTACGATTGATTTACCCGTGAAGCTATTGAAAAGAGGTAATGCTATTAATGTAATTAATAGTGCCGCTATTAGGGACAAAAATGCTATTAAACCTGATTCGGTTAAAAATTGAAATATTAAGTTCGTTCTGTTAGAGCCCAGGGTCTTTCTTACCCCGACCTCTTTAGCTCTCTTTAAGGAGTGTGCCGTAGATAAATTCATGAAATTTACACTTGCCAAGATGATTAAGAACAGCCCAATAAAAGAAAGAATGTAAATATTTTGGATACTGCTTGTCGCACTCATTTCCGAACTTTTGTCGGAATGTAAATGAATGTCGGTCAATGCCATTGTGTGGTACCGAATATAATTACCCGATGCCGCAAACGACTCGGCCGTCATACCCGGAAAATATTTTTGTGCCCATGGTAACATGTACCGCTCTAACATGCCTTGCAAGGGTTCTTGAAAATCTTCTGCCGTCACGCCCGGTATTAGTTTTATAAACGTAAAATAATTATTTCCGCCCCAATTATCTTCTCTCGAAGCCACGTTGCCCGCCATGGCCAAAAACACACTATAGTCTTTGAAATATGAATTCTTGGGCATGTCATCTATTACACCGGTTACCGTGTATGTATCGGTATTATCTAAAAGTAAATTCTGACCAATAACATCTGTTGAACCAAAATGTTTCTCTGCGGCAGTTTTGGTAAGTACTAAAGAATTAGTGCCCGTCAACGCTGTTTTAGCATTACCAGCAATTAAATCGATACCAAAGAACTCGAAAACAGTAGAATCGGCATACGTTATTTGGTTTTCTTTAGCACTTCTGTCTCCTCCAACTTTCTTCACATACATACTACCTACCGTTCTAAAACGAACTGAAGATTCTACCTGTGGATAATCTCTTTTTAATGTTTCTGCCATTGGTGCTGCAGATTCACCTGCTTTGATTTCTGCTCCGCCAAATTTTATATCTGAATCTATGCGATAAATTCTATCTGCATCGGCAAACATTTTATCATAACTAAGCTCGTCGTAGATGTATAGCGAAATAATCAATGCACCAGCCATACCAATGGCTAGTCCGAATGTATTTAGAAAAGTAAAAAAGGCTTGCTTTTTTAAGCTCCTCCAGGCGATTTTTAGATAGTTTTTAAACATGATTTTTACTTTTTGATGCTTAGACTTTGCTTAGCGTGATTTGATGATGATGATTGACAACAATAATGAGAAGTCTAATTTCATGCCAATTAACTAAACTTCTGATTTGCAATTATTTAAATAAAAATCTAATATCTTAACTGTCAAATATTTAGACAAAATGTGTAAAATATATTTACAGATAAATTCTGAATTTGGGTCTTGTTATCATGATAAATGCCCTTATTCTGTACGCAAACTTTTTACAGGATTCGCCCTAGCCGCTTTTAAAGCTTGAAAACTTATCGTTACTAATGCTATAACAATGGCGACAACGCCTGCAATTACAAAAGCCCATATATCTATAGAAATACGGTAAGAATACCCTTCTAACCAGTTCTGCATTAATAGCCATGCAAGAGGACAAGCTATTAAAATTGCGATAACGACCAACTGCATAAAATCTTTTGACAACAAGCCTACTATACTCGATATACTTGACCCTAAAACTTTACGAACCCCAATTTCTTTTCTACGCTGATCTGCGGTAAAGGCCGATAATCCGAAGAGTCCTAAACAAGAAATCAATATAGCTAGTAGCGCAAAAATTTGAGATAGGTTGCCGATTAATTTTTCACTCTTAAACTTGGCATTATAGGTATCATCTACAAATTCATATTCAAAAGGAAATGCAGGATTAAACTTTTTCAACGATGTCTCCATAGCTGATAAGGCCGATGCTGTTGCCATACCAGACTTCGCTTTTACATACATAAAACGTGCTTCACTTGGGTCATTAAAAAATATAACCGGATCACTAGACCCGTACATATCACCATATAAATAATCTTTTACTACACCAATTACAGGGTAGTCTTCAGCTACTGTTTTTCCAATAGCACTACCGCTACCCATTAATTTTGCGAAAGATTCACTGATAATAATGTTGGTACTATCTTGAGCGGGATTATTGCTAAATCCTCTACCCTCAATAATCTCCATACCTGCAGTAGTAAAGAAATTTGAAGTAATATTTCTAACGGATACCAATACATTTTCGGTATCAACACCCCCTTGCCATTCTAAGCCAGATGTATTATTTCCGCCAGATAATATATCTGAATTATTGAGTCCGATACTTTCAATCATTCCGGAGGCAACCATATCTTCCTCAATAGGAATGAAGTTTTTAATCATATCTCCCGTCACAGGTATTTTTACAAGATTTTCTTTATTATACCCTAAATCTCGCCCTTTTACATGTTGTACCTGTTGGTATACAATTATGGTACTTATGATAAATACTATGGATACTACAAACTGAGTAGCTACTAATCCTTTTCTGATAAATGTTGCGCTACCTTTTGTTTTTCGTGCTCCCTTCAATACATCAACAGGTTTAAAAGAAGACAAATAGAATGCCGGATACCAACCCGCAACAATACCACAAAAAAGGGTAATGCCTATCAATGTTAAAATATGCGTGGCATTGAACAAACTTAACTCTAGTTGTTTATCTATAATCATATTAAATTGTGGTACCAATAATTTCAATAACAGCACACTTAGTACTGCAGATAACGCGGCAGTGATAATAGCCTCTGCCATAAATTGAGATATCAGTCCTTTTCTACCAGAACCCAATACTTTACGGACTCCGACTTCATTTGCTCTTTTTTCACTTCTGGCAGTCGCCAAATTCATGAAATTAATACAGGCTATTAATAAAATGATTATTGCAATAAGACTGAATAGCCTTACATAAGTAATTTGACCTCCAATTTGTTTTCCACCCTCAAAAGATGACCTTAAATGCCAATCTTTCATCGAAAATAAAAATGCGAAAGTTTCATCATCTTCGGTTTTCATAGGCAGTATTGCTTTCACTTTCTGATTGACAATATCAAAATTTGCTTCTGGAGACAATTCTACAAAAGTATCAGCGAAATTTGCACCATAGCCATTTACCCACTCTTTACCTTCAGCAAAACGCTCAAAAGGTGCCAACCAATCAAAAGTATAGGTAACGTTGTTTGGTAAATCTTCATAGACACCAGAAACGGTATAATTATTTTCATTATTTATTTTCACCACCTTATTAATGGCCGAAATGTTTTCACCGAATAATTGGGTAGCCGTTTCTTGCGAAATTACAATGGCATCAACATCATTAAAAGCCGTTTCTAGATTGCCTTCTACAAAAGTTAGACTAAATATGCTTAAAAAATCAGGGTCGGCATATCGTCCGTTTTTATTAATAGCGGTATCATCTACCTGAAACAAAAAATCTTCACTTTTTGTTCTTGCAGCTCCTACTATTCCAGGAACTTCTTGCTTTAATATTTCTGCTAACGGACCCGGAGTAGCTTCAAAAAATGTTCTCCATTCTCCATCGTATTGTTGGTTGGTGGGTATGTAATAAACCACATCTTGTTTTGCAAAATCTTTATCATAGCCAACCTCATCTTCTACCCAAAGTAAAATCATAGCGGCACAGGTAATACCTATTGCCAGACCAAAAATATTCAACAAGCTATAGCCTTTATTCTTCCAAAGGTTTCGCCATGCGATTTTTATATAGTTCTTAAACATAGTTCTCGTTTTTTTCTCCCCCTAGCCCCCTCCAAAGAAAGGGGATTGAGTTCGGTGATTGATTGATACTATTAGTATCCGTGATGAAGGAATACCTTTGATTGGTTTGGTTTTTGGCTGATTAGTTGATTTCTCTTCGACTCCGCTCCGTGAACGAAATTGATAATTGATTGATAAATAAACTCTTTTTTTTAAACCCCCTTCGGGGGAATGGGGATTACATCATGGCTCCGATTGCTCGGTTTTGACTTTCAGTTACAATTTGACCATCGAATAGATTTACTACTCGGTGAGCATAATGCGAATCTCTGTCTGAGTGCGTTACCATAACTATAGTGGTTCCCTCTTGATTTAGTTCTGTTAATAGGTTCATTACCTCAATTCCATTTTTACTGTCCAAGTTTCCTGTTGGCTCATCAGCTAATATTAATTTCGGATTAGTTACTACTGCTCTCGATATTGCTACACGTTGTTGCTGACCACCTGATAATTGCTGCGGAAAATGATTTTCTCTATGTGCAATTTTCATTCGCTCCAGCACTTTCATTACCTTTTCTTTTCGTTCTGCCTTACCCATTTTTAAATATATCAATGGAAGCTCTACATTTTCGTAAACAGTAAGTTCATCGATAAGATTAAAGCTTTGAAAAACGAAGCCTAAATTCCCTTTACGTAATTGTGTACGCTGACTCTCTTTTAGTCCGCCTACTTCGTTTCCCGCAAAATTGTAGCTGCCATCTGTTGGGTTATCTAACATGCCAATAATATTCAATAGAGTAGATTTACCACAACCAGACGGACCCATAATAGCCACAAACTCGCCATCTTCTACTTTTAGGTTGACATTATTCAATGCCAAGGTTTCTACTTCTTCTGTTCTAAAACTTTTTTTAAGGTTCGTAATGGTTATCATTTCGATTGATTTTAATTGTTAGTATAAAGACATCTTTACGATGCTTAATGTGACAGTTCGTTTTTTATTTTAATACAATTCTTTCAGCCTCGCCGAAATTATCATAGCTACTTGTAATTACTTTTTCTCCAGGTTCTAAACCTTCTAAAACTTCATAGAACCTAGAATTCTGTTTTCCTATTCTTATGTTTCTTTTAACGGCTTCCCCTCCATCAGTGTTCACTACAAAAATCCATTGTCCACCAGTGCTTTGAAAGAAGCTCCCTTTTGGTAATAAAAGTGCATCGTTAGATTCACCCAATTGTAATTTAATATTGTAGCTCTGACCTGAACGAATAGTTTCTGGCTTGCTATCGGTAAAGACTAAATCAACCTTAAATCTACCGTTTCTTACCTCAGGGTATACTTTTCGTAGTCGCAATGGAAATTCTGTTCCGTTACGCTCCAAAACAGCCACTAAATCTCTTTTAACACGGTCAATATAATGCTCATCGATTTCAGCTTCTATCTTATAATCTGTAAGTACGTTAATCTGACCTATACGCTGACCTTGTGCTATACTCTGCCCTATTTCGGCATCTAAAAATCCTAATTGCCCATCTGCAGGGGCACGAACATTTAAGTGATCTAGTCTTTGGTACACCATACCTAATGTTCTTTGCATACGTTCTAAATCGGTATCCAACCCTTTTAATGATGTTTCACGCAACTCATCATCTTGTACGGTTTGTACTTTAATAATCTCATGTTGTTTTTGAGATAATTCATAGTTTTCTTTAGATAGTTGAAATGCTTCTCTTGAAATCAGTTCATCATCGAACAAGGCTTTATTTTGCTCATAATTTCTTTTCAAGCGTTGCAAATCTGTACTTGTTGTTGCCAATGATCTTCTACCTTCAACCTGTCTTGAATCAAAACTCATTTTGGTCGATCTTAGGTCATTTTGTTTCAGTGCCAAATTACTCTCGCTCGCCAAAATCTGCTCGTATAAATTCATGTTCTCTAGCTTCAAGATAATATCACCTTTCTTCACCATTGCGCCTTCTTCAATAAGTTTTTCACTTACACGACCACCTTCATAAGCATCCATATAAATGGTGGCAATTGGTGCTACGCTACCGTTAATAGTAATATAGTCATCGAACTTACCTGCTGATACCTCGGCAATCGAAAGTTTATCTTTTTCTGTTCTAAAAGTTGAAACAGAACTAGAAAACAATAGCTGATATCCAACAAATAATAGCAACACACCTAATGCAATGTAGCCGAAGTGTTTTGGCTTGAGTCCTTTTTTCTTTTCTAATTTTATATCCATCTTATTCTTAATTCGTTGTTTGTATTTGGTTACTGATTAATCTCAAGGCTTGATTTCTAATTAATATCGAAAACTGGCAAGCCTCTGTAAAAATCTAATGTACTCTTATTGATTTCTGAACGAAGTTTTACCTGTAAATTTTCGTTTTGCGCACTGGCATATAAATTCTTAGCTGTAAAAAGTTCTAATGCATTGATCAATCCTTTTTCATAGCGTTTTTGAGCAATGGTAAAGGCTAAGTTTTGCGCATCCATTTTCTGATTGCTCTGTACTAGCTCTACCTGCAAAGAATTATAATCTTGTACTAATTTTTGTATCGCCTGAAATAGCTCTTGCTCTTGTGTTTTTAAATTATTCTCTTCTCGTAGCTTTTCTATTTTAGATTGCTTTACCCTAGACCTTGCAGACCAACCATTACTAATCGGCACATTTAAATTGACACCAATATATTGGGAAGTATTATCTCTAAACTGCTCTCTAAATGGTAAGGTGTTGCCCATTGTATCTCTAAAAGTTTCAAAATACCCTGTACCAATACCTGCAAATAATGAAAGGGAAGGATACAATCTACCTCTTGAAACTGCTACTTGCTTTTTAGCTGCTTCTGCTCTAAACTCTTGTGCTTTTATCATTGGTATAAACTCTCTTGCCTCATTATAAACAGCATCAGATTTCATATCTTGGCTATTAATTTCTGATACTATTTCTTCCAAATCTTTTTGAATTACTATATCTGAAGTATTTTCTAAATTCATTTCTTGAATCAAAGTCAACTTTGCTGACGCCAATTGATTGTTACTTTGAGTTACATTTAGCTTATCGGTTAACAATAAAGATTCTGCTTCATACAAATCTGCTCCTGCTTTTAAACCTAATTCTACCTGCTTTTCTACTAGATTATAATTTGATTGCGATACCGTTAATTGTTCTTTTGATATCTCTACTAATCCTTCAAAAAATTGAATATCATAAAAAGCTTGCATCACTCTAAATGCCAACAAATATTTTTGCTGTAATACCTCCTCTTGTGTTGCCTTAAATAACAACTTAGATGCTTTTATGGCATTGATTTTCTGAAATCCTTGAAACAAATCAATTGAAGATTCTAAAGAATAGTTGTTCGAGTAAAAATCTTGATTTACGAACGTACCTGTATTTGGATCTTCTGCTCTACCATAACTAATTAAATAACTAGAAGATGCATTTACCGATGGCAACAGATTACGAACCGATTGTCTGTACGTTTCTCTGTTAGATTGGTTGGTATACTTAAAGTCATTCAACTGCAAGTTATGCTCCATTGCAAAAGAAACACATTTATCTAATGTCCAGCTTTCTTGAGCAAATAGAGACCCCCAAATGGAGAGTAGCAAAAGTGTCGTTATTTTAAATTTTTGATTCATTTCTTTATTGGTATGCCATTCTTATTACTATATGCGTGCCATAATTATATAATATTGATTTACAGTTGTTTACATTATAATGAAAATAGCCCTTAATTTATTAGTGTAAAATTGTTGTACAGATAATGTCAAATATTTTTACAGTAGCATGAAAATACAAACTTGTATGTGTAATTTTAAAAGAGTTAATAGAATTTACCATGATCGATGCTAAAATACTTGTTGTAGATGATACCAAAAGTGTATTGAGCGCTTTAGAGATATTATTACAGTTTGAATATAAAAGTGTACAGACTATTTCTAACCCCAACTTACTAACCTCTTTCCCCAACTTGAAGGAAATTGATATCATACTATTAGATATGAATTTTTCTGCGGGAGTGAACACTGGTAACGAGGGATTATACTGGCTTCGAGAAATAAAAAAGAAGGCATCGCACATCTCTGTAATAATGATGACCGCATATGGTGCCGTTGAACTTGCAGTTGAAGCAATTAAAGAAGGAGCTAGCGATTTTGTTCTTAAACCTTGGAACAATGAGCGACTATTAACTACCGTAAAATCTGCTTACGAGCTCAGAAAATCGCAGAAAGAGGTGCAGCACTTAAAACAAAAAGAGAGTAATCTGAAGCAGGTTATCAACCAGAATTCAAATTACATTATTGGCAATTCTAAAGCATTGAACAGTGTCTTAAACCTCGTGCAAAAAGTTGCCAAAACAGATGTAAATATTTTAGTAACCGGTGAAAACGGAACGGGTAAAGAACTTATCGCTCGCGAGCTTCATAAATCTTCAGCTAGAAATAATGAGGTTTTTATTTCAGTGGATATGGGGTCTATCTCTGAAAATTTATTCGAAAGTGAACTTTTTGGACATGTAAAAGGGTCTTTTACAGATGCTAAAGATGACCGCGCAGGTAAATTTGAAGCTGCCAATGGCGGAACACTCTTTTTAGATGAAATCGGTAACCTTTCTTTACAGATGCAAGCAAAGCTACTATCGGTTATTCAGAATAGGGTTGTCGTTCGTGTAGGATCAAACAAACCTATTGCTGTTGACATTCGATTAATATGTGCTACTAATGGTAATTTAGAACAAATGGTTACTGACGGATTGTTTCGTGAAGATCTTTTATACCGTATAAATACCATTCAAGTACAGGTACCTGCATTACGAGATCGTGACAATGATGTTTTAGTATTATCAGATTTCTTTTTGAAAAAATTCGCTAATAAATACGGCAAGCCTAGTTTAAAAATAAATCAATCTGCACAAGAGAAATTAATGACCTACCCTTGGCCTGGTAATATTAGAGAACTTTTGCATACCATGGAGCGTGCCGTAATACTTTCTGAAGGAAATGTATTAAAACCAACCGATTTTCTATTGGATACCAAAACTACCGTAGCCATTGAAGGCGGACCGAAAACACTCGAAGAAATGGAATTGGTGATGATCAATAAGGCACTGAACGACCATGAAGGTAATTATAGTGCCGCTGCAGATCAATTGGGTATTTCAAGACAGACCCTTTATAATAAACTTAAAAAATCGGGTAAATAATGGTCAGCAAAAGCATATACTACCAACTTATTTTTAGGATTATTCTGATAGCCGTTTGTGCACTACTCACAGCATTTCTAATTTTCAAAGAACATTACCTGATTAGCGGTATTTTGAGTCTGGTTTTTATAGGACAGACATACGGACTCATACATTACGTGAACCAAACCAATAGAAAAATCGCTTATTTCTTCGATGCCATAAAGAATGAAGATTTCACCTTGCGTTTTCCTGAAAAACTGAGTGTAAAATCTATCGAAGAACTGAACCATAGCTTGAATATGTTAAACGGAATGATTCAAGATATTCATGTAAAAAAACAAGCACAGGAGCAGTATTATCAAGAAATTTTAAGGCAAGCAGACATTGGTATTTTCACCGTTAATGACAAAGGGCATATTTTATACGCGAACCCAACGGTACAAGATTTGCTTAACTACCGACCCCTTAACCACGTTAAGCAATTAAAGCAAATAGACCCGAATCTATACAGTCTATTTGAATCTTTAGAACCTTTTGAAAGCACCTTATATTCTTTAGGCAATGAACGTGGCAAAAAAGAATTGACATTAAAATGTACGCCAATCGCCATCGAAGGTAAGCAGTTATTATTGGTCATTGTTCACGATATTCAAAAGGAATTGGATGATAAAGAAACTGATTCTTGGGTGAAACTAATTCGTGTATTAACCCATGAAATCATGAATACTATTACTCCGATTACTTCTATTTCTGAATCTATATTAAAATACTTTAAAAAAGGAGATGTGCTTTCCACGCCTAAAGAATTTGGAGAACTTCAAATAAAAAATTCAGCAAAAGGTCTAGAGGTTATCAAAGAACAGGGTAATGATTTAATGAGTTTTGTTCAGTCGTACCGTACATTTTTAAGTGTACCCGAACCTGATCGAGAATTAATACCCGCTAGTAAGATTTTAGAAAAAGTGCGGTTATTATTACAGGAGTATACGAACGGACATAATATTACTTTAGAAGTATTATCTGAACCTGAAGACCTAGAACTTTACATCGACGAAAAACAGATTACTCAAATACTTTTAAACCTTGGTAAAAATGCCCAGCAGGCTTTACAAGAACAAGATGAAGGTAGCATCATTATTAAAGCAGAAGAAGATGCGCAGGGTAAAAAATATATTACGGTTACCGATAACGGACCTGGAGTTTCTGCGGAGTTATTAGATGAAATATTTGTTCCATTTTTTACTACTAAAAATACTGGAACAGGTATCGGTTTAAGCTTAAGCAAACAAATTATGCGTTTGCATGGTGGTTCAATTCGAGTAGTATCTAATGAAAAGACAACATTTACCCTAACCTTTCAATAGCGCTATAATTCTGCTTTGAGCTCTGTAAATGGATCCCAGAAGTAGTTTTCTAGTTGTACTATTTGCAGGTCTTTTATGACCACTCCCTCACCTTCTAACAGTTGTTGCATGAGGTTAGTGCCGTCAAAATGATGCTTCCCAGTTAATAGTCCGGCTTTGTTAACTACTCTATGCGCAGGAATATCATCCATATTGTGCGATGCGTTCATTGCCCAGCCTACCATTCTTGCACTACGTGCCGCACCTAAATATTTGGCAATTGCACCATAGGAAGTTACACGACCTTCCGGTATTAACCGCGCTACCTGATATACTCTTTCAAAGAAATTCTCATTTTCAGGTTTCATCGGCTAAATCCGTTTAATTAAACAATCTAAAAGCGGTTATCACAAATAACAACACCATTAATCCGCTTAAAATAAAATTACTGTTCTTAGAAAATGACTTTGTTTTATGCTCCCACTTATTAAAATAAATCACATATAAATACATGGCAAGAAAAGTACCACTACCGGCAGCTAGAATGAACAAAACCTCATCTACGATTTTAAAGGTCATAAAACCTTGAGAGTGAAAAACCGTATTTAATCCGCTATAATAAGGTATCGCCAAAAGATTAATAAGTGCCAAGAACACTCCTTTAGAAAAACTATTTCGTTTTTTGGTTTCGGTAAGTATCAACGGCTTATTCTCTTGCTTTCTACCTTTTATAAAAAATACAATTGCCAACACAAAGAATATACCCAAAGCCAATTGCAGAAGCACCTCTATTACATGTTGATTTCTAGAAATTAATTTTCCGATACGTACCGATACATACGTTTGTAACATTACGGCAAGAGCAACACCCAAACCAAAAATTATTCCATTTGTTTTTCCCTTTTCTACACTTGTCTTTGCTGCATTTAAATTCAGCAAACCGGGTGGTAGTGACGCGAAGAAAGCCGCACCAAAAGTGAATACAAATAAAATAGGTAATTGTTGCATCGAATCAGTTTACCTTAAACCTAATAAAGGTAATAGGTTTTCCCTTTTCAAGATACTGATTTTCATAGAAAGTCTGTATTTCTAAGACTTCTTTAGGGCTACCTTCATTTTTATACACATCGTGGTTGGCATAAAGAACCTCTAACCCTAAACCGTGAAGTAGACCTAAGGTATACCCATGCATAAACTCGCTATCCGTTTTAAGATTTACGGTTCCGTCAGGTTTTAGAACTTGCTTATAGCGCTCTAAAAAAGCCGTGTTGGTCATGCGATGTTTGGTGCGTTTATATTTTATTTGAGGATCAGGGAAAGTAATCCAAATTTCAGACACCTCTTCTTTACCAAAAAGATGATCAACCAGTTCGATTTGAGTCCGAATAAAACAAACATTTGGTAAATCTCCCTCTACAGCTTCCTTGGCTCCTTTCCAGAAACGGGCCCCTTTTATATCGATACCGATAAAATTCTTTTTCGGAAATTTCTTCGCCAAGCCAACGGTATACTCTCCTTTACCACAACCCAATTCTAATACAATAGGGTTATCGTTTTTGAAATGGGTGTTCCATTTTCCTTTCAAAGGAAAACCACCTACCACTTCGTCTCTTGTTGGTTGAATTACGTTTGAAAACGTCTCGTTTTCTTGAAATCGCTTTAATTTATTTTTACTTCCCACAATTTTTACATCTAAACTGCGGCAAATCTAAGAAAAAAGAGAGGGTTAGCGATTATTGTACTTCTTCTATTTGAACGATACTTTTCTCTAGCGTAAAAGAAAACTCTGAACCGACCTCAACAGCACTTTCTACAAAGATTTTTTCTCCGTGTGCTTCTATGACATGTTTTACAATGGCGAGACCCAACCCAGAGCCACCTTCGCGACGGCTACCACTTTGATCTACCCTATAAAAACGTTCAAAAAGACGAGGAATATGCACTGCAGGTATACCTTCGCCATTATCGGTTACTCTTACAATTACCTTGTTTTTAACCAAATTTTCTACACTTACTTCTGTTGTACCATTGTCATTACCATACTTTATAGAGTTGACCAGCAAATTGGTAAGCACCTGTTGAATTTTTTCTTTATCGGCAAATACGAATATGGGTTGCACATATTCCATATCAAAAGTTAGGGTAATATTTTTCTTGGCCGCTTTCATCTCTAAAAGATCGAACACACTTTGTATTAAATCAATAATATCGAACGAGCGCTTTTCAAGAGTAAGATGCCCTACTTCAAACTTCGTAATCAGGTCCAAGTCTTTTACAATATAAATCAGACGATCTACCGCTTTATTGGCACGTATTAAATACTTCTTACGTACATTTTTATCATCAATAGCACCATCTAACAAGGTTTCTATATAACCCTGCACAGTAAATAGAGGCGTTTTGAGCTCATGCGATACGTTACCCAAGAAATCTTTACGGTATTCTTCTCTAATCTTCAACGTATCGATTTCTATCCTTTTATCTTTTGCAAATTTTTCAATTTCAGCCGTTAAGGTTCTCATATCTGTAGTAACAGGGTATGAGGGTATCGTACTAGATTCTAGCAACTCAACATCGTCATAGATTTTTTTTATCCGCTTGTAAATAAATTTTTCTATTCTTAACTGTAGCGTGATAAAAGATATTATAAAAAAGAATAGTGCTCCAAAGATTAAAATACCCCAGTTTATAGTACTAAATCGCCATTGTAATAAAGCGAGCACCGATATGCTATTTATTACAATATAAAACGATGAGCGAAACGCAAAACGATATGACTTTCTTGAACGAACTTTAGCAGTCATTTAGAGTACAAACTTATAACCTACTCCCTTAACAGTTTTAAAATGGTCTTCCCCAATTTTTTCGCGAAGCTTTCTAATATGTACATCTATTGTACGACCACCAACAACCACTTCATTACCCCAAACTCTATCAAGAATTACTTCTCTTTTAAATACTTTACTAGGTTTTGAAGTTAATAGAGCAAGAAGTTCAAACTCTTTTCTAGGCAAAATGATTTCTTTACCTTTCTTGATAATCTTATATTCTTCTCTATTAATTACGATATCACCAACTTTGGTAATATCTTCTTGAGCGTTTTCTTCGTTCTTCATACGTCTAAGTAGCGCATTTACCTTGCTTACCAAAACCTTAGGTTTAATAGGTTTGGTAATATAATCATCTGCACCTGCATCAAAACCTGCTACTTGAGAATAATCTTCTCCTCTAGCTGTTAAGAAGGTAATAATGGTATTTTCCATACCAGGAGTTTTTCTTAGAATCTCGCAAGCTTCAATACCATCCATCTCGGGCATCATTAGATCTAGAATAATAAGATGTGGCATTTTCTTCTTTGCTTTAGCAACACCATCAGCACCATTTTTTGCGGTATACACATCGTACCCTTCGGCAGATAAATTATAGGCCACTATCTCTAGGATGTCTGGTTCATCATCAACTAAAAGTATCCTAATGTCCTTCTTTTTCATGGTTTTCAAATTAGATTGATTCGCTCAAAAGTAAAGATAATACTATTACTGCAACGTCAGTTAACATTGATTTAATGTAGTAACGTTTACATAACATTAACAAAATAAATGTTTAACATGGATCTAACCCGAACATTACAACCTGTAGTTTTCTTTGCAGTGCAATAAAATAATAACTGATAAGAACATTATTGCCAACCAAAATTTAGATTAATAAATTTAAAAAGAAAAGATGAAAAAAATTATTTGGTCACTTGCTACAGTAACAGCTATTATCGCTGCAGCGTCTTGTGAAAAAGAAACAGTAGTAGAAATTGAAAAAGAAGTAATCGTAACCGACACCGTTACTGTTGACGCTGTAGAAACTTCAATAACAGTTTCAGGAGACATTAATGCAGATGCTACCTGGACCACTGACAAAATCGTTGTTTTAGATGGTAGAGTATTCGTTACTGATGGAGCAACACTTACTATTGAGCCAGGTACAATTATAAAAGCAAATGCTGGATCAGGTGTTAATGCTTCTGTATTAATAGTAACAAGAGGTAGTAAGATTGAAGCTGCAGGTACAGCTACAGCTCCAATTATCTTTACTTCTTTTGCGGATAATATTGAATTAGGACAAACTGCCGGTACCAATCTTGACCAAAATGATCGTGGTCTTTGGGGTGGTTTAATCGTATTGGGTAATGCACCTGCATCTTTTGATGGTGATGCGGAATCTGCTCAAATAGAAGGCGTACCTACTGATACTGATGGAGACAAAGGTTTATATGGTGGATCTGACTCTGCTGATGATTCAGGTACTTTACAGTATATCTCTATTCGTCATGGTGGTGCTTTAATTGGTGAAGGAAACGAAATTAACGGTCTTACTTTAGGTGCTGTTGGTACTGGAACAACTATTGACAATATTGAAGTTGTTGGTAATGTTGATGATGGTGTTGAATTCTTTGGTGGAAGCGTAAACGCTACTAACCTATTTGTATGGGCACAAGGTGATGACGGTCTTGATATTGACCAGGCTTACTCTGGTACAATTGACAATGCAGTAGTTGTACAAGGTGGTATTTCTGATCACGCTTTAGAAATTGACGGACCAGAAGGTTCTTTACAAGGTGGCTTTACTTTAACAAACGCTACTTTAATAGGTTTAGCTGACAATGTTGAAAATGGTGAAATCGCAGATTACCGCTCAAACGCACAAGGTACTAGCAACAATATATTAGTAACTAATTTTACAGGAGTAGGTACTGACTTACAACTTTCTGATGTTGAATTAGACAACGAAGGTGTTGCCGCTAATTATACTGCAGGTTCATTAGTATTTACCAACTGGGAAATAGTATTACCAACTGGTGTTACTGCTTCTTCTGAAGTATTTAATGATACTACAGACAGTACAACTTTTGAAGCTGATGCAGCAACTTTCTCATCTGCAGTAACAGAAGGAACTGTTGGTGCTGACACTTCTGCTTTTTCTTGGACTTACGCTAACACTAAAGCTAGCTTAGGTTTCTAATTATAAATACAAATAATAGTTACACATAAAAATTGCTCGTCTTAGACTAATCTATAGGCGGGCAATTTATTTCTTTTTTAATAATTTCAATTAATTTATTATGAAACTTAAGTTATTATTCATTTTACTCATCACCTTTTCTTCTCAAGCTATCTTTGCACAAGAAGGTATTATTTCAGGAACGGTAAACGATGGTGAATTTAATGACGTTCTTCCTTTTGCAAATATTCTTATCAAAGGCACTACAAAAGGAACCACATCAGATTTTGATGGAAAATATGTTCTAGACGTTGAGCCTGGCACTTACACCGTTACTTTTTCGTACTTAGGATACGAAACAAAAGAAGTAGCAGAAGTAATCGTTGCGCCTGGTGCAGAGCAAATAATAGATATTACTTTAAATCCGCTTGCAAATGCTCTAGATGAAGTAGTGGTGACAACAACTGTTAGTAAAAACACAGAAGCTTCTGTATTAAATCTACAAAAGAATTCGGTAGCCTTATTAGATGGTTTATCTATACAAAGCATAAAAAAATCTGGCGCTAGCGATATTGCCAGTGCTATTAAATCAGTACCTGGTGTATCTGTACAAGGAGGTAAATTTGTTTATGTTCGTGGTTTAGGTGACCGTTACACTAAATCTATTTTAAATGGTGTAGATGTACCTGGTCTTGATCCAGACAGAAACACTTTACAATTAGATATTTTCCCTACAAATATTCTTGATAATATTATTGTTATTAAATCTGCAACAGCAGATCAACCTGCAGATTTTACAGGTGGTGTTGTTGATATTGTTACTAAAGATTTCCCATCAAGAGCAGAATACAGTTTCTCTGCTGGCCTAGGTTACAATTCTAGTATGCATTTTAAGGACAATTACCTTAAATATGATGGTAGTCCAACAGATGCATTAGGTTTTGATAATGGTCAAAGGGATTTAGCAATACCACAAAATATAGAAACTCCTTTACCTGTTGTAGACGGCAATAGATCCGCTGCCTTAACAAGATTATTGGAACCAAATCTGAAAGCACTAGAAAATCAAAGTGGTGCAGATTTTAATATTGGTTTTACAGCTGGTAACCAATATGACCTTAATGAAGATGGAACTAAAAAAATAGGTTACTTAGCCTCTCTTACATATAAAAACAGTACTGATTTCTACGAAGATGCTGTTAGCGGACAAGTATTTAGAAAACAAGACCAAGACAAATCTGTTCTTGAGCTAACCGATGATAGAACACAATCTGGTAACATTGGTGTTAACAATGTACTTATTAGTGGTCTTGCAGGTATTTCATTAAAAAGCCTTCAGTCTAAATACAAGTTAAATGTATTACATATACAAAACGGTGAGTCTGGTACTTCATATATTAGACAAGATAATTTCAATGTAAACTCTAATACTATTTTCAAAGATGTTTTAACCTATACACAAAGATCTATTACAAACATCTTGTTAAATGGTGAGCATAGTAATGAGGATGGCTCTTGGAAAATTTCTTGGAAAGTTTCGCCAACATTTTCTAAAATCTACGATAAAGATTTAAGAACAACTCCCTTTAGATTTGAGCCAGAAACTGGAAATTTTACTATATCGCCTAGTGAATCTGGAGACCCAAGTAGAATTTGGAGAGACTTAGAAGAATACAATGTAGCTAGTAAATTAGACCTTACAAGAAAGCATCAATTATTTGGTAGAGATGCAAAACTTAAATTTGGTGGTGCTTATACTATTAAAGAAAGAGACTTTGTTGTAAATCAATTCTCAACACCGATACAATCACAAACAGGAAATTACAGTTTAAATTTTGAAGGTAATGCGGATTTAATTTTAGCTCCTGAAAACATATATAGTCCAGAAACAAGAGAAGGAACTTATGTTAGACGTGATTCTAACATATCCGACTCTTTCAACTCTCAAATTACTGTTGGCGCTGGTTACGTTGGAGATGAATTTAAACTATCTGATAGGTTTAATGCCATTGTTGGTGTAAGATTTGAAAAGTTTGACCTTCGTTACTCAGGTGAAAACCAAGATGGTGAAGTTTTTGACAATCAAACAATTTTAGATAAAGCAGATTTCTTCCCTTCTGCTAACTTTATATATGACTTAAACGAAGAAGCTAATAAGAAAATAAGAGCTTCATTTTCTAGTACTACAGCAAGACCTTCTTTTAAAGAAGCTTCTAACGCGCAAATTTTTGACCCTGTATCAAGCACCTTCTTTATTGGTAATATTAATATTCAACCTACGTACATCAATAACTACGATATTAGATTCGAGGCTTATGGTGAAGGAACCAATTTCTTTGCGATTAGTGGTTTTGCTAAAACGTTTGATGATCCTATTGAATTGACATTCATTAGAGAAGCTAGAGGGCAATTTATTCCTTTAAACCTAGGTGATGCTAAAGTTTTTGGTGCTGAATTAGAGTACAGAAGAAATATGGGCTTTATACCAGGATGGGAAAATTTCAATTTCAATGCTAACATTTCTGTTATTGAATCTCAGCAAACATACAGTGAAGATGAAGAAGCTGCAAGAATCGATAACTTAAGAACAGGTGAAACATTAGATGATACAAGACAATTACAAGGTCAGTCTCCTTTACTTTTAAACGTTGGTTTTGACTACTCAAATAATGATAATGGCTGGCAAGGTGGTATCGTTTACAATGTTCAAGGTAAAACTTTAGAGATTGTAGGTAATGGTGATATTCCTGATGTTTATACGCTACCGTTCCATAATTTAAAGTTCAATTTAAGTAAAGAATTCGGTAGAGAAAATTCTAGTAAAATAACCTTGAAGTTTGAAAACATTATCAATGATGATATCGAAAGTGTTTATCAATCTTTTGGAGCTCAAGACCAAGTTTATTCTTCTAGATATCCAGGACAAGCTATTTCTTTAGGATATAGCTACCAGTTCTAAAATCTTTAAAATTCAATATCTAAAAGCCCGCAATTTGCGGGCTTTTTTATTTAAAATAATTCTTACAATCAAAGACTACACGCTACTTAAAACAACAATAAAATAGGTAGTTAAGGTTATAAAAAGTGCATTTCATCGATTATATTGCATTTCATCGATCTTTTCACAATATCTACTCTTACAAAAATAAAAAGGAGTGTTAAATTCTTATATTTGTGGCATAGCATTTGTAACCAGCTATATATGAAGAAACTTTACACAATCATCTTCTTTTTCTTTATTTCCTTCAGCTATGGGCAAAGTACCCAGAGCAATGGAGACATTGATGGTTTTAGTATGTATCCAAATCCGGTTACTACAGGTAAAGTTTATATTTCTACCAATCTTAACGCTCCTAAAGAAATTTTCATCTATGATGTATTCGGTACATTGTTATTAAAGACTACTATTTTAGGTAAAGAATTGAATCTTTCTGATTTAGATTCTGGTGTGTACGTATTACGTGTTCTTGAAAAAAACAAGATGTGTACACGTAAGTTGATTGTTAAGTAACAACTCCCCTTTTTTCTCGCTATTTTCAAAATCCATTATCGGTTAACTACACGTTTTTACGACGAATTACTTCGACTTTCTCATAGACCTACAAAAAATTTGGTTTCACAACATTTTCAGTGTTCAAGCTACACTTAACCATACCTTTGAAGTGTTGATCCCAAATCAATATCAAATGAAGAAAATCTACTTTATGCTATTTATGATAGTATCCGTTGGGTTATATGCCCAAGATACCATAGATATCAACAACCTACGCAACGATGAAATTGTCGGTTTCAAATTATACCCCAACCCTGCAATAGCAGATGTTGTTTATGTAACAACACAATACAACAACCTTAAAGAGGTTAGAATTTACGATGTATTCGGTGAGCTAGTCTTAACCGAAAAATTATCTACAAAGGCAATAAACATTTCTAGATTATCACCTGGTGTTTATGTTGTTCAAGTAACCGAAAACGATAAATCTATTACCCGTAAACTGGTTGTAAAATAAATAACCTACATATTTTCAGCTTAAAACAATTAAAATAATTTGGTTCAGTACCTTTGCCAGAATTGGCAAGGAACATGAAGCATAATGCTATTTTTGATATACAAACAGAAGGGGATTTTCTAACCCAAGCATTGCGTATATTCAAGTTTCAATACGACAACAACGTAGTGTACCACGATTTCTGCACCTATTTAAATGTAGACCCAAATACAGTTCACACCTTAGAACAGATTCCTTTTTTACCTATTGAATTCTTTAAATCTAAAGATGTTCTTAGTACAACCAATACCCCAGAAATAACCTTTACCAGTAGTGGCACTACAGGCAGTGAAACCAGCAAGCACTTTGTTACTGATTTAAATCTATACGAACAGAGCTACCTAAAGGCTTTTAACCACTTTTACGGCGATATTACTGACTATTGTGTTCTTGCTCTTTTACCATCCTATTTAGAACGTACAGGCTCTTCTTTGATTTATATGGCCGATGATCTGATTAAAAAATCGTATCACCCAGAAAGCGGTTTCTTTTTAAATGAATACGCGCAACTGCACCAACTACTGCTAGAGCTTCAAAAAACAAACACCAAAATATTGATTATAGGCGTTTCTTTCGCATTGCTAGAGTTTACCGAGCAATACCAGATGTCTTTGCAAAATACCATTATCATGGAAACTGGCGGAATGAAAGGTCGTAGAAAAGAAATTGTACGTCAAGAATTACATCAGTTATTATCAAACGGATTTGGAGTACCACATATACATTCTGAATACGGAATGACAGAACTTTTGTCGCAAGCATACTCGAAAGGAAATGGCGTTTTCGATTGCCCCGCTTGGATGAGAATTTTAGTTCGCGATACCGAAGACCCTCTCACCTATTTAACCAATGGCAAGTCTGGCGGAATTAATGTAATCGATTTGGCAAATATCAATTCTTGCTCCTTTATCGCTACTCAAGATTTAGGCAAAATAAACCAAGACAGCACTTTTGAAATTATCGGTAGATTCGATAATTCTGATATTAGAGGATGTAATTTAATGGTGCTTTAATTCGCTTCCTACAAGCAAAATATACGTTTTACAAAAGCTATACGTTGTTTACTAAGGTATTTCTTACTTTTCAATTTTAACGTAAACGAATATTAATGCGGTTTTATATTTATCTCTTTCTTTACTTATTAATGAGCTTCTCATTAAATGCGCAACAAGCAGAAAAAACTTCAACTCCCAACTGGGTTACACCTATTTCTTTTACTGAAAAAAAGGACTCTGAAGATGAAGGTGCATACAAATACCTTCTTCTTGACTATCAAGATAACTTAATAAAAAAGGAGCAGTTTGTTCACTATGTGTTTAAAATTTTGAACAGTGATGGTATTCAAGAAATGTCAGACATTAGCGCATCTTTCGATCCAGAATACCAAAAAATAGAATTTCATAAAGCACAGGTTGTTCGCGATGGTGAAATCATTGATAAATTAAAAAAATCATTCATAAACACCTTCCAAAGAGAAACCAATTTAGAGCGTTCATTATATGATGGTTCATTAACATCTGTTATTAATCTTTCAGATATTCGGGTTGGTGACATTATCGAATACTCTTACTCCATCAAAGGTTTTAACCCCATAAATGAAGGTAATTATTCTAACCTTGTTTATGAAGAATATACCGTACCGGTCAATAGAATATACAATCGAATTCTAACCAATTCAGATAACGCTATCACCTTTAAAACATTAAATGATGCCAACGAACCTAAAGTGATTACTACAACTTTGGGTAAAGAATATACTTGGGATAATATCAGTGGTGACTATGTTACTTATGATAGTAACACCCCTTATTGGTATAATTCACAAAAACGTATTTCTGTTTCTACCTTTAATAATTGGGAAAGTGTTGTTGAGCTTATGACGCCCTATTACAAGTTTCCGAAAGAACACTTGAAGAACCCTATAACTATCGATGACGAGCTAGATTCTAAACAAGATGTTATTATAAAGCTTATTAGATTTGTACAAGATGATATTCGCTATTTAGGTTTTGAATCTGGTATAGGGGCATTTAAACCTACTCAACCAGAGTTGGTATTAGATCGTAGATATGGAGATTGTAAAGACAAATCTTTACTATTAGCTACCCTATTACAAAACCAAGGTGTTAGTTCATTTCCTATTTTGGTGAATACAAAATCAAACGAAAATTTAGAAAAATTTTTACCTAGCCATTTATTGTTTGACCACTGCATCGTGTATTTTGAACATGGTGGTCAAGAGTATTTCGTAGACCCTACGATATCTAACCAAGGTGGCAATCTTTCTAACCTTTACACGCCCGATTATAAAAATGGTTTACTACTCAAAGAAGGGAGTACAGAATTAAAAAAAATACCTACTTCATCTAATGCTCGCGTTAGAATTGTAGAAGACATTATTGTAGACAAAATTGGTGGTGATGCAAAATTTGAAGTAAAAACCGAATACTATGGTAGCAGAGCAGATAATACCAGAGCCTATTTTAAAAACAACAAAGAAGAGAGTATCAACAAAGAATATCTAAATTTTTATAGTAGCCTATACCCTTCAATTCTATCAAGTGACAAAGTAACTTATGTAGATGACTCGAGACCTTGGGAAAATATTTTCACTACCAACGAGTACTATAAAATTGAAAATCTTTGGAGTACTATTGAAAACGACGAAACTTTATACTTCGACACTAATTCGTTGGTTTTAGACGGATTTATAAGTTACACCAATACTTTAGACAGAGAAATGCCGTACAGTGCCGGAGTACCTTTTAGTTTTACACAAATAACCCGAATATTATTACCAGAACCTTGGTCGTTAAATATAGAAGACATCAATATTGATAATGATTACTATAGGTTTAGTAAGAGCATTAATCAAACGGGTAACATGATTACTTTGAATTACGAATACGAACTAAAGGAAGCTGTTATACCTGCCGAGGATGCAAAATCTTTCATTAAAGAACATGACGACCTTAGAGATAACATTGGCTTACAACTAACCTATGGCGCTAACGAATCGGAATCGGGACTTAGTTGGTTGTCTATTTTGATTATGTTGGTATCAATATCGTTAGGTATCTTTTTCGCTATTAAAATCTATAAAAATTATAACCCAAAAAAGAACATTGAAGCATCTTTATCAGGACAAGAATTTGGAGGCTGGTTAATTTTTCCTTTGATTGGGCTAGTGCTTACACCTATTGTACTGATTTTTACTATTTTTCAAAATGGGTATTTTGATAAAAGTATTTGGGACGGTTTCGAATATGCCGGTTATGAAAATGCAAAAATGCTGGAAGTTTATTTAGGTTTTGAATTGTTCTATAATTTTGCCTTTCTAACTTTTGCAGTCTTAACTATTATATTATTTGTACAAAAACGTACATCAGCGCCCAAAATGATGATTATATTTTATGCCTGTAATCTATCAATTACCTTAATTGAAAGCTTTATCATGAATCAATTTGCGATACCAGATTCTACTGCAACTACAGATATTTTTAAAGCAATTATATCTACCGCAATCTGGATTCCCTATTTTCTAAATTCTGAAAGGGTTAAAAATACGTTTGTAAACACTTATAAAAGTACAGCATCAGAAACCGAAGAATTACAATTGACCAATACTATTTAAGAGGCTTTTTATTTTGACAGTGAGTAATCTAAACCTGGGCCATCGCATGCCATCCATAGGCTTGAGATTATGGTAGAGCTTCTGTATATTAATAGTTCTTTACTATCACCCGTACAATTACCGACTAATTCGTTTCCGGTTTCAAAAGTGAGCTCTAAGTAATGATTGAGATCATTATCGTATTCAACGACCTCAAAACTACCGGTAGCTTCAAGAACTTTGTTATCAAGAGTCCTAGATTTTATAAAAGTGCCTTCTGGTGAGAATATATAATACTCTTGCCATTCCATCTCTTCACCTGTAGTTTCTGAATTTTGAAAACTACCCGACATTTGGGTTAATTCCCATTTTTGTTCTGAGAACACAAACTGTGTTGACTCTAAACCAAAATCATCGTCATTAGCGCAAGAAGCAAGAAAAACTAGGAATAAGAACAAAAGGGCATATCTTTTCATAGAACAAAGATGTTTAACTAATTACAAGATACCCAACTTAGTAAATAGTTGCGTTAAGGCATTATTAAATTAAAGTCCTAATATTTTGGCATCTACGAAGAAGGTAGAATTTACTTCCAACTCATGGTCCGTACTCATTAATTCATCGGTAACAGTATTCAATCGTAAACTGAATTCATCACTCTTTATATACTCTTTTAAATCTGTATCTGAGGTATCTAAAGCGATTACGCTACCTGCATCTTCAGGAACTTCATCTAAACTCGCAATTCTAATCTCTTCAAATCCATCAGCAGAAATATACACTTCTATGGAATTTAAAAAACTAAAATCAGCACCGTCAGGCGAAATCATGACCAATTCTAATTTGGTCAACCTAATTTCTTCAATAAGGTCTTTTCTGGTATCGTTAACGGCAAATGTAGATTCTGAATTTGTCTCCATTTCTGGAGTAAAAACATCAAAAGGCAAATTTATACCTGTAGTTGAAGGTATGGTAGCACGTTGGCTATACTCCATATCAAATTTTGTCAACTCATCGAGCTTATCGCACGCAGAAAATATAACAAACAAACAGATAATAGAAATGTACTTCTTTAGCATAACTAGGGGGTTTATGCATACAAACGCTATAACTTGAGAATTATTCTAAAATATGAGACAATACAAGCCTAAATAATTTTAGCGCGTAAAAATATACGTTACCTCATCATCTGCAATATCAACGTTATCTTCAAAAGTAAGCGTAAGTTGCTCGCCATTCGTCTCGAAAAAAAACACAGATCCGTCAGAAAAATTGATTCGGTTCGCTTGACCACCGTAAATATGTTCGCCGTTATCCCTAAAGAAAACATACTCACTTTCATTGGTAACGATTACCTTATTTTTACTCGGAAGAAAACTTATTTTGGTCAACGAAAAATCAATGTCAGGTTCAAATCCGCAATAACAGACAACATCAGAAAGTATCCATTCTCCTTCTAATTCAGCATCTGCAATTAATGGGTCATCATTAGAACAAGAAATAAATAACAAGGTTAATACTGCTAAAATTTTCAACTTCATAAAATTCATTTACTAAAAAGAAATTAATTTAACTAGTTAAAAACCAACACGTAATAGTTCTTTTTTCCTCTCTGTAACAACACAAACTTATCGTTGATCAAATCATCGGCAGTAATCAAAAACTCTTCTTTAACCTTCTCTTTATTTACCGAAATTGAATTTTGCTTCAATTCTCTTCTCGCCTCACCGTTAGAGCCTAAAAAGTTAGTTTTAGCCGCTAATGCCCCGATCATATCAAGACCATCGGTTAATTCTTCTTTTGAAAGTTCTGCTTGTGGTACACCTTCAAAAATTTCTAAGAATGTTTTTTCATTCAACCCCTTTAAATCGGACGCTGTTGATTTACCGAACAAAATTTCACTTGCACGTACTGCATTGTCCAAATCGTCTTGCGAGTGAACCATAACGGTAATCTCGTCGGCCAACCTCTTTTGCAACAATCTTAAATGCGGTGCCTCGGTATGTTGTTTTATCAAGTCTTCAATTTCTTGCTGACCTAAAAATGTAAAAATCTTTATGTATTTATCGGCATCTTCATCTGATGTGTTCAACCAATATTGGTAGAATTTATAGGGCGATGTTCTTTCGGCATCTAACCAAACATTACCACCTTCGGTTTTACCGAATTTAGTGCCATCTGCCTTTGTAATTAACGGGCAAGTAAGTGCATACCCTTTACCACCTGCTATTCTTCTAATTAATTCTGTACCTGTAGTTATATTACCCCACTGATCACTACCACCCATTTGAAGGCTACAGTTATGCTCTCTGTATAAGTGCAAGAAATCGTACCCTTGTACTAATTGGTAGGTAAATTCGGTAAAAGACATACCCTCTTTTGCTTCTGAAGAAAGGCGTTTTTTTACAGAGTCTTTCGACATCATGTAATTCACCGTAATATGCTTACCTACATCTCTAATAAATTCTAAGAACGAGAAATTCTTCATCCAGTCATAATTATTGACCAGTACGGCTGCATTTTCACCCTCACTTGTAAAATCTAAAAAACGAGACAATTGCTCTTTTAATGCATTTTGATTGTGACGAAGTGTTTTCTCATCAAGTAAATTACGTTCTGCAGATTTACCAGAAGGATCACCTATCATACCCGTTGCACCACCAATTAAAGCATAAGGCTTATGACCCGCTACTTGAAAATGGCGAAGCATCATTACCCCTACCAAGTGACCTATGTGTAAAGAATCGGCCGTTGGATCTATACCCATATATGCCGATTGCATTTCTTCTAATAAATGTTCCTCTGTTCCTGGCATTGCATCATGCAACATTCCGCGCCATTGTAACTCCTTGACAAAATTTGTCATCTCTTCCTTAATTTTAATTGAAATGCAAATATAAATGGAATTCTCGCCAGTACACAGTAGATTAAAGCATGAATTTATTCACCTGTATTCGCTAAATTTGATTTATGGTATTAGTTACAGGAGGCACGGGGTTGGTGGGGTCGCATTTGCTGCTGAAATTAACATTGAATAATAAGAATGTTAGAGCTCTTTATAGATCTGCGGATAAACTGACTCAAGTCAAAAAAATCTTTTCTTACTACTCGAATGATTCCGATGTTTTATTCGATAAAATCGATTGGGTACAGGGTGATATTTTAGACATACCGTCTTTAGAAAATGCCATTGAAAATGTTACCCTGGTGTACCATTGTGCCGCTTATATTTCTTTCAACCCTTTAGATTTTAAAAAGCTAGAACGCATCAATAGAGAGGGTACCGCTAATATTGTAAATTTATGTATTGCTAGTGGTGTAAAAAAGTTATGCCATGTCAGTACCATTGGTACTATCGGAAGACCAATTACCACAGAACGAGTTGATGAAGAAACGGAGTGGACCAGACAACATGCCAACCCATATGCGATTACCAAACACCTTGCAGAGATGGAAGTTTGGCGTGGGGCGCAAGAAAATCTTAAGGTCGTAATAGTAAACCCGGGAGTGATTTTGGGTCCTGGTTTTTGGAACAGTGGCAGTGGTTCTTTCTTTAAAACAGCTTCTAAAGGATATAACTATTACCCACCCGGCGGATCAGGCTTTGTAACCGTAAACGATGTCACCAACATTATGATCGCACTAATGAATTCTGAAATTTGTAGCGAGCGTTTTATATTGGTGTCAGAAAATTTATCGTACCAAGAAGTTTTACGAAGAATTGCTACACATATGGAAAAAAAGCCGCCGACAAAATCATTAAAATTTTGGCAACTACATATTGGAAGAATCGTAGACGGACTAAGAAATCTACTAACCGGCAGCCAAAGAACCATTACTAAGAGTACTATTTATGGCTTACAACACCCAACTACATTCAAAAACGAAAAAATTAAAGAAGCGTTAAATCTAGAATTTGAACCTATTGATGAACAACTGAAATTTTGTTCGAAACTATTTATTTCTGAACATCGTTAGAGGGTATAGAATCTTTCGCCAATTTGTCAATTTTACTTTTAGACTTTTCAACTAAACTTAGACTATCTCTAATTTTTTTCTCAGCTTCTAGTTTTAAACGTTGCTCTTCAAGATCAGATTCTACCTTCTTATACATATTCTCATAACGCAAAGGCTTCGAGGCATAATACCTATCGCTATCTACAAACTGCGCACTATCTATTTCATACTTGGCAAACACATAATCTGTAGGTTCTATTCCATTTTCTCTCAACTTGCCAAGATTTGTTGCTTTTGAAGCGTTGACCACGGCCATTTCTTTGATAATCGTCACCATTTTATCTTCTGGTATCAAATTATCGGGCTTTTCAATTAATTCTTCGGCGCAAGAAGACAAAAAAAGTAGCCCCAATAGTAAAAAAATTAGTGGTCTCATGGTCTATTGTATGTTAGTCTTTTTGCATTTCGTTTTTCAGAAAACTGACCATTGCTATAGCCTAAATGTCCATTAATAAAAGTATGTACCACCTTTGAAGAAAACGTAGTATTTTCAAAAGGAGACCATTTACATTTATAGGCAATATTCTCTTTCGTAACCGTCCAAGGGCTATTTAAATCTGCTACTACCAAATCAGCATAATAGCCTTCTCTAATATACCCACGCTTTTCTATCTGAAATAAGATTGCCGGGTTATGGCACATTTTCTGCACCATTTTCTCTAACGTAATTTTACCCTCTTTTACCTTTTCTAACATGGCGTTCAATGCATGCTGAACTAGTGGACCGCCAGATGGTGCTTTCGTATACACATTATCCTTTTCACCTAATAGATGAGGCGCATGGTCTGTAGCGATAACATCTATTCTGTCATCTAAAAGAGCGTCCCAAAGCATATCTCTATCCTTCGCTGTTTTTACCGCAGGATTCCATTTAATCAACGTTCCTTTTTCTGCATAATCGGCATCAGAAAACCAAAGGTGATGTATACATACCTCAGCAGTTATTTTCTTTTGCTCTAACGGAATATCATTTCGAAATAAATCGGTTTCCTTTCCGGTGGATAAATGAAAAACATGTAACCTAGCACCTGTTTTCTTAGCCAAAGCAATTGCCCTTGAAGAAGAAAGATAACAAGCTTCTTCACTTCTAATAATAGGATGCATGGCAATAGGTATATCATCACCATACTGTGCCTTATACTTTGCCATATTTTTACGAATGGTCGTTTCATCTTCGCAATGCGCAGAGATGACCATTTCGGTATTACGGAATATACTTTCAATTACCTTTTCGTCATCGACCAACATATTACCAGTCGATGATCCTAAAAATAATTTAATACCCGAACAGGCATTTTTGTCAAGCCTTTTTAGTTCTTCTAAATTATCATTGGTACCACCGAACAAAAAAGAATAATTAGCATAGGCAGCGTTGGCCGCCATCGCAAACTTTTCTTCTAGTTTCTCAATTGTAGTGGTTTGTGGTGTGGTATTGGGTTGCTCCATAAAACTAGTAATACCACCGGCAAGAGCGGCTCTACTTTCTGTTGCTATAGTACCTTTATGTGTAAGACCGGGTTCTCTAAAGTGTACTTGATCATCAATAACGCCTGGCAATATATGCTTACCAGTAACATCGATAACCTCAGCATCTGCATCAGATATATCTCTCGCTATTTTTACGATGATATCATCAACAATTAAAATATCACTTTGTTGTATGATTCCCTCATTAACAATTGTTCCGTTCTTCAATAAAATCTTACCCATAATTAAAACTTATTTTTTAAGAATAGACTTCTCATTTTCATAATAAATACACCCCAAATTGCTTCACTTATTATCGATGAACTCATTTTTGATTTCCCTAAAACACGATCTCTAAAAATAATGGAAACTTCCTCTATTTTAAAATGTTTTAGGTAGGCCCTAAATTTCATTTCGATCTGAAAAGCATAACCTACAAACCGAACTGAATCTAAATCTATAGCTTCTAACACTTCGCGCTTATAACAAACAAAACCTGCTGTTGGATCATCTACTCGCATACCCGTAATCAATTTTACATAAATAGATGCACCGTAAGACAACAACACTCGGTATAATGGCCAGTTGACAACATTTACGCCCTTTTTATATCTAGAACCTACAGAAAGATCCGCACCGTTTTCGCACGCTTTTAGCAACCTCAACAAATCTGAGGGTGTATGCGAAAAATCGGCATCCATTTCAAATATGTAATCGTAGCCTTTGGCAATTGCCCATTTAAAACCATGAATGTACGCGGTACCTAACCCCGATTTTTCTAATCTAGTTTCTAAAAAAAGTTTTCCTTGAAACTCTTGCTGTAGTCCGCGAACGCAATCACCTGTTTTATCTGGCGAATTATCATCGACAATAAGCACATGAAACTCTTTCTGTAAATCGAATACCGCTCTAATTATAGCCTCTACATTCTCAATTTCATTATACGTAGGTATGATTACAATGCTACTGGACATAAGTTATTTATAGGTGTTTTGACAAAAGTAAGGTTTTAATAGTCGTCTTAAAATGGGCATCAATACCTTTATGAAATATTTAAACTAGGTAGGTTGCCTTAAATTTGTAATTTTGCCACTTAGTAACCTATGCAAATGTTGACTAAAATTCCGAAGCAGTTTTACTTTTTTTTAGCTGTACTATTCATTCTAAACCTTATTCAATCTAGTTTTACGCAACTCATTTTTGATGAAGCTTATTACTGGTATTACAGTCAGAACATGGCTTGGGGTTACTTTGATCACCCGCCAATGGTCGCGTTATTGGTGAAAATCAGCAGCTTCTTTTTTAATGGCGAACTCGGTGTTCGTTTTATGAGTTGCGTGTTATCTGCAGTGAATATTATTCTGCTTTGGCTCATGATTGACAACCCGAAAAAGAACGATTACATTAAGCAATTTTTTGTTCTGGTTTTTTCGATGACGCTTTTAAATGCCTATGGTTTTTTCACTTTACCAGATACTCCCCTATTATTTTTTACAAGTTGTTTTTTATTGACCTACAAGCATTTTTTAAAAAAGCCAAACTTTGGTATCTCCATTGTTATGGGCATCTTTATGGCTGCTTTAATGTACAGTAAGTATCATGCAGTTTTGGTCATATTTTTTGTTCTGCTATCCAATATAAAATTAGTCACCAATAAATATGCATGGCTTGCAGTAGCAGTTGCGCTATTTTGTTATTTACCACACTTTTACTGGTTGTATGAAAATGACTTTGTTTCTATAAAATATCACTTGTACGAAAGACCAAATGGAGCATATAGTTTTGAAAAATATACGGTCGGTTTCTTGGTTAATTTAGTAGCTATTTTTGGTCTAACTTTTCCGTTTATTTATAAAGCGCTGTTTAAGACTAAAGGCAATGACTTATTCAACAAAGCCCTTATATACCTTACATACGGAGTATTAATTTTCTTTTTTGTTTCTAGTTTTAACAGAAGGGTACAAACACAATGGATCATTATAGTCTGTATTCCTCTAGTAGTTATCGCCTTTAACTACATGCTACAAAATAAACAGGCACTAACCTGGATTTTCAGATTAGGTCTCATCAATACCGTTCTAATTATCTACCTAAGAATGGGACTTGCCTATCAACCCTTGCTATTTAATTTCTATTATGAAAGTCATGGTAATAAAGAATGGGCAGAGGCTATTGAAGAGGAAGTAGGCAATATACCTGTGGTATTTGAAAACTCGTATAGAAATGCACCAATGTATTCTTTCTATACTAATGCAACACCTACCTTTTCGTTGAACAATTTTATGTATCGTAAAAATCAATATTCTATAGACGACTCTGAAGAAAAAGTTCGAGGTAAAGATGTTGCTTACGTTTCAAAATATGCGAATACTCCAACTTTTACATATACCAGAGAAGATGGCGGACTCTATAAAGGCAGGTATATCTCTAACTTTCAATCGTTTCGTAAATTAGATGCTATTGTCGACGATAGTGCCGTTTCATTAAATTCTGATGCAGCTATAGAGGTAAAAATCTTCAACCCTTACAATGAAGATATCGATCTTAAAAAATTGAAATTCGGCATTACCTACATGGACGATTACAAAACACCTGTACAGACGCTACAAATTACACCAAGAGCAACCCAAACGGCGACTACAGTCTTAAAACAATTAGACACAACTAATTTTATATTTGAACTACCTAAAACAAAAAAGGAAAACATTGGTTACTTTAGAGTAGTCATTTCTGAGAACGATCTTTTGTACGGTCTAAACGGAAAAGCAATTCCTGTTAATTAATGGAACCTTTAGCAAGAACATTGGGGCAAACCGATTGGATCACCATAACTCTTATGGTGAGTCTTATATTTCCATTAATTGCCAAAAGCATCTATTATCCGCGTTTTTTCAATTTCATGATTCTTCCGTTTAATAACAAGTACATTACGATGTACACGAAGAAAGAAAAACTGTTCAATTGGTTTCATTTTCTAATGAGTGTGTTTCAAATTATAAACACCACTTTATTTATATTTTTTATTTGGCGTAGTTACTTCAACCCTACCGAGGCAAAAAACCCTTACATTTTTCCATTATTGCTTGCAGGTGTTTTCTTATTTATTACTGCGAAAACCATGTCGCAGCTTTTTAACGGATTCATATTTAACTCTTACAACACCTTTAATGAGTTGATTTTTAAGAAGCTAACCTACCTTAATTATGCAGGCATTGTTCTTTTTATTGCCAATGTATTTTTAGCTTATGTCTTTATTGACTCGAAAATCTTAATCATTATTGCATTAATTCTATTTTTCGTTATCAATATAATTGGTTGGGTAACAGTATTAAGGAATTATCAAAAATTCATTAGCTCTTATTTTTTCTATTTTATTTTGTACCTTTGCGCACTCGAAATTGCACCCTTACTTATTATGGGAAGCTTTCTAAAATAGTGCAGCGTATGAAAGTAAAAACGATTTTAGTCTCTCAACCTGAGCCAAAAATGGAAAATTCTCCCTATTCCAAGCTTATCGACAAAGAGAAAGTAAAGGTTGATTTCAGACCTTTTATTCATGTAGAAGGAGTTGATGCAAAAACAGTGCGCCAACAAAAGATAGATTTGAATGATTTTACTGCAATTATCTTAACCAGCAGAAACGCAGTAGACCATTTCTTTAGAATCGCAGACGAAATGCGTTTTAAAGTACCAGATTCTATGAAATACTTCTGCCAGTCTGAAGCGGTTGCCTATTACCTTCAAAAATATGTAGTTTACAGAAAACGTAAGATCTACGTAGGAAAAAGATTATTCACAGATTTAGTGCCGTTGATCAAGAAATATAAGGATGAAAAATTCTTACTTCCTTCTTCAGATGTACTTAAGCCAGATGTACCTGATACTTTAGATTCTTTAAGTATCAATTGGAAAAGAGCTATTTTTTACAAAACTGTAATTAGCGATCTTTCAGATTTAAGAAATGTGTATTATGACATTTTGGTATTTTTTAGTCCGTCTGGTATCGAATCTTTATTACAGAATTTTCCAGATTTTGATCAAAAGGAAACTAGAATAGCTGTTTTCGGAAACTCTACCGTAGACGCGGCAACAGATGCTGGCTTGCGCATAGATATTAAAGCACCGACACCCGAGACACCTTCTATGACGATGGCCTTAGAGAAATATATTATGAGCGTAAATAAATAATACACTCCAAAATAACTTAATTAAAAAGCCTTGCAATGCAAGGCTTTTTAATTGTCTTAAAATGCGTACCGTTGTGGTCCGCCTCTTCTAATTTCTTCACTGGCGTAACTTTCATACTTCTTGAAGTTTTCCCTAAAGGCATTTGTTAATTTAAATGCAGTGGTATAATATTTCTCATCATCGTTCCAAGTTGACCTCGGACTCAATACCGATGTTGGTACACCCGGGCACTCTCTAGGTTGTGCTACGCCGAATACGGAGTGAATATGATACTTATCGTACGAATACAAGCCTAAATCTCCGTTTAAGGCAGCTGTAATCATTGCTCTAGTATACTTTAATTTCATTCGAGTTCCGATTCCGTATGGGCCGCCTGTCCAACCTGTATTTACAAGCCATACATCTACACCCGATTCTTTCATCTTCTTACTCAACATTTCAGCATACTTTGCCGGGTGTAGTGGCATAAATGGCGCACCAAAACATGCAGAGAATGATGGTACCGGTTCTACAACACCAGCTTCAGTACCAGCAACCTTAGCAGTATAACCAGAGATAAAGTGATATGCAGCCTGACTAGGAGTAAGCTTAGATATCGGAGGCAGTACACCAAAGGCATCGGCAGTTAAAAAGAATATATTTTTTACGTTTTTACCAATAGATGGCTGTTGAATATTATCGATATGATGAATTGGGTAACTAACTCTTGTATTTTGTGTTATTGACGTATCGGCAAAATCAACATTACCTTGGTCATCTAATACAACATTTTCTAAAATAGCACCTGGCTTAATAGCACCGTAAATTTCAGGTTCTTGCTCTTCAGATAAATTAATAACCTTTGCATAGCAACCACCTTCAAAATTAAAAACGGTGTTTCTGCTCGTCCAACCGTGTTCATCATCACCTATTAGTTTTCTATTGGGATCTGTTGATAAGGTTGTTTTTCCTGTTCCAGACAATCCGAAAAAGATTGCGGTATCGCCATCTTTACCAATATTAGAAGAACAGTGCATTGGCAAAGTCTCTTTGTAAACTGGTAAAATAAAGTTCAAGGCAGAGAAAATTCCTTTTTTGATTTCCCCAGTATATCCGGTTCCACCAATCAAAGCTATTTTATCGGTAAAATTTAAGATTGCAAAATTATGTTGTCTTGTACCGTCCACTTCTGCATCGGCCATAAAACCTGGCGCATTAATTACTGTCCATTCGGGAGTGAAATCTTTTAATTCTTCCGCTGTAGGGCGTAAAAACATATTATAAGCGAACATATTAGACCAAGGATATTCATTGATGACCCTAATATTCAGTTTATAATCTTCGTCTGCACATGCATAGCTATCTCTAACAAAAAGTTCCTTTTCGTTTAAATAGGAAATCACCTTTGTGTATAACGCATCGAATTTATCCTTTTCAAATGGAATATTAATATTTCCCCACCAGACCTTATCTTTTGTAATATCATCTTTCACGATAAATCGATCCATAGGTGATCTACCAGTAAATTCGCCTGTATTAACAGCAAGTGTTCCATTGCTTGTTTCAACCCCCATATCCATTTCTAGAGTGGCTTTCTGAAGTTGTTCAGGTGTTTCTTGATAATGAAAATTGGCGTGTGTAATCCCATAATTTTTCAGGGATATGGTATTCGCATTTGTCATTGAGCTTTTCATGCTTTAGAAAATTTGTTCGTGTAAAACTAAAAAATTAAATGCTGAACCACTGATTTTCAGAGCTCAATTAGTGCCATTTCTCGTCGAAATACGAATTCAATCAAAGAATCATGCAAAATGAAATGTTTTCGCAGGCACTTTATTCCTTTTAATATACATTATAAAGAAATAACGCATTTTAAATACATTGTTGTTATTTTGTGCGTAAAATTTTAAGAAATAATTAAAAATACAGGTCATTTTTTAAAGCCAAATTTTCACTTTACACTAAAATAATCAGCTGTCTTTGTAGCTAAAAGCAGTGCTGCGTGCCTCATATTATATTCAAGATCTTTACTGTTATCTTGAATTTCAAATACATCAAAAATACCTCTCTCTAGTAAGGCCTCTTTAGAAATCTCTAATGTTCCACAAATAGCAATTACAGGCAACTGGTATTTTTTACCCAAATTGAGTATGCCTTGTAATAATTTACCGTTCAATGTTTGCGCATCAATTTTTCCTTCACCGGTAATGATATAGTCAAACTTTTCTCTGGCCAACAATTTATGAACTCCCGATAATTCTAAAATAAAATCTATTCCGCTTAACATTTCTGCGTCAAAAAAAGATTTTAATCCAAATGCTGTTCCTCCTGCAGCACCAGCACATGGTAATTCACCATTGTTAATATGATACTTTTTAGAAACTACCGTATCTAAATTCCTAAGTCCTTTGTCCAGGTCTTCAATAATAAAATCTGTTGCACCCTTTTGTTTGGCATACACATAAGATGCTCCATTTACGCCGAATAACGGGTTGGTAACATCACTAACCGCATAGAATTTTACCTTCTTAACAGCATCGGTTACACCGGTGTCATCGATTTTTTTAATTAATTGCAAGCTAGCACCTATAGGAGCCAACTCTTCATTATTTTCATTTAAAAAAACATAGCCTAAAGCTTGTGCAATGCCAATACCACCATCATTTGTGGCACTACCGCCAAGACCTATAAAAACATGTTCAACATCTTTATCGATGGCATCTTTAATTTGTAAACCTGTACCATATGTAGAGGTCAACATAGGGTTTCGCTCTTCGGGCTTCAACAGTTCCATACCCGAAGTATTTGCCAATTCTACGTAAGCAGACTTTGCTTTTTGGTTATACAGATAGTACGATTGAATTAACTTACCTAACGGATTTTCACTAATTACCTGCATAGCAATGCACGGTCTATAACTTGCAACGGCACTCATAAAACCATCACCACCGTCTGATGCTTTTATGAAATGAGACGTAAAAGAAATACCTGATTTCTCCACTCCCGAAATAAAAGCTTTTGTAAAAGCTTCACTAGTTAGAGACCCTTTAAATTTATCTGGAATGAGTAATAGTTTCATTTATTTAAATTTATCGGGGAAACTATTTATGGTTACACCCCATAATTCTGGGAGAACAAAATATACGAAAAAGGTTAATATAATAATAGAAATTATATTCATAAAAAAACCTTTACTTACCATATCTGGTATTCTTAAATATCCAGAACCAAATACTACCGCATTTGGCGGCGTGGCTACCGGTAGCATAAAAGCACATGACGCAGCTACTGCAGCACCGACCATTAATACAAAAGGGTGTACATCTATAGTTAGTGCCATTGGGGCTAAAACAGGCAATAACATTGCTGTAGTTGCTAGATTGGAAGTTATTTCTGTTAAAAAATTTACCGCCGTAATCAGTACCAATATTAAAACAATTATGGGCAAACCTGATAAAGTGGTCATTTGACCACCGATCCATACCGCTAACCCACTGTCTTCAAAACCTTTAGCGAGAGCCATACCCCCGCCAAATAAAAGTATTATACCCCACGGCATTTTCACGGCTTCTTCCCAATTAATAAGTTGTACCCCTTTTTTCTTCGACGGAATCAAAAACAATACAATTGAGAAAAATATGGCTATAATAGTATCATCTAAATTTGGCAATATTCTTTCTAGTAAAAATGAACGTGTGATCCAGCAGAATGCCGTTAATGCAAATACGAACGCCACTACTTTCTCTTCATATGATATTTTACCAAGGTTAGACAACAACCGTTTTATTTCTTGCTTACCACCCGGGAAGGATTTTTGCTTAAACTGAAAGGCATATTTGGTCAAGTATAACCAACATATAAATATTAAAATAATAGATATGGGTAAGCCGAATGCAAACCATTGCATAAAAGTAATTTCATAACCATAAGTATCATATACTACGCCTGCAAGCACCAAATTTGGCGGCGTACCAATTAAAGTTGCCACACCGCCAATAGAAGCGCTATAGGCTATTGCTAACATTAGCGCTTTACCAAAAGTCTGGTTTTCATCTTCTACCGTATCTGGGTTATCTTGTAGCTGCTTGATAATTGCCAAACCGATCGGCAACATCATTACAGCGGTTGCCGTATTAGAAATCCACATTGATAAAAATGCGGTCGCCATCATAAAACCTAAAATGATCTTTCGAACATCTGAGCCTATAAAATTAATAATATTCAAGGCTATTCTTTTATGTAGATTCCATTTTTCTATGGCAATGGCAATAATGAACCCACCCATATACAAAAAGACATATTTATGACCGAAAGATGCTGAGGTCGAAGACAAGTCTAACCCACCAGAGAGCGGAAATAGCACTAACGGCAGCAAAGCGGTTACCGCGATAGGTATTGCTTCGGTAATCCACCAAATAGCAATCCATAAGGTAGAAGCTAATACCGCATTGGCTTGATCAGAGAGTCCGACCGGATGAAAAAAGAAATGAATTAGTATAAATGAAAGCGGACCTAAAACAAGGCCTAATACTTTAGTTTTACTCATAGAAGTGCCATTACAGAATGAAAATACGTTTTTTAAGAACTAAAATGATCACTTTCGGCTTCTATTTCACATTTTTAGATTTCATGATTCCGTATCCCATCATCGCCCAAGCGGCAATTAAAAATAGTCCACCAATTGGGGTTATGACTCCGAACATTTTAAAATCGAATGCTACCAAACTATTCAATGCCAATAGATAAATGGAAAATGAAAAAAGTACCACGCCCACTACCGTACAGATATAAATAGCTTTTTTTGATTTTAATACTTCACTTGGTAATAACCCAAGGGCCAGCAGAAAAAAAGCATGGTACATTTGGTATCGAACTCCTGTCTCAAAAGTCGCTACCGCCTCTAGTTCTACTAGATTTTTCAAGCCGTGTGCACCAAATGCACCGAGAACAACTGCCAACATACCAAACAGGCACGCAGTACCTAAAATTGTTTTTTTCATAACTTTTGTTATAACATTCTTTATAAATGTAACAATTTGATACCTTAGTAAATCGTTACCACTCAAAAATACTGAAATCGTATGATGCGAAAAATTCTTGTTATAGGTGCAGGTAAATCTACCTCATATTTATTAGATTATCTTTTAGGAAAATCAGATACTGAAAAATTAGAAATCACCATTGGTGATATCAACCCTGCCGCAATACCGTCGTCGATTGCAAACCATAAAAACTGCAATGTTATCTCTTTAGATATCTTTGAAAAGACTGTTCGGCAAAAAGCTATTGAAAATTCAGACATCGTCATTTCAATGCTTCCTGCCCATATGCATATAAAGGTCGCCCAAGATTGTGTTCGCCTTAAAAAACACTTGGTAACCGCATCATATGTTAGTCCAGAATTAATGGCTCTTGATAAAGAGGTAAAGGAAGCGGGACTCGTATTCATGAACGAAATTGGCTTAGATCCTGGTGTCGATCACATGAGCGCCATGCAGGTAATTGATCGTATTCGCGAAAAAGGTGGTAAAATAATTTTGTTCGAATCTTTCTGTGGCGGATTAGTTGCCCCTGAGTACGATAACAATCTTTGGAATTATAAATTTACTTGGAACCCAAGAAATGTAGTGCTTGCCGGTCAAGGTGGTACTGCTAAATTCATACAAGAAGGCACCTATAAGTACATACCTTATCATCGTTTGTTTAGACGTACCGAATTCTTTGAAATAGAAGGATATGGTCGTTTTGAAGGATATGCCAATCGTGATTCTCTCAACTACAGAGAAGCTTATAAATTACAAGATGCCTTAACCATTTACAGAGGCACCATGCGTCGCGTTGGTTTTTCGAAGGCATGGAATATGTTCATTCAATTAGGAGCTACCGACGATACATACACGATTGAAAACTCTGATAAAATGAGTTACAGAGAATTCATCAATCTATTTTTACCTTATTCACCTACAGATTCTGTTGAATTAAAACTTAGACATTACCTGAAATTAGATCAAGATGATATCCGCTGGGATAAATTACAGGAACTGAATATTTTTGATAACTCCAAACTGATAGGTATACCAAATGCCACACCGGCACAGGCGCTTCAAAAAATTTTAGAAGACAGCTGGACGCTTAAAGCGGAAGAGAAAGATATGATCGTTATGTATCATAAATTCGGTTATGAGTTAAATGGCGAAAAGAAACAAATAGATTCTAAACTTGTAGTTACAGGCGAAAACCAAACGTTTACTGCCATGGCTAAAACCGTAGGGTTGCCAGTAGCAATGGCTACATTGAAAATATTGAATGGTAAAATTACCACACCTGGGGTACAAATACCTATCACCAAAGAAGTATACGAGCCTATATTAAAGGAATTAGAGAGTTATGGAGTAAATTTTAGAGAATATGACATACCATATTTAGGGTACAATCCAAATTCTGTAATTAGCTAACCCTTTTTAACTATCATATTGAAACCAAATAAGTACATTTATGTTCTAATCCCTCATTCAGGGTTTAATTCTCTGAGGCTTGCCTCGAAATAATATAAATTTAGAAACAGACCTCATACACTTGGGTCGAGGTTATTGATTTGATAGAACATGAAAACACCTACTTCATTGGCTAAAATTGATGGTATAGATAAAAAAATCTTACGTTTTTTAATGGAAGATGCCCGAAAACCGGTACTTGAAATTGCGAGAAGTATCGGTATATCTGGCGCAGCTATACATCAACGATTAAGAAAACTAGAAGCATCGGGACTTTTATCTGGCTCTAAATTCATTGTAAATCCTAAATCATTAGGCTATACCACTATGGCTTATATTGGTATTTACCTAGACAAAGCGATGAGCAACCCAATGGCGGTAAAACAACTAGAGAAAATACCGGAAGTATTAGAATGCCATTACACTACCGGAAATTGGTCTATCTTAATTAAAGTATTGTGTAGAGATAATGAGCATTTAATGCAGGTATTGAATAAAGAAATACAAGCCATTGAAGGGGTTTCAAGAACTGAAACCTTTATATCATTGGCACAACAGATAGATAGACAAATATCTATTTAAGTAGAAAGCAAGAGCAATTCTTCTGAATCTTCACTAAGTTTAATAGTATCTATTTTGTTGAACCCCAATTTACTTAATAGAGCAAGTGACTTTTCATTCGTTTTCATACATATAGCTAGCACGCGATTTAGCTTTAATTCTAATTTTCCAAATTGCATGGTAGCACTTGCTGCTTCGAATGCATAACCATAACCTTCGTATTTCGGTAATAAAGCGAAACCCAAATCTATAGTGTCTAAATAACCTCTTTTTAAAAAACCACATACCCCTATCGGAGTGCCATCTTTTAGAGTAACCAACATAAGTCCAAATCCGTTTTTAGCATACCCATCAATTAATGTATTTTGAATGTACTCTTTTGCATTGTTCAGATTTGAAATTTTTTTATCTCCGATGTATTTTAACCAGCTATCACTATTCAGTAAAACAAAAATAAAATGTGCATCTTTCAAGTTTGCAGATTTTAGATACAATCTTTCGGTTTCCAGCTGTTTCATATGTTCTTAGTTAAGACAAAAAAAACCTGCCTTAAAAGGCAGGTTTTTATTTATTATTGAATACACTTAAAATTAATCTCTACCACCAAAAACTTGAAGTCCCCAGTATACTAAAGTTGCCAATGAACCAATTGCCGCTACCAAATACGTACGAGCAGCCCATTTTAAGGCATCTTCAGATCCTTTATATTCTTCTGGTGTAACTATATTTTTATTTTTTAACCATGCCAACGCTCTATTACTTGCATCATATTCTACAGGTAAAGTCACAAAACTAAATAATGTAGCAAAACCCATCATCACCAGACCAGCTACGGCAACCCAATACCCAAATCCTACTCCAGCAGCTGCACCTAAAGCCAAACCACCGAAAACAACCCACATAGACATGCTTGATGTTACACTTACTATTGGTACCAACTTAGAGCGCATTCCTAACCACTCATACGCCTGTGCATGTTGTACCGCGTGACCACATTCGTGAGCCGCAACGGCAGCTGCAGATGCATTTCTTTGATTATATACACCCTCACTTAAGTTTACTGTTTTATTAGCAGGATTGTAATGATCGGTAAGCATACCAGATGTAGAAACAACTTTTACATCTCTAATACCATGATCCGCCAACATTTTTTCGGCAATCTCAGCACCGCTCATTCCATTTCGTAAATGAACCTTAGAATAAAACTTAAACTTACTCTTTAACTTACTACTCACTAACCAGCTGACCAAAGCAATTGCTCCTATCAATATATAATATCCCATCATAACATTTCAAATTTTAAATCGATTAAATATACTAAAGATTCCTATTTTTTTAAGAATCTAATTATTTAAAAGCAAAAACCCCGCCAAATTCCTTTCGAAACTGGCGAGGTCTATTTTACTGACAAAATGTATGGATTAGGCAACTATTTCTTCCCAACCAAAGGCTTCAATAATTTCTTGAAGCACTATATTGCCTTCTACTATATTTAATCCTTTCTTTAAAGAGGCATCTTTTTCACAAGCTTCTTTCCAACCTAAATTTGCTAATTTCAAAGCATATGGCAAGGTTACATTGGTCAACGCCATTGTCGATGTATAAGGTACTGCACCCGGCATATTTGCAACGGAATAATGAACAACATCATCAATAATATAAATAGGATCTTCGTGTGTGGTAGGTCTGGTTGTTTCTACACATCCGCCTTGATCCACCGCAACATCAACGATTACGGTACCTGGTCTCATTTCTTTCAACATGTCTCTCGTAATCAAATTCGGAGCCTTGGCTCCTTTCAATAAAACACCACCAATAATAAGATCATGTGTCTTAATAAGTCTTCGAATATTAAATTCATTGGAAAACTCTGTAACCACATGCGGCGGCATTACATCATTTACATATCTTAAGCGTTTCATATTAATATCAAGTATAGTAACGTGAGCTCCTAAACCTGCTGCCATTTTAGCAGCTTGTATACCCACTACACCCGCACCTAATACCAAAACCTTACCGGGAGCAACACCAGGAACACCACCCAAGAGTACTCCACGACCTTTAACAGGTTTCTCTAAATATTTCGCTCCTTGTTGTATTGCCATTCTACCGGCAACCTCAGACATTGGCGTTAATAGTGGTAATGTACCTTCTTCATCTTCTACCGTTTCATAAGCGATACAGATTGCTTTCTGCTTGATCATTGCCTTCGTTAAGGCTTCGCTTGATGCAAAATGAAAGTACGTGAACAATATTTGACCTTCTTGAATTAGAATATATTCTTCTTCAATAGGCTCTTTTACCTTTACTATCATTTCGCTCATTGCGTATACCTGACCAATAGTATCTAGTATGACAGCACCTGCCTGTTGATAATCTTGATTGAAAAAACCACTGCCTTCACCAGCATCTGACTGAACATATACTTTGTGGTTGTTCTTTACCAATTCGAAAACTCCGGCTGGCGTCATACCTACCCTGCTTTCATTGTTTTTAATTTCTTTTGGAATACCAACAATCATGATTTATCATTTTATGTTACACTGCAAAATTGAAGCTAATTATGCAGATAACAAACAATAATTCGATAAAACGTAGGGGTTGATTGGTAAAAATATATAATTATGAGTTTACACCCCTATAAAATTAGGGGGTATACTGTTTATTTATACTTTAATTTCATTAATACCATTAAAATTAGAAGGGCAGATGTAATTCCATTTGCTAAAATAACAGGTAGGCTATTTATATTCACTCCATAAACCAACCAAAGCAAAACCCCTATTAATAAAACAGTATACATAGTAAGGGAAATATCTTCAACAGATTTATTTTTCCACGTTTTATATACTTGTGGCACAAATGCCGCTGTGGTTAAAGTAGCTGCGATCAAACCTAAGATTTCAACACTATCCATATTTTCATATTTTACAACTGCATAAACAAAACTAACAAACAAGAAGAGGCGATAAATATCGCCTCTTCATTTGAATATATTCTCTTAACTACCCAACAATATTGACAATTTTACCTGGCACTACAATCACCTTTTTAGGCTCGCGACCTTGTAATTGTTGTTGGGTTTTTTCATTGGCCATTACCGCAGCTTCTATCTCTTCTTTAGATAAGTCTAACGAAAGCTCTAAGGTAAATTTCATTTTACCATTAAAAGAAATAGGATACTCCTTACTGCTCTCTACCAAATACTTTCCTTCGAATTTTGGGAAAGGCGCTGTAGCTATAGATTCTGTATGACCCAATTTACTCCAAAGTTCTTCTGCAATATGTGGTGCGTAAGGCGATACCAAAATAGCCAACGGCTCTAGTACTTTTCTACTGTAACATTTTTGCGAAGAAAGCTCATTAACACAGATCATAAATGTAGATACCGATGTATTGAAACTGAAGTTCTCTATATCTTCTTCTACCTTTTTAATAGTCTTGTGTAATGTTTTCCAAGATTCTTTTGAAGGCTCTTCTTCACTTCGGCTACGCTCAGCGACCGCATTTTCATCAATAAATGGAACATACAAACGCCATAATTTCTTTAAGAAAGAATGTGTACCTGAAATACCAGCCGTGTTCCAAGGTTTAGATTGCTCTAACGGACCTAAGAACATTTCATACAAACGCAAACTATCTGCACCATACTCCTCACAAATAGCATCAGGATTAACAACGTTGTATTTAGATTTGGACATTTTTTCGACTTCGCGACCAACAATGTATTTGTCATTCTTTTCTTGAATAATTCTACCCGCCTCACCAATCAAAATAGCATCCTTATATTCACTTCGCCATTTTTTAAAAGATTCGACGTCTAATTCATCAGAACCATTAACCATCGATACATCAACATGAATAGGAATTGCGAAATTTTTACCCAAATCCAATTCGACACGTATTATTTCAGTTTTTGGAAACCTCTTTCGTGCAACCTCTTCTAACTTATTCAGTATTCCTTTTACCTCATCAATTAATTCCTTAAAATCATCAGGATTCTCAGAATGAACAAGTTTATTCCAAACACTTTTAGAAATAAAAATTTGATTATTATTTATCAACTCAGAATGAAACTTTACAACTTCATCCTTACTATAATATTCATCAGCTTGAGTTATTTCCCATAGCACCTTGTAAACAAAAGCACTAGTCCCAGTAATCATACCTTGATTAATTAGTTTTTTAGCAAACTCATCTTTAGGTACCAATCCTTTATCGAACATAAATTTCTGCCAGAAGCGAGAGTACAATAAGTGACCTGTTGCGTGCTCACTACCGCCAATATATAAATCTACATCTTGCCAGTAATCAATAGCATCTTTAGAAAATATCTCTTCATTATTATGCGGATCCATGTACCTATTAAAGTATTGCGAACTACCTGCCCAACCCGGCATAGTATTCAACTCTAACGGAAACACCGTTTCATTATCAATCTTATCGTTAGAAACTACCTTATTTTCATAGGTACACCATGCCCAAACCTCAGCATTACCTAATGGCGGCTCTCCTGTCTCGGTAGGCAAATATTTTTCAACTTCTGGCAAAGCAATCGGTAAGTACTCTTTTGCAATCATTTGAGGCATACCGTCTACATAATACACCGGAAAAGGTTCTCCCCAATATCTTTGACGACTGAATACAGCATCACGCAATCTATAATTTATTTTTCCTTCACCATGTCCTATTTTCTCTAACTCATAGATTGCTAATTTCATAGCTTTCTTATACGGTAATCCGTTTAAGAAGTCAGAATTTGCAATAACCGTTTTATCCTTATCTGCGAATGCTTCTTCAGAAATATCAACACCTTCAAATATGTTAGGGATAGGAATATTGAAATGCTTTGCAAAATCGTAATCTCGTTGATCACCACATGGCACAGACATTACCGCACCTGTACCATAACCTGCCAATACATAATCACCAATCCAGATTGGAATAGGTTCTTTTGTAAATGGATGTTCTGCATACGCACCCGTAAAAGCACCTGAAATGGTTTTAACATCTGCCATACGATCACGCTCCGAACGTTTTGCAGTTGCTTCTATATAAGCTTCTACTTCAGTTTTTTGTTCGGCAGTGGTTATTTTAGAAACCAACTCATGCTCTGGCGCCAAAGTCATAAATGACACTCCGAAAATAGTATCGGGTCTAGTTGTAAAAACAGAAATTTTTTCATCATGCCCTTTCACATTGAATACGGCCGATGCTCCTTGACTTCTCCCTATCCAATTGGTTTGGGAATCTTTCAACGGCTGTGGCCAATCAATTTTATTTAATCCGTCTAACAAACGCTGTGCGTATGCAGAAATACGCATACTCCACTGGGTCATTTTTTTACGAACAACCGGGTGACCACCACGTTCTGAAACTCCGTTTACAATTTCATCATTTGCCAATACCGTACCTAGTGCCGGGCACCAGTTTACCTCGGTATCCGCCAAATACGTTAATCTATATTGTAATAGTATTTCTTGTTTTTTAACATCAGAAAAAGAATTCCAATCCTCCTCAGAAAATGATACTATATCATCATCACATACGGCATTTACCTTGGCGTTTCCATCCGAAGAAAATTTAGAAATCAAGGTTTCTATATCTTCCGCCTTATCGGTTACTTTATTGTACCAAGAATTGAAAATTTGAATGAATATCCACTGTGTCCACTTGTAATAATCGGGACTAGATGTTCTAACCTCTCTACTCCAATCGAAAGAAAAGCCTAATTGATCTAGCTGCCTTCTATAGGTTTTAATATTTGCCTCTGTAGTAACTGCCGGGTGCTGACCTGTTTGAATCGCATATTGCTCTGCAGGTAAACCAAAAGAATCGTACCCTTGCGGATGCAATACATTAAACCCTTTATGCCTTTTATAACGCGCATATATATCACTTGCAATATAGCCTAACGGATGCCCAACATGTAGCCCCGCACCAGACGGATAAGGAAACATATCTAACACATAGAATTTTTCTTTATCAGAATCGTTCTCTGCTTTAAATGTTTGGTTTTCTGCCCAGTATTTTTGCCATTTGGCTTCAATTTCGTTGAAATTGTATTGCATGATCTTTACTTCTTTTCTGTAAGTCGCAAAAATAGGTTGAATCAATGAGAGTTAAAAAGATATTGGTAATTAACAGTTTTACTTCACCAAACTAAATGAATATTGCCTATTTCTAAATTTGGTATCTTAGAACCGTGAAATTATCGTGTCCCAAAAAAATAATCTGTTTTTTAACCATTTTTGGCTTTGTTTCTATAGAAATGCATGCACAACTTGGTTTTTGTGGTGGTAATTCAGGCGACCCTATTTTTACCGAAAATTTTGGTTCTGGAACCACCGACGGACCAGAATTACCTGCCGGTACTACCACTTATAATTTTACCACTGGTACGCCCAATGATGGTGATTATACAATCTCTAGCACTACCAACTATTTTGACTGGTTATCTCTTCAAGACCATACACCGGGTGACAGTAACGGGAAAGCTTTTATTGTCAATGCAAGTTTTACGGCCGGCGAGTTTTACCAACGTCAAGTAACTGGCTTGTGCGAGAATACCACCTATGAGTTTTCATCATGGCTTATTAATTTACAACGAGCAGGTAGTTGCGACGGCAATAGCATACCCGTCAATGTTCGTTTTCAGATATGGGACGAAACAGATAGCAATATGCTTGCACAAGGTGATACAGGGAGCATAACAGGTATCGGCACTACCGAATGGAAGCAATACGCTTTAGTCTTTAAAACAGAACCAGGGCAGACATCCGTAATTCTAAAGATGAGAAATAACAGTAATGGCGGCTGCGGAAATGACCTTGCCATAGATGATATTTTATTTAAATCTTGCGGAGATAATATCAACGTTTCTTCTGGTGCCAACGAACAAAGCTTGGTGGTTTGCGAAAATCAAGGCGGTGTATCAAGAACATTGACCGCAACACCAGATTCTTCTGTTTTTAGCACCCATGCCTACCAATGGCAGCAAAGTACAGACCAACAAAGTTGGACAGATATCCCAGGTGAGAATAGTGCTACTTTAAATACATCGGCAGTTACTACCACCACTTATTTTAGAACAAAAATTGCAGAAGATATCGTCAATGTCAATAACGATTTATGTAATGTGGTATCTGATGTTTTCGACATAACTGTTTTACCCATACCGCCCGCACCTACAAGCAACGGAGACGTAATTATCTGCGAAGGTGAATTAGGCACCTTATCTGTCAATACACAAAATTCATATTCCATTAATTGGTATGATGCCGCCACTGGTGGAAATTTAATTTTGGCTGATAACCAGAATTTAGAAATTGGTATTGCCGGCACCTATTATGCAGAAGCAAATGCCACTGAAATTGAATGCGCATCTACTACAAGAACTGCAGTTGCTTTAACTGTGAACCCTTTACCCATAGTACCAGATGATAGCAATACTTTTTTATGCGAAGATTCTTCTACCACTCTAGATGCAGAAGTTATAAATGTCACGTATCTATGGTCTACTGGTGAGACCACCCAACTAATTGACGTTACCGAACCTGGCGATTACGATGTCATTATTACCAATACAAATGGATGCTCAGCCACACGTAAATTTACAGTTGAACAAATAGATTTACCTCGAATTGATAAAATAGTATCTGACGGTCCCACAATAGTAGTCTCTACTGCCAACGGTGGAAATTTCGAATATTCTTTAGATGGTAGGTCATTTCAACCTAGTCCTTTTTTTGATGCCGTAGCAGGCGGTTTTTATACTATTTACGTTCAAGACAATACAGATTGCGGTGTAGTTACCCAAGATTTTTATCACCTGGTCATTCAAAAATTCTTTACTCCGAACGGAGATACTGTCAACGATACATTCGAACCTGACGGATTAGAGGTTTTTAATTCTGTTACGATTTCAATTTTTGACCGATACGGGAGGCTCATTAAATTTGGCAATACAAATTCCACTTCTTGGGACGGTACTTTTAAAGGTGAGCGATTACCAGAAGATGATTATTGGTATCTAATTGAGGCTGATTCCACTCAATTTAAGGGACACTTCAGTTTAAAACGTTAAGGCTTGATTATTTTAAGTCCCATTTAACAATACTTTGCTATTTTTACTGCACTTTTAAGTACTATGGCGAACTCCTTCGAAAATTATCAAAGACGCAAACTTATCTCCTCCTATTTTTCTGTGGTGCTAAGTATTGCATTAGTCTTATTCCTATTAGGTATTTTAGGATTACTGGTTTTAAACACTAAAAAAATGGCAGATCGTTCAAAAGAACAAATCACCATTTCTGTATTCTTAAAAGAAAACACTAAAGAAATCGAGATTGAACAGCTTCAAAAGACATTGGCAATGTCTGAATACACGAAATCTTCTACGTACGTATCTAAAGAAGAAGCTGCAGAACAACATAGCGAAGAAATCGGCGAGGACTTTGTTGACTACTTAGGTTACAACCCGCTAAAGAACTCTATCGACGTAAAGTTAAATGCAGATTTTGTTACAGCAGAGAAAGTACAAGAAATTGCAGACACCCTATCAGAAAAGAGTTTTGTCGATGAAGTTAGTTATGACAAGGTATTAGTAAGTATGGTCGCCAAAAGTGTTGAACAAATAGGTTTCTGGATCTTAGTAGCCAGCGCTATTTTCACTTTTATCGCTGTATTATTGATTAACAGTTCTATCAGATTATCTATCTATTCGAAAAGATTTATCATCAAAACCATGCAAATGGTCGGGGCAACAAAGACCTTTATTAGAAGACCATTTATATGGCAAAATATTAAACTAGGCATGATTGGTGCTGCAATTGCTTTATTGGCCATTGGTGGTGTCGTATATTATGTAAATACTAATTTTCAAGATTTAGGGTTATTCGATGAACCATATATTTTAGTCATTTTATTTGTTAGTGTTTTTCTATTGGGCATACTTATTTCGTTCATTAGCACCTATTTCGCGACCCAACGCTTCTTAAATCTTAGAACGGACGAATTATATTATTAAATTTGCGGCATGAGTAAAAACAACAAAGTGGATCAGCACACTAAACAAGAATTTATTTTTCAGAAGAAAAATTACATGTTCATGTTCATTGGTCTTGCCTGTATTGCAATAGGTTTTATTTTAATGAGCGGTGGCGGTAGCGATGACCCCAACGTATTTAACCCTGAAATTTATAATTTCAGAAGAATAAGACTTGCACCAACTTTAGTGCTTATTGGCTTAGGTATAGAAATTTATGCCATTTTATTGAACCCTCACAAAAAGAAAGATTAATTGGATACTTTAGACGCTATTATACTCGGCATTATTCAAGGATTAACCGAGTTTCTACCCGTTTCTTCAAGTGGTCATTTAGAATTGGGCAAAGCAATTTTAGGAGACAACTCTGTACAAGAAGAAAGTTTGTTATTTACCGTAGTACTTCATTTTGCTACCGCTCTTAGTACCATCGTTGTTTTTAGAAAAGATATTTGGGAAATTTTAAGCGGCTTGTTTCAATTTAAATGGAACGAAGAAAGTCAGTTTTCTGCCAAAATTATTATCTCTATGCTACCTGCTGTATTTGTAGGTTTATTTTTTGAAGAACAACTTGAATCGTTTTTTGGTGGTAATATTCGTTTTGTCGGATTTATGCTTATCATAACGGCAGTACTTTTATATTTTGCAGATAAAGCCAAGGACACCGATAAAAAAGTAAGCTTTAAGAATGCTTTTATAGTTGGTATCTCTCAAGCAATTGCAATGCTACCTGGCATTTCTCGTAGTGGAGCTACCATTTCTACTTCTGTTCTTTTAGGTGTAGACAAATCGAAAGCTGCCAGATTTTCTTTCTTAATGGTCGTACCATTAATTTTTGGTAAAATTGCCAAGGATCTGATGAGTGGCGATTTAACTTTTGACGGTGAAAATAATGTAGCTATGGGCGCAGGTTTTATCGCAGCCTTTCTTGCTGGTCTTGCCGCATGTACTTGGATGATTAAATTGGTACGAAAAAGTAAGCTTTCGTATTTCGCTATCTACTGTCTTGTTGTTGGATTGATTGCCGTTATATACGGATTCACTAATCCGTAGAACTCCTTTAAACACCCAAATTCATGAAAGATTTGACCAAAGAAGACTATTTAAACGGTCAAGTATTATTGATCGATAAACCACTAGAATGGTCGTCTTTTCAGGCAGTCAATAAATTGAAATGGGCTATCAGAAAAAAATTCAGTTTAAAAAAATTTAAAATTGGGCACGCAGGTACATTAGATCCTTTAGCAACAGGACTACTTATTATTTGCACCGGAAAATTCACTAAGAAAATTACCGAATACCAAGGGCAAGAAAAAGAATATACAGGTGTTTTTACCTTAGGTGGTACCACTGCTTCTTACGATCTTGAAACTGAAATTAACGAAACATTTGCTACGGATCATATTACACCTGATCTTATAAATACCACTACCCAACAATTTATAGGTGACATTGAACAGGCACCACCTGTTTTCTCTGCATTAAAGCAAGATGGTAAGCGACTTTATGAACTGGCCCGTGAAGGAAAAACAGTTGTTATACCAAAGCGAAAAGTAAATGTAAGTGCATTTGATATTACCGCTATCGATGGTTTGAACGTTCACTTTAGAATCACTTGTAGTAAAGGAACCTATATAAGATCTATTGCACATGATTTTGGTAAAGCACTAAATTCTGGCGCACATTTAACAGCACTAAGAAGAACCAAAATAGGTGATTTTAACGTAGATAATGCTCAAGACCCTTTGGTCTTTGCCGATATATTACTGGGACCCGAAAATAACAGGTAACAAACAATTGATTGCCTTTTGTCGATTACTTAAAATATTTTGGTATTATTAAGGTTATATAACCATGAATCTAAACCGAAAACAATTATCATTACTTGCCACTATCTTTAGCTTGTCTATTGTAGTGTTGGTACTATATGGTATTCAGTTTGGAGGTCAAGAAGAATCTCAGGAAGATTATGTTGTTGAAATGGTTTTGGATCCCGAAGTTTTAGAAGAAATTTTAAAAGAAGAGGAATTACAAGAAGACCAAGCGAACGCAGATCCAATAAAAAGTCATTTAGCCTTTAACGAAACAGCAAAGCCTAGTTATGGCAACCCAGAGCCGTTACAAACTTTAGAAGAGTTGATGGAGGAGCGCAGTGAAATGAGCGATGGCGACCCTAACGAAGATGTTATTTCTGACACAGGTTATTCTGAAAGAGTAAAAGCCCTAGCAAAAAAGAGAGAAGAGAAAAAACAACTTCTAGGCGAAAAGGAAGCTCAAAAGAAAGAGTTTACCAATAACTTAGCTGCAAGAAAAACTTCAGTATCATATTCTTTAGTAGACAGAAATAATTACAAATTACCCCCACCAATATACACTTGTATAGAAGGTGGCAAAGTCGTTATTAATATTGAGGTAGATGCATTAGGCTATGTTACCGAAGCAGATTATAACGAAAAAAGTTCTGGCACCTCTAACGGTTGTCTTGTTGACAATGCGATAAATTACGCTCTAAAAGCAAGATTTAATTCATCTGATAAAGAGTCTCAAAAAGGCACTATTACCTATTTATTTCAAGGGAAGTAAACAAGCGCAAGAAATACGCTAGTTATTCTTAAAATACCTACTGTAGTTCTAAGTATAGTTTTAAACCTTTTTTACTCTAATGGCTAGCAATAGTAGTAAATCTTCTAAAATACTTTGACCCTTATCTTTATTATAAAATACTTGTAAATCTTGTTTAAACTCTGGTGTTAACGAACCATGTGCTGACTTATAATCTTCTACGAGCTTTGTCGCCTTTATTGATCTAGGGCCCCAAGTGGCTACTACAGAATCATCCTTCTTATCAATCGCAATTAATTTAGGTATCGACATGCCACCGTTTGTTAAAAACTGATTCATAATATCTAAATTCTCATCACGAAGGATAATAGATAGTGATATATTCGAATTTATTTCAGCGATTTTGTTCATTACAGGTAATGCAGGTGAAGCATCGCCACACCAACTTTCTGAAATAACTAACCATGAGATTTTCTGATCGACAGATTTTATCTTAGCTACAACATCGTCGCTAAACTTCAAGGTTTTATCCCAACGGCGCATACGGCTATTATTAAGCTGAGTATACTGCGACAAAGCTTCTGATTGTTCAGGACCGGTAGATTCATTTTTTTCTGCAAGTTCAGAAACCAACGCCCTATATTCTGCATAGCTATAACTCTTCTCTAATCCTTTTTTAATCAAATCTTCAACAACTAATTCCATCAAGCTTACTTTTTAATTATACACCCTAATCGACCCCATTAGTAGTACTAAATTTAAATTGCTTACAAATTCTCTGGGTTTACTGCTAAACTGTTGAACAACTTCGCTTTGGCCGTAAAGAATTTATTCTCAACCTGATTTTGTTTTAAAACGGCATCGATCAACTTGGTTTCTCTAGAATTAATTAAGAAAAGTGAACTTTCGCCAAAGCTGAACTTTCGTTCTTCGGCCGCCAAAAGCGCTTCATAACTTGTTACAATATCAGCTATTAATACATTCTGATTTTCAAAAGAATCTAACTCGTTATAGATGGCGGTTATTTTGTTCAGAATCTGAACCTCAGCGTTATCAAACTCGAATTGGGCATCTCTTAATTTCAATTTTGCCAATTTCAAATCTCCTCTTTCTTTTCTAAGAAATAGCGGCAGTTCAAAATTCAATCCGCCTTTATAATTTTGAGTTTCAAATGAGTTCAAGTACTCTGGCTGATCGGTTATAAACTTATATTCCACATCTATTCTAGGCAATAGCTTATTCGTTTTTAAACGTTTATCTACCACTAAACCATCAATTTTATAGCCTAATGATTTTAACTTCGGATGATTCTCTAACACAAAACTATCCAAAGGTTTACCTAAAATTTCAAGAGCTTGGTCTATTTCTGTATCTAACGAAGTTTCTGGTACAACGTTCGGCTGTAATTCCATCGGTATATTTTCACCCATCCACAAGTAATTAGAAAGTTCTAATCTTGCATTTCGTAAAACAACACTCGCCTGCTCCATTTCTAAAGCTCTATTCTGCACCGAAATTTTCGCCTCAACAGTATCAATAGCAGCAATTTCACCCGATTGTGCACTTCGGTTAACACCTTTCAACCTTACTTTGGCGTTCAATAAAAAATCATTGAATACCAAACTATTTCGGTATGCCTGCAGCCAATCGAAATATGCCAAAGAGGCATCGAACAAAATCTGATTGACCAATAAATCTCTATCTGCCTTTGACTGCTCTCTAAAAAACTTTGCCTTTTTTACGGTAGCCATTCGCTCGTTGATCCAAGAACCACGACCCAGAGAAAGCGCTACTCCGGCACTATAGAGTCCGTCATCGGGTACATTTCTTTCGGCATTTAAATATTCTCCCGAATACTGCTCAAACTCCCCTTTTAATTCTATACCATACCAAGTAGGTACTTTAAAGGTAGAATTCAATAAATCGTAATACTCGGTGCCCTTAAACTCTTTGGTTGAATAATCGACAGATATCTTAGGATCGAAACCACCACGTGCTTTCATTAGATTTGCCTGACCTACGCTCATAACCATCTCTGCCTGCTTCGCTATTGGATGATATTTTTTTACATAACCCAAGTACTCTCTAAAATTTAGCTGTACAGAATCTGCAGTCTGAGCATTCAAGAATAACCCAGCAATTAGATATAAAAAGACAACAATTCTCTTCATCGTTATTTTTTTACAGGTTTATCTTGAGCCCCATCTGGTTGATAATAATTGGCAGGGAAGCCGTTTAATTGTCGCCATAGTTCGTACCAAATAGGAACATCTTCTAACAACGCAATGGTATTTGCACCAGAACCTACACGCAAGGCATTTGGCCATGGTTGATCTTCTTTATCTGGCGACAACAACACCCTATATTTTCCATTAGGGTTTATAAAAGTTTCAATAGCCACTACCCTACCTGCATACGTACCGTAAGATGCATTTGGCCAACCACTAAATACAATTGCTGGCCAACCGTCGAACTGAATTCGTACCGATTCATCTAAATGAATTAACGGCAAATCTATAGGGTCCACGAACGTTTCTACAGCCATATCATAATCTGCCGGCATAATACCCACTAACGGCGTACCTTCTTTAAAAGTCTCACCGATACCTGCGGTAAGTACTTTATTAATATACCCATTTTGGGGTGCTCGAATATAGCGTAATGCATTTCGCATTTGATAATTGGTATAATCGTTCTCTAATTTACTTACCTGCGCCTCAGAATCGAATTGGTTCGACATCGCCGTGAATTTATCGCTCTGTGCCTTTGAAATTTTATCGGTATACGAAGCTTGCACACTATTGATCTCTACTTCGGCATTGATTATTTCATTTTTAGCAGCCAACAGCTTATTCTCTTGAGAAAGTAATTTTGCTTGTGTTTCTTGCAGCTTTAGTCGCTTTTCTTCAACATCGGTTACCGCCTTTAAACCTTCACTTTCTAATTGAGCTGTACGCTCATATTGGCGCTCTGCAATTTGAATATTGGTTTTAGCAGCCTCAAAGTCTATACTGTCACTTTGTGCTTTTAATTTCGATTGCAATAATTTATTCTTGGCCTGCTCTAATTTTAATCTTCTTTCATTAATAAGTGCGCCAACTTGATTATCTAATGACTTTACTTTATCGCCATACGAGGTAACCGATGAACTTTTAGACTTTAATTGTTCTCCTGTTCTTTCTACTAAATCTGGATCGAAATATTCTGATTTCACTTCTGATATAAAAAGAATAGTATCTCCCTTTTTTACATAATCGCCTTCTTGTACATACCATTCTTCTATTCTACCCGGAATTTGAGATTGAATAGTTTGCGGTCTTTGACCAGGAGTCAATGTTGTTAAAAACCCTCTGGCATTTATAGTTTGTGTCCATGGTAAAAACAATACAATTACACCTACTACCGCAAAAGCGAATAGAAATCTATTGAAGTGCTTATAATATTTTTTATGGTCTACTTTTTGAACGGATTTAAAACGCTCAATTGAAACTCTCTCGTTTAGTTTATTATGAGATATGTTAAGCATTTTTTCCTGAGATTTCGTTAATAATCTGTCCTTTATCCATAGTAATTATACGCGAACATTTTTTGATCCACTTATCATTTTCACTTACAACAAGCAATGCCCAACCATTTGCCGGGTCGCTTAGAAAGCTTAAAATTCGATCAGCTTCTTCACTATTGAACTGATCTAATGGATCTTTTAGAATAAGTAATTTTGGTTTACGAACGATACTTCTTGCCAATACAATCTTTTTGGACACCGTATGCGGAATCTGTTTACCTTCTGGGTAGAGTACTGTGTTAAGACCATCTGGTTGCTTCTTTACAAAATCTGTCAAACCTACTTTATCAAGCGCCCAATAGACCTGCTCACTTGTGGTCTCTTTATCACCAAATGTGATGTTATTTAGAATAGTACCCTCAAAAGGTGATTCTTCTGGTAATGACTGACCAAGATGAGAGCGGTAGTAATTTAAATTCATCCCCTTTAAAGAAACTCCGTTTACATATACCCCACCACTATCTGGCTCTAGAATACCAGCTATAATGCGCAACAACGTATTTTTACCAGAACCACTGTTGCCTCGCAATAAAATAGTACAGGTAGGCGAAATGGTTAAACTTAGGTTTTTAATTATATCTCGCTTTTGCTGCGGTACACTATAAGAAATATCGCTCAGCTCAATGGTAAAGGATTGGTTCTCTAAAAATGGCTTTTCTCCTTCTTGCGGTTCTAATTCTTTATCTACCACCTGCCCCATTTTTTCTAAAGATGTCAATAGATCATAGAAAGTTTCTAAACCAAGAATCAACTTCTCTACAGAACTGATTACCAAAAGAATAATAATCTCTGCTGCAACAAATTGACCAATATTCATTTCTTGATTCAATACCAATAAACCACCGATCAACAAAAGACCACCGGTTACCAGAACCTTAAAACCGATCATTTGTATAAATTGTATCACTATCACCTTAAAATGACTTTCTCTTGCATTTAAATACTCTACTACCAGCGTATCATTTTTATCTAATGCATGAGAAGTTTTACCCGAAAGTTTGAAACTAACTATTGAACGGGCAATTTCTTGTAACCAGTGCGCCACTTTATATTTACTCTTTGACTCATCTAAACTAGTATCGAAACCTCTTTGTGCCGTAAACTTGAATACGATATAGATCAAAAGCATTAGCAACAGACCATACACGATAAAAAACGGATGATAAAATGATAACAATAATAAACCGAAAATGATTTGTAATAACGCCGCAGGAAAATCTATCAACACCTTTGATAATGACTTTTGAATGGTCAACGTATCAAAAAACCGATTCGCTAATTCTGGCGGATAGTAGTTATGTAATTCACTCATTTTTATCTTAGGAAATCGATATGCAAACTCGAACGATGCTCTCGTGAATATCTTTTGCTGTACGTTTTCGATAATTCGTATTTGCATTAATTGCAAAATACCCACAAAGGCCACACCTAAGGTTACCCCTATTACCAAAACAATCCATGAGGTGCTTATCTGTGCCCCCTGCATCAGGTTAATAATAGCCTGTATACCTAACGGCAAAGACAAGTTTACAACACCAGCGAATATGGCATAATAAAACACCTGAAACACATCTTTCTTATCAAGCTTTAATAGACCTAGAAAGCGTTGCCAAGCAGTTAGTATATTTTTATTCATCTATTTTCTGATTTAATGTATTAAAAACAAGATGCGTCAAAAACTGTGTTGGCGTCACCTGGTTATTACAATCTGTAAGTGATGGAAAATGTTCTTTTAAAAAATGCTGATGTAAACCGTTTTCAAGAATGGTACTTGCTAAACTAGTAGGGTATTGATAGTCTGCATCTACTAGTGAAACCATCTCACCTAATCGACCTACCAATCTTTTATAAATACTATAAAAGCCTTCTTTATTCTCGGTATCTACCTCTTTTGTCGTGTACGATTTTGAATATTCGTTAATGACAATCTTATTCAATAACACTTCGTTAATATGCGAAAATGATGAATCTTCTTTTATCTCTCTAGTGATGATAAGTATAGACTTTAATAACTTCTCTTTAGGGTTACTAATGCTGTTGGTCGCGAATACTAGTTGATACTCCATCCACCCCCAATACCATGATGTGAGATATAACAACAACTTGTGCTTATTTTCAAAATAACGATAAATAGAACTTTCGTTCGATTTTATTTGTGCTCCTAATTTTTTAAAAGTAAAGTTTTCAAAACCGATTTCATTAATCATCTGAATACTTATTTCAATGATTTTCTTGCCTAAATCTGATGACTCAGGATTCTTTAAATACAACTTATCGTTGATCCTTATTTGCACACTCTGCAGTAACCTATCCATAATCTGCTGAATTTAATTTAATTGCAAATATAATAGTATTACTATTAATTACTAATAGTTTAACATATTTTTTTAATGGTAATACTTATATTTGGACGGTTATGTGTTTTCAACAAACCTTAATAAAGAAATTATTAGCTGAAATTAACGCTTTAACTATTGCTTCTAACCCTTAAAACATATCATTATGATCTTAGGCTATATCATTGTTAACAAAAAGAAGCAGGCAAAAGAAATAGCTCAATTGCTTTTAGCACAAAACCTAATCTACAGCGCCAGTATATCAACCAAAAAAGTATTTAGTAAGAATTTAAAAACTGGCGAAATTGATTATGAAAAACAAACGATAATTGAAGGCAAAACAAAGGCATTACTTTTTAGTACTATAAATGAAATTTTAAGAGTAACCTACAGGACAAATATGCCCTTATTTTATGCTGTACCAATTATTTATATGGATGAGGAACAAACACAGAGCCTCAGAAACCAAAACGCTAAGGTTTAATAACTTTCTATCCAATCAAAAGTTTCTTTTATGACCTGGTCTTTCTCAGCGTTTAAATATTCTAAAAATGCCAATGCGGTAGGTGATAGCTTTTTAGATTTAAGCCAAATGATATTCCACCTTGTAAGTATTGGCAAGCCTTTGATCGGAACTATTTGAACTTCATTATTTTTAAGCTCATTTTTTAACCCTATAATCGGCATAATAGAAAAACCTAAACCGGCAATTACCGCTTGTTTAACAGCTTCATTAGAGGTAAGCTCAATTTTTTTACGAACCTCAAATTTATTTTCTATTATAAAATTCTCCATGGCAGCTCTTGTGGCAGAACCCGTCTCTCTATAGAGCAATGCCGACTCTTCAAAAATCTTCTTCTTAGATAGTTTTTTATTCGCTAATCCGTTTTTACCGGCAATTAAATATAATTTGTTCTGCATGAGTTCTACCCTGTCTACATTTAATTTCTTTGGCAAAACAGATACCATTGCAAAATCTACAGTATTTAATTCTAAACTTTCAATTACCTGAGCTTTATTAGTTACATCTATAATAAGATCAACTCCTTTATTCTGGTGCGAGAAATTAGAAAGTAAATAAGGCATTACATACTTACCCGTAGAGACTACAGAAAATTTCAATTTACCTACCAACTCACCCTTATAAGAAAGCGTTTTGTAATTGATTGCATCTACTTCGTTAAGTATCTTTTTGGCAGCGACGGCTATTTCTTTTCCGAAATCAGTGACATATAACTTTCTACCTACGACCTCAGTCAGCGGAATTGAAAATTGATCTTGAAAATTTTTTAACTGAATAGATACTGCAGGTTGCGTAAGATGCAACTCTTCAGATGCCTTTGTAATACTCTGATTTTCAGTTATTTTTAAGAATATCTTCAACTGATGTAATGTGTAATTCATAAATTATTTTTATGTATAACATAATAAATATAAATAAAATTTTATGAATTAAAAATATAAGATTTGCAACCGTAATAAAAGATATAAACTAAAATTATGAAAGTAGAAGCTAAAAATGCGGTAAGTACAACAAGTACTAAACAGAAAATTCAACTTGTAGATGGTGTCTTTACAGTTTCTGAAGCAAATGACATTATACAAAACCTAATCAATGAAAAAATAAATTTTCACAAATTACAGCGCCTTACGCTTTGCGAAGGATATTCTGGATCGAATACGAAATACCCAGATGGTAGAATTAATCAACTAGAAAAAGATAAACTAATTTCAAAAGAATTTTTTAAAGATAAATACAATAAAAAAGTAACAATCAAAATTAACGGGGTCTTAGAAATCTCTATAAACGAATAGACAAATCGTTTCTTTAAAAAAAATGATATGTACAAAAAAGCAAACCTCTCTAGATTAGTCACATTTTTAATGATGGCTGTGTTAATTCTTGCATCTTACACAAACAATGGTCTCTTTTTAAATCAACTATTAATTTCAAGTGGCATTATATCTTTAATCATGTTTATTAATACTAGAGCTAACGACAAATAAATAGTAGTTAATTTAACTTTTATATTACTTAGAAAAAAGGGAGTTTTCAGTTCTCGAAACTCTTACACCAAACTCCCTTAAACCTGCCTTACTAAACAAATATTTATGGATTTACATTTACTGTTAGATAACCTGACCAACCCCGCTCTGCTCTTTTTCTTTTTAGGTGTTATTGCAGTTCAATTAAAAAGTGATTTAGAAATTCCGCCAAATTCATCAAAGTTTATTTCCCTTTATTTAATGTTCTCCATTGGTTTTAAAGGCGGTCTAGAACTTTCTCATAGCGCTTTAGATATAGAAATTTTATGGTCTTTGTTATTCGGTGTTTTTTTAGCCCTTTCCGTACCTATATACACCTATTTTATCTTAAGAAGAAAATTTAGTGTAGCCAACTCAGGTGCGATAGCGGCATCATACGGTTCTGTAAGCGCAGTAACCTTTGTCACAGCAGTTTCATTTCTTGAGATGGAACAAATAGAATTTGGTGGCCATATGGTCGCTGTTATGGCACTAATGGAAGCTCCGTCAATTATTATCGGGGTGCTACTAATGTCTTATTTTCAAAAAAATAAAGAAAACAAAATCTCTCTGCCCAATGTAGTAAGACACTCTCTAACCAACGGAAGCGTAATATTAATTATTGGAAGTTTAATTATTGGTTTTTTGGCCAGTGACCAACATGCCAGAGGTATAGAACCTTTTACTACAGACATTTTCAAAGGCTTTTTAGCTGTTTTCCTTTTAGATATGGGTATAACCAGTGGTAAAAAATTAGCTGATTTTATTAAAAAGGGATGGTTCGCATTTCTTTTCGCGATAATTATACCGCTCATAAATGGTAGCATTGTGGCAGTTGTTAGCTCAACCTTTACCGTAAGTATCGGAAATCGTTTTTTGTTTGCCATTTTAGCGGCAAGTGCTTCTTATATAGCAGTACCTGCAGCAATGCGCTTAGCGGCGCCTAAGGCAAACCCAAGCTTATACCTACCCATGGCGCTGGCAATTACTTTTCCATTTAACATAACTATAGGCATGCCCTTATATTTAGCTATTGTTAATTGGTTTTAATTTGACCACAAGCCATTATATAGTACTTTTAATCTATGGATAAAAATAGGTGTGGATGGTGCAAAGGCGATACGCTCTACGAAGCTTATCATGACCATGAATGGGGAGTGCCCGTAAAAGATGACGATCTTTTGTTTGAGTTTCTTGTTTTAGAAACATTTCAAGCTGGTTTAAGCTGGATTACCATTTTAAAAGGAAGAGAGAATTTTCGAGTTGCTTTTGACCATTTTGACTATCAAAAAATTGCAATTTATCCTGAATCTAAAATTCTTGCCTTACTTCAAGATGAAGGTATCATTAGAAACAAATTAAAAGTTCGTGCAACGGTAACCAATGCCCAGGCATACCTAAATATTCAAAAAGAGTTTGGATCTTTTAGCAACTATATTTGGGCATTTGTTCATAATGAACCTATTATAAACGAGGTAATACATTATAAAGAAGCCCCTGCAAATACCCCAATCTCTGATGCGATTAGCAAAGACTTAAAAAAACGCGGATTCAAATTTGTTGGCAGTACCATCATATATGCATTTATGCAAGCTACCGGCATGGTGAACGATCATCAATTAGACTGTTTTAGATACCACCAAGTATAAACCTATAGAGATACCTACTATGAATGCTATTCCATCAAAAATATTCGCTATTATTTTTCTTTTTTGTTTTCAAATTTGTCAAGCTCAATATAAATATGAAAGGGAGTTTCGAATTTTGAAATCTCAATTTCCGGCAAAGGCCATCGTAACCATCGATGAGAATTTGACAGATTTTAAACGGATTAAATTCTACAAAGAAACCGATAGCACCAAAATTAGTTTTGAAGCGAAATTGAAAAAAGATAAGCTTTGGTATAGTATAGAATTTGATGAAAACGGGGTATTAGAAGATATTGAAATTCTAATAAAAATAACCGATATACCTAATGACACTTATGCCAGAATAGAAGACTATTTGAACAAAAATTTCACAAAATACCGTATTAAAAGACTTCAACAGCAATATCCTTCAAAAAATGAGTCGTTAGAAGCAACTTTCAAAAGCGCCTTTCAAAATCTTATTTTACCTACTAACAACTACGAAATAGTTATAGTCGGTAAAAAAGACAAGGGGTATTTAGATTATGAAATTCAGTTCGATGCTGAAGGAAATTTTAGGAAAATAAGAACTTCTCTTCCTCCAAATTATGATCACGTACTTTACTAGAGGTCATTTCATTTTAATACTATGCCTATTTTTAGGTTCGTTCTACGCCTTATCGCAAGGTAATACCACGGGGTATTGGGAGCCTGATGTTGCCATAAATTACAAAGTAACACCACTACTTAAACAGAACTTTTCTTTATCGAATAGAAATTACATTTATCGTAATCAAAAATCTGAATTAACGATTAGGCAAATAGAAATTGCCCATTTTTCTTCATTAACAATTGACCCCTATAAAAGTATCGGACTAGGTGTTCAATACCGCTTTAGAGAAGCCTTTGAAGAGGACAAGGAAAATGAACTTAGACTAACCCAACAGTTTAATACCATTAAGAAAACGAACATTGCCCGATTTGGTAATCGGTTTAGAGTAGAACAGCGTATTCAACCCTCTTCTCTTGTACATCGTTTTAGATATCGTTTTGCGGTAGATATTCCTCTAAAAGGTTTGAAAATGGATATTGGCGAACCTTATTTAGTCGCTACAACAGAATCTTTATTAAGTATAGGCAAAAGTATAAAACCCATGTACGACCAAAGAATCACATCTCAAATAGGCTGGTCAATTTCAGAACATTTAAAAGCCCAATTAGGCGTGCAGTTTAGAATGGAGAATTATACCGAAAACACCGAACATGTTTTCTTTTTGCTAAATAGCTTCGTTATATCACTGTAAAAATTTCACAAACTCTTGTCTAGAAATTTCTTGTGCCCCCATACTTTCTAGATGATCGGTATGTAATTGACAGTCTATTATGCGATATTCTTTGACCTTTAATTCTTCAGCCAATTTAATGAAAGCAAATTTTGAAGCATTAGCCGTTAAACTGAACATACTTTCTCCGCAAAAAATATATCCTAAATCTACACCGTATAAACCACCTACTAAGGTATCGCCTTCCCAAACTTCGTACGATTTTGCAATTCCCCTTTCATGAAGTTTTATATAGGCATTTTTCATGTCATCAGTAATCCAAGTACCATCTTGCCCTTCTCTTGGTACAGCCGAACAATACTCTAACACTTCTTTGAAACACGTATTTTTAGTTAATCGAAATTGATTGCTTCGAATAACTTTTTTCATGCTTTTTGAAATTTTGATATGATCTGGGTAGAGTATCATTCTAGGATCGGGACTCCACCATAACATAATAGAATCGTTATCGAACCAAGGAAAAATTCCGCTTTGGTACGCTAAAAGCAAACGTTCTGGAGATAAGTCTCCACCCACTGCTAACAAGCCTTCTTCATTGGCTTCATCTATTGGAGGAAACACAAGCTCATCTGTTAAAAAATACATGACTATTTGTTGCTTTTAATTTTTTTCAAAGTAAATAAAAGGTCTTAAAACAAAAAACTTGTTTAACCATTTAAGTTAAACAAGTTTTATATTATACGGGGCATTACGCCTTACTAAAAAGTAATATAATTCTTAGAAAGGAAGATCATCATGATCTTCTTCATTTAAATCATCTGCAGGCTCAAAAGCCTCCATAGGTGCTACCGGTGGCATACCACCTGCAGGTGCTGCTTTCGAAGCACCTTCTATACGCCAACCTTGTATTGAGTTAAAGTATTTTACTTCACCTTGAGGGTTCGCCCATTCTCTACCTCTAAGGTTAATACTCACTTTTACATCTTGACCTACACCGTAACTATTTAATAAATCACATTTATCTTGTACAAACTCTACCATGATATGCTGTGGATATTGTTCGTCTGTAGTAACAACTAATTCTCTTTTTCTAAACCCATTAGACCCGAAGGTTTGGGTTTCTCCTATCAATTTTACTTTACCTTCTATTTCCATCTTGAACTCTTTTTACAATAGAGGTCAAAAATACATAAAATGATGCGTTAATAAAACAGCCCACCACAATAACAACACAACAATTATTCACAATTAGGGTTATCTTTAGTATTAGATAACTATTGGATGAACTTTATTCCTAAAAACAAAATTTCCAACATTTTTCTACTGATAGGCTCTTTCGTAGTTGTGAGTCTTATCTTATGGAATACCAATAGCTTTTTTAAACAATTTAAAGAGGAAGAACGTCTAAAAATGGAGATTTGGGCTACCGCACAGTCAGAATTTCTACAATCATCTGAAACCGTAGATTTAGGAAGCCTTCATTTAAAAGTCTTTCAAAATAACACCTCTACCCCAATGATACTTATCAACAAAGATAAATCTATACGGGTAAACAACTTTCCGCCGAACAAATCAAAAGACTCGGTATATATTCAAAGCCAACTCAGAAAATTTAAAAACGAAAATATCCCTATTTCAATTGATCAACAAGGTGAACATTTGGCAACCTTATATTATGGTAATTCTGATGTTTTGAACAAATTAAAGTTTTATCCTATTGCTTTACTGCTGATCATATTTCTATTCGCGGCAGTAATTTATTTTCTATTCAAAACGAATAAAGCAGCCGAGCAAAATAAATTATGGGCTGGTATGGCTAAAGAAACTGCACACCAAATCGGCACACCGTTATCTTCTCTTTTAGGATGGAACGAGTTATTAAAATCTGAAGATATAAACCCTAGCATTACCAAAGAGATAGAAAAAGATATTGACCGTTTACAAACTATAACCGAACGTTTCTCAAAAATTGGGTCTTTACCTAAATTGGTAGAAAGTGATATTGTAAAAGAAACCCAAGATGCTTTCGATTACCTGAAACGAAGAAGCTCTAAACTTATTCATTTTTCATTTAGTACAAAGGTGGATCACTTACCCGTTATGCTCAATAGTTCTTTATATAATTGGACCATAGAAAATCTGGTTAAAAACGGAATTGATGCCATGCGCGGCAAGGGTAGTATTGCCATAGAAATTGTACAAGACAACAAATTTGTAAATATTTTAATCGCTGATACAGGGCATGGTATTTCTAAAAGCAACTATAATAGTATCTTTACACCAGGCTTTACCTCTAAAAAACGAGGTTGGGGCTTAGGACTTTCTTTGGTTAAGCGAATTGTGGAAGAATATCACGATGGAAAAATAAAGGTGTTATCATCTGGCAAAGAAGGAACTATAATGCAAATTTCTCTAAAAGTGTCTCACTAATTATGGCCAAGGAAAAACTAGAAGTTATTAAAGAAGCCAATCTAAATAACAACTGTCCTGAATGTTTTAATCAAGATCTGAATCTTACTTTTTACCAAAAACATACATACGGTAGCTTTTTTCATAAAGTTACAGGTGAACTAAGTAATAAATTAGTTTGTAATACCTGCCACTCAAATATTTACCCTGTTACCTGGACAGATGATATTGAACGCATGTTCAACTACTATCAAAAAACAGCTATACCCGCTAAAAAATCATCTAAACCAACGCTGCTTTTTTACAGCCTTATTTTGGTGCTTATTGCATTAGTTGCAGCAGTAATCTATGTATTTATTTCTGGTACTATTCAACTTTAGCCCCAATTGCTTCGGCAAGTTCGGCAAGTTCTTCGTTACTTAATTTTACCTTGTGCTGAAAAGTTGCCTCTTTCATTTCATTTAAAGGAATAAGATGTACATGTACATGTGGTACCTCTAAACCAATAACCGACATACCTACACGCTTACAATCGACAGTTTTCTCTATAGCTTTACCCACTTTTCTAGAAAATAACATTAACTGCACATAGGTTTCTTCGTCAAGATTCAAAATCTTGTTTACCTCTTTTTTAGGTATGCATAATGTATGCCCTTTTGCATTTGGATTAATATCTAGAAAAGCTAAGAAATTTTCATCTTCAGCTACTTTAAAACATGGAATTTCACCATTAATTATCTTCGTAAAAATCGTTGGCATACTCTTGTTTATTTAGTGGGAATAAAAAATCCTACCCCGTTAAAGGATAGGATTAAATATAGTAATTTAATAAAATCTAATCTCTTGTAATCTCAAGAATTTCAAACTTAATAGCTCCGCTAGGCACTACAATTTCTGCAGTGTCGCCTACTTTTTTACCAAGTAGCCCTTTACCTATAGGTGAATTCACAGAAATTTTACCGGTTTTAGTATCCGCTTCGCTTTCAGCAACCAATTTATAAGACATTTCCATGCCGTTAACTTGATTTTTTAATTTTACGGTCGATAGCACCAAAACTTTAGACGTATCTAATTGAGACTCGTCAATTAAACGTGCATTGGCCACCGTATTCTCCATTTTAGCAATTTTCATTTCTAAGAGACCTTGTGCTTCTTTTGCAGCATCATATTCTGCATTTTCTGACAAATCACCTTTATCTCTTGCTTCGCCAATTGCTTGAGACGCCTTTGGTCGCTCAATATCTCGTAAATGATTTAGTTCTGCCTTTAGTTTTTTTAACCCTTCGACAGTATAGTATGATATATTACTCATTACTTCCTCGTTTTATAAATAGACAAATCCTCTGCAATTGCCTGTTAATTCGGCTTTTTAAGCGAGGATTTAACACAAATATACATAATTTTTACGCACATTTGCTGAAGTTTTTCAAAACAAAATTAAAGTAAGATGAACAGATTAAGTATCCTCATTCTATTGATTATCACGGCATGTAGCAATGATGGTACAAACAGAAACCCTTATTTACAAGAAATAAGTTTTCGTTTTGAAGCTAATTTAAATCTTCCTTCCTACAGTCCTCTTACAAATACTGGAAGTGCAGTGTACATTAATAGTGATCTTGCCGGTACTAGAGGTGTTTTTGTTATCAACTCTGGTTTCGATCAGTTTAGAGCTTTTGAAGGCAGTTGCCCAAACCATGCACCAAATGACTGCTCTACCATGGTGTTAGACGGTCAGATTGCAATATGCTCATGTGACAATTATGAATACAGTTTATTTACCGGTCAATTACTAAATAGACCCGATGATGAAAATCGTTATTATGACATGCTAGAATACCGTGCAAGTTTTAGTGGCGGTAGTGTGGTCATTTCTAACTAAACGCTATTCTTCAGCTCGGTACCTATCCATAATTTCTTTGAACAATTCGCCCGTACTTGGCGGAGTGTACGATATTGCATTTGCGCCAGCATCGATGGCGGCAACTATTGTTTCATCTGTTTTGCCCCCTGTAGCAATAATGGCAACATCAGCATCTAAATCTCTTATTCTTTTAATAATGTCGGCTGTTTTACCAGCGCCAGAAACATTAAATATATCAACACCTGCAGCTAGTCTTCCTTTAAAATCATCTTTTTCAGACACTACGGTAATGGTAACTGGTATATCTATTTTTTCTTTCAATAAAGTTATAAGACTATTGGGTGTAGGTTTATTTAAAACTACACCCAATGCGCCTTGAAACTCGGCATGTATTGCCAACTCTAATGATCGTACCCCTGTTGTTAACCCAACACCTACTCCGCAAAAAATAGGTTTATCAGCAGCTAAAATCAATGCATTTGAAATTACAGGTTGCGGGGTAAACGGGTACACCGCAATAATTGCATTGGCATTCGTGTTTCTAATAATTGCCACATCTGTACTAAACAGAAACGACTTTATCGATTGACCAAAAACTCGAATGCCCGAGCATTGAGATATTACTTCTGGTACCGTTACTATATTGTTTCTTAACCTACTACCAAAAATCGGAATATTGCGATCCATAACCCTGAATATTAAAAATCTAATTTAAAATATTCTGGTACACTCCGAACTTTTTAAGCAAACATTTAAGACAAATTTGTAACGGACATAATCCATCGAAAATCCTTAAAAATTTACTGTAGCACCTAACAAAAAATTGGTGCCCGCCTGCGGATAATAACCAGCTCCTTCAATAGTTGTAATAGTGTCTGGCACCGAAAAATCATCATCATAGGTAAAGAAATATCCATTAGAAACATATTTCTCATTGAATACATTGTTTATCAAGCCCGAGAATACAATACTTTTCAAAAACCCATTACAGTTAATAGCATATTGAATATTTAAATCGCTCTGCGAATAGGCATCTAAAACAGAATTTTCAGAATCTATATTCCCCATATACTGCTTGCCAACATATTTAGACAAAAAGGATACTTGAAAATTTTCGGTAGCACTATACGTAAATATATTGCCTATAATCAGATTTGGTGAGAATGCAATATTTGTACTGCCTAGCTCTTGTAATTCGCCATCTCGCTCAAATACAAAATCTTCATTTTTATTAGTGCTTAACGCAATATTTGGTCTTAAAGAGAATTTTTTACTTAATGTAATATTAGCATCTACCTCTAAACCTAAACGGTAACTTTCACCTACATTTTCACGTAATGGTGCACCAACATCGTTCAAAGCACCTGTAAGTACCAATTGATCTTTGTAGTTCATATAATACACGTTGGTGTTTAATTGAACTGCCGAAGAAATATAACGCCATCCTAATTCAAAATCATTTAGTTTTTCTGGCTTAGGGTTTCCACTTTCGTAATCATTTCTATTTGGTTCTCTATTGGCTACCGCATACGACAAGTAGAAATTATTATTCGTATTTAAATCGAATGTTACACCAGCCTTCGGGTTGAAAAAATTAAAGGTATCATCGACCAAACCGGTTTCATCACCATTAGCTTTATACCCAACTGTTCTATATTGCAAGTCTCCGTATAACGACCATTGATCTGTTATTTGATAATTTGCTTTGGTATATATATTAAAATCTGTTTTTGACGAACTGTCATCATAATAACGGTCTCTGTAACTACTATTACTGGCATATCTAGCCCAAATAACCTCGCCAAAGTGATCACCTTCATATTTATTAAAACCCCCACCCATTATTAAATCTAGCCTGTCTTTCTTATAATTTGCAGAAAATACGGTACCATAAAAATCATTGTCTAACCAACGTCTTCTAATAACATCGGTCGTATTCACTTCTTCACCATCTACAATAATTGGCTCAAAACCATAGGTAGAAAAATCATCGTCTTCTTTATACTGCTCAAAGAAACCTCTACCTTTTGTGTAATGAAGGGCGATATTCGTGCTCCAGAAATCTGATATTTTTTCATTCCATAAAAGCTGTGCATGATTTTGCTTATAATCATCAACTTCATTATCATGAAATTGAGTATTGCCATCTAAGTCTGTATAAATACCCGACGGATTAAAAGTTCTATCATCTTTTAAAGTTTGGGCATCTATACCGTACCATGCTTGATAAGTAACCTCATGACCTCCAAAAATCAATGCTTTTATCAAGGTATTATCGTCTTTATAAGCGCCTTGTAAAAAATAAGAATCGAGGTCAGACTTGGCTCTGTCTATGTAACCATCAGAATTGATTTTAGATAATCTACCCGAGATTTCTACATGATCATTTAAATGTCCTGTGCTAAATTTCAGATTATTTCTTAAGGTATTGAAACTACCAACAGAAGTAGATATTTGTCCGTATGCATCTTGCGAGAATCCGTCGGTCAAAATATTTAAACTTGCCCCGAAAGCACCTGCACCGTTGGTAGATGTACCTACGCCACGCTGTAATTGCAAGCTTTCTGTTGAAGAAGCAAAATCTGGCATGTTTACCCAAAAAGTACCTTGCGATTCGGCATCGTTATATGGTATGCCGTTGATTGTTACGTTTACACGTGTAGCATCGCTACCTCTAACTCTAATACCTGTATAACCTACACCAGCACCTGCATCTGTTGTGGTTACTACAGACGGTAAAAAATTCATTAAAACAGGAATATCTTGACCTAAATTTCTAGGCTTAATATCCTCTTTTGTAAGATTTGAAAATGTAACCGGAGATTGCTTGGTTACCCTAATTGCTGAAACGAACACTTCGTCTAACACCACTTTTTGACCTTCTATAGAGTCGGTTTCCTGTTCTTGGGCACAGACACCCATACTTAGCGCCAAACACGCTGCAATTGTGAAAATAGATAGTTTCATTCGTAAAATAATTACGAATAAAAGGGGCTATTATTCTAAAGTTAAAATTGATTTTTGAGCAACTACGCTCGATTTCCAAAAGACTTCACATGAAAAAAAAACATTCACACTACATCTTACTCCAAAAATTTTAAAAATTTTCGAATTGTCCCTTGGCAGCATTACCTGCCCAGGTTCTTTGGGTATAATCTCAGCTTCGTTCCAATACAAGAACTAGGCACCCCTTTGAGATGCCGCAAATGTAATACACATAATTCATCTCTCATAAAGAAATTTAAAAAAATAACAACTCGCTTAATTAACAACATTTTAGAACTTATTTACAAGGTTTTACCGTACTTATACTATGTATTAATAGCCACATGAATTCAACGAAAAATAAGTTCACACTTAAAATTACCATAAGCTACCTACTGCTAATTATTTTGGGGGTTATAGCATCTTATTACGTCTACACAGAAGTTCAAGATTATATCGCTACAGAGACAACTACCGATAAAGACAATAAGCTTCTTAGAACCAACTCTTTTCTTGCCCAACTGTATGAGGCAGAGAGTCTTTCTAAACTTGCATTACAAACAAAGAGCAAAGTTAATTTTACGGCTTACGAGCTTAAAATCGACTCACTTTATATAAATATCGAAGAATTAAAAACCTTAACCGAAAGTGATTACCAACATGGTCTTTTAGATAGTCTTCGCTCTCTTTTAAAGAGAAAAGTTGCCAATATCAATGCCTTGCGCTCTATTAGACTTAAAGACCAAACGGGCACTGCTATAAATTCTGCCTTGAAAGAATTTGATAAACTTGAAGAATCTTTGGGCATTATAAAACCCGAAGGATTGGCTCCAAATCTTGATGAACTATCTCCAAAAGCACAAAGTACCATTAAAAAAGTGGCAGACTACTTAAATGCCAATGTGCCCGAAGAAGGTAATGCACAACAAAAAGCACAAAAAATGGATAGTGTTGTTCAGGTTTCTAAAAATCTTTTAAAAGATGTACAGCAAGAAAATAACCAGAACGAAAATTCTTTAGCCGTTAGAGAAACCAATATTAATAGAACCGACATTGAACTCTCTCAACAATTGAGAACCATACTTTCTTCTTTTGAACAGGAAATTATTATGAACAGCTTAGCAAATTCAATAAAAAAAGAAAGCTTACTAAAAAGAAGTATTCGACTAGCTGTTATTGCTGCAATTCTCGGCTTTTTGGTGGTTGGCGTTTTTACATTTATACTTAATCGAGATTTTTGGAAAGCCAACCTATACCGCGAAAAACTAGAGAAAGAAAAAGCGTATTCAGAATCTCTTTTAAAAAGTAGAGAACAACTGATTGCTACTGTAAGTCACGATTTAAGAACCCCGCTGAATACCATAAGTGGTTATGCGACCATTATTGAAGAATCTAACGATACAAAAAAGAACAAAGAACATATTACACACATAAAATCTGCCACAACATATGTAAATAATTTAGTGAACGACTTGCTTGATTTCTCGCAGTTGGAGGCCGGTAAGATGGTTGCCAAGAATTCTACTTTTAGGTTGGATAAGTTGATACAGGAAAGTTCTAGAAATATAGCCTCTCAGTATGTAAGCAAAGACATTGAACTAATTTTAAAGTTAGACGATTCTTTAAAACAACCGATACATTCGGATGCTTTTCGTTTACGTCAAATCATCTCTAACTTATTAGGTAATGCCTATAAATTTACAGAAAAAGGATGCATCAACTTAACCGGAAGCGTTACCGAATCTAAAGTACTTTTTCTTAAAATTACCGATACAGGTATCGGTATTTCTAAAGAAAAACAAGAGCTTATTTTTAAGGAATTCACTCAAGCAGAAAGCGATACCGATAAGAAATATGGTGGTTACGGACTGGGACTTACCATAACCAAAAAACTTACAGAACTGTTAGAAGGTATTATTTTATTGGAAAGTGAGATTAATAAAGGAAGCACCTTTACATTACAAATACCCATCAAATTTAGTAAACAACCTGAGCAGGTAATACAAGAAAATATTGATTTAAGTGATTTAAAAATGATTGTTTTTGATGACGATGTCTCCTTTTTAAAACTCATTGGCGAGATGCTTAAATCTGCAGGAATTGAAGCAAAGCTATTTTCAGACTTCAATGAATTTAAACCTAATGATAACTTCAATTTTGATATGGTTTTGACCGATATAGAAATGCCTACGGTTACTGGTTATGATATAGTCACTCAGCTGAAATCTGGTGAATTTAAAAAATTTAATCATCAACCGATTTTAGCAATGACCGGTCGACGCGATTTAACTTTAGAACATTTTACTGAAAAAGGTTTCTCTAATCTTATTCGTAAGCCTTTTTCTAAAACAGAATTATTGCAAAAGCTTCATGTCCTTTTCAATAATGCAGATGAAATCATACCTACAGAAGAGTCTGCTGCCACCACAAATTCTCAGCAACTATACAGCATAAATACCTTGAAAATGTTTTTAGGCGATGACCAAAACGCTATCGATGAAGTATTGTTTATTTTCAAAAAGGATACAGAAGAAAATGCACTTTTACTGAGTACTGCATTTGATAACAATGATATTAAACAAATAAATTCAGTAGCACATAAAATGCTACCTATGTTCCGCCAGTTAGAAGTTCTAACTGCTATTCCTATTTTAGAGACTTTTGAAGTTTTGAATAGAGGTGATTTCTCTCATCAACAACTCAAGGCGAAAAATATAGAATTACGAAGGGAGATTAAAAACTTAATAGAAGCACTTTCTACAAATCCAAATCATAATAGTTGATTCTATTATACAGTGTTTTTCTTGTAACCTGTAGTATTTTTGCTGCTTTCGATTTATTATAATTAGTGCGCTTTAAAGCATTTACAATTTGTTCTTTTTCGAATTCCGCCTTTGAAAGACTCCCTAATTCGGCTGTTTCTAAAACCGGACTCATCAACTCCGACGGTAGAACCTTTGCTTCTACTTTATCTGAAGTAGATAGTAAAACTGCGCGCTGAATTACATTCTGTAATTCTCGAATGTTACCTGGCCAATGATAGGCATTAAAAATATCCCACACCTCATCAGAAAAATCAACAATTTGTTTATTCAACTTTTCATTGAATTTCCTTAGAAAGTGAGAAGCCAAAACCGGTAAATCGCCGTGTCTATTTTTCAAAGCAGGTATTTGCAATGAAAACTCATTCAATCGATGATACAGATCTTCACGAAAAGTGCCTTTTTCAACTGCAGCTTTTAAATCTTCATTTGTGGCAGATAGTATTCGAACATCAACTTCTATTTCGGTATTACTACCTATTCTTTTTATTTTGCGCTCTTGTAAGGCTCTTAATAACTGTATTTGATTCTCGTAAGAAAGATTACCTACCTCATCTAAAAACAAAGTACCACCGTTGGCAGCTTCAAAACTCCCGACTTTATCGTTCACAGCACCTGTGAAACTTCCTTTTATATGACCAAAGAACTCACTTGCGGCCAATTCTTTAGGTATTGCCCCACAATCTAATGCTATAAAAGGCTTTTCGTTTCTCGTACTTTTTTGATGAATGGCATTTGCAGTAACCTCTTTACCTGTGCCACTTTCCCCTATAATCAAAACCGACATATCTGTAGGTGCTACCAACACAATATACTCTTCCAATTTCTCGGTTGCATCGCTGGTTAAAATAAATTCTTGAGATGTAGATGATTTTGATTCACCCAAAGCAGTCGCTTTTGAATTTTCGGTCACGGTATGTACTGGTTTTTTAAAAGTAATTGGCTTAGCACTTAATGCACCATCAATTACCAATAACATCTGATCAGGGGTAAAAGGTTTAGAGATATAATCGTAAGCTCCCATTTTCATTGCTTTTACCGCAGTAGCAACTTCTGCATACCCAGTCATTACAATTACCGGAATTTTATCTTTCAAATCAGACACCAATTTAATTCCGTCATAATCTGGTAATCGTAAATCTGTAATTACTAATTGAAAATCGTGTTCTTTTAATTGCTTTTCACCATCTAACCCGGTGTGACTTAGCATAACTTCATAATTATTTCTTGCCAAAAACTTTTGAAGCATTTGTGCGAATGAAGTATCGTCTTCAATTATTAAAATTTTGGGCATAGTCGTTTGGGTATTCAAAGTATCTACGTAAAAATACCATTCGCCGACTATTAGTATTTTAAAATTATCATAAAGCTTTTATGCATTCATTTAAAAAACTTCATAAAAAAAGGAAAGAATAGCCTTTAGCTATCCTTTCCTGACCAAACCAACTTGAACAAACAAGTTTCTCTATAATTACATATCTATCCAATTACCTTCTTCATCTGCATACACCGTACCTTGTGTACCATCTTCAAGAGATAATACTAGCTTATATTGTTTCTTTTCATTTGTATATGCCTTATCTAAATTTGCCGTTGGAAAATTCTTTGATACTGCATTTGTTACCGCTTGTGGTACTTCTGCAACCGAAATCTCTTCGAAATCTTCTGTTGCTATTGAAATCTCATTTACTTGGTTATGCTGAATTCCATTTTCTGAAACCAATACATCTTGCGCATTCATTGCAAAACCGCCTATTGTCATCGCTCCTAATAAAAATAAAGTTTTCATCTTTTTTATATTTAAGTTAATAATACATATCAATACTATTAACTAAGAAAAAAGAATGCCAGAAAACCTCAGAACAACATAAGTATTGATTTTCAATACTTTACAGGAATTTCAACCTTTTTGCACTTGAGTAAAATTGTAACATTAGAGTATAACTGTATAATTTTTACCCAGTAAAATCATCACCTATTCGGCGATTTTAGAACTTAAATAAAGACAAAAAAAAGGAGCTGCAAATTGCAGCCCCCCTCAAACCACCTATCAAACTCTTGTCTTAAAATTCTAAATCAACACCTCAATCAATTCAACAACAACTAAAATTGGCAATGCTAATCCGGGGGATTATTTCAAATACAATTATCTGGTGGCACCTTCATAGTTAACGGTTAGTGTTTACGCGAAAGTGATATTTTACTTATTTATTTCTCCCATACTAATTTTGATATTACAATTAATGCTAAAATCAAAACTGTGCTTATGACCGAAATAAATACTAATGTGACCATGTTTCATAACTTGCTTCACTTATTAAGACACAACATTTTCTGGTAGGTCACATTTTAAATAAAAAAAAACTGCATTTTGCAGTTTTTTTTTATTCCTGTATATTAAACAGCTTACTTTTTAATGATCCAATTACCATACTGGTCTATATATACCGTCTTTCTTGTACCACTTTTAAGAACCATTATTAATTTAAATTCTCCTTTATCGTTTTTAAAAGCTCCCCCAAGTTTAGAGGTTGGGTATTGCTTTAATATCTCTTCAATAACCGGTGGTGTTAATTCACTCGATTTTATTTTTATGAATTCATCGGCCGTAACAGCTACAATTTCGGTTTTAATTACATCTGAACTAGTTTTAGCTGTTGCCGTAAACATAATTCCAAAAGTTAAGAATACAAGTAGTGCGTAATTTTTCATGCTTAATATTTTAATCGTTAATAACTCTCGCTCTTTCATTATTTACGGACCAATCTTCCATATGGATTATTACTTAACGAAATTTTAAATTTTTAAATGAAAAAAGCTGCCTAGGCAGCTTTTTATAAACAACTAACTCAAACTTATAATAGTTACATTTCTAACCAGTTACCGTCTGCATCTGCATAAAGTATTGTCGAAGCTCCATCTTGTGAAGTAATTTCTAATTTATAGTTATTTTCATCATCTACATATGCTTTGTTCAGCATTGCACCTTCATAATCGGTTGCCAATGCATTAACTATCGGCTCTGGTAAATCAGATGCTGCTACCTCTGTATAATCTTGTAAAAAGATTTCCTCCATAATACCATCGTGAAATATAATCGGGCTAGCTGCGGTACCTATTGTTAAACTACCTATTGCTAAAGCTGTGGCGAAAACTAATTTTTTCATCTTTATAAATTTTAGATTAAATATTCTTGATAGGTATATTAGAAAAATTATGCCAATACGAAGATCACCTATAAACAATACTTAAAATACTGTATTACAGCTTTTTATAATACATGATGCTAAATATGAAGTTGGGTAAAACTGTGTGTAAATAAAAAAAGTGTGTAGAAACTACACACTTTTTATACTATAATATAGGCTGCAACTTAAGCCTGATGCGAATCTTTTAAAAGATCCACCACACTTTTTACAGGATTAAAGGTTACCAATGGTACTTCTACAAAAATGGTATTCCAAAATGCCATAGCTCCATTCCATAATCCCGGAAGCTCTAATGCTTTTAGTTCTTTACCATCTTTTGTTTTACCTGTTATAAAACCTTGTTTTTCATCTACGAACTTTAATAGGTCATATTTCTCACCCCTATAATTACGAACAGCACAAACCAAATCTACCGGATTAAAGTGGGTAGAATTCTTAAGAAGATCTGCTTGTTGCGCGTCATCCATATCTATTTGAGCAGATTCTATAATCTGTAAAGAAACTTCACCTTTACCATTGGTTACCCAAAACGGACCACCACCTGGCTCACCTTCATTCTTAACCATACCGCAGATCCGTATTGGTCTATTAACCTTATCTTTTAGTATAGCGATTTTATCGGTATTCGATTTTGAATCGAAGTCTTTTGAAAAACGAACATTTAAGTTGGTACCCAAGAAATTTCTAATTTCCTCTATTTCTACATCCTCTACATCGACCTTATCAAGTAAAGCGGCATATTCAAATGCTTTTTCTTGCTCTTTTAACAGAACACCCGCCAAAACTTTTTTGCTGTCGGCAACTGCCTTGGCATCTTTCATTACGGCAACGTTATCAATATTCTTTATAAAAATTATGTCAGCATCTTGTTCGTTTAAATTTTGAATTAATGCACCATGCCCACCTGGTCTAAATAACACAGAGCCGTCTTCATTTCTAAAAGGATTATTATTCATATCTACCGCTAAAGTATCGGTAGACGATTTTTGAAACGAATAATCTACGTCATAAGTAACACCGGTATCAGCAGAAACTTTTGGTCCTGATTCACTAAATTCTTTATCGAACATTTCTTCATGCTGCTCAGAAATCGTAAAATGAAGTTTTGCCTTCCCATTAGAACCTGCATATAACGCACCTTCTTTTAAATGCTCTTCAAATGGTGTAGCTACAGACGATTTATAATTATGAAATGGTAATAACCCCTTAGGATAAAAACCATAATTAAGTGCATTCTCGCCTAGTAGCTCAGTCACAAAACTAAACACCTTTTGACCTTGAGCATTAGATTTCAAACTTAATCTATCCATTACCTTTTGGTAAAATGGAAACCGTTCTAATCCTTCAGAGAACTTCTTAATATCGGTATCATTGGTTCTTGATAAATAAGCATCCAATGTTTCTTCAGCAGGGTTATATGCATCTAAAAAACTAAATAACGCTTTAAACATTCTAGAAGCTGCACCAGAAGCCGGTACAAATTTTAAAATATCCAGTCCCTTGAGTTTAGAATCATAAAATGAAATAAGTTCTTTCTCTTCGGCATCAGAGAATTTTAGAATACCATTACCGATTACGGCTGCGTTCTCTAGTTTCACGAAAGGGATGCCTTCTTTAAATGTGTTGATATGACTCAACATATTTTCTTTTGAAATTCCCTTTTTCTCCAGTTGCTTTAGGTCTTTATCTGTAAGTTCAATCATTTATTTAATAAGGTATCTATATGGTTAATGGCTTTTTCTAAACGTTGTTTTTTGTTCCCCTTCAAGGTAATAAAATTTTTGCCGTATTTTTCTAAAGTATCTTTAAAATAATTGAACATTTCTTCCCTTTCATTTGGCTTATCCCTTAAGTCATCTGCCTCCCACGGTATGTCAATATAAGTTAATAGATAAAGATCATAGGTATTCTCCAAGGCATACTTTTCTAGCACAGGATCGCAATCACCTATATAATATGCTTCTGAATACACTTTAGTTTCCAACAGGTCGGTATCGCAAATAAGAATATCGGTCGCCTTTTTTGTTAGCTTGTTTTCTAATTTCATTTGCCCTTCGGCAATAGGTAACAAGTCATGCGGTTCGCAGGTTTTACGTTCGTTATTCCATTTGTCTTGTAGATAGTCTCTGGCATATTCTGGCACCCAAACGGTATGGTAATGCCTAGCCAATTGTTCTGACAACGTTGTTTTGCCCGTAGATTCTGGACCGAAAAGAACCACTTTTATGACATCTGAAGGTTCTTGCTTGTATTTTTCTTCCATGCATTATAACCGTAAACGGCCAATATTGTAAAAATGAGATATTGAATACTAGTAAACGTAAATCCTTTATAAAAGTATAAGGGGATAGATATTAGATCTCCAATGATCCAATATATCCAATTTTCTACTTTCCTCTTGGCCATCAGCCACATACCCACAAAAAATATAGCTGTTGTTATGGTATCAACATAAGCCGTCCAACTATTCCATTTATCAAAAACTTGATATACGATAAAAACAAAAATGATAGTACCTATAAAAATGAAAATTGAGGTGATATTTTCTTTTTTGGTTACTCTTGTTATCGGTGTGTAATGATCTGCATCTACTTTTCTTGTCCATATATACCAACCATATAAACTCATTATAAAGTAGTAGGCATTGATCATCATATCGCCCAATAGACCCCACTTTAATAAAAGATAGACAAATATCGAAGTACTTACCAACCCTGTAGGGTATACTAAAATTTTATTCTGTTTGGAAAACCATACCGACAACAGTCCGAAAATGACTGCTATAATCTCAAGCATAATATCTAAAGCGTCATAATCGGCATATTGACCAAAGAGATAATCAAAAATGGGGCTCATAGTCGCTTCGATCAGATTTAACTATTTTCATGAATAAAAGTCCGCGGTCCATCAGCTCGAATGCCGTTTTAATTTCGGTATTCAACACTTTCATTACTTCATCATAAGTACCATAAACCTGCGTGCTCAACGGATTCTCAAACACGGTCAAACCGCATTCGCGCAGTTTTTTTATGAAATTTATAATGTGTTGCTCAAAATCATCTTGCAATGGTGAAAAGGTCAATTCTACTGATATATCCATATAAAATACGCTATCTATTATTTATTCTATTCTTTATCTCTGGTGGCATAAACGCAGGTGAATTCTTCAAATTCTAAAAATCTAATCTTATAGTTAGATAAATTTCCTTCGAAAATAATTTGTGCCGTTGTTTCATTGTCATCGAATCTAAAATCTTGAACGTCGATGTGATGCAGAAAACTAACGCCCCTATGACCATAAATCTTATAAAGTGATTCTTTAGCCCCCCATACAATGGTTAATTTTCTAACCACTGCCGCAGTATTTGCCAGTGTTCTATACTCTTCAAAAGGGGTAAATTTATGTGCTATTCGTAAAATTTTATCGCGTTGCATTTCGATATCAATGCCCACATGTTCAGCTGAACTGACAATAATAGCCGTAAAATTATGCGAATGGGTAATCGATATTAACTTACCATCTTTTAAATGGGGTTTTCCGTTTTCATCATACATCAAATCGGCATCGGTATAATTATACTCCCGCAATAAATGTCTTATACTTAAGAAAGCCTTGCGGTGGAGTTCAGATTTCATTCCGTTAAACCTATTTTGGCAATAAGGCGTAAGAACGATCTCTTTCCACAGGTTTTCTTCTGTCTCTACAACCTTCCAAATAGCTAGAGAGGTTTCTTCATTTACTGTTATAGTTTTGTAAAGCGGCATGAGATTCTTAGTGTTATTCGTACCTTTGCACGAATTAAAAATTGCTGTACACAGATTAACGAAAGTATAAAATAATAAAGATATGAGCACGAAAACTATTCCGTATGTGCCTTATAAGGTTAAGGATATATCCCTTGCTGGTTGGGGGAGAAAAGAAATCGAACTAGCAGAAGCTGAAATGCCAGGTTTAATGGCACTAAGAGATGAGTATAAAAATGAGCAACCGTTAAAAGGTGCTCGTATTGCAGGTTGTCTTCATATGACCATACAAACCGCTGTACTTATTGAAACATTGACCGCTCTTGGCGCAGATGTTACTTGGAGCTCATGTAACATATTTTCTACCCAAGATCAAGCAGCAGCAGCTATTGCAGCAGCAGGTGTACCTGTTTATGCTTGGAAAGGTATGAACGAAGAAGAATTCGACTGGTGTATCGAGCAAACCTTATTCTTTGGTGAAGACAGAAAACCATTGAACATGATTTTAGATGATGGTGGTGATCTTACCAATATGGTTTTAGACAAATACCCAGAAATGGCTGCAGGTATTAAAGGTCTTTCTGAAGAAACTACAACGGGGGTTCACCGTTTATACGAGCGTGTAAAGAAAGGAACTTTACCGATGCCCGCTATTAACGTAAATGACTCGGTTACTAAATCGAAATTCGATAATAAATATGGTTGTCGCGAGAGTGCTGTAGATGCTATTCGTAGGGCTACAGATACTATGCTTGCAGGTAAAAAAGTTGTTGTTGCTGGTTACGGCGATGTGGGTAAAGGTACCGCAGCTTCTTTTAAAGGTGCTGGTTCTATTGTTACCGTTACTGAAATTGACCCTATTTGTGCATTACAAGCTTGTATGGACGGATTTGAGGTTAAAAAACTAGAAACGGTTATTGGTAATGCTGATATTGTAATTACTACAACCGGAAATAAAGATATTATTAGAGCTGAGCATTTTGAAGCCCTAAAGGATAAAGCTATCGTTTGTAACATTGGTCATTTTGACAATGAGATTGACATGGCATGGTTGAACAAGAACCACGGAAATACAAAAGATGAAATAAAGCCACAGGTTGATAAGTACACTATTAACGGTAAGGACTTAATTATTTTGGCAGAAGGTAGATTGGTAAACTTAGGTTGTGCAACTGGGCACCCTAGTTTTGTTATGAGTAACTCATTTACCAACCAAACACTAGCTCAAATAGAGCTTTGGAAAAACAGTGCCAATTACGAAAATGATGTTTATATGTTACCTAAGCATTTAGATGAGAAGGTTGCAAAACTTCACTTATCTCGTTTAGGAGCCGAACTTACGGAATTGAAAAAAGACCAAGCAGATTATATCGGTGTTACCGTTGATGGTCCTTTCAAGCCTGAGTACTACAGATACTAGAACATTGGTTTTAGAAACTAAAAAGGTCCTGATGAATATCAGGACCTTTTTTAATTTTATATGTTCTTCAGATTAGTTGTTTTCTGCCAACATACCTTCTAGATAATAACAATCTGTTTGCTCTTTAATTTGAGCCAAACCTTCTTCTTTAGAGCTTAACGGATTAATTTTAACCTCTTCTCCGTTTGGCATGTATACGATATAAAATCCTTCTTCAAAAGAAGATAATTTTATTATCTCACCATTTGGTCTTACAGCATTCCAAGATTTTTCACTTGGCTTATAAACTAAATCAATTTTCTTTCCTTTTTTAGGTCCATCAACTACGGTTACTTGCATTCTGTTCTTAGTAGCGGTCATCTCAAAGGTATTACCATCTCTTTCTACCATCTGGGTTTCTGATTCCCCTTCTTCCATCGCAATTGGGTTAGAACCTCCCCAAAATTCTATTACGTTGAAGATAATGGTGTCTCCTAAAAAGAATAAACCATATACCGGAATTATATTTAAGCCCCAAAACACCAAATTATTTACAAACTTACTGTCAGACAACCCTTGATTCCAGTCTTTTAAATTATTGAACGCACTAAAAGACCCTAAGCAACTAGAGAATAATAACGTACTTGCCATTGCAACACAGATAATTGATTTTTTCATGATATGATTTGTTTAGAATTAGTTCAGCAAAATACAACTCAAAACTTCTTATATTTTCTCTTTTACATTTTATTGTTAACTCTATAGATGATTTTAGCTGCTCATTGTTCTAAATGATTGTTAAGCAGTCCGTCATTTTGCTTCAAAATTCTTAGTTTTAATTTTCCACTGAAAACTTGGTTTTAGAACCATCATTTTATACTATTTAAATTAAAATATATGATACTTTTCGTTGACATGGACGAGGTTATTGCTGATACCTATGGCGCCCATATAGAACTTTACAACACTGAATTTAACGGAGAACTAACAAAAGATTTATGCTCGGGTACCGAGGTATGGCGCATGGTTCCAGAAGCGTACCAAGAAAGTGTTCGTAAGCACGCTACAAGAAGAGGGTTCTTCAGAAATCTAAAACCTATTGCAGGTAGTCAAGAAATATTATCTAAGCTTGCGGACAAACATGAAGTCTATATCGCATCGGCCGCCATGCAATTCCCTAACTCTTTAGAAGAAAAAAGCGAATGGTTAGATGAGCACTTTCCTTTTTTACCTTGGCAAAATAGAATTCTTTGCGGTCACAAACACATTCTCAAAGGAGATATACTTATAGACGACAGAAGTTTTAATCTAGAAAATTTTGATGGCAGAAGCCTACAATTTACCTCGCCACACAATGTAAACACTGAAGGGTTTGAACGTGTAAATACTTGGTTTGAGATTGGGGAGAAATTATTGTAACCCCAACCTCTTCAAGTCATAAAAGTAAAAGTTCTTTTCGTCGTTCATAGCGACGAAAAGTCCATTTTTGAATGTATCATTTAACGGCACAGTTACCGCCTCACAACCATCAGTTGCGGTGGTAGAAAGATTCACAGTAGTAATATAGGCATTGGTTTCCCTATCAAAAATGTTGAACTCGCCCTTCTGTTGGTTAGATACAATTAAATAACCATGTCCATCTGTGTAAGATGCAATAGCAATACCTTCTATATCTTCATCAAAATATTCACCCCCAAAACAAGAAATCTCTTCATTTCCCATACTTGGTTCTGCATGGTATTTTTTAATGCACACACCTTCATCAGAGAAATAAACAAAACCATTTTCATCATCTACAGCAATTGCCTCAATTTCTTTGACTCCGCTAAACTTGCCGAATTTTCGAACATAATTGGAGGTTACACCAAGACTATCAGCAATAAGAGTATACTGATACAGATAACCATCTGCAGGACCAGTTTTTCTACCTACAATAGCATATACAGTTGCATCCTTGGGTGACTTAAATAAGCTTACCCCCATTGGCAATCTATTCTCTTCTAATTCCTCATCTTCAAATACCTTAAAACCACCACCGTCTAAAGGCTTCATATCAGGTACAGAAAACATTCTTATTTGCTGTTTCTCACGCTCTGTAAAAACCAAAATATCGGTTACCGTAGAATCGTTCAACTGAAAGCCATATTCAATATCGACATTGTTTGGGCGTTGAATATCTCTAATAGTTTTATCCTGAATAATTTTTCCGTTCAAATCAAAAGCATAGATAGCACCATTAGTTTTTTTATCGGTTCCAAAAACAATACTCTCAGCAGGATTTTTAGGGTTAACCCAAATAGCAGGGTCATCGGTATCGTTCAACGTAAATTCTGTGATAACATCAGGTATAATTTTTGGTAACCTACTTTGTCTGCAAGAAACCATAACAATTGTAAGCACTAGTAAATATGATATATTTTTCATTTTTAATATTTAACGTGGGTACTGAATTATTTTTTAAACAGGTCGTATTTTAATCCTAAGCTAAAACGTTGTCCATAAAATTCGATTTGCTGTGTACGCTCTTTAACTCCTTGAAAATACCGCAATGGCTGATTGGTAATATTATTTAAATCTGCATACACACTAAGATTTTTGCTTACCTGAAACGTAGCATTAAAATCTAAAAACATTTGGGTATCGTAATACCTATCTTCAAAATCGTTGCCGCCGATTTCATCAATATAACTATCAGAAAAATTTGCAGATAATCTTGCACTGAATTTTTTATCTGCATAACCTAAAGACCCGTTAAACATATTGGGAGCCGTATTTGGCAAATCTAAATCGCTACGCTCATCACCATCTTCATTTCGTATACCATCGGCAGAAGATGACAAGTAAGTGTAATTCAAATAAAGACTAAAGTTTCTAGCAAAACCTGGTAGAAAATCTAACTGACGCTGAAATGCAAATTCCATCCCAAAAATTGTAGCGCTATCGCCATTCAAAGGTTGAAAAACATCATAACCTTCTGTTCCTGCACCTAAATTATCATCTGGTGCTTCATATATAAATGTATAAATGAACTCATCTATATTCTTATAGAACAAACCTCCAGAAATTAAACCTACACTTTCAAAATAATGCTCTGCCATAAGGTCAAAATTCATAGATGTAGTTGGGTTCAAATCTGCATTACCTATAACCAATTCTTTGTCTTCATTAATTACTTCAGCCCTTGGAATTAAATCTTGGTAATTTGGTCTCGCCAAAGTATTTGTCCATGCAAACCTTAATATGGTATTTGTAGATACATCATATTTTAAATGCACACCAGGTAACACATTTGTATATGAATTTTCGCCAATTACTTCTTCTACCAGTACAGCCTCATCTATACCAGCATCTTCATCTTCCTCTATATAAATAACTCTATTACCCTTAGATTCCAGCTTCGTATTCTCTAATCTCACCCCAACCAATACACTAAATTTTTCAGATAGTTTCTGATTTAGCATAACATAACCAGCAAGCACATCTTCATTTACGTTAAAGTTGCTTGGCGCAAACTCATCTACAATTAACTCGCCATCTGCAATGTTTAAATCTAAAGCACCTAGCCAAGCCTCACTCGCAAATGAACCTATTTGATACTGACTCCCTGCCAGATAATCTGTGTCACTATAATCTTTTACTGGTACTGCTGCCAAGGTTGGATAATCATCTTCTAAATCAAATTCATAAAAATTATTATCCCTTAATTTGGATTTAAATCTACCTCTTGCACCAAATTTTACGCTGCCTTCACCTTGACTAAAAATATCTGTTGGAATTTCAAAATTTACAAATACGTTTAAATCTTCTTCTTCTGTATACTGATTCTCTTCAGTAACCTCACTATACTCGAAATTTTCTAAAGCAGCATCTGCCGTATTTACTACCGAATATCTTGGATACCTAGAATTTAATACATCATTATTAATACTATATTCAGATTCAAACTCTGCATAACGCTCATTTAAGCGCTCTTCAGATGCCTTAGCAAAAGAAGTCATCCAATCTACTTTTAAACTGCCCCAAAGATGATTTCCCCCTAAGCTGTAATTTTGCATTCGTTGATCTTCTAAGCGGCGATTTTTATTTCTACCGCTATCAATACCACCTTTAGATTGTCTTTTGACTTCTACAGGGAATCTTGTAGGTACACCGTCGGTTATAATAAAGTCGCTTTCTTCAATATCTTCTGCATCTAAAATCTCATGCTCTAAACGAAATCTGTTTTCACGATCATCTCTCCAATTATACATTGTTTTTAAAAACACAGTATTATTAGCGTCGAATTTATAATCTAAATTTGCCGAAAAACTCCGTCTTATCCGCTGTACCAAATATTCTCGTTGCTCATAGACATTTACATAGGGATCAACATCTACTTCTTCTAAAATTGGTTCTCCATCGCCATCTTCAATTCCAGTATTATATTCGAACTCATCTGTCCACTCTGCTTCTACATTATCAGAGCCAAAATCGTTATCATTACCAGAGACAGAAATCATCCAACCAAACTTATCATTTTTACCACGATCACCTAAAAGAACCGAGCCATTTAAAATGGGTTTATCTGTAATGAAATTAATACCCGACCCCAATGTAGCAGAAAGTCTAAAACCTTGCGGAGATGTTCTTGTTATCAAGTTTACAGAACCACCCAATGCATCTGCATCCATATCTGGTGTAACCGCTTTACTTACTTCTATAGATTGAATCATATCAGCAGGTATCAAATCCATCTGAACATTTCTGTTATCGCCTTCAGCGGATGGTATTCTGCTACCATTTAATGTCACAGAATTTAATTGAGGTGATAAACCTCTAACTATAACATTTCTTGCCTCACCTTGATCCATTTGCATGGTTATACCAGGAATCCTTTTTACCGCATCACCTATATTGGCATCAGGAAATTTACCTATTTGATCAGTAGAAACTACATTGGTTATATTCAAATTGGTCTTTTGGGTATTCAAAGCTTTTGATTGACCATTTAACCCGTAAGCAGATACCTCAACACCTTCAAGTTCCACACTTTTCTGTTCTACAGATAACCTAATACTAACGGTTTGGTGAGCAACTACGGTAACTTCTTGTGATAAATCTGCATATCCTAGATAAGATACTTTTATAGAATAAGTGCCTTCAGGTACATCTACTATTGTGAATTTTCCATCAAAGTCTGTAATTGAACCTTTTGACAATGAAGGGATAATGGCATTTGCCCCGGGTAAATACAATCCGTTTTCATCGGTAACGACGCCCTGAATGTTACCAGATTGGGCAACTAAAATAAAAGGTAAGAGTAAGAGCAAGAAGAATAATACTGGTTTTTTCATTTTCTATGTGGTTGTTATTGGACCACAAAGAAATTAGAAACGAGTTGAAATAGTGTTGCCTTAATTTTAAGGCTATTTTAAGATTTCTTGAATTTTAATAGATATTTACATTAAGTTAACCCATTGCTAACAAAAAAACCCTCTTCATTGCTGAAGAGGGTTTTTTAAAAATTTATATAAAGCTTATGCTTCAAAAGGCTCAATGGAAACAAATGATTTTCCACCAGCTTTTTTAGTAAACTTTACCATACCATCAACACGTGCGTGTAACGTATGATCTTTTCCTGCGTAAACATTTTCACCAGGATTGTGTCTTGTTCCTCTCTGTCTAACTAAAATGTTACCAGCGATTGCAGCTTGACCACCAAAAATCTTAACTCCTAATCGTTTTGATTCTGATTCTCTACCGTTTTTCGAACTACCTACACCTTTCTTATGTGCCATTGTCTAAGGTTTTAAATATTATTATACTTAATGATTTAGCTTATTTAGCTACACCACCATCTAATTCGTCTTGCCATTTTTGTAACTCGTCCCATTTACCATCAGCAGCTAATTGTGCTTGCTTTGGCCAAGTGTCAGTTACGTGATTTCCACGAACGTCAGCAATAATTTCAGAAATTTTAGCTGCGTCTGTTTTTGCTAATTCAGCAAAAGTAGAAATACCTGCATTGTTTAAAGTCTCAGCGATTTTTGGTCCGATACCTTCAACTTTCTTTAAATCATCAGCTTTACCTGTAGCTTTTTTAGCTTTTGGCTTAGCTTCAACTGGTGCTGCTTTAACTTCTTCTTTTTTTGCCTTTGGTTCAGCTTTCTTAGTTTCTGCTTTTTTAGCTCCTTTAGAAATAATCGACTCGATTACAATCTCTGTAAGAGACTGACGATGTCCATTTTTCTTTCTGTAACCCTTACGTCTTTTCTTGTGAAAAACGATTACTTTGTCACCTCTAAGGTGCTTAACGACTTTAGCCTCTACTGCGGCTCCGTCTATAGCCGGGGCGCCGATAGTAACGTTCGATCCATCAGACAAAAGAAGTACATTGTCAAAAGTGACTTTTTTACCTTCTTCTACCTGTAAACGGTGAACGTACACTTTCTGGTCTTTTGCAACTTTAAATTGCTGCCCTGCCATCTCTACAATTGCGTACATATTGTTAAATGTAATGATTAAACCTGATGGATTTTTTCCATAGGCGGGTGCAAATATAATTCTTAATCGTGAATTTACAAGTGTTTTTTATGATTTTTATACTCTCTTAATGCTTCTAGTGTTCGAAGTCTTAAATAGTTGCATAAATGAGAGCGTTAATACCAAACTTGTCGTAAAACCCATTATGGCTACCACTAAAAAAACAATCGCTTCAAAACTACGATAAGTGCTGGCCCATTTAGTCGATAATTCCTCTAAAAAGCCTGGCTGAAGCTCTGTTGAATATAACGCAAAAAAGAAAGTAAAAATTAAAGTTGCAACGCCACCGGTTATTAGACCGGCCATAAACCCGCCAGCATAGGTAAAGGTAGACCCCTTTTCTAACTTGTAATATTTAATGGATTCATAAATGGCAAAACCGGTAATTACAGCATTAAAAAGACTGTAGAATACATTTACATGTAGCTGAAGTAATGACAATATTAAAAAATAGGCGATTAAAGAGCCACTGGCCGCGACACCAAATCTAATAGGTAGGGCATAGTTATTCATAATTGAGATATTTTTTTTGTTTAGAGTTTTAAGATAAAAAATAAACAACTATTAATTCAATTTAATCTGTTAAAGAATACTTATATTGAAGATTGCTCCTACAAATAATTATTTTTTTATGTAACATTTTTGTAAAATTATACACTAACAAAACAGAACATTAAAATTCACTAACCTAAAACAGTTTAAATGAAAATGAAATTACTACTGGTTTCGGCTATTTGCCTTTATGGTTTTGCCGGACTTTCTCAAGAGGTCGCTTTTGAAGAGTACAACTTAGACAACGACCTTCATGTTATTCTACACCAAGACAACTCTGCCCCCATAATTTCCATTTCAGTGCTCTATCACGTTGGTTCTAAAGATGAAGACCCAAACCGTACTGGATTTGCCCACTTTTTTGAACACCTTCTTTTTGAAGGTACTGAGAATATTGAAAAAGGCCAGTGGGACAATATCGTATCATCTAACGGTGGTTCTGGTAATGCTACCACAGATGAAGACAGAACGTATTATTACGAAGTTTTCCCTTCTAATAACTTAGAATTAGGACTTTGGTTAGAATCTGAGAGAATGTTACATCCTGTTATTAATCAAAAGGGAGTTGATACTCAAAATGAAGTGGTAAAGGAAGAAAAAAGGCTTCGTGTAGATAATTCACCTTATGGTAAGTTTATCGAAAACATCAAGAAGAATCTTTTTAAAAATCATCCGTATAAAGAAACCGTAATTGGAAAGATGGCAGATTTAGATGCTGCTACTTTAGATGAATTTATTGCTTTTCAGAAGAAATACTATGTACCAAACAATGCAGTATTAGTTATTGCCGGCGATTTCGAAAAAGAGAATGCAAAAAAACTGATTTCAGATTACTTTAAGGATATTCCTAAAGGGACTAAGACTTCTAGAAATTTTCCTTCAGAAACGCCTATTGAAACTGAAATTAATGCGAAAGCATACGATTCAAATATTCAAATTCCGGCTTCTATGATCGCTTATAGAACTCCTGGACTTAAGAATAGAGAAAGTCAAGTATTAGAAATGATTTCTACATATTTGACCGACGGACCATCTTCTAAGCTTTATAAGAGAATGGTAGACGATGAAAAACAGGCTTTACAGATTGGGGCTATACCCGTTACTTTAGAAGATTATGGTATGTATATCATTTTTGCACTTCCGGTTGGTGAAACTGGCCTACCTACCTTAAATAATTCTATAGAAGATGAAGTTGCGAAATTAAGAACTGATCTTATTTCTGAGAATGACTACCAAAAACTACAGAATAAATTTGAAAACCAATTCGTAAACAGTAACTCAAGCGTTGAGGGTATTGCAAATTCACTTGCAGAATATTACATGCTCTACGGCGACACTTCTTTAATAAATAAAGAGATAGAAGTTTACAGATCTATCACCAGAGAAGAAATCAAAGAAGTTGCCAACAAGTATTTAAAACCAAATCAAAGATTGGTTTTAGAATATTTACCTGAACAAAATACCGCAAACTAATTACGACTATGAAAAATACATATATATTATTCTTAACATTATTCTCTTGTATTGCTTTACAAGCGCAGGTAGACAGAACGGTTATGCCTACACCTGGTCCTGCACCAGAAATTAACCTTGGTGTACCGCAAACTTTTAACCTTAACAACGGTTTAAAAGTTTTAGTAGTTGAAAATCATAAATTACCAAGAGTTTCTGTTCAATTATCTATTGACAACCCGCCCGTTTTAGAAGGTGATAAAGCTGGCACGGCTAGTTTAACCGGTAGTCTTTTAGGGCTAGGTTCTAAAAACATATCGAAAGAGGCCTTTAATGAAGAAATCGATTTTTTAGGAGCTAGACTTTATTTTACGTCTAGTCGCGCCTATGCGCAATCTCTTTCTAAATATTTTCCGAGAATGATCGAGCTTATGGCCGATGCTGCTATAAATCCGAATTTTACCCAAGAGGAATTTGACAAGGAAAAGGATAAACTTATAACCGGACTAAAATCTGAAGAGAAAGTAGTTTCTTCAATTTCTAGCAGAGTTCAAAGAGCCTTGGCATACGGTAAAAAACATCCATACGGAGAATTTACTACTGAAGAAACCGTAAACAACGTAACCCTTAGTGATGTTGAAGAATATTATCGCGAATACTTTGTGCCTGCAAATGCATATTTAATCGTTATTGGTGATGTAAATTTTGAGGAGGTAAAGACTTTAACAGAAACTTATTTTACTTCTTGGACCAAGGCCGTACCACCAAGTTTGTCATATTCTCAACCTAAAAATGTACCGAATACGCAAATCAACTTTGTAGATATGCCAAATGCCGTACAGTCAGAAATTACCGTGCAGAATATTGTTAACCTAAAAATGAGTGATACCGATTTCATTGCGGCATTATTAGCGAACCAAATATTAGGTGGCGGCTCTGATAGTAGAATAAACCTGAACCTTAGAGAAGATAAAGGATATACTTATGGCGCATATTCATCTCTTGGAAATGATAAATACGGTCCTTCTAGATTTGCCGCTTCTGCTGAAGTAAGAAATACGGTTACAGATAGCTCGGTCGTACAATTATTAAAAGAGATCGACTTAATAAATACACAACCAGTAAAAGATGAAGAGTTAAAAACTACCAAGGCATTATATGCCGGTAGCTTTATAATGGCTTTAGAAGATCCAGAAACAATTGCTAGGTATGCCTTAAACGTTGAGAAAGAAAGTTTACCTAAAGATTTCTACAAAACGTTTTTAGAGAAACTAGACAAGGTTAGCAAAGAGGAAGTAGAAACAGCTGCTAAAAAGTATTTCAATGTTGACAATGCTCGAGTAATTGTCGTTGGTAAAGGAAGTGATATTTTGGCCAACCTAGAAAATGTGGAGTTTAAAGGAAAGAAAGTTCCTGTTCTTGCCTATTCTAAAACTGCCGACAGAGTTGAAACGCCCGATTACAATGCCGCATTACCAACCGACGTATCTGCACAATCAATACTTGAAAAATATATTGAGGCTATTGGCGGAAAATCGAAACTAGAAGGCGTCAATACCCTGGCAATGATGGCATCAGCAGAAATGCAAGGTATGAAGCTTGATCTGAACATCAAAAAAACGTCTAGCGATCAACTAATGCAAGACGTACAAATGATGGGTAATTCTGTTAGCAAACAAGTTTTAAACGGAGATTCTGGCTACATGGTTATGCAGGGTCAACGCAAGAATCTTGAAGAAAAGGAATTTGAAGCCATTAAAAAAGAATCTGCCCCTTTCTCTGAACTACAATTATTGACCGACGACACCATTTCTTTAGAAGGCATGGAAATGGTTGGTGATAAAAATACCTACAAACTTAAGGTAGGTGAAAACAAATCTGCTTTCTACGATGTTGAAACCGGACTTAAATTACAAGAGGTAACCGTAACTGAAATGCAAGGTCAGCAAATGGAAAGCACTTCTAATTTTGAAGATTACAAAGAGGTAGCTGGTATATTGTTCCCTTATAAAATAATGCAGACTGTTGGTCCACAATCTTTTGAATTCATAGTTTCTGAAATCAAAGTTAATGATGGTGTATCGCCTGCTGATTTTGAATAATAACCATATATTACAAATAGAAAAACCCGCTAATTAGCGGGTTTTTTGTTTTTCAGTTTCTAGGTTAAGTTTTTATCCTATTTTTCTAATGGTTGCTTCTCCGAAAATTAATCCTTTATCCACTTCTGGGTTACCAGTGTAATTAATATTTGTTTCGCCATAGCAGGTAACTTTTAATCGCTCTTTTACATTCACTCTAAAATTACTTTCGCCATAGGCAGTAATTTTAGTTTCTTCTGCTACCATACCTTCTGTATTTACTTCGCTTTCGCCATAGGCTCTAAATACCTGGCGTGCCACAGTACCTTCACTAATTTCTAAATAGCTACTGCCATAAATTGCCACCGTTAATTCGTCTATAGAAACCGAATCAAAGTATACTTTAGCCGCACCATATAAAGACATTTTAAAATCATCAGCATTAAAGAGATTTTCACATCTAACAATTTCTTCCCCCCGTATCGATAAATTTTCGAGTTTTCTATACGTTACGGTAATAGAAGCCATTGTGCCATTATAAAGTGATTTACTACCGCGCCATTGATCATTTGAAACACGCTCAGACTTAGTTACAACCTTAGCACCATCTAAATACAACCGTAGCGTTCTACCTTCTACTTCTACATTTATTTTATCTAACGATATTTTTGCATTATCAACAACAACACTTTCTTCTTCGCCTTCTATAAGATTTAATTCTATATGCGGACTAACAATTAGTTTATCGAAAGATTTTACGTTGAATGTTTTTTCTTGAGCCTGTAAACTACCTACGACAAAGGTTACTGTGAGTAGCGTAAATATGATTTTTTTCATGATTTTCGTTTTTTCGATTAGTTCTATACAAAGACAACCGTAAGTCAAGTTTGTTACAGTACGCCGAATTATTTTTGCAGAACAATCACTTTTTTCCTATTTACGAGCCATACCCCAAATAAGATAATGAGTCCGCCCAATAGCTGTAGAATACTGATATTCTCGCCATCTAAAAAACCCCATAACACTGCAACAAGAGGAATCAAATATGTTACCGATGCTGCAAATACAGGACTCGATAATTTTATTAATTTATTAAATAGGATGTTCGCCAAAGCCGTACCTAAAAACGCCAATGCCATAATATACCACACAGCTTCGTGCATTGCACTATTACCAGAAAACTGCTGAAATACTCCCGTATAAATCAATATGATAAATGCCGGTAAAAAAGCGATCCCGAAACTAGCGGTCGTTACTGCTAACGGCGTTAAATGAGATAAATATTTCTTAATGATATTGATATTAAAGGCATACCCTAACGCAGCAATAATTATAAATAAAGAATACCAATAGTTCTGGTTCACATTATTCTCCATACCTGCAGCAATAAGTACTATAGTACCAAAAAGACCTATTAACACCCCTAAAACTTGCCTTCCCTTTAGTGAAAGTCCGAAAAGCGCTATACCAACCAATGTGGTAAATAATGGTGCTACGGAGTTTAAAATAGAGGTTATACCACTACTAATTTCCATTTGTGCCAAGGCAAAGAAAAAAGGAGGAAAGAATGAACTACATAAGCCCGCTATAGCAACCCATTTCCAATCGGTTTTTGAAAGTGTCTTTAAAGATCTAAAGCCGAGAATGAATAATAATACCGATGCAAAAAAAATTCTTAACCCACCAACTTGCAATGGCGTATACCCAACTAGAGATCTTTTTATTAATATAAAAGACGAACCCCATATAAATGATAGAATTACTAGGTAAAGCCACTTCTGGTCTATATGCTTCAACTCTTAAAATTTTGAACAAAAATGATGTTTTTTCTAAATAAACCAATCCCTATTCCGATATTTTTACAATTGATATCTAAAACCATTTTACATAATTGGTATCTTTACACTATAACCAAATACATTTATTAATTGTATTTGTTAAATCTATCATTATGAAATCAAAAACAGTAGTCCTTTTTATAGCTATGTTTACTTTAGTAATAAATAATTGTTTAGCACAGGAAGGTGAGGCTTTACCTGCTGAAATTTTAACTAATGACAGTAGTACCATACTAGTTACTATAGAAGGTATGGCTTGCCAAGAAGGTTGTGCCGATCAGATTTCTTCAAATTTAATGGATAGCGAAGGAGTCGTTTCTTCAGAAATCAGTTTTGAAAATAAAAGCGGCCTTATCTCTTTTGACCCAACAATTATAACTATTGAAGAGGTAAAGGCCATAATTACCGATACTAAAGTCAAAGATTACAATTACACCATTACATCTGTCAAAACTATTACAGCTATTACTCCTAAGAACGACTAATATGAAAAATATACTTTATACACTTGCCATAGCTACATTAATTACGTTCACTTCTTGCAAAGAAACCAAGAAAGCTGAAGAGCCTTCTAAAATGGAGAACGTAATGAGCATTCATGATGAGGTAATGCCAAAAATGGGAACTATAGGAAAACTAGTTGGGCACTTAAAACCAATGGCAGATTCTCTTGGGGTTGAATCGGTTGAAGCAAAAGCAATGAAAGATTTACAAGAAGCCAATAAATCTATGATGGACTGGATGCAAGGTTTTGGTGATCGTTTCGATTCTGAAGAAATTATGAACGGCAAAGAACTTTCTGATGAAAAGAAAGCATGGTTAAAAGAAGAAGAAGAGAAAGTTCAACAAGTAAAAGAAAACATCAATTCTAGTATTCAGCGTGCTGAAGAGATTTTAAGTAAGCAGTAAAGATTACATATTCTAAAAAGGTAAATTAGATAAGTCTACATTACCACCAGATATTATAATACCAATTTTTTTATTCTGAAAAACTTCTGGCTGCTCTTTTGATTGTTTCAAAACTGCAGCCACAGTTACCGCACTAGAAGGTTCTATGATAATTTTCATACGCTCCCAAACTAATTTCATCGCGGCTATAATCTCATCTTCAGTTACCCTGACAATACCGCTAACAAGCTCTTTAATAATAGGAAAGTTCTTGTCACCTAAAACTGTTTTTAATCCGTCGGCAATAGTGTTTACGGTTTCGTTAGTTTCTATTTTGCCACTTTGTAACGAACGGTAAGCATCATCAGCCTCAAAAGGCTCAGCACCATAAACCTTGCAGTTTTTTCCAAAATATGTAGCTGCCAAACCTGAACCGGCAATGAGTCCCCCGCCACCTACGGGACAAAATATAAAATCTAAATCGGGTTGTTTATATAACAGCTCTAAAGCAGCAGTGCCTTGACCCAAAATAACATTGTTATCGTTGGATGGGTGCACGAAAGTAGCTCCTGTTTTCATGGCAATTTCATCTGCTAATGCCTGCCTCGCCTCTACTGTAGGTTCACATTCGTAAATTTTACCACGATATTCTTTCACACCAACTTTCTTAACTTCTGGGGCTGTATTTGGCATCACAATATGTGCAATAACACCAACACTTTGTGCCGCTAATGATAATGCTTGTGCAAAATTACCAGACGAATGTGTTACTACGCCGTTTTTCTTCTGCTCTTCAGTTAATTGCAAAATCGCATTGGTAGCACCGCGCATTTTATACGCTCCTGCTCTTTGAAAATTCTCGCACTTAAAAAATACATGAGCACCAACCTCTTTATCAATTAGTCTAGAAGTTAAAACAGCTGTGTTATGAATAAATGGAGTTATTCGTTTATGACAATCTAAAAGGTCTTGTTTTGTCATCATACGACTTTATTTTTTCCACCGAAGTGTTTCTATGATTCCCCTGATATCATTTTGAAGATATGACGCTGCAGGTAAAATAGAATCATAATTGGGTTTCGTATAAAAATAAACCGAACCGGTTAGAAAATGTTCTGTACTATCGGTAACATAAAATTGCGATTGTGAAGCCGCATTACCTTGTACTTCAAATAAAGCACCATAAATTTTCTCATCAGGATTTACATATGGTTGCTCTACAATATTGTCGGCCTTTGTCGCATGTTCATAACTAAGCCTTTTAGAATCAATTATTAGCTTAGATAAGTTACCATCGATTTTCTTATAACTTAGAAAAATTGCACCCTTCATTTCTGGATATGAAATAGTATAAGCTTTATCGCCATTTAACTCAGCCTTTGCCAATTGATTGTATTTGAAACTGAAATTCTCGGTTTCTAAGTCCGCCAATTTACCTTGAGGATATTCTAAACGCATTTTAGCTTTTGGTTTAGGAATAACAGGCTCTTCTTTACAACTTACCATAAAAGCAAAACCTATTAAAATTATAATCAATGCATTAAACTTCATGTGGCAAGGTTACTTTTATTTGTTTCAATCTTTTCTTGTCCATCGCTTCAACCACAAAGGTATAGGACTCGAACATTATTTTTTCTCCACGTCTTGGAAAACTACCTGCCTTTTCCAAAACAAAGCCAGCTAGTGTTTCTGACTCTCCTTTATTACTTTCAAAAATTTCGTTGTCATCTAATTTTATCACACGGTAAAAATCTTTAAGAGGAGTTTTTCCTTCGAAAACATAATTATACTCGTCGAGTTTAGAGAAAATTAAATCTTCATCATCAAACTCATCGCTGATATCGCCAACAATTTCTTCAATAATATCTTCTAAGGTTACCAACCCAGAAGTGCCACCATACTCATCAACAACAATAGCCAAGTGATTTTTCTTCTCTTGAAATTCACCCAATAAATCATCTAACTTTTTATTCTCAGGAACAAAATAGGGCTCTCTAATAAGTGTCATCCAATTAAAGGTTTTTCTATCTAAATATGGCAATAGATCCTTTACATACAACACCCCTTTAACGGTATCGATATTCTCGCCAAATACCGGAATTCTAGAATACCCGTTCTTCTTTATCTCACCTAAAACTTCGGGGAATTTCATTTGCTCGTTCAGCGCAAAAATATCGATACGAGGTCTCATTACCTGTTTGGTATCTGTATTACCAAAGGTTACAATACCTTCTAAAATCTTTTTTTCTTCTTTAGTAGTATCGCCATGAGAGGTTAAATCTAGCGCCTGTGACAATTGATCGATACTTAAGCTCGATTTTTGTTTGCCTAGTTTGTTATACAAAAACAAAGTACCCGAACGCATTGGTAAACTCAATGGCGAAAAAATAAAATCTAACACTCTTAACGGATACACCATTAAATGCGCAAAGCTCATTCTATTTCTGTTTGCATATACCTTTGGTAGAATTTCACCGAACATTAAAATTAGAAACGTTGCGACCACGACTTCTAACAAAAAACGAACTGATAATACACCGAACAATACGGTATTTATATTTTCAAAAAGTGTGTTACCAATGATACTGAACAGCAGAACTACACCAATATTTATAGCATTGTTTGCTATAAGTATGGTTGCCAATAATTTTTTAGGTCGTTCTAGAAGCTTAAGTAATATGGTACTTTTGGCAGATTTTTCGTCTTGAAGCTCTTTAACCTCGGTTGGCGAAAGACCGAACATTGCCACTTCGGCACCAGAAATAAGTGCAGAGCAAAGAAGTAGTACAAAAAGTACAACTATATTAATTGCAAAAACACCGTTTACAACTAATGTTGTCATTAAAAACGGTAAGGGGTCTGGGTCCAATAGCTGCTATTTAAATTTATTAGAATGGTAAATCATCGTCATCTTCTTGACTTGTAGGTGCAGGAGCTTTAGCTGGTGCTTTATTCTCAGTACTAGGCGCCTTTTGAGCTACCGGAGCCGAACCACCATTGTTCTGCATTCCTTCTTTTTTGGTGGTCAAAAAAGTGAATTCTTGAACATGTACTTCGGTCGAATATCTAGTTACCCCATCTTCACCTTGCCACTGACGGTTTTTTAACCTACCCTCTACATATACCTTGTCGCCTTTACTAAGATATTTTTCGCAAACTTCAGCAGCTTTGTTTCGTACCACTATATTATGCCAATCAGTGTTGGTAACACGTTCACCGGTAGATTTGTTGGTATATGTCTCATTTGTAGCTAACGGAAACCTGCCAATACTACCGCCACCTTCAAAATAATGCATTTTAACTTCATCGCCTAAATGCCCAATTAACATTACCTTATTTAATGTACCGCTCATAACTTAAAGATATAAAAATCAAAAGTACTAAAATTTAAATGCTTTGATAAAATCTGCGATTAAAACAGGTACAGGAAATTCGGTTATTTTTTCAACCGATATTTGACCTTCAAACTTATTATCGGTGTAAATAATCCAGAATCTGGTATGTAAATGTTGATGCGATAATTTATGAACAATAGCATTTTCGTTGTATTCTAGTATTTCAACTGACGGCAAAGTGTCCAATACCTCTTTATACCTTATAGTAACATCATCTATTTCAAGGGCATCTTTTGATTCTATTAGCGGAAACTCCCATAGATTCTGCCAAATACCTTTTCCTATTCTTTGATTTAAACGCGTAAATTGATTTCCACTTGCATCTTTATATATAGGTATAAGATAATTGAAGTATCTATTGCGCACTTTTGTCTTCTTCAATTTTACGGGCAATTGATCCACCAGACCCTTTTGCAATGCCACGCAACTATCGCTTAACGGGCAATGTAAACACAATGGCTTTTTTGGTGAACATTGTATAGCACCAAACTCCATAATACCTTGGTTGTAATCTCTAATATGATCTGTGTCCATGACTTTTTCAGCCAGAGCTTTAAAGTATTTTATACCCTCTGTGCTATTAATTGGGGTGTCTATACCATAATACCTTGCAAGCACTCGGTATACATTTCCATCAACAACAGCCTGTGGTTCATTAAAACATATAGAAGAAATAGCACTCGCCGTATAGTCACCTACGCCTTTTAATGTTAAAAGTTGCTTATAACTATCAGGAAATTTGCCACCGTGCCCATCGACCACCATTTTTGCTGCTGAATGTAAATTTCGAGCTCTTGAATAATACCCGAGCCCTTGCCAAAGTTTTAAAACCTGCTCTTCATTTGCGTTGGCTAAGTCATCAACAGTAGGGAAAGTCTCTATAAACCTCAAGTAATACGGGGTTCCTTGAGCAACCCGAGTCTGTTGAAGAATAATTTCTGAGAGCCAAATTTTGTATGGATCAGTATTCTCGCGCCATGGTAAACTGCGCTTATTTATATGATACCAATCTAAAATTTTACCCGAAAATGACATGCTCTTCTATGCTAAGTGATAAAAGTAGCAGTTTATACACTTAAAATTAACCCATTAGAAAGAAAGATTGAATTTAATTTATATATTTGCAACCCGAAAAAACATACAGAAAATCTAATATTGAAAGATGACGAAAGCGGAAATTGTATCGAAAATCTCAGATAAGCTGGGAATTGAAAAAGGAGATGTACAGGCAACTGTTGAATCTTTTATGGAAGAGGTAAAAACATCATTAGAAAGTGGTGATAATGTTTACCTAAGAGGTTTTGGTAGTTTTATCATTAAAACAAGAGCCGAAAAAACCGGTAGAAATATTTCCAAAAACACAACTATTAAAATACCCGCTCACAACATTCCAGCATTTAAGCCTGCAAAGGTTTTTGTAGAAGGAGTTAAGAGCAACGTACACGTAAAATAATTAATCTTAAAAAAAGAACTTTATGCCAAGCGGTAAAAAAAGAAAGAGACATAAGGTAGCAACTCACAAGCGTAAAAAGCGTAGAAGAGCTAACCGACACAAGAAAAAGTAGTTTTAATAACTACTTTTTCTTTTTAAAATACGTTCATTGACATAGAAATCCAGAATTCGGATTTCGGCAGATACTTTTGTATTTGTCTATGGTATTGTTTAATCAGTTCGTTCCCTATTTTAATAGCCGAACGACTAAAAATATATTCAGGTGAATAGAGAATTAATCGTAAGATCTAGTTCCCAATCTGTTGACTTTGCCTTGTTAAAGGATGGAAAACTCACTGAACTGCATAAAGAAGAAAACAGTAACGATTTTTCTGTAGGCGATATTTTTCTCGCCAAAATCAGAAAGCCGGTTACCGGGCTTAACGCGGCGTTTGTAAACGTTGGTTATGAAAAAGATGCATTCTTGCATTACCATGACCTTGGTCCGCAATTATCTTCTATGCTTAAGTTCATAAAACAAGTGAGCTCAGGAAAACTAAATGATTACACTTTAGGAAATTTCCCGATCGAGACCGATATTGACAAAAACGGTGTTATTACCGATGTCATAAAAGCAAACCAATCTCTATTGGTGCAAATTGTAAAAGAACCTATATCTACTAAAGGACCAAGAATTAGTTCTGAGCTATCAATTGCCGGACGCTACTTGGTTATGGTTCCTTTTTCTGACCGTGTATCCGTATCTCAAAAGATTGCGAGCAAGGAAGAAAAAGACAGGTTAAAAAGACTCGTTAGAAGCATTAAACCTAAAGGTTTTGGTGTTATCATTAGAACAGTCGCAGAAGGACAAAAAGTTGCAGAACTGGACAAAGATCTAGAAAACTTGCTGAACAAATGGACAGCAATGTGTAAAAAATTACAACGTGCTCAAACACCATCAAAAGTATTCGTAGAACTCAATAGAGCATCTTCTATTTTAAGAGATGTATTCAATGATAGTTTTACCGGAATACATGTAGATGACGACACCTTATACAATGAAATTAAGGATTATGTGTCGGAAATTGCTCCTGAAAAAGAGAGCATCGTTAAGCACTACAATAACACCAACGTACCTATTTTTGAAAAATTTGGTATTGAAAGACAAATAAAAACGTCTTTTGGCCGTACTGCCGCAATGAGCAAAGGCGCCTATTTAATTATAGAGCATACAGAAGCACTTCATGTAATAGACGTAAACAGTGGTAACAGATCTAACAAAGCCAAAAACCAAGAAGACACTGCCCTTGAGGTAAACCTTCTTTCCGCATCAGAAATTGCAAGGCAATTACGCCTTCGTGATATGGGCGGTATTATAGTTGTAGATTTTATCGATATGGTAAAACCACAACATAGAAAAAGGCTTTTTGAACATCTTAGAGATGAGATGAAAGATGATCGTGCCAAACACAAAATACTACCTCCTAGTAAATTTGGTTTAATTCAGATTACCCGACAAAGGGTTCGACCTGAAATGAATATTAAAACAACTGAAGAGGACCCTAATAATTCTGGGAAACAGGTGGAAGCACCTATTGTTTTAATAGATAAAATTATAGCGGATCTGCAAAAACTCTTAAAAGGACCTGCAAAGGACAATAGTATAACTTTAAATATACACCCTTTTATTGCAGCATATATTACTAAGGGATTTCCTTCAATAAGAATGAAATGGTACTTGGAATATAAAAGATGGATTAAAGTTCAACCGCGTGATGCGTATACGTATCTAGAATACCGTTTTAAGAATAAAGACGGCAAAACAATATATTAACAAAAAAGTGACTCCCTAAAAGAGTCGCTTTTTTTTGTGCCCTATAATTAAATATCCAATGCCTTCATGGTACTCTTTAAACGATGAACAAAAGTTTTAGCCTCTTCTCTATTATAGGCTGCAAAACCAATACGAATAGCCTTATGGTTAATTTTAGCCATGTCATATCTTTGTAATTCGGAAAATATCAGGTTTTCTTTTTTCGCGATATCCGCAACACTTTCCCAAGAAAATCGCTTATCCAAGGTTACCCAAATAGCCATGCCTCCTTTTGGTATTTTAAAGGACAAATAATCTCCTAACTCTTCTCTTAACAATGCACAAAACTCATCTCTCCGTGATTTATAGATTTTAAGTGTTTTTTTAATGTGCCTATCCAAACTTCCATCTTTTATGAATTCCGCAAACGTTAATTCTAGCAATGCATCACCTTGACGATCAATAAACCTTCTCAGTTTTGCACATTCATCTACAAATGTTTTAGAAGCAATTAAATATCCCACACGGTATACTGGTGCAATAGTTTTACATACAGAACCTACGTAAATAACATTATTATGAATATCATGACTGGCCAAGGGCAATATGGGCGAATGATTATAATGAAAATCATAGTCGTAGTCATCTTCTATAATGGCAAAGCTATATGTCTTTGCCAAATTCAACAATTGTATCCTCCGCTCTGCAGAAAGAGTGACCGTGGTAGGATGATGATGATGTGGCGTCGTGTATACTGCCTTTACTTTGTATTTCTCACAAAGTTTTTTGATTTCAATAGTTTGTAGACCTTCGCCATCTATTTTAACCCGCAACAATTTAGCACCACCATATTCAAAAGTAGTATCAGAAGAACTATAATTGGTCTCTCCTACAATAACATACTCGTCTTTATCAAAAAGTAATTGACCTGCCAAAAACATACTCATTTGACTACCCCTTGTAATCATAATATTATCTATACTTATACGAAGCCCTCTTGTTTCGTTTAGATAATTTACTAACGTTTTTCTAAGTTCTAAATTTCCATACGTTGTGCCATAGTCCATATATAAAGGTGTACTTTTCTTTGCGCTAATACTACGGTACAATGTGGCAATGGCATTTCTGGGCGCTAATCTTACATCTCCGATCCCATCATTTACATAGAGATTTTCTTTATTCAAGCTTTGCGGGAAACTTCTATCTAAATAGGATTGTTTTTTGAATGAAAATCCCACTTCATCTTTACCTTTTAAATCTATTGGATCAGCTCCTAACTTTTGCTGTTTCAACATAGGAATCTTCGAATGAACATAGGTTCCTTTTTGCGGTATACTTTCTAGCCAACCCTGTAAAATAAGTTCTTCATAGCACGCAATGACAGTTTTTCTATGCACACTAATCAATAAAGCAAGCGCTCGACTACTTGGTAATTTAGCTCCTTTGACCAGTATTCCTTTTTTAATCAAAGTGATAAACTGATTGGTAAGTTGCAGATAAACGGCTTGTTTAGAAGTTCTGTCTATACGAATACTTGTTTTATATGGAATCATAAACTGGACTATTCAAAAATATATTTCTGGATGATTTACACCATCCACAAATCTATTAATTTTGAACTGTCTTAAAAATATTTTACATGAAAAACTATGATATCAGCGCTGTCAACAAAGTAAAAAGAGGTGCCAATAGAGCTACCTACGATGTAGAAAAAATCAATACTATTCTTGATGCAGGCTTCGTTGGCTATGTAAGTTATATTTATGAAAATAAAGCAATATGCCTGCCCATGGCCTACGGTAGGGATGGCAATAAAATTTACCTGCATGGTTCTCATAAAAACAGAATGCTACTGGCCTTGTTGGAAAATAAAGAAATAAGTATGACCGTAATGCATTTAGATGCACTGGTCTTGGCACGCTCTGGATTACATCACTCCGTAAATTATAGATCGGCAACATTGTTCGGAACCGTACAAAAAACAACGGATCCTATTTCGAAAGAAAAAGCCTTAAAATGTGTTGTTGACCATATGATGCCCGGTAGATGGGATGGAATAAGACCCATGCACAAAAAAGAGCTCGATGGCACGCTAGTGGTCGAAATGACCATAACCACAGCCTCAGCAAAAATAAGGGATGTAGGGGTTAAAGACGAAAATGCAGATTTAGAGCTACCTATTTGGGCCGGTTTGCTTCCCCTAAAACAAGTTGCAGAGTTTCCTATCAGTGACGATTTATTACCAAAGGATATTGCTGTTCCAGAACACGTAATGGCGTATTATGAAAAAAATAGACCTTAATTTATTGACTAAAGCCAACTAAAAATTAAAAGTAAAATGTTAGAAATAAGATTGAACTGTGAAAACTGCGATACCGAATTACAGAACGACAGCGATAAAGCAATGATCTGTTCTTACGAATGTACTTTTTGTAAAGATTGTGTTACTGAAGTTTTAATGAACGTATGCCCCAATTGTGGTGGTGGTTTTGAAAAAAGGCCTACCAGACCAAAAGAACAGTTAAAAAAGCATCCTGCAAGAAAGAATAAAATACTTAACCCAGTCATCGACAATAGTTACCTAAAAAAGTATTTCACTATTGACCCGAGAAAAAGATAGGCTATATACTTTGAGAATAATAACTTTGGCATTGATGAACCATGCAAAGTCATATACCGTTCAAGAAGCGACCAAAAAAATTGAAGGCTACTGCGCTTACCAGGATCGCTGCCACAAGGAAGTGGTTGCGAAATTGAAAGAAATGGGTATGATTCCATTAACAGTAGATACTATTATAGCCCAGCTTATTGAAGACCGATTTTTAAATGAAGAGCGCTTTGCAAAAAGCTTTGCCCGTGGGAAATTCAACATTAAAAAATGGGGTAAAAATAGAATTGTAAGGGAATTAAAATTTAGAAACATCTCTAAATACAATATCACCACTGCCTTAAAAGAAATTGAGCCTGAAGCTTACTTGACTGCTTTAGATGATTTAGCTCACAAAAGATTACTGCAGATTACCGAAACTAATATTCAAAAGCGAAGAAAAAAATTAGCAGATTACCTTTTATACCGTGGTTGGGAAAGTCATTTGGTGTATGAGAAAACATTTGAGCTTATAAAATAATACTCAACTCTTTTCGGTTTACACTTTCTGATTTTTATTGGTTCTAGAAATTGCTTCTTTATTTTTCCAATCTATCCAATCTTGCCCTTTTAACTTACGCATTAGCACGTCGTAGTAGCGCATTATTACAATATTATACGATGCCTTAGCCAAATTCTTAGGATTGCGCGCCAATGCTCGCAAACTCATTGAAAACCCCGGAGTATTATATTTCATATAATGCCAATATCCTTCTGGCATATATAAAACTTCGCCATGAGAAAGGGTAGTTTTAAATCCGCTTGCTTTTTTTAAAGCAGGCCACTTATCATAATCCGGATTTGAGAAATCTATACTCTCATGGGTAATTAAAGAATGTGGAACCTTATATAGATTCTCCGTTTCTGACTGAGGAAAAAGTACTACTTCCTTTTCTCCATCGAAATGAAAATGAAATATATTTGCCAAATCAATATCGTAATGCATAAAAGTGTACGAGTCTCGTCCGCCGAAAAACATCATTGGCACACCTTTTAAAAGCCTTAATCCGAAGTCTGGAAACCTATAATCTTTCTGTAGTGCAGGTACTTCCTTCAATATATTCCAAAGAAAAATTCTATACTTGGTAGGCTCCTTCTTCAATAGATCCACATACTCTGCCATTTTCATTTTGGCATGTGGTTCATTGAAACCATCTTTATGCTGAACTGGTCTATCATCATACAAAGGCACGGTAACATCACCCGCTACATCCTTAATATAGTCTAGATTCCACTTGTTAAAAGCAGGCCAATCTGCAATAGCCTGTTCTAATACAACAGGTTTTTGAGGCTTAAGGTACTCTTTAATAAAGTTGTCCTTGGTAATATGATTTACCCTCGGAATTTCTGCTAACTTCAATTACACATGGTTTTTAGGGAAGCCAAAGGTAATTAACGATAGCAAAATAATTTCTTAAAAAAGTAATAATGTGGTCTTAGTCAACAAATTTAGCTTTTTGCTTCGCAGTTTCATTACGTTCAATGGAGTGACCAGGTCTAGACCATTTTGGTTTTTCACCTAAAGATTGAATTTGAGAATCTTCTGCTTCGACCGTTTTAGGCTGTGATACTTTGGTAAATGGTTTTTGCGGATTCAAACCTAACATCTTGAACATCGCCATATCTTCATTTACATCAGGATTCGGAGTAGTCAATAATTTATCGCCTGCAAAAATTGAATTCGCACCAGCAAAGAAACACATCGCCTGCCCTTCTCTACTCATTTCAGTTCTACCTGCAGATAAACGTACTTGAGTTTCTGGCATTACAATTCTGGTAGTTGCTACCATACGAATCATATCCCATATAGAAACCGGCTCAATATCTTCCATCGGCGTACCTTCTACAGCGACTAATGCATTGATCGGCACTGATTCTGGTTGCGGATTCAATGAAGTTAAAGCAACTAACATACCTGCTCTATCTTCTAACTCTTCACCCATACCAATAATACCACCGCTACAAACGGTAACATTACTTTTACGAACATTTTCAATCGTATCTAAACGATCTTCAAAGGCACGAGTAGAAATTACATCTTTATAATAATCTTCTGAAGTATCTAAATTGTGATTGTAAGCATATAAGCCTGCTTCTGCCAAACGTTTTGCCTGATTCTCGGTTATCATACCCAACGTACAACAAACCTCCATATCAAGCTTATTAATGGTGCGTACCATTTCTAATACTTGATTAAACTCAGGACCGTCTTTTACATTTCGCCATGCAGCACCCATACATACACGAGAACTACCTGATGCTTTTGCTCTAAGCGCTTGAGCTTTAACCTGAGAAACAGCCATAAGGTCATTACCTTTAATGTCGGTGTGGTAACGAGCAGCTTGCGGACAATAGCCGCAATCTTCTGGGCAACCACCTGTTTTTATAGAAAGTAAGGTAGAAACTTGAACCGTATTTGGATCATGGTTTTTTCTATGCACAGTTGCAGCTTCATAAAGTAGCTCCATTAAAGGCATATTATATATTTCTAAAATTTCTTCTTTTGACCAATTGTGTCTTGCTTCGCTCATATAATCTTAGGTTGTTACCAGGGTTCAAAAATAACGGAATTTAAATTGAAAAAATAATTGGTAGGTTTTAAAAAAATTACCACACCGCTACATCTGTTCTCTTTTAACTACGTTTATTCGTTTTTACTTACTAAAATACTCACTGCATTTCCACCAAAACCAACCGCGTTTACCAGTACATTTTTAATTTTTCTACTATTTAGTTTTGCCTCAATAAAAGGCACCGAGATCATCTTATTATGTTGCAAAATTAAAACTGCCAACTCTAGATTTAGCATCCCCGAGGTTGCGAAAGTGTGACCAATTTTCCATTTATTAGTAGTTAATTGAGGCATGTAATCCCCAAAAACTTCTTGAATTGCATTGTATTCTGATGAATCTCCTTTTATTGTGCCGGGTGCATGCATTACAATGGCATCTACCTCAGCAACATCTAAATCGCCCAAAGCCATTTTCATAGATTTCTGAAAACATACGGCGTTTGCTGAAATGGAAGTATTATGTTTTAAAATTTCTGTTGCATACCCTACTCCATCTATTATTGCCAAAGCATTTTTTACCAATCCCGTTTCTAGACAAGCTACCGAAGCAGCTTCGCCTAAAATCATGGTATTGTATTCTTTTTTCAAGTTTAGTGCCTGGCAAGGGTAGTTTCGGCTACGCTCAACTACCGTTGACATATCGACTACTGAACCAGTGTTTGACTCAGGTGCTTTTGCGTAAATTTTCAATGCCTTCATTTGGGCAATGGTGAAATTGGTCAGCGGAGCTTCACTGGCACCTACTAAAAACTTAGTTGCCATTCCGCTATTTAGCCAAGCCACTCCGTTCAGCACTGAATGCAAACCTGTTGAGCAGGTGATGGAATGTGATATTTCTGGTCCTGTCGCCCCCAAATCATGAGATACCCATGAAGAGATATTACCCAATGTGGTGGTTGGCGAGCTTAAAGTTGATGAAACACCAGTATCTAAATACTCTTTATGATACTGTTCAAACAACTTGGTCGCCCCACGAGACGAGCCCATGTTAATTCCGAATTCAGCCATGTTTCCCCAACCCGATTGCTTTACTGCCAATCTTGAAGCTACCATTGCGAATAGTACACTATCATCTAATTTTTTGTATTTACTATCAGACAATCTAAGTTCGTCTACTTTTAATCGTGCAGATGATGATAATGGCGCTACCCAAGATTTACCTTCATTCGCTTCAACCAATGAAAAGTAATGTTCGTTGTTCTGATATGCCTGCCAAGTTTCTTCTAATGTACTACCTAAAGGCGACACTGAAGCTATGGCTGTTATGGATATTTTTTCTTTCAAATTCTAATCTAAAATGTATCTAAAGCCTCAGTGATGGTATCGTAAATTTTCTGGAGCTGGTTGTCTGTAATTACATAAGGCGGTAATGTATAAATAGTATTACCTAATGGTCGTAACAACACCCCTCTTTCTAAAAAGAAATTATAAAGTTGATCACGCAAATTACCATAACGTTCCATTTTTATTTCAAGGTCTATGGCAAGAATAGCACCCATAACCCTTACATCTTTTACTTTTTTATGATTCTGAATTTTGCTAGCATATGCGTTATGGGCATTTTCAATGTAGCTTCTTCTTTCTATAATTTCTGGCGAATTCAAAAGTTCAATTCCCGCCAAAGCAGCGGCACAACCTAATGGATGCGCGCTAAATGTATGCGCATGAAAGAAACCTTTATGTACCTCATCGCTAAGAAAACGATCATAAATTTTCTGTGTACAACTAGTAATACTCAACGGAAAAATACCTGCCGTTAAAGCCTTACTTAGACAAATGATATCTGGCTTATTCGTTAAATTATCTGATGCAAAATTCTTACCCGTTTTACCAAAACCGGTCATTATTTCATCTGCTATACACAGAACTTCATGCTCTTGACAAAGACCGATCAAAGCATCTAACCCTTCGGCGGAATGAAATTTCATACCTGCCGCACCTTGCACCAGTGGTTCAAATACAAATGCTGCACAACTATTTTCTTTCAAAATTTCAGACAGCTTACCTTTTACTTCTTCTATATTATCTTCTTGGGGAGTAGGTATTCGCACTACTTTTAATAGAAAATCTTCAAACGGACCATTGTAAGACGACAGACCAGATGCACTCATTGCTCCAAATGTATCGCCATGAAAACCATCTTCAAAAGCGATTAACGTATCTCTTTTTTCTCCATTATTATGAAAATACTGAAGCGCCATTTTTATCGCCGCCTCAATAGCTGTAGAACCATTATCGTTGAAGAATAATTTCGCCTGATTATCAGGCAAAATGGCCATCAATTTTTCAGACAATTCTATTGCCGGTTCGTGAGTTAGACCACTGAACATTACAAAATCTAACTTTTGCATTTGCTCGGTCATTGCAGAGATAATATGGTCATTTGAATGGCCGTACATTACGGTATACCAAGATGCAATACCGTCGATATATTCGTTTCCTTCCTCATCAAACAATACTACACCCTTTGCTTTAGTTATAGGTAATTGTGGTTTACCCAACTTATGTTGAGTTAAAGGATGCCATAAATATTTTTTATCGCGAGTAGATAGATTTTCCTTTTTCATAGAATTTATAATTCTTCATTTTATCTATCTTGCAAAGATCGGGAAATAAACCGCAACAAAGAGATGCCCTTAAAAAGAAACAAAAAAGCGTTTTTAAATTTTTCCGAATTGAAGAATACAGCTGTATTCTGCCTATTCTTTTTAATCACTTTTTTTATTCGTTTCCCTTTTTTCTTTAGAGACTACATTGATCGCGATGAAAGCACTTTTATTCTTTTAGGTCAATCTTGGGCCAATGGTTTTCTACCTTACACACAATTATGGGATCTAAAGCCACCGCTAACATTTGCTTTTTTCGCTGGCATTATATCCCTATTTGGCAAAAGCTTTATCGCTATTCGGCTCGCCGGTGTATTTTTAGTGGTCATTACCGCATTTTACACCTATAAGATTGCACGTACTATAATCCCTAAAAAAGCTTCTATTTTTGTTGGTGCATTTTGCATTGTTCTATTAAGCCTTTTTGGTAGTCTACAAGGTGTAATGTCTGAACATATTTGCATTGCATTATTTGTGCCCGGTCTCTATTTACTACTAACAAAAAAATCTGCATTATATCTATTCTTGTCCGGTCTATTGTTAGGTGCAACAGTTATGGTGAAATTGAATATGGCTTTCCCTATTCTATTTATTGGTCTATTCTTGGTTTACGAAGCTTTATTTACAGATAAGAAAATTACTTTCTTGTCTATTCTGTTATTTGGCACCGGAGTTGTAACTGTAATTTTCGCGACTATTATACCCTACTACTTAAGCAACCAAACTCATATTTGGTGGGAATCTGTAGTACTTGCACCACTAGAATATACAGAAGCGAGAAGATATTCCATTCTTAAACTTGCGCCCATTTTTCTAATTACGGGACTCTTCTTTTTATATGCCTATAAAAGTAAAAGCCTTGATTTTAAGAGTAGAACCGTTCAACTTTTAATAATTGCAATTTTAGGTGTGCTATTTTCTTTTGTGAAAGGTGGAAGAATCAATGGTCACTACCTTATACAAGTACACCCAATGTTACTTATTCTGGTTGGGATCGTTATCTATAACTTAATAATAAATTACAAGCCGAAATTACCAGTTTATGTTGCGTTTATTGCGTTATTGATTCCTGCTGAAAGTTATCTGGAATATGTAAATATTATAAAGAACAAATTCGAAAAAGGTACTTTCTTTAATGGGGAAGGTTTTTCTGCTACGCAATATATTTTAGAGCATAATTTAGATACGAAGAACATCCTATTTTTTGAATATCACATAGGATACTGGAATTTAGATACCTTACCACCTACCACAGCCTCTACACACCCAAGTAATATTTGTAGAGATGAGCTGTTTCCTTTTTTTGATAACCCCAGAAAGAATTCTATCGAAGAGCTTACATATATTATGGAAGAATTACAACCCAAAACTGTTGTAATACGAAAAGGTCGGCGAATTTTAGATAAAAAAGAAATTGAGGAAAATGAATATATAGATGCCTATTTAGCCCAACATTATAGGGTATATGCTACGGTTGATAATGCTGAAATTTTACAGCGATTATAACGTTCTCAAAATACCCTCGAACTTATCGGCATACTTTTTAATAACCTCTTTGGTGAATTCTTTTTCTTCATCTATTCTACCTATTGAAGAAACCCCTGTTTTACTCAAAATAATACTTTCGGTATGTAGATTTTCTTCTCCGCTAAATAACACAGAAACCTCATAGCCTTTGTGTAACAGCCATTTTATGGTCAATAGCGAATGATTGATACTACCTAAGTAATTTCTAGAAACCACTATAACCTTATAATCGGGCATGATGATGTCGAACATGGTATCTTCCTCATTTAAAGGAACCAATATACCGCCAGAACCTTCAATTATTAAGCTGTTATCTGTTTCTGGTTCGTTGATATGGAATCTATCGATTTCAATACCTTCAATTTCTGCCGCAGCATGCGGACTCATAGCTGCCTTTAAATTATAGCTGCTGGGGTGAAATTTCGATTTAGTATTAGATATCATACTCCTTACCTTATCTGTATCAGTATTATCTAAATCGCCGGCTTGTACAGGTTTCCAATAATCTGCTTGTAATGCTTCGGTAAAAATTGCCGATGCGATTGTTTTACCTACTTCCGTCGAAATTCCTGTTACAAATATCTTTTGCATGTATTCTTACTTTGAGTTAGTGATCATTCCACAATTTAGGCACTTATATTTTCTTTTTTCGAAAAATGGAAAAAGTTTATAAAATACTCCCTTGCTGTTATAATATGGTTCAGATTTTTGAGCCTTGCAATTGGGACAAACAACAGGCTCACCATCATTATCAACAGCATAGGCTCTTATCTCATCGTAGATAGCAATTGCCCGTTCTTTATCTTTAGAATACACTTGTAGTTTTACTCCGCCAATGGCATTGCTTATCAATGGATCTGAATTTAAGGTATTTTCATCCCTAAGAAAAACTGGTATCCCTTCAGACTCTAATTTACCTTTTACAATCTGTACATCGGCTACGTATTCAAAAGAGGCAAGCTGATAAAATTTATCTTCCATATATTATATAAAACTAGACAACAATTTTACCAATAACCCAATTTCTTCTTTAGAATTAAAACTATGCAAGCAAATTCTAAGTCTTTCTTGACCTTCTGGCACCGTTGGCGATAAAATTGCTTTGACATTAAAGCCTTTGTCCATTAATTTTTTAGATACTTGCTTTGCTTTCTTTGAACTTGGTATGATACAACCCTGTATTGCCGTAGAACTTGGTATAAAATGATGGTTTATTTTAAAGGCTAGTAGCTGCTTTTTAAAGAAATCGATATGATCTTTTAATAGTTCTCTCGGTTCTTTCCCCAATTCACTTAAATACTTATGTGCGGTAATAATTGTCGCCAAGGTATGTGGCGTTAATGCTGTGGTATATATTAATGGTTTGGCAAAATTTACCAAATAATCTTTTAAATTCTCGAAGCCAAGAATTGCTGCGCCATGGCAACCAAAGCCTTTGCCAAATGTTACTGTTCTCGCGAAAACATCTTTCTCAAGACCTAATTCTGGGATCAATCCTTCTCCATTTTTTCCTAAAACCCCAACCGCATGAGCTTCATCTACTATTAAACGATACTTATTAGCTGTTGTAAATTTTGTAAATGCTTTTAGGTCGGGCGTATCTCCATCCATAGAAAAAACACTTTCAGTTACTACATATACAGCATAATCTTCATGCTCATTTCTAGCAGTATTTAATTTCACCTTTTCTTGTAGGCTTGCCAAATCGTTATGCGAAAAACTATATGCTTTTGCATTGCTCATACGTATACCCTCGCGTATGCTTGCATGTACGAACTCATCGTAAAAAATTAAATCGCCACGTTGGGGTACGGCACTGAACAACCCCATATTGGCATCGTAACCAGAATTAAACACCAAGGCTGCTTCTGCTTTGTAGAACCCAGTTAATAGCGGCTCTAATCCCTTATATAATTTATGGTTGCCAGACAATAACCTAGACCCGCCAGACCCGTTTGATGCTACATTTTCTGTTAATAATAGTTGAAACGTTTTAGAAAATAAAGTTTCATTGGTAGCAAAACCTAAATAGTCATTAGAAAGAAAATCAATTAAGCCTTCGGTAGACTCTAGCGAACGAAAGGTTTCTTCCTTTTTACGTTCTGCCAAGATATTCTGTAATTTTATGGGTAGTTGGTTCATAGGGCAAAAATAGCTTTTCTATGAAATGATTGTAAGGTAATTAACGAATTCCTGTAATTTTTCTAAGCTATTTATCCGCATTGTTGAAAATAAATCAAACTTATTCTAAATCTACTGATAAAATCATTTTATGAATCTGACTAATAGTTACTTACAAATTCAAAAAAGCTATATATCTATGTAAAAAACTATGAAATTATAGGTGAAAGATAAACTTAAAGCATATTTTTGCATCTTTTTTTAAAGAAATTTCCTACTTTGAAGTTAAAGTATTAGATTAAGTATGTCTTTTGATAAGGATTAAATGAACGGGAGTAATATTTTAGATACGAACAGATTAAAAACATTGATGTCTTATGACATTATGGATACGCACCCAGAGGTTATCTATGATGAAATAACATCTCTTGCAGCCTCTATTTGCGATACCCCAACGAGCCTAATTTCTTTGGTAGATGATAGAAGGCAATTTTTTAAATCTCATTTTGGTTTAGATATCAACGGTACACCTTTAGAAGATTCTTTCTGTAAGCATGTTATTACAGATGATATTGATTTACTAGTAGTAGAAGACACCCATAAAGATATAAGGTTCAGTGATTATAATTTAGTAAAAAATGATCCGCATGTCGGTTTTTATGCGGGTGCATCATTAACCGCAGAAAATGGTCAGCGCCTTGGCACCCTTTGCGTTTTAGACTATAAACCAAAACAACTTAATGAAGCTCAAATTAATGGACTTCAGACACTTGCCAAACAGGTTGTTCATTTACTTGATCTTCGTAAATCTAAAAAGAAAGAAGAAGAACAGCAATTAGATTTAGAAAGAAAAGGAAAGCTTTTAGATAATATTGTTACTGCAACAGGAATAGGAATTTGGGAACGCAATCTTATGGATGACGTACTTACCTTAAACGAACAAGCCCTAGATATTTATGGTATAGAAAATACATCTTTATCAAATTTCAAAACCGATACATGGTTTAGTCTAATTCATGAAGATGATTTAGAAGAGGTGAAAATTAAAATGTCTGAATGTTTAAAATACCCATCTAATGGGTGTAGTGTTCAATATAGAATGCTTCAAAAAGATGGCACTTATAAATGGATACAAGACAAGGGTAAAGTACTTCAGTGGAGTGATGATAATAAACCACAATTAATGTACGGTACCGTTCAAGATATTACTGAAAAAAAGAATTTTACCAATGAGCTTCAAAGGGTTAAAAATAACCAAGAAGCCATGATCAATAGCACTAAAGACTTAATGTGGTCTATTGACTTAGAATTTAAACTTATTACTGCCAATACCGCATTTCATGAATTAGTTGAAAAAATTCAAGGTACACCTTTCAATGAAGGCGACTTAGTTTTCTCGAAACATGTAGCCAAGCAGATTACAAAAAAGTGGAAAGCATATTATAACAGAGCCCTTACCAGCGGTGCCTTTTCTGTGAAACAAAAAATTCAAGATCCTGAAAAATTTTGGACGACCTATGGCCTTACTTCATTTGATCTTCTTTATAATAAGGAAGGTGAAAAAATTGGTATTACCTGCTTCTCTAAAGATATTACTTCAGAAGTATTATCTCAGCAAGTACTTATAAATGCTAAAGAAGAACTACAAAAAATAATGGACACTTCTTTAGACATTATTTGTACTATAGATGAAGAAGGCTATTTTTTAAGTGTTAATAGAGCATCTAAACAAATTTGGGGTTATGAGCCTAAAGATATTATAGGTACCCAATATCTTAAATTGGTTTATGATGAAGATATTAAATTGACCGAAGATTCTGCCGAATCGGTATTATCTGGAAAAAAAGTCGTCAATTTTGAAAACAGGTACAAACACAAAAACGGAACGATAGTACCCATGCTTTGGTCTTCTAATTGGGATAAAAAAGACCGCATTTACTATTGTATTGCTAAAGATAATACTGAAAAGAAGAAATCTGAGCTGCAATTAGAAAATAGCGAACGCCGTTTTAAAACATTAGTTCAAGAGAGTAGCGATATCATTTCAATTATTGATCTTGAAGGGAATTTTACGTATGTAAGCCCTAGCTCAAAAAAGGTACTTAGTGCTGACCCTGAACATTATGTTGGCACTAATGCATTTGACTATATACACGCTAATGATGTAGAAAGGGTTAAAGAAAAATTTAATGCTATAATAGATAGTGACTCCGTAGAAATAGAACCTTTTAGGTTTAAAGATATTAATGGTGAATGGAAATGGTTCGAGAATATCATAACCAATCAAATAAATGAACCATCTATTAACGGACTCGTAGTTACCACGAGAGATATTACTGAAAAGAGAAAAGCTGAAGAGAAATTAGAAAATAGCGAACGTCGTTACAAAACATTGGTTCAAGAAGGAAGTGATATGATCTGCATAGTTGATGAACAGGCAATTTTCTCATATGCTAGTCCGACTTCAACTAAAGTTTTAAATATTACACCCGAAGAATTTGTAGGTACAAGTGCTTTCAAACATGTTCACCCAGAAGATTTTGACAATGTCTATAATGAATTTATTAAAGTTTTAGATACCCCACAAATCGCCATAAAGCCATTTAGGTTTAGGCATGGTGATGGTCATTGGGTCTGGTTAGAAACTATCGTAACTAATAAATTAAATGAACCTACAATTAATGGTATTGTTGTAAATTCGAAAGATGTCACTACTAAAGTTCAGCACTTAAAAGCAATAGAAGAACAGAATGCCCAGCTTAAAAAAATTGCTTGGACACAATCTCATATAGTTAGAGCCCCGGTTGCAAGATTAATGGGCTTGGTAGAACTATTGAGAGATGATAAAGAAAAATTGAGTTATGAAGAAAAAGAGCGTATTCTCAACTATATTATAATATCTGCTGATGAAATTGACCATGTCATAAAAGATATCGTTGAAAATACTATAAATGCAATTGACATAGACTAAATGAATTACCAAATACTGCTTATTGAAGATGATCCTATATTCACTTTTTTATTAGAAAAAGGTATTGAACATGCCAAACTAAAGGGTGATTTACATAATTTTTCGAACGGCAAGCCTGCTATAGATTATCTAGTAAAAGAGTATTCAGATACAAGTAATTATATCATCTTTTTAGATCTAAACATGCCCGTAATGAATGGCTGGGAATTTATGGATCAATTAGAAACATTTGCAAAAACCGATAATTGTATGGTTTTTGTCTTAACCTCTTCTGCTTATCGCAATGATATTGAGCGCTTAAAGAAAAAACCGTTGGTTGCAGATTTCGTTACCAAACCTATTACCGAATATATATTAAATGGTATTAAAGAAACTATTGAAGATAGATTCGAAAAAAATCAGCCCATTTAATTTAACTTCTATTTTCTAAAACTAAACTGCTTACCACATGAATTAGCTTCTGTATCTTAGCTAAAAATCATCGTATGCGCTACCTTATTTTAGTATTACTCTTTTGTTTTAAATCAGTACAACTAGTTGCACAAACCAACACCTATTCAATCTCATTCGAAAATGCCGAACATCACGAGGCAACTATTTCGGCTACATTTGAAAATATAAAACCTGATACTCTATCGCTTAGAATGAGCAGAACTTCGCCAGGTAGATATGCGCTACATGAATTTGCGAAAAACGTTTATAGCTTTAAGGCTACAGACAGCAAAGGAAATGACCTAATTGTTTCAAGAACAAATCCGTATTCATGGAACATTTCCGGGCATGATGGCACCGTTAAAATCTCTTATACTCTTTTTGCCAATAGAGGTGATGGTACCTATTCTCAAATAGATGAGTCTCATGCACATTTAAACATACCGGCTACATTTATGTATGCCCCTACACTTAGTGAAAGAAAGATAGAAGTAGATTTTAACACAAGAGAAGATTTAAATTGGAAGATAGCTACGCAATTACCACAAGTAAAGGACCATACCTATAGCGCTCCTAATCTGTATTATTTTATGGATAGTCCGACGGAGTTAAGCAATCATATGCTGCGAGAATTTAATGTTGACGGGCAAACGATAAAATTAGCGTTGCATGACCCTGGTACCGAAGAAGAAGCTGATACCTATTTTGAGAAAGTAAAAAAAGTTGTTCTAGCTGAAAAAGAGGTTTTTGGCGAACTACCTACGTTCGACTACGGATCTTATACCTTTTTAGCCTGTTATGTACCAAATGCCTCCGGTGATGGTATGGAGCATAGAAACTCTACTATTTTAACCAGTACGCGGACATTAGCTAACGGAGGAATGGATGGTAATATTGGTACAGTTTCTCATGAGTTTTTTCATAGTTGGAACGTTGAACGTATACGACCAAAATCTTTAGAACCCTTTAATTTTGAAGAAGCTAACATGAGTGGCGAACTTTGGTTTGCAGAAGGTTTTACCAGCTACTATACAAATTTGATACTTTGCCGAGCAGGATTGATTACAACAGAAAAATATGTGGAGGGATTAACCGGTACTTTCAATTATGTATGGAATTCACCTGCAAGACAATTTTTTAACCCCATAGAAATGAGTTACCAAGCTCCTTTCGTAGATGCATCAACCTCTGTAGATCCTGTAAACAGGGAGAATACATTTATCTCCTATTATTCTTACGGTAGCGTTCTTGGTTTGGCTCTTGACCTTTCTTTAAGAGAGAAAGACTTGAATTTAGATGACTTCATGAAACTGGTTTGGAATACCTACGGAAAAACTGAAAACCCGTATACCATAGAAAACTTGAACCAAGCTTTGAATATGTACGCAGGCGAAGATTTCGGAAATTATTTCTTTAGCAATTTTATTTACAAAAGCGAAATGCCTCTATATAACGAACTATTTAAAACCGTAGGTGTTAGTTTGTCTCAAGACACTGAAGCGGCTTATTTTGGCGCCGCTGTATCTATAACAGACGATTTAAATGGTAAAATTAGAAGCAATACCAAAATGGGGAGCCCCGCTTATATTGCTGGTCTCGATAAGAATGATATTATTACCACAATTAATGGCGATAAATTCCCGGACGGAATTCAATTCGATACGTTTATCAAAGATGGGTTTAAGCCAAATGATGTCCTTTCGATAACATTTTTAAGAGATGGTTTAGAAAGAAAAACGGAAGTCACCTTATCATCTAACCCTAACTATGCAATTAGTTTGGTGGAGAAAAATGAAAAGGCTCCTTCAAAAAAAGTATTAAAAGCTCGCAAAGCTTGGTTAAAAGTTGACTAAAATGAATTTGATATATACCACCGCAACAACAAATGATGAATTAATACAAATTCTCTCTTTACAAGAAATGAATTTAAAATCTTCTGTTTCTGATTTAGAAATGGAACAAGAAGGTTTTCTTACAGTTCATCATTCGTTAAATGTTCTCACCAGAATGAATAACGCCTCCCCACATATTATTGCGAAAGATAAAGATAAAGTTGTTGGTTACGCGCTATCAATGACCGATGACTTTAAAGATGAGATTTCGGTTCTAAGACCGATGTTTACCGAATTAGAAAATATAAACATTCAAAATTTTATTACCATGGGTCAGATCTGTGTTGCTAAGACCCATAGAAAAATGGGGATTTTCCGCGGACTTTACAACGCTATGAAAATTGCTTCTTACCCAAAATATGATGCCATTATCACTGAAGTTGACGCAACCAACTCCCGTTCCCTAGGCGCACATTACGCCGTCGGATTCGAAAAAATATGCACCTATAATTCATTAGGGCAAGACTGGGAATTGATTTCTTTGAAAACCGGTTGATCAAAACATGTTAAGTCTATGACTTAAAAGTTATAACTTAAAGTATTGTTAGATTAATCTGTAAAAGGAACTACGAATGTAAATAATTTGTTTGGCGTGACGGCAGCTGATGATACGCCTATTAAAATTACCGCAGTTCAAGATATTTTAAATAGATATAATTAAAATGAAATATTATCAATTAGGTGGCTATGGCAGAGAATGGAACTTGTATTGCAGCCAAGAAGAAACTGCTCGTTTACAATTAGATGTCCATTTATTAAGAAATAGAGAAAGATGGGAAAACCCTAAACTTATTCAATTGTATGTAGACACTAACGTTCCAGATCATGAACAGTTAGACTTTAATGAACCCATATTACGTAATACCATGTTATGGTCTAGCGGTGGTGGAAGTCGAAAATGGCATAAAGCTGCTTTTACACCTTTTACAAGAGGAATTTGCCTAAGTGACGCATTGTTTAAAATTTTAAATGATTTTACTTTAACGGAAGATCAATTCTTAGAACTAAATGTTGACAAATATCAAAAAAAGACCAAATATAAATATTGGTTATTTTATCCAATAAAACAATGGAACTTTCCACATTTAAGTATTGAAAACTCAGTATTTAAAAAAGTAAATAAAAATAACAAAAACGATATAACAATCTTAAAAACGTCATCATATGATGAGTTGCTTGAGATAAAAAAAGCCAACTATAAAAATTATGAATTTATCCCTTCAACTTTAAGTTTAAAAAAGGAATATGATTTCTTATTTGATGGTTACACGTTTATTGTATCCGAACGATTAAGAAACGCCATAGAAGAAGCCGGCATGACAGATGTTTTCTTTTATGATCTAGATTATGAGGTTATCGTTAAAAAAGAAAATTGAAGTTTGAAATCCCTGCCTAATCAAACCGAAAAATATTAACTTAATAACTCAGTTTATTACAGTCATCATCGTAATCGAGAACAAACTAAGCCCCTGTACACGTTTTACCCCCGCACAAACTGCCAAGTTTAAACAGGTAAAAGAAGCCTCCGGCTATGCGGTGGAGTTCAAAGTGAAGTTTGATAAAGAAATAATAATTGATGGTAGACTAATTAGTTTAAATTCAAATACAAGTTTTAATGTAGAACAATCCAAAGTAATAAAATTCAATGATCATGGCATTAATGATGTGGGTACTGTTGGGTTATCAGATGTTGAATTTATAAAAGATTCAAGTAAGTTATAAACTATGGAAATAAAACTAACGGAGGGAAAAAAGGAATTATTTGCTGTAACTCATCCTTACTTTAAGGACAAGGGTTATAAATTCAATGCTACCAAAAAAACAGGAGTTGGATACTCGCTAAACCTAAAGCATGTAAAAATTTTATTAGTATTTGAATTTAAAACAAAATCGTCATTACATGAGTTATTGCCCTTTTCAATTTTTCATGAACAGGTGGAAAATTTAATTAATGAAATAGGTAAACCGAATTTTTCTGATACAGGAAATGTTTCTTGGCGCACAGTTAAAGATAGTCTACCAAACAACTATAAATCAGCACTGAGTGACATTAATTTTAACACTCTTTTATCATTCCGCCAATGGGGCCATTTAATTGTCGATTATGCCCAAGGTCCTGGTAAGGCTTTTATAGATACCTACTCCTACCTGCCAAACGTACTAAAAGAAATGGACCGCTTAGAGACCGAAGGAAAATATTGGAATGAAATTTTGGTTGGTTTAGCTGACTATGATTTTAGAGGTTTGATTATCTCCAAACTTTGTTCTGACCCTAATTTTGAAGAAAAGGTAGCTTCTCGCGATGAGGTGTTTTATAAGGTACCCCAACTAAAAGATTGGATACCATATTACAATAAGCTAAAAGAGCGCCTTAAAACAGTAGAGCCCGTTTACCCGTATTACAAAAATGTGTAAAATATAAGATTTTGTTGCTAACCGATAGCGCAAGCGTCACGCTTACATCTATAACAGTAAGAATGTGAATACGTAATAAGGATTCAAATTTAATCGATACCTCTCTATAGTTTTACTAATAAAAAGAAAATACAAATCATTTTTTTTAATTTTATTATTGTTTTTCGATAATTTTTATATATTTGTTATCGTTAAACAATAATAAAATATGAACAATTCAAAAAAATTTAAATTAATTATAGATGTTTTATTTATTTTCCTCTGTGTTGGATTTTCTGGTCTATTTCTAAATTTGCCTACTGGATTAAGATCCATTGGTCAAGACAATAAAGATGTTTTTGATTGGAGCTTCTTCAGCTGGTCACTTTTTATTCTATCCCTTTTGTCTTACTTGTTATTAATAATAGCAATCAAAAACCTAAAAGATGCTGCAAAAATTATGGTGTCAAAAAATCATTTTGATATTTCCCTCCCGCAGAAATTAAGCACAACCGGCAACTTTCTAATCAGTAGCTCTATCGCGAGTTATTTAGTTTTTATATTAATATTCATCGAAGAGTTTATTCTCGGTAACAGACTCAACGTTTATTTTGACAACAATATTTTTTCACAAATAATGATAACCATTATGGGTTTATTTTTCATCATTCAGAGTAATGTACTCAAATTAGCCTCAAATTTTAAAAACGAAAATGACTTAACCATATAAATATTTACAATGAAGATATTCGGTCCAAAATCACTTTCAACTATATTCTATTACATTTTTAAAAGTATTTCAATTATACTCTTAGCTTTTCTAACCTATATGGAATTTGCTTTTTTTACCAATAGATTCACTGTAAACGATGGTAGATTCAATATGAAAATCCCTTTGACAGGAAACTCTATTGATGGTAATTATCAATCTAGCGATATACTAACTATATCTCTAATTCTAATATTTGGAATTCTACTTTTCTATTTGCTTTCTAATATCTTTAAAGCATTAAAAGAGACTATAATATTTAATAAAGGTATTGTCAAAAATTTAAAACTTTTAACCATTCTTAATTTAGTAATTGGTCCTATTTTATACTTTCTTATCCATTACCCGATAATGCATAAGACTGAATTTAGAAATATACACAATCTTATTCTGCTAATTATATTTGGTATGATTTCCTTGTTTCTTACTTATGTATTTAAAAAAGGATATACCGTACAATCTGAAAACGACTTAACCATATAATTATGAGTATAGTCGTAAACTTAAACACCGTATTAGCAGAGCGAAATTTGAAAAGCAAAGAGCTAGCCGAAATGATTGGTATAACGGAAGCTAACCTTTCTATTCTAAAATCAGGTAAAGCTAAAGCAATTCGTTTTTCTACACTTGAGGCCATTTGTAAAGCTTTAGATTGTCAACCTGCAGATATTCTAGCATATAAAAAGGAATAAAAAAAGGCTACACTTTTCAGTGTAGCCTTTAAAATTTATTACTTAATGTACTAACTAATCTGCAAGTACAATCACTCTATTATTCTTAAGCTCAATAGTACCGCTAGAAATTTGTAATACTGTACTACCGCTAGCATCTTTAGTAAACTTAGAGGCATATTCTACTTCTAAAGAAATATTACCTGTAATTTTAACCTTACCTTCTTGTAACAATGATACAATTGGGGCGTGGTCTTTTAACATTTGAAACTCACCATTTATACCTGGTACCGTTACCGAAGTTACTTCGCCAGCAAATAATGTTGCTTCTGGTGATACAATTTCTAAATACATATCTCTTTTAGTTATGAGTTATGAGTCATGAGTTATAAGTTACAATGCTGAACTCTAAACTCTGAACTCTGAACTTAATTACGCTTCAGTCAACATTTTTTCACCAGCTTCAATAGCCTCTTCGATAGTACCTTTAAGGTTAAAAGCAGATTCTGGTAAGTGATCTAATTCACCATCCATAATCATGTTAAATCCTTTTATAGTCTCTTTAATATCAACTAAAACACCTTTAAGACCTGTAAATTGTTCTGCTACGTGGAAAGGTTGCGATAAGAAACGTTGTACACGTCTTGCTCTACCTACGGCAGATTTATCTTCTTCAGACAATTCTTCCATACCTAAAATGGCAATAATATCTTGAAGTTCTTTATAACGTTGTAAAAGCTCTTTTACTCTTTGTGCACAATTATAATGCTCTTTACCTAAAATAGCAGCTGTTAAAATTCTTGAAGTAGAATCTAATGGATCAACCGCTGGGTAAATACCTAGCTCAGCAATTTTACGAGATAATACCGTAGTTGCATCTAAGTGAGCAAACGTTGTTGCCGGTGCTGGATCTGTTAAATCATCTGCAGGTACGTAAACCGCCTGTACAGAAGTAATAGAACCTCTTTTTGTTGATGTAATACGCTCTTGCATAGCACCCATCTCTGTTGCCAAAGTTGGTTGGTAACCTACCGCAGATGGCATACGACCTAATAATGCCGATACCTCTGAACCTGCTTGTGTAAAACGGAAAATGTTATCTACAAAGAAAAGTACATCTTTACCTTGACCCTCACCTGCTCCATCACGGAAATACTCCGCTATTGTCAAACCTGAAAGTGCAACTCTAGCACGTGCTCCTGGTGGTTCGTTCATTTGACCAAAAACGAATGTCGCTTTTGAACCTTTCATTACCTCTTTATCTACTTTTGACAAATCCCATCCGCCTTCTTCCATAGAATGCATGAAATCGTCACCGTATTTTATAATACCTGATTCTAACATCTCACGAAGTAAATCATTTCCTTCACGAGTTCTTTCACCTACTCCAGCAAATACAGAAAGACCACCATGACCTTTTGCAATGTTGTTGATCAATTCTTGAATCAATACCGTTTTACCTACACCAGCACCACCAAATAATCCAATTTTACCACCTTTTGCATAAGGCTCGATCAAATCGATTACTTTAATACCTGTAAATAAAACTTCAGTAGAAGTTGAAAGATCTTCGAATTTTGGCGCTTCTCTGTGTATTGGAAGACCAGCTTTACCTGCTTTAGGCAAATTACCTAAACCATCGATAGCATCACCAATAACATTGAATAAACGACCGTATACGTCATCACCTACCGGCATTTGAATCGCACTACCAGTAGCAACTACATCTACTCCTCTGCTTAAACCATCGGTAGAATCCATTGAAATAGTTCTTACCGTGTTTTCACCTACATGAGATTGTACTTCTAATACTAAAATCGAGTTATCCTTTTTTACAATTTCTAAGGAATCATAGATTCTAGGAAGATCAGCACCTGACTGAAATTCTACATCAACCACGGGTCCAATGATTTGCGAAACTTTACCTGTAACTTTTGACATTACTTATTTGTTTATGTATTACGTTTAATATATCCTGAAAAATGCTCTCATTTTCAGGCTGCAAAGATATAGTTTTCAATTTTAAATAAAAATTGTTTTTTCCCTTTTTTACAAAAGTAAAAAGGTGCCTATAAAGCACCTTTTAAATCCTACTATTTTATTTACTTTTATTGTAATGCTGGAGAGTAATTTGTTGGATAATCCCCTACATTTAATAAATTACCCGATGCTTCAAAATTTGAACCATAAGTTGCATCAATTGATTTCATAAATTCATTTGCCAACAATGCATACCCTCTAGCCGTTGGATGAATACCGTCTAAAGAGAAGGCGCTACCAGTAACCAAACTTGCTGTTAATGTAAATTGTCCGCTGGTAATACCACCATTTGCCAATTGATTCAATAATGTGTTTGCATCTACCAAAGCTAAACCTGCTTGGCTAGCAGTAGCTGCAATAATTTGATTGAATGCCACTGTAGCAACCGCAATTTCTTCTTGCTCGCTAGGTATAAGCACCCATTTATCTTCCAAAGGAAGTGATATACCCTCAACAGAAAACTGACCTGCCAATGCTTGTGGTAAACCAGCCGCCATTAAAGCACCTACTGATTCTAAGTTTACAGTTCCTATTACCGAAGAACTTGGTAACACAAATAAATCGGCAGCTGTAGCTTCTCTTGTTTGACCGTAAGTGCTACCTAATAAACCAGCAACTAACGGTGCTGCTTGTGCTGGTAAGCCAAAAGACTCTACAAATGCAGGGAACGTTGGACTAGCACCTAATACGCCAGCAATTTGAGCTGATAAGTCTGTTAATGTTTCATCTCTGATAACAACTTCACTTGCTTGAGTTTCCGAAAATTTAATTGAACGTTCTGGTACCCCTAAAAATTCATAAACTTGATTTAACTGTCCGAAGATTCCATTCAACGTCGCTATTTGACCTCCAAAATCTGGATTCGTTGGATCTAAAGGATTATGTGGAACTGTTGTAAAATGCGGAACATCTGTAACATTCGGAATATTTGCAACAACCCCTTGTGCACCCCCTGCAGTTAAGGTAGCAATTAAAGCTCCGTAACTACCGTCAAAACCTTGACCTGGTGCTCCTGAAACAGGAGTTATAGGGTTAGTACCGTCACCACCTGTAGTAGCATATCCTAATACATCATTATTACCGATCCAAAGAGAGAAAAAGCTAGGTGTTTGACTTACTGCCATTTGTAATACACTAATATCTGGTGTTGCACCTGTCATTCTTACGAAATAAGGATTAGCAAGACCCAGTTGCACGTTAGCTATGTTACCATAACCAGGCGCCAATAAATGAAAACTTTTTGCACCAGGCACTCCTAAATTATTAAAAGGACCTGTCGGATTGTTCAATGCAATATCGGTTGTAACCGTTACATCTCCTATTATCGATTCTAAAGGCACTGGACCAGCACCCCCAAAAACCAATCTAGGGTTTTGAATTCGAGTACCAGCAAGTGCCAAACCACCTATGTTATCATTGGTTAATGGCTGTATAAAACTACCACCACCAGCAAGACTGAATTTTTGAGAAAGTAAATTAGGAAGAGAAAGGTTCTGACTTGCTTGAAACAATGCACCATCGGTAAAACCTGCCGTCAACGAGTTTCCTAAAGAAACATAATTAGAAAAATCTGCCGACCCCGCTGTTAACACAGGCAGCTCTTCAGCCATTTCTACTGGATTAATATCAACGTCTTCAGGGTCATTACAAGCCGTAAAAGCTAATATGCCTAAAGAAATATATAAATATTTTAAGTTTTTCATTTCAACTTTTGATTTTAATTAGTTGTTAATTGTCCAAGATAGGTAGTACATAGAGCCTATAAAACCAGTACCTACAGCTGTATAATACTCATCGCCTAATATGTTGGTACCCCCCGCCTTAAACGTAGATTTTATGCTTGGAACAGAATAATTTATTTGTGCATCGATATTGTGGAATTCAGGTACTACACCCTGAGCAAATGTTGCTTCCCAAAAATAATCATCACTAAATCTATAAGCAACATTGAATCCGAAATTTTCAAATAATGCCGTATTTCCGAAAGAAGCCTTGAATTTATGTTCTGGCGTGTTGAAATTTAGTTGCAAATCAGGATTAGCATCACGATCAAAATCTAATTTGGTATACGTGTAACTTCCTTCTAAATCATAATTACCTAAAACCTTCATACTTAAAGCTAAAGATGCTCCATATGAATTTACATCAGCATCAGAATTAGTGTAAGTACTATACGCTTGAAAATCACCATTTGCTACAGCAGCAACCGATAATCCCCCATCTCCAACTTCACCATATAATGGTGCTATTACTACTTCTTGTGATATAAAGTCTTTATACTTGTTAAAATAGGTGCTAAAATCAATAATTAGTTTATCTATTTTACCTCTATAACCAATCTCCACTGAAGCTACTTGTTCTGGTGTTATAATATCTGGATTAGCAATTTCTAAGACCGCAGGGTTACCTGTTCGACTAAGTTCATTCACCGAACTTAAGGAATACGAGTTTTCGTATGCTGCTCTACCAGTTTGAGTAATGCTAGCTTGTTGTCCAAAATTATCTTGACCTGCTTGGCTAATGATAAAATCACGTGTGTAACGATCAAGGTTATCTGGAGCAGAACCTACCAAAATAGCCCTACCAGCATCCAATCCTATAAAAAGATCTTGTGTTGTAGGGTTTCTAAATCCTGTTTGTGCAGATGCCCTTATGTTATGATTTCGATTAATAGTTAAACCCGCAGATATTCTTGGAGAAAAGAAACCGTCAAAAAATTCAGACTTATCATAACGTACAGACCCAGTCAATTTCAAATTTTTCTCGCCAGACAAAGGTAAATTCTTTTGAACTTGGGTGTAAACGCCAAATTCTGAATAGTTAATCGGTCCGTCAGAATCAGTGTAGATAGTACCTGAAGAATTTAAACTATATTCCCTAAAAGAACCACCAAGTTGTATATCTGCAAAATCAATTAAATGGCTGAAATTATAATTTGCATCTGCATGGTAATATTTTGATGCATCTTGAAACTTTGAACCAGTACTAAGATCTGGATCATTTACACTTCTATCAAAAGCCGCTTGAAATTCTGGTGTACCTGGCAGAAATCTACCTGTTTCAGCAGTTGCACGACCAGCTGCATGTGCTGCTTCGTCAGTTGCCCCAGCTAAAGTAGCTTGTAAATAAGCCCCTGTATATTCACCGAACCAAGTATTATCATCTTTCCAAGCCCTATTGATATTAATTCCGGTAAAAACCATATCGTAAGAATCTCCAGATTTATCGCCTACTAAATAACCACGAACAAAAAAATTATCGTTTTTTATTTCTAGTTTATGTTGTTCTTGAAAGAAACCATTAATATTATACCTGTTAGTACCTTGATAAATAGTATTACCTGTACCTACTTTACCCACATAAGAAAGCTCTAAGCTATTATCTTCAATTGGTCTATAATATAATCCCCAATCTGCTTTAATACTTTTTGCGCTATAATTTGTAAGATCACTTTCGTTGTAACCTGTTCTACTTACTTGCACTGAAGGAATTAATGCATTTGCACCTGCTGGAATACGCCCAAGACTTTCTAATGTAAGCGCAACATCTTTTATATCGGTAGCTACTTCATCACCATATACATTTACCCCATTATAATTTAAATCGTTTGCGCGGGTTAAACCTGTTGCAATAAAGTTATTTTCATCTTTTCCTTCAATATTGTTCGCTGCCCAGTCTGTACCTTCTAAATAACCGAAATTGACCTTGGCCGCAAACTTATCACTAAATTTATGGGCTGCTCTTATACTAACATCTGTATATGCATTGTCACCAGCGGCCTCTTGCGAAGTTATACCTCTTTTAATAGCTACACTTAACCCTTCGTAATCGAACGGACTTTTACTTCGCATAAATAATATACCATTAAAAGCATTTGCACCGTATAATGCAGAAGAAGCGCCGGGCAGTAATTCTACGCTTAATACATCTGTTTCTGTTAACCCAACTAAGTTACCTATTGGAAAATTTAACGCAGGTGCAGAATTATCCATACCGTCTACCAACTGCATAAAACGAGTATTTGCAAAAGAAGCAAAACCTCTAGTATTTACAGATTTAAAAGTTAAACTGTTCGTGTTTACATCAACACCCTTTAAATTCTCTATTCCACCATAGAAATCGGCGGCAGCAGTGTTTTTTATTTCAGAAACACCCATTCTCTCTACCGTAACCGGCGATTCGAAAATACGCTCTGGAGTTCTAGATGCTGAAATAACAACCTCATCTAAAAAGGTTTGTGATTCGTTTAAAATGATTGTAATTGTTTGACTTGCACTAGTAATATTTTCTTTAACACTAGTATACCCGATGCTAGACACCTCTATTTTAAAAGGTGGTACTTCGGATGTTGCCAAATTGAAATTACCATCAAAATCTGTTACTGTACCAATGGTTGTGCCAACAATAACAATATTGGCCCCGGGGATAGGCTCGTTGTTTTGGTCAACAACATTACCATTGATATTGGTCTGGGAATACCCAAAAGTACCAATAACCATCAATGCTAAAAGTAGTATTGTTCTCATTCTTAATTAAAGTTTAAAATTAGTTGAGGGTTAAGATACAGATTATTTCATACGGAGAATAGTAATTTGAAAAAAATTATGCATGCATAGTAAAATTTCCACAATCAAATGGGTAGAATTTTATGATATACGCAATTAACTTAACAATAACAGTCCCCGAAAAATCGCGCCAAAATTGATTTATCTACATAGAAAAGAACAACATACAAATAAAAAAGGGGCGTGAAATGAATCACGCCCCTTTATAATGTATTAGATTACTTATTTTATTCTACTGTAACCGATTTTGCTAAATTTCTAGGTTGATCAACATTACAACCTCTCATTACTGCAATATGATAAGACAGTAATTGTAAAGGAATTGTGGTTAATAACGGAGTTAAGCTTTCTAAAGTTTCAGGCACTTCAATTACATGATCTGCCAAATCTCTTACTTGCTCATCCCCTTCGGTAACGATTGCTATAATTTTACCTTTTCTAGATTTAATTTCTTGAATGTTACTTACTACCTTTTCATAATGCCCCTTTTTTGTTGCAATTACGAATACTGGCATATGCTCATCGATCAATGCTATAGGACCATGCTTCATTTCTGCAGCTGGGTAACCTTCAGCATGAATATAACTAATCTCTTTCAATTTTAGAGCTCCTTCTAATGCTACCGGAAAATTATATCCTCTACCTAAATATAGACAATTGGTTGAATCTTTATAAACATCGGCAATTATTTCTATAAGTGCGTTCGACTGTAAAGCTTTTTCAACTTTATTCGGAATATTCTCTAATTCAGTTAAATACTCATGGTATCTAGATTCAGAAAAAACACCTTTCGCCTTCGCTAGTTTTAAAGCAATTAGCGTAAGTACTGTAATTTGTGTAGTAAATGCTTTTGTAGAAGCAACTCCAATTTCAGGTCCGGCATGGGTATAAGCACCTGCATCAGTTTCTCTAGCTATAGAAGAACCTACCACGTTACATACACCAAAAACAAAAGCACCTCTTTCTTTAGCAAGCTTTATAGCAGCTAAAGTATCTGCCGTTTCACCAGATTGTGAAATTGCAATTAAAATATCTTTATCTGTTATTACAGGATTTCTATATCTAAATTCAGAAGCGTACTCCACTTCTACCGGAATTCTTGCCAAATCTTCAAATATATACTCAGCAACTAAACCAGCATGCCATGAAGTACCACACGCTACTATAATAATTCTGTTGGCGTTTAAGAATTTTTCCATATTAAGGTCAATTCCCGCCATTCTTATCAAACCTTGGTCCGCCAACAAACGACCTCTATACGTATCTTTGATAGCTCTTGGTTGCTCATATATCTCTTTCAACATAAAGTGATCAAAACCACCTTTTTCAATCTCCTCAAGATTCATCTGAAGCTCCAAAATTCTTGGATAAGCAACTGCATCATCTTTAATTTTTCTAAGCTTAATTTCTTTTCCTAATCGAATAATCGCCATCTCCTCATCTTCAAGATAAACAGCATTATTAGTAAACTCGATGAAAGGAGATGCATCTGAAGCGATGAAAAATTCCCCTTCACCAATTCCAATAGCCAAAGGACTACCTAATTTAGCAACTACAATTTCATCTGGTTTTTTCTTATCAAAAACTGCAATAGCATAAGCACCTACCACCTGATTAAGTGCAATCTGCACAGCCTTCCCTAATTTAACATCTTCAGTCTTTTGAACTTCTTCTATTAAATTAATTAAAACTTCTGTATCTGTGTCAGAGTGAAATATATAACCACGCTTAGTCAACTCTTGTTTTATAGCATCATAGTTTTCAATAATACCATTGTGAATTATTACTAATTCGCCTGAATTAGAATAATGAGGGTGTGAGTTGACATCGTTTGGAACACCATGGGTCGCCCAACGTGTATGCCCAATACCAATGCTACCTGCCTGAGAAATATTCTTAGCTTTATTCTTTAGGTCTTCAACTTTACCTTTTGTTTTACAAAGATTGATTTGATTACCGTCATACAACGCAATACCTGCACTGTCATATCCTCGGTATTCTAATCTCTGAAGTCCTTTTATTATTATAGGATATGCTTCCCTATGCCCTATGTAACCTACAATTCCGCACATAATACTATCAATTTGAAAATTTTAATTAGATATTAAAGTCATAGAATCTCATGACCATAAAATATATATCATTTAGGTTATACAACGCTAATACCTAAGAAGTGGTATTTAAGTATTGAATTTAATTATAAAATTGTGCTACTATAATTATTAATCTGTTTTAGTATAAGAAATCTCAAGCTTTAGCCTTTTGTCAAAATTAGGGTCTGTTGCCTGAATATTACCGCCATACAATATAGTGCCTAAAGGGGTTACTGTAGATGTCGTTGCTAATCTCTCTTCACCACCAACAACCTTTGCATCAGCAATGCTCCAGTTTTGTATATTAGTAGTTAAAGTTAATGCCAATTTAGCATTTGTAGAATCTCTTACCACCATATTATTAATGTGATCGGTAATTTTCACCGAATATTTAACTCCCTTTTCGTTAGATTTTTCAATAATTCCATCATAATTCAGATACGCGCCAAACAATGTAGGCGAACTTGAGTCGGTTTGTTCTGTTATTGTATTTATCAAAGGAAATTTATTCTCTGCATTGTACAAGTAAAGCCTTGGCGGCTCTAAAGCACTACCTGCAGCGTCTAACTGATCTCTATCTATGTAAAAAACAAGATTAGCTTCATTTATAACCCAATTCTCACTTTTAATCTGCTCTAAAATACTTTCACCACCATCTTCTTCGAATAAATTGATTTCGGCAAAGGTACCTGCCCCTCCTTTTAAATATATTCTTGAGGCATTTTCACCGTTATCAAGTGCCTGTAATATTTGAGGACCGTAATTTTCGGTAACTAAAGTATTTACAGCATTACCTGAAACTGCACCCGTTGTACTACCTGTCAAGAAAGAAAATGTAAAGTCTTTTTCTAAAATGTTATTCGGGTTATCATCACTTGTATCATCTGTTGTACCATTGGTGTCATAGTTTGTGTAACTATAGGTCATTGTCACGTTAGAACCTTTTAGATCGAACATAAACATAACATCGTTGCCAGATTGGTTTACAATAGAAAAATGAAGTCCACGTATAAATTCAGTGAAATTCGACTGACTTATTAACTGAGAATCACCTTCTTTATCTAAAATATTGGTCTGAAAAAATTCATTATTCAATGCAACTCTAATACCTGGTTGAATTTTCGAAAATGTTAGCGATTCATCTACATCTTCGGTATCTTCATCATCTTCGTTTTGTATCAAAATCTCTTCATCATTAATTTCTACATTACCATCGAACAATTCATCCGAAACAAAATCTGGTGAAAAAACTTCATTTGAATAATACTCTTGTGCCTCTTGAAAACTTGCATTTGGATCTAAATCACGTAAAAAAAACGTTGATCGTTCTACCTTCAAATTAAAGGAAGGTAATGGAGATTTGACTACATCATCATAATTTGTTCCATTAATATAAATACTATCTAACTCAACTTTTTCAGCGAAGTTGTTTGTGAAGATTGTTGCCCCAGTAAAATCATTAAAACCATCTAAATCTTCATCTACACTAGTGTCGTCTAACGGATCAGTATTAGATGCAGTTTCAACTGAATTTAGAACGCCGTCACCATCGTAATCATCATCACTATCCGGAACCTTGTCAAACTCATCAGCTACGCCATCGCCATCTGTATCCAAGGCATTTGTATTTGTCAAAAAAGGAATATATAGATAAACCTCTTTAACAGTTTCATTTTCTTGAACTACAGTTATAGAAACATCTTCATCACCTTCCGTGTCTTCTACTGCTTGAGAAAAACTACCAAAAGATGGATTAGTAGCACTTAAGAAAATCTGCGAAGTTACAGAAGCCTCTGTTTTACCGTAAATAGGATCGATATAAGTACCTAATTGATAAATTGGTAATTTATTGGTCTGTACAGCTTCAATATTTTTGTTATAAGCAAAAACATCATAGACTTCTGTGCCTGTAGTAAATGGCTCATTGCCAACTACACCAGAACCTATGGTGGTTAAATCTTGCTCACAAGAAACCAAAAGACCCAATATCAATAACAATCCCGAAAATTTGGGAATAGCGGACTTAACGATAAAATTCATTCAGATTATTTTAAAACTTCGGTGTTATAAAAATTAGCATACGCCTCTTCAAACTCTTGAACAGGTACATATTGCAACACTGGTTTTTCTTGGTTGGAAATGTGGTTTTCTAATTCTTCAGGAATATCTTCCGAAGCTAAAATAATAGCATCAGAATAATCAACAGCTACCTTTAACAAATTATTATAGGTAGGATCCCCTAAAGATGCAATAGCTTCTTCTGGAATGCCATCAAAAGCAATCTTCTTAACCATATCTTTATCTAAAGAACCCTCAAATGTTCTACCATATACCGATAAAACTATTTTACTATCCGCAAAAAGTGGTTCATCAGCATAGTATTTTTTAAGATATAACGGCAATAAACTTGCCATCCAGCCATGAACATGAATGATATCCGGAGACCAATTTAATTTTTTTACCGTTTCCATAACTCCCTTTGCAAAGAAAATTGCACGTTGGTCATTATCTGGAAAAAGGTTTCCTTGCTTGTCTGTAAAAGTAGCTTTACGCTTAAAGTACTCTTCGTTATCGATAAAATAAACTTGAATTCTTTCTTTTGGGATAGATGCCACCTTAATGATCAATGGCATATCCATATCATTAATGACCAAGTTCATACCCGAAAGCCTAATTACTTCATGTAATTGATGCCTTCTTTCATTAATGTTCCCATATCTAGGCATGAAAATCCTAATTTGACCACCATTGCTGTTGACCATTCTAGGTGCTTCATAAGACATTAGGGAAACTTCGTTTTCGGGTAAGTAAGGAACTAATTCAGAAGATACAAATAATATCTTTTTACCATTCATAAAGGTTATATTTTATTTTTCACTGAAACGTAACTGCAAAATTACAAAAAATATAGAGATTAGCAGTAATTATAGTAAGTTTGCTCGCTAATGCACTTTTCAATGCTGGTAATAAAGTCTAAAAACAAGCTTACAGAAGAACTTAACAAACTGGGTGAAGACCATAAACTAGGTCTTGTACCTACAATGGGAGCCCTACATCAAGGGCATGCTTCTTTAATACAGAAAGCTGTTGATGAAAATGAGAAAGTCGTCATCAGTATTTTTGTGAACCCTACACAGTTCAATAATAAAGAAGACTTAGACAAATACCCGAAGACTTTAGAGGCAGATATTCAACTTATTTCCACTATTTCAGAAGACGTTATCATATTTACACCCGACGTTGCTGAAATATATCCAGATTCAATTGAGGCTAAAATTTATGATTTTGAAGGGCTTGACAAGGTAATGGAGGGTGAATTTAGAGATGATCATTTTAATGGCGTCGGCACTATAGTTGAACAATTACTCAAGGTTGTTCAACCAACTAAAGCTTATTTTGGAGAAAAAGATTTTCAACAATTACGTATCATTCAAAAACTAACCAAAATACAGCATATACCTGTCGAAATTATAGGTTGCGAAATTATTAGAGAAGATCATGGCTTGGCAATGAGTTCTAGAAATGAAAGGTTGAGTAAACCTATGCGACAAAAAGCTGCATTTATATATGAAACCTTGAAAGCTGCCAAAATTAAATTTGGCATGGAAAATGCTCTTAACGTTAAAGAATGGGTCATAAACGAGTTTCAAAAAACGGATGATTTTCAACTAGAGTATTTTGATATTACCGATGTAGAAACATTAACACCCATAAAGAATAAAATTAATAATATAAAATACCGGGCGTTTATTGCCGTTTACGTTGAAGACGTAAGGCTTATCGATAACATAGCCCTAAATTAATTTAAGATATGCAAGTAGAAGTAGTTAAATCAAAAATACATCGAGTAAAAGTTACCGGAGCTGATCTTAATTATGTTGGTAGCATTACAATTGACGAAGATTTAATGGATGCCGCTAATTTTATTCGTGGCGAAAAAGTACAGATCGTTAACAATAACAACGGTGAACGATTAGAGACCTATATTATTCCTGGTCCAAGAAAAAGTGGAGAAATAACATTAAATGGTGCCGCTGCAAGAAAAGTATCGGTTGGCGATATTTTAATTTTAATTTCTTATACTTGGATGGATATCGAGGATGCAAAAAAATTTAATCCTTCTTTAGTTTTTCCTAACGAAGCAAATAATCTTTTAAAGTAAAAGTTGACGAATACGCTAAAAAAAAATCTTAAGATTATACTCCCAATTGCATTGGGAGTTTTTTTAGTTTGGTACTCTTACAATTCAACAACCCCAGAAAATAGAAAGGAAATTATCTTTTACGTTAAAGAAGCAAATCCGCTGTATGTATTTCTTTCTGTTTTATTAGGCATTCTTGGGCATATTTCTAGAGCTGTTCGTTGGAACTATCTTTTAGAACCATTAGGATACAAGCCTAAACTCATAAACAATATATTAATAATCTTAACTTCTTATTTTGCCAACTTAGGCATCCCTAGAACTGGAGAAATATTAAGGGCTACAGCGCTGACAACTTATGAAAATATTCCTTTTGAGAAAGGCTTTGGCACTATTGTTACCGAAAGGGTGATAGACGTAATTATGTTACTTTTAATAGTAGCTATCGCATTTTTGCTACAGACCGATATTATTATGGGCATTTTACAAGACCGTGGTTTCAATGCTACCGGACTCATACTTTTAGCATTAGCGGGAATAGTTATGTTCTTTGTGTTCATTTTTATTATTAAAAAATCAAAAAACGCGTTTGCCCAAAAAATCAAAACATTTGTAAAGGGACTTCTTGACGGAGTGTTCAGTATTTTTAAAATGAAAAATAAATGGCTATTTATTTTTCATACTTTTTTCATTTGGGGATGCTATATAGGAATGCTATGGATCATTAAATTTACAGTACCAGAAACCATATCGCTTTCATTAAGTCAACTCTTGGTAGCCTTTGTAGCAGGGGCGTTCGCCATGGCAACAACCAATGGTGGAATTGGTCTTTACCCTATCGCGGTAAGCAGTGCTTTGGCTATTTTCGGAATCAGTTCTGTATCTGGTGATGCCTTCGGATGGATAATTTGGATTGCACAGACACTAATGATAGTTGTTTTTGGTGCAATATCTTTTCTTTTATTACCGTTATTGAACAGAAGTAAATAGTAACCTTCAACTAATAATTACTTTTTATGCGTTATGTATCTTTAATGTTCGCGCTTTTATTTGGGATGACTTCCTATTCTCAAGTGACACAAGAAATTTTCGAATCTTTTAAACTTCAAGAAAGAAGAGATGTGCATTACTTTTTTCCTGAAAATATGGACGAAACTAAAAAGTATCCTTTAATTATAGTACTTGACGGAGAATATCTTTTTGAACAGGTAGTAGCAACATCAAAATTTTATAGTAGATTTCATGGTATGCCACAAAGTATTGTTGTCGGTGTCAACCAAAGCGAAAATGATCTTAGATATGAAGATTGTGCCTTTGATCCAGAAAGTGGTCTACCGTCTGAGAAAGGCAAACGCTTTTTTGAATTTATTGGTATGGAACTTATACCTTACCTAGACCTCAACTACAGTACAGCGCCATTTAAAATGATTGTCGGCTATGATATTACCGCCAACTTTATGAACTACTGGCTTTTTAAAGATAATTCTGTCTTTGATGGCTATGTTAGCATATCACCAACGCTTGCACCTGAAATGGAAAGCAGAGTACCAATGCGGTTAGGCACTTTTGAAAATCAAATTTTTTATCAATTGATTGTTGAGGGCGAAGACAGTAAAGACAAGCAAAGAATTATGTCTCTCGATAAGGGCATTAAAGGGATAGAAAAAGAATCTTTACATTACTTCTTTGATGAATACACCAATGCCGACCATATTTCTGTTGCCACCTACGGTATCGGAAAATCGTTCGATAATATATTTGGTATGTTCAAGCCTATTAGTCCGAAAGAATACAAAACTCAAATTCTTACTAGCGAAGAGCCGGTTTATAACTATTTAGAAAACAAATACCAGGGCATCGTAGATATGTTCGGTTTTAGCAAGCCAGTTGAACTAAATGATATTATGGCAATATATGCGGCATCTAGAAAGAAAGAAGATTTTGAGTCACTAAAACCCTTATCTGACCTTTGTAAAAAAGAATACCCAGAAACAATGCTTGGCTTTTATTTTGAAGCGGAGTACTATGAGCAACTTGGCGAACCAAAGAAAGCATTAAGAACATTTGAAAAAGCTTTTCAAATGAAAGAAATAGATTTTTTAACTAAAGAAATGGCCCTTGAGAAAATGGATGCTTTAAAAGCCGATTTCGGTTTTTAAAGAATATTATTAAACGGCTAGTCCCAAATTAGCCCAACCTACTTAAATATGATTAAAATTGACGCAATGTACTTCGTGTTCTCCGGAGTGCTCTTTACCTATTTTGGATTAAAAGGAGAATTTATTTTAACCTATAACGGCATTGCCCTATTTATGGCGTGGGCATCTTTTTTCCTCGCTTTTAGTGCTTTTAAAAAAGAAAGATCTAGTGATAGTTAGATCATAATTTCATTCTTAGATGCACTCATTCTAAACTTCTTGCTACCTTTAGCCTTTTCGATAAAAGCTAAAGATGGCCAAGACAAAAACTGCATTTTTTTGCCAAAATTGTGGAACCCAATATGCTAAATGGGTAGGACAGTGTTCTGCCTGTAAACAATGGAATACCGTTGTTGAAGAGGTAGTGCAAAAAGAAGAGAAGGCAAGCTGGAAAACTCCTTCTCAGACATCAAAAAGAGTTTCTAAACCTCTTTTGGTCAATGAAATCAGTATTGAAAAAGAAGTGCGCCTAAACACTTTTGACCTTGAGTTCAATAGAGTTCTTGGTGGCGGCTTAGTACCTGGCGCCCTAGTTTTACTTGGCGGCGAACCTGGCGTTGGAAAAAGCACGCTCCTTCTTCAAATCGCTTTAAAACTACCCTATAAGACACTATATGTTTCTGGTGAAGAAAGCCAAAAACAGATTAAAATGCGGGCCGATAGAATTCACCCAAACAGCCAAACCTGTTTTATTCTAACAGAAACAAAAACTCAAAACATATTTAAACAGATTGAAGCAACAGAACCAGATATTGTTGTTATCGATTCTATACAAACACTTCATTCAGATTATATTGAATCTGCTGCAGGTAGCATTTCTCAAATTCGAGAATGTACGGCAGAGCTTATAAAATTTGCTAAAGAGACGAACACACCCGTAATACTTATCGGTCATATTACTAAAGATGGTTCTATTGCCGGGCCTAAAATTTTAGAACACATGGTCGATACCGTTCTTCAATTCGAGGGTGATCGAAACTATGTATATCGTATTCTAAGGTCGCTAAAAAACAGATTCGGATCAACCGCAGAGCTTGGTATTTATGAAATGCAAGGCAGCGGATTGCGCGAAGTCAATAATCCTTCAGAAGTATTGATTTCTAAAAATGATGATGGATTAAGTGGTACCGCTATTGCCTCGACCGTTGAAGGTATGCGCCCATTACTCATCGAAATTCAAGCTTTAGTGAGTACAGCTGTTTACGGCACACCTCAACGCTCTACAACTGGCTACAATGCCAAAAGACTAAACATGCTATTGGCCGTACTAGAAAAACGGGCAGGATTTAAACTTGGAGCAAAAGATGTTTTCTTGAATATAACCGGTGGTATTTCAGTAGACGATCCTGCAATCGATTTAGCCGTTGTTGCAGCAATTCTATCAAGCAATGAAGACATCCCTATTGACAAGGGTATTTGCTTTGCTGCCGAAGTTGGGCTAGCTGGCGAAATTAGACCTGTACAAAGAGTAGAGCAACGAATTCTTGAAGCCGAAAAGCTCGGTTACACTACTATTATCATTTCAAAGAATAATAAAATAGGACTTAAATCGACCAAAATAAAAATTCTATTAGCTTCTAAAATCGAAGAAGTGGCAGCTAATTTATTCGGCTAGCGCTTATCTCTCATAATTCTAGCCAAAACCATAATAACGACAATTACCACTATAGTAAGAACTACCTGTCCGAATCCGACTTGTAACAGTACAAGGTTTTGCATATTATGGTGCCGGGTTAGGTATGGAATTGTGGATACTTTCAATTTGCTGAAGAATATCTTCAGATAGATCTACATCTATGCTTCCAATATTTTCTTCTAATTGCCTTATACTTGTAGCGCCTATGATCGTACTGGTAACAAAAGGTCTAGAATTTACAAATGCCAATACCATTTGTGCTAATGAAAGACCATTAGCTTGTGCCAAGTCATAATATCTTTTTGTTGCCTCAACAGCTGTATCGCCAATATATCTATTATACTGCGGAAATAGACTTAATCTTGAACCTTCTGGCATTCTATCACCTAAATACTTTCCACTTAACGCACCAAAGCCCATAGGGGAATATGCCAGTAAACCTACTTGCTCTCTCATAGCTATCTCTGCCATACCAACTTCGAACAATCTATTCAATAAACTATAAGGGTTTTGAACCGTTATTGTTCTTGGTAATGTACCATGTACTTTACTTTCTTCTAAAAAACGCATGGTACCCCAAGGTGTTTCGTTCGATATACCTACATGTTTAATTTTACCTTCACGTATTAGATCGCCCATGGTTTCTAAAACCTGATGAATATTATCTTCCCAATGGTCAGATATATCATGCTTATAGCCTCTTTGACCGAAATAATTAGTGCTTCTGTCTGGCCAATGAAGTTGATATAAATCGATATAATCTGTCTGCAAACGTTCTAAACTACCTTCAACTGCATCAATTATCGATTCTCTAGTAAATCCGGTAGTTCGAATAAACTTCGTCATTTCGGCTTTTCCGGCAATCTTAGTAGCTAGTACTATATCTTCCCTATTGCCATTCTTCTTAAACCAATTACCTATAACTTTCTCGGTAGCGGCATATCTATCTTTATGCGCAGGAACCGGATATAATTCTGCCGTATCTATAAAGTTAACACCCTTATCAATGGCATAATTTATTTGCTCATGCCCCTCTTCCTCGGTATTTTGATTACCCCAGGTCATTGTGCCTAAACAAATTTTACTTACTTCAATATCTGTATGTGGTAAATTGGTATAGATCATTCAACTATTCTATTTGCTAACATTAAACGCAAAACTACTAAATATTTTGAGGGTAGTTGTACCCATATAGTTAACTCTCTACCTCTATCAATATTGGGCAGTGATCACTATGTTTTGCTTCAGACAATATTACCGATCTAGACAGCCTATCTTTCAATGTAGCGGCTACCATGGCATAGTCTAAACGCCAACCCTTATTGTTATTTCTAGCATTCGCCCTATAACTCCACCAGGTATAATTATCTGGCTCAGTATTAAACTCCCTAAAGCTATCTATGAATCCGCTTTTCATGAAATCTCCTATCCACTCTCTTTCCACCGGTAAAAATCCTGATACGTTTTTTAAACCCACAGGATTGTGAATATCTATAGCTTCATGGCAAATGTTGTAATCGCCCAAAACAATTAAATTAGGTTTTGTTAACCTCAATGTATTGGCATATTCTTGAAAATCTGCCATGTATGTAAGCTTAAAATCTAAACGCTGCATATTTGTTCCTGAAGGCAAGTACATGCTCATGATAGAAATATCTCCGAAATCGGCACGAATATTTCTTCCCTCAAAATCCATATACTCTATGCCCGTGCCAAAAACCACATCATCTGGTTTTGTTTTTGAAAGTATGGCCACACCACTGTAACCTTTCTTTTGTGCACTGTACCAATAATTATATTTATAACCTGCCTCTTCAAATAATGAAAGATCCAGCTGATCCACATTTGCCTTAATTTCTTGCAAACAAACTACATCTGGTGAAACTGCCACCAACCAATCTAAAAATCCTTTTTTTAATGCCGCCCTAATTCCATTTACATTGTAAGAAACAATCTTCATGTGTCTTCATTTTGGCTTAAAAATAAAAAAGAGTTGAAGATTATAGGTGCTTACTTTCTATTAAAATCATAATTTCACAGCTTTTAAATCTTATTTGCATTTTAAAACGCATCTTATGAACAAATTTATTTTTTCTATTCTTGTATTATGTATAACAACTTCATCATTTGCACAGGCATATCGTGATAGTGATAATAGCCATGAAGTAAAATTAAATATTGGTCAATTTTTGGTTACTACCACCATTGAATTCGGTTATGAATATTATCTTAATGAAGATACTAGTATTGGCGGAACGATGTATTTTGATGGTAAAGCAACAGATTACAATGGTAATTTCGGTATCGGACCAAATTTAAGAGCTTATTTTGGCTACGGACCTAAAAGTGGTCTTTTCGCAGAAGTCTTCGGACTGTATTATACCGGTGAAGATGATGTAGATTCTGAAGTTCTAGGCAATAGAAATTACGACTACTCTACTGTAGCACTGGGTCTTGGTGGCGGTTATAAATGGGCTACAAGAAGCCAAAAATTTACCATCGAATTAAATGGAGGGCTAGGTAGAAATATTAATCCTGAAGATTTTCAAGATGACTTTATGTTCAAAGCCGGTTTATCTTTAGGTTACCGCTTTTAATAGGTATTTTTGGGGTTTATCATCCTATGAAAAAACTAGTATTCTTAGTATTATTTATTAAAATCTCTTCAAGCCTTTTTGCACAGAATACTGTCGAAAAAGATAGTATTACCCAATTAAACGAAGTTATTGTAATAGACACGCTTACGGCAGAAAATGCTATTGGCATTATCCCTTCACAGACCATTGGCGCATCTACATTTGCAAATTATAGTCCCGTTGATTTTACTAGTTCTATTAATCAAGTTTCTGGTGTCTATGCGTTATCGGGTGCTTTGAACACCAATAGAATAACAATTAGAGGTGTGGGCGCACGAACACTTTATGGCACCGATAAATTAAGACTTTACTACAACAATATTCCTATTACAAACGGAACAGGATCTTCAACTATTGAAGCGTTTGACCTAGAAAACCTAACCTCTGTTGAAATCATTAAAGGACCAAAAGGAACTGGATTTGGAACTAATTTAGGCGGAGCAATTATCTTGAATACCAAACAACTGAGCGACCAACCTACTAAGCTCACCAATAATACTACCATTGGTTCTTACGGATTATTTAAAAATAGTTTAGGATTTACTCATTCACAGGAGGATTTTTACATGACGCTTCAATACGGTCATATGGAAATTGACGGATATCGTGATAACAATAGATTTGAACGTGACGGATTTCTACTGAATACCATTTTTAAACTTTCAGCTAAAAGTGAAATCGGACTTCTGATAAATCATATTGACTACTCGGCTCAAATCGCTAGCTCAATAAGTCAAGAAGATTTCGATGAAGACCCTACCCAAGCTGCATTTACTTGGCAATCGGCCAAAGGATATGAAGACAACAATTACAGCCTAATAGGTCTTTCTCATACCTATTACGCAAATTCTAATATTAAAAATACGACCAGTTTATTTTACACTTATTTAGACCATTATGAACCTGCGCCGTTCAATATTTTAGATGAATACACTAACGGCTATGGTTTTAGAACCTTATTCTCTGGTAAAATAAATATTTCTGAAAATGCCCTATTGTACACCTTCGGTGCTGAACTTTATAAAGATGAATACTCATGGGGAACTTTTGAAAACCTTTATAGAGATAACAATGGTAACGGAAGCTTACAAGGAGACAGATTATCTCAAAACAAAGAATTTCGAAGCCAAATTAATGCTTTCGCAACAGCTTCTTATTCATTTACGAATAAATTGACCGCACAATTGGGCTTAAATAGTAACAAAACTCAATATAATTTTAGAGATCTGTTTAATACTGGTGAAACAAATACAAGTGCCAATAGGGATTTTAAAACCTTATTCTTACCTAGTTTAGATGTCAACTATGCTATTACCGCATTCAACCAATTATATGCGAACATTAGCCGCGGATTTTCTAACCCGAGTTTAGAAGAAACATTAACCCCTGACGGAATTATAAATACCGATATTGTTCAAGAAACGGGCACAAACTACGAAATTGGCATTGAACATAAAAGCAAAGATGATAGGCTAAAATTGGATGTCGCTTTTTACCTAATGCCCATTAATAATTTACTTGTCGCCAAACGCGTTGGCGACAACCAGTATATTGGGCGTAATGCGGGTAAAACCAAACATCAAGGTGTTGATCTAGACTGGAGTTATCGCATTAACTTAACCAATAAAATAATGATATCACCATTTATAAGTTACACCTATAGTAATCATAAATTCGTTGATTTCATAGATGAAGAGGCTGATGCAGATTACTCTGAAAATGCACTAACAGGTGTGCCAAAAAACAAAATAAATTCTGGAATACAGACGAATTTCGGAAACGGATTGTTTGCAAATATTACCCATCAATTTATTGATGAAATACCGTTAACAGATGCGAATTCACTTTATAGTGACTCCTTTAATTTATTGAACATTAAAGTGGGCTACAAAAATCAAATAACAGATAAATTACGTGTAGGCATAGATTTTGGCATCAATAATTTAACAGACACAAAGTATGCCCAATCAGTATTAATAAATGCCTCCGGATTTGGAGGAAATGCCCCAAGGTATTTCTACCCTGGGAACACTATTAATTATTATGGTGGTGTAAAACTGAATTACACCCTATAAATTATTCCATTTTTTTTAACCAAGTACTCATATCGACCGCATTATGAATAATACCTTTCAATGCCGATATAGCAACACGTTCTTGTTCCATTGAATCTCTATGTCTAATAGTAACAGTCTGGTCTTCTAAAGACTGGTGGTCAACAGTAATACAAAACGGAGTACCATTGGCATCTTGTCTTCTGTATCGTCTACCTACAGCATCTTTTTCATCATAAGTAACATTAAAATCCCACTTAAGATCATCAATGATTTCTTGTGCAATTTCTGGTAAACCATCTTTTTTAAGTAATGGTAATATAGCAGCTTTTACAGGTGCCAAAACAGCTGGTAACTTAAGTACTGTTCTAGTTGTATTGTTTTCTAATTCTTCTTCTTTAAGAGAGTTAGAGAATACTGCTAAGAACATTCTATCTAAACCAATAGATGTTTCCAATACATAAGGAACGTAGTTTTTATTTACCTCATGATCGAAGTATTGTAGTTTCTTTCCAGAAAACTTCTCATGACTACTTAAATCAAAATCGGTACGAGAATGTATACCCTCTAATTCTTTAAATCCGAATGGAAAACGAAATTCTATATCAGATGCTGCATCTGCATAATGTGCTAGTTTCTCATGGTCATGAAAACGATAATTATCTTGACCTAAACCAAGTGACAAGTGCCACTTCATTCTTTTTTCTTTCCAGATTTCATACCACTCTTTCTGGGTTCCTGGTTGTATAAAAAATTGCATTTCCATTTGTTCGAACTCACGCATTCTAAAAATGAACTGTCTAGCAACAATTTCATTTCTAAAAGCCTTACCGGTTTGTGCAATTCCGAAAGGAATTTTCATACGACCAGATTTCTGAACATTTAAAAAATTTACAAAAATACCTTGTGCAGTTTCTGGTCTAAGAAATAGATCCATTGCTGTTTCTGCATTGGCACCTAATTTTGTGCCGAACATTAAATTGAACTGCTTTACCTCTGTCCAGTTTTTAGAACCTGACATAGGGCAAGCGATATCTAATTCTTCTATTAACGCTTTTACATCGGCTAAATCTTCTTCTTGTAAAGATTTTGCCAATCTACTTAAAATGGTTTTTCCTTGCTCTTGATACTCAACTACACGTTGGTTTGTTTGCAAAAACTGCTCTTTATCAAAAGCTTCGCCAAAACGTTTTTCAGCTTTACCGACTTCTTTTTCAATTTTCGCATCGATTTTGGCTACATAATCTTCTACCAAAACATCTGCACGATATCTTTTTTTAGAATCTTTATTATCTATTAAAGGATCATTGAAAGCATCAATATGCCCAGAAGCCTTCCAGGTTAATGGATGCATGAAAATTGCAGCATCTAAGCCAACAATATTGTCATTGAGCTGAACCATGGCTTTCCACCAATAGTCGCGTATATTCTTTTTAAGTTCAACACCATTTTGACCGTAATCATAAATAGCACTTAACCCATCATAAATTTCACTAGATTGAAATACATATCCGTATTCCTTTGCGTGAGAAATTACACGCTTAAAATCATCTTCTTGCTTTGCCATGTGGCAAAAATAGAATAATAGCCCAAAAAAAAAATAATTATTTCAATTCAAATTCAGAAGAAGTAATTAAACGTTCGTCTTCAAATACATTTAAAGTGTAATTACCTTCCATTAATGAACCTTCTGGTATGGTAATCGACTCGCATAAAGACTGGTCTAATCCTGTAAAAATAAATTCAACTCTTTTGCTATAAACATTTCCATTTACAGTAATGGTATTAGCATTATCTTCAACAATCTGTTTGTTGGGATCTAAAAACTGTAGATAAATAACTTTTTCATTATTAGCTTCACTCTCATCTGCCAAAACTGTAACGCAACCTCTTAATTTTTCAATTATAGATGCCTTGTTCGTTTTAGTCGGTTTTGTACCACGAATTAATCTAAAACCGCTTCCTTCAGAATTTGCCATTTTTAAATAGCTTTTCGTCTTTAATTTCTGATTCAGTTCTAGTATTTTTCTTCTTTGTAAAGCCTCGGCTTCTGCTAAAGAATTACTGTTTGTTCTAAGATTTTCAATTTGCTTACGAGACTCATCGTATTTATCGGTAAGTAACATGTTATTATATCGTAAGAAATTGTTCTTTAAAATTAAACTGTCGTTCTTAGATTCTAACCTACGTAATTCTGTTTTGAATTCCCTTAGCTTTTGAACCGTAAAGTTTAAACGCCCAACCGAATCTAAAAGTTCTTGTACTTTATATTTAGAATCTTGCAATTCTATTTCATTCATTTCACTTTTAGCAGATAAACGTGCTACATCTGCCTTCATGATAGTAAGGTCTTTTACTAAAATCTCTTTTTCTTGTTCTAAGAAACCGATTTGGGCATTTGACTGGGCATAACTATAATAGAATGCAATTAGTAACGCTATAATAACAGCAACAAATGCTGCAAGTATTATTTTATAATTGAATTTGTTATCTTGACTGTCCATTTAATAAGCGGGCTGTAGGTTGTTTAATCTGTAAAATTTGATGAAAAACATAATTTCAAATATACTAAAGGATGTTACCAACATACTACTACCCATATCATGTTTTGGATGTAATGCTCGATTATATAGAGGAGAGGCTCTTCTCTGCACATCTTGCCGACATCAATTACCCCTTACCGAGTATACATTTAACGATGAAAATGCCGTTGACCGTATTTTTTATGGTCGAATTAACATAAAAAAAGCAAATTCATTCTTATTCTTTACCGAAATTGGAATCGTAAAGAACCTTATCCATTTTTTAAAATATAAGAATCAAGAAGGTATTGGTCACTTTTTAGGCGACTGGCACGGACAAGTATTAAAAAAGCAAGGTCATTTGCCACAAATAGATTTTGTTATACCCGTACCATTGCACCGAAAGAAATTAAAAAAAAGAGGTTATAACCAAGTCGCACTTTTTGCCAAACAAATTGCCCACCACCTTAATGCAAGGTATGCAGATGATTTACTTATAAAAACAGCAAATACTAAAACCCAGACCAAGAAAACAAGATTAAACAGATGGTATGATAATAGGTCTTTGTACGAAATAATAGATAAAGAACTACTTGTAGATAAAACTATTTTATTGGTTGATGATGTAATTACAACTGGGGCTACTATAGAAATCTGCGCAAATACCTTTAAAGATATTAAAGGCGCTGTCATTTATATTTCTAGTATGGCCGTTGTACCAAAGAATTAGAATTCTATAAAATAAGTTGTTTCTTTGCGGTCGATAATCACACTAATGAGCAGAAAAATTTTAGGTTTTATATTTGTTTTTATCATCGTATTGGTTTCGTACCAATGTGCACAACGCGGTACACCGACAGGCGGACCAAAAGATATTACACCACCAGAATTAACGAGGGCCGAGCCACCCAATTTAACTACTAATTTTACGGGACAGAAAATTAGATTGTATTTTGATGAATTAGTGAAGCTAAAAGATATTCAAAAGCAACTTATAATTTCACCCCCTTTAAAAAATGCTCCGGTGCTTTCACCTATTGGCAATGCCAATAAATATGTTGAAATAACGATTAAAGATACCCTTGAGCCGAATACTACATATACATTTAACTTCGGTCAAGGTATTGTTGATAATAACGAAGAAAATCCGAAATCTTTTTTCACCTATGTTTTCTCTACTGGCGACTATATTGATTCATTATCGCTAACAGGTGTAATTAAAGATGCGTTCAATAAAAAAGCCGATGAATTTGTTAGTGTAATGCTCTATAAAATTGATAGTAGTTACACCGACTCTACAGTTTACAAGAGACCCCCGAATTACATTACAAATACTCTAGATAGTGCAGTTATATTTAAACTTAATAATTTAAAAGAAGGCAAATACGCTTTGTTCGGTATTAAAGATGCCGCAGGTAATAATTTATTTGATCAAAAAACCGATAAAATAGGATTTGTAAGAGATACCATCAACTTACCTACAGATTCTATTTATTTATTGAATCTATTTAAGGAAGTACCCGATTACAGCGTTGCCGTACCTAGTATGGAAGCTAGTAATAGAATTAGTTTTGGCTATTATGGTGATGGTACCGACATCTTCATTGAAACCATTACCGAAATACCCGATACCGTTAGAACAATAATTACCAAAGAAAGAGAAAAAGATACACTTAATTTCTGGTTTACACCTTATGAAATGGACTCTCTACTTTTCGTTGTTACCAATGAAGCCCTATCAGTAAAAGATACTTTCAAAGTTAAAAATAGAAAAGTAGCATTTGACTCTTTGAAAATTGCAATGAGCCAAAAGGGTAATATAGAGATGGATAAACCTTTAAACCTTTTAAGCAATACGCCAATAATTAGGTTCGATAGTACCAAGATTAAATTTATGGATAAAGATTCTGTCGAAATTGCCTATAAATTAAAACTTGACACCCTACAAAATTTATTGAATTTTGATTTTAAGGTTAATCCAGATCAAAGTTATAGAATGGAATTAGTGCCCGGTGCAGTAACTGATTTTTTCGAAACATCGAACGATTCGGTAGCATACTCATTTCGAACAAAGAGTATTGCCGATTATGGCAACCTAACCCTAAATTTAAATGGTAACACTATTGTTTACCCCATAATTGTTCAGCTAACCAATGAAAAGGGAGATTTACAGCGAGAAATTTTTGCTAGCGGACCACAAGAATATGTTTTCAACAATCTGAACCCAGGTAAATACCAAGCTAGAGTCATATTCGATATGAACGGTAACGGAAAATGGGATACTGGTAGTTTCTTAGAACATAGACAACCTGAAAAAATAAGCTATTACCCCACATTAATAGAATTACGTGCCAATTGGGAAAAAATAGAGACATTTAATTTAATAGATTAAAATCATCCCTGTCATTTAGAAAACGAAGCTTTTTGCGAACGAGGTCAATTTCTTCTTTTACTAATTCTACAATTATTGTTTCTTCTTTTTCGGTGAGCGAAATCAACCCGCCTAGTGGGTCGTATGCGCTAGAATGCCCTGGGTATTGATGACCTACCTCATCTACACCAACACGATTTACACCAATACAATAAACCATATTCTCAATGGCTCTTGCTTTTAACAGTGCATCCCAAGCATTAATTCTTGGTGTAGGCCAATTTGCCGTATACAATAACACATCAAAATTTTCTGTATTTCTACTCCAAACCGGAAAACGAAGATCATAACATACTAAAGGGCAAATAGCAAACCCCCTAAAATGCATTATTAATCTTTCGGTACCTGCCGTATATTTTTCATGTTCACCTGCCAATGTAAATGTATGCCGTTTGTCATAGTGGTCATATTCTCCATTAGGTTTTACAAAAAAGAGTCTATTGTAATAATTTCCATTATCATAAAATACCGTACTGCCAATAACAGCGCTATTTTTAGAGCCTGCCATCTTCTTCATCCAATCTAAGGTTATTAAACCCTCTTGGTTATCAATATTAGCAGGTGATATAGTAAAACCCGTAGTAAACATTTCTGGTAGTACTATAAGATCAATATCTTGTTCGATTTGTTTAATTTTATCACCGAACATGTCTCTATTTGCACTAGGGTTTTCCCAATGTAAAGAAGATTGTATTAAGGCTATTTTTAAACGGCTGGTATTCTGTTGCATAATACTTATTCCAATAAATCTACAAAAGCACTTACCCCTTGAGTTTTAGCAATATCTAAAGCATTGTTTCCCCTATTATCTTTAATCGACTTATCTGCGCCATTGGCAATTAATAACTTCGCAATATCTAGGCGATTAAATTGGGTGGCATATATAAGGCACGTAGCCCCCATTGCATTGCGCTCATTTAGCTGCGCCTTCTTTTCTATCAATAATTTAGCGATATCGGTAAAACCTTTAAAACAAACACCCATTAAGGCCGTATTACCAGAGGCATCTACAGCATCGATTTTTGCACCTTTGTCCAATAACAGCGATGCAATCTCCATTTCATCATAATACGTTGCTAAAATTAATGGGGTCGACCCTCTAGCATCTTTACTATTAACAAGTACAGGATTCTTTTCTAACATAGATTTAACCTCGTTATAACTACCTTCTCTTATTCCTTTAAAAAAAAACTCGTTCATAAGATTGTATTATAAATTATTCTCATTATTCAGAAAACAGAAGCAATTGAACTAAGAAGTATTTTCTTACCGTTCGACAAACTTTTCCTACCTAAAAGATAATATGTACCTTTAATTAAAATTCTAGAACTTTTGAAAACATTAGCCGTTGACTTTCTTTTAAAGGAGTCCCCCAATGCAATTGCTATCGTCGATACTAAGTTAAACTTTATTAGCTACTCTAACCAGTGGCATCAAAAATTTAGTCGCAACGAAACTGATAATGATAACAAACCGCTGTTTGACAACATTATCGAAATGCCCGATTCATTCAAAATTGCTTTAAACAAAGCCTTAAATGGGGAAGAGGACATCAATAATGGGCGAAAATTTATATTGCCGAATGGCAACCTTCAATGGTTGAAATGGAAAATTATACCTTCTAAAAATGAGAATCATGGTTTTGACGGCGCCATAATTTTTCTGGATGATATAACTATTGAACAAAAAGAAATAGAACTATTACATAAAGCTGAAGAGGTTGCCAGAATAGGATGCTGGGAACTCGATTTACTTAATAACACGGTAAACTGGACAAAAACCACGAAAGATATTCACGAAGTAGCCATTGATTTTGTACCGAATTTAGAAGGAGGCATAAACTTTTATAAAGAAGGTATTCACAGAGACAAGATTACCCAATTAGTTGGCTTGGCAATTAGCGAAGGTAAACCGTTTGATACTGAGTTAATTATTATTACTGCCAAAGGAAATGAAGTTTGGGTATGCGCAAAAGGTGAAGTTGAGTTCTTAAATGGTAAAGTGGTTAGACTTATTGGTACTTTTCAAGATATAGATGAGCGAAAGAAAATTGAATTAGCTCATCAAGAAATCTCAGAGCGTTTAAAAATTACGACCCAAACTGCACAAATTGAGACTTGGAATTATGATCTCGCTGAAAATGAATTAGAATGGGATCATGAAATGTATAGAATCTTTGATATTGATAAAAATCAATTTTCTGGGGTTTTTAAAGCTTGGTCATCGGCAATACATCCAGATGATTTAGAAAGAACATTGGCTGCTACAAACGATGCTATCAATGGCATTAAAGATTTCGATGAAGAGTTTAGAATAAAACATAAAGATGGCAATATAAAATTTATTAGAGGGCTATCGAAGACCATTAAAGACTTACATGGTAATGCCATTAAAATGACGGGCGCAAATTGGGATATTACAGAACTTCGTAGTACTGAATTTGAATTAGCCGAAAGTACAAAACTGTTCGCTGAAACCTTCGAGAATTCTGCCATTGGCATGGCATTGGTAAGTTCGGATCTTAAATGGCTTAAAGTTAACAAAAGTCTATCTCATAGTTTAGGGTATTCTGAGGGCGAATTATTAAAAATGACCTCTCTTGATATTACTCACCCAGATGATTTGCCAGGCAGTAATTCTTTTAAAAGTAATGTTGTTGAAGGCAACGATGAAAATTTGCAATTTCAGAAAAGATTTTTTCATAAAAATGGTAATATAGTTCATGCAATTATTGGGGCAACCCCTGTAAAAGACCTAAATGGCAACGTAAGCCATGTAATTACTCAATTTTTAGATATAACCGACCGAATTGAAGCTCAAAAAAAATTAGAAGCATTGGTAGATGTTACCAAAAGCCAAAATGAAAGTTTAACCAATTTCGCGCATATCGTATCGCATAACCTGAGGTCACATTCTACTAATATGACCATGCTTACCAAATTTTTAAATGAAGAGGAAGATGAAGATGAAGTTAAAAATTTAAATAGAATGATCACAAGCGCTAGCCAAAGTTTATCTGAAACTATAGCGCATTTAAATGATGTAGTACAAGTAAAAACCGGTGCACTAGAACAAATGCAAAGTATTAGTGTACTCAACACAATCAATCAAATAACCAAGAGTATAAATGGCTTACTCGAAGAACAGCGCGCAATACTAAATATTAATGTAGATAAATCGCATTTTGTACATGCAGTACCAGCATATTTAGAAAGTATATTTTTAAACGTTCTTACTAATGCTTTAAAATATAGGGCGAAAGAAAGAACACCTGTTATTGATATAAAATCTAAAATTAAAGGAAATGATATTCTAATTTCATTTACAGATAATGGTCAAGGCATCGATTTAAACAGACATGGCGAAAACATATTTGGCATGTACAAAACTTTCCATAAACATAAAGATGCCAAAGGAATAGGGTTATTCATAACCAAAAACCAAATAGAATCAATGAATGGTAGCATAAGTATTGAAAGTAAAGTTGACCAAGGTACTACCCTATATATTAATCTTAAACAGTGCTAAAAAATTGATTATGAAAAAAGTTCAAACTTGCTGTATAATAGATGATGACCCCATATTTGTATACGGTACTAAAAGAATAATTAAAGAAGTAAATTTTGCAGCATCTATACTTGTTTACAATGATGGACAAGAAGCTCTTGACGGACTCACCAAATTATGTATTGCCAATGAGCCTTTACCCGATGTTATCTTTTTAGATTTGAATATGCCAATTCTAAATGGTTGGGAATTTTTAGATGAATTTAAAAACTGTAAAAGTAAAAGATCTAAAAAAATTGTAATCTACATCATTAGCTCTTCGGTTGATCCTAGAGACTTAGAACGAGTTAAAAATTACGACCAAGTAGATACGTATATTCTAAAACCGATTACACCAGATGATCTTGGCAAAATATTAGAAGCTGCTGGTGAAAGTTAATCTATAAATTAAAAGATAAAACACTATTGTTAATAAAAATGAGGGCAACTTGTTTGAACAACCTATAGTACTACCTAATCATTTATATAACTTAGTCACCAGTAATTAATTATCTTTTTTCTACCCAAGATTGAAGGATATTTACTTTTGAAATAATTAAAAATGAGCATATTTTCTAGTTGTTGCATCATTGATGACGACGAATTCTTTTCGGTTAGTAGTAAGATTATTTTGAAACATCATGACTTTAGTGACAATATTCTATATTATTCGGGTGGTCAAGAGGCATTAGACGGTCTTATTGGCTTACTTGTTGAAAACATTAAACTGCCAGATGTCATCTTCTTAGACCTAAACATGCCCAATAGAGATGGGTGGTCGTTTTTGGAAGAATTTAAGGATCTACCTGAAGATAAAATAGGGCATATTCAAATTTATATTACCAGTTCGTTCATAAGCCCTAAATTCATGGATAAGGCGAAAGACTACAAATTGGTTAAAGATTATATCGTTAAACCTTTAACCGAAAGTGCCGTTATAAAAATAATCGATTCAAAAGAAATAGTATAAAATTATCTTACCCCTGGGCTAAAATCTAAAGGAGCATTTTGCGGCTGATTTATGGTACCCTCATCACCTGTATCATTATAAATAGTCCATTCTGTCATCGTAAAAACCGGATTTCCTGAAACTATTTCTATTTTTCTCACAGCCTTACCATCTTCAAATTCATGACTGGTATTACTACCATCTTCACCAATGACTCCGAAAATATCAATGATTGTACCGAAAGGATCTACTAGTACAATAGTATCGTCGCCATTAGAATCTGCCGGGGAATTTGTGCCGACGGATATATCAGGATCAAAACCATACACATTTTTAAACTCTTCTGCGTTGGGCGAAATAACCAATAATCCGTTGGCTTCAATTATATATTCTGATAAATCTATACTAGAACTAACTTCGCTATTATCATTTGTATACCGCTCCAATACCCATCCATTTAACGAAAGACTTTCTACAGATGCATTATTAAGCTCTACAAATCGCGCTCCCGCATTATTATCGGGGTCGGCAATTTCAGATATAAAAATTGAAGAAGACGTAAATTCATCTATCAAATCTTCACATCGTTCTTGGTTAAATGAAAGATCATCTACACTTCTAATGATCAATTGAAATTTATTATTATCCATCGTTAAAATTCCGGTGGCTGTCCCCATTTTATCGGGGAGTATTTCGGCTTGAAAATCAGCATAGCCGCTATTGACCATTACTAATTCATTATCGTCACAATCAATCAATGTTCTCAATGTTTCTTCTTCTTTAATCGCAAACGTTTCGCCTAGCTCTTCTTGCTTTATCTCCACATCAGTTACAACAACCAATGTATTCAACATAGACTCATTTATTTCAGATACTTTAACGGAAGTAGGTACAATGCCAACATTCTCATTACAAGAGACCAATACATGGTCGAAAACCACATTTTTAGGCAGCCTACCTACGCTACGGTTACCAAAAGAAGTAAATACCCCGCCAATTTTGTAAACCCCTTTAGACTCGCCCAAGTACAATCCTTTTAACTTAATTATTACCTGTTGCCCCACACTAAAGAACAAATGAGTATCTCTTAATTCTAATTCAATTTGCATTCCATCTGACGGATTATTTGGCTCATCTTGAAAATGTATGATATTGAAAAAATTACCTTCTTTGTCAGAAGAGATTACATAACCATTAATTACCAAATCGTCTTGAATTTGAATAGTCTCGCCATTATGCATATTCTTTAATTCTGATATACTAATAAACGTAAACTCAGTATCAGAACACTTTAAATCTGGAGCATCAAATTCCTTATCTTTTACACATGATGACAGTATAATACCGATGATTATCATCCAACAAAATATGTTACGTTCTATCTTCATACTATTTGTATTTAAAAACTAAAGGCGAAATTCAAAAAATAGGTTCTACCGAAACCATACCAATACTTAGGCGCAAAAGAAGGATTACCACTTAAATTATCTTGCTTTAGCTGACCATAATTACCATTTCTACTTTGCTCATAACCACCCGTTCTAAAAGTGGTATCAAAAACATTATTGATACTTGCAAAAACACTTATATACTTACCTTTTTTAAGCCACGACTTACCGCCAACCATATTTAATAAATAGAAATTATCTAATGGTTTTTGCTTTAGTAATTTTTGGACATTTTCATCTGTTGCATCAGAAAATCTTAACTGGGTTTCTGGATCAATTAAAAAACTCTGGGTTCTGGTTATCGTAGAAATATTGGCATAGTTATTTGCCAGATAGTTTGCCGAAGCGCTTACCCACCAATATTTGGGATCTCTATATTCTATACCTGCTGCAATTGCTTTCTGCGGACCTTGAGCCAGCTTATAATCTTTAACTGCCGATTGTCCTAAAAATTTAGAACCAGAAATATCGATTAAATCTTCGGTTGCACCTGCTGTATCAAAATTAATAGTCACAAAAGGGTTGCTTGCATATTCATGTTTTGCAACAGAGCCAACTAATGATAATTTAACAGCACTAGATACTTGGTATTCTAAACCAAGTTCAAGACCCATATGTAATTTATCTAAATCAGTGAGTACTTCTTGCACAAAATCTGAACCCACACCCGAATCAACGAAGAAGAAATTTACATCTGTGGTATTTTGAAAACGGGTATAAAAACCTGTAAATCTACCCGTCAATTTCGGCATTCTAAGAAAGTAAGTAGCATCGACACTGGTAATGGTTTCGCTTTGCAAATTGGGAACTATTGCATTATTCTCCCTCGGGTTTATAAATACATTTTGTAAAACAGGTGCATTATTGATAATTGCTGCATTGACCGAAACCCAATGCCTGCCTGTTATTGTATAAGACGCTCCTGATTTTATTGACCAATTTGAAAATTTTACCTGCTCACTCTCCCCAAACGAATTATCTATAAAACGTTCATTCTTAAACAAACCTTCTCTTTGATAGTTAACTAGAGCATACTTACCAGACACAAACGCCTTTACTTTATTATAATGCGCATTCAATTGAGCATAAACATCGGTATTGCTTCCGATTAAATTATATTTGTAATTAAAAACAGCACCATTACGTTTATTTACTTCAGATGAAACATCATTTAAGGTTTCTGAAAACGTATCGATATCACGATGATACGTTGCCCCTAACAAATCATTTATTTGAGCATAGTTTTTAGAATTTAGCTGCCTGTGTGTTACACCTAAATCAAGTTTCAAATGACTATCAATATTTATATTTGCAGTAGCCCTCGCAGTAATCTGATTATCTTTTGTGGTATCATCATAAAGCACATAAGCCGCTTCTCCGTTTTGGCTAATACTGGTATTCGCTTTATAAACATTATCCCAATCTAACTGAGGGTTTTCAATAAAGCCTTCTTCTGCTTGTATTGCACTTTCATAGTTGGCACCAATTGGGGAATTTAGATAAAAACTAGGCAAATAACGGTAGTATGTAGGGTCGGGGTTCGGAGCATTATAATACCCTAAACGACTTCTCTTATACACACCGGTTTGATAGCCCAAACCCGCATTAATTTGTAAACTTTTAGATTCATGATGATAGTTCAATAAGAACAATGGTTCGCGAATATGCCGCTCTCTAGAATTTCTAATTTTTCCGTTTTGTACACCGGCATATGGGTTATATCTGTTTCCTTGAATTTCTTGTACTTCTTCTGTGATAGCGGAAGATCGTCCCCTTCTATTTGATGCTACAATTGCAGTGGCAGAAATTGTATTTTTTTCATTTAAAAGATATTCGAATGAGCCATAAACTGAGTACGAATCATACAACGTACCATCCATATATCCTTCTTTTGCCCAGCGTCGAGAAGCTGAAATAATATAGGCGAATTTCTCATTTTTAACTCCAGAGTTATAGGTTGCCATTAGTCTGCCGCTATATGTTCTATTGGAGAGTGAAGAAGATAATCGCGTACCTGGTCTTAGGCCAGATGGTCGTAAATCTATATTTGTGTTTCCTAAAATTCCGCCAAATGTAAAATCTGATGCTTCTAAACCATTCGCATATTGTTGATTTCTGATTACGTCGTTCAACCCGCCCCAATTATTCCACTGTGGCCTGCCATCATACATTTTGTTCATTGGTAATCCGTTTATGTGTACTTCGCCATTTTGAGAATCATATCCTCTTACCCTAAAAAATGCCTGACCAAAATCAAAAGCCGCCCTATTTAGAAAAATATCTCTCGTTGATTGTAATAAAGCGAGTGCATTTGAATTTATCTCATCATCTAATAACTCATCATCGGAAATATTAATGAGGTTTATAGATTTTTCTACGGTCATATCTCTTTCCAAAAAAATGACACCTAATTCTATAGTATTGTCATCAAGAAATACGGGGATTCTTTTGATATCAAAATCGGGGGTAGAAATTTGAAGTATAAATTCTCCTTTATTTGAAGTAATCAATTTAAATTCTCCTAACTCATTAGTGGTTATCGGTGTAGATTCTCCTTCTAAGATTACTTCTGCATTGGTAATTACTTCACTTTTTATCTTTTCCTTAATTACTCCCGTAATTGTAGTGGCACTTTGAGCTTGTAAGAAACATATTTTAACAAATAGTAATAAAAATAGGGTATGCTTAACCATTCTATATCTTAAGACCTTATTAATGAGCTATTAAGATACTATTTAAGAAATAATTAACGTGAAATTTCCGTATACTCGCTTATAATTAAGACCAAATACCATCGACAATGCGATTACTACTTCTTATCTGTTTCTTTTTCTCATTAGTTACATGTGCTCAAAATTCTGATACTTACCAAATTAGAACTGTTTCGTTCTATAATCTGGAGAATTTATTTGATACCAAAAATGACACTTTAATTTTTGATGATGATAGAACCCCTGAAGGAAAAGATAAGTGGACAGAAGAACGCTATCTGAGCAAATTAGATAACATGTCGAAGGTCATTTCTGAAATTGGCTCAGCCGATAATAAAACCGCACCTGATATTGTAGGAGTTTGTGAAGTAGAAAACCTAGGTGTACTTGAAGATTTGGTACACCATAAAAATTTAGCGAAATTCAATTACGGAATTGTACATTTCGAATCTCCTGATGAACGTGGTATAGACGTTGCGCTACTCTACAAGAAAAGTGCCTTCGTACCTGTTAATTTCAATAGTCATAGATTACTACTTTTTAACCTTGATGGAAAACGAGATTATACCAGAGATCAACTCATAGTAGAAGGCTTATTAGATAATGAAAAGATTTACTTTATAGTAAACCACTGGCCTTCTAGAAGTGGTGGCGAAGCAAGAAGCCGACCATTTAGATTAGAAGCTGCCAAGCTGAATAAACGCATTGTAGATTCTGTTCAGAGACAAGACACCAGTGCCAAAATTATAAGTATGGGCGATTTTAACGATGACCCTATAGACCCGAGTTTTAAAAAGATATTACAGGTTGAAAAAAATTCTAAGAATCTAGATTCCTTAAGCCTTTACGGACCTATGGAAAAACTTTATAAAAAAGGAAGAGGTTCTTTAGCCTATCGTGATAAATGGAATTTGTTTGACCAACTATATATGACATCTTCGCTCATAGATAACAAGAGAGAAGGTTACAGTTATTGGAAAGTAGGCATATTCACTCCAGAATATTTAATGGATCCAAAGGGAAAATATAAAGGTTATCCATTACGAACTTACGCAGGCGGAAGTTATATTGGCGGTTATAGCGACCACTTTCCTGTATACCTGCACATCATTAAAAAAGTTCAGCAATAAAAAAAGAACGTAATACTAATGCATTAGGTTCTTTATAATTTTTTAAATACTACAATCTTAGTTAAACCATTGTCCCCAAGGAATTCTACTTAGAATAAGTAGTAATCCAATACTGTAGAAAATAGCAATGCTTTTGAATTTTTTAGCCCCGTCAACAAATTTCTTATGTCTTGACCAACCTATGGTTATCGATGCAATTGCCAATATGTTAATGAAAGGATGCTCTACTGCCAGCAAACGCGCAGCTGAAGTTAATCCTCCCATGCCGAACTCTTGTATTGCGCTCAAGCCACTTGGAGAAACAAAATATAATATTAGACCTACCAATAATTGAATATGGCATAAAATAAGCGCAAATAGGCTTAATCTAAGATCTTTACCCATATTGAAAATTCGTTTCCCTAAAAGCCCTGAAATAGCATTAATAACCGCTAAGATCAATACAGCCAATGCTATATAAGCCAAGTATGAATGTAGCATGTGAATAGTTTCGTACATAGTTCTAATTTTAATTTTTAAATGTACTGAATTTTGAGCAAAAAAAACCTGACCGTGTGGTCAGGTTTTATATTTATTATCAATATTACTACTAGAATTCGTAACGTAAAGTAACGTTCCAAGTTCTACCCCAACCAAAGTAACCTTGGTTAGATACAGCAACACCATTATAAGTTTCATCACCAGCTTCTGCAAAATTAGCAGTAGTAAGGCTAGATAAATACTCAGTATCAAAAACGTTGTTAATGTTACCTCTAATTTTTAATTCCTTTAATTTATCGGCACCTAAAGGCACTTTAAAAGTAATACCTGCATCTAATAAATTAAAAGAAGGTAATTTAAGGTTTTCTTTTACTGCACCTACATCAGAATATAAGTTATCATAATATCTCCAGTCTGAATCAAATGAAAAGTTTTGGTTGATTTTATAAACAAGACCTAAACCACCTGATAATTGTGCAGCACCACCAACTTTACCACCATCGAAATCTTCGTTTTCAAAGCTAATAACATTTCTATTTTCATCTGTTATTTGTTGTACCGCCTCACCCTTATATTGCCAATCGCCTACAGATAGAAATCCGTTAAAAGAAAGGTCAGTTACTGGTCTTAATTTAAAATCTAATTCAACACCGGAGTGTAATTGCTCTGTACCAAAGTTAGTGGTAAATTGAACCACATCATCAACTATGTTCGAGCTAGAAACTACTCTGTCTTTCCAAGAGGTTCTATATAAGTTTAAGTTTGCTGAGAAAATTGAACTTTTAAAACCATAACCTGCCTCTAAACCAAATATTTTTTCGTTTTCAGTTAAAGGGTTCACTTGATTTGTAAAATTCAAGTAAATATTATCATGGTAAGGTTGACGGTTGTAGTAACCAGTATTAACATAAAAAGCGTGAGCTTCAGTAGCTTTGTAGCTAAAACCAGCTTTTGCATTATACCCTAAGTTATCTACTTTCTCAGAATCGGTACCAGGAGTTATACCTGCAGGTAAAGCTACACCAGTTGATTGGCTAGAAGTACCGTCGATCAATGACTGATCTGCATATTGGTAATAGTCAAATCTTTGGTGATATTGGTTAGAAACTGAACCTTGGAAAAAGGCAGACAAATTATCAGTTGCATATTCTAACTGAGTAAACAAACCACCATAAGAAATACGCTCCTCATTATTGTAACCAATTTTTTGATCTAATGAGTAAGAATCAAATGCAGCTTCCCAACCAGAAGGTCTGAATGTTTCGGTTGCAGTAGCAAACTTATATGTACCAAAACTACCGTAAGTTTGATGATCATTATTTTGATCTCTTAAACGAATATTGTCGGTAAACGAGTTTAAACCGTGTAGATTAGAAGCAACTCTAAAGTGCTTACCATAGTATGTTCTTAAATCAAAACCAACGTTCCAAGAAAGTTCGTCTGTAATTTTAGTTTCATAGTTGGTAATTAAACCGTACCAGCTATGTAAGTTCATAGATGATCTTGTAATGTAAGCTGGTTCAGAACCAAAATTAACACCAGCACCATCAGTTACCGCAGCATTTTGAGCATAAATTGCATCGTAATCTATACGACCATCTGCAGTTCTAATACGGTTACCTAAATTACCTGTACCACCACCATTACCCCAAGAGGCATATAATACTGTAGAAAGATTGGATTTATCACTTATAGTCCAATCCCAGTTTAAGTTGGCAACTGGTTTATGATAAAAATTTCTTCTTTCAGTCAAGTACTGACCGTTATACGTACCCCAGTTATTATTATATCTTAAACCATTTTCTAAATAACTAGAAATAGATTTAGTAAAGTTTTGATCGTGAAATTGTGGAGCACCGGTAATTAAAAAGTTAAATCCGTGCTTGTCGTTTGGTCTATAACCTGCAGAAATGAAATATGTTTGACCTTCACCGAAGTTACCTTCGTTATAGCCATCTCCTTGCCAGTGTGAAAGCATTACGCTTAAACCCCAACCTTTTTCAGAAATACCAGTGTTATAACCCGCAGTTGTTTTAATGTAGTTATTGTTAGCAACTGTTGCGTAAGCAAAACCACCTGCATCCATTTCTGTAGCTTTGGTTACAAAGTTAACCGTACCACCAACAGATGAAATTGCCAATTTAGAAGAACCTAAACCACGTTGAATTTGAACTCCACTAGAAATATCATTTAAGCCAGACCAGTTAGACCAGTACATTTTACCGTCTTCCATTCCGTTAATCGGCTGACCGTTTAAAAGGAATGCTGTGTTGTCTTGCTCAAAACCTCGAACTCTAATGTCAGAATCTCCGTAACCTCCTGCTTGACCAGATACATAAACAGACGGTGTGTTCACCATTGTCATCGTAATATCTTGAGTACCTATTTTCTCTTGAATGATTTCAACAGGAATAGATGATACTGCAATCGGTGTTTGTCTATCGCTAGCAAGGTCAATAATACCTCTACCTACCACTACAACACCTTCTAATTCTTCAGCATTTGGCTCTAAAACAATAGAACCAATATTTCCTGAAGCAGTAAAAGTAATTTGCTTTGAATTAAAACCAATGTAAGAAACCACTAAAGTTCCAGATGCAGAACTTGTGTTAATTGTAAAATTTCCATCAAAATCAGATGAAGTACCATTTGAAGTACCTTTTACCATTACTGTAGCACCTGGTAAAGGAGAATTTGTATCTCCATCTAGTACAGTACCAGTAATTGGTCCTTGTGAAAAAGCAGTTACGGTCATTAAAAATGCCGCTAATGCAAAATACATTTTTTTCATTTTTCTCGAGTATTTGTTAGTTTTTTAACTTGCTGCAAAAGTCAATTATTTTTATACCTCCAACGTTAAGAGAACGTTAAATCAGCAAGATAAAAATACCTAAAAACCAAACACAATTTAAGTGAAAATGAAATAGTTATCCATTTAATAGGAACTTTACAGTATTAATAATTATTTCTTAAAATATTGCAAAAGTCTCATCGTAGAGCTATCGTGATCAGATATTTCTGAATTGTTAATATCATCAAGTATGGTACCCGCAAGTTGTTTACCTAACTCTACACCCCATTGATCATAGCTAAATATGTTCCAAATCACCCCTTGTACAAATATTTTATGCTCATACAACGCGATTAGTGACCCCAAACTTTTCGGTGTAAGCTTATTTATTAAAATGGTATTAGTCGGCTTGTTGCCAGCAAATACCTTAAAAGGTGCAAGCTTATTAATTTCTGCTTCAGATAAATTTTTAGTCTTTAATTCGGCAACTACTTCTTCCCTAGTTTTACCATTCATTAAGGCCTCAGTCTGTGCGAAATAATTTGCCATCAATTTATTATGATGGTCTTTATCGCCATGTAAGGAATGTTTAAAACCAATAAAGTCTGTCGGTATTAACTTTGTACCCTGATGTATTAACTGAAAAAAGGCATGCTGAGAATTTGTACCTGGTTCTCCCCAAATAATGGTTCCTGTTTCATAGCCAACTTTGTTGCCAGCTCTATCTACACTTTTTCCATTACTTTCCATTATGCCCTGCTGTAGGTAGGCTGAAAATCTACTTAAATATTGTGCATACGGAATTATAGCTTCTGTCTCTGCACCATAAAAGTTATTATACCAAACGCTTACCAATGCCATTATAACCGGAATGTTCTCTGAAAATTCAGTTTCCTTGAAATGTATATCGGCTTCATTGGCACCTTGTAACAAGGCATCAAAATTATCATAACCGACCGCTAAAGCAATTGTCAAACCTACCGCACTCCACAATGAGAATCTACCACCTACCCAGTCCCACATCGGGAATACATTTGCGGCATCAATTCCGAATTCAGCAATTTTTTCGCTATTGGTCGATACTGCAGCAAAGTGCTTTGCAATATCTTTTTGCGTACCATGCTTTAAAAACCATTTTTTAATTGTGGTCGCATTACTTAATGTTTCTTGAGTTGTAAAGGTTTTAGAAACAACTACAAATAAAGTGGTCTCTGGATCTAATGTTTTTAAAACTTCATGAACATGATCACCATCTACATTACTAACAAAATGAATGGATAAATGATTCTTATAAAACTTTAAAGCTTCGGTCACCATTGCCGGACCTAAATCTGAACCACCAATACCTATATTAACTACATCGGTAAATGCTTTACCGCTATACCCTTTTAAATCTCCATTAATTACTGAATCGGTATATTCTTTAATATGCTCTTTTACTGCATAAACCTCTGGCATTACATTTACGCCATCGACCAAAACTACATCATCTTTTTTGGCGCGAAGTGCAGTATGCAACACAGCTCTACCTTCAGTTTCATTTATTACACCACCACCGAAATAATCTTTAATGGCTCCTTTCAAATTTACTTCATCTGCCAATTGCAGTAAAAGTTGCATTGTTTCGGTAGATATTCTATTCTTTGAATAATCAAAAAGAAAATTATTCCATTCTAAAGTAAACTTCTCTGCCCTATTTGAATCGGAAGAAAACATAGACCTAAGGTGTGCATCTTTAGTTTCTTTGTAATGTGCCGTTAACTTATTCCAAATATCTGTGTGTAGCGGGTTTATTTTATCTATTACCATTTTCTTGATTAAGTGTTAATAAATCTTCGTCTTCCTCTAATAAGACCTCAGGATATATAATGCAATCTAACTGTTCTTTATATGTTGAGATATATGCGAAATATGCTTCTTTAAGTGAATCTGCCAATGGTTCTGCCTGCGGAAGTTCTTCTTGTAATGGATCAACTTGCTTACCATTTTTCCAAAAGCGATAGCAAACATGTGGACCTCCTGTATTACCCGTCATTCCGATCCATCCTATCACGTCTCCCTGCCTTACAAATTGACCTTTTTTTACATTCTGCGCCTTCATATGTAAATATTGGGTGGAATATGTACCATTATGCCTGATCTTAACGTATTTGCCATTACCACCTCTTCTTGTAGATTCTTCGACCGTACCGTCGGCAGTAGCCATAATTGGCGTACCAATAGGCGCTGCATAATCTGTGCCTTTATGTGGGCGTAATTTATAACCGTAGTATTTTATTCTTCTATTCAGGTTGTACCTAGAAGATAACCTACCATACTCTACCGGCATTCTTAAAAATGTTCTTCTTAGATTATTGGCATCTTCATCAAAATAATCTAGCAAACTTCTTAACGAATCATTTTCGTAAGCGAAGGCATAAATAGGTTTTCCGTTATGTTTAAAATAGGCTGCTTCTATGGGTTCTGCCCCCGCATAAACGGTATCGTTTATATATTTTTCATTGTAGATAATCTTGAACTTATCGTTCTTTTGTAATCTAGAAAAATCGATAGTCCATGCATATACGTTTGCTAGATTATGTGTAACATTATAATCTACACCCTGCTCTAATATTGCTTCTGACAGACTAGATTTTATAACACCCGAAACTTCGCGTTGTACATACTTAACTTTGTTTTTACTCTTATATACATTAACGGTATCGCGTAAATCGACAACAGTATAATTTATTGGGTCATTCTCATAGATAAATACTTGAGCCTGAGCCGTGGTATCTTTAGACTGTAATATAACATAAGGCTTGCCCACCCTAATTTTTCGAACATCAAAACTATCCCTGAAATTCTCTGAAATGGCAGCTACCTTCGGGTATTCAACCTTATTCTGCATCATTAACTCACCGAAGCTATCGCCATAACGTATGGTATCTAGCTTAACGATAAATTCATCTAAATTGAAACCAAATCTCTCGTTTACCTCTGGCAGCTCAACTATTTTTACTTCTTGCGCTATGTCCTTTTTCTGATTATCGGCGTCTTTGCATGATGCAATAACTGTTAATGCCAATAATATCCCCCAATACTTCTGCATTATTCTACTCTTGATTTATCTGGATTCAACATATGGTCTACCCATTGCTTGCCCCAATTACTTAATTCTTGTTCTGTATATAATTCTGGAAAAAACACGATTTTCTGAAAGCTTGGTGGCAGGTATTCTTTCCAATTTGTACCTCCTGTCGCCTCAATATCGCCAGTATCTCTTCTTAAATACCTATGGGCAGAACCCATATGCATTAATTGCCAATTAATGTTGGCATTTATATCTAAAGTTTTCAATGATTCGACCAAAGTTTTATCTTCTCTCTGCTCTCTGGGTAAACTTAAGTATTTATGATATATTGTTGTGTTCTCAACCTGTTTTGCTATTCTTATCAGCCTTGGTGTATACCGATACTCAAACTGCTTTAAAGTCAAGGTTTTTTCACCTGTAGACACATCTGTAGCACCTCTTTTCCAATAGATATGTTCGTATAATTCTTCTATAGTAGATTCTGATGAAAATTGAGCCCTTTCTGAAACATGTACCAAATTTTCTAATGGTGTAGCATATAATTCGATCATTCTAAATTGTGCCGACTGAAAACCGCTAGCAGGTAACAATGCCATTCGATATTGTAAAAATTGTTCACGCTCCATACCCTTTATCATCACACTAAATGAAGATATTAGAACGGTATAATAGCTATTTATTCTTCTAACTTTTTCAATAAAAAAGGCTAGGTTGTCACTTTTATCATCTACCAGTTGTTTTTGCTCGTGCAAAATAAGTTTGAAATACAACTCGGTAATTTGATGATACATGATGAAAATCTCTTCATCAGGAAAATGTGTTCTTGGAACTTGGAGACTTAATAAAGTGTCTAGATGAATATAGTCCCAATAGGTAAGATAACGTTGGTGCAATAAGCCATCTAAATAAGAGCTTAGATCTTGCCCTGAATCTTTATATTTTTCTTCTAGTTTAGAGATTTGGGATTTGATCTTCTCTTTATCTTCCATTTTAGGGTCTACTCCATTATAATTTTAAACTGATGCTTAAGACCATTATACCCATCAATATCTGCTTTTATAGCACCCACCGCTAAATCTGCTTTAATTCTTATAGGAATTCGATTGTCATCATTCGACACCCATAACGATAAACTTTCTTGCTCTTTAAATACACGCCCCGATTGTACTAAGGGTCTAAATTTTAAGCATTCTACTTTACCATATTTTGTATTCACTACTTCTATACCTAAATACTTAAGTTTAAAGTCAAAAATACCATCATCGTCATAAAGCATTTTCAGGGTAATCGCTTTCCCTACTTCAAGGTCTTCTATTTTATAGTTGTTCCTCAAAAAATAAAAAGCGGATATTAAATCCTGTATATTGTTCTCTAATGTAAAATTAAGCTTTTTCTTGTTTTTCTTATCATTAAGTTCTGCTTTAGACGTTTTATGATCAAAGTTTATTTCAACATCTTTAGTATAACCGCCTTCATCAATTTTACGCACGAACCTGTAGGGCTTACCATCTTGCTTATCAAAATAACTCTCATAGGTATCGTCTACCTTGAAAAACCAACTAGCAACTCCGGTTGTTTCGCCATGACCTACTACATGGTATACAGCCTTGTTATCTATAGTTGCAGAATTAACTTGTAATGTGGCATAACTCGCATTTAAAAAACCATAATGCATTCTAAACTTTAACCACTCTCCAGTCTTAAAGGCAGACTGAGAACTTTGACCTTGGACACCAAAAAATGTTAGGATAAGTATAAGTAAGAATATTTTTCTCATAGTGCATAGTTTAATGTAAAAATAGCAATAGATAGTTCTCTATTACTTTCATTACAATATCTTAAACAAAATTTATTCCAAAGTATTGTTGTATAAAAAAAGCCCAGTTTAAAAACTGGGCTTTTCCTAAATAACCAACCAAACTTTAAATTATGAAAAACCACTACTTAAAGTTGTAAGGGAACCACCCCTTAGCTGATGTAAATTTAAGGCACATTATTCTACCTAAAGTACTGTTTAACTTACTTTAATGATAACCTTAACAGTTATTCACACTTCTCATTAATAATTGGGAATCTATTAAGAATTATCGATTCACATAAAGCATTATTTATTTATGTAATGATAACTTTTAGGTATTAAAACCAGTAACCTACACTTACAAAAAATTGTGACTTCTCTATTTCGGGTGTCCAAGAATACATTAGGTTAATCGGACCCAAAAATGACTCTAAACCATACCCTATACCATAACCTGAATATGTAGGTGCCTTAAACCAATCTCCTGTTCTAAAAAGATCATCGTCAACATTTGCAAAATTTGCCGTGAATAACGCATGGTTCTTTTTGGCAAATTCAAAATCTAACCTCGCGTAAGCTTTTACAAAACTGTTGCCTGGCAAACTAATAAAATCGTACCCAACAAATGGAACAAAATTATTTATTAAATCTGTACCATAACCGCCAAGAAGAAAGTCAAAAGAGGTAACATTAGACGTTCCTAATTTAAAACCACCTTCTGTTTCTATATTTATAGACAGCTTATTCATTAAAGGCATTGCCATACCCAAACGAGCTTTAGAGACAGAAAAATCTTTAAAATTGTTGTTGAAATCAGATGATAGCACATAATAATGCATATCGCCATTAAAATATAGACCCCTTGAAGGAAAATACTTGTCATCGTATGTATCTAATTTAAGCGCACCATAAGCACTAATAAAATTACTTCTCTCAAAATATGTTCTACCATTACTAGCTGTAGTACCAGGGGTTGTACTATTAGGCGTATCTGCAAATGTTCTGGTGCTATATTGTAAATGCTTAAACTCTGCACCAAGTGTAAATGCAAACTCTTCTTTTACTACGGTTTGTATATATAACTGATTTGTAAAGTCAGAAACATTTAAATTAATTCTATTAAGTGACGTGCCTGTGCTTACCTCAAAATTATCTTGAATTAAATCAAAATTTATTTCTTGTTCAAAATCATTGAATCTAGAATTGATCCCAAAACTCCAATAGCTACCTTTATCTATGTAATATTCAAAATTATATCTGATATTATCACCTAAAATAAAATCGAAAGAGGCGACATCATCTTTTGACAATATTCTTCTTTTTGTAAGATTTATAAGTGCCGCGCTTTTATATAAATCATCAAAATGGGCTCCCAATCTTAGAAAAGAAGTATTTTTAATTTCATCGAGCGGTAATATTAAATCTTCACCTCCATTTATATTATCTAACAACTTATACTTGATGGTTCTAAAATTACCTGTAGCAGATAAATTGCTGATCCCCTGTTGTAGCTTTTTAAAATTAGTAGGCTCATCTAAATTAAAACGCAGCTTACCTTTTACATAACCTCTTGTGTGTACAGTATTACCATCAATCAACAATCTATTTACTATTAAATGTTTTTCACCCTCAACCACTGAAATTGTATTTTTGCCTTTCTTATAATCGGTCGATAGTTGCCTTAATTCTTCTATCTTCAAATTTGCGGCATCTTCACCGGTTTTAACAATCTCGCCTAGCCTATTAAAATCTATTACCGAATACTGCTCAATTTTCGGCTTAATGTAGATGTCGGTCTTTTTAGATTTTATCTGCATGTCTGCCACCGTACGATAATTGTTTATTTGCAACAAAATTTCTGTCGCCGATAATAAGGCTTCCCTATCAGATAAATCATGTTGTACATCTACACCAATTATAATATCGGCACCCATTGCCCTAACCTCATCTATCGGGTAATTATTAACTACACCACCATCTATTAATACTTTGTCATTAATAATCGTAGGTTCAAAAAGAGAAGGCAAGGTTCCGCTGGCTAAAATTGCCTCGGGTAAATATCCAGAATTTAAAATAACCTGCTTGCCTGTTTCTATATCGGTAGCTATACAAACAAACGGGGTGGGTAGTTTATTAAAATCATCAATATCTTTTACATGGTAAAGCAATCGAACAAACTCATTATATATATTCTGTCCGCCAGAAAATGCAGGCGGCACTGTTACCTTAAAATTCTTAAATGGTAATGTTAACGCATATCGTTCAGAATCTTCTTTTTCATAAAAAGTTTTAGCACTTCTTGGTAAATTATCTTGAATCAAAGACCCAATATTAGTTGCCTTGAATATGGAGTCTAGCTCATTAGCGGTATAACCTGCAGCATATAATGCCCCAACAATGGCACCCATACTAGAACCACCTATATAATCTATTTCAACACCTGCTTCTTCTATTATTTTTAACGCACCAATATGCGCCATACCCTTTGCCCCGCCACCACTTAGCACTAAGCCTATTTTCGGTTTCTTATTTTCTTCGATATTTTGAGCAATCAAAGAACTGGCGCTTAATAAAAGTACCACTAGGACCATTGGTATTCTACCGATATTATTCTTTACGAAAAGATTCATATATCTTTTTTGCTTTTGACGCACCCACCTCTTCACTTAGACTATCTACAGAAGCTTCTTTTATACGCTTTACCGATTTAAATTTCTTTAGCAATTGCTGCGCTGTCTTTTCACCGACACCATCTATACCTTCCAATTCAGAATTAATAGCCCCCTTGCTCCTTTTATTTCTATGAAATGTTATACCGAATCTATGGGCCTCATTTCGTAAATATTGAATTATTTTAAGGCTTTCAGATTTTTTATCTAAATACAAAGGTATTGGGTCTTCTGGAAAATATATTTCCTCTAACCGTTTTGCTATACCTATTATAGCAATTTTGCCTCTTAAACCTAATAAATCTAAACTTTTTAACGCAGATGATAATTGCCCCTTACCACCATCAATAACAATTAGCTGTGGTAATGGCTGCATCTCTTCTTGTAATCTTTTATATCTACGATACACCACCTCTTCCATTGATGCAAAGTCATCTGGACCAGTAACCGTTTTTATATTATAATGTCGGTATTCTTTTTTTGATGGCTTACCATCTTTAAAAACCACACAAGCAGCTACAGGGTTGCTGCCTTGTATATTACTGTTATCAAAACACTCAATATGTCTAGGTTCGGCAGATAATCTGATATCTTTTTTCATCTGTGCCATAATTCTATTTGTATGGCGATCCGGATCAATAATCTTTATTTGATTGAACCTTTCTTGCCTAAAGAATTTTGCATTACGCTCAGACAAATCTAATATTCGTTTTTTATCTCCTAACTTTGGTATGGTTACTTTTATACCCGGTGATACCGCAATATTAAAGGGTACATATAATTCTTTTGAGTCTGATTTAAATCGCTCTCTTACTTCTACTATGGCCAACTCAAGCAAATCTTCATCTTGCTCTTCTAGCTTCTTTTTAATCTCCATAGTATGAGACCTAATTATTGAGCCATGTGCCAATTGTAGAAAGTTCACATAAGCAAAAGCATTATCAGAAATTATGCTGAACACATCTACATTACTAATTTTAGGATTAACGATTGTTGTCTTAACCTGGTAGTTCTCTAAAACGTCTATTTTATCTTTAATCTTTTGGGCTTCTTCGAACCTCATTTCATCTGCCAGAGCTTTCATCTGCCCTTTAAAATACGTTATCGACGATTTAAAATTACCTTTTACAATTTGTCTGATATCATCTATTTGGCGATCATATTCTGTAAGCGACTGAAACCCCTCGCACGGACCTTTACAATTGCCCAAATGATATTCTAAACACACTTTGTACTTACCTGCATTTATTTTTTCTGCGGATAGATCATAGTTGCACGTTCGTAACGGATAAACACTTTTAATTAAATCTAAAAGCACTCGTACCGTTTTCATACTAGTATACGGACCAAAATATTCTGATCCATCTTTAATTACTCTTCTTGTCGGAAAAAACCTTGGAAACCGTTCGTTTTTCAAACACAACCAAGGATAAGATTTGTCATCTTTTAATAATACATTATATCGAGGTCTTAATTCTTTGATCAGATTATTCTCCAACAACAGTGCATCTGACTCTGTTGGCACCACAATATGCTTTATAGACCTAATTTTTTTAACCAGAACACGGGTTTTACCGTACTCATGATTCTTATTAAAGTACGATGATACCCTTTTTTTTAAATTTTTTGCTTTACCAACATATAGTATACTTTCGTTACTATCATAAAATTGATACACCCCCGGTCCGGTAGGTAATGCACTGAGCTGTATATTTAATGGTATTTCTGTCATAATTCAACACTACTAATTTAGTCTATAAATGCCATTTCGTCTTACACCACGAACGTTAATGTTATTGGCCATCATTTTGGACCAATTATGAATATGACATTTTAATAGGCAATATTTTTTCATCTAAATAATATTATCATATTCACATTATTGGATTAATAATTTAAAAAAATATACATATATTTAAATCTTTGATTTTCAGGCAATTAATTGTTTGTATGTTTCGTTATATGAATGAAACTGTTAATTTTATAATAAAAAAGTGCATTTCACCGAGAAAAAAGTGCATTTCAAAGATGTTATATTAATTATTTTACCTATTTTTAACTCAACAACAACAATTATTGGCTCATTTACAAAAAAGAATATTATGGATAGTTATATCATCACTTTAGGAACCTACCTTATTTTAATGTTATTTTTCAAGGTATTTTTTGCTGTTGCAGGTAAAGAATAACTTGAAATATCATTGTGCTAAAATCACTTCACTATGTTGAAGAAAGATTTACGCATAAAATATTCTAGACTACGTAGTTCCCTAACACCCTCTCAATTATCTTCTCAAAGTATTGCAATTGCAAATTCAGTTTTGCAGTTGCCAATATGGAGTAATTCATATTTCCACATTTTTTTACCTATAGAACAAAAAGCCGAGATTGATACTGAAGGTATCATATCAATTCTTCTTGGTCTTGACAAGAATGTAATCGTTCCGAAAATTAAGTCTCCGACCGAATTAGAACATTTTTTACTTACCGACAACACAAAATTTATTACAAATAGCCTAAATATTCCCGAACCTGTCGATGGTATTACCATTGAACCCAATAAAATAGATGTGGTATTTATCCCGTTATTAGCTTTTGATAAGGCTGGAAATAGAATAGGTTACGGAAAAGGGTATTACGACCGCTTTTTAATTCAATGTAGGGAGGATGTTATTAAAATCGGACTATCATTTTTTGAAGCTGAAAATTCTATAGATGATATGGACACTACAGATATACCTTTAGATTTCTGCGTTACACCTACTAAAACCTATTCTTTTAAAACGTCTTGATTTTGAATGCTTTCAGTTTCTTGAACTGGCACCTCTTCTTCTTTATTAAATGCTCTTTTATTAAATACTAAAAGTATACCTACGCCAGTGCTTATAGCGGTATCGGCAATATTAAAGACAGGTTCAAAGAATCTAAAATTTTGACCTCCTACCATAGGCATCCAAGTGGGCCACGTAGAATCTACCATCGGGAAGTATAACATATCTACTACTTTACCATAAAACAACTTACCATAAGGTTCATCAGAAAATAGGGTCGCGACCTCATTATAGCTTTCATTAAATATAGCACCATAAAAAACAGAGTCTAAAATATTACCTAAAGCCCCAGCAAATATCAATGAAACCGCCCAAATTAATGTGTTAGATGCTTTTTTCTTAATGACATCAAAAAGCCAATAACCAATACCGAATATGGCAAATAATCGAAAGATAGTCAGTACTAATTTTCCGATGTTATCTGAGATCGGCAATACATCACTAAGCTTTGCACCCCAGGCAGCACCTTCATTTTCAATAAATAGAATTTTGAACCAGTTAAATACCTCAACAGATTCACCCAATACAAAATTGGTCTTTATATAAATTTTACTCCATTGATCAATAATTAATATCAATAAAATAAATAGTACAGATTTTTTAATGTTCATGGGCTTTCATCAATGAGCGCAAAAATATAAATATTATTCGGTTTTACTAAGATCTATATTACCGGTAACCGTTTGTAATTTAAAAATTGAATTACCGTAGGGTATTGTATTGGAAGATACCGTACCATATTTACTTTCAGCGGAAATTTGAGCTCCGCCAGAAATTACTTCAATATAACCACTTTGCGATTTTACTTTAGCGTTTGCTTCTACTTTGTTTAACACACAAGCACCATCTGATAAAGAGATATTCAATTCTTTAAAAACACCTTCAACTACCACTCTAGAATTGGTGCCGAAAATTTCTAGTTGCCTATATTGTGGAATATTTAATTTCAATAAAATCGAAACTACTTTATGCGCACTTAGTTTATCATTCGGGTTTTCGAAACTCGGAGAAAAGCCTGTTTCGACAATAAGGGTAGTACCATTAGTTGAGACTTTTAAATCTAAATCTTGACTATACTCACCTTCCATCTCTGCTTCAATAGTAATTTCATTACCCTTATTAGTCTGCACCTCTACTATAAAACAATTGGAAGCATCTACCTGAATAAGACCAATATGTGCTGCCAAAATCTTATTATACATCTTCTTTTGAGCACTAAGCCCTAAAGAAAGTAACAATAAAAAATAGAGAAAAAATCTTTTCAAAGTAGTACCTATTAAAAAACGCCCCTAAAGGCGTTTTAATTATGATTGCATATTCTTAGCTTCAATACTAAGCGTGGCGTGCGGCACAAGTTTTAACCGCTCTTTATTGATTAGTTTTCCTGTTACACGACAAATGCCATATGTTTTATTCTCGATGCGTAACATCGCATTCTTTAGGTCACGAATAAATTTCTCTTGCCTAATAGCTAATTGCGTATTAGCTTCTTTACTCATTGTTTCAGAACCTTCTTCAAAAGCCTTAAAGGTAGGCGAAGTATCATCGGTACCATTATTACCATCATTCATATAAGCACTTTTTAAAAGCTCTAAATGATTTTTTGCCTTCTCTATTTTATCTTCTATCAATATTTTGAATTCTGCCAAATCTTTGTCAGGATATCTTACTTTTAAATCTTCTGCCATCTTTTAATATTTTTCAATAAACAATTTAGTGTTCACCTCGTCAAAAGCAATTTCTATGCCTTTATCCAATTTTTCAACAAAATTTAATTCTGCCGTCAAGGTCTCTGTTTTAATATACTCAATATTATTTTTAACAGCTACTTCAACAAAACCATCTTTCAATATTTGAATTGCAATTTTATCTGTCACTTCAAATCCTGAATCTTTTCTAATATTCTGAATTCTATTGACTAATTCTCTTGCAACACCTTCATTTCTCAACTCCTCATTAATTGTTACATCTAAAGCAACAGTTAATTTACCAGAAGTTGCAACCATCCAACCCTCAATATCTTGAGAGGAAATCTCTACATCTTGTAACTCTAAAGTAATACTTTTATTTTCTATCTGTATCGATAATTCGCCATCCTGCTCAATTTTTTGGATATCATTCTGGTCGAAACCATTGACAACTTGAGCAATTTGCTTCATTTCTTTACCAAACTTCGGACCTAATGTCTTGAAATTAGGCTTTATACGTTTTACCAAGATACCAGAGGCATCATCTAACAGCTGAATTTCCTTAACGTTAACTTCAGATTTAATTAATTCTGATACCGCTTCAATTTCTTCTCTGTCCTTATCATCTAAAACGGGAATCATTATTTTCTGTAAAGGTTGACGCACCTTTATTTTCTCTTTTTGACGAATAGATAATACTAAAGAAGAAATAATCTGCGCTTTCTGCATTTTAACTTCTAAGCTTTGATCGATTAGCGACTCATCTGCCACCGGAAAGTCTGCTAAATGCACACTTTCAAAACCATCTTTTACCGTTGCCCTGTTCAAATCTAAATACAATTGATCCATGAAAAAAGGAGCAATAGGCGCCGATAATTTAGAAACAACGTCTAAACAGGTGTATAGCGTTTGGTATGCCGCGATTTTATCTTGGGCATACTCGCCTTTCCAAAAACGTCTTCTACATAAACGTACGTACCAGTTACTTAGATTTTCTTGAACAAAGTCAGATATTGCTCTAGCAGCACGTGTAGGCTCATACTCATCGTAAGCCGTGTCTACGGTCTTAATCAATGTATTTAATTCTGAGATGATCCAACGATCTATCTCTGTACGTTCAGCCATCGGTACATCTTTTTCGGCATATGTAAACTTATCTAAATTAGCATATAAACTAAAAAAGGAATAGGTATTATATAAGGTACCAAAGAACTTACGCTTTACCTCGGCGATACCTTCTGTATCGAACTTTAGGTTGTCCCAAGGGTTAGCATTGCTGATCATATACCATCTTGTAGCATCTGCACCATGTTCGTTCATAGTTTCGAAAGGATCTGCAGCATTGCCTAATCGCTTAGACATTTTCTTACCTTCTTTGTCTAAAACCAGTCCGTTTGAAACTACATTCTTATACGCGACAGAATCGAATACCATGGTTGAAATGGCATGTAATGTATAAAACCAACCACGGGTCTGATCAACACCTTCAGCTATAAAATCTGCCGGAAACGTTTTTCCTTCGTCAATTAAATCTTTATTCTCGAAAGGATAATGCCATTGTGCATATGGCATAGAACCACTATCGAACCAAACATCGATTAAATCGCTCTCTCGTTTCATCGGCTTACCCGATGCTGATACCAATGTAATTTGATCAACTATATTCTTATGTAAATCTATTTTATCGTAGTTCTCATCAGACATGTCATCGACTACGAAATCTGCATAGATATCTTTTTCTAAAACTCCCGCTTTAACCGCCTTTGCCATTTCTGACTTTAGCTCTGCAACCGATCCTATTATTATCTCTTCTTTACCATCTTCTGTTCTCCAGATTGGTAATGGAATTCCCCAATAACGAGACCTAGAAAGATTCCAGTCATTTGCATTCGCCAACCAATTACCAAATCTACCTTCACCAGTTGCTTTTGGTTTCCAGTTAATTGTTTGGTTCAATTCAAACATTCTATCCTTAACATCGGTTACTTTAATAAACCAAGAATCTAACGGATAATATAAAATAGGCTTATCTGTACGCCAGCAGTTTGGGTAACTGTGCACATACTTCTCTACCTTAAAGGCTTTATTTTCTTCTTTTAATTTAATGGCAATTTCTACATCTACAGAACGCTCAGGCACTTCACCATCTTCATAATATTCGTTCTTTACATATTTACCACCTAATTCTTTTAACTCTGGTCTAAACTTACCTTGTAAATCGACTAGTGGAACCAAGTTTGCATTTTCATCCAATACCAACATTGGTGGTATTTCTGGTACTGCTTGTTTAGCTACAAAGGCATCATCTGCACCAAAAGTAGGTGCGGTGTGTACAATACCTGTACCATCTTCGGTGGTAACAAAATCACCAGCAATTATTCTAAATGCGTTTTCTGCATTTTCATAAGGCAATACATAATCTAATAACTGCTCGTACCTAATACCCAATAAATCTTTTCCTTTAAATCCTTTTACGACGTAGAAAGGTATTTTCTTATCACCAGACTTGTATTCTAATAACTCAGCCTTTTCTGATACTTCTTTGAATTTACCCGAGAATTGTTTACCCACCAAATTCTTGGCAAGTATAACATTCATAGGTTCAAACGTGTATTGGTTATATGATTCTACTAAAACATAATCTATTCTTGAACCTACTGTCAATGCAGTATTCGAAGGCAATGTCCAAGGGGTGGTCGTCCAAGCTAAAAAGTAAACGGTGCCTTCGTTCTGTAAAAAATCTGGCAATGTTTCTTCGACAGCTTTAAATTGTGCAGTTACCGTAGTATCTGTAACGTCTTGGTAGGTGCCTGGTTGATTTAGCTCATGAGAGCTTAAACCAGTACCCGCTTTTGGCGAATATGGCTGTATGGTATACCCTTTATAAATTAAGTTTTTCGAATAAATCTGTTTTAGTAACCACCAAACAGTTTCCATATACTTTGACTTATAGGTAATGTACGGATCTTCCATATCTACCCAATAGCCAACTTGTTTGGTCATAGCATTCCAAACATCGGTATATCGCATTACCGCCTTTTTACAAGCTGCATTATATTCTTCTACCGAAATTTTAACTCCGATATCTTCTTTTGTAATACCCAACTCTTTTTCGACACCTAACTCAATAGGAAGACCATGAGTATCCCAACCAGCTTTACGCTTTACTTGAAATCCCTTCATGGTTTTATACCTAGGGAAGATATCTTTAATGGTTCGTGCCATTACATGATGTATACCAGGCATACCGTTCGCTGAAGGCGGACCTTCATAGAATACATAACTCTCTTTACCCTCTCGAGTAGATATACTTTTTTCAAAAATGGCATTCTTTGACCAGTAGTCAAGTATTTCTTCTGCGACCTTTGGTAAATTCAATCCTTGATATTCTGTGAACTTCATACAAAATGCTTATAGTACTGGATTTTAAAGGCTGCAAAATTATAAAATTTTAAGCAAAGAGGAGTGTTTTGACAGTACTGAAATGCTTATAAACCACGTATTAAAGGATTAATTCACCTCTTAAACATCCAAAAGTTAAATTTCTGCGTATATTAACACGGAACAATTAACCATTAAACGTTTACAAAAATGAAAAAAGTAATTTTAGGATCATTAGCAATTTTAGCACTTAGTATGTCTGTTTCTTGTAGAGATGCTGCCGATAAAGCAAAATCTGCAACTGAAGAAGCTGGTGCAGCTTTAGAAAATGCAGGTGAAGAGTTAAAAGAAGCTGGTAAAGATTTAGAAGAAGCCGGCGAAGGTGCAATGGACGCTGCTAAAGAAGCAAGTGAAAATGCAATGGATGCTGCTGAAGATGCTGCTGAAACGGTAAAAGAAGCTGGTCAAGATGGTATGGACGCTGCTAAGAAAGCTGGTGAAGATACTATGGATGCCGCTAAAGATGCAGGTAATGACGTAAAAAAAGCTGCTAATGATGCAGCTGACAAAGCAGCTCAAAAAGCTGAAGATGTAAAAAAGGCGGTTAAACACTAACAATATCCTTTTTTTTATAATTTTAAAAGACCCGTTACCAACGGGTCTTTTTTATTTAAAAATGATATCCTACACCAAGAATCATGTGTATACCTGGCGCTACTATACCAGAAGAATATGTTCTATACCGCTGATCTGTAAAATTCTCTAAACTAGCGGTTACCTTAAATTGATTCGTAACATCATATTGAGAACGAAAATTTAAAGTGTACCATGAAGGCGCGAACGGATTTCCATTTTCATCTGTAGCATAAATATACTCTTTAGACCTTTCTGATACCGCAAGATCATCGTACCCAATTTCACTATTATAATTCAAAAATAGATCTGTTCGTAATCGCTGATTTTTCCATACGATGTGAAAATCTCCAAAAGTAGGTGCCGCATGCCGTGCCGGTGTTTCTGAACCATCATCTTCCTCTTCTACACCTTCTGTAAATGTCAAGTTTGAAGATAGTGACCATTGCTCGGTCAAATAAGCTTCCAATCCAAATTCAAAACCATACACATAGGCTTTAGCTGCATTTTGAATCGCCTGCACATTACTTAACTCGCCGCCATATTCTATTTCTGAAACTCCATTGTAGCTAAAATCTCTACGCACCAAAGCATCTACCAAGTACGTGTAATAAGCTGCTCCTTTTAGAATTATTTTATCGTTTATATTTCGCTGTATGCCTATTTCTGCATTGTATGCATATTCGGGTTCCAAATCTGGATTTGGCACTACCACAGACCCTGGTTCAGAATCAAATATTTTACCAACATCATCTATATTCGGTGCTCTAAAACCTGTGGATCCATTTAATGTTACCTGAAGATTTGCTCTAGGAAACCAACTAAAACCAATACTACCTGTTAATGCCCCTGTACTTAAATCTGCCGTTTCGAACGGAAAATCATAAAAAGTATCATCAAAAACAGCATCTACCCAAACATGGCTATATCGCAAACCCGACATAATCGTAAAATTAGGCTTTGCCTTATACTCTCCATTTGCATAACCAGCTAAACTTTGCCAAGTAGATCCGTCTGGATACCTTGATGCCGCATCACTTTTTTCATCAGTATTGATATTTAAATCAAAACCATTTGACCGCACTTTATTATATATATATTCGGCACCATAATAGAGCCTGAAATCGCCAATCTTCTTATTTTCTAGGTCGATATTAAAGTTTACAGCATCTACTTTTTCTTTGGTCGTATTTCTTATCTCGTCTTGAAAATCTCTACTGATCCTACTTTCTTCAAAATGTTGATATGCCAAACCTAGTTTTAAACCATCATATACCTTTCCGTTTCCTTTTTTCTGCACTTGCGCATTTGCCATAAACCACTTTTGTGGTCCATAATCCCATTCTGCCGAACGCAAGCCCAAACCATCGCTGGTTGGTCTAATTAAACGGTCGTATCTAGAGTAGTCTGATGTTTCGCTATAATAGGTGCCCAAATTTAAATCCCACTTTGCATTGGGTTTAAACAAAAACTTCTGCATGAAATTAATTTGATCGTAACCTGTAGGCTTTTGCTTATTGGGTGAAGTGTTCTGTACCAATTCATCAATACCATCTACAGTTCTTACATATGTTTTTCTTTCATAAGACTCTGGTCCGTGAGAACCCATTCTTAAATCTTGAAAATTATTATATGTTAGACTCGTAAGTGATGACCATGTTTTTTTACCTAGGTTAATATCGGCATGCACCGTATTCTCCATATTCGCCGTTCCAAATCTATAATCGGCATTACCATGTACCAAAAGACTATCGTTTTGAGATAACATCGGTTTTTTGGTGTAAAAGTTCATTACTCCACCAATAGCATCACTTCCATATATAACCGATCCTGGACCAAAAATTACTTCTGTGTTTTTAATTGTAAAGGGATCAATAGATATTACATTTTGCACGTTACCACCTCTAAATATGGCATTGTTCATTCTTACGCCATCTACAGACAACAACAATCTATTTGTGGCAAAACCTCTAATCATAGGGCTACCACCACCCATTTGGCTTTTTTGAACAAATACTTTACCACTATTCTGAAGTAAATCTGCAGCTGTTTGTGGCGCAGAAAAAGCAATTGACCGTGCATCTAAAGAAATTATTCTATTGGGTATATCTCTTTTTTGCTGCTCCCATTTAGAGACAGACATCACCACTTCATCTAATTGCTGGGCTTTTATAATCAAATAAGCTCTTTGACCTTGTTTTTGCAATTGCTGCTTCGTTGATTTAAATTCTTCATAACCGATATGCTTTAGCGTAATGCGTTCTTTACCCGTAAATACCGAAGCATCGAAAACCCCATCGAAATTAGATAAGGCTATTTTCGATTTGTCTTTATTGAAAACGGCAACATTGGCAATCTCCTCTCCACTATCGGCATCTAAGACGGTAATTTGTTGAGCAGTGCCAAAAAAACAACACAAAAAAAGAGCTACGAACAGGTGCTTATACATAGGTATTGAAAACTTCATTTAAAACGGCAAGCGACTTTGGTTTTCTGAAACCTTGTAAATGCAATTCAAAATAGAGAATTAAGGATTTCAGCAATTCTTGACGACTGCTTTTTTTCATCTTTACGGTATGCATGGCATCAAAATTTGTGCCCAATAAGGTTTTGAAATAATAAATATTTTCTCCCCTAAGGATCGGGTTCAATGATTCGACAGCTACAAATTCACCTTCTAACAGATCAAAATAAGGCTTATCTATCTGGTATATATCAGGATAAAACCCCAAAAATCGTGTTAGCGACAACATAAAATACAAATGAAAATTAGCGACGTCTTTATTTACATCTAGCCATTGTAATGAAGCTTCAAGAAAGTCGAACATATCTTCATTACGCTCTTCTTCTCGAATGCTATTGCCTAATAGCTCTGCTAAAAACATCGTCATAGCATTTTTAGCCATGTCGGCATATAAGGTTTGATAGTGATAAAATACCTTCGCTTCTTTAAGGGTCTCTAATGTGCCCTTGTTTTTATGGTTGGCAACAATTTCTAGCTGGGTTAAAGGTTGAAAGTAGGCGGACTTCAATTTTCCCTTTTTTGAAGCTAAGACTCCCCTTAATAAATATGATTTAATTCCGTCAGATGCAGTATATGCTTTAACGATAAGACTTGTATCGCCGTATTTTAGTGCAGAAAATACTATAGCCTTTGTGGTTATCTGCATATTAGAACATCTATTTCAACAAAGATAGTTGATTGTAGTTTGGCGAAGACGTTCTATAAAAAAATGCGAGACCCTAATATAGAGTCCCGCATTATATATTTACTACTATAAATCTAATTTCTAGATGACACCTTGTGCTAACATTGCATCGGCAACTTTTACGAAACCAGCAATATTTGCTCCTTTTACATAGTTACAGAAACCATCTTCTTCTTTACCGTACTCGATACAAGAAGCATGAATATCTTCCATAATTACTTTTAGGCGCTCATCAACCTCTTCACGTGTCCAGCTAATTCTCAATGAATTCTGAGACATTTCTAAACCTGATGTTGCAACACCACCTGCGTTTGAAGCTTTACCTGGTGCAAATAATATTTTTGCATTATTGAAAACATGAACAGCATCTGCATTACAAGGCATATTCGCACCTTCGGCAACACATATACATCCATTTTTCAATAGCTTTTTAGCATCATCTTGATCTAACTCATTTTGGGTAGCACATGGTAATGCAATATCACATTTTACTTCCCAAGGTGTTTTACCTTTATGAAATTCTGCTGAAGCATATTTATCTGCATACTCAGAAATACGTCCTCTTCTATTATTCTTAAGATCCATAACAAAAGCTAGCTTCTCATCGTTCAAGCCATCTTTGTCATAGATATAACCACTAGAATCTGAAAGTGTAACTACTGTAGCACCTAATAAAATTGCTTTTTCGGCAGCATACTGAGCAACGTTTCCTGATCCAGAAATTACTACTGTTTTACCTTTAAAAGTTTCATTCTTCGTCTTTAGCATACTTTGTGCAAAATACACAGTACCGTAACCTGTAGCTTCTGGTCTAATTTTAGAACCACCCCAAGAAAGACCTTTACCTGTTAATACACCGGTAAACTCATTACGGATCTTTTTGTACATACCAAAAAGGAAACCTATTTCACGAGCACCTACACCAATATCACCCGCAGGTACATCTGTATTAGGACCAATGTGTCTGTTTAATTCTAACATGAAGGCATGGCAAAAACGCATTACCTCATCATCAGATTTACCTTTTGGGTCAAAATCAGAACCACCTTTACCACCACCCATAGGTAATGTCGTAAGACTGTTCTTGAATACTTGCTCAAAAGCTAAGAATTTAAGGATACTCGCATTTACGGTTGGGTGAAAACGCAATCCGCCTTTGTATGGACCTATTGCCGAGTTCATTTGTATTCTATACCCACGGTTTACATGAATTTCACCATCATCATCAACCCACGCAACTCTAAAAGAAATTAAACGTTCTGGCTCAACCATTCTTAAAAGAATGTTCTTACCATTATATATGTCCTGATTTGCAATATATGGTATAACCGTTTCTGCAACTTCTTGCACCGCTTGTATGAATTCTGATTCATGACCATTTCTGGCAATAACCTCATCCATAAATGCTTTTATTTTATTCTCCATAAAGCTATTTAAACTTATTTAAATTATTGATTTCAAAATATAACGTCAAAATTATGCTATTTATGTAATTTGATAGCTTATTTTTTTAAAAATCGATAAAAATTGTTGTTTTGACAACAAACTACCTGTTCTTACTACATATAATTTAACATTTGGTCAATTATTCTATCGCTTGTTCTAAATCTGCTATTAAATCATCAACATCTTCAATACCAACACTTAATCTAATCAACGAATCAACCACTCCGTTTTTAAGTCGTTCTTCTTTCGGAATACTTGCATGGGTCATACTTGCAGGGTGACCGGCTAAACTTTCTACGCCACCTAAAGACTCTGCCAATGTAAAAACCTGTAACCGTTCTACAATCTTTATGGCATCGTCATAATTACCTCCTTTAGGTACAAAAGAAATCATTCCGCCAAAATCTTTCATCTGTTCTTTTGCGATAAGGTGATTAGGATGATCTTCAAAACCTGGCCAGTAGACTTTTTCGATTTTAGGATTGCTTTTAAGGTATTCGGCAATCGCCCTACCATTTTCACAATGGCGCTGCATACGTACGTGCAGTGTTTTTATTCCTCTCAAGACCAAAAAACTATCCATAGGTCCACAAACGGCACCGCTTGCATTTTGTATAAAATAAAGTTTATCGGCTAATTCTTTATCTTTAACCACTAACGCTCCTACAACCGTATCGCTATGACCACCAAGATATTTGGTCGCTGAATGCATTACAATATCTGCCCCCAGTTCTAATGGCAATTGTAAATAAGGGGTAGCAAAGGTGTTATCTACCGCTAACAATATATCTCTGCCCTTGGTTAATGACGCTATTGCTTTTATATCTACAATATTCATCATTGGGTTGGTAGGCGTTTCTACCCAAATTAACTTTGTTTTAGAATTGATTTTATCACTTACAGCATCAGCACCTTGCATACCTACAAAATGAAAAACGATTCCAAACTTTTCAAATATCTTTTTGAATATTCTATAAGACCCGCCATATAAATCATTGGTAGAAATAACCTCATCGCCCGGTGCCAATAATTTAAGTACTGCATCAATAGCAGCAAGACCGCTACCAAAAGCCAAACCGAATTTGCCACCTTCTATACTTGCCAATGACTTTTCTAAAGCTGTTCTTGTTGGGTTGGCACTTCTTGAATATTCATAACCCTTATGACCACCCGGTGTATTTTGGGCATATGTCGATGTTTGATATATAGGTGGCATAACAGCACCATAAGCTGCATCTGGTTGTTGACCACCATGTATGGTTTTCGTATTAAACTTTAAGTTTTTAGAGCCCATATTCAAATTTTTATAAAGGTTAATGTAAGAAGTTTAACATACCGAATATTGCTAAAATTTTATATAAAGTTTGTTTTATTATTATTCCGGTTTCCAAATTATATAATTCTCAATTCCTTCATCAGTTTCTTCCTCAACCAAATTCCAATTTAGAAATGAAGCAATATTTATGAATACTCTTTTTAATTCATTGAAAACAATCTGTTCTCCTTTTCCACAGACAATACTGATCAAATTAGTCTTTTTCGGATGAGTATCACTTTCTGTCCAATTATCTAAGCTTTGAACATTCAAAAGCAATAATTGAGTGAAAGGGAAAGATTCCGTGTTTTTGAATTCATATTCATTTACCTGGTGTAACTCTGGTATTCCATTGATAAAATCCCTTAACTCCTGTGTATCATGAATAAAACTTAAGTTTTCGTCCTTATATAAGTTTAAATAATAATATCTATCTGACCACATTTCGGTTTTATTTCAATGATTCATAACACAAATGTATTGTTATCTTTCGGGGAATACAATGAAGCTGTATTTTTACACTAAATCTATTTTCTCCATGAAATCTAAGCTTTCCTGCCTACTTATTTGTTTTTTACTTTTTGCGTGTAATAATAAGGACTCCCTTTCTTTTGAACCGTTGACCATTGCTACCGAATCTTGCGATAACTGTACCTCGGTACGTATCGAAATACCTGAGGCAACTGGCAAAACAAAATTAAGTAAGACTATAAATTCTGCCTTAGAAGGTGAGATTATTGCTTTGCTGAATTTCGATGAAGAAAGCAATGCGCAAAACTTAGAAGAAGCGAAAGAAGCTTTTGTTTATGATTATGAAGAATTAACTGGAAAATTCCCCGAAGAATCTATGCCTTGGGAAGCTACAATAGAAGGCACTATAACTTTCGAAAACAAAGATATAATTACTATCAAGCTAGAATCTTACATTTATACCGGTGGAGCACATGGTTACGGGACCAACCGGTTTTTAAATTTTGATAAATTGAATGGTGTAGAATTATATCAAGAAGATTTATTCAAAAACCTAGATGAATTTAAAATATTTGCAGAAGCTCTTTTTAGAAAACAAGAAAACATACCTGCAGAAGGTTCTATAAATAATACTGGTTTTATGTTCGAATCAGAAAGTTTTTATTTACCGGACAATTTGGGGTATACCGAAAACGGGCTCCTGCTTTTCTACGAGCCTTACGAAATAGCATCTTTTGCAGATGGTCCTATCTCATTGACTATACCTTATACTGAGGCAAATACTTTTTTAAAGTACCCGCAACAACCTTAAGCCAATTGTTTTAATAATAGGTTAATTTGCCCAAGGTGAAGACCTTCGTGCAACAAATTAAATACTATGGCATCATCAACATTTTTAAGTGTAACTCCTGCACTGGTTTTATACTCGTTGAATGTTTGAAAAAGTGCCGTATCATAATCTTCAATAAGCCATTCTGCCGTAGAAATTAAAAAATCTGCCACCATCATCATTTCTTCATCGGTAGCTGTACCATCTGGCACCGTACCTTTGCTGAATTTGGCAACCAACTCTTTAGGAATACGCATTTGCAAACCGCTTAACTTATAGATAAGAACCTGTTGTGTTGCTACTGTATGTGCTATATTCCAATACACATTATTATTGAACCCTGATGGTATTTCAAGAAGCTTTTCCGTTGGTATTTTTGTTAATATCGCATGCAGATTTTTACGATTTTGCAACATAATCTCAAATATATTCTCAGTCATCATTTCACATTTTTTGCTTTGTAAAAATAGCACAATTAATGATATTTAAGTTTCTTTGTATTTCTAATGCCAACATCGAATACTGGTGTTTTTTCTTTCGGAAGGATTAAAAGCATCATCCTAAGCACTCAAAGTCATGAAAAAAATATACCATTTAAGCACTTGTTCTACTTGCCAACGTATTATCAAAGAACTACAACCACTTACAGATTTTGAACTTCAGGATATAAAGACTGAACCTATAACCCCTTCTCAGCTTGAAAAAATGCACAGTCTATCTCATAGCTACGAAGATTTGTTCAGCAAAAGAGCGATTTTATATCGAGAACGAAATCTTAAAGAACAAAACCTTTCTGAAGAAAATTTTAAAGAGTTGATATTAGAACAATACACCTTCTTAAAACGACCCGTTATTATTGTTGATGACCAAATTTTTATAGGGAATAGTAAAAAAGTGGTAGCGGCCGCTAAAACGGCAATCCACTCTTGAACAAAAGATTATTAGCCATACTCGCTGCTATTGGGGCAACTACCATTTATGGTGTTAACCATACTATTGCAAAAGGTATTATGCCACATTATGTGCAACCCTTCGGATTTATAATTTTAAGAGTTCTAGGTGCAGCTATACTATTTTGGTTGATTTCACCTTTCGGACCAAAAGAGCGTATCGACCCTAAAGATTACCTACGCATGCTGATTTGTGCCTTATTAGGTATGGCTCTTAACATGTTGGTATTTTTCAAAGGTCTTTCACTGTCAACGCCAATAAATAGTGCTGTGCTAATCACTACCACACCTATTGTAGTGTTAATTCTGTCGGCAGTAATTTTAAAGGAAAAAATATCGGGAAGAAAAATAATAGGAATTACTATCGGCTTACTTGGTGCCCTCGGCCTAATTTTGTTCGGCACAGAAGTAAGACAAGATGCCCCAAATATACCTCTCGGTAATTTCTTGATTTTTTTGAACTCTATGTTCTACGGGTCTTACTTAGTATTGGTAAAAATACTAATCAGTAAATACCATCCATTTACCTTCATGAAATGGCTATTCTCTTTAGGTGTACTCATTTGCCTACCCTTTGGATATCAAGAATTCATGGAAATTTCATGGAATACATTACCTTTTGAAGCTTATTTCGGTATTGGGTTTGTAATTCTCGGAACAACTTTCTGTACCTATTTGTTCAATATTTTTGCGCTGACCCAATTAAAAGCTTCTACTCTAAGTGCATTTGTATATGTACAACCATTAGTTGGTATTACCTATGCTGTATTTACTGGTCAAGACACTATGACTACCATAAAAATTATTGCTGGTTGTTTTGTATTGATAGGGGTATATCTTTCAAGTAAACGACCCAAAAGGCAACTTCAAGAAGGTTAAATATGTGATTTCTTTGCGTTTTCTAAATGAACCCTCATAATCTCACTTGCCTTACTTTCATCTCGATGGTGCATTGAAGACACCAAATCAAGATGCTCTTGCATGATTACATGCAACGGTCTATTAAGCCCTACAAGATCCATAAAAGGTAATATTTTTGCAGATTTATAAAGTTGATATAATGCTCTATTTCCACAATTCTTTACTATGAGTTCGTGAAAATAGCGGTCTATTTTGTAAAAAACATATCCATTTTTCGGTCCATTCTCAAAAGGCACCAATAGATTTCTTAAGTCATCAATTTTAGATTGTGATGCATTAATCGTAAAAAGCTTTACCGCCATTGTTTCAATTGCTATTCTACAATCGAACATTTCTGTAATTTCCTGAGCACATAATTCTCGAACCGCAAGACCACTATCTAGATTACCAACCAAAAGACTTTCTTGTCTTAACTGTAATAACACCACTGGTATAGTGTCATCCTTTATATTCAATGTATGTGATAACCTATGTTCTGTTATAAGTTGACCCGGCACCAATTTTTTGGTGACAATCAACTTTTTCACTTTACCATATGTATCTTGAAATATTTCTTCTGGCAGGCTGACCATTAAGTGAATCTGTTATTTGGTTATTTTAAGATCTAATGACTTCATTAGTTTTTTGGTGTATTCAACAAATTAAAAATAAAGCATTTAACACACTAATTCCTATAAATTTTTAGGAATTTTCAAGAATTTCCTTGTATCCTCTTTGGTGAGTACTTTAAAACTCGCTGCTTTCTCTATATCACTAAATTTACTTCTTAACTCAATGGCTAGACCTGTTAGCCTTCTAGTCTCTAAACTGATCCAAGCACCCATCATTTCGCAACGTGCTATATTTTCACCTTTGTCATTGTAAAAATTATGGTGGAACTCAAAAAATTTACCATCTTCACTTAGTCCCATAATTTCTAAAGAAACTTTAACCTGATTGCCGAGAAAGGCTTCTTTAAAATAATACATATGCTCATAAAACGCTACAGGTCCTATTTTATAGGTAACCATAGTCTTTTGATCAAAGCCCTGCTCCATTAAAAAAGCCATTCGTGTGTGGCTCATGAGGTTAACATATGCTGAATTCGCTAAATGACGATTCGCATCTATATCACTCCACCGTACTTCAAAATCCTTAGTATACATTTTGATATTTTTTGTTATGCATGCATAATACCTTATAAAAATAACATAGTTTTGAAATGTAAGAACTACTGAACACCGTTTTTTATAGTTATTTTTAAATCACGTTCAAAATTATCATCGTTATGTCAAATAAAGCCGCTTTCATAAAAGAATTATCACTGCCTGCAGTCGCAGCACCCATGTTTTTAATTTCTGGACCTCAATTGGTTATTGAATGTTGTAAAAATGGCATCGTTGGTACTTTTCCTGCATTGAACCAACGTACAAGTGAAGGATTTGAAGAATGGCTTATTGAAATAAAATCTGCCCTTAAGACCTTTGAAGAACAGACAGGTAAAAAACCTGCTCCGTTTGGCGTAAACTTAATTGTACACGCCACAAACCCAAGATTAGAAGCAGATGTAAAATTATGCGTAAAGCATAAAGTACCCTTAATCATCACTTCTTTAGGTGCTGTTTCTGAGGTAGTAGATGCTATTCATAGTTATGGCGGATTGGTTTTTCACGATATCATAAAAAAACGCCATGCCGAGAAAGCTGCAGAAGCTGGTGTAGACGGGTTAATTCTCGTTGCTGCCGGCGCAGGCGGTCATGCTGGTACCATTAACCCAATGCCTTTGGTTGCTGAAATAAAGAAATTCTACCATAAAACTATTCTTCTTTCAGGTTGTATAAGCACAGGTAGAGATATCGCATCTGCCCTTCAAATGGGTGCCGATTTAGCGTATATGGGTACGCGTTTTATCAATACAAATGAGAGTAAAGCTTCGCCTGAATATCGACAAATGATTATTGATGCAGGTGCTAGCGATGTGGTATATACCGCTTCAATTTCTGGTGTGCACGCCAATTTTCTAGGCGCTAGTTTAAAAGCGGCAGGTATTACAGAAGAAGACCTCAAAAAAGATGTGAAAATAGATTTTGGCAAAGAATTGGATACCGAAGCTAAAGCTTGGAAAACAATTTGGTCTGCTGGGCAAGGTTCTGCACTTATTGATGATTCAATACCCGTTGCAGAATTAGTATCGCATTTAAAAACCGAATTTAAGCAGGCTATCGAAGAACAAATTAAAGTTCTAGAAACATATCCGAAGTAAATAAAATTTCAGAATTCAAATCATGCCTCTACTTGACTCTACCTATAATCCGCCTTTATTTTTTAAGAGCGGACACCTATCTACCATATATTCAGGGTTAGTTAGAAAAGTAGCCGATTTAGAGCAAATACGTATTCGTATTACTTTACCAGACGCTGATTTTTTAGATACAGACTGGAGCTATGCTTCATCTACATCCAAAAAATTAGTTATTATAATTCATGGATTAGAAGGCAGTTCTAAACGTGCTTATATGAAAGGCAGTGCGAAAGTTTTAACAGAATCTGGATATGATGTTTGCGCCATAAACCTCAGAGGATGTAGTGGTACTGCAAACAAATTGTTTCGCTCTTACCACTCTGGTGCTACCGAAGATTTACAAGCGGTTATTGAACATGTTTTACAGTTAGATGAATACCAAAATATTTACTTACACGGCTTTAGCCTTGGTGGTAACCTTCTACTAAAATATTTAGGCGAAAAACGTGAATTGCCTATTGAAATTAAAGGCGCAGTTGCTATTTCTGTACCATGTCAATTAGCAGATTCGCTTCATCAATTACTGCAGTTCAAGAACGCACTGTATGCCAAAAGATTTAAAGGCAACCTTCTCGTAAAATTAAAACAGAAACAACAATCGTTTCCTGACCTTATCTCAGATACCGATATTGAAAACATTAAAACTCTTAAAGATTTTGATGATTTTTATACGAGTAGAGCTCATGGTTTTACAGACGCGATGGATTATTATGCCAAAAGTAGCAGTCTTCAATTTCTAGAAAATATTGATGTACCCACTTTAATTATCAATGCTTTAAACGATTCTTTCTTAGGGTCTGAATGTTACCCCATTGAAATTGCCAAACACCATAAAAACCTATTTCTTGAAATGCCAAAATATGGTGGGCATGTAGGTTTTTACGGCAACAATAATTTTACGTATGCAGAACGACGTACGTTAGAGTTTTTAGACAAAATAGCATAACCTAGTCGAGGTTTTTTAAACAAATATAAATTCGTTCATACAAATTGTTACTTTCATAAAATTATTAGTTAAAAACTAAGACCCATCCTTATTAAATCTTACTTCGACTCGTAAAAATTCATATCTTAGTTGCTCAATTTACAGACAACACTTAAAAGATAGTAACGTATGCGCAAATTATTCACTTTATTAGCTCTTAGCACAATGATTATTAGTTGTGGCGAGAAAAAAGAAGAGAAAAAAGAAGGTTTTGAAATGAACAGAACCAAAAAAGAAGTTAAAAAAGAAACGGCAAGTGAAGGCGTGCCAGTTGATTTAGACAACAAAGGTGTTGGTCCAATTACCAGTGTTAGTTTTGATGATACCGTTAACGAAGAAATGGCTGCTGCTGGTAAAGAAAAATTTCAGGCTATTTGTACCGCTTGCCATATGGCAGAGCAACGTATGATAGGACCAGCATTGAAAGGTGTTTACGAGCGTAGAAGTCCAGAATGGGTAATGAACATGATTATCAACCCAGATAGAATGTTAAAAGAAGATCCTATTGCAAAAGCATTATTGAAAGAATACAACAATGCAATTATGCTTAATCAGAATTTAAACGAAGAGGATGCTCGTAACTTAGCAGAATACTTACGTACGCTATAAAGTTAAACGCCAACCTAATACCGAAAACCCTTTCATATTCATGGAAGGGTTTTCTTTTTTTAACAAACGCTCTTTTTGACTTTAAAAAGTATGTTTTCACTACTTTTTACGACCAATTAGATATCAAATGATTGTTATATGCAAAACGATAAAATAAAAATAGATATAGTTTCTGATGTTGCCTGCCCATGGTGTTATGTTGGTAAAAAAAGATTAGAAAAAGCAATAAAAGAATGGGATGGCGCCGAAATAGAAATTGAGTGGCACCCGTTTCAATTAGACCCGAATATACCAAAGGAAGGATTAGATAGGGATACCTACCTTACTAATAAATTTGGGAGTGTAGACGGTACTCTTGAAATGACCAAACGTTTACAAGAGAGCGGGAAAGAAGAAGGCATCAACCTTAACTATGGTAAAGCATGGTTGGCCATTAACACCCTACCATTGCATCAACTATTACACGTTGCTGGCGAGGAAGGATTTAAAGATGCTTTGAAAGAACGCTTAATGAAGGCCTATTTTGATGAAAATCTACATTTAAACGATGTTGATGTGCTAAGTACTATTATGTCTGAATATGATTGGTCGCCAGAAAAAACACAAGAAATTCTAAACGATGATGCTATTGCGTATGCTGTAAAACAAGAAATTGCTCATTACCAGCAACGCGGTGTTAACAGTGTGCCTTTCTTTATTATCAATGATAAATTTGGAATTAGTGGTGCCCAACCACCAGCAGCATTTTTAGAGGCTTTTCAACAAGTAGCTCCTTTAAAAATAATTGCTACAGGTGATAGTTGTGATCCATCAACAGGAATTTGCTAACTTAACATTAGATAAGAATTAGTATTAATTTATAAAACAAAAGATATGAAATCATCATTTTCTGATATCATAAAAGGGGACACTCCTGTTTTAGTAGACTTTTTTGCTGACTGGTGTGGACCATGTAAAACCTTAGCTCCTATTCTAAAAGATGTAAAAGGAGACTTAGGCGACGCTATTAAAGTCGTAAAAATAGACGTAGATAAAAATCAAACATTGGCATCTCAATACCAAGTTAGAGGTGTACCTACTATGATTCTTTTTAAAGACGGAAAGCAGGTTTGGAGACAATCTGGCGTTGTGCCAAAAAATGACTTGCTACAGATTATCAAATCTAATTAATAGAATTTTAAACATACTGGACTAGGCAAATCAACCTGGCTTACAAAACTTAGAGTGCCGTTCTCTGCATCTCTATTAAAAACAACAATATTGTTGCTTCGTTGATTTGCTACCAGTATATACTTACCTGTAGGGTCAATCGTGAAGTTTCTTGGCCAATCGCCCTTTACAGACTCTCGACCTACCAATTCCAATTTTCCGTTAGTTTCATCTACCTTGAATATTACTGTTGTATTCTCCCCTCTATTTGTTCCATATAGAAATTTGCCATCAGGTGATAAATGAAGATCAGCGCAAAAACTCTCTCCTTCAAAATCTGATGCTACTGTATCATAGGTTTTCTTACCATAATACTTGCCATCTTCTTTCTGAAACATGGTGAGGGTAGAATTTAATTCATTGATTACATAAAGAAATTCTGCATTATTACAGGTTACAAAATGTCTGGGACCAGCACCCTCTGCAAGAACCAATTCTTTCTGATTGCTTGCTACAAATTCCCCATTCAACGTGCTATACTTTTTTATTCTGTCTAGACCCAAATCTGACACAATCAATTCATCATCTAAGAATGATGCCATATGAGCATGAGCAGTTTTACTTGTATCTAATACTTTGTGATTTATAACTTGCGGAGATGGCTTAAGATTTCCATTTTCCAAGGTATTATATACCGCAACATTACCACCCGTATAATTGGCAACGGCAACTAATTTTCCGTTATCAGCGACACCTACATAACACGGGTTGGCGCCATAAGTAGATTGCACATCTACCTCAACAAGTGTGGTATCTTTTATTCTAAATGTAGTTATAGAACCATCTTCCTTTTTAAAATCATCTACCTCACTTACCGCATACAATGAGTTTTTATCTGGAGAGAAAGCTATATAAGAAGGATTCTGGATTTTTGCTGCTAATGATTTTTTCACCAACTCACCCGTATCTGAATTAAAATTGAATCTATAGATACCTTCACTACCATTATCTGTATACGTTCCTACAAACAAAACCTCTTCATTTTTTGACTCTTCCACCTTACAACTGTTTAAAATAACCAACCCAATACTCAAGATAAGCAACCCGATTTTATTCTTCATTTTTCTAATGCTCTTTTCTAAGAATATCCCCCTTCAAGATGAGGGAATTAAACCCTAGTATTTAGATCAATAAATGTATAAAAGAAATGCTCAAAAACTAAGAATAATTGAATTTCATGTAACAAAACCTTCAATTTTACTACATACAAGAAAGAAATGACGATGGGATACGGCGGACAACCAATGAAAGTAATAAAGGCAAATAGGGCGCTACTTAAAAAAAGTAGAAGCTTTAGAGATTTACGTAAAGATTATTTAGACTACTCGCAAAAAACCAAATTACACTTTAAAGAGCTTACCGATGTAGAGCGTAAAGTTGTGCGTGATAAAATAAGAGCGCAAGCTAAAAAAGACAGCATACAAGAAATAGGAATTTATATTCTTTCTATAGCTATAGTTTTAGGAGCTTTCTATGCTATCTATTATTTTAATTAGCAACACGGACAAAAATTTTGGTTCTTATAAACCCCAAAGATTAAATGGGTTTTTAGTTTCTGGACCTTTTGCTTTAGAAAGAGGCTTATTCACCATAACCTTGTAGGTAGGATCTTCCATAACATTTACATCAATAATGTCTTCGGCATCATTTAAAAGAGTAATGCAATCTTTACTTAAGTGCCTTAAGTGAACTTTCTTACCTTGGTTGGCATATCGTTCAGTTATTCTATTTAAGGCTTCAATTGCTGACATATCCGAAACTTTACTTTCTGCAAAATCTATGATTACTTCATCTGGATCGTTTGCCACATCGAACTTTTCACTAAACGCAGTTACAGAACCAAAAAATAAAGGTCCGTATATCTCATAATGCTTCACCCCTGCTTCATCTACGTATTTTCGAGCTCTAATTCTCTTAGCACTTTCCCAAGCAAAAACCAAAGCTGAAATTATTACGCCTATCAATACAGCTAATGCTAAATTGTGTAAAATAACGGTGATTAAAGTAACCAATATCATTACAAAAATATCTGGTTTAGGCATTCTTTTTAAAGCCTTAAAACTTGCCCACTCGAATGTACCAACAGCAACCATAACCATAACACCAACCAGTGCTGCTATTGGAACAAGTTCTATTACCGGTGCGCCAAACAATATGATTACCAATATCGTTAATGCCGCAATTATACCTGATAGCCTTGCTCTTGAACCTGCCGATAGGTTCACTAAGGTTTGTGCAATCATTGGGCAACCACCCATTCCACCAAAAAAACCATTTAATATATTTGCGCCTCCTTGTGCCAAACACTCTCTATTGCTATTTCCTTTTGTACCAGTAATCTCATCTACCAAGTTCAGGGTAAGCAGACCTTCTGTAAGGCCAACCGCTGCCATTATCAGTCCGTATGGTAAAATAATTTTAAAGGCTTCTAATGTAAAGGGAATAGTCGGTATATGAAATGAAGGTAATGACCCACTAAGCGACTTCAACGCTTCTCCTGGCAACGTATCTTGATTTATGATATCTACTACCTGTTTGGTTTCTATATTAAGAAAATATACTACTAGAAACACAACAATGATTCCTATTAATGAAGCCGGAACCGCTTTAGTAAGCTTGGGAACAAAAACAATTATTGCAATTGTGAACAGTACCAAACCTACCATAGTATACAAAGTAGTACCTGTTAGCCAAACTGCAGCATCGCCGACACCAATTTTAAACTGGTCCATTTGTGCCATAAAAATAATAATGGCCAAACCGTTAACAAACCCAAACATAACGGGCTGAGGAACTAAACGGATAAATTTACCAAGCTTTAAAAAACCAACAATCAATTGAAAAACACCAGCTAAAGCAACTGCTGCAAAAACATATTCTAAACCGTGAGAATTCATTAATGCCATTAGTACCACTACGGTTGCACCAGCTCCACCAGAGATTAACCCTGGTCTACCACCAAATATCGCCGTAACCAATCCCATAATAAAAGCACCATATAAACCTACTAATGGTGAAAATCCTGCAAGAATTGCAAACATCAATGATTCTGGAATCATTGTCATTGCAACCGTTAATCCTGCTAAAATTTCATTTTTATAATCTACTTTTTGTTTGAAATCGAATAAATTGAAAATCTTCACCATGTGCCTCTAACTTTAAAGGGCGCAAAAATAGCAATATTTACCGGCCTCACCACAAACCTATTGATTATTGCCAAATTATCTGTTTACCAGTCTTTTAATCCCAATAATTTCTCTCCTAACGATGATAATTTTGCAGTTTCATATTTAGTTAGTTCCCAATTACGCGGATCACCCGGAAATGCATACCCCTCAGGTGCAATTCTATTCTTCCAAGAATTTACCCTCCAATTACGTATTTCTTCATTTTCTGGCTCTGCAGGCATCATAGAAATATACTGCGCTATTCGAACTTTATCTTTTGATTTATTTGGTCGAATACCGTGTGGCTCTGTACTATTGAAAATCAACAAATCGCCAGCCTTCATCTTAACTTTTATAATTTTATCTTCTAAACCATCTAATGAGGGTTGAAAATGGTCTCTATCTTCTGGCTGTGTCAATTTCCAAGAATCGTAATTACGGTACAACCATGGTATACATTGAAAGCCGCCCATATTCTCATCATCTTGATCAGTCAATGCCAATACTCCTTGTACATTTTGTGGTTTTGTTTCCGGGTCATAATCCCAATGTATAAATCCTTTCTTATCTACCCCTTCAGGCAATGGAAAATTCAAGTTTGCACGATCAATAGTTACCCATAATTTTTCCGTACCCCAAACATCTACAAAGGCATCATATACTTTTTGCGTTTGTCTATTGTTCCATAAATGTTGATGGTTATATACCTCAACCATTCCGGTACCGGTTAGTTCTTTCATTTGCATTTCTGCTCGTGGCGGTGCATACCATGTTGAAGAATCTGTCGGACTCTTTTCGTCAAACTCCCAAAGAAAATCTGCTGTTGTTTTAGCTTGCTCTATTGGTACCGCATTTTTAACGACTATGTATCCGTTCTCTATCCAGAATTTCCAATCTTCCTCGCTGAGTACACGAAGTGGTTTACCATTAGATCTATCATTTAATTTTTGTTTACTGCTTGTTGCTGTTGATGGATTACCGGGTATATCTTTATGCGCTTTATTACCCTGCGCAACTTTGTTGTTTGTCTGTTGCATCGTATAAAAAATTTAAGTCTGAAGTGTTTTATAAAACTACTGAGCGTTAGCAACTTGAACTACCTTGATATTGACCATAATTTGAACAATATTGATTTTATAGCTACTCAATATTGAAATTATATGCAATTTTGTTACATTTAGCCCATGAAGATTGAACTAGAAACCATTGATCCCGCATCTAAAAGTCCGTTTAGACTTTTACATGACCCCAAGTTGAGCCATCTATTTTACTGGCATTTTCATCCGGAATATGAGTTGGTATATATTGAAGGAGCAAATGGCACCAGGCATGTTGGAGACCACATTTCTGAGTATGAAGAAAATGACCTTGTACTGATTGGTTCTAACATACCGCATTTAAACTTCGATTACGGTGTAAAGACAGTTTACCGTGAAGAAGTTTTACATATTAAACCTAATTTTAAAAACACTTTTGTTGACCCTTTACCAGAATTACAAAGCTTAAACAGATTACTAGACCTTTCTAGATACGGAATCGCTTTTCACGGGGAAACTAAGAAAGTGGTGGGCGAATTATTAAAGGAACTACACACCTTAAAACCTTTTGAATATTTCATGTCCATCATGAATATTCTTAAAAGGCTATCTCAAAGTAATGAGTTCGAATTACTACACAAAAAACCCTACAAGAATAGATATAGTAAAAAGGAACAAAGTAGAATTCGTGATATTTATGCTTTAATCGATGAGCGCTACCAAGGAAAAATTTCGGTAGATGAAGTTGCCAAATTCTGTAATTTAACGAAACCTGCCTTTTGCCGTTACTTTAAAAAAGCCACGGGCAGCACTTTTATAGAGTTTTTAAACCAATATCGCATCAGCCAATCGAAACGTTTATTACTTACTGGAAAAAATGTTAGCGAAACTTGTTTTGAATGCGGATTCGAAAGTCTATCGTACTTCAACAGAACGTTTAAAAAGGTAACAGGAGAAAACCCTTCAGCATTTAAAAAGAGATTGCAGCGTGATTAAATGAACCAGAACTCTAAGCAATAGAGGAAACATTTAAAATGAGATACTGTTATTTTTAGCGGATCACAATATTACCTTTCATCAACAGATGATATCGGTAGTGTATAATCTCTAAAAATATTCTCATGGAAATTTTCGACCCACTTTCATTCAAAACCGTTTTGCAAATAGTTGTTGCTGCTGTTTTTATCTATTTATATATGATGTTCATTACCCGAGTAACTGGCAAAAGAACATTTGCTAAAATGACAAGTTTTGATTTTGCAGTTACTATTGCCATGGGTTCTATTCTAGCAGATGCGGTGAACAAACCTGAATCAAGTTTAATGCCCGCAATGGTCTCTATAGCCTTGCTTGCAGGTTTACAGGCATTATTCGCCAAGTTGTTATCATCATCTGATGCCGCACAAAAATTAATAACCAATACGCCTATTCTTCTAATGAAAAACGGTATAATCTTGAAAGAGAACTTAAACAAAGCATTGGTAAGTCAGGCAGATTTAATGGGCAAACTTCGTGAAGCAAATGTTTTACAACTGTCTCAAGTAAAAGCTGTCATTTTTGAAACTACAGGCGATATATCGGTTCTTCACACAGATAAGCCTATCGATATTGATGCTGTTATTATGGAAGACGTAAAACCTGAAGCATAAAAAATGCCCTATTATAAATGAATAGGGCATTTTTGAGACAATCAACTTAAAAACTATTTTGCCTTCTTTCGTTCTACATTCATTGTAGGGTTAGAAGATTTTGTTCTTTTCTTGCTTTCTGAACCTTTGGCAGATTTTAAATACTCTTGGTACCCTCTACCTCTAAACTCGTACGTTGTTCCACTATCTGGGTGATATAACTCTATAGTGCTGTCGTTAATGACATATAATTCAAAATAATCATCACCCATAAAGTCATAATCTAAAGTCAATGTTTTTAATGAATTGTCGCCCTGAACATCATATACCTGATAATTACCTTCAAAATCCCACTGTAAATTAGAAACACTTGTATTCGGCGCATCTAAAGAAGACCTGAAAAAATTGGGTAAAAATTGTACATAATTTTCATTATCAAAATCATTTAAAGCTCCTGCTTCACTGGTATAGATTTTCTCCCAAGCATCATATTCTTGTATGAAATAGTTGATGTTATCATAAAATACGGTGTCATAATCAAAATTATTAATTTGATATCCTTTCAAATAATACGATGTATCTGAATTTGCATCATACAACTCTATCGTATTATTATTTACCGCAAAAACTTCTAGAAACCAAGATCCATCGATATCGTGTGCAATATCTACCGTTCCTCTAAGCGTACCATAGGTACCTACATCAATACCATAGCCACCACCCGTTTTGCCGATACCAACGATATTATTATTTGCATATAACACACCGCGATCAAAAGACACTGTAAATGCTCTTTGTAAAAAAGGCACTTCACCATTACCACGCGTCGCATTAATATCTACATACCATAAATCATAGCTTTGTAAAACTTGATCGGTATTAAAAGCCGACTCTTCTATAAAATCATCCTCAATAATTACTTCTGTATAACACGAAACCATTAAGGTGGCCAATAGGAAATATCCTGTAAGTAGTTTTATAGTTTTCATATGTTTTCATTTAATAGGTTACTAACCATAAAACAATCTCCATGCCAAAATTTACACAAGACTGATACTAATCATATGATGAGCATATAAATTATTGGTAAATTTGCCCTATGAACAACGATGCGAAATTTGCGGTTTTAGGTGGTGGAAGTTGGGCTACGGCCATTGTTAAAATGTTGACCAATAACCAAGAAAAGGTTGGTTGGTATATGCGTAATGTCGATGCTATTGAGCATATTAAAACTCAAAAACACAACCCTAATTACCTTACTTCGGTAGAATTTAAGACCGAACAATTAGACTTGACGAGCGATATTAACGAGGCTGTGAATAAAGCCGATGTTTTAATTTTCGCTATTCCTTCTGCTTTTTTGGTTGGAGAATTAGAAAAACTGACCGTTTCTTTAAAAGACAAAATAATATTTTCTGCAATTAAAGGTATTGTACCCGAATCGGGATTAATAGTCGGTGAGCATTTTCATAACGTTTACCAAATACCTTTTGATCATATTGGCGTTATAACCGGACCTTGCCATGCAGAAGAAGTTGCGATGGAACGACTTTCATATTTAACCATTGCTTGTGCAGATACCGATAAGGCAAAATTGATTGCCAATAATCTCTCTAGCAATTATATTAAAACCAATATCAGTAAAGACATTATAGGTACAGAATATGCCGCCATGTTAAAAAATATCTATGCCATTGCCGCTGGTATTGCACACGGATTAGGTTATGGTGATAATTTTCAGAGTGTATTAATGAGTAACGCAATTCGTGAGATGAAGCGTTACACAAAACGCATACATAACCTAGATAGAAACATTAATAAATCGGCTTATTTAGGTGATTTGTTAGTTACTGGATATTCTATTTTTAGTCGTAACAGAATGTTCGGTAACATGATTGGAAAAGGGTACACCGTAAAAAGTGCACAAATGGAAATGAGCATGATTGCCGAAGGATATTACGCGGCAAAAAGTGCTTATAAAATAAAAGAGAACTTTACAAAAAAGGTCAAAACTCCTATTATTGACGCTGTTTATAAAGTTCTCTATGAAAATAAGAATCCTAAAAAGGTTTTTCTTGATTTAACCGATAAGTTAGATTAATAAAAGTTGTCTATCTTAGAATCAGCTAATTATCTTCTATATGCGCATATGGACAATTTTTCTGTTTCTAATTATATGTACCGCCTGCAAGCAAACTTCTAAAAAAGAGGTTTTAATTGGTACTCTTGAAGTACCTGCCAACCGCGAAAAATCGGACTCACGTACAATGAGCCTTGCTTATAAAGTTTTAAAAGCAAAAAATAAAGATTCCTCAAAATCTCCTATAGTTTATTTACAAGGTGGCCCTGGTGGTCCAACTTTGATTATGGAAAATTTTTGGAAGAATCACCCACTACGAAATGACCGAGATATTATATTAATGGACCAAAGAGGAACGGGTCTATCTGATGCAGTTTGTGTTAAATCTGGAGAGGATGCCATTTCTATTTTGAGAAAAAATCTTAATAAGGAGGAAGAATTTTTAGCATTAAACAAGTTAATGGAAGATTGTAAAAATTCTTTAGGTCAAAAAGATATTGATTTTTCCGAATTTTCCAGTAAAGAAATAGCTGCCGACTTTGAAGATTTAAGAAAAGAATTAGGGTATGATACTTGGAATCTGTTTGGAGGCTCTTACGGTTCACGATTAGGTTTAACCATTATGCGAGATTATCCAAATAGTGTAAAAAGCGCATTACTTTTTTCAGTATTCGCACCCGAAAATAATTTACTAACAGATTTTAGCAAGAGTTTTGAAGATTCACTTTTTTCTGCCCTTAAACGCTGTGAAAAAGATGAAGCATGTAATACGAGATTTCCTGATTTAAAAATGCGCATGTTAACCGTGTTACGTAAATTGGAGAACGAACCTCTAACCATAGTTTATGAAGAAGAAGAATTCATCTTAAATGCAAGAGATGCTATTTTACTCATAAAACTAATGTTATATAACCGTTCGTCAATAGCTAAAATTCCCGAATTTATTGAGGCATTAGAAAATAAAAATAGTGACGCCATAATTGACAAACTAGATGATTTTATACCTATATACAGAACTATTAATCTACCTATGAGCTATTCTGTATTAGTTTATGAAGAACTTCCTTTCACAGACATAAATGAAGTTAACACCTTTTTCAAAACACAATCTAATTTAGGAGATGAGTATTATCCTTATGATTTAAATGGTTTAAAAAAATGGCACCCTTTTAGGGCGCCAACATCGGAGAACCAACCTGTAGTTTCATCAATTCCAACATTAATGGTCAGTGGTGATCTTGACCCTATTACACCAGTTCATTACGCAACAGATGCCTTAAAACATCTAGAAAATGGTTTCGGTGTTAGGTTCCCAGATGATAGCCACGCCTTATTCAATGCATGCTTTTTTCAAATGGCCGAAGATTTCTACAACGACCCGACCCGTAAACCAAATTCTGAATGTAGCTCAATAAGAAAACCTATTGAGTGGGATCTATCACCTTCTCTCTAAAGAAAAATCTGAATGCTCTTTTAATTCTGCGTTCAAGGTTGTTCGCCATTCTTCGATTTTAGCATCGTCTACTTTAAACTTACTTTGAAATACCTTTAATAAGGGCTCCATTAGAGTTCTAACACTATCTATATCGAAATAAAGTCTGCCTGTTCTTCTAATGAAGAAATCCATAGGGGTTTGCACCATTTCAAAATCGATACCAAAAGCCAATTCGGCTTTAGCTAAACGTACGTATTTATCATCTTCTACAATACCCTTATAATTTTCAAGAATAGTCTCTGTCTGTTTACCATAGTTAGTTACTAAAAACCAAGCATCGTGTTTTGTAAAACCTTCTTCTTTGATTTGGTCATATACCTCATCAATATATTTTTTTACATGTTTAAATTTCTTGAAATCTACATTACCGCACAGAAATATTTTCTCTGTGTAACATTCTTTAAGTTCGGTATCATATTCCTCTTCCATTTTCTTGGCGATACGATCTACCACTCTTTCTGCCATTTTACGGTAACCTGTTAGCTTACCACCTGCAATACTGATTAAGCCGGTATCTGACACAAAAATCTCATCTTTTCTTGATAATTCTGACGCAGACTTACCTTCTTCGTGTATTAATGGTCTTAAACCTGCCCATGAAGAAACAATATCTTCTAACTCTAGATTTATATTAGGAAACATATTATTCACCGCAGAAATCAAATAAATGGCATCTGCAAGATCTGTTCTTACATTGTCTTTATTATCATTAAAGTTGGTATCTGTTGTACCTACATAGGTTACCTTACCTCTTGGTATGGCAAACATCATTCTACCATCAGGTATATCAAAATAACAAGATTGTTTCACCGGTAATTTTTCGTACGGAAAAACTAAGTGAACCCCTTTGGTTAAATGAAGTTGTTTTCCTTTTTTAGAATTGTTCAGGCTTCGTAATTCATCTACCCACGGACCAGCAGCGCTGATTACATATTTAGATTTGATGGTAAACTCTTTGCCGGTAACCGTATCTATCGCTTTAACACCTGCAATTTTCTCATCGTCGTAAATAAACTCATTAACCTTGGCATAATTTAATGCCTGCGCACCAAATAGAAGACTGGTTTTTATATTCTCAATGGTTAAACGGGCATCGTCTGTTCTATATTCAGCATAATAACCTGCACCGTTCAAAATCTTTTTAGGTAATAAAGGTTCCAATTTCATGGCTTCCTTTTTTTCTAGCATTTTTCGCTTATCATCACCTGTAACTTGAGCTAAAATATCATATACTTTAAGTCCAATAGATGTCAACCATTTACCGTAAGAGCCATTTTCTATTAAGGGCAACAACATTTTTTCAGGCAATACTAAATGCGGAGCCAATTTATGTACAATGGCACGCTCGGATCCTACTTCTTTCACCAACCAAAAATCGAATTGCTTTAAGTAGCGGAGTCCACCATGTATCAGTTTGGTAGATTTACTACTCGTACCAGAAGCAAAATCTCCTTTTTCTAATAAAGCTACTTTAAGTCCGCGGGATGCTGCATCTAGCGCAATACCTCCACCTGTAATTCCTCCGCCAATTACTACTAAATCAAAATCCTCCGATTCTAAGCTATCTATCGTTTTTTGGCGTTCTAAATTGGTAAATTTTATATTTTTCATCAGTAGATGTATTAAAGTTTTTAAGCGGATATTTTGGTCGTAACTTAAGTAAAACCTAACACCCCAAAACAAAGATATCGCTAGTTATATGCTATTCTATGCTCTATAAAATTAATAAATTGTAAAATTGATTCATTTGCTATTCTTCTTCTTCCCAACCTTTTGATCTCTCAACCGCCTTTTGCCATTTTTTGTACAGACGCTTTCTTTTTACACGGTCAAAAGTTGGCTTAAAAATTCGGTCCATTGGTCGGTTTTGATCAATATCAGATTGCTGCCAGAAACCTACTTGAATACCAGCTAAGAAAGCTGCACCCATAGCCGTAGATTCTATAATCTTAGGGCGGTGTACCTCAGAATCTAAAATATCTGCCTGAAATTGCATTAAATGATTATTAGCGCAAGCCCCACCATCTACTCTAAGGTTCTTTAATTGAATACCTGAGTCATCTTCCATAGCTTTTAAAATGTCTTTCGTTTGGTATGCCAATGCCTCTAAGGTCGCCTTTGCCAAATGTGCTTTACCCGTATCTCTGGTTAAACCGAAAACGGCACCTCTTGCATACATATCCCAATAGGGTGCGCCAAGACCCGCAAATGCCGGCACTACATAAACGGGATTCTCACCTTCTATTGAATTTGCCAATTCTTCTGTTTCTTTGGCATCTTTTATAAGCTCCAAACCATCTCTTAACCACTGTATCGCCGCACCAGCAATAAAAATACTGCCCTCTAGCGCGTAATTGACCTTACCGTCTATACCGTAAGCGATAGTGGTTAATAGTCCGTTCTTAGAAAACTGTGGTTTTTCACCGGTATTCATTAACATAAAGCAACCTGTACCATAGGTATTTTTTGCAGACCCTTTCTTAAAACATGCCTGACCAAAAAGTGCTGCTTGCTGATCACCAGCAATACCTGCTATAGGAATTTTTACTCCGTCAATCTCATATTCCCCAAAATTTGCTGCAGATGGTTTCACCTCTGGCAACATTGTTTTAGGTATATCTAAGGCCTTCAACATTTTATCGTCCCACTTTAGATTTACGATATCGTAAATCATGGTACGCGATGCATTGGTATAATCGGTTACGTGGTTGTGATTTTTCGTCATATTCCAAACTAACCAAGTGTCAATGGTGCCCATTAATAAATCGCCAGCCTGAGCTTTCTTTTTGGCTCCTTCAACATTATCGAGAATCCATTTTACTTTAGTACCCGAGAAATAAGAATCAATGACCAAGCCTGTAGTTGTCTTTACATGCTCTGTTAGCCCTATTTTCTTTAGATGCTCGCAAATGTCTGCGGTACGTTTGTCTTGCCAAACAATGGCATTATAAACGGGTTCACCTGTATTTTTATCCCAAACTACAGTAGTTTCTCTTTGGTTGGTGATGCCAATACCTACAATTTCTGTGGGTTTCACTTTTTCCTTCTCTAAAAGTTCTTTTAAAACTTCCATCTGAGAGGATAAAATTTCTTTTGGATCATGTTCTACCCAACCTGATTTAGGGAAAATTTGTTTGAATTCTTTTTGAACCATTCCTCTAATAGTACCATCATGGTCTACTAATAAAGCCCTTGAGCTCGTTGTACCCTGATCTAATGATATTATAAATTGCCTTGACATGTGCTTTAAGTTATTTCTCTAAATATAGCGGAAATAAAAATTAATGCAAAGCAGTGAATTTCGAAGCGATGTGAAGAATTATGTACTTCTATTAAAACTATATTCCCGTTCTACTAAACAAATACGAACAGTATAAGAATTGTACCAATCTGCTATTCCTTTTTTTTGAGCCAGCAAATGATCTGCTTGCTGTTTCCAATTATGAATTGCATTTAGGCTTTTCCAGTAACTTACTGTAATTCCTATTTCTTGGCGTGCACTTTCAATACCTATATAACCAAGTTGCTTTTTTGCCAGCTGCTCCATGAAATCTGCCATTTTGCCGTAACCATTATCCCCCGCTGTTCTGGTAGACGTAAAAATAACAGCATAGTAAGGCTCTTTCATAGTTTATTGAATAAACTCTTTTTCTACAAAATAGGTGACAATTGCTTCTTTCATAAGTACCGTTTGCTCCCCAGCTTTTAAAGATGGTAATTCTTCCATTACATTATAATGAGGCCAGCCGTCTTCATCGAAAAAACTGAATTCATAAAATCCGTAAGGTTCTAAAAGACGACATATCGCTATATGCATTAAGTCTAACTTATCATCTTTCTTATATTTTTTATGGTACTGCCCTAATTCTTGAACCCCTATCAGGTAAATGATAGCATCTAGTTCTAAAGGGTCTCCGTCAGAAAACTTTCCTGAAAGCTTTTCTACCAAATAATCCCATCGTTCTTTTAATTGTATATCCCTTGCCATAAAATTCCTTCAATCTCATCTATGATATTGACCTTGCAAAGGTACAAATCAAAGTTCTATATTTGTTAAAACACTTCACTAATGGGACTTTTAGATATTTTACTTGGATTGCCTTTAATTTGGGGTCTATGGAAGGGATATAAAAACGGACTTTTCATGGAAATAGCATCTATACTTGCACTCGTTGCCGGTATTTTCGGAGCAATTCATTTTTCATATATCACAGGCGAATATTTATCTGAACACCTAAATTGGGATGAACGCAACATGAGCATCATCGCTTTTATAATTACCCTGGTCTTAATTATTATTGTTGTAAATCTTGCTGGTAAATTATTGACCAAGGTTGCCAACTTTGCCATGCTCGGCTTATTGAATAAAATTGCAGGTGGTATTTTTGGTGTGTTAAAGGTGGCTATTTTGCTTGGTGCCGCTTTCATATTTTTTGACAGGATGGATAATACCTTTAACCTAATACAAGAAGAGACTAAAGAGAAATCTATTCTTTATCAACCTATTAAAGATATTGGCGCATTAATTTTTGATACCGTATTACAGAATGAAGTACTTCAAAAAGAGCCATCTGAAGAACCTGTTACTATTTAAACCGTTAGTCAGCTAATCTATCTTTTTGTACACTTTATCGAATATGCATTTTTGTAACAGCCCTGCATTTAATTTTTCAATAATATTACTACTTCGATAACCCAAATCGATTACGAGAGCTTAGAACACTCTTAACTTTTTTACCTACTGCGCTACGCCGTGAGGCTACATGATTTAAAGACACTTATATGAAAATGAGATTGCTTTACGCGGTCCCTGTCTTTTTATTACTTTTTCTTGGTTCTTGCACTAGCGAATCTATTGACGATACGCCAGTACTTGAAGCTGAAAATGTATTAACCATAGAGCAGGACCTTCTAGATATTGTAAATGACCATCGTTTAAGCTTAAATACCAATACTTTGGCGTTTAGCGATGTAGCATATAAATATGCAAACCTTCATACCGACTACATGATATCCAAGGGTAGTATTAGCCACGATAATTTTAGCTCAAGAGCATCTAACATCGATTCTGAAATAAGCGTTGAAATGGTTGCAGAAAATGTTGCCAAAGACTATCAATCTGCTTTAGAGGCGTTCGAAGGATGGTATGTTAGCAGCAGCCATAAAAAAACGATGGAAGGCGACTTTACACATACAGGTATAAGTGTAAAGAAAGATGACCAGGGCAACTATTACTTTACCCAACTTTTTTACAAGCAGTAGAACATTTGTATTACTTTTTTAAGGACTAATCTAGGTTTAGTTTAACTCAAATTCGCTGACTGGTTTCTTTAAGTTGATGAAATGTAGATAGTCACATGAAATGCACTTTTATTCGTTGTAATTTTTGAGGTATTTTAACGATCAACCCCAATCTATAGATTCGTGTCGCTTACCGTACAAAATATACTTTCTATAGATATTCTTCTTAATGAAAAGATTTGTGAGCCTATTTTTGTCATTCAATACTTAAATAGTTCCCCTTTATGAAATCTTCATTGTTTTATTTAGTTATATTCATTACTGTTTTATCGTCATGTTCTAGATATGAGAACTTTGCGGGTTACGAAGAAACTTCTGAAGAACCATTGTCAACTTATACTTTGGCTTCTTCTAATTCGCATAACAATCTAGAAGCCGAACTTTTTGAAATGATAAATAATTATCGAGTTAGCATAGGTTTAAATGAACTGCAATTTGAAAGTACAACATTCTACTATGCAAGCCTTCATACCACATATATGATTTCAAAAGGTAACACAAGTCATGATAATTTTAGTAAGCGAGCAAGTAACATTGTAAAAAGAACCAATGCCATATTTGTTGCAGAAAATGTAGCAAGAAAATACGATACTATTGAAGATGCTTTTGATGCATGGTTACTAAGTTCTGGTCACAGAGAAAATATAGAAGGTAACTATGATTTTTCTGCTATAAACATTCAACAAAATAACAAAGGAGATTTATATTTTACACAACTTTTTTTTAGATAAAATTTTAGAAATTAATATTTGAAAGCCTTTGTAACCCAAAGGCTTTTTTTATGCTTACCTTTTAGGTGAAGAATAACCGTTTCTTTAACTTTCACTTAAATTCAGAGAAATGAGCATACAAGCACCATTTAATCTTACCAAATGGATCGAAGAAAACAGAGCTTCACTTAAGCCACCTGTCGGAAATAAAAATTTATATAAAGATGCGGGCGATTATATTGTTATGATCGTTGCTGGACCAAATGCTAGAAAAGACTACCATTACAATGAAACTGAAGAATTATTTTATCAGCTTGAAGGCCATATAGAGGTTCACATTCAAGAAGATGGTAAAAAACGTACCATGCAATTAGGACCCGGAGATATGTATTTGCATCCTGCAAAAGTACCTCACTCGCCGGTTCGTAAAGAAGGCTCTATTGGTCTAGTTATAGAACGAAAACGCGCCGACATGAATGTTGACGATGGTCTGTTATGGTTTTGCGACAATTGTAACCACAAATTATATGAAGCTTATTTTACCCTTCATGACATTGAAAAAGATTTCTTATCTCATTTTAAACATTTTTACAGTTCAAAAGAATTAAGAACTTGCGAGAATTGTGGTACTGTTATGCCAGTTGACGAACGTTTTATAGCCAAAGAATCATGATTATTATAGCACAAATTATTACAGCCTTGGTAGCACTCATCCATATATACATTCTTTGGTTTGAAATGTTTGCCTGGACAACGGCAGGAAGAAAAGTATTTAAAAACTTTCCTAAAGATTTATTTGAACCCACCAAATCTATGGCGGCAAACCAAGGTCTATATAATGGCTTTTTGGCCGCCGGCTTGATATGGTCTTTTTTTATAAGCGATATAACATGGTCTGCTAATATTGCCTTATTCTTTTTAAGCTGTGTTACTGTTGCCGGTATTTACGGTGCATTTTCGGTAAGCAAAAAAATATTCTTTGTTCAAAGTATACCTGCTTTACTAGGTATTATCTTTTGGTGTATCGTTAAATTTTCTTAGAATAAATAAGATGTCTTATTGGATAAAATTCTTTGTATTTTTGTAATATATCTAACATTAATTACGCAAAAAGTTATAAAATGTCAAAAATAGCAGCAGATTTCGGAATACACGATGCTCTAAAAGCATTAGGAATTAAAGATGTCAACGAGGGTACTTCAACTGGATCTAACCATTTTTCATCAGGTGATACTATTTCATCGTACTCACCAGTAGATGGTTCTTTAATCGCCAAAGTCAAAACAACGACAAAAGCAGATTACGAAAAAGTAATGTCTACTGCTACGACTACTTTTAAAGAGTGGAGAACAAAACCTGCACCGTTACGTGGTGAAATTGTCAGACAATTTGGCGACAAGCTAAGAGAACTTAAAGAACCGTTAGGTAAACTTGTTTCTTATGAAATGGGCAAAAGCTACCAAGAAGGTTTAGGCGAGGTACAAGAAATGATAGATATCTGTGACTTTGCAGTTGGTCTTTCTCGTCAATTACACGGTTTAACCATGCACTCAGAAAGACCTGGGCATAGAATGTACGAACAGTATCATTCATTAGGCGTAGTAGGTATTATATCTGCCTTTAACTTTCCTGTAGCTGTTTGGGCTTGGAATACGACTCTTGCTTGGATCTGTGGTGATGTTTGTGTTTGGAAACCATCAGAAAAAACTCCGCTATGTGGTATAGCTTGTCAAAATATAGCTGCTGCAGTATTAAAAGCGAATAACTTACCAGAGGGTATTTCTTGTTTAATTAATGGGGATTATAAGATCGGTGAATTAATGACACAAGATAATAGAGTACCATTAGTATCTGCTACGGGATCTATTAGAATGGGAAAAATAGTTGCTCAAGCTGTTGCAGCCAGACTTGGTAAATCTTTACTTGAACTTGGTGGTAACAATGCTATTATCGTTACACCAGATGCTGACTTAAAAATGACTGTTATCGGTGCAGTATTCGGTGCAGTAGGTACTGCGGGCCAACGTTGTACTTCTACAAGAAGATTGATCATTCACGAATCAATGTATGATAAAGTAAAAGAAGCTGTTGTAGCTGCATATCAACAATTAAGAATTGGAAACCCACTAGATGAAAATAATCATGTTGGTCCATTAATTGATACCGATGCAGTTGCCCAATATAAAATGGCCCTTGAAAAAGTGGTTAAAGAAGGTGGAAAATTAATCGTTGAAGGCGGCGTTTTAGATGGTGCTGGCTATGAAAGTGGTTGCTATGTTAAACCTGCAATTGCAGAAGCTAAAAACGATTTCGAAATTGTTCAGCACGAAACATTTGCTCCTGTTCTTTACCTACTAAAATATTCTGGTGATGTTGAAAATGCCATTGCTATTCAAAATGGTGTGGTACAAGGACTTTCATCTGCTATTATGACAAACAATCTTCGTGAAGCGGAACATTTTCTTTCTGCTTGGGGTAGCGATTGTGGTATTGCCAATGTAAACATCGGTACTTCTGGTGCTGAAATTGGTGGTGCTTTTGGTGGTGAAAAAGAAACTGGCGGAGGTCGTGAAAGCGGTTCTGATGCTTGGAAAGTGTACATGAGAAGACAAACCAATACTATTAACTATACTACTGAGCTTCCTTTAGCACAGGGTATAAAGTTTGATCTATAATAATTTCAATATTTCCTTTGTATGTTCAATAACTAGGTTGCTTTTCAATTGGTTGGTTCGTTCGACCAACTACCATGAAGTAAAGTTTGTAACCCTAGAATAATGAACATACAAAGGAAATTTATAATGCCTTTTATTTTTTTCTTCATTTTATAGTGTAAATACCTCTGTATTAAACTAATAAATTATCCTACTCGTTTCAACTAATTCTGTACAGCTTTACCCAAATATTGTATAGTTGGATTTTTTATTCTCTTAATTTATAGACATAAAAAAATCCTGTCGACTTCAAGAGGACAGGATTTTTTAACCAACTAACTCAAAACTTCAAATTGTATATTCAATGCCCAATCTTTGTGGGGAGATGTATACCATTTATAATACTTACGTAAAAATGCAACTTATAGTTGTTGCTCCATACACTTTTTATATCGTTTTACCCACTGATTGTATAGTTGGTATGCATAATTACATAACTGTTATTAACATAATGATTGATTGTAAGGTAATTAGGTGCCGATCTTTTAACATTTTTAAGATTTTTTTAATAAATTGTGCGCTAAACACTAAACATTTTTACAATGACGAAAACAACAACCTATTTATTATTGATGTTGATTACCATTGTAGTTGGAACTTTCATCTTTTATAATTGGTGTAGCGAATGCGCAACAGCAGTTACAACGACTGAACCAGCCACAGAAAAGGTAATCGTAAAAGAGCCCTCGGCAACATCGTATCCATTCGCAATTGATGGAAACGGATTTGCCTACAACACCAATGACAATTATAACTTCAATATTTCTTCTCACAACATTTTAATGCCCTTAAGTGCTGAATTGACCCAGGGAGTTTCTGGTCTACAAAGCCATTTAGAGTCAAATGGCAGCAATGTTATAAATGTAACAGGATATTACACTAGCGAAGAAGAGAACAATACTGCGTTCCCTAATTTAGGACTTGCAAGAGCAAACTCTATTAAAAATGATTTAGCTTCTAAAGGATTCTCGACTGCTCAAATTAATACCCAAGGCAAACTTATGGATGAGATGATCCCTAAAGATGGTACGTATTGGGGAGCTGCTTCATTTGACCTTGAAGAAAAGTCTGCTACTGAAGGTGATGACCTAAAGGCTTTATATGATAAAATTAAAGCTGATCCGCTAATTCTTTACTTCGATACAGCAGAAGCGTCAATTCATTTAGGTGCCGAGCAAAAACAAAAAGTTGCCGATATTTCTAGATATTTAGATAAGGTTTCTGATGCTACATCAAGCGTAGTTGGTCATACAGATGCCACCGGTCAAGCAAGTACAAATATGAGACTAGGTCAAGACAGAGCAGAATTTGCTAAAAACTACCTAATGCAAAACGGGATAGCGGCTGATAAGATTGTTGCTACATCTAAGGGACAAACTCAACCAATTGCTACAAACGCCACTGAAGAAGGCAGAGTAAAAAATAGACGAACAGTTATTACATTAAATTAAAACATACACTAACCTTATAAATAAGTAAAAACATGAATTTTGAAAATATGAATATTTGGTGCATCTTAATTCCAATTTTAATTGGTCTTATTTGTGGTTTCTTGGGTTATCTAATTGGTCGTTTATTTGGTAAAGACTCTTCCAAGGTTATAGATAATTCTGCTGAAATCAATAGTCTTACGGCTAGTAACACGAAGTTAAAGGCTGAACTATCCGATTTAAACAATCTTAAAGCAAGCAACAGTAAATTAAAAGCTGATTTAGATGCTTGTAACCAAAGAGTAATCGCTGCGAGCAAAGTAGTAACGCCTGCTCCGGTTGCCCCTAGCGCACCAAGTACTAATCTAGGCGCCTCTGCTGCCTCTTTTGCTGCCGGTGCCGCTACAAGCAGCGCTTTAGCTTTTGACGGATCTGCTGCCAAAACTGCTTTTGGAAAAACAATCAAACAAGATGACTTAAAACTTGTTGAAGGTATTGGTCCAAAAATTGAAGGTATGTTCAAAGACCATGGCATTAAGACTTGGAAAGGACTTTCTGAAGCTAGTTTAGCCGAGTGTCAGAAAATATTAGATACTGGCGGAACGAGATATAAAATTCACGATCCTGCTTCTTGGCCTTTACAAGCTAAGATGTGCTACGAAGGTAAGTGGGCAGAACTTGTAAAGTGGCAACAAGAACACAAACACGGTAAACTATAAATTACCGTTTACAGCAAAAAAAATCCCGATCATTACCGATCGGGATTTTTTTATTTTATAATGCTCCGTTTGCCTCAACCCACTTAAAGTGATATTGATCTTGCGGAAATTTCATACGCTCTGCAATTCTTTCTAATCTTGAAGGCAACTTAACTAAATAATCACGTGCCTTTTCAGCTTCCTCATTTAAAGAACGAACCGTATCGATTTCCCAATACGCATTAAGCTTACTTAGAATATCAACATAGTCTTGCGCAGTATATACACCTAATCGTTGTGCACAGTTAGAGAAATTTTCGAATGCTGATCCTATTGTACCACCAGACTCACGTAAAAAGTGTGCTGGCATAACAATTTTCTTTTTCATCATATCTGCAAAGGCAATCATCATACCCGATGGATCTTCGCCTAAAATAGTCTTCACGAATTCTCTGTACGCTAAATGATGTCTCATTTCATCACCGGCAATAATGGTACACATTTTACCCAATAATGCGTTTCCTTTTTTCTTTGCCATTTGCCCCACACGTTTGTGCGAAATATTAGTAGCTAATTCTTGAAAAGAGGTATATACAAAGTTTTTATATGGATCACGATCGGTACCGATATCAAAACCATCAGAAATTAAATGTTGCGTCGTAATTTCTATTTCTCTCATATTTACCCTTCCAGATAAATAAAGATATTTGTTCAGTACATCGCCGTGTCTATTTTCTTCAGCGGTCCATGCGCGAACCCATTTTGCCCAGCCGTTTGTTTTATGGTCACCGTGTTGGTCAACACCAACAACATCCATTAACCACGATTCATAGGTTGGCAATGCCTCTTCGGTTATGGTATCTGCTACCATGGTTACCCAAAAATCATATCCCAAATCTTTAGACTCTTCACGAATATCTTTCACCTCTTGCAAGAAGGTATCTTTTTCAGAATTTGGTAAAAAATCTGTTGGTTGCCATATATCCTCTGGTTTTATAAGGAAAGATTCCATGAAACTTTCTACCTTAGGCTCTAAAGCCTGCATCACTTCTAATCTTATATTTTTAGTAGACATAGTTTAGTTTTTATTAAAGATCGTCAATAAAACAATCAATTTTTAAGTAAAGTTAATGGTTTTCTTAGTTTCTGCCCTTTTCATTAGGATAAAAGGTGTAAACGGGATCACTTTGCCAGTATTCTTTTGAATCTGCATCGAAGACAGTTAACGGTCCCTTAAAGGCTGCACCTGTATCAATATTCCAAACATTGGCTGCTTTCTGCGGTGTCGTTTTTCCAATACGAGTAACGGGGGTGTGCCCTATATAAATTTCAGAATAGTTTGTTAATCGCTTCGGATAGTGAATATGATCTTTATCTAAATCTGTATTTAATGAAAGTGCCAATTCCCAGAGTGTACGATCCCAATAGAACGTTTTTTTAAAATACTCATGTTCTATACCTTTTAAATTGGTAAAACCCGCGTGTAAGAACAATCTCCTTTCTGAATCTAAATAGTAATTATCTAAGCTTTCATAAAATTTCAAGTGTGTATTCTTGGTTTCTTTTGTAGCCTTACCATATGAATTTGAAGTCGCCTCGCCACCATGCATAAACCATGTTGGGTTGTCTGCTTGGCCTGTTAACCACTCGTAGCAAAGCTCGTCATGGTTGCCCCTTAAGTATATACAATTATAAGTCTCTTTTAATTGCAAAAGATAATTTACCGTTTCAACAGCCTCTGACCAGCCATCGATATAATCTCCTAAGAAAATTATAGTATCATTTTCTGTTATAGCGGCTTTCTCAAGTACTTGTTTTAAGGCTTGTAACCCTGAATGAATATCACCTACTACCAGTGTTCTTTTTAAACTCATTTAGCAAAAATCGCAATTATGGCTATTATGACAAGGATAAAAATCACTAAAAAGAAAATTTTCCAAAACGAATATGGCCTATTTCCACTTAGCACCCCTGTTTGCCCATTTATATAAAAATTAAACTCCTTACCATCATACCTATATGAACTAAGATATATAGGAAGCAAAATATGCTTGAACCTCTCATCGTTCAATTTAATATCGGCATTTGCTACTCTTTGGGTATCACCGCCAATATCTCGTTTTATCCAATTATAGGCGATATTCTTTGCTTCTTGAAAGGATTGGTGATGCCCTTCTTTTAGCGATACCGTATATTTCTCTGTCACAAAACCAGATAAATATTTTGAGTTAAATACCACCAAATCTTTAAGATTCCAGAAGGCAACTTTAGCCGGAATTTCTTTTCGTTTCTTTTCTGATGCACTTATGAGTATATCATCAACAAAACCATCTACTTTACCAGCAGCATAGGTCCACCTTGTTTTTCTTACCTGCCTAGTTCTTTTTCCTTTATTACTATTATAGGTTTGGGTTTCATAGTAATAATCCCCTCTTTGCCCTTGGTAAGATGCAAAAAGGTTGGCATCGAACGTCCAGTACGGTATATACAACCCATGCAAACCTTCTGGGTCTAATGCTGCCTTTTTTAAATTATCTGGCGCAAACCAAATTTTGCCTACCCAGGCTTTAAAAATAGAATGTGCCTTTTTCGAATCTAACTGAAAAGGCACCAGGGCACCAGGTAAGATCCACCCTTCTTTTTCAATATCCTCCCTAATTAAAGGCTCGCTACAATACACACAATTAAGCGATTTGTAATTCTCCTCTACATGCTGGTTGGCTCCACAATTCTTACAATGCAGTAATTCTATAGTTTCTGTATAGGCATTTTCACCGACGATTTTGAGGTAATGCTCTAATTCTAGCTCTTCGAAGCTACTTTTAGATTGCTCAATAAATTCTTCATAACCACAATACTCGCATGTAAGTTGATGCGAGCCTGGCTTAAATTTTAACTCGGCACCACAATTAGCGCATGCTTTTTTATATTCCGATTGTTGAATATCGTCCATAGAAAGTATCCCTTCTCTAAGAAAGGTCAGTTTATTTACTTAAAATTATGCAGTTGGTAAAGGTGGTGGTGTATTACCGCCTAAGAAAGATTTTAATTCTTCAATTTCTTTAAGTACCGTCCAATTTGCCATTCCTTGTTTCCAGATTAAAGAATCTCTATTAATAGTTCTGCTTGCAAACAATTCCTTAAGTTTTTCTAATGAAACCGGACCCAATTGCTGACCACTTACCGCATAAAAGTAAGAAACCTGTGCAGGCATCGGTGGTGGTGCTTGTGGCTGTGCTGCTTGCCCACCAAATGGTTGCGCACCAGGTTGCCCCATTAAACCACCCATTTGTTGCGCTAGTACAAAGCCCATACCCATGCCCATACCTGCACCAGCTGTACCACCTTCATTTTTTGCAGCCAACTCCATGGCTTTAGCAGCTTTGAACTGTGCTAATTTGCCCATGTCCAATTTATCTAAACGACTATATTCGAAAATTTCTTTTTTAAGCTCTTCTGGCATCGATACATTTTCGATGTAGAACCGCTCTAACTCAATACCTACCCTATTAAACTCTGGCTGCATTACCACTTGGCAGGTTTCAGAAAGTTCGCTAGTATTTGCCGCGTATAATTCTATTGGTAAATTAGCTTCACCAACCGTATCTGTAAAACGGGTTACTATCAAACTTTTTAAATGTTCATTAATTTCATAATTAGTGAAATTACCATCGGTACCCACCACATCTACTATAAACTTACCTGGATCATTAATTCTAAAACTATAGGTACCAAAAGCGCGTATTTCTACCAAACCGAAGCGGTCATCGCTTAACATGAACGGATTCTTGGTTCCCCATTTCTCATCTGTAAACAACCGCGTATTAACAAAATACACCTCAGCCTTGAACGGACTATCAAACCCATATTTCCATCCTTTCAGAGTGGTTAAAATTGGTAAGTTTTGAGTATTTAACGTATACGTGCCCGGCTTAAAAACGTCTGCCAATTGGCCTTCATTGATAAAAACGGCTGTTTGCCCTTCGCGAACAATTAACTGCGCATTATTTTTTATTTCATTTTGGTAACGCTCAAAACGATGAACAATAGTATCATTTGTATTATCTAGCCATTCAACAATATCTATAAATTCGTGGCTCAACTTTTTCTTTATTTCATCAAATATGCTCATGGTCAGTATGTGTTTTAAAATGTGCAATTCAAGATATGCAATTCATCATCAGAGCCAAAACCCTCAGCATAATAATTCAATAAAATAATAGGTAAACAACCTTAATTTAATATTTCCTTAAGATTATTTAGGAAATGGTTGCTTTTTCTAATTAACTTGGGCTTCCTAATTTTTTTTTCAGAACTATGAAAAAGGTATTTTGTATTGGTGAATTGTTGATTGATTTCGTTGCCGAAAATCAAGGTAAAGATCTCTCGAAAGCTAAGGAATTTTCTAAAAAAGCCGGTGGCGCACCTGCAAATGTTGCCTGTGCTATTAGCAAGCTCGGCGGAGATAGTTTTTTCGTCGGCTGTGTTGGCGATGACCCTTTCGGAACATTCTTATTGCGAATTCTTGCCAATGAAAAGGTTGATATTTCGCTTGCACAAAAAAGTGAAACATTTACAACCCTTGCCTTTGTTTCTATCGATGCCGATGGTGAACGCGATTTTGTTTTTAGCCGTGGTGCAGATAAAGAACTTACTTACGATTCATCGCTAAAAACTAGTTTTGAAAATAATATTATACACTTCGGTGCAGCCACTGCACTTTTAGGTGGTTCTTTAGAAGAAACATATAGCAGATACTTGTTTGACGGACTCACAAAAAAAGCTTTCATCAGTTTTGATCCTAATTATAGGGTTGACCTTTGGAAGGATAAAGAGGATGTTTTTATACGTAAATGCCATGCCTTTATTGAAAAATCTAACCTGTGTAAATTTAGTTTAGAAGAGGCCAAGTTATTATCAGGTAAAGATAATTTAGAAGATGCTTGCAAGGTTTTTCACGAAATGGGAACAGAAATAATAGTGATTACCCTTGGTAGCGAAGGTACCCTATTAAGCACCTCAAATTTTAGTAAAACCATACCTAGTATAAAAGTAACGCCTAAAGATACTACTGGTGCAGGTGATGCTTTTATTGGTTGTCTTTTACAACAAATTGCCCAACACTCTAAAATAGAAAATGTACTGACAGACGAAAATCTTCTGACCAAAATGGTAGCGAGAGCCAATAAAGCAGGTGCAATTACCACCGAAAATTTTGGTGCCATCGAATCGCTACCTACGTTACAACAATTAGATTCTTAAAATGAACCAAGCTGAATTACTACGTTTATTGGCTGTAAGAAGTCAAAATAAAAAAGGCGCTCAACCTTTAACGTCTTTATTTGAACAACGATTAGCAACAAATCTTTCGCTGATTAAAACTCAGTTTTTTTCTTTGTACCAAGAAGACGAACATAAAAAATTCTTTTATACCCTTTTAGATACCCTTGAAACGCTTTTTAAAGAGCGACCGACAGAACTACAAAAGCAAGATATCGTTCGTTTAAACTCTGGCAATTGGTACCAAAGTGAACAAATGGTGGGTATGCAGTTGTATGTTGATCGCTTTAACCAAGATATTAACGGACTTAAAGAAAAACTGCCTTATTTTGAAGATTTAGGTATTAACTTTCTTCACCTAATGCCGATTACTACAAGACCAGCTGGTGAAAATGACGGCGGTTATGCTGTAAATAGCTACCACGAAATAGATAGTACCTACGGTACAAAAAATGATTTTAAAGCTTTTACCAAAAAGGCACGAGAGAACAACATGTTCTTAATGCTTGATTTTGTGGTTAACCATACTTCAGATGAGTTTGAGTGGGCAATGAAAGCAAAAGAAGGAAGCTTGCACTATCAAAATTATTATTACACCTATTCTGACCGTCATATACCTGACGAGTTCGAAAAGACGCTTCCTGAAATATTTCCGCAGTCGGCACCAGGCAACTTTACTTATAATACAGAGATGGAAAAGTGGGTTATGACCTGCTTTAATACCTATCAATGGGACCTAAATTATAGAAATCCCGAAGTATTCATTGAAATGCTCGGTAATTTAATGTCTCTAGCAAACCTAGGTGTAGATGTTATACGTTTTGATGCACTTGCCTTTCTTTGGAAAAAACTCGGTACGTTATCACAGAATTTACCCGAAGCTCATACGTTAATTTCTCTTTTTAGAATGTGCTTGCAGGTAATCGCACCAGGTGTTATTCTTTTGGCGGAAGCTATTGTAGCTCCTAGAAATATTATAAAATATTTTGGAGAAGATACAACAGAAGGTAACGAATGCGAAGTTGCTTATAATGCCTCTTTAATGGCTTTATTATGGAATTCGATTGCTACTAAAAAAGCCGATTTAATGGTCAAAAGTGTTACCGAAATACCGAGTAAACCTAATGACGCTACCTGGATCAATTACATTCGTTGCCACGATGATATCGGTCTTGGCTATGACGATGATTTTGTACGTGCCATGGGTTTTGACCCAACAGCTCACAAACAGTTTATACTAAATTATTATTGTGGTAAGTTACAATGGTCACCTGCAAAAGGGTTGATGTTCATGTATAACCCTAAAAATGGTGATGGTAGAATTACCGGAAGCGCCGCATCGTTATTAGGCCTAGAAACCGCCTTAGCTCAAAACAACAAACATATTGTCGATTATGCCATCACTAAAATCTTAATGATGCATGGCATTATTTTGACGTTTGGTGGTATACCGATGATCTATGCCGGTGATGAAATTGGCACCTTAAACGATTATTCTTACGAGCAGAATGTAGATCACGTAAATGATAATCGCTGGGTAAATAGACCTATGCAAAACTGGGATGTTGTTTCTAAATTGCAAGCTGAAAAAGATAGTCCTGCAAGCATCATCTTCAACGGATTAAAAAATATGATTCGCTTACGTAAAGAGCACAGCGTATTTTCAGATACCAATGATATAAAAATTCATGGCTGCCCTAATCAGCATGTATTTGTGTATCAAAGAACTCATGAAGATCAGAGTGTTTGGGTGCTATCTAATTTTAATGAAGTTACCGAAACTTTAAATATTGGCTGGTTACTTTCTATCGGTATTCATGCCGGTACAAATTCTATTGACTTACTAACAGGTAACACTTTTGAACTCATACATAACGAGTTACCATTAAAGCCATACCAGCAAATTTGGATTAAGAATATTTAATTATTTCTTAGATTAAACCAATAGATGAATCAAATATTAGACATTAGAATTAAGCCTAAAGTAACAATTGTTTTTAACGAAGAAAAGTTTGAAATAATTGATGCCGAGGATGTAAATAACAATGGGATTTTTTTGATTGATAACCTCAAAAATGTTGAGATAATTGAAAGAAAAACTAACTGGTTCATTACAATTTTAAGTTTTACCGTAGATCTTTTTACGGGTAGTGGATCTGGTAGTAATTACAAAGACAAAGCTTATTTAAACATTGACTTCGAAAATCGGAGTGTCAAAATATGGCTTTCTAATGAAGACATTGATAAAGCCAATAAAGCTAAAGATGTATTAATGGGAGCCATTTTGAAATGAGTTAAACTTGAATATTAACTATACTTCACCTTTCTAAGTACTCGAAGTGCCTCTTTCAACGAATCATTTATTGCCGGGTATTTAGGTTTAAGTACTTGCCTTGCATTTTCCATTAATTCTTTAGCCTCTTCGAAGCCGTTGAGGTAGCATATTAAATATGAATCTGCCAAGTATCGTAAACTTTTAACCTCATGTATAGTCAGTGCTAAACTTTTACCTGCTTTGATTACTAAAGCATTATTACCTTCATATATCTTTTGTAGCTCTAGTTTATCATGTACAGGAGGATCAAAAAGTAAATCACTGGTTATTTGATAAGTGCCATTCTCACTAAAATTTATAACCACTTTTTCTAACGGATAATACTTTTGCTTCGCAGCCAGACCTAGCTGAACATATTCGATTGTAGTAAAAGAATCATCATCATAAGCAATGGTAACCTCATCTAAGTTGGAGTAAAATAATTTTACCTGTTCATTTATTAATTCAATATCCACACGGTAATAATAGGTTTCTCCATTGACGACCTTTTTATTGCCAGCCCAACAGACCACAAACTGTTCTTTAAAAACCTTATAATCGCTTTCTAAATCTTTATGTCGGTGATTTATAAAATCGATAACACCGTCAAGAGTGAGCTCTATGTTGTTCTTAGCGTGCTGTTCAATAGTGGCTACAGCTTCAGAATTAACATCTTTCAATTCAATATCAAAAACCTTGGGAAGGCTTATACTACCTTCTCTAAAAAACACCGAACCGCCATAATACTTCCAGATATTTTTTCTGAGCGAACAAATTTTTCCGATGGACTTAATGGTTACTAAACCCACCACTTTACCGTTCGGCAAATGCGGAAAAGGAATATTCTCGTACGAAATTAAAGGCGGGTTATCTAAATAGGCATTCACCAAATTTTGAATCTTACTATCATCAAAAAAATCTACCCCTACTATTTTATTATCCTCATCTTCAACGCCGACAACGATAAATGAATTATTCTTGGGGTTGCTATTTGCCAACGCACATACATGCTTTAAAAATTTCCCCTTACCCTCTTTTTCTCCTATTGAAATAAATCGCTTTTTATCGTAAAAACTATTCTCGTCGTTATGAGCGAGCAAGTTTTTTACCAAAAGGCGTTTATTGATCATTTTCAAGGGTTTTTATTTTGGCTTTTGGCTTTTGGCTTTTGGCTTTTGGCTTTTGGCTTTTGGCTTTTGGCTTTTGGCTTTTGGCTTTTGGCTTTTGGCTTTTGGCTTTTGGCTTTTGGCTTTTGGCTTTTGGCTTTTGGCTTTAAAGATTTTATTCTAAAATCTTTTCATTGTGTCAATTTTTATCCACAATGGTTGAAGAAGCTTGTGCTGTTGGCATTACTACCAAATCGGCAATATTTACATGATACGGTCTAGTAATTACAAAATAAATGATATCTGCGATATCTTCTGGTTTTAAGGGTTGAAATCCTTTATATACATTCTCGGCTCTATCTTCATCGCCCTTAAAGCGAACATTACTGAACTCGGTTTCTACCAACCCTGGGTTTACCGCACCAACACGAACACCTGTGCCGTTTAGATCTATTCGCATTCCTTGGTTTATAGCATCGACAGCATGCTTACTTGCGCAATATACATTGCCTTTTGGGTATACTTCTTTACCGGCTGTAGAACCAATATTGATAATATGACCAGATTTTCGAGCCACCATTTGAGGGATTATCGCTTTTGAAACATACAACAACCCTTTTACATTAATATCTAACATGGCATCCCAATCATCTGTATTTCCATCTTGTATGGTATCCATACCATGGGCGTTACCTGCATTATTAATCAAAATGTCTATTTGAGAAAATTCTTTTGGTAACGAATCAACTGCCTCTTGAACCGATTCTTTATTTCTGATGTCAAAATTTAAAGTGTATACCTGAACTTCTTTACCTAATTCTTCTTTTAGCGCATCTAGCCGATCTTGACGTCGACCGCACAACACCAAATTAATTCCGTTTAGGGCAAAATGAATCGCCGTTGATTTTCCAATCCCGCTTGTAGCTCCTGTAATAAATGCTGTTTTTGTCATTTTATATTTTAATTATGCAACTTGATGTCCTTCATTCGCTTCTAGTAATAAAAACCAATCTTGTACCTCCATCTCAATAGAAACCGCATCCATCGCCATTTTTAAACGCTTAGGTGTTGCCGTACCAACAACTGGGTAAACATAAGACGGGTGTTTTAAAATCCATGCCAATAAAAGCTGATCTTCTGTAGCATTGTATTTTTTCGTCAATACCGCTAATACCTTTTTTATTCTAGCATTGGCTTTAGATTCTTCTCTAAAATAGCTGCCAAGCGGACTCCAGCTCATTACCATTCTATCATAAGCTAAAGAATCATCAAGGGTGCCGTCATTCATTACGCCGTTTGAAGATAAGGAATACTCGACTTGATTTGCCTCTACCTGAATTTCCTTTTCTATAAGTTCAATTTGAGATGGTGTAAAATTTGAGACTCCGAACTGCCTTATTTTTCCATCATTCTTCAATTTTTCTATAGCTTCGGCAATTTCTGAAGGATTCATCAACGGGCTTGGTCTATGTAGCAAAAGCATATCTAAATGATCAGTCTGTAACATTTTTAAAGACCGTTCTACAGATGCTATTATATATTCTTTATCATAATCGTAATGCTTAACCCTATTCGACCTCTCTTTTACATCGAACTGAATACCGCACTTACTAATTAATTGAATATCTTCTCTTTTGATGGCACTTTCTTTAAAGGCTTTACCAAAATCTTCTTCATTGGTATAATCACCATAAATATCTGCATGATCAAAAGTGGTTATATTATTTTCTATGCAATGATTCATTAGTGAAATCATTTCGACGGTAGAATGTTGTTTTCCCCATTTACCCCAGGTCATAGTGCCTGCAATTATTCTAGAATATTTCAATGTATTGTTATTTGTTTAATGAAATTAAAAAGAAATCCCTTAAAACCTTCATAAAAATCAGGGGTTTTCCAATTTTTTAACCTATCATTAACAGCGACTGACTGAATAAATTTTCAATTTGCATGACTGTTAAAATTAGAAGTCTTAACAATCAATAATATAAAGTTTTAAATGGAAGAAAATACTTCAATTGATATTAGTGCCGTTAATGAGAAAATAGCTCGAGAAAGTGCTTTTATCGATTTACTAATGCTTGAGATGAATAAAGTGATCGTTGGCCAAAAATATATGGTCGAACGATTATTAATCGGACTTTTAGGACAAGGTCATATTTTGCTCGAAGGGGTGCCAGGTCTAGCAAAAACCCTAGCCATTAATACGCTTTCAAAAGCAGTAAAAGGTAGCTTTAGTAGAATACAATTTACCCCAGATTTGCTGCCTGCAGATGTTGTTGGTACAATGATCTACAATATGAAACTAAATGATTTTTCTATTAAGAAAGGTCCGATTTTCGCAAACTTCGTGCTTGCAGATGAGATTAACCGTGCACCTGCAAAAGTACAATCTGCTTTATTAGAAGCGATGCAAGAGAAGCAAGTAACCATTGGTGACGAAACTTTTATTCTTGATAAGCCTTTCTTAGTTATGGCAACCCAAAACCCAGTTGAGCAAGAAGGTACATATCCTTTACCTGAAGCGCAGATTGACCGTTTTATGTTGAAAACCGTTATTGATTACCCGAAAATAAACGAAGAGCAATTAATTATGCGTCAGAATTTAGCGGGTAACTATGAGACCGTAAATGCAGTGGTATCCATAGAACAAATACTAAGTGCTCAAAAGGCGGTTCGTGAAGTATATATGGATGAAAAGATCGAGAAATATATACTTGATATTGTTTTCGCTACTAGATATCCTGAAAAATATAATTTAGAAAGTTTAAAACCTTTAATCAGTTTTGGTGCATCGCCAAGGGGAAGTATCAACTTAGGTATTGCCGCAAAATGTTATGCCTTTATTAAAAGAAGAGGTTATGTTGTTCCTGAAGATGTACGAGCTATTGTACACGATGTATTAAGACATAGAATAGGAATAACCTACGAAGCAGAAGCTGAAAATATTACCTCTGTTGATATCATCAACAAAATTGTAAACGAGATAGAAGTACCTTAATCTAGTTTTGGTATTCGGCATTTTCAATTTTACATGCTGAATATTATATACTGCTAAAAGGAAACTGTAAACTGTTTGCTAAAAAAATGGATACCAAAGAGCTACTCAAAAAAGTACGGAAAATTGAAATAAAGACGAGACGTCTTTCTGACCATATGTTTGGTGGGGAATACCACTCTACCTTTAAAGGTCGTGGTATGACTTTTAGTGAAGTACGACAGTATCAATTTGGTGATGATGTAAGAAATATTGATTGGAACGTTACCGCTCGTTATAACGAGCCTTATATAAAGGTTTTTGAAGAAGAGCGAGAATTGACCATGATGCTAATGGTAGATATTAGTGGCTCTGAACTTTTCGGCACCACAAATCAATTCAAAAATGAAATTGTAACTGAAATATCGGCAACCTTAGCTTTTAGCGCACTACAAAATAATGATAAGGTCGGTGTTATTTTGTTCTCTGATCAAATAGAACTTTTTATTCCTCCTAAAAAAGGAAAGACCCACGTTTTACGCATTATTAGAGAATTGATAGAGTTTAAGCCAAAAAGTAACAAGACAGATATTGCACAGGCATTAAAGTTCTTGAGCAGTATCATGAAAAAGAAAGCTATTGTTTTTGTTCTTTCTGATTTTATTGATGAAGGCTATGAAAAGACTTTAAAGATTACAGGTAACAAGCACGATGTAACAGGTATTCGTATTTATGATGAACGCGAAGAAACCATTCCAAATTTGGGCATGGTGCAAATTGAAGACGCAGAGACTGGTAAATTACAATTGATAAATACAAAATCTAAAAAAGTACGTAACGCTTATGCTGCGTACAATTTAGAACGTGTTGCCTACTTTAAAGAATCGTTTACAAAAGCGGGTTGCGGAGTTTTAGATTGTAGGGTCGACGAAAGTTATGTAAAAAAATTATTGGGCTATTTTAAACGAAGAGGTTGATACGAATGATTTATAAAAATAGAATTAATAACAGCGGTGTTTCGTTCATAAAACGAATTTCACCTTTATTGGTATTTCTACTGTTTTTCTTTGAACTATCTGCGCAAGAACGCCCAAGTATAACCACAAAGGTAGACACCACATTTATTAAAATTGGAGAGCAAGTAAAATGGACGGTTACGGTTGATGTTGACTCCACCGATGTTGTTATCTTTCCTGAGGGGCAGACATTTTCTCCCTTAGAAACCGTTGAGGCCTTTGCTACCGATACTACTAGAAAAAAGGACCGACTTACACTCCAAAAAATATATGCGCTTACCCAATTCGATTCTGGCGCGTACAAACTACCATCGCAACGTATCGATATTAACGGTAATGGTTTTATGACCGATTCTACCTTGATCAATGTAGCTACTATACCTGTAGACACTTTGAATCAGAAAATGTATGATATTAAACCGCTTATTAACGTAGATAAAAGCAATTTTGACCTTTGGAAGTATGTATTGATCGGTCTTTTGATCCTTTTAATTATAGGTGCCCTTTTATATTGGTTCGTGTTCCGTAAAAAACCACTTAGCGAAGAAGAAAAAGTAGCTCTTTTACCGCCTTACGATAGAGCTTTATTAGAACTTAAACGTTTAGAAAATTCAAAATATTTAATTCAAGACGAGTACAAACAATACTATTCTGAACTAACTACCATCGTACGTTCTTATTTAGAAGAAGATGCACATGTTTCTGCATTAGAAAGTACCACCGGTCAGTTAATTGAAAAATTAGAACTTTTAAAAGATGCCGGCGAATTACAATTAGATGATGACACCATTAAACAATTTTCGCAAATATTACAGACGGCAGATTTAGTAAAGTTCGCAAAAAATAAACCTTCTAGTTCTGTTGCCGAACAAGATAGAAAGTTGGTAGAACAAATCGTTGTAAAAACACATGATGCTTTACCAGAACCTACCGAAGAAGAGTTATTTCAACAAGCCGAATATCAAGAAGAATTAGAACGTAAGGCAAAAAAGAGGAAAATAAAAATTGCTGTTTTATCTACTATTGCATTACTATTGGTAGGCATTACTATTGCGGGAGTGAAATTTGGCTTTGGCTACTTAAAAGATACTGTTATTGGGCACCCAACCAAAGAACTTTTAGAGGGTGAATGGGTGCGGAGTAGTTATGGTTTTCCTCCTATTCAATTAGAGACTCCGCAAGTTTTGGTGCGTCAAGAAATTAAATTACCGCCAGAGGCCAAAGCTGCTATTGCAGACATTCAAGCTTTTCAATATTCTAGCCCAATCGGTCTTTTCAATGCAGCAACAACGTCTATTACATTGGCACAACAAGATGCTGAACCAGATTTTGATAAAACCATTGAACAGATTTTATCAAATTTTGAAAGTCAAGGCGCAAAAAATATTATTACCAAACAAGAAGAATTCAGTACCATTAGCGGTGTTAAAGGGGTTAAAGTTTTTGGAAGCGGTGAATTTTTAGCTCCTGGATCAAAAGAATTAATGGCAGGGGAATATACTGTACTCCTTTTTGGTGGTAAAGGTTTTCAACAATACGTAATTCTTACCTGGTTAAAAGACGACACGTACGCACAAGAAATAGTAGACCGAATTTTAGCATCGGTAGAAGTAAAAACAGAAGCATAAATGTTCGATAATATATCATTTGCAAATCCTGATTTCTTTTGGCTGTTCTTACTACTGCCATTAGCTATCGTGTGGTATATCTTTAAGCAAAAAGAGCAAACTGCATCGTTACGTATATCGAGTGTAAAGGGGTTTAGCTATAATAGTATTTTACCCAAATTAAAACCTGGTTTATTTGTTTTACGATTACTGGCCTTAGGTGCAATAATTGTTGCATTGGCAAGACCACAAACAGAAGATATATCTACACGTACCAAAACTACAAAGGGTATTGATATTGTTATGGCAATTGATGTTTCTTCGAGTATGTTGGCAAGAGACTTAAAGCCTAATAGATTATCGGCGCTTAAAGATGTGGCGGCAGATTTTATTAAAAAAAGACCCAATGACCGTATAGGTTTAGTAGTGTATGCCGGTGAAGGTTACACTAAAACACCTGTTACTACCGACAAAGCTATTGTATTGAATGCGCTTTCTGAAATTACTTATGGTCAATTAGAAGATGGTACAGCAATAGGTATGGGGTTGGCAACTTCTGTAAACCGCTTAAAAGAAAGTACTGCCAAAAGTAAGATTATCATATTATTGACCGATGGGGTCAACAACTCTGGTTTTATTGAACCACAAACGGCAGCCGACCTTGCCATTGAATATGCAATAAAAACATACACCATAGGTTTGGGTACTAACGGTAATGCCCTATCCCCAATCGCTTATAACGCAGACGGTTCTTTTAGATACGGAATGCGACAAGTAGAAATTGATGAGAATCTACTAAAGGATATTGCCAGCGCTACAGGAGGAAAATATTTTAGAGCTACAGATAATGAGTCTTTAGAAGAAATTTACGACGAGATAAATAAACTTGAAAAAACAGAAATAGAGGAATTTAAATATTACCGCTACGAAGAAAAATTTAGATTTTGGGTTTTATTGGCAGGAGGTTTGCTTTTGTTAGAATTGATTTTAAGAAACACGCTTTTTAGAAGCTTTGTATAATATGGTACAGTACGACGAAAAAATATATTTTTATTTACTTATTATCATCCCGGTGATAGTGGTCTTGTTCCTATTATTATTGGTATGGAAAAAGAGAACGCAGAAGAAATTTGCAGACTCAGAGTTATTAAAAAGACTAACACCAAACCGTTCTTATAATAAAGGTACCATAAAATTGGTCGTGTTTATTCTTGCCCTTGCATTATTAATTATTGGATTAGTAAATCCTAAAATCGGAACCAAACTAGAGACTGTAAAACGCGAAGGTGTAGATATCGTATTTGCCGTTGATGTTAGTAAAAGTATGCTCGCAGAAGACATTGCACCCAATAGAATAGAAAAAGCGAAAAGATTGGTTTCTGAGATCATAAACCAATTGGCAAGCGATCGAATTGGTATTATTGCTTATGCAGGCCAGGCTTACCCACAACTACCGATTACAACAGATTATGGCGCTGCAAAAATGTTCTTACAGGGCATGAATACCGATATGCTAACATCGCAAGGTACTGCCATAGACCAGGCCATCGAATTAGCGACTACCTATTATGATGATGCCGAACAAACCAACCGTGTACTGTTCATTATTTCTGACGGCGAAGACCACTCTGAAGGCTCTACTTTAGATGCGGTAGAAGATGCTGTAGATGAAGGCATAATTATTTACACTATTGGTGTTGGTAAAGAGAAAGGTGCACCGATTCCAATCAAACGCAACGGAATTTTAGAAAGCCTAAAAAAAGATAGTCAAGGCGAAACCGTAATTACAAAATTAAACGAGAGTGTTTTAGTAGATATTGCCAACGAAGGAAAAGGACAGTATATAGACGGCTCTAACACAGACGCAGCAGTAGAATTTATTAAAGGAGAATTGTTGAAAATGGATAAGAAAGAATTCGAGGCCAAACAATTCGCAGAATTTAAAGATCAGTTTCAATGGTTTATTGGCGGGGCATTGTTGCTTCTTTTTTTAGATATATTTATCTTGGACCGCAAGACTAACTGGTTAAAGAAACTCAATTTGTTCAATGAGAAAAGAAATGAATAAAATAAACACAGTTTTACTTTTGCTTTTCGTTTGCCTATCGTCTTTCGCTCAAGAAGTCGATGAGAAGGAAAAAGAAAAGGCATTAAGGTCGTCTACAAATTATACATGGGATGCTAACAAAGCTTTGTCTGATGACAATTTTATTGCTGCAGAAGTAGACTATAGAAAAGCTATTTCAAAAAGCGCAGATAATAGCGCCGCACCTTATAATTTAGGTAATGCCTATTATGAGAACGAGACCTATAATGAGGCGTTTGGTAGATTTAAAGAAGCAGGCGAAGCATCTACATCGAAAGCAGATAAACATAAAGCTTACCATAACATGGGTAATGTATTTATGAAACGAAAAGATTATGCAAAAGCGGTAGAAGCTTATAAAGAGGCCTTACGTAATGACCCTACAGATGAAGAAACCCGTTACAATTTAGCCTTGGCAAAAGAACTTTTGAAAAAAGATCAAGACGAGAACAAGCAAGATCAAGACGATAAGGATAAGGACAAAGATCAAGACGAGAACAAAGACGAAGACAAAAAGGACGAAGGAGAAAACGAGGAAAAGAAAGATCAAGGAGAAGACGGAGATAAGGGTGACGAGGGCGATAAAAACGAAGAGAAGAAAGACGATAATAAAGATGGTGAAGGGGATAAATCTGATCAAAAAAAGAAACCCGAACAAGGCGAGGGCGAAAACGAACAAGAGCAACAACAACCTAGACCAAACCAACTTTCTAAGCAGCAAGTCGATAATTTATTGAGAGCCATGCAGAATGCAGAAAAAAAGGTTCAAGATAAAATCGATGCAAAAAAAGTGCAAGGTGTAAAGGTTAAAAATGACAAAGATTGGTAGACTTTAAGTCCATAGCTAAACTTGGGTTACTGGTAACCGTTTTTCTATCATCAGTTTTGATGATGGGCCAGGGTAATAATGATGTAACTTTTGAAATGAAACTGAGCAAACCTAAGCTTGGTCTTAATGAAAGATTGCGCGTAGATTTTATTATGAACCGGGATGGGGATAATTTTAATCCGCCAGATTTCAACGGATTCAAAGTTGTCATGGGACCTTCTCAATCAATTAGCTCCTCTTGGATTAACGGAGTTAGAAGTTACTCGAAATCTTACTCATATACTTTAGCACCTTCAGCAAGAGGCAAATACACCATTAAGCAAGCATCTATTGTAATTGGTGGTGAAACCTATAAATCATTAGCACAAGATGTCGAAGTAACCGCAGCTGTCGATAAGCCGAGCGACCAAATGACCGCTGATGATGTTGCTGATGAAAACTTACATTTAGTTGCCGAGATTTCAAAAACTAACCCGTATTTGAATGAAGCCATTACCGTTATTTATAAGCTATATGTGAGTCCGAATATTAGCGTATCCAACTATCAGCCCTTAGATAACCCTACCTATAATAATTTCTGGAGTCAAGATATTAAAGTTAACGCCCTTAGTGCTCAAAATGGCACATATAAAGGCAAGCCTTATCGTTACGTCATCTTAAAACGTGTTGTTCTTTATCCGCAAAAATCTGGCGAATTAGACATTGAACCATTATCACTCGATGTTACTGTAGATGTACCTTCGGGCAGAAGAGATTTCTTTGGTCAGAGAATGTATGCCCAAACGAATAAAACAGTTTCTGCAGGTAGTAGAACTATAAATGTAAAACCATTACCGTTAGCAAACCAACCTGCTAATTTCAATGGTGCCGTTGGTGAATTTGATTTTGCGGTTTCTACAAGCAAAACAAGTTTAAATGCATCAGAATCTTTACAGGCAACAATAGAAGTAAGTGGTAAGGGAAATTTAAAACTATTTAAGCTTCCAGAATTGGAGTTGCCAAGTGCCTTAGAAGTATATGAGCCTGAATTTACAGAAGGTGTAAGAACTACGCTTGCAGGTATGCAAGGTAAAGTGAGCAATCAATATACTATAGTGCCATCGTTTAGAGGAAAATATCCTATTGCTCCGTTAAGTTTTAGTTATTTTAATCCTTCCACAGGAAAATATACTACGCTAACATCAGATGAAATTGTAATTAATGTTCTAGAAGGTCCGTTAAGTGCATCGTCTAATTCTGAGGCGTCTTCAAATAACAACAAACAATCTGTAGTCAGTAGCGGAAATGAATTTAATTTCTTAAAACTAGATTCTAATCTATCAGATAAATCTGTTTCATACTTTTTCGGCTCTACCTCATTTTACTTGTGGTTATTATGCCCTCTTCTACTTATTCCATTAGCAATTCTATTTAGAAAGAAAAGGGATGCTATTGCTGGTGACGTTGTGGGTAATAAAATTAGAAAAGCAAACAAATTGGCACGTAAGTATTTGTCTGCAGCGAGAAAGCAACTGGGTAATAAAGAAGCGTTTTATGTCGCCCTTGAGCGAGCACTACATAACTATTTAAAAGCGAAATTGAAGATAGAGACCTCTGAGTTCAGTAAAGACAAAATTACAGAGCTACTTTCTCAAAAACAGATAGATGACGAAACGGTAAATAGTTTTATATCTCTTCTTAAAAATTGCGAAGCAGCTCGCTACAGTCCGTTCTCTAACGTACAAATGCAAGCCGATTATGACAAGGCAAGCGAGGTAATTTCTATAATGGATAAACAACTATAAGTATGTTCAAAAAGCTAGCTACTCTTATTAGTCTTTTTACGGTTCTCTTATGTACCGCTCAGAACAACAAATTGTTTGAGCAGGCTACCGAAGCTTACAATGCAGGTAATTATGATCAGGCAGTTGATTATTATAACGACATTTTAAGTAGCGGCGAGCACTCGGCCGCTGTTTACTTTAACCTAGGCAACTCTTATTACAAGCTCAACAAAATAGCGGAGAGTATTTATTTTTATGAGAAAGCGCTATTACTCTCACCTAATGATCAAGAGACGAAGACCAACCTCAGCTATGCTCAAAATATGACCATAGACGCCATAGATACTATGCCAGAAACGAGCTTGTCTAAATTGTATAAAAATATAACCGGTAAATTAACCTTCGATCAATGGGCATATGTGGCTATAGGTTTTATGCTGTTATTTGTTCTTTTATATATTCTCTTTTATTACGCTGTATATTCCACTAGAAAAAGGTGGATGTTCATTGGTAGTTTACTTTCACTTTTCTTAAGTATAATTGCTGTTGTTTTTGCATTTATACAACGAAGCGATTTTGATGAATACCAACCTGCAATACTATTTGCTGAAGAAAGCAATGTTAAATCTGAACCTAATGACACAAGTGCAGCGGTATTTACTATTCACGCAGGTACCAAAGTAAATGTGTTGGACCAATTAGACGATTGGAAAAAAATTAAACTTGCAGATGGCAAGATAGGATGGCTACCAACTACAGATTTAAAACTGATAAAAGATTTTTAGAAAATAGTTAACAGTTTTTAACTATTTCAACACTATCTTTAAAATCGATGTTTATTATATGACAATTTTTGCTCGCATTACTTTATTACTATTATGGCTATTTGCAGTTACTGCGCCTAGCATAATAACCCTATGCGATATTGATAACCCAATTGTTATAACCAACCTTAACGAAGAAGAGCAAGAGTCGGGTAAAAAATCTATGGGTGAAGAAAAGTTTTTTAAAGAAAATTCTTTAGATTTTTCAACCATTGCAATTTTTGAAAGTTCGACTATCAGCAACTTTAATCAAATTGGTTACTTAGACCTTTCTCAAGAGGTTTTCTCTCCACCGCCCGATCAGACTAGTTAATTTTTATCATATTTTTTCAATTGACTAATCTGTCCTAAAAATAAGTTTAGGGCACAATTTTATTGTATACATGTTTAAATTTATCAAAAGCGATATTCCAGCTAGTATCGTAGTATTTTTCGTTGCGCTACCTTTATGTTTAGGTATTGCTTTAGCTAGTGGAGCTCCCTTATTTTCTGGAGTAATTGCCGGTATTATCGGTGGTGTCTTGGTTGGTGGGCTAAGTGGTTCTAAAATCGGAGTCAGTGGTCCTGCTGCAGGTTTAGCGGCAATTGTATTAACGGCAATCGGTGCCTTGGGCGGTTATGAGAATTTCTTAGTTGCCGTTGTTTTAGGTGGCGCTATTCAAATTATATTCGGAATCTTGAAAGCGGGAGTAATCGGTTATTATTTTCCATCTTCTGTAATTAAAGGTATGCTTACCGGTATTGGTATTATCATTATCCTTAAACAGATTCCTCACTTCTTTGGTTACGATCCTGATCCAGAAGGTGATTGGGCGTTTTTTCAAGTAGATGGCGAAAACACATTCTCTGAGATTCTGAATACTGTAAACAATATTAGCCCAGGGGCTACATTAGTTGCCATTATCGGTCTGTCAATACTTTTACTTTGGGATAAAGTTCTTTCTAAGAAAGGAAAAGTGTTTCAAATAATACAAGGTCCATTAGTAGCTGTTGCCATTGGTATCATATTTTATGTTCTTACACAAGATAGTGGGGTTTTGGCAATCTCTAAAGATCATTTGGTAAGTGTACCAGTACCAGACGATTTTTCATCTTTCGTAGGTCAGTTTAGCTTTCCTAATTTCAGTGCCATAACGAATCCTCAAGTTTGGATTACAGCCTTTACCATTGCATTAGTGGCCAGTTTAGAAACTTTACTTTGTGTTGAAGCAACCGATAAATTAGATCCTCATAAAAATGTGACTCCGACAAATAGAGAATTATTGGCACAAGGGGCAGGTAACATCGTTTCTGGTCTTATTGGTGGCTTACCTATTACCCAAGTAATCGTTCGTAGTTCAGCTAACATTCAATCTGGTGGTAGAACAAAGTTATCTGCAATAATTCACGGATTTCTATTATTGATTTCTGTAATTATGATTCCTACGTTATTAAATATGATTCCTTTATCGGTTTTAGCTGCTATCTTATTTATTGTAGGTTACAAATTGGCAAAACCAGCTTTGTTCATAAAAATGTATAAACTTGGATGGAAACAATCTATACCATTTTTTGTTACCGTTTTAGGTATTGTATTTACGGATCTATTGATAGGAATTAGCTTGGGGCTTGCCGTAGGTATCGTAGTTATTTTATTGAAAAGCTACCAAAATTCTCACTTTCTTCATATCGAAGATAATAGTAATGGTAAGCATAGAATTAAAATGACTTTGGCAGAAGAAGTTACTTTTTTCAACAAAGGTGCTATTCTAAAAGAGCTTGACAGTTTACCTCATGATACTTACTTGGAGCTAGATGTCTTAAAAACTAGGTATTTAGATTTTGACATTGTGGAGATTCTAGAAGATTTCAGCCTAAAAGCAAGAGAAAGAAATATTGACATTAAACTTATCTCTAAGCGAGGGATTGTAGAAAATCCGCCAAGTTATATTGAATTCTTTGAGCAACGACCTAAGTCGAAAGTAAGCTTAAGCTAACCGATTGAAGTTGTTTTCAATCAACTAAAAAAATAGCCATGAGTAAAAAATATAAAATAGCGGTTTTCTCAGACATGAAAGAGTCTTTGGGAAACACGCTGAAAAGCACGCTCAACCTTGCTAAGATGCTTAATGGAGAAATAGCCATATTTCATGTTAAAAAAGGCACAGAAGTCGTCACTGAAGCTAGCCAACTTTCAGCTATTAGATCTTTAAATAGTGAATTTATTACCATGGAAAATGATATAAAGTCAATCGTTAACTCCTTTTCAAAAGAATTTGGTGTAACTATGTCCTATTCATGTGCCATCGGTAATTTAAAGAATGAGATAGCCGATTATATTAAAAAAGAAAAACCCGATTTTATCGTACTAGGTAAAAAGAAGTCAAACTTTTTCAACATTCTTGGCGACAAACTTATACCCTTTGTATTGAAGATACATAAAGGACCTATTTTTTTAACCGATGAGATAAATGTGTTAGATTACGGCAATGATTTATCTTTAGGAGTCTTAAGCAATACAGAAGAAACTTTAATAGCTGATCTGACAGAAGATTTACTTCTTCATTCGCAAAAACCTTTAAAATCATTTAAGATTCTAAAGAATATGAATACCATAACTAAACCTTTAGCATCTCAACAAAAAAAAGAGGTTGAGTTTATATTTGAGAACAATTCTAATTCTATGAAGAACCTTTCAAATTATATAACTAAAAACAAAATAAACCTCTTGTGTGTAAACAGGTTTGAAAACAAGAAAAAGAAAGATAGTTCAGCTCTTTCGATGCCTGCTAATATTAGTGACATGGTCAATAATATTAATGTTCCATTATTACTAATGGGACAAAATAATTATACAGTATAATAAATAAAAATATATGAAAGCACATACTAGAGAAACCCAAGCTACGATGACCCCAAAGAAATCATTAGATTTCTTAAAGGAGGGAAATCAAAGATTTCAAAATAATTTAAAAGCAAATCGTAACCTTTTAGAACAAGTTAATGACACGAGTGAAGGTCAATTTCCATTTGCTACCATATTAAGTTGCATAGATTCTAGAGTTTCTGCAGAGCTAGTATTCGATCAAGGATTGGGAGATATATTCAGTGTAAGAATAGCAGGTAATTTTGTCAATGAAGATATTCTTGGCAGTATGGAGTTTGGTTGTAAACTTGCGGGTACAAAATTAATTGTCGTTTTGGGGCATACCAGTTGTGGCGCCATAAAAGGTGCTTGTGATCATGCACGACTAGGTAACCTTACTGCTCTTATCAACAAAATAGAACCAGCAGTAGATGCTGTAAAAGAGCCCACAGATGAAAGTTTAAGAAATTCTAAAAACTTAGACTTCGTAGATCGGGTAGCGGCTAAAAATGTTGAATTGACTATCGAAAATATTAGAAAGCATAGCCCGGTTTTAGCTGAAATGGAAAAAAACGACGAAGTACTTATAGTAGGTGCAATGTATGATATTGCCACAGGTGAAGTAGATTTCTACAACTAGAAATTAATACTATAAAATAGTGACTATAAAGCCGGTGTTTTTCATCGGTTTTAAAATACCAGGAAATCAATCAATTATTCGCAGCCAACGAAGAATTTTTTAATTAAACTCGAGTAATATCACATTAATATAACGTGATATTTTCTCATTAAAATTGATTATTTTAAGAGTATGAAGAATCTATTTTCAAATTTCAAAGGAGATTTATTTGGTGGTATAACAGCGGGTATTGTAGCACTACCTTTAGCACTTGCTTTTGGAGTTAGCTCAGGAATGGGACCCAGCGCCGGATTATATGGTGCAATATTTATTAGTTTCTTCGCCGCACTTTTTGGCGGAACAAACACACAGATTTCTGGTCCGACCGCACCAATGACTGCCGTAAGCATGGTTGTTATTGCAGGTATCGTTGCCATGAATGACGGAAACCTAGAAAAAGCTTTACCTGCTATTTTAATTGTTTTTCTATTAGCTGGTTTAATGCAAATTGGGCTAGGTTTACTAGGTTTAGGTAAATATATAAGATACATTCCCTACCCCGTAGTATCTGGCTTTATGACCGCCATTGGTGTTATTATTCTTGTAACACAAATTTTACCTGCAATTGGTTATTACCCTAAAGAAGATGCCGAGTTCGTAAATAAATACAAACCAATGGCCGAAGAGATAATTTTAGACAATATCTTGAAAGAAGAGGCTGGTGAAGGTATTTTGGTGCTTGAAAATTTTAAGGAAACCATTGCTCGAGCAGAAAGTATTACAGAAGCAGATATGCTTAAAGAAGCCCAAACATTGGCAAAATCAGAAGCTTCTGGTGTTATTGGCGCTATAAAGGTGTTGCCAAGGGCATTAAAGAATATTAACTGGCTAGAATTAATTCTTTCTCTAGCAACCATTATCATAATTTATGGTTTTAAAAAAATAACTACTACTATACCTAGTGCGTTGGTTGCATTGATTGCTGTCTCTGGTGTAGCCTATGGTTTCGGGCTAGATTATCGACCTATAGAACAGATACCTAGCGGTTTTCCTATGCCTAACCTTGGTATTTTTACCGAGTTTGAATTAGGCGCTATAACACCTTATATCTTTACAGCATTGACCTTAGCCCTTCTAGGCGCCATCGATTCGCTATTGACTTCTGTTGTTGCCGATAACATGACAAAAACGAAGCATCAGCCAAACAAAGAATTGGTCGGGCAGGGAATCGGTAATAGCATTGCCGCAATATTTGGCGGTATACCTGGCGCGGGTGCTACTATTCGAACAGTGGTTAATATCAATGCAGGGGGCAAGACTAAATTGTCCGGTATGGTTGCCGGTGTGCTATTATTAATTATTCTTTTGGCTCTTGGCCCAGTAGCTTCTCAAATACCTGCTGCAGTTTTAGCTGGTATTTTAGTTACGGTAGGTATCGGTGTTATGGACTATAAAGGTCTAAAAGCAATACCGAGTTTACCTAAAGATTTGAGCTTAGGTCCGTTTAAATTTAGCTCAGAGGTTGTTATCATGCTCGTTGTTCTTGTGCTTTCTTCTGTTTGGAACTTGGTATATGCGGTTGGGGTTGGTCTAATTATCGCTTCGCTAATGTTCATGAAAAAAATGGGCGATTTAACCGCAGAACGATCAGATGTGAAATCGTTGGAGAAAGAGGTGAATTGGCCAGATGAAGCTTCTTTTCCAAAAAGTCTGCAAGAAGAGGTATTTATAAAACACTTAAAAGGACCATTATTTTTTGGTTCTACGAGTGAATTTCAACAAATGGCCGATCAAATACCTAGAACTGCATCGACCGTAATTATTAGAATGGGCAGAATGCAGTATATGGACCAATCTGGTTTGTATACTCTTGAAGATGTGCTTATAAGTCTTAGAAAATCGAGCATCAATATACTTTTTGTTGATGTATTAAAACAACCACGTTACATGATGGAGCGGGTAGGATTAATACCGGATCTAATTCCTGAAGAACATATTTTTGATTCGTTTGATGAGTGCTTAATTTGGGTCAAGTCTAATGTTAAAGACAGATTCCTCGATAGCTAAGACATCAAATGCAACAAAAACTTATCATACCTCTTTTAAAAGTTTTAAATTTGCGGCTTTAATCAACATTCATGATTGATAAGATAAAAGAACAAATCTCTGAAGTAGCATCGTTCACGGCTGACAATATGGAAGCTGTTGAAACGTTTCGAATTAAATATTTAGGTAAAAAGGGTATTCTAAATGACTTCTTTGCAGAGTTCAAGAATGTACCTAATGACCAGAAAAAAGAGTTCGGACAAACAATTAACGAACTTAAACAAGCTGCGACAGAAAAAGTAGAGTCTTTAAAAGAGGTTTTAGAAAATAACACTACCGATGAACAGGTGTATGGCGATTTGACCAGACCCGGGTATCCTTTAGAACTAGGATCTCGTCATCCTATTTCCATAGTGAAAAATAAAATCATCGATATCTTTTCTAGAATCGGATTCAATGTTTCTGAAGGTCCAGAAATCGAAGATGACTGGCATAACTTTACTGCGTTGAACTTGCCAGAATATCATCCGGCGAGAGATATGCAAGATACTTTCTTCATTCAAACTGATCCAGATATTCTATTACGTACCCATACCTCATCGGTACAGGTGCGCTATATGGAAAATAACAAGCCACCTATTCGTACGATTTCTCCGGGTAGAGTATATAGAAACGAAGCTATTTCGGCACGATCTCATTGCTTCTTTCACCAGGTAGAAGGTTTATATATCGATAAGGATGTTTCTTTTGCTGATTTAAAACAAACACTACAGTATTTTACTGCAGAGCTTTTTGGAAAGTCTAAAATTAGATTAAGACCTTCTTACTTTCCATTTACAGAACCTAGTGCAGAAGTTGATGTGTACTGGGGACTAGAAACCGAATCTGACTACAAAATTACAAAAGGTACCGGTTGGTTAGAAATTGGAGGCTGTGGTATGGTAGATCCGAATGTGCTTACAAATTGTGGACTAGATCCTGAGGTCTATTCTGGTTTTGCTTTCGGCGTAGGTATCGATCGTATTGCTATGCTTCTTCATCAAATTACAGATATACGTTTATTGAGTGAAAACGATTTACGCTTTTTAGAACAATTTAAAAGCGCCCTTTAATAGTACTCTGTGAAAAAAGATATTGAAATACCGGTTGTTAAAGATGTACACATCGCCATTATTCGTGAATGGAACGAAGAATTCTTGGACAAGGATTGGAATGCCTATATCATAAATGAACGCGATACCGCTATTGAGATGACCATGGTCGTTTCGAAAGGTTATGAAGGTGATCTTAAAACATCGGTAATGAGACACGCTATAGGTGTCGTCGAACCTAAATCATTTAAAAAAATTGAAGTGGTTCAAGAAGATGTGTTAGCATTAAATAATGAATTTTATGTCACTTACTATGCTGATAGCAAATTGTATGAAAAACGATTTGTGTTCGAGCAAAACACTGTAAATGAAAATAATCTTGTTACAATTCCTTTTATAGAAAAAGACGGAATCTTTGCCAAGTAGTTCATTAATTGCTACCATTTAGTTCATTTATATTTCTCTTTTCTTCTTAATAGCGCTCACTTATTTGTAAAATAATCTTGAGTTACTACCCATATTGTAGTCAATAAAAATTTTTATTGAACTAAAATTCAAGCAACTACCTTATAATTTTGTACCCGTAACGAAGTATTAACTTTTATTAACAAAAAAGAATGTTCGTTTAGTTTGTTTGTAACCGAACTAACTATACCTTTGTCACTTCAAATTTCGAATCATGGAAAAAGAAGAACATAAACAAAGATTAATAGAAGAACTAGGTGTTCATTTTGAAGCTGAATATAGTTTACCCCCATTAGCCGCAAGAATATTCGGAAATCTTGTTGTAACTGAAGAATTAGGTCTTACGTTCGACGATTGTCAAATGAAAAGAGGGGCTAGTAAGAGCTCCATATCGACATCACTTAATTTATTGCTGCAGTTAGGTATGATTACCTATTTCACTAAATCTGGCGATCGAAGAAGATATTTTAAAATTTCTGACAAAAGTACATTCTTCATTAAAAAATTAGAACAAGCCCTAAAAAAAGCTGCGAACGAATCTAAAATGATACAAAAAGTAGCAGAGTACGATAAGCAATACAACAATGAAAAATACCTTTCTAACAAAGCAAAAATGGAAACTTATTTGAATTGTCTTGATAAAAATGAAGCGACTAATAAAGAAACTATAGAAGCCTTAAAGAAGTTGATATAAAATATTTCAAGAGCAGTTCACCAAATAGCGAACAACTTGAATTAACAAAACCCTAACAAGTACTATTACATATTTTAATACAAATAAACATCCATCTAAAATGAAAAAGTTATCAATTATAGGAATCTTAAGTGCAACTCTTCTTCTGAGCTCTTGCTTTAGTTCATCAGAAAAATCAGCACAAGGTCAGGCTGCACCACCACCACCAAGTCTGAAAGTTGCCAAATTAACGAAGCAAGATTTAACTATATACAATGAATTCTCTACTACTCTTGAAGGTAAGCAGAATGTAGAAATATGGCCAAAAGTATCTGGTTTTGTTCAAGAAGTATATGTTGAAGAAGGTCAAAAAATTAAAAAAGGTCAGTTACTTTTTAAATTAGAGACCCAAACTTTAAATCAAGATGCGAATGCTGCAAAAGCTTCTGTAAACGTAGCACAGGTTGAAGTTGATAAATTGAAGCCTTTAGTAGATAAAAATATAATTAGCCCTGTGCAATTAGAAACTGCAAAAGCACAACTTGCACAAGCACAGGCAAATTACCAGAGTGTAGCTTCTAACATTGGTTATTCTCGTATTACTAGCCCTGTTGATGGGTATATCGGAGAAATTCCGTTTAAAATTGGTGCACTTGTAAGTTCTGCAATGGTCAAACCATTGACTACCGTATCTGACGTTAGTGAGGTACGCACTTATTTTTCAATGAACGAAAAAGAACTTTTAAAACTAAAGGAGTCTATGCCTAAAAACGACAATAATGTTTTGGATATAGAGAAGGCGCCAGAAGTAACTTTGGTAATGATCAATGGTGAGGAATATGCTGAACCAGGTAAGATTGCGATGATAAATACTATTATCAATAGCACAACCGGTAGTGTAACAGCTAGAGCTGATTTTGACAACAAAAACAATTTGTTAAGTAGCGGTAGTACTGGTAAAATTAAAATTCCGACAATTTACAGCGGTGCTTATGAAATACCACAAACTGCAACTATAGATCTTCAAGGTAAAAAACTGGTTTATGTATTAAAAAGTGATAACACGGTTACTACTATGCCATTGAATATCATTACCACTACTCCACAAGGTTTTGTAGTAGAAAATGGAATTGAAGATGGAACTACGATTGTTATTGAAGGAGTTTCAAAATTAAAAGACGGAATGGCAATTAACCCTGCCAAGTAAGAATTCGTAGTTCAGTAAAACATATAAATAAACAACAATGTTTCAAAAATTTATAGATCGTCCCGTACTTTCTACGGTGATTTCGATCATTATAGTTATTCTAGGTATTTTAGGTTTAACGACCTTGCCTATAGAGGAATATCCAGAAATAGCACCACCGACGGTGCAAGTAACAAGTACCTACACAGGGGCAAACGCAGAAACAGTACTTAAGAGTGTTGTTATTCCTTTAGAGGAACAGATCAATGGCGTTGAAGACATGCTATATATGACTTCTACTGCCAGTAATGATGGTGCTGCAACGATAAATGTATTTTTTAAATTAGGTACCAACGCAGATATTGCTGCCGTAAACGTTCAAAACAGAGTTGCCAGAGCAAATAGTGTTTTACCACAAGCGGTAGTACAGACTGGTGTTATTACCCAAAAATCTCAGACCAGTGCATTACTTTTCTTCTCCTTATTTTCTGATAATGATGAGTACGATGCAACCTTTGTAGAGAACTATGCTAGAATAAATCTTGTACCTAAACTTCAACGTATTGAGGGTGTTGGTAACGTAACAGTTTTCGGTGCCAAAGATTACTCGATGCGTATATGGTTGAATCCTGAGAAAATGGCCGCCTATAAGTTAATGCCATCTGATATTCAAAACGCATTAAGAGAACAAAACCTTGAAGCAGCAACTGGTAAAATCGGTGAAAATGCTGACGGAGTTTATGAGTATGTATTAAAATATAAAGGTCGTCTTTCTGACGAAGCTGCCTATGAAAACATTATTATTAGAGCTCAAGAAAATGGTCAATTTTTACGTCTTAAAGATGTTGCCGAAGTTGAGTTAGGTGCGTTTAATTACGGTACTAAAAACGAAGGTATGGGTAAGCCCGGTACCGCAGTTGGTATATTTCAAACGTCTGGTTCTAATGCAAACGCCATTATTGACCAAATACAATCTATTTTAGATGAGAGTAAACCAGATTTCCCTAAAGGTTTAGATTATGTAATTCCTTACAACACAAAAGATTTCTTAAGTGCCTCTATTGAACATGTTGTACAAACATTAATTGAAGCATTTTTACTGGTATTCTTAGTGGTATTCTTATTTCTACAAGATTTTAGATCAACATTAATACCTGCTATTGCGGTTCCGGTAGCGATTGTAGGTACGTTCTTCTTTCTCTCGTTATTTGGGTACTCCATTAACATGTTAACCTTATTCGCCATGATTCTCGCCATTGGTATTGTGGTCGATGATGCCATTGTTGTCGTCGAAGCGGTTCATGCGAAAATGGAAGAGGGAGCTACTGATGCGAAAAAAGCAACTAAATCTGCCATGTCTGAAATATCTGGTGCTATTATATCTATCACCTTGGTCATGTCTGCAGTATTTATTCCTGTATCATTTATTAGTGGATCGTCTGGTGTGTTCTATCAACAATTTGGTATCACATTAGCAATAGCAATTCTGATTTCTGCTGTAAACGCTTTGACATTGAGTCCGGCTTTGGCTGCTCTATTATTGAAGCCACATCATACATCTGAAGAAAAAAAGAAAGGTGTTGTAAAGCGTTTCTTTTCTGCTTTCAATACTGGTTTTGATGCCGTTACCGATAAATATGTTGGTTCTGTAAAATTCTTATCTAAAAGAAAATGGTTGACATGGGTTTCACTCGCAGTTTTTGCAGTTATTGCATTCCTATTGTTTCAATCAACACCAACAGGTTTTATACCAAATGAAGATAAAGCTATTGTATTTGCTGATGTTACCATGCCCCCTGGTACTACTTTAGAGCAGACACAGAAAACAGTTAAGCAATTAGATTCTATCTACCAATCTATGGATATCATTCAAGCTAGAATGAACATTACCGGATTTAGTATTTTAAATAGTGTAAATGGTGGTTCATATGCTTTCTCAGTACTTCGTCTTAAAGATTGGGGTGAAAGAGAAGGTGAAGGAGAATCTGTTAAAGAAGTAGTAGGAAGCCTATTCGCTAAAACAGCGGGACTTAAAGATGCTAAAATCTTCTTTTTTACTCCGCCAAGTGTTCGTGGTTTCGGTAACTCTACTGGTTTTGAAATGAACTTACAGAGTAAAGACGCCGATGATTGGCAAACGGTAAACAAAGTTACTAATGAGTTTTTAGCCGCTATTAATGCAAGACCAGAGGTACAATATGCTATTACTAACTTCAACGCCAATTTCCCTCAATATGAGTTAGATGTAGATGTTGAGAAAACAAAAATGGCTGGCTTAGCGGTAACTGATGTTTTCAGCGCAATGCAAGGTTATTATGGTGGTCTTTATACTACCGATTTCAACAAGTTCGGTAAGCAATACCGTGTAATGATTCAAGCGAAACCTGAAGATAGAGCCGATGAAAATTCATTGAACCATATTTTCGTTACTAACGCTAATGGAGAGTCGGTTGCCGTATCTCAATTTGTATCGCTAAAGAAAATATATGGTCCTGAGGTGGTAAGTAGATTTAACTTGTTGAGTTCTGTAAAAGTAAACGGAGCTATGAACCCTGGGTATTCAACTGGTGATGCCATTAAAGCAATCGAAGAGGTAGCTGCAGAGGTATTACCTAATAATTATACCTATGAATATTCTGGACTTACTAAAGAGGAGAATAGCGCAGGTAGCCAAACTATCATCATTTTTATATTGAGCTTGGTATTTGTATACTTCTTATTAAGTGCCCAATACGAATCATATGTTTTACCATTAGCAATTTTACTTTCATTACCAGTTGGTATTGCAGGTGCTATTGGTTTTGTAAGTATGGCGGGACTTGAAAATAACATCTATTTTCAGATTGCATTAATTATGCTTATTGGTCTGCTTTCTAAAAATGCCATTCTTATTGTAGAGTTCGCATTGCAACGTAGAAAACAGGGGATGTCTATTATTGACTCTGCTATTGACGGTGCAAAAGCAAGACTTAGACCAATTTTAATGACATCATTCGCATTCATTCTTGGTTTAATGCCATTGGCATTATCATCGGGTATTGGTGCTGTAGGTAACAGATCTATTGGTATGAGTGCTGTAGGTGGTATGTTAATAGGTACCATATTCGGTGTATTCGTTATACCGGCATTGTATGTTATTTTCCAAACTATTCAAGAGCGTATTACAGGTGCTCCACAACCTTCTATTGAAGAATAAAAGAACTAAAGAAATCATGAATAAAATAATATCGAATAAACTTTTACTGGTTGCCATTCTGCCGCTTTTGCTGCAGTCTTGTTTTACAGCAAAAACATACGAGCGACCAACTGTAGAGACCGAAAATTTATATAGAACTGATCAACTGCCGCAAGACAGTATATCTTTCGCTTCGGTTTCTTACCAAGACCTTTTTACAGATGCTCATTTGAAGACATATATTCAAAGAGGATTAGGGAATAACCTTGACATTCGCATTGCTCTTCAGAGCATTGCGGCTGCCGAAGCTTATGTTAAGCAGGGTAAAGCTGGCTATTTGCCAACTATAAATGGTGCAGCAAGTGCTACTAGAACTGCAAGAACTAGTGAAAACGGACAGTTTGGTAGTTTTTTCACTCAACCGTTCAATCAATATGAAACTTCTGGTACCGCTTCTTGGGAAGCAGATATCTGGGGAAAAATTAGAAGTACCAAACGTGCTAGCGATGCAAGTTACTTACAAACTGTAGCTGCCCATAAGGCTGTAAAAACTAGTTTAGTAGCGCAAATTGCTACTACTTACTATCAGATTTTGGCTTTAGATAAGCAGATTTCAGTTACTGAAGAGACGATTGAAAACCGTTCTAAAAGTTTAGAGACAATTACTGCTTTAAAAGAGGCCGGACTAACAAACCAGGTTGGTGTTGACCAAACTGCAGCGCAATTATATAGCGCTCAGAGCCAATTATTGGATATTAAGAATTTGCTATATCAAGCAGAAAACACCCTAAGTATTTTATTAAGTGAACAACCGCAAATCTATTCTCGTAGTACGTTAGATGAGCAATCTCTAGCAAGTGAAATGCAACTTGGGGTGCCAGCGCTTTTACTTCGCAATAGACCAGATATTATGCAGGCAGAATATAGTTTGGTGAACAGTTTTGAACTAACTAATGTTGCCAGAAGTAATTTTTACCCATCTATAACTTTATCGGCGCAAGGCGGATTTCAAAGTTTGGATCTTGATAATTGGATAGATTCTAGTTCAATATTTGCAAATTTGATAGGCGGACTTACACAACCGATTTTTAACGGTAGAAAAATTAGAACTGCTTATGAGGTTGCCCAAGTACAACAAGAGCAGTCTTTATTAAGTTTTAAAAAAGCTCTTTTAACTGCTGGTAAAGAAGTATCTGAAGCTTTATATGATTACAACATAGCTATTGAAAAAGAAGGGTTTATCTCTAAGCAAGTATCGGCATTAAAAAGAGCAGAAAGTAATTCTGAAGAATTGTTGAACAGTGGTTACCTGACCTATTTAGATTTGTTAACTGCAAGAGAGAATTCTTTAAATGCTGAGTTAAATTTAGTAAACAACAAATTCACTCAATTATCAGCTACAGTTGAATTATACCGCTCTCTTGGTGGCGGGTGGCAGTAAGCTACTTATAAAAACAAGTGTGTAACATTAGAATTAAAGTTACACTTAAAATTGGATGCAAAGGGCCGGAATGGATGATGTCGCGGAGACCCTTTGCATCTTTTCTTATTTCTAATGGATAGTTACCTCTTATCAACTTATCGAAAAACTACCAGCGATTGAAAGGAGATTTACTTAATTGTGAATTATAATATTTTACATTACCCGTAACTTCTTCGCCTAGCCAATCAGGTTTTTCGAAATTTTCATTTTCAGATCTCAGTTCTATTTCGGCAACTGTCAATCCTAAATTATCGCCGTAAAACTCATCTACTTCATACGTATGTTGCCCTACTGAAATTTCGTACCTGCTTTTTTCTAAAATACCTTTTTCACATAATTTCATTAGACTTTCTGCCTCATCGACTGAAATTTCTTTTTCCCACTCAAAACGAGATGTCCCTGTTTCATTTGATTTACCCTTAACAGTAATGAAGCCTAAATCGCCTTTAATTCTAACCCTAACTGTTCTATTTGGATCCGTATTCAAAAAACCTTGAACAATTCTTGTTTTAGAACTTGCAAACGATTTATAATCATCAGATTTTACCAAAAACTTACGCTCTATTTCTATCATATGAATGGTTAAAACTACTATCTATAAACTAAGATAAGTCTTAAATTTGCTTATGCCCAATGAAATGCCTCTTCGTAAAATTATTCATGTTGATATGGATGCGTTTTATGCATCTGTAGAAGAATTGGATAACCCAGATTTAAAAGGGAAGCCTTTGGCTGTGGGTGGTAGTGAAAAAAGAGGTGTTGTTTCTGCAGCTAATTATGAAGCCCGTAAATTTGGTGTGCGCAGTGCCATGAGCGGATTTATGGCTAAGAAAAACTGTCCGCAGTTAACCTTTGTAAAACCAAGGTTCGAACGGTATAAAGAAATCTCGAAAATTATACGTTCTATATTTTTCGAATATACCGATCTAGTTGAGCCCCTTTCTCTTGACGAAGCTTATTTAGATGTTACAATCAATAAAAAAGGCAACCCTTCTGCTACTATGCTTGCCACTGAAATTCGACAACGTATTTTAGAAAAAACAGGCTTAAACGCATCCGCAGGTATATCTATCAACAAGTTTATTGCCAAAATCGCCAGTGATATTAACAAGCCTAACGGACAAAAAACGGTCAATCCAGAAGAGGTGATTCCTTTTTTAGAAGAATTAGATATTAGAAAGTTTTACGGCGTAGGTAAAGTAACTGCTGAAAAAATGTACAAGCTGGGCATTTTTACCGGTAATGACCTAAAAAAGAAATCAATAGAATTTCTGGCAGAAAACTTTGGCAAGAGCGGACCCTACTATTATCATGTGGTGCGTGGTATTCACAATAGCGAAGTTAAACCACATCGCATTCCTAAATCAGTTGGTGCAGAGCGTACTTTCAATGAAAACCTGAGTAGTGAGATTTTTATGCTCGAGCGTTTAGATCATATTGCCCAAGAGCTAGAAAGAAGATTGTCTAAATCTAAGGTTGCAGGTAAAACAATTACTTTGAAGATAAAGTATAGTGATTTTACGTTGAATACGAGAAGTAAAACATTACCCTATTTTATTGCAGACAAAAACTTGATTCTTGAAACAGCAAAAGATCTTTTGTATCAAGAAGAACTTCAAAACTCCGTAAGACTGCTCGGTATATCGCTTTCTAACTTAAATACCGATGATAAAACAGCTAAAAAAATTGACAATAAATCAATTTTAGTTCAATTAAAATTCGATTTCTGAAGGTTATGGCTTCATTTCTAGCTTTTTAAATAAATCTCATAAATGTTAACAAAAATTAACTACAGATACTTGTACAGCAACTATTGCTAGAATAATTTTGACCCCTTAAATGAAAAAGAGTTTTTTAAAATTTCTTATTTCTACCTGTATATTACTTTCTGGTATATACAGTCCTCTATTGGCTAACTACAATATAGGGGCTACCTCTTTTCAATCCATTCAACAATTCACAAATTCAATAGACAACAATGTAGAAACTGTTGTAGTTGATAATGATGCAGTTTTAAAAGGCACTTTAGATAATTCTGAGAAGGCGCTTGAAATTGAAGCTGTAGAAATTGGTGAAGAAGAGAGTGAACATACTTTCTATAAAAAAGGTGTGGAACAGCACCAAGTTACAATTTCCTATTACCTTTTATCAGTACTATTTTTATTCAGTTATTTTACAAATAGCAATTCACTACAAAAGCTATTTGCTTTTCTACCTACAGCAGATAGGCGCTTTGTCCTATACCAAGTTTTTCGTATATAAGATTTCTTTTGGTCAAGATTATATCTGACCTGACATCATTTTTAAGGCTACAGCCAGTTTAGATTCATAAATCAACCTGCCTTAAAAATTGAGTGTCTCCGCATTTTTAAATTTCATTTTTCCAATCAATTAAATATCCATTTTTATGACCAAGAGAGTACTCCTGATCGCTACCGCATGCACTTTATTCATTGCGGCAAGTTGCAATTCAAAAAAAGAAAAAAAAGAAGAGCACGTTAAATTTCTTATTACCAGTCCCATTAAAAAAGATACATCGATTACCAAAGATTATGTATGTAATATTAATTCATTTAAACATATTGAACTTAGAGCCCTAGAAAAAGGGTATTTGAAGGAAATTCACGTAGATGAAGGGCAACTAGTTAAAAAAGGGCAAAAAATGTTCAATATAATGCCCAACATCTATGAAGCAGATTTGCAAAAAGCAAAAGCAGAAGCAAAAGTTGCTGAAATAGAACTGCAAAACACCCAACTTTTAACCGATGGAAATGTCGTTTCTAAAAATGAACTTGCCATGGCAAAAGCAAATTTCGACAAAGCAAATGCCGAAGTTTCTTTAGCGCAGACCCATTTAGGATTTACCAACATTAGAGCTCCTTTCGATGGAATTATGGATCACCTTCATGCAAGAGAAGGAAGTCTTTTAGATGAAGGTGAATTGCTGACCACTTTATCAGACAATTCAAAAATGTGGGTGTATTTTAATGTTCCAGAAGCCGAATATTTAGATTATATCATTAGCACCGATAAAGAAACCAAAAAAGAAGTGCAACTATTAATGGCCAACAATAAAAAATTCAACCAAAAAGGAATCGTTGAAACTATTGAAGGTGAATTTAATAATGAAACAGGTAACATTGCTTTTAGAGCAACATTTCAAAATCCTGATCAAATTCTTAGACATGGTGAAACTGGTAGTGTTCTAATGACTATACCTTTTAAAGATGCATTGATTATTCCTCAAAAAGCAACATTCGAAATTTTAGATAAAAAATTTGTCTTTGTTGTTGATCAAGATAATGTAGTTCACCAAACAGAAATTACTGTTGCTGCAGAACTACCTCACCTTTTTGTAATTGGCAAAGGTTTAAAGCTAAGCGACAAAATACTAGTTGACGGTATACGTATGGTAAAAAACAACGAAAAGATTGAAATTGAATTTGCTGAACCAAATGAAGTGATTTCAAAATTAGCCGTGTACGCGGAATAATCAAAAAAATACAAAAGACATGTTCAGTAAGTTTATAAAAAGACCGGTATTGGCTATTGTCATATCGGTAATAATAGTTTTTGTGGGATTGCTTTCTATAAAGCAATTGCCCATTTCACAGTTTCCAGATATTTCGCCTACTACGGTGAATATCTTTATAGCCTACCCTGGTTCTAGTGCAGACGTTTTGGTGAAATCTACCTTAATTCCTCTAGAAACAGCCATTAACGGTGTTCAAGATATGCGATACATCGCATCTGATGCCACTAGTGCTGGCGAAGGTACCATTCGTATTATTTTTGAACCTGGCACAGATCCAGATCAGGCTGTGGTAAGGGTTAAAACTAGAGTGGATCAAGTAATGCCTTTGTTACCTGAATTGGTACAGCGCGAAGGTGTAATTATCACTCCTGTTCAACCAAGTATGTTAATGTATGTAAACCTATACAGCGACAATTCTGATGATCATGAGTTGTTTTTATACAATTATGCATACACCAAAATGATCCCAGAAATTCAACGAATAGATGGTATTGCAAGTGCTCAAATTTTAGGTAGTCGTAAATATGCCATGCGTGTTTGGTTAAAACCAGACCGTATGCGTGCCTACAATGTTTCTGCAGAAGAAATTCTTGAAGCTATGGAAGAGCAAAGTATTTTAGCGCGCCCTGGTAGAATAGGTCAAAGTTCTGGTAAAACATCGCAATCTTTAGAATACGTGCTCATGTATCAAGATAGGTTCGATGAGCCACAACAGTATAAAGACATTATTCTTAAAGCAACTGCAGAAGGTGAAATTTTAAAATTAGGTGATGTAGCAGATGTAGAATTAGGTAGTGAATTTTTTGATATCTATTCTAACTTAGACGGTAAACCATCTGCCTCTATCGTATTGAAACAAACTTTTGGCAGTAATGCCAGTGATGTGATCGAAGAGGTAAAAACCAAGTTAGCCGAGCTTAAAAAAGAATTGCCTACCGGTCTTGATTATAAAATAAGCTATGATGTTTCTAACTTCTTGAACGCATCGATAGAACAGGTTATTCATACTTTAAGAGATGCCTTTATATTAGTTGCTATTGTTGAATTTCTCTTTCTGGGTGATTGGCGTTCTACCCTTATTCCAATTATTGCAGTGCCCGTATCATTAATCGGTGCATTTTTTATTATGCAATTATTCGGGCTATCAATCAACCTAATTACATTGTTCGCTCTAGTGCTCGCCATTGGTATTGTAGTAGATGATGCCATTGTTGTGGTTGAAGCCGTACATGCAAAAATGGAAGAAACACATTTAGGCCCTTATGAAGCTGTAAAACTTGTAGTCAACGAAATCGGTGGTGCTATTATCGCAATTACCCTTGTAATGGTTTCGGTATTTATACCAATTGCATTCATGTCAGGACCCGTCGGTGTATTCTATCGCCAATTTTCAATTACTATGGCTGGGTCAATCGTTTTATCTGCAATTGTCGCACTTACATTAACTCCGGTTTTATGCGCCATGATACTTAAAAATAATCATGGTAAAGCGCGTAAAAAATCTCCTATAGATAAATTTATAGATTGGTTCAACAGGGGTTTTGAAAAATTAACCGGTAGATACGTCAAGATTCTGAACAAAATTGTTGCAAGAAGGCTAGTGACTTTTGGAATATTAGGTGCTTTCTGCATTGGTATTTTTTTCACGAACCAAACATTACCTGCCGGCTTTATACCTAATGAAGATCAAGGTATGATTTATGCCATTATACAGACACCGCCAGGATCAACTTTAGAGCGTACAAATGACGTCGCTAGAAAACTTCAGAAAATTTGTGAAGAGACCGAAGGTGTTGAATCTGTTTCGTCTTTAGCAGGTTATGAGATTATGACAGAGGGTCGTGGTTCTAACGCAGGTACGGTTTTGATCAACCTTAAATCTTGGGGAGAGCGTCATCACTCGGTTCATGAGATTATGGAAGAGCTGGAGGAAGAAACAAAAGAACTCGGTGCAGTTATTGAATATTTTGAACCGCCAGCAGTACCTGGTTTTGGTTCTTCGGGCGGATTCTCAATGCGACTTTTAGATAAGACCGATGGTACCGCTTATCATGAATTTGAAAAAATCAACAATGATTTCATGGATGCGCTATCTAAACGCGATGAACTTACTGGTTTATTTACATTCTACTCTGCCAACTACCCGCAATACGAATTGAAAATTAATAATAAAATTGCCATGCAAAAAGGTGTTTCCATTGGTAAAGCTATGGAGAATCTAAACATTTTAATTGGTAGTACTTATGAACAAGGATTCATTCGTTTTGGTAGGTTCTTTAAAGTGTATACGCAAGCAGCTCCAGAATATAGAGCCTTGCCTTCAGATCTAGAAAAACTATTTGTAAAAAACGAAGAGGGCGAAATGGTACCTTATTCAGCATTTATGTCTATGGAGAAGAAATTAGGACCTAATGAAATTACAAGGTACAACCTTTACAATTCTGCTTCTATTAGAGGTTTGCCTGCAGAAGGTTTTACCAGTGGTGATGCCATTGACGCAATCAATGAAGTTGCCGAGCAAACACTACCTAGAGGTTTCGATGTCGCTTGGGAAGGTTTATCATATGACGAAGCTCAAAGAGGTAATGAATCTATTTACATATTTCTAGTCGTATTAATCTTTGTGTATTTCGTACTTGCTGCACAATACGAAAGCTTTTTACTACCGTTTGCTATACTCCTATCCTTACCTATTGGTATTCTAGGTTCTTTCGTTATGCTGAAAACAATGGGATTAGCCAATGATGTATATGCTCAAATCGGACTCATCATGCTGGTCGGACTTCTAGGTAAAAACGGGGTTCTTATTGTAGAATTCGCTGTTCAAAAACGAAGACAAGGCAGCACTATTCTAGAGTCTGCCATTGAAGGTGCAAAAGTGAGATTTAGACCTATTTTAATGACTTCATTTGCATTTATCGCAGGACTTATCCCTTTGGTAGTAGCACATGGTGCCGGGGCGATTGCTAATAAAACTATTGGTGGTTCTGCTATGGGCGGTATGCTTATGGGTACTTTAATCGGAGTACTTATTATACCAGGTCTATATTACATTTTTGCAACAATGGCAGACGGTCGTGGCCTAATAAAAGGGGAATCTTCGGAAACTATTTCAGAAGAATTTGTACGAATAAGTGAGGGTGAAAGTAAAACACGTCAAAAACTTCGCGAGCTAAAACAAATGATTAAAAAACTAACCAAAAAACAAGAAGATGATCAAAATTAAAAAAACCATGAAGCATGGAAAACTACTTTTGGTGGTTCTTATTAATGTAGGTTTATTCTATTCATGCGTACCTACTAAAGATTTGAAAGTAGCGAATACAACTATGCCATCAAAGTATGTCGATCAAGCTACAGATTCAACAAACAGCGCCCAATTAAAATGGAAGGATTTCTTTAAAGATGAAAACCTGACAAAATTGATTGACACCGCACTAAATAATAACCAAGAACTACGTATTATGATGCAGCAGATCGATGTTGCACAAAACGAGGTTAAAGCTAGAAAGGGAGAATACCTGCCTTTTATATCTTATGGTGTTGGTGCTGAAGTCGAGAAAGTGGGTGAATTTACCCGTAACGGCGCTGTAGAAAAGAATTTGGATATAAAAGATGGTGAAGAGTTTCCTGAGCCTTTAACCGATTACTCTGCGGGACTTTTTGCTACTTGGGAGTTAGATGTTTGGAAAAAACTTCGCAACTCTAAAAAAGCCGCTGCTCTAGAATATCTATCGACCATCGAAGGTAAAAACTTTATGGTGACTAGATTAATTGCTGAAATTGCAGATTCGTATTATGAGCTTATTGCATTAGACAATCAATTGGCATTTATAGAGCAAAATCTTGAACTACAAGGCAATGCGCTGAAAATGGTACGCTTACAAAAAGAGGCTGCAAGAGCAACAGAACTTGCCGTAAAAAGATTTGAGGCAGAAGTGCTAAAGAATCAAAGCTACAAGTATGAAGTACAGCAAGAAATTGTTGAAATGGAAAACAAATTAAATTTTTTGATCGGTCGCCAACCTCAACCAATTGCCCGTAATTCTGAAGGGTTTATTGAAACCGAGATGGATACAATTTATGCAGGTTTGCCTTCTCAACTTCTTCTTAATAGACCCGATATTAAACAAGCTGAATATGAATTAGAAGCTGCAAAACTTAATATTAAAGTAGCAAGAGCCAACTTTTACCCATCTATTGGATTGAAAGCGGGTATAGGTCTTCAGGCTTTCAAACCTAAATACTTAACCGAGACTCCGGCATCTTTAATATATAGTGCGGTTGGCGATATCGTGGGTCCTCTTATCAATAGAAATGCGATTAAAGCAGATTATAACACCGCAAATTCTAAACAGATACAAGCCGTATACGAATACGAAAAAGCGCTTTTGAGCGGCTATATAGAGGTGGTTAATCAACTGTCTAAAATGGAAAACCTAAAGCAAAGTTATGCCCTTAAGGAAAACCAAGTAAAGGCATTGACCGAATCTATTGATCTTTCTACACGATTATTTCAATCTGCAAGAATTGAATATATTGAAGTATTACTTACACAACGTGAAGCTTTGGAATCTAAAATGGAATTGGTCGAAACCAAGAAGGATCAACTAATGGCAAGGGTAAATGTTTACCAAGCTTTAGGTGGCGGTTGGAATTAATTTTTAGCACATAATGCACTTATTTTAAACCCTAATGGAAGTAATTTCTATTAGGGTTTTTCTTTATGTTCAGGTATTTACGAGAGAATTATCATTATTTGTGTTCAACTTTTTAATGACTTTTTTAAAGTTTAATGAAAGAAGACTTAAACATTTATATGAATCATCTCTTAAAATTATAAGTGTCATTGGTAATTTTTATAGTTTTATAGCAAATTGCTATGAAAAAGAAATTTTAATTATCTCTAAACTACACAGAATGATAGATTTAAAAAATTACGATAATGCCGTAATTAAGTTTAGAAAAAGCTTAAACTTTACTATGTTGCCTGTTCTTTCTTGGGACTTTTACGCTTCTAATTATGAAGACATAAAACGTACAGAAGAAGATGCGGCTCTACTATTAAACTTAGTTTCTACAAATTCATGGAATATTGATACCAATATTCTAGATGAAAAATTAAAGGCTAACAAGAATGTTGTTGTGGTAACTGACGCAAAATTAAACATTGTTTTTGCTACTAAGAACATGTGGAATATGAGTCAATACCATCCTGAAGAAGTAATAGGTAAAAGTCCGAAAATGTTTCAGGGAAATTTGACATCCAAATCGACTTTGAAAATAGTTTCTGATGCGGTTAATCAGAAAAAACCATTTGAGGTTACTGTAGTTAACTACCGAAAAGATGGCTCTACTTATAATTGTTGGATTCAAGGGGAACCTATATTCGATAAAAATGGAGCTTTTGTTAACTTTATCGCATTTGAAAAAGAAGTCGCTTAAGTATTTCACTTTAAAGCATAAAAAAGGGTCGCTAAATAGCGACCCTTTTTATTTATTATAGGTAAGCTGACTAAATATCACCAGACTCAATTTCACTAACTCTTAATGTATTTACCATTCCCTTATCTTTAATAGGCATAGCTGCAAGGCTAATAATCATATCACCAACTTGTAAATATCCTTTATTGAAAGCGATACGGTTTACATCATCGACAGTATCATCGGTAGATACAAACTTATCATAGTAAAAAGCTTTTACGCCCCAAAGTAAATTCAATTGCGTAAGTATTCTTTTGTTCGATGTAAACACAAGAATATGCGCACTTGGTCTCCATGCAGAGATTTGAAATGCAGTATACCCACTATTCGTTAAAGTAGAAATTGCTTTCGCTTTAATATCGGTCGCCATTGTTGCGGCATGGTAACAGATAGATTTTGTAATAAATCTCTTGGTACGAATATGTGGTGGATCATGTGGTACATGTATTAGATCCGAACCTTCTACACTTTGTAAAATACTTGTCATTTTTTCAATAACCTGTACTGGGTAGTTACCAACAGAAGTTTCACCAGATAACATTACGGCATCAGCACCATCCATAACAGAGTTTGCTACATCATTTACTTCTGCTCTGGTTGGTGTAAGGCTAGTAATCATGGTCTCCATCATTTGGGTAGCAATAATTACCGGTATTCTAGCTTTCTTAGCTTTTAAAACTAATTGCTTTTGAATTAATGGTACTTCATGAGCAGGAACTTCAACACCTAAATCTCCACGGGCAACCATTAAACCATCACAGTAAGCAACTATTTTATCGATATTCTCTACAGCCTCTGGCTTTTCAATTTTAGCAATGATTGGAATTTTATGATCCGAGTGTTTACTAATAATATTCTGTAGATCAATTAGATCTTGGCTAAAACGTACAAAGGAAAGTGCGATCCAATCTACTTCTAAAGAGATAGCGAATTCAGCATCCTTAATATCCTTTTTAGTAAGTGCAGGTAAAGAAATATTTGTGTTCGGAAGGTTTACCCCTTTTTTCGATTTTAATGGTCCGCCTTGTATTACCTTGGCTAAAACCTCATCAACACCATTAGTCGTTACTACTTCGAACATTAATTTACCATCATCTAAAAGAATACGCTCCCCAGCTTTTACATCTCTAGGAAATTCTTTATAATTCATGTAAACACGTTTTGCAGTACCTTCAAATGGTTCGCCAGTTACGAATGTAATTTCGTCTCCCGGACTTACAACTACATCACCTGCCATTACGCCTACACGCAATTTTGGTCCTTGTAAATCTGCTAGTATGGATGTGTTGGTGTCCATTTCAGCATTTAATTCACGTATCATGGCTACACGCTCTTTAACATCGGCGTAATCGGCGTGAGAGAAGTTAATTCTGAATACATCTACTCCTGCATCAATCATGCTCCTGAGTACCTCTTTCTTGCTAGTTGCAGGCCCTAATGTGGCTACAATTTTCGTCTTTTTTACAGTTGGCATATTTAAAAAATTAGATTGTTCTTTGATTTTAGTTTGTCAGTACTTATTTCATAAGCTGCCATTATTCTTGGCAACATTAATATGTTCTTTATTAAGGAATTTGTATCAAAATCCTTTTCAGTTTCTATTTTTAATAGATAGTCAACATCTTTATACTCAGGTAATAACCTGGGTCGTTTATATGTTGTTTCGTTCTTAAATAAATCATCATGTGTGACGAGTTCTTTTTCACTGCTATGGTTGGCTATTAATACCCAATACATATCATTAAACTCATCATCCCATTCAAAAATTGGAAACGATTTATTTTCAGCAAGATTAAAATTCTTTTTCGCTCTTACAAATTTTGCCTTTATGCTTTGGTTTAAACCGTAGGCCAAAGAAAAATCTTCTAAGGTAGTGTGTAAAGCTATAAGGCTAAAAGATTCATCGTAAAAATCATCATTTATTTTGTAAGTAGTAGCCATACTTCAATAAAAGGGTAAATATAAAGCTTCTAAGCCTTAATGCCTAGTTACATAAATTGATAAAAACACCTTAAAAGTTATTAAAATGTTAGCATTTTATCATTTTTATAAATGATCAATTGCCCATTTTGTCCTGCAGGGCAAAAAATGCTCTTTTAGAAGCCCTTTCTTCTGCTTTTTTCTTTGATGTAGCCCTAGCTTTTGCAACCACATTACCGCCAATTGAAAGTTTTACGGCAAAATGTTTTAATGGATCATTGCCAGTATCTTCGTATACATCAAAATCAAAAGACTTCTTTTTCTTTTGACACCATTCGATCACCAAACTCTTATAACTTATAACCCTACCTTCTAATTGTTCAATGTCAACATAAGGCTCAACTACTCTTTTGTGAATGAATTTCTCGCAATAATTATAACCACGATCCAGATAAATCGCCCCAACCAATGCTTCGAAAACGTTACCATGTATATTTTGACCAAAGTGAGATTTAGGTATTCTGCTTTCTACGTAATTTATTAAACCCAAATCTTTCCCCAGCTCGTTTAAATGTTCTCTACTAACAATTTTAGATCGCATTTTGGTCAAATACCCCTCGTCACCTTCTGGTACTTCGCTGTATAAATGTTTAGAAATTATAGTACCTAGCATAGAATCGCCTAAGAATTCTAACCTCTCGTAATTCATGGCATTACCTTTATCATCCTTTTTATTCATTGACCTATGTAGAAAGGCTTTTTTATAATAGGATAAGGTTTTAGGCTTGAAACCTAAAATTTTGGTTATTCCCAAAAAAAAATCCCCATCCTCTTTTGGATGGGAATTAAATAAGTTTGTGGGAAATGACATAAAAACTAATTAATCGATTTTTTTAAAAACCACACATGCATTGTGCCCACCAAAACCAAATGTATTGCTCATCGCAACTTTTACATCTCGTTTTTGAGCTTTATTCAATGTAAGGTTTAAACTAGGATCTATATTTTCATCTACCGTGGTATGGTTTATAGTTGGTGGTACTATACCATGTTCCATTGCCAAAATCGATGCAATCGCTTCAATAGCGCCGGCTGCACCTAACAAGTGACCGGTCATTGATTTTGTAGAATTAATATTTATATTCTTGGCGTGCTCACCAAATACTTTGGTAATCGCCTTAAGTTCTGCAACATCACCTAACGGCGTAGATGTACCATGTGTGTTAATAGCATCAACATCTTCTATCGATAGGCCTGCATCTCTTAAACAGTTTTCCATAACACGAACAACGCCGATACCATCTGGGTGTGGTGCTGTCATATGGTAAGCATCACTTGACATACCGCCACCTGCTACTTCTGCATATATTTTTGCTCCTCTTGCTATTGCATGTTCATATTCTTCAAGAACTAATGCCCCTGCTCCTTCACCTAATACGAAACCATCTCTAGTCGCATCAAAAGGTCTTGAAGCTGTTTCTGGACTCTCATTTCTTGTAGATAATGCATGCATTGCTCCGAAACCACCCATACCTGCAATCGTTACGGCCGCTTCGCTACCACCTGTAACAATGACATCGCAATGACCTAAACGAATATAGTTCAAGGCATCTATCATCGCATTTGCCGAAGAGGCACATGCTGAAACAGTTGTGTAATTAGGACCCATAAAACCATGTTTTATTGATATGTTTCCTGGTGCTATATCAGCAATCATCTTTGGTATAAAGAATGGATTGAATCTTGGTGTACCATCACCATTGGCAAAGTTCATGACCTCGTTCTGGAAAGTTTCCAATCCTCCGATGCCTGCTCCCCAAATAACTCCAACACGAAATTTATCGACTTTATCTAAATCTAATTTAGAATCAAGAATAGCTTCATCTGAAGATACAAGTGCGTATTGCGCAAATCTATCTAGCTTACGGCCTTCTTTTCTATCAAAATGATCTTCGATGTTGTAATTCTTCAGCTCGCATGCGAACTTTACTTTGAATTTTTCTGTATCGTAATAAGTAATTGGCGCTGCTCCACTTTTACCGTTGACCAATGCATTCCAATACTCTTCAATATTAATACCTATTGGGGTAAGTGCCCCCAAACCTGTAACTACAACTCGCTTTAACTGCATTTAACTTCTTATTTGTTTAAATCTAAACCAAGCGTAAATTAAAAAAAATTATCCATGCGGAGCATTTACCACATGGATAATTTGAATTCTATTCAAGAAAACATGTTTTACTTCGCTTCTTCTATATAGCTGATGGCTTGACCAACAGTCGCGATATTCTCAGCTTGATCGTCTGGAATTTGGATATCAAATTCTTTTTCGAATTCCATTATCAACTCTACCGTGTCTAATGAATCTGCGCCTAAATCGTTGGTAAAGCTAGCTTCCGTTACCACTTCGTTTTCATCAACTCCTAATTTATCAACGATGATAGCTTTAACTCTTGATGCAATGTCTGACATAATAATATTTGTTTTAAAAATTTAAATTGAAGGCAAAAATAAAAAACTTTGGTTTAATTACACTAATTGTCGTTAAAATGTATGGTAATTTAATAAAATTAAAGACATGTGCTGTAATTTTACCAAAATTAATATTTTGTTTCGGTAACGTTGAAAAAAAGATATTGAAAAGAAGTGAGGTATTAGAACTATAAATGATAATCGTTTTTTTCTAAATTCTGACAAGCTTTTTAGTTGCTTTTTATGCCGAATTTAATTTCATTGTTCGCTCTCTTAAAAAGACCACTTCTATTGAAAACCAAAAAAATTATTCTTTTTGCCTCCGGTTCTGGATCTAATGTTGAAAACATTGCCAATTATTTTAAACTCCGCAATGATGTTACTATATGCTGTGTACTAACTAACAAAAGCGATGCCAAAGTCATCGAACGGTGTAACAGACTTGAAATTAATGCGCTATTTTTTAATCGTCAAGCTTTCTCTAAAAGCGATTTTATTCTAAATATGTTGCAGTCTCTAAAACCAGACCTTATAGTTTTAGCTGGGTTTTTATGGAAAATACCAGAAGTTATTACAAATGCATTTCCAAAGCAAATCATAAATATTCACCCAGCATTATTACCTAAGTATGGCGGCAAAGGCATGTATGGCATGAACGTTCATAATGCCGTAAAGGAACAACAAGAGACCGAAACTGGCATTACCATACATTATGTAAATGCGCAATACGATGAAGGCGCAATCATTAAACAAGCAAAAGCACCTATCGCTAGTAACGATACTGCAGAAGATATTGCGTCTAAAGTTCATCAATTAGAATATGAGTATTTCCCTAAAATCATTGACGAAATTTTATTAAAACAGTAATGGCTAAAAAAGGAAAATTCTATGTTGTTTGGAAAGGTAAAAAACCAGGCATCTTTGATTCATGGGCAGCATGCAAAAAATCTATTGCAAATTATGCCGGTGCAGAATACAAATCTTTTGAATCTTTTGACGTCGCCAAAAAAGCTTACAATGGTAATTATGCCGATTTTAAAGGAAAGAAGAAAACTGGATCTACACTTTCAAAAGAAGAACTACTAAGAATAGGGCTACCTAATTATCATTCCATTTCTGTCGATGCTGCTTCTAGTGGAAACCCTGGAGTGATGGAATACCAAGGTGTGGATACCAAAACAGGTAAAAAATTGTTTCGACAAGGTCCTTTTCCGCAAGGCACAAATAATATTGGGGAGTTTTTAGCCATAGTACACGGACTAGCATTTTTAAAAGAGCGCAATAGTGATCGTATTATTTATACAGACTCAAGAACTGCAATGAGCTGGGTTCGCAAAAAGAACTGCAATACAAAACTAGCGGTATCTGCCAAAAACAAAAATCTCTTTGAGCTTATTGACCGAGCCGTAGACTGGCTCAAGAAAAATCAATATTCAACGGTAGTGGTAAAATGGGAAACAAAAGCTTGGGGAGAAATTCCCGCTGATTTTGGTAGGAAATAGTGGGCAATTTGTATTAACAATTCGCCTTTACTAATTATTACGATTTGTATTTGATAAACCATTTTAATTAGCCTTTCAAAATCGTATATTTGCAGCTTAAATTTTTACAATTTTATGGGTAAGCTTTTAATAGTCGGTACTGTCGCTTTTGACGCAATAGAAACTCCTTTCGGTAAAACAGATAAAATACTAGGTGGCGCTGCTACTTATATTGGTTTAGCAGCATCTCAATTTGATGTTGATTCTGCCATTATATCTATAGTTGGTGACGACTTGCCACAAGAATATTTAGATCTTTTAACCGATAGAGGTATTGATATTTCTGCAATAGAAATTGTTAAAGGAGGCAAAACATTCTTTTGGAAAGGCAAATACCACAACGATTTAAATTCTAGAGATACGTTAGCTACTGAATTAAACACTCTAGAAGACTTCAACCCTGTAGTTCCTGAAGATTATAATGATGCCGATGTAGTAATGCTAGGCAATCTTCACCCAATGGTACAATTGAGTGTAATTAATCAGATGAAAAAACGACCAAAGTTAATCATATTGGACACCATGAATTTTTGGATGGACAATGCTTTGAACGATTTAATGGAAGTCATTAAGCATATAGATGTTTTAACGATCAACGATGAAGAAGCTAGACAACTAACTGGCGAATACTCTTTAGTTAAAGCAGCGCAAAAGATTTTTACCATGGGGCCTAAATATGTAGTTATTAAAAAAGGAGAACATGGTGCTTTATTATTTAATGAAGACCAAATATTCTTTGCGCCGGCATTACCTTTAGAAGAGGTATTTGACCCAACTGGTGCAGGTGATACTTTTGCTGGTGGTTTTTCAGGCTACTTAGCAGCTAGCGATGATAGTTCTTTTGAGAATATGAAAAAAGCTATTATTCACGGATCTAACTTGGCATCTTTTAGTGTTGAGAAATTCGGAGCCGAAAGAATGATTCATTTAGAACGCAAAGAAATTAGAGAGAGACTGCATCAGTTTAAAAAGCTGACTCAGTTTGACATAGAATTACAATAATCCCCTAGCCCCAAATATTTGGGGTTTTTTTAATACCAAAAGCAATGAGTGACGCAATTAAGCATGAGTGTGGTATTTCTGTAATACGGTTATTAAAACCATTAGAGTATTACAAGGAAAAGTATGGAACAGCATTTTATGGTGTAAATAAAATGTATCTAATGATGGAAAAGCAGCACAATCGGGGTCAAGATGGTGCAGGTTTTGCCAGTATTAAATTAGATGTAAAAGCGGGGGAACGTTATATGAGTCGTGTACGTTCATGTCAACAACAACCTATACAAGATATATTTGCCCAGATAAACGATCGTATCAATTCGGAGCTTAAAGAGCACCCGGAGTACGAAGATGATGTGGCTTTGCAAAAAAAGCATATTCCTTATATAGGTGAATTACTTTTAGGGCATGTACGTTATGGTACTTTTGGTAAAAATAGCATTGAAAGTGTTCACCCGTTTATAAGACAGAATAACTGGATGCACCGTAACCTTATTGTTGCCGGTAACTTTAACATGACCAATGTTCATGAACTGTTCGATAACTTAATTCAGATAGGGCAACATCCAAAGGAAATGGCAGATACCGTTACCGTAATGGAGAAAATAGGTCACTTTCTAGATGATGCGGTCGCCAAACTATACAAGCAAATTAAAAAAGAAGGGTATACCAAACAAGAAGCATCACCACTTATTGCCGAACGTTTAAAAGTGTATAAAATTCTTAGAAGGGCTGCCAAAAATTTTGATGGTGGTTATGCTATGGCCGGCTTATTAGGCCATGGTGATGCCTTTGTATTAAGAGACCCAAGCGGTATTAGACCTGCTTACTACTATAGAGATGATGAAGTTGTAGTAGTAGCATCAGAAAGACCTGCTATACAGACTGTATTCAACGTACCTTACGAAGAGGTAAAAGAATTGGATCCAGGTGCAGCAATCATTATTAAAAAGAACGGTACTAGTGACATTAAACAAATACTAGAACCTAAAGAGCGTAAGGCATGTTCTTTTGAACGTATCTATTTCTCTAGAGGCAGCGATAAAGAAATCTACCAAGAGCGTAAGGCCTTAGGTAAATTGGTTTTTCCTCAAATATTAGAAGCTATTGATGAGGATATCAAGAATACGGTTTTCTCTTATATACCTAACACGGCAGAAACTTCTTTTTACGGAATGGTCAAGGAAGCTCAAAATTACTTGAACAAGAAAAAGGAAGAGCAAATACTGGCTTTAGGTACAGGTATTACAGGTGAACAATTGCATGAGATACTAGATGTACGCCCAAGAATTGAAAAAGTTGCTATTAAAGATGCCAAGCTAAGAACCTTTATTACTCAAGATAGTAGTAGAGATGATTTGGTAGCGCATGTTTATGACATTTCTTATGGTTCTGTAAATGAAGGTGACAACCTTGTTATTATAGATGATAGTATTGTTCGCGGTACCACACTTAAAAAGAGTATTCTTAGAATACTTGATAGATTATCGCCAAAGAAGATCATAGTGGTATCATCGGCTCCGCAAATTAGATACCCTGATTGTTATGGTATCGATATGGCGAAATTGGAAGATTTCATTGCTTTCAAAGCTGCTTTAGCATTACATGAAGATCATAACTCTATGAATATCGTAGATGAAATCTATAAAAAATGCCTAACTCAGGTAAATACACATGATAAAGATGTTATTAATTATGTGAAAGAGTTTTATGCTCCTTTTACTGCAAAAGAGATTTCTAAGAAAACGGGAGAACTTTTGAGTCCGGAAGGAATTAAAGCCGAGGTTTCTATTATTTATCAGACTATTGAGAGCTTACACGAAGCTTGTCCTAAAAACTTAGGCGATTGGTACTTTACAGGAAATTACCCGACCCCGGGCGGAAACAGAGTAGTAAATAGAGCATTTATAAACTTTTACGAAGGGAATAACGAACGTGCTTATTAAATAATATTTCGATGAAATACATACTTTTTATGCATTTCATCGACGATAATGGTCTTTTATCGATTGAATAGTCGAATTGAAATAAGCAGCTTTACTTTTAAAGCTACCATAGCATAAGTAGGTTAAGTTCATGGTAAGATTTGGGGCAAAAAAGGTGGAGACTTCTCCACCTTTTTTATTTGCCATTTTTTTTCTAAACACAAAGTTGTAATCCGTTTCTTCACAAAGCTCTCTTTAACGTTATTACGAGACGTTCAGCCAATACCTTTTATATATCTCAACAAGCCTATTACATTTACAGAACCATAGCATAAGTAGGTTAAGTTCATGGTAAGATTTGGGGAAAAGACGGAGCAATGCTTCGTCTTTTTATTTTTCATCCCTTTTCAACTTCACAAAAGACGAATATTTCTCCTCAATTTTTCATTTCGGTAGTACAACCTAAGTTTTTGACGTACAACGAATAGCTTTTTTAATACCCCGTAAGCCTATATATTTACAGAACCATAGCATAAGTAGGTTAAGTTCATGGTAAGATTTGGGGAAAAGACGGAGCAATGCTCCGTCTTTTTATTTTATACCTATTGGGTTATAAAACAATCCACTACCCACAACGACCAATCGCTAGAAAACATCTTTTGTTAAATAAAAGATTAATTTTTTCTTAAAAATCCTTTTTTTATTTACTCAATACCAGTAATTTAGTCTCGCCATAGCATAAGTAGGTTAAGTTTATGGTAAGATTTGGGACGAAAAGGGTGGAGACTTCTCCGCCCTTTTCTATTTTAAAACCAAAAAAACCACCTATGAAATAATCATAAGTGGTTTCCTACAAGATAGTTAAGAATATTTCTACTCTTGCTTATTTTTTACTTGCATATAATTTTGAAACTTCATCCCAGTTAATGATGTTGAAGAATGCTTCAATATAATCTGGTCTCTTGTTTTGATAATTAAGGTAATATGCATGTTCCCAAACATCTAAACATAAAATTGGCTGACCTCCACATTCCACTCCTGGCATTAATGGATTGTCTTGATTTGGTGTAGAACATACTTCTACTTTACCACCTTTATGAACACATAACCATGCCCAACCTGATCCAAATCTTGTACCAGCCGCAGTGGTAAATTTATCTTTGAATGCATCAAAGGAACCAAAAGCGCTATCAATTGCAGCAGCTAATTCACCAGTTGGCTTTCCGCCTCCGTTTGGTGATAAGATTGTCCAGAATAATGAGTGATTGTAAAATCCGCCTCCATTATTTCTAACAGCACCATTGCTCATATCCAATCCAGTTAAAATAGCTTCTATAGACTTTCCAGCAAGGTCAGTACCTTCGATAGCAGCATTTAACTTAGATGTATATCCTTGATGATGTTTTGTATGATGTATTTCCATAGTCCTTGCATCGATATGAGGCTCAAGAGCATCATAGGCGTAAGGCAATTTTGGTAGTTCAAAAGCCATAATTTATGTGTTTTTAGATTAATATTAATTGTCTACCAAAGTTACGGGTTTTAACATTTATATTCATGTAATAATTTGTTAAGAACTGTACAGGATTCCTTAATTTGCAGTAAAAATCAGTGTCCAGTAATTCTTTTACCATATATAATGCATCTGCCGGATCAGGTAAAACCTATGCGCTAGCCAAGGTATACCTGAAAATTATACTTGATTCTCCGCAGAATTTTAGAAAAATTTTAGCCATCACATTTACCAATAAAGCGGTAAATGAGATGAAACACAGAATATTAAACAGTCTGTTCGAGTTTTCTAAGACAACCTCAATTGAAGACGCTGCTCCTTTATTTATAGACATTATAAGCGAAACTAGGTACACTTTTGAAGAGTTGCCTGCTCTTAGTAAACTTAGATTAAAGCAGATTCTGCACAATTACGCTTTCTTCGATATTTCTACCATTGATAAATTTACACACCGACTCATAAGAACCTTTGCGAAAGATTTAAAGATTCCTCAAAATTTTGAAGTGGTGCTCGATGTAGACCTATTATTGCAAGAGGCTGTTGAGCGTGTAATTAGTAAAGCAGGTGAAGATCCTGAGTTTACAAAAATACTTTTAGATTTTGCCTTAGAAAAAATTGAAGATGATAGAAGTTGGGATATCGCTTTCGACCTTCTTAAAATCGGTAAACTTATTTTCGATGAAAATAATGCCGAACATTTAAAGCACCTAAAAGATATAGAATTAGGCGATTTCTTAAAATTACAAAATCATCTTAAAAAACAAACGACAAGTTTAGAAAAAGAAATCATTGAACTTGCTACCACTGCTCTTAATGTGATGACAGCAACCGGATTGGATTTTAAAGATTTCCCAAGGGAAACTCTACCAAATCATTTCAAAAAAATTGTAGCAGGTACCTTTGTACCAACCCAGATATACAATAATAAACTAGAGGAAAATTTAATTGATGGCAAGATTTTAAAGGCGACTATAAAAGATGCTCCCGCAGATCTAGCCCCTCAACTTCTCCATTATTATCAAGGTATAAAAAAACTTATTTATAGAAGAGGACTGTTCGCCAATATCAATAGAAACATTATCCCCTTTGCGCTATTGAATGCGATTCAAAAAGAGCTGAAGATTATTCAAGAAGAGAAAGACCAATTGTCTATTTCTGAATTCAACACATTAATTGCAAAAGAGATCAAAGATCAACCTGCACCTTTTATTTATGAGCGTTTGGGCGAAAAGTATCGTCATTATTTTATTGATGAATTTCAAGATACTTCGCAAATGCAATGGGAAAACCTTATACCGCTCATTGGTAGTGCCATGGAAGGTGAAGATGAGCTTGGCAACACAGGTTCTCTATTTTTGGTTGGTGATCCCAAACAAGCTATCTATAGATGGCGCGGCGGTAAGGCCGAACAATTTCTTGAACTGGCAACACATCAAACGCACCCGTTTACCATACCTTCCGAACTGGTTACCCTACCTAGAAACTATAGAAGTTACGCCGAGGTCATCAACTTCAACAACAACTTCTTTCAGAGTATAAGTCCGTTTTTAGAGAACGACATTTATCAAGAATTTTTTAAACTGGGCAACACTCAAGAAACTAACCAGAAAATTGGTGGCTATGTCAATATATCTTTCTTAGAAGAAGATACCGACGATGAATATGCGGCAAACACATTGGCAACGATTGAAAATTGCTTAGCGCAAGGGTATTCATATAGTGATATCTGCATAATTATTAGAAAAAAGAAACACGGATTACTACTTGCAGATTTTTTAATGCAGCATAAAATTCCTGTGGTTTCTTCAGATTCACTTTTACTTAGTGAGAGCGACAAAACCATTTTCTTGGTTCAGCTTATTCGATATATGGTTCAGCCTGCAGAATTAGAGATTCAATATGAAATTTTGAATTTTCTGTCGGAGGGTAAAGCTGACAAACACGCCTATATCTATGAAAACTTGGGCAAACTTGATCTACACCTTTTAGAAACTTATGGTTTTGATGCTTCTAAACTTAGGCAAACCTCCGTATTTGATGGCTTGGCCTATGCCATTAAAACCTTCGACCTTATCCCAACTTCAGATGCTCATTTATCTGCTTTTATGGATTTGGTTTTTGATGTAGAGCAAAAATACGGCTCAGACATGCAGTCGTTTCTGGATTATTGGGACAAAAAAGGAAATTCGGCGAGTATAAGTACTCCAGAGAATATTGAGTCGGTGCAGATTATGACCATTCACAAATCTAAAGGTCTGGAGTTTCCTGTGGTTATTTTCCCCTATGCGAATTCAAACGTGTTCGAAGAGATCGATCCAAAATTATGGCTTCCGGTAAATAAAAATGAATTCCTTGGCTTTTCCGAAGTACTTATCAATAAAAAACAAGAGGTTCAAGAATATGGTGAAATAGAATCGCTACTCTATGACATTGACCACCAAAAGCTACAGTTAGATGCATTTAACCTGTTATATGTAGTTCTTACAAGAGCGGTAAATGCACTATTTATTATCAGTGCCAATAATCTGGATAAGAAAGGCGACCATAACCCCAATTACTATTCGGGACTCTTTATTCACTTTTTAAAAAGTATCGGTGCATATCAACAAGATAAACTGTCGTACGACTTTGGTAATTTTGCAATAAATGAATCAAAAAACCATACGAGTACCGATCAATTGACGATACCTTATATATATACCAACAAAAATAGACCCGACTTTAAAATACTTGCTTTGGCAGGTACCCTTTGGGACGAAGGTTTAGATGTGGCTATTAATCAAGGTAACGTTATACATTATATATTAGGTGCTATCTACACAACTAAAGATTTAGACAGAGCTGTACAGATGGCATTACAAAAGGGATTAATTAAAGAGCAGGAAGTAACCACTATTAAGGATATTGTAAAAAAAGTAATCTTTCATAAAGATTTGAGCCAATTTTACCAAAACGATGTTGAAGTACTGAACGAACGCGACCTATTAATAGCAGACGGTAGCGTGCAAAGACCAGATAGGGTGGTACTTAAAAACCAACATGCTACGATCATAGATTATAAAACCGGTGAGCGAAACCCTAAATACCACCATCAAGTAAATACCTATGCCCAAAGTTTTTCGAATATGGGCTACATTATAGACCACAAAATCATTGTGTATATTAACACTGAAATAGAACTAGATTATATATAAAGGAATATGTACGGAAAAATTAAAGAACATTTACAGCAAGAAATTGAGAGTATTAAAAATGACGGACTCTTTAAAGAAGAACGGATTATTGTTTCTCCGCAAGATGCTGTTATTAAAATCAACACCGGGCAAGAGGTTATCAATTTTTGCGCGAATAACTATTTAGGGCTATCATCTCACCCCGATGTTATACAAGCAGCAAAAGATGCTATGGATACGCATGGTTTTGGTATGTCTTCTGTTCGCTTCATTTGTGGAACCCAAGATATTCATAAGACATTAGAAGCAAAGATCGCTCATTTCTACGGTACTGAAGACACCATATTATATGCTGCGGCCTTTGATGCCAATGGCGGAGTGTTCGAACCTTTGTTGAATGCAGAAGATGCCATAATTTCAGATTCATTAAATCATGCCTCTATTATTGATGGTGTGCGCCTATGTAAAGCAATGCGCTACCGTTATGCCAATAGCGACATGCAAGATTTAGAAGCGCAACTTATAAAAGCGAACGAAGACGGTGCACGCTTTAAAATTATAGTAACCGACGGTGTTTTCTCTATGGATGGTATAGTAGCACCTTTAGATAAAATATGTGACTTAGCCGATAAGTACGATGCTTTGGTTATGATCGATGAATGCCACGCCACCGGATTTATAGGTGCTAAAGGAATAGGAACATTAGAGGAAAAAGGGGTAATGGGCAGGATCGACATTATTACAGGTACCTTAGGTAAAGCATTAGGTGGCGCCATGGGTGGTTATACTACAGGTAAAAAAGAAATTATCACCTTACTAAGACAACGCTCTAGACCTTATTTGTTTTCTAATTCATTGGCACCTGCTATTGTTGGCGCATCTATAAAGGTATTTGACATGCTAGAGAACGATACCTCTCTGCGAGATAAATTGCAAGAAAATACTGAATATTTCAAAAAAGGCATCAAAGCAGCGGGTTTTGACATCGTTGAAGGGGACTCTGCAATTGTACCAGTAATGCTATATGATGCAAAATTATCACAGGATATGGCAAATAAGTTACTGGAAAGAGGAATTTATGTCATCGGATTCTTCTATCCTGTAGTACCTAAAGGTAAGGCACGTATACGCGTGCAACTGTCCGCAGCGCATACGATTGAGCATTTAGATAGTGCCATAAAAGCCTTCACTGAAGTGGGCAAAGAACTTAAAATCGTTTAAATGCAGTATTTAATCTATTAAATGCGCTAAAAAAAATAGGAAATTGATTTTGTTAATAATATTTAACAAGTTACATTTGCAGCTAATAAACACTTAAACTTAAAATTTAATACATGAAACATCTTAGCAAATTATTGGCAGTTGCCCTACTTGTAGTAGGTATCAACAGCATACAAGCGCAAGACGAGAATAACCCTTGGCAAGTGCAATTTGGGGTTAATGCCATTGACGTATATCCTACTTCGGATGTAAGTTCTTTCGGTAACGAATTCTTTAATGTGAACGATCACTGGAACATTTTACCTTCTATTTCTTATGTAGGAGTATCTAAATCAATCGGAGATGGTTTCTCTGTTGGTGCTAGAGGTTCTTTAAACAAGATTAGCAAAATAGGAGATACTAGCGTTGACGATCTTTCTCACTATGCTATTGATGGTACAATTAAATATGATTTAATTAAAAAACAAACCGTACTTGATCCTTTCGTAGAGATTGGTGGTGGTTATACTTGGGTTGATGAAATCGGTGCAGGTACAGTTAATGGTGGTCTTGGTTTAAACATTTGGTTTACTGAAAACTTAGGTCTTACATTACAATCTACTTACAAGCATGCTTTCGAAGATTACGGTGTTACTCATTTCCAACACTTAGCTGGTATTTCAGTTAAATTTGGTGGTACTGACACTGATGGTGATGGTATATATGATAAAGATGATGCTTGTCCAGAAGTTGCTGGTCTTGAAGCATTCAACGGTTGTCCGGATTCTGACGGCGATGGTATCGAAGACAGCAAAGATGCTTGTCCTAACGAAGCTGGTTCTAAAGAAATGAACGGATGTCCTGATGCTGACGGTGACGGTGTTGCCGATAAAGATGATGCTTGTCCAAACGAAGCTGGTCTTCCTGCTTTAGCTGGTTGTCCTGATGCTGATGGCGATGGTGTTGCTGATAAAGATGACGCTTGTCCTTCTGAAGCTGGTCCTGCTGAAAACAAAGGTTGTCCTTGGGCTGATAAAGACGGTGACGGTGTACTTGACAAAGATGATCAATGTCCAGATGTTGCTGGCACTGTAGCTAACGCTGGTTGTCCTGAAGTAACTGAAGAAGTTCAAAAGCAATTGAATGATTACGCTAGAACTATCTTATTTGATACTGGTAAATCTTCTATCAAAGCTGAGTCTACTTCTGTAATGGTTGACATTATCACAATCCTTAAAGAATACCCTAACGCTAAGTTTACTGTTGAAGGTCATACTGACAGCGTAGGTAGCGAAAAATTAAACCAAAGTCTTTCTGAGTCAAGAGCTCTTTCTGTAAAAGAATTCTTAGTTGACAAAGGAATCGAAGAGTTTAGATTATCTGCAGTTGGTTATGGTGAGTCTAAGCCTATGGCTACTAACAATACTAGAGCTGGTAGAACTCAAAACAGAAGGGTAGAAATCAACTTAGTAAAATAAGTTTATAAAAACCTAAGTGTTTTAATAACTAAAAGCTCCGCATTATTGCGGAGCTTTTTTATTTTTACACAATGCAGAGCTTTATACAAGATGTAGTACTAGACGTTTTAAAAAATAACCCAGATACTGGTAAAGTAGTATTTATTCTACCCAGTAAAAGAGCGGGTGTATTTCTTAAAAAAATACTTTCACAATCACTAACACAAACCGTACTTGCACCTGAAATCTATAGTATAGAAGATTTCATTGAAAAGGTTTCTAACCTTGTAACCGCAAATACTACCACACAATTATTTGAACTCTATAATGCCTATTTAAAAGTCGGCGATTATGAAAAGGAATCTTTCGATTCTTTTTTAAAATGGGGACAAATACTATTACAAGATTTTAATGAAGTAGACCGTTACTTAGTTGACGCTTCTACCCTATACCAAAACGTTGCCGCCATACAAGAAGTCAACCATTGGTCATTAAATCCTGATAATTCTGAAATGATTGAAAACTACCTTCACTTCTGGAGGTATTTAGAAGACATCTACCATCAATTCAATGGTAGGTTACTAGAACAGGGACTCGGTCATCAGGGACTCATTTACAAAACATCGGTATCGGAATTACCTAACTATCTAAATTCAACCAACAAAAAACATATATTTCTTGGCTTTAATGCCTTGAATACTGCAGAGAGTATTCTAATACAGACTATTCTTGAAAAAACAGATTCATCAATCTACTGGGACATTGACCCCTACTTTTTGCAAGACAACATTCATGACGCCGGTTACTTTATAAGAAACTATCAAAGCACATGGAACGTTTTAAAGGGAAAACCTCTTGTTGGACTCACCAATTACTACAATACCGAAAAACATATTGAAATTATAGGGGTGCCTAAAAACATCTCTCAAGTAAATTATGTAGGCGATTTATTATACAAAATTCAGAATGACTCACCAGATGCGCTACGCAATGCAGCGATTATACTTGGTAATGAAGAATTATTAAATCCGTTATTAAATTCTATTCCCGATAATATACCTGCTACGAATATTACAATGGGTCAAAAACTAGCCTCTACAACACTAGCGAGCTTTTTCACCAACCTTATAGAGTTTCACCAACAAAAGACAGAAAAAGGATGGTTCTACAAGCACTTACTTAATCTTTTGACACATTCGTATGCCGTACTATTATTTGATGCAAATCAAGTCTCTACAGAGCTTTTAATATCAAAAATTAAAACAAATAACTGGTCATACATCACTAATGCACAAATACGTGAACTATTACCAGATAATGGTACCATCACATTACTTTTCGAAGATGTAAAAAATAATCCGAATCGGCTTATTGATAATTTTTTAGCGCTGATTCAGTCGATTCGGGTTATTGAGGTTGTCAAGCAGAATTCTTTATTATTAGAACAGCTATACAAGTTTTTCACCCTATTTAATCAACTGAAAGATTTATGTACCAGTTTTACCTACATCAATAATCTTAAAAGTTTAAAACATCTGTTTTCACAGCTATTAAGCTCAGAAACTTTAGATTTTCAGGGGAATCCTATTGAAGGTATTCAGATTATGGGAATGCTAGAAAGTCGCTTGTTAGATTTTGAAACCATCATTATCACCTCTGTCAACGAAGGTGTTTTGCCATCGGGTAAGTCTAACAATTCATTTATTCCGTACGACCTAAAAATCAAAAACGGATTACCGACCTACAAAGAGAAAGATGCTGTTTATACGTATCACTTCTATCGTTTATTACAACGTGCCAAAAATGTATATATATTGTACAATACCGAACCAGATGCATTGGAAGGCGGAGAACGAAGTCGATTGATTACACAGTTACTGACCGATGACAATAGAACCGATATCAAATCTTTTATTGCCACGCCTACTATACAACCTATTACAAAAACAATCGAACAGGTTGAAAAAACCCCTTCGCTAGTAACTCTTATTCAAGACAAAGCGAGAAAAGGTTTTTCACCTAGTTCACTCAGTAATTACATTAGAAACCCTATCGATTTCTACAAGCAAAATTTATTAAATATCAACGAGGTATTACAAGTAGAAGAAACCTTGGCACCCAATACTTTCGGTACCATTGTTCATGATAGTTTAGAGGGATTGTATACCCCTTTAATTGGTAAACCTCTTACGGCAGATTTACTAAATGGAATTCGAAAAGGAATACCTACCATTGTAGCTCAGAATTTTGAAAAAACTTTCAAAGACGGAAACATCAGTTCTGGTAAAAACTATATTTCTTTTCATGTAATTCTTAAATACATACAAACGTTTATAGATGTAGAGGTTAAAGAACTTGCCGACCATAGTATTACCATTATCGCTTTAGAACAATCGCTCTCGGTACCTTTAGAAGTTGCCGGATTAGATTTTCCCATCATCTTAAAAGGAAAATTAGACCGTGTAGATGAATATGACGGAATTACCCGTATTATAGATTATAAAACCGGGAAAGTAGAACGCCGTAATGTAGAGATTGTAGAATGGGATATTTTAACAGAAGAGTATCAGTTCAGTAAAGCCTTTCAATTGCTTTGTTACGGATTAATGTTTTCTAAAACCCATCCCGCAGAAAACCTATCTATTCAAGCAGGTATCATTTCGCTAAAGAATTTTGCAGCAGGCACGTTGCTATTCGCACAAAAAGAATCTGCCCGAGCAACCACAAAAAACCACATTATAACGAATGAGGTCATTTCTGACTTCGAGCAGATACTTGGTCAGTTAATTACAGAAATATGTAATGCTGACATTCCGTTTACCGAAAAAGAAGTCTAAAATTACTTCTTATCTGGTCTTGTAGGCCTTACCTCAATTTTACTAGGTAAGGTTCTTTCGTTCATTTTCAATAAGTCTAACACCAACTCACCGATATCTTCTGGTTGAATTTTCCATTTATCGGCATCACTCGTGGCGGTATGACCAAAATTTGTAGCCACAGAACCTGGCATGATCGTAGATACTTTTATATCATACTTACGTAAATCTAACATTGCCGCCTGTGTAAAACCTACTACTCCGAATTTAGAGGCATTATACCCTGCCCCGTTTGCGAAGAAGTTGGTACCAGCCAAACTAGCCAAGGTAATGTAATACCCTTTTGACTTCTTTAAAGCTTCTACAGATGCTTTTAGTGAATGAAAAGCCCCGTTTAAGTTGGTATCTATCATTTGATGCCACTCTTCATCTGTCATCTCATCGATAGGTGCAAAATTACCTACTCCGGCATTTGCCAAGACTACATCTACTTGACCCCATTTCTCCAGTATTTTTGCAACGGCAGCTTTTTCATCTGCCATTTTGCCGACATTAGAGACAATACCTAAAACAGCATCATTATTTAATTCTTTTAGCGCCTGGTCAACACTACTCTGTGATCTACCGCTAATAGCCACTCTCATACCCTGCCCTAGCAGTGTTTGTGCTACAGCGAAACCAATACCTTTTGTGCCTCCTGTTATATAGGCTACTTTATTTTTTAAATCTTTCATCGTTCCATTTTTAATAATATCACAAGTTAGCAATTCTCTAAATTTTTTGTTGTCCTATTAGATTAAGAATTAACGGTTATCATTGATTATATTTAACATCAACTTAATACTCAACCATGAACAAAATAATCGTTTGGTCAATTACCGTAGCACTTGCAGGTTTTTTATTCGGATTTGATACCGTAGTAATTTCAGGAGCAAACGAACCTATTAAACAACTTTGGAACACTTCGCCGCTATTTCATGGTACTTTTATTATGAGTATGGCACTTTGGGGTACTGTATTCGGTTCTCTGTTTGGTGGTATACCTACCAAAAACCTAGGTCGTAAAAAGACCTTACTTTGGGTCGGTATTCTATTTTTGGTTTCTGCCGTAGGTTCTGCATTGGCGCAAGATCCGTATTCATTCTCTGCATTTCGTTTTATTGGTGGTGTCGGCGTAGGTATTTCAACTGTTGCCGCCCCTATTTATATTTCTGAGATTACCTCAAAAGAAAATCGTGGTAAACTGGTAGGGCTTTATCAATTTTGGTTGGTATTCGGTATTTTAATCGCCTTTGTCTCTAACTGGCTGTTAAAAGGTTTTGACGGAATAAATGATTGGCGTTGGATGTTGGGCGTAGAAGCCATACCGGCATTAATATATACAGTCATGGTTTTGACCGTACCGGAAAGCCCAAGATGGTTGGCTCTTCATAAAAAGGATGATGACGCTGCCTTGAAAATACTAGAGATCATACACCCAGAAGAAAAGGCTGCACAGCAATTGGCAGAAATAAAAACGGACCTTAAGCATTCTACCAAAAGTGAACGTCTTTTTCAAAAGAAGTATTCGAAAGTGCTTTATCTCGCCTTTTTTATTGCCTTTTTCAATCAACTATCTGGTATTAACTTTGTACTATACTATGCTCCTGAAATATTAGAACAGGCGGGCTTGGGTGGTAAAGAATCGCTATTTAATTCCATAGCCATCGGTGCCGTAAACCTTGTATTTACTTTTATCGGTATACGGTTGTTAGATAAATTAGGAAGACGACAATTGATCATCATTGGATCTATTGGCTATATTATTAGTTTGATTATGGTGGGACTCTGTTTTCAGATGGATTTAGGCTCAACCCTAACCCTTACCTTCATTTGTACATTTGTTGCCTCTCATGCTATTGGGCAAGGTGCCGTAATTTGGGTATTTATCTCAGAAATATTCCCCAACAGTGTTCGTGCCTACGGACAATCTTGGGGTGTTAGTATACATTGGGTATTTGCAGCGATCATTACATTGATTACTCCGTTTTTCTTAGACAGCGCACAAGGTATTTTGAAAGATCAAGTGTGGTATATCTACTATTTCTTCTGTGCTATGATGGTATTGCAGCTTATTTGGGCAATTACCAAAATGCCGGAAACCAAAGGGGTTTCTTTAGAGGAATTAAGCAAGGAGTTGGTGAAGGAGTAAAGAATTATAACCCATTATTACAGTAAAAAGACAGACAACTATTGTTATAGCTTGACTGTCTTTTTCTTGATACTTTTTCAATAAAAATTATTATAATTATTTGTTTTCAAAAACCGTTTCATAATGGTTTACCGATGGAAAAGGTTCGTAATAGTCGTGTAATAATTCTTTCCATTTTATGTAACCTTTAGATTTTCGAAAGCCTATTTCATGACTTTCTACATCTATCCAATCTACTAATAATATGTATTGCCCATCATTCTCAATACATTTACGCAAGGTATGTGAACAATATCCATCAATTGCCTGAATGTATTCACTAGCGAGTGCAAAATCTGCTTCAAACTTACCTTGTAAATTTGGCTTAACATGTAGTATGGCGACTTCAAGTATCATACTTCTTCTAATACTGATGTTCCTTTTGATTTGTCGCCCGATGTCCATCGCCAAGTTTCATAGAGTCTTATTTTTCCATTTTCCATAATTTCGGGTTTTGAAACACAAATACCTGTCATTAATTCACCCTGTATATTGACCTGATGATATCGCATTTCAATGGTACCATCTAAAGCTACCAAACCGATTAAATGACCTTCTACTATTTGTCCGCCACTGTATGTAGAAGTTAAAACAGTTTCTTTTTGTTTGTATTTAAATAACGTCTCCGCAGATGTTTCTCCGTTAACAGAATTAGATACTGGTCTAAATGTTTTATTGTTATAATTCATGGTGAATGTAGTATCAAATTGATGTGTACTTCTTTTCTAATGTAGTATTCATGAGTTGAGGTTTTACTTCTTTTATCTATTCTGTACTATTTTTTCAGGTGCTGTAAAATGAACGTTTAGATTATGGTCATCAATGTTGGTAAAAGAAAAAAAAGCTCATTGTAGTTTTATTCAAATACCTTCAATTTTACCAAAAACATCACCTGGGGTCAAGGCTATTTTCTTTTCACAGATCCAGATAATTTTGCCATCATAGTAACTTTCAAATTCCATGGTAACGGCTTCGTTTCCAATTGCACATAATACATCACCCGATTTTACCCTATCACCGACTTTTACATACCACTTTTCTAAAACCAGAGGCATCTGATTTCCCAAATCTGGAGATATACACACACTTATTTCTCCTTTCTTTAGCTCTGGAGCGACAAAAGCATTAGATTTTAGGTCTTCTTTGTTCATTTCTTCAATAGACCTAAAATGAGGATTAGCTTTAAGATCCTCCCTATACTGGGCGCTTTTCTTATTATACTCAAAAAGCTTAGCTAAATATGCTTCTATTATTTTTATCAAATTGTATATGGTTTACTATTAAGATGAATTTATTTAAGCTAGTTCTTCAGACACAACCTCAACAGTATCACCATTGGCATTTGTTGCCCATATTTGTAATGTGTCATAACCATTTCGTTTTACACTCTCAAATTCTACTTTAGTGCCGTCAATGAGTTCTAAAAACCCATGCTCATCCACATCTTCCCTAAACTCATCTTCATAATCAATACCATTATACGTGCTTATGGTAATTTCAAAAACTTCATTGCCATTACTGCCTTTATACAGATTTTCTACTGGTCTATTGATAATTTGTTCATGCGTAAAAGTATCGCAAAACATAGAGTTGTACCCGTGTTTACAACCATCAAACAACAGTATTTCTTCACCTGAAACTACATCAACTGCATATACTAAAGCAGGTGCAAAATCTGTCTCAACAATAAGATTGCTATAATCCTCATGAAGCGCTCCGTAGAATTTAATTTTGAATTTTCTGTTCACTGTGGCAGTCCTTAGTTCTCTGCGCCATTCATGTGAATGCAAGTCTTTAGGATTGTCAATATGTTCAGTAAAGCCTTTAAGAAATATTGGTCCTAATATTCCGTTGTCCGTGTTTAAGATATCGGACTTATTATTCCCTTTTTTAAACAAATCGAAAATTCCCATTATTTAATTTTTATCTGTATGACTACAGAAGTAAGGGGTATTGCAAAAACACCTTCATCATTTAACAAGAAAATAATATCCTTAGTCTTGCCAATTAACTTACCCTGCTTTATTTCATTATCAATCATAGTAATAGTAATATCTCTTTGATTGGTTATTTTTTTCTTCGTGTATTTTCCATAAAAACCCGCAGATAAAAACAAGTAAATTATAAAGCTTATTGCTATAACAGTAATTCTGTATTCTTTAAACCACTTCTTTTTATCACGACCTAAATTCATTTTTGAATATGATTCAGGCCATTTTTTAAGCCATACATAATCTAGGTAGAAAAGTATAGAAATAAACAATGTAGATGCCGCTGCAAAAAGGATAATATAAAAATCAGAAAAAGGTGCAATCAAAAAGTCAAAGACATCTGCATAATCAAATATATTAATACCGAATTCAGCATACTTTTTATAGTTGAAAATCATACCTATACCAACTGCCAACAGATAACACACTGTAAGTACAGTTTGTATTTCTTTTATAATTAGTTCATATGTATCTTTTATTAAGCCTTCTTTCATTTTCTAAAAATAAGGATTAAGGTTGAGTGAAGTACTTTGACTTGATACATATAATAAAAAAAGCTCAAAGAATCTAATTTTAGCAGGTATGAGCCTATAATATTAGTGTCTCAGATTAAGGAAGAATTTGTTTGTTTTTTATCTTAGTACTTTGTTGTGCGTTCGTTTTTATTTTTCGGTCAATTTCATCCAATTCCTCAATCGTGTGAAATCCGTCATCTCCTTTTTTCGTTAATTTCGTTTTTATTTTTCCAGCAGACCAAAATATAAAATCCAATTTTTTCATTTCGGACAACTTATTGTCTTTAAAAATTTGGTCAAAAAGGCCAATTGTTTCTGGTAAAAGAATTTGATTAATTATTTGCTCGTAGCCATTTTGAATTTTGTCAAGTTGGTCTAAATACTTATCCAATTTAATTTCAAATTCCGATTGATATGGTCTTGACATAGAAAACATTTTCGCAACTTCGCTATCGTAAATCGGCATTATGTCGTCAATTGTATTAAACATCTTTGTTACAAATGAAAACTGCACTGTGTTTTGTCCTTTTCTGTTTGGAAGCGAGTAAAGTCTGCGTAATACTTTTTCAAAGTCAAACTGTTTTTCGTTCCGATTTTGTTCTAATATTTTAAAATACTCTTTTTTAAATTCAGGTGTAAGTCCAGCGTTGTCAATTCGGTAAAAACTCCTAAAAACAAATTGGAATAGATAATTTTCATTAACATTCGATTTCTTAAATTCGATTTTTAGAAAATTATAAACATCGACACTTTCTTGGTCGATATTCTGAATAATTTCAGTCGAATTGTTTTCAATCCAGTCAGTTATTTCTCTTATTTTTTTCATTAAGTTTTCCTAGATTTTGACTTTTAATACGATTTTTTTTAAATTATGTCCAACGACTGAGCTATGAACAGCACGGGAGCAAACTAGCGTTTGCTTTCCGCCACGCACGTAGCGAAATCTTTTGGTTTTGTTTTTTCTTTTTTGTGTCAAAGCGAAATCCCAAAGAATTCGCGACCTCATAAAAACACGCAAACCTTAGCGTTTAAGCCCTAAGCCCGTATTGTTTATAGGTTTATTGTAAGTAGTATTTTATGCGACTAGAAGGTCTTTATTAGCTCTAGTATCTCTTTCTGACCATAAAATATAACTTGCGTTCTTTGATTTTAAAGCATCAAGGAATTCATTTTTAACACGCTTCTCTGAATCATTTATAACAGCAATTGCGCGTACATCTTTTTTTGTCGATTTCTCTCGAACAGGTTTAATATCTTCCCAAGAGAATAGAAAAGTGGATAGTTTCTGTTTGTTGACTGTATTAAATGATTTAATTACGATTTCTTTACTTTTTTGAGCTATTTGAAAATCAAAATTAAATTCTAATCCAGTTGCACCTTTTGAGATGAAATCAGGAGTATATATAATATCTTGGGAGTCAAGATAATTTCTAACGTCTTCTTTGAAAATAGAGGCAACGTTATTTTTCGATAATACGTAAAGGTCATTTACTTCTATTATAGCTTGCAAAAAATTATGTTTGGATTGAGAAAAATTCTCGAAATTTGTTTCTACAATAATTTCATTGTTTACACAAGTTAAACCATAGCTTAGAAGAATAGAGTCTAATAAATCCCTTCTCTTTTTTGAACCTTGGATATGAAGACCTTGTAACTCTAAATTAGCCATTGTTTCTCCATTATCACTCAAAGTTAATTGGTCCCCTTGCTTTCTAGCATATATCTCTATTGAGTCATTAAAAGCCCCCAAAAAAGGAGTGTTAATTACGAACCAATCGGTCGTAGAACCTTGCTGGATAAAAGTTTTTTCTCTTAACCACTTATAATAATCATCTACGTATGTGTTAACCCAATTCACAATATTGCTTGTTGAACGTTAATTAGAGATTTAAGATTTATTAACCTTGCGAAATTAGTTATTAAATCAGACAAGTCTGAAGCATCATTTATTTCTTTGATAGGAAAATCAGTATCCACTAAAGGAATCGCCCAAGCTAGAGGTTTGTAACCCTCCACAAATACGTGCATATGATGGTCCTCTGGTTCAAACCATTTGCCAGCATAAGGTTTTAGATACTCTGGAAGAGTATCCATAATTCCTGTTGGATTCTGATGAGTTCCTTTAAAATCTATTCGCAGAAGGTTAACAAAAGTGTTGCTTTCTAAATGATGAATAGAGGTTTTAAGTATAATTTTTTGGTTAGAAGTCATTTCCACCCAAAAGTTTCTTTCAGAGTCTTGATGCGAGACTAATTCCAGCCGATTCTTTTTGTTTTTTAAGTCAATTATCTGATGAGGGTCAGCTAAGACTTTTTCCAGTTTCATTAAATAATCTGCTTCTTGGTTGGTCAATTTTTTATTTTTTTAATATTACTTACAACGTCTTAGCTAAGCGTAGTGCGGAGGCAAGTAAACTTTTCGTTTCCGTCTGAGCACGAAGCTAAAGCTTATTGTTTTGCTTTTTCTTTTTTTGTTCCAAAGCTAAATCCATAAGATTTAGCGACTTTATAAATATACACAGACCTTTCGGTTTTGCTTTAAAGTCTGCATTACGTTTAGGTTTTGTTGTAAAAAGTGTTTTTTTGTGCTGCTGACGTTCTAATTACGTAACAAAAGCTTTTCTTACTAACTATCATTCGGATAGTGGCAAGCTAGCGTAATGATTGAATGCAACTCTCCACAAATCGGAAAGCCTTTTTTCTTGCCGATTGCGTTTGAGTAAGATGTCGAACTGCGTGCTGTTTAAAATTCCAGCTAACTACTGATTCTCTGAATATATTTAGCCGGCGATCATTATATTTTTAAATACTTCTTTTACAATTAAGAATATTATTTTTTAAAAGCCTTTACTATTTCAGGATAGATAGAAAACAACCCTATAAGTCCAGCTGAAGTAAAAGCGATAGAAGCATATAACGGTTTATCTGTACTAATAAAATATATACCCATAATAACAATTACTAGAGCAATTAACCATGCTCTTTTTTTACTAGTGCTAATCTTTGTTTTCATTTTTTACATTTTTTACAACGTTCTGGCGTCGAGTAGACAAGGGGAATTTCACCCCAAGCCTCTCACAGAACCGTACGTGATAGTCTCCCATCATACGGCTCTTCTGACTTGATACACAAAGATAGCTCATCCTCTTTCAAGTTGGCAGGTTGTGTATTAAACCAGCTCATCCCTTTGCTCCATTTCCATTACAGAAACTTCATCACTACTACGAATGAGTCCGCCACTACATATACTTTTGGTATTCTACCTCTAGGTTGTGCCTATTGTGTATTTCCCTTAGCACGTATATGCAGCTTCCCAAGTTCCATAACTAAGCCCGAATAAAGTTCTTGCCACCTGAATGACGCCAGCCCCACAGAAAATAAATAGGTTACCCCTGTGATTAATGTTCTTTCAAACACTAGTTTTAACTCCGTATCATACTTCGTAGCTTTTGACTGGATGTACCTACTTCTCGACACCTCTTCAGTGGTTCACTTTCGTTCAACTCCTTTATTCATACCTGCCAACCTCGTGGGTTGGATTCTCCTAAACGCTCAGTACCAAGGCTGTTAACCAAAGCACCTTTAGGTGGTTTAGAGCCATCGCCTATACAACGACTCTGATGGATCTACCATCATCTTAATTACAGCATGCAGCACAGTTTATTACCATGACTGCTTCTTGGCACACTAAGAAACGTAGGGCAGGTGATTAGCACTTTCGTTTCGGTTTATTACTTAGCTAAATATAAATATTTTGCTTTTATCTTTTCTACTATAAATGCCAAATTTAAAAATTTGGCGGTCTTCGGAAATATAGACAAACCTTTCGATTAAGTACTTACTAGCTATGTTTTATACACCGTGTTGAACTAATCCTCGTGCCTCGGAAGCTTTTAGTTTGATTATAAAAATACATTATCTTAATGAGTTCATTAAAATCTTAGCATGATGTATTTAAAAAAAGTCAAAGACGATTTTAGAGGTCGCCTTATCAGAAGTCCCCAGATTTAAAGAACTAGCCCTTACTTTAGAAAAGAGTTTTGCCATTAATGGTAAAGCTATCAGTACACTGCGCAACTACCTGCGCTGTCTTGCACACCTGGCCATTTATTACAAATGTAGTCCAGAGGCCCTTAATGAGGAGCAAATAAACGACTATCTCTACCATTGCCAGAACCTGCACAAGACCCCTTCGGAGAGCTTTTTTAAACATACCATCTATGGGCTTCGTGCTGCCTATAAGGTTATGGGGATGGATAAAAAACGCATCAGACTTCCACAGATAAAAAGACAGAAAGACCTTCCTTTGGTACTTAACAAAAAAGAGGTTCGTGAATTATTAAAGGCTCCCAAATACTTAAAACATCGTTTGATATTAGCGATGCTCTACGGCTGTGGTCTGCGCAGCTATGAACTCTGTAATCTCTTACAAGCAGATATAGATTTTGATAGAAAGACTGTGTTTGTGAAAAAACAAAAAGGAAAGGTAGACCGTTATCTTCCCTTGAGTCCCCACCTTGCCCGTGGCCTGAAAACGTATTTCAGGACAGAAAACCCCGTAAAATATGTTTTCAATAGTCAGGTTACCAAAGACGGGGAGGCAGGCCCTCTTACCACAAGGGGCATCCAATGGGTTATCAAGGAATGCCGCTCTAAAGTAAACACCCAAAAGAAATTTACCGCACATACCCTTCGCCATTCCTATGCGACCCACTTACTGGAAGATGGGATGAATATCATGAGTCTAAAGGAACTGCTAGGCCACGCTCATATTGAAACTACCATTGTGTATTTACAGGTGTCCAATATGGGTAGCTCTATGAAGTTTAGTCCACTAGATACTTTATTTACACCCTAGTGCATCCTACATATAAGGTGGCAGATGTGCTGAATTTAGAAGTAGACCATCTGCAGGATATTACTCATAATAGTTGGAACGCGCGAGGGCTGCACGCCATACGTAAATGTCGTACTAAAGCCCTTGGCGGACATTTAGACTGGTGTATGGAGTGTAACAAGCTGCATTTACAATTTAATTCTTGTCGCAACAGGCATTGTCCTACCTGCCAAGGTCATAAGCAGCAAGAGTGGATAGCAGCCAGATCGCAAGAGCTTCTTGCTGTGCCCTATTTTCATGTAGTCTTCACATTACCAGACAGTCTTAATCCTGTGGCACTGCGCAACCCTCAGGTATTGTATAAGATTTTGTTTGATACCGTTTGGGAAACACTCACTGCCTTTGGGAACAATCCCAAGCATCTGGGCGCAAAATTGGGTATGATAGCTGTCTTGCACACCTGGGGACAGAATTTACAATTGCACCCACATTTACATTGCATAGTACCCAAGGGAGGGGTCTCAAAAGCTGGGTTTTGGAAAAAGGGAAAAGGGAAGGATAATTTTCTGTTTTCGGTAAAAGCAATAAGCAAAAAATACCGAGGACTTTTTGTGGCAAAATTACGCAAGGCATTACCAGAATTACCGCAATCCTTATATGATACACTATTCAAAAACGAGTGGGTGGTCTATGCCAAGCCTCCTTTTGGAAGGCCGGAACATGTCATTGAATATTTGGGTAGGTACACGCATAAAATAGCGATTAGCAACCACCGAATATTGAATATCAATAATGAAAAAAGCGAAGTAACTTTTAGCTTAAAAGACTATCGTAAAGGTGGCCAAAAAACAACAATGACCCTCACGAACAAGGAATTTATACGGCGTTTTCAACTCCATATACTCCCTAAAGGATTTACCCGAATACGCCATTATGGGTTTTTGAGTAGTAGTTGGAAAAAGGAGAAACTAACGCTCTTACAACTGCAAGTAGCGGATAAGGATTTATTACATATTGAAACACTTGTAAGACCAGAGAAATCGCTGCACAGGATTTGCCCTAGCTGTAAAAAAGGGGAATTAATCACCCTTTTAACCTTTGATAGCCGTGGCCCACCACAGGATTACCAAAAGACCATAAAACGTAAACTATTGAAATTCAATGTGTAAGAATGGTGCTGAAAAGTGCCCTAGCATACTACTGCCCAAAACGAAGGAAAAACAGGTAAAACCACGCAAATACTCAAAAGGAGTATGGGTTTTACAGCAAAAATTTCTTCATTATGTGGTTTTCTGCAAAAAAGAAAACTGTAGCACCATATAACAATGACCTGCTTCCTTGCCAAGGTCTAGACAAACTTCACGAATTACCCCTTATTTACAATCCCCGGATCAGTCAACAAGTCATATAGCGCTAGCCTATCGGCGCGCCATATGCTTAGTTATTGCCAACAGTTATTTTCTCAACGCTTTTTCAATTCGGTCTTTTGCGTTTAATGGACTTAAATTTAATTTTATCATTTCCGTCGCTATTAATTCCGCTGTAATTCCGCTTCTGTAAATATCTCCAGTTTTTGTTTTTTTATAAAGTTCCAATTGCTCAATATTGTTCTTTAAATCCGAGAAAATTTGTTCGGCAAATTCAGAACTAATTTCATATTCAGTTTTTAACCCGGTCAAAAAGGATTCCGTATAGTAAGTAAATCCGAATTTGTCATTTAAAAACTGAATTTCAAATGGAATTGCAGAAAGCGAGTCAAGAGTATATGATTTAGCCTCATTTATGAATTTAAGTTTGCCTTTCTCAATTTTTTTAAATCCGATTATTTTATAACGATTGGCTGGAATTGGGTTTGTCGTTAGTGGAATTGAATCAATTCTTTCTATCGCAAGGATTTCTTTCTGACCAACTATTTTGTTTTTTAAAATCTTGAATCTTTTTCGGTATTTGGTGGAACATTTGAAATTCGGATTACATTTAAATTCGAAGATTGTATCGTTACTTTTTTTAATTCCAAAAAGTTCATTTCCATTCACAAAATAATATTTGTTGTCAAGCAAGTTTTGAGAGAAAACAGAGTTGCAAATAAATACCAATATTGTTGTTAGTAGGATGTTTTTCATAATTGTTGGCAACGGGAGTTTGCGCAGCAACTCCATTTCGAATAAAAATAAATGATTTGTTTTGATTTATAGGACCCTAAGCGAAGGTTTTATAGCCGGTTCTTTTGTGGTAAACTAAATTTCCAAGAAAAGGAAAGTCGCCCAAAATGGCTGAAATGGCTCCGAATAGGGCAAAAAATATGTCGACAAGCCTTTTGAGCCTGTCCTTCAACACTTTTGGGTCAAGAATGGACACAAGTCTGCTAAGGTTGTAGCATATCATGATCAGGTTTACCTCGGAGAGCACGTTCTGTTTTCCTTTCATCAATGTATGGGTGAAGCCCCATTGTCTTTTGATGGTCCCGAACTGGTGCTCGGTGATCTGTTGCCTGAGCCTATAATATTCCGGATTTTCCTCCACTCTTTTCTGGTTTTCCTCCAAGGCCTCCTGATAAATGGAGCGCTCTATGAAGCGTCCGTTCTTGTTCGTGGTACAAAGGTGCCTTACGGGGCAGACCTTGCAGGCCTGTCGGTTCTTGTAATGCTTGACCTTGTGGCCCGCCTTATTGTAAACGGTTCCATTGGTCACCAATATCTGTCCGTCGGGACAGGTATAGGTATCCATTTCCCTGTCGTATTTAAAATCGACCATGGGATAAAGGCCGTTGTGTTGGGAAGAATGCTCCTTTGGGGATGAGTAAGTTGTTATCCCGTTCTTGGTGCAGATGTCCAGGTGTTTGCCCGTGGTGTACCCTTTATCGGTAAGTGTCCTCATTTTTTCCACGCCCAAAAGTTGCTTTGCATCGAGTGCCATGGGCGAAAGTGCGTGTGTATCGTTTACGGTGCCCGTGTCGTTGTTGACGAAGAGTTTGTATTTTGCATCACACCCTGCCTGCACGTTATAGCCCACATTGATTATGTTGCGGTGCAGTACTACCGATCTGGCATCGGGATCGGTAAGGCTGATCTGTCGTTCCCCACTGGTGCGCAGCTCTTCCCCGATGTTGCGGTATCTTTCCTTCTTCGATTCCTGGTAGGCAATTTTGTCCTGTATTTTTTCGGTATCCGAATCTCCGTCCTCGGCATCAAGTTGTTGTTGGTATTCCAGTATCTTGTTGTCTATGTACTCGATATGGCGGTCGATCTTGTTCTGGTTGAAGTTGTTCTTCAGGGCGTTCTGGGCCCTTATCTTGAAGGAGTCGATGGCAATGGTCTCGCCTTCGATTAGTTCCCAATCCTTGAGCAGCACCACAAAATACCTGAATGCCCCTTTGAAGGCTTTTGGGTTACGCTTTCTGAAATAGGCTATTTTCCTTGCGGACGGCCTTAGTCCCTTCAGGAGCCATATGACCTCGAGGTTTACCTTGCAGGCATGTTCCAATTGGCGGGAGGAGCGCAGTTTGTTCTTGTAGCCGTAGAGATAGAGTTTGAGCATGTCCGAGGAACGATATGGTGGCCTGCCCTCGTTGTTCAGCACGTCCCTGAACCCCAGGTCGCCCATTGGGAGGATATCCACGAACATATCGACGATCCTTGCCCACGAATCGGGACCCAGGCAGGATTCGAAATCCATCATTACGAGTTGGTCCCTGTCAAAACCTGTTATAAAATCCATACCATTAAGATAATCAATATCAATACGTTATGGTATTGGCCGTGCTAAAGGAAATCAACAAAGTTATTAAGAAAGGGTAGGTTTTTGCGCAGTCTGACGGCTGGGCTCGTATGTTTGGTTCTAAGTTTGAAGATAATATATTCTGAATGATAAATTAGTTTAAAGGAAGGGTGATTTCGTGGTTGGGCTAGATACTAAATAGAGATATCGTCGCTTAGGTTTACGCTCTTCCTGAACTGATTTATTAAAGCATTATTTTAGATAATCAATAATAAGCTTAACTAGAAGGGATAATGGCTTTTGGGCTAGATACACTTTAGGGTGATATCGTTTTTTAGAGAGACCTCCCTTCTATAATTTTCTTGGAATCTGAACAGTACCTAGGTCCTTTGGATAGAGATCGAATCAAGTGCGAGCAAAGATGATAAAGAGAATTACAGCTTAAAAACCGAAGAAATGGAAAAGTATTTAAAACAGAGTCTTGGCATCGATGTTTCAAAATTGAACTTGTCATTATCACTAGGTTCCCTAAATGAAAATTTAGTTAAGGAATTCGAGTCCCATCCCGATGTATCCAATGATATAATGGGTTATAAGGTACTCTTGAAATGGCTGAAGGCATCTGTCGATCCCGATGTGGAATTGTTGGTGGTGATGGAAGCCACGGGCGTTTACCATCAAGGTATTGCGCATTTTCTGTACGAGCAGGGCTATAGCGTTTGTGTAATGCAATCCGGTCGTGTAAAGCGCTATGCGCAGAGTTTGGACCAACGTTCCAAAACGGATGCACTCGACAGTAGAATGCTAAGTATGTTAGGTCTGGAAAGGAACATTCGACTATGGCACCCGCCCAGTGAGGAGTTGCAGGAGCTAAAAGGACTGAGCAGGGAACGTAGTTCATTGTTGAACGATAGAACGATGGAGACCAATCGACAAGGAGCTATCGCATCGAGCGTTCATAGTAATGCAAGGGCATTGAAAAGGCACAAGATCAGATTAAAGCTTCTAAACACGCAGATAGCGGCTGTCGAAGAAGATATGCGACTTCTGATCTCTAAAAATGAAGTATTGAAAAGGAAGCTGGATTATTTGATAAGTATACCTGGTATATCGTTTATATCGGCGGCTACGGTGATCGCAGAAACGTTGGGCTTCGAATCTATAGTCAATGCCAAGCAATTGGCGAGCTACGCCGGTTATGATGTGGTATTGAGGGAATCGGGAAACTTCAAGGGAAAGACCAGGATCAGTAAAAAAGGGAACAGCCATATAAGGGCGGTACTGCACATGCCCTCGATGACCTGTGTACGCTGTAACCCAACTTTGAAACAGTTCTACAATAGACTGAAGCCGAACAAGGCAAAGCCGTTGGTGGCACTTGTAGCGGTGCAGAGAAAACTATTGATCTTAATGTACACCTTATGGAAGAACGAAGAAAATTATGATGCTAAATTTGAAATAAAAAAGCAGCAAAAGCATGAAGCTCTTGCTGCGCGGGATAACAGTTTGATAAATCAACCTGTTTCCTAAATTATTAAAGAAAAAACTTGTTTTTCAACACAGTACCTAAGCGTAGTGCGGAGGCAAGGAGACTTTTCGTTTCCGTCAGCGCACGAAGCTAAAGCTTATTGTTTAGTTTTATTTTTTTTGTTCAAAGCTAAATCCATAAGATTTAGCGACATTATAAATATACACAGACCTTTCGGTTTTGCCTTAAAGTCCGCATTACGTTTAGGTTGTGTTAGCAAATGTTTTTTAGGTGTTGAATTATTGAAGAGTTTATTTTGTTACTATATTTTTTATTTTTCTTATGATTAACATATACTTTTCCGTTATTCATTATTCCCCACATCAGAATCCGATTAATTCCTCGAGCTAACGAATCGCAAAATCCTATCTTTTTTTTATTTTTATATAGGCTCACTACAAGGTCGATTTTTCAACTGGTGTTACCTTTTGGGTAAACTCGGTCAACATTCTGATTGAAGTACTATCATTCTTGCCTTTAGGTTGAGTTTGATGTGATAATTCCAGTGGTACTGCATCTTATGCAAGTCCGATCGAGATATTTTAGAATTTATACAGTACTTCTTTTGAGCCATTTTTATAAACCTAAATAATTTTGGTATGAACAAAAAAATGGAACTGGACATCATCAATCTTCACTGTGCTGGAATTGATGTGGGAAGTAGAAGTCACTTTGTCGCCATTGGACAAGACCTCAGTGATGTAAAAGAATTTGGAGTGTATGCAGAAGACCTTCAGGACATCTGTAATTGGCTTTTAGGGAATGGCATCAACTCTGTTGCTATGGAATCTACTGGAAGTTACTGGCAGAACTTATATGCTGAACTCGCTAAAAATGGATTTGACATTATTCTTGCCAATGGAAAATTTACTAAAAATGCCAAAGGCAAAAAAACTGACGTAAAAGATGCACGATGGATACAAAAACTACACGCTCTTGGACTATTGAGTAGTAGCTTTTTACCAGATGAAACTACGGAAATCCTAAGAACCTATTGCAGACAAAGAACAAACTGGTTACAATTAGCTGCCGAAGCTTCCAACAAAATGCAGAAGTACCTAAAACTACTTAATATGCGTTTAGACGTAGTAGTAAAGGATGTATGTGGGCTTACCGGGCTGAAAATTATTGAAGACATCTGCAAAGGAAATTTAGACCCAAATTCTTTAGCGAAACACAGGCACTATAATTGTCGAAAATCAGAAGAAGAAATTGCCAAGGCTCTAAAAGGCAATAACAGACAGGACTTTCTTTTTGGACTCAAACAAGAATTTGAAAGCTACCAATTTTATCAAAAGAAAATAGCAGATTGTGATAAACAAATTGACAGGTTCCTTAAAAAACAAATCAATCTTGACCCGATTAAAAAAAAACTAAAAACCAAAGCAAAACCTTATAAGCGCATAAATAAAAATGCCCCAAAAATTGAGTTAAACCAATTGGCTTTTCAATATTTTGGAGGCATAGACCTAATGCAAATAGAAGGTCTAAGCCACGCAACAGTACTCACTATAATTAGCGAAATTGGTTCTGAAGGATTTAATAAATTCCCTACTGCAAAACATTTCACCTCTTGGATGCGACTTGCACCGAATAATAAAATATCTGGAGGAAAAGTATTAAGTCATCGCACACCAAAAGGAAGTAATCGAATAAAAACAGCACTCAGGCAAGCTGCAAATGCAATCGGAAATCTAAAAGACACTCATTTATCCAATTTCTTTAGAAAAATCGCTTTCAAAAAAGGAAGACAAGTAGCCGTGAGTGCAACCGCTAGAAAACTGGCTGTTATCATTTGGAATATGGTCACAAAAAAACAAGCCTATCAACCACCTACTGACTATTTATTCCTAGATCAAAAAAGAAAAATGGGACTCGTCAAAAGAATTAAAAAACAAATCAATAAATTTGACATAAAACCAGAAGATCTCGATTTTTCAACATCCTGATTTTCAATAACTAAATTTGACGTTAGTCGAGATTAACAATACAAAATTCAAGTCATCCTTGTTAGAATAGTTAAGAACTATATCGTTGTTATCATTTATCGCTTTGTGAAGAAGTATTGGCTTAAACTTTTTGTATGAACCTTTTTCAACATTTAATTCTTTTTTTAGCTCAAATAAGTTCGGATTAATTGATGTCTTAAAATCTCCCAGCTTATGGTAAGATGAAAGGTCTATTTTGTCAATGTTTTTTGTTAAAGAATTTTCTTGTTTATGTGTTTTAATTTGATGAAAAATAAATGAAACAGCTCCTATTAACAACATTAAAAACCAATAGTTTGGGAAAATTCTACGGTCAGAGAGGAACAAAATAATTACGAATATTATTAGCCCATAAAGTATAGAGAGTAAATATTTTTTGTTTGTAAAAAAAGTAAATATCATTGTCGAAGCGAACATAAATCCGACAGCGATAATTTCTACAGTATTCCTTGTTACGTTAATCTCATATCGTAGTTCACTTAAAATAATTTTAGTAATAAATATTATTATAGAAAATACTACAAAGTCACGTATTATTAAACCAATTTTATTCATTTGTCTTTTTCTAAAGTAATTGTAAACCTACCAATTGTAGCAAAATCCTGTAGTAAAAGCATTTTGTTATTTGTTAAATTCAGAATAATAAATTCTTTAGGATTATTACTTAAAGTTAATTTATTGATTTCAGGTTTTAGTTCCCAATTCGCATTGGTTATTTTTCCCGTTCTTTTTGACAGAATCTCTAAGGTATTATCTACTTTAAAGGTATATTTATTGAGCATTTCGTCTGCTTTTTTTATTTCTAATAGAGATGAATTTGGTTTACTAGACTCGTAATTGGTAATAGTCCATGTCCCTTGTAAATTGTCCTTACTAATTTCCGTTCTACAGCTAGAGAGTATTATTAAAAAAATAAAAACTAAGTATTTGTTCTTCATAATTTATTGATGGTTTTAAATATTTGCTAACGATTTAGCTATGAACAGTATGGGAGTAAACTAGCGATTACTTCCAGCCACACACATAGCAAAATCTTTTTGTTTTGTTTTTTCTTTTCCAGTGTTAAAGCAAAATCTAAAAATTTTGCGGACTTTATAAAAATACACAAACCTTTCGATTAAGCCTGAATCCCATATTGTTTATAGCATCGATGAAAAAGCAGCAAGTCGAGTATCTTTAAAGTTCTCTAAAACAATAAGATATGAACACTCAACAAACTGCTTGCCCGAAGTTATACATTGGTATCGATATTCACAAACGAAGTTGGAAAGTACATTGTGCAACAGATCTGTTCGCCGGTAAGTCTTTCAGTATGTCGCCCGACCCAAAGCAATTACATAGTTATGTTTCAAAACATTTCAAGAAGTATGAAGTTACCGTAGCTTATGAAGCTGGTTGTTGCGGTTACCACGCTCATCGTTGTTTTGAGGGTTACGGTTGGCGAAGTCTGGTAGTCAATACAGCAGACATTCATAGAAAGGGCAAAGAGAAACATACCAAGACCGATAAGATAGATGCGCAGTTGATAGCGAGAGAGTTGAAGGATAACCGATTGCAGAGTATCATAGTGCCGGACAGGAAACGTGAAGAACTTCGTAGTCTGTTCAGACGCAGAAATGACCTTGTAAAGGATTTCAGAAGGGTCAAGAGCTATATAAAGATGCAATTGTTGTATTTCGGAATCAGGGAACCTGAAGAGTTCGACAATGACCATTGGAGCCATAAGTACAGAAATTGGTTGGATGATATCATTTTCGAGTACCCAACGGCGAAGGCCACATTAGAGAGTAGAATGCGTTTCTTCCGTTTTGTGGACCAAGAGCTTCGCGATGTGTCCACACAGCTAAGAAGGTACTGTAAAGTGAATTATAAGAAGGATTATCTATTACTGAGAAGTATACCTGGTATCGGAGGTATCGTGGCCTGTGGCATATTATGTGAACTGGGGGATTTAAGACGTTTCAACAACATTAAACATTTGGCAGGTTACGTAGGTCTGGCACCAAGTATGTATCAAAGCGGAAACAGTCAAAGGACAATGGGAATGACCCCACGTGCAAACCGCTTATTGAGAAGTTATTTTGTAGAGGCATCTTGGCAAGCGATACGTGCAGACCCCGTAATGCAGGCCTACTATCGTAAACATCAAGGCAAGAACGTAAAAAGTATCATTGTCAAAGTAGCTAGAAAGCTACTAAGTAGAACCTTGGCGGTAATTAAAACAGAAGTTCCATATACCATTGGGGTCATTGTGGATGAGCCGGTCAAAGTGAACCACGTGCGCCGGATGAAAGTGAGCATAGCAAACTAAGTGCTCAAAATCGATTCCATTGTGGTTAAATTTACTGTTTATTTTTTAGTTTTTTACGCATTGATTCTCCTTTGATATTGATTCTGTGAGCTGTGTGTACCAGTCTATCTAATATCGCATCCGCAATAGTCTGTTCACCTATAATTTCATGCCATGCCTCTACGGGTAGCTGAGAAGCTATTATAGTTGACTTTTTTCCATGTCTGTCTTCTATGATTTCCATAAAGGAGTGTCTATTGATGTTGTCCAAGCCTTTTAAGCCAAAGTCGTCAAGTATGAGCAGGTCTTGCTTTTCTAGTCTGTTTATTTGCTTTACATAAGATCCATCTGCTTTTGATGTTTTGAGCATGGTAAATAGTTTGGTGGTATTGAAGTACATGACCTTATATCCCAAGGAACAAGCTTGGTGGCCTATGGCAGAAGCCATATAACTTTTACCTGCACCAGTACTTCCTGTTATGAGTATGTTTTCTTTCTGCTTTATAAAGTCGCAACTGGCAAAACGGTTTATCTGGTTTTTGTCGATATTACGATCCAGGCCATAATCAATATTCTCCATAACAGCACTATACCTAAAACGAGCGGTTTTAGTCAAGCGTTCTATCTTTCTGTTCTGCCTATCATCCCATTCAGACTGCATTAGATAAGCGATTAGCTCATCATTGGTGTAATCGATGCTCTGTGGTGATAAACTGGTATCAAAGGCTCTGAGCATTCCATGTAGCATTAATTGTTTCATCTGCTCTAACGTTTGTGTATTCATATTTGTGGTTTTAATGTTTCTGTTCTATTTGTAATAATGACCTCCCCTGATGTTGTCATGATCGGGCATGTCGATTTCTTGTTCGATGTTCTCATCTAAAGCGTCCCATCCGTTTTTGAGAATGCGTTCGATGATATTGTAGTTATACGCACCATAGTCCATAGCTCTTTTACAGGCGTTGTCCAATCGAACATTGCCGACTTTTTTCGTTAAGTGAAGTACACCCAAACATGATTTATAGGATTGCTCGGGGTGTTGTTTTTTGTCTAGTATTTTGATGATGTACTCCTTGCAATTTGTTCCGATATGGCCTGCCCATGTAATGAACTTCTCCGAACTCCATTCACTTATAAACTGATGATGCGAAGGCATATGTTCCTTGATGGTCGTATAGGCGTATTTCTTCCTTTCCCTCGGGTGCGCCGCCAAGCGTTCGAGTTTATAGAATATTTCCACTAAGCTATCAGAGTAGATGATTTTAATGCGTTTTCCTATATGTTGGTAGGGCACGCTATAGTAATGTTTATCCTTACTGAAATAGATGTGGCTATTCTTATGTATGGTTCCCTTGGCATAGGATTTGATTTCATACCTTTTCAAGGGCAAAGGCTTTAATTCTTGCTTTTCCACTTCCTTGAACAAGGAATACCGAGAATACTCCCTTCCTCTGAAAGACATCTTGTTATGGCTATCCAAGAGCTCTAGTATGGCCTTGTTGATATTGGGGATACTATGGAATGTTTGATGCCGTAACGGGGCAAATACCCGCGTATAAATGATACGCACGGCATTCTCAACAATAGCTTTATCTCTTGGTTTATATGCTCTGGTTGGTAGTACCGCTGTTTCATAGTACTCAGCAAAGTCGGCAAAGGTATCGTTGACCTTTGGTTCATAACGACTACTCTTGGTAACTGCTGCCCTAAGATTATCGGGTACCAGCGCAGCGGGAACACCACCATAGAACCAAAGTGCATTTTCTATGCTACGTATAAAATCTTCTTTCTTTTGGCTCGCACTAGCTTCAACATAAGTATATTGGCTACTACCAAGTACACATACGAATACTTCCAAGTTTTGCAACTCGCCCGTATCACGGTCTACAATGGTAAGTTTTTTGCCTGTATAATCAATAAATAGTTTATCTCCTGCTTTATGGGTAAGGTGCATCACGGGAGATACTTCTTTGGTCCATTCGTTGTACCAATACTTAAATTGTGATACCTTAAAACCATCGGGATGTTTTACATAGTATTCCTCCCAAAGCAACTGCCTGGTCACACCTGTTTTACGTAACTCCTTATCAAAATAAGGAAAGTATTTCTCAAGGGTCAACAACTGCTGGCTCTTAGGCTTTTGGTCCGATTTGAAGAGCTTATCCAGCTCTTCTAAAGTCATCGCCGATACTTCATAACCGGTAAGCTGATACCGCTTAAAAAAAGAAATATACTTGGTAATGGTATTGCGCGATAGTCCTAGTCTTGAGCTTATCTGACGTTTGCTTACGCCAGCGCTGTAGAGCTTAAAAATCTGTTTTACTTTTCGCATATCTATTTGTTTATTGGCCATCGTCTTTTTAACAAAAAAAGACCTTTGACTTTTTACAAATAGAATCGACTTTTTTAGTGGTTCACTTTCATCCGGCGAAGGTGGCTCACTTTGACCCGGCAAGGGTGGTTCACTTTAATCCGGCGAGAGTGGTATACTATGACCGATTTTTGCATTTTGAAGATAAAGATTTAAAAATCTCGATGCCCTATGGATATTCTGGCTTAATGCTTTTAGAGTCCAAATATTTTGATAAGCAAGTCAATAATGAACGTAATGATTTTGATATTTTTCCTGTAAAAACTGATTTAGTTTCAACTATATCTTGGGAAATGATTAATAATGAGCTGAAAAAAGTAATAAGTAAAATTGTTTCAAAAGGGATTCCAGAGACTAAAAAAATCAATAGAAAAAAGATTAAAGAAATACAAGAAGAGCGTCCTTACTTAGTAAATTATATAGATCCTCAGGATATTGAAATGGCAGGGTATCTTGATAAAAGACAAATAATTGATAAAGCCAAAAAGAAGTTTGATGTAGCTAAGGAAAAAGTCTTAAATAATAGTAACAAGGAAAATTTTACAGATAAGGAATTGAATGATGCAATACAGCTAGCCCAAAACGAACTTGTTTCATATATAAATGACAGAGTAATTATTATAGAGAAACTTAAAAAGTTAGTCAATAAGAGTGAGCAAGTAGAATCTATTATTCACAACTTGTTTATGACTAAATATACCAAGGATGATTATTACAGTATTGGTAAAAATAACTTATGGTTATTAGATGATAGATTTACAACTTACAGTTATGCTGCTAGTGACAAACGCATTCAGGAAGTTCTAACCGATATTAATGAATCATACCAAGATGTCGACATTGTCAATGATAAACCAGACCTTTCATTATTTTTCTCTCATAACCCTAATAATCCAGAGAGACTTAAATCAGTAATTCTTGAAATAAAACCTTTTGATTTTAAATCAAAATCAGATAGAAAAAAATACCACGGAATCACTCAACTTATTGACTATGTAAAAGCATTTAAAGATAAGGAGAAAATTCAAGAAGTATCAGGATACTTAATCACTGATATAGACGAAAAGCTGGCGGACAGATTACTTGGAGACGATTATACACCATTATTTTCAACTGAATCGCCAATTTATCATAGGCACTATGACAAATTGGGTATATCAATATTTGTTATAAGTGCAAAAACATTGATTTATGATGCGGAAGCTCGTAATAAAGTTTTCTTAGACATCATTAGGAAGCAAAATCGCCTTACCAATTTATTAGAAAATTAAAATAAAGACTTAGTTTCAATGATATCGAAAGAGGTAATAGAGCAGTTCAAAACTAACATTAGATTTAAAGAAATTTGCATAAGTCAACTGTCTAGATATTACGAATGGGATTTTGACCAAATAAATGAATTTAAGGACATCATAAACTATGAAGATATGATGTTTATGAAAAATGACAAAGTAGTTTGGTCACTAGAACTCATAGAAAGCTTAAAGGATAAAATGGATTGGGGAAGTTTATGGAAAACAAGTGGATTAGAATTGAACCTTGCATTTTTTAAGCAATATGAAAATTATATGGATTTTACATTTATTCATCATCACAAAAATATAGATTGGTCAAACCAACTTTTAGACACTTATAAAGATAAATGGGATTGGAAAGGACTAAGCCACAAATCTATTGTTACTAGCCCAAGGAATCTAGATAAATATGGTCATTTGTTGGATTGGGATAGATTTTCGGCTAATAATCATCTGACATTGGATGAAGTTATAATTGATCAATATTTAATTAAATGGAACTGGAATAAATTAAGTGCTAACAAAAACCTTAAACTTGAACAAAAAGGAATTAAAAAATATAAAGATCACCTATGTTTTAAAGGTTTAAGCCGAAATGAATCTATGATGCCATTTATTTTAGCTTATCCAAATGATTATGAATGGAATTGGCATTATTTTGTGCAAAATAAAGCTATTGTATTTGGGGATAAATTGATTGAGTTTTTAACTAAAAAATTTATATCAGACCACCCAGCATTCAAAAGACAGTCACAAGACTGGCAAGTAAATACGGCAAAAGGAAGACTTGTATGGGCTGTAATAAGTAACTTTTATTTTGATAGAGAAATTTGGCTTTCAAAATCCTATTGTAGAAATCCTCCTTGGCAACAACTTATCCAAAGAAAACCAGAAATATTGACAATTCAGGAAATTGAAGATCACATAAATTTGGAAGATTTTGACAAAGCCCTTCCCTATAGATTAGTTCAAAAATTATCCAAGGAATACATTAAAAATAACACAAAAAACTTATTAAAATTTAGATGGAGTATTTTTAGATATGGGCTAATAGATAAAGAGTTTGTTGAACAAAATGCGATTGATAAAGATTGGTTTCAACTTGCTTTTAATGAATCATTCGATTGGGATATAGACTTTTTAAGACTTAACCTAGATAAGTTTGAATCAAATTATGGTCTTAGTCAAAACAAGCGGTTATTTGATTTAATATTTAGTGAAGCAACAAAAGAAGATATATATTCATTATTAAGAACATATTAAATTTAAATTTTATCTCTATGCTTAAACCACCTCACAATATTTTGGACAAAACAATAGGAGACAATTATTCAACCCTTCGAATACGATATTAATGACAGGCAACTCTTTACAGATCGCACCTTCTGTAAAGAGTTACTCAAATAACAATATGGATATATTACATATTCATGGATACGGTCATGATTTAGTACACCTTGTCGGCAAGCTTATGATTATTTTTTAGTAACTATTATTTAGTTACAAAAAATTTGTATATTTGAACATGAGTAAAATCGAAAAATTGATTTTAAAGTTCAAGAGTGACCCAAAAGATTTGACTTGGGAAGAACTAATAAAGATCTTAGCGCATTTTGGTTTTACTGAAAACACCAAAAAAGGTAAAACCGGGGGTTCTCGTGTAAAGTTTATAAACGACAATAAGGACATCGTTAATTTGCATAGACCACACCCAGGGAATATTATTAAGCCTTATTTAATAAAACAAATCATTAATAAATTAAAGTCATGGCAGATTATTTAAAACACAAAAATTATTTTGGTTCTGTTGAATTTAGTGCTGAGGATGCTGTTTTATACGGCAAAATTATTGGGATTAATGACTTGGTAACTTTTGAGGCCAATTCAGTTGAAGAACTACAACAAGCCTTTATCGATTCTGTCGATGATTATTTAGAAACATGTATGGAGGTTGGAAAAGAACCGAACAAGTTTTTTAAAGGAGCATTTAATGTTCGAACCTCACGAAGCGTTCACAGGTATTTGGCAGTCATAGCGGAAAAGAAACAAATGAAGCTCAATGAAGTTGTTAATAAAGCTTTTGATTTTTTAATTAAAAATGAAGATGAAGTTCTCAACTAAACTTTAGATTATTGATATTTAAGGACAAAATCGTAAAGTTCAAATAAAGGATTGTATTTACGCGCTACCTAAAATCCCATCGAACATGAATTAATATGAGATGTATAATGAACCGATAAAACACCCTTAATTTGTCCAAAAAAAAATCCACATTACTAGTTTTATTACTAATTCCGCTTCTATTCTTTGGGCAGAAAAAGGATTTTATCGAGGGCATACTTCTTGATTTGAAAACGAAGGAACCTGTCGTATTTGCCACTATCAAACTGCGAGATAACGCCAAGGGTGTAATTTCAAACCTTAATGGGGGATTTAAAATCCCAAAAGAATATCAAACACAAGGGAATTACCTGGAGATTTCAAGCATGGGTTATGAAACTAAGGTCATTGAAACAGCATTACTGAAAGTTGATAGCACTAATATTATTAATATGAGACCTGCGACTTTCCAGTTGAATGAAGTAGTCCTGAAGTCGGGAAGTTTAAAACGTCTAACAGCAAAACAAATTATTAGAAAGGCACTTGATAGAATACCTGAAAATTATCCAATAGATTCTTTTAGTCTAATTGGATATTATCGCGATTACCAAATACAAAAAAATAAATACCTGAATTTTAATGAAGCAATCGTTCAAATTTATGATAAAGGCTTTCAAAGCGATCATTTCAAAGAAACAGAATATAGCTTACTTTCTTATGTGAAAAACGATGACTTCAAGATTGATTCTTTTGCGGCCAAACCATACGATTACATGACGAAAGACAAATTTGTACCCAATGTTTTATTGTTAAGTAGGTACCGTGGAAACGAATTGGTAAATTTATGCATACATAATGCGATAAGAAACTACGATAAACAAGGATATTCATTTATAGGAGTGTTCAATAAGGACTTTATTGGTGCACACCGATTCTCTTCTGTAGAAAACACTTATTATGACGGCGAGCCTGTGTATAAAATAGGGATTAAAAAAAAGTTAAATCCTTTTACTGTAAAGGGTGATATTTATATTGACAAAGATGATTACGCCATTCGTAAGTTAGTCTATTCCCTTTATGGAAAACGTCCTAAGAACAGTCTATATCCAGTTGATTTGGTAGGCACGAAAGACAACAATGAATTGCTTTATGAGGTTTTAGTAGAATATTCAAAAGTCAATGGCCGAATGTATCTTAATTATATTTCATTACATAATAAATTCGTTCTTAGACGTCATCCTGTGTTTAAAATTGAGAATTTATTATTAAACATTGAAGAAGGTATTATAGAAGTTGAGTTAAATTCCGAAGGCGCCAATTATGAAGAGTTAGAGCTTGCTGATTTTGAATTGAAATTTAATGGCCAAGATTTACAAATTGAAAAACTGGTTGATGCCTTTGACAATAAGATAATTTTAAAGCTTAGTTCTGGCAAAGCTCAAATATCATTGAGAAAAAATTTATTTTCAACAGTTAGTGACCCGAAACAACTAAGATTTTTGCTTCGAATTCAAAATTTGCGAGATGAGTATGGTAATACACTCGAAGAACCGAACTATGAAAATTTACATCAATTCAGAGAGTTCTTTACTCAAACAACTATAACACAACCGAATATTAATTCTATTGAAAAAGACTTAATGCAAAAAAGAAAGCCTTTAAATCATGTCGACCAGCCAATTAGTAAATTGAGTAATATGAACGAATACTGGATGAATACACCCTTACAGATAATACGAGAATAACTAAGGTTTTTTAGTCTCAAAGAAGTTCGAATAAACGATGGGTTAGGACACTATGTCGCAATTCGTAAAGTATAAATTAAGGATTCTTAAAACGTGTTGTATTTAAGCAGGAACCAGGTTATAAAAACAAAAAAGGGCTTGGATCTCTCCAAGCCCTTACTCAAGTAGGTATGTTCGTGTTATATGTTTTAGTTCAAAGCTTCTTGGGTAGAAACTTGAGCTTGTGTATGTAATGCTATTTCAGTATTTTGTATGTTGCTATTTTCTATATTATAGTAACTTAATACAGCTATAACGAAACTTGTAAAATATAGTAAACTCTTAGTCTTAGGGTTCATAACAATTTGTGTTTTTATTCTCTAACAAATGTACAAGTGAAAGGCACGAGAAAAACCCACTTGTTGTCAAGTGAGGCTTTTATGATGTCAAAATGATGAAAAGTGTTGAATAGCGTTTTTGTTCATCGGAGTTATATACTTTTTATCGATAGTGCTGTTTTTGTGCTAGTTTTAAAGGGTTGTTAATTCATATTATAAATAAGAAATATCAGATTTGAAAATAGTACATTTAACAGACGAGTAAGGACGCCTTGTCGTAATTTTTAAAGTTCAAATAAAGGATGAAAAAATTGACTATTATAAGGTTTTTGACTATTTCAACAGTTCTATACTTTGTTTTGAACATAATTGTGTATTATCGATGGGAGTATCGAAATAACAAAATTGAAAAGGAATTATTACAAAAATATGATACCAACGGTGACGGTTCATTTTCGATGGAAGAATCTAATCCAGAACTTAATGAGAGCCAAAGAGAATTAAGTAGGGATACCGCTAGGGGACTTGCCCCATTTACACTGATTCCAATATCACTTATATTTGGTCTTATTGTAACGCTGATTTATAATTTTTTGGCAAAAAGTAAAAAAACACTAATGTATTAAAGTTCAAATAAAGGATAGAGAAACGAAACTAATTTACCAATGGAGGAAAATAAGCTAACGGACTTAAGTATAGAGGAATTGCATAAGAAAAGAAAGAACTTACAAGGGGCTATCTTTGTTTTTATCCCCATAATCATCGGGCTTTTATATTTCCAAATACGAAATTATTTAAATGATAATGAGATTGACTGGGCAATGCTAACAATTGTGATATGTACCTTAGGAGGTCCTGTGACTCTTTACCCAGAATTAAAGAAAATAAAGGATGAAATTGCGAATCGTTCCAAGTAAAAGTTCAATAAAACGATAGCTTATTACCTCTAATTAAAGCAAAAACTCACTTCTACAATAATCAATAATTTTTATAAATTTTAGTTCCGTAAAAAGTGAATTACCGGAACTACTAAAAAGAACGACAAATGGAACTGGAAATCAATCTACTTTCATTTCATTCCGTTAGTTCCCTGAATCTGCCGTTTTATAGGACAGTTGTAATTCTAAAAATTAATTTAATTTTACTGATATATTTTTATCAGGTCATTAAATGCAAATTACACCGTCTCCATTTTTATCCAATCACATCAAGCACTATCTTGTTTTGGACATAGAATCTGATATACAGAAAAACTTTAGGCACTTCTCAAATGGTCATAACGGAATTGTTTTCACAATTAAAAAAACAAACTTCAAGGTTTCAAGTACTAATTCCATATTACCTAATAATTATGTTTTTGGGCAAATTTTAAAAAATCAAGATTTTATAATCGAAGGTGATTTGTCCATTGTAATTGTGTTGTTCCAACCTTTTGGGCTCTATAGGTTTACTAGGATACCTTCAAATCAACTCCGGGGCAAAATTGTGGATGCAAGTCTAATTTTCGACAACGAGGTATTTGAATTGAACGAAAGGTTAAGAAGTGAATGCACCATAGATGCAATTGTAGAAAATTTGAATTTATTTTTTTTGAATAGGTTAAATAAGAATGAGGACTCTTTAGCGCCATTTCTTCAAAATACAGTCCAACATGTGCTAATTAAAAAAGGTATAGTGTCAGTAAAGCAACTTAGCCTCTACGCTTGCACAAGCGAAAGAAACTTACAAAGAACTTTTGCTGTTCAAATAGGGATTTCTCCAAAAAAATTTATTCAAATCGTTAAACTTCATTCCTTCTTGGGGCTTATGAGCAGAAAATCAAGCCCCGACCTTTTAACAGGAATCAGTCTTCAGGCAGGCTTCTACGATCAAGCTCATCTAATCAGGGAATTCAAAGAACTTACGGGTCTAACACCATCGGCTTATAAGAACACTGTACCTCTTGCCGTAAATCTCATTACATTTTAATAAATATTTTGTCGGGTTTATACAATTCTTGTTTTTGCCTACACGATATTTTTGTTTATAAATTATATTTTATATGGAGGAAATAAATATCGCTGTCGCACAGTTTCAGCCAAAAGATGGTGACAAAACATATAATCTTTCCGTAATCCGTAAACTAACCGAAAGGGCTAAGGCAAAAGGTGCGGACGTAATTAGTTTTCATGAGATGTCGATTACTGCTTATACATTCACAAAGGATTTAGGCCTTGAAGAGATTATTGGTTTAGCAGAGGAAATACCCAAAGGAAAGAGCACTCAAGAATTGATTAGTATTTCCCAAGAATTCGATATTCCGATTTTAGCCGGTCTTGTGGAAAAGGAGAACGGTAAAATTTTCAACACCTATATCTGCGTTACTAAGGACGGCATAGTAACAAAATATAGAAAACTTCATCCTTTCATAAGCAGACATATGTCCGCAGGACAAGAATATTGCGTTTTTGAACTGCTTGGTTGGAAATGCGGAATCCTTATTTGTTACGATAACAATGTAATCGAAAACGTTAGGGCCACAAGTATTCTAGGTGCGGAACTTATTTTTGCACCTCATGTAACCGGATGCACTCCTTCGGCAATGCCGGGCAGGGGTTATGTAGAAGATAGATTCTGGCAAAACCGACAAACGGACCCCGTTTCCTTGAGGTTGGAATTCGACGGCCCAAAAGGTAGGCGTTGGCTTATGCGCTGGCTTCCTGCCAGAGCCTATGACAATGGGGTCTACTATGCTTTTACCAACCCCATAGGCTATGATGGAGAACATCTTAAAAATGGTAATTCAATGATTATCGATCCTTATGGAGAAATTTTGTCTGAAATAAGGTCTTTTGAGGATAACATAACCATTTCAAAAATCACAAAAGAAAAAATACAGCTATCAGGCGGCTGGAGATACAAAAATGCCAGGAAGCCCGAACTTTATAAGACGATAATCGGAGCAGAACATAAATCGAATACGACACCAGTCTGGATGCAAAAGAAGGTTTAAATTTGTCGACCAATAATCTTTGTTCCGTAAAAAGAACATTTTATGAAACTCTCATATTCGATACTTATCTTTATATTGAAAATATGAAAGTTTAAATAAAGGATGATTAACTAATGAAAATCTATATAACACCAAATACAGTCGGAAGGTATGGAGGATCATTAAATGATAATCTAAGGTATTTAGATAGATTTATTCAATCTGAATTAGATTTAGCTGGATCTCAATCTTCATTCGAAGAATTATGGTTAAGACTAAGCTACCCTCCAATGTATATTTTGCCAGGAATAGTAGGAATGGAAGTTTACTTTAAAAAACATCACGACAGAACTAATTCTATAATTATAACTTGTTAACTTACAGTATTTTAAGGATGCTTTTACAAATGATTAACCGAACTCGAAACTCGATCAAAAATAGCACATTTAGAAGTAAATCTAAGCAATTATTCAATACCAAAAATCACTAATTCATATAATCTTGCCATGTAATCAAAACGTATTTTTCTTTTCCGTTGTCGTTCTTAGTCAAAAACCCATACTCGCATACAAACAGATATACATCTCCTTTTTTGTTCTTCCAATAGTGTGTAAAAAATATTCTACAAAAACATAAACTGCCTTTAAAACAAAACTAATCTGTTGATTCCGCACTTACAATAACCCATTTTTTTAAACTTTCATCAATTTCAGACGAAAGTTCTAGAGTTAGCGAACGAGACATATAAATACCGGCCGCAGAACTTACACTCCCTGCTGCAAGGCAAAGGTTAGCATTTTCCTCTGGATTGAACTCTCCGTTTTCAGCATTGTAAACGAACTTCTGATTAGGCGATTCTGTATCACTTTCAACAAGGCTTAAACTCGCACCTTCAAGAACACCTTCCGACATTTCTACGCAGAAACCAATAAATTCTACTGAGCAAATTTGAAGGGTTTCTTCATTGTATGTAAACTGAACATCACCACCACTTGGTTTACAAGAATGGGTATGCAGTACTTCATTAAATCCATTGCCTCGAGTGTCAATACACCATCCAAGTTGGTCTTGTTCATCTAAATTATCCTCAAGATGAATTAGTGGTGTTGGAGTTTGAATAATTGGGGCTACCGATTCCGTATCCTCAGATTCCATTATGGTAATAGGCTCCTCTTCTTGACTAGAACCACAGCTTGAGATAAAAGTTAGAATAATTACTGCGAACAAACGCATCTCTATTTTAAGGTAAATATTGATTGCTTTTACCTTTTGTATAATTTCTTTCATATGATTAATTTTTGTCAATTATAGTGCTAGGACTACGCTTTAGTCAAATGGTTTAATCAAGGGTTCAAAATAAAGATGAAATAAAATTCAATTAGACCATTAGAGACTTAGTAATATCCAATCATGCGTATATTCTTAATAATTTTCCTTTATATAATGTTATTCTTTTCAATAAGACTTTTTGTGTTTAAAATACCGTAACATACCTCTAAATATGATGGGTAATTTATTATCAATACCCTTTAAATAAGTTTAAAAAATCAAGTGTTTATGATTTTTTCCTAAAAGGCCTTAAACCTTTTTTCATTTATATAGTCTAAAGACTGTTGTTCAAAAACCTAAGGTACATGCGTAAATTCATCATACTACTAATTTTTATCATTTTAGTTCTATTTCTAAGCTACAATTATGTGTTTCAAAATCATAGAGATATTCAAACAGAACAAACTGATTTTAAACTTACTTCAAGAACACTTAAGGCTAGCTTTTTAAATAGTACAGCTCAATCTGAAGCGAAATTTTTAAATAAAACAATAGAAATTTCTGGAAGTATTACAGAATTAAACAAGGAAGACATAACCTTAGATAATTCGGTATTCTGTTCATTCCAAAAAGCCATTGCTAACCCTTCAATAATGCTTAAATCTAGAACGAAAGTTAAAGGAAGGGTAATTGGTTTTGATGATTTATTGGAACAGGTGAAACTGGACCAATGTACAATTATTGAATAATTATGCCACTTGCTATTAAACCTTTTGACCGAAATAAAGTCATAATTTAAATTAAATTAACCATGAAACTACTTCTGCCCATCATTTTTTGCTTTTCAATTTATATGCAAGCACAAGATGATTTATTAAATGAAATAGATACAGATTCCACTGGTACAGCATACGCTTCAGCGGCTTTTAAAGGTCTGAAAATAGTAAATTTTGAATCGACAAAATTAGCAGGTAATAATGAGCTAAAACTCATAGTTTCTCACAGGTTTGGTAGTATTAAAAATGGTATTGACACTTTTTTCGGTCTAGATAATGCGGTAACGCGCTTAAATTTTGTGTATGGCATCACTGATGCTATAAATATTGGTGTATCAAGAAGTTCATTCCTTAAAGTTTATGATGTTACAACCAAGTATAGGCTTGTTAGACAAAAAAAAAGTGGTTCCCCTTTTACAATTGTGGGTTTCAATGCTGTTCTAATAAATACAAGCTTGGAAAAAGAAAATTTTCCTCTTCTTGAATTTATTGACAAACTGGGATATACCATGCAATTTTTAATATCAAGAAAAATTAATCAAGATTTTACCTTAGAATTAGCTCCTACATTTTTTCACGATAATTATGTTGTAATCAATGAGCAAAACAATTCTCAATTTGCACTTGGTTTGGGTGGGCGCCATAAACTTGGCAAACGGTGGTCTATCAACGCTGATTACGGTTTACACCTCAATAGAGCCAGCAATTCACCATTCAAAAACCCATTATCAATAGGTTTTGATTTAGAGACAGGAGGTCACGTATTTCAGCTCCATTTTTCTAATGCACAAGCAATGAATACTAATGGTTTTTTAGGGCAAGCTGACGGAGATTGGTCTATTGGAGACATTTATTTTGGATTTAATCTAAGCAGAACCTTTTAATATAAAAATGAAACTATTTAAAAAATGAAAACTATGAAATTTAAAAAAATTATTTATTTATTTGCTATTTCTGTTTTAATAACTAGTAGCTGCTCAAACAATAGTAATGATGACCTTGTTGAACTGGAAGATTAACAAGAACTAACGGCAATTACCTATAATGGTACTGTTGCAACTATAATAAGCAATAATTGTACAAATTGTCATGGAAGCCCAACAAGAAATGGAGCACCTACATCATATACGACCTACACCCAAGTAAGTAATGATATTAATGATATTATTAGTCGTATTAATGATGTTTCTGATCCTATGCCAACAAGTGGACTCATGTCACAATCATTAAGAGACCAAATACAGCAATGGTTAGATGAAGGATTATTAGAAAACTAAATTTATGATTTTCTCCTAATAGTATATCTTTTTTAATTAAAATGAATCTATATGAAAAAGCTTATATATCTAATTGTATTCTTAAGTTTAAATAGTTTTTCTCAAGACAAATATTTAACAAAAGATGGGCACATAACTTTTGAGGCTTCTATGCCTTCTTTTGAAGAAGTTAAAGGAACTAGTACTACTGTTACAGCAATCCTTAATGCCACTAATGCTGAATTTGCCGCATTAGCTCTTGTTAAAGGTTTTCGTTTTAAAATTGCTTTAATGGAGGAACACTTTAATGAAAACTATGCCGAATCAGATAAGTTCCCTAAAGCCACTTTTAAAGGTAAAATAGACAGCTTTGATATTTATAACTTAAATGCAAATCAAAAATATAATGTTAGCGGGCAATTAAGTTTTCATGGAGAAATAAAGCAGTTTAAAAACCTACCGATTTTAATTTCAATGGAAAATGAAATAATAACAATGAAAGGAACTTTTAATGTAAAAGCCTCCGATTTTGACATCAAAATTCCAGCCATTGTTCGTGAAAAACTAGCAGAAGACATTCTTATCTCTTTTGAGTTTAATCTCGATAAAAAATAAAATAAATATCATGATAAGGAATAAGCAACAATTCAACTCAAAGATTTTTTTATAATCAAAATTTCAAAATCATATTTAGTTTTTTAAGTACCCTGGTTTTATTTTCATGTAATTCAGAATCTCTTGAAAACGACATCACAGTTTATGAAGCAATGGATGATGTTGGATTCCATCTATCTCATAAGTCTATCTCCAGGGGAAACAATCGTACATTATGTAGGTGGTGAATTGGGTTCAAATAGTCTTGAAGATTTTAATTCAATTTTTGATGGAACTGATGGTTTAGAAATTTTTAACGAAGAAACAGAAGTGTATTGTGAAAGCGCGAAAGTTACTTTTAATACTGATAATGAACTTACTTTTGAATATAACAATCTGTCTTTTGATTACAATTACTTTTTTCAAAATGACACTTTAAAACTCAACCTTAATAATCAAATAGTTGATTTGGCTATTGGTGGTAAAGAAGTTTTAACCATATATGGCAGTTTATATCACTTTATTACCGCCAACGAATCAGTTGGAAGTAGTGAGGCATTTCTAAAATTTAACTTTAAAAATCAGTTCTTTTTTAATTCACGTGAAGATCGCTACATACCAATAACGAACCCTCAGTCCATGGGCCCGCAGGATGAAGCAACGTTCTTTAACAAAGCCTATCGTTTAGAAGAACTTGATTAATGTTTATTTATTTGAGATGGACTCTATTTTAGAATAGTCATTCTGGCTTTTTTACACCAACTTAAGGTACAACTACATAAAACATTATGGACTTAATAAAGCAAATAGATACTCTTTAATTAGGTCTAAAAAACAGTGTGTACAGTGCCCCTGTTGTGCCAAGCCCAATTCCACCAAAATTTATTGCAATAGAGCCGTCTCCTTTTAAATCGCCTACATAAGATATAGAACGTGCAAAACGGTCATCTGGACCAAGAACCAAATCAAAACCACCTTCCGTTGCACTAATTTTATCAAATGTTTTTACGGTCTTATCTGCATTTAGATATAGGATATACGCGCTACCTTCATTTTGCTGATTGGCTCCCGTAACTAAATCTGTTATTCCATCACCATCAATATCCCCAGCTGCGCACATCGCATGCCCAAACTGCGCACCAAAAGTACCATTAGGGTTCTCTTCTAAATCAAGTGTTTCCGTAAAACCATTTAATCCTTCAGTAATTTTAAGTTTAGACTCCACATTGAACGTGGTACTATTTAGAGAAAGCATCCAAATCGCTCCTTTGCCACCATCAGAAGTGAAAGCTCCTACTGCCATTTCTAATGTTCCGTCATTATCTATGTCTCCTAGCATAGCTACTTCTCTACCTCCAAATTGATCATTGTCCTCAAGCCCTTCTCCAAAACCACCAGTACCAGATCCGATATTTACAGTGCTTCCAGGCACAACCTGTGAATCATCGTCTAAAAATAATATGTTGATAGCACCACGACTAATTCCACCCAAATCTGAACTAGGTTCACATGCAACCAAATCAATTCTACCATCATTATTGATGTCACCAATACCGGAAAGTCCTTGTGCAATAATGTTTGAGTTTTTTACGAAATTCTTAACTGTACCATCGGTATTTAGATGAATAATGTACAATGCTCTGTTGGTTGAATTTGTAGCTGAAGCTGCAATGTCTGGTATTCCGTCATTATCATAATCACCAATGCCTGCAACTCCATAGCCAAAGAAATTACCTTCAAGCAGTGTTTCATTAAATCCGCCTTCTAGGTTGGATATTTTTTGATTAGATGAAACAGAACCATCACTATTCATAAACAAGATATATACCGCTCCGGCATCAACCTCTCCATCATCATCTGATCGCGCGCCTATAACGTAATCTATTACCCCATCTCCATCCACATCTCCTATTACATCATGATCTCTCCCAAACCTGTCTCCAAATTCCAAATCAGCATCAAGCCCTCCCAAACCATTCTCTATCGTTACAAAGCTTTCTGCTTGATAAAACATTGCATCGTCATCAATTACTTCATCGTCATTAATTTCTTCACCGCTATTAATTACTTGGTCATCATTCATTTCATCAGTACTGTCGTCACTTCTACTGCAACTAAAAAAAGTAAACGCAATTAAAATTATACTTAAATATAAATTCCATTTTTTGAATGTGCTAGATGTCGTTATCATATAAAATTAGTTTATGTTTCATTTTAAGACTTTAAAAAACACAAAAGGTTTAATTTGGTGTTTTAATTAAATGAGAATTATTGAATTACTATAATCTAATAGAAAGAAAAACAAGAGATAATCGAGTAGACGGCTCTCCCCATAATTGAGGAGAGTGCGCCTCTCACACCACCGTACATACGGGTCTCGTATACGGCGGTTAGTAACCCATCTTTCCGATTGCTCTTTACACCAATCAAAACTATTTCCTACTTTATCAAATGGCTACAAATTTTCTAGGGAATCGGTCACCCAATAACGAAAATCAATGCTCCATCTGGCATTTCAGAAAGGATTACTTTCGGTCCTTCCTCACTTGTGAGACCTATGTAGATAAACTACAACTCGTTTCTAGTGAGTACTATGACCTCTGCTGACTTCTCTACTATACCAACTCGTGATTATAGAGACCTCCCCAGGTAAGAACATCTTCTTTCTCCCAATAACTGCCGTATCTACATAACTACCCTTTTGGTACTCTTTAGGGCGTAACAATGATGTGGTTGCTTACCCAAATAATTATGCCTCATATATGGTTCCTGTTCGTCAGTACCGAGATTTGTAGTCCTGCTTTCTTCAGTCCTAGCTTCACAACTAGCAACCTTGCAGCTTACAAATGGTTCAAGGCGTTACCCCTGCCCATAAGGGACTTGCACCCTCTAAATAAATCAACTACTTTTATTAAGTAGCTCAAAGATGCCAATACTGGGCACACACAAAGTATATAATTTATTGCTAGTTTTAGTTTAATTAAGAAAAATAGAACTCAATTATCTTTTAGGTTTTATTAATTAAATTAGCTATTTAAACACGCAACAAACCATATGTGTGCCGAGAGTAACGAACGGCTGAAAATCGTTACGCAACTGTTTATAAGATGGTGGAACCGACCCACTGATGTTGTCTTGCAGGAGAGAGCATCAAACCCCCATAAGGTGCTTTGGTAAAGAGCCAAGGTATTGAGCGTTATGGAAAAGGCTGCGTCAAGAGCGTGGTCAGGTATGGATAAAGGAGATGAATGCAAATGAACCTCTGATGAAGTGTCGAGAAAGTGCAACATCATGTCAAAAGTGTTTGAAGTATGACAAACATTATAAGTTTAGCGGTTACCTGTTTACTGGCTAAGCGGCAGGCGTCATTTAGGAGGCATGACCTTTATTCGGGCTTATTTACGGAACTCGGGAACCTGTACTAAGATGCAAAGTGAAATGCACAATAGCGCAAACTAGAGGCAGAATAGCAATGCTTGGTATAGGGGCGGACTAATCCGTAGTAGTAATGAAAGTTTTGTAATGAAACTGGAGCGAAGGGATTAGCTAATTTAACGTACAATTTGCCAACTTGAAAGAGGATGAGCTATCTTTGAAAGTTAAGTTAGAAGAGCCGTATGATGGGAGACTATCACGTACGGTTCTGTGAGAGGCTCGGGGTGAAATTCCCCTTGTCTACTCGACAATAGCCGTTCTCACTCATTAAAACTTTAGTCTACATAAATTATGCTACATCTGAAATACATTGTTTTACTTTTATTATCAACTTGTTTTAATTGCTGTCAATCTCAAGATCAAAAACTGTTATTAAATACAAAAATTGTAGACTTGAGACCTGCAGATACCACAAGCATTAATTATGAAAAATGGTTGAAAAAAAATGCATATTTAGACAGTTTAGAAATAGGTAAAATCACCTATTTAAGTGATGGCTTACGAGTTAATGGAATGTTATTAAAACCCAAAAAAGCTGGTAAATATCCCTGTATCATATTCAATAGAGGAGGAAATAGAGATTTTGGGGAATTAGATTATGGCACAGCTTTTTGGCTTTCAGCAATTGCTAGAAAAGGTTATGTTATAATAGGTAGCCAATATAGAGGAAATGCTGGTAGTGAAGGCAAAGAAGAGTTTGGTGGTAAAGATATTAATGATGTTTTGGTTTTATGTGATGTATTAAAAGAAATCGAAGGAGCTGATGTTAAAAGAATAGGTATGTATGGTTGGAGCCGTGGCGGCATGATGACTTACATAGCCATAACCAAAACTAATAAAATAAAAACTGCAGTTGTCGGTGGAGCGATTTCTGATGCATTTGAAGGTATTAAAGACAGACCAGGAATGGAAGATGGTGTTTATTCTGAATTAATTCCTGATTATTATGCGAATAGAGAGGAAGAGTTAACAAAACGATCAGCAATAAAATGGGTAGATAAATTTTCAAAGAATGTTCCCATATTACTGCTACACGGAAATTCGGATTGGAGAGTAAAATCAACACAAAGTTTAAACCTAGCACTTGAATTTGAAAAATATAGGATTCCTTACAGACTAAAGATTTTTGAAGGAGGAGATCATGGTATAAGTGAATTTAGAGATGAAGTGGATAAGGACGTTCTTAATTGGTTTGATAGGTATTTGAAAAATGAAGAAAAATTGCCTGATATGACTTTTCATGGAAATTAGAACGAGTGAGAACAATGTATAAAAAACATAGGGCGTTTGTGCTAAACCGAAAGGTCTGTGAATATTAACAAAGTCCGCTAAATATAAAATTTGGCGTTTATAGTAGAAAAGATAAAAGCAAAATATTTATATTTAGCTAAGTAATAAACCGAAATGATAGTGCTTATCACCTGCCCTACGATTTCTTAGTGTGCCAAGAAGCAGTCATGGTAATAAACTGTGCTGCATGCTGTAATTAAGATGATGGTAGATCCATCAGAGTCGTTGTATAGGCGATGGCTCTAAACCACCTAAAGGTGCTTTGGTTAACAGCCTTGGTACTGAGCGTTTAGGAGAATCCAACCCACGAGGTTGGCAGGTATGAATAAAGGAGTTGAACGAAAGTGAACCACTGAAGAGGTGTCGAGAAGTAGGTACATCCAGTCAAAAGCTACGAAGTATGATACGGAGTTAAAACTAGTGTTTGAAAGAACATTAATCACAGGGGTAACCTATTTATTTTCTGTGGGGCTGGCGTCATTCAGGTGGCAAGAACTTTATTCGGGCTTAGTTATGGAACTTGGGAAGCTGCATATACGTGCTAAGGGAAATACACAATAGGCACAACCTAGAGGTAGAATACCAAAAGTATATGTAGTGGCGGACTCATTCGTAGTAGTGATGAAGTTTCTGTAATGGAAATGGAGCAAAGGGATGAGCTGGTTTAATACACAACCTGCCAACTTGAAAGAGGATGAGCTATCTTTGTGTATCAAGTCAGAAGAGCCGTATGATGGGAGACTATCACGTACGGTTCTGTGAGAGGCTTGGGGTGAAATTCCCCTTGTCTACTCGACGCCGAGCCGTTGGGCGTTATGCTAAAACGACAAACGACTTTAACCAAATAGCAAACAATTATGATAACTTGTCATTTAAAATACATTATTGACCCTTACCAAACACCACTATTTGAAGAGTATGGCAAACTTTGGATAGATTTAGTAAAACGTTTAGGTGGACAACATCATGGGTATTTTTTGCCAAGTGAAGGAGCTAATAATGTTGCATATGCCTTATTTTCGTTTCCAAGTTTAGCAGAATATGAAAGTTATAGGAAATCAATATTGACAGACAAGGAGTGTATCGAAGCCTTTAAACTTGCAGAACAATCTAAGTGTATATTAAGTTATGAGCGGACATTTTTAAGACCAGTTTTTAAATAAATAATAAATGCAAAGACCAGAAATTTCAGAATACAAATCTTATTTTCAGTATTATATCGACCTTGTTGATGAAGGTGATTTTTTTGACGTTTTAAACGAAAACACCAAATTCCTAATAGAATACTTCAATAATGTTCCAAAAGAGTTATTAAATCACAGATATGCAGAAGATAAATGGACAGTTAAAGAAGTCTTAATGCACATTATTGACACTGAAAGAGCCTTTGCTTTTAGGGCATTTGTGTGTGCAAGAGGAGATGCGGATACACCATTACACGGTATGGACGAAAATTTGTACGCTGCAAATATTAATGTTACCGACAGAACTATCGAAAGTTTGATTGACGAATTTATAACCGTTAGGAATAATTCAAAATCGTTATTTGAAAATCTTTCAGACAAGCAAAGTATGTTTTTAGGTAACTGTATAACTTACAAAATATCTGCGAGAGCGTTAGGGTACATTATGATAGGACACGTTAAACATCATACAAACATAATTAGCGAAAGGTACTTGCAAAAATAAAAGCACAAACGCCCAACATGGGTTTTGCGTCAGGCGGGCTGAAGTGCACAATTCAAGTTTTGTACTTCTATTGAACTTTAGTAATAATATCGGCTTTTGTGCTTCGAAACCCGCCCGAACGCAAAGCCCAAAAACGTTGTGTGTAATGTAAAAAAGACTTCATGCCTAACTATTTTCAACTTTAAGGAATTTTAATACTTCCATTATTTAACACCTCAGACAGGACAATAGAAGTTGTCGGATTTCCAAATTTACATAATCTATCAATAAGGTTTTCCAAATGAGCATTATCCTTTAAAATTACTTTCATAATAAGACAATCTTTACCTGTTATCATACTGCAATCTACAATTTCAGAAAATTGGTCTATGGTCTTTAAAAATGGCTTGTACCCATTATCATTAAAACCCATGGTGATGTAGGCTGACAAAGAATAACCTATCTCTTTGGGATTAATAATGGTTATGTGTTTTTCAATTACATTTTCTTCTTCAAGTCTTTGAACTCTCTCTGCAACTGCAGATGGTGATAAATTAATTTCTCTTCCTATTTTCGCATATGAAAGTCTTGAGTTATTCTGCAACAATTGAATAATTTTCCAATCGAAATCATCTTTTACCATAATCAACGCTATTTAATGTAAAAATAAGTTATTTCAACTGAAAATTCAAGATAATAGAATTGAATCAACTTCTCTAATTATAGTACAAATTATATCTTCGTCCAAAGATACGTGTACAATAATAATGTCAAATATTAGAAATATGAAAATTCAATTAATAAGAAATGCTACTTTAAAAATAAATTACGCTGGAAAAACTATTCTTGTAGACCCTATGTTTTCGGTAAAAGGAGCATTTGAATCATATGGCGGAATAGAAAGAAATCCAACTGTTAATCTTCCAATTGATGTTAGTGAAATAATTAAAAATGTGGATATAGTTTTGGTGACACACACACACACCGACCATTTTGATGAAACTGCACAAAAAGCACTTCCTAAAGATATTCCTATTTTTTGTCAACCAGCAGATGAGGATAAAATCAAAGCCAATAATTTTATTAATCTAACAGTAATTAAGGACAGTCTTCAATGGAATGGTATTGAAATCTCAAGAACAAGTGGAAAACACGGAAGTGGAGAAATTTTAAATCATATGGGAGAAGTTTCTGGATTTGTTCTTCAATCAAAAACAGAACCAACAGTCTATATAATAGGAGATAGTATTTGGGTAAAGGAAGTAAAAGAATCTTTATTCAAGTATAAACCCGAAATCATAATAACAAACTCAGGTGGTGCATATATTCCAGACTTTGAAGAAACACCAATTTTAATGGATGAGAAAGAAACGATTAAAATAGCTAAAGAAATGCCTAACTCAACAATTATATCTGTTCATATGGAATCCTTAGACCATTGTACGGTAACAAGAAATTCCCTGAGAGAAATGGCAACTAAAGAAAGTATAAATGATAATAGGTTGCTTATTCCAAAAGATGGTGAATTAATCGAATTTACTTGATAATAAAACACTACACACAACAAAGATGTATATAAAAAATAGGCGAAACAGTAGTAAATTCAAGGCTTTTAGCTCGTATCAAACTTTGTGCTTAACCGAAAGTTTCGGCATTTTTAGCCGCTACTGTTCATAGTGTGCCAAGAAGCAGTCATGGTAATAAACTGTGCTGCATGCTGTAATTAAGATGATGGTAGATCCATCAGAGTCGTTGTATAGGCGATGGCTCTAAACCACCTAAAGGTGCTTTGGTTAACAGCCTTGGTACTGAGCGTTTAGGAGAATCCAACCCACGAGGTTGGCAGGTATGAATAAAGGAGTTGAACGAAAGTGAACCACTGAAGAGGTGTCGAGAAGTAGGTACATCCAGTCAAAAGCTACGAAGTATGATACGGAGTTAAAACTAGTGTTTGAAAGAACATTAATCACAGGGGTAACCTATTTATTTTCTGTGGGGCTGGCGTCATTCAGGTGGCAAGAACTTTATTCGGGCTTAGTTATGGAACTTGGGAAGCTGCATATACGTGCTAAGGGAAATACACAATAGGCACAACCTAGAGGTAGAATACCAAAAGTATATGTAGTGGCGGACTCATTCGTAGTAGTGATGAAGTTTCTGTAATGGAAATGGAGCAAAGGGATGAGCTGGTTTAATACACAACCTGCCAACTTGAAAGAGGATGAGCTATCTTTGTGTATCAAGTCAGAAGAGCCGTATGATGGGAGACTATCACGTACGGTTCTGTGAGAGGCTTGGGGTGAAATTCCCCTTGTCTACTCGACTACCCAAACGTTAGCAAAAATGGCTTAAAAAAGATAATATGTTAGATAATATATATGAAAATTTCTCAGATAAGGGTTTAAAACAAGCTTTAGCAGTCTACGGCGGACTCCTTATTTCGGCTATTACTATACCGATTGTAATTTTGGCAGTCGAATATTTTTTAAATGATAAAATTTCTTTCAATAAAGTAATGATTATTTTCCTAGTCATTCTTTTATGGAGTCTCTTTAATATTGAATATTTAAAGAAAAGATTGAAAACGAACGGAAAGCCTGAATAGATTAAAGGAACCAAAAATTAGATGGACTTTTAACGAGAACGGACTTTACTCAGACGCAACTGTTGCGCAGATGGACTTCACTCGGACGGAAAAAATATCAGAACCAATAGTTCGTGCTTACTCATACGTGTCGCCACATTTTGCTAACAATACCTAAACGTAATGCGGACTTTAGGTCAAAACCGAAAGGTCTGTGTATATTTATAATGTCGCTAAATCTTATGGATTTAGCTTTGGACAAGAAAAATAAAACTAAACAATAAGCTTTAGCTTCGTGCGCAGACGGAAACGAAAAGTTTCCTTACTACCGCACTACGCTTAGCTCAACCGTCAGACTGCGCAAAAACCTACCCTTTCTTAATAACTTTGTGTAAGCTTCCCTTGATTAGAACTGCTTAATTGTCTAATATCTCTATAAAGTTATTATTTTTAATTCTCATGGGGCTAGCCCCATGAGAATTTTCTTCTGCATATTTTTTGGGTGACTTTCCTCCAAGGGAATCATGTGGCCTTTTGTGATTGTAATCCTGCATCCATATCTCTGTTTGTTCTCTAACTTGATCTATATGTTCAAAAATGTATTTGTTCAAAACTCCTCTTCTGAAACTTCCGTTAAAACGTTCCACAAATGCATTTTGTGTTGGCTTTCCTGGTTGGATATATTTAAATTCTATCTCTTGCATTTCGCTCCATACTGCTGTTATTTTAGCAACGAACTCTGGGCCATTATCCATTCGAATTCTACGAGGCTTTCCCCTTTTATTTACCAAATGGTTGAGAACCCATACAATTCGGTTACTGGTCAATGAAAAATCTACTTCGATGTGTAATGCCTCCCTATTATAATCATCAATGACATTAAAGGCTCTGAACCGTCTCTTATTCTCAAGTACATCAGTTACAAAATCCATACTCCATGTATGGTTAAGCTCTAAAGGAGCCGCTAAAGGCTCCTTTATACGTGCTGGCAAGCGCTTCTTTGCCTTACGTCGTAAGGGAAGTCCTAAGGTTTTATATACTCGATGCACTCGCTTGTGATTCCAAGGTTTACCTTCATCTCGAAGACGCTCATACGCTTTCCAAAAACCTTCCTCTGAACGTTCCTCAGCTTTTTCTTGCAAGGCTTTTTCGATTTCAGAATCATCTTTGGGTAAAGGAGTATAGTAATAGACACTCTTGCTCATTTTCATCACACGGCATGCCCTACTGATACCGTAATGCGCAAGTTCTTTACTGATAGCTCGTTTACGGTAGGGCTTTAGAACTTTTTTTCAATGATCTCCTTGGCCATCTGGTGGTCCAATGCTAGAGTGGCATACATCTGTTTGAGCTTGCGGTTTTCCTCCTCGAGCTCTTTAATACGTTTGAGTTCTTTACCGCTCATACCAGCATAACGTTCTCGCCATTTATAAAAAGCGGCTGTGCTTACACCATGGTCCCGACTAATCTCGGAAGCGGTTTTGCCATTATCGAATTCTTTTAGAATTTTGGCAATCTGGGTGGGTGAAAATTTACTTGTCTTCATAATTACTGTTTAAAGTTAAAACTATTTTTCTACTTTTAAACAGTTCGGTTTTTGGGGAAGCTTACATTTGTTGATTTCCTTTAGCACGGCCAATACCATAACGTATTGATATTGATTATCTTAATGGTATGGATTTTATAACAGGTTTTGACAGGGACCAACTCGTAATGATGGATTTCGAATCCTGCCTGGGTCCCGATTCGTGGGCAAGGATCGTCGATATGTTCGTGGATATCCTCCCAATGGGCGACCTGGGGTTCAGGGACGTGCTGAACAACGAGGGCAGGCCACCATATCGTTCCTCGGACATGCTCAAACTCTATCTCTACGGCTACAAGAACAAACTGCGCTCCTCCCGCCAATTGGAACATGCCTGCAAGGTAAACCTCGAGGTCATATGGCTCCTGAAGGGACTAAGGCCGTCCGCAAGGAAAATAGCCTATTTCAGAAAGCGTAACCCAAAAGCCTTCAAAGGGGCATTCAGGTATTTTGTGGTGCTGCTCAAGGATTGGGAACTAATCGAAGGCGAGACCATTGCCATCGACTCCTTCAAGATAAGGGCCCAGAACGCCCTGAAGAACAACTTCAACCAGAACAAGATCGACCGCCATATCGAGTACATAGACAACAAGATACTGGAATACCAACAACAACTTGATGCCGAGGACGGAGATTCGGATACCGAAAAAATACAGGACAAAATTGCCTACCAGGAATCGAAGAAGGAAAGATACCGCAACATCGGGGAAGAGCTGCGCACCAGTGGGGAACGACAGATCAGCCTTACCGATCCCGATGCCAGATCGGTAGTACTGCACCGCAACATAATCAATGTGGGCTATAACGTGCAGGCAGGGTGTGATGCAAAATACAAACTCTTCGTCAACAACGACACGGGCACCGTAAACGATACACACGCACTTTCGCCCATGGCACTCGATGCAAAGCAACTTTTGGGCGTGGAAAAAATGAGGACACTTACCGATAAAGGGTACACCACGGGCAAACACCTGGACATCTGCACCAAGAACGGGATAACAACTTACTCATCCCCAAAGGAGCATTCTTCCCAACACAACGGCCTTTATCCCATGGTCGATTTTAAATACGACAGGGAAATGGATACCTATACCTGTCCCGACGGACAGATATTGGTGACCAATGGAACCGTTTACAATAAGGCGGGCCACAAGGTCAAGCATTACAAGAACCGACAGGCCTGCAAGGTCTGCCCCGTAAGGCACCTTTGTACCACGAACAAGAACGGACGCTTCATAGAGCGCTCCATTTATCAGGAGGCCTTGGAGGAAAACCAGAAAAGAGTGGAGGAAAATCCGGAATATTATAGGCTCAGGCAACAGATCACCGAGCACCAGTTCGGGACCATCAAAAGACAATGGGGCTTCACCCATACATTGATGAAAGGAAAACAGAACGTGCTCTCCGAGGTAAACCTGATCATGATATGCTACAACCTTAGCAGACTTGTGTCCATTCTTGACCCAAAAGTGTTGAAGGACAGGCTCAAAAGGCTTGTCGACATATTTTTTGCCCTATTCGGAGCCATTTCAGCCATTTTGGGCGACTTTGCTTTTCTTGGAAATTTAGTTTACCACAAAAGAACCGGCTATAAAACCTTCGCTTAGGGTCCTATAAATCAAAACAAATCATTTATTTTTATTCGAAATGGAGTTGCTGCGCAAACTCCCGTTGGCAATAATTATAAAAACGAATGAAGAAAACCCTTATCATAATGCTTCTGACTACTATTTTACTTAGCAGTTGTAATGAACATTCGAAAAAACAAACTTCGGATAAACAAATCATTGAGAATGAATATTCCGAATTAATTGCATTAGGCTCTTATCCGAACTACTACTACAATTTAGCAAACGAGTTAAATAATGCAGGTAGACCAGAATTAGCAATTGAGGCTTACCAAAACTGTATAAAAACAAGTAATTCCCAGACTTTTGTTGAAGATGCTATGTTTAATCTATCTATGCTTTATTTGGACACTAAACAAGATTCTTTGGCATACCCACTAATGGATTCTTTAATTAATAGAAAATACACTTGGTTAAATTGGTATAAGAATTCGGACAATCCTTATTCAGAACAACCAGAGTACGTTTCTAAATTATCACTGATAGACAGCATAACTCATTTGAAAGATAATCCCAAGAACTGTAATTTTCACTATCAAGATGTTTTCAATTTTATTACTGCTTTTAATAAAAGTAGAAGCAATTGGTCTAACTCACCATCCTATTTTTATAACGATTACTTCTCTAAAGCATCTAAAGCTTTATTTTACTATCAAAAATTTAAAATCCAATCTTCATCTCACCAATTTGCATATCGGATTGAAGATAAAAAAGAATATTTTAAGTCCATTATACCAAACCTAGAACAACTCTATACCCAGGAAAAGACTCTTAGGAATTACTTTAACGAATTTGAAAAACTGTACATTGATGCTGTTTTTCCAGATATTTACTATACGGTTGGTTGTTTTAATGCCGGAGGGACATCAAGTCCTTTTGGATTAATAATCGGAGCAGAAATGCACACCAAAATGAAGGATTCAGATTTATCAAATTTCAATAATTGGGAAAAAAAGGTAGTGCGCGATTTTTCTAATTTGCCATTAATTACAATTCACGAATTAGTTCATATTCAACAAAATAACAATTATAACAATTTGTTAGGTAATGCAATTTATGAAGGAGCAGCTGATTTTATAAGTTCTTTAGTGTGTGGTTCACATATTAACCAATATGTCCACGAATGGGCTAATAAGAACGAGAAAGAAGTTTGGAATGAATTTAAAATGGATATGTACGGAGAAAATACACAAAATTGGATTGGTAATGCAGATAGAGCTAAAGACAAGCCCGCTGATTTGGGCTACTATATAGGCTTCAGAATTTGCGAAAGTTATTATGAAAAACAGACCGATAAAAAGAAAGCTATTAAAGATATAATAACGATTACTGATTGGAATCAATTTTACTTAAAAAGTGGATATATGAACTAAATACTATTGCCAACAAATGTATATAAAAAATAGGCGAAATGGTAATAAATTCAAGGCTTTTGGTTCTTGTCAAACTCTGTGTTTAACCGAAAGTTTAGCGCTTCGAAATCGCCTACTTTTCATATGTGTGCCGAGAAAGCAATGAACGGCTGATATATTTCATTGCGAACTGTTTATAAGATGGTGGAACCGACCCACTGATGTTGTCTTGCAGGAGAGAGCATCAAACCCCCATAAGGTGCTTTGGTAAAGAGCCAAGGTATTGAGCGTTATGGAAAAGGCTGCGTCAAGAGCGTGGTCAGGTATGGATAAAGGAGATGAATGCAAATGAACCTCTGATGAAGTGTCGAGAAAGTGCAACATCATGTCAAAAGTGTTTGAAGTATGACAAACATTATAAGTTTAGCGGTTACCTGTTTACTGGCTAAGCGGCAGGCGTCATTTAGGAGGCATGACCTTTATTCGGGCTTATTTACGGAACTCGGGAACCTGTACTAAGATGCAAAGTGAAATGCACAATAGCGCAAACTAGAGGCAGAATAGCAATGCTTGGTATAGGGGCGGACTAATCCGTAGTAGTAATGAAAGTTTTGTAATGAAACTGGAGCGAAGGGATTAGCTAATTTAACGTACAATTTGCCAACTTGAAAGAGGATGAGCTATCTTTGAAAGTTAAGTTAGAAGAGCCGTATGATGGGAGACTATCACGTACGGTTCTGTGAGAGGCTCGGGGTGAAATTCCCCTTGTCTACTCGACACTAAACGTTAGCTGCAAGTACTCCAAAAAATAAAACTATTGATATTATGGAAAAAAAAGAATTAAAAGATTTGTCAAAAGAGGAGCTTAAACGTAAAGAAAAAAGCTTAAAATCAATAATAATACTCTGTATACCGGTAATTATCGGACTTTTTTATTTTGTACTTAGAGATTATTTTGATGGAAAAGAAATTGACTTTGCAATTCTAACTATAGCAATATGTACCATTGGTGGACCAGCAACAGTATATCCTGAATTGAAAAAAGTTCAAGATGAATTAAAAACAAGAAGTAATTAATCCTAGCATTTACTAGAATACTAAGTATATTTCTACAGTTGAACTTTAATCGGTCGAAAAAAACAAGTTTGCGCGGATGGACTTTGCTCAGACGGAAATGTTACTTTGGACTCTACTCAGACTGAGAGAAAACGGGAGCGGAATCGAAATGTGCTTACTCACACGTGTCGTACCAGCAGCTAACAAAGAACTGAGCTAAACCAAAGTTCAAATAAACGATATTATTATTATTATTATTATTGAGAGAACAAAAGCTGGATTAGAATCTGCAAAATTGAGAGGTAAAGTTTTAGGTAGGCGAAAAGGACTAACTATAAAAGGAGAAGAAAATGCAATTTTATGTGCGTATCATTTCAACGAAGGTATATTAAGCATTCCTAACATATTAAAAAAGGTAGAAGTAAGTAAAGCTACATATTATAAATATCTTGAATTGAAAGGGCTTAAAGGGAAAGTAAAACCTTATAAAAAGACTAACCATCAGGAGTAATATTTATTTGTTTATGTTATAACAATGTATTAACTTAGTTAAAAATTAGAATAATAATGGAAGCTAATATTATAAAGGTTGGAAATTCTAAAGGTATTATTATACCTGCCAAGTTTCTTAAACTTATTGGACTTAGTGACAAGGTGAAAATTGGAGTAGAGGATAACAAGCTTGTTATTGAGGCATCTAAGGAGGGGCTTAGGGCTGATTGGAATAATTTGTTTGAAAAAGCTAACTCCAAAGGTGATTCAGAAATCTTGATTCCTGATGTTTTTGAGGATGAAAATATGAAGGATTGGACATGGTGAAACAATTCGAAGTTTACTGGATTGACCTTAATCCAACAAAGGGGAGCGAAATAAATAAAACCCGCCCTTGTGTAGTTATATCCCCAAAGGAAATGAACCAGAACTTAAACACTTTGATTGTGGCTCCTTTAACATCTACAATTAAAAATTATCCAACTAGGGTATCGGTTATAGTTAACAAGAAAAAAGGAGAGATAGCACTCGACCAAATTAGGTCGATTGACAAAACTAGGCTTGGTAAAAAGCTTACTATTCTTAATAAGGATACTTCTGATAGCATAAAGGCAGTACTCTTAAAAATGTTCAAATAAATGATTAATTAAATAAGGAACATATACCTATGATAGCACACAATTTATTGAAATATTAATAACCATTTGAAAAGAAAAATATGGAATATTTAAATTTTAAACAAAGTGGATTTCAGGTTATAGTATTTACTTTAATATTAATTGTTTCTTTATTGTTCAATGCGATGTACTTTTTGGGTATAATCGATTATAATCTTAAAACGAAGAAGAAAATTGAATTAATTGATTCACCCGTAGAAAGACCATACATAGATTCACCAATAAATGCACCAATGGAAACTGAATTAATAGAGTCACCCAGAGATAGATCTATAGATTCAATAATTAATCCTCTTGATTCTGATTCCATTAAAAAATAAATTATTTAATAGATATATGATTTGTAAACAAACATACTGAGCTAGGACCAAAGTTCAAATAAAGGATTCTAACTTTTGAGCGGAGCAGCTGGCAATAATTTTGAAAAATATAGTATGACCACTAAAAAAATAATGATTTTCACTCTTTTAACCTTTCTATTTACGACAAGTTGTGAAGAAGTCAAAAAACAGGGGACTGAAGAAATCGTAAAACAACAAATTGATATTGAACATGAGAAAGAAGCAATTTTAGAAACATTGAATAATGAAACTAAGGCGGCTTTTCAGCGAGACTATGAAGCTTGGAGCGAGAAATGGGTTCACGACTCGAACATAACGAAAATCTATATTGACTTCCCTGAAAGTACTTTTTCCGAATCAGTTGGTTGGAATGAAATAAGCCAATTCGTAAAGGCTTTTATTGACGATCATCCTGAACCTGAACCTATCCCTAAGTTGTTGGACAAAATAGATGTTCGCCTCTATGGTGAGGGTGCTTGGGTTACCTACGAACAACAGGATTCGCTTCGCGGACGTAAACGAGAGACTAGACTCATGGAAAAAGTAAATGGAGAATGGAAAATTGCAGGTATGCAAACAACTATTTATGGATTCCAAACTAATGAAACCGAATAAAAACTGTTGCCAAGAAACAACTGAGCTAAACCAAAGTTCAAATAAAGGATAATAGTTCAAAATAAAATGGAAACTTTAAAATATAATGATTCAGGAATATGAAAATTTAATAAGGCACATAATCCTATCGGTACTTGGCAATCAAGATACCGCAGATTTTGGTGTCTCTGATGAACGTATACAGAAATGGAAAGAAAATAGGCAGACCGAGGAAAAGAAACATGGTATTCTTGTAGAGAATCGTCTTATTTACTATTCAGAATTCTATGATTTGAAAAATATTATTGTTAAAAAATGGGAGCGTTTTAAGGAAATTCTAGTCGATAAGAAAAAATTCGAAGTACATTTTAATCAAATGATGACCTTCAGAAACACATATTCCCATGGCAGATTTATATTTAGTCATCAGAACAAACTAATTGAAGGAATTCTAGGGGAAACGAAAGCATTACTTGTACAATATCACAATAAGAACGCGGACATGAATGATTATTTCGTAAGGATTCTCAGTATAAGTGATAGTCTCGGTAATTCATGGACACCTGATGATCCTAATCCATCAGGTATGACAACAAAAAGTATTATGCGGGTAGGTGATAAAGTTAATATTAAAATTGAAGCCTTTGACCCCAGAGAAGAAGATATTAAATATCAACTTCAAAGCCCAGATTTCGACTCTTCGAATATTACTGGTGAATTTGAGTTTATCCCAACAAAAGAAATGATTTCAAGGAGATATGGGCTTACTGTTATAGTTTCAACAGTTGAAAAAGAATATAAAAATCAGGACCAGAGAGCAATTCAATATGTGATAATCCCTGAAGTTTAAATCGTAAAGTTCAAATAAAGAATCAATAATATAATGATATAATGGAAACCAATAGCCCTAAAGACGAATATATTGTAAGCCTTAAGTTTTTCATTTCATCCGCCTTAGCAGATATTGATATAGTGCTTTTACAAAATTTGAGTCAAACGGGGGATAAAACGGAAGTCTTTACAGTTCAGCAAATAAGAGACCAATTGAAAGATACAGCACTAAAAATGAGCGAGGTTGCTGATAAATTCAACATCAACAATGAAGCAAGCTTACTTGGTCCATTTGGCTTATGTCCAGAGCACTTATTAACTAAAAAAGAAAAAGAAACTGCAATTAAGAAATACTTATTGAGCCTAAAAAAAGACCCAAATAGAAGTCTATTTAACGAATTAGGTGGTGCTGAAACGTTACTTTAATATTAATCAAAACTCAATTAAAGTCTAAATAAACGATTATTATTCTACTTTTAATCAGTTCGGTTTAACGGGAGGAGGTCACATTTCCGATATGTTTGCAAGAACGGAGATAATCAATTTAAATGCCGCATTTGGCTTGCCCTTTACCCTTGATTCTATACCTAGATTATACTCTTTAATTATATCTTCCTGCAATAATAAAATGAGAAATAAATCGTTGAAATGTAAACATTGTTGTTGATTGATAATATATGAGAAGTCTAATTTTAATCTCGCTGCTTGCAGTAACAATGATTGGCTGTTCCAAACGAGAAGGTATAATTTGGTATGGTAATGTTGATGGTCAGTACGGTGATAAAACAGACCCACTTGCTATTATTTATACCCTTGACGAAAAGAACCTCTTTGGTATCTTCATAGATGAAGAACTGACCTATTTGTTTGAAATTGTATCAGAACAAGGAGTACACGACAGCGACCTAGACGTATATAAATATGAGTTGTACGTGCTTGAATACAAAGGACAAAGAGTTGTGGGACAGGACTATTCGCAGGGTTGGTCAATTTGGATAAGCAAAGACGAAGATGAACACTACGCTTCCCTATCCTCACCTGAAAATGAGGTACTAGATTTCAATATCACTAAACGTAAATTACCATGAAGTCAAAAAGTAAAAAATCTTGATATATTTATTTTTTGTCCCTTTTTTAAAATAATGGTATGATTAATAGATATTACTTGCTACTTCTAATCTCATTATTTACAATATGTAGCTGTAAGAATAAGAATCAAAAAATGTAGCCTTACCCTTTTTTCGTTCAACCTAAAATTCGAAATCATTATCTTTAAGTCTAGATGGCCAAAAAATGAGAAAGGACACTTTCTCGGCAAGTCAGATCAAAATTAAAAGTTCAAATAAAGGATACTTCAATAGTTGCAAAATCTCCAAATTATTGTTAATTTGCATCAATAATATTAATATTGGTTCATTATGGCGGTAATTAGAAAATCTATCACATTTACAGAACAACAGGAGACTTATGTTAAAAGCCTAATCGAACAGGGCTTTTATACCAATGACAGCGAATACGTCAGAGATATAATCAGGAAAGACCAGGAGCGTAGAAAGCGTATAGTAGATTTAAACGAAGCACTTATTGAGGGAATGGAAAGCGGACCATCCGATGCCACTATAGATAGTATTTGGGAAGAAGCCATAAATGAGCACAATGCCGGAGAATAAATATATTATAAGTGTCAAGGCAAGGAACGATATCAAGTCTGTTGCCAAATACACCATAAAGGAGTTTGGGAAAAGTCAATCTTTGAAATATGCGAATGGCCTAAAGGTTATTCTAGAAGAATTAGCAAATAATCCAGAATTAGGCAGGAGATATGTGGCCGTGAAAAACCAAATGCTCCTAAGGTATAGATTCAAATCACATGTAGTTTTTTATTATATAATAAGTGATGGAATTTTCATTGTTAGAGTCCTTGGAGGTAAGATGGACTTTCCAAAACACTTAAAGTAAAGTTCAAATAAAGGATAGCTGATTTTTCATTCTAAAATATCTTTTCGAATAAATCCTTTGAAAAGCCCATCGGAAATTATAAGTAAGCTGTCTTTTATTTCAGGATTATTTAATTTAGTAGCCCGAAGGGGTATTTCAAAACGGCCTTCAATAAATCTACTTTCTTGATCGTAAGTCGTAATCGAAAATAAACCGTTCGAACCATCTTCAATCGCATATTGACTTATTAAAACATCACCGCCTAAAGTGTTGTAGTAAATACCTTCACGGTGGTTTAATGTATAGGGCCCGATGCCATCAAATTTAATTTTGGCAACCATCACACCATTATCAAGGCCGTCACCCACAGCTAAGAAGATTAGAGTGTCATTGGCGGTCAGACCAATTTCGGTAGTTCCTTTCCATGTTTCATTAGCTCTTTGGGCTATGAACGTGTTATCTTGGAAGGAAGGTTCCGTATTTTTATCTTTGTCACAGCCCAAGAATATTACAAATATTAAAAGCGAAAAGAGTTTCGTTTTCATGAAAGCAATTTTAAAATAGATGTCAATCATCCAGAAACGTTGCTTCTCTTTTCAAAAAAACATAGTTTCGAGCGTTAATTATATCAAATTGTATTGAATGGCAAGCCCCTTCTCGTGCTCAATGAAATTTTCGTAAATTCAAAATAAAGTATAAATAAAGGATTATTTAATGTCCTTGGTTACATACTTTTCTATTAATTTTTAACTTGAACTTTATAAAAGATATATATAACATATGTTATATATATCTCGTATTGGAAGGATATATAACATATGTTATATATTTAATTGTTGTGCAACATTTTGACAATCCATCGGCACTATTCCACAATTCAGCATTAAAAGATTTTTAAAACTGCAAAAATATTGGAATTTTGAGCATATTAACCAACCGAACTAGAATAATGAAACTAAAATATTTAGCAATAATCGGACTTGTTTTTTTGATTGTCAATCAAATAATGCTCTTAGGTGGAAATGAATTTATACAAAATCAACAACCGATTGACTATGCCCATTGGCTATTATTAATTGGAGCATTGTTGTGCCTATCCTTAACCTATATCTTTTCAGATAATATTTTTAGCAACTTAGCAACAATTTTGACTTCTTTAGGTATAGTTGCTCTAATCGGACAAGCAACGATAGATTTTTTATGGTGGAGTTACGGAACTGATTTTGAAGGAATGGAAAAACTAACAAGTCAAATAATGGAAAGACCATCAATTCGAATTCCTTTTATGACTATCGGACCAGCGTTATTCTATTTTGGACTAACAACACACGCAGGAAGATTCATAAAAACGCATACGTTGTGGTCAATATTAGTATTTATTGGAGTAATTGGTATTGGATTGGGTGCGTTTGCTTTTGACAGTAGAATGCTTATTGTTGTTAGTCATATTTTATTAACTATAGGCATAGTGGTGCTAATTTTCAAAAAGGACATCGGACTTCAAAAGCAGACGGCATAAGTATTGCGAGAAAAAACGTTGCACAACATTCCCCACATCAGAATCCGATTAATTCCTCGAGCTAACGAATCGCAAAATCCTATCTTTTTTTTATTTTTATATAGGCTCACTACAAGGTCGATTTTTCAACTGGTGTTACCTTTTGGGTAAACTCGGTCAACATTCTGATTGAAGTACTATCATTCTTGCCTTTAGGTTGAGTTTGATGTGATAATTCCAGTGGTACTGCATCTTATGCAAGTCCGATCGAGATATTTTAGAATTTATACAGTACTTCTTTTGAGCCATTTTTATAAACCTAAATAATTTTGGTATGAACAAAAAAATGGAACTGGACATCATCAATCTTCACTGTGCTGGAATTGATGTGGGAAGTAGAAGTCACTTTGTCGCCATTGGACAAGACCTCAGTGATGTAAAAGAATTTGGAGTGTATGCAGAAGACCTTCAGGACATCTGTAATTGGCTTTTAGGGAATGGCATCAACTCTGTTGCTATGGAATCTACTGGAAGTTACTGGCAGAACTTATATGCTGAACTCGCTAAAAATGGATTTGACATTATTCTTGCCAATGGAAAATTTACTAAAAATGCCAAAGGCAAAAAAACTGACGTAAAAGATGCACGATGGATACAAAAACTACACGCTCTTGGACTATTGAGTAGTAGCTTTTTACCAGATGAAACTACGGAAATCCTAAGAACCTATTGCAGACAAAGAACAAACTGGTTACAATTAGCTGCCGAAGCTTCCAACAAAATGCAGAAGTACCTAAAACTACTTAATATGCGTTTAGACGTAGTAGTAAAGGATGTATGTGGGCTTACCGGGCTGAAAATTATTGAAGACATCTGCAAAGGAAATTTAGACCCAAATTCTTTAGCGAAACACAGGCACTATAATTGTCGAAAATCAGAAGAAGAAATTGCCAAGGCTCTAAAAGGCAATAACAGACAGGACTTTCTTTTTGGACTCAAACAAGAATTTGAAAGCTACCAATTTTATCAAAAGAAAATAGCAGATTGTGATAAACAAATTGACAGGTTCCTTAAAAAACAAATCAATCTTGACCCGATTAAAAAAAAACTAAAAACCAAAGCAAAACCTTATAAGCGCATAAATAAAAATGCCCCAAAAATTGAGTTAAACCAATTGGCTTTTCAATATTTTGGAGGCATAGACCTAATGCAAATAGAAGGTCTAAGCCACGCAACAGTACTCACTATAATTAGCGAAATTGGTTCTGAAGGATTTAATAAATTCCCTACTGCAAAACATTTCACCTCTTGGATGCGACTTGCACCGAATAATAAAATATCTGGAGGAAAAGTATTAAGTCATCGCACACCAAAAGGAAGTAATCGAATAAAAACAGCACTCAGGCAAGCTGCAAATGCAATCGGAAATCTAAAAGACACTCATTTATCCAATTTCTTTAGAAAAATCGCTTTCAAAAAAGGAAGACAAGTAGCCGTGAGTGCAACCGCTAGAAAACTGGCTGTTATCATTTGGAATATGGTCACAAAAAAACAAGCCTATCAACCACCTACTGACTATTTATTCCTAGATCAAAAAAGAAAAATGGGACTCGTCAAAAGAATTAAAAAACAAATCAATAAATTTGACATAAAACCAGAAGATCTCGATTTTTCAACATCCTGATTTTCAATAACTAAATTTGACGTTAGTCGAGATGCTATAAACAATACGGGCTTCGGGCTTATTCGCTGGGTTTGTGTATTTTTATGATGTCCGCAAAATCTTTGGGATTTTGCTTTAAACAAGGAAAAGAAAAACAAAACCAAAAGATTTCGCTATGTGCATGGCGGAAAGCAAACGCTAGTTTGCTCCCGTACTGTTCATAGTGTGCCGAGCAAGCAACGAGCGGCAAATTACTCGTTGTGAACTGTAATTAAGATGGTGGAACCGACCCACCAATGTCGTCTTATAGGAGAAGGCGTTAAACCACCTAAAGGTGCTGTTGTTAAGATCAATGGTATTGAGCGTTTAGGAAACGGCTAGTCAAGAACTGGTCAGGTATTGATAAAAGAGATGAACGAAAGTGAACCCCTTTTGAGGTGTCGAGAAGTAGGTACACCCTGTCAAAAGCTACGAAGTATGATACGGAGTTAAAGAGTATAGCGATTACCTATTTATTGGCTATACGGCAGGCGTCATTCAGGGGGCATGAATTTTATCCAGGCTTAGTTACGGAACTCGGGAACCTGACTATAAATGCTAAGGGAAATACACAATAGGATCAACCTAGAGGTAGAATACCAAAGTTATTTTCAGGGACGGACCAACCCGTAGTAGCGTTGAAGTTTCTGTAATGGGAATGGAGCAAAGGGGTTAGGTTATACAGTTGCATTACATTTAACAACTCACTATTCGAGGATGACTTTATGCGATGAAACAAAATCAATACCTATAAGCAAAGCCATGATATGGCAAGCTTACAAGAGAGTGCGAGCCAACAAAGGAAGCGCAGGTATAGACTTGGTCAGTATCGAGCAATTCGAGACTAACCTTTCTGCAAACCTGTACAAGCTTTGGAACCGTATGGCATCGGGAAGCTATTTCCCCCCTCCGGTCAAAGAAGTGGAGATCCCCAAAAAGGACGGGAAAGTCCGAAAACTAGGAATACCTACCGTAAGTGACCGAATAGGGCAAATGGTAGTCAAGATGTTTTTAGAACCTCGTTTAGAGAAAGAATTCAGTCCAAACTCCTTTGGTTACAGACCTAAAAAGAGTGCACATCAAGCACTTGAACAGGTCAGGAAAAACTGCTGGAAAACAGACTGGGTAATCGATCTAGACATTAAAGGTTTCTTTGATAACATCAATCATGACAAACTGATGCTTGCTATAGAGAGACATGTACCCGAAAGATGGGTCAAATTCTATATAGCACGTTGGCTGGCATGCCCAGTAATGACCAAATCTGGAAAACTGCTCGTAAAACAAGGAAAAGGAACTCCGCAGGGTGGTGTTATAAGCCCCTTATTGTCGAATCTCTTTCTACATTACGGTTTTGACAGATGGTTAGAACAGACTGACAGAACAGTAAGTTACACACGTTATGCCGACGATGTTATCGTAAACTGTAAAAGTCAAAAACATGCTGAACGAACACTAAAGGCTATCCAAAACAGAATGCACCGAATAGGTTTGGAGTTACATCCAGAAAAGACCAAAATTGTGTACTGTAAGGACTATCGTAGAAAAGGAAAATACCACAACGTTAAATTTGATTTTCTAGGCTATTCTTTTCAACCTAGAACTTCCAAATCTAAAAAGCGAAGTGGGCTATTTCTAGGCTTCGATTGTAGCATTAGTATAAGTTCGAGAAAACGTATTGCAGCTAAGTTAGCAGAACTTAAAGTGCATAGAATGACCTCTAATAGTATCGTAGGTATTGCCAAAATCCTCAATCCCATGATTAGGGGATGGATCAATTACTACGCGAAATTCAGGAAGTCTATGCTACACGGAGTCTTCAAACTATTAAACAATCGTTTAGTGAAATGGGCAAGAAAAAGGTATAAACGTTATAAGACTAGTATAAAACTTGCATACAAATGGTTCTTTAGAATTCAGGAACAGTTTCCTAATCTATTTTACCATTGGAAAATGGGATATACAAAGTGAAAACGTTAATTTAGATTTGTATAACAAGAGCCGTATGATGGGAGACTATCACGTACGGTTCTGTGAGAGGCTTGGGGTGAAATTCCCCTTGTCTACTCGACCACAAGACCGTTATCAAAGTTCAAATAAAGGATGACTAGTGTAATTTTTGTTTTATTGGCTTTTGTAGTAATCATATTGATTGCTTTTGGTATTAAGAGAAGTGATAGAAAAATTTTCGACATCTTAGCCTATTCAATTATAGGAGTAGGATTGTTAACGGGTTTGTTTTTCTTGTGGTTTATGATGATGTTTGGAAAGGGGTATGGGGTTTGAATTCAAGATGTTTATGGATTTCATTTATAATAGTAAAAGTTCAAATAAAGGATACACTTACATTCAAGCTCAATCGTTGTAAATCAATGTGTTTAACTATATTTAAAACAGCTGTCTAATTACTTAATAGAATATAATAATGAAAAAAATTATCGCTTTAACCTTATTCCTTCTAGTTGTTTTATCGTGTTCAGACTCTAAAGATGGAGACTGGGACGATAATATAAAACTGTCCCAAAAAGAAGTACAATTTTCTTCAACGAATAACAATGTTGAAATATCAACGGAAGGAACTGGATGGTGGATTGACGAAGTTACTATGAATGGTGAGCCATTTGACTTAGATGGAATTGATACAACTAAGGAGAATTTTATTATTGAACAAGCTGAATTCTCTATTGAAAGAAAAAATTCAACGGAGATTTATATTTCAATGCAACAAAATCAATCTACAACTGAGAGGGTATTGCTAATTGGACTTCAAGCTGGTAATTATTTCGATGGAATAAAAGTTACGCAGTCCGGGAATTGAAAAAAGCAATAAAATACAACTCCCTATGAAATGGCATTGTCCAGTACTTAAAAGTTTTTTTAGGATACAAGTTAGCACACCAAGTCGTAATTCGAAAAGATAATTAGAGATTTAATTCCTCCGCCAATTTTAAAAAAAAAGCCGATAACTTTTACCGGCTCAAACTCGCTAATTCAAACTTAAGAACGTATCCACGAATGGCACTGCGAAGTTATTTAGTTCAAATCGGTTCGGATAGAAATTTAGTTATTCAAATTGTTATTAAATTGTATTGTGAAAGTTCAAATAAAGGATCAAATTACTTCAATATTGTTACCTTTCTAAATTCCCCTTTTGAGTTGTTTCCTGTCCAAAGTCCAACTTTATCGGAAACTTGCTTTTCAAGTCGCTTAGCTTTCAAAAGTTCAATATTTGATTTTTTATCATACACCGAAACATTCTGAGAGTCAATTTTCACAGAAATTGAAAACCAATCATCGCCTGATGGAGCGTTGATATATTCTGACTCATATTGCCCCTTAAAATTCTTTCTCAAATAGGACCAAGTGTTTTTTGGTTGACTGATGTACTGAATTGCATTTCCCTTTTTTTCCTTTGATTCGAAATTAAACGGTCTGAAATAAATGGACTCATAAGTGGAGTCATTTTGAATATTAAAGGCAATACCGACAAAACTTTTTCCAGGATTATTTTCTCCCTTAAGTTCCAAGTCAATTGTCCCATTGCTGAACTTTACATTTTTAAGAATTGCCATGCCTCCAAGTGGTTTGGCAATTAATTTCAGGGTATTTTCTGGTTTTTCAGTAATTGAGATTTCTATATTATTTGCAAGTTGTAAATTCTCCTTGTCGAATCGTATTTCCTTATCAGAGCACGAAGTTAACAGCGTCGCTATAAAAATAGCATTGGCAATTAAGATGTTGGTTTTCATGATATTCTTTGATTTATTAATTAGGCACATGCTTCTTATTTAGGGTTAGATAGACTTGAAGTAATAGTTATTGCTCTATCGACAATCCTTTCAAACTCTTGATTTTCGCAATAAATCCCCAATTGAACTTTTGGCGATTATCAGCTGAAAGTAGGAATAGTAATTCATTAGTTCCCTTTCTTAGCTCCAATTCAATTCGCTCGTCTTCAACAAACACTCTTCCTTCTTTTCCTTTTCCGATTGGGGGCTGAAAATTCATTCCCTTATCAAATAGTGTTTTGGAGTTTAATTGAATGACCAAATAATCTGCATAGTCAAAATTTAGGTTGACGGTCTTTGTCGTATCTGATGTTATCGTACATTTTAACGCTACAGTTTTGGTCATATCATCATAAAACCGACTGATATTGATAAGGCCATCTACATCTGCTTCTATAGGTTTGAACTTAGAATCATTAACGAGCAACGAATCTATTTGGCTGATAAAGTTAATAGAGTCCTTAGTAAACATTTCAGACATCTTCCATTTGGTCAAATATTGAGAAGAAAGCAGATTTTCATTTTCTAGTTGTTCGGGAGCTTTAGAGGGTTTTATTTCCTTAATAGAAAAATTGCTAAAATATACTTGGTCAAAATCACTTATTAAACTTATCAGTCCCTTTTCCGCATTGCGTTTTAAATCGGCCACCGTGAAGGTCGGCGTACTCATATCCCCAACGTAAACCTGCATTTTATTATCCCATACTTTGACCTTTATATGAATCCAAGTGCGGTAATCTGAAAAAGCTATTTCTTGATTTATCTTTTCGATAATCAATGCGTTTTTGTTTTGCGGGTCGTATATATATTGGGTTGTAGCATCTGCAAAATCTAGAATTGATTCTTCTGAGAATGAAACCCCTTTGTCGGCTAATGCGTCAATAAGTTTCTTGCTCGCTTTTCCTTTGGTCAAGTCACTCTCAAAGGAAGATGGTAAAGTGGCCACCTGTTCTCTGGGAAATATCGCATTACCCTCGTATTCAGGGTAATTGTACAGTTGCCAAGGTAAACTTCCGCTATAAACCGGAACATATTGCAGAGCATCCTCCTTGTTGCTCATTGGCACCCGTAGATAAAGATATTCGTAGTTTATATCGTCCTGAACCCTAAATCCCAATCCTGGATATTGTCCGTTGACATAAAATTCCAGTTGGAAGTTTTTAATTTTTTGGTTTTTTAAATAAATTTTTTGGCTTGGCTCTAAAAGTATAGCTTGCCTTCCCTTATACTCCAAGATATTAATTTCAGATGCAGAACCATCAACGTTTGCGACGCTCCAATTATCTTCGGTAAAAGGAACTTTTAGCGATTTACCATTATTTTTGTTTTCTTGCGCGTAGCAAAGTTGGACAAAACAGATACTTAGCATTACTAGAAGATGAGCTCTTGATTTCATAATAATTTTGATTTTATTTAATTGACAGGAATCAAATTTAGAATTACGACCTTTCTTTAAGGAGATATTGCTGTTCATCTGTGTTCAAGTTTGTTCAAGCCTTCAAATAGCTAAATAAAATGGAAGAGTATAAAGAACATATTGCCACATGTTTTCGGCTAATTGCAGAAAAGCAATCTAAAGGCTCTATCGCTTCTTGGGATACCAATGATTATAAAAAACTTAGCGAACTCGTAAAGGAAAGCTCAGGGACATTATTGAGTGTTTCTACGCTCAAGCGCATAAGCGGTAAAGTTAATTATAGTTCAAGACCCAATAACACCACATTAGATGCGCTAGCCCAGTTTTTGGAATATCAGGATTGGCGAGCATTTGTTGCCGACCAAGAAGCTATTCAGCCTCGTAAAGAAAAAGTTACAAATTCTGGGGTATGGCCTAAATTCATAACAGCTTTTTCTTTAGTTGCAGCTGCTATAATTGTCGCTTTCTTTTTATTTAGAAATGAAAAGAAAATCCATTACGTTTCAGATGACTTTAGTTTTGAAAGTAGACCCGTTAGTACGGGAATACCCAATTCGGTCGTTTTTGATTACGATGCCAGTTCTGCAGAGGATAACGCTGCGATTGAAATTCAACAGGATTGGGATGAATCCAAGAGAATACAGATTACCAAGTCAGATAGCATTGCCACTAGCATATATTATCGTCCCGGTTTTTTCAAATCAAAACTTGTTGTTGATTCCATTATTGTTAAGGAAAGTGATGTATTCATTACAACCAACGATTGGATTGGAATGATAGAACAAGACCCCCGTCCAATTTATCTAGATGAATCGGATATTTCAGACAAAGGAAAAATTTCAATTACCGCTGAAACCCTCGCTGCTCATAACCTCGACCCTAGGACTTCAAAAGTTATATCAAGTTTTTATCAGGTAAAAGATTTTGGGGATTTGTATACTGATGATTTTGAAATGTCCGCAACAGTAAAAAATGATTTTGAAGGAGGGGTTAGCGCTTGCCGAGCGGCTCAAATTTTCATTCTTTATGATGGTGGGGCTATAGGAATACCCTTGGCAAAAAAAGGATGTGTTTCAGATTTGACCCTAATGACGTTTGATGGTTTCGTTGATGGGAAAAAGAATGATTTATCGGGATTTGGAGTTGATTTTAATGATTTTGTAGAATTGAAATGTATTTCAAAAAGTAATAAACTGGATGTAGTATTAAATGGCAAATCAGTATATCAGATGAATGTTCCTGACTCTCCTCTAAAAATTAAGGGTATTACCATTCACTTTGAAGGCGCTGGTTCGATAAAGGAGGTTATATTTAAAAAGAGCGAAAAAATAATCTATTCAGATAATTTCTTAAATTGAGATTTGGTAATAAGTAAAGTTTAAATAAAGGATGAATCTAACTGAAGTAAAGAAGGGCAAAAGAATTCAATTTGTGAATGATGAGCATAATCATTTTATGGAAGTCTTCCTTGTCATGGACAGAAATATGGAGTTTGAAAATGGTTTTAAAATTAGGCTCAATGGGGAACTAATACATAGCTATTCTGATTTTCAACCTTTTTCAAGAAAGTGTAGGTATTTAATACATGAATTTGAATTAGATGAAAATTAATAGTTTAAATAAAGGATACGTTAGAATAAAAAACGGGAATTAACAGCAATACTGCCCCAGCAATAAAACGAATTTGAACGGGTCGCCTTTAAACCTTTTCCAACTTTTTTAGTCCTACTAAAATAAAAAAATATATAATGCAAATTAATAAGATTCTAATACTTGTTTTAACATTGTTTTTCATCACCTGCAATCCAGCTGATGACACAACTTCCGGTAAAGACGATGAAACAAAGGAAGAACCGACTGAAGGTTCAACATATAATAGTCCCAATATCCTCTTGATCATTGCAGATGATATGGGCTTAGACGCCACACCAAATTTTAATATCGGTGATATAAAACCGTTGATGCCCAACCTTAACAAACTAATGATTGAAGGTCTCACCTTTTCAAATGTATGGTCAAATCCTACTTGTACACCTACTAGGGCTGCAATGATTACAGGTAAATTTGGTTTTCGAACAAACATGACCCAAGTGGGCGATGAACTGTCTACAGCTGAAACTTCGCTCCAAACATATATCGGTCAAAATTCTGACGGAAACTACACGAACGCTGTCATTGGAAAATGGCATTTGTCCAATAATATTGAGCATCCAAAAAATATGGGTGTTGAATATTTCGCGGGATTTATTGGTGGAAGTGTGCCATCTTACACCAATTGGGATTTTGTAGAAAACGAAACGACGACTTCTTCAACAGATTATACCACTACAAAATTTACTGACGTTGCCATTGATTGGATTGCAGATCAAAGTCAACCTTGGTTTTTATGGCTTAGCTACAATGCTCCACACACTCCTTTTCACTTACCTCCGGATAATTTACATAGTCAAGGATTGTTATCTATAGATGAAGCCAGCATAGCTGCCAACCCAATCCCCTATTACATGGCATCACTAGAGGCTATGGATACAGAGATGGGAAGACTTTTAGATGCTATGACAAAAGAGGAAAAGGAAAACACTATTATAATATTTATTGGGGATAATGGAACGCCAAACCAAGTTGCACAAGGGTATGGAGATAGAAGAAACAAAGACACTATCTATCAAGGTGGTGTAAATGTGCCTATGGTTGTTAGTGGAAAAGATGTTAGCCGTAGTAATGAAATCGAAAATGCGCTGATCAATGTTACGGACATATTCGCCACTATTGCAGATATAGCTGGTTCAGGTGTAAATGAAATAAATGATAGTAAAAGTTTTAAAGAATTGTTGAACGGTTCCAATGATTCATCAAGAGAATTCGCCTTTACTGAAATTGGAAGAGATGGCAATAGTGCCGATGTAGCAATACGTAATGAAAGCCATAAGTATCTTATGTTTTCTGACGCTACTGAAGCTTTATATAATTTGCTTTTAGACCCTCTAGAAAGTCAAAATCTTTTAGGTACGACTACGCAAGGCGATACCGATACTTCTGAACTGAATAAACTTAAAGCGGAGTTGATCCGTATTCATCAATAATTATATAGAACAATAAATTTAAAACCATGAAAAATTATATAAGTATATATCTAATGGCATTGCTTGTCTTATCATCTGTTACATCATGCACAGATTCAAGTTCTTCTGATGACGAGGTCATTGAACAGACCGATAATTCCACAAATGATGACTCAATGGAAGGTGATTCCACTACTGATGACAATAATATTTCAACCATTTTAGATTTGTTTGATGGTACAGGTCTATCTTATGAGCTAACAGATGATTCTGTAATTTTCACCACTGCCGATCTACCGGATCATGAAAGTCCGTATTGGGAAGGATCCAATCCACTTTATGCCGAATATGATGGCACCAACGCTGATTTTAATCTGAACCCTAATATGATTGAAGAAAAGAATATCGTTATTACTATTCCATTAAATCCAGCTCCGGCCACTACTAATGAATCCACAAGTCTTGGTCCTATCGGTGTTTCTAGAAACGGCGTAGTTTTCTTTAATCAATATGCGGGTCCGGACAATCAGCCTTTAACATTCGAAGTAAATTCATTTGATCAAGGCGCAGGCCATCCAACGGGTAACAATATGTACCATTATCACATAGAACCGCTTTCATTAACTGACCAGTTTGGTGCAGAGGCCTTTCTAGGATTACTTGCAGATGGTTATCCTGTATATGGCCCTGAAGAAAACGGACTAGAGATAACTAACGATGACTTAGATGAATTTCATGGTCATACAAGTGCAACCGAACATTTTCCTAATGGTATTTATCATTACCATATTACAGATGCAGACCCTTATTTAAATGGAAACGGTTTCTATGGTACACCAGGTAATATAAGTCAGTAAATCATATGCGAATCAAAGCAATCATATTGTGCTTGTTCGTCTGTCTTTTTTCTTGTAATAAAGAAAAGGTGATAGTGGATAAGGCGAATGACGAAATTGAGTTGGTTAATGGAGTACTGTTCTATCAGAATACTCCTTTTAACGGTCTACTTGTTTCAAAATATGATGATTCTACTTTTAAAACGAAATTGGAATATGTTGATGGTAGAAAAGATGGTTACGAAAAGCAATGGTATCCAAATGGTCAACTTTCTCAAACTCGTTGGTATACCGAAGGACTAAAAACTGGAAATCACATAGGTTGGTGGGAAGATGGCCTGCAAAAATTCAGTTACCAGTTTAACGAAAAGGGCGAATATGAAGGTAACAGAAAGGAATGGTACCGTAATGGAAAATTGATTCTTGATTTCAATTATTATAAAGGAAAAGAAATAGGAAGCCAGCGTATGTGGACAGACAGTGGAAAAATCAGAGCTAATTATGTAGTAAAGAACGGAGAACGTTTTGGTCTAATCGGGCTTAAAAAATGTTACAGCGTAAATATAGATTCCAATGATTTGTAGTAGAACTCTTATATTTGCGTTAGTGTTAGCTAGTTTTGTTTCTTGTGTTGATAAGCATAAAAGGAAAGACAGCTTGGCGATTGTTGAAAATAATGAAGTAACGAAATTACCCTATTTCAATTCTGCCATTTTCACCCCTGAATGGGAAAAAGGAACTCATAAGATTCCAGATTTTTCGTTTACCGATCAAAATGGGGAGAATATTACCAATGAAACCTTTGAAGGAAATATTTATGTCGCTGACTTCTTTTTTACGATCTGTCCCGGTATCTGCCCACAACTCACAAAAAATATGGGTATTTTACAAGATGAATATAAAGATGATCCAGAAATAAAACTAATATCACATTCCGTAATGCCCTGGAACGATACTGTGGAAAAACTGGCAGTTTATGCCAAAGAGAATGAAGTAAATTTACCACAATGGCATTTGGTTACTGGAGACAAAGATGCCATTTATGATATTGCCAGAGACGGTTACTTTGCTGATGAAGATTTTACAAAAAACCAAGATGAAGATGGTTTCATACATACTGAAAATTTCATCCTAGTAGATGGTAATGGTTATATCAGAGGTGTTTACAATGGTACTTTACCTCTAGAACTGAAACGGTTAAAACGACATATTGAAATTCTTAAAAATGAAATATGATGCTGTAGATGACCGTAATAGTGCCAAAAAAGCACCTTACTACAAATCATAGTAATTCTTATTGAAGTTCTATTTTCGTTAATTCGAGAACCCTGTAATTTTCGGTAAATTCAGGAAGAATACTAATGGGGTCATACATCATTAATGGAATCAATAAAGTAGGTACTTCAAATTTATGCCTGAGAAATAAAATGTTCATAATGCCGTAATACCGCCGTTTTATAGCACATTTTTTTCAAAGCGGAGAATATTGGACCTGGGTGATCCGGTTCTGGACTTATTTAGTCTTTTCGTTAATTAATTTTTTTCGAGACATTACAAGTTCAAATAAAGGATTGTTTTACCAGATTATAAATCTAAGCTGATACTGAAGTAATTTTTATATTTTTATTGATGTTTGTAATTTAAAGTTTAGGATGATTAAAAAGTTTTTATTTATTTTAATAATTCTTCTGGGACTTCAACTTTCAGGTCAAACCGCTATTTCAGGATATATCGATACGGCAGAAACCCATCTCACTGAAAGAAAAGTTTTCTTAGCAAAAATTTCATTGAAAGATATTCCAGATTATGAGAATGCAATTAAAATTACTAGTTCAACAATTGATGAGGAGGGTTTTTTCGAATTTAAAAGAAGTCTTATTGATAAAAAGGAAGCTGTTTATAGAGTATATGTAAATAGATTTGAAAAAGCTCTGAACGACACACTTCAAGTGGATAAGTTGTTCTTGTTTTCTAAAGAAGATACTTTGGTTTTTAAAAAAACCGATAGCCCTTTTTCCGAATACTCGAATACAAATGATTCGGATACAGAATGGCAGCGTTTAAAGTTTTTTGAGGCTAGATTGAAAAAACCAGAATCTATAAAAGAAGATAGTCTTTCCGATGCTTATTTCTCCAGTTTAAAATCATATACCAAGGACTCCCTTCAGATATTGGTGGTGAAACTAATCAGCATTAGGCAATTGGATAACCAAGATTTACTTGGAAAAGATATTTTAAAGAATAAAGATTATTATATCGAACTCCTTTCCGAGTTGAAAAAAAGCGATATAGAGCGGTCGGATTATCTCTTTTTGGAAAATAAACTTGCTTTCCTCATTACTGAGAAGGCTGAAAGTAAATATCAAAGTAGTATTATAATCATTGTGTTTTTGATTCTAGCGGTCATTGGATTGTTTGCTTTTATTTTAAAAGTGAGAAGTAAAGAATCCCAATCTTCTTTTAATGAAGATGATTTAAGTAAACAGGAAAGGAACATACGGTACTTAATACTTGAAGGCAAAAGTAACAAGGAAATCGCCAATGAGCTTTTCATTAGTCTTAGTACGGTAAAATCCCATATTTCGAATATTTACAGTAAGTTACGTGTTTCAGACCGTCGGGAACTTCTTCAAAAATATCGAAATTAGTACCCGGTACTAGTACTTAAATCGTACCCTTTTCCTTTCTATTCTAGCTGAGCTTAATTTTAAATTGCATGAAATTCTACTGAAGGACTTATGGTTTATTCAGTAAATGGCTATAATTCCAATCTCATGCTTTCAAAGAACTACAAGAAGTGGAACAACCTACTAGGGTGGATGGTTTTCGCCAATGCCTTAATTACATATTTCATAACCGTTGAACCCACCAATAGTTTTTGGGATACCGGTGAAATCATTGCTACCGCTTCCAAATTACAGATTGGTCACCCTCCAGGGGCTCCTTTATTACAGATAATCGGTGCCTTCTTTTCAATGTTTGCCATTGAACCAAATCAGGTAGCGATAGCGGTGAATTCAATATCCGGAATTTCCAGTGCTTTCACTATTTTGTTCATGTTCTGGACCATTACTAATATTACTAGAAAACTGGTTGAAAAGGATGGCCCAATTACCAATAGTAAGTCCATAGCCATATTTGGTAGTGGTTTGGTTGGTTCACTTGCATTCACCTATACCGACAGTTTTTGGTTCAACGCTACGGAAACAGAGGTTTATGCCTTGGCGAGTTTTATCTTGGCCTTGTTACTATGGCTAGGTTTAAAATGGACGAATAACTTAGACGATCCACGTAGCAATAAATGGATAGTCCTGATTTCGTTTATTGTAGGACTAACCTTCGGGGTACAGTTTATGGGCTTTTTAGCTATTCCCTCTATTGGATTACTTTACTATTTTAAAGCTTATAAAAGGACAACGGTCAAAAATTTCATTTTGGCCAATATTGGAGTGGTTGCAATTTTAATGCTAGTCTATAAGTATTCACTTACATATGTCCTCAAATTTTTTGGCTGGGGAGAGCTTTTTTTTATCAATAGTATCGGAATGCCATTTCATTCTGGTTATATCATTATCGGATTCTGTTTTTCTATTAGTTTCTTTTTAGGGTTAAGATATACGAGGAGAAACAACTATCGAAGTTTGAACACGATGATATTGTGTCTGATGTTTCTTTTCCTAGGGTTTTCCTCTTGGCTCATGTTGCCCATTCGCGCAAATGCAAATGTTATTATTAATGAGAACAATCCATCGGATGCTATGTCCTTATTATCCTATTACAACAGGGAACAGTATGGAGGTGTTGACAGTCCCTTTTACGGAATTTATTATTCGGACATGTTCGCTTCACCAGGTGAAAATAGAGATGGTAAACCTCACTATGAAAAGGATTACACCTTGGGCAAATATATAATAGTGAACAGTTATAAAGGTTCATTACAAGGACCTAATTCTAAACACCAAGGATTATTGCCGCGAATGTGGAGTCCCCAGAATGCCGAAAACTATATGCGCTATTTTGGAGCGCTTAATTTTAGGATTACCCGCCCCAGTAAAGAGCTTTCAGAAAAAGTGGGCAAATTGAAAGCAGGATATGAGAATGGAGAAATCGATGCCGACCAGTATATCAGTTTCTTAAAAAGGAACAATGACGTTATTGAAGTAGAAGCTCCTACCGTCTGGGACAATGTAAAATACATGTTCGAGTTTCAGTTCAACTATATGTATTTGCGCTATTTCATGTGGAATTTTGTCGGGAAACAAAATGATGTACAAGGGAGGTATAATGATAATGGCAACTGGCTAAGTGGCATCAACTTTATCGATAGTTGGCGCCTGGGAAGTCAATACAATCTGCCAAGTGACATTATAAATAACCTAGGTAGAAATACCTATTTCTTCTTGCCCCTTCTTTTGGGATTCATTGGAATTGTGTTTCAAATTTCAAAAAACAGAAAACAATTTTGGGTATTATTGGTCTTTTTCTTGTTTACAGGTTTGGCGATTCAATTTTACACCAATCCGGCTATATTCCAACCTAGGGAACGGGACTATTCGCTAGTAGGCTCCTTTTATATTTTTGCTATATGGATAGGCCTTGGGGTCTATGGACTTTTTGATAGTTTCAAAGATTTAATAACTCCTAAAGTTCTTGCGCCAGCCATAACCTTTATTACAATTTTAGCCGTACCCTGTGTAATGGCCTTTCAAAATTGGGATGACCATGACCGCTCCAATCGTTTTACGGCCAATTCAACAGCGAAAGCTTATTTAGATTCAATTCAGGAAAATGTAGGGGCCATCCTTTTTACCATTGGAGATAATGATACGTTCCCGTTATGGAACGCACAGGAAATTGAAGGTTATAGAACGGATGTAAGGGTATTGGTTACCTCCTATTTTGAGACGGACTGGTATGTAGACCAAATGAAGAGAAAAGCGTATGAGAGCGACCCTATACCTTCACAACTGGCACATGATAAATATAAATTAGGAACACGTGATGTTTTGTACCATCAAGGAATAACAGAAAAAAGGTGGCCTATAAAGGATTTTATCAATTGGTTAGATAGCGATCACCCAAGAACTAAATTTAAATATCTTTTTAAACAAAATGGTTCAGACCTAAGCCAATATTCTGAGGAAATGCTCAATACTGTTTACTATCCTACCAATAAAATAAGGGTACCAGTAAACAAACGAAACGTGTTGGAGAATGGCCTTGTAAAGCAAAAAGATAAGGACTTAATCGTTAATTATATTGATATAGACTTACCTAACGCTATTACTAAAAGAAGCATGATGATGCTTGATATCTTGGCCAATAACGAATGGGAACGCCCCTTATATTTTTCAGGAGGCAGTTTTGATGATGCTGAATACCTTTGGATGAAAGACTATCTGCAATTGGATGGCATGGCCTACAAGCTGGTCCCCATAGTAACGGAACGGCCAAATTCCTTTCAACTTGGGCGTATCGACACGGACTTGATGTACGATATCGTCACCAAATGGGAATGGGGAAATTCTGGAGACCCAGATGTTTACTTGGACACACAAACACGTATTCAAAGTGTATCTTTTAGGAGCAACTTGGCGCGTTTGATGGAAGCCTTGATCCAAGAGAATAAAACGGAAAGGGCAAAGGATATTATAGAAATTTCAGTTAAGAACATGCCCGTTGATAACTTTGGATATTATACATTGGTAGAACCCTTTGTAGATGGTTATTACAAAGTAGGTGAGGCGCATAGGGCCCAAGAAATTTTCGAAACTTTGAAGAAAATTTATCAAGAACGCTTGGAATATTATGCATCAACAAGTTTGGATGAACAGTACAGCCACATCAATGATATAATTGCAGATATGGAAGCCTACAGACGTAATATCGATATTGTGATTACTAACGATTCGAAGGAAGTTGCTGAGAAAGAAACATTGATTTTTAATGAATACATTGATAAGTTTCAACATTTCTATAAGGATGCCGATGATGTGGAACTACCTCAAGAAGGAGTTGAAATTAATCCAGATATATGAGATTTAAAGAGGCGTAATTGTTGTTTAGTAATAGGGATAGCATAAAGATTTTAAATAAGTAATTTTAAACTTAATTTGAGTTATATAATAACAGTCTTAAGTGACTAAGATTAATTACGCTATTTCGGTGATTCAATTTTAATTTAAAAGTTCAAATAAAGGATAATACTACTTTTCAATATAATATGCCAAAATTCATATTTTTCATTGTCATTGTGCTTTTATCATTGAACGCATGCGATAGTGATTTATGTGACGATGATAACAATCGGGAACTTTTTGATTCATTCGAAAGTAATCTTAAAATTGACCCCATAAGTTTTTCAATGGCCTCCGAAATTGATACGGTCGGATTTGAAGTTACAATTGGTTTCGATGGGTATACCAATGATTCCGAACCATTTAGATTATGTAGTCCGACAGAATATGAAAATTACTGGACAAGTTTAGGAAATGGCTCTTTTTTGAATTTGTTCAAAAAAGATTTTCAAATGCAACTGTTCCTGTATTTCAATGAAGGGAGATCTTCAGAATTTCAACTAAGACAGGTAAATGGAGAGTATAAATTCTTTGAGCCCTTTTCAGAGATAGAACTGGTAGGAAACTCATTAGAAATTTTACCGACTTTTATTTATAATGGTGTTGAACTAAAAAATGTTGTGAGAATTCAAGCCGCAAATAGCGGTGAACTGCTAGAGGAATTAATCTATCAACGGGAAAATGGAATTCTTCGCTATCGAAACTTTTCAAATAACTATGAGTATGGGCAAATTGGATTGTAGTCTTGGCATCATGTAACAAGTGAAAAATCAGAAACATTGAACGTTTCCAAAGTTCAAATAAACGATGGATAAAAATAGGGATATTTCAAATGGTATAATAATAGCTCCCCCTAATATTAAAGACTATTCACAAAACCTAGTAGATTATTGGATAGAAAAAATTGCATCTATAGCAAATACTTATTCTAAAGAAAAAAAGGTAGGATCCTTTTTTATTGTGCCAAACATAGAAATGAAGGATAAATCAGTTAACTTATTTATTGAATGGAATACAGAAAAAAATATTTCAGAAACATTACTTGGTAATACTATGACAATACAAATAGCAGATATTATCGAGTATGAACAGGATAATATTCCAGATATAGTATTAGACAAAATCAACACATATAAAAAGGGCACCAAATAACCGATGAGGGTTCCTCCAAAAAAGGTAATAGTTGGCGAGCGAGCAGGATAAGTAAGTCATTATATAATCAAAGGACAAGGACAAACCTATGGGATTGTACAATTTAGTGATCGGTTAATGGCTTCAATTAAGTTGCTTAATCATCACTAAATAACATCAAGGATGAATCACTTGCTTTTTATCTTAGCTAGCTAATCTTCCTTAAATAAAGTCCAAATAAACTATAAATTTAAAATTATGAATTACGATGAAAGTATTAATCAGTTGATGTCTAAATATAATATCACAAAAGATATTATTATTGATGTTGAAAAGAATTTGCTTAGAGATTTAGAAGAAAAGGGATTCTTAACAAATTGTAGTGGAGTTCCAAATGGATGTGATTCCTCAAGATGTAGTGCAAATCAAAGTTGTAGAGAGATGCGATATGGAAATTGCTATTGTGTTAACAATTAAGTATTAGATAATATTGAAGTCTAAATAAGCGATGTTACTACCGAAAAATAGAACGACTGAATCCAATTCCACGATTCCAACCTGTGAAATACCACAGTTCCAATAGCAATCCAGCTGAACAATGTTGTGGCACCAACAGATACTTCTGTTTTTAATTTTAACCTTGCTTTCATTCCATTTTTCTTCTAAAATATGCCCCCCACTTATGGGACAAACTTTTTATCAACTATGCAATTTTCTCTTGCTTATATCTGAACAATAATTTGAAAATTATGGGGACAAAAATTAGTAAGATAATTGTTCCAAAAAGGAGTCCGAAAATAATGGTAATGGCCATTGGCGACCAAAGTGCACCGCCACCTGTGCAGAGTGGTATCATACCACAAGATGTGGTAAGTGTAGTAAGCATAATAGGACTGAAACGATCGTTCGTTGCTTTTTTGATGCTTTCCAAGAGCCCTTTTCCCTCGTTCAACTCAGACCCCATTTTGTCAATCAGCACAATAGCGTCATTGATGATTATACCAGCCAAAGAAATTATACCCAAAAAGGCAGTGAAACTAAAAAAGGAACCTGCTCCCAAAAGTCCTGCCGTAACACCTATTAATGAAAGCGGAATAGTCATTAGAATGATGCCTGCTTTCCGAATGGAATTAAACTGAATGACCAACAAGAGAATGATGATAAAGAATGAAAGCGGTAAATTAAGTAGCACTGCCCCCATTGCGTCATTACTTCCTTCGGCATCGCCTCCATATTCAAAAGTGTATCCAGCTTTCCAAGTTTTTGATTCTTCGTTCATCATAGGGCGGATGGCCTTATCCATTATATCACTGGCCAAATATCCGTCTGCCACACTTGCTTGAACAATCAAATTCCGTTTGAGCTTGCGCCTTAATATTTTGGAATATTGCCACGGGATTTCAATTTCTGCTACTTGCGACAATGGGATACTTGTCCCTCTGGACTGCGAAAAAACATTCAGGTTCTTAATATTAGAATAAGCCAGGTTTTCACTTCCTTCACGCTTCATGGCAATAGGGATGCTTTGGTCTTCATCCCGAAACTCACCTACTTCAAAACCATCTAAAGAAGTAAGTAATGAAATTGCCACATCTTGATTGGTAAGCCCAGACCTTGATAATTTATGCTCATCTATTTTCACATATAGCTTTTTGATACGAGAGCCCCAGTCATCCGTGATATTGATGGCTCCTGGTGTTTTGAAGAGCTTGGTTTTGACTCTATCTGCAATTTTGAATAATTCATCCGGGTCATCTCCAGTTATTCTAATTTCAATGGGTGCTTCAGCACCACCAGACCCCACCAATCGGCTTATTTTTATTTCGGCATCAAGCAAATTAGTATCAGCAAAATCTCTTAGTTTATTTATGACTATATCATTGGCAAAATCTGATGTGGTATTGATTAACATATGGGCATAAGATGAGTTGGGCTCTCCCGCAAAATAACCCAAATCATAAGCCTCAGGACCTTTGCCAATATAGGATGACCAATTGATGATTCCTTCATCTAATTTTTCATTAATCAGCAAACTGTCCTTTATAAAATTTTCAAGAAGTCCAACTTTAGAATCAGTTGTTTCAATTTTTGTACCTAATGGATAGTGGATATCTACCACGACCAAATTTCGATCGCTTGGTGGCATAAAAATGCTTGGAATGAATCTAAATCCAACAATTGAAATGAAAAATAGCGCTACGATAGCTAAAAGAGTAAGTACAGGCTTTTTTAATGCCCAATCTAAATACTTGTTATAAGGCACCTTTATATGGTCAAAAATGGTTTTATGCGGCTCTGCAGACTTGTGGACTTTCAATAGCGCAATCCCAAAAAGAGGGATTATGGTAAACGCCATCAACCAAGAAGAAAGCAATGCCATAGTGATCACCAAGAATATATTTCCCATCATATCACCCATTGGACCATCGGCTAAATAGAAAGATAGAAAGGCTGCACAGGTGGTTAAGGATGAAATGAGAAGTGGTGTCATAAATTCTTTGGCTGAATTTACGGCTGCCTCAAATTTTGATTGTCCTTCTTGCAGCTTTTCCAGCAAACCCTCCACCATTACGATGCCATTGTCCACCAATAACCCCAGCGCCATAATGAGGGAAGCGAGTGTTACTTGATTAAGTCCTACGTCAAACAATCCCATCAATAAGAAAGTTAGAATCATGGTACCTGGAACTAAACTGGCAATGATAACACCCGCTCTCCATCCCAGTACAAGTAATATAACCAAAAGAACGATAACGATACTTTGAACCAAATTACCTATGAAAACTTTGATTTTTTTCTGAACTTCTATATCCTGAGAGGCTATGCGCAGTGCAGTGATTCCAAGGGGCAGTTTGGTCTCGTTGTAATTCTTAATAACATCGTCGACATCTTTTCCCAACTCGATCAAATTGGCTCCTTCCTTTACAGTGACGTATAATGCTAAGGACTGATTACCATTTATTCTGACAATAGATTCCTTTGGAGAGACATAGTCTTTATTGATATTGGCCAGATCTCCCAATAGTGCCGTTTCTCCCTGGAATCCGATGGGTATGACTAAATTTTTAATGGATTCGATGGATTGAAAGTTTCCAGATGATTCCAAAATGATGCGTTCATCCCCAAGATTGATTTGCCCAGATGGGATGATGATATTACTTTCTGAAATAATGTTTTTTAGTTGGCCTGCTGTGAGTCCTACTTGAGCCAGTTTTGCATCATTATACTCAATATAAACCCGCTCTTCCACCTCGCCTCCAATGATGACTTTGGCCGCGTCATCAAGGGCTATGAGGTCATCTCTAAGCTTATCCGCATAAGTTTTAAGCTCATTATATTCAAATCCATCCGATTCTAAACCAACAAAAATGCCATACACCACACCTATGTTTTCGTCATCGAGTTTGGGGCCATAAATGCCCTCGGGCAGGTCTTTTTTTATGTTGTCGATTTTTCTTCTTGCCAAATCCCAAATAGACTGTAGCTTACTCTCAGGAACATCTTCCCAGATACTCATTTTTACAATCGAAACACCTGTTCTACTAGTGCTGGATATTGTCTTTACCTCAGGGATTTCTTGTAAAGACTTTTCTACTTTGTCACTTATGAGGGATTCAACACGTTCTGGGCTTGCCCCAGGAAATTGTGTGATGATGGTGGCTACCCGAACGGTAAAAGGTGGCATACTATCTCTTGACAAATTACTGTATTCCAAGAGTCCCATTATTACCACCACCAATAAGGCAAGTAGTGTAATCCGATTGTATTTGAGTGAAAGTCCTGTTAAGTTCATAAATACTAGTTTTCCAAGAGCTTCACTTTTTTCCCATCATATAAGGCTCTAAGCCCAGCCACGGCAACAAGATCACCCTCGCTAAGTCCTTTCTTAATGATATATCCGCCCATTGAAATATCACCTAATTCGATGGCAATCCTTTTTGCAATATAGACCCTATTTTCACCTTCTGGAATGAGTTTGAATACATAGTTGCCATCGGTGCCACTTGCTACTGCTTTTATTGGAGCAATGATTTCATTCTTTGAAGTGCCTTGATAAGAATTCAATATAAAATCAACTTCTGCTGCCATTCCCGGTCTTATTTCATCTGCTGGACTCATTAACCTAAGAATAACTTTATAAGTAGTTGATTTTTCAGAAGCGAAAGCTATTTCTTCTACTGCTGCTTTAAATTCCAGCTCAGGAAAAGAGGGGAATTTGATCGTAGCTTGTTGACCCAATTTGAGTTTATTAATAAAAACTTCAGGAACACTCACTTCCACTTCCGGACGATCTAGCGAACTCACTTTGGCAATGAGCATACCTGCATTTGCGATTTCATTTGCCTCTACTTGAACAGCTGTAATAACTCCGGCCATAGGCGCTACCAAACGGGTATAACCCACTTGATTTCCTGCGGCTTTTAGTTGTTGGTTTGTTGTATTGATTTGTGATTTTGCGGCATCATATTGTGCTTGTGCAGCATCCATCGATGCTTTTACTTGCTGGTATTCACTCAATGCCACACTATTGTTTTCATAAAGTTTTGTAATTCTATCGTAAGTTGATTTTGCGCTGATGAGTTGGGCTTCTGCAGCTTTCGCATTGGCAACAGCTCCTTCGTTTTGCGAGACTGCCTGATTGGACTGAATCTTATAATCCGAAGGATCTATCGTGGCGATGAGCTGCCCTTTTCTAACCTTCTCACCCAATTTAACATTGATGGAAGCCAAGGTGCCCGCTACCTTAAAACTAAGGTTGGTTTCATTTTGAGCAATTGCCACTCCTGAGAAGGTATGGCTTTCTATTCCAGAAGAAAGTTCAACTTTTTCATATTTGATAGCGCGAATTATTTCTTCTGTTTCGGCTGATTTTTCTCCGCAAGAAACGAGGAGAATCAACGAGATTAGTATAAAAGGTAACTTCATATTTACTTGATTTTGAATTCTAAATAGCGTTGGATAAATTCTGCACGTTGTTCATCCGTTGCCAAAAAAGTATAATTGCCAATGGAACGCTGTAGGGCAATAAAATCAATCATAAATTGATAAGCAGCATTGGTCGCATTGAGCTGAGCTCCTAAGAATGAATTTTGTGCATCTACCAAAGTAATGATATCTACTTGCCCAGATTGATATAAATTGGTAACAATTTCGATATTATTTTCTGCTGAAGCTGCGGCACTCTTTGTGAGTCGAATAGTATTGTATGAGGCGTTCACCTTTTCCATATTGGCTCTTACTTGAACTTCGAGCATATTGTTCACATCTTTCTGTTGGTATTGTAGTTGGTACAAACTCACCTTGGCCTTATCCTTCTGAAATTTTCTTGAGCCTCCTGCCAAAAGTGGAATCGAAACATTAAAGCCTGCATTCCAAGTTGGATTATTGTTTATCTCTACTCCTGGAATGGGGAGCGGGTCACCTGGGTTTACTGTCTCAATTGGATAGTCGTAGGCGGCTCCGAAAGCCATAGTAGGCATATAAAACGCACGCTTGTTGGATATTAATAAACGTTCTTGTGCTGCAATAGCTAATTCAATTTGTTGTAACTCGGGTAGATTCTGTTGGGCTTCTTGCACCATAAAATCAGCAAACTGATTGAAGCTTGACTGGTCTTGCATCAGGGTTAAAAATATTTCGTCCAGATCGTCTATAAATTGATTGATACTTTCCGCTGCCTCAATGGTGAATACTTCCCCAATAGGTCGATTCAAACTTTCATTTAATTGATATCCGGCTGATTTAAGTTGTGCATTGGTGGAGTACAACTCTGTTTTAGCCAAGTCTAATTCTGTTTGCCACCTATACACATCACTTGATCCGCTATAGCCCACTTTTTCTTTATCCTTAGCAATGGTCAGATTATGATTGACCGCCTTGATATTATTGTTATACAAATCGGCAACAGCCAACACCTGTAAATAATTAAAATAGCGTTGCGCAACCTCCAGAATAACATCCAGTTCTGATTGCTTTTGGGCTTTTTGTTGGCTTTCGAATAAAAGTTTTTGAATGGCAATATTAGCCATAGCGGGTTCTGACAAAATTAATTGCGAAAAAGAAGCCCCTGCAGTCCAGTTAAAAGTACCCAACCTACCGAACGAGCTATTTACAGAATTTTCATCTAAGAAGTATCCCGTTGATTGCACACCCAGTTGGGGCAAATAATTGCTCCTTGCCAAGCTCACATCTTTAGCACTTATTTGGGTTTGTTTGGCTTCGATTTGGTAACCCAAGTTGTTTTCAATGCCTTCTGCAATAGCGGCTTTCAGATTGAGTACACGCTCCGAATTTGGTTTGTTGATATTCATCAACAGTGCATTGTCCAAAAGACTCCAACTTGGATATTTTCCTATCCTATTGACCGTCTCCATATTGACAACCAATTGATTGCTGAAAGTTTCCATATCGACTGGTAAGTCTTTAAGATTCTTGCCTTCTGCTATTTTCTCAATATTGATAGCAATTCTACGAGGTATCTTACTGAGGTTGTCACTCACGGCAAAAGCCGCATAAGCTCCTTGTTGCAGCATAGGAACATCCAGCAAAGAAAAGGACGTTAACTTTCGTTCTATTAATTGATCAAAAAACACCTTTATTTCTTCCGAAGAATAGGTAGTCAAAGGGGACAAGATATATACTCCGCCCACATCTTTTGGGATTTTGCCTACGGTACTTCTTAATTCAGATTCAAAACTTATCCATTCTATTTCCATATTTGTATCAGAGAGGATGTCATCTTTGCTCAATCCAAAGGCCGAAAAATTTGGAGGAGTCAATATTGCCAATTTCTTAGCACCACAAATTTGTGCTAATGCATTAATTCCTTCCTTTATATTGAATGGCGATTGAATATAGGTGTAATTAGAAATACCGCTACTTATATTGGGCGCAATAAGATTTGTGCTATCCTCGTTTAGCAGTTGAATGGAAGCAATGCTTGGTATTGGATATCCTTTTTGATTGGAAATGGTTTTGCTTGATAAAACACCTACTGCCACCAAAACGTCCACTTGTTTTTTGGCATAAATAGTTGCTATTTCACTGTTGATTATCTCAATATTTCCACTCGTGTAAAATTCAGAGTATTTGACATTATATTGAGAAGAGAGCAAGGCACTTATCTCTGCTTTTATTGCCTGTTCAAATATGTGATTGTCCGCTTGAGCAGCATCCGAGACAATAGCAATATCAATGGTTTGCTGCGCATTGGCTTCGCATACCAACAATAGCACAAAAAGCAAATTAAAGTATAAAATTGAAATATTTAATTTTGGCATTTTCATACTGTAGATTGCTGGAGTTTAGAAGCTGAAATTTGAATTGGAATTATTGATCTTAGGGGCGAAAGAGATTCCAAAACTTAAAAATGGAGAGGCTTGCGGAGTTCTATCGATGATTTCATTACTACTGTCAATGAATTCCAATCTCCTATTTACAGTCATTCCGCCTTCTATATTAATATTTATGGCATCCCTTAACCGTATTTTAATAGCTGGACCTAAGTTAACTCGGCTGTAACCCACTTCGTCAACCGTATTGCTTACAGTTTGAAATTCGCTTGAGCTATTAAATACCCCACCATTTAAACCAGCCCTCAAACCGTAAGAAAATATATTCTTATTCGTTTTAACCATTGCCGATAGCTTATAGGGTAAAACCATATCCAATTCAAACTTTTGTGTTTTATACTTCAACAAACCCATTGGAATCACTAACTGTCGACCCAATCGAGTGGTATAAGCCAGTCCAAAGCCATACTTTAATTTTTCATTTTTTGTATTAACCGCCAGTGCGTTTGCTTGAAACAGCAAGTCGTTTCCACTCAATTTTTCTTCAAAATCAGAAGCCAGGGTTGGAATAAAATTGGCAACAAGTAGCCAGTTAGTGTTCAAGGTTTGAACAAGCCCTAAGTTATAGATAACAGTGTGGTAGTATCGAGTGGATTCTACGTTGACCAGCGGTAGAGAAACCTCTGTATTTGCAGTCAAGTTGGCGTATCCAATTTTGTGGATAAGGATAGTTTTTTTATGTTTTCTAAAAGTCTGCGGTAAAGCTACTTGTGCGCCCCATTCAAAAAACCCAATCTCCCCATCAACATTAGACTCTTCCAAATGCTGTTTGGGATAATAGGCAGATTGTATTTTGATGACATCAAAATCCTGCGCAAGAAGATTGAACCTAGATAGAAGAAGTGCAATTAAAGGCAAAAATTTAGTGACGTTTTGGACTAGCAGCATACGGATGTTTTTGGTTTACTTGCTTAAAAAAATCACGATTTTGTCCACTCCACAGTTTTACTTTGCCATCCAGATTTAACGGTGACCATTAGCTTACTTCCTTTTAATTCTAATACAGCATCAAACCATTTTTTCTTTTTAAGGCTATACAATTTCCCCTCCCATTTATCGCTTACTGATTTGACTTCCTTTAGAACAAGGGTTCCTTTTTTTACATTTGAATTATCAGATGAAATTATTTCACCATTATAAATTCCATTTTCCGATTTGATTTCAATTTTTGCGTTGGCTTGCCCGGTATTCCAAATCCCATTCAATGAGGACTGAGCGTTCATAGAAATTGCTCCAAAAAGAAGCATAAATAATACTGCTGTTACTTTCATGGTGAAATTATTTTCAATATATTCAAAATTATTCCGCAAAAGAGGTTAAGCTCGTTAACAAAAGATAATAAATGAAGCCGCGCAGTTCTTTATTCGCAATTGGAATAGCTCCGGTTGTAAGTTAAAAAAGCGATTTGGTGATGTGGCAACGTAAATTCAAAGCACAATTTCCATAATACCAAACATCTCTTTTGGGGTCCGGCAAGTTAAGCTTTGATGGAAGCGTTGCTCATGATAAAACTTCAAATATTGATTAATCGAAGCTTTGGCCAATGTGATACTTTGATCAATTCCTAATTATCACTGTCCTTTTTCTAACGGGTCTGGGACTAGTTCGTATAACGGTTGTTTTACCAACTGCGGGCCTTGGTCTAATAAACACCGCCCGAGGACGGAAGTATGACGGGTAGTATCCAAGCCTGTAAGGAGATACCCAAACGCTATATCTAGGACCCCAAAACCAGATCACAACAGTCGGCACTCTCATGTAAGCTGGTATGATTATGTAATTACTACCGTAAAGTGCCTCATCCCCAACCACCTTCACATTAACTTCATTATTACTATCTTTTACCACAACAATAGAAGCAACCGTTTTATTCTTGTTTTCAGTAACTGTGGCTTGAACATAAACCGTGCGTGTATCCCCTTCTACTTTTTCCACAACCTTTAAGTAATCTACTTCACCATCTCCATTGAGGTCAAAGTTTGAAATCTTACTTTCAGGATCATTGAGCCGTTTTTCAAAATCTTCAAGATCTGATGATTCCCCAAAAATTTGAGCGACCTCTTCTAAGTTCAGATTTTCTTCAGCCTCTATAATCTCTTCATCACTAAAAGTATTTTCCTCACTCAATTTCATTTCCTGTGAATCAGGCAAATCACTAGCTTTGTTTCATTCAATCTCCTTTTTTCCAAAGCCGCTGGATACGATGATAGCAAGCTTTTCATTTTTAGGTTTAAACTCGGCATTGTACCATTCCCCTTTGTCTATTACAAATAATTTCCCTTTGTAGGTGTTGCCACTCTTAACAATGTCTTTTGCCAGAACTTTGCCTTTTTGTGCATTGGAATTATCGGAATAATGTATGGTTCCTTCATAATTACTATTCACTTTTTTAATGTTAATGATAGTGTTTTCTTTACCCGTGTTCCACAAGCCTTCGATGGACTGCGCATTCAAAGAAATAGCTCCAAAAAGAAGCATAAATAAGACTGCTGTTACTTTCACAGTGAAATTATTTTAAATATTGGTGCGAAGTTATTCCCCAAAGGAGGATATACTCATTAACAAAGGATAATAAATGAGATGGAGGCTATTTTTTCTTTGAAATCCGTTTTCTTATTCTGCTCAAAGAAACAGGTGTAATGCCTAACACATTGGCAATATACTTGTCAGGCACTCGGTTTATTATATTAGGGTAATCTTTTAGATACTGTAGGTATCTCTTTTCTGGGGAAAGAAATACAAAGGAATCTATTCTTTGAAAAGCTTGTTTTAAAATTTGTCGACCAAAAATTCCATTGTCAATTTTTAAAAAGCCAGAATTGGAATTACTTAAATCCTGAAATGTTTTTACATCTGTAAAATACGCTTTCGTTTTCTCTAGAGCTTCAAAAGTAAACTTTGAAGGTTCATTAAATAAAATGGTATGAACATTTCCAAATAGTTGCTTTTCGGCAAATAACTGAAAAGTAATTTCCTCGCCTTTGTCATTTATCAAATAGCTACGAACCAAACCTTTTCTGATGTAAAAAACATTGTTTATTTTATCTCCTTCATTTATTACAAACTCTCCTTTTTCAAATGTCTTTGAACTAAGATTTTTTAATAGTGCATAAAGGTATTTTACGTTCATTAGATTCTTGAGTTTGTTATTTCAAAACCGCCCCAACGGTTCTCAACTATGCGCAGGCAGTGCTTTTTACCACTGAACTTCCCACTAAGAACTGAAATTTAAATTTACCACTTTTCTGTCCTACGAAGCACGATGCCTCTGCTTGTATATAGGTGATGTTGATCGATCGTTTTTATTCTTCTTTTGTCCAATCTTCAATAATTTCTACACTATCTTCATAATACGTAAAGGTCAACTGTTATCAGAAACAGCACCTAAAAATGACTTTTGAGTATTATTAATATCAAAATGAATTATACTATTTACAGTGTCAAGTTCAAATATGCCGTTGATATCATTTCCGACATGTGTTCTTGTAAATTCTCCTTTTAAATCATCTAATTCACTATCTCCCGTAAATTCGAGGGTATCAAAACGAATTGACATATCAGTAATTCCGCTTATTGTCAATGCTTGGAGCCTCCATTTCCCGAGAATACCATGTTGTTCTAAGCTGTCAGACGGATCAATTTTGTCATTTTCTTCGTCTTTTTCACAGCTAATGAAAACTGTTATAATGGATAAAGACAGTACAAGTAAATATTTCAGTTTGCTCATTTGTGTTTATTTATAAAATCCAGTCTAAAGTTAATTTTGAATTTTTAGGACTTTTTACTAAGTACATTATTTTTAGGTTATTCTTTGCTGTTTGTTGGTTTAAATGTCGCACAACGACCTGCTAAACGCAATGACGTTCCGGGTTTTGAATTGTTGTGCACCGAAAGTACATATAAGATTCAAAAGACTGTATGGACGTCGCCAAATCGCTAAGATTCACCCAGAACGCTGAAAGCAAATAAAAACGCCATTGGTCCCGAGGTGTCGGGATTGCGGTTAGTCCCTTTCCCGCTTCGGGACGGCGGTGTTGTGTCGTGGTGACACGAAGTGGCCGCTGAAAGCTGCCGCGCCTACGGGCGCAATTTAGCCCGGCCATGGCCCCTTCTATGATGGTGTCGCGCTCCAATAGGGCAATGTCCCCGAAGAGGGTCGTTTATATATACGCTACAAATACCCAAAATAATCCCTAGCGTACTTTTTGGCAACCTTGCGCTTCATACCCCCTATTCTAAAATATTTTTTCACACTTTAGGGCCGCTATTTAACCAGTCCCAAATCTTACCATAACTTCCTTGCGCGTGGATCCTGTTTCGATTTTATAGCGTTCCGGCAGATAAGCGTTAAATAAAATCGAAATAGGGCGCAGATGCCTTGGCGCACGATAATTTAATCAACCTGACATTAAACACGCAATAGGCCAACCCGGGTTTTACTACCCAATACTTGACTGAAACGTACTTATAAAATGAACCCAAAAACGAATTTGCCGCAAATTTTTGCCATTTTACGCGGGTTTCGGGGGCATTTGACGCAAAATGACATTCTTCAATACAACATGGATTTAATAACTTATTGATTATCAAATACATAATAAACGTAACACCGCGTAAGCGTGTTACCCTCTTGCTATTCCTTTTTCCCCCGCAGGGGAAAAATAAATACCTTTCCCTTCAAGGTAAAGGCTCTTGTTACCAATCGATATAAATCAATCTTTTTTAAGAGTTTAGAAGCCTCATTTTTATGGATTTGATAGCTAAAGTTTTAAAGTTCTGGCAATACATAAAAAAGACAAGGCAACTTTTAAAAGTCGCCTTGTCCAATAAAATCTAATATTTAAAGCCTGAACATGAATTGATAGTTGTATAAATTTCGGATGGCTTCTTCGTTTAAAAGTTCGTCGAAATTCAATCCATTTTCTAAAGCATAGGTTTTCAAATCTTTACCAAATCGTTTTTCAATTTCAGCTTTAGAGGTTGTCAATAATTTTTCTTGTGTTTCAACATCGAGATTATTAAAGTTTAGCTTTACCATGATATGCTTAATAAAAGTTATATAATACCCTCGTCGGCAAAACTGTAGTAGTCCCCATTGGGCATAATTAGAATATGGTCCAAAACCTTTATGTCAAAAAGTTCGGCAGCCTTTTTAATTTTATTAGTAAGTTTCTTATCTGCTTCGCTAGCTTTCAATGTTCCGCTTGGGTGGTTATGCGTTAGAATAACTGCAACGGAAAGAGACTTTAATATGACCGCAAAAAGAATACGGATATCTACCAAAGTTCCTGTTATGCCACCTTTTGAAAGTTGGTAGATGCCTTTTACTTTGTTACTGTTGTTCAGTAAGACAACTTTAAAGGATTCGTGCAGCCAGATTGTATTTTTATCCCAATGCTGAAAAAGAAGATCTGCTGCATCTTTTGAAGAATTTATCTTTTGCCAAAATGGGGAGGTTATCCGCTCCTTATAGCTTATTTATATTTCATTAACTTTGTCTTTCATTACTTATAATTTTAGGATTATGGGTATAAAAAAGAGGGCAGAACTTTTCCGAGAGATGCCCTCTTTGATTTTCAAAAAGTTAGCAGATTAGGCTCCTTGGTTTTCAGTATTAGAACCCAATAACAAAACTTCACTTACTACTATTTCTGTGATGTAGCGTTTATCGCCTTCCTTGGTTTCATAACTGCGGGAAGTCAGTTTGCCATGAATGGCAATTTGTTTGCCCTTGCTTGCATAAGTTTCGATAATCTCGGCAGTTTTGCCCCAAGCAACAATATTGTGCCAGTCGGTGTTTTGCACCTTCTCGCCTTTACCGTTCTTGTAGTTCTCATTTGTCGCCAATGAAAAACGAATCACTTTTTTACCGCTTTCCAAAACGGTCATTTCAGGGTCGTTACCCACATTGCCTATTAATTGCACTTTGTTTCTAATGGTACTCATAATTGAAAAAATTTAGAATTAATACTATAACCTACCCGATTATCGGTCAGTCTTTAAAATCGATTTACTTATTATATCCAGAGCGTTTTTCTCTTTTTTGTTTTTTAACTTTTGTTCCGATTCATTTTTGAGGATTTGATATGATTTCATAGTTTCCGTTTTAGATTTACTTCCCATAGTGCCTTCGCTGTTACCTTTTTTTGTTGCTTAGACTTTTCAATATTCATGCTTGGTAAGGCGTATAAAAAGCACAGCGGCTTTATGCCGCTGTCCAAGTTTGAATGTTGTTATTTTGCTGTCAAAAAAAGGTTAGTGGAGGTACGGGCAGTAGGTCTAAAACCTTGAATTATGAAATTCAGAAACCTCTTGAAGTGGAACAAAATGCAAATAAGTTAAATTCCTTTCAAGCGGACTTAATTACGGGTTTTTACGAAAGGTTAATCGACAAAAAGAATTCTTCAGAAATACAATAATGTATGAAATGGGGAGCTTAAAATCCGTAATTGTGTCCAAGATATTGGAGTGAAGCTTATTTACTAAAATGGAGTTTACGAAATGGAGGGGAATGTGCTGAACGGGAATTTAGCAAATAGAGTAACATGCGCCCTATTGTGTTTTTGAAAAACGTTTATCTATCGGAACACTACAAAAACCCAACAGGAACCAAGCGCAAGGTAAGTTATGGTAAGATTTGGGAAAGGTAATTTAGTTTTATTGCATCATCTGCCTTAGGAACATTAAAACTGTATCTTATTGAAATTTATTAAAGAAATTTACCTTCTTAGTACATCTCTAAATTGGTAGAACAAACGTTCCAACAAACGTAGGTCTTCGGTTATAATATCTGCCTCTCCTTTCATTTCCTGCTTGAAGCTTATGGGTTTGCCATAAGAACTTACTAACTCTTTTGGGATTGACACATCAACTATATAAGTACCTTCTTGGTTAGAAGTTGATGAAATTTGTGTTACGGTACCTTTTATGACACCAAATTCATATTCTGGATAATCGTAGAGTGAAAGGTTCACTTGTTGCCCAGGGCGTATTTTACCTGAATTAGCTCTTGGAGTTTGTAATCTGGCAATAAAAGGAGAATCCTCTTCAGGTAAAATAGTAAAAACTAAATCACCGGAATTAACGGACTGATTGGTATTCCAGTAATTTAGTAAGGAAACCTTACCTTCGATATTTGATTTTAAAACATAGGTTAATTCCCATTCCTTAATCGCTTTTTTGAGTTGATTGTAAGCTTGTAGTACATTTTTCAATAACCGAATTTCTTCCCTAGCCGTATTGAATTCTGTTCCTTTTGAAGTGTTTTCTGCATTACCTAAGGATTCCCTTATTTGCGAAATAGTAATGCTAAGATTCTGATAGTTTTTTTGTGCAGTTAAATACTCCAATTGTTTATTCTCATATTCTTGTGTAGAGATAACTCCTTTTTCAAATAATGATCCGCTACGATCAATGTCTTTCTTTTTAAATTCTAACTCACTTCTACCCAAAATTCGTTGTGCCAGTAAACTTTGCAATCTTCTATTTAACTCTTCCATAGATACTTCATTTGCCTTAGCCTGATTTGAGAAAGGTTCTAAGTCCCTATTAATCAAATATTGGAAATAACTATTTTCAAATTGCGCAAAGTCTGGCTCAATGTCTCCTAAGAATAAAATTGGAAGATCATCAAAAGGAAAAGAGACATTTTCCTTGTCCATTTTGAGGGTGTCCAAGATTGATTTTAAAAAATAAACATCCTCATAATTAGCCGTATTCTCTAAGATTGCTAAGACACTATTTTTACGTACAGATTGATTGTCCACAACATAGATGGTATCTATCATTCCAGAAATACGGGCGTATTCCTTTTGCGGTTGGATTTCTGTAGTAAGAATAGCCTCAGCAGTTATAATATCGGGGTATTTGATGAACCATGATGAAGACAGAACTAAAAGAAGTAAACTTAAAAACAAAAGGCTGCCCCAACGAATCATCCAATGGGGTACTTTGGCCAAAATATCTTTGACCTCTTCACTTCGTAATTCTATGTCATTTAGATTATCAGACATTTTAGTTTCCTAACTCCAGTTGATTCTTGACCAAATTATAGTAAGCACCTTTTAATTTTATTAATTCTTTATGATTGCCAACTTCTGATATTTGACCTTTTTCCAGCACAATAATTTGATCTGCGTTTTTTACGGTGCTAAGACGGTGTGCAATGATTACTACAGTTTTGTTTTGAAAAAAACCTTGTAATTTACCCATAATTGTTTTTTCATTATTAGCATCTAAAGCAGAAGTAGCCTCATCAAAGAAAAGACAATGTGGGTTTTTATAAACGGCACGGGCAATTAAAATTCGTTGTTTTTGACCAACACTTAAACCTACGCCCTCTGTTCCTATTTTAGTATTATAAGACAAGGGCAATTCTTCAATAAAATCACGAATATTTGCAATATCAACAGCTCTGCTTAATTTTTCCTTATCTATAATTTCTTCGCCGATAGCAATATTTTTGGCGATGGTATTACTGAAAATAAATCCCTCTTGCATTACTACGCCACATTTTTCACGCCAACTTCTATGAGATAATTTATTTAAAGGTATATTTCCCACAGTAATACTTCCAGATTGGGGTTCATAGAATTTTAAAAAGGGTAGTCTTTCCACTCCCGCTAGTTCCAACAATGGCAGTTATTTTATTGGCTGGGATAATAAGGTCTAAGTTTTTTAAAACAAGTTGTTCTGTTCCCAAATATCGAAAAGATACATTCTCTAATGCGAAATCAATTTTGGATGGAATACCAACAGCTGAGGTGTTATGTGCTTCTTCATCCTCTTTATTGTGAATCTCTGATAATCTTTCCAGCGATATTTTTGCGTCTTGGGCATCGCGGATAAAAAATACCAATTCGGCAATCGGAGAGTTCAGTTGACCTACAATATAGGATATGGCTAATAACATTCCCAAAGTAATGTCACCATCGATTACCAATTTTGCTGCGACTACAGTAATTAATATATTCTTGAACTCATTAATAAATCAGGAACCAACGTCTTGGTATTGGCTTAAGGATAGACGTTCTATATGAACTTTAAATAACCTTGCTTGAAGATGCTCCCAATCCCATCGGAACTGTTTCTCAGCGTTATGAAGTTTTATTTCCTGCATACCGTTAATGAGCTCTATTACTTTGCTCTGTTCTTGACTAACCTGCGAAAATTCTCTATAATCCAAGGCCCTTCTTTTTTTTAGAAAAATCAGCACCCACGCAAAGTATAATAAACTACCCAATAGAAATATGGTAAAAATCCATATGTTATAGTAAGCTAGTACCAAACCGAAAATTATAAGGTTAATCACTGAGAACATTACATTTAAGGAGGATGAGGTCAAAAGGCGTTCTACACGTTCGTGGTCATTAATTCGTTGTAATATATCACCTGTAAGCCGTGTGTCAAAAAAAGCGATGGGCAGGTTCATCAATTTTATAAAAAAGTCCGAAATCAAGGATATGTTTATACGAGTACTCAAATGTAATAGAATCCAACTTCTAATAACTTCAACAGCGGTCTTACCCAAGAATAAAAATAATTGGGCAGCTAAAATCAGATACACGAAGTCAATATCTTGATTTTTTATACCTACATCTACGATACTTTGTGTTAAAAAGGGAAATATTAATTGAAGTAAACTTCCTGCTACAAGTCCAAAAATTAATTGAAATAAAAATTTTTTATATCTAATTAGATATTTTGAGAGAAACTTAAAATTGAGTTCATCTTTTACATCATCAAATTCACTTTTATAAAATTTTGGTGTAGGTTCCAAAAGTAGTGCAATCCCCTCTTTAGTGGTTGTATTACTGTCATTTCCAATCCAATGATTTAGAAATTTCGTTTTTGAATATTTTAGTAATCCAAATGCAGGGTCTGAAATATAACAGACACCCTTTTTAACTTTATAAAGAACTACAAAGTGTTTTTTATTCCAATGTAAGATACAAGGTAAGGGAATTGAATCTATCTGTTGATAGCTTATTTTACCAGGCAAAGTTTTAATACCAATTTTTTCAGCAGCTATGCTCAAGCCCAATAAAGAAGAACCAGTCCTTTTTGTTTCAGATAATTCGCGTAAATATTGAATTGAAATAGTTTTGCCAAAATGTTTGCTGACAATTTTTAAACATGTAGGCCCGCAATCTTTAGAATCGAGTTGTTTGAAAAATGGAAATTTTTTCAAAAGACTTAATTTGAATTATTTTTGGATAATAATTCCGCAAGTACAAGAGCATTGTAAATATTGACTACTCGCCCTGTTTTAGACAGCTCTTTAAAAGGAATGTTAATTTTGTGGTCAAGGGAGTCATACATTCTTACATTTAAATAATACTCATCACCTGTAGTCATAAGAATCTTTTTCAAATCTGAAGCCTTTAAATTGGGATAGTATGATTTTAAAATGGCAGCTGACTTTGAAACAACAGCTGCTGAAGCAGAAGTCCCACTGCTGTATGTGTATTTTACATCCTTTGAAGAAGAAGTGGTGTAAATTTCTTCTCCAGGAGCGAAAATATCAACCTGAGTTTTTCCATAGTTCGTGGCGGGATGAACAAAAGTGCTGTCCATTTTATAATTAGAACCTGCAACTCTAATAAAATTATTTGAAATTTCTGAATTTGTAGAAAATGAAAAGTCGTTCGGATATTTATAAATTCCTTTAGAATTTAAATCTAATCCATCATTTCCAGAGGACGTAACAATTAGAACATTTTTATTATCGGCGTATTTAATTGCATCATGAATCCAATTCTGATGCATTGAAAAGTATTTTCCAGAACTAATATTGATAATAGCAGCACCATTATCAACAGCATATCTAATAGCTAGGGCTATATCTTTATCATTTTCGTCTCCATATCCTGAAACACAAAGAGGCATGATTTTTATTTTACTCATAGTTTTTTCTAATATTGCTTCATTATAGTTAGAAACAATAATGCCTGCCATTTTAGTACCATGAGTCATTAAATTAAGATTATGATTGACGATGTTATTTCCATAGTCGGTATCATCTATATTGTTTACATCGTCTCCGATTTCTTTTCTATCATTATATTCAGTATTTAAAAGAATATCTAATCTATTTTTAGCCATTAATATATTTTCATCTATATAAGCATCGTCTATATTTTTTTCTTGATAGGATTTAAATAATTCAACAGCCTTTTTAAGGCTTTCATTATTTGGTTTTTTATCGATTAAACTATCTAAATTATCTGATGTAATTTTTGTTTCAGTTAAAAACGATTTAATAGTGCTTTTGCTATGATAAAAAAGACTATCCATTTCTTTAGCTTTTTGAAAAATTTCAATTGCATATTGTTTTCTTAACTCAAAGGCAATTTTAGCTTTTTCATATTGTTGTAAAATATCGGAATTCAAATTAGCACTATCATAATAAGCCTTTAAAATACGGGTGTATTCATAATTCATAAAAACAATATTTTTCCCTTTAGAATTTCCTATAAAGTTCCAACCGTTAACATCATCAGTATACCCATTTTTATCATCATCTAAATTATTTCCTATAACCTCATTTTTATTTTTCCAAATATGAGAACTTAATTCTTCATGATTTATATCTACTGGCATATCGATTAAGGCAACAATTACAGTATCTCCATCTTTATTATTTAGCAAATTTTTAGCTGCTTTCAATAAACTAATTCCAGGAATGGTATCTTCTTGAATACCTCTAATCAACCAATTCTCAATAGCAAAATTTACATTTTTATTATAGTTTTTATCCATAATAACTATGGATTGAGAATTTAAAATTATAGGATTATGCCTATTGCCACAGGCAATAACAAATAATAAAAAACTAACCGCAAAAATCTTTTTCATTCCTTTTTATGTAAAAACGAAAATAACCTGAAATATTTCAGGTTATTTTTGTTGCACTGTTACAAGTTATAATTATTGTTTCCCTTGAGTTCTATTAGTTCTTTGATCCATAGTTCTATCTTCAGTGCCATCACCATCTCCATTGCATCCAGTACCACCAATAATTGAATTTAAATTACTGATTTTTGAAATTGTCATTTTATCTAACTTCAATTTTTTTGTTTGTTTAGTGTTTCTCATGATTTCCAGTTTTAATTATTAATTTAAATTATATAAAATAAATTATTAATGTGTATATACGCAATTTTATTTTTTAACTAATTGTAATTTCAAGACTGGCAGGCAAGAGGTCACCGGTTCGAATCCGGTATTCTCCACTTAGAGCTCCCATTAATGGGAGCTTTTTTTTTGGTTTTGATCTGAGGATAATTTGGTGTAGAGCGTCCCGAAAGCTTTCGGGAAGGTCACCGGTTCGAATCCGGTATTCTCCACTTAAAAGGCTTCCATTTATGGAAGCCTTTTTTATTTCAAACCATCTACCCGCCAGTGGAAGGCGAGCGAGCTCTAACTTTCTAAGATTACCGTATAATTTGAAATGCAGCTTTTCCGCAGTGAGATAGAACTTGGTTTACTTAATACTTCATACTATTTCCCCTAAACTCCATAAGTTTATCGAATAACACACCGTACATTTTTCCCATAGTTATCTAGAACTTTGTTTACTTAATACATTGTACTTGCGACTTAATACTATTTTTTCTCCTAACTCCTAACTCCTAACTCCCAACCCCTTTCCTCATAAATCCCTAAATTGCAAATAGGTGTTCATCAATCAATTAAATTGTTTGCCATCATGATAAATAATGAAATCAATACCATTTGGCTAGACCTCAATGAAGAATTGTATCATTTTATTCTGGGTAAAATTAAAGACGAGCAACAGGCAAAAGACATTCATCAAGAGGTGTTTTTGAAGATACAGACCAAAATTCATCAGCTGCAACATACCTCTAAATTAACCTCGTGGGTATATCAAATTACTAGAAATACGATTAATGACCATTATAGAGGGAAAGCAAAAAATACGGTTGATTTGGTACATGTTGAGATGCCCGAGGAACAGGGTGATGATTTTGATTATTCCAAGTTGACCAACTGTATCAATCAAAAAATAGGCGAGTTGTCTGCCCAGCATAAAGAAGCCATTGTGTTGACCACCTTTCAAGAGTACTCTCAAAAAGAACTTGCCAAGCACTTGAATATCTCATATTCAGGCACAAAATCTAGAGTTCAAAAAGCAAGGGAATTATTGAAAATTCAATTACTATCCTGCCAAAATGTGGCGTCTGACCAAACAGGAAAATTGCTCGATTTTGAAAATAATGAAGAATAGCTACGTCTTTTTCTAATCATCGCCGTCTATCTGGTATACACCTTAAAAAAGATAAAGATGGATGATTTAAAAAAAGTAACCGTACAAATACTAAATGCCTTTACCGAGAATGATAAAGGCGGCAATCCTGCAGGAGTTGTATTGAATGCTGATGCACTATCTCATGAAAACAAATTAGAGATTGCACAAAAAGTAGGGCTTTCGGAAACCGCATTTGTATCCAGCTCCAAAATGGCAGATTTTAAATTAGATTTCTACACACCCACTAAGCAAATAGCACATTGTGGGCATGCCACAATAGCGACTTTCTCGTATTTAAAACAGTTGGGATTATTAAAGAGTAACAGGTCTTCAAAAGAAACTATTGACGGAAACAGAAAAATAGAAATACAGGGCGATTTAGCCTTTATGGAGCAATTAGCGCCAACCTATGTAAACCCGGCTAAAAAAGAAGACGACATTCTAAAATCATTGGGTCTAACCAAAGAAGACCTAGTACCAAATGCCCCGATTAAAGTCGTCAATACGGGCAATTCTTTTTTATTGATTCCTGTTAAAAACGCGAAAATATTAGAGCACATAACTCCAGATTTCGAGGCTATAGAAGGTATAAGCGATATGTTTAATTTAATAGGCTATTATGTTTTTACGACCGATACCGAAACAGCATATGATGTAACGACCCGAATGTTCGCGCCACGCTATGGTATATTGGAAGAAGCGGGCACAGGAATGGCTGCTGGCCCTTTAGCAAGTTATTTGTTTGATGTCTTACAACTAAAGAAAACCACTTTTAAAATTCAGCAAGGCAAATATATGTCACCACCATCGCCAAGTGCTATTACTGTGAAATTAGAGCTGAAGAACAATGAGATTACAAGTTTAATGGCAGGTGGTAAAGGGGTTTTGACAAATCAGGTTGAAATTGATATGTTCTAATTTTGGTATTTTTTTAATGAGATTAAAAAGTAAAAGTTTACTCGTGTATCATAGCCATTTTTGTAATTTAACATAGAAATCTAAACTCCCGATTCTTAAAACATATGATGCAACGCACAGGTTACCTAGGGTTATTTTCTCTCCTAGGTGTATTGATAATGGTCAGTTGTACCAATTCTGAAAAGAAAATAGATACCAATAGAACTTGGTCGACCTATAAAGGCGATGCGGCAAGCTCAAGCTATTCTCCATTGGCAGAAATCAATGTTTCTAATGTAAAGGAACTTCAAAATGTGTGGACATTTCAAACAACAGATGTACCCAAAGGGGCAGATCCAGTTACCAGTCAAAGCAACCCGATTATAATTGATGGTATTATGTATGCCAGTTCGGCAAAGCAAACGGTGTATGCCATTAATGCAAAAACAGGCGAGAAAATTTGGTCTTTCAATCCTTTAGAAAATGGTGATCCCAGTTCTACAAGTAGGGGCGTAACCTATTGGGAAGATGGCGATGATAAACGTATTCTATATTCGGCACGAAATTATTTAATGACGATTGATGCGACTACAGGTAAATTGATAACTACGTTCGGTGAAAATGGAAAAGTGAACCTTAATGTGGGTCTTCGCGATGATCCTAATAAAATATCGGTCTCTCTGACTACTCCTGGTAGTATTTATAAAGATTTGATTATTGTGGGATCTAGATTATCAGATTTTTATGGTTCACCACCAGGTTATATTCGTGCGTACAATGTAAAAACAGGAGCATTGGTATGGACCTTTCATACCATTCCTCATCCAGGTGAACCTGGTTATGAAACCTGGCCGCCAGATGCCTATAAGTATGCCGGTGGTGCCAATTGCTGGGCAGGTATGAGTATAGACAACGAACGCGGAATGGTTTTTTTGGCACTAGGCTCACCAACGTTCGATTATTATGGCGCCGATAGAGAAGGCGCCAATTTGTATGGAAATAGCGTATTGGCATTAGATGCCGCAACGGGTCATTACAAATGGCATTTTCAAACCGTGCATCATGATATTTGGGATTATGATCTTCCCTGTCCGCCAAATTTGGTAACGTTAGAGCAAGACGGAAAAGAAATAGATGCGGTGGCACAGGCAACCAAACACGGATTTATTTTTGTATTAAACCGCGATACGGGCGAACCTATATTTCCTGTTGAGGAGCGAGAAGTGCCAGTGTCTCACCTACCGGGAGAAATTGCCTATAGAACACAACCATTTCCCACAAAACCAAAGCCATTTGTAAAGCAATCTATGACGGTCGATGACCTCAATCATTTTACGCAACAAGATTATGATTCTATTTTAAAGACATTTACATCTATTCGGTATGAGGGGTTGTTCACTCCGCCAGATTTAAAAGGAACATTATCGCTGCCTGGTACAAACGGAGGAGTAAATTGGGGCGGGGCCGCCTTTGATCCAACTTCATCGTATTTGTATTTACGTGGCAACAATTTACCCGAAATACAGACCATTGTAGATGCCAATGCATTTTTCGCGGCAGATAATAGTACTCGATATGAATATGGTCGCTCTGCTTATATGAAATACTGTGCAACATGCCATGGACAGAACTTGGAAGGAGTGCCACCAGTTTTTCCTGCTTTGTCTGCCTTAAAGGGGAGAGTTGAAGAACATGAAACACTATCAAAATTACGCCAAGGCGGCGGACAAATGCCTGCTTTTAAAGGAGTACTTACACCGCGGGAAGAAAGAGGTATCATGGCATTTTTATATGATAAAGAAGAACCCTTAATTGAAGTACCACAAGAAAGTAAAAGCGAAAATGTTCCTGTACGGTATATGAATAGTACCGCCTATAGAACTTGGAGCGACCCTAGTGGAAACCCTGCCTTAAATGCCCCATGGAACACCTTAAACGCACTTAATCTTTCTACGGGAGAGTATGAATGGCAAATACCTTTAGGCGATGATGAAGAGGCACAAGAAAAAGGAGTGCCTAAAAAAGGGTTATCGGCAAGATCTGGACCAATGGTAACTGCTGGTGGTTTGGTATTTATTAGTGGCGCAGCCGATAAAAAGCTCTGGGCTTTTAATAATAAAACAGGTGAGCTGGTTTGGGAAACAGAACTCCCGGCCGCCAATAATGCTAATGTATGTTCGTATGCGGTAGATGGCAAACAGTACATTGCACTCTCTGTGGGCGGCACCAAAGAAAAACCTTCTGGATCGATAATGGCATTTGCCTTGCCAGATAATCGGTAATCTATAAATTGAAAGTAAAGATATAAGCAGCAGAAGCAACCAATTACCCATAGCGCATCTATGTAGTATATTCTAATAGTAAAACCATGAAAGTTCGTATGTTATTTAAGGTCATTGGTTCTATAATCTTAATATTGGTTTTAAATTCTTGTAGCAATGATGACGATAGTAATCTAACCTGTAATGTTGAAGATCCTATAGAAGAATTGGTTTGGTTAAATGAATGGGTTGCTACACTTTCAGAATATGAGTATATAAGAAGTGCGCGTTATTTGGGCGATGATGTTTTCTATAACATTAACTGTAATCCCGTGGTTAGCTATGTTTCTGTTTTATATGATTGCCAGGGGAAAGTAATAGGCTTTACCGGAGATTATAGAGCGCAATTTACCAACGATCAAATTTTATGGTTACCAGAAAATTCGCAATGCAGCTTTCCAATAGATTGATAGAACTTTTGCACTACTCTACACTGAAGACTATTTTACCAACCCCCACTTTTTTAGCACTCCGTACTTAGTACTTAATACATAATACTATTACACAGTTAATTCCTACTTTTTAATACTCTGTACTTAATACTTAATACTTTGTACTCATTACTCATTACTTAATACTGATCTCTCCCCAACTTCAATTTCTCAACCATATTTGTAACAATCTACAGCCGTAAACGTCTTATAGTCAATCAATCAAAAATCACCATCATGAAATCGACTAACAATGTAGGTAGGGTAACCGGACTTTTATTTCTGCTCATATTTATAATGGGTATTCTTATATATCAATTTTTACAAGGACCCATTTTATTTTCAGATGATTTTTTAATCACTGCGGCACCTAATGCCAACAAACTGATTACTTCGGTTTTACTTGGTAGTTTAAGTGGTCTTTTTTCGATAACTATATCAGCATTGTTGTTTCCGGTTTTTAAAAAATACAGTACCACTTTGGCAGTGTTGTATTTGGCTTTTAGCATTCTAGATTTTGTTGCTATAAGTATCGATAATACCAGTGTTTTGGCGATGCTAGAACTAAGCAAAGCATATGTGACTAATGTTGAGGTTAATACAAGTATTCTAGAGACTATGGCACCCATATACTCTCAAAAACATTGGTGGTCGCATTACTTGAGTTTATTGACTTCTTGCTTCTCGGTATTTGTGCTATATTTTGCATTCTACAGAACAAAACTAATACCCAGAGTACTTTCAGTATTTGGTATAGTTGCAGTGCTACTGATGTTTATAGAGATTCTAGCTTCTATTTTAGGCGACGGTATTAGTATGAATATGTTATTGCCTATGGGTGCAATTCAACTGATTTTACCGCTGTGGTTATTGGTGAAAGGTTTGAATACAAAAGGTTTAGAAACTACTTTACAGTAGTAGGCTGAAAGAATAAGATGTAATTATTCTCATCAATTACGCTTTCCCATAATTCTATACTAAAGAAAAATACTACCTTGTTAATCGGTTCTAAAACAACCATTTCTAATGTTGTTTTAGAATGTTACTAAATGGTTTAATATTTAGGGATTAAGTAACTTGTTGCTTTATACCATTGTTACCACCAATATGAAAAAAATAATTTTACTTGCTATCACAATAATAAACTCGGTCGTTCTTTTTAGTCAAAACGACATTAATAATCAATTATCTACTGAACATAAATCGGTTGATGGAACAAAAATAAGTATTGTGCCTCCAAATGGATTTACAACTGCGTCAAATTTCTTAGGCTTTCAACAAACTCAAAGCGGTTCAAGTATAATGGTTTTAGATATTCCTGGTCCTTTCTCAGAGGTTTCTAAGGGTTTAACCAAAGAAGGATTACTTTCTCAAGGTATGACATTAAAAGAAACACATAAATTAACATTGAATAGTTTGCCTGCAGTACTTTTAAAAGCAGAGCAAAACGCTTATGGAAATATTTATACTAAATATATACTTGCATTCGGAACAGAAGAAGAATCAATTCTTATAAATGGTACGTTTCCACAAAATATAGAAGATTTAAATGAAGTTCTTAAAAAGGCTTTATTAAGTACAGTTTATGATTCTAATAAAAAGATAAATCCATTCGACACAGTTGACTTTGAAATATCTACAGATGGAACTGATATTGTTTTTGCAAAAAACATATCTAATTCATTAATATTTAATCGTGATGGAAAAATTCCATCAGAGACAAAAGACAAAGTATCATTAATTATAGTAAAAGCCTTTTCCAACGTAGATATTATGGACAAAAAGCTTTTCGCAATGAATCGTATTAGACAACTACCTATCGTAATTAAAAAAATAATTTCTACTGAACCCATTGAAATAGATGGAATTAATGGTTATGAAATTATTGCTGATGGTAGTGACAAAAAAACTGGAAATAAAGAGAAAGCATATCAGGTTATTCTATTTAGCGACTCACTTTACTACTTGATATTCGGGTCTTCTCAAGCCGATTTTGATAATAATATTGAGTTATTTAAAAAGTTAGCAAAAACATTTAAGCGGAAATAGAATACTGGTGGTAACACAAGTAACCGTTGCACAAGTCATTAATCCTGAGAAAAACAGATTCATATAAGGCGCTCTACGGGGCTTTTTTCTTGTCGCGTTAGAAATGGAAAGCTAATTTTTGATACCTTGGAGAAGCACCTAACGATAAATCAAGGATACTTTTGACCCATGTTGCAAAAGCAAGTGTTCCCATCCCACTTTGCACCAGTTTTTGTTCGAATTTCAGGTACTTCTTAAGGTTGTAGGCGATGGCCGATAGGTGCATTACCTTGTTCGCCTGCTTTACCCCGATGGTATTTATCTTGCGCATGCCCATGAACTGGGTGAGGGTCCCGAAAACCGGTTCTACGGTACTCTGCCGTTTGCCCTTCATGTACCTTCCCTGTGGGCTTTCCACCCTGGTAATATTACGTTGATATTCCTCCCGATAGTAGGTCACCGAGAACTGTTTCTCATTTACTTTGCCCAAGCATGTATCGCGTAGCGGGCAGCCTTTGCAGATTTTACTCGATGCGCGGTAGGCCTTCTTTTTCGTCTTGGTACGATGATCTAGGAACACTTTTTTGAACGGTATTACCTTGTCCTGTGGGCATAGGTAATGGTCGGCCTGTTCTATATAAGTGAACCCATCGGGTCCGCCCTTGTAGGTGCCATGGGGCGGTATGAAACTTTTAAGTCCCCTTTGCTCCAAAAAGGCATAGTTCTCGCCCGAACTGTAGCCGGTGTCCGCAACGCAGTTTTCGAATACCAGGCCCTGTTGCCATAATCTTCTTTGTAAACGTTGTACAATATCCCGTAATTGCTGGTTGTCTTTACCGTCCGCATGGTAGGCCCTGATGTCCGTTATCACATGGTGCGCGGTATCCACGCTCAATTGGCTAAGGTAGTTCAGCTTGCGTGCCTTGCCGGGCTTTACGCTAATTCTGGCATCGGGGTCGGTTGGGCTGTAATGGGTCTTGTTACTGGTATACTTGGCCCCCTTGTTCCCCGCACCGGGCCGTTGGTCCTGGTCCTTCGCCCACTTCTTGTTACGTCCCTTTATCGAGGAGAGCTCCTTGTTGCTTGCCGTGATGCTACGACCTTCCTTGTCTGATTTGTCGTTCTTGGACTTTCTGTGTGGTTCTTCCCTGTCCATGGAACTAAGGGCACGTACCTTTCTTAGGTGTTCGTCAAGTTCATCTTCAGGCACCTTGAGTTCCAAAGTGTCCATACTCGCGTTTGCCTTTACAGGGGCAGAATCTATGGCCTGGGAATGGCCGCTGACCATCCCCTTGTCAACGCACATGGCAAGGACCTTCGTAAAGACTTCCTCAAAAACGGACTCCGGGTACAATTGCCGCGTACGGCTTATCGTGGAATGCCACGGTAGCTCCTCGTCGATATCATAGCCAATGAAATATAGTATATCCAAGCGCATCGAACAGTGCTCGATAAGCTTACGGTCACTGATGATATTCTCCAAGTAGCCTACCAAACACAACTTAAAGAATACCAAAGGGTCGATGCTCTTCTGCCCGCTTTCCCCATAATACGGACGGGTAAGCATGTAAAGGAAACGCAAATCCAAAATGCCTTTTAAACGACGATAGAAATTCGTCTCCGGTACCCGATTACTTAATTGAAAATTATTGAAAAGCTTCTCCTGATATTCCTTTTTTCCCTGCATACCTAAAGTTACGATCCATCTCTCAATCTGCAATGATCATAACCCAGTTTTTTTATAACTTGTGCAACAGGCACACAACATATAAAAAATACGGGCTTAGGTCTTAAACGCTAAGGTCTGTGTATATTTATCAAGTCGCTAATCCCGATAGCTATCGGGAATGGATTTAGCTTTGGACAAGAAAAAATAAATCAAAACAATAAGCTTTAGCTTAGTTCTCAGGCGGAAACGAAAAGTTTCCTTGCCTCCGCGCTAAGCATAGCTCAGGCGTTAGGCAAAATTATAAATCATTGAAATACATTATACTTTTCAGTCTTTTAATAACTTTCGGATGTAAAAATCAGACCGAAAAAAATACTGGAATTAATAACGAAGATTATATAGAGTTCGGAATTGATTTTCTTAACGCAACTGTTCTGCTTCCCAAAACTTATGAAAAACTGACTGCGGACGAACTAAAAACCAAACTTTTAAAACACGTAGAAAATTCTAAACAGGCGGAATTTATAACTCAAAGTTTTGAAACCTTAAAACAATCACCTTTTGGTTTTGCTGTTTTCGCTGATAAAAACAACTATACAGACTACATTTGGGTAAGACAAGGCGAATTTGTGCCCCTTGACAAAGCACTCGCAAATCAATACCTCGGAATGGTAAGTGCTAGAGTGGAACAAGATTGGGGTGGAATCGGAATGGACTATGAACGACTTGAAAATCGATTTCTACAAACGGACAAATCTCAAATAATCAAAATAAAATATAAGACTGAATTGGATAATAGAATTAGCTATCACACGCAATATGTAATCACTTCTAAAATCAAAACATTCGACTTTCTAGTAGTAAGTAATCAAAATATGGACTTGGAAAATCTAATAAAAAGAATCAACGTTCGGTAAAATTACTTTGCCTAATAACTAAGCATATGGCGCGCCGATAGGCTAGCGCTATATGACTTGTTGACTGATCCGGGGTTTGTAAATAAGGGGTAATTCGTGAAGTTTGTCTAGACCTTGGCAAGGAAGCAGGTCATTGTTATATGGTGCTACAGTTTTCTTTTTTGCAGAAAACCACATAATGAAGAAATTTTTGCTGTAAAACCCATACTCCTTTTGAGTATTTGCGTGGTTTTACCTGTTTTTCCTTCGTTTTGGGCAGTAGTATGCTAGGGCACTTTTCAGCACCATTCTTACACATTGAATTTCAATAGTTTACGTTTTATGGTCTTTTGGTAATCCTGTGGTGGGCCACGGCTATCAAAGGTTAAAAGGGTGATTAATTCCCCTTTTTTACAGCTAGGGCAAATCCTGTGCAGCGATTTCTCTGGTCTTACAAGTGTTTCAATATGTAATAAATCCTTATCCGCTACTTGCAGTTGTAAGAGCGTTAGTTTCTCCTTTTTCCAACTACTACTCAAAAACCCATAATGGCGTATTCGGGTAAATCCTTTAGGGAGTATATGGAGTTGAAAACGCCGTATAAATTCCTTGTTCGTGAGGGTCATTGTTGTTTTTTGGCCACCTTTACGATAGTCTTTTAAGCTAAAAGTTACTTCGCTTTTTTCATTATTGATATTCAATATTCGGTGGTTGCTAATCGCTATTTTATGCGTGTACCTACCCAAATATTCAATGACATGTTCCGGCCTTCAAAAAGGAGGCTTGGCATAGACCACCCACTCGTTTTTGAATAGTGTATCATATAAGGATTGCGGTAATTCTGGTAATGCCTTGCGTAATTTTGCCACAAAAAGTCCTCGGTATTTTTTGCTTATTGCTTTTACCGAAAACAGAAAATTATCCTTCCCTTTTCCCTTTTTCCAAAACCCAGCTTTTGAGACCCCTCCCTTGGGTACTATGCAATGTAAATGTGGGTGCAATTGTAAATTCTGTCCCCAGGTGTGCAAGACAGCTATCATACCCAATTTTGCGCCCAGATGCTTGGGATTGTTCCCAAAGGCAGTGAGTGTTTCCCAAACGGTATCAAACAAAATCTTATACAATACCTGAGGGTTGCGCAGTGCCACAGGATTAAGACTGTCTGGTAATGTGAAGACTACATGAAAATAGGGCACAGCAAGAAGCTCTTGCGATCTGGCTGCTATCCACTCTTGCTGCTTATGACCTTGGCAGGTAGGACAATGCCTGTTGCGACAAGAATTAAATTGTAAATGCAGCTTGTTACACTCCATACACCAGTCTAAATGTCCGCCAAGGGCTTTAGTACGACATTTACGTATGGCGTGCAGCCCTCGCGCGTTCCAACTATTATGAGTAATATCCTGCAGATGGTCTACTTCTAAATTCAGCACATCTGCCACCTTATATGTAGGATGCACTAGGGTGTAAATAAAGTATCTAGTGGACTAAACTTCATAGAGCTACCCATATTGGACACCTGTAAATACACAATGGTAGTTTCAATATGAGCGTGGCCTAGCAGTTCCTTTAGACTCATGATATTCATCCCATCTTCCAGTAAGTGGGTCGCATAGGAATGGCGAAGGGTATGTGCGGTAAATTTCTTTTGGGTGTTTACTTTAGAGCGGCATTCCTTGATAACCCATTGGATGCCCCTTGTGGTAAGAGGGCCTGCCTCCCCGTCTTTGGTAACCTGACTATTGAAAACATATTTTACGGGGTTTTCTGTCCTGAAATACGTTTTCAGGCCACGGGCAAGGTGGGGACTCAAGGGAAGATAACGGTCTACCTTTCCTTTTTGTTTTTTCACAAACACAGTCTTTCTATCAAAATCTATATCTGCTTGTAAGAGATTACAGAGTTCATAGCTGCGCAGACCACAGCCGTAGAGCATCGCTAATATCAAACGATGTTTTAAGTATTTGGGAGCCTTTAATAATTCACGAACCTCTTTTTTGTTAAGTACCAAAGGAAGGTCTTTCTGTCTTTTTATCTGTGGAAGTCTGATGCGTTTTTTATCCATCCCCATAACCTTATAGGCAGCACGAAGCCCATAGATGGTATGTTTAAAAAAGCTCTCCGAAGGGGTCTTGTGCAGGTTCTGGCAATGGTAGAGATAGTCGTTTATTTGCTCCTCATTAAGGGCCTCTGGACTACATTTGTAATAAATGGCCAGGTGTGCAAGACAGCGCAGGTAGTTGCGCAGTGTACTGATAGCTTTACCATTAATGGCAAAACTCTTTTCTAAAGTAAGGGCTAGTTCTTTAAATCTGGGGACTTCTGATAAGGCGACCTCTAAAATCGTCTTTGACTTTTTTTAAATACATCATGCTAAGATTTTAATGAACTCATTAAGATAATGTATTTTTATAATCAAACTAAAAGCTTCCGAGGCACGAGGATTAGTTCAACAAGGTATAAAAAACATAGGGCATTTGTGCTATACCGAAAGGTCTGTTAATATTAACAAAGTCCGCTAAATATAAAATTTGGCATTTATAGTAGAAAAGATAAAAGCAAAATATTTATATTTAGCTAAGTAATAAACCGAAACGATAGTGCTTATCAACTGCCCTACGATTTCTTATACTGAACGTTGCCATTAATACCTACCAAACCGTAAAAATTCATCCTTTTTAAAAAAAATGTTCTCTAAATTGTCATATTTCTCGAACTATGGTAACTAAAGTAGTAAAGGGAAGTATTAAAAATGGAAAAACAGAAAACCAAATTTCTTTCAGCTTTAAAAGAAAATCAGGATAAGCTATATAGAGTTTGCTCTATTTATTCAGATGACAATGAAGATTCTAAAGACCTGTTTCAAGAGGTTTTAGTTAATATTTGGAAGTCGATGAGTTCATTTAAAGGTAATTCATCTATTGATACTTGGATGTTTAGGATAGCATTAAATGTTTGTCTTCGTTTCAAATCAAAATACACGAAAAACCAAAACCGATTTATAAGATTAGATAGCATAGCTATTATCAATATCAGTTCTAAAGTAGAAGATGGAAATAATGATGAAAAAATAATAGCTTTAAGAAAGTGTGTTAAAAAATTGAATGATGGAGACAAAGCAATAGTTGCTTTGTACTTGGAGGGAATAGCATACCGAGAAATTTCAGACATACTTGGGTTATCTGAAAATCACATAGCTGTAAAAATCAAGCGGATTAAATCAAAATTATTTAACTGTATAAATGGAATATTATGATAGAAGATGAATTAATTAAAATCTGGCAATCTTCCAGTAATCAAGAGTGCATAAAATTTGAGAAATCAAAATTAATGATAGAATTACAATCAAGTTTAAAGCGTTTAGACAAATGGTGGAACTATATAGAACTTTCAGAAACGGTTTTAGCCATATTTGGGGTTTTATTATCTACTTTTTTATTATTCAAGATTCCATTCATTCTGACAAAAATAGCATTGGCTTTAATGATTATTTGTGCAGTTTATTTAATAATAAAATATCGAGGTGTCAAAAAGTTTCAGCCTAGTGACTTAGAAAATAATTATCTCAATTATCTCAAAAAAAACAGGGAATATCTTCAAGCGCAAAAGAAATTCCTTAAAACATACTTCTATTGGGGAATATTGCCAGTTTACCCAATAATGTTGTTATTCACTATCAGCGTTTGGGAAAAAGTTCCAATACATTTGATTGCCCTTATTAATCTAGCTACAATCGGAATAGGTATTTATGGATATTTCTTAAATAAAAAAAGAGTAAAAAGAGAAATAACCCCAAGAATATCTGGAATTAATGAATTAATAAATCAATTGGAAAAATAGCATATGAAATCCAAATATAGACCCTCGAAAGTTTCAACAAGCTTTTTAGAACAATTGTCAAAAATTTTGCGGTTTTCAACTTCAAAAACAAGAAGAGAAACAATCAAACTAAAGAGAAATCAAATTAGGAATAAAAAGTACTAATGGCAACGTGTATAATTCATTGCTATTACTCGCCTACTTACGAAAGTCCTCGCGGACTTTCTATCTGTGATTTATTTGCTAACTTTAGTCCTTAAAGACGCAACGAAATCATACACTAGACCGTTGTAACACTCCAAATATTCCATGGTATAGTCGTAGACCGTCTTTTTCTTGGCGTCCTTTACATGGTAAAGTTGTTCGCCATTACCTAGCGAGTCCATCACCTTCTATTTTTGAAAGTGTACTTAAGTGTATCGTCGGTAATTTCGGCATGCGACTTTCTGCTGTTCTGGAGAAGCCAATCGTTGAGTTTGCATTTCTCGAAGAAGATCATCTTACCGTTGGGCTTTGAATGCGGAATATTTCCCGAGGCCGTTAGTTTGTAAAGATAGCTCCTTGATATTCCGGTATAGTCACAGGTCTCCTCGAAGGTGAGTACCTCTTTATTGGCCGTTAATAGCCTTTCCAAACGATCAAGTCGTTCAAAGATTAAAATAGTGTCCATTTGTTTCTTTTTAAGATTAATAAATGAACAAAAGCGCTTTTGTTTTCCTTTGTAGAATTCTTTGGATAAAGGTAATTGGAGAGAGGTGCTAAATCTCGTTTATGTAAGGATTTTTATTCACAAAATATTGGTAAACAATTACTTATGTTAAATCAGTACAAATCGAACCAAATAAAATTTGGATAATTTCATTTGGTTTCAAAACGATTCAAATGATACCATTTGATTTTTGTTAAAAAAGGAAGAATTTTGAGTTATCAACAATTGACAATTTAATTATCAAGAAAATAAGGGTACTTAAAAGGCAAAAAGCTAGTCATCTGAAAATAGTTTCATTGTATTGTCCCAAAAAAGGTTCCTTTTATAAAACTTTTAAAGCAATGCGATGAAACAAGCGGACTGGATACATTTTAAGATTATGGAGCGAAAAGGAGTAATGGTTTTAATCTCAATCTATAATTTTAGTGTCTAAATCATCAATAATCTTTTGCAACTCTGTAAGATTTAAAAGATTTTCTTTCTTTTTTTCTTCAGGTTTCTTCAAAGGCTGCAACTTTAATTCTTTTATTTGGGCAACAATCTTTTCAGTTTTCTCGCCCCTTGCCGTCGCAATGTCATTATAGACCGAATATGGTTTTAAACCAAAAATATCAAGTACATCCCCTATTCCAGTATAAGGTTCCTGTTTTATAGCCAAGTTTTTTCTCATATCATACATCCGACCATATAAACTATCGATTTCGCCAATTAGGTCTTCAAATTTTACCAATCTTTCATTCGTAAACTTGTTAGAATCTATCTCATCGTCTAACGCCCTGTAAAGTTTAAGACCTCCTCTATTAGTCATATCCGTGCAAAGCTGGTTGATTAGAATATCAGTTTGCAGCTTTAAATTAGCATAGATTGATTTAGATTCATTATTATCCAATTCTATTAAAATATGTTCTGAATCGACCTTAATTAAGGTCAGATAAGAAATAAAACCTAAGTCTTTTGAATTTTTTAGGTCTTGTGCAATTGCATTTGAAACAAATAATAAGAATATTGGTAGTATTAGAAAGAGCCGCATGGTGGTAGTTTTTGATTTGTCTTATTAGGAGAAGTGGTTTAAACCTACAAAAAATACTGAAATCTATCAAAGACCAGTATTATTATTTACGAAAATTATCCATGACGGCTTTTCTTTTAGCCTTTTTATGTTGTGCAAGTATTGTGATGACATCGAACTTATCTTTATCAAACAAAATAGGCTTGATTTCAATTGACCAGTCAGTAATGATCGAAAAGGCATGGTTATTATAACTTTATTTAGATAGTCTCGCAATTAGATTACTAATTTTGTTGGCAATTTCACTAGCTCCTTGGTCATAATTTGACATCACGGCCACAATATAACCACTGTCAAGAAATATATCTAAGTTAGAGTTAATACCGGGAAACCCTCCACTATGTCCGACTACTTTGCCACCTGCACCGTTTTTTATTGAAAAGCCGTAACCATATGCTTGATTTGAGTGACTTGTCCATAGTAAGTTCAAAGATTTTTTTGAAACTAACTTTTCATTGACCAAGGCCATCGCAAACTTATGTAGATCCCCAACTGTTGAGAAACCTCCTCCCGCAGGTCCCCCCTTTATTACATGCTTATAAAGGTTGTTTTCCCACCCAAGTTTGGTGTCTGCCCGAGAATATCCGATAGCTAGATTTTCCACAGGTTGATCCATTTCATAAGAGTCGGTGTTCATCATTTGTGCAGGTTGATAAATGTTATTCTCAATATATTCAAAGTAATCCTGTTTGGTTACTTCTTGAATGATGGCTCCTAATAAAAGCATCCCAGTATTGCTATAACTGAATCTCTCTCCTGGTTCAAAGGCTAGAGAACTACCGATTACAAGGGGTTTATAATCATCTACATTTCGATATAGCGCCCTTGATGAATTCCAGAACTTTTCATTAAAATAGTTTCCTAAACCACTGGTATGAGAAAGTAAGTGACTTATTGTGACCTTGGAAGTTATATCTGGGGGAAGCCAAGTTTCGTCTATGTACTTGTTTATTAAATCATCTAAATTCATCGATTTTTCTTCAACAAGCCGTAAGATGGCAACCGAAGTGAACATTTTGTTCATCGAACCAAGATTGAATTTGGTCTCTAAATTATTTTTAATATGAAATCTCTTCGAAGCTTCTCCCCGCGAATCTTGATACAAAATGTCATTCCCTTTGGCTATTAAAATTGCTCCGGAAAAAAGATTCTTTTCCGACAGTTTATCTACTATTTTTTTAGCTTCTTTTATCAATTCCTTAGAGGAAATAGTATTCTTGAGAATATCCTTGGGAAGCTCGGCTGGAGAAAACTGAAAAGAATTCATAAGCAAACTAGTCTCATCAACAAATGAAAATCTTATTTTTTGCCATGAATTGTAGTTTTTATCTTCTAAGATGAGAACAATTCCTTGTTCATCATTTGGATTATATGTTCTAATACTATGAAAACTTACACCGCCAGTTTGACTATAGAAGTTCAAGAAATATCCCTGATGGGCTTCCATCGGCGCGAAATTTTGAAATTCGTCATTAAAAGAATTCTCAATAAACTTCTTTATTTTATCCCCGTCATTAGCATTTATAGTATTAATGATATTTTCCGTTACCGTACCTAACCGACCTTTTGGGAATTTGGTATCATCAACATAGTCAATCTTAGTACTTTGGGCACTACATAGCATTTGGAAGCAAATACAGATGGTTAATATTTTAAAATTAATTTTCATAAAAGTCTTTTAGAGTTACTTCTGCCTGGCTTAAGATAATCAAATTATGATTTACAATTATGAGAATCTTGTAACCCCGTTTTCCTATTCAAATTAATAAAAAATGGCAAGTTGTCCTAAACTGATTTCCCTGAATACAATTAAACGGTTGCCTTAGGTTAGACTAAAGTGAAAATTTTCAAAGTATAAATAGCTGTGGGATTAACTAAACCCAATTATTGTAGAATTCGATCCGAAAAACGTTCGTTTTATGGGAGAGCTTTCCACTTTCAATTGCTTGAAAGTTAAACTAAGGGTTCTTTAAGAGCTGTGTAAATCACACGTGTATTAAACTGTTATATTTGGTATATAATAAACATACGTTCAATATACCTGCGATGTGCAACATATAGCTTATATCAAAAAATATGAAGGCCATCCAATGATTAGAACAGACCATTTATAATATGTTGTATGGATAATTATAAGCGAAACTATAAACGTAGCTTTTATTTAAGCGGAGACCGAAAGAAATATTGGTATTCAGCATTCTTCTTAGGCTTCTTTGTAACTATAATTTTAATCGGGCTTAAGCCTTTTGAAAAAAATATAATAGATCATCCTTATATAACATTTGTTAGAATTGGTGTCGGCTTCATCTGTACGATAGTCTATATTATCGGGTATGAAATCTTACTAAAGTGGTTTAAAGACATAAAATTCAATTATTTAAAACTAATTCTTTTTGATGTGTTTCTTGCCCTGGTAAGTGTTGTATTTATATTTCTATATGACCGTTTTATAGTAGTAAAAGATGGGTATGTTACTTTTGGTTTTCTATTAGAATACATTCTTGTGTTAGGACTACCATTTTATCCTATTATTCTTTTTATTTTTCATTTTTTAAAAACAGCAGTGTTTCCTATTCAAATATATCCGCCCATCGCTAAAACGCATTTAGCAGAGGACGATATATTATGCATTAAAGAGGATAACGGATCAATAGGGTTTAGCTTTAATTTAAAACAACTTTTGTATATACAATCTCAAGATAATTATATTGAAATACATTATTTAAAAGATGGAGATTATTCCAAACATTTAATGCGAGGTACATTAAAGAAGATTCTAAAAGACTTTGCTTTTCTTCTTAAGGTACATAGGTCTTTTGTTGTAAATCCAAATAAGGTTGAGTGTTTGGTGGGCAACTCTAATAAAGCGGCAATTTCTTTTAAAGATGTAGCTATTTCAATTCCGGTTTCCAAATTTTATTATTCTTCAGTCAAAAACTACTTATCCACTAATACCAAAATCTAGTCATTTCGCCACAAAAGAGCCTGATTTCTTTTTCGCAAATTAAGCTCTTTATACTTTGGTATTAATAGGATTCTTAAAACGCTATTAGTATTAAATTTTAAGGTTCAATTTATTTTAGTAGTTTTCATGACACCTATTTTGTTTTTCAGTCAACCTATCCATTGATGGAATAGTTTTGGATTTAGGTAATAATCCAATTATTTATGAAAATGCTGCACATTTTTTAAATTTTAATCTACCGTTCAAATGAAATATTTCAATTTTAACTTTTTAATGATTTTCTTTTTACCGCTCTCAATGCATTCTCAAACCCTGGATACGCTAGTAGACGTTGGGGGTTATAAAATGCATTTCAAAATAATGAAAGGAGAGGGAACTCCAATTCTTTTTGACGCTGGTGCAGGTAATGACGGTTCTGTTTGGGACAACATATTAGAAAAAATTCATGAAGTTACGGGTACAACATTAATTACCTACGACCGGTCCGGATTTGGAACAAGTGAGGTAAATCCGAACCTGAAAAATGACTCGGATTTTGGAATTTTAAATGGAATTAAAGAACTGGAAATAGGTCTTGCAAAGTTAGGTTATAACAATGAAATTATTCTAGTTCCTCATTCCTATGGCGGATTTTATACTACGCTTTATGCGTCACGTCATCCTGACAAAGTAAAATATGTGGTACGTGTTGATGCAAATTTAGTTGGGTTTTATACTGATGACGCACTTAAAATGATGGATGCTCAAGAAGCCCCTCCTAAAACTCCTGAAACACTAGGTAACTATTATCTTTTCAAAAACTATCCTGAAACTGTTAAAGAACTACGTGAAATTGATTTTCCGTCGAACGTACCTCTGATCGATGTTATTTCGCCAATTAATAGAGGTTTTCCTGACGAGTATTGGGCATTAAACAAAAAAGTCCATAAAGATTTTGTTGATGCTGAACCCAATCGAGTTGAACTTATCGCCGAAGGAAGTGGTCATTATATATTTAAAGATAATCCTGGGCTAATCATCAACACAATTATTAAAGCGTACTCAGAAACACTAAATGAGAAAGAACAAAATGCGTTGTTGGAAAAGGCTTTAGGTAATGCCATTGAATTATCTATTGAAGCTAAAAAGACAGAAATAGAAAATAAGCACTCAGAAAATGATTTGAATGATTGGGGTTATACCCTTATAAGGAATCAAGAACTAGAAAAGGCTTTACAGGTGTTTAAATTAAATACAATGCTATTTCCAGATAGTTTTAATGCCTTTGATAGTTATGGCGAAGCTTTATTAAAAGCAAATCGAAAAGCAGAAGCAATTGAAATGTATGAGAAATCGATAGAATTGAACTCAGAAAATGAAAATGGAAAGAAGGTTTTACTGCAAATGAAAGAAGAGTAACAATATTTGGCGCCGTGTAAAATTAATTTCTGGATATAGCTTACTTACGAAAGTCTTCCCAGACTTTATATCTATAATTAATAGATTTTAACATAATTGTAAATTTGACATAATATTAGAACGAGTTTAAACATCCTATGGATGTTTGTATTCAACTTCCGGTGTTGACTAAAAGCCTCTTTTGCTTACTCATTATCAAAAAACGAGATAAATGTTGAAAAACTATCTAAAAATCGCGTGGAGAAACTTGTTGAAAGACAAACAGCAGACCTTAATCAATTTATTGGGACTTACAATCGGCACGATAAGTTGCTTGACGATTCTATTGTACGTTTTTGATCAAACCGGCTACGATCAACACCACGTAGGGGCAGAATCTATTTATCGCGTGAGGATGATAACCGATGGTAGTGGAGCAGGAACCGAAATGGTTAATGCGGCTACTACTGGCCCCCCTATAGCATTTGCCCTGAAGGAAGATTTTCCTGAAATTGAACAGGTAACTCGTGTGATAAGTATCGATTTATTTAATGTTGATATGATCAAAGCATCAGGGGCGGATGAAGGTTTGTACGAGTCGCGGGCCTATTTAGCGGATTCTACCTTTTTTCAAATTTTCAATTACCGTATGTTGGAAGGTAATTCGAAGTCGCTGAACGAACCTAGCACCTTAGTACTCTCATCAACATTGGCCAAAAAATTATTTGGTAATGAAAAGGCAATCGATAAAGTGGTAGAGATTTCGGGATTTAGCGGAGCACCTAATAAATTGACGGTAAAAGGGGTTTTTGATGAGAATTCAGGAAAATCCCACTTGAACCCAAACTACATTATAAGCATGAATACGCCAGGTCTTGGAGCGTACGTAAGAGGGGTCACCGATTATGTCACCAACACTTTTATTTATACCTATGCGAAATTAAAACCAGGGACAAGTGCACAAGGACTACAACAAAAATTGTCTGATTTTTTAAAGTCACGAGCAGGAACACAACTTGAGGAAAGAGGTATCAAAAGGACATTAATATTACAAAAATTAACGGATATCCATTTGTATTCAAACGGAATCACCTCTCAAATAGATAAGGTTTCAAATATTCAATATTTGTATATGCTAGCTATATTGGCCTTTTTTATCCAATTGATAGCTTGTGTCAATTTCATTAACCTAAGTACAGCAAGAGCTAATAAGAGAGGTAAGGAAATCGGTATCAGGAAAGTTATGGGAGCTGATAAGAGATCGTTGATTTTTCAATTCTTAGGAGAATCCTTATTGTTATCCTTTTTTGCGGTACTCATAAGTGTTCCGATTACGATAGCGCTGTTACCTTTTATCAATGAGCTTGCGGAAAGCAACCTTACCTATATCAATTTGATGAACGGTAATATCGTTCTTTCGCTAATTCTACTTGGATTGTTCACCGGCTTGCTTGCGGGTATTTACCCTGCCTTGGTTTTATCTTCGGTAAAAACAATCGCGGTCTTAAAGAATGTGATTACAAAAGACTCGAAAAGTGGAAATTTACGTAGGACCTTGGTAGTTTTCCAATTTATGCTATCCATTGGACTTATAAGTATTGTCATCGTAATTTGGCAACAATTCAATTATACACAAGAAAAAAACCTAGGGTTCAAGAAAGAGAATTTAATTTCACTAGAGTTGAATACCGAAAGTGCCAGAACCAATTTCTATCCTTTAAAGTCACAATACATAAATATTCCTGGAGTAAAATCCATAACTGGAAATTGGGTTTCCCCATCTGAAGAAATTAATTACGAACTAGACCTATATCTTCCAGGTAAGAGTGCCGAAGAACATATCGAAGGAAATTTGAATTGGATAAGTGAGGACTACACCAAAACGGCTGGGATTACCTTGCTCGATGGCAGAGGCTTAAAACAAACGGACAGTACACAGGTTATGGTAAATGAGTCTACCTTGAGGGTAATGGGTATTCAAAAAGATAAAGCCATAGGCTCAAAAATATTTTCGGCAAGCGACGATGGAGATCGTGAATTTGAGATTGTAGGAGTAGTAAGTGATTTTCATTATGCATCTTTTAAACAAGCGATAGCACCTTTGATTCTCCAAAGAATAGAAGCTCCACGAAGAATGTTGATCCGTTTGGAAGCTGGCAACTTAGAAGATATCCTCGCAAACATGCGACACGTATGGAAATCTACCGTGATTAGCACTCCCTTTATGCATTCTTTTGTCGATAAAGGTGTAGAGAAGCGTTATGAAGATGAAAAGCGAATTGGGAAAATTGCTGCCTTTTTTACCATTCTTGCCATACTCATAAGTACGCTGGGTCTTTTTGGTCTAGTTTCGTACACCGCCGAACAGAAGAAAAAAGAGATCGGTATTCGAAAAGTGCTAGGTGCTAGTATTAACTCCGTAGTGCTGTTATTAACGAAAGATTTCATAAAGTTGGTTATAATAGCATTTCTTATCGCAGTTCCCATTTCCTATTTACTTATGCAACGTTGGTTGGAGAATTACACATATAAAATTGATATTGAATGGTGGACATTCTTACTGGCAGGCAGTGGAGCTTTAGTCATTACGTTCCTTACTGTTGGTTTCCAATCAATAAAGTCGGCGACTACTAACCCAGTAGAAAGTATTCGAACAGAGTAGTACCATAAAACGGCAATTTTATGAACCAGATTTAGAAATTAAGTACAGTCCTGTTATTGGTTCGTATTATGGGACTGATTAAAAATTATCAATCTAATCTGAATTTGGGAACATGTGTTACTTTTGCCTCATCCATCTCTTCTAAGCAGATTTAATAGTATTCGTTTAATTTGATGTTTCTAGAATTTTGCTAATACGCGCAGACAATAATCCAATCCATTCGCCTCCACTTGAAGTCAGCAAAATCACTCCGGTGTTTTTCGCTGGGTTGAAACTGTATTCACTGGCATAACCATCCATATCCCCACGGTGCCCATATAGCAAACCTCTCTTTGTTTTGTCTTCAAAAAGGCCCATTCCGTAATAACTCCCTTCCCTTCCTCGCGAACCTTTAACTTGGGTTAATACTAAAGGGTCGGATACTTTTTTTGATTCAAATCTATTGTATGCTTCTAATTGATTTACAAGAATTTTACTTAAGTCACTAACAGTTGAATAGATTCCGCTTGCAGACACAAATTTACCTGTTTCCCAATATCGCGTTTCAACTTTCCTTGATTCTTTTCTATAGGGTACTGCGATGGATAAGCTAGAATTCATACTTCTTACCGCCGAAGTGTTTTCCAATTTAATTTTTTTAACTACGTATTTATCCAGTAGTTGCTCATAACTTTCACCACTCGTCCTTTCCAAAATATAACCTATTAAAGCGTACCCCAAATTTGAATACTCATATTTTTTTCCTGATTCGCTTTTAAGTTTTATTTTTTCCAAATCTAGCAACAATTCCTTTTCTGAATAACCGATAGCCATTGGCTCCCCGTCTTTTCGCTTAAACACTTTTGAATCACGAGGCAGCCCACTTCGGTGAAGTAACAGGTCTACAACCTTTATAGGTTTCAACTTTGTTTTGGTTTTTTCAGACAATTCTTTTGGCAGATAATTTGTGATACTATTCTCTAAGTTTAATTGACCATTAGTAACCAAATTATTGGCAATGATACCCGTAAACATTTTGGATAGGGATGCGATTTGGTAAACTGTATTTTCATCAACTTTACTATCTGACCCTCGTTTAATACTTCCATAACCCTTTAAAAGTATTGTATCCCCTTTATAAATTAAACCTACGGAAAGCGATGGAATATCATTCTCTAAAATGGTATTTGTTATCAATGATTCAACCTCCTGCTTTAAAAGCTCGGTTTGAGCTGATAATAAAAATGGAATGAATAAAAACATCTTTAATATGATTTTTTTCATTTTAATTCTTTTAATTTCTTTATTGCATTCATATTATTCGGGTCTAAGAATACTGACTTTTCATAGCTTTCTATTGCCTTCTCTTTATTTCCTTTTAAGACATAGACCTCCCCTAAACTATCAAAAGCATTCGAGGATTCTGGGAAAATTGTGGTATTCATCTTGAAAATTTCCATAGCGGTATCAAGCTTTTCCGATTCTAGGAAGTCATATCCTAGGCTATTCATTTCCCGTTCTTTAATATTGTATTCTCCCGAAGTTTGGTGTTCCTTAAAAAAGGTGACTCCTGCCTTAACGCCATTCTCTGATATTTTGCTGAACAATGCATCCGCGAATGATTTTTTTGGAAATTCGTATGGTTTGTCGTAAAGGATACCCATGATAGCATAAGTCAATGGTTTGGTTTCAGTGCCTTGCACATTACTAAGAATGATAATCAAGTTTTTATTGGTGGATATTCTCGTTATCCTTGCGCTATAGCCTTGAATTCCGCCACTATGTTCAATAACATTGATGCTATCTTTTGTACTTCCTACAGGATATTTTGAATTGAAACATCCATAGCCATAAAACCTGCCCAAACCAAATAAGTGTGATTTAAACAACAGGTCTCTATATTTTGATGAAAGTATCTTATCTGAATAGAGTGCCTGATCCCAAAGAAACATATCCTCGATAGTGGAGTACATCGCTCCAGCGGCATAGGATACGGTCATATCGGTATAACCAGCATTTTCATAAACTGTTCCTTGTTTGACATATCCTGAGGATCGGTTCATAAGTATGGTACTATGGCGATCATATCCACTGTTTTTCATGCCTAGAGGGTCGAGTATTTGTTCATGCAGGACTTGCTCGTAAGTCTTTTTGGTAACTCTTTCAATGATTACGCCCAACAAAAAATAGCCTGGATTGCTATATGTAAATTGCTTTCCAGGCTCAAAATCTAGGCCTGAATCGTCCCATAAGGCCAGAAGTTCATCAGGTGTATATGGGTCTCGGTATTTTTCCAAACTGAATCGCGGTATTCCTGAAGAATGAGTCAATAGATGGTGGATGGTAATTTTGTCTCCGCCAGCCCTAGGATAATCGGGAATATATTTGTTAATGGTAGCATCTAGCTCGATCTTATTTTTCTCTACCAGTTGGAGAATTAGCATAGCGGTAAACTGTTTTGTAAGAGAACCGATTCTATGCTTGGTTAATGGATCATTTGGCACTTCTAGTTCTTTATTGGCTAACCCAATACCGCCTTTATAAATAACCTTGCTGTTCTCCACTACTAGAACAGATCCGCTAAACCCTTTGTTCTCTTCATACGATTTAATAAGCTCCTCAATCTTTTCTGACTTGTTGTTGATGGGATTAGGTTTTGATTTTAATGTTTTATTATCCGATTGACAGGATACCCCCAATACTGTGATAACTAACAGTAAGCGAACTAATTTTTTCATTTTTATATTTTTAAATATCCATTCCCAATTAACTTTTAGGAAAATTTTCAAAATACTGTTCTTTAAATGAAATTATCCCTTCAATTATGAAGAAGAAATAGAGAACGTTTTATTTGAACAATTTCTCGTGTAAAAAGTCTTTTTATTGGGTCGATTTTAGATTGAGTTTTTATTCCCAACTTAAATAGACCCTTGTGCAAGTATCATTTGAAGTGCCATCCACCGATATACTCGTGCCAATTGTAGCATTTGATTTATCAACGCTTAAACCACTACTAAAATCTCCTAGTCCAATATTTCCAAAGAGTATAGTTTCGTTATTCATATTGCGCAAACTAACCGTGACTACGGAATTCATTGGAAATGAAAATTCGATGTTGGCATCATTTCCGCAATTTGTCATATCTACAGATGTGGTTAATACACCAATTGGCGTATCGTCGATAAAGACTCGATTAAAAGTTGTATTCGATAGGTCATTATCTGTCCAAAATTCTATTTTTCTATCCGTATCATTTTTACTGCAAGCCGCTAGAAATAGAATTCCAAATAGAGAAAGGTGTATTATATATAATTTCATGATAGTGTATTATTTAACTATTCTGATTTGCGATTTATGTAGTCTAATGCTTTCTCCAAAATTTCATCTTTACCTTGACGGATACCTTCTTTTGTTCGTTCTACGTAAATGTCTGGTACGATACCAACTTTTTGAATCTGCGTTTTATCCACATCCCTGACTTCGGCTCCGGACATCATTGTTACGATATTTCCCGGTAATACGATTGCCGTGTAGTTTCCAATGGTGCCTCCTGAATTGGAACCGATTACCATTGTATTAGGGCCTTTTTTATAAACTAAGGTCTCAAACTCTGGTTGGCTTGTGGAAAATTCGTTAAGCAACACTACTAGTTTCCCTTTGTAATAGTTGGAATTCTCCTTGCCAATGGCAACCGGACTCTGATAATAAAAACTGCCTAAGTTTTTCCAATCGAAATGAGTGGCCGTATAATATTCCACAGCATGAGGTAAAATAAATTCGGGAAGGGAATGCTGAAGTATTATTGAGGGATAACATCTATAATCAAGAACAATGGCCCTTTTGTTTTTAAACGTATCCAAGATTGTATTAACTTCATCGATACTTTTCAAAGATCCTGGATATATATATCCTATATCATCATTTAACACTCTATGCGATGGGACATCCTTCATGATATAGGAGAGGACGGAATATTCTAGCGTCGGAACCTCAACCTCCTCGACTTCCAAGGTTTTTTGGTTTAAAATAGTTACCTCCACAACATCCTTTTGAGTTCTTACAAGACGTTGCATCAATTCTCTATTCATCGCTGAGACATTGGAAGCAACTATTGTCTTTCTATTGCTTTCCATCAAAAATTGAACTGTGATCCCATCGATATGGGTAACAACATCTCCAAGTTTTACTTGGGTTTTGTCCTTGAAATCTGAAAATATATCTTTTACAACCACCTCTCCGTTCAAAAGAAATAACTCAACTGGAATTTGCTTTGTTCCAAAATGACCGTCAATGGTCTTGTCGTTGTGAAGGCCTCCGTGACTATCCTCTATCCTTGAAAATAGCTCCATTAGCATTAGCTTATAACTAAGCTCGCCATGAGATTCCAAAAACCTAGGTATAAACTCTTTCAAGACATCGTCCCAGTTATTTGTATTAAGATATTTGTACGGATGAAAATATTCGATAATATTCCAGAAGCGAAACAAGGAGAGAATTTTGTAATATTCACTCTTCCAGACCTCAACGTTGTGATAACTGGCTTCTTTAAACTCCGGAGTTACATTCCACTGCCCATTCGTTACATAAGTATGTTTTTCAACATTGGGGTAGAAACAATCATACCCCAATAAATCCTCACTCAATATAGGCGTGAACAGGGTTTTATCCCTTAGCCAACGATAATCCGCCTTAACGCTATAAGAGCACACTGAATCCAACGTATTGTCTTTTATTTTGCACGGTTTTATATTGTTTCCCAACCATTTTCCAATTTCACCATCAAAGTCGGCCAAGGCCACCAATGGCAATTGATCCTTTAAAGCATCGTCCCAATCAATGTTTGAATTCACAATGTCCGCATTTCGGTATTTAATAAAACCCCAAATTTTGCATAGTTTGAACAAGTTGAATTCCTTCAACTGATTGTCTTGAATACTATTGGACTCATTTTGTGCTTGCGTAGAAAAAATAGTCATTATTAGCGTGGAAAATATCAAAAAAAACCTCATGTGTTAGTTAGTTTTTACTTTACTATAGGCCAAATTCCTTTTCTATTTCGAAGGAACAATTATCTACCAAGTTACTCGTGGTATCATCTGTAACCATCCAGCTTTCTCCTAGAAGAGATGAATAACATATTTTTACCTTTAAACTGCTCAGATTATTTTCAAACAAGCGTGTCTCATCGTTCCATCTTAAGAAAATGAGGTTGAGCTTTTCATTAGGTGTAATCATTTCATTCTGTATACTGCCTACCGTGTTTATCATACTATAATCGATCTTAGATTCGGGAGAGAGATTTTGCAATACATCGAACCAATCCCTAAAATGAATACTATCGTTATAAACTTGGTAAGAATTTATTTTTGCCAGACCATTACCGCTGTTCTTTATGATGATCCCGTAACCTTCTGAATTGTAAGTTTTTGTAATTGTCAAATAGGGAAACATGGTCGCTTTCTGCTGTACCCGCATTATCCTAACTTCTTGAACTGAAATATAAAGGGCACAGGCACTTAGTAATAAGGCATTTGCGGCTACAATAGTGTTCAGGTTCGGAAACTTCAGGCTACTGAAAAGTGTTTTTATTTTTTTTATACCCTTATAGACATTTGATTTAATCCAACTTTTAAAATTCATCAACTAAAATATTTTCCTAGATTAAAATAAATAGATATACTTAGAAGCACTATTGAGACTATTAAAAACAGTTTTTGATTACCTAATTTTTCAATGGATAATTTATAATTGGCAATTAATATTACAAGCAGTTGCAAAATCAATACGGGTACCTCTAGAACTTTCACTGTATTCTCCGTAAGCAAAGGTCTTGAGGGATGGAGTACCAAAAAATAAATACTAGTGCCCATACTTATCCAAAGAATGTTTTTGGCAGATAACCAGTTCATTATGCTAAATTTAAAGTTAGTTCTTTACCCTTTTGAACAAATTTTGGTTTTGTGATGAACGGTTACTTTTTTGTTTTGAACGGTAAGTCTTTTTGCGCTTTGACCTTTATATTTCTGGCTACCGGAATCTTGGTTTCGAACCCTAAATCAACAAATAGATTGGTTTTCTCCCGTATAAAACCTTTAAAGAAATACGGATTGATTATATAAGACCGATGTGTTCTATAAAGCTGTGGAACTTTTGTTTCGACATCTAATAATTTTGCCCTGAAGATTTTCTTTTTTAAACTGGAACCTTCCAAATAATGAACTTCAATATAGTTGCCTGCTGCCTTAAGGTATAGAAGCTCTTTCAAGTTTAATTCAATTGATTGTTGGTAGTTACCTGCCTTAATAATTATCGTGTTCTCATTAGGTTCTTTTTTTTTTGGCAGAATCAGTATACCCAATAACCATCTACCCATAGTCAAGAATGGCAAGATAATTACCAAAGACGGCAGGTAAACGGTAAACAGATAATTTGAAAAATAAAGCTTTTCGAGGTTTTCATTTCCAAAATATATAAATACGGTATATACCAAAACAGCTGCAAAACCACAGGCAATAAGGATTAATTGTAGCTCATTCTGCAAAGTCCATCGCTTCCGTTCCTTGGTAGTTCGGTATTGATATATCAGTGCTAGAAGATAACTTAGGGCACCCATGCTCGCATACAATAGAAGCCTTTTGAGCTTTTCTATTATTGGAAGTTGATAGAGTTCGAATGCATCTGAAATCCATAAAAAAAAGAATACCCACAAACCAAAACCCAATGCCAAAAAAAGCTGATGGTACGAGTTTGTGTCAAGAGGATATTCTTTCTTGAACAGCTTAGAATAATTTGACCACCTCATTCTTATCGTTCACTGTGAGTTGTGCTACCAGTTTTCTTTTTCCCATTCTATTTACCCTGTATACCTTGCTTCCTATAGTCCATCGTTCGGCCTTGCTCTGCCGGGGCCACATGACAAATCCATAGCTAAATGAACTTCCATCAGCTTTTGGTCCAACGACCACGTATTTATTCTTGCTCCAAGAATTATTCTTCAATTTCACATTTATAAACCGTGCCTCGGCATTGGCGATTCCTTGATTTTGTTTATCGCTATAGTTCCCCAGTATTTTTTGAGGTACGTTTACAAAACGTAGCCTTCCATTGTCGTTAATATGTGTGGTTGCGCGCTGTGCCACATACAAATCGGCCTTTCCAAAACCGTTGATTCGAACATTGGTGTTTTGCGCAACTAAGTTTTCGGCTTTTACGGAGGCCGTTTCCACAAGAAGGTCAAGTTGCTGTACTTGCCCTATTATTTCCAACGTACCAACATTCGCTACTATCTCTAAAGCATCTTGGTTTACATTGATAAGTTTCGTTGTGCTGTGGGCGTCATTGATCAATTTTTCCAAGCCAGATGTACCAATGCTTATTTGGGGCCTTTTTGAAGGTTGAATCCATTGCTTTTGAGAAATATTCAAATATCCCTTATCCATATCTCTTGAAATATAATCCATTAGGTTGCGATCCGTTTTTATAATGACTACATCGTCTTGATTGCCATCTAAAATAAAATCCGCTGTTAAGTTGATTTCCAAGGTCTGTATCTTTTCTATGGGGAAGCTTCTTTCTATTAGCTCCCCATCACCTTTTGTTTGAGCTATTCCGGTCGTCACAACAAGCAATAGCAGTATCAGTAGTTTTTTCATTTTTATCTATTTTTTAGTTATTAATTCAAGTATTGTATTAAGTTCTGTATCTATACCATTGGCATAGTCCATGGCGTTTTTTTCTACCCTTAGATCAGGAATTACACCTCCGTCGTAAATTTCTTTGGCATCCTGCTCAACCTGCATTCCAATGACTGGAATATCCAATTCGACCTTGGTATTCGGAAGCCTTAGAAAGAACATAAAACTGCCGTTGGTACCTTTCTGGTTACCCCCTGTTTCTTGACCCACTAGGGTAATATTTTCTATTTTCTTAGCGTACATGGCCATGAGATGGGTTGCCGAACTGTTCGAGGCATCGATAATTAGGTAGACTTGGCCTTTGAAAGCATCTTTTCGAGGTTTGTAAGTTCTTCTCGCAACGCTATACTTGTCCTTCAGGAAATAGCGCCCGTCCGTTTCGGAAGCAATTTTTTTAGTAAAGTCATAGGGGAATTTATCCCAAGTATTGATATACTTCTTAAAACTTTCAGGTATCGTTTTGTAGCGAACCGAAGAAATCATCGCAGGCAATTCAACCGGGGTTCGTACCAATCTTTCCAGAATGTATTCCCCGACCTCACCTTGACCGCCTTCATTTCCCCTAATGTCGATGATTAGATTTGTGATGCCCTTTTTGCTTACTTTTTCAAAAGCGTTATCGAGGAAAGCCTTCCAATCAAATTCATTGCGTTGCACAGCAAATGATTTAAGTATTAATTGAGCGGTATTCGTATTTAGAATTTTAAAGTTCCACCCTTCTTTAACCGAACTCTCCAATTTTCCATAACGATCTTCCAATATTTGGGTTCGGTTGGTTTTGGATATCGCTTTCACTGAAATTTGAACCGATTCTTTCTTATTGGGCTCTTCAAGTTCCAGTTCAAATTGTTCGGCATTTCCGAATTCAAGGGGATAAAAAATATCGAACATTGAGAATTTCTCCGTACCATCGGTCAACAAACGTTCTAACTTTTTTTCGTAGTTATTACCATCTGAGGTAGTGTATTGTACCAAACGTGTCATTATCTCCTCTGTAGTAGCCCCATTGATACTTTTTATTTCCATACCCTTTTTAAGAGCATCGTTATCGGAAGCGTTCTTATCAACAAAAATCTTTTTACCCAATCTACTGAACGTGAAGGGAATTTTATTCGGTTGATGGAATATTGCCTTTTCAGTAGTGCTAGATTGATTCCAAGGGTTGGTAAATGTATGGCTGCACCTTACTTTCGCAGCAAATTTTGAAACTTGCTTATAAGCGTTTTCCAGGGTAGGGTTTCCAATCATTTGAGCTTCCAATTCTTGAAAATCTTCTTGTAAGCTCAACGAATCCCGGTATTTGAATATATTCGGATGTATATATTGCAAAACTTCTTTCAAGACTGAAACATCTTCTTTGATCTGTGCTTCCGAATAGACCAATTTTTGAAGTTGTTCCTTTTTGTAGAACTGGAACTCGTTGAAGGTGAAGTTTGCGACAACAGGCTCATTTTTAAACCAAATCACTCTTTTGTCCGCTCCTTGTAGTTCTTGTTTGCCATCGTTAACAAATTTGAATTTGACATTCTTCTTTGAGGTATTAAAGTCGATGGTAAGTTCATAAATACCATCATTGTCCATGTCGGAAAGCATAGTGGTTTTATCCCAAGATAAAGGACTTTCACTTCCTTGGATGGCTACATTTTTGATTGTAGCGACATTGCCCATGTCTACCTTAAAAGTAACTTGTTGACTTTGTGCTTGTGCACTAAATATTGCAAACAAGATGAACATTCCAGCAATTTTAGACTTCGTTCCCAATTTAGATGGTTTGTGCATTTGCTTTAATTCAATAATAGGAGTGCTTAAAATTCGATGCTCCTCAAGACGCTTACCGATTAAATAATCCAATCCGAAGCGGCCAGACCCTAGAACGATGTGGTAAAGGGATACCCATAAAAAACCCATCGCTGGAAGCATTCCCCAAATGCCTTGGTCCCACTTTTGAAAGAAAATGGCGACCAACATGGTACAAGTGAGAAAGAAGGAGGCTATACGGGTCTTAAGGCCAAAGGCCAGAAACAACCCACCGAGCGCTTCACTCGCGGCACCAAGCCAGGCAAAAAGAAGTGGGCTCAAAGCGAAGAGGCCGCCATATTGGGCAATATCCTCAACGAACCAGTCGGAGACCTGAAACAAGGATAGGTTACTTTCAGAAGAAGTCCATGGCATTCCGAATTTTGATGCGCCAAAATCAAAGGCCAATAATAGCCCACAAAGGATTCGGGGTAGGGCAAGTATAATGTCACTTGCTTTTGAAGATTGTGTGACTGGGGTGATTAATTTTTCAAATAAACGTTTCATCTGTTGAATTTTAATTTGTTAATAGGTCAGATGTAATTCGCCTTTCTATACTAGTAGTTGGTATTAACTAGATGCAAAGGCTTATTTCATAATACATCTGTTTTTGTTCGACAAGTCAAAATTGCGAAACAAAGGGAAGACAGGCGTTTCAATTCGTGGTAATAGGGACTCATTCACGAATTGAGACGTCCTAAATTGTGTAACTATTTTATTTTAAATCCTTTATGAAATCGGAAGGGGAAGATTGGGTCATCTTTTTGAATACCCTGTTAAAGGTCGCTTTGCTATTAAAACCACATTCATAGGCAATTCCGGAAAGTGACAGGTCGACTTGCTTGTTATCCCGGAACATGATTTTTATGGCTTCTATGCGATACCCATTAATAAAGTCGTTGAATTTGAGATGAAACCCTTTATTGATAACCTCGGAGAGTTCTTCTCTGGACATATCCAATTGTTTGGCCAAGGTAACCAAGGTAATATCTGGGTCTAAATATGGCTTTTCATCTTGGATATAGGTTGCTAGTACTTCCCTTTTTTCAATTAGTTTTAGGGAAAGCTCTTCCGCAGTAGCAATTTCTTTACCGTGCTTTTTGTTTTCCTTTTGTTTTTGATTGAAACTAAAATTATGATATTCAAAGCCTAAATCTTTTAAATTGCCAACGGGCGTGAAGTAACCCTTGACCCCTATGTAAATAATGACAACGGCAGAAAAGAAATGATACCACCACTCTTGGGTCCAACTTAGATCAACGATAAGTTCATTTACAATGGTTTGAATACTGTGGAAAAGAAAAAGAAATGAATATATGTACAAAAAGTTACGTAACCAGTTAAGTTCAATAGTATAGGTGTTCGAGAAAAAATCCCTTATTTTTTCTCGATACGCATAGAACAATTGAAAGGTCAATACCAGGTAAATTATCATTTGCAGCATTGAAAACAAAGCAACGATCGGATCTAGATATTTCCATTGAAAATTGACGACCATTTGTCCGTTTTGTACAGCATTAAAATCTGGTAGCGAAGCATCATAAACCAAAATGAAAGCTTTAATGAAAAAATAAATCGACCAAGGAACAAAATGTTTGAAGTGTTTTTTCTCGAATTTAAACGTAGCGCAAGTAATAGAACGCACATAGAAATAAATTAGAGGGGCCAGAATCAAAGAAAGCTCTAGCAAATAATAATTGATTTTTGTTTCGGGATAGGTATCGTACCAATCCATAAAACCAATGGTGTACGTTGTTCTATGGTAACAAGTAACTACAATGATCAAAGCTAAAAGAAGGTCTGATAAGGCTTTCTTATCTAGATATCTTTTAAAAAGTAAAAACGCAAAAATTAGTCCTTGAATGGATAGAATAAGTAGAGGTGAACTATAAATATTAAAATCGGGAAAGCTTAGAAAGTACATCTATCAATTTAATCTTGAAGTGGGATGTTAAAAATAGGAGAAAAATATCATTTTTTAATCCTCCATTAAATAAAGGCCATACCGTTTGACATAAAGGGCTACTAAGTACTTTAAACTTAATGCCCCAGAATTTATCAGTTCTATTCTAAATGTTGTTCCAAATGTTTCACAAAACGGAAAATATTTTAGACCATTTTGAAAATTCAGTGGAGTCTTAGAAACGGTTCGTTTTATCGGCCAATATACAAACACAGAAGTGGGCTAGAATTTATGTTCATTTAATAAAGGTCATAAGTAAAGAAAACTTGCTTTTTATAAAGTATTTAAGAAAGAGGTTCTTCAAAATTTGCACGTTATCAGTAATTTAATTATTTTAGATAAATTAAAATACCATAAATATGAAAAAGTTGTTTTTTGTTCTGTGTTGTCTATCATTATTCGCTTTTGCTTCTTGCACGAAGACGGATACATCAGCGGAGGATGAATTGTACGAAGAGGTTGCTCATGATTGGCCAAAAAAAGAAAGAGGTTAAATAATAATTTATCTTTTATTTTACTTGGGATAATGTCTTTTCTTTTTTCTTGAAATATGCTATTTAAAGGGTGATGTAAGTTGTTTTAAAGCGTATTTAAGAAACTAGTCAAATCGATATCCTTATCTAGATTTAGTTTCTTTTTCAGTCGATATTTTGACTTCAAGATACTATCGGGCAATACATTTAATGTGGCCGCAATCTCCTTTGTAGTCAAATTCATGCGTAGAAAAGCCGCCAAACGAATTTCCTTCTCAGAGATATCGGCATAAAGCGTTTTTAGTTTTTGGTCAAAGTCATTATGGACTTCCGCGAAATAGGTTTTAAAGACCTCCCAGTCCTTGTCAGAAGCATTCTCTTTCTTTAGCAGCATGACAATACGTCGAAACTCCATCTTAAACTTTTCTGGAGAGTTTTTGATATTCTCTAAATTATCCATCAACTCTTGAATAAAGGTATTCTTCTGAACTAGGTGAAGTGTTTGACTGGTCAGTTCTTTCTTTTTATGGGCAATTTCTTGTTTGTAGATTTCTTCCTGTTTCTCTCTTGCAATCTTGTTCTTTTTAATACGTTGGCGGAATCCGAAAAATAGTAGACCTGATAAAGCAACAGCTGAAAAGGCTCCTCCGGCGTATAGGTTCTTTGTCAATTTATCGACTTTGGCTTTTTCATTCAGGGTATTTATTTCTTCCTCTTGAAGGGCTATTTCGGCTTCTTTTTTTTCGGTTTCATAAATTGTTTGTAATTCTTCAATTTGTTGAATCTTTCTGATGTTAAAAATACTATCCTCAAAGACTTCGTACTTCTTTCTTTCTTTTAAGGCTTGGTCAGTTCTACCTAGTCTCTCAAGAATTCTAGACTTGAGAAGGTGCGTATTCATTTGATAGTCAATAGATTTTACGGAATCGGCAATTTCAATCGCACTATTTACATACTCCAAACCAGTCATAGCCATTTTTTTATCCAAATATAGTTCTGCCAAGCCTTTTAATACTTCTATTTTGTTGTTGACGAATCCCTCTTTCAAATTATAATCCAAACTCATTTCTAAAAAGTGCAACGACTTACCAAAATCTTTTAAATTCCTGTATGAGTTACCTAAATTTGTATATGCTATAGCTTGTGTACCCTCGAGCCCATATTCTGTAGTGATTGCAATGCAATTTTCGAGTTCACGAATAGCACCTTCATAATCGCCCATTTCACTTAAAGAAGTACCAATATCAACATAGGTTTCAGAGGCATATACATTGTCATCCGTATCAAGATAGACTGCGAGAGCATCTCTAAAATACTTTATAGATTCCTTATAATCCTTAATATTATATTGAATATGCCCAATTCTTCTTAATATATCTGCTTTCCTATATGGGTCTCGTTGGAAGGTGTCTAAAACCTTTAATGCCTCTAGAGATTTTATCTGTGCAATTTTGTTTTTGCCCTCTGCCATATATATACTTGCAACATTGCCAATGCCAATGCCTAAATCGAATGGTGAATTTTCCTCTCTAAATATTTTATTGGCCTCTTCATAAGACAAAATGGATTCTTTAAAATTACCTTCTAGTGCTTTGATGTTGGCGAGCGCCGAAGTAGCGAATGCGATTTGTAGTGGTTTTTGGAGATCTTCTGCCAATGTTTTTCCACGGTTATGGTAATATTTCGCAGAATCAATATTGCCTAATGTCATGAATCCCACGCCAGAATTGTAGTAGGCTATTTGTTCTGATTCTTGTCTTCCGAATTTAATTGAAAGCTCTAAAGCATCTTTGGAATATTCCAATGCTTTTTTAGGTTTTACATAAATAAGGTTTGAGTGGAGTTCCTCCAAGAGCTTAATTCTACTCTCTGTTTTTTTTTCTTTATCCAATAGCGTTTCTAAGCTATCAACCTTTGGTAGATTTTGCGAAATGGCGCATTGGGTCAAAATAAGAAGAACACTCGTTAAAATACCAGTTTTAATCATTTGAATGAAATTGATTCGTACAAGTTAGTTATAATACTAATTCCAAAAGATGCTTTAAATTCCAAAAAGAGAATGAGTATATGGAATGTCCATGCTTATTCTTATAGAATTTTAAACTCGCAACCCTGTTACCCCTTGTTTTTATTGACACCACAGTTTTTTATTTTTTTTAAGAAATGATTTGTCCATGGCCGAATACGTTAAAATGTATACATGCTGTCCATACTTTGTCCATGCCCAAAATTAGTTGAGGGCTTGTTTTGCCTGTAGTTTTGGAGTGTTGAATCTTTAAAAACAAAAAAATTATGAAAACAAAACAAACATTTTTAAAGTATGTATTCGTCATGGGGCTTGGCCTTCTATTAAATGTGGGTTGTAGCTCCGATGATTCTGTAGATCTACCCGAACTACCTGAACTACCAGAAGATGGTGATTTCATTGAAGGAGATGGTATTAGTGAAGATGAATTGGAAACCTTCATGGGCTAGATAGGTATATTGTTGGATGCTCGTCCTTATATTCGCAAGGGTCAACCCATTACTAAATTAAGAGTTACGCCAACGGATAGCGACTACTTTGAGCCAATGGTATTAGAGGTAGACCCATTTACCAATTATGTTAGTTTTAAGCTTGACTTAGAAAATCTGTCTAGCGAAGCAGAAACTGCCTTAAGAAATGGTATCAATTTAGAGGTCGACCTACTCGATGAAAACGATAATGAACTTTTCAAAGAAATTTTGGAAAATACCTTGTTTCAAGAAAATGGCAGCGATGTAGAATTACGTGGGGATGGCGTTGAGGATCTAAATACCGAGGTTCATTTAAACCCGGACACGCCCTATTTTTTACAATTGGTAACTGATGATGGCCAAATAGAGTCTAAGGCATTGGACAATGCCCTATATACAGCTACCGGTCCTCTTTTTCCCATATTTGACCCTACATGCGTAAATCAATTTACAAAATATGCAAGCTACCCTTCCAGGAGTTCAGAAACTGATTTTTCCAGTAATAACACTACACAGCAGTTTTATTTTCAAAAACATGAAGATGAAAATGAAGAGAACATATACAGTATAATTTCCCGAGACACAGATACCTATTTGGCTATTGAAGTTCTAACACCGTTCAAGGAGGTTTATACCTCAGAGGTAAGAAGAACAAACAATTATAAGACGTTAGGCGACGAATTCAAATTTCAAATACGAAAAGAAAATGGTACATATCAACTTGCTATCTATAAGGAACCAGATCCTTTAAGTTTTATCACCAAAACCCGAAGCTGCAATTTAGGTCAGGACCTTTCGATTACTACACTAACCACCATAACAATAGGAAGTAGCACAGGTCAAAATTTTAGATTTGCTACTACAGATGTTGAGTATGAGGCTCAAAGCATAGAAACTTGGTATGGGCAACCTATATTGCCAGCTGCTGAAAATTCATTTAAGGTCAATAGTACGCTTACCAATTGTACATCTGCAGTAATCTCACAAGACGTAGGTGTCGACCTAACGGAAACGAAGACGATGTCCGTTTCTTGGCAAGAGACGATAGGCTTTACAGCAGGGGCTACATTAACAACCGAAGTAACCGTAGGTGCAGAAGCTGGAGTATCCTTCTTTGGAAATGGAGGTAAGGTTTCAGGCGAGGTTAGTGTAGGACTGGCATTATCTGTAGAAATGTCAAAATCGGCCACCAATGCTGAAGAAAGGACAACAGAAACAGGTACCACTATTTTTACGAAACGAGTGGTACCTGTTAATCCAGGAAAACAAGTGCTAGTCTACGACGCAGTGCAAACCTATCCCGCTATTAGGGTTCCTTTTGTACAACGCATTAAGATAACGGGGCGTAATTCAGACCAAGTTGCCCTAACAGGAGAGGAATTAGCTACCCAAAGTGCTTTTGGAGGCTTTACAGGCACCATTACCGAAATTGGTACTAATTCTATTGAAATAACGGTACGAGGGATGACCACCTTCGATAATACAGCGGAAATTCAACTCGAAGCGAGTGAGACCGATGCCGATTGTAATTAGAGGTATTTTTTAAAAACGCAGTCGGCGTCTAAAGTTGGTAGATTCAACAACTTGGGTGTCGGCTGTTATTTTTTGGATGTTTTCTAAAATTCACTATCAAATCTTGGTAGTATTCTAGAAATTTACGAGTCATAAAATGGCCAGTTATTCAAACCATTTTAGAAAATGAGTTGAGTCTTTTTAATTGTTCATTTTAGAGGACTGCTCCTATTACTTGCTCCATCAATTTTCGAAAAAGAGTTGCTATTTAATCGCATACTATAGGAATCACGAGACTCTTTTCCTGATTAAAATTTCTGTCTAATCATTTTCGGGTTTACCCGAAATCTAATTGACTCCTAGAGTTGCAGTTTAAAATCTTAATAACCCTCTCTGGATTAAAATCGAACTAGCCTCTATAAGATTGTCCCATATGAAGAGGCGAAACAATCTTTTGCTATCTAGGCTGCGCATCCACATCGATGCCCAACATGGCTTTGGCCAAGAATTCACGTGCTAGAAAACCGTTCGCAGGATGAATCTTACCCAGACGGGCGTCACGGAATAATCTTTCAAAGCCTGCCTTGCGCAGCAGACCGTAGCCACCCATGATATCCATGGCCTTGTCAACCACGCGCCATGAACCTTCGACCGAACGGCATTTGGTGGCGACTATTTTCACGCCCCATGCCCCACCATAGTCTTTGCCTTCACTCCATTCACGGGCGGTTGTGTCCAAATGGGGGCCGATGCCCTCGATTTCCATAATCATTTCACTAACATCGTGCTGTATAACACCATTGTACGCCATGGAGGGTCGATCAAAAGAAATGGATTTTTTCTTCGGAAGTTTCTCAAGAACCAAATCCAAGACACGCTGTGCCAGACCATAATAAACATTCGCGAACCCCATCAATGCCCAACAAAAAATACCAAGAACGAAACCATCCATACCTTTAAAACCGGTCGGAAGTTTTCTAACAATCAATGCATCGGGCACGAATACGCCATTCAATATAGTATCATCGGAACGTGTGGCCCGCATACCGAGAACATCGTCCCAAGTTTTTTTGATTTCATAATTTTTGGTGTCCCTAGGCATAAAAGCGTGGATTACTGTGGGATTGTCAGGATTACTATTGTCTTGACCGTGAAAACCTAAATAATCCCATACGGGGCTAAGGCTGCCGAACATTTTATGACCTGTAAACTTGTACCCACCGTCAACTTTTTCAGCCTTGCAGGTCGAATAAATACCAGGCGAATCGTTTCCAGATTCACCGTGCCCAGCGGCAAATACTTTGCCCTTTCCAGCTTCTTCGAGAAGCCATTGGATTGAAGTGTCGCCACTTCGCCATAAATCGGCGACAAGTCCAGTCCAATAGATATGCATATTTAGAGCAACAGCTGTTGGTGCCGCATGGTAGGCTAGTTTTCGGGTCAAGGCCGTACATTCATCGAGCTTCATACCGTAGCCCCCAAATTCTTCAGGCACTGCGATTAGCAAATATCCAGCTTCTTTGAGTTCATCAAAATCTTCCTGAAAAAATAAGTTGTTGGCATCGTAGTGTGCCGCGCGTTCCTCACACTTTTGAAAAATGCCTTCCAAGTTTTTTAAGAGTGCTTCTTTTTTGTTGGTTTGTGTTCCTATCATGAGTCTTTGATTTTAAATGTTAGCTCTATTAATTTTATAATCTTTCTAATTTTTATCAAGAAAGTTCAATACCATAGTATTAAACTCTTTAGGATTTTCAGTCTGAAGTCCGTGTGATGCCTTCGGCAATAGTTTAAGTTCATTTTTTGGTAAAAGGGCAACTAAAGTGTCGACAATCTTACCAAAAAATCTAGGAGAAAATTCTCCAGTTATCAGTAATGTCGGTATTTGTAATTGTTTGACTTCGTCTGTCGTAACTGGTGTCCAACTATCCGTAAGGAGACCCCCTTCCGATTCAGTAGTATTCATCAACCACCTTTTTCTAACCTCGCTCGGAACCGCACCATAGACCTCTTGACTGCCCATGACTCCTGCAACAAAAGTTGCCACTGCCGAATCTTTTTGTTGCTCAGAAAAAAACTCGCCCGCAGGTTTCAAAACATTATTTTGAAAATCGTTTAAAAGTGAATCCCCTTCCTTTGAACCTGCGATTAAAGGTGCTGCCGGCGGTTCTCCAAGCACCATGCTTTTTACCAATTCCGGATGGTCAATAGCCGTTTTCAAAACTGTATAACCACCATAGGAGTGGCCAACAAGATATACTTGGCCAAGATTCAAAGTTTTTATCAGTTTGGTTAAATCTTTTGCATGTTGCCCCGCGGAATAGTCAAGCGTGTCGGACAGAGGCTTGGCATTTGGCCAAGCGTACCGCCTGCTGTAGGCAATCACGCGATACTTGGTCGCGAAGGTGTCAATTTGGGTTTCCCATGCACGATAATCGCCGATACTACCATGTACGAATATTATGGGCTCGCCTTTGCCAACATCTAAATAATGCAGTGTATCGCCATTGACGGCCAGAGATTCAAGTTCATAAGCCGCAGGTTTTTCAACTGTTGCCTTTGAAGCAGGTTTTGACTCGCGACAAGAATTAAAACCAATCGAAATTAGTGCTAAAAGCAATCCAAGTTTTTTCATAATCTTAATTATTGAAAAGGCATCCGGTTAACTAAAACAATCATTAAATGGAGGGGGAGGTCTTTTGTCTGTTCAACTAGGGCATGCCCTAGTAGTCGACTACCATAAAAATATGAAACAAATAGCCTAAAAAATGTACGTTTTGCATTTAATGATGAAACAAATGTTTCATCTTGACCATAATTGACTTTCAGATTCTGTTTGAGCTAAGCTAATATCTCTTTCCAAAAAATACCTATAGCCATAAAAAGCACGAACCATCCAAAGCTTTTTTTTAGTTTTTCGTTTTTAATAAAGGTCGATAGATATACTCCCAAAAATATACCCATAACTGAAATCAAAGTAAAAACCAAAAGGAACGACCAATTGATTTCCAAATTGCCGACATCTCCTGTAAAGCCAATCAGCGATTTTAAAGCGATGATAAACAAGGAGGTCGCTACGGCTTTTTTAATCGGTAATTTGACTAAGAGGACCAGGGTAGGAATTATAAGAAATCCGCCACCTATACCCACGATGCCCGTTAATACCCCTATTATCGTACCTACACAAACTATCATAGGATAATTGAGGTTCGTGGCGACCGTGCCGCTGATCGACTTTCCTTTTTTCCACAACATGGAAATCGATGCGATAGTCATCAACAATGAAAATAATAGCATAATGCCCATATTCTTGGTCAAAACAAAACCTCCGATGGAAACCAATTCTTCAGGAATTACGGGAACCAAAAATTTCCTTGCGATAAATACCGAAATAAAAGCGGGGATAGCCAAAACCAAGGCAATCCTAAAATCTATCAATCCTTTATTAAAATTCTTCAATGTACCCACCGAGGCCGAGGTACCTACCACGAACAGCGAATACGCCGTGGTCGTAATGGGACTGATTTGAAACAGGTAGGCGAAAATAGGAACGGCCATTATAGAACCCCCGCTACCCATCAAGCCCAAAACGAGTCCTATTACCAATGCTCCTAAATATCCCAAAACTTCGATGGTTTCCATTTTCGAAACGAGCAATAATTATTTTCCTTCCTTTATATATCCCCAGCCCAATTGTTGTTTGGAAACAATCTCGAAAATACCATCAGGCACAGTCGTGACCCCTGGAATCAGGTCTTCCTTGCTCTTGTCGTTTCTTTTCATCGTATTTTGACATACTACGATAGAAACATTTTTGTTTTTTACAATTTCCCTAAGTGTCTCACCAGCCGCCGAAGATTTGTTGTCTACCATTGTATAGGCGCTACTATAAACGACCAATTCAAATTCCGAATCTGGATAAGTCTCGGACATTAGACGCAAATGACGGGCAGCCGATTTGTGCACATCCGTATTTCCACTAGTGACGTCGAATACAACCTTGATAGGTTTTTCTTGGGCAAAGGCAATGTTCGTTATAAACAATGCCAGTGCCAATTGTATAAGCTTTTTCATGATTTTACTTTTTTAAATTTATATTGTGTTTCCAGCGAAAATGTAACCGCAACCTCGTTTTTGTGCTTCGCCCAAGGCCCAAACCCCTGAGGGTACCACTTGAATTCCCGGATGTACCGCTTGGATCCATTCTTCATACATCTTTTTGGGGTCTAGATTCATTTGTTGGGCTACTGCCCCGCTATAGACTGAGATTGCAAGATTGCAAACACAGAACATAGCACCCCTGGCCTGCATATCTTTGATACCTTGAATGACCGGTAATGGAAAATCGCCTTCTTGAGGTTCGTAATAAGGGTTTCTTTTATACGTACTTCCATCGGCTTGTTTTACATGGAAAATCTCCCCTAATGGGTACTTCTCCCACAATTCCGATTTAAATGCAAACGGAATGGCATCGTGACGAAGCACGGTCATGGCCGTAATATCGCTATCATCGGCTCCCATTTCATTATGGCTTAAGTAATAGGCCCAATTCCAGATAACCGGAAATCCTTTATGCGGATATGAACCATCGTAGACTATACGGTTCTTACCTTTTATTTTTTTGAACCAGTCTTCCGCCTCGCTCATACTTTCTTCATCATAGGCCGGTAAATTACCGTATACAGGGTTGGTAAATAAGGACAGCGTACTCGCCGTAGCACCAAGCATCATTGCGCCCATAAAGTTTCTTCTTGAATTTTTGCTCTTTGTTTCCATAATTTGTCTATTTAGATTTAACAATGTTGTACTCTTTTTTATAATATTCCATGATAGGTTGAAAAGGTCCCAATTGATGTTGTTGAAGTGAGAACGTATCCACATATGGGGGATAAGGCGTTGAAACCGGTTTTTTCTTCAAGTCTGGAAAATCCTTTTCTCGATTAATTTTTTCAGGTCTTCGTTGTTGGTTGATATATCCTGCGACGTCATAGGCTTCTTCATCGGTTAGTACCGGATTCTCATAAGTCGCCCCAAAGGGCATATTGGCCTTGATGAACCTGGCAGCGGTAAGCACCCTAGTCATTCCGGCACCATTGTTATAGGAATCATCGCCCCAAAGCGGTGGGTATTTATAGCCATTCCCTTCCAGCGATTTTTCTCCCTGTCCATTTTTACCATGGCATAAAACACAGTTCGTTGTGAAAATCCGTTGTCCGTTTTCAAGATTTACTGCTCTTTTGGGGATATCAATTTTCACAAACCCCTGTCCTTTGATTTTTCCGTCTTCAGGCGCGTATCTTCCCAGCCAATCGAGGTAACCAATCAAAGCTTTCATTTCTTTACTGTCTTCCGGCATCATTCTTCCATTCATACTACGCTCCATACAACCATTAATGCGTTCTTCGATGGTTCCCATTTTGTTTTCCCTACCCCTGAATTGGGGAAAGCGTTGTATAATTCCAATTAATGGAGCCGCATAAGGTTTTGTGCCAGACCACAAATGGCAATTGGTACATGAAAGGTTATTTCCGGCGAGGTCCATATTTTTAGTATCAGCATTTGGACCCAGATAGTTTGGGGTGTTTTGAAAAACGTCATATCCAAATTTTATTTCCTTATTTTCTTCGGAATCATCCAACAATGAAACATCATAATTAATAGCATAGACATCTTTGACTATATTCTCAGTACCGTTTCCCTTTGAATAACTATCCAGACAGGACCATAGCAAGAAAACCGACAGCGTCAATAGCACTGTAAAGGGTATCAAAAGATGTCGTGCTAGACTTTTGATATCTTTGATAAATCGATTTTTCTCAACAGTTTCCATTCTTTTTCTAATGCATTATTATAAGTCTTTCCCCTAAAATTTTGCACGGGAAAGCCCTTACGGACATATGATGTCCGCTGCCATTTTTACTATTTATGGGGGAGTATTGTCAGCAGGATAACCCAAAGACCTTGCTGTAATTTAATACTGTAAATCTACGATGGGAGACAGGAGGAAAATGTAATTTTTGATTCAAAGGTTCGAACAAATGAACCACGGGTGTACTTTTTGGCTCAAATGATGAAACAATTGTTTCATCTCGAAAATAGTGCTTTCACTTTAGTAAAAAAGTTTTGCAAAAGTAGTGGGTAGAATCTTATATCTTTTTCGAAAAACACGTGTAAAATAAGTTGGACTGTTAAAACCCAATTCATAAGCGATTTCGGCAACAGTCTTTCCCTTTTGTTTTAGAGTTTCCAAAGACTTTCGCAAACGCATTTCGCGGATAAGTTCGTTAGGCGACATACCCGTAAGCCCCTTTACCCGTCTATATACCTGCGCCTTGCTTAAGCCCAATATCTTGCATAGCTGGCCACTTTTAAATTCAGTACAATAAAGTTTGCCATTCACAGCAGTAAAAAGAGCTTTTGAAAATATAAAATCATTGTTATCAATGGTATGAAAGGCTTCCAAGTCCGTATCTCTTTTTTGTGATTCTTTGCCTGATAAAGTCTTGGTCATTGCATCAACATAAATGGCGTTGCTCAAACCCATGCCACATAAGTATTGTGCTTTGGTTTTGGGTTCTGCAAACAGTTCGGTACCGTAATCGTCTACCGGCTTTCCCGTAACCAACGCCATCGTATAATCGAGATGATCCACCTTGGATTTTAAATGGGCGTCAATGGAAGTTGCACATGAAATTGCATCCGAAGCAAAAATAAAGGAAGCCATAACTTGGCTATCGGGCCGGAGTATTAAACTACCATGGTACTCTTTTGTAAAATCATATATTTTGTTTTTATGGTAGCTGTCGTTTTGGGCAAAGCTCGCCATTCGAAGCACTAATAATGTTCGGTATCCACTATCGACATCCCCCGATAGGGTAAGGGCCATATCGTGACGATTCTTTTTCCCAATGCCCAAAAAAGAAACAAACTCTTCGTTTGATACCTCAATGATATTGCAGGCATGGTCCATATGTGCCATTTGGTGAGCTGCATTACAAGCCTCCTTATCTGGTCCTTCCACAAGGCAGAACATGGTCTTTTGTTCAAAATTTATCCAGAATTTTTTATGGGTGACGCCGAATTTATCCTGAACGTTCAAATCAGCGAGATGGGCGCGAAAAGCATCCTCCTCTGTGAATTTATCTGAATGAATATAATGAAGGTCTACATATAAAGGCATGATATGTACAATTTATTGAACCATTTAAGCACTATAAAGTTTGGCAAAAGTTGTTGGCAACACCTTATATCTATTTCTAAAAACTCTTGTAAAATAAGTCGGGCTATTGAAACCCAGATTATAAGCTATCTCTGCTACTGTCTTATCGTTCTCTTTTAAAGCTTCCAAAGATTTCCGTAAACGAATCTCGCGGATAAGTTCGTTAGGTGACATGCCGGTTAGGGCCTTTATCTTTCGATAGGCTTGGGCCTTGCTCAGACCTATCGTTTTGTTGAGGTCTTCGCTTTTGAAATCAGCATTTGAAATTTGAAACTCCAAAGCTTTCCACAGGATCTCGAACATGTTAAAATCTCCATTGGAAACCAATTTGACAATTCCCCTTGCTTTATCTGACTTATTGAAATTCTTTTGAAGAAGAGCTTCGGTATCCATATCAACATGTACAGTTTGGTTCCCTCCAATACTACAGAGCATTTGTAAGCGCCCTTGCGCTTCTCCAAAGAAATCGGACCCTGTCTCATCGACAGGTTTACCTGTAACGAGGGCCATAGTATAATCTACGCTTGTCTGAATATTTTTTAACAAACGACATACCGCCAAACAGCAGGCTATGGCATCAGAAGCATACACAAAGCAAGCCATAATATGGTTATTTGGCTGATTGATATTGCTGCCCTGATACTGCTGTATCAGTTTGCGGACTTCTTTAATATGCTTCCCGTTTTTTCCAGTAAAATCTATCAAAGAGACCATCATCAAGGTGCGATACCCCGTATCGATTTCCCCTGAAGAGGTCAGGGCCATATCATTTTCATCTTTACCTCCGGCGCCAAAAAATGCACCGAAATCAATTTCGCTGGAAACTTCGATAACATTGCAGGCTCCTATACCATGTGCAGACATGTGCATATCAACACAAGCCTTTTTATCGGCTGCTTCCATAAGACAAAAAATCTTCTTCTCAGGAAGATTTAAAAAATATTTGATGTTTTTAACCCCATACCTGCCTTGTACAGCTAAATCTTCACGATGACCTTCTCTAGCTGCTATCTCATCAAAGGCTCCGTCTTCGACAATATGTATATCCATAAAAAGGGGCATATAGACTTTTTTTTAATTTTTTATGTTGGCTATTTTGACATAGCTTAAAGGTAGCAGTCCAAAACGTTTTTGAAAACATTTTATAAAATAAGAAGGGCTATTAAATCCTGTTTCATACGTGGTCTGAGAAACATTGTGACCTTCTTTCCCTAACAACTCCAAAGACTTTAACAAGCGATATTCCCTTAATAAGATATTCGGCGACTTACCGGTAACCGCTTTGCATTTTCGGTAGAGCTGGGATTTACTAATGGAAAGCTTCTTACAAAAGTGTTGAATTCCAAATTCGGGATTTTGCCAGCTGGTATCCAAAATATCAATAAAAAGTTCAAGTGATTTTTCCTCGGATGCGTTAAGTCTTTTAATGTTGCTTTGTAAGCTTACATTCTTTCGTCTATCAGGTTTATTCAATTCGCTTACAATTGACGTCATGGTAATTCGATTTTCAGAATCTATGGTACACAGGTATTGCGCCAATTTTACCGTCTTTCCGAACAGCATATCACTTTGGTCTACGGGTAAACCGGCGTGCAGGCCCATACGCAAATCTATAAGTTCCGCAGCTATGTGCAAGGCTTTGCGAATTGCAATTGCGCATTCAACACCCATAGAGACGGAGGCAAAAGAAATCACAAAGGCATCTCCCTTTATTTCCACCTCGCTACCTTCATGTTTTTCTATTTGCTCATTAACCGTTTTATAGTAAAGTGAAAACAATTGTTTTGCTTTCTCATGCCCCAAATTATGACGTAATAGCCCTGCATTTGTTGTTTTTATCACCAATATGACTCGAAAGGCCGGGTCATTGAATATTTTAAGTGTGGGGTCGTTTGGGTCGAAATAAGACTCTGGGTCATCAATTCTTCCCAAAAATGCTTCCACCACTTTAGCATTGACAGGAATGATTTCGTGTGGTACAATGCCATGCGCGTGGTCGTGCATCTCTCTTACCGCTTCTTCGTTTGGTGCGTCGATCAGGCAAAAGACCCGACCTCTATTCTCGTCCACCCAATAGGTCATATTACGGCAACCAAACTGGTTTTGTACTCCAAGGTCTTTTTTATGTGCCTCAGCGGCATGTTTCGCTTCGATTCCCGGTACGATATGTGAATCCATGTAAATTGGCATGGTCAAGACTTAAAATTGCATTTTCAGTTCACTAAAATTCTGATTATCATAAATATAGCTATTTCAAGATAGGAAAATCGAACTTTTGATTCAAATAATGGTAGAAATGAATCATTTCGTATTTGAAACTTGACAGGCAATCAGAATTTGAAAGAATTTTGTTTTATCCTTTTAAAAGGCCGATTTTTAGGACAAGCATTTAAATTCACAATTCTTATTCACAGGTTGTCCTTTTCTTGGTCTCTTTAAGTATTCTCGTTTATGAACCTTTTATGGGATTTAGATTCCTTAATCTAAAATCGAAGATTGAAACACCAAATTTGAGAAATTTTACGAAAAAACCTTCTTTAAAGGTTGGAGAAGTACCAAAATGAACCAATTTGTATCAAATAATACCAGAATTAATTTAAAACCAGTTTTGCGTGCAAATTGCGTGCAAATAAAAAAAGCTTCAAAAGTCAAAAACTCTTGAAGCCTTATATTTACTGGTGGAGAATACCGGATTCGAACCGGTGACCTCTTGCCTGCCAGGCAAGCGCTCTAGCCAACTGAGCTAATCCCCCTTTATTTTATCTTTCCTTCAATTTAATTAGAAATGACCTTCCCGAATGCTTTCGGACCGCACTAGAAAACTATGCTAATCCCCCAATTTTAAAGAAGCTCAAAGAAAATACATTTTAGTATGCTAACAAAGTACTACCTAATCTTTCTTTACACTTAATACCAATACCGGTACAGGGGCATAAAACTCTGATTTTGAAATAGTGCTTTTTTCCCATAATTTCTTGAAAAAACCACGCTTTCTTCTAAAAACGCACAATAAATCGGGATGTTTTGCTTGAAAATGCTCTAAAACGCCATGGTACGTAGTTGAATTTTCTGTAAAAGTCAACTGAGAACTAATGTCCATCAATGCCGTATTTATCTTTAAATCGTCATCTGAATAACCCGGAGTTTTCACCATTAAAAGATTTACAACAGCCTTGTGCTTATTCTTAATTGAAATTAACGGATCTAGAATTCTCTTTCTTTTTAATATACCAGACTTGAAGGCAACCAGAATATTTTTAAAAGGTATATACGCTGTTCCTTTTGGTACAATCAACGTTGGTATATTCGTTCGTTTTATAATGGCTCCAGAAGTTTGTCCTAAATAATTCTCTTCCTGAATATCATTACTTCTTGGTGCCAATATTATTAGGTCAATACCTAATCCCTTATCAATTTCTTTTAGCCCATCTTTTAGCTCACCGTTAAAGCTTGCTATTTTTATAGAGACGTCTTTTGTATCTACTGTACCGATTACTTCCTTTAATCTTTCCTTTGAATTATCTGCTACCTTTTGTGTTATATTGGCAAGCGTTCCTGTTTTTCCGCTGACATTAAAAACATCCATTACATATATTTCTGCACCAAAGTCTTGTGCAAAATCTACTGCATATTGTAATGTTTGATTCGCATTTGAGGAGGTACCTATAGGAACAAGAATATTCATCATGATAAAAAGTGTTGATTATAACTCTAAATTTACAATATAATTAAATTGCTTTTATGATAGCACCCGCAAAGATATCGCAAATACCCGAAATTCTTATTATGACAGATGCTTGTAGAATTGCTATGGAAGCCAATGGTATTTATCAATGGACGACCGATTACCCTTCTAAACAGGCATTTGAAAATGACATAGAACGCAATGAACTTTATGTGCTTCAACATGATAACGAAATAGTGGGCTGTATTGTTGTTTCGCTTTTTATGGATGAAGAATACACTTCGGTAAACTGGCTAACAGAAAATGTAAATAACTACTATATTCATCGCCTAGCAGTACACCCTAAATATCAAGGTAAAGGTTTTGCCCAGCGTTTAATGGACTTCGGCGAAAACTTTGCCAGAGAAAACAATGCCGTATCCGTTAGGTTAGATACCTTTAGCCAGAACAAAAGAAATCAGAAATTTTACGAGCAACGTGGTTATACCAAATTAGGAGATATCTTTTTCCCAAAGCAAAGTGAACATCCTTTTCATTGCTACGAACTCGTATTATAGAAATCATATTTTTGAAAACTTCCGTTAATTTTAAATCTATAAATGCCCTAGCTATTCCTGCTACTATTGCAGGTATTGCCGAACCGCTATTATCCATAACAGATACGGCTATTGTAGGTAATATTCCGGTAGACGGGTTAGAATCGCTTGCAGCAGCAGGTATTGTAGGGTCTTTTCTTTCTATGCTGATCTGGATTCTTGGGCAAACGCGTAGTGCTATATCTTCCATTATTTCACAGTATTTAGGTGCCGGTAAATTAGAGGAAGTTAAAACATTACCCGCGCAGGCTATTTACCTCAACATTGCTTTGAGTATTCTGGTTTTGCTATCTACCATTTTTGTTGTTCAAGAAATCTTTGAACTTTTAAATGCCAAAGGAAAAATATTACAATACTGTATTAGCTACTACTCCATTCGAGTATGGGGTTTTCCCTTAACCTTATTCGTTTTCGCGGTGATGGGTATTTTCCGCGGATTACAGAATACCTATTGGCCCATGGTCATTGCTATCACCGGAGCGGTTTTAAACGTTATTCTAGATTTTGCTTTTGTATATGGTATTGAAGGATTCATCCCTGCCATGTATTTAGAAGGTGCCGCTTATGCTAGTTTGCTGGCGCAAGCGATTATGGCAATAATGGCATTCTATTTACTTTTGACAAAAACCGATATTAGCCTAAAACTAAAATTACCTGTTCACCAAGAACTTGGTCGTTTGGTAGTCATGAGCTTAAATTTATTTGTTCGTGCCATTGCCTTGAACACTGCTCTTATTCTTGCAGTTCGAGAAGCTACCGCACTTGGTGATAAATACATTGGTGCACATACCATTGCTATTAACCTTTGGCTATTTTCTGCCTTTTTTATTGATGGATACGGTGCTGCCGGTAATATTATGGGCGGTCGATTATTGGGGGAACGTAATTATGACGGACTCTGGCTGTTGGCAAAAAAGATTACGAAATACGGACTCATAGTTAGCCTGGTGATTATGGCTTTGGCTACCATTTTCTATAAACCATTGGGTAGCTTATTCTCTAACGAACCCTTAGTACTTTCTGCATTTTACGGCATCTTCTACATTATAATACTGGGGCTTCCTTTTAATAGTACTGCTTTTGTTTTAGACGGAGTTTTTAAAGGGCTGGGGGAAATGAAATATTTACGAAACACCTTACTTGTTGCTACCTTTTTAGGCTTTGTGCCAATGCTGTTCTTAGGTAAATATCTTCACTGGGGATTAACAGGAATATGGCTTGCTTTCACTGTTTGGATGTTTATTAGAGGTGCAGCCCTGGTGTGGAAATTCAGAAACAAGTTCAAACCTTTATTGCAAAATCCGTAATTTTGTATCAGCTACTTCTAGACAAATCTCGAAGTAGATAATCTCGTTTATCGAGTAAAATAAAATGCTATGGTCACTTCAAGAAAAAATGGAAGTTTATATACACGAATAGATGGTAAAGTTGCTCATGTAGAGTTTGGGCATCCTGCTAGTAATTCATTCGTTTCTGAACTTCTAGAACGCTTAACGGATACTATTAATGAGCTTTCTGATAATGAGGCTATTTCTGTTATCCTACTAAAATCTGAAGGTGAAAAAGCTTTTTGTGCCGGTGCTTCTTTTGATGAGTTACTTGAAGTTTCTAATCTTGAAGAAGGTAAAGCATTTTTTAGCGGTTTTGCCCATGTCATCAATGCCATGCGTAAGTGTAAAAAGGTCATTGTAGGTCGTGTACATGGCAAAACTGTTGGTGGTGGCGTAGGCCTTGCCGCTGCTTGTGATTATGTGTATTCTAATGTAAATGCATCAATTAAACTATCAGAACTTAGTATTGGTATCGCTCCTTTAGTAATTGCCCCAGCCGTAGCTCGTAAAATAGGCACTGCCGCTATGGGCGAAATGTCTTTAGCACCTACCGAATGGAAAAACGCGTATTGGGCTCAAGAAAAAGGACTTTTCAATAAAGTGTACGACTCTGCACAAGAAATGGACAAGGAACTTGACTTCTTTATTCACCAGTTAGCAAGCTATAATGCTGAAGCTTTAACCGAATGGAAGAAAGTTTTATGGGAAGGTACCGACCATTGGGAAACCTTATTGACAGACCGCGCTGCTATCACCGGAAAATTAGCCCTTTCTGATTTTACGAGAAACGCACTGTCAAAATTTAAAAAATAAACAATAACTGAAACAGCGGTTCGTTCTGTTTCTAAATAATTAGTATGGATTTCTTTCAATTTTTAAACGGTAACCTAGTATTTCCTGTTCTTGCACTTTCTGTTTTGATCATTTATTTCGTAAACAAAATGCGAGCTAAAAAGAAATACAAAAGGTAATTCAACACCTTACGCAACTAATTGGTATTTGAGCATCTTAGAAAAAAACCAGTTTTATGTTCGCAAAATTCATAGTAGCAATTCTTTCTATATTTCTTGTTGCCTGTAATGACAAAGACGATGCTGAACAGCAAGACTGTGCTGAAACCATTTGTACCCTTAATTTTGTTACCATAACGGTTAGCGTAAAAGACGCATCGGGCGAGGCAATAGTATTAGATACCTATATGGTTATCGATAATGCAACTGTTAAAGACTTAGCTGCAGATTTAAATGGTGAAGAATATCAATACCTTAAAGAACAAGGTTTCTACCCTATTCTTAGTGACGCCAATCGCATTCAATACCAGAATACTACGGCAACACTTACTTTCAAAGGCTTTATTGCAAATGAAGAGGTTATCAACGAAGTTTATGAAGTTGGTGCAGATTGTTGTCATGTGAGCTTAATCTCTGGAAATACCGAGATTGTTTTAGAATGATTTCTCTCTATAAATCCTTTTAAAGATTCCCTACCTTTGCCATATAATTATAGGCTATGAGCAATATTCGTATTACCAAACAATTCAATTTTGAAACCGGACATGCACTTTACGGTTATGACGGTAAATGTAGAAATGTACATGGCCATAGCTATAAATTATCTGTAACCGTTATCGGTACGCCTATAACAGACACCAGCCACGTAAAATTAGGTATGGTTATCGATTTCGGAGATCTTAAAAAAATAGTCAAAGAAGATATCGTTGATATTTTCGATCACGCTACGGTATTCAATAAAAATACGCCTCACGTAGAACTTGCCAAAGAATTAACGGACAGAGGGCACAGCGTTATCTTGGCAGATTACCAACCTACTAGTGAGAATATGGTCATAGATTTTGCCGCGAAAATCAAATCACGCCTACCTAAAAACATTTCTTTATTCTCTTTAAAGCTACAAGAAACCGATACTTCTTTTGCAGAGTGGTATGCCAGTGATAATTAAGTTCACCAAAACTTAACGGTATACTTTACTTAAAGGCTTTCAATTTGTTTTATTTTTAGGGGAACTCCTTAATATATAACAACATGACCAAACATCATATTTACTGGTGGAATCTTGAAAACCTGTTCGATATTGAAAACTCACCTCGAAGAAGTGAATTTTTAAACAACCATTTGGGTAAGGAACTCGACGGATGGAGTGCTATTATTCTAGACCAAAAAATAGCTAATCTAACAGCCGTCATTTCAAAATTCAATAACGGTGAAGGTCCAGATATATTGGGAGTTTGTGAGGTAGAAAACGAGTTTGTTATTGAGCTACTTATCGATGCTATGAGTGCTGCCTTGAATAAGAACTACGGCTTTGTAATTTCTGAAGGAGATGATAAACGAGGTATTGATACCGCTCTTATTTATGATAAAACGAAATACGGCCCCGAACAGGAAACCTTTAGTCTACGCATTATAAAGAGAAATACAACCAGAGATTTGTTTCAAGTTCATATCAATACTGCGAATGGCAATAAGCTAGTTTGCGTTCTTAATCACTGGCCTTCTAGATCTGGTGGTGAACTCGCAAGCGAACCATTTAGAATTATGGTTGCTGAAAATTTATCGTACTGGATCGAGAGAATTTATGAAGAGCAAGGCGATGATGCCAATATCATATTAATGGGCGATTTTAATGACAACCCGTATAACAAGAGTATTACAGAGTATTTAATGGCTATTAATAACAAAGCTTTGGTCAAAAGTAACAGAGTGCGATTAAAGTACTTTTACAATGTAATGCATCGATTTTTAGATGCTCAAATAGGCACATTTGTATTCGGTAATGAATATAATATGCTTGATCAGTTTATGATATCAAAAAGTATCGTTTCAGAGAAATCAGAATTGCCTTTTAAATTGAGCTCTGTAGAAATTATTGCTTACCCTGAGCTTACTTCTGGGTCGTACCAGAAACCGGTAAAATTTGGTAGACCCAATTCTTCAACATTTAATGAAAAAGGATTTAGTGATCACCTACCTATAAAAATGGTGCTGAACGAAAAAGATGCTGCCGTTTAATTCCACATCTAAACATTAGCGTTCGCTTATTTTGACCTGTGTATTCCCTAGGTACGCAAAACAGTTATTATATTTACATCCTAATGACGAATATTGAACTTCCCGCAGGAAAAAAAGTATATTTTGCTAGTGATAACCACCTAGGCGCACCTACTATGGAAGAAAGTAGGGTGAGAGAACTGAAGTTTATTCGTTGGCTAGATACGATCAAGTCGGACGCCAGAGTGATTTTCTTGATGGGTGATTTGTTCGATTTTTGGTTTGAATACACCACCGTTATCCCAAAAGGATTTACTAGAACTCTAGGAAAACTTGCAGAACTGTCTGATGCAGGCATACAAATACACTACTTTGTTGGTAACCACGACCTTTGGATGAACGGTTACTTTGAAGAAGAACTTAATATACCTGTTTACCATAAACCTCAGCAATATTCCATTAACGGAGCCTCTTTCTTTATAGGTCATGGTGACGGACTCGGACCAGACGATAAGGGGTTTAAGAGAATGAAAAAGGTTTTTACCAACCCTGTAGCCAAATGGTTCTTTAAATGGCTTCACCCAGATATAGGTGTTCGTTTGGCGAAGCATCTTTCTGTAAGTAACAAATTGATTAGTGGAGATGATGATGCCAAGTTTTTAGGTGAAGACAAAGAATGGTTGGTGCTATATGCCAAACGCAAGTTAGAAACGCAACATTACGATCATTTCATTTTTGGTCATAGACACCTTCCTTTAGAAATTGAATTGAAAGAAAATTCAAAATATACCAATCTAGGTGATTGGATCGGTTACTACACCTATGCCGAGTTTGATGGCTTGCAACTTACTTTGAAAGAATTTAAGTAGAATTCAGTAAAAACATCGACGAAATACATAAATTTAATTGTAATCCTTTTCTTACAACAAGAATTGAGCAGTTCACAACAATAGTTTTATAAAACTAGTTCTTGGTTATATCTTTACAGTGTTATTAAGTTTGAGTGTTGACCCCAAATCTTCACATTACCTACAAGTTTCCCCAGCTTAAAACCCAAATTTTAAGTGTACCTACTTTAAAGAACAGCCCCTATTTTAGGGGCTTTTTCGTTGTTTTAACTTTTTTACTTCAATTATTATTTTTTAATTTTAAAAATCCTATAAATTTTTAAAAATCGAAATACTATTCATTTACACTTCAGAAAAAACAAATAATTTACATTTTATACATGCTGATTTTTTTACAAAATCAGACCTATTCAAGTCAAATATATTATTAAACAACATGTAATCCTTTTCTTACATTTTAAAAATGGCACTTCACAACAAAAGTTAGTGTAAACTACCAATTGGTGATACCTTTACACTGTTGTTAAGATTAAGTGTTGATTCCCAAATCTACAGTTACCTACAAGTTCCCCCGCTTAATGACCCAAACATTAAGCACCACCTACAATAAAAAAAGCCCCTAATTAGGGGCTTTTTTTATGATATGAATCTAAGTTCTTTAACTCTCGTGCTCTTCTACATCTTTCTGTAAATCGAGCTTTCTAAATTTAGGCGAAACGATGGCAGTAAGTCCGACCGTTAAAAAAGTCATAGTACCCCCAAACACAACTGCGGTTACCGTACCCATTAATTTTGCAGTAAGTCCACTTTCAAAAGCTCCAAGCTCATTAGATGACCCTACAAACATAGAATTTACAGATGCTACACGCCCACGCATATTATCGGGAGTTTTTAATTGCAATATGGTTTGTCTTATAATCATTGATACGCCGTCAACCGCTCCGCTTAAGAACAACGCAATAACAGACAGCCAGAAATAGGTAGATAAACCGAATACGATCATACACACCCCAAAACCAAATACGGCAAATAATAACTTTTTCCCTGCATTTTTATGTAATGGAAATCTAGTAGATCCCAACATAGTTAACGCAGCACCTACTGCCGGTGCAGCTCTTAATACGCCGAAGCCTTCTGATCCTACATGTAATATATCTTGAGCAAAAATGGGCAACAATGCTACTGCTCCACCAAATAGTACAGCAATCATATCTAAGGTCAAAGCACCTAATACTGCTCTGGTTTTAAATACAAACGTTAACCCTTCTTTTAAACTCTGAAAAACCGGCTCCCCAATTTTCGGATTAAGAATTGGCTTCTTAGAAATATTAAATAATGCCGTCAATGCCAGTAACGAAAAGCCAAAAATGACGCACATTGACCAGTGTACACCTATAAAACTAATAGAAAAACCTGCTAATGCCGGACCAAGAACTGATGCCATTTGCCATGTAGTACTGCTCCAAGTTGCAGCATTCGGGTATATTTTTTTAGGTACAATTAAAGCTATTAATGAAAATATAGTGGGACCTAGAAAGGCACGAACTAATCCGCCACAGAAAACCAATGCATATATTCCGTAGAGAATGACTTTGGTTTCATAGGCTTCTAGAACCGACGGTAGACTTAGCAGAAAAAGTCCGAAACTAATGACAGAGAAGCCTAAAATACACTTCATCAATAAATTTCGCTTTTCTTTTTGATCTACAATATGACCAGCAAAAAGTGCCATACCTACTGCAGGTATCACTTCCATCAAGCCAATAATACCCAATGATAACGGGTCTTTGGTAATCGTGTAGACTTGCCATTCAATTACTATAAATTGCATTGACCAAGCAAAAACCATGGCAAAACGGACTAGCAGAAAAATATTGAATTCCTTGAATCTTAGTGCCGCATAAGGATCATTAACGCTCATAAGGTAATCGCTAAATAGGGTCTAAAGATATTTAATAAATTAAAGGGCAGTAAGCGATTGTATAACTAATTAATCGATAGAAGTAATAAGAATTTTATTGCATTCTATTCAATGCCTAATTCTCCGAAATAGGAATCTAACTCTAACTTAAATAATGTACCGTTAATTAAATCTCTAACCTCAATGGCTTCTTGATAGCTAACCGCAAATGTTATTTGATGGGCAGGAGTATTCAATAATAATGATCGACACGTTTCTTTCGTTTTACAATCTCCACAAAGATTACCCTTACCGCTTTTTACAGTATCTGCGATGCATTTCGAAAAATGACGTAATTCGCTCTGGGTTAGCAATAGACCGATATCCCTGAAAATTACTTGAACTTTATTGGATTGGTTCGGTATCTCTTTTTTCCATTGGAAGGCTATTCCAATTTCATTCTGGTAAATAGGATGAATATCGTTCATAAGAATCTACATATTTACTATAAATATATACATCTTATTTAGAATAATTATAAATAGTATTGTTAAATGGTGATTTCTATTTGATTTCCTTCTGGGTCTAGAATGACACTTTCGTAGTATCCATCGCCTGTAGTTCTTGGCTCACCGGTTATTTTGAATCCGTCTTCTCTTAGCTTTTCGGTCAAAGCATCTACCTGTTCTTTTGAACCTACTGACATGGCAAAATGTATGAATCCAGTATTCACAGCATTATCAGTAGCCGCATGAATAGATGGTTTATGCATAATTTCTAACCTTGCCCCATCAGTAAAACTTAAAAAGTAAGATGTAAACTGTTTGGTTGCATTATGATACTTTTCTCCTGCTAGCGCATTAAAATACGTTTCATAAAATGCACGCATTGCTTCTAAATCAGTTACCCAAATAGCAATATGTTCAATTCTCATTTAATGTCTTTTAGTTAATTTGAGATTCGCATTTGGAAACTCCAATAGCAAATATTGGTTGTTCACGATCAGCTTTTAACATTACGAAACGAATACAATATCCATCAAAATTTACTGTTCTAAAATTATAGAAGACGTCCTCTTTAAGAGGAAAAGAACTTGATTGTCCAAAATTCTCTAAACTAAAATGTCCAGATTCTTTAGAATTTAGAAAATTTAAATCAGTCATAAATAAATCAATTGTTACTAGCCGCTTTTCAAAATCAATAAAAAGGCTAGTCTCATAAGTTGAATTTTGACTATTCTCTAAAAGCTGTTCTTTTACAACTAATTGATTATTCTCAATTCCAAAGACTTTATATGAAATAGTCATTCCGTCTTCAAGAAACTTTCTCTTATACTTTTCCAGATATTCTATTTCTTTCGCATATTGCTTATTTTTATCGATTGTATCAACAATTACATTTAAATCATCCTTTGAAACATTATCACTAAAAAACAATGGAACTATAAATGAGGAAATTAAAAGAAATATCAACCCTATAAACCATGGGTTTCTTAGCAAATTCGTTTTTAAACCCAATTCGCTATTTAACCTCTTTCTTGTAGATTTTTCTGAAATAAGCTTATTAATTAATTTTTCCTTTGATAGACCTGACCAGCCAGTAATACCAACATTTTTTGAAATAACTTGTAATTCGATTTTTGACTTATTTCTTAAAATATTTTCAATTTTCTCCAATGCCTAATTATTTAATATCCTTTAGCTTCAATTGCAGACTAACATTACCTTGCCATTCATTCTCATCAATAGAAAAAACAGCACTAAAAGGTTTTCTGCCAGTTACCAAAGAAAGCTTATCGCCCATATTAAAGCCGATACCATCAATTTTATGACTGTCTTGCTGTACTACCGAAACTTTCAAATGTGCTTCTTCTTTACCTACGCCCTTTGCATAGCCAGTGTCATGTAAATCTTCTGCCATAAAAACGGGAGACATATTACCAGGACCAAAAGGGGCAAACTGTTTTAGAATGCGCATTAACTTTGGAGTAATATCTTGTAGCTCTATAGTAGTATCTATAGTAATTTCCGGTATCAACATTTGTGGATCAATGCTCTCCTTAACTACCTTCTCGAACTGATGTTTGAAATTATTATACTGCTCTTCTAACATCGTTAATCCTGCCGCATATTTGTGTCCGCCAAACTGTTCTATATAGTCCGCACAACCTTCTAAAGCATTGTACACATCAAAACCTCTAACCGATCTTGCCGATGCTGCGAGCTTATCGCCACTTTTGGTAAAAACGAGTGTTGGTCTATAGTAGGTTTCAGTTAATCTTGATGCTACAATGCCGATAACCCCTTTATGCCAGGTGTCTTTGTAAACGACAGATGTGAACCCTTCTTCTTCTTGATTTTCTTGAATTTGCCCTAGTGCCTCAATCGTAATTTCTTGATCAAGCCCTCTTCTATCCGTATTGAATTTTTCGATTTCAGCAGCGAATTGTATGGCTTGGTCCATATTGGTTTCGGTCAAAAGATTTACGGCATATTGACCGTGTTTCATTCTGCCTGCGGCATTAATTCTAGGTGCAATGATGAAAACCACGTCGGTAATTGTAAGCTCTTTTTTATTGATTTGATCAATAATAGCTTTAAACCCTATTCTAGGTTGTTGATTGATAACCTGTAAGCCATAAAAAGCAAGTATTCGATTCTCCCCAGTTATCGGTACAATATCCGCGCCAATTGCAGTTGCCACTAAATCAAGGTAATAGACGAAATCATCAATAGTTTCTCCTCTACGAGATCCTAATGCCTGAATTAACTTAAAACCTACACCGCAACCGCATAATTCATCATACGGATATGAACAATCTTCTCTTTTTGGGTCTAAAACTGCTATTGCCCTTGGCAATATTGTACCAGGTCTGTGGTGGTCACATATGATAAAATCAATACCCTTTTCTTTGGCATAAGCAACTTTGTCAATTGCCTTAACTCCACAATCCAAAGCAACAATTAAGGTGAATCCGTTATCCTCTGCAAAATCGATTCCTTTATATGACACTCCGTACCCTTCATCATATCGGTCCGGAATATACGTTGCCACATTAGGATAGTAACTCAACAGATACGATGACATTAAAGCAACGGCGGTTGTACCATCGACATCATAATCGCCATATACCAAGATATTCTCTCCGTCGGCAATGGCTTTTTCGATTCTCTCTACCGCAATATCCATGTCCTTCATTAAAAAAGGATCGTGTAAATCTTCTAACTTCGGACGAAAGAAATCTTTCGCCTCTTCATACGTAGAAATTCCTCTTTGCAACAATAGCTGCGCCACCAAATCATCGACCTTTAAAGCACTCGCTAAAGTATCAATATCTTCTTGTTTCGGTTTAGGTTTAATTGTCCAGCGCATTTTATTCAAGTTCAAGTTCAAAAACCAAGTTCAAGTTCAAAATCCTAAAATAGAATCATTAAACTTCTTTGAAAATTTGACTTTTGGTTATTTTTTGTTTCTAATGATTGTTGCTATAATTCTTATTAATTGTTCAAGTTCGTCTAATATTTCAACTCTTTTAGAAGCATTACCATACCCAACTTTGGTCAATATCTTAAGATTGACCCTAGACTCCTTCAATTCTTTTAAAGATATGGATGCCTTGTTGATATAATCCTTAACCGTATTTGTTCCTTGCGCTTCACCAAAATTAAGCGCAGAACTTCCTGCTGATCTTAGCAATTGATTACCATAATACTGCCCGGTCATATCAGACGGCAAGTCTTTACAAAAAAGTACAATGTTAGCTGCAAAATCAACCAATCTATCTTCAAGATCAAACTTTTTATCCGGCATAATTTTTATTTGAACTTGAACTTGTAAATTTATTTCTTATGAAAAACAGTCTTAATCTCTAGTTCGGCAAATTGTCTGAACATTTCCATTACTCCGCAATATTTTTCAATGGATAGGTCTACTGCTCTTTGTAATTTTTTCTCGGCTAAATTTGCGCCATGAAAATGATATTCTATAACTACTTTGTCATAGAACTTAGGATGCTCATCTGTTAGGTTTGCGATTGTTTCAATTTGAAACTCATCTACTTCTAGTTTCATTTTTTTAATCAATGCAGCTACATCTAAACCAGAACAACCTGCCAATGAAGAAAGCATTAATGCTTTAGGTCTAAAACCACTACCATCACCACCATCTTCTTTCGCGATATCTATTCGTAGCGAATGACCTGAAGGATTATTACTTTCAAAAGACATATTACCTAACCATTTTGTGCTAATATGATTTGTTGTGCTCATAATTTTTATTTTTTGTAGGCTATAAAAATACGATAATATAGGGTGGGGTTTTGTTAGCAATTAGCAATTAGCAATTAGCAATTAGCAATTAGCAATTAGCAATTAGCAATTAGCAATTAGCAATTAGCAATTAGCAATTAGCAATTAGCAATTAGCAATTAGCAATTAGCAATTAGCAATTAGCAATTAGCAATTAGCAATTAGCAATTAGCAATTAGCAATTAGCAAAAGTTAAATTATTCGAATTACAAGACCTAGTTGTAAGCTAAAATAATTTTATACGCACAACTACTGTCAGTTCGAGTGGTTTATTATTCAATATTTTCATTGAATAATAAAATGTATCGAGAACCATTTAGAGTACGTTAGGCTCTCGATATTTCTATTTTTAGAAAAATAGCCAAATCATCCTTTCTGTAATATATCAGCAACCAATTCCTGCAACGCCCCAACAACATCTTCCTCGAACCAAGAATTCTTACTACGCCAAAAATGATTTACTGGTGATGGATGTGGTAGAAGAAAATACTTAGGCAAGTATTCTTTGTAATGCAATACATTTTCGGTCAGGTTCTTTTTTGCTTTCTTCCCCAGATATTGGTCTTGAGAATATTTACCGATCAATAAAATGAGTTGTACATTATTGAATTGGTCCCATACCTGAGAATGCCACAAGGGAGCACATTCTTTTCTGGGTGGTAAATCGCCGGTCTTTCCCTTACCTGGATAACAAAACCCCATGGGCAGTACTGCAAAATTATTAGGATTATAAAATACCTCTTCATTGACACCAAGCCACTCTCTAAGCTTTTTGCCACTTGGGTCATCCCAAGCTTTGTTTTCAACATGGGCTTTTCTACCTGGCGCTTGACTTACCAATATTATTTTTGAATTAATTGTACCCGCAACAATTGGTCTTGGTTCTAAAGGCAAATGTGCCTTACAAACCTCGCAACCTCTTATTTCAGATAATAATTCTTGCATTTATATATTCGTTTCTAATCTTATTATTTTAGGCAACAAAATTTCTCAATAGCCAAATTGTTAACATACCCCAGAATGTACCTGTAGCCATACTTAAAATTGCCAATACTATGGCATGTGGCATCCATTTTAAATTATATGCCGCCGTCACTGCCGGTGCCGTAGCTATACCCCCAACATTTGCCATACTGGCGATTGGTACCCAAGCTATATTTACATTTAATAACTTCGCAATGCCTATCATAAACAGAAAATGCCCTACTAACCATATACTAAGAAAACCTAAAAAAGACATATCAAAACCTAAGGTGGCTATTTGTAGTTTTAACCCCAAAACAGCCATCACTACAATAATTAATATTCCACCAATCTTTAATACAAACCTATAATTCCAATTCGGAATGAAATTACTCAATAATAGCCCAAGAAAAGATAGCAACACAACCTTGGTAACAAAGCTCTCTATTAAAAAATTGCTCAAGACTACTGCACCTAGTATGATTAAAAAGCACCATATAGCCCCAAGTTTATCTCCGGTATCTTTACGAATATCTTCAGGTATAGCTGCATCTGTTATTTTAAACCATCGGTTTAGAGAATCACTTTTTTTAATCGTCTGAAACATTATAATTGTCCATACGTTTACCAAAATATTATCCATAACCAAAACAGCAAGAAATATATTCTCAGGGCAATCGACCAATTCTTTTAACACTAATTGACTTGTACTGCCACCGATCCAGCTACCGACTATTGGCGGAATACCCATCCAATACCGATCATTAATAATGATTTCACTAATTAATTCTGTCTCAGAAAACAGGAATATTAGTAGCACAGGAAATACGGCGATAAACAAAGATCCTGCAACAAAAACCAAAATAGGTCTTATGCCTATTGCTTTTAGCTGTGCTATTGACAGACTACTCATTACCGCAATTATTGCCAAGGGAATAAAATAATCTTTGCTAAAATCGTGGATGTTTGCTTGCGAATAATCAACCTTTAAGGTGTATGAAATTATTGCCGGTATTACATATGCCAATAAAATAGCAGGTACCCAATCAAAAAGCGATTTTATATACTTGTTCTCCCAATGATCTAAAAAATAAACCACGACAACCGTAAAAGATGCTATAAACCAAGGTGTTATCATAGCGACAATTTAAGGTGCTTTAGACCTATAAAATAATTATTTCAATGCTTCGCCATCAAAAGACAATCCTTCGAAACCAGTTTTCATAAAGTTTCTAATGTTTTGGTGTGAGCTTCCTTTTAAATCAAGAAGTACTTCGTCAAAATAGTACTGACCAAAACAAGCCAAGGTTTCTTCTTTTGAAAGGCCTTCTTTAATAGCAAAAGAGAATAGCTTACAAGAACCGGAGTTTTGACCCACTTCGTTTCTAATAGCTCCGTTCGTATATGCTGTTGGTGTAAAACTGTATTTCGAATCAATCGCGACCATAGTGTCAGAAAAATTAATTTCTTTCGGTGAGGTCTTTAGTTTATTCTTGAACTCTTCTAATGTCATCGTTACCGGTTTTGGACTTAAATAGGGTTATTTCTTAGATTTTGATATTCAAATATAACGAAACCCTATTTTTTACCTCTACTTTACCTTCGTTCAAATTCTCAAATCTATTTTACTTATTACCCCCAACAATGATAACGATTTCCCCTTTCGGTGGTTTTTCTGTGAAGTGTTTTAGTACTTCTTCGGCTGTTCCCCGAACTGTTTCTTCGTACAGTTTGGTTAATTCTCTAGAAACAGAGATAGGTCTTTCTGCCCCGAAATATTCTACAAAATGCGCTAATGTCTTTAGTAACTTATGTGGAGATTCATAAAAGATAATGGTACGTTGTTCTTCTGCCAATAATTTCAATCGTGTCTGTCTTCCCTTTTTTACGGGCAAAAATCCCTCGAAAACAAACTTATCATTTGGCAAACCGCTATTGACCAAAGCTGGTACAAAAGCTGTTGCGCCCGGCAAGCAGTCGACCTCAATACCCGCTTCAACACAGGCACGGGTTAAAAGAAAACCTGGGTCTGAAATTGCCGGTGTACCTGCATCTGAAATGAGTGCAATATTCTCACCTCCTTTTAGCTTACCTACCAAATAATCGACCATATTATGCTCGTTGTGCATATGGTGGCTTTTCATCTGTGTACCAATCTCGAAATGATGCAATAATTTACCGCTGGTACGTGTGTCTTCCGCAAGTATTAAATCTACTTCTTTAAGAACACGAATCGCCCTTAAGGTCATATCCTCTAAATTTCCGATCGGTGTAGGTACTAAATAAAGCTTTCCCATGTATTTTAAAGTAAAAAACCTCAAGGCAGGCACTCGAGGCATTGATTTGAAAATTTAATTTAGATTTTGACACAATCGTAAGAGCATTTAAATCTCTATTATCGAGCAAAAAACCCAACACCGGTGCTGGGTCGCCGATACATATATTAACTAAGAGAATCTACGAGATACCAATTCAATGAATCTTTCTTCATATGGTTCTTTACCTGCCCAATTATTATAGTCTGGCTTTACCATATTTTTTATAAATGAAATCGAGCGTTCTTCGGTATCAATGGTATTTAACTGAGATAGCACACGGTTGTAATCTTCCATGTTATTATTAAATAAATGTTTTACAAATGCCAAGCGATCGTTCAAATCTACTTTTACATTACTTTTTGCTAAACGGTCATTTAATGATTTTGGAGATGCATCGGTCTGATTTAGGTCTTCTTTTGAAGGCATAAAAAGCTCCTTATCATTCTTCATTAGATTCGGCGTTGACATAAACTCTGCCAATACATCTTCTAATTGATTATTATCTGGCATTTCAGAAATAAATCCTTTTATAGTTTCCATCCCAGGATACTTAATAATATCTTCTTCATGCGGATTACTCTCTGGTACTCCTGTATTTCCTTTCATTACGGCATTCGCCATTTCTTCGAATTTTGCCGCAATAGCATTTTTAGAAACATCAACTTCCATATCATTGAGTTCTACCTCAATAAACTTAAGCACAGCGAGTTTCTCGTATAGGTTTTTAGAAACCTCATACAATTTTGTTACATCATCTAAATTATCAGCAGTCAAAATTTCTGTAGATAACTTTCTCAATTCCAGTTTCAACTTATTTTTCATCTCACAATTTTTACGGTAAAGTCCTAAATAGCGGGTTTTTTAAATACCTTTATCATTCTTAAATAATAAACGAAAAACCGATTATTTTCGTCTAAAATTACAAAATGTTTCTTGAAAACACAGTTAATCCTAAAGAACAATTCGGCTGGATAGAAGTCATTGCCGGGTCGATGTTTTCTGGAAAGACAGAAGAATTGATCCGTAGACTCAAAAGAGCGCAGTTTGCCAAATTAAAGGTGGAGATTTTTAAGCCTATGGTAGATACCCGTTATGATGATGAAATGGTGGTATCGCACGATGCCAACGAAATTCGTTCTACGCCAGTACCAGCCGCTGCAAATATTCGTATTCTAGCAGATACCTGCGATGTTATCGGCATTGACGAAGCTCAATTCTTTGATGATGAAATAGTTACCGTTTGTAATGACCTAGCAAATAAAGGTGTTAGAGTTATTGTTGCGGGACTGGACATGGATTTTAAAGGAAAACCCTTCGGACCCATGCCTGCTCTTATGGCTACCGCAGAATATGTTACCAAAGTACACGCCATTTGCACCCGAACGGGCAACTTGGCAAATTATAGTTATAGAAAATCTAACAACGATAAATTAGTCATGTTGGGCGAAGTAAATGAATATGAACCTTTAAGTAGAGGGGCATATTACAAAGCCATGCTTAAAGAAAAAGTGAAAACGATGGATGTAAAATCTGAGGAAATCGATACCATCAAAAAGAAGGAAAATGGCTAAGGCAGAGGAAACCGTTTTAGAAATTGACCTAAAGGCTCTTGGTCATAACTACACTTTTTTACGCTCTAAAATTAAGCCCGATACCAAATTTATGGCGGTAGTAAAGGCATATGCTTATGGCAGTGATTCTGTCGCTATTGCCACATACCTTCAAAATTTAGGCGTCGATTATTTTGCCGTGGCTTATGCAAATGAAGGTGTAACACTTAGAGAGGGCGGTATTACCGCACCTATTTTAGTGCTTCACCCACAGAAAACTCATTTTAAAATACTGATCGAAAATAATCTTGAGCCTAGCATTTATTCTAAAACTATTCTAACTGATTTTATAGCAACTGCCTTAGAATTGGGTAAGACAGATTACCCAATTCACTTAAAATTTAATACGGGACTCAATAGATTAGGTTTTTCTGCGGATGACTTACTCGAAATCGCAACTCTTATTGACCAACAGAAAGCAGTTCAGGTAATTGCACTGTTATCGCACTTGGCAGCTACTGAAGATGCCAACGAAACTGACTTCACCAATCTTCAATTAACTCGGTTTGATGCTATTTGCCAACAAGCAGATGCACTTTTTAAAACCAAGACTTTAAAACATGTGCTCAATACCTCGGGTATTATAAACTACCCACATGCACAGTATGATATGGTTAGAAGTGGAATCGGTCTTTACGGTTACGGTAACGAACCACATGTAGATGCAGAATTGCAACCTGTAATGACCTTAAAAACGATCATTGCCCAAAAACATACTATACCTACAGGGGAGTCTGTTGGCTACAATCGTAAATACAAATCTGATCACAACACCGTAACAGCTACGTTGCCTTTAGGTCATGCAGATGGTATAGGTAGAGAATATGGTCATGGAAAAACATATGTTAGTATAAATGGAAAACTAGCCCCAATTATTGGAAATGTTTGTATGGATATGATCATGGTCGATGTCACTGATATTGAATGTGAAGAAGGGGATGAAGTAGAGATTTTTGGAAAAAATATCTCTGCAAACGAATTTGCCGAAACAGCACAAACCATAACTTATGAAATACTTACGGGACTTTCTCAACGCATTAAGCGAATTATTAAAAATTGATTCGTTAACATTTAATTAAGGAATCAATTTTTTTAGTAAATTGCGATACTTTTTAAAAATAACCATTAACTTAAATTAAGTAAACATGTTAAAAGAATTCAAGAATTTTATTTTGACGGGTAACGTCATCGATTTTGCTGTAGCAGTTATTTTAGCCGGAGCAGTAGGATTAGTAGTAAACGGATTTGTTGCCGACATCATCATGCCTATCGTAGGTCACTTCGCAGGTGGAGTTGATTTTGCAGATTTGAAATTAGTCTTAGATGAAGCAGTTGTTGGTGCAGATGGCGTAATTGCTAAGCCAGAAAATGCTATCCGTTGGGGTGCATGGGTAAACGCTATTGTTAACTTATTAATCGTTGGATTCGTAATGTTCGTTATCGTTAAAGCTTACAACAAAACTAAAACTCCTCCAGCTCCAGCTGCACCAGCAGGACCAACTGCAGAAGAGTTATTAGCAGAAATAAGAGATGCTTTAAAAAAGTAATCTAAAATACACCCTGTAATTGGGGTACCGTTGCACTGCAACTTATTTTAATTAAAACCGTCAACTTTGTTACGCTAACATTGTTGACGGTTCTTTTTTTATTACACTTTCCTAATTACCTCCAAACAAACAATTGTTATATTTTAAACAATTTGTTATATTTTGATTATTCTTTTCTTTTTTACTTGCTCAAGTACCAGTATTACCTATTTTTGCCGCTTAATAAAATTGTTTGACAAATGAAAGTAGCTGTAATTGGTGCAACAGGCATGGTTGGCGAAGTAATGTTGAAAGTATTGGCAGAACGTAATTTTCCGTTAACGGAATTATTACTAGTTGCCTCTGAACGTTCTGTAGGTAAAAAAATGACCTATAAAGGAAAAGAACATACAATTATAGGCTTGGCAGATGCTGTAGCCGCAAGACCGAATATTGCCATATTTTCGGCAGGTGGTGATACCTCTTTAGAATGGGCTCCAAAATTTGCTGAAGTCGGCACTACAGTAGTAGATAATTCTTCTGCCTGGAGAATGGATCCTACCAAAAAATTGATAGTTCCCGAAATCAATGCTCATGAGCTTACTTCCGAAGATAAAATTATTGCGAATCCGAATTGCTCTACAATACAATTGGTAATGGCACTTTACCCATTGCACAAGAAATACAAAATGAAACGTGTTATTGTTTCTACCTATCAGTCGGTTTCTGGCACTGGGGTAAAAGCAGTTAAGCAACTAGAAAATGAAATCGCAGGTATACAAGGCGAAATGGCATACCCTTACCCAATTGGTAGAAATGCATTGCCGCATTGCGATGTTTTCATGGAAAACGGATACACTAAAGAAGAAATGAAATTGGCGCGCGAACCTCAAAAAATATTAGATGACCGTACATTTTCTATTAGCGCTACGGCAGTTAGAATACCTACTGCTGGCGGCCATTCAGAATCTGTAAACGTAGAGTTTGAAAATGATTTTGAGCTAAATGAAGTCCGTCGTCTCTTAAATGAAATGCCTGGTGTAACTGTTCAAGATAATCCTGATACGAATACCTACCCAATGCCAATATACGCTCATGATAAAGATGAAGTTTTTGTTGGTCGTATTCGTAGAGATGAAACACAAAGAAATACCTTGAATATGTGGATCGTTGCCGATAACCTTAGAAAAGGTGCTGCGACAAACGCCGTTCAAATTTCTGAATACTTAGTAGAAAAAGGCTTAGTTTAATTTATATCCTTTACAACGTTAAAACCTTCAAAACTTAGCTGTTTTGAAGGTTTTTTTATGGTATTTTAGTGCAAACTGAACTCTCATGAAAAAAATTCTAACAATATTATTCATCCTTACCCTTACTTTTTCCTCTAACGCACAATCTAAACCTGAACCTATTACTGTGAAATATCCTGTTACCGCAAAAGTTGATACTGTAGATACTTATTTTGGCACCGAAATTAAAGACCCCTATCGTTGGTTAGAAGATGATAGAAGTCCAGAAACAGAAGCTTGGGTAAAAGAACAGAATAAGACCACCTTTGGTTATTTAGAACATGTTCCTTTTAGAAATGATCTAAAAAATCGTCTTGAAAAACTGTGGAATTATGAGAAACTAGGTTCTCCTTTTAAAAAAGGAGATTACACCTATTTCGTGAAAAATAACGGACTCCAAAATCAATACGTTGTATATAGAGCTAAAGGCGATGAGGAGCCCGAGATGTTTTTAGACCCAAATACCTTTTCTGAAGATGGCACTACATCTTTGGCGGGTTTGAGTTTTACTAAAGATGGTTCATTAGCAGCCTATCAAATTTCTGAAGGTGGTAGCGATTGGCGAAAAGCGATTATTATAAATGCAGAAACTAAAGAGATTGTCGAAGACACCTTGATTGATATAAAATTTAGCGGACTCTCTTGGAAAGGTAAAGAAGGTTTTTACTATTCTAGTTATGATAAACCAAAAGGTAGTGAGCTTTCTGCTAAAACAGATCAACACAAAGTATACTATCATAAATTAGGTACTCCCCAAAAAAATGATAAACTAATTTTTGGCGGTACTCCCCTAGAAAAGCATCGTTATATCGGTGCAAATGTTACCGAAGACAATAAGTATCTATTAATAAGTGCCTCTGTTTCTACTTCTGGCAACAAACTGTTTATTCAAAATTTAGAAGACCCCACCGGATTGCTAATCCCCATGGTCGAAGACACTGATTCTGATAACTATGTTATTGATAACATCGGTTCTAAACTATATATAGTTACCGACAGAAATGCCCCGAACAAGAAAATAGTTACTGTTGATGCTGCTAACCCAGAAGCCAAAAATTGGGTAGATTTTATTCCGGAAACGGAGCATGTATTAAATCCGAATACTGGTGCTGGCTATTTCTTTACCGAATATATGGTCGACGCCATTTCTAAAATAAATCAATATGATTATGATGGTAAACTCATCCGTGAAGTAAAATTACCTGGTATAGGATCCGTTGGCGGATTTGGTGGTGAGAAAGATGATAAAGAGCTGTATTTCTCTTTTACCAATTACAACACTCCCGGTTCTACTTATAAATTTGATCCTGCAACCGGCGAATATGAACTGTACTGGAAGCCAGAAATAGATTTTAATCCTGCTGATTATATTTCTGAGCAAGTTTTCTATGCTTCTAAAGATGGCACCAAAGTACCTATGATTATCACGTATAAAAAGGGAACAGAATTAAACGGTAAAAACCCAACGATTCTTTACGCCTACGGCGGATTCAATGTAAGTTTAACTCCGTCATTTAGCATTGGTAATGCCGTTTGGATGGAACAAGGCGGAATTTATGCGGTACCCAATTTACGTGGCGGTGGCGAATATGGTAAAAAATGGCATGATGCCGGTATCAAAACTAAAAAGCAAAATGTATTCGATGACTTTATTGCTGCTGCAGAATATTTGATAGACAACAAGTACACTTCAAAAGAGTTCTTAGCTATTCGCGGAGGTTCTAATGGCGGATTGCTAGTTGGAGCCACAATGACACAAAGACCAGATTTAATGCAAGTAGCATTGCCTGCAGTTGGGGTTATGGATATGTTGCGCTATCATACATTTACGGCTGGCGCCGGATGGGCTTATGATTATGGTACTGCAGAAGACGATGATGAAATGTTTCAGTACTTAAAAGGATATTCACCTGTACATAATGTGAAAGCGGGTACAGCTTACCCTGCTACTTTAGTTACTACCGGTGATCATGATGACAGAGTAGTACCAGCACATAGTTTTAAGTTTGCTGCAGAATTACAAGAAAAACAAGAAGGCACGAACCCTACACTTATTCGAATTGAAACCAACGCTGGTCATGGAGCGGGTACACCTGTTAGTAAAACCATTGAACAATTTGCAGATATTTTCGGCTTTACGCTATTAAATATGGGTTATACCGAATTGCCGAATAAAACGATTTTGAAAGATTTTAAGGAGTAATTACACTCTTAAATCAATAAATTATTGAAAAATCCGTTTCATATTGGAACGGATTTTTCAATTTTACAGTCCTAAGTATAAAAGCATGTTAAGAGTAGAGAATCTTTCATTTTCTTATGATAAACTTCCCGTTTTATCGGGCATCGATTTACGTATTCAACGTGGAGAACATGTCGCTATTATTGGCGAAAGTGGCTGTGGTAAAAGTACCTTGTTAAAACTCATGTATGGGTTAATGGATTTGGAGCAAGGTGAAATTTTCTGGGAAGATGAGCAAATTTTGGGTCCTGCGTACAACTTGGTTCCTGGTGCTCCTTTTATGAAATACCTTTCTCAAGATTTTGACCTAATGCCGTTCATTACAGTTTCTGAAAATATTAGCCAGTATCTTTCTGTTTTTTATCCCGAAGAATTAAAAGAAAGAACACAAGAGCTATTAGAAATGATAGAGCTGACAGCTTTTGCAAATACCAAAGTTAAAACACTAAGTGGTGGTCAACAACAACGTGTTGCCTTGGCTAGAGTTTTGGCACAAAAGCCCGAAGTTTTACTTTTAGATGAACCTTTTGGTCATATAGATAATTTTCTTAAAAATAGCTTACGTCGTAATATTTTCAATTACCTAAAAGAGAATCTTATTACGACCATTGTTGCAACCCATGATGTAAATGATGTTTTACCATTTGCCGATCGTGCAGTGGTTCTACGTGATAAAGAAATAATTGCAAGGGCAAGACCAATGGAACTTTATAAGAACCCTAAAAGTTTATACGTGGCATCCCTTTTTGGCGAGGCGAGCATGATTTCAATCGATGTTCTTAAAACCTATGCGAATACCAAAAGGAAAATCATCGTGTATGCCCATGAGTTTAGAGTTTCACCTTCTTCAGGCTTTGCTGTTACCGTAGAAAAAGCATACCCAATGGGCAGCCACTACCTAACAGAAAGTAAGAGTGACGCTAATGAAACCATCTTTTTCAATGCAGATAAATTATACCCGAAAGGGAAAGAGGTTTTTTTAAATGTCGCTATTGAAACTATCAATCAGCGTATACAAGAAGCTGCCGCTAATTAAACGTAAACCTTTACAACTATTCCCCATTGTCTATAAAAAATTCGAAAATTTCTTTTTGTTTACTTTTGCTAAAAGCGTGTTGTGAACCAAGAACAAATTCTTACCGAGTTACAATTTAAAGCAATTAGAAGTAGTGGTCCTGGTGGTCAGCATGCAAATAAAGTGTCTTCTAAAGTTGAACTTTCTTTTCATATTGAAGATTCTGCCGGACTAACAGAACGCCAAAAGAAAAGAGTTCTTCTAAAACTAGGCAATAAATTAAGTAAAGAAGGACTATTGATTATGCAGTGCGATGAATCTCGCAGTCAGCACAAAAACAAAGAATTGGTAATTAAACGATTCTTGAAACTTCTAGAAAAATCTTTGCTAGTACCCAAGGCTCGAAAGAAGAGCAGACCTACCAGATCATCTATTGAAAAAAGATTAAAAGGTAAAAAAATTGCCTCACTCAAAAAGTCGAATCGCGGTAAGCCAGATTACTAATAGCTATATCATTTTATGCAAAAATGGAATAGAATACAAACACGGTTATTGCACCTGTAAGACCAAGAACTCCCGTACCTAAGCCGAAAAGTCGATACCCTGTTTTTACGTTCATGCCGCTCATTTGTGTTACCACCCAGAAGAAACTATCGTTGGCATGAGAGATTACCGCAGAACCCGCCCCAATAACTACTACGACTAAAGCTTTCTGTATTTCGGTATCAAAACCAAGCGATGACATCATAGGCATGATTATCGATGCTGTTGTTACCAATGCCACCGTTGAAGATCCTTGTGCGGTTTTCAACGCTGCCGCTAAAACAAAAGGCAAGAAAATACCCATATTATAATCAGTCAGTGTTTGCCCCAAAATATCGGCAATACCTGAGTTCTGTAATATTTTACCAAAAATTCCGCCGGCACCTGTTATCAGTAATATAGAAGCTGCATCCTTAATTGCCTTACCTACCCAACCAGCTGATGATAGCATATCGTAAGTTAATTTTTTAGGTAAGAGCAGACATAAGAAAACTCCAATCAAAAGTGATATCACCGGTTCGCCAATGAAGTTGATAAAATCTAATAATCCGTTTTGTTGACCGATATCCATAGAGTTTAAAACGGACTTCAAGACAATTAGAAAAATAGGAACTAGAATTGGTATTGATGCTTTCAAGGCACTAGGAGAAACTTTAATTTCTTGTTCTGCTTCTAGGGCATCTTCAACATCAGGTTCTATCATCGTTTTTGATGCATACTTTTTAGCGAAAATGATGCCGACTACTAAAGCCACAATACTTGTTGGAAAACCGAAAGCAATAACCAAACCTAAATCTGCCCCAAGAATACCCGCAGCTGCAATCGGACCAGGAGTTGGTGGCACCATCGTATGCGATGCCATTAAGCCCAAACCTAATGCTATTGCCGGACCAGCAATTGATATTTTCGATTTCTTGGAAAGACTTTTATTTAAAGGATGCAACAACATAAATCCGCTATCTGCAAAGACCGGAATAGACACAATGTAACCGATAATACCCATTGCCATCGTTACACGTTTCTTCCCGATTACGCCCAATACTTTTTCTGCAATGGCAAATGCACCACCTGTATGTTCTAAAAATGCCCCGATGATGACTCCGAGTACTATGATTAATCCTATTTTACCAAGAGTACCGCCAAAACCTTCATTAATAGAAACTATAATTTCGGCATAAGGCATGCCAGCAAAAATTCCGTATAAAATTGAAATGATAAACAAGGCTAGAAACGCGTGTATCTTAAGCTTTGTCGTCAGTATAATTATGGCAATGACCGCGAGAAGTAAGTAGAATATTTCCATGATTTCAGATTATTATTTGAGGTTAGGCCTTGTCTTCCTAGTTTCTATAGTCATTAAACTAACAGCTATTTTACCATTCAAAAAATTCAATATAAAATCAAGATAACTTAATTAATATTTATCGAACCTCAACAATAGTCAACTCCTTGCCATTAAAACTAAAGACATCGCCAACGGCTTTACCAAAGGCGAGTTTACCAATAGGTGTTGCAGCAGATATACAGTATACTGATTTAGGTTTGCTTTTAAATTCCCCGGCCGATATAGCTATATAATAAATGAAAGTATCTGTAATGACCAAACTACCTAAACCTATAGTTGGGGCTTTTCTGTCTTTTGGTACTTTTGATAATAGTTGTTGGGTTTTTTCTAGTTCTGCGAGCTGCTGACCTAGTTTTTCACGCTCTAGCTGAATCATTGCGCGACCTGTTTCGTGTTTGTCGCCAGCACTACTTTTTGTCTCTGAGGTAAGTGCAGTTTCCAATTCTTTAATGTGCTCTTGAATTCTTGTCAGCCTATCGGTAACGAAAAGAACACAAAAATTATAAGCTTCTTTTTTTAATGTATCAAATGATTCAGTTTCCTTCAATGTGGTACAGATCTGCCAGTTTATAGATCAAGTAATTTACGATTTGATAATCACTTTCACCAGTACTCATCATCTTTTGAATCTCTTTTTCATTCTCAGATTTAAAATACTCCAAATCACCCGAGCGGTCTTCACTAAAAACATTCCATGATTTGAGTCCGCTGAGCATTGCCTTATGTGCCTCGTAACGTTTTGTAATTTCTTGAATCTTTTTTTTATCCGTTTTTACAGTGTTCTCATTATCATTCAACAACCTATAATCGGCAGTTATTCTCGCATCTGCCTTTTCGGCTTCCGTAATTATTTTGAAGTAGGCCTTAGAAACTAAAGATTCATACTTTTCACCAAAGCCTGATGTTATAGCATCATCTTCTGCCAACGCGCCCTCTGCATCATTACTTACGTAAAAATCTTCAGAAGCATTCGAATTATTGGCTATTAAAGACTGTTTCCATGCCTCACTTTTAATATACTCTTTCCAAACCTTAGTGTATTCTCGGTGGTAATTGGTTTTAGATACCCCACAACTGGTAAGACAAAAACAGGCTAATACAGCTGTAAAAACAGCCATAGTACTTCTTCTAATTAATATTCTCATATAGTATACGCTATTACATACCATCTTAAAAGTCTACTGTTCTAGGTAAACCGATAAGTGCATTATAGGCAATAGATAATCAAATGGGATAGACAATTTATAAATAAAAATAAGAGTACACCTGCCTTTTAGATAAGATTTTAAAAATTGGGTTAAAAAACACTCGTGTTAACTAAGTAATTGTGCCAGCTTTTTACCGATAGTACTGCCAATTGCAATACCCATACCACCTAAACGCACACCGTAGGCCACATTTTCACTTAGATGTTTTACTATTGGTTTCTTTTGCTGACCTACACCCATAATACCGCTCCAACTATAATCAATTTCAAAAGATTGCCCTGGTAAAATAACGGTTTTCAAAAGTTCTTTAAGCTTATTATCTACGAGTGCTGTAGTACCAAATTCGGTGGTCTCTTCTGTTTTAAAATCTAAATTTCTACCACCGCCCAACAAAATTCGGTTATCTATATTCCTAAAGTAATAATAACCTTCCTCTAGATGAAAAGTTCCTTCAATATGTAAATCTTTAATAGGTTTGGTAATCAAAACCTGCGCTCTTGCAGGCTTTACGTTTTCAGTAATTAACTGTGCTGCGAACCCATTTGTCGCTATTAATAATTTTTTAGTGGTAAATTCTAATTCAGTGGTTTTTACAGTTACTGTAGTACCCGAATCTTGAAAAGTTTCTACCTGAGTATTATTTAATATGGTGATGCCTGTTAGCTGAGCCAAATGCACTAAAGCATGCATCATTTTACCAGTATCTATTTGCCCTTCAAAAATTTGAGAAATATAATTGTTATTGATTCCGTTGAAATTAAAGCTATTCGGAGTAATCTTAAAAGTATCCTCTTTAAAAACAGGATGTAATAGCTCATTAACCGACTTTAATTCCTTCAAACAACTCTGGTACAATTCTAAATCTTTGTTTAAAAATAATTCGTGTCCGCCATTATTCTCATACCCGATTACAGCATCGCCTAAAAGATTGCGCAACGAATGTATGCCATCATATCTTTCTTGCACTAAATCAATTACCTCTTGTTCTGAGTGCGTTTTTAGGTCAGATAAAATTTCAGAAATACTGCCAAAACAAGCGAAACCTGCATTTTTAGTACTTGCGCCTTGCGGAAGCATTCCTTTCTCTAAAACAAGAATACGTGCTTTCGGATGCTTCTTCTTTACTTCGAGCGCACAGTTTAATCCCACAATACCACTGCCTATAATAGTAAAATCGATATTCGAAAACCACGAGGTACGTTCCCAATAACTAAGATTCATAATAGTATTTTGATTCGGATATAAGATAGACAAATCCATCTTGAAAAAAAGCATAAAAAAACTCCAACATTGCTGTTGGAGTTTTTTTATTAATCTTCTTTAGGTGGATTCATTTTCCAATCGTTCATAAAGGCTGTTGTATAATTACCAGCCAAATAATCTGGATGATCCATTAACTGCCTGTGGAAAGGAATGGTGGTCTTTATACCTTCAATTACAAACTCATCTAAGGCTCGCTTCATTTTATTGATAGCTTCTTCCCTCGTTTGGGCAGTAGTAATCAACTTAGCGATCATTGAATCGTAATTTGGTGGAATACTGTACCCACTATATACGTGAGTATCCATTCTTACCCCATGACCACCTGGTATATGCAAGGTTGTAATCTTGCCCGGCGATGGTCTAAAGTTATTATACGGGTCTTCTGCATTGATTCTACACTCTATAGAATGCAATTTTGGAAGGTAGTTTTTACCTGAAATCGGCACACCTGCAGCTACAAGAATTTGCTCACGAATTAAATCGTAGTCAATAACCTGCTCTGTAATTGGGTGCTCAACCTGAATACGGGTATTCATTTCCATAAAATAGAATTTACGGTGCTTATCTACCAAAAATTCGATAGTACCCGCGCCTTCATATTTTATAAATTCTGCAGCCTTAACCGCAGCTTCACCCATTTGTTCTCTTAACTTATCTGTCATGAATGGTGACGGAGTCTCTTCCGTCAACTTTTGGTGACGACGTTGTATAGAACAATCTCTTTCTGATAGGTGACATGCTTTACCATATTGATCACCTACAACTTGTATTTCGATATGCCTTGGCTCTTCAATAAGCTTTTCCATATACATACCGCCATTACCAAAAGCAGCTGTTGCCTCATTTACGGCGCTATCGAAAAGTTCTTCCATTTTGTCTTCAGAGAATACCGCACGCATACCTTTACCACCACCACCGGCAGTAGCTTTGATCATAACAGGGTAGCCCATTTTTTTAGCTACCTTTTTTGCATCTGCAACATCTTTCAAAAGACCTTCTGAACCAGGTACACAAGGTACACCTGCTTCTTTCATGGTTTCTTTGGCCGTAGCCTTATCTCCCATTTTGTCTATTTGATCGCCAGAAGCACCAATAAACTTTATATCATGCTCTGCACATATACGTGAGAACTTTGAGTTTTCTGAAAGAAAACCATACCCTGGGTGAATAGCGTCTGCATTGGTAATCTCTGCAGCAGCAATTATATTAGGGATCTTTAAATAGGATTCGCTACTAGCAGCAGGACCAATACATACAGCTTCATCTGCAAAACGCACATGTAAACTTTCTTCATCTGCCTTACTATATACAGCTACCGTTTTAATACCCATTTCTTTACAGGTACGGATAACACGCAAAGCGATTTCACCCCTATTGGCAATCAGTATTTTTTTAAACATCTTTTAAATTTTAAGTTCTAGGTTCGACAAGATTCTTACACATCATTATAAAACGACATCTAACAACTACTACTCAAAATTTAGTTAAGATGGATCTACCAAGAATAATGGTTGATCAAACTCTACAGGCGACGAATCATCTACTAATATCTTAACGATAGTACCTGAAACCTCAGATTCGATGTCGTTGAACAATTTCATTGCTTCAATAACACAAAGTACATCACCTGTACCAATAGTATCACCTACCTCAACAAAAACAGGTTTGTCTGGCGCAGATTTTCTGTAGAAAGTACCAATGATCGGAGACTTTATAGTAATGTATTTAGCATCTTCAGCAATTTTCTTCTCAGCATCGGTGGCACCCGCCGAAGCTATTTGCGGCTCTGCCTGTGCAGGAGCAGCAGCTTGCATAGCTGGTTGAGACATAGGCATTGTATGCACATATGTTGGCTCAGAATTTCCTACTAAGCTTCCGGTACGAATGGTAATCTTAATATCATCCGTTTCCAGTTTTACCTCGCTAGCACCAGATTTGGCCACAAACTTGATAAGGCTTTGAATTTCTTTAATATCCATATATTTCTAAGTTATAATTGGTCGTTGTTGTTAGTTAATAAGCCCATTTTAAATAGATAGAACCCCAAGTGAATCCGCCACCGAAAGCTGCGAAGACTAAGTTATCTCCCTTTTTAAGCTGTTTTTCGTAATCAAATAATAATAATGGCAATGTTGCAGAGGTGGTATTACCGTACCGTTGAATATTCATCAACACTTTTGATTCGTCTACACCCATTCTTTTGGCAGTGGCATCAATAATACGCTTATTTGCTTGATGTGGCACTAACCAGTCGACATCTTCTTCAGTAAGGCCATTTCTTGTCATGATCTTAGCTGCGACGTCTGCCATATTTGAAACGGCAAATTTGAATACCGTTTTTCCTTCTTGAAAAATGTAATGTTTTTTATTGGTTACACTTTCTATAGTGGCCGGCATGATAGATCCGCCACCTTCCATTCCTAAAAACTGCCTTCCGCTACCATCTGCTCTCAAATACTCATCTTGTAGACCAAGACCTTCTGTATTCGGTTCAAAAAGAACTGCCCCTGCACCATCTCCAAAAATAATACAAGTTGTACGATCGGTATAGTCAATAATAGATGACATTTTATCGGCACCTATTAATAATACTTTTTTATATCTACCGGTTTCGATATGCCCGGCAACTGTTGACATGCCAAAAAGAAAACTTGAACATGCAGCTAATAAATCGTAAGCAAAGGCATTTACAGCACCAATTTCTGAAGCAACGAAAGCTGCCGTAGAAGCAACCATACTATCTGGTGTTGCCGTGGCAACAATAACAAGGTCTATTTCTGCTGCATCTAACCCCTTCTTCTGCATTAGGTCTTGTGCCGCTTTAATGGCTAAATACGACGTGCCTTCTCCCTCCTCCTTCTTAAGCACCCTTCTTTCCTTAATACCAGTTCTAGTTGTGATCCACTCGTCATTGGTATCGACCAAATCTTCAAGCATTTTGTTGGTCATTACAAACTGGGGAACATAGCCTCCTACCGCGGTTATAGCTGCTGTAATTTTGGTCATACTTTATTTGCTTTCTTGTAAAAAACTTAAAAAACCTGTCAAAAGTCATGAAAATTAGTGATTTTCAACGACTTTTTTGGTAAAGTTATCGGGTTTTTGAAAAATTGCAATTGATAGCCACACCACTATTGCTCCTTATATTATCTGAATAACAAGGTGCTAAAAAACAAATTGGGCTAAAAAAAACTCCCTACTTCAAATGAAGTGGGAGCTTAGTATAATTTAAAAAAGTCTTAAGCTTCTGCTTCTTCAGTTTTATCAACTAAAACTTGACCTCTATAATGTAATTTTCCTTCGTGCCAGTGAGCTCTGTGAAATAGGTGAGTCTCGCCAGTTGTAGAATCTGTAGCCAAAGTAGGAGCTACTGCTTTATAATGTGTTCTTCTTTTGTCTCTCCTTGTTTTGGAAATTTTTCTCTTAGGATGTGCCATTTAAACCTTATTTATCCGTTAATAGTTTCTTTAATTCGTCCCAACGGGGATCGCTTTCTTTTTTGTCTAATCTTTTCTCTTTTGGTTGAAGCTCCTTTAACCTGTCTAACACTTCAGATTCTAAAGTGCCATCTTCAATACCAGGATGAATTCTTTTTTGCGGAACTGCCAATACTAGCATTTCATACACATACTGCGCAATGTTCAATTGGTGTTCGTTATGAGGAAGAATCAATATTTCATCGTTTTCGTCATTATACTCTTCACCAAACTTAACTATCAAATGCAAATCTCCGCTTACAGCTTGATCGTACGGTTCGCTAGTTATGTCACAATCAACATTCACTGTTCCTGATGCTTCCAAGTCAACCTCCATCATTGTACTTGTTTTATGAAGTACTACATCTAAATTGATGTTGGTAGCGTTGAATTCATCGTATCCAAAAGAATCAAAGAACGTATTTTCAATCTGGTAATTAAAGTTGTGTTTTCCTTGCTTCAATCCTGAGAAAGGAATATTGAACTCCTTTTGCTTCATCTCGTACACACTTAAATTAACACTAATCGCCCACAAAAGGCGGGTGCAAAGATACTATAATTTTGATAAAAGACAATAGTTATCAACTATTTATCTTTATAACTTTTTAATCTGATCAAAAATTAACGTTCTCTCTTTAAACGCTGCTTTTTCAACACATCTTTTGTTAGCTCTTCGTACTCGGTTCTGTTCTTGAATATCTTCAACGCCATAAAGACCGCTTCTTTGAACGAACTTGCGTCAGCCACCCCTTTTCCTGCTATTTCATAAGCAGTACCGTGATCTGGCGATGTTCTAACTTTACTTAGACCTGCCGTAAAATTGACTCCCTGACCAAATGATATTGTTTTAAAGGGAATCAACCCTTGGTCATGATATGCCGCTAAAATTGCATCGAACTTTTTATAGCCATCTGACCCAAAAAAGCTGTCTGCTGAGTACGGACCGTATACTAAATGCCCCATATTCGACATTTCTTTAATGACCGGCTTCATTACCTCATCGTCTTCTTTGCCGATTACGCCATTATCTCCGCTATGCGGATTTATACCTAACAAAGCTATTTTTGGCTTACGAATACCAAAATCCATCATCAAGGACTTTTCTATGGTATTGATCTTATCACGTATGAGTCTAGGAATTATTGCTGCAGAAACATCTTTTACTGCCACATGATCAGTCAACAACCCAACCTTTAAGCTATCTGTAACCATAAACATTAAACTTTCGCCTTCTAATTCTTGAGCCAAAAAGTCGGTATGCCCTGGGAATTTAAATTCTTCTGACTGAATATTGTTCTTGTTGATCGGTGCTGTCACCAACACATCTATATCACCCTTTTTTAAAGCATCTACGGCTGCTCGTAATGATTTTATGGCATATTCGCCACCTTCGTTAGTTGCCTGCCCAAAATCGATTCTAGGCATTTCTTTCCAAACATTAACAATATTGATCTTATTGTCTATTGCCTTGGAAGCTTCAGGTATACCATTGAAAACAATACTGAGATTCAACTGTTTCATTTGAAAGGAAACCGTTTTATTAGAGGCAAAAATAATGGGAGTACAAAAGTCTAACATTCTACTGTCTTCGAATGTTTTCAATGCTACCTCACAACCTATTCCGTTCAAGTCTCCGATAGAGATACCTAACCTAATTTTCCTATTTTCCTCCATGATAATCTGTACCTTTGTAACCCCACTCAAAACCCTAAAAAGGGTTTTTACTTCCCCAAAGGAGAGGCAAAGTGGTTATCCCATTTATACATTGGGATATAAATATTGAAGCACAAAATTACTTAAATAAAACGACACATGTTTACGGGAATTATTGAAACATTAGGTAAGGTTACTTCTCTTGAAGCTAAAGGCGGTAACTTAGATATTACTATAGAATCCAGTTTAACGCCTGAACTGAAAATAGATCAAAGTGTCGCTCATAATGGCGTATGTTTGACCGTTGTTAGCTTAACGGATACTACCTATACCGTAACCGCTATTGCTGAAACATTAAGCAAAACCAATCTTGATAGCTTAAAAACGAACGATACCGTAAACTTAGAACGCGCTATGATTTTAGGGTCTCGGTTAGACGGACATATAGTTCAAGGTCATGTAGATCAAACGGGGGAATGTACTAGTGTCAAGGAAGATAATGGAAGTTGGATTTTCTCTTTCACCTACGATGCCAAAACCGGAAACCCAACCATTGAAAAAGGATCTATTACCATTGACGGTACAAGTTTAACGGTAGTTAATTCTGGCAAGAATACTTTTGAAGTAGCGATTATACCTTATACTTACGAACATACTAGATTTAATACGTACAAACCGGGTACTATTGTAAATCTGGAGTTTGATGTTATTGGGAAGTATGTTGCCAAGTTGATGGCGAAATAACCCGCTATACTTTAATAAATATCTTTTTCTGATATAGAATATAGCCCACAAGACTATAAAATAGCACTACACTTAACCCATATAAAAAGGATGATGTTTCTAGTGCTAAAAAATCATGGACATATACTGTTTGAAACAACCACCCATGTAACGAGGTGTCGCCGATTTGTATTTGCCCCATTACCTTGCTAATGAAACTTGACAAGAAATAAATAACAATAGCATTTGCCCCTGCATACCTAAAGACGGAACCGAATTCTATTTTCTTGACGTCGGTCAAATAATAAATAAGTGCTAAAATCAAATTTGCCCAACCTGCTGTTACCAGCACAAAGCTACTTGTCCAAAGGGCTTTGTTTATTGGGAAGACGATGTCCCAAATATGCCCTATAATTAGCAGACTGCCGCCCAATCCCATTAAAATGGTAGCTTTCTTTTCTTGATTACTGGTTAAAATGAGACCGGTGAAGACCCCCAACAAAGAACTGGCAATAGAAGGTATGGTACTTAATAGTCCCTCTGGGTCATAATCTGCTTTGTAATTATGCGAACCGAATACTTTTACATCTATCCAGTTCGCTAAGTTGTTTGGAGCTCTTTCTAGTGTTGATGTCAATCCGTCCACAGGTACAAAAGTCATCAACAGCCAATATCCTATTAATACTATAGCCGTTACCCAAATCAACTGTCTCCAATTCAGGTTGATAAATAATAATGCCGTAAAAAAGAACACAACACCTATGCGCTGCAACACCCCCGGAAAACGAATATCACTGAAACTTTTAATGAACGGAAAATGAATTATAAATGCTCCTAAGAAAAGACCTAATGCAATCAACTTCAACGCCCTTACTGAAATCTTCTTGTAGGCTTTGGCATCTACTGTTCTATTTTTATAGGAGAATGCTATTGATGTACCCACTATAAATAAGAAGAAAGGAAAAACTAAGTCGGTCGGTGTGTAGCCATGCCAATCTGCATGGAGGAAAGGGGCATATACATTAGACCATGTACCCGGAGTATTTACCAAGACCATTAGTAATATGGTAGCTCCCCTAAAAATATCGACCGATAAAATTCTATCCTTCACCATACTATTACTATAAGATGTTTCCTTTTAAGCGGTTCCACGCTTTTACCAATAATACTCCTGCAATTGCAGAAATAACAGTTAGCACTATAGCTTGTGTGGTTCTGCCATAGATCCAATAGCCTGTAGCGAACATTATAGAATAAATTAGAATTACCCCTAACAACATTGCGGTTATACCTGCGGGCACACTCCACTTTTCTTTATCTTTTACAATTTCTACAGCATCGGTTTTTGCATCGGCTACAACTTTAGACCACCCTGGGCCGCCTGGTTGAATCTTCTTGTAGAAACTTCTTAAGGTATCGTTAGATTCTGGTTGTGTCATAAATGTCGCTATCAACCAAATCGTTGTAGTCAACACTACTATAAATATGTACTCTGACCAGTCTGGAAACAGACCCGTCTCTGTAGCAAAAAGATATGCACCTACGGGAGTCAGTTTTAATATGATAGAAATAATACCCGATGCGAACATCGCAGTAATCTCACTCCATGCATTAATTCTCCACCAGAACCATCTTAGAATAAATATGAGTCCGGTACCAGCACCGAAAGCCAATAATATATCAAATAATTGAAGTGCATTTTGAAGTAACAATGCCAATGCAGCACTAAATAGCATTAAAACAACCGTTGAAATTCTACCTACTGCCACCAATCTCTTTTCAGATGCCTCAGGATTTATCTGTTGCTTATAAAAATCAAAAACGATATACGAAGAACCCCAGTTTAACTGTGTACTTATCGTACTCATATATGCCGCAATTAAGGATGCTAACACAACCCCCAACAATCCGCTAGGTAGTTTGGTCAACATTGCTGAATATGCTAAATCATGACCTAATTTATCTGGAGTTACATTTGGGAAAGCTTCTTGTATACTCGCCAAATCTGGGTAGACTACTATAGAAGCCAATGCGACTAGAATCCATGGCCACGGTCTTAATGCATAGTGCATAATATTAAAGAAGAATGTTGCACCAATTGCATGATTTTCATCTTTTGCCGCTAACATACGTTGCGCAATATAACCACCACCACCTGGCTCTGCACCTGGGTACCAAGAACTCCACCATTGTACCGCAAGAGGAATTATAAATAAGGTAATCAATGCTTTCTTGTTACTGAAATCTGGAAGTATGTTCAGTTTCTCCGTTACATTTTCATTCGCCATTAACGCTTCAATACCGCCAACTTCGGGAATATTTACCAAGTAATAAGCAGCACCTATGGCACCTGCCATGGCTACAAAGAATAAAAGGAAATCGGTATAAACTACCCCTTTGAATCCCCCAAGGGCGCTAAAAGTCACTGTAATTAATCCGGCACTTACAACCGTTTGCCAAGGTTCTAAGCCAAGCATAATACTTCCTATTTTTATCGCCGCCAATGTTACGGCCGACATGGTAATTACGTTAAAGATCACCCCTAAATAAACCGCCCTAAACTTTCTTAAAAAGCTAGCAGGTTTTCCGCCATAGCGCATTTCATAAAATTCTAAATCTGTATTTACGTTCGACTTACGCCATAGTTTAGCATAAACGAAAACGGTCAACATACCTGTTATCAAGAAACACCACCATACCCAGTTACCAGAGACTCCGTTGGTACGTACAATATCTGTTACCAGATTGGGAGTATCTGTAGAAAAAGTCGTCGCCACCATTGAAAGCCCTAAAAGCCACCACGGCATGGTTCGACCAGATAGAAAAAATTCTGATGAACTTTTACCAGATGTTTTAGATACATAAAACCCTATGCCTAAGACAAGGGAAAAGAAAACTACAATAAAGGTATAGTCTAACGTACTGAGTTCCATAAGTTGGTTTTAGGTTGATTGTTAAAGATATATTATTTTCGAACATTTATATACCTAATACGCTAAACGTACCACGTGCTACTATCAATAACTACTGAAATTACCCCAACAGCTTGGATTTTGGCCTCTATTGCTACATTTATTATAGGATTATCTAAAGCGGGTATTAAAGGTATTGCTGTCTTAAACGTTACCATTATGGCTTTGGCTTTCGGCGCTAGACAGTCTACAGGCATGGTGGTACCTCTTTTAGTTCTTGCTGATATTTTTTCCGTTATCTACTATAATAAATATACACAGTGGAAATATGTTTTTAAAGTATTACCGTGGATGCTCGTTGGTTTATTAATAGGTGTATTCATAGGAAACGAGCTACCCGAAAAGTTCTTTAAAATAGCCATGGCAACCATAATTATCATAACCGTAGGTATGATGTTTTACTGGGATCGCAAAAAGGATAAGAACGTACCTTCTCACTGGACATTTGCCGGAGCCATTGGCACCATAGCAGGTATTACTACCATGGTGGGTAATTTAGCGGGAGCTTTCTCCAACATTTACTTTTTAGCTATGCGCTTGCCAAAAAATCAATTTATAGGTACGGCAGCTTGGTTATTTTTAATTGTAAATATCATTAAACTTCCATTTCACTTTTTCGTTTGGAAAACCATAACCATTGAATCTTTACAATTGAACTTGATGCTTTTACCTGGTATTCTTTTAGGGTTTTTCGTTGGAGTCCGATTTATAAAACACATTAAAGAAGCTTTCTTTAGAAAGATGATTTTGGTATTGACAGCTGTGGGTGCGGTGCTTATTATGCTTAGTTAGTGCTTTGTTTTAAGTTTGAGTGATTTTGGTATGAAAATCAATTTTAAAGACCTTTTTCGATACTAGATGAAAAATTACATTTTAATACTTTCAATTTTTTCTGTCTTAAATATATTCGGTCAAGATTCAATGACTGCAAGTTTAGTTGAAAATGTTATTGATCATGATTTCCCGAAAGACTTTGAGCACTATTTGTTATTTAAAGAAGGTTTAGAAGAACCTATTATTAACGATTCGCTTCAAAAATTTCAAATACGAGAATTAAAATTGATAGCCAATAATTTTCCTTTAGACTTGATATATAAATCAAATGAGGAAACTATAGACTGGACAAACTACTCTTTAAAAAATGTAAAAAATCTGTCTAGTAAAAAGTATAAAAGATTTTCTCCACCTCTAGCAAAGAGTATCATTTTTGTAAAATATAATATTAGTCCCGGGAAATACGATAGTATTTTAAGAAATAAAAAACGCCATTCTATAGTTGTAAAGAAAAAACTTCTTTGGAATAAAAATAAGATTTGGGCAAATAAAAAACTTAACGAAGAACTGGTTAAAGCTTGGGAAATTGACGAGGAAATTAATGAAGAAGAGAATATATACTTTCAAATTTCTAAGCCTATATTTTCAAAAGACCATAAATATGCTAAAATTTCTATTTTTGAAAACCACCGTTGTAAAGGTGAAGGTTACACCCTACTTTATAGAAACCACAATGAAACTTGGGAAATGCTATTGAGATACAATTTTGTGTCATCTAAGATTTGGACATCGCATGCAAAATGTGGCAATATTCAAATAGTAGGCAAATAATATATTACCAAAGAAACAAATCTAATTAATAGGATTATTTTGGTGTTGATTTCTGTGGGTGCGGTGCTTATTATGCTTAGTTAGTGTTGTATCTTTAGGTTTAATTCTTAGCATAATTGTCAAATTATATAATAGATGAAATTTGGATTAAAATCATTACTAGTTTTACTATCAATACTGGCTTTTTCAAGCACTAATGGACAAGACATTGTTGAAGAATATCAAAAAGCCAAAAACGACAGTTTAAGAATCGGTGAACTAGATTCTGATTTTCTAAAATTTATTGAAAAAGGTTACATACTTGCCAAACCCGAAAATGGAGCGAATATTTCTGGAGTAATTATCTTTTTAGAAGGTTCGGGATTTGATAAAAAGAATATGAGTGCAAAACAAATGTATACACAAGCAAATAAAGCTGGGTTTGCGGTTTTATCTGTTTCGACAGAAATACCATTGGACTTCTTTTTCTCTGAGAACTCAATTTTAGATGCGCATAAAACAATCGAGAGGGCTTTCGACAAAAATAATTTACCGAATAATAATGTATTCTTAATTGGTGTTGGTTTATCTGGTCATCGAGCTTTAAAATATGTTGAATATCAAGAAAAAAATAGTCCAGATTTCACATTAAACTTATCTGGACTCGTTATTTGTGATGCACCATTAGATTGGGTAAGACAATACAATGAAGGCAATAGAGATAGAAGAATAAATTATGACGAAGGCGCTGTTTGGGAAGGTTCTTTCTCAAACTTTATACTTGAGGAGAATCTTAAAGGAACTCCAACATCAAATCTTGAGAACTATCTTAATTTTTCAACTTATAGTTATTCAGACAAAACCGATAGAAAAATTAAATATTATAAAAACTATCCGGTAAGAGCCTACATGGAAGTTGCTATACAATACTGGTTAGAGAAGAAAAGAAAGACTACAATAGACAATAATGGCCCAGATATGGTCGGATTCATTGCTCAATTAAAATTGACAGGAAATGAGAAGTCAGATTTAGTGATATTTTATCCACATGAAAGTAAAACAGAGAAAAAGAATACTGCTGCTACTTGGATTGCGGTAGATAAAGACGAACTAATGGCTTGGATAATAAAATGGTCCAAATAGAAACTAAAGCTATATCCTTAAATCGCCAACCCAATAAAGTCCACAAATTTAAGATTAGGGTTAATCTTTACCTCACGCAACTAGTAATTTAGCAGCAATAACTTAAAAACACTGCTACACATGAATATCATAGGAAATTTCATAAAAGGGGTTATCGACATTACCGACAAAATTACTGGTGATGACAACCCTATTGAAGATCAAAAAGCTGTTCTTCAAAATCTGTTGGAGACCGCGAAAGATACTTCTTTTGGAAAAGCCTATGAATTTGAAAGTATTCTAGAAAGTGACAACCCAGAACAAACATTTCGCGATACCGTGCCTTATTTCGACTATAATCAAATCAATGAGAAATGGTGGAACAAATTGCACGAAGATGAGACCGATGTTACCTGGCCTGGCAGTCCCGATTATTTTGCACTAAGCTCAGGCACTACAGGAAAAATAAGTAAACGTATTCCGGTGACCGATGAAATGATAGATGCTATTCGTCAAGCAGGAATTAAGCAGGTTCTAGCACTTTCTAATTTCGATCTTCCGGCAGATTTCTTTGAAACAGGCATTCTTATGTTGGGCAGTTCTACCGATTTGGTTGAAAATAATGACCATTTAGAGGGTGAAATTAGTGGCATAAGTGCGAGTAATATTCCGTCATGGTTTAGTGGCTACTACAAACCTGGAAAAGAAATTGCCCAAATTGATGATTGGGATGAACGTGTTGCTAAAATTGCTGAAAAAGCTGCGGATTGGGATATAGGTGCTTTAAGCGGAATCCCTTCTTGGATAGAGTTAATGCTGAAAGAAGTCATCAAAAAACACAACCTCAACAACATTCATGAAATATGGCCTAATCTACAAGTCTATACTTCTGGCGGAGTAGCATTCGGACCGTATGAAAAGAGTTTTAATGCCTTAATGGGGAAACCTGTTACGGTAATTGATACCTATTTGGCTTCTGAAGGGTTTATTGCTTTTCAAGCGCGACCAGAAACCGATGCCATGAAATTGGTGACCAATAACGGAATCTACTTTGAGTTTGTTCCCTTCAATCCTGATTATATTTTAGAAGACGGTTCGCTTTCTCAAGATGCTCCTTCACTAACATTGTCCGAGGTTGAAACTGGTCAGAATTACGTACTTATTATAAGCACGGTTAGTGGTGCATGGCGCTATCTCATTGGTGATACTATTGAGTTTACTGATGTAGAACGTGCCGAAATTAAAATTACAGGGCGTACCAAGTTCTTTTTGAATACTGTCGGCTCTCAGTTATCTGTCAATAAATTGGATGATGCCCTACAAGATATCATGGAGACTTTTGATATTGAAGTACCTGAATACACACTATGCGCAAAAAAGTATGAAGACGGATTTTATCACACTTGGTATTTAGGAACCACGGCTACTCAAGACCCAAAAGAAATAGCCGAAAAACTAGATGAATCTTTGAAAGCTGCCAACAAAAATTATAACGTTGCCCGTTCTAAGGCACTAAAAGGTGTGAAAGTTTTTACTATCAATCCTGATATATTTTACGATTGGAACGATAGCAACAAAAAGAAAGGCGGACAAGTAAAAATGGAGCGAGTAATGAAAAAAGAAAAGTTTGCCGAATGGGAAGCTTTTGTAAATGAGCACAATTAAGCCCTATTTACCTTGACTTAACGCATCTCTTTCTTCAACCAATAACATAATTTCTTCTGGAGATAGGTATAGGTTTTTAATACGGTCTACGTATTCTTGTGTTAATCCTGCTTTCTTTAAAATAAACTCTTTGGTGGCAAGAATATAAGTTTCCATACCATGTGTAACGGCAAAAGAATCTGCACGGCGCTCTGCCTCTCGTATATAATTTTCAGAGGTTACATAATTAAAACCGAAGCCTATTAAATTAAAACCGCTTCGCTGCTGGTAATCCATCACATGACCGAGTTCATGACCTAGCCACCCTATCATAATTTCTGAAGGTATGTTTTTGGTATAGTACACCGAATCGGCAATCTTTATCCTTTCGCTAATCAAAATATTATAAGACCTATTTTTCTTAGACTTAAATACGCTCCAAAATGAAGGCTGTGCCTGCATTGTTGACTTCTTGATTTCCTTTTTAAACTTGAATTCAATTTTAGTATTCGCAAGTTCGGGATAATGAGAAAGTGCAATTTTTGCTTCTTCGGTTATCTCAACGGGAATTGTATGTTGTGCAGATGCAACCATAGTGTAACTTAATAATATTAGGGTTAAATAGTTCAAAATTTTTAATAATTAGATATTATAATAGCGGACTAAAGAATTTTGCCAAGCCTTCTAAAAACTTACTAAATGGTGATCTATTTCTAAATTTTTCAAAATTTATTTTTGCCTCTTCAGTACAGTGTTTTATAAATAGCCCTTCTATTTCAGAAGCTAATTCTTTATCATATAAAATCGCATTGGTCTCAAAGTTGTGTTCGAAACTTCTGTAATCAAAATTACCAGAACCCACAGAAGCTATTTCGCCATCTATGATAATGACCTTGCTATGCGAAAAATCAGGTCTCAAATAAATATTTGCACCCACTTCTAACAAAGCTTCAAACGTAGAAAACATACTATACTGAGCCAATAAAGAATCTGATATTTTAGGCGTTAACAAGTTAACTTCTACTCCGCTTAACGCAGCAATTCGAATAGCCTCCAATACCGGTTCTCCAGGTATAAAATAAGGGTTTGCAATACAAATACGTTTTGTAGCGATATTGATCATCGCCAAATATTGCTGCATAATCGCCGGATACCTAGAATCTGGTCCGCTAGAAATTATCTGGGTTACCGTATCACCGACTGGTTCAACCTTTGGAAAATATCTATCTTGTAACAGCAATTCTTCCTTGCTGGCAAAATGATAGTCTTTTACAAATATGCGTTGTAAACTATTTACCGCCGGACCTGCTATCTGTAAATGTAAATCTTGCCAAACACCCAATTCTGAAACGGGTTTTATGTATTTGTCAGACACATTGAATCCGCCAGTAAATCCTATCTTACCATCAATAATTATAATTTTTCTATGGTTTCTATAGTTAAGGGTGAATAATAGATTACCAAAACGAATGGGCATCGTTGAAAAAGCTTTTACACCAATTTCTTTAAATCGTTTTACTCGCTTTCCGCGCATAGAATTACTACCAAAAGAATCGAATAACATGCGAATTTCTACCCCTTCTTTAATCTTCTGTTGAAACAGCTCGTGAAATTTATCTAACAGCATGCCTTCTTCTAAAATATAATATTGAAGGTGTATGAAATCTTTTGCTTCTTCTATTGCTTTAAATATAGCTTCGAATGTTTCTTCGCCACTATTCAACAACGTTATATTATTACCTTCATACGGTGCGAAATAGCTATTTTTTCGAATAAGTGAGGCTAATTTTTCTGGTTTATAATCATCGAACTTATGCACACTTTGTTCACCACCCTCAAGTTCTTTATGGGTTTCTGAATACAGTCTTCTTTTTTCGGTCTGCTTGAGTTTAAAGAGTTTAAATTTTCTTCTATTAATACCAAACAGGTAATACAAAAGAGGCCCTAAAAATGGAAATATGATTACCGATAATGACCAACTAATCATTTTAGTTGCCCTCGATCCATTAAAAATAATATTGATAATACTCCATATTGTAACTACTAAATAAGCAAGCCATAAAACAGTATTCATCTCAATATATTTTGTTATCAAACAAGATACTATAAATTGCTTAAGCCTTAGTTTAATTCAATCTATCAAGACACTTTTAGTCTTAAACGAGTTAATTACTACCTTTAATTGTGAGTACTTTTAAAAAAAAGTAATGGGAGTAATTGCTATGGATAAAAAACAGATAACCCTATATTACAGTTCTGAAAACTCAATAGGGAAACAATTGAACGCGTATGTTGAATCGTCTGGTAAAGACCATTTAACAATAGACATTTCTAAAACCAATGTCACCGGCACCCAGTGGGCTGAACTAGCTGATGGTCTCGGTAAAAATATTTCAGATTTAGTAAACACCGAACATGCCGATTTTAAAAAAATCTATGGCGATGACACTATCGATTTAGATGATGATGGTTGGTTGAAAATATTAAACAAGAACCCTGTTCTTCTTAAAAATGCTATCGTGATAAAAGGTGAAAAATTTATTGAACTTACCAGTGCTTCTGATTTTAAGCAGTACATGGATCCTGACAGTGCAGGTGTAGACAAGCCGTATTAATAGTTCGCTATCAAATACCGCCTACATATAGACATAGGGTTTTATAAACTTCTATCTACATAGCTTTTAATATAAACCTTATGTTCAAAATTTTAAAATGGGTTGTTCTACTTCTTATTATCTCCATTGGCGGTTATATGCTTGCCGAATGGAAAATGAAGAAAGAGATTGTTAGCTTTTTAGAGAGAAAGGTACCCGATCATATAGATTTTTCATACGACCAATTAACCATTAATCTTATTAAGGGGAACATTGCATTTAACGATGTTGCGGTAATTAGTTTAGGAAAACAGACTTCTTCTTGCGAAATTAAAATCAATGCAGAACAGCTTTCCATACAAGGTTTTAGCTATTGGAAAATTCTTTTTCAAAACTCTATTTACCTAAAAACACTTACGCTTTCTAAACCGCACCTTAATTTTAAAACTTGCCCTAAAGACCCAGATAACGTTGTTGCCAATAAAACCAACCCTATTAATCTTTTAAAAGAAATCTATGTCGAGGAATTAATTTTCGATTCGGGCATCGTTGAAATATGGGACTCAAAAGAGGAGGTCGAATTAATAGCTGTTGAGTCTATTGATCTATCGCTGAAAGAAGTGGCTACCGACCCTAATATTATTACTGAATATGTTCCTTTTACATTTTCTGAATATACCATTGAAATTAAAGATTTTAAGGCACCATTAGGTGTTTACGAGAAATTACAATTAGCTTCTATGGTCATCAACAATTCTTCTATTGATGTTCAAAATATATCTCTTACTACCACTTTTTCTAAGGCTGAATTAAGTAATGAAATTACATATCAGCGAGATCACCTCAGTTTATTTATACCGGCGATAAAAGTGGAACATCATAATTATATAGTGGCAAACGATTTGCTACAGGTCAATTTTAAAACATTGTCGCTTACCGAACCAAAATTAGAAATGTACCGTGATAAATCGAGATTAGAAGATTTTAAAAACAGACCACTTTATGGTAAATTATTACAAAAATTGCCTTTTAAAGTGGCAATTGACTCTGTTTTAGTCAAAAACGGTACTATAATCTATGAAGAGGATATTCCGAATGATGTTAAAGCTGGTGCTCTTAGTTTTGAAAATTTAGATGCTTCCATCAGGAACTTATCAAATATAAGTCATGCCGAAAATCCCGTTAAAATTCAGCTCGAAGCGAATTTAATGGGTACTGGTAAATTTCATATGAATTGGGAATTTGAGGTATATGATCCGCAAAGTACATTCCTGATTTCTGGCGGACTATCAAATTTTAATACTGCTAGTTTAAATGAATTTCTTGTTCCCAATTTAAGAACACAAACTACAGGTACTATAGACCAACTTTACTTTACCATTTCTGGTAATGAACATGTAGCTACGGGTGATATTAAAATGAAATATGACGATTTTAAATTTCAAGTATTGAACAAAGAAAGAAATGGAGTTAAAAAGGTGCTCTCCTTTATCGGCAACCTATTTATAAATGATGGATCAAAAACCGACATAGATGGTTTTAGACATGGAGACATATCTACGCAACGAATCAAAAACAAATCGTTTTTTAATTATCTATGGATCAATCTACAAGATGGTTTGTTAGATGTACTTACCGGCGATGGTAAAAAAGATTAATAGAAATACTGTCAACTAAAAAAGCCAGGTAGTAAACTATCTGGCTTCTCTTTTCATAGCAATATGTATTCTAGTTGTCATCAGTAGCATCATCTACTGCATCTTCAACTTCATCAGCTCCATCTTCGATTTCATCACCTACATCATCCATACCTTCTTCGATTTTCTCTCCTGTCGATTTTTCCTCTCTACAGCTTGTTGCAATACTCATTGTAGCAAATGCAAATACGATCATTAATAGTGACTTTCTCATAATATTGATTTTAATAATTAGGTTAATATTTTTAATACTTAGGCGTTAAAGCTTGCTTATTTACTGCAAAGCATGCCATAGCCATCTTTACAAAAATGAGGCTTTTAAGGCGCAGTGCTTAGTTGTAAAAAAAAGAATATTGACTCATCTACCAAATGCGCATTTGTGTTAATTAACATTTTAAACGTGTCAAGGTCTTTCCCTTTTTTCTGGTTTTTTTGTAAGGTACAGTTTCCATTGTACGTAAAATAAAACAATGAGAAAGTTAACCATACATAGTTCTAAGTCTGATGAAATGTTTGCCCAACTACAAGCGTGTATAAAGGGTGAGCTCAAAGAAGACAGGGGCGAAAGCATTTTAACTTTTAAAAATAAATTTGGTAAAGGGTCTTTAAGAACCATCGATTTTAATTGGGGGGTATCTTTTATAGATTGTAATATAAATCTCTTTGAAGAAACTAAGCTTGTATTTGACACGCAAGATTTAGCACCAATTGAGTTCATCTTTATTACTAAGGGGTATTTTGAATATAGTGAAAACGATACCGATGTGTTTACCAAATTAGAGCAATTTCAGAACACCATCATATCGCATAAACGAAATGCAAAAAAGACTTTTCTGTTTCCGAAGAACGAGAATTTAAGAATAAATTTTATCCGAATAAATCGTCAAGAATATTTACAGAAAAAGAATAATAACGTGTGTCAATTAAATCAGTTATTGGTTTCACTCTTTAATGATAGTCACGGAGAAAACGCATATCAACATGGTGGCAATTTTAGCTTAAGAATTGCCGAAGAAATAAAACTACTACATTCAATTGATAATACCAGTGGTATGATGAGGTCGCTATCTCTAGAGGGTAGAATTTATCTAATATTATCACTACAGCTAATGGAACATAAAAATTTTGAAGAAAACATGAACTTACCTGAAGCTATTTCTAAAGAAGATATTCTAAAAATACACAAACTTACCACCTATATCTTAGAAAACATTTCTGAGAATATTTCTATTACATCGCTAAGTACAGAATCGGGCCTAAGTCCTAAAAAACTTCAAATTGGTTTTAAGATTCTTTACTCAAAGACGGTCAATGAATATGTAAGACAATTGAAGCTTGAAATCTCGAAAGATTTTTTAAAAAATACCGATTTATCGGTTTCTGAAATTGTGTACGCCATCGGTATTAAAAGTAGAAGTTACTTCTCTAAAATATTCTTTGAAGCTTTTGAAATTCTACCAACAGAATATAGAAAACATCTTAAGAATAAGAATTCTGCCTTGCGCTAATTTTCAGGGTATTCATACGGACTCAACATACTATCATAAGATATATCTTGATTGAACAGGTTTCTTGCAATAGGGCGTATTTCTAATTCAGTTGAATGTGGCGGTCTTAATATTTCTTTAGCTCTTTCTAAATCGGTACTACCAGAAAGCCATTCATTCTTGTTATCTCGATCCACAATAGCAGGCATATAATCTACCAAATTTTGATAATTAACGATTTCTTTTTCAAGAGGTCCGGTAAGTAACGAACAGGTTATAAAGCCATCTTCTAATGTGGTATAGATGCCTGCCAAATATAAGATTGCCCCATTTTTTTTGCTGATGTGATAAGGGTAAATTTCTCCTTTTTTTAGAACTGATGTAAAAAAACCTGTTACCGGTATTATACATCTTCTTTGTATGAAAGAATCGTGATACCAAATATTGGTATGTACATTCTGTGAAGGTATGGTCAGGGTATTGGTCAATTTTTGAAATAGCTCCCAGTCTTCATTAAAACTGCTCGGTAATAAGCCCCATATGGCTAAATTGATTGCATTAGGTTCATTCATGGTAATTATAGGAATCGACACCTCTGTTAAACCACTAATAACCACTTGTGGGGTATATAAATTTGGATACTTGAACAAGGCATTTGCATCTCGTTCAATCTCTTTCATTTTTGCTGTATTCGAAATTTTAAAATACATATCAATCATTCGCTTTAAACATAAAGTTCATCAATTATTATCATCACTATTATTGCAGAAAAACAAAAATATAACCCATAAAAATAAGTGACATAAAGAATTAAATAGTGAGCAATTTCATAATCTTAGGGCATAAAAAAAGAGGTCTAAATAGACCCCTTTTAATAAATTTTAGCAATAAACCTATCTAATGCTTTCTAACATTTTAATATTTGATAGTCCGTTTTGTATGGCCTCTTTTTGGCTTCTTAAAATGGTCGCCGTTGTAGAAGGCAATGAAGTTTCTTTCAAAACTTCTTCATACTCTTCAATAGCAGCTTTCTCACCTCTAATTGCTTCTTCTAGCATTGCTTCTGCGCTATCAGATGAAAATAGAGCTTTAACATCCATCCATGCTCTGTGTGCTTTTCCTGTAATGCTATCTCCCTTATCGATTTCTTGACCAAAAGATTTAATCTCTGCTTTTAGCTCATGTCCAAAATCATAACGTTGACTAGCTTTTGAATCGAAAAACGACTTTAATTGCTCATTTTCTGTATTTTCTGCAGCTTTTTTATAGCCTTTTTCAGCATCATACGTTTTTTCTAAAAGTTCGTTTAATTTCTCACCTACTTGTTCTGTATATGTACTCATTGTTTATAATTTTAATGATGCGATTTTTATTTAGAGATGTTAATCGCAATTACATCTTATAAAATTTATTTCTGTTTTTGAAATCTTGTAATTTTCTCTTCAGTTCGGTTACATCTTTTGCTTGCGATTTATCTGCGAACATTATTATATGCTCCATATCGATATCGCAAAAAGCATCTTCTTGACCATTTGTAGAATCGTTACGCATATCGTCAATGATAAAATCTTTTACCAATAAGCTAATGAAGCCTAAACCTATAATTATCGATATACCTGCAATTAATTGTACCATCTGTAATATTTTGATAACAAATATAAACGGGACTTTCACTACTTTTTGCCCTTAAAAATTTTTGAATTAACTCCTTCGAATAGCGTTAAATTTCAGGCTTTTAGCATCAAAAATTTAGTGCCTTTCTTGCACAATATTTAATTTAAACATAGAACTTGTAGTCTCAAATTAGTTCTCATGTTTGTGCATCTATAAATGATATTTTCTATCACATGGTTCTCCAAAAGACTAGCTGTGATGGAAAGCACAAACAATACATACATTTATTATGATACGAAAAGGTACAAGTGTGAAATGGTCTTGGGGTAATGGTACTGCCGAAGGTAAGGTTGAAGAAACATATACTTCAAAAACAACAAAAACAATCAAAGGAAATGAAGTTACCAGAAATGGTAGCGATGATAATAAAGCCCTCTACATTAAACAAGATGACGGCGATTATGTTCTTAAGAGCGAAAGCGAAGTTGAACGCGCCGAATAAATTAATAAACACGATGCTGTAAATTTAGATACCTACTTCTTAATATCTAAATCTACTAACGGATTAAAATCGGCTATTAAATTTATCAAGGCTTTTTCTGCTGCAGTTTGGTATTCTGAAGAAGCAGTCTTCTCTATGCTTTCAAAAACATCATTGAGCTCATTCTTTTCATAGGTACTGACCACAAATGGGTGTACATAGTATTTTTTACATACATTTCTAGTATTACCAAGCGCTTTCGCAGTATCGTCAAACGCCTTTATAACATTTTTTTTCACTTCACTTTCTATATCGGTAGGTTCATTTTCCATAAGCGATTCAAAGAATATGAGTGTACCCGACCATGTTCTAAAATCTTTCGCAGTAAAGAGTTCTCCGCTTATTTCTTGTAAATATTCATTGACCATACCACTGTCAACTCCCGTTTTGATTCCGTCTTCATCAAAAAATTGAAATAGATCCCAACCAGGTATTTCCTCGCATTGCAACACTAACTTGCGCAACTTTCTATTATTTAAAGTGATACTGTGCTTTTTACCTTTTTTACCCGTAAACTCAAACTTTACCTTGTTCTTGCTAGTTTTTAAGTGTCTTGTTCTTAGGGTCGATAAGCCATAGGTTTTGTTTCTTCTTGCATATTGCTGGTTTCCGATTCGAATATGGGTTTCCTCCATTAACCTCACGATTAATGCAAGAACTTTTTCTTTAGGCCATCCGTCTAGCTGTAAATCTTCATCGACCCTTTTTCGAATAAGGGGTAATGCTTCCCCAAAATGATGCATTCTTAAAAACTTCGTGCGGTTTCGAACTCTTAACCATAATTCGTGATAACGGTATTGAAGTCTGTGCTTCATATCATACCCTACCGCTTGTAAATGTGCATTCGATATGGGTGCAATTTTAACCTCTTGCCATGCGGGCGGTATCACCAGCTTTTTAATTCTAGTTAATTCAGCTTTTTTACTGAGCGGTTTGTTTTTTAGCAGATATAGAAATTGATCTTTCTCTTTTATCCGCAGTATAGATAGTGCTTCTCTATTCACATATTTTAAGTGCATATGTGCTGCTACATCATGTGGTTCGCTCGCTAAAAGTTCTGAATAGTTCATTTGAAATTCTTTAAAATAGTACTGATATAGGTAAAGAAAACACTTGTTTTGTTTATTGTTTTAAAAACAACATCAAACAAAAATAATCAAAGAGGTTGCGTATTATGTGTTCAATACCGCTCTATTGTAACTTTAAAAGATCGATTCAAATAAATTAAATGGCTTTAAACGCAAATCGATTGCGATAGTAATTTTACCGTACGCGATCTTTTTAAAATCAAAAGTTATATACCTTTCACCCTCACTTACGACTATAGCTTATGAAAGGAGAACCAATGTTAATATGTATACCAGACATAAGCGGCTTTACGGAGTTTATGAGCGAAACCGATTTTGAGTTAAGCTCAAAAATTATTCCTGCCCTATTGAACCAAATTATCTACACCAATAAAATCGGACTAAAAGTTTCTGAAATAGAAGGTGACGCGGTTTTGTTTTTTAAGACCGGTGAAATGCCCAGCCTAGAAAATTTAATTGAGCAGTGCAGACAATTTTATACCGAGTTCTACAAAGAACTAAACTCACTTAGAGTAAAACATAAGAAAAATAAAGACGCCGATTCGATGCCAGACATTCTGGGCTTAAAAATCATTTTACATTACGGTAAAGAAATTGCTTTGACCAAAGTTGGTAACAGCATTAAGTTATTTGGCGAAGACTTGATTATTGCACATAAACTTTTAAAAAATAAAATTAGATTAAGCGAATATTTACTGCTAACCGAGGGCTTAACTAATTATTATAAAGAGAATAATTTAAACAATCAGTTCGATTGGGGTTCGTTAAAGCAAAACTCAACGGAGTATGACCATGTAGGTGAAATAAACTACTCGTACATAAACTTAAAACCTTTGGTAGAAGAATAAGTTCTACATCACTTCAAAATTGTAAAACGTTCATCATTGCCTCTTCTGAGTCAATGGTAACCTTCTATATACTTTAATTTTGTAGCAGAATAATTAAATAAAATTATGAGCTATTTAGATATAAAATCAAAAGACATAAAGCCAATTGTTGATGAATTAAACACCTTATTGGCAGATTACAATTTATACTACCAAAACCTTAGAGGTTATCATTGGAATGTTTCTGGAAAGAACTTTTTCGACCTTCACATTAAGTTCGAAGAGTTATATACCGATGCAAGAATAAAGATTGATGAAATCGCTGAGCGAATTTTAACTTTAAGACACAACCCTACAAGCGAATTTTCTAAGTATTTTGAAATGTCTTCTATAAAAGAAACATCTTCTCTTATTGCCGATACCGATATGGTGGATCATATTTTAGATCAGCATGAGATTTTGCTAAAGCAAATGAGCAAGGTTGTTAAAAAAGCAGAAGCCGGTGGTGATGAAGGTACAATCGATATGATCGGTGGTTACATTGGCAGCATCGAAAAAGTAAGTTGGATGCTTGACGCCTGGTCGAAAGAATAAAATAATAGTACCCAATACAGTATAAAAAAAAGCACCTCTTTTACAGAGGTGCTTTTTACTTTCAACTAGATTATCATTGCAATCTAATTGTATATTATTTTACTACTTTTCGCATTAAATACAACATACCAAATTTTTTGGCTGCAGAGAATGCTGTCGATACCCAGTTATACGGACTCAAATCTTGCTGTACATCTTGCTTTAACCCTTTTAGTTCTTCTAGAGCAATCTGTCGCTCTAATTTTAGACGCTTTAAATTGTACTCTATCTCATTAAAATTTTTATACATATCTCTATTAGTTAAAAAATTTATCCGACAACTTTCTTACCAACATGTTATCTATTTTAGCTCTAAAAATATAGGCTAAAATCAATAATACTATAAATAAAGCACCAGCAATTAAACAGGCACTTACCATACTATTAAGAACATTTGCAAGAAAAACTACTCCCGCAACAGTAATAAATATAAGTGCCAAAAAAGCAAGACCACCAATGACTGCGATTTTCAGCAGCATACCGGTGGTCATTGTTAATTGTTGAAACACTTTTAGCGTATAGTATTCTTGGGTTTTCTTATAGTAAACCTCTCCTACATCAATTGCCTTGTTAGACGTTTCGTTAAGTGATTCAATAACTCCCATTTATACTGTTTTCTGCAGTTTCTTATTTTTCATTTTCAACTCAGCTAACTTTTTCTCTAAAGTTGAAATAACATCATCTGTCTTGTAACTTAAATCAGATACTAAAGATTCTACCCTTGCATCTAAAGTTACTTTTTCATCTGCCATTTTAGAAGCTACTCTATTTTTAAGGTCTACTGCGCTTTCAGTAAAATTATCTCTTGTTGCAGCTGCTTGGTCAGCAATTAATCTTCTTGTATTCTCACCTTTATCTGGAGCATAAAGAATTCCTAAAGCTGCACCGATTGCAGAACCTGCAATAATTGCTAATAATGTATTTCCACTATTGTTCATATTGTAATATTTTTAGATTAAACGTTTCTTTTATTCATGATAATGTTTGTATTATCATGCTCTACAAAGTTCTATAATAAAGATACAACTACTTAACTCAAAACCTTTAAATATTGACGTTAACAATAGTTTAAAAGGGTTAAGAATTATATGAAACGAATTAACACATACCATTGTATACCTCTAAATTTGTACTTATGAAAGAATATAAAATAATGAACCCTTATAATGGTTCTGTAGTCAACACCTATATACAAGATACATCGGCAGATATTACTGCTAAATTGAATAAAGCGCTCGCCATTGAAGTTTCATGGGCACGTACAGAAATTGAAGATAAATGTGAATTACTCAGCAATGTTGCCGAGCTACTAATAGAACGAAAAGAGCAATATGCAGAATTAATGACACAAGAAATGGGGAAACCTTTTTCTCAAGGTATATCTGAAATTGAAAAGTGTGCTTGGGCTTGTGATTTTTATGCACATAATGCAGAAGATCTTTTGGCTGATGAGGTCATAGAAACCGATGCCGATGAGAGTTTTATTAGTCATGATCCCTTAGGTTGCATTCTTGCCGTTATGCCATGGAACTACCCATTTTGGCAAGTAATACGTTTTGCGGCACCGACATTAACCGCAGGTAATACCGCATTGCTTAAACATGCACAGAATGTAACGGGTTGCTCACTTGCTATTGAACAATTGTTTTTAGATGCAGGATATCCTGAAGGATGTTTTCAAAGCTTAAAAGCAGGTCATGAAGAAATCGAGAAGCTTATTGCCAATGTCGGAATCAAGGCCGTAACCTTAACCGGAAGCGAGAAAGCCGGTAAATCAATAGCAGGTACAGCTGGAAAAAACTTGAAGAAATCTGTTCTTGAACTCGGCGGAAACAATGCTTGTATCGTTTGGGAAGATGCCGATTTAGATGAGCACATCGATACTATGGTAACGGCACGTATGCAGAATACCGGTCAAAGCTGTATTGCAGCTAAGCGCTTTATTGTCTGTGAAGATATATATGACTCTTTTCTCGAAAAATTCACTGCAAAAGTGAAGTCCCTAAAAAGTGGTGACCCCATGAATAAAGATACATTTATTGGTGTTATGGCTCGTGAAGACTTAGCAGAAGAACTTCAAAAACAAGTGAACGACTCTATAAAACAAGGTGCCAAGGTTATATTAGGTAATATGCGTAATGGTGCATATTATTCTCCTACCATACTTACAGAGGTTACCGAAGATATGCCTGTTTTTAAAGAAGAAACTTTCGGGCCTGTAGCGGCAATCATTAAAGCTAAAAATAGAGAAGATGCTATTGCCATTGCAGCGAATTCTAGATTAGGTCTTGGTAGTATGTTATTCACAGAAGATACAGATGCGGCGATGGATATTATTTCTGACATACCAGACGGCGCATTTTTTGTCAACGATATGGTAAAATCTGATCCTAGATTACCATTTGGTGGAACAAAAGCATCTGGCTATGGTAGAGAACTATCTAGAGAAGGCATCTTAGAATTTGTCAACAAAAAAACAGTTTACATTAAAAAATAATACGCATGAACAAAGAAGCAGAAGAAACAAAATTCGTTAAAGAACCTGAAGATAATACACAGCAATTCATCCTTCAGAAAAATAAAAAAACAAAAGTAGGGGTTACCATTTTAGTAGCTTTTCTAGTACTACTTGTAATTGGTGTTATCGTATCGAACATCTTTTTCACCAACTAAAATTATTATCTAATAATTAATATATGATCAACCAACCAATTCAATCAACTTGGGTAAAACATCTCACATTTACCCTTTTATTACTATTAGGTTCTTCCTGTGCTACATTTAAAGAACAAAGCAATATAAATAACGATAAAAGCACAGCAGATAAAGAAGTGACCTATTCATTTTACATTGCTGGCGGACTGGGAAATTCTTCGTCATTACCAAATAAAGCACTATTACAGCGCTTTAAAGAAGAGCTTGATCAAGCTTCAGAAAATAGTACTTTACTATTTACGGGAGATAATATTTCACCAGAGACCAACAATTGGGATAGTGATAGTCTACTTATTAAAACACAATTAGACGTATCATCGAATTTTAAGGGAGAAACCGTTTTTTTACCCGGTAATAATGAATGGAAAAGTTACGAGCTTAAGAAAATCGAAAAGGTTGAAAATTTATTAAAAGATATTGCAAGAGAAAATACTGCGGTTATACCTAATAATGGTTGTCCAATAGAACATAGGGTCATTAACGATGACTTAGATCTTATAATAGTTGACTCCAAATGGTTCGTATCTAATTGGTCTAGAATCGAAGATATCAATAGTAAATGTACAGACATTATTACCCGTAGAAGGTTTATGGAAGAACTTGAGGGTTATATTGGCGATGGGGCAGGTAAAAACATCGTAATTGCAATGCACCATCCAATTTTTACAAATGGCACTTATGCCGGACATACAACCCTTAAAAACCACCTTACTCCAATTCCTGTTTTAGGAACAATCAAGAATACGGTAATGGATTTAGGTGCCTTTAACCCTGAACATGTAAATTCTAGAAGATATAATTACCTAAGAATAGCGGTAAGTGCTTTAGCACAGGCAAACGATAGAATTACACTAGTTTCGGGTCATGAAGAAAGTCTTCAGCTGTTAGAGGGTGGTGGTATACATCAAATCATTAGTGGATCTTTAGGCACAAAAAGTGCAACTAATCTAGGAACCGGCAGAATTACCGCAATAGGTGGGTCTATTGAATACGAAGGTCAATATGCTTTTGGAGATAGAGGATTTGCTAGACTAGATTATTATAAGGATGGAAGTTCAAAAGTTACTTTTATCTCAGAGAATAATCTTGATAAGAATACCGAACTGTCTGTTCTGCCAGAATTTGAACCCAAAAAAGTATATACCCAATTTAGCACAAGCTCGCAATTAACAGAGAATAGTGCAATTTTAGATGATCCTAATGATTATAATAAAAGTGCGGCTTATACATTTCTTTGGGGTGATCGTTATCGTAAATATTATGGTCAACCTGTAGACGCACCAGTTGTAAAACTTGATACTTTATATGGTGGTTTATCTGTAGTTAAAGAAGGTGGTGGTCACCAGTCTTTTTCGCTGCGTTTAGAAGATGCCAATGGCAAACAGTATGCAATGCGTTCTTTACGAAAAAGTGCATTAAAATTTCTAAAATTCAAACTTCCAGGTATTTCATATAATACGGAGGATTATCAAGATACTTGGGCAGAAAAAGCTATTTCTGACTTTTTTACTACTGCTCACCCATACATGCAGTTGGTAATTAATCCTTTGGCCGAATCTGTACAAATTAACCATTCGGACACCGATTTATTCTATGTTCCAAAACAAGATAGTTTAAAGCAATTCAACGAAAATTATGGTGATGAACTTTATTATATAGAAAGAAGACCTTCAGAAGAGCAAGCAAATTACAAAGGTTATAGAAGAAGTATTGATCAAAATTCTGGTAAAGTTGTAGATTATGAAAGTACTACAGATATGCTTGAGAAAATCAAAAGTGATGAATCATATTCTGTCGATGAAAGGGCATTTATACGTGCAAGAATTTTTGATATGTTAATAGGCGACTGGGACCGTCACCAAGACCAATGGAGATGGGTTGAATATGAAAGTCCAGATGGAGAAAAAGAATTTTTGCCGATTCCACGAGATCGTGATAATGCCTTTCCAAGATTTGACGGTAAAGTTATACCCTTTGTAAATTGGTTTGTTCCAAACTCAAGAAATTGGGAAACCTATGATGATGATGTTGATAATGTAAAATGGCTGAACCTTTCTGGTAATAAATTAGACCGTGCCTTATTAACCTCTTTTGGACCTGAGGTTTGGGTCGAAGAAGCTAAGGCTATACAAGATGGTATGACTTCAAATGTAATTGAAAAAGCATTCACCCGATTGCCTAAATCTGTACAAGACGAAACTTCTGAATATATTAAAGAAAGTTTAAAACAACGTCTTTCAACCTTACCTGAGGCCGCAAAAGCATATGCTGAATACCTCAACAAAATCGTAGCTGTAACAGGCACCGAAAAAGACGATATTTTTACCATGACAAAGATGAAAAATGGTGATACAAAGGTTGAAGTCAAACGAATCTTATCAGACGAAAAAGACGAATTAATTTATTCGAGAATTTTTAACGATAGTCTAACCAAAGAACTTTGGGTTTACGGTTTAGGCGATGATGATGTTTTTAAGGTTGAAGGAAGTGAAAACCCTAAAACAAAATTAAGAATCATTGGCGGTTATGGTAAAGACACTTATAAAATCGAAAATAAGAAAAGGGTGAAATTATATGATTGGGAACATGAGAAAATAAATATTGAAGAACTAGAGCCTGCCACATCGTTTACGAATAACTATGAAACAAATACTTTTCATTTTAGATTCTTCGAACCTAATAGCAATATTTTAATGCCAAATATTGGTTTTAGAACAGATGATGGGTTCTTTTTAGGTGGCTCAAATACCTATACTCAAGATGGTATTGACGGCAATACTCTTAAACAACGACATAATGTAAGCGCCAATTACTTTTTTAAATTCAAAGCAGCAGAACTTTCTTATTCTGGCGTATATGGAAGTGTTTTTCCTGGATGGAATTTTGAAATGGACGCCTATTTTGCCAATGATCGTTATGTTAGTAATTTCTTCGGATTTGGAAATGAAACTGTCAATAACGAAGATATGTTGAGTCGAGATTATTATAGGGGTAGAATTAGAACTTTCAAGGCAAGTGCAGGGTTAGCCTTTTACAGTCTTCGTGTAAAAGGTTTGTTTGAATCGTTCAAAGTTGCAAATAACCCTAATCGACTATTTACAACAGGGAATTTAAATGATGCCGTTTTTGATAATCAAAATTATGGCGGCGCTGAACTGACCGGGGAATATGATAGAGATGACGCCGGAGATTTTCCTTCCAAAGCAATATCTTTTAGTTTTGCTGCCGGTTATAAAATGAACATTAATAACAATTCGAACAAATTCGGATATGCCTCTTTAAAGGTAGGTTTTGATCACAAGTTAGAATCAACAGGTAGTTTGGTTTACAGTACAACAGCCGAATATAAAGGATTGTTCGATTATAATGATGTTTACTTTTATCATACCCCATCAATTGGTGGCGCTAATGGCTTACGTGGCTTTAGAGATGAAAGATTTACAGGTAAATCATATTTCTATCAATCATCTGACTTAAAACTGAAGCTTAAAAGCTATGTTACAGCAGTTTCACCAGTTACGATTGGTATGTATGGCGGATTTGATTATGGTAGGGTTTGGATGCCAAATGAAGACTCTAATATATGGCATACATCACAAGGTGGCGGATTTTGGATAAGCAGTCTAAAAGCACTAACCCTTAATATAGGCTACTTCAACTCTAAAGAAAGTAATTTGATTCAGGTTGGTTTCGGTTTGTCCATTTAACACTAGTTTTAATTTTTGTAATTTTCTAAAGTGCAAATCATACCAAAAACACCATGTCTAAAATAGTTTCTACAGTCGAAGAATTTGCCATTAATCTACTAACTGGCAATACTGACCCAAGATATCTTTACCATAATCTTAGGCATACCCAACGTGTTGTAGATGGTACGAAAGAACTTATTACTGGTGAAAAAATTGGTGATGAAGAGAGCGAGCTACTTTTAGTTGCTGCTTGGTTTCATGACCTTGGGTACACTATTTCTATTGAGAACCATGAAGAGCATAGTTGCCAATTATCTAGAGATTTTTTAACCAAGCATAATTGTACACCATCTTTTATTACCAGTGTGTGCGACCTAATTCTAGCAACTAAAAAAGGGTACGAGCCAAAAAATGAATTAGAAAAAATAATTCGCGATGCAGATTCTTCTCATTTTCATGTCAAGAGTTTCATGGTCACGACAGAGTTATTGCGTGAAGAGCTTTCGTCATTAGGAAAACAAAGTATTACATCTGCCGATTGGCGCAAAGAGAATATTGCCTTATTACGAGCCAAACATCGTTTTTATACCGACTACGCTATAAAGAATTGGCAAAAAGGGAAAGACAAGAATATTAAGAGGCTCATCAAAGCAAAAAAGAAGAATAAGGAGCTCATTAAAAAAGAAAGTTTAAAAGCTAAATTTAAAGGAGAATTACCGGATAGAGGCATACAGACACTATACAGAGTTACATTAAGCAATCATTTAAAACTGAGTGATATTGCCGATACAAAGGCGAATATTTTACTTTCGGTTAACGCTATTATCGTTTCTATGGCATTAGCAAATTTGGTTCCTAAATTAGATAACCCTTCTAATGACTATCTATTTTACCCTACATTTCTATTTATCATTTTTAGTGTAGTATCTATGGTGATGTCTATTATAGCTACCAAACCGAACGTGACCTCTGGTCAATTTACAGAAGAAGAAGTTACCACCAAAAAGGTAAATCTATTATTCTTCGGTAATTTTCATAAAATGAAATTACAGCAGTATAATTGGGCAATGTCAGAACTTATTAAGGACAAAGATTATATCTATAGTTCATTAACTAAAGACCTTTATTTTCTTGGGATTGTTTTAGAAAGAAAGTATAGAATTTTACGATGGACGTATACCGTTTTTATGGTAGGAATGATAATCTCAGTAATTGTATTTGGTATTGCGCTGAAGTTCTACGGTCCAGAACGAATATTAGAACTTCCCGTAATGCAGCCCTAAGTAAAACGGCTTTTCTAAATTTAGAAAGAGTAAGTTAAGTGCATTAGTTAGATTCCGAAAGTCATTAGAAATATGCACGTTAAAATTCCGATTGCAGCAATTACTATAGTGAACTTTAAAGCTTTTGCAAAAGCTGGTTCTTTAATTTGATTATTTACATTTACCCTGGTCATGAGCGGTTATTTAGAATTATACAACAAATTTAAATTGAAACATTCTAGAGTTTTAACTTCATAAATGAATTTCTTGTCTCCATTACACTTAATCTAAGTCAATGGCATCATGTAACCTATTATTTTACAGCTAGTTGTCTTTAACTCATTTGTATCATTGCTTCTTTAAACGTAGCTTTTGGAGCCGAACATATTGGGCATTCATACGAATCATCAATATCATCAAACTTGGTACCTGCGGCAATATTAAATTCCTCATCACCGAAAGTTGCATCATAAACCGTTAAGCAATCTTGACATTGATATAACGATTGTGTTGCTTCTACAACTTCAACGCTAGTCGTTTCTTCATAATCATCTACACGACCCAACTGATCAAAGTACATTTTACTAAGCTCCATCAACAACCCAGGCAATTCAATCTTATCGATATCTTGAGCATAGGTAATATACTTTTGACTGTTAGGATCGAAATGCTCAAAATGTAAGACATTGTACGTAGGTCGGACTTCAAATTCTTTAACAATAGTGGGCAAACTATTCTTTTCAATAATCACCGAGGCAAAGTGCGAACGTTTACCCACCTCATTGCTAATACCAAAAGTAAGACCGTAAGTACTTATATCATTTTGATCAAAACTCCGAACCAAATACTTTTTTAACTCTAGCGCTTCGCCATCATCAATAGGCACATGCCAGTTCATCTCTAATTGAGAATGCCTTACATTGATTCCTTTTTTGCCTAAAAAGCGCTCTAAGGCTGGTCTGCTAGATTTTTTTATCCCTTTTACTACAAAAGATTTCCACGGAGTAATACAGATTTTACCAATACTATTATCTAAGCAAAAGCCGCAGAATTCTTTTAAGAAGGATAGGTCATATTTATTATTTCTCCAGTAAAGACCAAGCCAATACATATCTGAACCCAAACGGTTCATACCCTCATAATACGGAAAGGTCTGAAAAGGAACCTTTAATTCCTTTTCCATGGTTTTGTTATTAGTTTCTAAGTTCTTGTTCATCACAAAGAACAACTCATCTATATCGGTAATATCTTCGTAAATCTCTTCGATCTGTTTAGAGATAGAATTGATATCCCAACTATAAATAAGCACAGGATAAAAAGCAGATGATTGCCAGTGTGGTAGTTTAATATTCAAGTACCAATAATCTTCTTGTTCAGATGCTATAAAGTTGAGGTTACCACTAAAAATAGGAACCAAGCGCTGTTTTGGATCGGTAATATTGATTTTCAACTTGGGTAAAAAATCAAATCCTTCTAAAATATATAAGTAGGTAGACCCCTTTAACCAATGCGTCATATCAAAAATATCTGCAGATACATACGAACTGACAATGTTCTGATACGTACGATTTGCAATGATATCTGTATTGAATTTCGAGATACTTTCTAGCTGCTCTTCTTTTGCATCCTTTAGCGGAAACAAAATATCTTGTCGAGACCCAAAATTCACACTTGTAAGTCCTGCAGACTCCAGCATGGTAATAATATCTTTCAATTCACCAGGAGAAGTAACACCACCTTTTATCAATATTCTATGAAGATCATCATTCATGTCTCGCTGTTTTAATTTGCTAATACCAGTTGTTTCTTTAATAAATCTTTTATCTCGGGCTTACAACTACCACAACCCAGACCTGCACCTGTTTCTGAACATAATTTGTTGAAATCCGAACATCCACCTTTTATTGCATCAAGTACATTACCTTCCCCGACCTGACTGCAAGAACAAACCAACTTACCTTTTAGCGGCACAGAGGTCGATGCTCCACGCAGCAACTCATTCCGTTTTTCAGATAGTTCAATCTCTTCTTCTATCAGTCTTTTAAATTCTGCAAATTCATTTTTATCGCCCAATAAAATGGCGCCTTTTAGCGTATCGTCTTTTACAATACACTTTTTATAAAAACGCTTACTTACATCCATTAAAATAATCTCCTCATAAGAAGAATCTCCTATGGGTGAATTCACCATACCGATACTGCAGAGATCCAAATTTTCGAACTTTAAAATGTTCATTAAAACCGAACCATTATAAATACTACTAAAGTCCCCTAGAATAAAGTTAGCCGCAATATCTGCTTGTTGCTCGGCAGCTGAGGTAATACCAAAAAGTGAGTTTTTAAACTCGGCAATTTCTCCCAAAGCAAATATCGATGGATCACTACTTTGTAAATATGAATTTACCACCACACCTCTTCGGGTTTTGATTCCCGTTGGTTTTGCCAATTCTATATTTGGTCTTGTACCAATTGCATAAACTATGGCATTGCACTGAATAGAACGTCCTGTTTTTAGATTTACAGAAAGGCTATGTTTTTGATCCTTATCTTCAAAAACAGTACTTACTTCATTATCGAAATACAGATTTATACCTCTTTCTACTACATCTTCTGCCAATAAGCGACTGGCAATAGTATCTAATTGGCGCTCCATTAAACGTGGTGCGCGTTGAATGATACTGATATTGATGTCTATTTTCTTTAACGCGGCAGCAAGCTCTAACCCTAAAAGTCCGCCACCAACTATAACCACATTTTGGTCTTTAGCCTGCAGTCCGGTCTCTGCGAGGTATTTTCTTAATTTATCGGCATCTCCTCTTTCACGCATCGTAAAACGACCAGGTAATTGTATTTGTACATCGCTAGGTATAAATGCCCTACTACCTGTAGCCATGATCAACAAATCATAGGTGTGCTCATTTCCGTCAGAATCTAAGACCGTTTTATTTTCCGCATCAATATTGTCAATACCAATACCTTTATGTAAAGAGACCTCTAGCTTTTGTAGCTCGCCATCTTTTAACTTCTCTAAGGCTTCCCAAGAAAGCTCATCACTTACATATTCAGGAAGCAAAACACGATTATAAAAAGGATCTTTCTCTTTTGAAAATACGTGTAACTCGTCTATACTATTTTTCTCTCGGTACGATTGTATAAACCGATATGCCGCAGCACCTGCTCCAATTACAACAACCTTCTGTTTTTCTTTTACGAATTTGGTAACCTCAACGGCACAGTACTTAAAATCTGGCTCTTTAGATATGGGATCAACCAAATCGTTTGTTAGGTTATTTGCCCTACCAAAATCATTATTTAATACTTTACCCCAATGCATAGGCAAGAACACAACAGACTCTCGTATATCATAATTAAGCTGCACTTTTACTTGTACTTGCCCTCTTCTACTTTTTACTACTGCAATATCACCTTCCTTAATTTTTCTCAAATAGGCATCTACAGCATTCATCTCTAGATAAGGCTGCGGTATATGGGTCAATAATCTTTTTACCTTACCCGTTTTGGTTCGGGTATGCCATTGATCACGAACGCGCCCTGAATTTAAAATTAACGGATAGTCATTATCTGTTTCTTCAGATTTATTGTAGAGGGTAGAAGGCGCATTAAAATGAGCCTTCTTGTCATTGGTAAAGAACTTGCGATCTGTAAATAATCTTGTTGTACCCTTATGTGTTTTATGTGGCACTGGCCACTGAAAACTTCCTTCATTGATCAAACGTTCATATGATAGACCAGAAATGTCTATTTCAGTGCCTTTTGTTAATAAACAGTGCTCGTCATAGACTTCACTGCTATTTTTATAATCAAAACCTTTATAACCCATTGCCTGTGCAAAACGCCATATAATTTCTGTATCTGGTAATGCTTCACCTGGTGCATCTATAACTTTAGGCAAATGACTAATTCGTCTTTCTGAATTGGTCATGGTACCTTCTTTCTCTAACCAGCCTGCAGCAGGTAGCAAAAGATCGGCAAATTTGGTGGTCTCTGAGTTATGAGATATATCTTGAACTACTACGAATTTTGCCTTTTTTAAAGCTCTTTCTACTTTGTTAGAATTAGGCATACTTACGGCAGGGTTGGTACAAACAATCCAAACTGCTTTTAACTTTCCTTCATCAAGGGCATCGAACATTTCTGTTGCTGTGTACCCTGGTTCCGCTTGAATTTCGCCACCTCCCCAAAAATCTGACACTTCTTTTCTATGTGCAGCATTCCCTAAATTTTTATGTGCCGCCAATAAACTTGCCATACCACCTACTTCTCTGCCGCCCATGGCATTTGGCTGACCTGTCAATGAAAACGGTCCCGCACCGGGTTTGCCTATTTGCCCCGTTAAAAGTGACAAATTTAGTAATGATACATTTTTAGCAACACCAATAACACTCTGGTTCAACCCCATAGTCCACATGCTGATAAACTTCTTGGCATTACCAATAAATTCGGCAGCCTTGCGAATATCCCCAACGGGAATACCACATTTTTTAGCGGCTTCTTTCAATGATAAGGTAAACGCCATTTCTTTAACCGCCTCATAATTTGCTGTGTGCTTTTTTATAAAGGCGGAATCTATTTTTCTTTTCTCAATTAATCGGCGGGCTATGGCATTGAAAAGAATAACATCGGTGCCAGGTAATATCTGTAAATGTAAATCTGCCCCTGCGCACGTCTGTGTTTTACGTGGGTCTACTACAATTATTTTTACCTGCGGATTCTCTTCTTTATGCTTTTCTAATCTTCTATATAAAATAGGATGACACCATGCCGGGTTTGCACCTGCTATCAAGAAGCAATCTGCCAACTCAATATCTTCATATGAAATAGGCACAGAATCTTCGCCCAAGGTTTTTTTATACCCTACTACTGCAGAACTCATGCACAACCTAGAATTGGTATCTATATTATTGGTGCCAATGAACCCTTTTGTAAGCTTATTGATGAGGTAATACTCTTCTGTTAAACACTGTCCTGATACATAAAAACCTACACTATCTGGACCATGCTTGGCAATAATACTTTTAAAAACTGCAGCGGCACGTTCAAAAGCAGCGTCCCAAGAAACACGTTGTAACGGATGATTTCTACTCCATTTCATTTCTGGATACAGAATACGATCTGTAGTATCTTGAGCTACGTAATTTAGATTACGTCCTTTGCTGCACAGCATACCTTTATTAGATGGATAATCGGGATTACCATCTACTGAAATAGTTCCTTTTGCGTCAACATCCACAAGTATACCGCAGCCTACACCGCAATAGGAACATATTGTTTTATGAGTTTTATTGCTATTCATTTTATCAATGATCAAGAATGGTTCAGAAGTATACTGCAAATTATAAAAAGTACGTATAAATACGTACTTTTTTATCGTAAATGTTCTGCGTAAAATCGAGTGATCCGCAATTATTCTGCTTTAAGACTGAGAATGGATCAATAAATAGGAAAGTGAGGTGTTGAAATGTTAAAATAAAGTATCCTTTATTTAAACTTTTGTTTATGATGTAACACCCTTAGTATATAAACGACATCATTATGAATAATAAAATGGATTGAATATCTAAACGTATTAAAATGAGCTCTTCGAACATTTCGATAGTAAATCTGATAAAGAAATGGGTTGGCTTTTAAATATGCTATTTGGCTTTTAAAATCATTATCAAATGTATCCTCTAAACCAGATACTTTATAATGACATTTTGCAGTTAAGAGATCCTTCTCGGCATCTTTTGATACATTAATTTTATATGCCATTCCTACTCATTACTTCTTCAATAGAGGAAAATTCTATTTCATTATTATCAAATTTATTCAATAAATCATCCATCATATCGGTATACTCCTTTGAGGGGACTTCTAGCTTTTTAGCCTGCTCTATAGCTAAAAATTCTAAGTAGTTTTTAAGGCTGCGATTTTGCCTTTTTGCTTCCGCTTCCAAAACAGAGATAATTGTTTCATCTAAGTGTAATTCCTTACGTATCATAATAGAAAAATATTTATACGTACAATTTACGTATAAATATCGAATTTAATACAATTTTATCCTTTACTGAAGTTATGAGCTTTAAATTCTAGATGGTAAGAAATCATGTCACAAACTAGCTCTGGCATGGGCCTGCGTATATAAATTTTTTAGTTAGAGCGCCTAAATTAAACCCTATAATAATCTCCTTTCCAACTTTTGATACTCGATTTAATTTCCTTGGCAGAAAGTTTTTCTTTTAAAGCTTTTTCCATCAAGGATAAAAACTCATCATCGCTAGCGAAACGTAAGGCAATTATTTGAGACATACTCAAATCTGAAGGAAGTAGTTTTCCGGTCATAACATAATGTCTCATATTTTCTTCAGCTCTAATAGCTCTGTCTTGTGCTTTTAAAGGAAATGTTCTCACATACCACGCCATCAGAATCAAGATAATGGCAATTAACACCATTAAAGATGCTAAATACAAGTTTTCTGATGTGGTTCTAAAAAGATGATATACCGATCCAACTAATAATGCAACTAAGGCAACAAATAACACGCCGTGAAACCCTGTTACTAGTTTTCCGTGATTTTTAAAATTCTGATTTTTCATGTTATGATTTTTGATAAAAATACTTGTATTATATGATTTTGCTCAAGTTGTTAGTAGTGATGTGAAGCCATCGATGCGAAAACGTACGTTAAACTATAACCGTTATAGTTTTAGCATGAATGAAAGATGAAAAAAATTCGTTTTAAAGAGAATAAAAATTCTCTAAATCAAATTATGCTTCTGTGCCTTTTTAGAAAGATCTATTAGGTTTTTTACATCCATCTTACGCATTAAATTAAAACGATGCGTTTCAATAGTACGTTTGCTATTCTGTAGTTTTTCTGATATCTGTTGATTCGTTAAACCAGATAAGACCAACTCTAATACTTTCAATTCTTTATTTGTTAAATCAAAAACATTATCAGCACTTTTGCGTGGCTCTTCTTCTTTAACCACTTGTTTTTTAGCTCCCAATAAGTTATTTACCAAAACATTACTTATATCTCCACTAAAGTATTTACCGCCTTCTCTAACAGTATGTATTGCTTTAATGAATTCTGACTTGTCGGTGTCTTTTAATAGATACCCATTAGCGCCCGAACTAATAGATTTTAATATGTATTCTTCTGAGTCGTGCATGGAAAGAATAATGGTCTTCACGCCGGACTTACTTTTGGTAAGTTCAGCTACTGCATCAATACCGTTCATGACGGGCATTCTAATATCAATGATTAGAAGATCAGGATTTACCTTGCCTACCAATTCAATAGCTTCTTTACCGTTCGATGCTTCACCGATCACTTCTAAATCAGATTCGGACTCCAACAAAGAACGGATTCCGTCCCTAACCAAAGCGTGATCATCTGCCAATACTATTCTTGTTATTTCACTCAAAATATAGGTAATTATACGTACCCTGCTAAATTACATATTTTAAAAACAACAATACGGTCTACACAACCAATGCTGCATAGACCGTATAACTAACTAAATTCTTGTAAAACTTTATTCTTTTTTGGTATTCAAAAACTGAGGCTTAATGGTTAACTCTACCCAAGCCCAATTTTGGCTACTTGCCGCTAAATCTTCTGTAACTCCTTTTAGCTCATACATACCGTCCGCAGCAAACATTTGAGAATACCCAACTGCTAACCCATAACCATTGAAAGCCTTTGAAAAGACCAAGTCAATTTCTGTACCCAATGATTTTTCTCCGCTTGGCAATTCTTGTTCTCCACTAAAATTTAAGACTTTAACCAGTAAGCTAGATTTCTTTCCTAAATCGAATTTTGCACTGGCGTGAATATCAAATAGACCTACAGAATTTGCGTGGTTACCTACGTAGAAATAATCCATGAATCCGTTAAACTTATGATTGGTTCCGTATAGTGGAAAAAATGCCTCTGTTTTGTCTGTAGTATCCGCTTTGTTTCCGCTAATAACTTCTGTACCCAAACCTAAAGACACTTTATCACTGACCTTATACCCAAGCTCTAAACCTAGTAAATATGCACCGCCAACCTTTACTTCGTTCTGTCTTTCACCGGTTTGGATAAATGCATTTGCCTCTGCATTAAATTTACCTGCTTTATAACCCAAATGAGTACCTATAGTTTGTAAACTGCTTACACCATCTGCAGCGCTATCAGTATCAAAATTCTGGAAACCATTATTTAATGCCAATATACTACCGGAGAATTTATCCCATTGTTGTTTCGCATATAAGTATTGCATGGTTTTATAGGTAAAAAACCCTGATGTATTATACGCTGTACCTACAGATTGAAACCCTGTTGGGTTATCAAAATCTTGACTAAAAGCAAGACCTACATCTAACATAAACTTATCTTTCTTGTACTTTAAAAGTCCTGCATCATGGTTTCTACCTTGTTGTGCCCAATCCAATCCGCCAAAAATACGTTGGTCATCATATGAAATTACTTGTCTACCTAACTTAGTAGACCAGCCTTTGCCTAAATTAATGTTTGCCCAAGCTTCGAAAACTGCGAAAGAATCGTTTTGATCATCAGGTAGAATTTGTCTATTTTCTCCCCAAACCATCACATCTTGTATGCTTAAATAAAACTGATAAGCCTCAGTTTCATACTTTGCATTTAAACGTGCACGGGTAGAAATTGCGAAACCAGCATCTGCGGCATCGGGAATTAAACTACCAAAACCATGTCTATATTCTGTTCTTGGTCTAAACTGACCGTCTAATGTAAATTGGGCATAAATTGCATTCGCCGATAGCAGCAATAGGGTAATGATTAGATACTGTTTTTTCATAATTTTAATTTTTAATAATTGAGTTAGTTAATGGTTAGTGTTCTAGAAAGTCTATTAGGTGTTTTCTATAGGTGTAATAATCATCGCTTTCCAAAACCGATTTTCGAGTACGGGGTCTTTCAAAGTCTATGGAAAGAATATCTCCTATTTTTGCACTTGGACCACTGGTCATCATAATGACACGATCTGCTAGAAAAATAGCTTCATCAACATCATGTGTAATCATAACCGCGGTAATTTTCTCCTTGTTCCAAATCTCTATAAGAATATCTTGTAATTCTCCCCTAGTTAATGAATCTAACATTCCGAATGGCTCGTCTAGCAAGAGTACTTTTGGCTTTATGGCAAATGCTCTAGCAATACCCACACGTTGCTGCATACCTTGAGATAACTCTGCTGCTTTTTTGTGGAAGGCATTCTCCAAACCTACTTTATGTAAATAGTATTTTGCAATGTCTTGACGTTGCCCTTTTGTTGCATGCGGAAAAACTTGATTTACCCCAAGTAATACATTCTGCAAGGCAGTCATCCATGGCATTAAACTTGGCGACTGAAAAATAACTCCCCTATCTGGACCCGGACCTTTTACAGGATTTCCTAAAACCGAAATATTACCTCCGGAAATTGGATTTAAACCTGCTATCATAGAAAGCATGGTTGTTTTACCACAACCTGAATGCCCTATAATTGTTACAAATTCTTCTTTTAAAATTTGAAGATTCAAGTCTTCGAGCACTACGTAATCTCCCTTTGGCGTTGGGTATACCTTTTTTAAATTAGAAAGGTCAAGCATTACTTTTGATGGATAGACTATGCCATTCTCTGAATATACTTCGTTAGCTTGTTGTGTTGTGTTCATATACTATTTCTTTAGGCTACAAAGCTTTTGGGAGTAAGCTCTGGAAGTTTATATTCTACGTCAGAAACTGTCTTTCTTTCATCACCTATATCCATTAAGTATTCGATGATGGAGTTTCTTGTTTTCTTGTATTCAGGATTATCATTCATTGCTGTTTTATCCCTTGGTCTTTCAATATCAATCTTAAACTCCGGACCCAGAGTGGCATTCGGACCTGGTTTTAAAGGGATTATTCTATCTGCCATATAAATACCTTCATCAACATCATTGGTAATCAGCAATGCGGTTCGCTTGTCTTGGCTCCAAATATTTAAGATTTCATCTTGTAAATTTCCTCTTGTCAAAGCATCTAATGCTCCTAAAGGTTCATCCATAATGATCATTTCAGGATTCATGGCCAAAGCACGTGCTACCGCAACCCTTTGTCGCATTCCCCCTGATAATTCTTTAGGTCTCTTATTAATTGCCGGACTAAGATTTACCATGCCTACGTAATTTTTCACTATTTCCATCAAGGCTTTTTTATTCTCCTTAGGAAAAGCTTCTTTTACCGCCATGTAAATATTTTGACCCACTGTCAACCAAGGTAACAGCGAATAGTTTTGAAAAATCACACCACGCTCATGACTAGTCTCGGTTACCGGAACTCCTTTAAAAAGAACCTCTCCGCTAGTTGGTTGCAAGAGCCCGTTTATAAGATTTACTAAAGTGGTTTTTCCACTTCCGGTAAATCCTACAATAGCTACAAACTCACCTTCATCCATAGTCAGGTTGATGTTAGAAAGTACTTCTGTACTACCATCTCCCTCACCATAGGTTTTATAAATATTATTTAGTTCTAAATATGCCATGTTCTATCTTTTGAAAGCGTTATGCCATTTCATTTTTATTGAAAGAAACCATATTCTGTACAGCAAGCATTAGTCTATCTAACAAGAAACCAATGATACCAATAACGAACATTGCCACAATGATTTTTGAGTTAGAATCGTTAGCACCGTTCTGAAATTCTTCCCATACGAAAAGACCTAATCCTTGACTTTGTGCTAAAAGTTCAATGGCAATCAATACCATCCAAGCAACGGATAGCGTAATTCGTAGTCCTGTAAATATTAATGGTAAAGAGGATGGCAAAATGACTTTGAACACTTTCTGGAACGTACCTAGCTTTAATACCTTGGCAACATTGATATAATCTTTATCTACCGACGAAACTCCCATTGCCGTATTGACCAACGTTGCCCACATGGCACAAAGACCTACACTAATAAATGAGATTACAAATGCATTATCAGAACTGTCGCCGATATACAATGTCTTTACAATCATAAAAACCAACAGGTACCATACAACTGGCGATACTGGTTTAAAAATTTGAATGAACCAGTTGAAGGCGCTTCGTAATGACGGACTAAGCCCTATAACTATCCCGATAGGTACTGCGATAAACATTGCTAAAAGAAAACCGGCAAATACTGTTTTTATACTTGTTAAGACTATGTCTACAAAAGAGGCTCTACCTGTATATACAATTGGATCTTGACCTTGAGAAATCATTTTCTCATTAGTGACCGCCATTTTCTCAACAAATGCCGCTTTATCTGCACGTATAACTTTATGGTCCGCTATCAAAGATTGTAAGGATGCCCATACTTGAGAAGGCGATGGCAAGGTATTGGGCTGGCAAGTACTGTCGCCAGATTCAATACATGCACGTTCAGCAACTGCAGCCGCTTCTCCCTGTTCTTGCATTGCTTTTTCTACTCTGTAATTTGCCTCTTTGTTATACAAGGCTTTAGAACCCATCTGCCATAAACCAATAAACAATAATATGGATAGAAGAGTTATACCAGTATTTTTTAAGGATTTTATAATACCATCTTTTTTAATACTTGGCGTAAGTTTCAAAAGCATTTGCTTCAAACTAGAAGTCAAACTATTTTCGTTTTTTAAGACCATTTCTTGTTCCATACTATTTAATTTAAGGTCAATGAATTACTTTAATTATTTCTTGTCTTTGTTGCCGATCGAGAAACTGTTGATATACCCAATTGGATCCTTGGCATCATAGCTTGTACCATCTATAAAATCTGAAGTCACTGCTTTGTAACCATCAGTATTCGGAACATCGGCGGCTGGTATTTGACCTTCTGCAACCAAAAGATCTGCGGCTTTTTTCCAAATATCCGGACGGTAAATGTCTTTAATGGTAGAAGCATACCAATCTGATGATTTTGATTCAGGAATTTGACCCCATCTACGCATTTGTGTTAAGAACCATATTCCGTCGGAATAGAATGGATATGTTGCATTGTACTTATAGAATACATTGAAATCTGGCATTTCACGCTTGTCTCCTTTTTCGAATTCGAATGTACCTGTCATAGAGTTTGCCAATACTTCCTTTGGTGCACCCACATATTGAGACATGGAAAGTATATCTACAGCCTCTGCTCTATTAGAAGGTTCATCTAGCCATTTACCAGCTCTAATTAATGCTTTTGTTACCGCTATAGCAGTGTTCGGATTTTGCTCTACAAACTGCTTTGTCATTACAAATACTTTCTCTGGATTGTTCTTCCAAATATCATAGTTGGTTATTACCGGTACACCTATTCCTTTAAATACCGCTTGTTGGTTCCAAGGCTCACCTACACAGTATCCATAAATAGTACCTGACTCTAATGTAGCTGGCATTTGTGGCGGTGGCGTTACAGAAAGTAAAACCTCAGCATCTATCTGCCCTTGCACATTATCTGCCGTATACATACCTGGGTGAATACCAGCAGCAGCTAACCAATAACGCAATTCATAGTTGTGTGTAGATACTGGGAAAACCATTCCCATTTTAAAAGGTTTACCTTCATTTTTATACGAAGTAATTACCGGTTTTAAAGCATCTGCTTTAATTGGGTGAATTGGCTTACCATCTGAATCTGCTGGTACATTCGGCTTCATTTTAGACCAAACATCATTAGATACCGTAATTCCGTTACCGTTTAAATCCATTGAAAACGGAGTAACCAATTCTGCTTGTCTACCAAAACCTGCTCCTGCAGCGATTGGCTGACCTGCCAACATATGTGATCCGTCTAATTGACCATCTATTACACGGTCTAAAACATTTTTCCAGTTAGATTGTGCTTCTACCGAAACAAAAAGTCCTTCTTCTTCAAAAAAGCCTTTTTCTTTTGCTATAGCCAAAGGAGCCATATCTGTAAGTTTAATAAAGCCAAATGTTAATTGAGGCTTTTCAATATCAAGCATTTTGGTTTTAGACGTTACAGCTTCTTCTACAACCGTTTCGGCTTTCTTGCTTTTTGTATCTCCACAAGACATAATGACTGCCGCCATTGATGCAAGTAAAGATGCTTTTGTAAAAATAGTTCTCATATCAGTGTGTTTAAAAATTTAACTACGTATTTATACTTATTTTAAACAAATGTATACGTAATGAGTTTTACAAATGATGTTATAGCGCATAAGCTTTCAATCTTTTGTTCCACAGTAAAACCTGCTAAAAAACATTTAAATCTTGTAAAACATTGATATATAGTTAGTACTTATACTTAAAGTATAATTACGTAGTACTATTAAAAATGAAATTTTTTAAAACTCTGGTTTTAAGGAAAGGGAAATAAGTAAACTATTTTTTTTGAAGTGTCTTGATCCACGCGGGCTCTGAAAGTCCGATGTATTTTTTATCGGTTCCATAAGGATCCTTACCGCCATCAAAATAAGCTTGTATCGTTTTCATAGGAATTGTGTCCTTAATCTTAACCGGTACATTATATTTATGGTTGCCATGAAAATCGTGACATTGAATACAGGTAAACCATTGCTCATTAGCAATCAGTTCAGAATGGGGTACATCAATAGGATCATCTTCGACCTCTAAATCCTGATGGCAATTCATACAATAATTTATAGAAGCTACACTTACCCGTTCACCATTGTGTTCGGTATGACAGGTAATACATGTGGTAGCGTCAATTTTAGCAATTGCCTTTTTAAATCTAGGTTCTGAAAACCGATACGAAGGATGTCTGTCATTTGGTCTGTCGTGACACTCTAAACAATTATTTACAGTTACATCTTGTGTTCCAAAATCAACGGATTTTTCCCTCATCCCCGCCAGGTGTGAAATGTTGGACTGAACTTGCTGAATCAAATTACCATTCGCATCTGCATGACAGGTAACACATGATAGATCTTCATGACCTTTGTTCATTGTACCAAGAGAGATATATTCTTCTGAAGCTTCTAATGAGAAAAAACCAACGATACCTATGGCAACCAAAAGACCGATAAGCCCTCCAAAAAATTGTCTTCCTCTTAAAGGTGATACTTTAATAAAACGCATACTCTATATTTCAATTATAACATTCTCGCTAGCAGGATAGCTTACACAGGTCAATATTTTACCGGCGTCTACATCTTTTTGATCTAGAAAATGACCCTCTGTCATAGTAACTTCCCCTGTTTGGCAAGTTGCTAAACATGTTGAACACATACCTGATCTACAGGAATAGGGCATATCAATGTTGTTCGCCATTGCAGCTTGTAAAATGGTCTTATCATTTTCCATATATAGTTCATGATTTTTTCCATTCAACAGAATTTGAACCTTGCTCTGCAGACCACTTTTTACAACTACTTTATCTGGTCTTTTGAATAGCTCTTCTTTAATCTTGCTTGACGAAACCTTATTAACAAGTAAAATACTTTTAACGGCCTCCATAAAACCAAAGGGACCGCAAATCATATATTGACAACTTTTAAATTCTAGATCATGTTTTTCCATTAAATCCATCACCAAAGTTTCCGTAATAAGCCCCTTATGGTAATTGTCTAATTTTGGTGCTTCTTTAGATATAAGGAACTCCACATTAAATCTATCTTTAAAATTTTGCAGCAGTTCTTCAATTTCAGTTTTGAAAATTATAGCATTGGTATTTCGGTTTGCATACACCAATACTATTTTAGACTTCGGTTCTTTGGTCAAGACCGATTTAATGATTGAAAATATCGGAGTTATTCCACTCCCTCCAGCAAAAAAAACATAGGCCGATTCTTGTTTCTTTTCTGGGATAACAAAAAAACTACCGTCGGGCTTATCTATCTCTAGTTTATCACCGACTTTTAAATGATCATGTATGTGATTAGAAATCAATCCATTGTCAACTCTTTTAACTGTAACTTTCGGCTCTTTGTCAGTATAAGGGTTACTACTAAATGAATAGGCCCTTTTATGAATTTTATTATCTACTTTAAAGTGCAGGGTTACGAATTGCCCCGGTAAGTATTTTATCTTATTGAACAGCCCCCCATTTTTAAAAATGACGCTTACGGTATCATCTGTTTCTTTTTCTATGTTTTTTACAGTTAATTTCATTCGTATAATTATTTGTAATAGAAAACCATAGTAATATGGAAAAACATCAAAATGGTAATAATAATAGAGAATGCTACGTGAGATATCATCCAACCTTTGAACAATACCTCACTGTTATTTTTTATAACATCTAGATTTACATAACCTATTAATGCATTTGCAAAGAACAAGTACGCCAATAGTGCCAAGTAACCATAACCCATACCCATACTATGTACGTAGAAAAAAACAGGGCTTAAAGCACCTGCCCACTTATGCATTAATGTCATTTTTATGGAGTGCTTTCTTAGCATTTTAATTACCCTACTAAGTGTCAGTACCCATTGAAATGTGATAAAAAGTGCCAAGAAAAGACCAGACCATCTTTTATACATTTCTTCATGCTGTAATAATTTTAACCAGGTCCATTCTAATTTTAAAAAAAACTGTAAAAAGAACAATACCAAGAGCAGCAAACCTATTATCGAGGTCAAGTTTTTATTTTTCAAAAAATAAGTTTTCTTGTTATTTACTTGCTATCAATGTCTTCATTGTATCATACGAAGAAAGCTTTCTAACGCTATCTAGAAAAACTTCTGGTGATGGAAGATAGTTTCCTTCTGAAGGCCATTTATCTCCTATTACCGGTTTTTCAGAAGATTTAAATGCGGCAATCTCATCTAAGTACTCCATATAAATATCTACGGTACCTTTTGAGTATGCATTTAACACCTCTATTGCTCCTGAATATGTTAAGGAATCCTTTGGATATTGCCAAGTTGTGGCACCCATGACATCGCCTAATTTCCAATCGGTTTTCGTAGTTTGTGGATGATCGTTATGACACGTTACACATGCTTGAGCACTAGCAAGATCCGCAAACATCGCGGTGTGGAGTTCTTGAGACTCGTCATAAAAAAATTTAGGTTCTTGCGTTTCTTTGATATCCTTGAAAAGCTCAGCTTGTTGACCCTCAAATTTATTAGCCTTGTTCACAGGGAAATCAGAACCCAAGTACAAGCCTAATGGTACTGGACCTTTTTTGATACTGGTAGCCACCCCACGTAAAAAAAGCGCAGGTAAAGGACCAGCTTCAACATCATCTTTACGCCAATCTTCATCAAATTTCATTCCCTGTAACATTCCTTTGCCTACAATGGCCTTGGTATATAACGTTCTTGTAACATCATTTTCCTTTGATACCATTTCTAAAACTTCATCAACAGAAAAAACATTGTCTTCTGCTGCACTCGTTTCACCTTTTTCTTCAGGAACTCCGCCGCATGAATTCAAAATCAATAAACTGATGAAAAGAATCATTACTATAAGCAATGGAGAATTGTTTAGTTTTTTCATAATAGAGTGTTTTAAAAATGATAATTATTTGCCGGCATTAATCATAACAGAAGCCATGGTGCCATATACCGAAGCCCAGGCATTTTTAACTTCTGGAGTAAAATCATCTCCCAGACCAGTCTCAAGTGTGCTTAATAATGCTGCACCAACAGTATCGTAATGTGAATCTTCAACCTTATATTCTACATGACGTTTGCCTAAATTTTCTAAAACAGGAACAAGCATTTCTAGATTATTCAACCCTGCTACGGCACTGGCAAGCATAGTCATTAATTTATTCCCCTGAGCGGTAATTGCTTCTTCTCCTGTTGGAAATATGGCTCTTAATGAAGAATCAATCTCAAAAAGCTTGGCATAAAATATTTTTCCCGCTGTCTCTGAAATTGGTTTTACTTTTTCAAACGAACCTTGTACAAGGTCTATAGTAGTCTGTTCCATAATCTAATAGTTTTAATTGTTTTATAATAAACAAGTATTAATACTTATTTATATGACAAATATAAAACCTAGACTACGTACTAGTTATGTGAAAACGAAGCATAAAGAATCTTATTTCAACATAAAAAAATATGTTTTTTATCAGTTTTTTAAACTTTAGTTAAAAACATTTACAGTTATACTTAGTAAAATAAGTAGTTGTAGGTTAAGTAATTAGAGGAAGATATTAGCTATCTAAGTAGAAATTGTGCTCTGATATTTCTTTTTTAAGCAATTCAATATTAGAAATACCTACTCTTTTACCTTTGGTAAGTAACAAGCCTTCTTTTTTAAGAATAGAGAACATTCTTATTACCTGTTCTTCTGTGGTACCTGCATAATCTGCATACTCACGTCTACTTAATAAAAGGGAAGAAAATCCGTTAGTTTGTCCAAACTTACGATCGATATATAATAAGGTATCTATGACACGTTCTCTAACGGTCATTTGAGATAACGATTTTACTCGGATTTCACTACGATTAAGTTCATTCGCGTAAAACAACATAAAATCATATGTTAGACTAGGTGTTTCCCTTAATGTTTCTTGAAGCAATTCTTTTGAGAAATAACATAAGGTACAATCTACCAAAGCAATGGCACTTATAGGGTATGTCTCTTCTGTGCCAAAACCTCTATGCCCAATAATTTCTCCCGGAGTTGCAAAGCGTACAATTTGTTCTTTGCCATGAAGACCGGTTCTCAATACTTTGACCTTACCACTTAGCAGAAAAAATAGTCCGGTAACAGAGGCACCTTCCATAATAAACTGCTGCCCCTTTTTACATTTAATTTCTTTTCTTGCTTGAACTAATTCGCCAATAGTATAAGAATGAATATTCTTTTGAATTAGGCATTTCTTATTGGTACAAATACTACACGCACTATCAAGTAGTTCAGAATTACTGGAAGAAAACTTTGATATGTTTGTTGTGCCTGTACGCATAGATAATCTTATTTATATAGTACTTGGAGATAAATCAATTACAGGCTTGTTAACTGTTTTCAATTCTTCTTTCACTTGTTTTTCATCTTCTGTAGAGAATTTAATAGCAAGTGTTGTCAAGGCCGTAATTACTACAAAACCACCAATTATAAAGTAACCACTTGACACTGCACCCGAAGCAGCAGCAGCTTGTGCCGCTTTCATGGCTTCTTCACCTAAATTTGAATTTGCATCTAAAGCATTGGTCTCTGCCCAGGATGACTTTGATTTTAGCAATAGTGCGGCTAAAAAGGCTCCAACATTACCACCTGCGCCAACAATACCTGAGATAGAACCAATTGCTTTTTTGTTTATAAATGGAACTACCGAAAAAGTTGCCCCTTCTGCCATTTGAACCGTTATACTAAAAGTAATTAAGAATATAATACCCATAGCAAAACTTGTGGTCAGTGAAAAGACCGAAAGCATCGCACCTTCAAGTGCCAGAATTACGGTTAAGAAAAGTACTCTACCACGTAAACCCTTTAATCTACCAAATCGATCTCCGAAAAAACCACCCAAGGTTCTTGCAAAAATATTCATCAATGCAAAAGAAAGTACCAAATTACCAGCCGTAGACCTTGTAAGTCCGAATGTGTTTTGCAAGTAATCATCCATAGTACCATATACCGTAAGCTCCATACCAAAAGATGCTGCATAAACTATGAAAAGTATCCACACTCTATAATCTTTCAATACACTTACAAATGATTCTTCATCTTTTTTAAGCTTTGGCATTTTGCCAGCTTCTTTCAATTCTTTAAAGTTTCCTTCAGGTGTGTCTTGTGTAAAAAAGTAATATACAACACCCATTATCATTGCAATAACACCGGCGATAATCATGGAGTAACGCCAAGCAATTTCATCGGCAACTCCAAAACTGACCACTGCCGCAGCAATTAAAGGCATACCAAGGCGGTTGGCACCACCACCTAAATTCCCCCATCCTGCTGAGGTAGCATTGGCAGTACCAACAATATTGGGAGCGAACATTATAGAGGTATGAAACTGTGTAATTACAAATGATGCACCTATAAAACCTATAAACAATCTACATATTAAGAATTGCGTTGGTGTTTGAACAAAGCCAATAAGAATTACAGGTATAGCCCCTAAAATCAATAAATAGGTATAACATAATCTAGGACCATATTTATCACATAATTTTCCAATTAATAATCTAGCGAAAACAGTACCGGTTACTGCCAGTATAATCGAATTCCACTTTTGATCAGGAGTCAAGCCTAGGTCTTTTACCACATCTGGCATAAACGGTACAATACCAAACCAAGCAAAGAAGCATATAAAGAACGCTATTGATGTAATCCAAAAAGTACGTATTGGCATACTTTTTAAATCAGTTAACTTTAAAGTGGTCGATTTTTTGGATTGATTTTCCATAATAATATAGATTTCAATTATAACTTAGTACAAACCTACTATAATTTATACGTAATTATACGTATTTTTAAATAATTTTCTCACTTACTACGTATAATTACATACTTTCAATTATTTGGGCTGGTCAATTATCACATTCGAAATTTAGATAAGACGAAAATCAATTATTCGGAATTTCAGATTTAAAACAAGAAGTTGTTTTCTAAAATTGCTACGTAGAAAGTAGTATTTAAAGGAGGATATATGCTTTAAATTGCATCATGTAATATTCGCTGCACTTCTTCTTCAAAAAAGGATGGGTGATCAGCTACTACATCACCAATAACTATGATACCGTGCATGTTGGTTTCTATAGTCGATGTATACTTATGTATCGATTCTAAAGTAGCCACAACACATCTTTCATTTGGTGTTGTTCCATTTTGAATTACAGCAATAGGTGTCATTCTACCCCTGTATTTACTGACCTCATCAATAATTTTATCTAATTTCCTTATCCCCATTAAAATCACCATAGTAGTCGATGACTTAGCAGCATATTGCAAATCTTGAGAGAATGTACCATCTTTTTTGGTCGCGGTCATAACCCAAAAACTACTACTTACCCCTCTTTTGGTCATCGGTATGCCCTGACTAGATGGCACGGCAATAGAACTCGAAATACCTGGTATTACACTTACAGGTATACCGAATGCCTCTACATATTCAATCTCTTCATTTGCTCGTCCAAATACAAAAGGATCTCCGCCTTTTAAGCGTACTGCATGCCCATACTCGAAGGCGTATTTTACTATCAATTCATTGATTTCGTCTTGGGTGTGTGAGTGCTTTCCACATCTTTTACCTATGTATATTTTAGGTATATCGCTACGTATTTCAGATAATAGCTCATCGCTAATTAATGCATCGTACAGTATTATATCCGCCTCGTTCAAAACCCTTAAACCCCTTACTGTTATTAAGTCTTTAGCGCCAGGACCCGCACCTACTAAACTCACTTTTGCCGTTTTCTCTGATTCCTTCTTCATAGTATTTAGCTGTAATAATTATTGATTCCACAACAATAATACGTATTTATTTCGATTAAAACATAGAATATATACGTATTTATACGTAATATTGTTATGTAGCTAAATAAAAAGGGTATGAAAACTATACTAGTTGTCGGTAATGGAATGGTAGGGTACAAATTCTGTGAAAAATTTGTCGCCAGAGAAGAAAGCAAGCAATTTAAACTCATCGTTTTTGGCGAAGAACCTCGTGCTGCCTATGACAGAGTTCACCTAAGCGAATTTTTTGCGAGTAGAGATGCCAAAGCATTAGAAATGGCTCCTTTAGAATGGTATGTAGAAAACGGAATAGATTTGGTCGTTAACGAAAGGGTAACCGATATACACAGAACTAAAAAGACCATTACTACGGCAAGTGAAAAAGAATTTAGCTATGATTATCTTATTCTTGCTACTGGTTCTGCCCCCTTTGTACCGCCTATTAAGGGAGTAGAGAAAAAAGGTGTCTTTGTGTATAGAACTATTGAAGATCTAGAGCAAATGCTAGACTATGCCGAAGAAATTAAAAAGGTAAAACCTAACGGAAGAGCTGCTGTTCTAGGTGGTGGCTTATTAGGTCTAGAAGCTGGTAAGGCGGTTATGGATATGGGTCTTGAACCCCATGTTGTTGAATTCGCACCCAAACTTATGCCAAGACAGTTAGACTCAAGAAGTAGTAATGTGCTTCAACTCACTTTAGAATCTATTGGTATCGCAATACATACCGGTAAGGCTACCAATAGTATTATGGGCAATGGCGCCATTACGGGAATGGATTTTGGTGAAGACGATACATTAGATGTTGATATGTTAGTCATTTCCGCAGGTATACGCCCAAGAGATGAGCTCGGTAAAACGTGTAATCTAGAAATGGGTGTACGTGGCGGCATTGTAGTAAATAATAAAATGCAAACATCTGACCCTACAATCTATGCCATTGGCGAGGTGGCTTTATACAACCATATGATTTATGGTTTGGTTGCCCCTGGTTATGAAATGGCAGAAGTTGCGGTGAATCAAATATTGAATTCTACCGACATTGTAATGAAGTCTGAAATTGATATGTCTACCAAACTAAAACTTATAGGGGTAGATGTTGCTAGCTTTGGCGTGCCTTATATGCCTGCTGATAAAGGACTTTCCATTATCTATGAAAACAAGACAAAGGGTGTTTATAAAAGAATCAACGTAAGTCATGATGGTAAAACATTGTTAGGCGGTATCATGGTTGGCGATGCTGAAGATTATAGTATTCTTCATCAAATGTACCTCAACAATATGCCTTTGCCCGATAATGCCGAAGAGCTTATTGTGGGTTCTAGAGGCGAAGGCGGTTCTGCTTTTGGTAGTGCCATGGATCTGCCAGATACTGCCGTAATCTGTTCATGTGAGGCAGTTACCAAAGGTGATGTTTGTTTTTCTGTTCTTGAAGATGGTAATGAGACTATCAAAGATGTTGCCAAAGCGACCAAAGCAACTACAGGTTGTGGGGGTTGCAAGCCGATGGTAGCCGATTTAATTAAAGAGAGTTTAAAGACACTTGGTAAAACTGTCAAAGAACGTCTTTGTGAACATTTTGATTATTCTCGTCAAGAACTTTTCGACCTCACAAAATTGAAAGGGATTACCGATTACGATACATTATTAGATGAAGTGGGTACCGGTAATGGATGCGAAGTTTGCAAACCTGCCGTCGCAGCAATTTTTGCCAGTCTTTACAATGAGACAGCAAATAGACAAGAAACTATTCAAGATACCAACGATCGATATTTAGCAAATATTCAACGTAACGGAACGTATTCTGTAGTGCCAAGGGTAGCGGGTGGCGAAATAACACCGAAGCAACTAATGGCTATTGGTAGAATAGCCCAAAAATATGATTTGTACACCAAAATTACTGGTGGTCAACGAATAGATATGTTCGGAGCCAAACTACATGAGCTTCCTCCTATCTGGGAAGAATTAATTGCAGAAGGATTTGAAACGGGACAAGCATATGGTAAATCTCTACGTACCGTAAAAAGCTGTGTAGGATCTACCTGGTGCCGTTATGGTATGGATGAAAGTGTAAGCTTTGCGGTAGAAATTGAGCACCGATATAAAGGCATTCGTTCTCCGCATAAATTTAAAGGCGGTGTATCGGGTTGTATTCGCGAATGTGCCGAAGCAAGAGGTAAAGATTTCGGATTCATTGCCGTTGAAGGCGGATGGAATGTTTATGTTGGTGGTAACGGTGGTGCTACTCCAAAACATGCAATTTTACTTGCCGAAAAGGTTGATAAAGAAACTGCTATAAAATATGTAGATCGCTTTATCATGTTCTATATTAAAACAGCCCAACCATTACAAAGAACTGCCCCATGGCTAGAGAAATTGGAAGGCGGAATAACCTATTTACAGAACGTTGTCATCAACGATTCTTTAGGTATTGCGAAACAACTTGATTACGAAATGCAAGCTCTGGTAGATTCTTATGTATGCGAATGGAAAGAAGCTGTTGAAACCCCAGAAATAAGAGAGCGTTATACTCACTTCGTAAACTCTGAAGAAACAGATAACAATATTGAGTTTGTGTCATTAAGAGACCAAAAAATGCCTAAGGAGTGGGCGTAACGGTTGATGGTTGACAGTTGTTGGTTGTTAGTTTGCCTTTGTTTCAACCTTATGAGTGTAAAAATTTATTAAATATTAAAAATCGAAATTATGTCTTTATCTGTTTTGAATACCTACGAAAGTGTAGCTGCTAGTGATGTTACCGTTTGGTTTAAGGCCGCCCCAATTTCTAAGTTTCCTAAAAACGGTGGCGCTTGCATAAAATACAAAGACAAGCAGATCGCTGTATTTAATTTCACAAGAGAAGGAAAATGGTACGCTTGTCAAAATTTATGTCCGCATAAAATGGAAATGGTGCTTTCAAGAGGTATGATCGGGGAAGAGAATATGGAGCCTAAAGTTGCTTGCCCGCTTCACAAAAACACCTTTTCGCTACAAACCGGTGAAAATTTAAATGGTTCTTTGGATGCAATTGCTACTTATCCGGTAAAAATAGAGTCGGACTTTGTGTATGTTGGTTTTTCTGAATAGTTTTGAGTAAATAATTGACTTATGGCGATGACAGATAAATTACTTGTAGCATTTCAAAAATTCGACGCCGCCAATACCCAAGATCCTAATACCGAAATTTTCGAGGGAACTACCTACCCAAAGGAAGTTCTTTACGGAATTCGAATGACCGAACGGTTAAATAAATTTGATGAAAACGCGTCTGAAGCACTACGCCTTACTGCCCGTTGTCAGCATATCTGCAGATGGGAAATACCTAGAGAGTCTTATGAAATGAATCGCGAAGGATACTTGAGATGGCGACAAGAACTTAAAAAATTTCATGCTAATAAGGCATCTTCGATTTTAGAACATGTCGGTTATGATGATGAAACCATAGCTAATGTCAAGTTTATTTTAGAGAAAAAACAACTAAAGAAAAACGAAGAAACCCAAACTTTAGAAGATGTTATCTGCCTAGTATTCTTAGAGTTCTATTTTGAACCTTTTGCGCATAAACACCCTGAAGACAAAACGATTGACATCCTTCAAAAAACATGGAAAAAAATGTCAACAAAAGGTCAAGATGCCGCTTTAAAATTACCGCTCTCTAAATTCTCTTTAGATTTGATTAGCAAGGCACTACAGGCTTAATAGTAAATTACGATTTCTTTATGGCTAATAATGAGCATAATATACCATTAGACACGGCTACATTTATACGTATACGTAAATGGTACTTGTTTGCATTGGCTGCCATTGCTCTTACCGTTATTATTGCCCAAGTGCTTATTCAACTACACTTAAAATCACAATCTGGCGATTCTGAGCTTATAAATGTAGCCGGTAGACAACGTGCCTTTAGTCAGAAATTAGTCAAGGAAACGTTGCTTCTAAAAGAGATTACAGACCCCGAGGAAAAAAAAATGGTCTTGTCTGAAATTGACAAAACGCTTGAAGTTTGGAAAAAATCTCACCTTGGCCTTCACTTAGGTGACGCTTCTTTTAACCTGCCTTATGAAGATGACCCAAAGGTTCAGTTGTTGTTCACCGAACTAGAACCTCATCATGCGGCGATGGTCAAAGCTATTGAACATATTCTTGTAACACACAAACAAAACATAAACACTGCCGTTCAAGAAAATGATCTGAACAACTTATTGATAAATGAGCGTCCGTTTTTAAGTATCATGGATCAAATTGTAAACGAATATGATGCCCGTAGTAATGAACAACTTCAAAAACTAAAGCAAAAAGAGTATTGGTTATTGGCATTTTCCCTATTGATTCTTCTGTTAGAAATCTTTTTTATTTTTCGCCCATTATCCATCCAAATTAAAAATACTATTGGTCATCTAATGGGTAAGGATTTGGAGTCTAAAGGTCAGCTAGATAAAATTCAAAGTTTATACAATGAAAAAGAACGCTCTTTAAAAGAACTTCAAGAACTCAATTTCGTGATCGATAATGCAGCACTATTTGCTAGTATTCGTAAAGATGGTTCCATTGTATTCATTAGTAAGAAATTTTTAGATTTATTGGGGCATGATACGGCACCTGTAAACAAACCCATTTCTGAAATACTTACTATTGAAGAAGGTCAGCAATCGTACCTTAAAGAGGTGTTTAAAATCAATCGAAAAAATGTAATGCGTAATGAAGAGCTGCAAGTGGTAACCACAAAAGGCGCTACAATTTGGTTGGATATGTCTATCGTACCAATGCATCAATCTACATTAGAGCAAGATATTTTAATTCTATGCTCAGACATTACAGAGCGTAAAGAAAATCAACTTAAAGTACAGCAATTGACCAAGCAGAATTTTGAGGAGCGCATGCAACAAAAGAAGGTGCAGGCAAGCCAAATTGTAGAGGGTCAAGAAGAAGAACGCAAGCGTATTGCCAAAGACATTCATGATGGTATTGGGCAAATGCTAACCGCTCTTAAATTTAATATTGAATCTATAGATATTGAAAATACTGCTAAAACCGGGGAGAAAATCGCCTATTTAAAAGCATTAACATCTGACCTAATTAAAGGAGTTAGAACAGCGACTTTTAATCTTACTCCGCCAGAATTGAGTGACCACGGTATATTCCCAGCAATTCATAAAATGACGACAGAACTGTCTAAATTGACCGGAAAAAATATCTTGTTTAAAAACAAAACTGACGACAATATAAGGTTCGACTCTCTAGCAGAAACGAATATTTATCGTGTTACCCAAGAAGCGGTAAATAATGCCATTAAATACGCAGATGCAAATTACATATTGGTTACCTTAAATTACTCCTATCCTATTTTGAGTGTAGTTATAGATGATGACGGAAAAGGTTTTGACGATACTATTCTTGGTCAATTACCAAAAAATAATAGTGAAGGTGGTATGGGTCTGTTTTTTATGAAAGAACGTATAGACTATATTAACGGCAGACTTTTTATAACCTCTGAAATTGGGAAAGGAACGCGAGTTACCATCAATTACAAAACAGAAGAAAACAAAACACTACATGGAACGGAATGAGCTTTACCCCGTATTTTTAAAAGTATCTAACCTGCATATTTTAATTGTTGGCGGTGGCAATGTTGCGCTAGAAAAATTGACTTTCTTATTAAAGTCGAGCCCAAAAGCACAGGTAGAAATGGTGGCACCCATGTTCCGCGAAGAAACCATTGCACTCGCGAATAAATTCGATATTAAAATGAATGTGGCGAATTTCGATGTTTCTTATTTGAAAGGGAAACATATCGCTATTGCCACCACAGATAATGTACCGGTAAATGAACAGGTATATCATCATTGTAGAGAAAGGCAAATATTAGTAAACGTAGCTGATAACCCGCCTTTTTGTGATTTCTACATGGGTGGCATCGTTACTAAAGGGAATGTAAAAGTGGCTATTTCTACTAATGGAAAATCACCGACCACAGCCAAAAGATTACGTCAGTTTTTTGAAGACGTTATTCCTGAAAATATAGACGACCTCGTTAAAAACCTCAACGAATTTAGAAAGACCATAAAAGGTGATTTCGAAGAAAAAGTCGAAACCTTAAATGAGTTTACCAAAGGGTTGGTGAATAAGAAAGAGGAGTAGGCTATTTCTCAAAACTAAGATGGGCAACGTCGTGACTACAGCTGTAATGCGCATTGTCCGCTGCATAAACTGCTGAATCTGCTGAACTTTGTGCTTCTTTCATTAAACGCTGTGCTTTACGCATGTAGAATTGTAAGTTACCTAGGTTATTCGCCTTAGCAGCATTCTTAACATTTTCAAAAGCTTCGGTTGAAAAATCGCGAGAATCTATAGTATGTCTTTCGGCATCGATAGTATAGCTCATGGCATCTTCTAAACCACAAGTTTGAGAATCGTATTGCGCTTCTGATGCTAAAGTTACAGCTTCATCTGCTGCATTTACTGCCTGCCCCATTAATAGCATTGCTGTTCTAGTATTTTTTCGCGCCGTACTTATAGAGGCGTCAAAAGAAGCAATCTCAACAGCGGTACTCAATGAATCTGAGAGCTGACTAAATTGCGACATGTACTGATGTACATCGCTGATTTCACTTTTAAAAACTTCGCATTGGGCTTGAACATACGTTGATGTAAAAAACAGTACAGCAACTTTTAAATAGGTTTTAATCGTAATCATATTTGGGGGAAAATTTGATTGTTAAAGATACTAACTACATTATTTTACAAATCGTATTATTATTAGGCCAACTGCATAAAATAAAGAAAATTCTTGTTAATTAAACTTTAAGGTTCTCATAACCATTGCTCAAAACAATGCCTAAGTTTCAATACCTTTAACCGTTGAATCGTAGTGCTAAAACATGACCAAAGAATCCATCCAAAAAATACTTTCTGAATTTAATCTCAACGGAAGTTCATTAAATTGGACGCCCTTGACAAGCGGACTCATTAATGACACGTATTTAGTTGCGGATGAGGATGGTAAACAATACATTCTTCAAAAGATAAATACCCAGGTGTTTAAAAATGCTGGTATTCTGATGGATAATATTCAATTTGCTTTACCTGTCCTTCAAGCAGAGGATTACAGCCAAATTACTTTTCTGAATACAACCGCAGGAACCAATCATCTAATTCAGGATAATGATTTCTGGCGGATGATGACCTACATACCCAATAGTACCACTTACAATACAACTACCGAAACCTCAACTGCCTTTGAAGCGGGACGCATTATTGGCAAGTTTCATCAGCTCTTGCAATATTCAGATACGGCACTATTTAATGATACACTACCCAAATTTCATAATCTAGATTTTAGAACTCTAGAGTTTCAAGAAGCAATGCAGAATGCTGATGCGCAAAAAATAGAAATTGCCGGCGTCGCCATTAAAAAGGCACAGTTATTTCTCAAAGAACTTCAATATTTAAATACTAGTAATTTACCCTCTAGAATTTGCCATAACGATACCAAGCTTAATAATATCTTATTCTCTAAATCAAATAATAAAGCATTGTGCCTTATTGACTTAGACACCATTATGAAGGGCTATTTCTTCTATGATTTTGGTGATGCCATTAGAACTGTAGTAAACAATGCTCCTGAAGATGAGCAGAACCACGAACTTATAAATTTTAATGAATCATTGTTTAAAGCTTTTGTAGATGGCTTAGCTGCTAACAGTTCATTTTTAACTGCCGCTGATAAAGACAGTCTACCCTTAGGTACCGTTTTTATGCCATTTATTCATGGTTTACGAGCACTTACAGATTACCTGAACAATAACAAATATTACAAAGTCACTTACGAGAATCAAAATTTAGATCGTTGTTACAGTCTCTTTAATTTTGCTGAAAAAGCATTAGCTAAAAAAGAGTTTATGGCAGCTTATATCGCAAAAGTCCTTGGTTAATTATTTTTCATTAAATCATCTAACAACTTGCGTATTTTTTTACTATTCCAATCTGCAGCGCCAGTTTCTTTTATGATGATTTTTCCTGTAGCATCGATTACATAATTAGTGGGGATACTATTCTCTCGTAATATTTCGGGAGCTTGCATTTGTGGAAAATATATAGGTAGTTCATAACCTCTCTTTTCAATAAACCACTGTACTCTTTCTGGTTCTTCTTGAGTCAATAATATAAAATTGACCTTGTCTCCGTAGTCTTTATACAAATCTTGAATTCCTGGTAATTCTGCAATACAAGGCGGACACCAAGTTGCCCAATAACTGACAAAAGCAACCTTGCCTTTACCTACCGATAAGCTTTGAGTTTCACCTTGTAAATCAACAACGGCATATTGAAACGGAGCAACCTCATTTTGGTCTTTTTCATCTTTAATACTGGGTGACCAAACCGCAACTTTCAGTTTATTGACGGCTACCTGTATTGGTGTTCTAGTCTGCGGAGTGATCAACAACAAAATGAACACGGCAAATATGATATCACTGATTTTAAATTTTCGCTTTTTCATGTAATGTGTGAGTCGAAAAACTTGGTGACTGTTTACAGAGATTTTAATTTGACAAACAAAACAACACTATTTTACCGCTTTAATGTATCATATAGCCTATAAAAAGTATTATTGTTCAAATTATATTGTTATTGTGGCTTCTTACTTTCTTTAAGGAATCCGTTAAATACCACACCAAATAAGGCAAGCCAAAGTAAACGGAAAACCCAAATATTCATGTCAATTCCAAAAAATTGACCTGTATCGCTGTCTCCAACAAAACTATATGCTATTTCAATTATCGCGATGACCATTCCAACAATTGATAATATTTTTCTCATAATTCTAATTTTGTATTCCTAATTAATTGGCTAAAAACTTAACTCTTATTTTCTGGAATCTAATTCCTTTTTTAGCGCATTCATATTCTTTATATTTAGAGGCATGGTGGCAAACAGAGCAATAGGAACCGCCACTAAGGGAGTAAATCCATCGCGAATAGAAATATAGATGAAGAAAATTAAAGAGCATATCAAAACTATTGCTAAAAGCCAAACTATAGTTTTTGCTGCAGTATACTTTTTAAGCAGTTCTTCTGTACTCAATTTAGAGAGCGATTCTTGATTCATGTTCTATAACTTAAATTTATATCACCAGTTTCCTTTCTCGTATAAATCTAAGAAAGCTGCTGTTGAAACTCCTAAAAAATCCACCAAAAAATGAGAGAAGATAGTCCAACGCAAACTGTTTGTCTTTTTGTAAACCCATGCCCAAACAATACCCATAATCAGGGTAGAGATTACCAATTCAAATCCGCTATTGACGACGGAGTTGACTCCGAATGCTGCATGATTAATTGCAAATAGAATCCCAGTAAACAATACTGAAGACCAATTAGACCAGGTTTTGGTATAATCTAAAAGCAGTCCGCGCCAATAGAATTCTTCAATAAAAGGGTTAAATAATGCAAGTAGAATCCATGGTAACCAAATGGTCCAATGATCTAGCAATTGATAGTGCATTAGAAAAAGTGGCAACGGAATTAATCCGACAATTACCGCTATTAATTTCCAACCGAAGGCTCCCCTAACTTTCATTAGCCAATTCGTGATCGACTCTTTTCCTCCGTATTTAAAAATAAAGAAAAGCCAAAGTGCCCAACCTATACCAATCATGGGTATAAATGCCCATTTTCCCATGAACTCGCCGAAACCAAATGCAACCGCAAAATTTACGGCAATAATCAAAAAAGGTGATGCAATTACTAGCTCTCTTTTAGTTATCGCCATTGTTTTACTTTAAAATTTAATTGCAGTTCGCTTGTGTTGCCTTATTCCTCCATTGAATCCAATATTCCTGTAAGCCTTCTGGTGTGGTTTTCAAATCACTAATATGCAGTACATCACCAATCAATAAAACATTGCTTAATTCTTTCTTTCTAGTAGCTAATGACGGGGCATGGTTCCAACCTCCAACATGGTCAAAAGAAGTAAAGGCATTGCATGGTTCGGCAACTGAAATAAAAGGAATTATCAATTTATAGGTAACCGTACCTGAGCCCATACCCAATGTGGTCATTTCAATACTTGAAAAATCAACTTTGATATAAACGCCGCTGTTATAGCATTCTTTTAATTTATCACCAACTTTATGCGACATTGTATTGGAGAACTGATGGGCAACATCAGACCCGTTTATAAATTCCGGTCCATAATACGAACCTTTGCAACCATTTTCATCACATTCAATAGTAGTGGTATTTATATCATTAGTCTGACCATAAACCATAGTAGACAAGCAGCTTAAAATAAAGGGTAATAACAGATAATATCTTAACATAGAAATCCTTTACTTAAGCTTCATTAATACTATTGCTCGTTCTCTTCTTCTTTAGACTTATTGTATTTAGTAAACTCCACTTTTTTATCTTCTAAAATTTTATAAAAACGGCGGTGAGATATTTTTAGATCTTTGGTTATTTGAGCTACCTTCTTCTTTTTCTTCTTATACAGTTTTATCTCTGCCGTTACGGCTTTGTTAAAGTAATATTTGTGAAGCGCGTCTACTACCTCTAGCTCTGTTTTTCCGTTAGTGCTAACGAACTGGTCAATTTCAGATTTTATCTCTTGTAAGCCTTTCATATAGTTACTTATTTTTCAGGCACAGTAGCTGAGAACTTATTTATAAGATCAGCATACTTATCTAAATCTTCTAGAGAATGATTACCATAATCATTAACAACGTCGAACTTTATATTGTTGTTTGCCAAGAAAGTGGCTACTCTTTCAAGCTCTTCGGGGGAACCTTTTATTTCAATTTTTGCCATTATTAAAAATGCATTTTATTAAGTGTTTGCCTAATTTAAGATTATTCTTTTGAATTTAAGCAGTAAAATAACTTAGCTACTTATATTCCTTTTAAAGTTAATCGCTTTATTACAGTTTTCGCTGCTACGCAGTCTAGTCAATGAATTATGTTGAATATTAATTTTTGATTTTTACCTGAATGAGGTAATTGTAAGGTAAGAAGTCTTTTTTTTATCGGCTGCAATAAAAAAAGCCCAATAATAAATAGCAACACTAATGAATTCTGGGGGAACTTTAGTATACCAATATTAAGGGCTGCCTCAATTTAACATTTTATTAGGAAATACAGAAATCAGTTTTTGAATTTAATTTAATGTAATTGCATATAAACTACTTAAAAACCAAGAAAGCAGCCCTTTAGGCTGCTTTCTAATATCTAAAATATTTTTCAATTTGCTTAGTCACCTACATAAGTAAAGGTCGTTAGGTATGTTTCGCTATCGCTACCATCAGCAGATGCGGATGAAACGGTCGCTGCTGTTGGATAATCACCATCATAAGTATATGACATATTAATGGTGTATTCTATTTCACCTTCTTCATTTTTGTACACTATTTGCGACGGATTGTTATTTGGGAACAATGCTTTTGCTCTTACAATTTCTTCTGCCTGTGGAGCTGCTGCAAAATTTAATTTAATTTGATCTAATACATCAATCATTCCTGCTGCTTCTGCGGTTTTGTAAAATGGGTTTGGTTTGTCGTCATAAGAGATTTCTGCTGTGTAATACACTACTTCTTCTTCACCGGTCATATAATCATAATCGTACTCTATAAATTTGATTACAGACGGATTACCATTACCATCATATTCTTCTATTTGTCCGGTTTCAAAAGCGTCATATGGCGATTCATATAATTCTTCTACATTACCGTTATCTACGTTACCGGTTACATTACTTAAATCTCCGTCTTCATAGGTAAAATTAGTAGTGTCGGTTCCGTCAAAGACAGAGGTTAATTGTAAATCGTTATTGTATGAAAATAAAATGTTTCCGTTGTCTTCTGAATCTTCTGCAGACGTTACATTTATTGAGCTAATAAGCTTTGTTTCTACATTTCCGTTAACTTCTTCAAACTCTTCTGAGGTTGACTTTTCACAGCTAAAATTAATAACTGCAATAGAGGAAAGTAATAATAATTGATTAAATGCTTTCATGGTGATTTTGGTTTTAATTTATTTGTTAGGTCTATACTTAACAAACCGATATTAAAAATATTGCATGTCTATATATTACGGTTTTCCGTAATATTTGTAACAAGTCAATAACCATGGTATTTGTAGGAATATTTACTTATAAAAGTATTTTTTAATATTCAACTGTCTAAATAAACATTAGACTAGACCTTTTACAACTACTCTGCAGCTCCTTCAAAAATGGAGTTGAAAATAAGTTTGTACGTTCCTCTTGGTTGCGCTCTAAATTGAGGTCTAAAGGCAAACAATACTACAGCGCCTTTTCCATATTTCGCTTTTACCATAGCTGGCTTTTTAGCGATATATTTTTTCTCGCCCATTGCCCAGCCGCTCATCAACAAATCTTTTTCTGCATAGTTAGCAATAACCTCAACTTCTGGTAAAGGAGCATCTTTGATATCTTCTGTACCGCCTTCTCCTTTTTTATCTTGCTTATCAATTACAAAAGCACGACTCTTATTAAATGAAACCGCTACAGTGTCTTGCATACCAAATGCTAACGGATGTGTGGTATCTATTCCTGTTTTAATCAATGAACCAGGTATAAAGAACTCTGTGCTCTCTGTACCTTCTGTTGCGTCTTTTAATGGTAAACCAAATTGCTCTATGACATAATTACTAGCTTCATCGAACGCTATTAACGTTCCGCCGTTTTTTACATAATTACTTAGCGCTACCGACCCTTCTAAACCGATACCACCAGTAAATTTCTCTGGCATTTTTAACGGGGAATTACCATGTAATATGGACTTTGGTCGTTGCGATGGTAGTATCAATACATCATACTGCGACAAATCTTTTGTTTGAATATCGGTATCATGAAGAGTATCAGTCTCGAACGAATATTCGTCCATTATAAAACGAGTCCATCCTTCATCCATATTAGAAACCCATGATTTGTACAATCCTACTTTTGGCGCATGTACTTTAGTTAGTTCTACTTTTGGTTCTGCGGATAATCCTATTACTTCTAAACCATATTCAGAAGCTAAATCTTCAACAGAAGCACTACCGCCAGAAACAATATAAGCACCTGCCGGATATGTTGTTTTTCCTGATTTAAAGGATGCTTTGGTTTTATATGCCGTACCACCTGCTTTTAATACTTTGTTGGTTACTATAACCGATGCATTACTGTTAGCACTAAGCAAATATCCGAAGGAAGCATTCCCTTTTACAACACCTTCATAATACGATGCTGCGTCTAAAACCTTTTCTGTCTCTACTTCAAAAGGCTCAGCAATTTTATCTACAGTAATTCCCATTTGCATTGGCAACGTCCAACCTGCTAAGTCATACGGAGTATCTGGTGGGCCGCCTGGATATTGAAAACGTGTGGGGTAATTTTGCTTCTCTAACAGATCCATCAAGTACGGTCTAAATGCTTGTGCCGTATAAATTACATAAGCGCCTTTTTCATATTTCTTTCCGTTGACTTCAAAGCTTTTGGTGGTTTTCTCAATTTCAATTCCACCCTTAAGCAACACATTTACCAAGTTCACAGACTCAAAAGCATCCCACTGTTCTTTTCCAATAACATAAGCAAACGGACCTTCTTCTTTTGACTTCTCAATTGCCGAAGCTCCCATTTTGTAAATATTATATAGGTAGTTGCTCTTACGATCTGCTGCTAAATCTAAGGTTGCCCATGTAGCGGTCAACATATAATCTACCGCATCGCGAAAATGAGACTCACCACCTTTCCATGGGTCCGGATACATGATATCTGTACCATCGGTTGGTGTACCGCCAGCAACGGTTTTAGGTAATTTCTCTGGATCATAAAATCTTGGAGTCGGGCTTGTGTGACCCACTTCGGTTAAAATTCCGATCATGTTATGGTAGTAAGGCACAGTACGGCCACCACCGTTCCAGAACATCGTATAAAAATTATCGGCAATAGCACCTGGCATATTCTCTAACGAAAATCGTTTGGTCATTGCAGAACCTAATTCACTGACACCCGCAGTAATAGCTGGGTGAATTCTTGGGTTTACTGGATCTGCATATGGCGGTAAAGATATTTTTGTCCAAGATGGAGAAGATTGGTGGTGGTTATACACAATCTGTGGATACCACTCATTGTACAATATCTTAGTAACATTATACGTCTCTGGCATGGTATTCATGAACCAGTCTCGGTTGTTATCATGACCCATGTAGTAGTGATATAAAATTGGAGGTCGCGATGTTTCATATGCGGTACCTAAATTCTTTTTGTACCAATCCACAACAATGTCCAACCCATCAGGATTCATTACAGGCATCAATATCGTAATGACATTCTCCCTTATTTTTTTCATTTCTGTAGTTTCAGAAGTGGTCAAGGTATACGCCAATTCAGAGGTCATTTGACCATGAGCCAACTCCGTAGAGTGCATACCACCATCAATCCAAACCACAGCTTTACCTTCTTCAGATAGCTTCATAGCCTCATCATTTGAAACCTGAACACGAGCTAGTTTAGTACTAATGTCTTTCCACTTATCTAAATCTTTTAGGTTCTCCTCACTAGAAATAAACAAGATGTACATTTTTCTACCGAGTACGGTGGTTCCTATCTCCACTTTTTTAACACGTTCAGAAGAAGCGTCTAGTTTAGAAAGGTAGTCTTCAATTTGGCTGTAATCTGCCAATTTATAGTCGGCACCAACCTTAAAACCGTAGACATCTTCTGGAGAAGGTACAGTTTGCGCCATCGTCACAGATATGCACGAAATAGCAAGTACAATGGTCAGCAATGCCGCCTTGCACCAAGAGTTTTTTGTAGTCATTTTTCGAATTAGTTTGTTTGAACTAGTAAATTAAGAAATAGTAGAGAGCTAGGTAAATGTAACTAGGAAAGATTGTGTTAAAAGAATTGTTAATTTCTAATTGCGTGATCTGATGGGGGTGTTGTTGAGGAAATGGTTTGTAGAAGCATGTTATGAATCATTTTCTATTGTATGTAAATTCTATGACGAAATGTTATAGTGTGCAAAAATGTGCCAAGAAAACATGAATCGGGGTGCGCAACCTATTGCAGTATATTGTAAAGTCGCTCAGAGTAACTAAATTAGTTATTTTATTAGTATTTGGAATTAATAGTAAGTTCCTCTTCTTTATATGTTACAGATGATATAATTTTCAACCTTTCCAAATTATTTGCAAATTGTTCATTTAAATTATTTCTTAAGAATTTAGTTCTCTTTTTTGGCTTCAAAACTCTGTTGTAATTATCTGGTAATTTTTTTATCAATTCAACAGCCTTTGAAGCATCTAAATTATGAGAGTAGAAATTAAATAACTTTAATCTATCTACTACCGAATCGGTTTTACTAAATAATCCTACCAAAAAAAAGTGATTTAGCCCATATGTTTCAGTATCTGCATAAATATGACATGCAAGTTTAGCTAATTCATCATTGCCAAGAACAAAATCATCGTCTAATCCTATAATGATATTAGACTTTTGCTTGTCAGCTAAAATTTTAGATTTTAGTAACAATATATAATCTGATTCAAATAGACTATAATCCTCTGCTGAGTTTAGGAAAATATCTAAATTCAATTCAATTAAAGTTATATGTAAATTAGGAAAGCCTTCTTTTAACTTTTGAAAATAATCCAAAGATAATTTAATGAATTTTCCTTTTATCATTGATTCCACCTTATCATAAGAAAGACCATTAAAACTTAAACCAATCCAAGAACTATAATATAAATCTCTAACAATTTCATGACTCTCTAGTAACAATTCATTAGAATATATAACAACTAGAGCAAATTCCTTTTTCAATGACTCAGCAATATTTAATTTTTCAAGATTTTCATTACCAAGTGACCGAAAGTTATTTTTTTGGTTCATGAAGTCGATTAACGTTTTATTCAAAGTGTTTTCCTGACACGCCAAATAATAATCATAAACATTTAACCATGAAGGAAAAATAGCAGATTTCTCAATCAGTTTAGTTTTTACTTCAAGACTATTTATTTCTGAAAGTTTTGAAAAGGTATCTGGATATAATTGCAATAAAGCCAACTTGTTTTCTAATGATATAGAATTCGAATTGATGAGTAGTAGCATCGATTTTTCTGACTCTTTAAAATCTCCATCTAAATTTAAAAGAACATTGGATACAAAATAGTCCAAAGAACTGTTTACATAATCTATTAAATTTTCATTTTTAAAATCAATAATTGTCTTGTAAGTTGGTATAATCTTGCTTTTTGTAGATTTTGTTTTTGGTAAATTTTCTAAGATAATTTTAAGATTGTTATGATTGATATCATAATAATTATTTTCAAAAATGTAGTCAAATAAAGAAACTGATGAATCCTTTTGTGGGTAGGAAATAATCTCAAAATTTATATTCAGTTGTTTAATGACCTTTTTTATTTTAGATTCTTCAGAATTATTTTTAAATAGACTAAAAAAATCTTTCTTTTTAGCAATATATTTTTCAAGAATTGAATTGACATTATTTTTTTCTATACCTCTTAAATCAGAATAGAGTAGTATTTTCACTAAATAATCATCAATCTTTTTCTTAGGAAATCTACTTTCCAATTCAATGTGAGTCCAAAAACCTGTCCAAGCGTTAGTCAGATAATTAATAAAAACATCTACTTCGTGATTTTCATAGGAAATGAACTTATCTACAAAATCATTATTATACTTACCTTTTATTGATAATAGTTCCATTATTTTATCAATTTCACTCTCATATTTGAATTTATTTTTCAAAAGGTAGTTTATCAATTGAAAATTAAGAATAGCACTTTTGCTATAATTTCTAATTGATGAGATTTTTTTGATTATATTTTGTAACCTTTCTAACTTATAATCGAAAGGTAAATTCTTGCCACTTATTACGCTCCTAACAAAAATATAATCATTTTTAGTCAAGTTTATTCCGTGAAATAGAGATATATAATCATCATAATTTTCATTGATATTACCATTCAATATTAGACTTCTTACTAGATTATTGTATTTATCCAATGGCGGAATAAAAAATTCATTTAGATACGGTTCTATATTTATTCTTTTAAAAATCTCATTTATTTCTAGGCTCTCTATGTCATTAATCTCATTTCTAAGTATTTGAGCTTGAACTTTTAATGATTCTAATTTAGAAGTCGTTTTATCTTTTACCAAATCCGATCTTTGAATATAAGTTTGATGGTCATTAACAGATTTACTTAATTCAGAAAAAGAAAACGTTTTTAAGGAATTATCTCTAATGTATACGTTTGAATGACTATAAACAACATGCCTATACCTAACTGTATTTTGTATAATCATCTGGTCAAAATTATCATCGTTAGCCAAATCTGCTATGGGTATCCATTTCTGTGCTATTTGTAATTCGGTAATTCCCTTTATCTCATTGTATATCGAGTTAATATAAACTGCTTTTAATTCCCTTATATTTAGGTTAAAATGTTCTTCAACCTCAATGATGCGTTCATTAGTTTGAATCAATTCAATTTCGATTTTTGATTTCAATTCATCTACAAACCTGTTTTTATTCGAAATTAGTCCAAACAAGGCACCACTTCTCTTCCCTAAATCTGAGAAATCACTGGGGTGTATGTTTTTATATATTATAATAGCTAAAAGATTGTCCTGATTCAAAACATCTCCTAAACTATCCTTATACAATTCATACTCATGAAAAATATTAAGGAGTAGTCGCATATCAATGTCATCAATAAAGGTAACAACCTCTTCAATAAAGCTTTGCGAAAAAGAGTCCACTAAACCTGCCTCTTTTATCAAAGTAGTTAATTGCTCATTTGCATTTGAAGGATTAATAAAAGGTATAACGGGAATAATGTAATCGAAAAATTTTACTCTTTCTTTTCCTTTAAAAATATCATCACGAATTCCATAGATGAAAACTATGTGTTTTTTTATAAGTTTCGAATTATTTAAAAGCAGGTTAACTTCTCTAAGTTTGGTGAAAATTTCCGTGTTTTTAAATCTATCTAAATCCTCGATTATTACGATATTAAATTTTGTTTTTTCAAAAAAATAAATAATTTCATCTACATGCTGATTAAGAATAGATTTCGTAATATCTTCTCCTAATTCTAATTCTCCTTTAAGGCTTATTCTGTTTATCTTAGAATTACTTAAGACTCTGATTGTGTCTTTTGTAAATATGGCAATACCTAAGAAAAATGATATAAATAGGACTGTAGCAACTAGATCTATATTTAACCATTGATAATCCCAAAAAACAGGATTAAGTTTTTCTATATAATCAAATTTATATATGATTATAGTAGATATGAGCCATAATACAAACCAAAACATAGACCAAAAAAGGCTAAAATCAGTTATATTAATTATACGTTTAAAACGTGAATCAGGAATTTCTTTTGGGTCAACATGATAGATTATTTGTTGAAGAATACTTAATTCAATTAATCTTTCTATATTATCTGATTCTTCAATTTTAGTTTTAAATGAAGCAAGTGAAATATTTATAAATTTATAATCGTTCTTGTTTCCAGGTTTATTAATATTTTGAAAAGTTTTAAGAATTGTAGTTTTTCCTGAACCATATGAACCTGTAAGAGCAATGTTGGACAATTGATTGCTGTCTATAGCTTCTTTAATCCTATCCAAATATGGCTTTATTCTTAAAATATCTTCATCGGACGTTAGTATTTTAGGAGCAAGTGACCGAACACGATTATTAATAAGTTTCTTTGAAAAGAATAGAAAGTGTGCATATTGCTTTAATAGTCGGAATTTCGTAGTTACTTCACTTATTAAGTTTTTTTTTATCATGCAAGAAATCTTTAGCTTGAAAGAAGCAATGAATTTAGATAATTCTTACAAGAAAAAATGTTTTATGCTACTGACAATGTCCTATTTCAGTATAATTAGCTTGCTAGAAAAATAATATTTCACAAATTTAAGTCTTAAACACATTTATTTTGACAGTCATATATTAGCAGTAAACGTAATTTGAAATTTAACAAACCATACAAAAACCGTACATTTCTAAAAACAAAAAATCCATAACTCCTTATAAATAAGTGTGTTATGGATTTAATCCGTGGTCCCACCTGGACTCGAACCAGGGACCACCTGATTATGAGTCAGGTGCTCTAACCAGCTGAGCTATAGGACCGGTTATAATTCAATATTTCAATTCTTTTTTCACCACCTGTCCCGATAGCTATCGGGAGAGTCAGGTGCTCTAACCAGCTGAGCTATAGGACCGGTAACAATTCTAAAATTGCTCTGTAAAACTTTTTCGATTAAAATCGATAAAGACTGGTGCTCAAACCAGCAATTTCAGAACTCGCGAATTGCGGTTGCAATATTACTACTTATTTTTAATCGACACAAACAAAATAATGCTTACTCCCTAATTTCTTGACACAACTCTATCAACACCCCGTTTGCAGTCTTTGGGTGAACGAATGCAACAAGCTTATTATCTGCCCCTTTTTTTGGCTTTTCATTGAGCAGTATAAAACCTTCTTTCTTTAGCCGTTCCATTTCTGCAACGATATCTTCTACTTCAAAAGCTACATGATGTATGCCCTCACCTTTTTTTTCTAAGAATTTGGCAATAGGTCCGTCTGGTTCTGTGGCAGCCAAAAGTTCTATTTTATTAGGTCCGTTTTTAAAGATGGATGTCATTACACCTTCCGACGCGACTTCTTCTTGTTTATAGGGTGCTACACCCAACAATTTCTCGAAAAGTGCATTAGAATCTTCCAAGTTCTTCACTGCTATACCTAAATGTTCAATCTTTTTCATGCCTTATTTGCTTCAGTGTACACCATATAGGGGTTAAGATACAATTTCTATGTATTTTTGCAGTATGGAAACGCAAAGACAACGTAAAATAGCTGGGGTCATTCAGAAAGATATTGTAGATATTCTACAAAAGGCTGCCATTGATGGCGGACTACGAAGTACGCTTATCTCCGTTTCTAAGGTTGCGGTGACTACCGATTTATCTATCGCGAAAGTATACTTAAGCATTTTCCCGAATGATAAAGCTGGCGAATTGATGGAAGGTATAAAATCTAACCAACCGCTTATTAAACACGAGCTTTCTCAACGCACCCGTAACCAATTACGTAGAGTGCCTGAGTTGTTATTTTATCTTGATGATTCTTTAGATTACATTGAAAATATTGAAAAGTCATTAAAACGCGAAGAGAACCCCATAGAAAACAGAGATTTGTTACCTAAACGTAAAAAATCTTGATCGGTTGAATTTTCCTCTCTATATCGCTAAAAGGTATGTGCGTTCTAAAAGCACCCAGAACGCAGTTAACATTATTAATTTTATCACCTTTTTAGTTATAGTTATTGGTTCTGCAGCACTGTTTATTGTGCTTTCGGCTTTCGCCGGATTAAAAACATTTAGCCTTTCGTTTACCGAATCTTTTGACCCAGATTTAAAAGCTTCTCCCGTAACCGGAAAGATTTTCACCATTACTCCTGAACAAGAACAACGTTTACAGTCTGTAGACGGACTAGCATTTTACTCCAAAGAGCTAGAGGAAAAAGTATCTCTTGAACATAGAGGCAAAAACCATATTGCCTACATAAAAGGTATTGATAGTAATTACACCAAAGTAACCGGTGTTGATAGTACACTGTATATTGGCGACTGGACTATTAATGACACACAAGTAGTAGCTGGTTTGGGCATTGCCAATATTCTTGGGGTAACCATTAATCAGTTTCGTAGCCCAATGCAGATCTATGCTTTTAAACCTGGTAAAGGTTCTCTTTCACAAACTATGAACACATCAACGCTCTATAATCAACTACCCATGGTTATTGGCGGAGTGTATGCTGTAGAGGCAGATTTAGATAATAAATATGTGTTTGCAGATTTACGATTGACGCAAGCGTTACTTGAAAAAGATTCGCTTTCCATTTCTGGAATTAATTTTAAGATGGATGAAGGCATTGAACCTAGTGCTGTACGTTCAGAGATTAAATCCATTCTTGGTGCTGGTGTACAATTAAAAAACAGACAACAACTAAATAGTACGCTCTATAAAATGTTGAATACTGAAAATGTTGCTACATACCTCATTTTTACTTTGGTACTTATTATTGCACTTTTTAATGTTGTTGGCGCGATCATTATGATGATTTTAGATAAGCAGCAGAATTCAAAAACCTTGTACAGCCTTGGTACGACAATTAAAGAATTACGTAGAATTTACTTTGTACAGGGAATTCTAGTAACCGGTTTTGGTGGATTTATTGGTGTGCTAATTGGTGTGCTAATCGTTTGGTCGCAACTTGCTTTTAGCTGGTTGAAAATTACGCCGTCGTTAGCTTACCCAGTAAAATTTGAGTTCATCAACATTGCCATTGTTCTTGCTACCATTATTGTGCTAGGTATTATCGCTTCTAAAATTGCAAGTAGCCGAATCAATAAAAAATTGGTTGATCTTTAAACAGCAGTAAACTTGTGGTCCCCAAACTTTTCCAAGACCTCATCAAAAGCTGCAAATACTGATGCAGAATCATCGCTAGTCACCATTTTCATACGATACTCCTTAAAATTAGGAATGCCTTTAAAATAGTTGGTATAATGTCTACGGGTTTCAAAAACGCCTAATATTTCACCTTTCCAATCTATAGACATCTGTAAATGACGGCGCGCGGCATTTACACGCTCTTCCATAGTTGGTGGAGCTAAATGGGTACCTGTTTCAAAAAAGTGTTTAATTTCCCTAAATATCCAAGGGTAACCAATACTTGCACGACCTATCATTGCACCATCTAGTCCGTATTCATCACGCATTTTTAGGGCTGCTTCCGGCGAATCTACATCACCGTTACCAAATACAGGTATATGCATTCTAGGGTTGTTCTTGACGTCTCTAATAGGGTTCCAATCAGCATTGCCCTTATACATTTGTGCACGTGTTCTACCATGAATTGAAATTGCTGCGCAACCTACATCTTGCAAGCGTTCTGCAACCTCAACAATTCGTATAGAATCATCATCCCAGCCTAGTCTTGTTTTTACCGTAATAGGCAAGCTACTATGCTCTACCATCGCCTTGGTTAAGGAGACCATTAAATCGATATCTTTTAATATACCGGCTCCGGCTCCTCTAGAGACTACTTTCTTAACCGGGCAGCCAAAATTAATATCGATGATATCTGGTTTAGATTTCTCTACAATCTCAACAGACTGTAGCATACTCTCTAAATTTGCGCCAAATATCTGAATACCTACAGGGCGTTCCTTTTCATAAATATCTAACTTCATGACGCTTTTTGCGGCATCACGAATTAATCCTTCAGACGAAATAAATTCTGTATACACGACATCGGCACCTTGCTCTTTACAAAGGGCGCGAAATGGTGGGTCGCTCACATCTTCCATCGGTGCTAAAAGCAACGGGAAATTAGGCAGTTGTATGTCTCCTATTTTGGGCACTGGCGTATTTTAATTTTGGGTTGCAAAGTTATATAAAAATACGGGAAGGTTATTACCAATGGTATTGGATTAATAATAGGGTTTAAACGGCTATTACAAGAGATTGATATATTTGTTTTAGTCATTAAAGAAAAAAGCAGGTAAAGTCTTTATGATTTTAGCCGGCGTTTATTGCCTAATAAGTCTTGGCGTTTGCGGCGCTATGATGGCATAGCAATTATAAACGCTTGCCCTCATCGGTATTCTTCTTCTTAGAATTATCGCGAATTTTAGTGTTGCCGAACTTATATCTAAAGCCTAGAACAAGCAATCGGCTTTCTAACCTAGTACTCGTTGTGTTTTGTTGATCCAGATAATTTCTAGTTGAAAATGTATTTCCATTATTAAAAATATCTTCAATACCTAAAGAAATACTTGCGTCTTTGTTCCAAAAGGTTTTTTTAAACGATAGCCCTACTTTACTAAAAGATTCGAATGTAGCATTACCACTAATATAAGGCGATAAATACGTAAAGGTTACATCAGCAAAGAGCGATTCATCTTTAAGAAGGGTAAAGTAGTTGTTGGCACGAATTAAGGTGGTCCAAGTGGAGTTCTCTACAATTGAATTGGTATTCAAGTCTATAAAGCTGTCTTTGTCACGATAATGGCTAACAAGGGCATATAGATACCAGTACGAAGTAAGTTCTTTCGACACACTTGCGTCTATACCATAAAAATAATTGGTTTCTAAATTTACAAATTGAGTTCTAAGTGTATTGGTTTCGTTGTCTTGAATAATCTGTTGCGCTTGTTCATTCGATTTTCTGTTGACAAATAGCACCACTTTATAATCTCGGTCATACACATAATCGAACTGCACATAATCGCTATACGCCGGTTTTAAATTAGGGTTGCCTTCGTAAAGAGAATTTGCCGTCAAATAGAATTGAAATGGATTAATGCTGCTATATCTCGGTCTTGTAATTCTTCTATAGTATTTTAAATAAAAGGCATTCTTTTCTTTCTTATATGAAAGCGCCATATTAGGGAAAAGGTTGAAATAAGAAGTTGTATTTAGGGAAGCAGACATGTCTAAATTACCTTCGGTGTCAGTATACTCTGCTCTAAGTCCAATATTTAACTTCCAACTTTCCCAATTGTTATTTAAGCTGACATAGCCCGCATAAATTTGTTCGTCATAATCAAACAAACCAGATTCTGTAGGGCTTATTCCGTTAACCGAATCATCAAAACCAGATTGTATAATACTCGCCTCAGAATTAATGGTTGCCACTCTCAAACCCGTTTCCATTCCTGATTGTTTTGATAGTGGTAGCGTAAGGTCTGTTTGAGCGCTAAAAAGATTAATTATTTGATCAGATCCTATATTTAGTGTGTTTTCTGATGTACGATCTGTAAAACCTTGTACAATGTTATTGCTCAATACCTGGTTTTGTTTAGAATCATTGTATGTAAAGTGTACATTAGTAGTGATTTCTGCACCTTTATCATTCAATTTATATACCCAATCTAAATAGTTAGATGTGTTATATGTATCATCTTTTAGAACGTTGAGACCGTCAAGTCTAGCAGTTAAATCGCCATCGATAGTATTGATATCTGTAATTGAGAAATAATCTGTATTTCCGTTCGGTGATAAATTACTGGTAGAAGTTATACTTAAAGTATTCTTATCATTTAATTGAACATCTAAAAAGAGATTGATATTGTGGCTTTTCTTCTTATCGATTATTTTTTGTTCAGCTGTCCAAATTTCGTTCTCTAGTCCGTTTTCCAAGTAGGTTGTTACGTCGGTATATCTCGTCCAGTTTCTGTTGTGGCTAAAGCTATAGTTGGTAGAGAAATCTATTTTTTTTCCTTTAAAAAAATGGTCTGTTCCTAAAGTGTGTTTTGGTAAAACCCCTTGTGAATATCTTTTGAAAATGGCACCATTATAACCGGCAACCAAATTTTTCTTCATTTTAATATTAATCAGCAATCCGCCTTCAGCACTGTACTTGGCTGGCGGACTAGTAATTACTTCAATAGCCTCTACATTACTTGCAGAGCTACCCGTTAAAAGATTTACAATATCGCTTTCTGGTAAGTTCACTAGCTTACCATTGATCATAACATTTACATTGGGGCTACCGTTAATGTACAGGCGATTATTCATGACCATAACACCAGGGGTGCGTTTAAGAACATCCCAAATATCACCATCAGATAGTGCCGTATTTTCAACACTAAAAATATGACGGTCTGCCAATTGTTCTAATACCGGCTTTTTTTGAGTGACCACAACCTCATCTAGCTCTTGAGCACTTTGAAGAATTAAGGGCTTAAGTTCCATATTTTCGGTCACTGATATTTCAGAGGTCTCTACGGTATTTGCTATGTAACTAGCAACAATGTTATAGGTGCCAGCAGTAACGGCTTTAAACTCATAAAAACCGCGGTCATTAGTAACCGTGCCTTTAATGAACTCACCTTCGCCAGTTAGTAAAATTACATTCGCTAAAACAACTGGGTTTTGATTGTCATCTACTACTACACCATTAATAATAAAATCTTGGGAAAACGCTAGAGAAAACGTAAGACAAAACAGTAGTGTAATATAAAAATTCCTAGTCATTTGGTGTTCGTATACCAACTAAATGTAGGAAAGTAATATTGAATTATCTTACAGTATTCTTAAAATTTTCTTAATAAAATTTTAACCTATTGACAACTAAATAGTTATAATTACTCGAGGCGTTCACGCTCTATTTTATCTATATCGCGTTGGTTATCTTCTAAGCGAAAATTACCAAAGTTGTACGTGAAGCCAAATTTTACATATTGGGTTTCGGGAGTCGTTATATAACCATTGTCTTGATCTAAATAATTAGAAGATACATACCCATTATATTTACCCAATAGGTCGTTTGCACTTACACTTAATACAGCTCTATTATTCAAGAACGATTTTCTTAGCCCTGCGGTTAAATTTGTTGTCTCTTCTTGTATATATGAACCTTGCAACCAGCCTGACATATAAACCAAACCTAATTCCCCTTTAAAAGTTCCATCTTTAGATAGCGTTATATAATTAGCAAGGTCTACATACGCTCCATTAAAGTCATTGGTAAAAGAATACTCATCACTTTGTAATGCAATAAATGTTTCCTCTTCATGAAAAAGTGAAATATAACTGTACAAATACCAGTTGTTAGTGATGGACTTACCATATGAAAAATCAAACCCGTAGGAGGTACTTTCCAAAACATTTTGAGTAACATCTCTTAATACTAGATTATCGTTATCTTGAAAAGTAAGTGTAGAAATATACTTGCCATTGTCTCGATAATAGAAGTCAAAGAAGTATTCTTGATTAAGGGTATAGTTCAAATTAAAATTATTGCTAAAAGCTGGGGTTAAATTAGGATTGCCTTCTTCAAAGCTTCGCTCGTTAATATAGGTTCTAAACGGATTCAGATCTTCATACCTAGGGCGTTCTACCTTTCTAGAATAATCAAATGACAAACTATGGTGGTCATTAATGTTGTGCAGAATATAGAATGAAGGAAAAAGCTCGAAATAACTTAACTCGTTAATGTTGGATACATTTACAGAAACCCCAGAACTCTCTGTTTGTTCTGCACGTAACCCTGTTTTTATGCTCCATTTTTCCCAGTCTTTCGAAAGACTAAAATAACCGGCATATACGCTTTCGTCATAACTATAATCATCAGAAAGATTTGGTATAAACTCCGTACCATTATTCTGTAAAAAATAATCTAATCTACTTTCAGAATCAATAAAAGAACTTTTTGCGCCTGTTTCAAAAAATACAGTACCTAAATAATCAGTATAATCTACTTGAGCTGTTTTTATTTCTATCTGCTGATTGGCAATGGTCGAGAAATTAAAATCGCGCAGAAATGAGCCATTAGGTTGAAAATAATCTGAATTTACATTTTGATTTCGGTCTAAATCAAAATTTGTGTAATGTGCATTTACAGTTAAATTTCCTTGGTCTTTAAACTGATGTTTAAAAGTAAGGTCACCCGAAACATTATGCTTATTCTCACTTAAAAAACTAGCTGTAGTAAAAATTGAATCTAAAACTCCTGCGCTGTTTCTAATAGTAGTTTCCTGAGAAAAATCAGCATCCTTTTTTGGCTGATACTGTGCATTACTTGTTAAACTCAGAGAATTCTTTTCATTAAATTGATAATCTACCGATACGCCTGCGCTATGAGTATTAGTGCGTATTATTTGATCAAAATCTGTGTCCCAAATAGAAAAAATACCAGTATCGTTTATATAATTTGTATTGTTCAGCGTATTTTTAAATTCCTTTTTGGGCGTGAAATTATAACTCGCATTTACATTTAATTTTTTGGTCTTGTAAAAATGCGATGTTCCAAAATTGTATTTTGGAAACACCCCTTGTGTATACCCAGCATTAACATTGCTTTTATACCCTACAGATAAATTTTTACTGGTGACAATATTTAAAATTGAACCACCCTCGGCATCATAACTTGCTGGTGGATTATGAATGACCTCAATAGATTTTATATTCTCGCCTTGGTAATTTTCTAACAGACTTCTAACTTCTTCTGAAGACAATTGAACTTTACGGTTATTGATATATATGGTGGTTGCCCTATTACGCACTTTAAGGTCATCGCCCATGACAATTACTCCGGGAGTCTGATTAAGAATATCCCACGAACTACTCTGAGAAATAACCGTATTTTCCACATTAAAAACTATACGGTCAACTTCCCTTTTAACTACAGGTTTATTACTAATAACCGTAACTTCATTAAGTTGTTCTGCCTGCTCCTCTATAATCAAAGCACCTATTTTAGTGTCTTTAAGTATCTCTATCGCTAAGTTTTCTGAGGCTTGACCTACATAAGATGCTTTTAGAAAATAAAGTCCCTCGGTAATGCCAGAAAATAAAAAAGTACCATTTTCGTCTGCAGATGTGCCTTTTACCAACACAGAATCTGATACGTTCAATATAAAAACAGAAGCAAACGCAACGGGTGATTGATGTTGGTTCTTGATTTCGCCTTTTAATTCAAAGGTTTGACTATACCCTACATGGGTCATTGCTAAAAAGAAGCATATAATAGCGGTTAGTAGTTTCAAATGTAATTCGGGGTTGGTGGTCAAATCTAATTAAAAAAACGTTGTAATCCTTTACAATATATGTAATCCAAACCAATCTATACAATAATAAATACGTAACTGCACTCAAGCTTAGCGCTATAAATTAGATTATATTTGCAATTGCTCTTTAAGGCCGGGCATTGATCCTGGTTTAAATTGGCTTTATTATTACTGTTACCGCTATGAAAAACATTAGAAATTTCTGCATTATTGCACATATTGACCATGGTAAAAGTACCCTGGCAGACAGACTGTTAGAGTTTACCGGTTCTGTTACCGATCGAGAGAAAAAAGAACAGTTGCTAGACAGTATGGATCTTGAAAGGGAGCGTGGTATTACTATTAAAAGTCATGCCATTCAAATGGAATATACCTACAAGGGTGAAGATTATATTTTAAACTTAATCGACACTCCTGGTCACGTAGATTTCTCTTATGAAGTTTCTCGATCAATTGCTGCCTGTGAAGGTGCATTGTTAGTGGTAGATGCTGCACAGAGTATTCAAGCACAGACAATTTCTAACCTTTATTTAGCACTAGAAAACGACCTTGAAATTATACCTGTTTTAAACAAGGTTGATTTACCAAGTGCCAACCCAGAAGAGGTAACAGATGATATTGTAGACCTTTTAGGCTGTAAAGCCGAAGATGTTATACCTGCATCTGCAAAAACTGGTATTGGTATTGAAGAAATATTAAGCGCTATTATTGAGCGTATTCCTGCGCCAAAAGGCAACCTAGACGAACCATTACAAGCACTTGTGTTTGATTCTGTTTATAATCCTTTTAGAGGTGTTGAAACCTACTTTAGAGTTATAAATGGCGAAATTAAAAAAGGTCAAAAAATAAAATTCGTTGCAACAGACAGAGATTACTACGCTGATGAGGTAGGCACTTTAAAGTTGACCCAAGAGATTAAAAAAAGTGTAAAAGCAGGTGATGTTGGTTATTTAATAACGGGGATAAAAGATGCTCGTGAGGTTAAAGTAGGTGACACGATTACTGATGCCGCAAACCCTACAAAAAACCCGATCGGCGGATTTGAAGATGTAAAACCAATGGTTTTTGCAGGTATTTACCCTGTGGATACTGATGAGTTTGAAGAGTTACGTTCTTCTATGGAAAAATTACAATTGAACGATGCCTCTCTTGTTTTTGCGCCAGAAAGCAGTGCTGCACTTGGATTCGGATTTAGATGTGGTTTCTTAGGAATGCTACACATGGAAATTATTCAAGAGCGTTTAGAGCGCGAGTTCAATATGACGGTAATTACGACGGTACCCAATGTTAGTTACCATGCATTTACGCGTAAAAATCCTGATACCCCAATTGTTGTAAACAACCCAACAGATTTACCTGACCCGTCAAGTATTGATCATGTTGAAGAACCGTATATAAAAGCTACCATAATTACGAAAGCTGATTTCGTAGGTAACGTGATGTCTTTGTGTATTGAAAAACGAGGTATAATTACCAATCAAACCTATTTGACTACCGAACGTGTTGAACTTAATTTCGATATGCCTTTGGCAGAAATAGTTTTTGACTTTTATGACCGTTTAAAAACGGTATCTAAAGGGTATGCATCTTTCGATTACACACCTATAGGTATGAGACCTTCTAAATTAGTACGTGTAGATATTTTATTAAATGCACAACCTGTAGATGCTCTTTCTGCTTTACTACATGCCGATAATGCTGTACTTATTGGTAAGAAAATCTGTGCGAAGCTTAAAGAACTGATACCAAGACAACAGTTTGATATTCCTATTCAGGCTGCTATTGGTGCAAAAATTATCTCTAGAGAGACTACTAAAGCCCTACGTAAAGATGTAACCGCCAAATGTTATGGTGGTGATATTTCTCGTAAACGTAAACTTCTTGAAAAACAAAAGAAGGGTAAAAAACGTATGCGTCAAGTTGGTAATGTAGAAGTGCCACAAGAGGCATTTATGGCGGTATTAAAGCTAAACGATTAAGCTACTCTAACCACTTTCTAAAATCGGAAGTGGTAGAAGTGCTCGTCATTGCTTTTTCTTTACACCCTTTTATGGTTATAAGTAATCGGTTTTTGAAGTGACTCTCAATCTGTTCTATATAGTCGACATGTACGATTTCGCTACGGTTGATTCTAAAGAACTTTTTTGGTGGTAGTTGTTCTATGATACTACCAATTGTTTGAGATATTGGGTGCCTTTTACCTTCTTGATCAGTAGCTATACAAAAATCGCCAGAGGCTTCAATCATACTTATTTCTGAGGTATTCAAAAGCTGAATGCCATTTGGGCGCTTTATAACAAATCGTTTCTTGAAATTATTTTGATCTTCTTGTAATGCCAGTTTTAAAGCATTAAAAGTGTCGCTACTTAATTTACTGTCATATTCCCCTTGCTTAAAGAGCGATTGATATTTTTCTAATGCCTTCATAAAATCAGCATTAGAATATGGTTTTAAAATATAGGCAATACCGTTTGTGTTAAAAGCCTGAAATAAATAATCATCGTAAGCGGAACAGAATATTATAGGGCAAGTAACCTCTACCTCATTAAATAAGTCAAAAGAAATACCATCTAACAACTTTATATCAGACATAATTAGGTCGTATGAATTTGATGCTAAAAGTGTTTTGCCTTCCACAATTGAACGTGCCCAATGACTTGTTATTTCATCATCAAAAAATGTATTAATGTGACTCAACAATTTCTGATAAGCGGGAATTTCATCTTCTAATATTAAAAGTGTCATATGCTTTTAATTAGTTGCTTAGTTTAATTATCGGAATAGAAATTTCATACTCCGTTTCGCTTTCAACAATTTTTGGTGTTTCTTTTGAAAGTAATTGGTATCTCGATTTCAGGTTTAAAAGTCCTGTGCCGAAACTGTCTTTCGTTTTTGTAAAATTTGATTTTTTGTTCGCCACAGTTAACCAACCTTCATCAATATCTATAATCACCTGTATTTTGTTCTCACCATTTACCTTATTGTGTTTTACCACATTTTCTAGCAATGCCTGTACAGCCCCTGTTGGTAAAAATTTGTTCGAAAAATCAATATTCTTATTCACATGAAAATCATAATCATCGCCGAACCGTGTTTGAATTAGGAAGATATAATTCTCTGCCAAATTCATTTCTTTAGATAGCTCCATCACCTCGGCATCTTTTGTCTGTATTAGATATCTATAGATTAATGACAAGCGATTAATATATTCTTTTGCCTTTACAGCATCGCTATCTATCAATGCATCTAATGTGTTGAGGTTATTAAAAAGAAAATGTGGATCTAATTGCGAACGTAAAAGTTTTAGCTCATTCTCTTTCTGCTGTTTTTGAATTTTTACGACTTGAGTTTGGCTTTCATAAAACTTCTTGGTTAATAATATTCCCAGAGGAATGCCAACATTATCTGCCCCCACAAAAAGCCCGTTCAGAATAGCTCTATGCCAAATCGGAAATTCATTACAATCATTTTCACATGACCAATACCCGGCAAGATTCTCTATGAAACCAGTAACGGTTAATATTAAAATAGCTAAACTGATGAATGCAAAATAGTTTGGCTTATCTAGTAAATAGTTTGGCATTAACCAATACATAAACAAACCAATGGCAATACATGCCATTACAATATACGTTGGAATATCAACTATGAATTCTAACGGATCATTACCATAAACGTAATATTGCCAAACATTTAAAAGTGATGTTACACCTATAATAATACCTAGCAATATAAAGTCTGACCTATTTAGTTTAGTGTTCATATAATGCTATGTATTAATTATCTTGTTTAATACGGTTTTGTTCGTCTTTTGAAGAGTTCTCTCGCTTATTGTTTTTTCCGAATTTAGAACCAAAACTATAGTTCAATTGTAAAAATACGTTGTTTCTTGCCCAATTAGAAACTACCGTAGCATCTACATTATCATACTTAACAACCCCATTAAAAGGTCTTTGTATCAATTCTTCGAACTCTAAACTTACTTTTAATTTATCATCAAGAAAACTTTTGCTAAAAGCAATATCAATACCAGCAAGCCAGTCATATTCAATAATACCCTCTAACCCGCCAGATGTATAGTATGTAGATATTTCAGAATTAATTTCCCATGGTAGTTCATATTCAGCTCCTGCAAAACCCGTAAAACTCCATTTAGAAAGGTCTAATATAGGTTCTAAGTTTTCAGAGGTATATGCGTTATGATTCGCTTGCACGCCAACATAACCATCTATGTTTTCTATAAAATCTAATGGCGCGAAAAAACTGAAACTCCAGTTTTTATTATCAGCCAAATTAATCATGGTTCTAGAGGTTTCTGCCGAGGCATCATTTTGGGTAATAATTTCAAATAATTGATCCGAGGTTTCTCTGTAGTTGATATTGAAAAATGGTTGGTTATCAAAGGTTAAATTAAACTGATAGCTATTTGTGAACGCAGGTTTTAAATTAGGGTTTCCTTCTTCAAATGTAAACGGGTCATAGAAATACACAAAAGAATTAAGTGAGCTGTAAGATGGTCTTTGAATACGGTAACTATACGCCAAATTTGCACTGATTTCATTTGTAATTTTTCTACTGAGACTTGCACTCGGAAACAACTTTGATATTTTTCTAGTTCTTGTCTCGCCTGTTGTTGTAGCAGTACCTTGGGTGTCACTTTCTTCCCAACGCAATCCCCCAGAGAAGGTCCATTTATCAACCTTTACGTTCATTTTAGAGTAAAATGCAAGAACCGTTTCATCTACCAAGAACCGATTACTTTCGGCAGGTCGAAACTGAAAAACTCCTTCCTCATCCTCAGTTAACGATTGTAAGTCACTATCTGATTTAACGTCTGAAAACTTAACACCGGCATCCCAAGAAAAATTATCATTTACTGTTCGCTTATAGTCGGTTTTATATGTGTTTATTTTAAAGGATGCATTTTGAAAATAACGCCTATTATTAAAGGGCTGTGTTGAAGCACCTACTTGATATAAATTATTTTCATTGTCATAACTATAATCTACATAATTGTAATCTAGCACTAATTTATTCTTATCATCTTTAAACTCGTAATACGGATTCAAAGATTTAATGTTTCTATTTCTATCGAAACTATTATCGGTTAATAGTGTAATGTCTGATGTTGCGTTTGAAATCGTTGTGTTATTATTAGATACTCGGTCAGAATCATTGTTTATAATACTACCCTTTATACCAATCGTGTGTTTATCTGACAAGTAATAATCAATACCTGCATCCACATTAAATATTCTAGGATCAAACGCTGATTTTGAGGTTTGTTTATAAGTATCGTTCAAAACTTTACGTGAAAGCGTTAGATCATCTCTTGATGTAGATTTTTGATACCCTGCGCTAAGCTGCCAATTTAGTTTGTTCTTATAGCTCGCAATAGATGCGCTGGTGGCATACTCAAATCTATTCTCATAGCCCACCATTTGCTTTACGTTACCATGCGTCCCCAACTTTACATTATTCTTTAAAATGATGTTTAGAATTGGCCCTGAGCCTTCAGCATCATACTCAGAACCTGGTTGTTGTATTAGCTCTACTTTAGATATATTATCTGCTGGCAAATCTCTTAATAAACTTGCGGTGTCCATATAATCGGTAGTCTTACCGTTTATTAGTATTCTAATATTACCTTGACCCGCATAACTTACATTACCGTTGGTCATAATAATACCCGGCACCTTTTTTACTACATCTTGAAGATTGGTATTCACCATATCTGAATTTTCAAGATCAACAATAAGCTTTTCTGCAGTTTGCTTAATTTGTGGTCGTCTACTTTTTACAACAACCTCATCTAAGTTTTGAGTTTCTTCGTTCAGCGTAAAATCTATTCTTAATTTTGACTGAGGTAATTGAAATTCGTTAGATTTTTTAGTTTCGAACCCTAATACCGATGCTTCTATTACATAAATACCATTTGCAATATTTTCAAATAAATAAGCGCCTGTTTCATTACTAATTACACCGGTAATAGCTTTTTCGTTCCCGACTTCATATAAGATTATGTTTGCGAAAGAAAGTGGTGTGTTTAATGAATCTTTAATTGTACCTGTGATGGTATTTTGAGCGATGGAAGCCGCTGTGATGAGTAGCGCTACTAATAGAAATGTTGATTTTAGTTTCATGACAGTTCGTTTTTTAATTGATACTGTAAAACTATAGTCAGACCTCTATTATTTAAAGTACATTCTGCCCAATCGGGATAAAAAAGGGTCGAACCGGGTTTCTCTATATGATTAACTTACTGTGGAATATTGCCTACATCTCAAGTAAACAGTGTAGATGTGCCACAAGAGGCATTTATGGTGGCGTTAAAATTAAATGATTAAAAAGAAAGTTTTTTTGTCTAATTATTAATAAAGTATTTTAGAATTGCAGCTAATAATGATGTTGAAAAACAATTATTTACACAAAAAATGCCCTACAAAATATATGTAGGGCATTTCTAAACTTAAAGTATACCTATATTAAAAATCTGAAAGTAAGTTCAAGGCTTCACAAGTGGCATCAACAACTTGTTGAGGTGATAATCCGTCTAAATCAGATTCATCTAATGTACCAGCGCTTTGGCCACCAACTGTTAAATCATATGTTCCGTCGCCATTATCACAAATTTCAACTTTTTGATCTGAGGCTGTACATGATTTACATTCATTGTCTTCATCTTTCGAACAACTAGTGAATGATACTGAAGCCGCTAAAGCTAAAAATAAAACTACTTTTTTCATAAAAACATTTGATTTTGGTTGATTATTATAAAATAACTAACGAAATGTTTTTATAGTTTATTGCCAAAGTAATATTCAAATAGGCATTCTAAATCTCTAAAAATGAGTTTATAATATTTTTATTAAGCATACAATAGTTCCCTTATCAGCAATTATCTTATATAGACTTAGATTAAAAGTATTGATGTTTAATTCTCTTGAGCTTCTTCTTTCTTTATGTCCTCCAACGGAAACATTTTACCCAAATATGCCAACTTAAATCCTTTTTGAATATCGGTAAAGTCTTTGTTGAAAGCGGTAATGATTTGTATATCGCCCTCTGGGTTTACTAAGAACAAGGGCACAATATCTGCATCTGCTTTTGTAATCTCAATTAAACCCTCGTAATGCTCTGTGTCATGAAGTTCTATCTCATGTATTGAAGGATATTTTCTTGCCGCTTCCATCAATTTAATAAAGTCATCGGTATGCGAAAACAATCCCTCTTTTGGGTTGTTCTCTGGATCTGACATCTCATCAGCATCTACCAATCTAAAAGAACCGTTTTCGCCAAATGCATCTTGAAACTTATCGATTGCATATCTGTTAATATCTGAATTTGCGGTCAAGGCCATTAAATAACCTATGTCATTAAGCTCAATATTATCGGTTAGGTTATCTGAATAAATATTTGCAGAAATAGCTTCTAAGCCTAACTTGTTGGCCTTGTCAATATTAGTCTGGTTGTTATCTATTAAAACCACATGCCTGTTATTCTTATGTAAGTAAACACCAATTAAACGCGATACTTTAGAGGCTCCTAAAATTAAAATTCCTTCAGACTTATTTAAAAACACCCCTATTAACTTCGCAAATATTCTAGCTGTAGTCGCATTAAGCAACACTGTACCCAAAACTATCATAAAAACCAAAGGTGTAATATATTCTGCACCGGCTTCGCCCCTTGCCAATAATTTAGACCCGAATAATGATGCTATACCCGCCGCAACAATACCTCTAGGCCCTACCCAACTAATAAATAATTTTTCATTGAATTTTAAATTAGACCCTATAGAACTTAGAAAAACGCCTAGCGGTCTAATTATAAGTACGATGGATAAAAACAAAGCGACTGTTTTCCAAGTATATATTAATTCTAGATCTGCAATGTTGATGTTAGCTGCTAGTAATATGAATAATATAGAGATCAGGAGGATACTTAATGACTCTTTAAAATAGAGCAATTCTTTAATATTCGGTAAGTTGGTATTCCCCATTACCATACCCATAACTACAACCGCTAACAAACCAGATTCATGAGCGAAAACATCTGACATTACGAAAACCCCCAATACGACAGATAATGAGACAACGTTTAATAAGTAATGCGGGATAAAGCTTTTCTTGATTAAAAATGTAAGCGCATGGGCAAAAGTGAAACCGAAAGTAAACCCGAACAATAAAATTTTACCGAACTCTATCAATGCAGTCATTGTATATGCTTGACCTTCGCCTACACTTATAAATTCATAGACCAATACCGCGGCTAATGCACCAATGGGGTCAATTAATATTCCTTCCCATTTTAGTATGGCCGAAACGTCTTTTTTAAGTGGAATGTTTCTTAAAATAGGAGTAATTACAGTGGGTCCTGTTACAATTATTAAAGCTGAAAACAAGAAACAAAGCTGCCAAGAAAGTCCGAATAAAAAATAAGCCGCCAAAGAAGCGCCGAAAAATGTCGTTAAGCTACCAAGGGTAATTAACTTGGTAATTACGGGGCCAATATTTTTAATTTCAGAACGCTTTAGTGTAAGTCCGCCTTCGAATAAAATAATGCTAATGGCCAGTGACACAAAATAATATAGACTTTCGCCAGGAAAAAGACCTTTGGTTCCGTTCCAAATTGGCTCAATAATTTTAGAACCATCTTCGGTGTACAAGGTCGATAACGGACCAACGATTAAACCAATAAGAATTAAAGGTAAAATTGCTGGTAATTTTAGGCGCCATGCCACCCATTGAGCAAGTATTCCTAAAATGATAATTCCGGCAAGCTCTAGCATTTAATTTATTTTTGATAAAAATAAGAATTCTAGGTCATTATATATCATAATTACCAAACCATAACAAGCATATTTAAACCATCGATTTAAGGGGCCGATATGACTTCTTGTTAATTAGCCCTATATTCGGGCGCATAACCTTACAAATGACTGCTTATCAAGTTATATAAATCTATTTTATTCGGCTTCGCATTTTCCCCTTCACTCAAGGTAAACATACTAGAATCTACACGTATTGCATACTACCTAAATTGCAAACTTATTCTTATTCATGTTGGTAAAAAGACTGTAGAAAAATCTACCGAAATCGATACCATTATTTCTCAAACAGAACATTCAGATTCTTGTGTTGAAGTAATTTGGAAAGAAGGCAACCCTGAAACTGTAATTACAAAAGCCTGTATAGAACTCAATATCGATTTGTTGATTTTAGGCGCTTTACAGCACGAAAATAAATTTCAGTTTTATGTAGGTTCAATTGCCAGAAAACTTACCCGAAAGGTAAACTGTTCTGTTTTATTATTAATTAAACCTGCAGAGAAAAGAGTACCCTGCAAACACATTGTAGTAAACGGACTAGACGCGCCCGAAACTCCTATAGCCATTAAACATGCGTTTTATATTTCTAACTTATTAGGGGCTCAACAAATTACCATAGTAGAAGAGGTTTTACCAAAAGAAATTCCTGTGGACGTTGAAGATGACCGCTCACTAAAAAAAGCCAATATTATTAAGCAACGAATTAGACATAGAGAAGACTCTAGGGTCAAAACTATTGTTTGTGCATTACCTGAAAATATTACTAAAGGTATTACCGTAAAAACACAGAGCATTTTTGGTAAAAGAGGCTATTCGATAGGTCATTATGCCGAGATTGTACGAGCAGACTTATTAGTAATGAATGCACCAGTAAAAACCAGTGTTTGGAATCGAATATTTCCACATGATATTGAATATATTCTATCTGATTTACCCACCGATTTATTAATTGTTAGAACTTAGATTTGACGGCTAAAAAGAAAAAATCCTCTAATTTTATAGCTACGCTGCCTAAGAACCTATTTTCAGGTTTCGTAGTGTCATTAATTGCTTTGCCGCTAGGGTTGGGATTAGCTCTTGCCAGTGAAGCTCCGCCTATCTCAGGTATTATTGCCGCAGTTGTAGGTGGGGTTGTTGTGGCAATTCTAGGAGGCTCTAATGTTACCATTACCGGACCAGGAAACGGTTTGGTGATTGTGCTTTTAGGGGCAATTACAACTCTTGGTGGTGGTGATCTGTATGCCGGGTATCTATTTACACTTGCTGCCATTGTATTCTCAGGTATTCTAATGCTATTACTTGGGTTTCTTAAAATGGGTAGATTGGCAGACTTTTTTCCGGCATCTGCGATTGAAGGTATGTTGGCCGCCATTGGTTTAGGAATTTTAGCCAAGCAGTTTCATATTATGATCGGGCATAATAATGAACACGGTAGCATTGTTCATCTATTATTGCAGATACCAGAGGGAATAATGGGTCTTTATCAAAACTATCATATAGAGGAACTTATCGCTGCTGGTATAGGTGTAATTGCCCTATTTATCATGGCATATTACTCTAAAATAAGAAACAAGTATTTACACCTGATACCCGCACCCATGTGGATTCTAATATTATCTGTTGGGTTCAGTTATGTGTTTGCTTCATTAGGGCTGCCTTATCCATTACAAAAAGAATTTTTGGTTAATATACCAGACAATGTATTGTCTAACTTAGCTTTTCCTGATTTTTCTAAGGCATTAGAAATTGATTTCATAACCACTGTTTTTGCCATAACGCTTATAGCAAGTATTGAATCTCTTTTAAGTATTAAGGCGGTAGACAAACTTGATCCTGAACGAAGAAGGTCGAATGTGAATAAAGACCTAAAGGCTCTTGGGCTTGCCACTTCTCTTAGTGGTATGGTTGGTGGGTTAAATGTGGTTACCGTCATCGCAAGAAGCTCGGTAAATGTGAATAACGGCGCTACCAACAGATCTGCCAATATTTTTCATGCTCTGTTTCTAGTCATATTTGTTTTGCTTTTTCAAGATCAATTAAGGCGAATTCCTTTAGCGGCACTAGCGGCTATATTGGTATATACGGGCTATAAACTTGCAACTCCAAAAAACCTGCCAAAAATTGCAAGTATTGGAAAAGAACAAATTGTCATCTTTCTAGCAACTTTGTTGACCACATTATTTACCAACCTTATCACCGGTATTGCAATGGGTATATTGATCACTTTTATAACTCATGTGATACTTAATAGAAATTTGTCTCTTTTTGTAAATCACCTTACCAAGCCCAACATACTTATGTTTAAAGAAAAAGATGCGGGCACTTATTATATAAGTGTTAAATATTTCGCCTCTTTTCTTAATTTTTATAAGCTAAAAAATAAGCTAGATATTATACCTGAGAATGAAAATGTAATCTTAGATTTTTCACTTTGTAGTTTTGTGGATCACACGGTAATGGAAGGCCTAGAAAATTATGTGGATACCTTTAACAAAAAAGAGGGTAGTATAGAAATTATTGGGCTAGACAAACATGGTGCCGATTCTAAGCATCCGTTTGCGATTCGTAAAGTATTGCCTTTTAGCAAAATTGGCTCTATCGAGAAATATTTTACCAAAAGACAGCGGCTATTAAAAACCATGGCCCAAGAATACAATTGGTCTTATGAGCCTAAAAGATCAGATGAAACTGCGTTTTTGAATAAATTTATTTTCTTTAAAAACAGAAAAGTTCCATACTATTATAATCGATTTTATGACGAAACCCAAAATTTCAACTTATTCGATATTGAATTTAATGAAGGGGAGTTTATTGCAAAAGAGGTTGTAAAAACAACCATCTTACATATTAAATTAGACCATACCATACCCGTGTTTTCTCTAGACCGAGAAGGACTATTAGATTTTGTTTATGGCAAGGCTGGTTTTGAAGACATTGTATTAGAAAATCATCAAGATTTTAATAAGCGTTTTTTCTTGAGTGGAGAACAAAAAAAGGAAATTCAAGAACTATTTACAAATGAGCTCATAATCTTTTTAGAGAGTAACCCTTATTACCATATTGAGGCTAATGGCACATCTATCCTTATTCTAAAAAAGGAACGCTTATTAAGTGTTAAAGAGATTAAGGCAATGCTGTATTTTGGCAAACAACTTAATCAACTTCTTTGCTTAAGTGTTTCTTCATAGTGCTGTTTTGTTTTACGAATACTGCCTAAACGTTTCGTTAAACCCACTATTTATCAGTAATTAGTTAAACACTTTTTATCATAATCACTAAAAATGTTAAATTCTAAATTGCAAACCGCTTTATAATCAATAATTAAGTGTATTATTTACATTAGTTTAATCTTACAAAAGTTGAAGAAAAAACGTTATTATAGTTATGACTTTTTTAACTTCGTAAATATCGTATGGTTTAAGTTTTTACTAACAGTATTGTTTAAAAGAAATTATACACTTCATATTAATAAAAATGTCTGAACCCTATAAGCGGTCTGTTTTTAAAAACCCTTTATTTTACGGTCTTGTTGCGTTTTTCTTTGTTTTTATAATCACCCAGTTCATCGCCTTTCAAAAACATGAACTTTATCAAAAAACAGAACTCCAGATAGTAAATGAAAGAGTATCTAAACTTAAAATAGACCTACAGAACGTATTAGGTCAAAGTTATAATGTCACCCAAACTTTAGCATTTATTGTTGACCAATATGGTTTGCCAAATAATTTTGACAGTATTGCTCAAATTCTTTTAAATAGTAACAACAGCGTTGATGCTCTTGAATTGGTTAATGCCGAAGGTGTAATTACACACGTTTATCCTATTAAAGGGAATGAGGTTCTTGGTATGAATGTGCTAAACGATCCTGACAATAAATTTGGAGCTAAAATTACTCTTGAAAAAGGAGATTACTATACAGCCGGACCCATATACTTAAAACAAGGTGGTTCAGGTGTTATTGGTCGCAGACCGATGTATAAGAATGGGGAATTCAATGGCTTCGTTGCTGCCGTGGTACGCCTATCTACCATTATAAATGCGGTTCAATTAGATTCTCTTGAGCAGACAAAATTCTCTTATAAACTGGTTAAAATAAACACAGATAATTCTGAAGAGACTTTTTATACATCAAAAAATAGTTCTCAAGAAGGTGCTATTGGCGTTCCACTTACCACCAGCCAAGGCGAATGGAAATTGTATGTCTACTCCAATAATACACAATCAAATTCTGGCGCAATTCTATTTGCCGTTCTCGGTCTATTATTATCTATCGTTTGTGGTGTTTTATCGTGGTTTCTAATGCGTCAACCTGCTAAACTAAATAAACTCGTTGATGAAAAAACAGCACTCTTAAAAGATAGTAAAGAACGATACAGGCTATTAATTGAAGGTGCTTCTGATGGTATATTCCTTATTGATTTTCAGGGTAATATTGTGGATGCAAACCCTTATGGACTAGAAATGTTAGGCTATGATAAGGAGCTTTTATTAACGAAGAATTTAATAGATATTACTATTCCAGAAGACACTAAAAAAAACCCTCGACGCTATAAAGAAATGCGTGAAGGCCAAACTATACGATCAGAACGAAGATTGGTAAAAAAAGACGGCACCGTATTTTACGTAGAAGTAAGTGCCAAAAAAATAAACGACACAACAATTTTAGGTATTGTCAGAGATATAAGCGAACGAAAAGAATTAGAGCTAGCCGCAAAAGAAAATTTAGCAAGATTTGGCAAGGCCTATAATAATAGGTTTGTAGGTATGGTCATTAAAGATCACAACAGTTGTGTGGTAGACGCTAATTTTTACTTTCTAAACCTTATAGGGTATTCGCTAGATGAAATTAAAGGAAAAACCCTTGGTGAAATCGGGCTGATTAATTTTTCGCCCGCTTTAGATACCAACCCTGGTCAAAAATCTGTAATTGAATCAGAAGGTGTCGATAAAGCTGAGTTAGATTTTACAAATAAAAAAGGAGAGACATTACATTTAATAACTTCTGCCGAACCTTATAACTATTTAGGTGAAAAATATAGTCTAAGCACCTTCATTGACCAAACAGAGGCGAAAAGAGCCAACTTGGCGATACTTGAAAGTGAAAGAAAATATAAACAGTTTACCGAACGAATTTCAGATGCCTTTGTTGCATTTGATCAAAACTGGTGTTTTACCGATATTAATATTAAGGCAGCCAAGTTGGTTGGCATGAACCCCACAGAAATGTTGGGTAAAAATGTATGGGACGAATACCCAGAATTTAAGAATTCAGATGCGTATAGCGCATTTAAAAAGGCTATGGTTGATCAGGTTTATACTCATTTTGAACAATACCACCCAAAAGCTGACCTTTGGGTCGAAAACCACCTCTACCCTTCGCCTAACGGACTTTCGGTATATTTTAAAGACATCACTTACAGAAAAAAGGTTGAACAAGAAAAACAGCAATTAATCTCTATTATTGAGAATAGCCCAGGGTTTATTGGTCTCGCAACTTTAAAAGGTGAATCCGTTTTTATGAACGATGCCGGTAAAAGGATGATTGACCTCCCTGTTGATTTTGACATTAAAAACAGTACCATCTTTGATTTTTTTGAGGATGAATATAGAGATGTTATAACTAATGAACATATGCCCATCATTATGGAAAAAGGCTTATGGTCGGGCGAAGTTCCTCTTAAAAATTTTAAAACTAAAAAAACTACCCCTTTTGAATTTTCTGGTTTCTTAATTAGAGATAAAAAAACTGACCAACCTATTGCCATAGGAGCTATTGGTTTTGATTTAACAGAGCGTAAAAAAAATCAAAAAGAAATACTTGTATTACAGGGCAAAATGGATGCGGCCATTCGTATTGGTAAAATTGGGTACTGGGATTTTGATTTAGAAACAAAGTCATTCATTTGTTCGCCTTTAATGTACACGATTTATGATATAGATCAAGACACGGTTTTGACCATACCTTATTTAGAAAGTATTATTCATCCAGAAGATTTAGAAAAACATCGCCAAAATCTAGCCGATATTATAAAAGAGAAGTGCAACCATAATTTCACCTATAGAATTATCGTTAGAGACGGCTCAATTAAATATGTAATGGTTGAGGTTGAAGTTTTAAGAGACTCCAATAACAAGCCACTTATATTTAGGGGTACTGTAATTGACATCACCAAACAAAAGGAAGCCGAAGTTGAAATTCTAGATTTGCAGTCAAAAATGAATGCGGCTATCAGAATTGGAAATATAGGCTATTGGCATTGGGACATGAACAGCGCTAGAGTAGAATGGTCTAAAGAGATGTATGCTATACATGAAATAACTCCAAATACTCCAATGACACCAGAATTGGTAAGAAAAATTATATATCATGAAGATGTACTTGTTTTAGATACTAAACTTGCTGAGAAAAAAGGTGAAGGTATGGCTACACCTAGTAATTATAGAATTCAACTTAAAGACAATTCTTTTAAATACTTTTTAGCTTTTTCTGAAATAATTTATGATGAAAATGGTGAGCCTACAGTTTATCACGGTACAGCAATGGATATTACCAAAAGTGTTATTTCAGAATTAGCACTTAAAGAAAGTCAAGAAAAATTCTCTAAGGCCTTCCATACTAACCTAATGGGCATGCTTATTTTAGATAAACAAAGACGAGTAATTGACGCCAATGAAATGGTATACTCTATACTAGAGACCTCAAAAAAAAAATTACTTGGTAAGACAGTTTTAGAATCTCAAGAAATTTTTATAAATGAAAACGAGAGGAGAAGAGTTTGGGAAAAACTTATAGAAGAAGGCGAGATATTGAACGAAGAGTATAAGATTCAACTCAAAAGCGGACTAAAAAAAACCCTTCTACTGTCTATTACTCCATTTCAATTAAAAGGCGAAGTCAGTTACTTGGTTAATATTTTTGACGACTCAAAAAGAAAAGAGGCTGAAAGTAATCTCGAAACTCAATTTCATGAACTACAAAAGACAAATTCAGAATTAGACAGTTTTGTTTATAGCGCTTCTCACGAATTAAGAGCCCCTTTATCATCTGTATTAGGGCTAATAAATCTCATTCAACTTGAAGATATTGACCCAAAGTTGTTTCAGCATTTAAACATGATGGAAAGGTCTATCGAAAGATTAGATGATTTCATTAAAGATATTATTGAATATTCTAGAAATAAACACCTAAAGGTAGAGTTAGAAACCATAAATTTTACTACTTTAATAAAGCACTGTCTAGAGAGCTTTTGGTACTTAGAGAATACCGATAAAATAAATATAGAAGTTCATATATCTGACAGTAAAAGTTTTGTGTCTGACAGTAAGAGAATTTCGGTTTTATTAAATAATTTTATTTCAAATGCAATCAAGTATCATGATTTAGATAAAGAATCACCCTCTATTTGGATCAATATTAAAACAAACAATAAAGAGGCTACTATAGTAATTAAGGATAATGGTGTTGGTATGGCAGAAGATCAACTTGAAAGAATATTTGAAATGTTTTACAGAGTATCTTCTAAGGTAATGGGATCTGGTATAGGTTTGTTCATCGTTAAAGAAGTTATAACAAAATTAAAAGGTACTATTGAAGCTACATCAAATATTGGAGAAGGATCAACGTTTACTATAAGAATACCAAATGAATCAGGCAGATTATAATATGGCAAAGGATATAAATATTTTATTGATAGACGATTCGGATGTGGACAATTTCATTAACAAGGCCATTATTTCGAAAGAAGATAATATTTCTCAAATTACAACTATGACATCTGGTCATGATGCTCTGGCACATTTAACAAGTATTTGCGATAAGACCGAAGCCTACCCAGATGTAATTTTTCTAGACATTAAGATGCCAAGAATGAATGGTTTCGAGTTTCTAGATGAATACATTAACCTGCCAAAAGCATTGACAGAGCATTGTAAAATTTATATCTTAAGTTCGTCTATGGACTCTTTAGATTCAGAAAAAGGCAAAGAGTACTCGGTAGTTACAAAACATTTAATAAAACCATTAGCACATCACCAAATTGGAAATTTACTTGCTGAAGACTAAACAACCACTTACCAAATAATTGAAATACTGCCTAACCTTTACTATGCTCCAAAACTTGGCGCAGTTTATTATAAATAGTAAAATCTTCACTTTTCCATGGGTTAAATGATAATATATTCTTAATAATCTTAAGATATCATTCGCTTTTATTATTTTGCCCCTTATGAAAATTTATCCCATTGAAACCGGTAATTTTAAATTGGACGGTGGCGCTATGTTCGGTGTTGTGCCTAAGACAATTTGGCAAAGAACAAACCCAGCAGACCAAAACAATTTAATTGATATCGCTGCAAGAAGCCTCTTAATTGAAGATGGAGACCGATTGATATTAATTGATACGGGCATGGGTGATAAGCAATCTGATCAATTTTTTGGCTATTACTATCGCTGGGGCGATTTTACAATTGATAAATCTTTAAAACAACACGGATTTCATAGAGACGACATTACCGATGTATTTTTAACCCACCTTCATTTTGATCACGTTGGCGGTGCCATTCAATGGAACAAAGATAAAACTGGATATGAACCTGCTTTCAAAAATGCAAAGTTTTGGACCAATGAAAAACATTGGAAATGGGCCACTGAACCCAACCCAAGAGAAAAAGCTTCTTTCTTAACAGAGAACTTAATACCGATGCAAGAGAGTGGTCACTTGACCTTTGTTAATAAAGTAGATGCTTCATTTTTAAAAAATAGCCCGCTTGGTTTTGATATTCGATTTGTAGACGGGCATACCGAAAAGCAAATGTTACCACAATTTTCATATCAAGGTAAGACAATTGCCTACATGGCAGATCTTATACCCACAGTAGGTCATATTTCATTACCCTATGTAATGGGGTATGATACTAGACCACTTATGACCATGTCAGAAAAAAATATATTCTTGAACGACGCCGCAGAAAATAACTACTATCTGTTTTTTGAACATGATGCTCATAATCAATTATGTACTTTAAAACATACCGATCGTGGTGTTCGGCTAGATCAAATTTATACTTTCAACGAGCTTTTCAATTAACAACATACAATCATAATTAACTATAAATTACTAAAAGTTACCCTAGTATGACAAATACATATTTTAAATCAATCTTCGCCCTTACAATAGCTGCGATATTAACTAGTTGCGGTAGTGCAGGTACAGCAGGCGGAAGCGGATTAATTCTTACTCCTGTAGAAAACATAGATTCTACTCCTTTAAAAATTTCAGACCTTACTACAAGTGAGAAAAATAATTGGGGTCACTTAGACCTTGTAGCAGACACTATACCTGGTATGAGTGTTGATAGAGCTTACAGTGAAATCATAAAAAACAAAAAAGGAACGAAAACCATTGTTGCCGTTCTCGATTCTGGTATCGATTTAAAACATGAAGACCTTGTTAATATTTTGTGGACGAATACCAAAGAAAAAGCAGGTAATGGTATTGATGATGATGGTAATGGTTATATAGATGATATTCACGGGTATAACTTCTTAGGTGAATCTTATAATGAGCAATTAGAATATGTACGTATGCTTCGCTTAAATATTGGAGATGCCGCTACTTTATCAAAAGCTAAAACAGAACTAGATGCTAAATACAACGAGGCTTTACAAGGCAAAGAGCAATACGAGTCTATTTACCAAGCTGTAAAGAATGCAGATAACGATGTTAAAAAGTACTTGAAAAAAGATACGTACAACAAGCAAGATCTTGCTGGTATAAAAGCAACGGATGAAGCTATGCAGCGAAATGTTGCCATACTAAACCAAATGTTAAGTATTAATGAAACAATACCTGGTGTACTTGACGATTTAAATAAAGGACTTAAGTATTACACCGAACAACTAAACTACAATCTAAATAAAGATTTCAACGGTAGATCTACTGTTGGTGATGACCCTTATAATTTAGCAGATGTAAATTACGGTAATGGCAACCCAATGAACAGGGTGGATGATGAAAGTCATGGTACGCACGTTGCAGGTATTATTGCTGCTGAGCGTAATAATGGTAAAGGTGTAAACGGCGTTGCCAATAACGTAGCCATTATGAGTATTAGAGCAGTGCCTAATGGAGATGAGTATGACAAAGACATTGCAAGAGGTATTCGCTATGCTGTTGATAATGGTGCCCGTGTAATAAACGGTAGTTTCGGAAAGTCATTTTCACCCAATGCCGAATGGGTAAACGATGCTTTAAAATATGCCGCGAAGAAAAATGTTCTTTTCGTACATGCAGCTGGTAATGATGGTGCCGATTTAGATGATCCTACAAATCCAAACTTTCCTAACGATCAAATTAAAAACGGACCAGAATTTGCCGATAATGTAATTACTGTTGGTGCGTTGAATCCTAAGTATGGTTCTGAAATGGTTGCTAGCTATTCTAATTATGGTAAAATAAATGTTGATGTTTTTGCACCAGGTACAGATATCTATTCTACCTACCCAAACAACGAGTACGAATATTCACCTGGTACCTCAATGGCTTCTCCTGGTGTTGCCGGTATCGCTGCTTTGGTAATGTCTCAATATCCAAACTTAACGGCTGCACAGGTCAAAAAAATCATATTACAATCTGGGTTGCCTATTAAAACTAAGGTCGTATTAGGTAGCAATGGCGGTAAAAACGGATCTTTAGACGAAGTGTCTACTTCTGGTAAAATCGCAAATGCATATAATGCTTTGGTATTAGCAAGTAAAGTAGCTGCCGGACAGGTTAAATTATAATTTTATACAACTCTCATGATTAAATCATTTCTTACATTTTTTACGGTAGTTTTCACTGTTGCATTATTTGCCCAGAATAAAACCGATTATTGGCAACAACATGTTGATTATACTATGGCGGTAGATATGAATGTTGATAATTTTCAATATACCGGTACACAGACTTTGGTATACACGAATAACTCACCCGATGAGTTAAAACGTGTTTACTTCCATTTGTATTTCAACGCTTTTCAACCTGGTAGTGAAATGGATATTCGTCTGCAGAGCATCGCAGATCCAGATGATAGAATGACAACACCCGATAAAAAAAGTAGAATTGCATCGCTTACCGACACTGAAATAGGATACTTACACGCCACCTCATTAACGCAAGATGGAAACAAGGTTTCTTTTTCTGAGGAAGGAACCGTGTTGGTTGTTGATTTGGCTAAACCTATAGCGGCTGGTGCGAAGTCTACTTTTAATATGGAATTCAAGGGTCAAGTGCCTTTACAAATTAGACGTTCGGGCAGAAATAGTGAAGAAGGTGTAGCCTTATCTATGAGCCAATGGTATCCAAAATTAGCTGAATATGATTTTGAAGGTTGGCATGCTGATCCATATATCGCTCGTGAATTCCAGGGAGTTTGGGGAGATTTTGATGTAAAATTGACCATTGATAAAGAGTATACCGTTGGTGGTACAGGTTATTTACAAAACCCTAACGAAATAGGTCATGGTTATGAAGCACCTGGTACTAAAATTAAAAAACAAAAAGGCAAGACATTAACCTGGCATTTTAAAGCGCCAATGGTTCATGATTTTATGTGGGCAGCAGATCCAGAATATATTCATGATATTCAACAAGTACCTGACGGACCTGTGCTTCATTTCTTATATAAAAACGATCCTGAAATTTTAGAGAACTGGAAAAATCTTCAACCAAAAACGATCCAGGCTATGGAGTTTTTTAGCAAGAACATTGGTAAATACCCATATGACCAATACTCGGTTATTCAAGGTGGTGATGGTGGTATGGAATATGCAATGTCCACTTTAATAACAGGTAATCGTAAATTTGGTAGCCTTGTTGGTGTTATGGCGCATGAAATGGCACACTCTTGGTTTCAACATATATTAGCAACAAACGAAGCGAAACATGAGTGGATGGATGAAGGGTTTACTTCTTTTATCTCTAAGCTTTGCATGAGCGAAATAATGGACTACGAAAAAGAAAATCCTTTTGAGGGTACTTACAAAGGGTACAGAAATTTAGCGCTTTCTGGTAAAGAACAGCCTCAAGGTACGTATGCCGATCGTTATGCTCTTAACTTTGCTTATGGTGTTTCTGCATATAGTAAAGGCTCTATATTTTTATCTCAATTGGGCTATGTTATCGGTCAAGATAAATTGATGGAAACTATTCGTCAATACTACGATGAGTTCAAGTTTAAACACCCAGTGCCTAACGATATTAAACGTGTTGCAGAGAAAGTGTCTGGTTTTGAACTAGATTGGTATTTAACCGATTGGACACAGACAATTAATACTATTGACTATGCAATTAAAGAGGTTGCTGCATCAGAAAGCAACACTAAGGTAACTTTAGAACGTATTGGTTTAATGCCAATGCCTATAGATATTTTAGTGGTATATAATGATGATTCTAGAGAAACCTTTTATGCACCGTTACGCATGATGCGTGGTGAAAAAGAAAACCCTTATGAGGGTATTGAAAGAACTGTAATTGAAGACTGGCCTTGGGCTTACCCAACCTATAATTTTACTATCAACAAACCAATGTCTTCAATAAAAGCAATTGTTATTGATCCTTCGCAATTAATGGCAGATGTCAATTTAGAGAATAATGTTTGGCAGGCAGAGTAGTAAAGCCTATTAAAATTTTAGATATTTTTGCCCCCTACACGGGGGCAAACTCTTTTTAATACTTGTTATAATGGATGCATCCTTCGGAAAAAAGGAAAAACTTAAAAGCAAAAAACTCATCACACAATTGTTCGATGAGGGAAGAGGTGTTTCTGTATATCCGCTGAAATTGATTTATCTATCCGTAGAACAAAAAGAAGTGCTTATTAAAACAGGGGTTACCGTATCTAAACGAAATTTTAAAAGTGCAGTCGATAGAAATAAGATTAAACGACTACTTAGAGAGTCTTATAGACTTAATAAAGCACTGGTTTTTAACAATACAGATGCAAACTTTGCGTTTCTATTTTTATATCTTGGTAAGGATATGCCCACCTTTGAGCAGTTAGATCATAAAATGAAGCTCGTTTTAAACAAGTTTAAGCTACAGATTAATGAAAAAAATAGTAAGTAAAAAAGTACTTGTACCCATAATTGCCATCGCTTTTCTATTCGTAGGAAGTAGTTATAAGAGTGACTTTTTTGAAATAGCCAAACAGATTGAAATCTTTACCACCTTGTTCAAAGAATTGAACATGAACTACGTGGACGAAACCAACCCGGCAGAATTAATGGATACCGCCATTAAAAATATGCTGAATGAATTGGATCCCTATACCAAATTCTTAAACGAACAAGATGTTGAAACGTATCGCATAAACAATGCTGGTGAATACTCTGGTATTGGTGCCATGGTACGTTCTTTTGATGATAAATTACTAATCATTGAACCACACCAGGGATACCCCGCAGATAAGGCAGGATTAAAGGCCGGTGATGAAATAATACAGATTGGTGATATCAAAGTAGCCGATTTTGAAGATAATGCCAGTGAGCTTTTAAAAGGGGCGAATGGCTCTACCGTAAGTGTAACTTATAAAAGACAAGGAAAACTAAATACTACGGCTATTACCCGCGAAGGTATTGAAGTAGATGCCGTGCCTTTCTTTAAAATGATCGATAACAAAACCGGATATATTGTTCTCGCAAAATTCAATGCCAAAGCAACCGAACAAACAAAAGCGGCTCTTTTAGATTTAAAAGGTAAAGGTGCAGAAAAAATAATATTAGACCTTAGGGACAACCCTGGCGGATTGTTATCTGAAGCTATTAACGTGACTAACCTATTCGTACCAAAAGGGGAGTTGGTGGTGACCACGAAATCGAAGGTCAAAAAATTCAACCGAGAATATCATACTAACAATCAACCTGTAGATGAAGAAATTCCGCTAGTTGTTTTAGTAAACGGTAGCAGTGCTTCTGCCAGTGAAATTGTTTCTGGTAGTTTGCAAGATTTAGACAGAGCGGTAATAATGGGGGCTAGAAGTTTCGGAAAAGGCTTAGTACAACGCCCTCTAAAATTGACTTACGGTACTCAACTTAAAGTTACCATTTCTAGATATTACACTTCTTCGGGTCGTTGCATACAATCGTTAGATTATTGGAACAGAGATGAAAGCGGTAAAGCTGTACGTAATACTACTTTCAATGATTTTACGACCCGTAACGGTAGAAAAGTACAAGATGGTGGCGGTATTTTACCAGATATTGAAGTAGCTACTTCTAAAACAAATGACCTTACTTTGGCACTGTTACAGAATAATGTCATTTTCGATTATGCTACTAACTACCATTATGCACATAAGTATAGTGCTGTTGCCGACTTTAAATTTACAGATGCCGATTTTAGTGCCTTTAAGAACTATGTAAAACAGAGTAGTTTCTCTTTTGAGACCAAGGCAGAACTGGCAATTAAAAAAGCACTCTCTGGCGAGGAAAATGACTTTTTAGGTTCAGATGTTCAGGATAGTTATAAAACGTTATTAGCGAACATAGAAAAAGGTAAAATCAACGCTTTAGACAAATACCAAAGAGAGATTCAAAAGAATCTTGAAGATGAAATCGTTAAGCGTTATTTCTACAGAGATGGCTTGTACCAATATTACTTAAATAACGACGATGCTATTTTAGCTGCTATCGAATTATTAAGCAATAACTCTAAGTACGCCGCTATTTTAAAATAGGGGTCTTTACTTAATTCATAAGCTACCGACCTAATTATAGGTACATGCTTTTGAATCTGAAACCTCGTAATACTCTTTGTAATTGTTTGCTTTTGGGTCTGTGCATCCTTTTAGATTGCGGATTTTAATAGCTCTAAAATCAATTGGCTGGCCTTCACTTTGTAAAGCAATAAAGCCTTCTGTTAACAACTTACCGTCTTCTTTCATTTTGGGGTCATAACCATTAGCTACTTCACCCCCTATTTGAGGTTTTGTATATTCTAACACTGTTTTACCGTTAATGATATGTTTAACCAATGAATCGTGATAAACTATTAATTCTGCTGTTACCCACTGATCCCCGTAATATGTATCGGATGTTGAATTAATACAGTGTCTAGGGTCAATTTTACCTTCATAAACAACATCGGTACCTGGTGAACACATATTACCGGTTGGGCGTTCTATTCCCTCTTTTACACCTGCTAAAAATTGTATTTCTACACTAATGGGCCAATCTTGTTCTTTCAACATTGTTTGGGGATCTTGTGAATGAAACATTACTCCGCTATTCAGAATTGTATATTCTGGTGCGCCTGTATATAATTCACCTACAAATCTATATTGTACCGTAAAATGAAAATCTGAAAAAGGCTTATCATAATATAAATGCGAAAATCTATTATTAAAATCTCCCTCGTATTTATCATATCTCACCTTTACCATATCATCTTCTGCACGAAAAGTATCTGCATAATTATCCCCAACTTCATAATGGTAAACTTTTGTTGTCCATCCGTTTAAATCATCACCATTAAACATGGTTTCCCATCCATCGTTTGTTTCTTGAGAATTAATAAATACGCATCCTAAAAAAAATAAAAGGGAAAGACCTAGTATTTGCGATTTAAGTAGTTGTTTTTTCATGTTGATGGTGTTTGGTTGAATTATAAAAAAAGGGGACTGATGCAAAAAATACATATATAAATATACTCAATGTTCTTATATATTAGGTGATGCAATTATTGAAACATTCCAATCAATACCAGTACAGCTGTTCATTTATTATTGTTACTTTTAAAAGTACAAACTAACAATACCCACAATACTTTTACTCAAAATGAGAAATCTTCTATTACTAGCTATCAGTCTATTTTTTCTTCAATTTTCGCAAGCACAAGAAGCTAAAACGGAATCTAAAACGAAACCCATACCAGAAGCAAAATCTTTTGTAACCAAGCATAAAGGTGTTTTTGGCGGAACAGCTTTAGACTACACCACAACAGCTAAAGAAACTTTTTTAACTAATAAAGAGGGAGATTCTATTGCTTCATTTTGGTCAGTGGCTTATACTAAAACCACCATGGGAGATGCCGCTAAAAGACCGGTAACTTTTGTATTTAATGGCGGACCAGGATCTGCCTCTATGTGGTTGCATATGGGTTTTTTCGGACCTAAAATTGTAAAAGTAGATTCTGATGCCAAATCTGATGATGGCGCCGCACCATATAATTTAGTGAACAATGACCATGGTCTGCTTGATATTACCGATCTAGTTTTTATTGATCCCGTAGGTACTGGTTACAGCAGATTAGTAGGAAAAGGAGAAGGAAAAGATTTCTACGGATTAAAAGAAGATGTAGATTCTTTTGCTCAATTTATTAGAACATGGGTTACTGAAAACGAACGTTGGTTTTCACCTAAATATTTAGCTGGTGAAAGTTATGGTACCACACGTGCCGCAGCTTTAGGAAAAGCTTTAGAAGGTTCTGGTCAAAATATGGCTTTAAACGGAATGATATTGATTTCACAAGCTTTAGATTATGCAGGTTCTACTTCTGTCTCGAACAATATTACATCGTTCATTACCTACTTACCAAGCATGGCAGCAACAGCCTGGTATCATAAAAAAGCAGGGCAGGGCAAATCTCTAGAAAGTTTTACACAAGAATGTAGAGATTTTACATACAACACCTATATACCTTCTTTATATAAAGGCAATTCATTAAGTGAAGCAGAAAAGAACTCGATAGCTGAAAAACTTTCTTATTTCACAGGATTGGATAAAACATATATTCTACAATCTAACTTGAGAATATTAATGGGTCGTTTTCAGAAAAAACTATTAGAAGAAAAGGGTTTGGCAATTGGTAGATTAGACGGACGATTTATGGGCGATGAGGAAGATAAAGTTTCTGAGAATCCGCATTTGGGCGATGCCGCTAGTTATCAAATAATTGCTGCATATACCGCAAGCTTAAATCACTATTTCGCTTCAGCTTTAAAAGTGAAAATGGATAGACCCTATATTACTTCTGGTGGTGGGTCGAACTGGAGATGGAGAACCGTACCCGATGGACAATATTGGGAACCGATGCCGGTAAATACCGCTCCGGATCTAGGTGAAACGATGCGTAGAAATACAGCTATGAAAGTAATGGTAGCAAGTGGATATTATGATTTAATTACTCCGTTTTTTGATGCTGAATATACTTTTGATAGAAACGGTATCGTAAAAGATCGAGTACAAATGAAGTATTATGAAGGTGGTCATATGATGTACACTCATGAACCAGATCTTATTAAATTAAGTAAAGACATACGCGAGTTTATTACTGCATATTAATAAAAACAGAAAGACTATTTCTTAAGAATAAGCACATGTTCCTCACTACATTTTAGGTTGTAAAAGCTTACTATATCTCTAATGTGCTTTTTCTTGTATTCTTTATTTTGAATTTTCTCCACTAAAACAGGACAATCTGAAAAATAGGTCGAAGCTGCATTTTTGAAATTCTTACTAAAAAGTTGGTTCGATCCTAAGTGTGTAATTTCTCCACTTACACCTTTTCTAACATATAGATTTTTAATGTCATAGTAATTACCATGCGCCATATTCATTTGTCCATTTGCACCACCAACAAACATTGGTGCAGAGTAACCTGTTTGTTCGAGAACATAAAGACTTACTTTGCCTATTTCTAATTCTCTTACTACATTAAAATAACCTTCTCGAGTTTCTAAATAAATATACTTAGAAGCCTCTTTTCTATCATTTATAACTACCTGCTCAATATTTTCGAAATGATATTTTTGTGCTTTATCCCTTTTAAACTTTTTAAATTTTACCTGGTCTCCATTAATGAGTTTAGCTAAACCTTGAAGTTTAGTTCCGTCCTTAAAATAAATAGTGGCTGCATCTTTTTGAGCGATGGCAAAAGATGATCCTACAAAACAGCAGATTAAAACGAGAAGAATTGTTTTTTTCATAGTACGTAAATGATCGTTCTATATTAAAACGAGCTCATTATTACTATGTTTTATTATTTACCTTAAAATCGATGAAACACCTATTTTTGAAAACACCTTTAATCTATTATCGGTTTTGTAATATTTAGGTTTTGAAGCAATGGATCATCTTCATTTAATAAGCGTTGGGCTCTTAAATATCTACCTACATTAAAAGCATCATAATTTGGGGAATCTTTATCAACACTGCTTATACGTACCATCTCAGATGAATGTATAAATTGGTTATCACCGATCCACATACCTACATGAACTACTCTCTCTGAGGTTGTTTCTGTTGCTTTTCTTCCGAAGAACAACAAATCTCCCTTCTGTAATTTGCTGAAATCTGCTATAGAATCTATAGGCTTGCCAGCATGCACTTGTTGAGATGCATCGCGCGGAATTACCATGCCATTTAAGTAATAAATAGTCTTAGTGTAACCACTACAATCAACACCTTTTGTAGAAGTACCGCCCCATAAATACGGTACACCCATTAAGGTTTTCGAAGTAGCAATAAGTGAATCTGCATTGTAGCTTAAATTTGATAACCAGGTATCATATTCTTCTGCTTCATCTTTAGAAATGTACCCCTGTCTACCATCTGGAAATTCAATTTTAAAAAATTCATCATCACTACTTAATAGTTTTAATAAGCTTCCGGCAACAATATCTGATGTTCTATTCTTACCCTCTTCAGAATTATATGCATGTCCATAAGTATCCGTAAAAATAATTTTATCTGCAGTTGTCCACCTTTTAATATCATCAGCATTCATTAATTGAATTCCGCCTGGGTCGACCCACGCTAAATACATGTCTGGTGTTTGTATCAAGTACCAATCTCCTTCTTTTTTTAAGACATTAACAACGGTACCTAAAGTTGCCTGTGTTGCCAATTCTGCCGAATGTTTAGGGTTACTTCTAAGGTTTGCTGCTGAAATATTAATAACAGCTTTGATCATACCATCTAATTCATCTGCAGGTAAAATCTTTATATCGTTGGTTGCTTTAATCCCTTTTTCTTTTAAAACACTATTTAAAGAATCTACAGCTAACGGTAAATTAGTTTCACCCACCAAAGTAAAACCTGACGGACCATCTAATACTTCTAAATTAAAAAGTGCGGTACGTTTATCTGGTGCAAATACATTCTTTATGTTCTCAATTTCATTGACCAATAATTTCTTTTCATCCATATGAACTCCGCATGCTGTATTTAAAGCAATCAAAATCAATACAAAAGACCTCTTTAAGATTATTCTCTTCATCTGTAAAATAATTTCTAATAGTATTAGCCTTGTGAAATTATGTAATTTTATCGCAAATGAAGAAACTAAAGGTCATAGAACTTTTTGCAGGCGTTGGTGGATTTCGCTTAGGATTAGAGGATACCGAGAACTACGAAGTAGTTTGGAGTAACCAATTTGAGCCTAGTACGAAAACACAACATGCCTCTACTGTTTATGAAGCTAGGTTTGGTCATGAGAATCATAGAAATCAAGATATTTCTGAAGTACCTACCAATGAAATACCAGATGCCGATATTTTAGTTGGGGGTTTTCCTTGTCAAGATTATTCTGTTGCAGCTACATTAAATAACTCTAAAGGTCTTATTGGTAAAAAAGGGGTTTTATGGTGGAGCATTCATCGAATTTTATCGGAAAAGAAAAATCCGCCTAAATACTTATTTCTTGAAAATGTAGATCGATTATTAAAATCTCCATCAAACCAAAGAGGTCGAGATTTCGCTATTATGCTTAAAAGTTTAGATGACTTAGGTTATGCAGTTGAATGGCGGGTTATTAATGCTGCAGATTACGGAATGCCGCAAAGAAGAAGACGAATTTTTTTCTTAGGATACCATAAATCTACGCCGCTTTACAAACAGTTTAAAAAAGCTATAGCAAAAGAATGGATTTTTGAAAAGGGAACGATTGCAACCGCATTTCCGGTAACAAGCACCTCTTCACAATTGACATCTTTTGATATTACGGATGACCTTGTTTCACTATCTGAAAATTTTAATTTGGGTGAAAAATTATCTCCATTTCAAAATACCGGAGTATTCATTAAAGGAAAAGTATACACCACTAAAACAACGGCTAGTTATATTGGTAAAAGAACGGTTTTAGGAGATGTTTTACAGCAAGAAAAAATACCTGAAGAATTTTATATTCCTGAAGAAGAACATGATAAATGGTTTTATTTAAAAGGTGCAAAGAAAGAAACCCGGACTTCAAAATCTGGTTTTGCTTACCATTATAATGAGGGTAATATGATATTTCCTGATGCGTTAGACAATGCTTCAAGAACAATAATAACTGGTGAAGGTGGTAAAAGCGCGTCGCGCTTTAAACATGTTATCAGCACTAAAAAAGGGTTACGTAGATTAACTCCCATTGAATTAGAACGTTTGAATATGTTCCCTGATAATCACACATTACTTCAAGGTATTTCAAATACCAAAAGAGCATTTTTTATGGGAAATGCTTTGGTTGTTGGCGTGGTCAAAAAAATTGGTGAAGTACTTTCTAAAAACATAAAGACAGTCTAATAATTCCAATTTTTTTAGATATTAAAAGTTATTTAGTCCTATTGATAAAAATTATTAAATATGCTCTTATAATTTTAATATTAAACACAACATATTGTTAATCAACGTTTAAAATTAGGAATTGTCCTTTTTTTTGTTATCTTGATAGGTATGGTAAAAGTAGAAAAGTCAGAAAACATAGCATTTTTAGAAAAATCAATTCAACATTTAGAAGCTACCGGTTTTGAGAATATTAAAGCTGATATGGAAGGCTATGAAACCCCTAAATCATACTCTAGAAAAGGAAAAGAAGACAATATTACACCAGATATCGTGGCCATTAAAAATGGTAGAAAATATTATTTTGATATAAGTCTTAAATCTCCAAAGACAAGATTATTGAAATCGAAATGGTTGTTTTTAGATACTTTAAGTAGAATGAACTCTAACCGATTTAGAATTATTACAACTAAGGGTCATTATAAATTTACCGACACTATGTTAGAGGATATTAACTTAACTAATAAAACTCCTATTAAAATATAAATATTATATTTTAATAACACTTATAAAAAATGCCCGCAAATTGCGGGCATTTTTATTTTTTGATTTACTTATTAAAGCTTTATCAAATTTACATATCCTGAAATAAAATTCTCTACTTGAATAGGTTCTGTAAAACGTTTGTTTTTATCATCAATGTCGATCTGAATAAAATATCTATCATCAAGATAGGCTAAGTAACTCACTTCATCAGATTCTCCTCTTATAGAACCAAAACGGGGTGATATTATTATTTCATTATTAAATTTATTTAGTGAACTAGTAAGATGTGCACCCATCAATGCTGAAGATGTTGTAGCATCAAAGGGCATTAGAGTTATATCTTTTAGTATTTTACCTGAATTACTTTGAAAATATGGATCATTAAAATCATAAATAGTTATATCTATTTCTTGACAGGTGTCTGGCATACAATATATAAATTGTAGTCTTCCTTGATAAGGATCTATTTCATTAGAACTACAATAGGTTATTTCTTTAAAAACATAACCTGCATAAATAGTTATTCTAGGAAACATCGCGTACAAATGTGCTTTTTCATTTTTACAACCAAGTTGATCTAAAGCTGTAATAACTATTTCACCTCGATCTTTTAAACTTCCACATTCAAAATTCCCGCCATCATTACATTCGTTTGATTGTGAGAAAATAGAATAAGAATTAACTAAAAAGATCAAAATAAAAAATGTCTTTTTCATAGTAATATAATATGGTTTGGTATTTATCAACTAACAATTTAATTAATCAAAATCTGTATCTATTTTTATTTTTTTATCATTCTTATATGAGGTATGCCGTCTTCTAAATAGCCGTCACCTATAGTCTTAAAACCTAAATCGTTATAAAATTTTTCAAGATAAGCTTGTGCCGAAATAAGTATTTCATTCGTATTAAAAAGTTCATCTACCGCTTTTATTGAAGCTTGCATGATAACTTTACCATAGCCATATTTTCTATACTCTTTATGTACCGCAACCCTACCAATACTTGCTCGGTCAAAATAATCACCAGGTTTAAAAATACGCGTGTATGCCACCACTCTAGCATCTTTAAATCCTATTACATGAATTGCCTTTTCATCTTTACCATCTAAATCTAGATAAACGCAATCTTGTTCTACCACAAAAATATCGCTACGCAATTGCAGAGCATTATATAACTCATGAATATCGAATTCTTTAAAAGGTAATATCTTAATATCTAACATAAATTATCTTCGTTAACTAGTATTGTTTATATCTATACCCAATTAAATATTTGATTTACAATTGGTTATAACAACTATTTTAGGTTATCAACATAGTTATAATAACTATCTACTGAAGTGGAATCTTTTCAATTCTGCGTTCATGCCTACCACCTTCAAAAGAGGCGTTTAAAAAGGTAGATACCATTTCAAGTGCTTGGGGTAAAGAAATATACCTTGCCGGTAAGCTTAGTATGTTAGCATCGTTATGTTCTCTAGCTAATTTTGTTATCTCTTTTGTCCAACATAAGGCAGCTCTTACATTTTGTTGCTTATTAGCGGTCATACAAGCCCCATTACCACTACCACAGATTATAATGCCATAAGCGGCAATACCATTTTCAACATCAAGTGCAACAGGGTGTGCAAAATCTGGATAATCAACACTATCGGTACCATCTGTACCATAGTTGATAACCTCAATCTGTATAGATTTAAGTAAACCTATTATAGCTAACTTGTATTCTGTACCAGCGTGGTCGTTACCAATAGCTATTTTCATATGCATATTATTTAAAGGTTAATAGTTCATTGTTTATAACCAGTGGGGATGGTATAAAACCATGCTAAAGGTACAATAATCAGACATTCACAACAAAAAACGAGGGGTTCACAACATTTGTTATTATCTAATTAATTTAAATTGTTAATTAGTATGTTATAAGCAAGATTACTTAATGCATAAATTGTTTAGAAAAAGTTGCTAAAAAATTTGCTTATTAAAGTTAACATCTGCTTACACTATTAATCCTCTGAAGACGAATTTAAATATTAGAAACTATTAGAGGATTTTCATCAAAATAACAACCCTAGTTAACATTAAAATTACATTTAGTTATTAATAAATTCATGTTAATAGCACTTATAAACCATGTTTAATAACTTCTCAAAATACTGATTCTCAATTGTAGATTATATAAATAGATTGTCAACAAGTATTAGTATCTCATAATGTCAAGTAATATTGAAATAAGTTATTCCAGATATTAACAAGCTATAATAATCATTAATATTTAATTTAATTTAAAAGAAAAAATGCCAATTATGATATATATGTTGATAACAACTTATTTCCTTAACTTTTCAATAAGAAGTTGATTAATAGGTAGTGGATTATAATTCGTAATTTTCCAACAAATTAAAAGTTTAATGTCGAAGAAGAATAAGAAGGCGAAGAACCATAGAAAGAACGAAATTACTAAAGGAATTTTTACAGTTCTTGAAAAGGATCCGAATAAAAGTTTCAACTATAAGCAGATTGCTGCTAAAATTGATATTACCGATGCTCAAGAAAGAAATACCCTTATACAAAGGTTGACTGAGCTGAAAGAGAAAAAAAGAATTAAAGAAGTTGATAGAGGTCAGTATCAAGTTTTAGAAGATACTAAATCTTATCACGAAGGTACTGTAGACGTTACAGGAAAAGGAAATGCATATATCGTAGCCGAAGGTATGGATGACGATATTTTTATTCCTGCTAATAAATTAAATAAAGCTTTTCATAAAGATAAAGTAGAAGTTTATATCTACCCTAGAAGTAAAAGTAAAAAACTTGAGGGTGAGATTGTAAAGATACTTGAAAGGTACAAGACGACTTTTGTTGGTATAGTTGATATGCAAAAGACTTTTGCTTTTGTACGCCCAACAGATTTTAGAATGTACACTGATATTTTTGTTTCAAAAGATAAATTAAATGGAGCAAATGATGGTGAGAAAGTTTTAGTTGAAATTACCGATTGGCCAGATGATGTAGATTCTCCTTTTGGTAAGGTTACCGAAGTATTAGGTATACCGGGCGAACATGATACCGAAATTCATTCTATTTTAGCGGAGTATGGTTTACCGTATTCTTTTCCTGCAGATGTACAGAACCTTGCCGATGGGTTAGATACCAGTATTAAAGAAGAAGAAATTAAAAAACGTAGAGATGTACGCGATGTTCTTACGTTTACCATTGATCCAAAAGATGCTAAAGATTTTGATGATGCATTATCGTTTCAAAAATTAGAGAATGGTAATTATGAAATAGGTATTCATATAGCCGATGTTTCTCATTACTTATTAAAAGATACTATTTTAGATGATGAAGCTTATGAAAGAGCAACATCTGTTTATTTAGTTGATCGCGTAGTACCTATGTTACCAGAAGTACTTTCTAATAATGCGTGTTCATTAAGACCTAATGAAGAAAAGTATACTTTTTCTGCCATATTTGAGCTAGATAAGAATGCAACCATAAGAAATCAATGGTTTGGAAGAACTGTAATCGATTCTAATGAACGTTTTGCATATGAAGAGGCTCAGTATATCATTGAGACAGGTAGTGGCGATATACCAGAAGATATATCGATAAGAGACGCAGCCTATTCTGTATCTAAAGAAGTTGTAGAGGCTACTTTAGAGATGGACAGACTTGCAAAAATTATGAGAGATAAGCGAATGGATCAAGGTGCTTTGTCTTTTGATAAAGTTGAAGTTCGTTTTAATCTTGATGAAAATAGCGAGCCAATCGGTGTTTACTTTAAAGAATCTAAAGATGCTAATAAACTTATTGAAGAGTTTATGCTATTGGCAAATAGAAAAGTGGCGGAGTTTATTGGTAAACAAAAACCAAAAAAGACTTTCGTTTACAGAATACATGATGATCCAGACCCAGATAAGTTAATGGCTTTGAACGGTATCGTTTCTAAATTCGGACATAAATTAGATTTTAAGGATAAGAAATCTATAAGTTCTTCTTTAAACCAATTACTACAAGATGTAAAAGGTAAAAAAGAACAAAATATGGTCGATACACTTACGATACGTAGTATGAGTAAAGCGATTTATACTATTGATAATATTGGGCATTATGGGTTAGCTTTTGATTATTATACTCATTTTACATCTCCGATTAGAAGATACCCAGATGTAATGGTGCATCGATTATTACAGCATTATTTAGATGGTGGAAGTTCTGTAAATGATGAAGAATTTGAGAAGAAATGTAAGCATTCTTCAGATATGGAATATTTAGCTTCAAGTGCTGAACGAGATTCTATTAAGTACATGCAGATCAAGTTTATGCAGGATCATAAAGATGAAGAATTCCGCGGAGTTATAAGTGGTGTTACAGAGTGGGGAATCTATGTTGAAATCATTGATAATAAATGTGAAGGCATGATTCGTATTAGAGACATCAAGGGAGATTATTATATCTTTGACGAGAAGCAATACGCTATCGTTGGTGAACGCACCAAAAAGAAATATACCTTAGGTGATGAGATAACCGTTATGGTTAAAAGTACCGATTTAGTCAAAAGGCATTTAGATTTTGCTTTAATTCCGGATAAGAATAATTAATTTGGAATAGATTTTGGTATTACAAGGCTGAATTGGAAAAACTATTATAAATTAAAGTTTTTCTAAAAAAATTACACGTAAAAGAATGAAACAAATAGTTGTTATAATGTTTCTCTTTGGATGTCTTTTGGTTACAGGCCAGGAAAATAAGATTACCCAAAATTTAGAGCCCTTTAAAGAATTAAAAGGATTTGATGGTTTATCTATTAATCTTATTAAATCTACAGAAAACAAAGTCATTATTACTGGTGAAAATACCAGTAAAGTAGCCGTTGTTAATAACGAAGGTATTTTGAAAATACGGATGCAAATCGGTAAAATTTTCAGTGGATATAAAACGTTTGTAGATTTATATTATACAGGAGATATACTGGTAATCGATGTTAATGAAGATGCTAGAATTGTTACTGAGCAGATTATTCAACAAGAAATATTAGAGTTAAAAGCTCAAGAAGGTGGCGAGTTGATTGTTAATGCAGAGGTTGAACAAATGTTGATAAAGTCTGTTTCTGGCGGAATTATAAGAACTACTGGGTCGTCTAACTTTCAAGATGTTCAAATAAATACAGGTGGTGTTTATGAAGGTAAAAATTTCGAAACAAACTTTTCTACAATTGATGTAAATGCAGGGTCTAGAGCAGAAATTAACGCCAGAGACTATGTAAAGGCAACAGTCAAAGCAGGTGGTGAGGTTCAAGTATATGGCAATCCAGAGAATTTAGAAGAAAAAACGGTTTTTGGCGGTACTATTAAAAGAATGTAAACGTAGATGTTAGAAGATATTCAGGCAGCAATTCCTTTAGGCTTTTTCTTAAGCTTTATGGTAGGGCCTGTATTCTTTGTTTTGTTACAAACGAGTGCTGTAAAAGGATTTCGCGCTGCTATCACTTTTGATTTAGGTGTATTATTGGCTGATATTTTATTTATCCTAGTAGCTTATTTTAGTAGTTTTCAACTCCTTGAAAATTTAAGTAATCAACCTGGGCTGTATGTCTTTGGTGGTGTAATTCTTTTAGTTTACGGGCTATTTACTTTTTTTAAAGTGGATAAAAAAGAAATACCAGATGAGTCTAAGAAGATTAGAAAATCAGATTTTTTAGGTCTTTTTATAAAAGGCTTTTTACTCAATTTTATTAATATTGGAGTTCTTGTATTCTGGTTGGGTATTATAATTATTATAGGACCAACATTAGATAATCATCCAAATAGATTCTTTACTTTTTTTGCTACTGTACTACTTTCTTATTTTATAACAGATATTTTTAAAATACTTTTAGCTAAACAGTTAAAGAGAAAATTAACGGTTAAAAGAATTGTATTTATAAAGAAGATTATTGGGATTATATTAGTGATATGTGGCATTGTTCTTATTGTAAAGGGATTTTTACCTAAAGATCAATTTAATATTGAACATGAATTAGAAAGATTCGAAACTAATTCAATAGAATAAAAAAAGCCGGTCATTGACCGGCTTTTCTATGTATGTAGTTAAGTTTTATTTCTTGTAGTTATCGTTAAGTAACTTCACAATCTCATCGGTTAAGTCATTAGTATCTTTACCATAAAGAACACTACCACCGTCTCCTCCACCAAGAATGTAAGAGTAACCTTTTGATTGACCGTAAGCCTTTATTTCTTTTTTAACTTTCGAAACTATACTATCCATTTCAGTTTGACCTTCCATTTGTAATTGTTGGTCTTGTTGTTGAAGTTGTTGACCAATAATTTGACCTCTTTGCTGCATTGCTGCATATTCTTCTTGAGCTTTTGTTTGAGACATTGATTGAGCTTTAGCTTGAAAAGCTTGTGCTTCAAATTGAAAAGCTTGAGATATACTATCTCTAGTTTTTGCTAAGGCATCTGCCTTAACTTTAAATTTAGATTCTACATCAATTTTTTGTTGATACTCATCCATCAATTTTACGTTATCTACGTATCCAATTTTTTCTTGTTGGCAAGAGGCTAGCAATGCGATAGCGAAAATTACAATTAGGTTTTTCATTTTTTCATTTTTATGTGGTGCAAAAGTAATAAAGCTTTTAGAATGAAAATATTTTTAAATCGAGATAAATGATGAGATTTAAGCAGTAATAGATAATACTTATAATAAATCTTTAAAATATTGATTTTATTTATTTTTTACAGTCATTTTAAGGCTTATTTAAAGCATTTTTATTATTTATCTAATATAGTATATAGATTTAATTAAATAATTAGTTAAAACGTCTTTAAATAGGTTTTTACTCTTTTTTTAGGACATATATTAGGGAAGAATACTCTCCTGTTGACTTTGCCTTCATATTTGAACGGAAACCTCTATAAAACGCTCTTAAGTAATTTGAAGAACCAGTTTTATATTTTTCTGATAATAGTGAAACGTAGTAAGAATCAAAATACATTGGTAGCGTTTTAACTACTTCTATTTTCTTACTTGTAAAAATATTTTTTATTGCATTTTGTGAAAAGTGCCAAAGATGTCTTGGTGTATCATAAGCCGCCCAAAACTCTTTGTAGTATTGAGCGTCATATGATTTGTAATTTGGAACAGCAATTATGAGTGTCCCGTTTTTATCTAACAGAGATGTTATTTTGTTTATCTGTTTGTCTAAATCTGGTAAATGTTCTAGTACATGCCACAGGGTAATTACTTCAAATTTTCTATCATTTAGATCTTCTAATGATTTATAAACTTCTAGTTTTTTGTCTACTGCTTTCTTTCTTGCACTATCGTTTAACTCTACTCCTACTGTTTTCCAATTTTGGTTTTTTGCATTAATTAGAAATTCCCCAGTTCCACATCCTATGTCAAGTAATTTTTTTTGAGTGTTGGAATATTTATTTAGGAGTTTAACTTTTTTGTTTAAGGTATATTTTTTTACAGTTTGATAAACTTTTTCAAGTAGACTATTTCCATTATCAGAATGTGAAATGTAATTATTAGGGTCGTAGTATTTTTCTAAATTATTAGGTGCAGGTTTTGTAACGAGCATCTCTGAATTAGAATCATATTCTAATTCAAAGATTTCCTGCGTTACCAAATAATCTTTGGTTGTTATTTTTGATATGTTGTTAGCCATGTTTTAATTAAAAAATGCGGAATCTGATACTATAATTTTTCAATTGTTCCACGTGGAACAATTCGCCCTACCTTCCAAGAAAAACTAAAAGTACACTGATGTCACTCGGAGTAACTCCGCTAATTCTTGAAGCTTGAGAAATGGTAACCGGTTGAATTTTTGTCATTTTTTCTCTTGCTTCAAACGATAAAGATTTCAATTTTGAGTAATCAAAATTAGCAGGAATCTTTACTGCTTCTAGTCTATGAAGTTTGTCAGCATTTACTTTTTCCTTTGCAATGTAACCAGAGTATTTTATTTGTACTTCTGCCTGTTCAAGTATTTCACCATCAAAATTATTTTCTTTTACAAAGTTAGATACTTCATCTAATTGCAGCATGTGATCCATTGTTACATTAGGTCTCGAAAATGCTTTGTACATTTTGTCAGACTGTTTTACTAAAGCAGAATCAACACTTTCGAAAATAGGATTAATGTCTTTTGGCAATACACTTGTTTCTTTAAAGAAGTTAACAAGAGCTTCAGATTGTTCTAGTTTTTGCTCCATCCTTTTCATTCTTTCATCTGTAGCAAAACCTATAGCGTGACTTAAAGGTGTTAATCGTAAATCAGCATTATCTTGTCTAAGTAAGGTTCTATACTCCGCACGAGATGTAAACATTCGATATGGTTCTTCCGTTCCTTTTGTAATTAAGTCATCTATTAAAACTCCAATATATGCTTCATCTCTTTTTAGAATTAAAGGGTTTTCCTCCTTCAATTTTAAGTGCGCGTTTATACCTGCCATTAATCCTTGCGATGCTGCTTCTTCATATCCGGTAGTTCCATTTATTTGTCCTGCGAAATATAAGTTTTTAACTAGCTTAGTTTCTAACGTATGTTTCAATTGTGTTGGCGGAAAGTAATCGTACTCTATGGCATAACCTGGTCTAAAGAATTTTACTTTTTCAAAACCTACCACAGAACGTAGTGCTTTGAATTGAACATCTTCTGGTAAAGAAGTTGAAAATCCGTTTACATATACTTCTACAGTTTCCCAACCTTCAGGTTCAATAAACATTTGGTGACTGTCTTTATCTGCAAATCGGTTTATTTTATCTTCAATAGATGGGCAGTATCTCGGTCCTAAACTTTTTATTCTACCGTTGAACATTGGTGATCTATCAAAACCTTCACGTAACAAATCATGAACCATTGCACTTGTATGTGTCATGTAGCAATCACGTTGATGTGCTAATGGTTTTGTATTTGTATAAGAGAATTTTTCAGGAATTGCATCACCAGGTTGAACGATCATTTTAGAATAATCTAAAGATCGACCATCTACCCTTGGCGGAGTTCCTGTTTTCATTCTTCCACTTTCAAAACCTAATTCAACTAATTGTTCTGTTATTCCAGTGGCTGCTTTTTCTCCTGCTCTACCTCCACCAAATTGTTTTTCACCAATATGAATAAGTCCGTTTAAGAAAGTTCCGTTAGTTAATACAACAGCTTTTGAACGTATGTCAATTCCTAAAGAGGTTTTTACACCAACTACTTTGTGATTTTCTATTAACAATCCAGAAACCATTTCTTGATAAAAGTCTACGTTCGGTGTGCGTTCCAACATCAAACGCCACTCTTCTGCAAAACGCATTCTATCGTTTTGTGTTCTTGGACTCCACATTGCAGGTCCTTTAGATTTGTTAAGCATCTTAAATTGTATGGCAGATTTGTCAGATACAATTCCACTATACCCACCAAGAGCATCTATCTCTCTAACAATTTGTCCTTTTGCAATTCCACCCATTGCTGGGTTACAAGACATCTGTCCTATATTTTGCAAATTCATGGTTACTAATAAGGTTTTTGAACCCAAGTTTGCAGCTGCTGCTGCCGCTTCTGCACCGGCGTGTCCTCCGCCAACTACAATTACATCATATTCTTCTCCAAACATATCTTCTATTGTTCCACGTGGAACAGCTTTATTTTTTCTTCTTCTTTAGCGCGCATTTCGGCAGTAGCTGCATCCGATTTATCCGAATAACCCATAAGGTGTAAAACCCCATGAATCATTACGCGTTTTAATTCATTATCAAATGAAACATTAAACTCTTCTGCGTTTTCTTTCACGCGGTCAATTGAAATATATAGGTCGCCCGATACATTTTTTCCTGACACATAATCAAAGGTGATAATGTCTGTTAGATAATCGTGTTGTAAGTAATCTTGATTTATTTTAAGCAAGTAGTCATCACTACAAAAAATGTAGTTGAGTTCAATTATAGAAAACCCTTCGGTATTACAAGATTCTGTAATCCATGAATCGAAGTTATTTTCTGCTACAAGTTTAAATTCTGTTAGGTAATTGTAATTAATCATTTGCTTTGAAGTACTCTTTAACCTTAGATTGAAAATTTTGCCGCAAAGGTAAGCTTTGCCTATTTAAAATTTCAACTTCATTAAGATAATTATCTAATAATGAGGGTTTAGTAGTAATAGGATTTGTGAAGTCTTTGGTATTCCTATTACTTTCTCGCTCAGATTTCTCTCCTTGCTTAAGTGCTGCGTTCTCTAATTTCAACAATTCATACTGTATAGTATTGGCTTTGTTGATGGTACGTTGTGTTATTCCATTTTCTAAAAGGTCGTTCTCAAAATCTTCCATCTGTTTGATCAATTTTTGACCTAGTTTTTGGTCGCCAGAATTAATCATATTTTCAAGTTGTTTTTCTAGTTCTTGCCTTAATTTTTGCTGATTTTGATAGATTTCGTATATTTCTTTTAATTCGGTTTCACTCATTGCCCCTTGCCCTTGCCCGTTTGTAGCGTTAGACCCATTATTTCCTTGACCGTTTTCTCCACCCTGTCCATTTTCACCATTTTTTCCACTTTTTCCTTCTCCATTTTTACCGTTTTCACCGTCGCTTCCGTTCTCTCCATCTTTTCCATTAGCCCCCTGTTTACCACGTTCCCCTTGTTTTCCACCTTCACCATTTTCTCCATTTTTACCCTTTTTTCCTTCCCCATTTTTTCCTTCTTCACCTTCACTCCCCGATTTACTTTTTTGACCCATTTTTTCACCTAATTGTTGTTGACCTTTGATGATATCTGGTAATTGAAAACCACCTTCGCTTTGTCCAGAACCTTTTCCCATTTGCATGCTAGAATTCATATTGTCCATTACTTCTGCGAGAAAATCTGCAAGGCTATTTGCCGCTGTTAGCACATATTTCTGATGAGAAATCCCTTGAAACATTTGACCATCTGCCATGGTTTCTAAAGATTTATCAATGTTGTAGTATACTTCCGTAATTTGTTCGTTTACAAATTCTGAAAGTTCAGCTTGCCTAAGTGATAATGCAAAAAGACTATCATCGACATGTTCGAATAAACCTTTTAATTCATTTTGATCGCGAACTGTTTCAGAATATTGAGTAGCATCTTGGTCTTCTCTAGCTGTTAGTCGGTCATATAAAGTTTCTTGTTTAAATGAAAATATGATAAGGTTATCAAGAATTTGTCTCAACATTTCTGCATCTTCAGTTACAGATGAACCACCGCCTGCACCAGAAGATGATTCGCTTAGTTGTTCACTCATTTCTTTCATCTTATCTGCGGCAGATTTTTGCTTTTTATTTGCGTCAGAACTGGTTGGTTTATTTTGGTCCTCAGAGGTATTTTTTTCAAGTTCTTCAAGTGCCTCTTTTTGGTCTTCTTCAACACTCTCTTTTTTCCCTTTTCCGATATTTATATCAATTGGTTTTTTGAGCTTTTCATTGTCCTTTTTTAGATCGTCTAGTTCAGCTGAAATTTTATCAAATTCCTCATTTAGTTCTTTCTGTTTTGCAGCGGTATTATTTTCATTTTTTTGTTCTGAAAGCTCTTCTTGTTTTTTAGCTAACTCTTCTAAATCGCGTGCAATCTGAGATGCCTTTTCTGTAACATAATACCGTTTGGTTAATTCTAATAACTGTTCAAGGCTACGTTGACTATTTTGTTGTTTTTTTCCTAGTTCTTCTAATTTTTTGGTAAGGTCTTCCTTCTTTATTTTATCAGCTACTTTATTAAGTTCTTCAAGGAGTTGCTGGTTTTTTCTAGCTTGTTCTTCTTGTCGTTCTAAACGTTCTTGTAACAATTGGTTTAATTTGTCATCTTTGTTTTCTTTATTCAAATTTTCTTTTAATTCTTTACTGAATTTTTGCATGAGTTGTTCTTGCTGTTCTTGCTTTTTTAAGTAGTCTTTTATTTGATTTTTATCATTAAAATTTAGACTGTTTTTTTCTTTATGATTTTGGTTAATCTCTTCTAAAGATTCTTTCTGCTCTTTAGATTTTTGTAACGATTTATCAAGGTCTTTTATTAGTGATTGTTGAGACTCTAAATCCTTATTTTTTAATTGATTTTCATCTAGCAATACTTGTTGGTATATTTGACTTTTTGTTGTCTTACCATTATGTATAGCATCGTTGTCTGTAACCTCGAAATAAAAGCCATAATTTTTGCCTGCTTCAAGTTCTAAACCAGAGGGGAAAGTGTAATAAAATTGCTCATAGTTTGAAGTAGGTTTCAATAAGTTTAAGGTATTCTTCTTTTCTTCTTTTCCAACTTCAAAATACACAACATCTATTTTGCGTAAACCATAATCATCAGTTGCGTTTCCGGTGTAATAAGAAACATTCGGATTCAAACTATCTAGAACTTGATTAACCTTGATTGTAGGGTAACTATCTTTAATTACTTTAAGATTATAGGTTAGACGTTCGTAGTCTTCAACATTTTTGTTGGTTGTTGTTAGTTCATAATTAAATTCATTGTAAATGGGTTTTTCTAATTCGAACGTATTATTTTCTCTTGCAAGCTGTATTACTGTGTCTTTTGTAGTGAGATTAATCTCATCGGTATTTTCACCTTTTATTTTCCATTGTATTTTGGTACCTTCAGGTATTACAGCGTTTCCCGTGCTTTTTATACTTTCATTCGATTTGTTTAGATACGAAGGATATGTAAGATCCATGGTGAAATCTAAGATGGAAGGTGTCTCTAAAGCTGTAAGTGTATATTCTCTAGAATCTACCTCATTTGCTTTGAATTTAAAGTTTGTGGTAGTTATCGGGGGTGTGAATATATATTCATAGAATCCATTGTTTTGTTGCAAAAGAATCTGTTTGCCATCTATTTCTATATACACATTTTCAGGTTTTACTTCACCTTTTGTAGTAACCTGTATGGTAAAGGTTTCATCTTGTAATGTTTTTAAATTATCTGATAATAGTTCGAATTGAAATGGTGCGGGTTTTTCATACGCCATCTCATAGTTCACAACCCGTTCATAAGTGCCAAAAAAACTGTTCCAATTACCTGACACGAACAATAGCCCTATTATGGCAATCGGAATTATAGCATATTTCAAGTATTTTAGGGATTCTTTAAAATCTATAGCATTCGAAAACGGAATTGGGTCTAGCTGTTTTGATTTCTGGTTTATACTTGCGAGCAATAATTCTGACTGTTGCGGGTCATTTGCTAGATCTAGTAAATTTGTCAGCTTATCTCCTACTTCAGGAAAATGCCTCCCGATCATTTGAGCTGCATCTTTTGGACCGATACCCTGTTTTAGTTTAAATAAGTAGAATATTGGGATAAAAATGTATTTGAAGAGTAGAAATAACTCTACGGCTATAAAAATTCCGAAAAGTATCATTCTTCCCGTTGTATTCATCCACAGAAAATATTCTACTCCTAAAATCAATAAAAAAAATAGTAATCCGAAGGCTATAAATAATAATATACCTTTCAGTAGAACTTGAGAGTAGTGTTTTTGAATAAACTGATTTAATCGCTCTAAAATGTTCTGATAGTCTTGCAATTGTTCTTTTTTATACCAAGATAACGGTTATCACCAATGTTTGTTGGGAAATATTTGTTAAATCAAAACACTGTGTATTTGATAACTACGCATCTAACAGTAATTTTTCAAGATGAGGACATTAAAATCCTATTTATAAATCTTTAGATACAAAGTAGCGGTTATGTATCTTTGTGGTCTTATAAAAAAAGTATGTCGAAGAAAGTTCGTGTTCGTTTTGCCCCTAGTCCTACTGGGCCTTTACATATTGGTGGAGTTCGTACCGCTCTATTTAATTATTTATTTGCCAAAAAACATGACGGCGATTTTATTCTTAGAATAGAGGATACCGACCAGAATAGGTATGTAGAAGGTGCCGAGCAGTATATTATTGATTCTTTGAATTGGTGCGGTATTCCTTTTGACGAAGGCATAGGTAAAGACGGCGGTTTTGGACCATATAGACAGAGCGAGCGTAAATCGTTATATAAAAAATATGCCGATGATTTAATTGAAAGTGGTCATGCATATTACGCCTTCGATAGTGCCGAAAGTTTAGATGCGCATAGAAAAGAGCATGAAGAAAGCGGAAAAACATTTATATATAACTGGCATAATAGATTAAAACTTGACAATTCGTTGTCATTAATGCCAGAAGAAGTTAAAAATCGCTTAGATAATGGTGATGATTTTGTAATTCGATTTTTAAATCCACCAGATGAAAAATTACATTTAAAAGACTTAATTCGAGGTTCAATTCAAATAGACACCAACGTTTTAGACGACAAGGTATTATTTAAGAGTGATGGTATGCCAACCTATCATTTGGCTAATATTGTTGATGATCACTTAATGGAAATTACTCATGTAATTCGTGGTGAAGAATGGTTGCCTTCTATGGCGTTACACAAACAATTGTATGATGCATTTGGTTGGGATGCTCCAGAATTTGCACACCTACCTTTGATTATGAAACCGGTTGGAAAAGGAAAGTTGAGTAAACGTGATGGTGAAAAAATGGGTTTCCCTGTTTTTCCGCTTTCTTGGAACGAATCTATTGGATATAAAGAATCAGGCTATTTTCCTGAAGCGGTTATAAATTTCTTGGCTTTATTGGGTTGGAATCCTGGTACGGAACAAGAATTATTTTCTTTAGATGAATTGGTAGAAGCCTTTAGTTTAGAGCGTGTAAATAAATCTGGAGCGCGTTTTGACCCAGAAAAGACCAAATGGTACAACCAACATTATCTTCAGCAAACAGCTGATAATGAGTTAGCTAAATTGTACTTACCAATGGTAAATGCTCATATTTCAGGTAGCGAAAATGCGAGTTTAGACTATGTAACAAAGGTAGTTACGCTGATAAAAGAACGTGCAGTTTTTGTGTCAGATTTTTGGGAATTAAGCGATTACTTTTTTATAGCACCTACTGAATACAATGAGAAAGCAGCGAAAAAACAATGGAAAGAGGATACCTCTTCAATCATGAACGATCTTATTTCAGTACTAAAACCAATAGATGATTTTTCTTCTGAAAATACTGAGACCATAGTAAAAGCGTGGATTGCCGAGAAAGAATTGTCCTTTGGAAAAGTGATGCCTCCTTTACGCCTATTCTTAGTTGGTGATATGAAAGGACCTCATATTTTCGATATCATGGCGATGATAGGTAAAGAGGAAAGTATTTCTAGAATAGAATCAGCTTTAAACAAATTGGGATAAATATAATTTTCAGGAAAACGAAGTAAATATTACGGGCTTATTCAGCATATAATACTCTGAGGTTTTCCTGAAAATTTTATAAAGGTTCTTTTCAAGCGCTATTGGGCTTTTTATGGGAGGTTTACTCTTTTGAAAATTCACCCAAAACTTCCATAGCTTTTTCGGTATCTTTAGTAGCTACAAAAATGTGGTCGTGATAATAGGCAGCAACTACATTACAACTTATGTTGTATTTTGTTAATGCAGTAGAAACGGCAGCTGTTAAACCAACAGCATCTAATGCAGAATGAACGGTTAAAGTAATCCATGATGCGACGAATTCGTAGTCGAATTTTAATTCATCCGCTTTTTCTTTTTTAAGTATAATGGTGACACCTTCTGTTTCTTTAAACTCGAATAAAATATCGTCTCTAGAAATTTGTGAGATATCTTGAAGAGTCAAGAAAACATAAGTTCCTTCGTTCAAACTTGGTTTTAAACTCTTCAATAGAATAGTAAGATTAGTTTCTCCTGCCATTTTAACTTATTTGCTGTGTTTTCAAAAAAAATTCGACCCTTCGGGTCTATTTATTAAAGAAGACCGTTTAAAAGCTTCTATTCTCAATCGAATATGGGCCATTGCGAAATTTTTATTCTGCTTTCCATCTGTCTGATGACCAGGTTTCCATTTCTGTTGTAGATAGAAATGTCCATGCAATTATTCTGCTTAGTTTATTACCCTGGCCCATAGGGGTGGTTTTATGCTCAATAACTCCTACTTTTTCTAATCTGTCATAAAACGCACGTAGATTCGATTGCTTTGAAACCAAAGTTGAAAACCATGCGCAATTTTTAGCATATTGAGCACTTTCATTTATCATGTTAAGTACAAAACGTTTTTCACCCCCGTCTGTCCAAAGTTCGCCGCCTTGTCCGCTAAAATTTAACTCCGGTTTCTTAACCCTTTTTTTCTTCAGATTACTCAATTTTCGTAATGTACCCGCCTCTGCCTCTGCTTGCGTGGCATGAAAAGGAGGATTACAAATAGCTAAATCGACTTTTTCATCAGCATTTAAAACTCCCGAAAATATATGCTCGGGTTTCGATTGTAGTCTAAATTCAACCTTACCATGCAAAGAAGGGTTTGAGGTCACTATTTTTTGTGCAGCCTCTAATGCCTTTGGGTCGATATCGGTACCTATGAACGACCAGCCGTAAGTGTTATTTCCGATTATTGGGTAAACACAATTTGCGCCGACCCCGATATCTAAACAAGTAATGTTTTCTCCTTTAACTAATTTTCCATTATTACTGGCGGCTAAAACATCTGCAATATGATGTATATAGTCGGCTCTGCCCGGTATTGGCGGACACAAAAAACCATCTGGTATATCCCAGAAATCTAAGCCGTATTGAGAAATTAAAATTGCTTTATTAAGGGCTTTTACGGCAATGGGATTAAAAAAGTCTATCGTTAAGTTTCCGTATTTGTTTTTCTCTACAAACGGCTTTAAATCAGTGTTTATTAATTTAAGCGCTTTTAGATCGTAACGACCGGTATGTTTATTTCTTGGGTGTAATGTGGGCTTTTCTGCACCCTCATTTTTTTTCGTATCTGCCATAGTTAATCAGCCTTAATTGAGACCCCAAAGCTAACCCTAATTTTTAAGCAGTTGTATTATTTCTTCGCATGCGCTTTGGACCGTACCACAACCAGAAACCTGTAATCGTAAACAGCAGGAGCGCCAAACCCATTATAGATGTGTAGAAAACCTTAATTTGTTTGTTACTGGTACCTAAGTAATCATCTAAAATAGAACCATCATGAACTTGTTCTATTAGGTCAGAATATCTTCGTTCTATATGTAGCAATTTACCTGTAGCACCATCTAATTGTAATCCCCAAAAATGATTTTCATATACGAATTTGACCATCCCTTTGTCTTTCCTTATATCAATTCTATCAATTTTGGTTGACAATTCTGGTGATACGTTTTCTAAAAGATACAAATTGGCGAGAGTGTGTAAACTATCAATAGGTAGCCAATGTTTTAATTCGGTCGAAGTACCTTCATATGATTTTGATAATAGTATTCCCCCACTGTGTTTTTTCCAGCCTAAAAGAAGTCCGGTTATTGAAATAATAAAGAAGAAAATAAATAATGCTGCGCCTGTTGTTCTATGTACTTTTCGAAAAATACGTAACCATTTAGCTTGTATTTGTCTTTTAGATGACTCCGCCATAAATAACAATGATATAGCTATGCAATATAACTAGATTTTGCAGGCTCGAAGAGTCCAAAAATGTTAAAAGAATCGCTGCTTAGCTAAAATCTATTGAGATTTATTACACGTTAATTAATTCTAATTTCGAAAAGCGTTTTGCAAAACCTTTTGATTAATAGTAGTATAGTTATATTTTCTTGAGAAAAGAGGAAAATGTTAAGTAGGATAATCCGTATATTTAAGTGCCATATTTAGAAAAGAGGATGCTAGATAAATCCCCATATAATTACACAATAAGATTTATCTATTAAAATCTAAATTACCATAAGTTAATTATCGATAATTTTACTGTACAGAATTAAATACAACTAAAAATAAATATAATCATGAGTAGTACTAACGGAAAAGGTGAAGCTTGGGATGTTAATGATCCTGCAGCAGCGAGTTGTCCATTTTTAAATGGCGAAATGCATCAAGCAGCTGGTGGCGGAACAACCATTAAAGATTGGTGGCCAAATATGTTAAATCTTAATATTCTGAGATTGCATTCGAAAATGGCTGACCCAATGGATGATGATTTTAATTATACCGAAGAGTTTAAATCTTTGGATTTAGCAGCTATAAAAAAGGATTTAACTGAGTTAATGACCAATAGTCAAGACTGGTGGCCTGCTGATTATGGGCATTACGGACCATTCTTTATCCGTATGGCTTGGCATAGTGCAGGTACTTACCGAATTTCAGATGGTAGAGGCGGTGCAAGTTCAGGAAACCAACGTTTCGCGCCATTAAATAGCTGGCCAGATAATGCCAATTTAGATAAGGCTAGATTATTACTATGGCCAATAAAGCAGAAATATGGAAAGAAAATTTCTTGGGCAGATTTAATGATTTTGACCGGTAATGTTGCTCATGAAAGTATGGGTTTACCAATGTTCGGTTTTGCTGGTGGTCGCGAGGACATTTGGCAGCCAGAAGAAGATATTTATTGGGGATCTGAATCTGAATGGATGGGAAACAAGCAACGTTATGATGGCGATGGTTTGGAGTTAGAAAATCCACTTGGTGCTGCACATATGGGCTTAATATATGTTAATCCTGAAGGGCATAATGCAAACCCTGACCCATTAGAAGCTGCTCATTATATTAGACAGACATTCAAAAGAATGGCGATGGACGATTATGAAACAGTTGCCCTAATTGCTGGTGGACATACATTTGGTAAAACACACGGCGCCGCTAGTCCTGACGATTATGTTAGTTCTGAACCAGCTGCGGCAGATATTACGGAACAAGGTTTAGGATGGAAGAATAGTTTTGGTACTGGATCAGGTGCCGATACAATTACAAGTGGCATAGAAGGTGCTTGGACTCAGACACCCACGAAATGGAGTCACTATTATTTCCAAAATTTATTCGGTTTCGAATGGGAATTAACGAAGAGCCCGGCTGGTGCATGGCAATATAAGCCTGTTGGTGATGCGGGCGCTGGTGAAATGCCAGATGCACATATTCCTGGTAAAACACACCAGCCGTTTATGTTGGTTACCGATTTGTCTTTACGTGTAGATCCTGCTTATGAAAAGATTTCTAGAAACTTTTTAGAAAATCCAGATGAGTTTAAAGATGCTTATGCAAGAGCATGGTATAAATTGACACACCGTGACATGGGTCCTGCAGATCGCTATTTAGGTCCAGAAGTTCCAAAAGAAGAATTACTTTGGCAAGATCCAGTGCCGGCAGTTGATTTTGAATTGATTAATGATGCTGATGTTGCTGGGTTAAAGAAAACTATTTTGTCTTCTGGTCTTTCAACTTCTGAATTGGTTTCTACTGCTTGGGCATCTGCTTCTACTTTTAGAGGATCGGATAAACGTGGTGGCGCTAATGGTGGTCGTGTTCGCTTAGCTCCTCAGAAAGATTGGAAAGTAAATAACCCAACGCAATTAGCGAAGGTAACTTCTATGTTAGAGAAGATTCAAAAAGATTTTAACGATAGCCAGTCAGGTAATAAGAAAGTTTCTTTTGCTGATTTAGTAGTACTTGCAGGTTCTGCGGCAGTAGAAAATGCGGCTAAATTAGCAGGTTTTGATACTACTGTTGCATTTACAGCCGGTCGTACCGATGCTACTCAAGAGAAAACCGATATTGAAGCTTTTGATGCGCTTGAGCCAATAGCTGACGGATTTAGAAACTACACGAAACAAAAACTATCTGTTCAAGCTGAAGAGTTATTGATTGATAGAGCGAACTTGTTAACCTTGACTGCACCAGAAATGACAGTTCTTATTGGCGGACTTCGAGTGTTGGGAGCTAATTATAATGGTTCTAACAACGGAGTGTTTACTGATAAGCCAGGTTTACTTACCAATGATTTCTTTATTAATTTACTGGATATGGGTACTACTTGGAAGGCTACTTCTGACAATGACACCGTATTTGAAGGAAGCGATCGTAAAACAGGTACTGTAAAATGGACAGGTACTAGAGCTGATTTAATTTTTGGTTCTAATTCAGAGTTACGCGCTTTAGCCGAAGTTTATGGCACAGAAGATTCGAAACAAAAATTTGTTCGCGATTTTAGTAGAACATGGACGAAAGTGATGAATTTAGATCGTTTTGATATTTAATAGTAAACTTAACCCTGCAAAAAAGGCAGCTCGAAAGAGCTGCCTTTTTCTTTTAAAATATTTGCTTTTATTGAAATGATTCTCCAAAAGTTAGTAAGTTACTGTCAGGGTCTAGAAGAGCGAATTCCCTTTGCCCCCAAGGTTTCAACTCTAATTTTCCATTTGGGTGAATAGCCACATTATCATTTAATAACGATTGGTATAATGAATCGATTGTATTGGTGCGTATATATACTTGACCGTAATTTTCTTTTGGATTTAGGGCTTTGAACAAAAAGAAATGTATTTCGATGTCATCTTTTTGTAACATTAAATACTCAGGATAATCAACTGTTCCAACTTTTTCAAACCCTAGAGAGTTGACATAATAGTCTTCAGTTTTGTTCCTGTTTCGCATCGGTAATTTTGGATGTATAGAGACAAGCATCGTTTTTGTGTTATGGTTAGGTTTAAAATTATGAATTAAAACAGGAACTATACGTATTAGAAAATCTTGTTGTTGTTTAGAGGTAAAGGGTAAATAGAAAAGTAATTGCAGATTATGTGTTTATTCGGGCTATTCTGTAACAAATATGGAAAGAATGCTACTAATACTATGAAGGCTTTTAGTATCTTCCATTATTAACTATAAAAGAAAAAATCATGGGCTCATTTATTTGGATTCCGATTGCGTTTTTAGTGATTTTCACTATCCTATCGGGTGTATTTATCGTAAAACAGCAAACTGCAGTACTAATTGAAACATTCGGAAAATTTACTAGTGTAAGACAGTCCGGTATTCAATTTAAAATTCCTTTTGTGCAACGAATTGCTGCACGTATTGGTTTAAAAATTCAGCAATTAGATGTTATTATAGAAACTAAAACGCTGGATGATGTTTTTGTTAAACTTAAAGTATCTGTACAATATGTTGTAATCAAGGAGAAGGTTTACGAAGCGTATTATCAATTAGAATATCCACACGAACAAATAACTTCTTATGTATTTGACGTTGTTAGGGCAGAAGTACCTAAAATGAAGTTAGATGATGTTTTTGTTAAAAAAGATGATATTGCTATTGCGGTAAAATCTGAACTGCAACAGGCAATGTTAGATTATGGATTTGATATTATTAAAACCCTAGTTACCGACATTGATCCAGATGCACAGGTAAAAGAAGCCATGAACCGTATAAATGCTTCTGAGCGTCAAAAAACTGCTGCGCAGTTTGAAGGTGATGCTGCTCGTATTTTAATAGTTGAAAAAGCAAAAGCCGAGGCTGAAAGTAAAAGATTACAAGGTATGGGTATTGCAGATCAAAGAAGAGAAATCGCTCGTGGTCTTGAAGAGTCGGTAGAGGTATTAAATAAAGTAGGTATTAATTCTCAAGAAGCTTCTGCACTAATTGTGGTAACACAACATTATGATACGTTACAGAGTATTGGTGAAGCTACCAATACGAATTTAATATTATTACCAAACTCACCTCAAGCCGGTAGTGATATGCTGAATAATATGGTTGCTAGTTTTACAGCAAGTAATATGATTGGCGAAACAATGAAGAAAACAAATAAGCCTAAGCTTAAAGAATAATCAGTTTCAGGTTTAGCTTTTTAATATGTAACCCGAGGACATATGTTCTCGGGTTTTTTTATGCTTTTACATATAGTTCTGAGCTTTTGAACCTTTGAATAATTAGTCCTAGCGAAAACTGATTTTAATGGCTTTAGGGCGCAGTTTTATTTGCATTAATACCAATTAGTCTAAAAAAAGAAAACCACCTGTAGACGTGTTGTCTATAGGTGGTTTTTTATAATAAATCGTAATGAAAATAGATTCTAACGATAAGGAATACTTATACTGTATTATCTATTGAATTTTAGCCCAAGAATCGCGTAAACCAACAGTTCTGTTGAAAACTAAATTATCTGCAGTGGTATCTGGGTCAACACAGAAATATCCGATACGTTGAAATTGAAAACGATCACCTGGCTTGGCATCTTTTAATGCAGGTTCAACATATCCTGTAATTACGGTTAAAGAATCAGGATTTATAAAATCCATGAAATCTTTGTCTTTATGAGTATCGGGACTCTCATCTGTAAATAGACGGTCGTATACTCTTACTTCTGTTTTTACCGCATGTGCAATAGACACCCAATGCAATGTTCCCTTTACTTTACGCAAACTTTCTTCGGTACCACTTCCACTCTTACTTTTAGCGTCATAAGTACATTGTACCTCAGTTATATTCCCTTCGGTATCCTTTGTACAGCTTTCCGCTTTAATAATGTATCCGTTTTTTAAACGTACTTCTCCGCCAAGTTTTAATCGGAAGAATTTTTTATTTGCTTCCTCTTTAAAATCCTCTTGTTCTATATATAGTTCTCTTGAAAATGGCACTTCACGTGTACCGGCAGTATCATCTTCTGGAGAATTTTCGGCTTCTAACCATTCCGTTTCTCCTTCAGGATAATTAGTGATAACCAATTTCAATGGATTCAAAACACCCATAACTCTATGAGTAGTTTTGTTTAAATCTTCTCTGATATTAAACTCCAATAAAGACACATCTATAAGATTATCTCTTTTTGCGATACCTATAGTATCTACAAAATTACGAATAGATTCTGGAGTGTATCCTCTTCTTCTTAGTCCAGAAATGGTAGGCATTCTTGGATCATCCCATCCAGTTACCACTCCCTTTTCTACCAATTGCGCCAATTTACGCTTACTTACTACGGTGTGGCTTAAATTACGACGAGCAAACTCACGTTGTTTAGGTCTTACTTTAGTTTCATCATATACTTGATCTAAAAACCAGTTATATAACTCTCGGTGCATTGCGAATTCTAACGTACAGAACGAATGAGATACTTGCTCTATATAATCGCTTTCACCATGTGTCCAATCATACATTGGGTAAATACACCAATCGGTATTTGTTCTGTGGTGTGCTTTATGTAGAATACGGTACATAATTGGGTCGCGCATCAACATATTAGAAGAAGCCATATCAATTTTGACTCTCAATACATGAGTGCCTTCATTAAACTCACCGTTTTTCATCTTTTCGAAGAGCTCTAAATTCTCTTCGATAGATCGATTTCTATTCGGACTATCGGTACCCGGCTCTGTTGGCGTACCTTTTTGGATAGCCATATCTTCAGAAGATTGATTATCGACATAAGCTTTACCTTGTTTCACCAATTCAACCGCCCAATCGTATAATTGCTGAAAATAATCAGAGGCATACCGTTCGGTATCCCACTTAAATCCCAACCATTCTACGTCTTTTTTGATAGCATCTACGAATTCTTGCTCCTCTTTTGCAGGGTTGGTATCATCAAACCTCAGATTTACAGGTGCATTGTATCTAAGACCTAAACCAAAGTTTAAGCAAATAGAACTTGCATGCCCAATATGAAGGTAACCATTTGGCTCAGGAGGAAAACGAAAACGTAATTCGTCTTTGGTATAACCATTTACCAAGTCCTCTTCAACAATTTGTTCAATAAAATTCAAAGACTTCGATGTCTCGCTCATGTCATTATTTTTCAAGCTACAAAAGTAGCAAAATTGCCTTAAATGGCGGGTTTAAAATAGGCACACCTTACATAAAATGCGTTTCACAACAGAAATCTTCCTTTCGACAACATAAAATTCCCCTTCGTCGTATTAAATAACATATTTGTCTAAGAAATGATGGGAATGTAAAATAACTTATTAACCGTCTTTTCAACCGTAGTGGCCCCCATAACTACAAATACCTATGAAAACTTTGAACAAACTTACCGTATTTACAGCACTATCCATGCTATTCTGCGCTTTTCAATTATCTGCGCAAGCAATAGTAATTAATGCTCCAGAACCTGCAGACAATCCGAACCTGTCAGGCAGTACCCCTTGGTCTGCCGTTTGTGCAGGTAATGGTGGTTTCAATGAATATTTTGTCAACATCACTTGGATAGGTACCGCCAATGCAGGCAACCAGTTTATTCTCGAATTATCTGATGCCAGTGGTAGCTTTGCAACCCCAGTAACTTTAAAAACTATTACAGACCAAAATACCGTAAAGGATTTTGATACTAGTTTTGCGATACCTACCGACACTCGTGGAGAAGGATATAAGATGAGGGTTAGAAGTACAGACCCGGTAAAAGTAGGTAACGAATCTGAGACATTCAATATGTATTATATGGATGTTACCTCTAATTTAAATATTAGCGAATTAGGTAACGGAGTTCCACCGGGTACCGTTTGTAGTACAGGTGCGATTACGTTACGAGTTGATAACATTGCCAACCCAGAAACCTATCAGTATATTTGGTTTAGAAGCGGTACAGAATTAACTACCGAAACAGGTCATACTTTAAACGTGACGCAATCGGGTATGTACAATGTATATATTGATTACGGACCAAGATGTACTGGGTCTGGTAATACAGATTCTAATATTGTCGATGTCACTATCGGCGGTTCTGGAACCGGTATTGCAGTTACTGCCCCGACCAAAACTTCTTTATGTAGTACAGATACAGAAATGTTAAGTATAGACCAAACTAATGCTTCTTGGAGCTACCAGTGGTTTAAAGACGATGTTGAGATTATCGGTGCAACAGCAACTTCATATAATGTGAATGCTGCGAATGCAGGTTTCGAAGGAAACTATGCAGTAGAGATTTCGGGAACAGGTATCTGTAATGAAAGATCGGCAGTGGTTGCTATAACCAATGCAGAATTATATACCGTATCTGTAGAGAATGAAATCAATATGGTTTTATTGCCTACACAAAACGAAGTATTATCTGTTACGACAACTTCGGTTACGCCAAGTTATAAGTGGTTCAGAAATGCTGTTGAAATTACAGGTGAAACAAATAGTACACTTACAATTACCGAAGATGGTGAGTACTATGCAGAAGTTACCCAAACAGGCGGTGCCTGTTCAGTGTCTTCTAAAAACTCTGAGGTAACTACAGTAGTATCTCCTGCTTCTTTTGAAATGACCATAAATTATACTGATACGTATACATCTTGTGAAACTACAAACACTATATTGGGTGTTGAGCTTATAAACGCGGTTGCTGCAGATGGTTCTAAAACAGATGTAACTAGTGCTTTACTTTCCGGATTTACCTATGAGTGGAGTAGAGACGGTGTAGCGATAAGTGGTGCAACTAATAACAGTATTAGTTTGGCGTCAAATTCTGAAAATGGTGATTACGGTTTAAATGCGGTAGTTGGTAGTTTCAATGTCGATTCTAATGTTTTACCTGTTCAATTATTAACTAATGAAACAGTAAGTATTACAAGTTCAGGAACTGTTTTCTGTAACGGTGGCGAAACCATTACCTTAAGCACAACCACCGACTTAAGTTCAGCTACATATCAATGGCGACTAGACGGAGCCTCTATTAATACTACAGATGGGGTATTAACAGTTTCTACTGCGGGTACATATACTTTAGCGATAGATAGAGATGGTTGTTCTTTAATCTCTAATGAGATTGTGGTAACACCGTTAGATGAAAACCTAATTACACTTGACCCAGGTACAGAAATAGTAATGCCAGAAGGTACTACTAGATTGGTTACTGCAAGTGGAGGTACAGCCTACAGATGGTTAGATGCAAATGCGGTAGAAGTAAGCAACTCTGATAGTGTAAACTTTACCGAAGCCGGTAGTTATACCCTAATTGCTTCTATAGACAATTGTGAGATTGTTAGACAGATAGAAGTTTCTTACTTAGACACTTTTAAAGTGCCTAATGTAATTACCGTGAATGGAGATGGTATTAATGATCAATGGATCATACCGAACTCTTATTCTAATAAAGCCGATGTCAATGTAATTATCTACAATGAACAAGGACAAGAAATTGTAAACGAATTCGATTATAAAAATAACTGGCCGCAGTCAACTACTGCGTTCACCAAACAAAACATGGTATTCTATTATAAAATTAGAAATGCCAGTGAAGTACTTAAACAAGGTACGATCACAGTAATACGTTAAGCTCACCATGCTAAAGAAAAGTGTTTTATATCTATTGTTATTTGTGTTAGCTATCATGAAGGTTAGCGGGCAAGAGGAAAATCCGTTTGTATCATACGATGTTCCTGCCCAGAACCTTTTGAAGTATAACCGATTCTTAATCAACCCAACGTTTTCAACGGTTAGGGAAGACAAATCTTATATCAATTTGTTACACCGAAACCAATCGGTACAATTTGATGATAACAATCAAAACTATTTCTTAAGCTATAGTGGACGTATCAATGATAAAACCGGATTAGGTCTTAGTCTGTATTCTCAAAGAGAAGGTATCTTAAGCAATTTTGGAGTGTTGGCTAATTATGCCTACGGTATTAAATTGAATGACAAGAGTAACTTTACTTTTGGCGCAAACGTTTCTTATTACCAAAGTGGATTTGATAACGGTAGAGCATCTACTGTAGAAGAGGATCCTTTTTTAGCCGGACTGCAAGATCAGAACCTTTTATCATTTCAGCCTGGTTTTAACCTTTCTTACGGTAAGTTCGATGTTGGTGTTTTTGCTGAAAACCTTTTTGATTACAACTTAAAGACAAGCGAATCGGTAACGGAGTTTAAAGACAAAACATACTCTGGCCACTTACAATATACTCATCAGTTTGAAAATCAAGATGGTATTTTTGAGCAAGGTCGTTTAATGCCTTTGGCAAGAGTTAGAAAAGTAGGAGAAGAAGATGTTACGTTAGGCGGAAGTTTAATTCTTGACCTTCCAAAATTAGGATGGATACAAGGTGGATATGATAGTTTTTACGGTGCAGCCGCAGGTGTAGGTTTTAACCTTAACCAAAGAATTTCTTTAGGCTATACCATGGAAAAAGGATTGTCTAACAACTTTGATAATTTTGGAGTTACGCATGAGATATCATTTGCCTATTCATTCTCTCCGAACCTTACTGAAGACAGGGTAATGTTAGAAGATGACTTTGAAGATGATTTAGTGCAAAATGATGAGGAGCCTGAGAATATTGCAACGAATGAAGAAATAGAAGAGTTGAAGATGAAATTGGCAGAAAACGATGCCATCATCGAAGAGCTGATGTTTCGTCAAGATTCGTTAGAAGCTATTCGTCAATCTGATTTAGAAAGACGTTTTGCGATGGTAATGCGTATGGTTCGTAATGAAACAAACGGAGAAAGACCAGATCTTGAGAATAAAGCAAAAGAGCTCTTTCTTGATGAGAATGGTAACAATGAAGTTGCTTCTAGCTATAACCCGAGTAATTCCGGAGATTTAAATACCGATAGTTATAATTCAAGTAATTCAGGTCAGTCAGTTACCAGCAATGCAGCTAATCAAACACAACAAGATAGGGTAGCAGTGGTATCGAACGAAAGAAAGGATTCTGTTGCTGAAAGACAAGAAGTTGCAGACACAAATACAGATACGAATTCTTCTGTTGATAACAGATATAAAGAACAAGTGAAGCCAAAAGATGCTGTAGTTGCTAATAGACCAAGAAACATCAATACTCCTGTTGCGAAAGCAACAAGAGAAGTAGCTCAAGACGGAGTAAAAAGTCAAAGGTTTAAAGACTTACCAGATGTTACAGACGGGTACTATGTAGTTGCTAATGTATACAAAGGCGGGCAGTACATGAATAATTTTATTGACGGTTTAAATGAGCAGGGTATTAATGCCGATTATATTGATAACCCTAATACAGGTTTAAAGTACGTATACTTACAGAGGTATGATACTTTTGCAGAAGCTGTAGCCGCTCATGATAATAAACTGAACGGTACATATGATGGTGCTACTTGGATTATGAACGTTGATAACAGATACACTAATGAGGCTTACGCAAGCAATGTAAATAAGATCAAAGAGAAATCTTCTAAGTATAATTCTAATGTTCTTACCTCTAGTGAAGTGGTAAGAGATAATGTAGATTCTAGAGAAGTCGATTCAAAATCTTATGTTATTGAAGGTGCCGGTTCTGGTTATTACCTTATTGCAAATGTATTCGCCAACCCTAAGAATGCTAAACGATTTGTTGCCTTGCTAAATTCATTCGGATTAAGTGCGAGTTACTTCATCAACCCTAAGAACAATTACAGATACGTATACCTTAAAAAGCACGACTCTTGGACGAATGCTCTGATATCTTACTACTCTAAGCTAAACGACGCTTACAATGATAAAATGTGGATTATGAGGGTCAATCATGAACTGCTGGTTTAGAACGACTATAGGTTAACATAACGATTATATAAAGCCCTTATCATCTTAGATGATAAGGGCTTTGTTGTTACTATTGATTACAAGGTTTAGGCTATTGACAATAGTGCTTGTTCATACCTTAATTATACTTATCATTATAATTTATTGCCTTTTGCTTCTACTAGAGTCATGTATAAAGTTAAATCGAATTTTTTCATCTAAAGACTGATTAACATACAGATTGGTATTTAAAAATTTTTCAATACTTTATTTGTTGATTTGATTTCAGATTGGTGTGATGTTTCTTTAAGTTTCAAACTAGTATTTTCCATAACTTCATAGGTCTTAAATTCAGGTGAAAATCAATTTGTAGCTTATAATTTCGAACTATATTTTTATGAAACGAATCGTAATCAAATTACTAAGATGTAATTTCAACTTACCTTTTTCAAAAGTGATTTTTGAACGGTAATCTTCTTGATGATTATTTGTTTTCATAATAAGATATTCATCTTCTAAATACCAACATATCTCTTCTTCATTTGCTAACTGAAACCAGTCACTATTTGAAGTAATCAATAGGTGCTGCTCATCTTTAAATTTAAATGTTGTTCCAATCATTTCGCAGAAATCATTTTGCATGCAAATTCCTGGTCGAGTGAATTCAACTTTTTCAATCTTCCATGTACCGATTAATTCTTTCTTCAGTATAACGTCAGTTGCAGCTTGAACTTGAATTAGTATGAGAAGTAAAATTGTGATTTCTTTCATATGTTCAAGACGAGTTAAATCACCTTCTGTTACTTGAAAGCTACAATACTGATCCTATTATGAATTGGAATCTTGTGTGAATTGATGAAAACTCATTTGGAGTAAAAAATCACATCACTTATAATTGAGTAAGTCTTATTAACGTAGGTATTTGCCAATTGACACTATAAAAAACACTTTACAAGTAACCGGAAACCAAATATATTTCCAGATGTTACTTGTTATATTAAATCTTGATAATCAAGATTATTATTATTGAAAACCAACTCGTCCATATTTATTTTCAATATCACCTACTCCTTTTATTTACAACCCGATAATTACAAACACTGTTTTCATCATATCTAATTCTATGTTCAGATAATAGTTGTGTAATTATTTCTCTGGTTTCACCTTCATCTAATTGTATATTTTCTCCTAAGTCAATTGCATTTAATTGATTCTTATTTTCAATTAATGCTTTAAAATATCTGTCTTTATTTTCCATGAATTTGTTTTTTTACGGCTATCATCATATGCGGACTAAAAGGTAAAATGTAGCTGTCGTTTTCTGTAATTTTTAATAATTCAATTAATGTCTTTCTCTTTTTATGATTTAGCATGTTTGCAAAGAAGTCTTTATCAAGCCATGCCATACCTTCAACTGCATATGTGTTCAAGTAGGTTAAATCTTGCTGTATAAATTCCTCTTTTAGTTGTTCGGGTTTGTGATAATAGGCCTCGGCCAAGAGCCAAGGAAAATCATCTGGTGGATTGTGAATTCCAGAAGTCAATTCATTCTTACACATTTCAAAGAAAGAACTTTTATGTATTAGACCATTTAAGAGCCCAACTAAAGTTGATGCCGTATAATTGATAGCGAACCCTAGAATGATACCGCCATTTTTTAAAACACGTTTAGCTTCTTTAATGGTTAATTCTCGATCTTCTTTTTTCTGAAGATGATAAAGAGGTCCATGAAGTAGTATTAGATCTGCATAATTATTTCTGAAGTCTAATTTTCTAGATTCACCTAGATGAACGGAGAACTTGTTCTTTAATTTCTTAGCCCTGTTTTCTGCTAGTTGTAAATGTTTAGCAACGGGTTCTACTAAATGAACTTCATGACCTTTTTTTGCAAGCCATTCAGCATACTTACCTGTACCGCCGCCAACATCTATAATCTTTGAAGGTGATGTAAAAAGGTGCTTTTCTATGAGCCATTTAATTCTTTCGAATTCAAATACGCCCATGCCTTTTTCTAGTCTGGTTTCTTCAGATGCTTTGTTATAGAATATCTCTATATTTTTTGATATTAACTGTTCACTTTTCATTTTTGATTCTGGGTAATAACACCACACTTAAAATTGCAAAATGCAATTGAAAGAAATAATGCAATCAATTTTTCAATCAATTGTTTCTGTTTAAATTTTTATAAAATAATGGGTTGTTATTATCTGTGCATTAGAAAGCTTCTATGCATTAGGCACTCGTTGGTCGAGTTCGTCTTTTTAGAAAGACTTAGATAATATGTAGAGTTAATATAACAGATTTGAAAGATAGCCAATCTTATTTAATACCTATCGTAGGTTATAGACTATTAACTAGGTTAGGGTTTAAATAAGACCGCTCATGTCACTTTTTAGCCTCTTTTAGGCAGAACTGTTTAGAATTTCAACAAAGAGCTTACAAATAAGGATCTGTTCTTTAAAGAGGCTTTATAGCACCTGAAGCAAGTAACTTATAATAGACCATTTACGAATTTCTATTTGTGAAATTAGCTTATAGTATGTTTCTAAAAAATACTCTTTATGTCTTTTGTTTTAATATGGAACCCTCTTTAATCACACAATTATTTTCATTTCTACGCCCCTTTTTTTGACAAAACACACACCATCTTGTAATTTAATTGATACTGCATTTATGTCGCTTATGCCTAAATTTTCATCATTTTGTAACAGGATTGCATCGAATTATTTACTATTTAAAAGCCAAATTCATTGATAAAAATTTAGGGGTTTTTAAACGATAATTGCCACTTTAAGATTCAAAAATTATCAGTTTATTTCGAGAATATGAATAACTAAAATTTATCCATTTACCACAAAAGGTAAAATATTAAAGTTTCGCTAGTGCTTACTTAATCGTTGAAATACACTCTTTTCTAAAAATCACAGCCCCATTCTATTTGCTGTTACACAACAGAAAACATCGTTGCTACAACAATAAATTCTTTAGCCAACTAGTATGGTTAATATTTGTTATTGGAGAATTCCGCGTGGAACGATGCGAAATGGATATCGAATGATAGGAAGGCTTCAACAATTTTAGAACATGACCAAACTGACTCGTTTTTTAGATTTTACCAAACACACTTCTCTTATGGTAAAACAGTACTCAAAATATTTATTTTTCATTTTATTCTTGGCACTAGGTTTACAAACCGCCTCATCTCAGGTTAAAAAAGGTTTTACAGAGCGCTATAAAGCGGATATTCGTGGAGATATTACTTTCATTGCCAATAGCATTGTTGGTAGAGATGCTTATTGTATAGGTAGTGGAAGAAGAAGAAGATGTTATCCAGATTTAACCCCTAATGACCCTTACAACAATAATAACCCTAATAGCTCAATTTCAAATGATGCATTTAATATGCGTTATATAGATGTAGATAATGATGCCTCAACCTTTAGTTCTAGTAGTGCCACGCTAACCGTTCCAGATATTGATTGTGCAATAGTTAGGTATGCCGGGTTATATTGGGCAGCGGTATATACAGATGCTGACAGATCTAATATTGGCAATATTAAATTTAAATTGCCCGGTGGAGCATACCAAGATATTGTTGGAGAAGAAATTTGGGATGGTTTCGGAGATGGTGAATTTGGGTATTATTCTCCATATGCATATTACAAAGATGTAACTTCTATAGTTTCTGCGTTAGCTGATCCAAATGGCGAATATTTTGCAGCAAACATACGTGCAGATAATACCGATTTTGTAAGAGGTGGTATCTCTGGAGGGTGGAAAATGGTGGTCGTTTATGAAAACCCGAATTTACCCAATGATAAATACATTACTACTTTTGATGGGTACGCTGGTATTGCTTCTGGTGAGACTTTGGATATACCAATAGACGGCTTTACGACATTACCTGCACCATTTCCGGTAAGGGCCAACATGGGTGTTGCTGCTCTAGAAGGGGATAACGGAATATTAGGTGATGCTTTACAAATAAATGCTAACGGTACCTTTACGACCTTAATAAATGATCGAGGCGAAAATAATAACTTTTTTAATTCGAGTATTACTATAGATGACAACCCAGTTTTAGATAGAAACCCTAATAGTTTGAACACGCTGGGTTGGGATGTTGATTATTTTAATATTCCTAATGGTACTGATAATAGTATTATTCCTAACGATGCTACGAGTGCTATTTTAAGAGCTAGTTCAACTCAAGATAAATATGATATCTTTTTTACTTCCTTTGATGTCGATATTATTGCTCCTAAAATTGTTTTAAAGAAAGTTGTACGAGAACATGGTAGTGATTATGGCGACGATAGCGGCATTATTACAGGACAAGGGGTAAACTTAGGTCAAATTATTGACTACGAACTAAATTTTGAAAATATTGGTAATGATGATGGATCTGGGTATACCATAAGAGATGTTTTACCTGTCAACGTAGGTCCACAAGGTAACCGAAGTTTTTTCAATGCTTCAGATTTTTCATTTCCTGCACCTATTTGTGAAGGTAGCCCAAGGGTTTGTCATGAGATTACATATACCTATGATCCGGCTACAAGAGAAATTGTTTTTAATATACCAGATGTATATGTAATGGAAGATGACGGGGATTATTCTTTATATTTTACGGTACAGGTAGCAGAAGACTGTTTTGATTTCATTGATGCGTGTTCAGATAAAATTGAAAATTTAGCTTACGGAACTTATACTGGTGTACAAAACTCTGCAGTAGTTACAGATGACCCTAGTGTTTCTGATTTTACTTCATGTGGTTTTACGGTACCTGGCGCAACCAATTTTCTTTTAGATGACCTTGCTGCATGTAATTTTGAAAGATCAACAGAACTTTGTGGTTTAGACACGCAATTAAATGCGGGTGACGGCTTCGATTCGTATGTATGGTATCGAGATGTGGATAATAACGGAGAACTTGACACTGCTATTGATGTGGAAATTAATGATGGTGATCCCGATAATGACCCAAGTACACTTACGGTTTCTCAAGTTGGTACGTATATCGTAGATAAAATTATAGCTGATCCTTGTAAAGGGTTTAAAGAAATTATTACAGTAGTACCTTTTGGTTCTGGAGCAACACCAAACCCTGTAACCGAATATTTTAACGAAGTAAATAGCGATACCGATCCAAGTAATGATATACCTGGTGAAATAGTTAACTGTGTAGATGGTACCGAACTTCCAAAGATATTCTTGTGCGGTATTAATGATTCTCAGCCACTGACAGTTAATATCGTTGATGCACAAAGTGTAACTTGGGAACTTTTAGACGAAGGTAGTTGTGGTGTAAATGCCGAGGCTGGTGAAGATTGTGCTAATAGAGCGCTTACATGTACATGGTCAGAAGTTGGTACAGGTAGCAATTATACTTTGAATGCACCAGGTGAATATAGGTTATCTGTAATATATGATAATGGATGTATAAGCCGTTTTTATTTTAAAGGGTTTCAAAATACAGTTGATTTTGGAGAGCCAACAAAACGAGATATTCTTTGTAATACCGATGGTAATATAACCATACCTGCTAGTAATGGTTATGCTTTTCAATTGGTTGATGCATTAACTAATAATATTATAATCCCTTTTAGTTCTAATAATGGTGCTAGTTTCGATTTCGGACCTGGTGAAGGTGGCTCTTATAAAGTTGAATATACTCCGGTTGACAACAATGGCGATGCTATTGTAGATGCATGTGTGTATTCTACCGATGCCATAGCTGTTCGTGAACGTACAGTTGGTTACGAGGTTGAAGTTACACCAGAAACCTGTATTAATTTAGGAACAATTAATTTACAAATTTCGAATGCAAACCCACCATATGCATTTGAGATTAGATTAGATGATGGTGCAAATGGAGGATTAGGAACCTTAGTAGATAGCCAAAATGGTGAAGGAGATAATAATTATACATTTAGAGATGTTAGTGCTGGTAATTATATAGCTTATTTTTCTACGGATGACGGTTGCACTTCTAGTGAAGCAATTACTATTTTAGATGAAAACAATCTAGAACTAACCGCAAGTGTATCGCAACATATTACTTGTGAAGATGGTATTATTTCAATGAATGCCACTGGTGGCGAGCCAGACTATACCTATGCAATATGGAGTTATGTAGATGAAGGTGGAACTACTGTTACATCGTATCCAAATTATTCTGATATACCAGCAACCAACTTTCGTAATAATTCTGAAATTAGTGTTTCTGGACCAGGAGATTATATATTCTTAGTTTTAGACGAAAGAGGTTGTCATGTAGAATCTAATACAGTAACAATAGAATTTCACCCTACTGCAGATTTCGACCCTTCAACGGTATCAGATGTCCTTTGTTTTGGCGAAACTACTGGTAGAATTCGGTTTAATGTCGCAAGCGCAAATGGATATACTTTGGCATTCGCTCTATTTGATGCCACAGATCAACCTTTGGCAAATAATAGTTCAGGTAATTTTCCAAACTTGGCCGCTGGAAATTATAATGTTGAGATTTCTCAGACAAGAGGTGCGGCAACTTGTATTTCAGAAGAGACATTTACGATAAATGCACCAACGGCTGCTATTAGTGGCGATGCTATTTTGGTTCAAGATTATACATGTTTACAAGATGGTATTATTGAAGCTCAAAATGTAGCTGGTGGTACTGCACCATATGAATATAGTATTGATGGAATCAACTTTATTCCAGATACGACCGTAAATGCACATCGTTTTGAAAATCTTACAGATGGTACTTATACCATTACCATAAGAGATGCTAGCAACTGTACTTTTGTTACAAACCAAATAATAATTGACAGACCAAATCCGCCAACGGATTTAACCATAACGGAGTCTCAAATTACATGTCCTACCGGAACATCTAACCTAACGGTAAACGCAATTGATGGTGCTTCACCATATGTATATACAATTACAGCACCTTCTGCGCTTAGCCCAACAAGCGCTTCAGGAAACGAGGCTGTCTTTGAAGGTTTGGCTCCAGATACATACACTGTAAGAGTTACCGATGCTGATGGTTGTTTTTATGAAGAAAATTATACGATAAATGCGATTAACCCAATATCGGCAAGTGGGCAAACAACACAACCAATTAGTTGTTTTGGTGCTGTAGATGGCGTTATCCGTTTTAATGTAAACTTCCAAGCTGGTCAAAATTTCACGTATACAATTACGGGTCCTTCAGGAGTTGAAAGAGCCGGGGGTACTGAAGCTTTAATTGATAATATCGACAATTTAGCGGCCGGTGTTTATACAATAGAAATTGTAGACGCGGATACCAATTGTACATATACTGCTAGTCATGAATTAGAAGGTCCGGCTTCGGCATTGACAATTTCTAGTTTAATAGAAACTCAACCTAGTTGTACATCAGCAGGTAGTGTAAGTGTTCTTGCTACAGGCGGATGGGGAAGTTATGTTTATGAACTTAATAATCCTGATGCTACTGTATTTGGTTCTAATGCTACAGGGGTTTTTAATGGATTATCACAATCAGGAACTTATAATGGTACAATTACCGATGCTAACAATTGTAGCATTCCTTTTACTTTCGATTTAGATCCTGCAACGGCACCAGTTTTAGTAATTACACCTAATCAAGATTGTTTTGATGATGCTGTATTATTAACCTTGACGGCTAGTGTTTCTTCTGGTGGCGATGGTACTTTTGAATATAGCTTAAACGGTGGCCCTTATAGTAGTACAAACATATTCGCAAATCTTTCTGCGGGAACATATACTATCGATGTTAGAGACGGAAATAACTGTGCAGATACAGAAAGCATTACAATAGATCCGGCGTTAACGGTAAATGCAAGCGCAAGTGATATTACCGCGTGTGGTACCGATACCGATATAACTATTGTTGGTGTAGGTGGAGATGGTAACTATGTATACGCTGTTGTTGCTGACGGAATTACGCCAACTGCTGGTGATTTTAACGCAAGTAACACAGTTACTGTTACTGGAACGGGTGACTATGATGTATATGTTAGAGATAATAGTGGAGCAGCTGATTTCTGTGAAACTTTATATGATATTACAATAGACCAAGATGCTCCTTTGGCCTTAAGTATTACTAATTCAGATATACTTTGTAGTGGTGAAAACCAAGCTACGTTGACAATTGTTGCAACAGGCGGTGAGGCTCCTTTTACCTATAGTATTAACAATGGTACAAACTATCAAAATCCAAACACCTTTAATAATCTAGGTGCTGGAACGTATAATATTCGCGTTAGAGATGTAAATAATTGCGCGGTTACCCAAGTATATACTATTTCAGAACCTTTTACACTTTCTGCATCTGCAGCGGTAACTCAATTGGTAGAATGTAACCCAGCCGATGGTGCTGAGGTAAGAATTACAAATGCGCAGGGTGGTACCGCACCGTATACATATAGTTTTGATGGTGGCAGTACTTATGACACTAGTGCAATAGGATATTTATTAGCAGGATCGCATACGGTTTATATTCAAGATGCAAACAATTGTACATATCCTATGAATGTTACGATTAGTCAAGCACCAACACCACCGAATGTAGTATTAACACCTGAAGTTGATTACTCATGTGACGGAACGGGGATTGTAACGATAACACCAGATAATCCTAATTTAGATTATACATATAATCTAAACGGAACTGTAAATACACCTGCAGATTCTAATGTTTTCACTAATGTACCTGTAGGTACTCATACAATAACTGTTGATTACATTAGTAGTACGCCTCCTGCAAGAAGTGAATTAATGCGTGAAGATTTCGGAACAGGACCAAATGTTTCTATTCCTCAAATTGATACAACGTACTATTGCTATGAATCTCAAGATGCATCATTAGGTACTTGTTCAGATACAAATTTAAATATCAACGATTTACAATATAGCGTTACAAGTAGAATTATTGCTCCTTTTGGTACATGGGTAAGTCCAGTAGATAATTCAGGTAATCCAAATGGTAGATATTTAGCGGTTAACGTTGGTGATCCTGGGGTCAACACAATAGTTTATAGCAAAACTAATATAGAGATTATACCTAATAGAGATGTTGAGGTAGATCTAGATGTTATTAACTTAGTTAGACAAGGTTCAGGATTAATTAGACCAAATATTTTGGTAGAAATTGTTGATCCTTTAGGTAATATTATCGATAGTGGTACAACTGGTCTAATTGATGAAAATACAGGAGTTAATGATTGGAGAAATATCAACATTCCACCTTTAAACCCTGGCGCAAATAGCACAATTGACATTGTTATTAGAACTATAGCAACGGGAACAAATGGTAATGATGTGGCTATTGATAATATTAAAGCTTTTCAAAGTCCAGAACAATGTTCTCAAACTGTTTTCATAGATGTAACAGTTGATGCTGGTAATGCTTTCGAAGCAGCAGTGCTTTCTTCTAAAGATTTGGATTGTAATGCAGATAACTCTGGTTCTATCACTTTTGAAGTAGCTAATTATGGTGCAAGCGGATTCGAATACAGTTTAGATAATTTTGCTAGTATTTTAGGTAGTACTACGGTATCTCCGCAAACGATATCTGGTCTTGCAGCGGGTAATTATAGAGTTTATGTTAGAGATGCGGCAAGCACTTTACCAGGATGTACAACATTTTTTGATCGTACTATTGATGAACCAACTTTAGTTGTTGCCGATGCAGATCTTACGCAAGATTTTACATGTAACAATGGTGGTGCAGAAATTACGGCTAGTGCAACTGGTGGTACTCCTGGCTATACGTATCAATTAGAAGAAGATGTTCTTGGAATTGTTACTGCATACCAAACCAATACTGTTTTTAACGGATTGCCTGCCGGCACCTATTATGTTCGTGCGAGAGATGCAAATGGTTGTTCAGATGTAAGTGACACACCAATCGTAGTTACTGCACCATTAACTCCAGTATTTACACTTCAAGAAACGATATGTTATAGTGGTAGTAATGATGCAACTATTGTTGTAGATGTTACTGCAGGAAATGGGGATTATCAATTTAGAATCAACGGCGGTTCTTTTGTAACTCCGACTCCAATAGATGCTACGACGTATACGTTCACGGGACTTTCAAACGGTACATATACCGTTGAGGTTACAGATGCTTTTGGTTGTGATGCCGTGGCTCAAACCATAACCATCGAACAACAAGTAACGGTTAGCGCAAGTGCAAGTACAATTACTGCTTGTGGTACCGATAGTGAAATTAATATTACTGCCGCTGGTGGCGATGGTAATTATGTATATGCAGTAGTTGCCAATGGTGCAACCCCAACAGCTGGTGACTATGCAGCAACCAATCCGGTTACCGTTCCTGGTGCTGGAGATTACGATGTTTATGTTCTTGACAATAATGGAGGCGTAGACGCGTGTCCTGCAATGTATGATATAAATATTGCTCAAGATGCTCCTGTGGCAGCAACGCCAACTGTTGTTGATGTTACTTGTTTTGGTGGCAATAACGGTAGTATTTCTTTAGCCCCAAGTGGTGGTGAAGCTCCATATACGTATAGTATCGATGGCGGAACTTTTGGTACTGTAAGTTCATTCAATAACCTTACGGCAGGTACGTATGATGTTCGAGTAAGGGATGTAAACGATTGTGAAGTTACTTTATCTGTTGATGTAGATGAGTTACCTGAAATGGTAGCAGAAAGTTTACAAACAGAAGATTATACATGTAACCAATTAGCAGAAATTACTGTTGGTAGCGTAACACCTACAACCGGTGGTTCTGGTTCTTATCAATATAGTTTAAATGGGGGTACTTGGACAGCGGCAACTGCTGGCGGAACAGTATTTACAGGTTTATCTGATGGTACATTTACGGTTCGAGCAAGGGATGCAGGTAATATTGCATGTGTAATTAGTCTTCCGAATATCATTATTGCTCCATTACCAGCAGCTCCTTTGTTAAGTAGTTCTGTTGATTATAGCTGTGATGGAACAGGGATAATTACAATTCTTCCAAATGATGCTACATACACATATAGCATTGATGGCAATACGCCTCAAACGAGCAATGTGTTCAATAATGCTTCAGTTGGTCAACATACCATTACTGTAGATTATGGTAGTGATTGTTCTACGGATATTATTGTTGATGTTCAAGATGGTAATGCTTTTGATGCTGCAATTTTATCTTTTGAAGATTTAGATTGTAATGCAGATAATTCAGGTACGATAACTTTTGAAGTCGAGAATTTCGGAGCAGGTGGTTATGAGTATAGCTATGATAGTGCTTTTGCAACTATCGAAGGTAGCGATACGCTCGCAACACATCAAATAACAGGTTTGGCTGCTGGTACTTATACTATCTATGTTAGAGATGTTGACAACCCAATTACCGGTTGTACAGAAATGTTGACTCAGACAATTAACGAGCCTGAAGTTTTAGCAGTTTCTAATACACCAACACAACCTACATGTATTGATGACGGTGCTGTAAATATTACGGTAACAGGTGGTACTGCTGCATATTCTTATGTAATTCAATTACCAGATGCTTCATCAACACCTGCACAAAATACAGGAATATTTACAGGTCTTGATCAGTTAGGTTTACATACGATTACGGTTACCGATGCAAACGGATGTATAGATACGGATACGTTTACCTTGGTTGCGCCGGTTAATCCTGTAGCAAGCATTTTACCAAGTTCAGATGTATGTTTTGATTCTTCTGTTTCAGGTTCAGCAACTATTGAAGTTGGTGCAGCTGGCGGAGTGGCTCCATATACCTATAGAATGGGTACAGGTATATTTAGAACATCTAATACGTTTACAAGTCTTACGCCTGGTAGTTATACTTTTGAAATTAGAGATGCCAATGGTTGTACAGACACAATAACTTTCGATATTGAAGCCCAATTAACGGCTAATCTTGCATTAACCAAAGATCTTGATTGTACTGCGTCACCAGATGCTACAATGAATTTAGTTACCAATGGTGGTTATGCGCCATTTACATATGAATTAGACGTTAACGGTGGTGGTTATGCTGCTTTCGCAGGCACATTCCCATACTCAACTTCAACAGTAGGTACCTATAGATTTAGAGTAACAGATGACGAAGGTTGTACTGCTGTTTCTAATTTGGTTACGGTTACTGCAACGGTAAATCCTGTAGCGTCAGAAACTGTTACCAACCCAACTTGTTTTGGTGATACTAACGGAATTGTTGAAATTAACATTGATCCTAATTTTGGATCTTCACCATACCAAATTAGTTTTGCGGGTAGTGCCTTTACAAACCTGAGAGTGTATACTGGTTTAGCTGCGGGTACATATGCGTATATCGTTAGAGATTCTAAAGAATGTACTTATAATGGCAGTGTAACTGTTGTTGACCCGGTATTATTCGATGCAAATGTGGTGGCTACCGATGTTAGTTGTGGCCCGACAGGTGATGTTCCTGGTAGTATTGATATCACTATTACAAGTGGTGGTGTACCTAATTTTACGTACACCCTATATGACAACCTTAATAGTATTGTTGCTACTACGGGTCCAAATCCTATTGTAAATACTGCGGCGACTACAGCTACTTTTGATGGCTTAGCGTTTGGAGATTATTATGTTCGTGTATTAGATGCCAATGGTTGTGAATTTTATCAAAACCCGGTACGAGTTCTTTCTAATCCTTACTTATCTGTTGATGCAGTTATACCTGCAGTTAGTTGTATTACTGGCGGTACTGTTGAACTTTTGGCAAGTGGTGGTTCGGGTAATTATGATTTCACGATTTATGGTGCAGGTACTATTCCAGATGCAGAGTCTGCTGGTGCTAATCCAGATGAGGAAGTAGCAACTTATAACGGACTTAACCCTGGTCAATCTTATGTTTTCCAAGTAATTGATTTTAGCACCAGTTGTTCAAGTTTCGTTGAAGTTGATATTCCAAATTTATCGGCTATTGATGTTGTCCCAACACCAACAGTAACAGATGTTGCTTGTTTTGGTGATACAAACGGGTCAATTGCTTTCGAGTTTATAGATTATGACCCCAATGTAACTACTATAAATTATGAATTAAGAGAAAGTATAAGCAACACACCATTAGGTGGTGCCTATTCGGGTAGTGTTACAGGTCCAATCGGTCCTGGTCCAACAGCTACGGAAACAATTTCGAATATTCCTCCAGGAGATTATGTATTATTCTTCCAAGAAGCGGCTACACCAGAGTGTACAAATACATTTGAATTCAGAATATTAGAACCGAACCCGGTTACCTTGACTTTGGCAGACCAAAATAATGGCTACTGTTCAGAAGATGCTAACGTGACGGTTATCGCTGGTGGTGGTAATGGTTCTTATACGTATGCATATGTTCAAGACGGAGCTACTCCGGTAGCTGGCGATTATGGTACTAATAACTATGCTGAATTAGATCCTTCTGTAAATACAGAATGGGATATTTATGTAATGGATGGTAATGGTTGTTCAACAGCTTTACCTATTGACGTTACTATTGCAGATGACCCAACCCCAGCTATTTCTGGCTTGGTTATTAACCAATGTACTGCAGATGAAGGTGAATTTATTATAGAAATTACGTTAGACGGAGAAGGGTCTCAACCATACACACTTAGTGTAAACAGCGGTTCATACCAGTCTTCTACGTTAACGACCGCAGGTACAACACATCAGTTTACCGACCTTAGTTCTGGTAGTTATACAGTTCAGGTTCGTGATTTTAACGGATGTGGAAATGTAGAAAACATTGAGATTTTCGCTCCAGTTTCTATTTCTGCTGAGGTTGTTGCACAACCATCATGTGCAGAAGGTGACGGTGAAATCTTAATAAAAGGCTTTGGCGGTTCTACAAATTACGAATATGAATTATTTGAAGGTGGTGTAAGTGTAAACGGAGCACCACAACCAACGGCTAGCTTTACAGGTTTAGATTCTGGTACCTATACTGCATTTGTATATGATACTACACTAAGCGGATGTAGTGCCCAGGTAATAATATCACTTGAATTAGCTACACCGGTATTGTTTACTACGGTGATGACCGATGTTACTTGTTTTGGTGATTCTGACGGTACTATCGTTGCAACATTAGATGCAACAATGGATAATCCTGTTTATGAATATCAATTATACATTAGAACAGCTCCATTAACATTAACTCCGGTTGGTGTGTCACAAACATCAGGCATATTTACAAATTTACCTGCTGAAGATTATGTAGTAGGTGTTACTTCTGGTCGTGGTTGCGAATTTGAAGTTGATAGTCCGGTAAATACTCCGTTGCAAATATCAAATGTAAATGCAGACGTAGTCGAATTCGGATGTACAGTTGGTAACAATTCAAACAATGCGACGGTAACTGTAGATACTGCAGCCATTACAGGTGGTAGTAATAACTATGTAACCTATGAGTTCATTGATAGCAGTTCTGCTATTGTTCAGTCTGGACCATCAAATGTATTAACGGTTACTGATAGAACAGGAGACACGTATACTATTAATGTATATGATGACAATGGTTGTTCAGGTAGCACAACAGCTACGGTATTACCTTATGATGAATTAACAGGAGCTACGGCAGATGTAACAACAACAGTTACTTGTGCGCCAGGAAGTGATGGTGTAATTACAGTTACAGCAACGTCTTCTGCTAGTGATGATACAAAATATGAATATAGTATCGATAACGGTACAAGTTATGTTCCAACCAATGTTTTTAGCGGATTGTCTGCAGGAAACTATAATTTCTTAATAAGACATACAGATACAGGTTGTATTGTAACGGCTTCAGCTATAATTGAAGAGCCAAATACGTTTACTATCGATGTTGTAAAAACAAGTGATGTAATTTGTTTTGGAACGGATACTGGTGAAGTAACTTTTGAATTAGTTGATGCTACGTATAGCACAGGATTCGATTGGGAAATTTTCCGTACCGATAATACTTCTGTCGTTAGTGGTTCAGAATTGGCAAATGGTCCAACTCCAATTATTAACTTAGGTGTTGGTGAATACTATGTTTCTATATCACAAGCTAACAATCCGTTCTGTACTAATGTTGAATATTTCAATATTGCAGGTCCTGATGCTGATATTAGTGGAAACACTGTAGTAACAGATATTACTTGTGCTTTAGGTGATGGTTCAATAACGATTACTGACGTAGTTGGTGGTTGGGGTGGCTATACATACTATGTAGGTGTAGGTATTCCTGCAACTGTAGATTTCGTGGCAGGTGCTACTTTCGATTCGCTTACAGCTGGTACTTACCAAGCATGGGCTCGTGACGCTGAAGGTTGTGAAAAATTAATTCAAGATAACATTGTACTTGATGTTCCAGATCTTATTGATGCCGATTTACTTGTTACTGTAGAGAACTGTACAAACTTACAGGGCGAAGTAACCGTAAGCAACGTAATTGGCGGACAAGGAAGTAACTATACATATCAATTGGTAATGGACGGTTCTAATTTCCGAGCACCACAAAACACGCTAGTTTTTTCAGGTCTAGGTGCTGGCATATATGAAGTAATTGTTTCAGATCAATGGGGTTGTACATTTACAACATTACCTGTAGAATTATATGAGCAGTTAAGTGCTACTACTTCAGTAGATAAAGCAATTGACTGTACAAGTATACCAGGTGGTACAATTACGATTAATGTAACGGGTGGTTCTACGAACCTTGAGTTTATAATGACACCTCCAACTGGTGCTGCAGTAACTCAGTTGAATGACCCAACATTTACAGGATTAACTGTTGATGGTGCCTATAGTTTCTTAGTAAGAGATTTAGATACTACAAACCCTGTTTGTGAATTAACGGTAACGCAAGAGTTAGCCCCTGCTATTCAGCCAATATTTACAGATTCTCATATAGATATTACTTGTTTTGGAGCCAATGATGGTTCAATTACATTGACACAAACCGAAAACGGAGTAAATCCGTTAACGTTTACAATTTCTCCTGTAGCAGGAACATTTAACCCTAGCAACAATACATTTGAAGGTTTACCTCCAAATACCTATGTAGTAACTGCAACAGGAACCAATGGTTGTAGTTCGGTATCAGGTAATATTGTAATAGATGAACCTGCATTAATTTCGAATATCAATACTTCGGTAGTTGATTTCGGTTGTACCGTGGGTAATAATCCTAACAACGCGACAATTACCGTTGACGAGACTACCATTACAGGCGGTAGTGGTAACTATGTAATCTATGAGTTCGTAGATAGTAGTTCAGCTATTGTACAATCTGGCGCGTCTAACGTGTTAATTGTTACGAACAGAGCAGGTGATACGTATACTATCAATGTTTATGACGATAAAGGATGTTCTGGTAGCACAACTGAAACCATACTTCCTTTTGATGAGATTACTAATGCAGTTGCAAATGTTTCCAATACGGTTACTTGTGATCCAATTAGTGATGGAGAATTAACAGTAGTCGTAACTTCAACCTTAAGTGATGCTACTAAATTCGAGTATAGCATTGATAATGGCGTAAACTACCAAGTATCTAACGTGTTCGGCGGATTATCTGCGGGATCGTATACGATTCTTGTGAAGCATTTAGATACAGATTGTATCGTTTCTGCGACGCAAACTCTCGTAGAGCCAAATACATTTACCATCGATGTTGTTAAAACAAGTGATGTTATTTGTTATGGCACTGCAACGGGCGCTGTCAACTTTGAATTAGTTGATGCAACATACCCTGGCGGATTTACGTGGACCATTTATGACACTGAAGGTACGTTAGCAAATACTGGCGATGATACTATTGTTATCTCTGGTACAGAAGCAACAACAAATGGACCTACGGCAGACATTAGTTTAGAAGCTGGCAGTTACTATGTTTCTATAAGACAAGATAATAGCCCGGACTGTACAAATACAGAGGCATTCACTATAAACGGACCAACAGCAGATATCAGCGGTGCTACTGTAGTAACAGATATTACGTGTAACCCTGGTGATGATGGTTCAATTACAATCATTGACGTAGTTGGTGGTTGGGGTGGCTATACGTACTATGTAGGTGTAGGTGTTCCTGCAACTGTAGATTTCGTAGCAGGTGATACTTTCGATTTGCTTACAGCTGGTACTTACCAAGCATGGGTTCGTGACGCTGAAGGTTGTGAAAGATTAATTCAAGATAATATTGTACTTGATGTTCCAGACGCGATAGCGGCAATATTAGAAGTAAACATAGAGAACTGTTCAAACTTACAAGGAGAAATTGAAGTGAGTGTGCCAACTGGCGGACAAGGAAGTAACTATACATATCAATTAAGATTAAACGGTACTGATTTCCGTGCACCACAAAACACGAGAGTATTCACAGGTCTTGGTGCTGGTAGTTATGACGTAACGATTATAGACCAATGGGGTTGTCCTTTTACAACTAATGTGGTGGTACTTTATGAGCAAATGGATGTTTCTACAACAGTAGATAAGTCTATTGATTGTACAGTAACACCAGGTGGTGAAATCACCGTAAATGTTAATGGTGGTTCTACAAACCTTGAGTTTGAAATGACGACTCCATTAGGTAGTGTTGTAACGCAAACAACAGGTGTATTTACAAACTTAACTGAGCCAGGATTATATTCTTTCATAGTTACTGACCTTGATACGACAAACCCTGTTTGTGAAAGAACAGTGACTCAGACATTAGATGCTCCAGTTGACCCAGTGCTATTAGATGCGACTATTGTAAACGTAAGCTGTTTCGGTGGAACAGATGGTAGTATTAGAGCTAATATTGACCCGGCAACCAACACCAATCCTATATACCAATATGAATTATATGATATTGCTGATTTGGTTACTGCGATAGCATCTCAAACAAATCCTTTATTTACAGGATTGATAGCTGGTGATTATCAAGTTAGGGTAATTTCTAGCAGAGGTTGTGATGACATCAAGAATGAAACTATCACAGAACCAGTAGCGTTAATGGTTAGTGCAGTGGCGACAGAATTTAGTTGTTCACCTACTAATAATGTTAATGCTGCAATCATAACGGCAACAGCAGGCGCAGGTACTGGTACCGCACCATATTTATACAGTATAGATAATATCATCTTCCAAGCATCGAATACATTCAATGTTACAAATACAGGAAGTGTACAAACAATAGATGTTTATGTTAAAGATGCAAAAGGTTGTACTACGTTCGATACGGTTACAATTCAACCTATCAACACGTTCACAGCTTCTATTGCTCAAGATGTAGCAATTAACTGTACTGTTGATGAAACAATAACAATTACTGTTGCAGATAATGGATTGACACATAACTACGATTATGAGTTGTTACCAATTGGTAATGCAACCGGTACTTTAATTAGTACAACAGCAACCTCTGCAACATATGAATTGAACACTGTTGGTTCTTATGTCTTTAGAGTTACAGATTTAGATACAGGTTGTTATGTAAATACAGCTAGTTATACTGTTGCACCGTTCGATTTCATTACGGCAACTGCAACAGCAACAACTGCAGTAACTTGTTTTGGTGAACTTAATGGAAGTTTAGAAATTGATGTTGACGGCTATACTGGTAATTATACGTACGAGGTATTTAACGCTGCGGGTACATCAGTTATTCCTGCTACAGCATCAGATACTAGTGTTAACCCAAGAACCGTAACAGGATTATCTGGTGGCACTTATTATGTTACTATTACAGAAACCGATATTCCTTTATGTTCTGAAAATACGAATAGAGTAACCATTGCTTCTCCTGACAGACCTTTAAGTGGTATTGTTACTACATTGGCAGAAGCTACATGTACTGATGATCAAGGAGAAATAAGAGTAGAAGTTGAAGGTGGATACAAGCCATATGATATTGTAGTAACCAACACTACAACTGGTGATGTTTATACAATGGATGATGTTAATGAGGGACTTTTCACAGGTTTAGCTGCAGGAGATTTCACAGTAAGCATTACCGATAATGCCGGATGTGTAGTGAACTATACAGAAACATTGGCAGCTGCTACTCCAATAGTAGCAAATGCAACTCCGCTTGTAACAGACTTAGCTTGTTACGGAGATACGGGTGCTGTTGTTACTGTAAATGTAACAGGTGGCGGCAGTGGTAGTTATGAATACCAATTGAATTATTACGATGCAACCGGTACTACAATCACAAATACAACCGGAGCACAAACCAATCCTAATTTTAGAGATTTAGGTGCAGGTTTCTATAGTGTTACCGTAGTTGATGGGTGGAATTGTGATACCACAACAAATACTGTTGAGGTAACAGAACCAACTGAAGTACAGGCTAGTTTAATAAGAACCGATGCATTAACATGTGCACAAGGTGCAGAATTTGAACTTACCGCATCAGGTGGTAGTGGTTCATACGAGTATAGTGTTGACAATATCAACTTCTTGCCAATGACAGGCAATGTAGTTTACTTACCAGAAACAGGTACGTATCAAGCGGGTAGATATCAATTCTATGTTCGTGATGCAATTAACGGTTGTGAATCTGCAATCTCTAATGCAATTACTGAAAGCGAAATACCGCCATTATTGTTATTTGTTGATGAAACTGCTGCAGTATTAAATTGTACAGGCGAAAGCACAGCTATTATTTATGCAACTGCTGATGGCGGATTAGGAAATTACCAATATGAATTGTTTACTGATAGTTCTTTAAGCGTAGCTTCTAGAATTGCCGGTCCTCAATCGCAAGGTGTCTTTAGAAACCTAGGTGCAGGTACGTATTATGTAACTGTAACTAGTGATGATTGTGAAACAGTACCAGAAACTGTTGTTATTGTAGAACCAACACCATTGGCATATACAGAAAACGTAATAGATATTACATGTTCTGGTGAAAATGATGGCGAGATAACGGTTACATTATCTGGTGGAGCTGGTGGTTATCAATATGCAATTTCACCGAACTTGAACCAATTCTATTCTGAAGGTACATTTACAGAATTGACTCCTGGAGAATACACAATCATCGCACAAGATCAAAATGGTTGTTTCGAATTCTTGACATACACAATTACAGCACCGTCAAGTTTAGAAGTAACGGCAGAGACAACACCAGAAATTTGTGTTGATAGTAATGATGGTTCTATTATTCTTGAAATAACGGGCGGTACGGCACCATACAGTACGGCATTGAATTCTAATAGCGATGCAGACTTTGTATTGAACAGAACAGAATTCTATGACATGGCTGCAGGTAATTACTTAATCGTAATTAAAGATGCCAATGGTTGTGATACTAACGTAGTAGTTGATATTGAAACTGGTGTAAACCTTAACGCTACAGTAGTGCCTGTTTATGAATGTTCTGGTGACACTCCAGATAATTATGTAAATATCACCTTAGAAGATGATACTGTAATTGGCGATGTGCTATATGCGATAGATTCTGTTGATCCGGCTGCTTTCCAGTTGAATCCTGATTTTAGAAATTCGGCACCAGGTAACCATTATATTACCATTGCACATTCTAACGGTTGTTTACAGACCATTGACTTTGTAATAGAAGCTTTTGATCCGTTAACTCTTGTTTTAGAGCAAAATAATATGAATGAAATAACTGCTGTTGTAGAGGGTGGTCGAGAAGGCTATACCTACTACTTCGATGGTTATGACAATGGTGATAATAATATATTCTATATCACAAGAACAGATACCTATGAAGTGCGTGTTGTTGATGAGAACGGATGTTCTACTGTTGCAAACATATTTATGGAGTTCATAGACATCGTATTGCCTAATTTCTTTACCCCTGACGGTGATGGGCAGAATGATTTATGGATCCCAAGAAATATTGAACAATACCCTCAAATACTAATAAAAATATTTGATCGTTATGGTAGAGTGGTTTCCGAACAATCGGTTGATTCTGAAGGTTGGGACGGAACATATTTAGACAATGAATTGCCAACAGGAGACTACTGGTATGTAGTAAAACTGAACGGCGATAGAGATGAAAGAGAATTTGTTGGACACTTTACTTTATACAGATAAAACTTAACCTAAAATGATGATGCGGAACAGTCTTTTGACACTGGTATTATTTATAAGCGTACTTTCCCTTAGAGGGCAAGAGCTTACGATACCTCAATTATCGCAATACCTTGCCGATAACCCTTTTGTAATGTCACCAACCTATGCAGGTATCGGCGACCACGTTAAAATAAGACTTAACGGACTTACCCAATGGGTTGGCATTAAAGATGCACCCGATACACAGTCTTTAGCAGCCGATATGCGTATTGGTGAAAAATCTGGTGTTGGAATGTTATTGTATAATGATAGTAATGGTGAAACCAAGCAACAAGGAGCTCGCTTTTCATTTGCGCACCACCTTACGTTAGATCGTTACGATGATGAGTTTTTATCATTCGGTATCTCGTATAATTTTAACCAGTTTAGAATTGATAATACGAATCCGGATTTAATAGCAGATCCTGCTTATGTTGGAGATAAAGCTACTACAAACCATAACTTTGATATTGGGGCATTATACAGATATGACAAATTTTATTTCAGTATCAACGCTTCTAATGTTTTAGATAAGGACTTAAGTAATTTCAACGCTTTGTATGAGCCTAATAGATTAAGAAACTATTACGTGTATACAGGTTACAGGTACATGAAGAAAAGAACCAGCAAGGTAGAGGTAGAACCTTCTATTTTGTTTCAATTATTCGAAAGTGACGGGCGTTCTGTTACCGATTTAAACTTGAAATTCAGATTTTATGATTTTGAAGATTATTTCTACGCAGGTATTAACTATCGTTTTTTGAATGATCAAATTGGTAATCCGCTTTACATCGCTCCTATAGCAGGTCTAAAGAAAAGTAATTTTTACTTCGGATATTCTTATCAAGTTATTCTTAACGAACTTCTTGGCTATAGTTCTGGTACGCATGTCATCACCCTAGGGGTAGATTTATTTCAAGGTATCAGTAATTGTCGTTGTACATATTAATCCTTCATGGAGATTCATTAAATTTGTCCTCCAGAATATAACGAATGGGTAAAGTACAATTAGAGAATATAAAAGCATATGCCCACCACGGGTGTTTGCCTCAAGAAACCAATATTGGCAGTGATTATTTGGTCAACGTATCCGTAGACACAAATTTATTAAAAGCCTCAGTTTCCGATCAGTTAAAAGATACTGTTGACTATGTACATATCAACAGAATCGTAAAACAAGAGATGGCAACGCCTTCTAAATTATTGGAGCATGTTGCAAAAAGAATAATCGACCGAATTTTTATTGAACTCCCGACCGTAGATAATGCAATGGTTTCTGTTTCTAAAATCAATCCGCCTATAAACGGAGATGTAGAAAAGGTAACGGTTTCATTGAATTTACAAAGAGGACAATCGGTACAGTAAACCATCCGACCTTAAATAAATATAATTTCTTGGTTTTTAATGCAGCTTAGATTGGGATAATTGTTTATTTTTGCTCTCGCTAAAAAATGGCATCGTGGCCGAGTGGCTAGGCGCAGCTCTGCAAAAGCTTGTACAGCGGTTCGAATCCGCTCGATGCCTCCAAAACCCTTCTAATAGAAGGGTTTTTTGTTTTCTATAATTTTATGTTCTTTAAGCTTGAAGTAGAAATACAAGAAGAATAGTTGGTATAAAATAAACTGCAATAGTTTTGGCACCTTCGTAATCTTTAGCAATTCGCTGTCCGAATAAAAGCATAAGCAATGTTATACTCGATAATATTGCGCCATATAGCGCAGTGCTAGTTTCTCCTGTACTTAAAATTTGATACACACCTACTACACATAGTAAACCGGCAACTACTTCGGTAACCAGAATAGTACCGACCAACAATGGCACCACATTTTTAAAAGGAGTTTTAGAAAAGTGTTCTTTTAGCCAAGATATATTTCCGGACCAATCTGTAATTTTATCAAATCCGCTTTGTAAAAAGGTGATAATTAAAAATAAGAGCAATAAAATTTCAGTGGCATTATTCAATACTATATTCATGGTGGTTTATTTAAGTTCAGACTTTTTTCTATGAAGCAGTCTAGTTAGTTTAATAGATAAATCGGTAAATATGATTTTAGAATTTCCATTTCTCTCCACATGGTAAATAGCATCTTCCAGCTCTTTAGTGATATCTAAAATGTTGTTTTCATGTACAAAAGGCGCAAATTTCTTTAATTGAAATCCCTCGGCATGTATTTTTAAATATGCAAGTTCTTCTGCGCCATAATTAATCATAAGCGCCTGTCTCATAACCGTAATACAGTAGCTTAGAAAGTTCTTTTGTGTTTCTCTACCGGTTTTTGCAACTTCTTCGCTCCACAATAACAATTCGTGAATAGCGGCCTTATTACCTTTTGCCTTAAAAGCTGTACGAACCCATTGTACAAACCAGTTTTCAAACACAAGGTCTTCAGAATCCTTATTTAAGAGATCAAGAGCTTTATTGTAATTACCATTTGCTTCGTGGGCCAATAGCATGGCTTCTGGTTTGCTAGCACCTTTCTCAGTTAAGGCTGAGGCAATAGCATCTTCTGCTAAAGGAGGAAAATGAACAACCTGACATCTAGATTTTATGGTCTGTATAATTTGTTCTTCGTCTTCACATAGCAGTAAGAAGATAGTTTTATCGGGCGGCTCTTCAATTAACTTTAATAATTTGTTAGAAGCTGCAGTGTTCATCTTTTCTGCCATCCAAATTAACATCACCTTATAACCACCTTCATAAGATTTTAATGATAATTTTTTTACGATATCTTGAGCTTCATCAACACCAATTTGCCCTTGTTTTTTTTCGATTTCAATATGGCGGTACCAGTCAAAGAGATTTCCATAGGGCTGTTCTAGTATAAACTCTCGCCATTCTTTCATGTAATGGTTACTAACGGCGTGAGATTTTACCTTATCAGAATTAGAAACAGGAAAAGCAAAATGAACATCTGGGTGTGCAAATGACTTGAACTTTAAATTGCAAGCTTCATTGCCACCATTGTTTTCTCCATTCGTGTTCGAACATATAATATATTGAGCATAAGCCAATGCCATTGGCAAAAGACCGCACCCTTCTGGACCAACAAATAATTGTGCATGTGGTATTCTACCGGCATCTGCACTTGATGCCAGGTGTTTTTTAATATGTGAAAGTCCTAAAATTTCATTGAATAACATAGATTCAAATATAGTTGTTTAAAGCACAACAAATTTAATGGTATTGGGTGTAAATTATCCTATTTAGCTCTTTATCAAAAGCCTTTTAATCTTTACATTTGTTACGTAACAAAAGTAAAATCACATGAAAGTATTGAACGACTTCAATTTTGACAATAAAAAGGCCTTAATAAGAGTGGACTTTAATGTTCCATTGAACGATAAATTTGAAGTAACTGATAACACTAGAATTGAGGCGGCTAAGCCTACAATTATAAAAGTGTTGGAAGATGGCGGTAGCGCTGTGCTTATGAGTCATTTGGGCAGACCAGACGGTAAATCTAATGCTGATTTATCTTTAAGTCATATCGTAGATGCTGTTTCTGAGGCTATAGGTGTAAGCGTAAAGTTCGTTTCGGACTGTGTAGGTGAAGTAGCTGAAAAAGCGGTAGCTGATTTAAAAAGTGGTGAAGTACTTTTATTAGAGAACCTTAGATTTCATAGTGAAGAAGAAAAAGGCGATGAAGCTTTCGCAGAAAAACTTTCTAAACTAGGTGATATATACGTAAATGATGCTTTTGGTACGGCTCACCGTGCGCATGCATCTACAACTGTTGTAGCCAAGTTTTTTCCAGAGGCTAAATGTTTCGGCTATTTATTGGCTAAAGAAATAGAAGCGATCGATAAGGTTATGGCTACTGGCGAAAAACCAGTATTGGCGATTCTTGGGGGAGCAAAAGTTTCTTCTAAAATTACGATTATCGAAAATATACTTGATAAAATCGACGACCTTATTATTGGTGGTGGTATGACGTATACTTTTATTAAAGCCCAAGGCGGTAAAGTAGGAGATTCTATTTGTGAAGATGATAAGATGGATCTAGCCATGGAAATTCTTAAGCAGGCCAAAGAGAAAGGTGTTAATGTTCATATACCTGTAGATGTAATTGCTGCCGATGCTTTTGATGCCAATGCAAATACGCAAGTTGTCGATGTTGATAAAATACCTGACGGATGGCAAGGTTTAGATGCCGGACCAGATACACTTCAAAATTTCAAAAAAGTGATTTTAGCTTCTAAAACAATTCTTTGGAACGGACCAATCGGTGTTTTTGAAATGGAGAAATTTGCTGCTGGTACCATTGCTGTCGGTAACTATATTGCCGAAGCTACAAAAGAAGGTTCTTTCTCTTTAGTTGGGGGTGGAGATTCGGTTGCGGCAGTGAAACAATTTGGCTTTGAAAACAAAGTTAGCTATGTATCAACAGGCGGAGGAGCAATGTTAGAAAGTTTAGAAGGAAAAACATTACCTGGGATCGCTGCGATATTAGCGTAGTACAGGGGTTATCGATAAACGGCGTATGACGAAAATTTGTGCATTTTAAGAGAATTTATTTTATTCTCATTAAAAAATGTGCGATTTTCGTTTGTTCCGTTAACGTATTTTACCCCATTATGAATAAAATAGCCTATAATTTTTCTTGTTTTTTAGGATTAGCCTTGGTGCCAATGTTAGCATTGGCCCAACAAAAGGACCCTACACTAAAGGCAGTAGATTCTCTGAATAGTAACACTACAGTTGTTAATGACTCATTAAACAACGTGGTGCCCATAACGCAGATAGATATTGTGCAAGGCTCCGCGACTGAAAAGTTAACGTTGTTCAAGCCAACAGAATCTTCTTCTTATAATCTTCAAGATCATGAGTTAGCTGCAAAGTTCGATAGCCTTTGGATGAAAGAACTTGTAGATGCGGCCCCGCTCTTCAAAGAAATGTACGAAGAAGTAATGGAACTCGATACAGTTTCTACCTTCGTTTTAGACCTACCTACAGATACCTTAAAAATGCGTTTGGCAAAACTGAATGCTAAAACACCTTTCAACGTTGAGTACAATACATCTTTAGAAAGCGTTATTAGATCATTTTTAACGAGAAAAAGAGGATTAATGGAGCGTATGCTAACCATTAGTCAGTTTTACTTTCCTTTATTTGAACAAGAATTTGACAACAAGAACATTCCTTTAGAAATGAAATACTTGTCTATTGTTGAATCTGCCTTAAATCCGAAAGCACGTTCTAGAGTAGGGGCAACTGGTTTATGGCAATTTATGTACGGTACCGGTAAAGAAATGAAATTGAACATCAATAGTTATGTTGATGAGCGTAGTGATCCCATAAAATCTACTGCAGCAGCTGCTAATTACCTAAATAGATTACATAGAATATACGATGATTGGGATTTAGCCTTGGCGGCATATAATTCTGGTCCGGGTAACGTAAACAAAGCAATACGCCGCAGTGGCGGACAACGTAATTATTGGAATATTAGAAAAAATTTACCAAGAGAGACCGCAGGTTATGTGCCAGCTTTTCAAGCTACCATGTATATCTTCGAATATGCAGCAGAGCACGGTTTAAAATCAAAGAAAGCAGATCGTGCATATTTTGAGACAGATACCATTCATGTAAAAGGACTGATTACTTTTGATCAGATTTCTGAAATGACCGGTATTAACAAGGAAGAGATCCAAGTATTAAACCCTTCTTATAAGTTAGACGTTATACCTTTTGTAGAAGGAAAAATACATGCATTACGATTACCGGTTCATAAAATGGGAAAATTTGTAGCAAATGAAGAAGCTATTTACGCCCATGTAGAAAAAGAATTGGCAAGTAAAGAAAGTCCTATTGCCGAGATTACTAAACAAGCAGATAAGAATAGTATTCAATATAGGGTCAGAGATGGCGATTTTCTTGGTAAAATTGCAGAACGTTATGGTGTTCGCGTTAGCCAGATAAAACAATGGAACGGACTACGGAGTAATAATTTACGTATTGGGCAACGATTAACCATTTACCCTAAACACAACTCTAGTTCTTCTGTAAAACCTAAGGAAACACCGACTAGAACTGCTGTTGCCAGTAATTCTAAAACACACGAAGTTAGAAGCGGAGACTCTTTATGGACGATTTCTAGAAAATATCCTGGGGTAACTATCGAAAATTTACGAAAGTGGAACGGTATTAGTGGTAATAACCTAAAGCTAGGCACTAAACTTAAATTGTGCGACTGTTCATCGTAAACCAAAACACCAATGAAAAAAAGAATTTTACTTTGTTTTTTAGCAATTTTAGGATTGTCGATCGCCTGTAAAGAAGATGGTAAGGCAGATTACCTACCAGAATCTGTGGGCGCAATGAATACCTTGACGGTAGTTATCGATAATGATTTATGGAATAGTAGTGTCGGCGACGCCATTCGTGAAAACTATACTGCAGCTGCACAGGGGTTAACCTGGGACGAGGCACTATTTAGTGTTACTCAAATTCCCCAACAAATTTTTACCGGATCAATTCGTAATACAAGTTCTGTGCTTTATGTGATGGAAGACACCTTAAATGTTGCGCACATGAAAACCAACATGTATTCAAAGCCACAAAAAGTGGGAGTAATCAAGGGTCGCAATAGAGACGAATTGATTGCTAATATTAAAAAAACAGCTCCAGAATTTATTGCTGATTTTAAAACATTGGAAATCGAAAAAGCTCAAAAACGATTTCAAATTTCATTAAATAAAGAAAAAGCTCTTGAGGAGAAATTCGATATTTCAATGAAAATACCTTCTATTTATAGAGTAGGTAGAGAAGAAGATAATTTTGTGTGGATAGATCGCCAGATTCAAAAAGGGAACATGAACATTATTGCCTATACCATGCCTTGGGATAGTTTTCAGAACGATTCTACTTTTGTACAAGATATTATAAAAATGCGCGATTCAATTGGCAGTCTATATATTGGTGGCGAAGATATACCTGGCAAGCAAAACCATATGATTACAGAAAAAGCTTTTTCTCCATATGTCTTCCCTGCTGAGGTTTCAGGAAATAAAGCCGCAGAAGTAAGGGGTATATGGGAAATGTCTGCTTACCCTATGGCTGGTCCGTTTTTGACCTATATAATTAACGATAAAGAAAACAACCGCAAATTAATATTAGAAGGATTTGTTTTTGCACCTGCAACCCAAAAAAGAGATTATATGTTCGAACTAGAAGCGATTATGAAATCGGTTAGGTTCAATGTTACAGAAGAGAAATAATTACTGTATTCTTTAATAAAAGTGAAAGGCTCAGGAATATCCTGAGCCTTTTTTATGTAAAATAGGTTCGTTTTTCAATACAAACCTAGAAGTTGTATTTGTTATATGTTACTAAAAGAAAACCCTGTAGATACTCTAAAAACTAAAGCATATGCAGCAAAAGCTATTAGTACAAAACACAACCAAGAGAATACTTTGAAGTAATGCTCTAAAATGTAGCTTCTCCAGTTTTTGAAAGCTTCAATATAAATTTCTCTAACAATAGTAATTTTTTCCATGTTCAATGATTTAGGAGTTCTTGCGAGTAAAGATGTTCAATCTTATGGCCTTTATTGAAAAGATTAGTTAAAAGGGCAAATTATTCTATAAAATGTAGTAGGTAGATTATGTGGTCTATCAACAGTAAAAATGATAGATAAACTACATATTCTACACGTTTTAGAAAATCGACATAGCGTAAAATCACAGATAAATATAAAGCCGTTCTGGTCGATACAGGAAGAAGCACTTAACTTGATATAGTTACAACAACTTAAATGTATTATAAAACAAAAGGCCCGCTATTTAGCGGGCCTTTTTTATTGATGTTATTTTATATTACATATTTACGATAATAAACTCTGATCTACGGTTAAGGTAATGTTGTTCTTCTGTACAGCGAACAGTACCATCACAATCATTTATCAGTTGTTCTTCACCATAACCTATAGCACTTTCAATTCTACTTGGATCAATACCTTGAGCTATGATATAGTCTCTGGTAGATTTGGCACGTTTGTCAGATAAGTACTTGTTATATACACCATCACCCCTTGAATCGGTATGAGATTCAATTTTAATGATCATATTAGGGGAGTCGTTCATTACTTCTACTAGCTTATTAAGTTCTACAGCAGCATCGTCACGTATATACGATTTATCGAAGTTAAAGTGAATCATTTCTGTTTTAAGCTTTTTAATGCCATTCTCAACAGCGATCATATCGTTAAGTTTTCTCATTGATACATCTACATTAACAATCTCATTATTTTTTGTAGCTGCTTCTCTAGTGTCATCAAAATAGCTGCCTTTAGTAGTTTTCAATACATATCTCGTATCGGCATCTAAATCTTCGAAAATAAAGTTACCAGTATCATCGGTTTCCATTTCTCTAAGTTTGATGTTATTCTCATCAAGTAATTCCACTAATGCGTTTGGCATTAGATCTCCAGTAATTAATTCTGTTACTATACCCGATATAGCATTTATACTGGTTGGTATTTCTTCTAGCTGTAATGTTTTAAAGGAATAGATATCATCATCGCCTTTACCACCATCGCGGTTAGAAGCAAAGTATCCTTTTTGAGTTTCTTCATCTACTATAAAAGAAAAATCATCTTTTTTGCTATTTACAGGTTTACCGACATTGCGGACTTCTAAAAAGCCAGCTTCATCATCAAAGGCAACTTCGAAAACATCTAATCCACCTAAACCAACATGACCATCAGATGAGAAGTATAGTTTCTTGTCATTGATAAAAGGGAACATTTCTTTATGTTCTGTATTAATTTCAGGACCAAGGTTTCGAGGTGAAGAAAATGATCCGTCTTCAAGTACATCTACAACGAAAATATCAGTTTCACCAATGCTACCAGGCATATCAGACACAAAGTATAATTGTTTGCCATCTTTACTTAAGGCTGGGTGACCAGTAGAATAGCTATCACTGTTAAATGATACTTCTTCAGCTTCTAACCACTCTCCATTTACTTTCTTAGAACGATAAATTTTAAGGTGGTTAATTCCGTTCTTATCACGCTTTAATTTTTTACCATAATTATTTCTTGTAAAATACATGGTTTCATTATCAGGAGAAAAAGCAACAGAAGCTTCATGATACTTTGTATTAATCTTTTTAGAAAATTTAATGGCATCTTTAAAGTCTTGTGATTCTTCGTTCACTTTGGCTACAAACAAGTCTAAATAAGGCTGATTGTTCCATTTGTATTTTCTAGTGGTAAATATGGAAGAATCTTTTGCAGATGCATAAACCATTTCATCTTCACCATAATACATAGGCGAGAATTCTGAATACTTTGAATTTATGTTCAGGTTGTCGATATCAAATTTCTCTTCCATTCTCAACAGACCGTCTAAAACTATTTCATTCTGTTCGGTATCTTGATCTATTTCTTCTCCGGCTAATTTCTTATTGTACAGTTTTAATAGACGTTTTGATCTTTTATAGTTTCCAATACCTTTTAGAGAGTGTGCATATTTAAATAAGTAATCTGAACTCATATCAGACTCATATTTAGTATATAATATGTTGTACCACTTATATGCGTTTTCCATATCAGTATTAAAGTAATGCGCATCTCCCGCTTTCTTCAGTACATCATAGGTATATGCTTTTTCTCCTTTAGATAAGGCTTGCTCATAAATTTTGGCTGCTTCGGCATACCACATTTTATCAAAATATTCATCGGCTCTTTTTATAAGCTTTGATTTAACCGCTGGGTCATTCTCTTTTAATGAAGAAAGCATTTCATAAGAAACATCTTCTACAGGTATAGATTCTGTTTCTAGTAAGTTTTCACTAGCTAGTGCTTGTTCATTTGTTGGTGTTGCTCTTAAAGCTGTGTTGGTTTCTATCTCAGATACTGTTGGCAATTCTGATAATAATTCTGGTTCAGATTCAGTGTATGAATTACTGTTGATCATTTTTAGAATCCAAACTTCATCATCATAACGATTATTGAATTGTGTAGAACAATCGCTTATGGCTTCTTCCCAAGACGTATAATGATTTAAATAAAGATAGTATAGTTGGTTTTGAGGATTTTGAAAGTATCCTGCATTAAAGCCTTTTTTATTCAGCTTCTTAATTTGTGAGTTAAGATTTTTGTTTTTAGAAAATGTACCTGAAATTATATAGTAGCCATTCTCGGTTTCTTCAATATCATGAAAAGCCCTGTAAGGAATAGACAGCTCTTCAGCGGCTCTTTGAAATGCCGCTTTGTCATCTTCATCAGTTTCATTAACCACTGGGCTATAAATAGTATTATTAACCTCAGACTCAAGTTCGCCTTGAAGATCTTGCGCTTGGGCAAAAACGATAAATACCAGAAAAAATAAATTTAATACACTTCTCATAGACATAATTCTTTGTTGAATACGAAATTCAACTGGGGTTTTAAGTATAGTACCAACGGTTAGTTATGGCTGTTTAGTACTATATGTCTAACGAAATTAGGGGTAAAGCGATATTCTAAATATTAATTGTTGTGAAAGAGGGTTTTTTTGTCGTGAATGGTCAGTATTTAGTAGCTTCATTATCGTTGACACTCCTAAAAAATCGATAAAATGCATATTTACAAATGCACTATGCCTTAGTATATGAACAAGTAATTTAGCATGACCATCAGTCCATAAAAAAAGCCCTGATATACAGGGCTTTACAAAGTTTATTTTGGAAGTAAGATTTTACTTAATCCTTTTTCTTTTCTTCTAGTTTTTCATCCTCTTTAGAGGCATCTTTAAATTCTTTTATTCCGCTACCTAAACCTCTCATTAGTTCCGGAATTTTTTTGCCTCCGAATAATAGTAGAACTACTAAAACTACAACTACTATTTGCCAAGGACCTGCAACCAAAAATACATTTGCTAATGTCATAATAAAAATTATTTGAAGTACATACCAAAGGTACTAAAAAGTTATTAGTTTGCTGCTAATATTAACTTCAAGTACTGATATTTTAGCAGATTGATGAACAACTAATTATATAATTTTCGGCGGCAGTAGGTTTTAATGCCACAATAAACGGAATACCATTTGGTATTTTAATTATGTTTTAGTTAAAAGAACGAGACCACTTTACGCTAGTAATCTTTATAATTCGTTAATATGGAAAAAATATACTGTGCATCCCTGATTTGTGAAGATCTAAATTGGATAAAGCTTTATTATGGCGTGCTCATATTATTTTCTTTGATTTTAAACGCTAACAATACACCAAATGTACCATGCCAGATATAATTTGGCATTCAGTGTAAATCTCATTAAATAGAAAATTTATAGATGTCGGACTTTAAAAAATACAAGTACAGCGATTTAGCCTATAGTTTTATTTAACTTATGCATGATTTCGGTATGAGTTTGAAAAGATTATATGTTTAACCATTTTTAGTTTAAATCTAGATGCTTTAAAAGGAAATTTGAATGTATCTATAAAGAGAGTATATCGATTTTTGATTTGCTAACTAGTAGTTTGGGTGGGTGAATATCCTAAAGACTACGATGTCTAGTCTTTAAGGAAAAGTTGATTAAAGAGAATTTTTACATTCCTAAACAATCAAATTAGTAAATAAGTAATTTTATTGATTGAAATTTTAAGAATCAATTAGTAGACCGGATGAACTAAAATTGTATTAAAAAACGTAACTAGTTAATCCTCTCTTTCTAAATTAATCATTTCAAAGAAGGTCTAAAATTAAATTCTAAGTTTATCTTTGTTAAGATGGCCAAAAAGAAAGTCAAGAAAAGAAAAGAAATAAAAAGGAAACTACTTCACAAGTACCGTTTAGTAATACTAAACGAGAGTACTTTTGAAGAGAAAATTTCTTTTAAATTAAGTAGGCTCAATGTTTTTGTTACAGGGTCTCTTTTTATGATAACCTTAATCGGACTTACAACATTACTAATCGCTTTTACACCTCTTCGAGAATATATACCGGGTTATTCTTCGACAAGACTTAAGAGAGAAGCTACTGAACTTACCTATAAAACAGACTCTTTGGTTAGAACCTTAAATTATACCAATAAGTATTTAGATAATATTCGTATGGTTTTAAAAGGGGATATCGAAAATACGGTTGTGAATAGAGATTCTCTGTTTCAACAATTTATACTAGACCCTGCATCAGTAGATTTGAACCCGATAAAAGAAGATTCATTATTAAGGGCAGAAGTTGCTCTTGAAGATAAGTATAACTTATTCGAACGAACGATTGACAAGAAAAATTTAGTATTGTTTACCCCTGTTTCAGGATCAATCTCTATGGGTTTCAATGCAAATGAAAAGCATTATGCAGTCGATATTACTGCTGTAACCGACAGTCCTGTAAAAGCAATTGCGAACGGCACGGTAATTTTTTCTGAATGGACGGCAGACACCGGATATGTTATTATAATAGAGCACGAAGGCGGATTGTTAAGTGTATACAAGCATAATGGGTCATTATCAAAATATCAAGGTAATATCGTAAGGGGTGGTGAAGTAATTGCTGCAGTTGGTAATACGGGCGAGCTTACTACTGGGCCACATTTACATTTCGAAATTTGGGATAACGGTACACCTATTGACCCTTTAAATTATATTGACTTTAATTAATACCAAATGTCACTAAAGACTATCGCTGCTAAAATATTTGCACACCGTATCGCGAAAAGAACCGATAGGTGGGTAAATAATCCTATTGAGACACAAGCTAGGGTTTTTACTGAACTCATAGCAAAAGGAAGTGAGACAAAGTTTGGTAAAGATCATAACTTAAAGACGATAAAAACGCATAGCGATTTTATAGCTCAGGTTCCTATTAGAGATTACGAAGAACTTAAAGAGTATGTGAATTTAGCGGTTGCTGGGCAAGAAGATATTCTTTGGCCAGGCAAACCTTTATATTTCGCAAAAACATCTGGCACCACTTCTGGAGCAAAATATATACCCATTACAGAAGGTAGTATTAAAGAACAGGTAAAAGCTTCCAGAAATGCTATTCTTAATTACATACATGAAACCGGTAAGGCGGACTTCGTAACGGGTAAAATGATCTTTTTACAAGGGAGTCCTGTTTTGACTGAGAAGAACGGAGTAAAATTGGGTAGACTTTCTGGTATTTCAGCGCATTATGTGCCTAATTACCTTCAGAAAAACAGAATGCCCACTTGGGAAACAAATTGTATTGAAGATTGGGAAACCAAGGTAAATGCCATTGTAGAAGAAACCAAGAACGAAGACATGACGGTCATAGCCGGCATACCGTCATGGGTACAAATGTACTTTGAGAAACTAAAAGAAAATACCAATGAGTATGTAGGTGATTTGTTCAAGAATTTTGAGCTATTCATTTATGGTGGAGTCAATTATGAACCGTATAGAAAGAAGTTTGAATCATTAATTGGTCGTAAAGTAGCTAGTATAGAATTGTTTCCGGCAAGTGAAGGTTTCTTTGCGTATCAGAATTCTCAGACAGAAAAGGGTATGTTATTGTTACTAGATGCAGGCATATTTTATGAATTTGTACGATCTGATGAATTTTTTGATGAACACCCTAATAGAATTACTTTAAAGGATGTTGAAATCGGTGTAGATTACGTCATGATCATTACAACAAATGCTGGATTATGGGCATATAACCTTGGTGATACCATTCGGTTTATTTCAATATATCCTTTTAAAATTGTGGTATCTGGTCGTATTAAACATTTTATTTCCGCTTTTGGGGAACACGTTATAGCCAAAGAAGTGGAAGAGGCTATGTTGGCAGCAACAAAAGCAACCGATGCCAGTGTAAGCGAATTTACTGTAGCACCACAAATTACTCCGCAAGAAAATGAGTTGCCTTTTCACGAGTGGTTTATAGAGTTTGAAAAATTACCATCTAACTTGGATCTATTTATACAAGAGTTAGATTTGGCACTTCAAAAACAAAACAGTTATTACTATGACCTTATTGTAGGCAAGGTGCTACAAACTTTAAAAGTTACTCCCGTTAAAAGCGGAGGGTTTTTAGAATATATGAAATCAATAGGTAAGCTCGGCGGACAAAATAAAGTTCAGCGACTTTCTAATGACCGACAAGTGGTTGAAGCGCTGTCAAAATATAAAGCATAGCGCAACGAGCTTTTAAATAACAAATTATAAATCGTAATTTCGTTTGAAATCATCAATGGGAAAAGCAATTACAACAACAAGAGCTCAAGAGTCCACAAATGCAATAGAACGCATGTATATTACTATGCGCCATCTTTTTAATAGAGGTTTCTATAAACCAAACGGAGTTTCTGGTGAAGCATTGAAAAATGCTTTACTACAGCTAAGACCTGAGATATATGGTTCTGTAGGTGAAGAAAAAGCCGAATTAAACGGACTCATATACGTTTTAGAAAGATTACCTGAGGGAATAGAACAATGTTCTTTTATAAATCTAACTTCAGATGAAGGGTATGGTATTTCTCATATCAATCCTATAATTCCGCCAAAAAGAAGAAGAAACTGCTACCGTATCGACGAAGAGCAGATGAATATAGAAATCACCAGAGGCCGTTCAGATATTTATGATATTCTTACACACCTTACTTTTTTATTCATTGAATCTGAAAAAATATGTAAGCGTGTTTTAATAACAGATACAGAAAGAACTATAAGAGATTGGGCTAAACTTGAAGCTGCAGTTCAAAAAGAAGAGTTGACCCAAGCTGAGCGAGAAATTGCACTTATACATACTGCCAACATTTTAGGTAGGTCTTTTGAAGAAATTCTAGAAGTCTATAAGAAGTTCAGTACCAAAAGTAATCCAGATAGATTTTTGAATGTCATTTATTGGTTGGGTAAGCTTGCCTTAGATGAAGAAATCTCAGGCGAGAAAAGAGCAGTTACATTTAGTGCTTTGCTAAGAGAACGATTAGGGCATCATATTCATGGAGAAAGATGGGCAAATAACATAAAGGAGGTTTTAACCAAAAACAAACTTATGCATAGGCCAATTCATATTATTTCTGCGAATATGCATAGTGTAATGAATTCTTTATTTGCAAAAGCAGCATTGAAAACTGAATTTCCGAACACAGATTCATTAGAAATTTTTGAAGCACTTAGTAGTTCTGGCAATGCAGCGCTAAGAAAGAAAGTAACGGACTTGGCAGAGAAGAATGGTATGATTATTATGGATGATACCTCAGGAACTAATATTGATGTTCAAATTTTTGACACCGCTAAAATAAAAGTTAACAATTGCTCATATGAGTTTTCTGAAAAGGAGCTTGATAAGAAACCTGTTATATTCGTAATGGATTATGCATTTGGTGAGCAGGCGTATGAAACCATAGATGAGTTGTTAAAACCATATATTACTAAAAAGAACGCACCGTCTCTAATAAATGTGGATTCTGTTTCAATAATGGGAAAAGCAGGTATTCTAGAGGGCGGGAAAGGAGATTTAATGATTCCTTCTGCACATATTTTTGAAGGAACGGCAGACAATTATCCATTTAAAAATGAATTGTGTGCCAAAGACTTTGAAGGTTATGGTTTAGAGGTATTTGAAGGGACTATGGTGACTGTTTTAGGAACATCACTTCAAAATAAAGATATTTTGAAGTTCTTTCATAAATCAACTTGGAATGTTATAGGATTAGAGATGGAAGGTGTGCATTATCAGAAAGCAATACAGTCTGCCTCTAAAATTAGAAAGAGTATAGGTGAAGATGTAAAAGTGCGTTATGCATATTATGCATCAGATAACCCTTTAGAAACTGGAAGTACTTTAGCGTCTGGCGGATTGGGTACAACAGGAGTAAAACCAACATATCTTATTACAGATAAAATTTTAAAGCAAATATTTAATACATAATGGCAAGTAATCAATCACCGTCTACTCAAAGCAATTCAGATGAAATTGACTTAGGGCAATTATTTCAGTTAATAGGAAGGGGTTTCAATGCCATATTTCGATGGTTTTTAAGAGTATTTCTTTATCTTAAAAAGAACATGCTTTTACTAATTGGTCTTGTAGTAGTTGGATTAGCAATTGGTTATGGTTTAAATAAAATAATATCTAAGAAATTTAAAACTGAGGTAATTGTTAAGCCTCAAATTGAAAGTAAAAATTACTTGTATGATGTTGTAGCTGAGATTCAATCAAATATAAAATCAAAGGACACTTTGTTTTTTGAATCGATTGGTGTTGAGAATATTGATTTCAATGGTTTAAATATTGAAATTTCTAGAGTTGCTGAAGTAGGAGGCTCAGAAAGTGATATTAAATATTTAGAGCTACTTCAAAGTTTTGAGAATACTGATGCAATTGCGGATATTGTAAGGGCGGAGCTTCAGAACAAAAGCTCATTTAACCATAGAATTACATTCTACTATAAAAATGCTGATTTTGGAAGAGTATTTGCAGAAAAAGTATTGAGTTATATTAATACTAATACGTATTTCAATGGACTTTTAGAAGTGTATAGAGGTAATGCCAATGCACGTATTGATGAGAATCAAAAGCTTTTGACGCAAGTCGATCAAATCATTACTAATTATACGCTTGGGTTAGCAAGCAAACGGGGCACTTCTGCCAATGAAAAAATTATTTTAGATAATCAAGAACAAGTAAATATCGCCGATATTTTTGAATATAAAACAAAGCTGATTAGGGATATTGAAGTTAAGAAGTTAGAATTAGAGGAGCAAACATTACCGGTAAGTATTATTAACTTAGGTCAACCTCAAGTAGAGCAAAAGTCATTTTTCGGTAAAAGTATTGTGTTGATTCCAATAATATTTGTTATGGTTTTCTTCATGTTGTCTGCATTGATATATTTAAATAAAAAATCAAAATTAATACACCAATAAAGAATTACTTAGGTATGAATATATTAATAACAGGAGGCGCAGGTTTTATTGGATCTCATGTAGTTAGAAGGTTCGTAAAGAATTATCCAAATTATAATATCTATAATCTTGACGCTTTGACCTATGCTGGCAACCTTGAGAATTTAAAAGATATTGATGGTAAGCCAAACTACAAGTTTATTAAAGGAGATATCGTAGACGAAAGTTTTATCAATAAGTTGTTTGCCGATGTTAACTTTGATGGGGTAATTCATTTGGCTGCAGAATCTCATGTTGATCGTTCTATTGAAGACCCGCTTGCTTTTGTAAGAACAAATATAATAGGTACAGTAAACCTTTTAAATGCTGCTAAAAATACATGGAAAGATAATTTCGAAGGAAAACGATTCTATCATGTAAGCACAGATGAAGTTTATGGTGCTTTGGGTGAAGAAGGCTTGTTTACAGAAACAACATCATATGATCCAAATTCACCATACTCTGCTTCAAAAGCAGGTTCTGATCATTTTGTAAGAGCCTATGGGGAAACATATGGTTTACCATATGTGATTACCAATTGTTCTAACAATTATGGGCCATATCATTTTCCAGAAAAGCTTATTCCTCTATTTATTAATAATATAATGGAAAATAAATCTCTTCCGGTTTATGGCGACGGTAAATATACTCGAGATTGGCTTTTTGTGGAAGATCACGCAAGAGCTATTGATTTAGTTTTTCATAAAGGTAAAAATCACGATACGTACAATATTGGAGGGTTTAATGAATGGCAGAATATTGATTTAGTAAAATTACTCTGTTCAGTTATGGACAAAAAATTAAACAGAGCCGAAGGTGAATCAGAGAAATTAATAACCTACGTAAAAGACAGACCAGGGCATGATTTAAGATATGCTATTGATGCTACTAAAATAAATAAGGAGCTAGGTTGGAAACCTTCTGTAACTTTTGAAGAAGGTCTAGAATTAACGGTAGATTGGTACTTTGATAATTCAGATTGGTTAAGTCATGTTACCTCTGGTGATTATAAAGAGTATTATAAAAAAATGTATACATAGTTTAACCATATCAAACCAAAAAGTATGAAAGGAATAATCTTGGCAGGAGGATCAGGAACTAGGCTTCACCCACTAACACTATCAGTTAGTAAACAATTAATGCCTATTTATGATAAACCGATGATTTATTATCCGTTGTCAACTTTAATGTATGCGGGTATTAAGGAAATTCTAATAATATCTACGCCAAAAGATTTACCACTTTTTGAAGATTTGCTTGGAGACGGCAAAAAATTTGGCTGCTCTTTTTCATATGCAGTTCAAGATGCTCCAAACGGGCTGGCTGAAGCTTTTATAATAGGTGCTGATTTTATAGGTAAAGAAAAGGTTGCACTTGTATTAGGAGATAATATATTTTATGGTTCTGGTTTGGCAAAACTACTTCAAAATAATAATGATCCAGATGGAGGTATTATTTATGCGTATAGAGTTCATGATCCAGAAAGATATGGTGTAGTTGAATTTGATGAAAATGGCGTTGCAATTAGCATTGAAGAAAAACCTATTGAGCCAAGGTCTAATTTTGCGGTTCCGGGTATATACTTTTATGATAATAATGTAGTTGAAATAGCTGCCAACATAAAGCCTAGTCCAAGAGGTGAATTAGAAATTACAGATATAAACAAAGAATACTTAAAACAAGGTAAACTAAGCGTAAGTATTTTGGATAGAGGTACAGCTTGGTTAGATACCGGTACATTTCAATCGTTAATGCAGGCTTCTCAATTTGTTGAGGTAATTGAAGAACGCCAGGGACTTAAGATTGGTGCAATTGAAGCTGCGGCTTATGAAATGGGATATATAGATAAAAATCAGTTTAAAGCGCTGGCAGAACCTTTAATGAAGAGTGGTTACGGCAAAAATCTTCTAGGTATTTTAAATAAAAATCAATGAATTTTATAGAGACTAAGTTAAAGGGTTGTTTTATTATAGAACCAACTTTATTTGCCGATGATAGAGGTTATTTCTTTGAATCGTTTAATGAAGAAAGATTTAATAAAGGCATTGGAACAAACGTAGAATTTGTTCAAGACAATCAATCATTTTCTCAGCAAGGCGTTATAAGAGCAATTCATTATCAATTAGGAGAATATGCACAAGCAAAATTAGTTAGGGTTTTGCATGGAACTGTTATTGATGTAGCTGTTGATTTAAGAAAAAGTTCTCCTACTTATGGACAACATGTAGCTATTGAATTAAGTGGTGAAAATAAAAGACAATTGTTTATTCCAAGAGGATTTGGGCATGGTTTCTCTGTAGTATCTGAAACGGCTGAATTTTTCTATAAATGTGATAATTACTATAATAAAGAATCTGAAGGTGGAATCATTTTTAACGATTCAACTTTAGAGATAGATTGGAAAGTAGATTCGGATCAAATTAAAGTATCTGAAAAGGATTTAATCTTGCCAACTTTAAATAAGGCTAGATTATGAAAAATATCCTTGTAACGGGAGGTAATGGACAACTAGCTACCTGTCTTAAAGAAGTAAGCGAGGAGCAAGGTGATTTAAATTTTCTTTTTGTTAGTTCTAAGCAATTAGATATAACAGATTATAATGCAGTTAATGATTTTTTTAAGAAGAATGATATCTCTTATTGCATTAATTGTGCAGCCTATACAGCCGTTGATAAAGCAGAAACTGATATAGAAGCTGCTACAAAGGTTAATGTTGTTGGTGCTAGAAACCTTTCTAAAGTTTGTAGTTTATTTAATACGATATTAATACATATCTCAACAGATTTTGTTTTTGACGGGGAGAAAACTTCTTTGTATTCTGAGGAAGATAAGGAAACCCCTATCTGTGTTTACGGGCAAACTAAGCTTAAAGGTGAAATTGCTATAGCCGAATCTTGGGAGAAACATATAATAATTAGAACTTCATGGCTATATTCAGAGTATGGTAATAATTTTTTAAAAACTATGCTTAGATTAGGCTCAGAAAGAGACAAGTTAGGTGTAGTCGTTGATCAAATTGGTACACCGACCTACGCGGTAGATTTGGCAAAAGTTATAGTTACTTTTATACACAAAGAGAGTATCGATTTTGGCATTTTTCACTTTAGTAATGAAGGTGTTGCTAGTTGGTATGATTTTGCTAAATCTATTTTTGATATTAGTAAAACTAAGGTTGAGTTAGCACCTATTAAATCGGAGGCTTATCCAACACCAGCGAAAAGACCATCTTTTAGCGTTATGGACAAGTCTAAAATCAAAAATGAGTTAGATATAACAATACCTTACTGGAGAGATAGTGTTGCTATGTGTTTGTCTAAATTTTAGTGTCATACTTTTAACATTGATTAATTAAAACTATAATTTGTGAGTAGTCTGGCCAAAGGGAGTTTACTTATTGCTGCTGGAACTCTATACAAAATTTTACTAACCATATTAATTGATAAGTATCTTGCTATTCATTTAGGTGTAGAGGATTTTGGAAAGTTTAAGTATGGTATTACCATAGTTTTATTATTAAGTACATTCTGTACCTTAGGTTTCAATTCTTCTATTATTAGATTTTTGGCAATACAAACGTCTTTTGATAAAAAGAAGTTGTTAATTAGTATATCGTTGGCTTTAACAGCTTTAATGACAATTTTAGTCGTTTCATTAGGGTTGATAAACCCTTCTCTTTTTGGTGTTGAATCTCCATTTTTATACGCAACCATTTTTTTTAGTTTAAACACATTATATACTAGTATTTATAGTGGTGTTGAAAAACCTAAACTAAAAGTTTTAATTAACGATATATTTGGGTTCTCAGCTTATCTAGTGTTTTTATGGGCATACTTTCATTTTTTTGAGCATAAATTTCAAATTGCACAGGCATATTTGGCATATGTATTAGTTGTTTTTATACTCAACCTATTATCCATTAAGTCTTATTACAAAAAAATTAATGCAATAGATTTAAAGAGTAAATTATTAAAAGAATATTCCTCTTATACCATTCCTCTTTTTGGGGTTTCAGTTCTTATTATTTTGAGCGCAAATTTGGACAAGGTTGTTCTAAATTTCTTCGTTTCGGAAAAGCAATTAGGGATTTATTACTCAGTATTTAATATTAGTAATTTACTACCCTTAATATTAACGATATTGGTTTTCATGTACTTGCCGAGAATGAGCAAAATTTTACAAAAGGGTAAAAAGAATAAAGCCGCTTTGTTGAGTAGTTATTCTTCTAAATGGACCATGATAATGGCATCTATCTTTTTTGGAGCAATATTCTTTTATGGTGTAGAGATTATGGAGTTATTGTACACAGATGATTTTGTAAGTGGGGTTAATGTATTGCAAGTTTTGGCTTTGGGGCAATGGATCAATGTGTCATTAGGTTTTACTGGTCAAAACTTATTGGCATTAGGAGATAGTAAAAGGCAACTTTATATAAGATTAATGTCATTTACAGTGGGGTTAGTTCTTCTTTATTTTGGAGCCAAGTATTATGGAAATATAGGGGCTGCAGTTTCAATTTTAATTGCTTTATTATGCTCAAATATTCTGCAGATAACAGTGTTAAAGAATGTTCATAATTTTGTTGGATATAGGAGGCAAAACATCTTTACATTGGGTATAGTGGTGTTAACCGGACTTTTCCTCTCATATTTGCATAAATTAGAATTTTTAAAAAACCTACACTTTGTGATTTCTATGGGGCTAGATCTAATAATTTTTTTAGTTACCATATTTTTAGTAAAAGTGATAAGTAAAAAGGATTTACAAGTATTGAAAATATCTGAAGGTTGATGGGAACACAAGAAGTACATGTTTTTATAGTTTGGAGTAAGGGGTTAAACCAAAAGGAGAAAATTTTAAATGATGTTCGGCAACATTTTGAAATTTTGCAATGTATTGATACTACATGGTCAAAGCAAAAATTTCCAGAGAACCTATCTCGTTTTTATGGTGAAAACCTGCCAAAAAACTCATCAAAAGAAAAACACTGCGGCACAGATACTTTTTTGTGTATTATAATTAGAGATAAACAACCGGTATATGAGTTACGGGAAACATCTAAAGGAATAAAGCCTGTAAACATAAATATGTTCGACGCTAAACAGCGATATCGGGAGTGGACAGGTGGTGGTCATAAAATACATGGTTCAGACAATGTTACAGAAGCTAGGAGTAATATTTATTTATTATATGGCATTCAGTATGAAGATTTTTTAAATACAAAGGAGAGTGAAGTAAACAAGACATTTACTGATGATTTAATTGGTGCTCACGGTTGGAATTCTTTAGACCAAGTCTTTTCTGCTTTTAATGAACTTGCAAAATATGTTGTTTTAAGAAATTTTGTTAATATAGAAGATGAATTAAAAAATTTACATCCGGATATTGATGTGTTAACTGATAACAAACGTTTATTAGCTGATATCTCTAATGCTAAACCAACTTATAGCGATAAAAGGAGAGTACAGTACTTAGTTAAGATCAATGAACAAAAGGTGTTTTTTGATTTTAGATTTATAGGAGATGGTTATTACGATTATAAGTGGCAACAAAACATTTTAAATACTCGTATATCATTCGGTAATATGTTTATACCTAATAGAGATAATCATTTCTACTCATTAATGTATCATGCATTTATTCATAAAGAAAAGGTGATATCAGATTATGTGATAAAACTAATGCACTTGTCAAAAGAATTAGAGCTTAATTATAACAATGTTTCTTTCCTAAATTATGACGTTTTAAAGGACCTTAACTCTTTTATGATGCTCAATAATTATAACTATGTTGAGCCAAGAGATTTAACCGTTTTTTATAATACTAAAATTATTGAGCCTTTTAAACATATTCTTTATTCTCAAAGCCGTAAAAAGCATGAAAATTTTAGGGCATTTAAAAATTTAATCAAAAAAATTTTTAAAAAGCTAGGTATTAAAATTGGCAATTAAAAGTAGGGTAATGCGTTTTCAAATTGTTCTATTAGTTTAGTTCTTTTATTTGTTATTGAAGATGGTGGTTTATATAGAATAATATCTAATTAATTGTTTAAAAAAGCATAAGAGAATAAAACGCATAAAATTAATATGGCCTTATTACGAAACTTATTGACCGCAGTTTACCGAAACTTAAAAAATGGAAGGTTTTATCTGAAAAACAAAAAATTTATTGTTGGTTTTTTTAAGGAAAATGGTTATCACCAAATAAAAACCTTTAACCTAAGTAAATGGCACCATGACTTGTACTTGTTCACAGCTGTTGATAAAGTGGGTGATCCTGTTTTTATTAAATTCACAAATTTACCTAGAATCTTAAAGAACGAAAATAGGGCGTACAAAAAATTACAAAAAAATGATTTTTTAAAAGATCATTTAATTGAACATAAAGGTTATATAAAGAAAGATGGCTATAAGGCTCTTATTTTAAAAAGAGCAAATGGAATAGTGTTAAATGAAGAATGGGCTTATCAAAATATAGATAAATTAGGAGACTTAATTAGAATAGTAGATGAGTTTACAGGTCTTTCTTTAATTCATAGAGATATTAAATTAGATAATTTCATCTATGAAAATGGTCATATAAAAGTTTTTGATTTTTCTTTCATGATAGATATGACTGAAGATAAAAAAATGAAAGAAATAGATCTTTCCAACAATGATAATATGATGAAACTTGTAACTATGGGTGTAAGCTATAAGCCAGCTCCTTTAAAGTGGGATGATTATTTTGCGTTGCATGTAGTTTTTAACTTCTTATTGAACAATAAACTCTCAACGATTTCGTTAGAAAATAGTAATCTTTTAGAACAGTATTTGAAAGAAGTTTCCGATAAAATTAATACCAATAGCTATACTATTTTAAAGTAAATATCTTAACTCTAATTTAACGGGTATTATGCTATGAGGTTTTTTTTGTTCATCTTATTTACTTTTTGTGGTTTGCAACATTCCTACGGACAATGCGAGCCAGTCTCTGCCATTCAAGAACCAGGGTTTGAGACTAATGTTGAACTGCCTTTTTATAATAGTAACGAAGGTCCTTGGCTTACAAACGATGGTCACATAATAGATGACGAAACTCCACACGAAGGGGATTTTTCGTTTTGTTTTGCTAATGGATCCATTTCACAAGAATTTGATCTATTACCAAACACAGAATATTTATTAACTTTTTGGATCAAAATACCTGCTAACGAGAGCTTATCTGCGGGGGTGTATAAATCATTATCTAATGGTAATGTGGAAAAGATAACTTCTAAAAGATGGACAGAAACTAGTGGTTGGGAACAGGTTTCTCTTCCTTTTTTTATAGGTTCAGATTATTTAGACTTAGTTCTTGATCTTGGCGGCACCAATTCTTGTATAGATTCATTCGAACTTTGTATAGTCGATTCTTATGTAAATTCTAATATAATAAGAGTACCACAAGATTATGAGGCCATTCAAGATGCCGTTGATGCAGCGAATGATAATGATATTGTTTTAATAGGACCAGGATTATATACTGTACAGGAAACGATAATCGTAGATAAGCCTATAAAAATAACATCGGAATACTTAAATTCAAGCAACGAAGCGGATATTGATGTTACCATCATTACTGGTCCTACCAATTTAGATCCACTACTACTTTTTACAGAAGCTGCTAATGGCTCAGAATGTACTGGTTTGACCTTTAAGGGCGCTCGAAAACAAGTGACACTAGAGTGCGAGTTTATGAAAGTAACATATTGTAAGTTTTTTGATAATAGTAGTGATGCTTTAAATATAGAAGCGGCTGGCGGTTATTTTGCATACAATTACTTTGAAAATAATGGAGATGAAGCTATTGACGCAGATGATAGTTTAGATTGGATTGCAGAATACAACACCATAATAAACCCTGGGGATGATGGTTTTGAAATTAGGTTACACAACAATGATTTTTCACAACGTACACATATAATCAGGTACAACTATATTTCGGGTGCAGATGAAGACGGCATTCAACTCATAGATTATGATGGCAATTCTGGTAGGAAATTTATAATCCATAACAATGTAATCCGTAATAGTGCAATGGTAGGTTTAGGTACTACTAGAGACGGTAATACCGTGGAGGATTTTGAAGGCTCATACATTGACGAAGAAGTGTTGGTGTATAACAATGTTTTTGATAATAATAATTATGGTATTACAGGCGCTAATAATATGGCTGTTATAAATAATATTATTGTAAATAATGAAACGGTTGGACTTAAAAAATTAGACAATAATTCTTATGCAGACTATAATTGCTTGTTTAACAACGGAGATGATTTTGATAACGTAGCGGCAGATTCCAATAATATTTTTGTTGATCCATTATTGAGGACAGATTACACATTAGAAGCAACAAGTTCATGTATAGATAGTGGTATTAGTTTTTCAAGCAAAAATGGCTTGATAACAGCGGTGTATTTAGCTAATATTTCAGGTAACGGTATTGATATAGGAGCTAATGAATTCATCGGTGTTGAGGAGTTGACTAATACGGCACCAACTGTTGATTTAGGAGAAAACCAAATACTTTTAAACCCAAATAATACTTTATTGTTGTCTGGTGATGTCTCAGACGATGATTTGCCGCAGAATAGTTTGGTGACAGTTCAGTGGAGTCTTGAATCTAGTCCACAAGATGCAAATGTAATTTTTGAGAATGCTACGAGTGCAGAAACCAATATTACCTTTGATGAGCAGGGTGTTTACGTATTAAAACTAACGGCTAACGATAGCGAATATACCAGTAGCGATATATTAACTATATCTTTTGTAAATGACTTTAAAGACTCATTAGTAGAGTTAACAGAAAGTACTTTTATTGAAGCCGAAGATTATAGGTTTTTGGCAGGTAATGCTCAAGTAATCAATTTTATCGAGGCTAGTGACAATGAAATAATAACGGTACCTGTGGGTAGCGGTAGTTATGGGTATACGGAATATCGCTTAGTAACTTTTTCAGAAGGAACTTATTACGTTTGGATAAACGCATCTGGGCTAGATAACGCGAGCAATGGTTTAAATGTATCTTTCAATGACTTAGAAAACGAGATGTTGTTAGAAACTACAATAACCAATAGTTTTGGTGATGAAAGTTGGGTTATGGTTGCTTTTGAGAATATTCCAGAAGGTGTATATCCGTTAAGAATTTCATCAACAGAAGAAGGTGTTAGTTGGGATAGAATATTTATAACAACAGATGAAAGTGAATTGCCATTTGAGATAAGTTATACCAACCCAGTCATATACCCCGTACCTAATCAAGGACAATTAACTGTTGCGCTAAAGAATACTCTACCTACTAAGATTAGTGTTTTTACAATGAACGGTCGATTGGTGTACAATACTGAAGTCAGCGATAAGCTTTTTGCTACACTTGATTTAACCGTTGCGGGAAAAGGAATTTATTTGGTAAAAATTGAAATGGAAAAGGAAGTTGTTTTTAAGAAAATAATAATAAATTAAATTCAAATCTTATAACGTATTCTGTTTTGTAGGACTTTCTGAGTTGTATAAAAAGCTAAGAAATTTTCACTACGTAAGATTTAAACATAAAAATCTGATGCTATTATCATTTGAATAAATACAGATTTGAATATCAGCTTACTAGAATGTTCTATTCGTTTTTTAAGAAAATTTGAGCATATTAGAATTAAATCTCCTGTTTTCAATTGGTAAGTGTATTTTTGTTTAATCTATGAACAAATAATTATTTGTTGCTAATCAATGTTTAGACTACTTAAAAACCCTTTTTATATATATGTTTTAGGTTTTGCACTGACCTTTGTAGTATATACGTTTAACTGGTCTGACATATATCCTAACTTGAGTTTAGGGATGAAAGTGTTTTTCACAATAACTTTTATTTGTTTCTTACTCCTTGGTATCACTGTAAATGAGTTTAAGCTTATAGGAAAAACAAAAACAAGAACAAAAAGCAAACTAATAAGGAACTGTTTTTATATAATTGCAGTATTGTATTTTGCTGAATTTCTTTATGAGCAAGATATTCCTTTGTTATCTACTATTTTAGGAAGACCAGGTGTTAGTTATCGCGAATTTGGCATACCTCTTTTACATGGAGTATTAATTTCTTTTAATTCTTTTCTAATTGCCCATTCCTTTGCGGTTTATATGTCTAGTAAAGATAGAAAAGTACTATTATACTATATTCTTTTATATGTGCCAGCTCTTTTAATAATCAATAGAAGTATTATAATGTTTGGGGTAATAACTTCTGTATTCATATTCCTTCATTTTGTAGGTAAGGTGAAGTTCAAAAATCAATTGAAACTGATTTTATTGGCGCTAGTTGGACTGTTTTGTTTCGGATACGTGGGTAATTTAAGATCAGGAGAAGAATTTATATACACACAAAGTAAGGTAAACAAAGAGTTTATGGAGTCGTCCATACCTAAAGAATATTATTGGACTTACCTATATGTTGCCTCGCCGTTAGCCAACTTTCAAAATACGGTTAATAAGAAGTATGTTGAAGAATATGATTTTACGGGTTTTGTTTTTTATGAAAATCTACCTAGAATTATATCTAAAAATTTAGGTGAGCCTTTAAATATTGAAAGAAAAGATTTGGTTAGAATTGTGCCTTGGTTAACGGTAGGTACCACCTATGCACGGTCATATTCATATTTAGGCTGGGGAGGACCATATTTATTATTTATAGCTAACCTTTTAGTTTATTTTTTAATTCTGTTTTTAGTTCCAAAGAAAAGTAATTATCATGTTACAACGGTAGCCATTTTATCTGTTATTGTGCTTTTAAACATTTTTACTAATATGCTTATTGTTACAGGAATTTCTTTTCAATTAGTGTATTGCATAGTATTCGCTTTTTTTCAGAATAAGAAAATAGTTTACAAGAAGGCGATTTCAAATTAAGTAATTAGGAAGTAAGGTTGATATGATAAAATTTGTCGCTAAGAAGTACTGTTTTTCTTTAATAGTTGTTCTTGGCATATTATGCTCTACTTTTTTGTCTTCTTTTTATCTAAGTCATATGGAAAATAAGTTGGAGAATGGTTTCTATGGCTTTAAGTTCATTTTGGAGAATGAAAAACCATTTGATGCTTCTTTACTATATACCTATGATAATGTTTTTAGCTCTGATTATGTTATAAAGAATACAAGTTCAGCAAACGACACCTTATTTTTCTACTTGCCAAGTTCTAATAAAGTACTAAAAAAATTTAGATTAGATTTCGGAAATAATACCAATATAGATAAGCTTAAGATTAAAGAGTTACAGCTTCTTTTTCAAAACGATACAATAGTTATTGAGAGTGATAAGTTGATTCAAAAGATATTTAATACGAGTGCTTCTGTAGATTTAGATAAAGAAAATAAAATTATTAGGTTTAAAAAAAATGTAGTTCCTTTTGACCCTTATATTATATTTTCGCAATTGGTAGAATTTACTATTGTCAAAAAAGAATACACGCTATTCTTATTGCTTCCTTTTGTTATTTTACTTCTTGTTTATTTTATCCTTGTTACCTCTAAAAAACCATCCATTTCTGTTATTGAAATTCTGTGCTTGCTATTTGTTATATGTATCCCGTTAAAGATAGCTTGGACAACATTTGCCACAATATTATTAGGAATCTATGGACTTTATGATTTGTTATTCAATAAAAGTAAATCGCAATATATTCCGTTAACCCTTTTATATGTAGGATGTTTTTGCATTTTTTTATTGTTTGGTAGACCTTCTAACTTCTCGGATATCGATATGCAAATGGGGCTTTTATTATGGGCCTTGATTTATGCTACTGTACACATACCAGTAGAAAAAGTTTATAAGTACTATGTAATAATGATAATGGTCATTAATGCGATGATAATAAGTTCTGGTATAGGTTTTTTGTCTTGGTTCAATGAGTTATATGGTCTAGACCTTATAGATTATTTTAATAATATTAAACTATACAGTAGAGATGTAAGGGGGTGGCTCTATTATGACCATGCGGCTTTTTTAACGTTTTTTGGAATAGCCGGTGTGCTTTTTGTACAAAAGCTTTATAAACAGAGGGTAGAGAGCTTGCTATTAGTCTGTGTATATCATTTGATACTAATTAGTTTTATTTTAATTACAGCTACTAGAGTCGGTTTATTTATTTATTTATTTGTGTTATTGAATGTTTTAATAACCTCTAATTTTAGAATTAGACTATTACTAAACACCGTAATATTGGGCGTATTTTCAACTAGTTTGTTTTATCTTATAAATAAGATAGACAAAAGTCGTTCTGTACTATGGGAAGTAACTTGGAGTTTGATTGAGGAAAAACCTTACTTTGGTTATGGTATAGGGCAATCTAATAATATGTTACAAATTGCATATCATAATAAAATTGGTATTGGGTCATCATTGTTAGAGTTGAATCATTCCCATAATCAATACTTGACCTATTTATTAGAATTTGGTATTGTAGGTAGTCTTCTTTTATTATTTATCCTTGTTCTCTTCTTATATAAAACCAAACAGTATAAAAATGATATGCTAATGGTTTTTCTGTTTGCTTTGAGTTTTCTCTTTTTAACTGAGTCTGCTTTTCAAACCTCTAAACCACTTTATGTAATATCTTTTCTATTTTTAATGATTTGTTCAGGTAATTATTTTAATAAAGTTGATACAAGAACCCAATAAAGGGTATTTAGATAAAATTGGTATAATTAAAAAAGGACATTAAATGCTTTTCAATTCTTTTAACTTTTTAATGTTCTTTCCTATAGTGGTTATACTGTATTTTCTTTTTCCAAAGAAAATAAGATGGTTATGGTTACTTATAACCAGCTATTATTTTTATATGAGTTGGAATGTAGAGTATGCATTTTTATTATTGATATCTACAAGCACAACTTTTCTAAGTGGTATACTAATACAAAATGCAAGTTCAATAGGGCGTAAAAAGCTATACGTTGCAATTAGCCTCTTTGTCAATCTAAGTATATTAGTGTTGTTTAAATATTATAATTTCATAGGAGATAGCCTAACTTCATTCATTTCAATCTTTGATATTGAGTATAAGGCGCCAAAATTTAATTTAATGTTGCCTGTAGGCATATCGTTTTATACATTTCAAGCCCTTAGTTATACGATGGATGTTTACCAGGGTAAAATTAAGGCTACAAAGCATTTTGGAAAATATGCATTATTTGTCTCTTTCTTTCCGCAATTGGTTGCTGGTCCTATAGAGAAATCAGCGAGTTTATTACCACAATTTAATAGTGCCAAATCCTTTAATTATGAACGAATTAAAGAGGGTCTAATTCTAATGGCCTGGGGGTTTTTTAAAAAAATGGTAATTGCAGATAGGTTAGCAATTCTAGTTGATACAGTTTATAATAACCCTACGGAATATGAAGGCATAGAACTGGTTGTTGCTACCTTTTTCTTTTCTATTCAGATATTATGCGATTTTTCTGGTTATACCGATATCGCTATAGGGGCTGCTAAGGTTCTTGGGTTTGACCTTTCAAAAAATTTTAATAGACCTTATTTCTCTAAATCAATTCCTGAATTTTGGCGTAGATGGCACATATCACTAGGATCGTGGTTTAAAGATTATCTATACTTTCCTTTAGGAGGAAGTCGAGTGGTTAATTGGAAAAAATATAGAAATATATTGATTGTTTTCATTGTAAGTGGACTGTGGCATGGCGCAAGTTGGAATTTTTTAATTTGGGGTTTACTTCACGGAATGTATCAAGTATTGGATATAGTTTTAACACCATTGATGAAAATCAAGAATGGTCGATTTAATATTAACAAGAACAATTTCATTTATAAATTTTATAAAGTCAGCCTTGCCTTCTGCCTTGTAAGTTTTGCTTGGATTTTTTTTAGAGCCAATAAAGTATCTGATGCTTTTTATATAGTTAAAAATTTATTTGTTTTAAATACTGAAGTGATTCTTGGTAATGGTATATATGATCTTGGGTTAAATCGAACCGAGTTTAAAGTAGCTTATATAGCCTTGTTAGTTCTGCTTTTAGCAAATTTATTAGAAAGAAAGTACAACCTTATGAACTTATTACACAAGCAACATTTATTAGTTAGGTGGACTTATTATTTATCACTTATTTTCTATATTTTAGTTTACGGCGTATATGGTAGTAATGAAAAAGCCGCATTTATATATTTTCAATTTTAAAAAATTTAAACTTGGCAGGTAAATTAATTATTAAAATCATAATTTTTATTACTCTAATTGGGGTCTTCTCTTTTTTAGCAATGTTTATAAATCCCGATTATGACAAGGAATATATCGCTGGTATTTCTCCTAAGCTTGAAAAGTTAAAATCTGCACATGGAAATAAAATTGTAATTATAGGAGGGAGTAATGGTAGTTTTGGTATTGATTCTCAATTAATGGAAAAAAAGTTGGGTGTTTCGGTAGTTAATATGGCACTACACGGGGGGCTTCCATTAAAATATGTTATAGAACAAGTAAAGGAAGAATTAAACAAAGGGGATATATTAATATTAACTAAGGAATACGGAGGGCTAAAAAGTCAATATTGGAATAGGATGAACGGTATAGAACTGCCTAAAATAGTAACTTATGATTTATCGCAAATTAAAGTGCTACTAACAGATAAAACTCTTTTTGTTTCGACACTTACAGGGCTATTTAAAACAATTAATTTTAATATAAAAAGGTTTCCATTTAAAAGAAGGAAAAACTTAAATTCAGTTTATAGTATAAATGCTTTTTATAAAGACAATCTTAAGGCTCAGTTTTTAGAAGGTTCTTATGAAAAAAAAATAAGCATTCATACTTTACCTAAGTTAAATGTCAATTCAAAACTGATAGAAAGTCTTCAATATTATCATGGGTATTTTAAAAAAGAGGGTATTGATTTCTATATAACACCACCTGTAATTATAGAAGGATATTATGATGCTGAACAATTACTTCCTTTTTGGAGGTACTTTTCAAATATTACCAATATACCTTTGTTAAGCAATAATAAGCCGTACGTCTTACCAAGAGAATATTTTTTAAACTCACATTATCATACAAATTACAAAGGCAGAGAAAAAAGAACAAAATCATTAATTGAAGACATAGTAAATAGTGACGCTTCAATCACTAAGTGAAATGATAAGATATTTCCTTCAAATAATAAAAATCAAACGTTAATTTTATTTTATAATGTATATTTTTGTTTCAACCTCCAATAGACAAATAGCGAATTAATATTAAATGGTTTTTAGCTCTACAGTATTCCTTTTTATTTTTTTGCCACTTGTTTTAATTATCAATTTTCTACTAAAGAAAGAGTATAGAAATATTTTCTTACTACTGGCAAGTTTGTTATTCTATGCTTGGGGAGAGGGTTTGTTAGTACTGTTAATGTTATTTTCGATAAGTATAAACTATATTTCTGGTTTAGGGATTGCATATTTTTTGGAAAGAAATACAAGACTAACTAAACTAGTTCTAGGTGCCGCAATTTTTGGTAATTTGGCTTTATTATTTTATTATAAATATGCAAATTTCATAATAGCGAACCTTCAAGAACTAGGGTTGTACTTAAATTATGATAATAAAAGCATTCTTTTGCCAATAGGTATTTCGTTTTTTACTTTTCAAGGAATATCATATTTAATAGATGTTTACAGAAAAGAGACCGAAGTGCAAAAAAATCTTATGCACTTAGGGCTTTACATCTCCTTTTTTCCACAGTTAATTGCGGGGCCAATAGTTAGGTATCATGATGTTGATCAGCAAATTAAAAAGAGAGAAATTACAACACCTTTATTTACTGAAGGAATAATAAGATTTATTCGAGGGCTTGCTAAAAAGGTAATGATTGCTAACAATGCTGCTTTTTTTGCTGATCAAGTTTTTTCTGTATCGGCAGCTGAAATAACGACCGGTTCTGCTTGGTTAGGAATTATTTGTTATGCTATTCAAATATATTTTGATTTTTCTGGCTATTCAGATATGGCAATTGGTTTAGGTAAGATGCTTGGGTTTACATTTAAAGAAAACTTTAATTATCCTTATATATCTAATTCGATTCAAGATTTTTGGAGACGCTGGCATATATCATTGTCAACATGGTTTAGAGATTATCTATATATACCTTTAGGAGGCAGTAGAGGCGGCTTATTTATGACCTATAGAAATCTTATCATAGTCTTTTTCATAACAGGATTATGGCATGGAGCAAGTTGGAATTTTATTTTCTGGGGGCTTTTTCATGGATTTTTCTTAATACTTGAAAGAGCTAATATTTTAAAAGTTGTTAAATGGCCTAAGTTTTTCCAACATTTATATGTCTTAATTGTAGTGCTCTTTGGATGGGTTTTTTTCAGGGTAGAAACTATGGCAGAAGGAATTGTTTTTGTCAAAAGTTTACTTGGTTTAACTAATGGTCATAACCGGATTGCATTTGTTTACTTGAATCGATATACTACAATCATGATTGTTTTGGCATTAATATTTTCAATGCCAATAAGAGAAAAAGTGAATGTCTTTTGGGATAAGTCCAAAATACCATTTATAAGTAACATAAAACAAACTGCGATTTTTACATTTTATATTTTTTTGTTTTTATTTTCGATTGTAGAGTTAGCACAGTCTAGTTATAACCCATTTATCTATTTCAGATTTTAAACATATGAGTTCAAGTTTAACATTTAGAAAATATGTATTAGTCATACTTGGGCTGTTGACCTTTGTAGGGTTAGGCTTTTTGCTAAAAAATTTAAAAACCACAACCCATAATAATCTTAAAGTTGTTTTGTTAGCAAAAGTGCTTCAAGATGATATGTTTCAATTGTTTTATGAAGAAGTAGAAAAAGATGGTTTTTCTCATAAAAAGACTGTAGATGTAGAGATAATTGGAAATAATAAATTTCAAGAAATTACATTTATGGTACCTAAGATAGCTAGTCTAAATAGACTTAGATTAGATATAGGTAATAATAAAAATCAAAATTCTATTATAATCAGAAGTATAAGGTTCTCTTTAGATGAGCAAGATATCATTTATGATGTAGAAGCATTTAATCGACTTTTTAAACCAAATAACTATGTTAAAAAAATAGATAAGAATGGAACATTCAAAGGTCTTTCTGCAATGCGTAAAAATAAAAAGATTTTCGACCCTTATTTTAGTTCGAGACGTACATCTAATGAGTTAATAGCAATTAGAAATCAGCCTTTCATTGTTTACCCTTTTTTAGTTTCAGCTTTCATAACAGTAGTTTTATTTCTGTTCATTTTTTTTAATATTGGAAAAATAAAACTAACAAAAGAAGCTGTTTTTATAGTGCTATTCTTTATGATGTTAACGCTTCCGGTTTTACAGAATACTTTTAAACTTATAGAGCCTGGTAAAAATTTAGAAAAAAGAAAGTTGGCTAGCAGACCTCAATTTAGAGTGTCTGAATATTATCCAAAACAGTTTGAGACATTTTTTGATGATAATTTTGGTTTAAGAAATTACTTAATCAATTTTGGAGGAGCTTATAGAACAAAATTATTTCGATCTTCAATACATCCTGAGTTAGTAAAATTCGGTAAACAAGATTGGTTGTATTATAATAGGATTGATGGTAAAATTTTTAAAAGCTATACCCATACAAATTTGATTTCTAAAGACACCTTACAAAGAATAGTAAAAAAATGGGAACAGAATAAAATTAATTATGAGTCTAAAGGAGCCAAATATTTCTTGACATTTTGGCCAAATAAACACACTGTCTACCCAGAATATCTTCCTGAAACTATGAGTATGCAAATAAAAGATACGGTTTCAAGAATAGATCAAATTTTAAGTTTTTTGGAAAATAGTAAATCATCGATAAAACTATTTGATTCAAGATTGGTTTTGATTAATGGAAAAAACGAAAATCAATTGTATCATAAGTTTGATACTCATTGGAATGATTATGGGGCTTTTTTAGGTTATCAGGGCTTTTTCAATGATAACTTCGACAAACTCGGAATAAATCCTAAAACTTTAGACGACTTTAAAGTAGAATGGAATGATTTTAAAAAAGGAGAACTAATTCAAATGCTTGGGGTAAAAAATGATGGGTACTTTAAAGAAAGTACTCCTAATTTTACACTTAAAAAGGATAAAGATCAAATAGAATTTTTATCAACCAAAGGTTATCCAAAACAGACAAAAATTACTAGAAATAGATATTGTGGAAACAAGCTTAAAGTCCTTGTTTTTAGAGATTCTTATACAACAAAACTAATTCAGTTTTATTCCCTTCATTTTTATGAGGTTACGTATATCTGGGGTCATGGAGAAAAATATGTAGACCTTATTAAACCAGATATTGTTATAGAAGGTTATGTAGAAAGAAGTACTGCTGAAAAAATACAATAATTCAAGGTGTACTTGAGCGCTTTTTATTAAAATATAATTGCATTTATGAACAAAATATCGGTTTGTATGACCACCTTTAACGGAGAGAAGTTCATTGAAGAACAATTATCTTCCATATTACCACAATTGTCTGAATACGATGAGGTATTAATTTCAGACGATGGTTCTACTGACAGAACTATTGAAATAATTAATTCTATTAAGGATAGTCGAATAAAGTTATTTCAAAGCTCGTTTAAAAATGTAATTAACAATTTTGAGTTCGTAATTGGTCAAGCAAAAGGTGATATTATTTTTCTCTCTGATCAAGATGATATTTGGTACCCTAACAAAGTAAAAGAGTCTCTAAAGTTATTGGTTAAAAATGATTTAATTTATACTAATCTAAATGTTTTTAACACTAAAATTTCAGAAGGAAAATTAATGTACGATTCTTCTAAAAATTATCAAGGTATTCAAAGAAATTTTATAAAGAATCAATGCGTGGGAGCTACTATGGCATTTAAATCACACCTTCTTAAATATGCACTTCCATTTCCGAAAAATGTTGAAATGCATGATATGTGGGTATTTTTTATAAGTTCTTTTTATGGAAATACATATTATTATAATCGCCCTTTAATTTACTATCGAAGACATGGAGCAAATATTTCTAACACGGGAGGTAAAACCTCTAATTCATTTTTTAAAATCATTAGAATAAGGTTACGGTGGATTGTAGTACTTTTAAGGCGTATATTAAAGATTCGTTTCTCTAATAGTTGAGAGTGTTCTTAGGCTAGTTTTAGGCAATAAACTAATTTGCATATTTTTGTTTCAATAATAGGTGTTAATCCTATTTTATATATATAATTTAAAACAACCAAGTTTGAGTAAAAAAATTTTAATTACAGGCGGGTCTGGTTTTATAGGCACAAATTTATCTTTAAAGCTTATAAATAAAGGTTACCAAGTAAGTGTTTTAGATAATTTATCAGAACAAATTCATGGTAATAATCCAGAGTCTTCTACATTGTATTCTCAAATTAAGAATAAGGTTCGTTTTATAAATGGTGATGTTAGAAATAGGGAAGATTGGACTAAGGCGTTAGAAGGTCAAGAAATGGTTGTGCACTTTGCTGCAGAAACAGGAACAGGTCAGTCTATGTATGAAATAGAGAAGTATACTGATGTCAATATAAAAGGCACTTCAATTCTTTTGGACATTTTAGCGAATAATAAAGAACATAAAGTAGAAAAAATTATCATTGCTTCATCAAGGTCTATCTATGGTGAAGGTAAGTACGAGTGTCCAGAACATGGTGTTGTTTATCCTACAGAACGTTTTGAAGAGGATATGAAAAACAAAGATTTTTCTGTTAAATGTCCGATATGTAATAAGAAGACTTTATTGCTAGCTACAGATGAATCTAGTAAGATTCATCCTTCCTCAATATATGGTTTAACTAAGCAAGCACAAGAAGATATGTGTATGATAGCTGGTAAGACCTTAAATATACCTGTAGTGGCTTTTAGATATCAAAACGTCTATGGGCCAGGTCAATCGCTTTCTAATCCTTATACGGGTATCTTATCTATCTTCTCTACTATTATAAAGAATGGTAATGATATTAATATATTTGAAGATGGTTTAGAAAGTCGAGATTTTGTGTTCATAGATGATGTTGTAGATGCTACTATTTTGGGTATTGAAAAAGAAAGCGCAAATTATAATATTTATAATGTAGGATCTGGTGTACAAACTACAGTTTTAGAGGTTGCTAAGTCGCTTGTAAAAGCATATGATAGTAATGTGAAGTACGCAGTTTCTGGAAATTTTAGATTAGGCGATATTCGGGATAATTATGCTGATTTAAGTAAAATACAGAAAGATTTAGGTTTTATTCCCAAGGTTAGTTTTGAAGAAGGAATCGAGAGATTTTGCGAGTGGGTTTCATCACAAGAAATTCAAGAAGATGCTTACAATAAATCCATTTCAGAAATGAAGGATAAAGGTCTGCTAAAATAAATTAAATATGTTCCAGGATAAGAAGGTATTGTTCTTTTCGGCAAATTTTTTTGGTTATCAGAATGAAATTTCGGCAAAACTGAGCTCATTGGGTGCAGAGGTAGAAGCATATGATGAGCGGCCAAAAAACACTTTCTTTTACAAGGCGATGATTCGTCTAGATAAACGTCTGTTGAAAAAAAGACTGGATAAATACTATGAAGATATAATTCAAAATAATAGTAAAACAGAATACGATTTCGTTTTCTTTTTAAAAGCTGAGGCTATAACAGAGGATAAATTAGAAAAGCTAAAGAAGAGCCAACCAAAAGCAAAATTTGTGTTATATATGTGGGATTCTATAGAAAATTGCCCCTCAGTCGAAAAACTATTTCCTCAATTTGACACGATAAAGTCTTTTGACCCTGCAGACGTCAAAGAAAATAAGCACTTATCATTTAGAGCACTTTTTTATCTAGATGATTATAAGAATTTGAATCAATCTTCAGATTTAAAATATGATATCAGTTTTATAGGAACCGGTCATACAGATCGATATGAAATTGTGTCTAGGGTAAAAAAATTATGTAACAAGAATAACTGGAAATACTACTTTTTTATTTACTTGCAAGACATTAAAATATTCTATGCTAGAAAATTGTTTTCAAAGGCATTTAGATTTGCTAAAAAAGATGATTTTAGCTTTAATTCCTTACAAAAGAACGATATTTTAAATATTGTCCAAAACTCTAAATGTGTTCTTGATATAGAAAGACCTGTTCAAAGGGGGCTTACAATGCGTACTATTGAGATTTTAGGAGCCAGAAAAAAGTTGATTACTACTAACAAGGATATTGTAAACTATGATTTTTATAATTCAAATAATATTCTGGTAATAGAAAGGGATAACCCTAGAATTACATTAGAATTTCTTGAAGGACCGTATATAGAAATACCCACTGAAGTTTATCAAAAATATAGTATCGATAATTGGATACATGAAGTCTTTGATTAGGAGATGTAAGATTTTCGTATAAAGTAAAAAACTTACTTTGCATTTTAGTGTTGTTTTTTTAGACTGGTGCACACTAGCATTTCTTATTCTAAATCATTTAATTTGCAGCTGTTACTAGATTAGTATTTTTGAACGAATAATAAATAATAAAGAAGTTGAATTATAAAGAAGGTAGGTGGTCTAAACTAATTAAACCTTTAGTGGCTTTGATTGATTTGACTGTACTAGTTTGTGGAGTTTTTTTATTTGATATATTTCTTGTCAATCATTTTATCTTTATTGGTTACGTTACCATTGCATGGATTATCATAGCTGTTAAAAATGGCTTCTACGAAGTAGAAAGACAGGCAAGAGCTATTCAATTGTTTTCTCTGTCGATAAGGCAGGTTATAATATTTGTGGTTGTTGTTTACGCTTATATCGGCTTTTTTAAACAACCTCATGTTGGTCGACTCGCCTTAGCTCATTATATAATCTTTATTACAGTTGTTGTTGTTTTCTTCAAGTTTCTTACATTTTTTCTGCTTAAAAAATTCAGAGTTTTATTAAAAGGGAATGGAAGAAGTGTTATTGTAATTGGTGATAATGCTAAAACTAGACAGCTCATTAAAATTTTTAATTCGAAATTAGAATATGGATTTAATTTTAGAGCTAAATTTTCTGTTAGGGATAAAAACTTTTCTTTAATGAAATGTTTAGAATACGTTGTAGAAAATAATATTGATGAAATATATTTTTCTGTAGCTGAGTTATCTAATGATCAAATAACACATCTTGTTGACTTTGCAGAAAACAACTTAAGAACACTAAAGTTTATTCCGGATAATAAAGACATTTTTGCTAGAAACTTGAAATACGAGTATTACGACTATATTCCAATTTTATCTTTACGTAAAATAGCACTACATGATCCTATAAATGCGTTTATCAAGAGAGCGTTTGATATCGTTTTTTCTTCAGTAGTTATATTGCTTGTTTTGTCTTGGTTAACCCCATTAATGGCTATTTTAATCAAGTTAGAGTCTAAAGGACCAACGTTGTTTTTACAAAAAAGGCATGGACTTGATAATGGTGAGTTTTATTGTTTCAAATATCGCTCGATGGCAGTTAACCGTGGTAATGATGCTCTACATGTTACAAAGAACGATATGCGAGTTACCAAAATAGGAAAATTTATTAGAAAGACTAGTTTAGACGAAATGCCTCAATTTTATAATGTATTCTTTGGTCAGATGTCGGTTGTAGGGCCAAGACCACACATGGTTTCTCTTTCTGAAGTTTATATGAAGAAAGCCAATAGATATATGTTAAGACACAGTGTAAAGCCAGGTATAACTGGTTTAGCTCAGGTTAGTGGCTTTAGAGGAGAGATAGAGGCAGATACAGATATAATCAACAGAGTAAAATATGATATTTTTTACCTTGAAAATTGGTCTTTGTTATTGGATTTAGGTATTATTATTCAAACTGTCACAAACTTATTTAAGGGAGAAGAAAAAGCCTACTAGAATTATTATGAAAAAAATATTAATTACAGGTGCTGCTGGTTTTTTGGGTTCTCACTTGTGCGACCGTTTTATTGCTGAAGGTTTCCACGTCATTGGAATGGACAATCTTATTACAGGAGATTTAAAGAACATAGCTCATCTTTTTCCATTAGAGCATTTCGAGTTTCATCACCATGATGTTTCTACCTTCGTTCATTTAGAAGGAAAGTTGGATTATATCTTGCACTTTGCATCACCCGCAAGTCCCATTGATTATTTGAAGATTCCAATTGAAACTTTAAAAGTAGGATCATTGGGTACTCTTAATTTACTTGGTCTTGCAAAAGAGAAATATGCTAGAATATTGGTTGCTTCTACTTCTGAAGTGTATGGCGACCCATTAGTACACCCTCAAAATGAAGAGTATTATGGAAATGTTAGCCCAATAGGCCCACGTGGAGTTTATGATGAGGCTAAGCGCTTCATGGAGTCCATTACAATGGCTTATCATAGACATCACGGACTAGATACCCGTATCGTTCGCATATTTAATACCTATGGGTCTAGAATGCGTTTAAACGATGGTAGGGTGGTACCTGCTTTTATGGGGCAAGCGTTACGAGGAGAAGATTTAACCGTCTTTGGAGATGGTTCTCAAAGTAGATCATTCTGCTATATAGATGATCAGGTCGAAGGAATATACCGATTGCTATTTAGTGATTATACAGATCCTGTTAATATTGGAAATCCGCATGAAACAACTATCAAAGAATTTGCAGAAGAGATTATTGCTTTAACAGGAACCAAACAAAAAGTGGTTTACAAACCACTACCTCAAGATGATCCTACACAACGTCAGCCAGATATTACCAAAGCAAAGGAGATTTTGGGTTGGGAACCGAAAGTTCATAGGGCAGAAGGATTAAAAATCGTATACGATTATTTCAAATCCTTGTCTCAAGAAGACTTACAAAAGAAAGAGCATAGAGATTTCTCTACAAAATAATATTATTAAAGAGCAAACAGTGGTTTTGCTAAAATTGAATAGATGAATATTTTAATTCTAGGATCAGGTGGTCGCGAGCATACTTTTGCTTGGAAATTGGCACAAAGTAATAAATTATCAAAACTTTTCGTGGCACCAGGAAATGCTGGTACAGAAAAAATCGCAACAAACATACCAATTGGTGTAAATGATTTTGAAGCTATTAAGAAATTAGTTTTAAAGGAGAATATTAAACTTGTTATGGTTGGTCCTGAAGATCCTTTGGTAAACGGAATTCACGATTTTTTTCTTGGTGATCAAGAATTAAAAAAAGTTGCTGTTATCGGTCCCGAGAAATTAGCGGCTACTTTAGAAGGTAGTAAAGAGTTTGCGAAAGAATTTATGATGCGTCATGAAATACCTACCGCTCAGTATAAAAGTTTTACGGCTGAGACTGTTGAAGACGGATTTAAATTTTTGGAAGAATTAAATCCTCCCTTTGTTTTAAAAGCTGACGGATTGGCTGCTGGTAAAGGTGTAGTTATTCTCAATGACTTAAACGAAGCCAAGGTTGAATTAAAATCAATGTTGGTTGATGAGAAGTTTGGTGCTGCAAGTGCAACTGTTGTTATTGAAGAGTTTCTTGATGGCATTGAACTAAGTGTTTTTGTGCTAACCGATGGTGATAGTTACAAAGTGCTACCAACAGCAAAAGATTATAAAAGAATAGGTGAGGGTGATACCGGACTCAATACTGGCGGTATGGGCGCTATTTCACCGGTTCCTTTCGCCGATAAGGCTTTTATGGATAAGATAGAGCAGCGAATTGTAAAACCTACGGTAGATGGTCTTAAAAAGGATAATATGCCTTATAAAGGATTTATTTTCATCGGATTGATTAAAGTAGGTGAAGATCCTAAGGTTATCGAGTATAATGTTAGAATGGGCGATCCAGAAACTGAAGTTGTACTTCCCCGTATTCAGAACGATATAGTTGAACTTCTACAAGCGGTAGCTAATCAAACATTATCTGATATTGATTTAAAGTTAGATGATAGAACGGCTACAACAGTAATGACTGTTTCTGGGGGTTATCCAGGATCTTATGAAAAAGGAAAAGAAATTACTGGAATTGATTCTATTACTGAATCTCTTGTATTTCACGCAGGTACTACACTCAAAGATGGTAAAGTGGTTACTAACGGTGGTAGGGTAATGGCAATTACATCCTTTGGTGCTGATTTTAAATCGGCACTGGCTCAATCGTATAAAAATGTAGAGAAGCTTTCCTTTGAAGGAATGAATTATAGAAAAGATCTTGGTTTCGATCTTTAATATATAATCTCATATCAGTTTTTAAAGATTAAAAACTGATATGAGATTTAATTTGATATTATAAGTAAGAGTGAGAAGTGCTCGACTTATCTTCTTCACCGTTATCATTATATTTCTTCAATTGAAGCATCCAATACACAAATGCTACAGAGCCTATCAACATAAATATCCAATTTAAGATATTTGATAAAGCCCAACTATCTGTAAAACGTAAAAAATCTAACGGTGCAAATAGTACATTTACGAACAAATCTGCGATACCTTCAAAAAATGATTTCATCTTATTACTATATTTACCAGCAAAAATATAAAAAGCTTAGATGATTTCAAGCATTTTTGAGAAAACAAAACCGGTGAATTTCATCATTCTTCTGGTTTTTTTGTTTCTTTTCTACTGGGCAGTCCAATTTTACTTCTTTGATGTATCGATGAGCAATGTAGAAATTGCTCCGTCAATCGGTATTTTGACGATTTTATTATTTAGTGTTTTTATTGTTGACTTGGTTGTTAAGCGTAACAAACTTACCGGTACAAATTCTTTTGCAATTTTGTTTTTCACCCTGCTTTTTGTGGTTTTTCCTGAGACGCTAGGTAATAATAATGCCATTTTTACCAGTTTTTTTCTATTGCTGGCCATGAGGAGGTTGTTAAGTATTAAGTCTTTAAAGAATATTAAACTTAAGATTTTTGACGCCTCACTTTGGATCTGCATTTCAAGTGTATTCTATGAATGGGCTTTACTTTATTTGCTTTTGGTTTTTGCAGCAATATATATTTATGAACCAAAAAATATACGAAACTGGTTGGTAATCATATCGGTTGGCGTCTGTTTTTTTATGATACTGTACGGTATATTAGTTTTACTTGACAAGCCTAATTTTATTCTTGAACATTATGATTTTGCAATCAATTATGACGCTATATTCCCCATTAAATGGTGGACTAGCTTAAAAATGACATTGTATGCTTTGTTCAACATAGCTTTTGCTTTTTCTGCTTTCGTTCATTTAAGTAAGTCGGGTGTAGGTAAGGTAATCGTTATGAGACTTATTGCATTTTCTTTTGTTATAGGGTTGGTGGTTAATGTATTGGTTACTTCAGAAAATAATAACGCCGTGATAATCACCTTTTTTCCTTCGGTAATTTTTATTGTCAATTATTTAGAATCTATTAAGAAACCTAAGTTTCTAGAATTAATTCTTGTTTCTAGTATTTTAATACCCATTATAGTTTTTGTTGTGAAACTTTAGGTTTACCCTTTAAACTTTATCTTTGTAAAAAAGGCTCATATGTTTAGCGAATTCGCATTTAATATATTTAATACCAGTATTGAAAAATATCATATTGAAGATGATGTGTATCAAAGTTTTCATAATCCTTATTCGAAAGAAGAAATAGAGCACTTGTTGTATCGCAAAAACTGGATTGACACCGTGCAATGGCATTATGAGGATATCATTAGAAATCCGGATATAAACCCTGACGACGCCTTAGTTTTAAAGCGTAAGATTGATGCTAGTAATCAAGATAGAACTGACTTGGTAGAGTTCATTGATAGTTATTTTCTAAAAAAATACCAATCGGTAGATGTTAAGTCTGACGCTACTATTAATACCGAGAGTCCCGCTTGGGCAATTGATCGTCTATCTATTTTAGCACTGAAAATCTATCATATGAAAGAGGAAACTATTAGAGCAGATGCTTCTTTAGCGCATAGAGAAAAATGTCAAGTTAAATTAGAAATCTTGCTTGAACAAAAAAACGACCTTTTTGTAGCTATTGACCAATTACTTGCTGATATTGAAAGCGGTACAAAGTATATGAAGGTATATAAGCAAATGAAAATGTATAATGATGAGGAACTAAACCCCATCCTTCGTGGCAATAAATAAAAACAAGCATATTCTGGTCATACGACTTTCCGCAATGGGAGATGTCGCTATGACTGTTCCCATTATTTTAGGGGTTTTAACAAAATATCCTCACCTTAAAATTACGGTTTTAACAAAAGCCTTTACTGCGCCAATTTTTGAAAATATCCCAAATGTCTCCGTTTTTAAAGCCGATGTAAAAGGAAAGAATAAAGGCATTTTGGGTCTTTGGAAATTATACAAAGAATTAAAGGCGTTACAGATTGATGCAGTTGCAGATTTGCATAATGTTCTACGTAGTTCTATTCTAAAACAGTTTTTTAAATTTTCTACCATTCCATTCATTCAAGTGGATAAGGGAAGGACAGCTAAGAAAGCTTTAATAAATCCGAATCGAACATCTTTTAAACCTTTACCAACTACTTTTGAACGCTATGCTGTGGTTTTTAGCAAGCTTGGTTATCCTGTTATTATAAGTGAGATGGAAACCTTATCTAAAAGACTAATTCCTAATTCAGTAAAAAGTTTGATTAATCCTGAAGAAAAGGTAATAATCGGTATAGCTCCTTTTGCAGCTTTTAGTGGAAAAATGTATCCGCAACTTTTGATGGAAGAGGTACTAAGTACATTGAATTTATCCAACAAATATCAGATTGTATTATTTGGTGGCGGAAAAAAAGAAATAGAAGTTTTAGAAAAATGGGAAGCTCAGTTTAACAATTGCTATAATGCTGCTGGAAAATTATCATTCTCAGATGAATTAAGCTTAATATCCAACCTTAATTTAATGTTGGCGATGGATAGTGGCAATGCGCATTTAGCCGCTATGTTCGGTGTGCAAACCGTAACAATTTGGGGTGTAACACATCCGTATGCTGGTTTTTCACCTTTTAATCAACCAGCGAGTAATGCTCTTATATCCGACAGAAAAAAATATCCTGCTATACCAACTTCCATTTATGGAAATAAGTATCCTGAAGGTTACGATAAAGTCATGGAAACCATACTACCAGCAACTATCGTTCAGAAAATAAGTGAAATTTCAAGTACGTCGGTTTAAGAATTAACGGGCTTAGCTTCTATGCTTTTAAAATATTGACGTAGCTGAGACATAAATCTATATTTCTTAGAAGCAGGTGCTGTACTTGTCATTAAGGTTCTTACCCCGAAATAAGAGCTCATCATAAAAGTAGCTGCAGCTTCACAATCTGCATGGCGGTCTAAATAGCCATTAAATTTTCCTTTTTGTAAAGCAGTTACTAGATTTACCTCCCATACAGTAACAATCTCATTTAGATGACGCATAACAACATCATTCTTACCATTGAATTCGGCCAAAAAATTACTTAGAACACAACCATAATCCATTTCATTATGAACTGCGGTTTCCAAGGCATCGTCGAAACATTTTGTAATAAGTGTTAATGGATTATCATGACCCTCAATAGGTTCTATTAAGGTGCTATATATTTTACGTGCAAGAAGATTTTCTATAATTTGTATAAAAAAATCTTCTTTAGATTCGAAGTGATAATAAAAAGCACCTTTAGAAAGATCTAGTTTTTTTAGAATATCATCTACACTAGTATCGTAATACCCTTGGGCATAAAACAATTCTAATCCGGTGTTCTGTAAACGTTGCATGGTTGCCATGCGCTTAAGGCTTTTGTTCATAATATTTAGATTTGGGTAAATCCGACCATGTGGTCTTTTTATTGAACGCCAGATTGTCAAACAACCTCAGTATTTATAGATTAGATGCATTTTTTTTTCGATAAACGACCATTTAATCGGTGTATAGCATCTTTTTTACACTACTAAACAAACTAAGTGGTCAGTTCTGTACGTGATGTATTTGGTTGGTTTATAGTAGAATGAGTTCGTTTAAAACAAAAAACCGCTCAATATAAATCATCAAACGGTTCTTTAATTTCATCCTAAATTGTATTAAGCAACAGTCCCCTGGCAACTACTACCGGCACCTGCTGTACAACCATAACAATGCTGTGATATGATAATGTTTCTATCGTTTAACACATCTTCATTATAATCTTTAATATGTTTTACTTTACTAGCTACTTTTAGGTCTAGCATTTGGTTAAAATCACAATCATACAACCAACCATCCCAGCTAATAGAAATGGTATTGGTACACATTACATTTTCTACTGCTGCAGGGTTATAAGCTTCTACTAGCGCATACATATAATCTTCATAATTCTCAGATGCTATTAAGTAGTCTAAGAAACGTGCAATGGGTAAATTTGTAATGGCAAAAAGACTATGAAACTGAATATCAAAATCCTCTTTTAAAGCTTTTTTGAAATCTTTTTCCATCGCTGCTTGGTCACCCGGTAAATATGCACCTGATGGATTATAAACTAAATCCAGCCTTAAATCGCTACCAGGCATTCCATACCCTCTTTCGTTTAATTCTTGTAATGCTTTAATCGATTTATCGAAAACTCCGTCACCTCTTTGCTTATCGGTTTTACCACGCGTGTAGTGTGGCATTGAAGAAATAACGTGCACGTTATGTTTTTTAAAGAAATCTGGTAAGTGATAGTATTTCTTGTTTGCCCTTATAATAGTCAAGTTAGAACGAACAATGAAATCTTTGATTCCGGCTTTTGCAGCTTCTTCTACGAACCACTCAAAATCAGGATTCATTTCTGGTGCACCACCAGTTAAATCTAAAGTGTGAGCTCCTGTATTTTTAATGACATCTAAACACTGTTTCATCGTTTCACGGGTCATAATTTCCTTACGATCCGGACCAGCATCTACATGGCAATGCTCACAAACTTGGTTACACATGTAACCGACATTAATTTGCAAGATCTCTAGCTTTTTAGGACGCAAAGGAAAATGACCTATTTCGGAAATTTTATCTTTAAAGTAAGGAAGCTCTCCATCAGCAAATATGCCTCCGTTCAATATTTCTAACTGCTTATTGGAAACTGCTAAATCGTTTCCTTTTGCTTTTAATGATTTTGTAGCCATTTTTTAGTTGTTCGTTGTTCGTTGTTCGTTGTTGGCATTTTGTACAAATGCATTAAACTCTAACTTCACAACATTTAATTTCTTTTTTTTACATGGATATTCATATTGAATATTCTATTTGCAATATTTTTTAAACCAGCTTTAATTTCACTGTATTGATTGTTGAAGAAGGCTGTTACGAACAACCATCAACGAACAACCAACAACGAAATTTACATGGACAATTTATTATACTTATTCATCATCTGTACACCATGAACCAATGTTGCTCCACTTTCAATGGCAGCACCTACATGTACCGCCTCCATCATCTCTTCTTTCGTAATTCCTTTTTGCAATCCGTCTTTGGTATATGCATCAATGCAATACGGACACTTTACCACATGCGAAACTGCTAATGCAATTAGGGATTTCTCTCTAGCACTTAGTGCGCCTTCTTCGAAAACCTTACCATAATAATCGAAAAATTTTGTTCCTAGCTCTTCGCTCCACTCTGTAATTTTTCCGAATTTTCTTAAATCTGCTGGGTCGTAATACGTATTTGCCATCTTTTTTTGTGTTTTAGGTTTTATTGAATCTTTTTGTTCTTGGTTAAAATGAATTGGAATTCCCTGCCCCATTTTTTCTATTTCTGGGAGAATTTCCATGTTGTCCCAAATACCTGAAGTAAGCGTGTCTCCATAGGCTTCAGGTAAATGATTTTTATACATTAATTTTTGTGCTGTTTCGGCATCGTATTCAAATGATTGATGTGTGTAGCTTACTTCGCCATCAATAACATCCAAAAGCATATACCAAACTCTAGTAGTGCCATCATTTGCGGGCATGCCAATTACTCCAGGATTTAGCCATAGGTGATCTTTTATAGATTGATGAAATGGTAGACCGCAATGCCCTGCTATGATGATATCACTTTTAGTCTCATTAAAACATCGTTCTTTACTTTCGGTGGCATTTGACTTAAACACAAATTCAGAAGTATTTCCATAGTTTCCATGGACTACGGTTACTTTTTTACCAGCATAATCAAAACTGATGTACTCTGGTATTTCTTTCATCCAATATAAAGATTGTTGCGATAAATGCCCTTTCGTATACGGAAACCACATTTTTGAAAAATCATCGCAACGGCTACCACTTTTAAAATCACATCCACAGTCTTCACTGTCACTAGCTAGTTGTAGTTCTACGTTACCTGCAATGCTTAATGCACCCCATTTTTGAAACAATTGAATAGTTTCTTCAGGTTGTGCACAGTAACCGGTTAAATCGCCGGTACTAATACAGTTCTCTGGTTTTACACCAGCCTCCTCAGCAATAGAAATTAATTTCTCTAAAGCTTGTAGGTTGCTATAAACCCCTCCAAAAAGCAATAGCTTTCCTTCTTTTACACCAATATGTTTTATTTCTTTATCCATGTAGGTATTATATAAACGAATAGGCAACAGATGATGCCCCAAAAATTAATCCAAAGTAAACTGGCGTATTTACCAGTGGTAAATATCATATTTTCTGGAAACCAATTAAAAATTAATAGGAAGCCAAACAACAATCCGACAAAAACACTTAAATGAAAACTGATTTTAGGAGCTTTGTCTTTCCAAAATATAAAAATAGGTGTCAATCCTATGACCATAGTTCCGCTAATGGTAGTAGCAGATAATATCTCTGCATCTAAAAAAACAGGAATTGTACCTAACACTGCAATAGCAACCATTGACCAACGACCGAATTTTAAACTGTTTCCTAAGTTTAAGTCAAGAGCCAATAGTTTAGAGAATGAGGAAAAAGTAGAATCTAAAGTAGAAGCTGCAGAGGTGATCATGATGAAATTGATAACCAATAATATGATTGTTCCAAATGCCCTACCTACTTGTACAGCTGCCTGGCCTTTCATTCCTTGAGTTTGTGCGTAAACACCAATAATACTAAATAGAATTATACAAATAGCACCCAATACGCTTGCCCATAAAAAACTTTTTAGTGTAATCTTTGGACTGCTGATAAATCCTCTATCCGTTAAAACCGGATCATGAAAGGGATAGCTGAAAGATTGTAGTAGTGCTGCGAACAGTAAATTAAGACCTGTTTCAAAAGACCATATTCCAGAATTTGCAACTTCAGTTACAGATAAATTAGTTTCCTTACCAAAAATTGTGAACAATATTACCGCTAGAAGAAGGGTAAATAATCCCATTTGGACAACATCGGTAAAAATTGAACTGCTCATACCTCCTTTTAGTACATAGGCTAATGTTAGTGCTGTAAATATTAAAATGGATAAATAGTAGGCACTAGAACCAATTTCGCCAAAGTAAGATCCTATCACCATGGTATTACTCCAGACTTCATTGAACAATCTAAATGCAATCAATATGGAGAATATAGTCACGGCAGATTTACCGAATTTTGAAGATAGAAAATGATGAATACTGGTGTATTTACCATGAAGTCTCATTTTGTAAATGACGATACCTGCTACGGCAAAAGACAAATAATACCCTGCATAAGCTACGCCACCAACGATACCAAAATCTAATCCTAAATTTGCCGCGTTCGTAATGCTCTTTGCAAAAATCCATGAGATAATTAAACTACCCATTAACATAAATGTATTGGGTGCTTTCTTTTTCTGGACTGCCTTAAAAAACTGGTTAGTGTCTTTTGCCCATGGTGAAAGGAAAAACATCACCAAACTTGATGCTATTATTAATCCCCATTGCCAAATTTTTACTTCAGTCATTTTTTTGTTCTTACCTAACTCCTAACTCCTAACTCCTAACTCCTAACTCTGTTACTCATCCCACCAAACAGGTACATTTATACTATTGCCTTCCGTATTGTTTGAAGCATTGGTATAATTGATACTATTTAAAGCTTCTTCTTCAGAAGGATAAGGCATTCGAATTGGAATTAAATCATTATTCAAACTAGCCGATATCGTTTTCAATTGTGGAAAACCTGTTCTTCTATATTCAACCCAACCTTCATACCCGTTTATGCTATTCGCAATCCATTTTTGAGTAATGATATTTTCTAATGCGTTACCATTGTCCAGTGCGGCATCAACCGTTAAATAATCGGCAGGTAGGTCTACTTGCCAGTAATCAAAAGCTTGAGTTACTCCTGTGTTATACAACGTTTCGGTATCAGTTGTTATAAGCCCTTTTTGAGCAGCTTCAGCCAATAGGAAGTGAGTTTCCATGCTTGTCATGAAATTGGCGTCTAAAAGCCCTGTATTTTCTCTAAAAATTGCACCTAGCAAAGAGTAATCAGCTAACGAGACTCCGGCAGAGGCATCAATCCCATTTAATAATCCATTATATTTACCATCCGTGCTATTGGCGAATGGTTGATACAATTGTGCGATACGTGGGTCGTTTAAACTTGTCAAAATTTCATCCATTGTTTCAGAAAGCACGTAATTATTAAAATCACCAACCCTAAGTTGTGCCAGTCTAAAACTATTCGGCTCACCATCGGTAAAGTTGAAAATCGCATTTTCGCTGTTATCATCAATGAAATTACCTTCGGCGGCTATGGTTTGTAATTGGGCGGCAACATCTATTTTGCCCGAAACTCGCATTAGATATTTAATCTTTAGCGAATTTGCAAAACGAATCCATCCGTCTAAATCTCCATTAAACAGAATATCACCTTCTAGCGAAATTGTACCGGTATAGTTTTCTAAAGCAGCGATACCTTTGTCAAGATTATCAAAAACACCATCTTCATCCATGTAAATGGATTCTTGAGAATCATAGATTGGAGTAACGGTTTCCGTATCACCTTTGAATGCTTCTGAATAAGGAACATCTCCAAATAAATCTGTTAACCCTGCTGCCATGTAGGCTTTCATTATTCTTGCAGGTCCTTCATAGACCGTCAAGGCGGTATTTTCTTGAGATAGATTCAATATAATTTCGTTGTCTCGTAAGTTCTGATAGAATATAGGCCACGGATTTCCACCTAATTGTGGAGATTTCAAATCATGACGATCAAATAAGTTAAAATCTAGTGCCGTACTATATTGACCTAACAGATTGCCTGCAGTAAAACCTTCATATGACATTTGTTCGCCAAAATCATAGATAACCTGTCTTAACAATAGACTAGGTTGTACCGCTACAGGATCATTGGTATTCGTATTAATTTCTTCAAAATCTTTTGTGCAGCCAACGACCAATAATAAGATTAGAATGCTATATATATGTTTCATCTTTTTTTCTTAAAAATTAAATCCGGCTTTGAAACCTATGCTTCTTGTGGTGGCGTATGACATATCTTCAACACCACTAATAAACCCTTGCCCTTGTACCGCTAATTGCTCTGGATCAAAATGCGGATTTTCTGTAATGGCGAACAAGTTCTTTCCAATTAGAGATAAACTCAGCGTTGCATCTTGATTGAAAAGACTAAGATTGTCAAACGTATAACCAATGGATAGTTGTCGCAGCTTTAAGAAGGAAGCATCATACGTATTGTTTTCTTCATGATTTCTATCATAAAACTGACGATAGTAACTTTCGGCTGAAACTGCCACTGTATTTTCAGTATACACAGAATTCTCTGTAGTACCTGTATTTACAACGCCTTCGGGCACGATACCACCTTCTGGTCTAAAAGCTGTTTCTGCCAGCTGACCACCAACATTACCTAATGCTCTTGTTCTGGAAACTATGATTCCGCCTTGTCGCCAATCGAAAAGGAAACCCATATTCCAATTCTTATAATTGAACTGGTTATTGAAACCCAACATAAAATCTGGATTGTAATTCCCTAATTTTTGTAGTTCATTATCTGGAATGTATCTGCCTTCATCCGTTAAGATAAAATCTCCATTTTCGTTTTTCAAATAGCCAGTTCCGTATAAATCACCAACGCGACCGCCTTCTTCTGCCTGTAAAAATACCGTTTGGTTTTGACTGTCGTATATTCTAGAGTATGCCAGTGTTAATCGACCTTCGTCTTGTGGTAAACTTTCAACAGTAGACTTGTTCGTGCTAAAATTTAAGGTACTATTCCATTTTAAATTCTGACTTATTACTGGCGATACGCCCAAAATAATCTCGACACCTTTAGAGCGAACTTCGCCACCATTAACTACTTGTTGGGTATAACCAGAAGAGATACCTATAGGTAAAGAAATGATTTGGTCTTTGGTCAATGCGTTATAATACGAAACATCAAATCTTAGTTGGTCGCCAAAGAATCTTACATCTGCACCTACTTCAAATGAAGATGTTAATTCTGGTTTAAGATTCGCGTTTGCGATAGTATTTGAATTACTAAAAGTCGGCTGACTATTAAATGGTGTTTGCGAAACAAATGCACCTGTAGTCTGGTACGGATTTGTATCGTTACCAACCTGTGCCCAACTAGCTCTTAGTTTTGCAAATGAAATTGCTTTAGGTAAATCAACTACTTCTGATAGTATAAAACTACTAGATACAGACGGATAAAAGAATGAGGTGTTATCTACTGAAAACGGAGTTGCTAATGCACTAGACCAATCGTTTCTGCCTGTGACATCTAAGAAAAGATAGTCTTTGTATCCGAATTTTGCCAAGCCGTAAAAACTGTTTATTCTTTTATTGGATTCAAATTCGAACACTTCAATTGGTGAAGCGGCATTCGATAATCTAAAAATACCCGGTTGGGCCAAACTTGTGGTTTGTGCTTGTGAGGTAAATGCTTTTTGGTCTAATCGATTACCGCCAAGAGATACATCAACTTTAAAGTCATTGAACAGATTTGCATAGTTCAATAGAAAATCGGTATTTACCTCTCTGTAGAACACATCATGCTCAGCATAACCACCATTTGAGAATCGATTAGAACTATAGGCTCTTTTTAATTGACGTAGTTCACTAGAGTAATCCATTCCTGTTCTAATGGACGCTGTTAAATTTTCTGTGATATCGTAGCTAGCTGAAATATTTCCAAAAACCCGATCCCGGTTGAAAGAGTTGGTGTTTTCATTAAGGATAAAATAAGGATTGTCAAAAAACGTATAGTTATAAGAATACTGTTGTATGCCTTCTAAGCCAGGTTGCCAATAGTTTTTTAAATTTTCAATATTCAAGGAACGTGGTCCCCATGCTACCAAAGAATAATTTGCGTTTTCTGATCCGTAGCCATTTGATGGCCTGTTATCACTATTAGAATTGATATAACTTATGGATGAATTGATGCGGAGCTTATTAATAGGTTGAAAACTCAATCGTGTACTAATAGTTTGTCTGTCTAAATTAACCCCTGGAATAATCGACTCACTACGAAGATCTGTAAAAGAAAGTCGATAATTGCCTTTGTCAAATCCGTTTGAAATAGCAATATTATTAATCAGGGTAGTTCCGGTTTCATAGAAGTTCTTCAAGTTATCAGGATTCGATTTAAACTCCGTTGGTGTTATTGTATTACCGTTATAAAGAGCAGTATCGCCACCGCGAACAACAGTGCCATCTGCCAATGTTACCGGACTATCGTATTGGGGAATTAAGTTACCAACATCTAAACGAGGTCCCCAACTGTAGGTAATTAAGTCATTGGTGCCACCACCTAATCCGTCTATAAAAGCAAACTCACCAGAATTACCTTGTCCGTATTCATTTTGAAAATCAGGTAGTTGAAAAGCGGAATCCACAAAAAAGCTGGTGTTGTAGCTTACTCCCAATCCTTTCGTGTTTTTACCACTTTTAGTTTCAATAATAATAACACCATTAGAAGCTCTTGTTCCGTATAGTGCTGCTGCACTTGGACCTTTTAAAACGGATACTTCGGCAATATCATCAGGGTTTACCTCCATAGCTCCGTTACCGAAATCAATTTCTTGAAAGCCGGCAGCAGCTTCACTGGTAAAATTAAAAACCGAGTTGTTATTAATAGGCACTCCATCTACAATAAACAACGGATTGTTATTAGAGAAAGAAGCTTCTCCACGAATAGTAATTTTTGAGGAAGAACCAAGGCCAGTTGCGCCTTGGTTAATAGTTACACCTGCTAATTTCCCTGAAAGGTTATCCAAGAAATTTACAGATTTTACCTCCGTAACTCCCTTGGCGTCTAAACTTTGAACTACATAACCTAATTCTTTGGTTTCTCGTTTCAACCCTAATGCGGTTAATACGACTTCGTCTAAAACTTCAGATGAATCATTTAAAGTAAGATTAATGGTTCGTCTATTGTTTATAGAAACTACTTGAGTTTTATACCCTAAAGCTGAAAATTCAATAGCCCCTTCGAGGTTGGGTATATCAATAGTATAAAAACCATTTTCATTGGTGGTCGATCCAGTTACGGTGCCAGACAGTAGAATGTTTACGTACGGTATCGTATTTCCATCGGTATCGGTAACAATACCTGTAATTGTTTCTTGAGCATTGACCATGTTTATTATAAACAATGTCAACACTAGTACTAAGTGTTTCATATATAGCTTTGAACTGAGTTTTCATTTATCCAACTATTGGACAAAGGGGGTCTAGATAAATGAAACTACAGGAGAGCCTTTGTTATAAAGAAAGCTGTTAGGAAATACAGCAGAGAAGTTCTGTTTAGTGTGGTATAGAATTTTGCTTCTTTTTAATAAACTGATGATCAACAGTAATATGGTTGATGATAGATCAGTAGAAAATGATAGGATAGACTTTAAATCTCTTTCGTTATCCAAATCTTGTAGAACAGGTAATTTTATTAATTCAGACGATTCTTCTTGTAACCACAATGAAATTTGGTGGTATAAGCTGAATCGTTGCCATGGTAAATTTTGAAATTCAGCAACTTCAAAGTTAGATTTTTGTAAACCTAACAAATAGAAACCGCCATCAATAGAAGGACCAATTACAGTCTTACCTAAAGCTAATTGGTTAGCAGTATGTTTAAGGTGTTGCGTTTTTAAATGGGGAGTATCATTACCAATGGTAATTAAATTAGAAAATCCTTTATCAAAAACAGTAGCAATAGCATTTGTAAAACGTTCGCCAAAAGTAGCGCCAACTTGATCTTTATCTGAAAAATGAAAAACAGGTAAACCTGTGTTTTTTGCTTTTTTAAGAGTGGTTTTGGTTAGTACATCAAATAATTGCTCACCTTTAGGAATTGACTTATTCGCCAAGTCTTCTTTGGCGGAATTGGCAAATACCAAAATTGCAGTAGTACCGTGTGAATTCAATTAAATTTTCTTTCTCGTTGTTAAACTTACGTAAAAATAAAACAAAGGTTTTCTAAGTATAACTAATTTGTATCATTATAATAGACGAAATATCTTACTTTAAGTCAAAATGTCAGTTTTAGACCATGTGGTCGGTTTTAAACAATAAGGTTCATTATCTAACTTATATAATCACCTATAAACATGATATATAATAGGATAAAGTACTTCTTTTTGAGTATTTGCCCATGCTAATTTTATGCTTACAGACCACTTAGTCTAAAAAATCCCTTAAAATTTCAAAAAATTTTAGATTTTTTTAGCATTGACAGGCATAGACATGGCATAGCTATTGCGATTAGGACATCAGAAGAATTATAAAAATTTAATATATATGAAATCAGACACAAATACAAAAGGAGCTTGGAAGGTTTACTTCTTCTCAGCGATTATTGCGCTTGCAGTGAGTTACGGAGTACTACATTTTAACAAACAAGAGTTGAAAGAATCTACAGGAGTAACCGTTGTAGAATCTGTACCAGGTGCACAGGCTTTATATACGAGGGATAACGAAGGAAATATTAAACCTTTAGATTTTACCGAGACCTCTGAAAAAGTTTTAGATGCCGTAGTGCATATTAAATCTACCCAAACGGGGTCATCGAATCAAAGACAAGGTGCACGCGAACTGCCAGATCCTTTTAAAGAGTTTTTTGGCGATATGTTTAAAGGGCAATCTCCGCATGGTATGCAATCTCAACCAAGAGTAGGTACTGGATCGGGAGTAATTATTAATGATAAAGGGTATATCGTTACCAATAATCACGTTATCGATAATGCCGATGAGGTTGAGGTAACCTTATATAATAACCAATCATATAAAGCTACGGTAATTGGTACCGATCCAACTACAGATTTGGCACTTTTACAAGTAAATGCAGATAATCTAAAAACGATGTCATTGGTTAATTCTGATGATGTAGAAGTAGGGGAGTGGGTATTGGCAGTTGGTAATCCGTTAGGGTTGAACTCTACGGTTACTGCAGGTATTGTAAGTGCAAAGGCAAGAAGTATTCATATTAATACAGATAAGTTTGCGGTAGAAAGTTTTATTCAGACAGATGCTGCTATCAACCCAGGTAATAGTGGTGGTGCTTTGGTTAATTTAGACGGAAACCTTGTCGGTATCAACACTGCGATTGCTAGTACAACGGGTACATATACAGGATACGGATTTGCAGTGCCGAGTAATATCGTTACCAAAGTAGTTGAAGATTTACTGAAATTCGGTAATGTACAGCGTGGTATGTTAGGTGTTACTATTAGAACTATGGATGGTAACCTGGCGAAGGAAAAGAATGTGGACTTTACCAAAGGGGTATGGGTAGAGCAAGTTGGTGAAGATAGTGGGGCCGATTTGGCAGGTATTGAATCTGGAGATATTATCGTTAGCGTTAATGGAAAAGAAACTGGAACCTCACCTAGGCTTCAAGAAATTATAGCAGGTAAAAGACCTGGCGATAAGGTTGCCATTGTGGTGAATAGAAATGGTAAAGAAAAAGAATTGGAAGTAGAGCTTCAAAATTCTCAAGGTGGTACCAATATGATTAAAAAGGAAGAGAAAGAAGTTTTTAATCTTCTTGGAGCCGATTTTGAAAACGTGAATAAAGAAGTCGCTAAGAAGTTTGGTTTAGATGGCGGTGTTCAGGTTACCAAATTATATCCTGGTAAAATTAAAAGTGAAACTCAAATGAGAGAAGGGTTTATTATCACACATATTGATGGTAAACGTGTAAAAGATGTTGATGATGTTGCTGCTGTTTTAGAGAACAAAAAAGGCGGAGTAATGTTAGAAGGTGTTTATGAAGATGGCACTAAATATTATTATGCCTTCGGATTGGATTCATAGTCCGCTTTAATGACTAATTTTATGCCGAGCGGATAATAGTATCTGCTCGGCATTTTTTTTGAAATTAATTCTAGATAGATGCAATTAGGTTCTAAGTCCGTAGGTTTGGTGCTTTCCGGTGGGGGCATTCGAGGTATGGCTCATATTGGTGTTATAAAGGCAATGCAAGAATTTGGTATTGAAGCCAGCGTTGTTTCCGGAAGCAGTATTGGTGCTTTAGTAGGTGCGTTGTATGCAGCCGATAAACCAGTTATTGATATGCTCCGCTTTTTTAAGGAGACTCCGCTTTTTAAATACAATTACTTTGCGGTCGCTAAACCTGGTTTACTGAATAGCGAGAGTTATATATCATCCTTCAAACAGTATTTTCCAGATGATAGTTTTGAGGCTTTAAATAGAGAGCTTCACGTGGTAGCTACCAATTTGCAAAGGGGAGAAGAGCTTTTTATTGACAAAGGTGAATTGATAAAACCTTTATTGGCATCTGCCGCTTTACCTCCTGTTTTTAGTCCGGTAGAATATAATGGTGAATTATATGCCGATGGCGGAATAATGAATAATTTTCCTTCAGAACCAGTTTTGTCTAGAGTAGAGTATGTAATTGGTAGTAATGTATCGGTAGTTTCTAAATTAGAGAAGAAGCATCTGAACAATTCATTTCAATTAACAGGCAGAGTAACCGGTTTGATGATTTATGCCATCAACCGACAAAAAATCAACAATTGCCACCTTATTCTCGAATCGCAAGAATTGGAACACATCGGCTTATTAGATCGAAGAGGCATCGAAAAAGCCTATGCAATAGGGTATGAGACTGCGGTGAGAAAATTTGAAACAATGTTTCCAGAATAGTTCATGGTCTACAGCATGGCACTTAATAATAAGGTGCCAACAATCCACAGTACTACAGATATTGTTCCGCCGATCACTAAAAAGTGTTTAAACTTATAGATTCCCATACTATAAATTAGGGCATTTGTTTGATAGCCTAAGGGAGTAAAGAAGCTAAAATTCGCAGCGAACATTACACAAAGAATAAATGGTTTTGGGTCAAGACTTAATCCGCTTGCCAAAGAAATTCCTATAGGTGCCATTATAATTGCTGTAGCGTTATTAGATACGACGCTACTTAAAACCATAGTAGTCAAAAATAGCAAACCAATAATAAATAAGGGTTGTTGACCTGCCATCAATGCCAATAACTCTTCAGTAATCCAAGTATCTGCTTTGGCATTACTCATGGCGATACCTAACGGAATCATACCTGCCAGTTTATCTTTTCATAAATACGGTTCAGCTCTACGCACTTAAAAAGGAGCATGGCTAAAGTACCGGTAATTACACTTGTCATGACCTCAAAAACTCCTGTAGCCGCCATGGCAATCGTTGCCACCAAAATTAGGATGGATAGATTTCTTTTAAACGGAGTAGCAGGCGTTCGACCCTCATATTGATTTAACACTGCTAAACTATTGCTATTTTCAAAATTAGAAACGTATTCGGGTTTGGTCTGTATCAATAAACGGTCACCAACGTGTAACTTGGTAAATTCATGATTACTTTGATGTAATCGGTTTTGAAGAATACGTAGTTTCTTTCGCTTATTTACCGCCAGAGGTATTGCTCTTGGCATTAACATCGTTTTTAATTCGGTTAAATTTCTTCCTAAAAATTTAGATCCAGGTAATAACAAAAGTTCTAGCAATAAACTTTCATCATTCTTGTCAGTATTCTTTGCAGAATCATTTTCTGAGCTGCCGACCTTTTTAATTTGAGTGTTTTTGGTGGATTTAAATTGATCTTTTTCGGCTACATCAATATCAAAATACCCTTCACCCCGCATTTTTTGTAGATTCTCTAAACTGCAATGTAAAAGAATAACATCGTTCGGTTTTATAAGTAAATCATGATTTTCAAGATTTTGGTCATAGCCATATCTAGATAATCGCAACACCGTAATATCTACTTCCTTATACATAAAGCTTTCGCCAATGGGTTTATCGACTAAAGGCGAATCTTCTTCAATAGTCAATGTCAAAAGATAGCGATCAAGGTCATAATTGTCTGAAAGCTCGCCATTGTCATTTGGTAAAAAACGATAGAAAAGAGCTATAATACCTACAGAAATACCTAAAAAAGTGATTCCCATGAGCGAAAATTCAAAAAATCCGAGTTTTTCGCCGGTGTATCTAGCAGCGATATTACTGACCAATAAATTCGTTGAGGTTCCCATAAGGGTACAACTACCACCCAGAATACTTGCAAATGATATGGGTAATAATAATTTACCTGGAGGTAATTGATACTTTTCTCGTAGCTCAGCAACTATCTTTATAAAAACAATTACTACAGCGGTTGAACTTACAAAGGCAGAAATACTACCGGCAATGAGCATAATAGCAACTGTGGCTAATACGACAGGCCAGTTCTTTAAAATTTTGAGTCCCTTCGCGAGATAAGATATTGCTCCGTTTTCCTCCAATCCTATTGCTAAAATCATCAGACATAAAATGGTAATGACCGCTTTGTTAGAAAATCCGCTGACGGCTTCTTCGGGAGAAACCAAACCTGTTAATAATAAGGCGGCAATAATACAGAAGGATATTTTATCCATCGGAAAAATCTCAAACGCAAACAATATAATTACAGCTGAGATGATGATAAATACACCAATGATTTCGATGGTCATAGCTTGTGAAAATTGAAAATGTTTTCAAAGCTATTGCAACGCCCCAGAAAGGGTGACTCAAACAAATTTTATTTTGACTTTGAGTAAGAGAATAATCTAAAAAAAAACGTCATTACGAACATAGTGAAGTAATCTGTCGAATAGTTGTTCCTAATGTTCAGATTGCTTCGTGCCTCGCAATGACGCTTGAGAAGTAAATTTTTACTTCTTAAAGTTATAAGTTTCCCCTTCGGGGACTAAGAAGATTAGACATCATCATAATCTACCTTTATAGTAGGTGTCGTTGGTTGGGCTTGGCAGGTAAGAATAAATCCGTCTGCGATTTCTTTATCGGTAAGAATTTGGTTCATGACCATTTCTGCCTTTCCTTCAGTTACTTTGGCAATACAGCTACTGCAAACTCCGCCTTGGCAAGAGTATGGTGCATCTATATTTTCTTTTAAAACGGCGTCAAGAATAACCGTCTTTTTATCCATGGTAAATTGAAATTCTTCATCGTCAACAAGAACGGTAATCGAAGTTTGACCTTCTGCCTGTACAGGTAATTCTTCTTTTATTTCTGTGGGAGTAAAAAGCTCAAAATGGATTTTATCTTTTTCAACTTCATTCTCTACTAAAGTATCTTGAACCAAACGAATCATCTCTTCTGGTCCGCATAAATAGTATCCATCAAAATCAACATCCTTATGCTTATTTAGTAAAGCATAATTTACCGTTGAGGTGTCTATTCTACCAAATAAAGCCTTGTCTTCACGTGTTTGACTATTGGTAAAGTAAACAAAAAACCGATTGGCATATTCTAATTCTAGTTTCACCAAATCGGTGTAAAACATAGTCTCTTCGTAAGATTTGTTTCCGTAAACCAAAACAAATTTGTTCTTAGGGTTGCTATCTAAAACAGATTTTACAATACTCATTATAGGGGTAATACCACTACCTGCGGCAAAGGCTGCAATGTTTTGAACGTCTTTGGTTGTTTTAAAAACAAAACGACCGTCTGGTTCCATTACATCTAATGTATCACCAACTTTTAATTCTGAGTTGGCGTAGTTAGAGAATCCGCCATTATCTACCTTTTTTATACCAATGGTGATACCATCTTTTTCTGTAGATGAACTAATAGAATATGCTCTTCTAAGTTCTTTTCCTTTAATTTCTTTTTTTATGGTGATGTACTGACCTGCTGTAAAGGCGAAAGTCTGTGCCAATTCTTTCGGAATTGAAAATGTAACGGCAACAGAAGTTGGCGTTAATTTTTTAATATGTTTTACCGTTAGTGGGTGAAAATGCGACATATGTTCGTTTCTTTAAATCGATTTACGAAATTAAGCATTGCTTTTACGATATAGAATGACATTTGTCAAAAAATCTGAATCTCTAAGTTTTTCAATGATAGTTTCATCTAAATAATCCTTAATTTTTCTCTTTCTAAAAAAAATTCTAAAAAATGTCCCCAATTTGGTTTTGGTAACGTCATGGGGTAAAGAATGAGAACTTAGAGCGAGTTCTATGTAAAATTAAAACAGTTAAATTATGAAAGATTTTATGATGATTTTCATCGGTGCAGATTACCAAGAATTAGGTTTATCTCCAGAAGAACTACAAACGCGAATGGGTAAGTGGTTCGCTTGGAACGAAAAAATGCAAAAGCAAGGAATTGTCAAGGGAGGTGAAGCTTTAGTACCTAGTGTAAAAAGAGTTTCAGGACCTAAACGCACAGTAACTGATGCTCCTTTAATAGAAGGTAAAGAATTGATCGGTGGTTATTATATTGTTCAGGCTGAAAATGCCGATGCAGTGGTTAAGATTGCCGAAGATTATCCAGATTATGATTTAGACGGAACTGTTGAAATCAGGGAAGTAATGGTTTTTGAACAATAATATATATGGAACATAAAGTAGTAGACCATCTTTTTAGACATCATTACGGGAAGATGGTCGCTATTTTAACCCGCTTTTTTGGACTCTCTTATATTGAAACTATTGAAGATGCGGTACAGGATACTTTTATAAAAGCAACTTCGAAATGGAGGACAAAGATTCCAGATAATCCTGAAGCATGGTTGAACAAGGTTGCCAAAAATAGAACCATAGATATTCTACGAAGTATACAAGCCGAAAAGAATAGGAATTTTAAAATTACTACAGGGGCATCATCGCTACAGATTGATGAATTATTTTTAGACCATGAGGTCGCCGATAGTCAGTTACGAATGATTTTCGTTGCCTGTCACCCTAGTCTACACCCAAACGAGCAAATTGCTTTTGCTTTAAAAACCATTTCTGGATTTAGTACTAAGGAAATCGCTGCCGCATTATTGACTAAAGAAGAAACAATAGTCAAACGATTAACCCGTGCTAAGAAATCTATTAGAGAGAATAACATTCAATTTAAATACCCAGCTCCCGAAGCTATTCCTGAAAGAACGGTACGAGTTATGGAAGTAATCTATTTGACATTTAATGAAGGGTTTCATTCAACCAATACCGATAAATTAGTAAAGGAAGATTTGTGTGGCGAAGCTATTCGACTTTGTCAACTTCTTTTGAAAAAAGAGCGATTTAGAAGCGGAAGTTTGTATGCACTTTTTGCGTTACTATGTTTTCACATGTCTCGATTAGAAAGTAAAATATCTATAGATAATCAAATAGTTGATTTGCAGAATCAAGACCGTACCAAATGGTATTTTCCATTGATAAAAATGGGTAATAGTGCTATGAATAAAGCTTTGGAGTATGACGACACCTCTATTTATCATTACGAAGCTGCAATAGCATCAGAGCATTTAAATGCCAAAACTTTTGAAGACACCAACTGGGAAAATATCTCTAATTGGTATGAACAATTATATATGTTGGAATCAAATATGTTTACCTTATTGAATCATGCTACGGTATGTATTCAATTGAGTGATTATGAAAAAACACTTCACTTACTAAATAGTATAGATGTTTCAGATTTAGGACAAAGAGCGTATTTGTATTATGGTTGTTATGCAGAATTATATACTAAAAAAGGAGAGAAAGAATTAGCGATTTCTTATTTAGATAAAGCCTTGTTGGGGACCTCAAATATGCTAGAGAAGGAGTTTTTGACTATAAAGAGAGAGGGATTAATCGGTTAATTTTTTAGGTATATATAGTAAGGTATAAAATAAGAGCTTAAAGAATTTTTTGAAATTTGTTTGTAACAAACTCGAGATTTTTCTTACTTATATTCAGAATACTAAAACCAACCGAATGTTTAAACGTTTTTCTTCCTTACAATGGAAATCCTTTTTTAGGTCCTCTAACCTTGGTAAAAGCCTGGGAATAAAAATTTTCATGGGCTTTATGGGGGTATACTTGCTTTTATCACTTGCAGTAACTGGAGGCGGAATATACTTTCTTTTAAAAGAAATATTCCCAGATCAGAGCCCAATGTGGAGTATTAGTCAGTATTTTATCTATTGGATTTTAATTGAATTATTTTTACGTTATTTCATGCAGAAATTACCAGTAATGGATATAAAACCATTCTTGACCACCCCGGTTAAAAAAAGCACTATTGCACATTATATATTAGGCAGATCAGCAGCATCTATTTATAATCTGTTGACACTATTTTTTATTGTACCCTTTGCATTTGTATTGCTGTTTAATGGCTACCCGGTATTAAATGTTTTGCTTTGGATTGTTGGTATTATAGGTATTGTACTTTGTATTAATTATGTGAATCTTCTAATTAATAAGAATGAGAAGGTTCTTATTGGAATAGGAGTCATTCTTGCTTTAGGGTACGGATTGGATTATTTCGAAGTGTTTTCAATAAAAGAATTTTTTGCTCCTGTTTTTCATGCACTTTATGCATACCCAATTACAGTATTGATTCCGATTGCGTTAGCGGTATTTATTTATTATGCGAATTATAAATATCTAAAAAATAAGATTTATTTAGATGCAACATTAAAAGCTAAATCTGTAGAAGCGAATACGTCAGATTTAGCTTGGACAAAGCGTTTTGGAGAAATGGGTTCATTCTTACAGCTCGATTTAAAAATGATTTGGAGAAATAAAAGAACCAAGTCTCAAGTATTCATTTCTTTACTTTTCGTTTTTTATGGCTTAGTGTTCTACACAGTTGAAGTATACAGTAGTATGATGCCTATGAAAGCACTTGTCGGCATATTTATGACGGGGATTTTTTTAAGTAATTTCGGTCAATTTATACCTGCTTGGGATAGTAGCTATTATAGTATGATGATGTCGCAAAACATACCTATGCGTAAATATTTAGAATCTAAAGTTATTTTAATTACGGTAAGTGTTGTAGGCATGTTTTTATTAACGATACCCTATGTGTACTTTGGTTGGGAAGCATTAGCTATTAATTTTGGTTGTGCGCTCTATAATTTAGGGGTAAATATACCCGTCATTTTATATTTTGGTTCTTTCAATAAGAAAAGAATAGAGTTAGATCAGAGTCCGTTTGGTAATATGCAAGGTACTAGTGCAACTCAATTTTTAATTATGCTACCCGTGTTGGTGGTTCCTATTATAATATTCTCCGTTTTTTATTACATCTTTAATTTACAAGTTGCGGTAATAGTATTATCAGCATTAGGGGTCATTGGTTTTGCTATGAAGAATTATTTACTAGGTTTAATTACGGAACAATACAAAAGAAAAAAATACGGAATGATTGCCGGTTTTAAAGAGAAGGCTAGTTAAGGTTTTTCCATTTATCGCATCAAATTTCATCCTATAAAATTAGAACAACAAGATTATGATTACAATAGAAAATTTATCAAAGAAATACGGTTCACAACAAGTTCTTAATATTGAATCTTTAAACATACCAACGGGGCAAAGTTTTGGTTTGGTGGGTAATAACGGTGCGGGTAAAACAACACTTTTTAGTTTGTTGCTAGATTTAATACAACCAAGTACAGGTCATATTATTAATAATGATGTTCAGGTAAACACTAGTGAAGATTGGAAACCGTTTACATCATCGTTTATAGATGAAACTTTTTTAATAGGGTACTTGACTCCTGAGGAGTATTTCTACTTTATCGGCGACCTTCGCGGCCAGAACAAGGCTGATGTCGATGCATTGTTAGCAGGCTATCAAGATTTCTTTCATGATGAAATTTTAGGGCAGAAGAAGTATTTACGAGATTTATCTAAAGGAAATCAGAAGAAAGCGGGTATCGTAGCATCCTTTATAGGAGACCCAAAAGTAGTAGTATTAGATGAACCCTTTGCCAATCTGGACCCAACTACACAGATACGCTTAAAGGGAATTATTAAAGACTTGGCTAATAAAAAAGATGTCACTGTTTTAGTCTCCAGTCACGATTTAATACACGTTACCGAAGTATGCGAACGCATTGTTGTTCTGAACAAAGGTGAAATTGTAAAGGATATTCGAACATCTACCGAAACGCTAAAGGAACTAGAAGCCTTTTTTGGAGGTTAGCAGACTAAAATATCTTCACCAAATTATTTAATTTACAGTTTTAGAACTAAAGAAATCTTGGGTGTTTAGATTATACAGAAATTAGAATGAGAAAGTAAAAAAACATCTTTGAATTAGTACTGCTTCAAGAAATAGCATCTTATCCAAAACAGTAGATTAATAGGTATACTATTTAATAGTACCAAGGGTTATCTATAAGATTTAGAATTTATCCTGATATATCATATTTATATCTTCACTATTCTATAAAGGATGCATCACTAGCTTTGGACCGTTATCTAATACGTACGGCGACCTCTAGTTTTCGCCACATAATTTCTGTTTAAACAACAGCTCCCTTCAACCCTCCTTTTCAAATTTTCAAAAAATATGAACGAAGTGATTCCACAATAATAAAAAATAAAAGTATTTGGTTACATCTAAAATAACCGGTCATCTCTAACGAGTTTTACCTTCTTATCGCTTCCCAAAACCTATCTTATAGTTTACACCATAAGTATTTTAACAAAACAAATTGACCATTTGTCGAGGCCAATAATTGCCACTACTATAATTAAGAAATAAACTGTGAAATTATACCACAAAATCCCCTTGCTACACCACAGAAATGGAACATTTGACAACAACGCTCAAAGTTATGGTATTTCTTAACTGTAATTTTGGGTTCGTAATGTATGGGTTAATTGATAGATCCTAATATACTTTTAAGTTGTTTAAAATGAAATCAAGAATAAAACTATTTTCAAAACTAAGAAATACCTTTTTCTTTGGTTTATTTCTTTTAGGTACTAATATTGGTTTTTCGCAATTGAGCGATTTACATTATTTACCACCATTAAGACAAACTGGCCCCACTAATGACGTACCGTTTAGAAATCAGGCACTGTACCTCTCTACACCAGTACTCACTCCTTTTAATGTAAATATCTATCAGGGTACCAATCCTGTTGCCATTGCAACGGTGAGTGTCTCAAATAGTGCTCCTTTTGTATACGCGCTTGCTAATAACAACAATAACATTACTATGGTCGAGGAAGCCAATACAGGTATTGTTTTAAGCAATAGTGGGCTTCGTTTAGAGTCTCCTGGAGGTCAACTCTTCTATGTTAGTTACAGGGGTAATAGCACGGCACAAGGGGAAAATCTTACTAGTAAAGGCCGTACAGCGCTAGGTACCTCGTTTAAATGGGGTGGCATACCATCTATTAATTCAGGAACTTTTAGAGAAAACCACAATGCTACACTGGGTATTATGGCTTCAGAAGATAATACTACTATTAGAATTTCAGATTATGATACGGGCTGTACCTTTAGACAGGGCACCAATCCTGACGCTATCACCGCAGATGAGCTGACCATTACCTTAGATGCTGGCCAAACCTATGTTTTGGAGGCGTGGATAGGTAATAATATCATTAATAGATATGGAACTATTGGAGCGAATATAGAATCTGATAAAGATATTGTAATCAGCAATGGAAATTTAATGTTGGGATTGATACAAAATATTAATAATCAAGATGCGTGTTTAGACCAATCTGTGCCTATTAATAAATTGGGTAAAGAATATATTTTTATGCGAGGTAATGGTAGAGATGAATTAGAATTTCCTGTAATTATAGCTACTGAAAATGCGACTACAATATTTATAAACGATGAAACCACGCCGGCAGTTACGCTTAATGAGGGCGAGTATTACCAAATTCCAGGCTCCAAATATTCAGGGGTAGGCGCAGGTAACAACATGTTCGTAAGAGCGTCTAAAAACGTATACGCGTACCAACTTACCGCAGGTTCAGATGGGTTCCCAAATTTAGGGATGAACTTTATTTCTCCTGTTAATTGTTTGATGCCTCAGATAGTGGATAATATTGCGTTTATTGATGAATTACCTCAAACAAATGTAACAGGAGGTGTTAATCTGTTGGCATCAACTACTACACCGGACGGCAATATTAACGTAACAGATGGTAACGGCACTGTTTCACTACCCACTTCTAGATCAGTTTCAGGCACTACAGAATGGAAATCATTTTATTTGCCAGGTCTTGTAGGAAACGTTAGCATAGTATCCTCAGGACCTATATCTGTAGGTTATGTAGGTTTTAACGGTGCTATAGGTACAGCTTCTTATTTTTCTGGTTTTGATACCGTACCCGTGGTAGATTTTACGATAAGTGGTGAAGGTTGTTTAGGCAGTACCATAACCATAACTAACGCTTTTGATACGTATCAGTGGTATCAAAATGATGTTGCTGTTTCAGGAGCTACTTCTAGAGAATATACCCCAACCGCAATTGGTGAAGTATATGTTGAAGTATCCTCAGGAGGCTGTTCTTTTGATAGTAATACTATAGCTATGTTTTATTGTGAACCAGAAATCGTGTTGAACAAAACGGTAGACCAAGAAAACGTAGATGTTGGTGATGTAGCTACTTTTACTATTACCGTTCAAAGCCTTGGTATTGGTGAAGTAACCAATTTAAATATAGAGGACACCTTACCGGAAGGTCTTACCCTAATCGATGCCACGCCAACAAAAGGCACTTGGGCAAGTCCTAATTGGAGTGTAGACACCCTAACTCCCGGTGAACTGCAAAGTATTGTTATAACCGCAACCGTGGATAATGTGCCCGCTAATAGCAGTTCCAATATACTGGTCAATACTGCTTTTAATACGCAAGACCAGACAGATAACAATATAGAAAAGGATGACCCAACGGCCATAGTAATTGTTGGTAACGATAGCGACAACGATGGAATTGATAATGATATAGATTTGGATGACGATAATGACGGTATTTTGGATATCGACGAAACCAATGTTGATACTGATGGTGATGGTATCATCAATAGTATCGATTTAGATTCTGACAATGATGGCATTTCAGATTTAATAGAGGCCGGTGGTGCAGATACGGATGGTGATGGAAGGGTCGATAATTTCATCGATGCCAACAACGACGGGTTTTCAGACTCCATTGCTGCCAATCCTCTAGAAGACCCAAACACAGATGGTGATGCTGTAGTAGACAGGTTGGATATTGATAGTGACAACGATGGTATTCCTGATAATGTAGAAGCGCAAACTACGGATGGCTATATTCCACCTAGTGGTAACGATAGTGACAATGACGGTATAGACGACGCATATGATTTTGGTAGTGGTACACCTATTACACCAGAAGACACAGATAATGATACAATTCCTGATTATTTAGATGAGGATAGTGACGGTGATTCCGTCATGGACAATAATGAAGGAAACGACTTTGATTTCAATGGCGTCCCTGATCAAACTTTTACTGGAACAGATACCGATGGTGACGGTTTAGACGATGGGTACGAAGGAGCCGATGTCAATGATGGTTTCGACGTAAATGATGAAATAGACAGCCCTGCTACCGACTTGCCAAATACAGATGGTACAGAAGATGTGAACTATAGGGATTTGGATGATGATGGAGACGGAATCAACACTATAGATGAAGATATTGATGGCGATAACGATCATACTAATGATGATACTGATAGTGACGGTATTCCCGATTACTTGGATCCAACGGATGATAGAATCGATACCGATGGTGACGGGGTGCCAGATGAAACCGATTTGGATGACGACAACGATGGAATTTTGGATACGGATGAAGACCCTAACGTTGATGGCGATAATAATCCATTAACGGATGCTCAAGACAGTGACAATGATGGTTTCCCTGATACTATTGATATTGATAGTGACAATGATGGGATTCCTGATAATGTAGAAGCGCAAACTACGGATGGCTATATTCTACCTAGTGGTAACGATAGTGACAATGACGGTATAGACGACGCATATGATTTTGGTAGTGGTACAGGTATTACACCAGAAGACACAGATAATGATACAATTCCCGATTATCTAGACGAGGATAGTGATGGTGATTCCGTTTCGGACAACAATGAAGGAAACGACTTTGACTTCAATGGCGTTCCTGATCAAACCTTTACAGGAACAGATACCGATGGTGACGGTTTAGACGATGGGTACGAAGGAGACGATGTCAATGATGGTTTCGACGTGAATGATGAAATAGACAGCCCCGCTGCCGACCTGCCAAATACAGATGGTACGGAAGATGCGAACTATAGGGATTTGGATGATGATGGAGACGGCATCAGCACCTTAGACGAGGATAGTGATGGCGATGACGATTCTACCAATGATGATACCGATGGTGACGGTACTCCCAATTATTTAGATCCAACGGATGATAGAATCGATACCGATGGTGACGGAGTGCCCGATGAAACCGATTTGGATGACGACAATGACGGTATTTTGGATACGGATGAAGACCCTAATGTAGACGGTGACAATGATTCATTAACAGACCCACAAGACAGCGATAATGATGGTTTACCGGATGCTATTGATATTGATTCGGATAACGATGGTATTCCGGATAATGTAGAAGCCCAGACTACCGACGGCTATATTCCACCTAGTGGTAACGATAGTGACGGTGATGGTTTAGACGATGTATACGAAGGTACTGGTAATGAAGGTATTTTCCCGGTAGATACGGATAACGACCTTAATCCTGACTACATGGACACTGATGCCGATGATGACGGAATTAATGATGTAGATGAAGCCGATCAAGGAACCGCTACAGGAACGGATGCCGATAATGATGGTCTGGACGATGGTTTTGAGGGAACGAATATAAATGATGGTTTTGATGTAAACGACGAGATAGCAGACCCTGCTACCGATTTACCGGATGTTCAAAACCCCGGAGGAGATGTCGACTTTAGGGACGACCAGCTCCCAAATATTGAATTGGAATTCGAATGTGATCCACAGACTGGTCTCGATACTGATGGTAATCCGTGTGTATACATAGACAACCAAAGTGTTGGCCCACAGATTGACGAAGGATTCTTTAGAATCAATAACATTGATTTCTTCCAAGACAATACTTTAAAAATATTCAACCGCTGGGGGGTCTTGGTTTACGAAACCAATTCTTATGATTCTTCGAACAATAACTTTAGAGGAATCTCAACAGCGAGAGCTACCATTAACGCAGAAGAAGAACTACCTTCTGGAACATATTATTACATCCTTGATTATACGGTAAACGGGCAAACCAATATATTATCCGGATACTTATATTTAGTAAGATAAAAATTACACAATAAGAGTAATTATGAAGAATATAAAATTAACAATGGCAATAATGTTGGTCACAGGTTTAGGCTTGCATGCACAACAGGATGCACAATACACACAGTATATGTATAATACCATGACTGTAAATCCTGCTTATACAGGTTCCCGTGGTATGTTGAGTATAGCTGCCTTGCACCGATCGCAATGGGTAGGTTTAGATGGTGCGCCGGCTACTCAGACCTTAAACGTACATTCTCCGGTTGGAGGGCGTATGGGATTAGGACTATCTATTGTAAACGATAATTTGGGTAATGGTACAAGTCAAGAGACAAATTTTGATGTTGCTACTTCATATACCATACCTACTTCGGAAAAAGGTCAATTGTCTTTCGGATTAAAATTAGGAGGGAATTTGCTAAATGTTGATTTAAACCGTTTAGCAGCTTATAGACCAGATTTAAATAGAACGGGTCAAGATGGTGTAAGTAACAACTTCTCTTTCAATTTCGGTGCTGGAATATACTATCATACTGATAGATTTTATCTAGGATTATCGGCACCCAACTTTTTAGGCACCCAACATTTTGAAGACTCGGAAAATGCCGAAACCTTTTTAGCTGAGGAACGCCTGAACACTTATTTAATAAGTGGTTACGTTTTTGATCTTAGCCCTAACGTTAAGTTTAAACCGGCCACTTTGGTAAAAATGGTCAGCGGTGCTCCTTTACAGGTAGATGTGTCGGCGAACTTTATGTTCAACGAAAAATTTATACTAGGTGCTGCCTACAGGTGGGACGCGGCCTTAAGTGGTTTAATTGGATTTAACGTTTCTGACCAATTTATGGTAGGTTTGGCCTATGATCGGGAAATCACTGAACTTGGAGCAACCACATTCAATAGCGGCTCTTTTGAGGTATTTCTAAGATATGAATTGCTCAGTAAAACAAGAAAATTAAAAACTGCTAGATTCTTCTAAAATAGATGACTATGAAATTTCAATATATAATACTGGGTATTCTCATGACCTGTGGTGCATTAAACGCCCAAACTAAGAGAGAACTAAAGGCCGATAAAAAATTTGAGGATCTTTCTTACCAAGATGCTATAGAAACTTATGAGCGCATCGTAAAAAAAGGAGAAGCAAACGACGATGTATTCAGCAACTTGGGAGACTCCTATTTTGCATTGGGCAACTACGGTAAAGCAGGTATTTATTACGATAAACTTTCCAATACCCAAAACGGCTATGGAAGTAAAGAAACCATGTATAGGCACGTGTTGACTTTAAAGTCCGATGGGGACTATGACCGTGCCGATAGTATTATGGAGGAGTTTTCTCAACAATACTCGGAAGATATGCGTGCCAAACTTTTTTTGAAAAATAGAAACTACAGGGGTGATATCACAAAAAACTTAGGGGAATACGAGTTGGAAACATTGAGCTTTAATTCAGAGTGGGCAGATTTTTCTCCTTCGTTTTACGGGGAACAGATTGTATTTGCAACCGCCCGCGATACGGGTACGGTAAAGAAAAACCTTCACTTATGGGATAATGGATATTTTGAAGATCTATACGTGACCACGAAACTAGATTCGCTCGGAAATTACACCTCCCCGAAACCTTTCTCCAATACCTTGAACTCGGTTAACGAAGAAACTTCCGTTGTTTTTAGTAGGGACGGGAATACCATTTATTTTACACGTAGTGCCAACAATGACAAGAAAATTAAAAAAAGTGATAAGGGTATTGGCCACTTAAAATTATACAAAGCTGAATTGGTAGACGGCTCATGGGTCAACCAGATAGTATTGCCTTTTAACGGTGATTCATACTCTGTAGCGCATCCGGCATTGAGTCCAGATGGTAAAAAACTTTATTTTTCATCGGATATGCCAGGTACTAGCGGAGGGTCGGATATTTTTATGGTAAGCGTTAATGAGGATGGTACTTATGGAGCACCGGAACATCTAGAAAACGGCATCAATACAGAAGCCCGCGAATCATTCCCGTTCATTACAGAAAACAATGTGTTGTATTTTGCCTCAGACGGGCATCCAGGTTTAGGGGGTTTAGACGTATTCCTAGTAGACTTAAATTCCAAAAATCCAGAAGTAATCAATCTGGGTACACCAATAAATAGTACAGCCGATGATTTCTCCTATATCGTAAACGATGAAAATATGCAAGGACTATTTGCTTCTAACCGTAATGACGGTATAGGAAGTGATGATATCTATAGTTTCGTCCAAAAAGCAAATCTATTAAAAAAGGTACAGCTATTAGCCGGTACTGTTAAGGACCTTAGTACAGGCGAAGTTCTGGCTGAAGTCGATGTTACGGTAGTAGCTAACGAAAACAAAAATGAAAAGTTCAGTGTAAAGTCTAGTGAAGAAGGTGTATTTGAAATAGAAGAATACCTGTCAAGTTCAACCTATATCCTCACTGCAACTAAGGAAGGTTATGAAACTAACCGAGATACGATTAATATTAAAGAGATGGAGGATATGAAAAATATCCTTGTAGAGCTAGAGCTGATGGCTAGCGAAACTGACATGGCGGATATGAAGTCAGGAGATAACCTGGCCGATATGATGAACCTATCCCCAATTTATTATGATTTTGATAGCGCAACGGTTCGTGAAGACGCCAAACCCGTTCTAAATGAAATTACTGAATACTTGAAAAATAATCCAACGGTTTATATTGAGATACGGGCACATACAGATGCTCGCGGTAGTAGTGCGTACAATCTCAAACTTTCTGAAAGAAGGGCAACATCAACCATATATTATATAGTATCACAAGGAGTTGAACTTTCTAGACTTACGGGTGTAGGTTTAGGCGAATCAGAATTAATATATGATTGTAAAAATTGTTCTAAAGAGGAACACCAGCTTAACCGAAGAACTAGGTTCATAGTGAAGTAATACCGTCATTTGGGCTCAAGGACATTAGGTTGTAAGAGTGAATTTCGTTTGGGAAAGTGCGCTTCAACAATATTTTAAATGAAAATCAAAAAACCGACTAGCTAGTCGGTTTTTTGATTCTATATAAAAGCTTAATCCTTGAAATCATCGGCAAACCCTATTTTTTATGGATTAGCGACTAAAATTCTGCTGTTTTACATCGCTTTTAAGCAAAAACAAACTAGTCGGTTTATAAGAATAAATTGAATATCTTCTGGTTTAACAATCCGTACTATCAATTAAAATGTGGTTTACCGATGAACGGTATAATAATCTGGCTGTTTTTAAGTTAAACATACATACGTAGATCAACTATTTTGAATCTTAAAAATAAACTTATTTTATCCGGTGTTTTGGCGAGTATGCTTTTCAGTGCATGTTCGACCAAAAAAGATGCCTTTATTAATCGTAATTGGCATGCGCTGAACACCAAATACAATACCTTATATAACGGTAATATCGCTTTTGAAAAAGGGCGCACGACTTTAAACGAAACCTATCAAGACGATTATTTTGAACTCTTGCCTATAGAACGTTTAGAGGTTAGCGGCGAAATTAAACTCGACTCAGAAGACAACAATCCTAATTTTCTAATCGCGGAAGAAAAAGCGACCAAAGCTGTTCAACGCCATAGTATGGATATTAAAGATGAAGAGCGTAATCCACAAATAGATGAAGCTTTTTTATTATTAGGCAAGGCAAGGTATTTTGATGAGCGTTATATACCGGCATTAGAGTCTTTCAACTATATTTTAAATAAATACTCTGAAAGCGATAAGCTGAATGAAGCTAGTATTTGGAGAGAGAAAGTAAACATCCGATTAGAAAACGATGATCTAGCCATTAAGAACTTAAAGCGCTTAATGAAATACGAGCGCTTAAAAGATCAAGAATATGCCGATGCAAGAGCAATGATGGCGCAAGCGTTCATTAACCTTAATGCACCAGATACTGCTGTTCAAAATCTTAAAATTGCATCGCACTACACCACTAAAAATCCTGAGAAAGGCAGGTACTACTATATTATAGGTCAGTTGTATAATCAATTGGGGTATAAAGACAGTGCTAATTATGCATTTGACAAGGTGATAGACTTAAATAGAAAGTCGCCACGGGTATACATGATCAATGCAAAAATTGAAAAATTAAAGAATACCGAGGTTACTGCTGAAAATAAAGAAGAGGTTTTAGAATATTTGACCAAATTGGAATTGAATAGGGAGAATAGACCCTTTTTAGATGACATTTATAGACAATTGGCAGAGTTTCATTTAAAGCAAGAATCTGATAGCTTGGCGTTGGCCTATTTCAATAAATCGCTACGTGCTTCGCAAAACAAGCCAAAATTGAATGCGCTTAACTATGAGAATTTAGCGGAGTATAATTTTGATGAAAGTATATACAAGTCAGCAGGTGCCTATTATGATAGTGTACTTACAAACCTGAATGAGAATACCAAGAAATTTCGTGCTATTAAAAAGAAGCGCGATAATTTAGAAGATGTTATCAAATATGAGGACATTGTGCAATATGCCGACAGTGTAATAACATTATATCAAATGCCAAAAGATGAGCAATTGGCTTATTTCGGTAAGCATATTGAAGAATTGCAAAAGGCAAAAGAAGCTGCACAGAAAAAAGAGAAAGAAAGAATTACCGATGGTTTCGCTGCGTTTAGCAATAGTAAAGGTGGTAAAGAAAATAAGGGTAAATTCTATTTCTACAATATTACCAGTTTAGGCTACGGTCAAAATGATTTTAAGAATCGCTGGGGAAATAGAGAATTAACCGATGATTGGCGTTGGTCAGACAAATCGGTGATAAATAATGAAAATCTAGCATTACAAGATGCACAAGGGGTTAATGATAGTTTAAGTGTTGTAGGTGATGATGAGAAATTCTCGTTAGATTTTTATATGGATCGTTTACCAACAGATGTTGCTGTTATTGACAGCCTAAAGACAGAACGTAATTTCGCGAACTATCAATTAGGTTTAATATATAAAGAGAAGTTCAACGAAAACCTTCTGGCAGCTGGTAAATTAGAAGATGTATTGGCATCTAATGCAGAAGAACGATTAATTCTTCCTTCAAAATACAATTTGTATAAGATTTACGAAGAAGTTGATAGTCCGTTGAAAGAGGCTATGAAGGCAGATATTATTGCCAACCATTCAGACTCTAGATATGCTGAGATTCTATTGAACCCACAAGCGGTATTAGCAGATAATTCTGATAGTCCTGAAAAGCGCTACGAGAATTTGTTCAAACAGTATAAAGACCAAAAGTATTTACAGGTAATTACAGGATCAGAAGAAAACATCAATAGATTTACAGGTGATCCTATAGTTCCGAAATTTGAGATGCTAAAGGCAAATGCAATTGGTAGACTGCAAGGTTTTGAGCCTTTTAAAGAAGCATTGAATTATGTGGCACTAACGTATCCTAATAATCCGGAGGGTAAAAAGGCCGAACAGATGATTGCAGAGCAGCTTCCGAAGTTAGAGCCAAAAGAATTTTCACCAGAGACAGATTCTAAGGGAACATCGAACTGGAAAGTAGTTTTTCCGTTTAAAAGAAGCAATACCGAAAAGGCGTTAAAGTTGATGGAATTGTTAGAAAAATCTATCGTAGAACTTAGATACAAAAATATAGTTTCGAGAGATATTTATAATCTAGAAGATCAATTTGTAGTGGTACACGGATTTAAATCTAAAGATTTTGCACTTGGGTATGCCGAGCTGCTAAAAAATAATAAGGATTACCTAGTTGCTGATGAGAATTTTGTAGTTTTATCGGAGAACTATAAGATTATTCAAGTACACAAGAATATTATCGATTATAGAAATACGCTTTTAACCCCAAAACCGTGAACAATGTTTTCAGACAAACAAAAACCTAGAACTATGAATGAAGTAGGAGGTCAACCTAACAGAATAGAGAAGAATACCAAAATTAAAGGAGATATAATTTCAGAAGCTGATTTTCGCATAGATGGTAAGCTAGACGGTAATGTAAAAACTTCAGGAAAAGTTGTTATCGGTAAAGATGGTTACATTCATGGTAAAGTAGAATGTGTAAATGCAGATATAGAAGGTAGTTTTAACGGCGAACTTTTAGTGTCTGACTTATTATCTTTAAAATCATCTGCAGTAATAGAAGGTACCGTATCTGTAAATAAATTGGCGGTTGAGCCAGGTGCTACATTTAATGCTTCTTGTACAATGGGCGGTGGTAAAGGCGCTAGTGGTGCAGGTTTTAAATCATCTAATAATGGAGCCGCAAAAGCCTTGTAATGACAATTCTGAACTTTTAAGAAATGCCGCAAGCTTATCTGGTGTTGCCATACAAATGGGTGTCACGATATTCTTAGGCAATCTTTTAGGGGAGTGGTTGGATCAAAAATTTGAAAAAACGTTTTTAGAAGACACAGTTACTTTACTTGCCGTATTTTTGTCCATATACTTGGTCATTAAAAAAGTAATGGCCTTAAATAAATAAGGACAATTGCTTAGAAGAATAATAACATATTTAGTCGTGTTCCTTTTAGTGGGCACGACTTCTTTTTTTTTGCACACATTTTTTTTAGAGGAATTTGGGGCTAATTTTATTCCATTATTAAAAAAAGCATATATTTTTCATTTTTGTTTTTCTTTTATTCTAGTACTATTGTTTCTAATATTCAGCAGTGTTGAGAGAATATTTGAACAATTAGGATTCATTTATTTAGGAGTACTCGTTTTTAAAATAATAATTTTTACAGTTATTTTTTATCCGCAACTTTTAGGAGAAAATATGTTATCCCAGTATTATAGGGCTTCGCTATTAATTCCAGTTATTGTATTTTTGCCGCTTGAAGTGATTTTCATTTCAAAATTGATGCATGGTAAAAAAGTTTAAATTTTAAAGCTCTAAAGTTGCGTAGATTAGGTTAATATTAACTACTTTTGCGCAAAATTTCAAGAGCTTAATTTTTGAAAAAGATATAATGAAGAAAGTTTTAGATACATTGAAAACGGCAGCACTACTTTTTGTATTATGTTTTTCCTTACAAGGATTTGCATCATCTGACGAGGACCAGAACCTTTCGGTAGACACTAAAGATGAGGTAGATGCATACATTTTGCACCACATTAAAGATGCGCATGACTTTCATTTGTTTTCGTATACCTCTAATGGGGAGCGAAAACATGTTGGTTTTCCTTTGCCTGTAATTGTTTGGTCAAGTACAGGTCTTACAACATTTATGTCTTCTGCTTTTCATCACGATGATGATGGTAAGGTGGTTGTTGAGCGTAACGGATCTAGTTTTGTAAAGCTTCACAGTAAAATATATGAATTAGAAACGGGTGCTTCTCAGGTTGAATTCGATGAAACACATCACGCTACAAATGCACATAAAGTATTAGATTTTTCTATTACTAAAAGTGTTATGGGAATTTTACTTGTGGGCTTATTTATGCTCATCGTTTTTGGTTCTTTGGCAAGACAGTATGCAGGTAAAAAAGTGCCAACAGGTTTTGGTAGAGTGTTAGAACCTTTGGTTATTTATGTTAGAGATGAAATTGCATTGCCTAACATTGGTGAAAAAAAATATAGGAAATTCACAGGATATCTATTAACGGTTTTCTTTTTTATCTGGATTTTGAACTTGTTAGGATTAACACCTTTCGGATTCAATGTTACAGGGCAATTAGCGGTAACTGCTGCTTTAGCAATATTCACTTTAATTATCTATACCGTAAGTGGTAATAAAGATTATTGGATGCACATGCTTTGGATGCCAGGGGTACCTGTTTTAATTAGACCGGTATTAGCAATTATAGAATTGGCTGGTGCATTTATTATAAAGCCTTTCTCATTGTTGGTGCGTTTGTTCGCAAACATATCGGCAGGGCATATTGTAGTTATGAGTTTAATTGCGATTATGTTTACTTTGAAAGAGAGTTTAGGTGTTGTCGGGGCAACAGGGCTTTCTTTGGTATTAGCGTTTTTTATCACCTTAATTGAAGTGCTTGTAGCATTTTTACAAGCATATATTTTTACAATGTTATCAGCTTTATTTATAGGTATGGCAGTTGCAGAGCATGATCACGAACATGATCACGATGACCATGGTCATGATGTGCCATATGCAGAGGATGTAAGAGGGGATTTTATTTAACACGAGTTTTTTTAATTTAATTATATAAATCAATTAGTATGGTAACTTACAATTTAATTGGAGCAGGTTTAATCGTAATCGGAGCAGGTATTGGACTTGGTCAAATTGGTGGTAAAGCAATGGAAGGTATTGCTCGTCAGCCAGAAGCGACAGGTAAAATTCAAACTGCGATGATTATCATCGCTGCACTTTTGGAAGGTTTGGCATTCGGTGCTTTGTTCTTAGGAAAATAAGAACACAAAAACCAAAGAACATTCTCCTGCAACGGTTGGTTACAGGAAATGTTTTTTTTAATTATTGATTTAGATTTTAAAGATTAAGATATGGAAGTTTTATTGAACGATTTTTCACCAGGTTTATTTGTTGTTCAAACAATATTATTATTAGCATTAATTTTCTTAATGGTAAAATTTGCTTGGAAACCAATTTTGAATTCGCTGAACGAAAGAGAAGCTGGTATAGAAGAGGCATTGGCTGCTGCTGATAAAGCACGTACCGATATGCAAAACTTACAAGCTGATAATGAAAAGATGCTTCAAGAAGCACGTGCTGAACGTGAGGGGATGTTGAAAGAAGCGCGCGAAATCAAAGAAAAAATGATCTCTGACTCTAAAGAGCAAGCAAAGATAGAAGGCGATAAGATGTTGAAGCAAGCGCAAGCTGCCATCGAAAGCGAGAAAAAAGCTGCTGTTGCCGATATTAAAAGTCAGGTTGCAGAATTATCTGTAGCTATAGCAGAAAAAGTTATAAAAGGAGAGTTATCTAACAACGACAAGCAATTGAAATTGGTAGATGCAATGTTGAGCGACATAAAACTTAACTAAAAGAAATAATGAGCGAATCTAGAGCTGCATTACGTTACGCAAAGGCAATATTGGACATGGCCAAGGACAACAAAGCCTTGGATGCTGTTGAGAAAGATATGCGTTCAATCGCCGCTACTATTTCAAATAGTAAAGAACTAAGAGTTGTATTGGCTAGTCCGGTTGTTTCTGATACCATGAAAAAGAATGCTTTACTTGAGATTTTCAAGGGTAGCCATTCTATTACAGAGGGTACTATTAACATGTTGGTAGACAATAAACGTTTAGGAATGCTAAACGAGGTTGCTTTAAAATATATTATTCTTAATGAGCAATTAAAAGGTATAGATGTAGCATACGTTACAACTGCTGTGCCCTTAGATGCTGAAATGGAGAAAAAAATATTGAAGAAGGTAGCGGCACTTACTGGTAATGAAGTTACCATTGAGAGTAAAATTGACGAAAGTATTATTGGTGGCTTCATCTTAAGAGTTGGAGATTTACAATATGATGCTAGTATCGCCAATAAGCTGAATAATATTAAAAGAGAATTTTCAAATAGTCTATAATAACTATATATGGTAGTGGATGTTTACATCTATCACCTAATATCTTATATCTAATTAAAAATGGCAGGAGTAAAAGCCGCTGAAGTATCAGCAATTTTAAAGAAACAATTATCAGGATTTGATGCTACCGCTACTTTAGACGAAGTAGGTACTGTTTTAACTGTAGGTGATGGTATCGCAAGAATCTACGGATTAGCTAATGCTCAATATGGAGAATTAGTTGAGTTCGAAGGCGGACTTGAAGGTATCGTTTTGAACCTTGAAGAAGACAACGTTGGTGTGGTTCTTTTAGGGCCTTCTAAATCAGTAGGTGAAGGTGATACGGTTAAGCGTACTCAACGTATTGCTTCTGTAAAAGTTGGTGAAGGTATTGTTGGTCGTGTAGTTGATACTTTAGGTACACCTATAGATGGCAAAGGGCCTATTGCTGGTGAAACTTACGAGATGCCATTAGAGCGTAAAGCTCCAGGGGTAATCTATAGAGAGCCTGTAACTGAACCAATGCAAACTGGTATTAAAGCAATTGATGCCATGATCCCAGTTGGTAGAGGTCAAAGAGAACTTGTTATTGGTGACCGTCAAACTGGTAAGACTACAGTTTGTATCGATACCATTTTGAACCAAAAAGAATTTTATGATGCTGGTAAGCCTGTTTACTGTATCTATGTTGCCATAGGTCAGAAAGCATCTACTGTAGCCGGTATCGCTCAAGTATTGGAAGATAAAGGGGCAATGGCATATACTACTATTGTAGCTGCTAACGCATCTGATCCTGCACCAATGCAAGTATATGCACCGTTTACTGGAGCATCTATTGGAGAGTATTTCCGTGATACAGGTCGTCCTGCATTAATTATATATGATGATTTATCAAAACAAGCGGTTGCTTATCGTGAGGTGTCTCTTTTATTAAGAAGACCACCAGGACGTGAGGCTTACCCAGGTGATGTTTTCTACCTACACTCTAGATTGTTAGAGCGTGCTGCAAAAATTATCAATGATGATGATATCGCAAAAGAAATGAACGATTTGCCAGAGGTGTTAAAGCCAATGGTAAAAGGTGGTGGTTCTTTAACGGCTTTGCCAATAATTGAAACACAAGCGGGTGACGTTTCTGCTTATATCCCAACAAACGTAATTTCTATTACTGACGGACAGATATTCTTAGAACAAGATTTATTCAACCAAGGTGTAAGACCGGCAATTAACGTAGGTATTTCTGTATCTCGTGTTGGTGGTAACGCTCAGATTAAATCAATGAAGAAAGTTGCTGGTACATTGAAACTGGATCAAGCTCAGTTTCGTGAACTAGAAGCATTCGCGAAATTTGGTTCAGATTTAGATGCAGCTACATTAAACGTTATTGAAAAAGGACGTAGAAACGTTGAAATATTAAAGCAAGCACAGAACGATCCATTTACTGTTGAAGATCAAGTAGCTATTATCTATGCGGGTTCTAAAAACTTGTTAAGAGACGTACCTGTTGATAAAATAAAAGAATTCGAACGTGATTACTTAGAGTTTTTGAACGCTAAGCACAGAGATGTTCTTGATACGTTGAAGGCTGGTAAACTTACAGATGAGGTTACAGATACCTTGACTGCTGTTTGTAAAGACCTTTCGGCGAAATATAAATAAGTTAAAAGTGCAGAGTGATGAGTTATGAGTAAATTGAATGAAAGTCCTATTAGGATAAAAAGTTTTGAATTTGCTTGTAATATTGTTCTGTACTGTGATGCTTTAAAAGGGAATAAAGATTTTGAGCTTGCTTCTCAATTGTTAAGAAGCGGGACTAGTATTGGAGCAAATACTAGAGAAGCGCAGCGAGGGGTTAGTAAGAAAGATTTTAAAAATAAGTTTGGAATAGCTCTAAAGGAGGCGGACGAAACCATGTATTGGTTAGAGATATTGGAAGCGACTGGAAGAAATGTACCAAAGGATATGAAAATTAAATGCGAAGAATTAATTAGAATTTTAGTTTCAATAATTAAAAACTCATAACTCTTCATTCATAACTTTTAACTTGAACAAATGGCAAATTTAAAGGAGATACGTAATAGAATTTCATCGGTTTCTTCAACGATGCAGATTACCAGTGCCATGAAAATGGTATCTGCTGCGAAATTGAAGAAGGCACAAGACGCAATTACCGCGATGAGACCTTATGCCGATAAACTAACCGAATTACTTCAAAATTTAAGCGCAAGTTTAGAAGGTGATTCTGGTAGTGTTTATGCCGATAATCGTATTGTGAACAAGGTTTTAATTGTTTCCGTTACTTCTAACAGAGGTCTTTGTGGAGCTTTTAATACTAATATTTTAAAGCAATCGGTTAATCTAGCAGAAAATGTTTACGCTGGTAAATCAGTTGATTTTATTGCTATTGGTAAAAAAGCAAATGACTTTCTAGGAAAACGCTTTAATGTTATCGCTAATCACAGTGGTGTTTATGATGACTTAACTTTTGATAATGTCGCTGATATTGCTGAGAGTTTAATGGCCCTTTTTGCTGCTGGTACATATGACCGTATTGAAATTGTGTATAACAAATTCAAAAACGCGGCAACTCAAATTGTAATGACAGAGCAATTTTTACCTATTGTTCCATTAGAAGAAGTTGAAGTAACTGCAAGTGCAGATTATACTTTTGAACCTACGAAATTAGAAATCATTGAACAATTGATTCCTAAATCTTTAAAGACACAATTGTATAAAGGTATTAGAGATTCATTTGCTAGTGAGCATGGTGCACGTATGACTGCAATGCACAAAGCAACTGATAACGCTACAGAAATGCGTGATCAATTGAAATTAACATACAACAAAGCAAGACAGGCTTCTATTACTAACGAGATTTTAGAAATCGTTGGTGGTGCAGAGGCATTAAATAACTAGTTGTGCATTTGTACTTGATGACTTGTTTTTTAAAGTCATTAAAAGCTTGATAATATATTGATTTGAAAACCCCACTTTTAAGTGGGGTTTTTGCTTTTATAGCTTTGAGATTACTTTTTTTATACGACTTTTGTCTTGACCATGAAATCAAACAAAACCGCGTTACTTTTTATATTCATTACCATCTTAGTTGATGTAATTGGTATTGGTATCATCCTTCCTATTATCCCAGATTTGATTATGGAGTTAACAGGTGAGGGTAATCACATGGCTATTATTTATGGTATGTGGCTGACTACCGCTTTTGCAGGTATGCAATTTTTGTTTTCACCGGTGTTAGGCGAAATATCCGATAGATTTGGAAGAAGACCTATATTACTTCTTGCGCTATTCGGATTAAGTGTAGATTACATGATTCACGCTTGGGCTCCAACAATTACCTGGTTGTTTTTAGGGCGATTTTTAGCGGGAATAACTGGCGCGAGTTTTACGGTGGCGTCTGCATATATCGCTGATGTAAGTACTAAAGAAAATAAGGCAAAGAACTTCGGATTAATAGGTGCTGCTTTCGGAATCGGATTTATAATCGGTCCGGGAATTGGGGGATTTTTCGGAGAGATCAATATCCGACTCCCATTTTATATTGCTGCAGGCTTAACATTTGCTAACTTTCTTTTTGGCTATTTCTTTGTTCCAGAATCTTTGGCTCCTGAAAATAGAAGACAGATAAATTTTTCAAAGATGATTCCTGGGGTCTCCTTGTTTGCATTACGAAATTATAAAGGGATTTTGTTATTGATATCCGCTTTCTTCTTGGCGAATCTTGCAGGGCAGGCATTACCATCAACGTGGTCTTATTATGGTATTGAAAGATATGATTGGACTCCTAGAGAAATTGGTTTGTCATTAATGGTAGTAGGATTGCTAGTGGCCATTGTACAAGGGTTTTTAGTGGGTAAGATTGTAAAGAAATTTGGAAAACGTAAGGTCATTATTTTCGGGTTTTTATTATGGACCGTAGGTATGTTCTTATTCTCATTCGCCAAAGAACCTTGGATGCTGTATGCATTCTTAATTCCGTATGCGTTAGGTGGTATTGCTGGACCAACGGTACAAGGGGTAATTTCAAATCAGGTATCTGAAAAAGAACAGGGCATTTTACAAGGATCCATAACAGGTTTGGTAAGTATTACTGCTATTCTCGGTCAATTTATCTTCGCACCGGTATTTTACTATTTTATACGTCCTGAAGGCACTATTTATTTTCCTGGTGCACCATATGCTTTAGCTGCAGTATTTCTTTTAGCGGCGTTTATTTTAGCATCCACAGCTATAAATAGAATGGATGTAGAGCCAGAATAAAATCTTTTTTCAATTTAAGATGTAACATTTTTTAATTTTTGAATCTAAAGGGCAAACAAACAAAAACTCTTATGATGAAAACAATTAAAAAATTACTATACGGACTACTTTTATTTACTGCCTTTTCTAGTACTGCACAATACAACCCTTTTGAAGTAAAAGTTACTGGCGAAGGAGATCTAATACTCTTATTCCCTGGATTTACCTGTACTGGTGAAGTTTGGAATGCGACCGTAAACGAATTATCAAAGAATTACGAATGCCATGTATTTACTTTTGCTGGCTTTGGAGATGTACCTGCTATTGAAAAGCCATGGTTGCCGAAAATTAAAGATGGAATTATAGAATACATTTCTGAAAAGAAATTAAATAACCCAACTTTAATCGGTCATAGTTTAGGTGGGGCATTAGCATTGTGGATGGCTGCAGATGGCAATTCATATAAAGAATTAATTATCGTAGATGCCTTACCATCAACAGGTGCTTTAATGATGCGAGATTTCAAGAGCGAATATATGGTGTACGATTCCCCATATAATAAACAACTAGTAGCTATGGGCGATGCTGATTTTGAAGCTATGGCACAGCAAATGGCGAATAGTATGGCTAAAGAAAAATCAAACCAAGAAACCATTAAAAAGTGGATAGTTCAGGCCGATCGAGAAACCTATGTCTATGGGTATACCGATTTATTAAAGTTAGATTTACGTGAAGATTTGGCTAAAATTAGTTCGCCGGTTACGTTACTGGCAGCAACCGAGCCTTATGGTACAGACATGGCGAAATCTACATATGACTTACAGTATAAAGCCCTTGCAGAATATTCCATTGAATTTGCTAATGGTTCATCGCACTTTATCATGTACGACCAACCACAATGGTTTATCGAGAATCTTAAAAAGGCATTGAATAACTAATGAGCTATAAAGAGAATACATACAAGAAAATTTATCAACAGAACTACCCTAAGGTCATTCGTTTGTGTTTAGGGTATACTGTCGGTAATGATGCACTTGCCAAAGATTTAGCTCAAGAAACTTTTATTAAAGTTTGGCAAAATTTAGACGGATTTAGAAATGAAAGTGGACTTTCAACTTGGATCTACCGAATCTGTGTGAACACCTGCTTGGCAGAAATACGACGGGAGCGTAAGAAAGATAAAAACCTGGAAATTGATAATCTTCAGGTTAGTGCTTCTAATGATTATTCGGCTGAAAAAGAAGATATGCTGGTTCAGCTTTATAAATGTATCGATAAATTAAGCAGCATTAATAAAGCTATTATTTTACTAGAATTAGAAGGATTGCCTCAGCTAGAGATTTCAGATATAATGGGTATCAAGCATGAAGCCATCCGTACTAGAATACATAGAATAAAACAACAACTTACAAAATGTGTCCACAATGAATAATTTTGAAGATTTACAGAATAAATGGCAGAGCCAATCGGCGGTTAATGCCACCGAAGACGGATTTCAAGCGCTTTTAAAAGGTGTAAAATCCATAGAACAAAAACAACGAACAGGTAATATTGTTCAAACCATTACAATCATCATCTTAGTTGCATTTCTAATCTACGTTTCAGGTTACAAAAGCGAGACGTTTATGCTTGGTATAGGTTTAATGATCGGTAGTTTAGTAGTTAGAATTGCTATTGAGATGTATAGCCTAAAAAAGCTGAGAAGTATAAATTTCAGTAAAGAATCAAATACCTTCCAAAACGATTTAACGAGTTATTATAGTTTTAGAAAATATACACATTACCTAATTACTCCATCGGTAATTTTTATTTATACCGTTGGGTTTATTATTTTATTGCCATTGTTTAAAGCTTCTTTATCAAATGGGTTTTATCTATATATTTTATGTTCATCTGTAGTGTTTTTAGTGGTGTTCTCGGTTTTTATCTATAAGCAGACACGAAAAGAACTCTCTAAATTGAAAGAATTACAAATGAAAGATTGATTGCTAAATTGTGATAGCGATGTTAAATGAGTCGTTAAACCCATATTACTTGCTATCTTTATATGGATAATATCGGTCTAATGAAATATGTAACTAGTTGTTTTTTACTTTTCTGTCTTTGTCTTACCAGCTGTACTTCGCAAAAAAAATTACAGACAGAAACTCCCTTTGAAATTGGCAACGCCAGTTGCCAACAATACGTTGGCGGACGTGAAGAAAGCGGTTCTGGTACCGAATTAAGAATTCCCGTTGCTAGTTTTCAGAAAGTTACTATAGAACTTGATGAAGTTTATTTTCGTGGTAAGCAAGTCAAAGCACTTGTAAATACAATTGATGATCAAGATATGATTGTTGTTAGAATTTCTAATGAAATGTCAGATTCATCTGAAACGAAGAGTTTGAATTTAAATTCAGATGAGGCGGTTATTAGTTATATTGAGAATGGTGAAACAAAATTTACCAAGATTTCAGGCATAAAACAAAAGCAACCGTTAATTTATAATGGTATCCCTAAAAACTAACTTTGTAACTAGGCTTTTAATAGGTACTTTTATCCTCTGAATTTATAGTGTTTGAATCCACTCAAAAAACTTTTTAAACAAACGGCAATCTATGGCTTGGCAACTGTCTTGCCAAGGATGCTTAATGTTATATTGGTACCTATTTATACCGGTGTAATGAAGCCAGGTTCATATGGCGAAGTAGTGGTAATTTTTGCATATTTTGCAATTTTCAATGTCTTCCTTGCTTATGGTATGGAAACCGCTTTTTTTAGATTCTATAAGGATACAGAAAACAAAAAAAGAGTGGTTTCGACATCATTGTTATCCATTTTAGGATCAACCTTGCTATTTATGCTCATTGGGTTTTTGTTTAAATCTTCGTTATCCGATGTTCTAGAAATATCAAATGAGTATATAGGCTATGTCTTTTGGATATTAGCTTTAGATGCTTTAGTTATCATTCCGTTTGCTTGGTTAAGAGCAAATGAAAGACCTATGCATTATGCCGTAATTAAGTTAATTAATGTTGGCTTGAACTTAGGTTTGAATTCTTTTTTCTTAATTTTTCTTCCAAAAATTGCTGCTGCAGATAGTACTGGTCTTCTAGCATCGATGTACAAACCAGATTTTGAAATCTCTTATATCTTAATTGCTAACTTAGTTTCAAGTGCAGTTACATTAATATTAATGTTGAGAGTATATCTGCGAAGACCATATATTTTTGATATAGATATTTGGAAAAGAATGCTAAAATATGCCATGCCGGTTATGGTGGCAGGTATCGCATTTACCGTAAATGAGGTGTTAGATAAAATTTTGCTTGAGAAAATATTACCTGTCGAAATAGCTAGTGATGAAGTTGGTAAGTATGGTGCATGTGTAAAGCTTGCCGTTTTTATGACGCTATTCGCAACTGCCTTTAGAATGGGTATAGAACCATTCTTTTTTAGCCATTCAGACACTAAAAACCCGCAAAAAGCTTACGCTCAAATAACCAACTACTTTGTTGTACTAGGCAGTATTATACTGTTGGCAGTGGTTGTGTTCTCTGACGTGCTAAAAGTACTTTTTGTACGTGATGAAGCCTATTGGGAAGCTATGCCTGTAGTTCCATTAATTTTATTGGCAGCTTTCTTCTTGGGTATTTACCATAATCTTTCCGTTTGGTATAAGGTGACCGACCGAACAAAATTCGGAGCATATATATCATTAATAGGTGCCGTTTTGACCATAATCGTAAACTTGATTTTTATTCCTCATTTTGGGTATATGGCATCTGCTGTAGCTACATTATTGGCTTATGGAACCATGATGCTGCTTTCGTTTTATTTCGGACAGATGTATTATCCTATTCCGTATAACTTCAGAAAAATTAGTTTTTATTTAGTAATCTCCATCTTGTTTTCTATTCTTTCATTTTACATATTTGATAGAAACCTCTTTGTGGGTATACCGCTGTTAATTGTGTTCTTAGGTTTAGTGTATAAACTAGAATTTGAGAATCTTAAAAAATTATATTTAAATAGATGAACATAAAAATCATTAATAAGTCGAATCACGATTTGCCACATTACGAAACAAATGCATCTGCAGGTATGGATCTAAGAGCGAATCTAACCGAGGCTGTTACGTTACAACCTTTAGGTAGAGCTATTATACCAACTGGTCTTTTCATTGAATTACCTGTAGGTATTGAAGCACAGGTTCGACCTAGAAGTGGTCTTGCTGCAAAAAAAGGAGTAACTGTACTTAATGCTCCAGGTACAATTGATGCTGATTATAGGGGCGAAGTCGGGGTGATATTGATAAATCTTGGTAGTGAAGATTTTATCGTTGAAAATGGAGAACGTATCGCACAAATGGTCATTGCAAAACATGAACGTGCAGAGTGGAGTGTTGTCGACAGCTTGTCTGAAAGCGTTAGAGGCGAAGGCGGATTTGGTAGTACTGGTGTAAAGTAATTTCTGTTACTAGAGATATGAAGAACTTGATTTTAATGGGCTTGCTTGTCGGTGTTTGTAGTACGCCCATGCAATCTTTTGCGCAAGAAAATCAAGAATTGGATGTAGAACAAAGCGCAGAGGTCTTTTTAGAGGAATATTCAGATACTTTTCAAGAGAATTTTTTCGAAGGGTTAAAGCAAATGGGAATTCGTAATTATGACCGAGCTATAACTTACTTCTTAGAATGTAAACGTCTACAACCACAAAATACGGTCGTCTCTTTTGAGTTGGCTAAATTTCATTTGTATGATAAGCAATTTGTAGTTGCTCAAGAATATGCGGTAGAGGCGCTTAACGGTGAGCCAGAAAATTACTGGTATGCAGAAACCTTGGTAGATGTTGTCGATGCTAGAAAATCTGTATTAGAAGAGGTAAAAGAAGAGCTACCTTGGGATAATGTTGTGCTTCGGGGTAATTTGGCAGAAATCTATTTTCTAAAAGAAGATTATGTAACTGCAAAATCTATTTTAAAGGGCTTAAAAACTTCTAAAAAATATCAATACTTAGAGCATAAGATAACAGATTCAATCGCTAAACAACAAGAAAAGCCCACTACAGTTATTGTATCTAGAAAAGCAGAGAATACTACTGATTTAAGCAGTATTGATGGGTATAAAGTAAAAATAGAGGGTTTATTAGCTTCAGCTGGCAATCATGATGAATTATTACGTTTGACAGAAGATGCAATAGAACGTTTTCCATCTCAGCCATACTTTTATTACGCCCAAGGTGCCGCATTTAATCTGTTAAACAAATATACCGATGCTATCGATATTTTAGTGACGGCATTAGACTACGTTATAGATGACATTCCGCTTGAGAATAATATCTATAAAGAATTGGCTACCTCATATATGGCGACCAATAATACCTCGAAGGCAAATATGTACCTTAGTAAAATTAAATAAGGATTTTAGATGATGAAGTTTTTGAATATGATGAAATCAAGGCAAGCCATTGTAATAATGATGATTGTATTTATGGCCTCTTGTAAGAGCACTAAAGTAATTACTGGTGGTACCGTAGATGAAAAAATGACATCTAAGTCGGTTATAAAAGCCCATTATCAAAACGAAGCGGGTTTTAAGACATTAGCCGGTAGGGTTAAAATAGCCTATTCAGATGGGGAATCTTCTCAGAGTGTTTCGGTAAGCTTACGAATGGAAAAAGACAAAGCTATTTGGATGAGTGCGCCCTTAGGTATTGTAAAGGCATATATAACGCCCGATAGAGTGTCTTTTTATAATAAACTAGAGAACGAATATTTTGATGGCGATTTTTCATATTTAAGTAATTTATTGGGCACCGAAGTAGATTTTTCAATTTTACAGAATCTACTAACTGGGCAAGCAATAGTAGACTTAAGAAAAGAAAAATATGATATCGATATTTCTGAAGAAGCATATCGACTTACACCTAGGTTACAGGCATCGTTGTATAAAATGTTATTCAGAATCGAACCTAAAAATTATAAGATGGATTTGCAGCAGATCGCTCAACCTCAAGAGAAGCGTCTGTTAGAAATTACCTATAAAAATTACCAGAGTTTAGATAAAGAAATTTTGCCTAACGAGATAATGATAAGAGCAATTAGTAAGGACAAGGTGAATACTATTGAACTAGAATTCAAGAATTTAGAATTAAATAGTCCTGTAAATTTCCCATATTCCATACCTAAAGGTTTTAAAGAAATTGAACTGTAAACATATGTTGTTCAAAATAAGATATTGTCTTTTTTTAGTAATGCTATTCACCTCTGTGTCTATATTTTCACAAACGAGTGAGCAAAAAGCATTAGAGGAAAAGCGTGAGCAACTTCAGTCGGAAATACGAAACATTAACCGCCTGCTTTTTGCCGAAAAAAAAGAGAAAGGCAATGTTTTGGATCAAATGGAGGCGTTAGATAAAAAAATTACCGTACGCCAGCAACTTATACGAGTTACCAATCAGCAATCGAACTTATTGAACAGACAGATCAATACCAATATTAGAAATATAGGTAAGTTAAAGAACGAGCTGCAAGAAGTAAAGGACGAGTACGCGAAAATGATTCAGAAGTCATATCAGAACAAATCGAAACAGAATAGATTAATGTTCTTGTTATCTTCTGAAAGCTTCTTTCAAGCATTTAAAAGGCTTCAATATATGAAGCAGTATACAGACTATAGAAAAGAGCAGGGAGCTCAGATATTGACCAAAACAGAAGAGCTTTCACGTCTAAATTCAGATTTGAACGAAGAGCGAAAAGTAAAAGAGGTTTTATTGGCTCAGAATAAAAAGGCGAAAGATCAATTATTCGGTGAAATACAGACTCAGAAAGCATTATTGGGTACTATTCGTAAGAACGAGAGTAAGTATGCCAGTGCGATCGATACGAAAAAGAAAGAAGCTAGAAAGATAGATCAGCAAATTGAAAATCTGATTAGAAGTGCAATTGCGGCCTCGAATAAAAAATCTGGCAGTACTACTAAAAACTCAAGTAAGTTCGTACTAACTCCAGAAGCGACTGTTATTGCCAATAACTTTTCTGCCAATAAAGGAAAACTGATTTGGCCCGTAGAAAAGGGAATAAAGAGTCAGGGATTCGGGGTGTACGCTGATCCTGTCTACCCGGGGATTAAGCACCAAAGTAACGGAGTAATTATTGCAACGGATGAGGGCTCAAAAGCACGTGCTATTTTTGAAGGAGAAGTAATCGCTATTTTGGCTGTGCCTGGTGGTAATAAAGGGGTGCAAATTAAACACGGTAATTTCATTAGTACATACTACAACCTTTCTGAACTGTATGTAAAAAAAGGTGATAAAGTATCTAGTAAAGAAGAACTCGGTGTTGTTTATACCAATAAAAATAATGGTCAGACCAGATTAAAATTTTACCTATACCAGGATACCTCTCGTCTTAACCCAGAAGAATGGGTGTATCGACTTTAAAAGATAATCTTATGAAAAACCTACCGGTTATTACAGATATTAAAGGAAGTTTTGAACTCCGTAACGGAGTTAAAATGCCGTATTTGGGTTTAGGAACGTATCAATCAGATAATGAAAAAGAAGTTGTAGAGGCGATTAAAAGCGCAATTCAATTAGGGTATCGTCATATTGATACTGCAGCGGTTTATAAGAACGAAGAGGGTGTAGGTAAAGGTATTCGTGAAAGCGGAATAGATAGAAATGACATTTTTTTGGTAACCAAAGTTTGGAATGCTGACCAAGGATATGATGAAACACTGAAAGCTTTTGACGCAAGTTTAGAACGTTTAGGTGTCGACTATATAGATTTATACCTTATTCATTGGCCAGTTGCTGGTAAATACAAAGAAACTTGGAGAGCTTTAGAACATCTATATGCTCAAAAGAAAATTAGGGCTATAGGAGTTAGTAATTTTCTAAAACATCATTTAGAAGATCTGATGAGCCAATGTAAGGTGGTGCCTATGGTCAACCAAATGGAATTTCATCCGTACTTAGTGCAGCAAAATCTTATTGATTTTTGTACTTCGAACGGAATTCAATACGAGTCTTGGTCTCCTTTTATGCAGGGTAAGGTTTTTGAGTTGGATATTTGTTCCGACTTAGCCAAAAAGTACAATAAGAGTGTAGCACAGATTATTCTGCGTTATAATCTTCAAAAAGGTGTTGTTGCTATCCCGAAATCGGTTCATGCCAAACGAATAGCATCTAATGCCGATATATTTGATTTTGAGTTGTCAAATGATGATATTATCTTTTTAGACGGATTGGAAACAGGAGAACGCTCTGGTCCCGATCCTGATAACTTTAATTTTTAGTAGGTAATTTTGTCAATCTTATTTTTCTGATATTCAAATAATATGATTTCTTTAATTCTTCGTTATCATATTGATTTTCATTATATTATGTAAGTGTGTGTGCCATTTTTTGCCGAATTTTACTGTATTAACCAGTAAAATAGAGCCATTATGCACAATACAATTGCGTTGAATTCCGAGTCCACACAAAATGAACTAGCGAAGAATACTACTCTTAAATCACCAAGTTTTAATCTAAAATGGTCTCTTAAACCAATAGTCGTTTATGTTACATTTTTAGCTACATGTTTGACTTTAGCCTACGGCGGATTAGCTGTTTATTCTATCGCCTTTTTCATAATTGGAAGCATTGGTTTGGCGGCACTTTATATTTGGAATAATGCAAACGAAATGAAAATGGACCTATCTTTTAAAGTTGATATAGAACAGTCGGAATTGGAAAAGGATTTGTACCGAGAAGTGGTTTAGTAGAATTACAAATTAGATATGCTAAAATATAGACAGACCTCTTGGCTCACATATAAAAAAGAATAAGAAATCGATTAGTATTTTGGTAAACTAATTTACTTCGTAAACAATGCCTTAAGTTCGGTAGCATTATCAGGTGTCATTTTACCTGCCAATACTAAACTCAATTGTTTTCTACGTAATGCACCTTCAAAACGGGTAATCTCTAGGGGAGTTTCAGGCGTTAATTCAGGTACTTCAGTTGGTGTACCTGTTTCATCAACGGCAACAAAGGTATAAATAGCTTCATTTGCCTTAGTACTCTTACCGCTGTAGCGGTCTTCTATCCAAACATCTATGTAGACCTCCATAGAGGTGTTGTATGCTCTAGAAACGGCTGCTTCGACAGTAACAACACTACCAAGTGGTATTGCCAAGTTAAAAGCTACGTGGTTAACAGATGCAGTTACGGTAATTCTGCGGCTATGTCTACCGGCAGCAATACTGGCTGCGCGATCCATACGGGCCAATAATTCGCCGCCAAATAAATTTTGAAGTGCGTTGGTTTCACTTGGGAGAACCAAATCGGTCATTGTGGTACGAGATGCTGCAGGAGTCTTTGCTTCCATTAATTAGAAATTTTGCGCAAAGATACGGGCATCAAGGGTACTTATAAAATGTGTGTAGGTTTATTTTTCGGTTAATAACCAAGCATCTTTAGACTGCGTACGTTTAATTTCACGTAAAGCATTCAAAGCATCGTTTGCATTGGTATAACTATCAAAAGTTACCATGTGTAGACCGTAAGCATTCGTGCCATAATAACCGGCATTAAATCCGTTAGCCTTAAGCTGCTCGATTTTTCTATCGGCATTATCTCTAACTCTAAAGGCACCCGCAACAATAAAATGTGTTGATGCGCCTTTGCTAACTGATGGTTTTGAAGTTGTAGTGGCTTCAACAGTAACTGTGGGTAATTCTAATGGCGATAAGTCAAAGAAGGTAGCTTCTTGTATTTGTTTGTTTACAAACTCTTCAGCATCTTGTCTAGCAACTTGCTCGTTTGTATTTTTTTGTTGGTATGCACGGTAACCCGTAACGCCAGTAGAAAATGCCAACATTAGAATAGCCGCATATTTTAAATAAGGTCTAAAACCTCTATTTTCTCTACGTTCAGGACTAATTACGAACGGTATTTTTTCTTCTATTTGTACAACTTCTTCCTTTAATATCTCTCTAATTACAGGTATAGAGTTGAAATTCGAAAGTCCGAAAGATGAGGTTAAATAGTTTGTTTCATTTGCAGGTTGAAACAATATTTTATCTTCATGGTTTCTAGCTAAAGAACCAATATGTTTTAGGTGTAAAGATGTTTCTTGGATCAAAACCTTTTGCCAAGTTTTTACTTGGTTTTCAATTTCAACCAATGCCGTTTCATAAGAAACTTTCTCTGCATTTGACACATAAGAAACCAAAAGCCCATCGTTAGAGATCAGCTGTCTATTGAAAACAATAGATTTATTTGGCGCGCTAAACGTATTGGTAACCACGTTTATTTTGGCAGAATTTTTTTGGGTAAGGAATGCTCCAAATCCTGGTACAACAACACAGTTGTACCTATAAAGTAAATCGCTTATATAGTGTTCTAAAACCATCTGATTACAAATATGAAGAAAATAAAGAGGTATAAAAACTCCTTTCGTAACTTTTTATTAACATATTTTTTTCGCTTATTTGCGAACTAGAAATGAAAACTACACAACATACTGCTGATGAACTTGTTGCAATACTACGGTTACAACATGTTCCAAATATTGGAGATATCCTCGCGAAGAAATTAATTTCTCATTGTGGGAGTCCATCCGCGATTTTCGAAGACAAAAAGCAAAATCTACTGAAAATCGATGGCATCGGTACTCATACGATCAAACATTTATTTGACTTAGAACATTTAGAAGCTGCCGAAGCAGAATATAATTATGTACTCAAAAACGATATTAGCTGCACCTATTTTCTAGATGAAGATTATCCTAAGTATTTAAAGCATTGTATTGACGGACCTATTCTTTTATTTCAGAAAGGAAATATTGATTTGCAGAATCGTAAATTGATCAGCGTAGTCGGTACCCGTAATATTACGAGCTACGGCATGGCTTTTTGTGAGCAGTTTATTGAGGAAATAGCTCCGTTAGATCCAGTCATAATTAGTGGTTTTGCATACGGAGTAGATATTTGTATTCAGCGGGAAGCTATAAAACACGGATTGCAAACCGTAGGATGCTTGGCACACGGACTAAATCAAATTTACCCAAAGGTACATGCCAAATATCAAGCTGATGTTTTAAAGAATGGCGGCTTCTACACCGAATTCTGGAGTACTAGTAACCCTGAACGCGAAAACTTTTTAAAACGAAACCGAATAATTGCCGGTGTAAGTGAAGCTACAGTGGTAGTAGAATCTGCTGAAAAGGGCGGAAGCCTTGTAACTGCTGATATTGCGAATAGTTATAATAGAGATGTTTTTGCTGTACCTGGTAGAACAACTGATAAATATAGCTTGGGCTGTAATAATCTAATTAAGCAGCAAAAAGCACATGTAATGACATCGGCGGCAGATTTAATTTATTTGTTAGATTGGGATATAGCTGAAAAACAGAATAAGAATATTCAGAGACAGCTTTTTATTGAACTAGATGAAGTCGAACAAAATATTTACACCTACCTACAAAATAACGGCAAGCAAATTTTAGATAGTATAGCGTTAGATTGTAAACTACCTATTTATAGAACATCTTCTACCTTATTGAATATGGAAATGAAAGGTGTAATAAGGCCTTTGCCTGGAAAATTGTTTGAGGCAATCTGATATTTTTACAAACCACTCGGTTTGTTTTTTAAATATTCGAAGAGTAGAATTAACCAAGCAATCCTTTTGTCGATAAAATTCCATTCCAAATCGGGAAACTTGACACGAACTCATTTGTAATTAAAACAAAAAACCGACCACTAGGTCGGTTTTTGATATTTGTGGTATTTAAGGCTAGAAATTAATAACCCAGCTTTTCACGAACTCTTCCCAGTACTCCGTCCGCTACTTTTCTTGCTTTTTCCGCACCCAGATCTAATGCATCATCAAGTTCTTTTAAATTATTCATATAGTATTCAAACTTCTCACGAGGCTCTATAAACTTATTAACAATAACTTCATAAAGTGCTTGTTTGGCATGACCGTAACCATAATTTCCGGCTAAATAGTTAGCGCTCATTTCTTCAATTTGAGGCTGGCTAGCTAGAATTTTATATAAAGCGAATACATTATCATTGGTAGGGTCTTTTGGATCTTCCATAGGTGTACTATCCGTTTGTATTCCCATAATCTGTTTGCGTAATTGTTTATCCGTCTGAAAAAGACTGATTAAATTACCCTTACTCTTGCTCATTTTAGCACCATCGGTACCTGGTATGTACATCGTTTCTTCTTGAACCTTGCCCTCTGGTAAAACAAAAGTTTCACCTAATTGTGCATGAAAACGAGAAGCAACATCGCGCGTCATTTCAATATGTTGCATTTGATCTTTACCTACAGGTACAATATTGGCATCATATAATAGAATATCTGCAGCCATTAACATAGGGTAGGTAAAGAGTCCGGCATTTACATCCTCTAACCTATCAGCTTTATCTTTAAAAGAATGTGCAAGGGTTAATCGTTGGTACGGAAAAAAGCAGCTTAGGTACCAAGCTAGTTCTGCCGTTTGCGGTACATCGCTCTGTCTATAAAAAACGGTATTTTCAATATCCAATCCAAAGGCAAGCCAAGTTGCGGCAACAGCATAGGTGTTATGACGCAATTCTGCGCCATTTTTTATCTGTGTTAACGAATGCATATCTGCAATAAAAAGAAAAGATTCGTTAGCAGGATTATTTGCCATTTCTATTGCTGGCTTAATCGCTCCTAGAATATTTCCTAAATGCGGAGTTCCGGTACTTTGTATGCCTGTTAAAATTCTTGCCATTTTCTTTTTTCTAAAAAAGCAAAGGTAAAACAAATACAAAAAAACTATCGTAAATAACTACTTTTGATTTATGCTTAAATTGGTTAAACACGCCGGTCAAACTATATACCGAATTTGGTTTTATGTTCTCGTGGCTATTCCTATTCTACTCTTTTTTCCATTACTGGTAATTTTTGCTTCGCGTGAAACCTGGTATCCACAGTTTTTCTGGATGGCTAGAAACCTCTGGGCTAGATTTATACTATATGGTATGTTTTGTTTCCCGAAAGTAACCTACGAGCAACGTTTGGTGAAAAAGAAGAGCTATATGTTGGTGGCTAACCATACGAGTATGCTTGATATTATGCTGATGCTAGTGGTAAGTAGAAACCCATTTGTATTCGTGGGTAAGAAAGAGTTGGCTAAAATACCTTTATTCGGATTCTTTTATAAACGTGTGTGTATCATGGTAGATAGAGATAACACCCAAAGTAGAACTGGTGTGTATAGAAGAGCGCAAAAGAGATTACAGCAAGGCTTGAGTATTTGTATTTTTCCTGAAGGTGGTGTGCCCGAAGAACATGTGGTTTTAGATACGTTTAAAGATGGTGCCTTTAAAATGGCCATTTCTCATAAAATACCAGTGGTTCCCATAACTTTTTTTGATAATAAAAAACGGTTTTCTTTTACGTTTTTGAGTGGAGGACCTGGTAAATGTAGGGCTAGAGTTCATTCTTTTGTAGAGACGCATTCCACACGGCCAGAAGAAACGGCAGAGCTAAGAACAAGCGTTAGAGAAACGATACTTAGCGATTTAACCAAATAGCTAGAACCTGTAACCAAGGTTAATACCACCTTTACCGATAATGGTAAAACTTCGATCGTTTTTAAATAGATTGCGACCAATGCCTGCATCTATTTCGACGATAAAACCTCTTTTAGTAAGTAGTTTAACACCTGAGCCGATACCTAAGGCAAAATCGACAACATTTTCTTGGTATCCAGAATTGGAATAATAAGAATCTGTTGGTTCGTCGTAATAAGAGTCATAGATGTAATCATCAACAGAATTTAACATGCCAAATGCTTCCACGAAGAAACCTGAGGCATATTTTTTTCCAAAATATTGACGGTAGTACGGCGATACATAATTGTTGACATCGAGATTCTCATCATCATAAGTATAAAGTACATCAATACCTACAGCAGACTCTTCATTTAGTAAATATTGATAATCTAACTCAATGGCGCCTAAGATTAAAAAGAGGCCGTTAAGCTTTAATTCATGATGTTCTTCTGAAGTATAATTTCATCATCTACATCTTGAGAGTAGATAGAAATGCTGAAAAGGCAAATACAGCTTAAGATGTACTTTTTCATAGGTATGATTTAAAATTGAAATGTGAGTCCGCTATAAACCCCTACAGAATAGGGTCTAAAAGTACCGTTTACATCAGAAAAGGTGTTCAGTTGATATTTAAAAATCGGTTCTACATTAAATCGAACTTTTTGTGAAAAGTTATAATTTATACCAAGCCCCATGTTCGCGCTAAAGTTTAGGTCGTTAATATTATTGGCTTCGCCGATTTCAGTGGTCAACTCACCAGAAGTCAAAGAAACTGCGTTGTCAATTAAAAATAAAGAACTGACACCGCCAATAAGGTTTACTCCGAATTTTTTGTCGATCAGTGCGTAATTTAATTCTACTGGTAATTCTATATAACCAAATTGTTGCGACATAAAGCCTTCTCTTGTCGGACTTTTTGCTGTAACATCTAAAGCAGAACTTATGGTACTGAATTTGTCTGATGCAACTACTTTACTCGAAATGGTAAGTGTGTTAGATGTTTCTGCATAATCAATAGTGCTTAATTGACTATTGGTAGATGCCAAAGCTGAGGAAGATGAAAAAGCAACATCTTCTGTATCATACCCGTAATCTACTTTATTGATGCCTGAGCGTATGGTCAGCTTTTTAGTTACGGCATAAGCTACAGAGACTCCGTAACTCATATTAACGTTTCCTGATTTCGCATTCGGACTGAAAATGGAATTTACTGGGGAGCCTTCACCAAGCGCATTAAAATAAACGGGGGCAACATTTGGGCCAGCAGACCATCTATTATTAGCAACTTTTTCCTCTTTAAGCTCTTCTTGATTTTCAATTTCTTCAAAAATAGATTTTTTAGCTGTTTCAGCGTTTTCTAGCGTTTCGTCAGTATTTGTATTTTGAGCAATAGCAGTTTCATTAGTCAATTCGGTCGAACCTAATTTTTCAAAAGAATTGCTTGATTGCATTGTGCTGTTTTCATCATTAACATTAACATCAGTATGTAATGTGTTTTTAGAGCTTTTTTCTTTTAAAGCAATGCTTTCAGCTAGTAATGCACCATTTGTAGTTGACTTACTTGGCGAAATCGGTTTTTTGTTATCAGCGACCGAGTTTTGGTTTTTACCGATGTAATTATCACGTTTTTTGGCTGATGGTTTAATTATGTTGCTTGATTTCTGCTGTGTTGTTTCTGTATTGTTTTCAACAATGTTAACGCTATTTTTTATGGAAATTTCTTGTTCAGCAACTTGATTTTTGTTGATGTCTATCGAATCAATAAAAATTTCATTTTCATTATTCGGTTGAATATCAATGTTGGGTTTTGATTCATTTTCAGTGTCTACCAATATTTCGTTCGATGGTTGGCTATCGGAAAACGGATTAATTACCAATAAGCCAATGGCTATTGCAGCCGCTATACCACCTAGTGACCACCAAATAGGGATCACCCGCTTTTTTTTCTTTTTGTTCAATGACGCATCAATCGCCCGCCAGACTTTATTGTCTGGGTTTTGTTTGAAGTCCGAGAGCTTGTCTCGAAAAAGGTCGTCTATATTTTTCTTATGCATCTAGTACTGTTTCTGTTTATAACCGTTCAGATTATAAAAAGTATGTTGATATTATAATTAAGACACTTACAATTGATTGTGTCATCTTAGTTTCTATTTTCTCTTTTAATAATGCGCGTGCCCTAGCAAGATTAGATTTTGAGGTACCGATAGTGGTACCTAGTATTTCACTAATTTCTTTATGCGTGTGCCCATCCATTACATATAGGTTGAATGTAGCACGGTATTTATTCGGTAATTCTTGTATGTAACTTAAAAGCGATTGTAAACTGATATCGGCATAAGCATTATCAACCGTAACTTCTTCTTCTGTATTTTCTGTAACTACGTTTAAATACTCTTCTTTTCTATATTTTTGTAACGCAGTATTTATGGTAATTCTTTTCATCCAACCTTCAAAAGAACCTTTATTTTTAAACTGACCTATTTTATCATAAATGGTCATAAAGCTGTCGTGCAAGGTATCTTCTGCCTGAGACTTAGATTTAGAGTACTTTAAACATATGCCATAAAGAGTTGTGGCATAGGCTCTATATAATAGTTCCTGTGCTTTACGGTCTCCTTTTTTGCAATTATGAATGAGCTCTTCTAGACTCACAAATGGTTGGTTGTTTTAAGGGTTGTTTACTGGAACGACAATTTCTAAATATTCTGCCTCTCCGTCACTATTATCGCCGGTATAAAATTTAAATGTATAGGGTTCTGTATAAATTACCTGAAAGTTAAATGACGCTGTCTCTTGAATTAATTCTTCCATACAATCATCAATATCTGTTCGTACTGTCCCAATGGCAACAACACTTCTCGTGGTCAGGGAATCTTTAACAACATCAAAACCTTCGTAGTATGTGCAACTATCAGGCTTTAGGTAATTTACAGTAATCTTATAGGTCTCATTAAGAACAAAAGATTCTGGTACTTCTGCATCCACAATTTCCAATGCAGTAAAATGGAAATTGGCGCCATCATCATCAATAGAACAACCATTGCATAAAAATGCCAAGACCAAGGTCAATAACATTAACTTATTTCTCATCATACAACTATTTTGTAATAAGATGAAAAGGAAGTAAAATGGTTGCGTTAACTCATTTGTGTTTGCTAGATACTCTTTAATTTAATACTCCGAGGCTTGCACACCATGAGCGGTCAAGCCTCGAAATTTTAATTTGTTTCTCTTAAGAATACCTCGTGTGCCTACTCAAACACAATTTATTACTATAACAGCTGAACTTAAGCAGTTAAGGCCTTAATGGCTTCTCTAATTTTGCCATCTAATTCTTCAAATAATTCAGGGTTATCTAAAAGTAGGCTTTTGACGGCATCACGACCTTGACCTAATTTAGTGTCGCCATAGCTAAACCATGAACCACTCTTTTTTACTATTTCGTATTCAACACCTAAGTCGATAACCTCACCAACTTTAGAAATACCTTCGCCATACATAATATCAAATTCTGTAGTACGAAAAGGTGGTGCTACTTTATTCTTTACAACCTTAACTCGGGTCTTGTTACCTTGAACATTACCATCTGTATCTTTTATTTGTGTAGATCTTCTAATATCTAAACGAACAGATGCATAAAATTTAAGGGCATTACCACCTGTAGTAGTTTCTGGGTTACCGAACATTACACCAATTTTTTCACGTAATTGGTTAATGAAAATAACGGTACAGTTTGTTTTACTGATAGAACCTGTTAATTTTCTAAGTGCCTGAGACATTAAACGTGCATGAAGACCCATTTTAGAATCTCCCATTTCTCCTTCAATTTCACTTTTAGGTGTCAATGCCGCAACTGAATCTATTACTACAATATCAATTGCTCCAGAACGTATTAAGTTATCTGCAATCTCTAAGCCTTGCTCGCCGTTATCTGGTTGAGATATAATTAAGTTGTCAATATCTACACCCAATTTTTGAGCGTAAAAACGGTCAAAAGCATGCTCAGCATCAATAAATGCTGCAATACCACCATTTTTTTGTGCTTCTGCAATTGCGTGTAAAGTCAAGGTTGTTTTACCTGAAGATTCTGGTCCGTAAATTTCAATTACACGACCTCTTGGGTAACCACCTACGCCTAAGGCAATATCTAAACCTAATGAGCCAGAAGGTATCACTTCAACATCTGCAACAACCTTATCGCCCATTTTCATTACAGCGCCCTTACCGTAGGTCTTATCCATCTTGTCAAGGGTTAATTGTAATGCTTTTAATTTTGCTTCTTTTTCAGAACCCATTTTCTATTTTTTTTGGATAGCTAAATTACCAAATCTTTTTTGAATTGAATAATATTGAATCGAATACGCAACCATTTTAGGCAATTACTATCTTTTATAAAATAGAACGTACTTAATTGGTTATATATCGCTGTTTTAGTGTCGGCGGTTATAGGTGGCTATATCCTTTTTGTATTCTTTAAGAATGCTATGAAAAAGTATTAAAATGGAATAGTCGATAAAAGAGTCTTGTGGTCCACATGGCTCTTTTTTAGATTATAATGTGGTTAACGGTAATAAAATAGGCGCATTTTCATTATTTTTGTCCTTCGAAATTTTTCTATAAACCTTCTGTCATTGGCAGACTTAAATTATTAGTATAGCATGCAACTGTACAATACGTTAAGTGCAATAGAAAGAGCAGCTTTAATTGAAGAAGCGGGTAAGGAACGCCTTACTATCTCTTTCTATACCTATGCACACATTGGTAATACCAACATTTTTAGAAATCACCTTTTCATTAACTGGAACGATATGGATGTTCTTGGGCGAATATACGTTGCTCACGAGGGTATAAATGCCCAACTTTCTGTGCCAGCAGAAAATTTTCAAGTATTCAAAGAACATTTAGATAGTATTTCTTTTCTTGAGAATGTGCGCTTGAATATTGCTATTGAGCAAGACAATCTTTCTTTTTTGAAATTAAAAGTTAAGGTGCGACACAAAATAGTAGCCGACGGTTTAGAAGATAATTCTTTTGACGTTACCAATAAAGGAATTCACGTGGGCGCAGAACAGTTCAATGAACTTATTGAAGATCCAGATACGGTTCTCGTAGATATGCGAAACCATTATGAAAGTGAAATCGGACATTTTAAGAACGCGGTTACACCAGATGTTGATACATTTCGCGATTCATTAGATATTATTGAACGCGATTTGGCGGATCACAAGAAAGATAAAAAATTGGTAATGTATTGCACAGGCGGAATACGTTGCGAAAAAGCGAGTGCCTATTACAAACATAAAGGTTTTGAGCAGGTGTATCAGCTAGAAGGCGGAATTATTGAATACACCCGACAAGTAGAGAAAAATAATCTTGAAAATAAATTCAAGGGTAAGAATTTTGTTTTTGACCATAGAAGGGGAGAACGTATTAGCGATGATGTAATTGCCAATTGCCACCAATGTGGCGAAGCTTGCGATGAACATGTAAATTGTGCCAACGAAGCTTGTCATTTATTATTTATTCAATGCCCATCTTGTGCAGAAAAAATGAATAATTGTTGTTCAGATGCCTGTAAAGAGGTTCATGAATTACCTTTTGAAGAGCAAAAAGTACTCAGAAAAGGCAAGGTTGTAAGTAATAAGATATTTAAAAAAGGAAGATCAGAAGTGCTAAAGTTTAAAAAGTAGGCTTTCTTACTTAGTTAGGCTTAAGTCATTAAATAATACGATACTCTATAAAAAGATAGCGTTTTTCGCTGTCTTTTTATGTTTTTGAAAAGGTCTTGATTGATTGGCAAAGTCACTATTTAAAACCGACACCACTAATTTCACTTTTATTTCACATTAAAAAAACTGTATCTTTACCTATAAGTTTTTTATGAACCTTTTTTGGTGAATTTTATAAGATTCGACCAAACCAATATATATAATATGAGTTGTAGTAGTTGTTCTACCGGTAAGGATGGACAACCAAAGGGATGCAAGAATAACGGTACTTGCGGTACAGATGGTTGCAATAAACTGACAGTCTTTGACTGGCTTTCAAATATGTCGCTCCCTAATGGGGAACGACCATTCGATTTTGTTGAAGTACGATTTAAAAATAGTAGAAAAGAATTTTTTCAGAACACAGAGAATCTTTCACTTTCCATAGGCGATATTGTTGCCACACAAGCACAATCTGGTCATGACATTGGTATGGTCACATTAACAGGTGAGCTTGTACGCGTTCAGATGAAGCGAAAGAAAGAATCTTTCACTGATGTAGAAGCTCCGAAAGTTTACAGAAAAGCGAGTCAGAAAGACATAGATATTTGGCAAAAATGTAGAGATCGAGAAGATGAAATTAAGAAAAGAGCGCGTGAAATCGCTATTATCTTAAAGCTTCAAATGAAGATTTCTGATGTGGAGTTTCAAGGTGATGGATCAAAAGCTACGTTTTACTATACTGCCGATGAACGTGTAGATTTTCGTCAACTGATAAAAGATATGGCAAAGGCTTTCGGTATTCGTATCGAAATGCGCCAAATAGGATATCGTCAAGAAGCTCAGCGACTTGGTGGTATTGGTTCTTGCGGTAGAGAGTTATGTTGTTCAACATGGTTGACAGATTTTAGATCGGTAAGTACCTCGGCTGCACGTTACCAACAATTATCATTGAATCCGCAAAAACTTGCAGGTCAATGTGGTAAGCTAAAATGTTGTTTAAACTATGAGCTAGATGTCTATGTTGATGCTCTTAAAGATTTTCCTGCTCAAGACACAAAATTATTTACAGAAAAAGGACTCGCTTTTTGCCAGAAAACCGATATTTTTAAAGAAATGCTGTGGTTTTCCTATAAAGATAATCCTGCTAACTGGCATGTTCTTTCTAAGGATCAGGTAAACGAAATTATAGAGAAAAACAAAAAGAAAGAGAAGGTTGCTAGTTTAGAAATGTACGCCATGGAAATTGTCGTAGAAGAAAAAGTAGTGTTCGAAAATGTAGTTGGTCAAGACAGCTTAACACGTTTTGATAAACCAAAAGGTGCTGGTAACAACAATAAGAATGAGAATAGAAACCGGAACCGAAATAAGAACAAAAACAAAAATCGTAATAGGAATCAAAAGGATGCGTAGTATATCTTATTGTTTTTTGGCATTAGTACTTTTTGCTTCTTGTGACAGCAATATTATCAAAACCGAATACCGAACTTTAGAAGACGGTGTTTGGAACAAAGATAATGTTCTTGAGTTTTCACTTTCAAAAATGGATACTATTGCCGAGCACGATATCTTTATTAATGTTCGTAATGACAATACATTTCCTTATAGTAATTTGTTTATCATCGCTTCTTTAACTACTCCTGAAGGAGAGGTAACTAAAGACACCTTAGAATATGCCATGTCTGCACCCGATGGTACTTGGCTTGGAAAAGGGAATGGTAGTATTAAAGAAAATAAATTATGGTATAAAGAAAACATCGTTTTTTCATCTTCGGGCGTATATACTATAGAGGTATCACAAGCGATGCGTAAAAATGGTAATGTATCGGGCATAATTGGTCTCGAAGGCATTACAGATGTTGGCATAGAAGTAACAAAAAGCACCCCGTAAACAATGGCAAAAGAGGTAAAGAAAAAAACAACGAATAGTTTTTCGAAATTCATATTATGGTTTTGGATCTTGTTTGGGTCAGGTATTGCAATTGTAGCATTAATTTTCTTATCTGCCTCTTGGGGACTTTTCGGTGCATTACCACCTTATGAGTATTTAGAAAATCCGCAAACAAATTTAGCTTCACAAATAATATCCTCTGATGGTAACTTGTTGGGCAAGTTCTATTTAGATGATAACCGTACCGATGTAAAATTTGATGAATTGCCAGAAAATTTAGTCAATGCGCTAATAGCTACTGAAGATGTTCGGTTTAATTCTCATTCAGGAATTGATGCATGGGGTACTTTAAGAGCCTTCGTGTATTTAGGTAGTAAAGGTGGGGCAAGTACTATCTCTCAGCAATTGGCAAGACAGTTATTCGTAGGGGTTCGTTCTAGAAATAAGTTTGAGACCATACAGCAAAAAATTAAAGAATGGGTATTGGCTATTCGATTAGAGCGAAGCTATACCAAAGAAGAAATCATCAGTATGTATTTTAATATTTATGATTTTGGTAATAATGCCGATGGTATTCGTTCTGCTTCACGTATTTATTTTGGTAAAGAGCCTAAAGATTTAAAAACTGAAGAATCAGCAATGCTGGTGGGTATGTTCAAAAATTCATCACTTTTTAACCCTATGCGTAGGGAAGAAATGGTGAAAGATCGTAGAGATGTTGTTTTGGCTCAAATGGCAAAATATGATTTCATTACCGATGTAGAGAAAGATTCGCTACAGGCTACTAAAATGGATATCAACTACAATCCAGAAACGCATAGTGTTGGTTTGGCAACCTATTTTAGAATGTATTTGCAACGTTTTATGAAAGATTGGATAGATAAGAATCCGAAGCCTGCTATTGGTGACGAATCTGATCGTTATAATCTGTATTTAGACGGACTCAAAATTTACACCACCATTGACTCGAAAATGCAGGCTAATGCCGAAGAAGCAGTCAATGAGCACATGACTAAATTGCAAGCTGAGTTCTTTCATCAAAATACTCCTGATAGAAATAAGACAGCACCGTTTTTGGATATTACACCAGAAGAGACGAAGAGTATTATGGAGCGCGCCATGAAAAATTCTGAAAGATGGAAAATCATGAAAAGCGAAGGTAAATCTGAAAAGCAGATTCGCGAGTCTTTTGATAAAAAAACCGAGATGACAGTTTTCGATTGGAAAAGTCAGACCAAAGAAAAAGATACTATTCTAACTCCGATGGATTCCATCCGTTACTATAAAACATTTTTAAGAACGGCAATGATGTCTATGGAGCCACAAACAGGTCATGTAAAAGCTTGGGTTGGGGGTATCAATTATAAGCATTTTCAATATGATAATGTTATTATGGGATCAAGACAGGCAGGTTCTACTTTTAAACCTTTTGTTTATGCAGCGGCAATAGACCAATTAAGATTATCCCCTTGTGAAACTCGCCCAGATACCCAATATTGTATCGAAGCAGGTAAGCATGGTAATGTAGAGCCTTGGTGTCCAAGAAATTCTGACATGAAGTACTCGGGTACTAGCTATTCGCTTAAAAGAGCTTTGGCAAATTCTGTAAACACGGTTACTGCACAATTAATAGACGAGGTGGGTCCGAAATCTGTTGTGAGTATGGTTCGTAATTTAGGACTTTCAGGAGAAATTCCAGAAGTGCCTTCAATAGCCTTAGGCTCTTTAGATGTTAATGTATATGAGATGGTAGGTGCATACGGTGCTTTTGCTAACCAAGGGGTGTATGTAAAACCGGTTATGGTTACTCGTATAGAAAATAAAGACGGTACGGTTCTGTATGAATATGTACCAGAGACCAAAGATGTATTGAGTAAAGATGTTTCGTATGCTATTTTAGACCTAATGAAAGGTGTTACCCAAGGGGGTTCGGGTACACGTTTACGTACCAAGGATTATAATAAATGGAGACCAGAATATGATGAAATCATTACAGGTTATCCATATCAATTGACGAACCCTATTGCGGGTAAAACCGGTACTACACAAAACAATAGTGATGGTTGGTTTATGGGTATGGTACCTAATTTAGTTACTGGTGTATGGGTAGGTGGCGAAGAAAGAGCAGTGCACTTTAAAAGTATTACCTATGGTCAAGGTGCTTCAATGGCATTGCCTATATGGGGTCTGTATATGACCAAAAATTATGCAAATGAAGAATTGGGCATTTCTAAAGAAGATTTTGAAAGGCCAGCTAACATGTCTATTGAAATAGATTGCGATAAATTCTCAGCCGATATAAAGCAAGATAAAGATGTTGAAGATGATTTAGAAGATTTAGATTTTTAAGTGATCGACTATAATTTTTAGAAAAGGTCTTGGTGTACACCAAGACCTTTTTTTATTTATTCCATTTTAAATCGGTATTTTAGACACTAGATAATTCAATAATAAATGATACGTAAAACAGTAGCAAACGTAACCGATGCATTAGCAGGAGTAAAAGACGGAATGACCTTTATGTTAGGTGGATTCGGACTTTGTGGTATTCCCGAGAATGCGATAAGTGAATTGGTAAGATTAGGTGTAAACGACATCACTTGTATTTCTAATAATGCAGGAGTCGACGATTTTGGCTTGGGATTATTGTTGCAGCAACATCAAATAAAAAAAATGATCTCATCTTATGTCGGTGAGAACGATGAATTCGAACGACAAATGCTTAGTGGCGAGTTAGAGGTTGAATTAACGCCACAGGGTACTCTTGCCGAAAAATGTAGGGCTGCGCAAGGTGGATTTCCTGCTTTTTTCACTCCCGCAGGTTATGGTACAGAAGTAGCTGAAGGAAAAGAAGTTCGAGAATTCAATGGTAAAATGTACATACTAGAAGAAGCTTTTAAGGCTGATTTTGCTTTTGTAAAAGCTTGGAAAGGTGATGCAGCGGGTAATTTAATATTTAAAGGAACTGCACGAAATTTTAATCCGTGTATGTGTGGTGCCGCTACCATTACTGTAGCTGAGGTTGAAGAGTTGGTACCTGAAGGAGAACTAGATCCAAATCAAATACATATTCCAGGAATTTTTGTGCAACGCATTTTTCAAGGAAAAGATTACGAGAAAAGAATAGAACAAAGAACGGTACGTCAAAAATAAAAACATGTTAGACAAGAACGGAATTGCAAAAAGAATTGCACAAGAAGTGGAAGACGGCTATTATGTAAACCTTGGTATCGGTATACCTACCTTGGTAGCAAATTATGTTCGTGATGATATTAGTGTAGAATTTCAAAGTGAAAACGGAATTCTAGGTATGGGACCTTTTCCTTTTGATGGCGAAGAAGATGCAGATTTAATAAATGCAGGTAAGCAAACCATTACAGCATTACCAGGGGCGTCTTATTTTGATTCTGCCACTAGTTTTGCCATGATTAGAGGTAAACATGTAGACCTTACTATACTTGGTGCTATGGAGGTTGCTGAGAACGGCGATATAGCAAACTGGAAGATTCCGGGTAAAATGGTTAAAGGTATGGGTGGTGCTATGGATCTTGTGGCATCTGCCGAAAATATCATAGTCGCTATGATGCATACTAATAGAGAAGGAGAGTCTAAGTTGTTAAAAAAATGTAGTCTTCCTTTAACTGGTGTGGGTTGCGTTAAAAAGATTGTTACCAATTTGGCAGTACTCGAAGTTACTAAAGATGGCTTTTTGTTACTTGAAAGGGCACCTGGCGTATCGGTAGAAGAAATTAAAGCAGCAACTGAAGGTAATTTGATTGTCAAGGGCGAAGTGTTAGAGATGAGTATATAATTTGTGTGGGTCAATCACCGATAAATTGTGCTTTTAATTTTTTTCACAACATGTTATAATCTGTACACAACAATTATTATCGAAAATGAGTAGAACAGATGTATCTTTCAGTCTCAATTAACCCCATAACCTATTAATTACTTAACCGTCATGAATTCACAAATTAACCACACTGCTAGTGAAAACAAAATTCAAGTTTATAGAAATGATTTCTTTAGCGGATTTTTAAGACTTACTAAAAAGTTATTTATGTTGTAAATTACTTTTAAGAGATTACAAAAGAGCGACTTATTAAGTCGCTCTTTTTTTTTGCTTCTTTTTGTAATTTGGATTTTAGCAAATTTAGTTAATGAACTAACTTGTCTATGTTCACCACAATTTTAATAAGTTTTACCACAAATTCTTTTTTGTAAGAAAAAGACTACATATATTTGAAGTGTAATTAAAGTGTATCCCAAATCGCTTTGAAAAACTTAACCTAAAATGAAGTATGTATTTAGTTGCCTAATCTTGATGGTACTTGTTACCTCGTGTTCAAAAATTGAAGAAAATAACGATCCTATTATTGGTATATGGAGTCATACGGTTAAAACCGCTACCAATACAAATAAAATGGTCGTTGATAATGAAGAGTGGATTTTCAATGATGTTTATTTAGGTCGGTTTCACGGCTATAAAGGTGGTCAGGTTGTGTATCTGACAGATTTTAGCTGGAGTGTAAATGGCGATGTGTATATCGTTAGCTACCCAGGTACAGATTTCCCCGATGATTTTGTAAAAATGCAAGAGACTGATGACGGAATGATTCTTATGAGAACAGAAGGTAAATTATTTGCCGAAAAAGAATAAAAGTTCGCAATCGAAAAATGCCCACGAACGATTGCATGTTGTAAATATACACTAGTAGAACAGAAAAGTTACCAAATCAACCATTTTATAAAATTTCCCCCGGTTAGGAGCAAAGTAATTTGCTCCTTTTTTTATTTTAGTGAAATGGAACTTACATATAGATTATGTTCTCTTGAAGAACTGCATCAATTAAGACAAATTTCTGAGCACACCTTTGTAATTGCTTTTGAAAAAGACAATGATCCCGAAGATTTTAAGAAGTACATTAAAAAGGCTTTTACCTTAGAAAAGGTGAAAGAAGAATTGCTTAACCCCAATAGTGATTTCTACTTTGTGTATAACAATAAAGAAGTTGTAGGTTATTTTAAGCTAAATGTTAATGACGCACAGTCTGAACTTAAGCAAGATAATAGTGTTGAATTAGAACGTATTTATGTTGTAGCTAAATATCAAGGTTTAGGTTTAGGGGAACAATTTCTACATTACATTAAAGCTATTGCTCAAGAACGTAACAAGAAAATGTTATGGTTAGGTGTTTGGCAAGAGAATAAACGAGCAGTAAAATTCTATGAGCGCCACGGATTCCAAAAATTCGATACGCACCCTTATTTTATAGGTTCAGATGAGCAAACAGATTGGTTAATGCGTTTCGATTTAAGTAACTTGTAGTTTTAAACTAACTTTCATGAAATCACACTTTATCACGTTCGTAGCCCTCCTTGGTTTTTTAAATCTACAGGGGCAAGATTATTACTTTCCAGAACGAAATGCAGATTGGGAAATAAAATCACCGAAAGATTTTAAAATTAAAGATGGCAAGCTAAATGAAGCGGTAGATTTTGCTGAAGCAAATGAGTATTCAGGCTCTAGAGATTTGCGTATTGCTATCGTAAAAGGTTTTGAAAAAGAACCGTTTCATAAAATATTAGGTCCTACCAAGAAACGTGGCGGTCCGGCAGGCATGATTCTTAAAAATGGATATATTGTTGCTCAATGGGGAGATACAAAAAGGGTTGACATGACTTTCAGTGTTACAAAGAGTTTTTTGAGCACCATGGCTGGTCTTGCCGAAGATGAGAAGCTTATTACCGATACTAAGAATTTGGTAGGTGACTACATCTGGGACGGCACTTTTGATGGTGCACATAATTCCAAAATTACTTGGGAACATTTATTGCAACAGAACTCCGCTTGGTCTGGTGAACTTTGGGGCGGTAAAGATTGGGCAGATAGACCACCTAGTGAAGGTGGTATTGATGATTGGAAGTTAGCAAAACCTAAAGAACCTGGTACTGTTATGGAATATAATGATGTTCGTGTAAATGTGCTTGCATATTCGCTTACACATGTATGGCGCAAACCAATGCCTATAGTCTTAAAAGAGAAAATTATGGATAAAATCGATGCATCTTCTACGTGGCGTTGGTTTGGTTATGATGATGCTTGGACAGAAATTGACGGACTTCAAATGAAGTCGGTTACTGGTGGCGGACACTCAGGTGCAGGAATATTCATTAGCGCAGAAGATATGGCTCGCTTTGGTATGTTGTTCTTGAATAATGGTAAATGGAAGAATGACCAATTGATTTCTGAAAGTTGGATTAAAAAGGCAACTACCCCTTCAACCCCTAATGCAAATTATGGCTACATGTGGTGGTTGAATAAAAAGGGCGCTAGACATTGGGAAGGTCTATCAGAAAATATCTACTATGCTGCCGGTTTTGGCGGTAACTTTATCGTAATAGATAAAGAGAATGATGTAGTTGTTGTAACTCGTTGGTTAGAGCCTAGTAAAATTGGTGAATTTATGTCTAAAGTAAATGCTGCTTTTTAGTAAGTAGTTTTTATAGCTTACATAGAATTTCTACTGCTTTTTCTAAAGTTTCCTGCTTTTTGGCAAAGCAGAATCTTAACATATAATCATTTCTATTATCGACATTAAAAGAGGAGATGGGTATAGATGCTATGCCGTTTTCGATAATTAATCGTTTCCCGATTACTTCATCTTCTTCATTTGAAATAGTAGTGTAATCTAATAATTGAAAATAAGTGCCTTGGGATGGTTTAAACTTGAATTTGGACGATTTTATTCCTTCAAGAAAGAAATCTCGTTTCTGTTGGTAAAAATTGTTCAAATCTAGATAGTGTGATGCATTTTTTAAATAAATAGCTAATGCCCGTTGTACCGGATGGTCTACACAGAATACTGCAAATTGATGCACTTTTCTAAACTCAGCCATTAATTCAGCTGGTGCGGCACAATACCCCATTTTCCAACCAGTTACATGAAATGTTTTTCCGAACGATGCACAAATAAAACTTCTGTTGGCTAAATCTGGAAATCGAGAGGCACTCTCATGTACTTTTCCGTCAAAAATGATATGCTCATATACCTCATCACTAAGTAGAATTATATTAGTAGGTTTTAGTATTGCCTCCAGCTGTTCCATATCCCTTTTTGTCATCATAGTTCCGCTGGGGTTATGAGGCGTATTGATGATGACCATTTTGGTTTTATCACTAATCTTGCTGCGGAAAATACCCCAATCAATTTTATAATCTGGAGCATCTAATTGAACAAAAACCGGAGTTCCTCCATTTAATATGATTGCGGGCTCATAACAGTCGTACGCAGGTTTTATGACAATTACCTCATCACCTTTTTTAACAAAGGCTGTAATGGCTGTAAAAATAGCTTGTGTGGCACCAACGGTCACTGTTATTTCACTATCAGGATTATACAAGCGGTTATGTAACGATTCTATTTTTTGTGATATAGCTTCTCTTAGTCCGTAATACCCTTGCATGGGTGCATATTGATTATATCCATTATTTATAGCCTCGTTTACCAATGACTTTAGTTTGGTATCTGCTTGAAAATTCGGGAAACCTTGAGATAAATCTAAGGCGTTGTGTTTTCGGGCAAGATTACCTACCGTTGTAAAAATGGTAGTCTTTACATGGGGTAATTTAGAAGCTTTGGTGTGTGGTTTATAATCCATAATAGTAAATGTATGAATTTTAAATACGGACATAAAAAAAGCCCAACCAATTGGTTGGGCTTATAAATTCCATAAAAAATGAATTATGCATGTTGCATTTCATGTTTTCCTTCTTTTATTTCCTCAATTAATTTGGAATTAAAAGCAGGCAAATCATCCGGATTTCTACTGGTTACAAATCCTTCATCTACTACGACCTCTTGGTCTACCCAATTAGCCCCTGCATTTACTAAATCATCTTTGATGGAATTAAATGATGTCATTTTTCTTCCTTTCACCACTCCTGCACTAATCAATGTCCATGGTGCATGGCAAATTGCTGCTACTGGTTTCTTTAATTTAAAGAAATCGCGTACAAAATCTAATGCGGTTTCTTCTCTTCTCAATAAATCTGGATTGATTACACCGCCTGGCAAAACCAAGGCATTATAATCTTCAGCTTTTACTTCGCTAAGAGTTTTATCAACTCTATAACTGTTAGACCAATTTCCGTCTGCCCAACCTTTTATTTCACCTTTTTCTAAACTTACGATTTCTACAGTAAAGCCTTCTTTTTCCATGGCTTCTTTTGGAGATTTTAATTCACTTTCTTCAAATCCATTTGTAGCTAATATTGCTATCCTCTTCATATTATATAGTTTTAAACGATTAATAATTTGTTTGATACTAAGTTACATATCATACAGGTTAAAATCCGTTAAGGCTATATTAAATAAGGGCTCACAAGGGTTAAACATTTATTAAATGAACTTCATAAAATTCATTTTGTGCTCTATTGCGTAGCTTTTAAATGATTTAAGGTCATGGTTAAACATTCTTCAAGATTTTTTTTGATATCTGTCTCCCAAAATCTGAATACCGTATAACCTAAATTCTTAAGTTCTTCGTTTACTTCATGGTCACGCTGAATGTTTCTTTCTATTTTGGCAATCCAGAATTCGCGATTGGTTTTAACATTTGGCTTTCTTTCTTCCCAGTTTTTGCCATGCCAATATTCTCCATCGATAAATATGACCGTTTTATATTTTGGTAAGGCAATGTCTGGTTTACCGATCAGGTTTTTGTAATCTATTCGATAGCGATATCCAGCTGCGTACAATGCTTTTCTGAAAGCAAGTTCAGGTTTTGTATTCTTACCCTTTATTTTGCTCATTATTCTTGAGCGCTCCGGTGTAGTGTAGAAACCAGATTCTTCGTTGAACCTTGGCACTTTGATTCGTTCTTTGGGGTAGTCTTCTGGCATATCTTAAAAATAAAAAATCCCGAACCTTTATGGTCGGGATTTTTAAAAACTTTATGATTGTTAAGCCTAACTTTTAATATTAGCACTTAAAAACTCGCGGTTCATTCTTGCAATGTTTTCCAAAGAAATTCCCTTAGGGCATTCTACTTCACAAGCTCCAGTATTGGTACAGTTACCAAAACCTTCAAGATCCATTTGTGCGACCATATTTTTAACACGATCAACAGCTTCTATTTGACCTTGTGGTAATAATGCGTATTGAGAGACTTTAGCACCTACAAATAGCATTGCTGAAGCATTTTTACAACTTGCCACGCAAGCGCCACAACCAATACAGGTAGCGGCATCCATAGCCTCATCTGCTGCATGTTTTGAAATCAGAGTAGCATTTGCATCTTGCGTATTACCAGAAGTGTTTACAGAAATGTAACCACCAGCATGCTGAATACGATCGAAAGCGCTTCTGTCTACAACTAAATCTTTAATTACCGGAAATGCTTTTGCTCTAAATGGCTCTATTGTAATAGTGTCGCCATCTTTGAACATTCTCATGTGTAATTGACAAGTGGTAACGCCTCTGTCAGGACCATGAGCCTCACCGTTAATATACATAGAGCACATACCGCAAATACCTTCGCGACAATCGTGGTCAAAAGCTACAGGTTCTACACCTTTATTGATTAATTGCTCGTTAAGAACATCCATCATTTCTAAAAAGGACATGTGTTCAGATATTTCTGTCACTTTATAATCGACCATTTTACCCTTGTCGTTCGCATCTGTTTGACGCCAAATTTTAAGTGTTAAGTTCATGATACCTTCTTTATTTATAACTTCTTTCTTTAACCTCTATATTCTCGTAAACCAATTCTTCTTTATGCAGAACTGCATCTTTTGGTTCTCCTTTATATTCCCATGCCGAAACAAATTGAAACTCTTTAAGTCTTTTTGCTTCACCATCTTCTGTTTGGTGTTCTTCTCTAAAGTGACCACCGGCAGATTCTTCTCTTACCAATGCATCTTTAGCGAATAATTCTCCCAATTCTAAGAAATCTGCAACTCTACCAGCTTTAGCTAGTTGTTCGTTGTATTCTGTAGTTGTTCCTGGAACATTAACGTTTTTCCAAAAATCTTTTCTAAGCGCCGATATTTCTTCAATTGCCTTTTTAAGACCTTCTGCGTTACGTGACATACCACACTCATCCCACATGATCTTACCTAATTTCTTATGGTAATAATCTACAGAATGCTCTCCTTTATTGTTAATAAAGAAATTAATTCTATCAGTTACTTCTTTTTCAGCAGCATCGAACTCAGGTGTATCTGTTGGTATTTTTCCAGTTCTAATGTCGTGTGATAAATAATCACCAATTGTATATGGCAGTACAAAATAACCATCAGCTAAACCTTGCATTAAAGCAGAGGCTCCAAGTCTGTTTGCACCGTGATCAGAGAAATTTGCTTCACCAATAGCGTAGCAGCCAGGTATGGTTGTCATTAAATTGTAATCTACCCAAACACCGCCCATAGTATAATGTACCGCTGGGTAAATCATCATTGGTGTTTTGTAAGGATCTTGATCAACAATCTTCTCATACATTTGAAATAGGTTTCCGTATTTCGCCTTAACGATGGCAGCACCTAAATCATATATTTTATCTGCTGATGCGTTTGTAATATTATGAATTTTAGCTTGCTCAATACCGTAACGTTTAATTGCGGCTGCAAAATCTAAATAAACGGCTTCGCCAGTTGCATTTACTCCGTAACCAGCATCACATCGTTCTTTTGCAGCTCTCGATGCAACGTCACGTGGTACTAAGTTACCAAATGCAGGGTATCTTCTTTCTAAGTAATAATCTCTTTCATCTTCAGACAAATCTGTCGGCTTTTTCTTGCCTTCACGAATTGCCATTACATCATCTAAATTCTTAGGTACCCAAATACGACCATCGTTTCTTAAAGACTCAGACATCAACGTAAGTTTAGACTGATAATCTCCTGAACGTGGAATACACGTTGGGTGAATTTGAGTATAACAAGGGTTTGCAAAAAATGCTCCTTTTTTATGAATTTTCCAAGATGCCGTAACGTTCGATCCCATTGCATTTGTCGAAAGAAAATAAACATTTCCGTATCCACCAGAAGCAATAACGACGGCGTGCGCAGAGTGGCGTTCTATTTCACCGGTAACCAAGTTACGAGCAATAATACCACGAGCCTTGCCATCTACCTTAACTACATCTAACATTTCATGACGATTGAACGGGGTAATTTTACCACGTGCAATCTGTCTGTTCATTGCAGAATAAGCTCCTAATAACAATTGTTGTCCTGTTTGTCCTTTAGCATAGAATGTACGGGAAACTAATACACCACCGAAAGAACGGTTATCTAATAGTCCGCCATAATCACGTGCAAATGGTACGCCTTGGGCAACACATTGGTCAATAATATTTGCAGATACTTCTGCTAATCTATATACGTTCGCTTCTCTAGAACGGTAATCACCACCTTTTACCGTATCGTAAAATAAACGGTAAGTAGAATCACCATCACCTTGATAGTTTTTTGCAGCGTTAATACCACCTTGTGCAGCAATAGAGTGTGCTCTTCTTGGAGAATCTTGGTAGCAAAATGTTTTTACATTATAGCCTAATTCTGCTAAAGTTGCAGCAGCAGAACCACCTGCCAATCCTGTTCCAACTACGATAATATCAATATTACGTTTGTTGGCAGGGTTAACTAAATCTATGTGGTTCTTATAATCGGTCCACTTCGTTTTCAACGGACCTTTAGGTACTTTTGAGTCTAATACAGACATAAGTAATAGGTATTAATGATTAAAATGATGAAAAAGTGCAATGAATATAAATCCTAACGGAATAGATATCGAATACACTTTAGCAAACAATTGTAGTTTTTCTTTTCTCATGCTCGATGCACCTGCAGACTGAAATGCAGAACTGAATCCATGCATAAGGTGTAGCGATAAGAAAATGAAGGCAATAACATAAGCACCTACACGTAATGGATTTTCAAATTTATGAACAAGTTCTTCATAATATCTGAATCCTTCACCGTTCGGCAGCAAACCGGTCATGTCTCCGTCAATAAACTTAGTGTTGATTTCTGGTATCCAGAAATCGATAAAGTGAAGTACTAGGAAAGCCAAAATGGCTAATCCGCTGTAAATCATATTACGGCTCATCCAAGATGAATTGGCTGCACCATTGTTTTTTGCATATGTTTTCACTCTAGCACTTCTGTTTTTAGCTTCTAAAATGAAACCCATTACGAAGTGATAAATTACCCCGAAAATTAAGACAGGTTGCAAAACATATTGTACGGCCCAAAAAGTACCCATAAAATGCGAAGCTTCATTGAACGCATCGGGACTGAAAACCGATAAGATGTTAATTGCAAAATGCTGAAGTAGAAAAAACATTAAAAAGAAAGCAGAAAGCGCCATTGCGTACTTTCTACCAATCGAAGATTTAAAAAATCCGCTCATTAGTCGTTAATTTTATATGCGAATTTACATCACAAGCTAGTTATTAACAAGAATTAAGCAGTTTTAGTATGTCTATTTAGATTGATTTTAAAATGAATTATAATGATGTTTAAGATTTATCTTCTGTTTAGGCTTGTAAATTCTTAATCTTTAAACAAAAAAATAGTTAAGAAATAGAAGATTGATCTGATTTTTTAGAAATATGTAGCGCCCAATGTACAGCTTGATCTAAATCTATGAAGGTTTTTATCCTTTTTGGAAAAATTAACTTCTTAATCAATAGACTGAATACGTTGTTTTTTAATCCGCCAACTGATGCAATATATTGCATATCGAAACGATTTTTATGAAACTTGAACCATTCAAAAGTTGGCACATGATATTTATTGACCCTATTGGCAATATAAATTAGAGGAATACCTTTTTCGTAGATTTCTTGAGCTGCGTAAACTGCCTTTTTTGCACTTTCCCATTTAAATTTTGCACCTTGATGCATTTCAGATATTACGATGCCACCTTTGAAGAAATAAAACACCCCAAATTCAAACTCCCTTATCTCTCTGATTTGATTAAATAATTCGAGTTCTCGAACTCTTTTCATGCCTATTTTTGTCAGGCGGCAAAGATACTAGATATTAACCTAATAGCTTATAAAAACATCGACGAACGGCTAGGTTATTAGTTGGGCTTCTTCACTTGATGTGTAACCATTATTTCTCCATATCCTTTAACTGAATTTCTAAGGCTTTAGTCGATAATTGTACTTCGATCAATGAGAGTACTAATGAGATCATTAGTGCAAATAAGCTTATGCTAAATACCAAATTAGCCCAAAATGTATATTCAGCATAAATTAAAGTCATGGTAATTACGGCTAACAAAAAACTTACAATAGCGGTTGCCTGCATATTCTTAATTATAGTAAGTCGCTTTCTTAGCTTTTGTACTTGTAAACCAATAGACGCTGATTCTGTTTCTTGATATTTTTGATGTAATTGTCGTATTAAGGCTGCAATGGCTAAATAGCGGGCATTATACGCGAGCATGGTCAACGAAATAGCCGGAAAAAGTAGTGCTGGTATCCCTAAGGTTAATTCCATAATTTGTTTTTCTTAATCTGTTGCAATGCCGAAATAGGTCCAAGTTACATTGGCATCAAAAGGGTTGTGCTGACCGTGAATTTCGCCTGGTTCAATGGTTATACAATTACCTGGACCTACTTTATACTCTTTACCTGAAATAGTAAAAACTGCTTGACCTGTTTGTATATGAAACACTTCGAACATCGTATCATGTTTGTGTAATTCTACTTGTTGACCAGGTTTAAAAACGGCAGTGCCATACATCATTAATTGCGGAATTTCACCACGCTCAATCAATGTTCTCTTTTTAATATCCGTATTATGGCTTACGCCTAAATCAGGTAGTGTATTCCAGTCGACTATTTTCATTTTTACTCTATTTCGAAAGTGATGTTTTCATTGGTGCCGTTTCCTTTTATTTCAACAACGTATGATCCTTTTGGTAGATAGGTGCTTCCATTATCAGCTTGCTTTAATTCGGTTTTGTGTTTTTTAAGGTAATTCAACTTTCCAATTTTAGAAAATGCTAGGTCATATGATAATATATTCAAGCCTTTGCTGGCGATGATTTCGGTTTCGCTCACCACAATATCATCCGAAGATTTTATTTTAGCTTGGTATACATCATCGCGATTAGAATAAAAAGTAATATCTAAACCGGGAGTACTTGCTTTCGACCAAGAGCTCCATGAATTCCCCCAACGCGAAGAATACTTTATGTTTTCTAGCGGATAGGTGTGCAATGCTTTTGCTAATACATCGGTAGTCATACTTTGCAATGCTGAAATATCTGCCTTGAAAATGCTTCTGCCGTGCGTACCTACTAATAAATGCTTGGCTTCTTTTTGAATTACCAAATCATGTACCGCAACATTAGGCATTCCGTTTTGAAAAGATTCCCATGATGTACCGCCATTCAAGCTTACGTATAGACCATTGTCGGTACCTACAAATAATACTTTCTCATTTTCGGTATCTTCAATAATTACATTTACTGCTGCAGTAGGTATATTTGCTGCAATATTTTTCCAAGTGGCACCTTTATCTTCACTTACATATATATAAGGTGTAAAATCGTCTGAACGATAGCCATTTAACGTGGCAAATACTCGGCCCTTTTGATGTTTAGAGGCGATTACCCTACTTACCCACAAATTCTGAGGGAGGTTTTTAGAAATGACTTCCCAATTTCCGCCACCATTGTCGGTACGTTGAATAAGGCCGTCATCACTACCGGTGTACATCAATCCAAATTTAAAAGGAGATTCTGAAATGGTTGCTAAAGTTCCGAATGCGACGTTACCTTTTTTACCTCCTTGGGTTAGGTCGCCTGAAATGGTTTCCCAAGTATCACCTTGATTTAAAGAGCGGTGTAGCTTATTGCTACCCATATATAAAATATCTTGATTATGGGGTGATAATAGAATAGGAGATTGCCAATTAAAACGATACGGAGTCTCGCCTAATTCGTGTTTTGGCTGAATGTAATTTCTCTGGTCTTTTTCTAAATCAATTCTAAAATAATTACCAAATTGATATCCTGTGTAAACGATATTAGCATTGCGATTATCTACTTGTACTTGCATACCATCGCCACCCAAAATAGATTTCCAAGGGTATTGACCTGTTTGTTGCCACTCAGTATTTTCTTCTGCGTTATGTGGACCCATCCAAACGCCGTTATCTTGTAAACCGCCATATACATTATATGGTTTTTCATTATCTACCGCAATAGCATAAAACTGACCTACGGTTGGTGAGTTGTTCTTGAACCAATTTTTACCATCGTCATAACTTGTATTTACTCCACCATCATTTCCGTTGATTAAATGTCCCGGTAAATTTGGATTTACCCATACAGCATGGTGGTCAGAGTGAACATTATCGCCATTAATTGAAGTGTATGTTTTACCACCATCTTTAGAAGAAATAATAGGAACGCCAGATAAATAGATGGCATCAACATTATTTGGGTCTACCGTTATTTGCGCAAAATAATATCCGTAGCTATAGAATAAATCATCAATATATTCTTCGTTTTGCTTCACCCAACTGGTACCGGCATCATTACTACGATACACTTCTGCACCAATTACGGGCGTGTCGAATAACATAGAATTTGCATCTTCTAAATACAATGCGATGTCCGCGGGTTGTACAGCATTACTGCGGACCATTTGCTTTACATTGGCAGCTCTATATTTTTCTTGGAAGTTATTTGTCTTTAGAAACTCGTTCAAGTCTTTGTCGTTTAAATCTAGAAATTGTTCTTTTGAGAGCGATTTAAAATCATCTTTTGATAAGCCAGCTTGTTTCTCTTTCTTTTCTTTGGATGCATTTCTTCTAAATTGACTGTCATGTACTGCATAAACAGTATTATCATCAAAAACCGCTAAACCTATTCTACCTACACCTTCACCAGTGGGGAAACCACTCGTTGGAGTTGAAATTTTAGTCCAAGTGCTTCCTGCATCTGTACTTTTATAAATACCAGAACCTTCGCCATTACCAATAAAATCCCATGCTTTTCTATCTTTTTGCCAAGCTGCGGCATATTGAATGCTATAATTATTAGGTGAAACGGCTACATCAATAATACCTGTTTTGTCATCTATGAATAAGGTGTTTTTCCAAGTTTTACCACCATCTGTGGTTTTATAGATACCACGTTCTTTGTTGTTCGAGTATAAATGGCCTGTTACACCAACGGTAACTTCGTTTGCATTATCCGGATTCACCACGATACGCCCAATATGGTGCGAATCGCTTAAACCCATGTGTTGCCAAGTTTTGCCTTTGTCGGTAGATTTTAAAATTCCGATACCTGCGTATGATGAACGAGAAGAATTATTCTCGCCAGTACCTGCCCAGATAGTACCACTTTGCCAGTGAACTGCAATATCACCAAGATTTTGAGTTTGGGTTTCATCCATCACCGGGGTGAAAGTATTACCGTTGTTATTGGTATACCATATACCCCCAGAGGCATAGGCAGCATAATATTCTGTAGGGTTATTTTCATTGACTGCTAAGTCAACAACACGACCGCTCATTACAGACGGACCAATATTTTTCAAAGGAATGTTTTTAACCAGAGAATTAGTTTCCATCACTTTTTTTGCAACTAAAGATTCATCTACCGTTTGTGAAGTAGTGGGTTGAATTTGTGCCGATGCAATAGTAATACTGGCTAGAAATAACAGGAAAGAGTTTTTCATTTTCATTTGTTTGATCATACTGATGGTAAGTTACTGATTACTTATACCCTTGGCAAATTGTACTATGAAGCTGAATGGGTTTTTATTTAAGCGTTTCTTTTAATTCATTCGATTTTTGCTGTACTTGGTTTTGAGCATCGGAAATAGCAGTTTTTACGGCTGAATTTTTATTTGTATGTATATCAATTACAGAGGCAAGAGATTTATTGTACCAATCTTCCCAAGCAGAAATAATTTGCTTTTCTTCCTCGATTGTACCTCCATTTTTAAGTGTTAGTATACTTAGTTTTGCTTCATCATTTAAACGGTTAATAGCCTGTTCTTTTAAAATTTGAATCTGTTCATGAACAAAAGAATCTGACGCATTTATCAATTTCAACCCACTAACTAACGCTGCCGTACCTACATTTTTCAAGGTTTCTTGAGATACCTTGTCAATGCGGTCATTATCGGTATGGTAAAATTGATCTGTGAAATGCCAAAGTAAAAGTCCTGGAATACCGGCTTCTAAAAACGGAGTGTGATCACTGCCGCCTTCGAAAGGGTTGGTTTCGACTACCCAATTGGCATAGTCGCCTTGTTCTTTAAATGTGGAAATTATAAAATCGTTCAGGTAATGCGGTTTCATATTTTCTAATTTCAAAACCTCACCGCCCCATTCGCTGTGTTTATCTTTTCCGCGAGTCCAAATAGCACTTGGGTCTGGCATTTTTTCGATTAGAAAAGTGCCTCCTGTAATAGCGGTATTTTCACCGACCATGTCTAAACTAATTCCCCATTTAATCCCTTTTGTACGTTCAGAATTTTCTTCAATATATCTTCTAGTGGAGATTATTTCATCTCCCCATAACAAGGTCATGGTTCTTTTAAATTCTATTTTGTTTTCTGCAAACAATTTAGCAGCTGTTTTAGCCATTTCTAATTGTGTGCCTACGCCTGTTGCATTGTCATTTGCACCTGGTTCTTGAATATGTGCGCTGTATACCAAACGCTCATCTGGTAGTTCGCTGCCTTTTATGTTCGCTACTACAGTAAGTTCTTCGGATGGGTATCTTTTGGTTTCAATATGTACCAGAACTTCTGTTTTGCCTTTTTGAAGCTGTGTTTTTAGTTTTTCTTTTGCTTCGTAGGATAGTGCAATGCCCCAAAAATCAGCATCATCTTGAGAAGGTAGACTTCTAAACTGAATAGAGGTCTTGTTTTTCTCTGGCTGTAAATAATCCGGATTATCATACGTAAGAATACCAATGGCACCTTTTTCAACCGCTAGTTTATACAGCCGTCTAACACTCATTTCTGCGAATATTATTTTCCCTTTCACAGAAATACGCTCTAAATCGGTAGTAGATATTATTTGTATGACTTCAGCAGTTACTCCTTTTTTAGGCGTAGAGGCAGAATTTAAATAGGTCATGTTCCTATTCGTTTCTGAAAGTAAGAGCGGATTGTTGTTGCCAACAATTTGTAATGAAGCAGCTACAGGTTCCCATGTTTGGTGGGTCATTTTCCGTTTTTCAATACGGTAGGTCAATCGTTCACTATCCTTTGCTTTTTCCTCAAGCACATAACCTGAAGCTTTTAAACTGTCGGCAATAAGGTAAATGGTTTTATTGAAGCCAGTATTGCCAACAACACGCCAATAATCTTCTACAAAGTCTGTAGTTTCATAAGCAAGTTGACCCGTAAATTCTGGGCGAACAATATCAAAATAGTTAACCGATTTTTCTTCAGTATGCTGCGAACATCCTGTTAAAAAGGAAAAGCAGAGTAGTGCGGGAACAAAACCCTGCTTTATAATTATTCTTTTAAGTGAATTTATTCTTCCCATTTCCAGTCGTTGCCAATGATCAATTTCTCTTTTAAGTCGTTCTTGATCATGAACTCTTTTGTCGTTTCACTATCCATTTTTGTGGCAGGTAATTTATCAGCATTTGCTACAGCATAAAGCATCATAGTACCAAAACGAGCGGTATTTTTCATATGGTCTTCATTCACCAAATTAAAATCGTCACAGTCAGAATGGTAGCAGCCGTAAATAGAACGGTCTAGATTACTGTTTACAGATAAAATCGGCACACCTTCTAACATAAAAGGTTGGTGGTCGCTATGTAAACCAGATTTATTAGAAAATGTATTTTGGTAGATGGTATCTTGTTGTTGAATAGCAGCACCTAAATCTGTAAAGAATTTTTCGTCATCTAACTTTCCGCCAGCATTCATACCAATTGGGTTACCAGACATATCTAAGTTCATCATGTATTTAATGTTCTCAATAGTTTTGTTTTCAATAGCTTGTGCTACTAAATATTTAGATCCGAGTAGCCCTTGTTCCTCTCCCATGAACATTACAAATTTCACTGTACGTTTTGGGTGAAGGTTATTTGCCTTAAAAGCTCTTGCAATATCTAAAACTGCAAAAGACCCAATACCATTATCAATGGCGCCAGTCGCTAAATCCCAAGAATCTAAATGTCCGCCAATAATAATTTCTTCTTGCGGAATTTCAGTACCTGGCAATGTTGCAACCACGTTTCTTGCTTTGATGACATCACTCGTATTGGTCATGTCAATTTTGGCTGTTGCTTTTTTAGTTTTCAACGTTTCTTTCAATGCCATGCCATCTTCTTTTCCAATACACACAGCAGGAATCGGAATCAACTCTCCAGTTACAGAGGCAGTACCTGTCAAGAGAACTCCGTTGTCAACTTGATTAAAAATGATAATACCAATAGCACCGTATTTAATTGCTAGGGCCGTTTTTTCACTTCGGTGTAAATTACTTAGTCCTTCTTCACTATCTGGCAAAATAGAAATGTATACTAAAGCAATTTTTCCTTTTACCGCATCTGGGTTAGCCGTATAATCTGCATCTAGCCCATTGCCCATATCTACTATTTCTCCTATAACATTTGCCTTGATAGGAGCATGACCAAGGGTTACAACTTTAACATCCTCCTCATTTATTTGTAAAGAAACTTCACCTCTTGCCCAAGCCTCTACTTCAAAAGTTTGGTATGCAACATCTTCAAAACCGTATTCTTTAAATTTATTAAAGGTGTATTCTTCAGCTTTCGCTCCGTTTGTAGATCCTGTTAGTCTATGACCAATGGTTTCTGTAGCTTCTTTTAACGAACTATAACCTTTAGAGTTTGCTTTGATTTCGGTGTCAATACGCGCAAAAAGTTCAGATTGAGTTTCTTCTTTTTTGGTTTCGGAACATGCCTGTAGGCACAAAGCGCCTATTAATAGGTAAGCGATTTTTTTCATGAGTTGTTTCTGTTTGGTTTAGGTATACAAGTTAGCTAATTTGTAGTTAAGAATATGAGATGGTGTTCTTGTAAATCTTATAATTCTATGCCCTATTTTCTGAGGAAACAACACATTATGCTTAATTTTATATCAAAATAAGAATTCATGAAATACGATCAAATATCTAACTCCCTATTTATAAAGAACCGTAAGAAGTTTATGGATCGCATGCAGCCTAAGAGTATTGCTGTTTTTAACTCTAATGATATTTATCCAATAAGTGCAGATAGTGTATTGCCTTTTGAGCAACATAGAGATATTTTTTACCTATCTGGGGCTGATCAAGAAGAAACTATTTTAGTGTTGTTTCCTGATGCTATAAATAAAAAGCATCGCGAGGTGCTGTTTGTTCGCGAAACCAATGAACATATTGCTATTTGGGAAGGTGCTAAACTGACTAAGGAAAAGGCTACTGAAGTTTCGGGAATTGAAACTGTTTGTTGGTTGTCAGATTTTGAAAAAATCTTCTTCGATTTAATGACAGAAGCTGAAACAATTTATTTCAATACCAACGAGCATTATAGACAAGCGGTAGAAACGCAAACGCGTGAAGACCGATTTATTGAAAAATATAAGCATCAGTATCCTGCTCATAAGGTTGCCAAGAGTAACCCTATTCTTCAGGAAATTAGAGGTATTAAAGAGCCAGAAGAAATTGCAATCATGCAAACTGCCTGTAATATCACCGAAAAAGGATTTCGTAGACTTCTTAGTTTTGTGAAACCGGGAGTGATGGAATATGAGATTGAAGCAGAACTTTTGCACGAATTCGTAAGAAATAGATCTAAAGGTTTCGCTTATCCACCAATTATTGCTTCTGGTACTAATGCCAATGTACTTCATTACTTAGAGAATAATAGACCTTGTAACGATGGCGATTTAATTTTGATGGATGTTGCTGCAGAATATGCGAATTATTCTAGCGATTTAACCAGAACAATACCTGTAAACGGAAAATTTACCAAGCGCCAAAAAGAGGTTTATAATGCCGTATTACGTGTAAAAGACGATGCTACTAAAATGTTGGTGCCTGGCACGCTTTGGGCAGAATACCATAAAGAGTGTGGTAAATTAATGACTTCAGAATTACTCGGACTCGGTTTGTTAGATAAGGCCGATGTACAAAATGAGAATCCTGATTGGCCAGCATACAAAAAGTACTTTATGCATGGTACTAGTCACCATATTGGTTTAAATACGCATGACTATGGCGCATTAAAAACACCTATGAAAGCAAATATGGTATTTACTGTAGAACCGGGTATTTACATTCCGGAAGAGAATATGGGTATTCGTTTAGAAGATGATGTGGTTATTCAAGAAAACGGAGAGCCTTTTAACTTGATGGCTAATATTCCGATCAAAGCAGATGAGATTGAAGAATTAATGAACAAATAATAACAGAGAATGAAATTAGTATCGTGGAACGTTAACGGCATAAGAGCTTCTGTTAAAAAGGGATTTGAAGATATCGTGAAAGATTTTGATGCCGATGTTTTTTGTGTTCAAGAAACAAAGGCACAAGATGATCAAGTTGCCGAAGCATTGAAAGATGTTGGGGGCTATCAGCTTTTTAGTAATAGTGCAGAACGAAAAGGATATTCTGGTACCGGAATTTTATCTAAAAAGGCACCTGTGAAGTTCGAAAAGGACATGGGTATTGAAGAACATGATCTAGAAGGAAGAATTACACATTCTGAATTTGAACATTTTCATTTGATCAATGTGTACATCCCTAATAGCGGTAGTGGATTAAAACGTTTGGATTACCGTGCCGGATGGGATAAAGATTTTACCAACTACCTAAAAGAGCTATCTAAATCGAAGCCTTTAATTATTACGGGCGATTTTAATGTAGCACATACCGAAAATGATTTGGCGAACCCGAAGAGTAATTACAACAAAACATCAGGATTTACACAAGTTGAAATGGACGGATTTGAGCACATGTTGAAAGAAGTAAACCTGGTAGATAGTTTTAGAAAATTGCACCCGACCACGTTCGATAAATATACCTTTTGGAGTGCACGAGGTGGTGCACGTGGCAGAAACGTAGGTTGGCGTTTAGATTACTTTTTAGTAAGTGAATCTATTTGGGATAAAGTGAAGTCTGCAGAGATACATGATCAGATAATGGGTAGTGATCATTGCCCTATTAGTTTAGAAATAGTTTTTTAAAAATAAAACGGCCCACTTCTAAGTGGGCCGTTCTTTTAATTTGGGGCAAAAATTTACATACCTGGTAATACAACAGTATCAATAACATGTATAACACCATTAGATTGGTTTACATCTGCAATCGTTACCGTAGAAATAGTCCCGGCAGCATCTTTTAACTGTACTTTTTTACCTTTTAGCATAGCTGTTAATGTTCCACCGTTTACAGTAGTCAATTCAGCTTTGCCTTTACCATCTTTAATCATCTTTATTAAGTCCATAGCGCTTACATTACCAGCAACTACGTGATATGTAAGCACAGCTTGTAATTTCGCTTTGTTTTCAGGCATTAATAAAGACTCAACCGTCCCTTTTGGTAATTTCGCAAAGGCTTCATTTGTTGGTGCAAATACGGTAAACGGACCTTCACCTTGTAAAGTTTCTACTAATCCGGCTGCTTTTACTGCTGCAACAAGTGTGGTGTGGTCTTTGGAGTTTACTGCATTTTCAATGATATTTTTATTCGGATACATCTCTGCACCACCGACCATTTTGGTCTCCATCATCATTTTTTCCTTTTTCATCATTTTCTTGTCCTTCTTCATTTCCATGCCGCCATCTTGAGCGAAAGTTGAAGTGGTAAGTCCTATAGTTAAGGCAAGAGTAGCAAGTTTAATCGTTTTTGAAATTTTCATCATCTAATTTTTTAGTATACCCCACTTACGGAAACCAAATAGCGAAGGTTTGGTTTTTGGGTATGAATTAGATAAAATAAATTTTAAGGAAGTTATTTTTTGATGAATTTGCTATACAAATTTGAAAGTACAAACACCACTAAAGCGGGTAATACCCACCCCAAACTATATTCTTGCAGCGGAATCCAAGAGAAGGTATCCGTTTTAGGTGCCAATGCACTAATACTACCTAAGAAATCTGGAATACTAAACACTATGGTGGTAATCGTAACTGCTCTGAAAATAAAAACAGATGCATATTTATCTGGCACTACATTTAATAGAATAAGAATAATGTTTATCGGATAAATGAACATTAAAGATGGTATGGCCACTGCAATAATATAGGCGACATTGAATTGACCTACTAAAACACCAAGTACACTACCAAGAATTGCAGTTATTGTGTAGACCGTTTTTGAATCATTCAATCTAGATGCTGCAAAATCTGCTGTTCCGGTAACAATACCAACTGCGGTAGTAAAGCATGCTAGCCCTACCAAAATACTCAGAAACAAATTACCGATGTTTCCTAGACTTTGTTTGGCCAAGCCAGATAATATTTCTGTTCTCGTGGTATCGGCATCAAAGACCGAATGTACCAATGATCCAGAAAGAATTAATCCCATATAAATTAAAAACAACGATAAACCCGCAAACCAGGCGGCGTTGCGTATTAGTAGCTTCTTATCCTCATAAGAGGCATGGGTGTATTTTAAGTTGATCGATATAATAATTACTCCGCCAACAACGACAGCGCCTATAGCATCAAATGTTTGGTAGCCTTCTAGTATTCCGTTTGTAAACGGACTCGCAAATGAAGTGCTTTCGAAATCAAATGGGAAAGAGAAAATCGTTATCCCAATCACCAAAAGCAAAATTAGAATGATAGCTGGTGTCAATATTTTACCTAAAATATTCAGAATTTTAGATCGGTTTAAAGCGAATAACAATACTAAAGCAAAGTAGATACTGCTCGTATACCAAGAGGAGATATCCCAGTAGGGTTGTATTGCTATTTCGTGGGTTACCGAAGCAGTTCTAGGGCTAGGTAATGCAATAGCAATGGCATAAATGAAAAAGGCATAAATTAAACTGAAGCTTGGCGATACTTTATTGCCAAAATCTATAAGTGTGCCTTGCAGTTTTGCATGTGCCAAAATACCAAGTACAGGAATTGCCACTGCTGATAGTCCGAAACCGATGGTGACAATGAGCCATTGATCGCCAGAATTAAAACCTAATAATGGGGGTAAAATAAGATTGCCCGCTCCAAAAAAAAGGGAGAACAATGCAAAAGCCGTAACGAGGGTTTCCTTCTTTTTAAACATGAATGCAAATTAAGTGAAAGATTATTAAATAACAGTCAAGGCAAGGTTTTTCATTTTTTGAAACAGCAAAAAAAAGGGTGTTGACAACAGGTTAGGTAAAACTCACAACAATTACTGGTACAGGCCTTTAATATGACGTACCTTAACCAAAGGAAACAATGTGTATGCTAATTTCCTTGAAATTCAACCTTATATTAATCGCATTTTCTCGATAACCCAAATCGAAATTTTTGCATAAAAACCTACAGCATGAAAAAATTATTCTGCAACATTTTCGGTCACCACTATTCAATATCTAAAAAAGTGACCTCTCACATTAAAGAGTACAAGTGTATTCACTGTCAAAAACAGGTAACTACAGATGTAAGTGGTAATCTTTCTAATTTAACTCCTGAGTTACAAGATATCAACAGAACTTTAGAGCATATTTACCAAAGAAGACATACTACCGCGACACAACAACAGCAACAGGTAGCATAATTCGTCTTGTTTTAAGTAAATGAATTCCAGCCCTGCGCGGTTAACGGAATCTTCGTATTATTCCTAGAAATTAAGAAAGCACCTTCGTCTTTTCCCGTGGTATGCCCTATGACGGTCAAGTTTGGATTACCCTTAATTTTTGGGAATTCTTTTTGGTCTATATTTTTTTGATTTTATTTTTTCTCCAAAAAAAGAGAATAAATCCTATTGCCAATAGCGTTCCAAATATAGATGGTAAAAATTGGCTATAAGGTTTATATTCTGGTAAAACTGTACCAGTAAAAGCTGCTAGTAGAGCTGTAAATGAAGCAATCATCTTATAAATGTGTTCATAAAGCCATCGATTTTTATATTTGTTTTTAGGTAGAAAGTATCTAACGAAATCATAAGCGATTATTAAAAATAATGCTGCTACTGTACTATAAATAATCCCAGATGCCCATATTAGGCCAATCGTTTCAATATAGTGCATGAAATATAGTCCAGACCCCAAAGCTATTATTGCTACAATAATATCTAATAGTTTCGGTAGGCTTTTTTTATTTCCTAAAACTCTATATCCAGAAAACGCTTGATATCCACTCAGTAATGTAAGTACTAAAAGAAATGTATTTACCTTAAAAATAAAAACCCCAATAAGCCCTGTCATTATTACAATAGCTATCAGGACAAGAAATAGGATGCCACTTGTCTTATGTGTTTTATTTCCTTTTGATGCTATCATAGCAATGATTGCCATTATCATTGCTAAACAACCTGAAGTAACATGTATCAAAATATTTAATTGGTGCGTAAAAGTGTAGTCGCTCATAACTTTAAAGTTTTTAGCAATATTACATTTAGATAATAATCTTCACGACCTAACCTATCGGTTGGCACCTGTAAAAAAGGGGTTAAGAGCTAAAATGGGAGGGAGTTTTGCCTGTATTTTTTTTAAAATATCGATTGAAAGAAGATTTTGATTTAAAACCACATTCAAATGCAATTCCTAAAATTGAAAGATGGTCATAATCATTAGACTCAATCATGGTCTTAGCCATTTCAACACGATATTGATTAATGTAATCATAAAAGTTAATTTTATAATATTGGTTAATGACTTGTGATAAGTGAGCTGGAGAAATATTTAAATTATCTGCAAGTAGCGCTAAATTGAGATTCTCGTTCATAAATGGTTTTTCTTGAATCATAAAAATTTCTAATCGTTGCGCCAATACTTCAATTTTATCATCTGTCAATCCTGATTTTGAATAAGGGGATTTTAGCTTTTCAGGAGAGCTATGAACTGGCGAATTGTTTTGAGAAAAATCAATGCTGGAAAACACAGCAGTTTGTTTGAATCCGTAAAATCCAAAAGCAATTAACATTAAGCTTAATGAAATACCGACCAATGCAAATGCATTTTTTAATGGGAATAATTGAAACTGAGTAGCTCCAAAAATCCAAATTGAAGTTATTACGAAAAGTATTAAAAATGAATTGACAACGTAGGTCAACCATTTTAAATCTATTTTCTCCTGAAATGAAAATAGAGTGGTTATTGAGGTTCTATGTTCTTTTAACAATAGTAAATCCCAAACACAATATAAAAGCCCAGAAATTGCTAAAGGAACTGCATAAAATCGAGACCAAAATGTATCACTTTTTTGAATAATTAGATAGCCGTCTTTTGCTATTATTAACATATCCCAATATTGTTGTGCACCGAATAAGATAATAACATAAATAACATATATGCTCGAATGGACGAGTATAGTTTGAGATAATACTTTGTGTCCTGTAAGATGTAAAATATAAAGATAAAGGACTGGCGCACCCAATAAAGGAAGGCTAAAAAAAGAAATAGCCCAAAACCCTGTCATTTCAAATTGATAGATGGTAATTTGGTAAAAAGCGACTTGGCAAAGCATAATGCCAATCCAGCTAAGAAAGAAGTAATCTCCTTTTTGTTTTGCTTTTTTAAACAATAGTAAAAAAAACATCAAGATTCCAACACCAAAACCAATATTCAGAACAGTTTCCATTTATACACTATAACTCTCCATGCCCCAAACTACGAATTTATATCATAATCAATCCTTTTTAAGTAAATGAATTCCAGCCCTGCGCGGTTAACGGAATCTTCGTATTATTCCTAGAAATTAAGAAAGCACCTTCGTCTTTTCCCGTGGTATGCCCTATGACGGTCAAGTTTGGATTACCCTTAATTTTTGGGAATTCTTTTTGGTCTATCGTGAACAATAATTCATAGTCCTCACCACCACTAAGTGCTACAAGGGTACTATCCATTTTAAACTCTTCGCAAGCTGAAATTACGGTAGGGTCTAAAGGTATTTTGTCTTCGTACAAATCAATTCCCAGTCCGCTACTCTTGCTTAAATGCAGAATTTCAGATGAGAGTCCGTCACTAATATCGATCATAGATGTTGGGTGAACATCTAATTTTTTCAATAGTTCAGTAATATCTTTTCTAGCTTCAGGTTTTAACTGACGTTCTACGATATAAGAATATGGCTCTAAATCTGGCTGACTATTAGGGTTCACTTTAAAAACCTCTTTTTCACGCTCCAACACTTGTAGCCCCATGTAAGCGGCACCTAAATCTCCACTAATCACTAAAAGGTTGTTTGGTTGAGCACCTGATCGATAAGCTATATCTTCTTCATTTGCGATACCGATAGCGGTAACGCTAATCATTAATCCTGTTTTAGATGAGGTAGTATCACCACCAACTAAATCGACATTATATGCCTTACATGCTGTTGCCACACCAGCGTAAAATTCTTCAAGCGCCTCTAACGGAAATCGATTTGAAACTGCAATTGAAATAGTTACTTGGGTCGCCGTGGCATTCATGGCGTAAATATCAGAAAGGTTGACCATTATAGATTTGTAACCTAAATGCTTTAGGGGCATATAGGCAAGGTCGAAATGTACCCCTTCTATTAAAAGGTCTGTGCTGATAACCGTTTTTTTATTTTTAAAATCTAAAACTGCAGCATCATCACCAATACCTTTTACAGTAGACTTTTGTTCGATTTTAAAATCTTTAGTTAGGTGTTCTATGAGTCCGAATTCACCTAATTTCTCTAATGACGTCCTTTCTTGTTCTTTATCTTCTAGCATGTTGCAAAAATAAGAAGTAAAACAAGATGAATGGTATAAAAAAATCCGAAGCTGAAAAGCTTCGGATTAACTATTGAATTAGTAACTATATTTTGGTCTTATCCTACAGAATACCCATCTCTATAGGTACGTTTTACATATTTGTTTGCAGGTTCGAAATTGGTGACTTTCATATTTGCTGCATCCCACTGTAAACGTTTTCTTCCGTAGTATTGTTTTCCACCGCCCCAGAAGCTTTGATTTTCAACTGTCGGATCTACTTCAAAATATGATTTTAATGCTAAGTTTCCGATAAGGATACTTTCAGTGAACGGACCGGCATAATCAAAAGAAGAACTTGTTTCTGCATTGCCATAACCAGCCATACAAGCATTTACCCATTGTAAATAATGACCTTCTGGTACACGTGCAATTGTTTGTTCTACTTCAAATTGTTCGTTAAGGGTTAATGGTAATAACCTTGGGTTTGCACCGTAGCAATCTGCCATTAATTTTCCTTTTGTACCAATGAATAGTACGCCACCATCCCAGTTTCCTAAGGCTTCGTCATCGCCTAATTCTTCTGGTCTTTCAGGTAGCAATCCGCCATCCATCCAAGTAACTTTTATTTTTCCTTTACCATCCGTTCTTGGATAGCTTAAGTGTATTTTACTAGAGTTGGGGAAACTTTTTGGGTAGTCTTTATATTGAAAATTTCCACTGAAAGAATCGGAAACGCTACATTCTACGGTATCAGGATATAAAATCGGTAATATTCTATAAACAGGATCCATAATATGACATGCCATATCGCCAAGTGCACCTGTTCCGAAATCTGACCAACCTCTCCAGTCAAAAGGTAGGTAGGCATTGTTGTAATCTCTAGCAGCAGCGGTACCCAACCAAAGATCCCAGTTTAGACCTTTCGGGATTTTATCTTTTTTGGTAGGTGTTTGTAATGCTTGTGGCCAAATGGCTCTATTTGTCCAGCATTTTACGGTATGTACTTCACCAATAATTCCTGTATCATAAATTTCTTTCATGGTACGAACACCATCGCCAGAACCACCTTGGTTACCCATTTGAGTAACTACCTGGAATTTTTTTGCTGCTTCGGTCAACATTCTTGCCTCCCAAATATCATGTGTCAATGGTTTTTGAACGTAAACATGTTTACCCATAGACATTACCTGGTAAGCTGCAACGGCGTGGTTGTGATCTGGCGTAGCTATTGAAACGGCATCAATATTTTTACCTTCCTTATCTAGCATCTCCCTGAAATCGTTGAAATAACTTGCTTTTGGGAATGCCTCTCTAGACGCTATCGCTTGTCTGTCATCGACATCGCAAAGAGATACAATGTTTACATTTGGGCTTTCAGCAAAAGAAGCGATATCGCTTTGACCTTTACCACCAACCCCAATACCGGCAATATTCAGTTTGTCGCTTGGTGCAACGTAACCTGTACCGCCCAAAACGTGCCTAGGTACGATCATAAAACCGGCTGCCGCCATACCGGTATTTTTCATGAATTTACGGCGGGTGTTGTTTTTGTCGTTCGATTTGTTGTTTGACATATGTTGTAGTTGTTGTTTGATTTGGTATTGAAGGTAATTTATTTCAATCAATAACTTTTAAGGTATTTATAGATTTGTTATTTTTCAAAATAAGCAATTACTATCTTTAGGTATTGAAAATAAATCGATTACATGAATAAAGGCATTTGGTTTTTAATATGTATTATAATTTTTGGATGCTCATCGGATGATGTTGCGCCCGATGTAATAGATGCTGTTGGTGAAGAGGAAACCCCTACAGATACTCCCGTGCAAAATGGTGTAATTCCATGTGAAAACGGATTTGCAGGTATGTACCCATGCAGCGGGTATGATTTGGTAGCACATATCGCATTAGATGTTTTTTCTGCCAATGAGGCCAATGATATATGGGGATGGACAGATTCTGAAACAGGCAAGGAATATGCTATTTTGGGTTTAGCGAACGGAACAGCCTTTATAGATATTTCTGATGCCGAAAACCCTGTATATTTAGGAAAATTGCCAACCGCTACAACTTCTAGTTCTTGGCGAGATGTAAAGGTATTTGAAGATTATGCTTATGTAGTTTCTGAAGCTAATAACCATGGTGTTCAGATTTTTGATTTAAAGAAACTAAGAAACCTGAATAATGGTCCTCAAATTTTTACCTCAGATGGTAGGTATACCAATTTGGGTAATGCCCATAATATTGTTATTAACGAAGATTCTGGTTTTGCCTACCCTGTTGGCACAGCTAGAAATGATCAATTTAATGGCGGTGTGCATTTTCTAAATCTTCAAAATCCGATAGCACCAACACTTGCTGGGGGCTGGGGGTTAAATGGTTATACACATGATGCTCAAGTAATTACTTATAATGGTGCTGATACTAGGTATGTGGGTTCAGAAATTTTTGTCGGTGCCAATGAAGATTTGGTAGTTGTGGTAGATGTTTCAGATAAAAATGCACCGGTTACCTTAGCTACATTGTCTTACCCAAATGTTAGTTATACGCACCAAGGCTGGTTTACCGAGGATCATCGCTATTTTATTTTTGGAGATGAATTAGATGAGGTGAATGTAGGATTCAGGACACGTACATTTATTTTTGATATGGAAGATTTGGAGAATCCGGTGCTCCACCACACCTATTCAGGCCCTACAGCGGCTATTGATCACAACGGTTATGTTTTAGGAAATGAGTTTTTCTTAGCGAATTATACTGCTGGGGTTCGAGTTTTAGATATCACCGACATAGAAAATAAGAATGTAACCGAAAAGGCTTTTTTTGATACGTATCCTTCAAATGATAATACTCAATTTGCGGGGGTGTGGAGTGTTTACCCTTATTTCGAGAGTGGTGAAATAATTGTTAGTGATATTAATAACGGATTTTTTATCATTCAGAAATCGAATTAATTATGCGACATATACTTCTGATTTTGCTTTTTTCTATCCTTTTTTCTTGTGCTAAAGAAGAGGCAGAAGTATCTATTGATGGGTTGAAGACTGATTTTAAGGGGGAGTTAGATTGGATAAAGAGTTTTGGCGGCAGTGGAAATGAAAGTGCCCAAGCCATTGTAAAAACAAATGATGGTGGATATGCTATTATTGGGCATACATCAAGTATTGATGGCGATATTTCTACAAAAAATCAAGAAGAGAATGATTATTGGTTTTTGAAGTTTGATGAAAACAATAATTTACAGTGGAATAAAACATATGGCGGTAGTAAAGATGACATTGGTCAAAGCTTAGCGCTAACAAAAGATGGTGGCTATATCTTAACAGGATATTCTATGAGTAGCGATGGCGATGCGTCTAATAATGAGGGTTTTCATGATAATTGGATTATAAAATTAGATGCTCAAGGCGTTTTAGAATGGGAGAGTAGTTATGGTTTTTCTGGTCATGACCACTCGTACGATATTCTTGAGGCATCGCAAGGAGGTTATTTTTTTACGGGTTTTTTAGATATTACTTCGGCTAGGGCAGACGGTAATACCGAGAAAGTAAATTCATTGACTAGCCATGGAGTTGGAGAATTTTGGGGAACTAAAATTGACGAAGAAGGTAGCGTGCAGTGGCGCGGTTATTTTGGAGGAACAAATAATGACAGGGCACATAGTGCAGTACAAACAAGCGATGGCGGCTTTGTAATGGCAGGTTTTACTGAAAGTGAAGATTATGATATTAGTGATACCAACGGCAGTTATGACTTTTGGGTGGTGAAAGTAGACACGTTTGGAAATTTTGTTTGGGAACATTCTTATGGTGGCGAGGGTATAGAAGTTGCTTATGATATTGCAAAAACTAATGATAATGGTTTTGTGATAGTAGGTAATACCTTCAGTACAGATGGTGATATTCTATTGAATAACGGAGAGTCTGATATGTGGATGATTAAATTAGATGAAGAAGGAAACATGATTTGGGAACAAACCTTTGGTGGTAGTCAGTTCGATTTGGCGCAAGCTGTAATTCAAAGTAAGGATGGGGGTTTTATGATAACTGGTAATACTAAAAGTGACGATAAAAATAGTACTTCAAATAATGGGGAAAATGACATTTGGGTCTTAAAAACGAATGCATTTGGCAGTCTGGTTTGGCAAAAATCTTTTGGTGGTTCAGGGTTAGATTTCGGCTTTGATTTAGTTGAAAATGTAGACGGAAGCATCATGATAATCGGAGAATCTTCAAGTACAGATTTCAATTCCTTAACTTCTAAAGGAAAATCTGACCTAATTCTTCTAAAAATCAAATAGTCGCACTTTTCTGTATAGTATTTCTCTATTAATATATACGTTATAATAATGTTAGGTTCTATGGAAAAAACCTACTTATGACGTATATTTGTAAACTATTTAGATTAAATCTAGTTAATTATGATTCAAGTATCAGAAACGGCTAAACAGAAAGTAATCAACCTAATGACAGAAGAAGGTTTTGATGCTACTACGGATTATGTACGTGTTGGGGTAAAGAGTGGTGGATGCAGTGGCTTATCATATGAGTTAAACTTCGATGATAAGAAAGACGACGCTGATAAAGTATTCGAAGACAATAATGTACGTATTATCGTAGACAAAAAAAGCTTTTTATATTTAGTAGGTACAGTTTTAGAATACTCTGGCGGACTCAACGGAAAAGGTTTTGTTTTTAATAATCCGAACGCTCAAAGAACGTGTGGTTGTGGCGAGAGTTTTTCATTATAGAAGTAAAGTTTTGAATACGTGAAATGATATGTGGTTAATTTTTTAACTCATTTACTTTTTTACTTATTACATAGAATATATGGCATATACAGAAGAAGAATTAAAGAAAGAATTGGAAACCAAAGAGTATGAGTATGGTTTCTACACAGATATTGAATCTGATACATTTCCTATTGGGTTAAGCGAAGAAATTGTTATTGCGATTTCAAAGAAAAAAAAAGAGCCAGAGTGGATGACGCTTTGGCGTTTAGAAGCTTTTCGTATTTGGCAAAGTATGGAAGAGCCTACATGGGCAAATGTGCATTATGAAAAACCAGATTTTCAGAATATCAGTTATTATTCTGCACCAAAATCTGCAGATCCTAATAAAACGTTAGACGATGTAGATCCAGATTTGTTAGAAATGTATCGTAAGCTTGGTATTTCTGTTGATGAGCAAAAGAAATTACAAAATGTAGCTGTTGATATTGTTGTCGATTCTGTTTCTGTAGCAACAACTTTTAAAAAGACACTAGCTGAAAAGGGAATTATTTTTATGCCTATTTCAGAGGCTATAAAAGAACACCCAGAATTGGTGAAGAAGTATATGGGTACTGTTGTGCCTCAAAAAGATAATTTTTATGCGGCTCTAAACTCCGCAGTATTTACAGATGGATCTTTCTGTTATATACCTAAAGGGGTAAGATGCCCAATGGAGCTTTCTACTTACTTTAGAATTAATCAAGCGGGTACAGGTCAATTTGAACGTACGTTGCTTATTGCTGATGAAGATAGTTATGTAAGTTACCTTGAAGGTTGTACTGCTCCGTCAAGAGATGAAAATCAATTACACGCTGCCGTAGTAGAGCTAATTGCTTTAGATGGTGCTGAAATAAAATATTCTACCGTTCAAAACTGGTATCCTGGTAATAAAGAGGGTAAAGGTGGGGTTTACAACTTCGTTACGAAAAGAGCTATCTGCGAGAAGAACGCTAAAGTATCTTGGACACAAGTTGAAACAGGTTCGGCAGTAACATGGAAATATCCTTCTTGTATTCTAAAAGGAGATAATTCAATCGGTGAGTTTTATTCTATCGCCGTAACGAACAATTACCAACAAGCAGATACAGGTACCAAAATGGTTCACCTTGGTAAAAACACCAAGAGTACAATTATATCTAAAGGTATTTCTGCAGGTAAATCTCAAAACAGTTACCGTGGTTTAGTGCAGATAAATAGCCGTGCCGATGGTGCGCGTAACTTCTCTCAATGCGATTCCTTGTTAATGGGTAACGAATGTGGTGCACATACCTTCCCGTATATCGAAGCGAAGAATAAAACGGCAATGATAGAGCATGAGGCTACAACTAGTAAAATTGGTGAAGACCAAATTTTCTATTGTAACCAAAGAGGTATACCAACAGAGAAAGCGATTGCCTTAATTGTAAACGGTTTCAGTAAAGAAGTACTAAATAAACTACCAATGGAATTTGCTGTTGAGGCCCAAAAATTATTGGAAATTAGTTTAGAAGGTTCTGTAGGATAAAAAGTAATTAAGATTTTAGTAAAACGCCATTGGCGCCACAATATTTAAAGTAACATATTATGTTGAAAATTAAAGATCTACATGCTAGCGTAGATGATAAAGAGATATTAAGAGGAATAAACCTAGAGATTAAAGCAGGTGAAGTACATGCTATTATGGGACCTAACGGTTCTGGTAAAAGTACACTAGCTTCTGTAATTGCCGGAAACGAGCGTTTTGAGGTTACTCAAGGTTCAATTGAATTAAGTGGTGAAGATTTAGAAGAAGTTTCTCCAGAAGAAAGAGCACATAAAGGTGTTTTTCTTTCTTTTCAGTATCCAGTTGAGATTCCGGGTGTTTCTGTAACCAACTTTATGAAAACTGCCATTAACGAATCTCGTAAGGCTAAAGGACTTGAAGATATGCCTGCAAAGGATATGTTGAAATTGATTCGTGAAAAATCTGAGTTATTAGAAATTGACCGTAAGTTCTTATCTAGATCATTGAACGAAGGTTTTTCTGGTGGTGAGAAAAAGAGAAACGAGATTTTTCAAATGGCAATGTTAGAGCCAAAGGTTGCAATTTTAGATGAAACCGATTCTGGATTGGATATCGATGCTTTACGTATTGTTGCTAGCGGAGTTAACAAACTAAAAAGTAAGGATAACGCTGTAATATTAATTACACACTACCAACGTTTATTGGAGTATATCGTACCTGATTTTGTTCACGTTTTACACAATGGTAAAATAGTAAAATCTGGTGGTAAAGAACTTGCTCTAGAGCTTGAAGAAAAAGGATACGACTGGTTAAAGCAAGAAACAGCGGTGTAAAAAATTAGTACTAAGTACAAAGTACTTAGTATAGAGTACTTATTACTTTGTACTAAGGACTTAATACTAAAGATATATGGATTTAAAAGATAAATTGATTTCCTCTTTTATGGCGTTTGAGAACAACGTGGATGTTGAACATCCGGTACACGATGTTCGTATGGCAGCTATAAAAAATTTTGAGGAAAAAGGGTTTCCTTCTAAAAAGGAAGAAGCTTGGAAATATACTTCATTAAATAGTTTACAAAAAATAGATTTCAGCATCTTCCCGAAGGAACAGAATGCGTTGGAATATAAAGATGTAAAGCGTTATTTCATTCACGAAATTGACACCTATAAAATTGTTTTTGTTGATGGTATTTATAGCTCTTTCTTGTCTGAAACTACACATGATGGTGTAGATATCTGCTTAATGAGTTCAGCGCTTACCAAGCCAATGTACAAGCAGATTATAGATGTGTATTTTAATAAAATCGCATCTAAAGAAGAGTCTTTAACAACATTGAATACGGCTTTTAGTCGTGAAGGGGCATATATCTATATCCCGAAAAATAAAATGCCTAAAAAACCAATTGAGATATTACATTTCTCTACTGGTAATGAGGCTTCTCTTTTATTACAACCAAGAAATTTAATTGTAGTAGAAGAAAATGCTGAGGTTCAAATTATTGAGCGTCACCAGAGTTTAACATCAAACGACACACTTACTAATGCAGTAACCGAAATATTCGCTGCTAAAAGTGCTATTGTTGATTTTTATAAAATTCAGAACGATGCGGCTACGGCGTCATTAATCGATAACACGTATGTTGACCAAAAAGACAAAAGTGTTGTTAACGTTCATACCTTCTCTTTCGGCGGTAAATTGACTCGTAACAATCTTAACTTTTATCAAAACGGTGAGTATATAGATTCAACCATGAATGGTGTTACTATTCTAGGGGAAAAACAGCATGTGGATCATTACACATTAGTGCATCACATGCAACCGAATTGTGAAAGTCATCAAGATTATAAGGGAATTTATGGCGATAGCTCTACGGGTGTTTTTAACGGTAAAATTATCGTAGATAAAATTGCTCAAAAGACAAATGCTTTCCAAAAGAATAATAATATTCTTATTAGTGATAAAGCAAGCATCAATTCGAAACCTCAGTTAGAGATTTTTGCCGATGATGTAAAATGTTCTCATGGCTGTACTATTGGTCAGTTAGATGAAGATGCTTTATTCTATTTACAGTCAAGAGGTATACCAAAGAAAGAGGCAAAGGCTTTATTAATGTATGCCTTTTCTAATAATGTTTTAAATACGGTTCGTATTCCTGAACTAAAAGCTAGAATAAATAAATTGATAGCTAAGAAACTGGGCGTAAACCTTGGTTTCGATTTGTAGAGACATTCATTGTTTTATTCAATTAAAATTAACGGTTCGTTAGGTTATTCTTAACGAATCGTTGTATTTTCTTACATTAGTAAAGTCTATTTTAGCGCGGTTAATTCCTGACTAAAATAAATATGAAAAAAATCATTCTTGCCTCTTTTTTAGTTTTCTCTTCCTATTTAGTGCACGCTCAAGACCAGAAATGGAGTATTGAGGCTAATTACCCCTTAGTTGCTAATAGTAATCTGCAAAATGATTTCAACGGAGTTTTGGATTTGGGTATCAAATACAGATTTGCAAATCTTGGTCCTGTTATTTTAGGCGCAGGATTCAATGCGGCTTATCTGAAACACTTTGATAATTTTACCTACGGATCAGCAAGCGAGCAGGATTTGGAGTTTGATTACAAAGCAAAACAGTTATTATTACAACCTAAACTATTTGCAGAGTTGCCTATTCCAGGCCTATCTGCTCTTAGACCTCAAATTGGTCTAGGTTATTCGTTTAGTACAGTAGATATAAATTATGATAATGGGGATCAATTTTTTGTTGATGATACCAATACCGAAGGAGGTTTCAACCTAAATGTGGGATTGTCTTATGATATATCTAAACGGTTTTTCGTTCAGGCACAATACGATTATCTTACTATAAAATATAATGGAGAATCTGAAATTAATGGTCAAACAAGTAATTATGACTTTAAAGAGAAAACAGGCTTTATAAAAGCTGGTGTCGGATTCCGTTTTTAACTTTTATTAAACATAGATTATCACAAAAGGATAATGTACAATACCCGATATGTTTTCATTATCGGGTATCTTTGTATATAAGAAGATTGACTATGCTAAATATTAAAAAAATAAGAGAAGATTTTCCAATTCTTAAGCGTCAGGTAAACGGTAAACCATTGGTCTATTTAGACAATGCCGCTACATCGCAAACTCCGCAGCAGGTAATAGATGTTATTGTAGATTACTATCAAAACTACAATGCGAATATTCACCGTGGGGTGCATACGCTTTCTCAAGAAGCGACCGATAAATACGAGCAGGCTAGAATTAAGATTCAGAAGCATTTTAATGCAGCAAAGTCTTATGAAATTATATTCACTTCGGGAACCACCCATAGTATCAACCTTGTAGCCAACGGATTCGCTTCTTTAATCAAAAAAGGAGATGAGGTATTAGTTTCTGCTATGGAGCATCATTCTAATATTGTGCCGTGGCAAATGTTATGTGAACGAACCGGAGCAATCTTAAAAGTAATCCCTATGAATCTAGAAGGGGAATTACGAATGGATGTTTATGAGGAACTTCTAAACGATAAAACGAAACTGGTTTTTTGTAACCATATTTCTAATGCTTTAGGGACTATTAATCCGATAGAAGAAATTATAGAAAAAGCACATAAGGTTGGTGCTGCCGTATTAATTGATGGCGCACAGGCTGCTCCGCATTTAATAGCAGATGTTCAAGCTTTAGATGTTGATTTTTATACCTGTTCTGCACATAAAATTTGTGGTCCTACAGGTGAAGGTATGTTATATGGTAAAGAAGAGTGGTTAAATAAATTGCCCCCTTACCAAGGTGGTGGTGAAATGATAGCCGAAGTAACTTTCGAGAAAACGACCTATGCCGATTTACCGCATAAATTCGAAGCAGGCACCCCTAATATCTGTGGTGGTATCGCTTTTGGCGCAGCACTAGATTATATGAATGCTATTGGCTTTGAGGAAATTGCCAAGTATGAGCACGAATTGCTAGAATACGCGACGGAGGAATTACTGAAGATAGACGGACTCAAAATTTACGGTACCGCTAATGATAAGACTTCTGTTATATCATTCAATATCGAGGGTATTCACCCATATGATATAGGTAGTATTTTAGACAAGTTGGGCATTGCCGTTCGTACGGGGCACCATTGTGCACAACCGATTATGGATTTCTTTAAAATACCAGGCACCGTACGTGCTAGTTTTGCTTTTTATAATACCAAAGAAGAAGTAGATGTACTTGTTGCGGGCGTAATTAAAGCTAAGAGCATGTTGCTTTAACTGGGTAAAATTTGTTAAAATCTATATTTTTCCTAACATTTCTTTAACATATTGTTAATATTTTATATATTGGGTCAACACTAATTATAAAATATTGACTATTTATGAAAAAAGTAATTTTAAGCGTTGCGTTATTAGGTGCATTTCTAGTATCGTGCGAAAATGATTCCCCCATCTCTGATAATACGGTAGAAGAATCTCAGGAAGTACAAGTAGATATGAGCGATTTTAGCTTATATGTTGATCAAGATGACATCGCAGGTAAGTCTGCCAGTAGTTTAGAGAAATGCGTATCCATGAAAAATTTGGAATACAGATTATCTAAGAATAATGGACTAGCGAAAAAGATGTATGATATTGAATATAATACGCGTAAAGCCATTGCTTTAAAAGGTCAAGCTAACAAAGGTAAACCTACAGGAGGCAATGAAGGTGGTGGAACTACCCCTTCTATTTATGAAGGAGCAATTACTATTCCCGTAGTTATCAATATCATTGAACAGTTTTCTGGGCAAGTAACGCAAAACCAAATTAATTCTCAAATTAGAATATTGAATGAAGATTTTCAGAACAATAATTCTAATACTGGTAATGTACCTTCTGCTTTTGCAGGTCTTGTTGCCGATATCAATGTTACGTTTGTATTAGGTACTGTAAATAGGGTAGTGAACACTAAAGCTTCTTGGGGTACCAATGATGCCATGAAAATACCATCTCAAGGTGGTATCGCACCAACAGATGCAACTAGTAATCTAAACCTTTGGGTTTGTGAAATTGGTGGCGGTATTCTTGGTTATGCTCAATTTCCTGGTGGGTCTAATGCAACTGACGGAGTAGTAATCGGAACCGATTTCTTTGGTGAAACTAATGCTGGTGGAATTTATGGAAAAGGTCGTACCGCAACACATGAAGTTGGTCACTGGTTAAATTTAAGACATATTTGGGGTGATGGTAGATGTAATAGAGATGATTTCGTTGCAGATACTCCATCTTCTGATGCTCCTAATTATAATTGTCCAATATACCCTACAGTTAATTGTAGAACTGCTGACATGACAATGAATTATATGGATTATGTACAAGATGATTGTATGTACATGTTCACCTCTGGTCAAAATGATCGTATGCGTGCATTGTTTATAGCTGGCGGACCAAAAGAAGGTTTTATAAACTAAAATTATTCTTAAGCTTATAATAAAAAGGACATCCAATGGATGTCCTTTTTGTATTATTACATGTAAACATATACTAATGAAAATAGTCTTTTTGCTCTTTGGCATTATTACGCTTAATACTTGTGGTCAAAAGTCAATGCCTAATAAAACAATTATTACCGAATTTAAATATGAAGCTAGTACAAGAGGCTCTAATTATACATGTTTGATAAATGAAAACGATATAGATGTGATATCAAAAGGAATATCTGATTTTCAAAAATCTAAAAGTATCAATAATGAGCAATGGAGCTCTTTAATAAACTTATCAAAAACTATAGATGTACTGAATTTAGAGAACCTAATTGCGCCTAGTAATAATAGTCATACTGACAGGGCAAGAATTGCCACTTTAACTATAATAACACCCGATAGTTTTTATATCTCGAAACCTTTTGATGAAGGTAATCCTCCTTCACAATTAAAATCTTTGATAAACAATATGTTGACCATTGCTAAAACTGTTGATTAACATGCTTACTTGTTGTAATTTTGCATAAAATATGGTAATGGAAATTAAAGAGATACAGGAAGAGATTATAGATGAATTTTCTATGTTCGATGATTGGATGCAGCGCTATGAGTACATGATCGATCTTGGCAAATCACTTCCATTAATTAACGAAGAGTTTAAAACTGACGATAACATTATTAAAGGTTGTCAAAGTAAGGTTTGGGTACATGCCGAATTAGAAGATAATAAATTGGTTTTTACGGCAGATAGCGATGCTATAATTACGAAGGGTATTATCGCCATTTTAATACGTGCATTTAGCAACCAAAAACCACAAGCTATCTTAGATGCCGATACGCAGTTTATTGATGAAATTGGGTTAAAAGAGCACTTATCGCCTACAAGGGCAAATGGTTTGGTAAGTATGATCAAACAATTAAAGTTATACGCAGTAGCGTATCAAACACAAATTGAAGACTAGAAGATTATGAGTGATGAAAATATTGCTGAAGACAGCGCAGAATTAGGAGAGAAAATCGTTAAGATTTTAAAAACTATATATGATCCAGAAATTCCTGTAGATATCTATGAATTAGGGTTGATCTATGATGTTTTGGTGAATGAAGATAATGAAGTGAAAATATTAATGACGCTTACATCTCCTAACTGTCCGGTTGCAGAAAGTTTACCTGCAGAAGTAGAAGAAAAAGTGAAGTCATTAGATGCCATTAAAGATGCTGAAGTTGAAATTACTTTTGACCCACCTTGGACACAAGATTTAATGAGCGAAGAGGCGAAATTAGAATTAGGTCTTCTTTAATTAGATTGTTGTATCAATTTAAAAGATGCCTTTATGCAAGATGAAATTTTAAATAAAGTTGCCCAAAGCAAACTAATTACTTTTAACCTAGAAGATTACTATCCGAAAGGTAATAGAGTGGTTTTAGATATCAAAGACTGGCTTTTTGAAGGATTTATCTTAAAGGAGAAAGATTTTAGAAGCTATGTTGAAGCACATGATTGGTCTCAATACGAGGGTGCTTATGTTGCTATGAATTGTTCTACCGACGCTATTGTGCCGGGTTGGGCGTATTTATTATTAAGTGTAAAGCTTAGTGGTATCGCAAAAAAAGCGATTCAAGGTACTTTAGTAGATTTAGAAACAAGTATTTATCAATCTATAATTGAGAATCTAGATGTTTCTGAGTATCAAGATCAACTGATTATTGTTAAAGGATGTAGTAAAAAACCTGTTCCAGCAAACGCTTATCTGTTCCTCGCAGAGCGTTTAAAGCCTGTCGCTAAGTCTATTATGTATGGTGAGGCTTGCTCTTCTGTGCCGTTATACAAAAGAAAATAACATATTCCTACTTAAAGATGTTGCGAAGTATTATTACCTTTGCGCCACTAATAAATTATAAACATTAATTATTATGAAGAAAATTGTATTAACTCTAGCTCTTGCATTTGTTGCAACTGTTGGTTTTTCTCAGACAGAAGAAGAACTAAAAGGTCAATTAGGTGCAGCAAAAGATTCTATCGCAGCTATTCAAGGAAGAGCTGACGCCATTCAAGGTGCTATTGACGCATTGCCAGGATGGAAAAAAGGTGCATTTGGTACTATAGGTGCAAACTTAAGTAGCTTTAACAACTGGTACGGTCAAGGTACTCCAGATTTATCTTCTGGTAACATTGGTGTAACTGTAAACGCTTTTGCTAATTTAAACGAAGAGAAATTCTTCTGGAGAAACTCTGGTAACATCAATTTAGGATGGGTTAAGTTCGACGATAAGAATGATGATACTGATGATGACAGTTTCAAACAAGGAACAGATGTATTTAACATCTCTTCTCTTTATGGAAGAAAGCTTAATGAAAAGTGGGCTATTTCTGGTTTAGCAGAATACAGAACTACAATATTGAATAACTTTAACGATCCAGGATACCTTGACTTTGGTGTTGGTGCTACTTGGACTCCTATTGCTGATTTAGTTGTTGTAATTCACCCATTAAACTACAACTTCGTATTTAGTAAAGGGGATTCAGTATTTGAATCTTCTTTAGGTGCTAAAATCGTTGCTGATTACACGAAACAAATCGGTGCGGTTAACTTTAAGTCTAACCTTTCTATGTTTCAAAGCTATAAGAGCGGTAATTATTCTAATACTACTTGGATCAACTCTTTTGGTTACACATTATGGAATGGTATTGGTTTAGGTTTTGAATTCGGTTTACGTGATAACAAGCAAGAAGCAGTAAATTATGCAGTTGGTACATTAGGCGAAACTGCTACTGATTTTGATACTGTTGACAACAAATTACAGACGTATTTCTTATTAGGTCTTAACTATTCGTTATAAGCATTAGATTAACTGAAATATAATATTTTACAAATAAAAAAGCCCTCTAAATAGAGGGCTTTTTTCGGTTAAGTAATTATCGTAAAATTTGGGATTTTACTTTTTAGTTTTCATAAGTTAAATATCGATTTGGGGTCAAGACTTATCTTAAGTACACTGTAAAATTAACTCATATGGTCTTGTTGAAAACAATTTATGTTGTGAACTCATCTCATAATGTGGTGAGATTTACCATCTGTTTAATTTCATCGATGAACTACATTAATTCATTTATAATTGGTGTCTAATACTCGTCTAAATGTTCCGGATAAAGGAAATTGTTATATGGAAAACGAGTGATATGAATGTCTCTTACCTCATCATAAACACGTTTTCTAAACTCATCTAGATTTTCTTTGTTTAATGCAGATATAAAAATAGCGCGGTCACCAACCTTTTCCATCCATGTTTGCTTCCAATCACTAATGGTAAAATGTCTTCCGGTGCGTTCTGTAATTAAATCATCATCATCGATAGTTTCGTGCTCGTACTGATCTATTTTATTGAAGACCATGATCATTTTCTTGTCTGAACTTTTGATTTCAGATAATATCTGATTTACCGATTCTATATGCTCTTCAAACTGCGGGTGAGAGATATCTACTATATGTAATAATAAATCTGCCTCGCGAACCTCGTCTAAAGTACTTTTAAAGCTTTCTACTAGCTGTGTAGGCAGTTTTCTAATAAACCCTACCGTATCACTTAAGAGAAAAGGTAAGTTTCCTATAACAACCTTTCTTACTGTAGTGTCTAGGGTAGCGAACAGCTTGTTCTCTGCAAATACTTCGCTCTTACTAATAACATTCATTAAAGTAGACTTACCAACGTTGGTATAACCAACCAAAGCAACACGCACCAAAGCACCGCGGTTACCTCTTTGGGTTTCCATTTGGCGATCTATTTTAAGAAGCTTCTTTTTTAATAAGGTAATACGGTCACGTACAATACGTCTATCCGTTTCGATTTCAGTTTCTCCAGGTCCGCGCATACCAATACCCCCTTTTTGGCGCTCAAGGTGCGTCCATAATCCGGTAAGTCTTGGTAACAAGTATTCATATTGTGCAAGTTCTACCTGTGTTCTCGCGTAACTTGTTTGTGCACGCTGGGCAAATATGTCTAAAATCAAACTGGTACGATCAATGATCTTACAGCGTAATTGTTTTTCAATATTACGTTGTTGACCAGGTGTAAGCTCATCATCAAAAATTACTGAGCCAATTTCATGCTCATCAACATATTTTTCAATTTCTTCCATTTTTCCGGTACCTATTAAGGTCTTCGGGTTTGGAATATCCATGCGTTGGGTAAAACGTTTTAAAACTTCACCACCAGCAGTGTAGGTAAGAAACTCTAGTTCATCTAGGTATTCCTTGACCTTTTCTTCATTTTGGTCTTTATTGATAATACCAATAAGAACCGCTTTTTCATAATCTATACTCTTCTTTTCTATCATAAATTCCGTAAAGTGTAAAATTAAGCAATTACCGATAAGCTATTTCGTATTTTTATTGACTCGATAATCGAGATTTTGTGCTCTTAGGCATTTCATGGAATATTAAATGAATACTCCCTAATGTCTTTTTGCTTCTCTAGAGTTGTTACTCCTTAAAATAATACATGCGATTTCCATTCTTTAAGAAAAAGACCAAAAAACAGCGTTATACGATTGCGTTCTACAATTTAGAGAATCTATTTGATCCAGAGCGTAATTCTAAGATTCTAGATAAAGATTATACACCCGACGGCGCTAAAAATTGGACGGTTGAGCGTTATCAACGCAAACTAGATAAGCTTGCAAAGACCATAGTTAAAATAGGAGATGAAGATCACCCTTACCCACCTGTATTAATAGGTGTTGCCGAAGCTGAGAATAATAGTGTTTTTAAAGCGCTGTTGGATACCGATGAAATGGATGATTTTGATTACGGATTTATTCATTACGATTCGCCCGATGAACGAGGTATCGACACAGGTCTTATTTACCGAAAGCGTTTTTTTAAAGTTTTACATTCAGAGCCATTGACCTTATTAGTCGATAATGCCGGCGGAGTTAGAGATACAACCAGAGATATACTATATGTAAAGGGCGAGCTTAATAAAGAGTTGGTACACGTTTTTGTAAATCATTGGCCTTCTAGAAGAGACGGTGGGGTAGAAACCGAATATAAGCGTGTAATCGCTGCCAAAGAAATTATACTTAAAATAGAACGTATTAAAAAAGAGGAGCTAGACCCCAATATTATAGTTATGGGCGATTTTAACGATGACCCTTCTTCAACTAGTCTTCAAACGATGACAGAAGGGGCTGGTCTATTTAATCCTTTTGAGAAGATTCATATACCTAATAGTAAAGGGTCATCTGTTTATGGGAATAAATGGAATATGTTCGACCAAATTTTAATCTCGAATTCTTTTTTTAAATTCCAAAAGAATACCCACAGTTTTGATGCTGCTGCCATCTATGATCATCAATCTTTAAAAGAGAAAGAAGGTAAATATAAAGGTACGCCCTACAGAACCTTTGTATCTGATCGTTATATGGGTGGTTATAGCGACCATTTTCCGGTTTATGCGGTGTTTACATTTAATTCTTAAGGCACACTTAAACGAGAGAAAAATCTTACACATCATAAATTAATGTTTTCACAACAGATTCACCTTTATGTTTAGGTAATTCGTCGAATAAAAGTGTTCATTCACCGAACACACTAATAGGTTTATATATTTGTAGTCCAAATCTTACAATTTTAAACTTATGTTGACTACCTACAATTCAACCTACCGTACAAGTAGTATCTTAATACTGCTATTTTTTGTGTTCTCGTCAATTCATATAGCTTCTGCACAAAATTCTCAACAACGATTAAAAATTGCTGAAAACAATAAGAGAACCGAATTGGCAAATTTTAAATCTAATTTGGTTTCTGAGTATGCTCTTGAAAGAACTCATCTTAAAGAGGTAGCAAAATTGAACAATTGGAAAATAAAGGAAACTTTAGCGAACGGTAAAAAAATAGAATTGCAAGGTATAGGGGTAGATGGTAGTCCTTTATACTATGAAACGTATTCTGATGAAGCTGGTATGGTATCTAGAGCGAGTACATTAAACACCGACGGTTTAATGGGACTGAATTTAGATGGTGACGGAATGAATGTTGGTGTGTGGGATGCTGGTGTTGCCTTAGAGAATCATATTGAATATGCATCTAGAGTTACTATTGCTGATAGTAATGCTGAGGTTGATGCACATGCCACTAGAGTTTCTGGAAGTATTATTTCTACGGGACTTAAAAAAGACGCTAGAGGTGTGGCTAATATGGCCAATGTAATTTCTCATGATTGGACAAGAGATAAAATTGAAGTAACCGAAGCTGCTGCTGACGGACTCCTAATTTCTAACCACTCTTACGGTATTAAAGCTGATCGTGTGCCAGACTGGTATTTTGGCGCTTATACTAAAGTTTCTCAAGATTGGGACAAAATTATGTACAATGCTCCTTATTATTTAATGGTTACCGCTGCAGGTAATGCACAAAAGAGTAGAGATAACGAAACACCTTCTTATGGTAAAACAGCTGATGGTTTTGATGTACTGTTAGGTTTCACCATTTCTAAAAACAATATTACCGTTGCAGCCGCCAATTCTAAGATTGACGGAAACGGAAATTTAAAAAGTGCCGATGTTTCTGCATACAGTAGCTTCGGTCCGGTTGATGATGGTAGAATTAAGCCAGATCTTGCCGGTAACGGTAGTGCTGTTTTATCAACCGATGCGATTAGTAATACTAGCTATAACACTTCTTCTGGTACCTCTATGGCGACACCAGGCGTTACTGGGTCTTTATTATTGTTACAACAGTATAACAAAGAATTATATGGTGAGTATATGAAAGCTGCGACCTTAAAAGGGTTGGCGTTACATACTGCCGATGATATTGATACAGAAGGTCCTGATTATAAAATGGGCTGGGGAGTTATGAATGCAAAAAATGCGGCTGAGGTTTTAAACAACAAAGATTTCTCTAGTCATATCGCTGAAGAGACTTTAGAAAACGGAAATTCATTTTCATTTGATGTAACTGCAGAAGGTAACGAAACATTGATCGCTTCAATTTCTTGGACAGATGTACAATCTAGTTTTATTAATTCTGGTCAGTTAAATAATACTACTGCCGCTTTGGTAAATGATCTTGATATCAGAATCACTAAAAACGGACAAACTTTTTTACCTTGGAAATTGAATCCTGCACAGGCAAATAGCCCTGCAACAAAAGGCGATAATTTGGTAGATCCTTTTGAAAGAGTTGAAATACCTAATGCAAATGGTACCTATACTATTACCGTTACCCATAAAGGTGAACTAGTAAACGCTATGCAAGATTTTTCATTGATCGTTTCAGGTGTTGCTATGACGACATGTTCTATAAATGCTTCAGAAGTTAATCTTGATGAAGCTGAAATGTCTACTGTAAAATTAGCTTGGAATGCTTCGGAAGATGCACTGTATGAAATTCAGTATAAAGAAGTTCACCAACAAGAATGGACAACAGAGTATATTTCTGTAAATAACTTCAGCTGGAAGGGATTGTTAAACGATACTACCTATTCTTTTAGATTAAGAACATTCTGCTCACAGAACATTGCTTCTGAATTCAGTGAAGTGGTAACATTTACTTTTAATGGTGAAGATACCGAGTTAGAAACTTTACATGCGTTAAGTGCAGATTCTGATATTCCGTTTAGCGTATACCCTAACCCTGCGGTAGATGAAATACAATTGAATGTAAAAACGTCTGATACTGCTATCTACAGAATAATGAGTACAGGTGGTGTAGCATTGAAAATGGATAAAGCATCAGATGCTAGAATCAATGTTTCAGATTTACCTTCAGGTTTGTATATATTACAAATTCAAGATTCGAATATCAACAAAAGCACGAAATTCTATAAGTACTAGAAAACTATTTTATTCTTCTAGATTGTGTAGTAAATGAGAGTCCTTGTTGACCAACGGTAGAATTCATGATACCTTCAAATAATGGCTCTGGGCAATCTTTTGGTGCTTGCCATTCAAAAATAAAGTTCGAACCGGTACCGCCTTCAACATCCATCTCGTCAATTATAATTTCAGCCGTTTCTAAAGGGGCTAAATAAATAGGGTGGCTAAAGTAATTTCTTAACGAAACCCCATGGGTATCAAAATACTCGGCCTTAGAAAGGTAAATAGTATCGACATCGCTTGTATTTCGTAAGCTGACCATAGCGGTTAAATTATGGGTTTTATGCTCAGAGCTGCTATAAATTTGAGAATAGATCGATAGATAAGATTTACCGTGCTCTAAAGAATCTTGAACCTTCATGGTAATTTTTCTCTTAGACCAGTTTTCAGGGTGTATAGAGCTTATTTCCTTTTCTTGTAAACAACTTGCCAGTACTATGACTACAGATAATAATAAGATGATTTTTTTCATAGGTATGGCTCGTTTTGAATAAATGTCGTTACTAACAAAATTACATCATTAGTGCTGTTTTTATATCGGTGGATGGTAATTTTAACGCGATTCTATGAATTAGCGACTTTCTTTACTTCATTATCGGTTAAAAGATTTTGATTTCTTAATCTTAAATAGACCTGAGCAGTGGTTAATACGTCTAGTTCGCAATAGGTAACGATTCGGCTTAAATCGTTTTCATCGTAATAGACCACCCTTACCATGCTGCCATCGATATCTTCTTTAGGGGAAGGTATACCCAGCACATGTGCCATAAGTTTTAGCGAAGTATAATGTTTGTAGTCGCCAAATTTCCAAAGCTCCATGGTGTCTATATGCGGGACTTCCCATGGCTTTTTGCCAAATAGATCTAGTTTTTGAGGTAGCGATATGCCATGAATAATCATTCTTCTAGCGATATATGGAAAGTCGAATTCTTTACCATTGTGCGCACAGAGTACATTTTTAACATGGCTAAAATGCTCGTCTAATAAGTCTTTGAAGTCCTGTAATAGCTTAGCTTCTTCTCCGTAAAACGTGGTGATTCTAAAACTTCGCACTTCTTTTTGAAAGGTAAAATAACCTACAGATATACAAATAATTTTACCGAACTCTGCCCAAATGCCAGCGCGCTCGTAGAATTCTTCTGCAGTTATATTATCTTTTCTTTGGTATTGAGATTTGTGCGCCCACAGTTCTTGTGTAGTTTCATCTAACTGGTCAAAAGAACTTTTTTCAGGGACGGTTTCTATATCTAAAAACAAGATATTTTCGAGATGTATTTTATCAGGCATAGTAAGGTAAGATACTAATAAGTAGGAAATTAACACAATTTTGCTTTTGTTGTACTTACATCTTTACTCGGTTTGGCTAAAATTTTTAGCTTTTATTTGTGGGAGAACACCTCCGTATATGAAACTTAGATTGTAAAAAGACACTATTGTGGTTCGTTATTTTTCATACTGATGTTGGATTCACTTGGATTTGTCCTCCTATTGCTTTTAATACTTTCATAATTGTGGCAAATTGAGGTTTTGCTCCATCTGATAATGCTTTATATAAACTCGGTCTACTCAAGCCAGTTTCCTCTGCAATTTTTGTCATACCAATCGCTTTTGCGATATTTCCGATTGCATTTATTACATCTGAATTATCCCCTTCTTCTAAAACCGTATTTAGATATTCTGCAATCATTTCTTTGCTTTCTAAATAATCAGCTATTTCAAATTTTGAAGTTCCCATTTTTATTTATTTAATTCTTTCCAAATACTTTTCGCTTTCGCAATGTCATTTTGTTGGGTAGATTTATCTCCGCCAATCAATAGGACTATTATTTTTCCATCTTTTTCCTTGAAGTAAACACGATAACCTTTCGCAAAATTAATTCTCATTTCTCGAATTCCGTCACCGACTGGTTTGCAGTCGCCAAAATGTTCGTTAGTTTCTAATTTTTGAATTCTGAATATGATTTTAGCTTTAGCCCTCAAGTCTTTAAGCTTTCTAAGCCATTTGTCAAATTCAGATGTTTTCTCAATAAAGAACATAAATAGTGTATCTACTTGGATACAAATTTAAGAAATTTTTTTTAATAATTCTTTTTGCTCATATTAAGTTTTCTATAGCGTGAGTTTTAATGTACTATAATAATTGTAATAGTATATAGTTTCGTGAATATTTCCAGCATCTAATCAGGTGGGTTAAAATGTAACTATTGCCTCCAATTATTATTATGCCAATCCGTAGTAAATACAAATCAACGATATGGTGTCAAAAAAACCATGTACAGCAATTACAAACCATAAATCGTATTTGCGTAGGTAAAATATCAGGGCTATGAGCCCTCCGATGGTACCTGCAACGATTTGTCCGGTAATACCTTGGTAACTATGCATGAAACCAAAAAAACAAGCTAACAAGACGATGTTAAGAACAATACTTAATTTACTTTCTCCGAAGAATTTTACAAATTGTCTCATGAAATAACCACGAAAGATAATTTCTTCTCCAAAGCCTGCAGTAGCCCAAACGACTAATAAGGCAACTAAGCAAGCGGAAAGATTTCCTTCTAATTCTTTGAAACTTGAATAATCTATCGGAACTCCTGTAAGTTTTGTAATGCCAGGAACCAATAAAAAGGCATAAAAAGCAAAGAGACCTAGTGCGACTAATGGCGCTAGTACGAAGATGTTTTTGACTGTAAATTTTTCACGTTGAAAGCCTAGCGCTGAGAATGGTTTTCCCTTGTATTCTATATAATTTGATAAGATGATTAATAGAGACACAACGATGTTCTCTACATAACTTAAATTGAGTGGTCCGAACCAAATAAAGCAGATGACTGCAACGGTAATTAATGGAATTAAGGTTTGTCGTAAGGTAACTTTGTTCATTATTTTAGGTTTTAAATTCTAAGCGAATTAATGAACAAAAACGCTGAAACCCCTTTTGAATACTTATGTTCTTACTGAATGGTAGTAAATTATTAACTGAATAGTCGGTAATTTTTATTGAAACCAATTCATAAATTCTTTTCGCTTGTACCGACTGATATTTATTTCTTTAATAGCATCGTTTTCAATAGTAGCTTTTAATTGAATACGTAATTTACCATTCTCAATTTTTTCTATTTCTTCTACAGCATCTTTGTGAACGATAATTTGTCTATTGGCTCTATAAAACAATTGATTGTTTATTTTTTCTTCAAGCTCATTCAATATAAAATCGGTACTGATAGTTGTGCCATCATTTTTAACAGCAAATACAATTTTGTTTTCACTATAAAAGCATGCAATATTTTCATAAGCGAGTTTTGTAGTTTTTGCTCCACTTTCGATAGTTACAACAGCATCTTTTAAAGATGTCTTATATAAATAGTATACGTCTTGGGCATACGATAAGCCTATAAGAACAAAACTCACTAGTAAGGTAATCAGCAAACCAATTAATAAATAATAGAACTCTATCTCACCGTCTACAACCATACTAAAAATAAAATTTATAGGAATGTACATGAGGGTTATATAAGCTAAGGTTGAAGCCATGAACCATATAATAGTTGTGATTTCAACTTTTTTAAAGAAATGCTTCCTCTTGTAATATTGAAAGTTAACCTCGGTTATAATGCCTATGAGAATACATAAAATAATAGACGCCAAAAAACCTTCAATTGGGAATCTATATACATCACTACCAGGAAAACTTTCTGGTGTCGCTAAATGATTTATGACCAAAGAGAAAATAATAAATATGGCAACTTTCTTAAACCAACGCCATGCAGAACTACTGATAAAAGTGTGCCAATCTGTTTTTAGGGTTTTTTTTGTTTGTTTTGCGGTGCTCATTAATTAGTAGTTCTATTTTTTGGACAGTGAATCTATGTTTATACTATTTTTATACCGAATAGTATAAAAATAGTAGCGGATTAATATGTGTTAACTCTTCATTTAAACACAGACCTTTATTGTATTTACTTAATTCCGTTATATATATTCGGGTTATGTTTCTCCATATAAAATTCAGGATGAGGTATTTCCGTAAAACCAAACTTTTTATAAAGCCATTCAGCTGTGTCGGTTAATAAAATCCAGCGTCTTAATCCTTGAAGATTTGGGTGTTCCATTATTTCATTTATCAACCATTTACTTAATCCCTTTCCTCTATGTTCTTTTAGAACATAAACATCTCCTAAATATGCAATAGTTGAATAGTCTGAAATTATTCTAGCAAAGCCAATTTGTTGGTTTTCGTAATAAAGTCCGAAATTCAAAGAGTTTTCAATTGATGTTTTTAAAGTATTGAGTAGAATTCCGTTAGCCCAATCAGTTTCGTTTGCAAGAAATTTGTGAATACTCAAAATATCTAATTTATCCTTGTCAGTTGAAATGGTGTACTCATTTCTATGTGTTTCTCTAATTTTCAATTCAGTTTTCTTAATTAATGCAACCGTTAAATACATTCTGTCAAGTCAATCTGTTATTTTCGTTCAGATTTGCGTTTAATTGACGTTTATAGAATCCAACTTTGAATCTAATTCCGTCGCTTTATCATTCCACCAGTCCCAATGAGAATCTTTCTTAAGTTGCTCTTTTACAATTAACATCGCTTCATTGATATTACCTTGTTGCTCTAACGATAACATTTCATAAAATGCGAAGGTTTGTAGCTCGGAATCTTCTTGTGCAATTTCTTTAAAATATAAAGATAATTTTTCGGTCTCCTTGTATAGTTTTTGGTCAGTAAGTGAGTCCAGTAAGGTAAATATCAATTCCATGTCCGTATGAAATTCATTTTTCAGTTTACCATCAATGATACTTTGATAGAAGTTGATCGCAGCTTGGGACCCTTTATTTTGGGTAATGGTTTGAAGTGTATCATTGATTAACTTTTTAGGATCAGAAACTTTTTTTACTATTAAAGGATTATAAATCAAAGTGGTATTTGGCGCCATTCCATTACCGCCTTCTTTTCCATAAGCAATTGAGTCTGGTAAAATAGCAATTAATTCATCTCCTTCTACCAAATAGCTATTTAGCTCCTCAAACCCTTTAATCATTGAAGTTGTTTCATGGATAAATCCAATAATGGAGTCTTTTTCAGTTGAAGTCGACCAAAAAATAGAATCAGATTCATTTAGGTACAAATCCATATATTCCTCTACTTTAGAGTTCTTACGAATCGGTTTTCCTTTTCCTTCCTTTAAAAAGATATATTTCAAACCACTTGCTGTGGTTATCGTATCTCCTAATACAATATTTCTACTTTCTTTTTTTTCTTGTTGGCTACAAGAAAAAGTCATGGTTGAAAGAATGAACAAAATGAAATAGTTTTTCATAATTGTGGGTAACGTTAAATATATGGCATTTAGGGCAGAAACTAAACTGTTAATTTCGGTTTTGCACTAAGCCAAACTTTTGCATTTTGATTTACCTTTTCTATCATAAAGCCAAATCAAAAGATTTGGCGACCTCGCAAATAAACAACAACTTTTTGAACTAACACAAACAAGCCCTATTTGCTATATATAGTGTTGTAAGCCGTTATTTTTCTATTTCAGTAAACTTTTCAATATTCAGTTCGATATAGTCAGCTACTTTTTTATGAACTGTTTTTTTAAATTCTTTATCGTAATAATAGTCCTCAATTTTTTCAGTCGATTTTAATTCCTTGTATCCATCAGCGAATGAGTTCCATCTTTTATTCCAGCTTTTTGATTCATCATTAAAAACAGATTTTAATTCTCCGATTTTAGATGTTTTTCCTGTCAATTCATTTAATACAGCATTATAATCTGTCTTTAATTTGTCAATTTCTAATTCTTCCCAAGCCTCAGCAGCCGCAATTATAAATTCTGGACGATTAAAAATAAATTGATAAACACCACCATTATCAGTATCTCCATTAAAAGATAGAAATGCCCAAAATACTTTTTGTTGACGAGTTAATTTATTCCATAATTCATCATAACTCTCAATTCCGCTTTTTTCAATAGTTTCGTCAAAAAGTTTATACATATACTCCCACATTCGATTATCGTATTCGTCAAATTGGTTCCAATCGTATTTAGCTTTTATAGAATCTAATTGCTCTTGTTTTACTTTTATAGATATCAAAAGTTCGTTCTGATTTCCATCATTTATCGAGTATAATTTACTAGGTAGTTTTGATCCTTCATTCTGTTCAGAACTAGAGTTTTTTCTAATAAAAAAGAAGATAGCAAGTCCTACAATTATAATTCCTATTAATATTTTCATTTGTGTTTTTCTAATGGCTTACAACGTACATATAAACGCGCTAGGGTACGTTTATTTCCTTTTTTGGTGGTTTAAAGCTTACTTAGCTAATATACCACTTAAGAATAAACCTACAATTAACAAGCGACTTTCCGCAACCGAAAACCACAATCATAAAAATCATATGCAACAGAAATGGCAAAAAACAACAAACCAACCAACCAGTCTGTTTTTTACTGCTAAAATGTGTGGTAAATCATTGAAAACAGCGACAGCAATCGCAATTGTATCGACAAAATGCAAGGAGTTAGAAGATAAATGGCTGTTTTAGACGCTTAACAAACCAAGTGGTTTGTTTTTTGGAAGCTTAAACGAGCTGTTTCAGAACCCTTTTTCTTGTTTATTTCCTATTTTGGGCTTATTAGTTCTCTAAAGCACGTTTTAATTCCTCTATTTCTGAAGCGTAGATTTCGTTTAAATATTCATTGTAATAATCATCACGTTTAGAGGCTATGTTACTCTCTGCTTTCAGAATATGAGCTTTCGCTTTCTCCAAATCCCCAAGTTTTTGATAGGCTTTTGCAATGCCAAAGTGTGACTCTGGTACGTTTTCCGATTGCTTTAATGCTCTATGAAATTCGGATATGGTTTTTTCATAATTTCCTAATTCGTATTCGCAAATTCCAAGATAGACGAACGTATGTATATCTACCCAATCTTCTTTTTGAGTTTCAATGTTTCGATTGAACATTTCAATCGCTTTTGGGTAATCTTTTTTGCCGAAATAACATTCTCCGCGTAAAAAGTCAATATCCTCTCCCCAAGGGGCGTCAGAGACGTTTGGGGTAAGACTATCAAGTCTGTCAAAGTCGAGTAGGGCTTTATCGTAATCACGCATTTTACGCAATCTGATCCATCCGCGATATCCTAGGTGTTTGACAGGGTCGAGTGCCACAGCTTTATTTAAATATTCAAAACCTTTATTGAAATCACCGGCTTTGTTAAATGAAACGGAACGCTCCATCCAAGCATCACTATTTTCCTGGTCGTATTCAATTGCCTTTTCATATTGATGAGCTTCTGTAAGAAAATTAGATTTTTCGGTGTCCGGTTTTAGGTTCCACCAGATGGTTGATCCAATCACTAGAAATAGAATTATGGACCCCAAAAAAATGAATGAGCATTTAAAAAATTTCTTCAATTTTTCCGTTTTTAATTTTTAATCGAATAAGGTTGTAGGTTTTATAATCTTTATCTCTTTTCCAATCCGTTAAACTCAGTGCAATGGTCTCCAAATCTTTTATTAATTCCCCATTATTGAATACCGTAGGCTCGTAGTTTTCGTCTATTTGAAATGTTTCCATTTCGCAAAATTCACCTGTTTTGGTAATGTACAGTCTCAACGTTATAAAACCGCTACTTGGTGCTATGTTGGTTTCAGCTAGTTGAATGTCTTTAAATGCCTTTCGCAGTGTTGGGTTTTCTCCTTCAATTCTGCTATTAATATAATTTACCCAATAGGGCATGGTTTTTTCGTCGCAGTCGCTATTTTCTTGCGAAAAGGTTAGAAAGGGTAAAATAGCTATTAGGAATATAAATTTTTTCATGCCTATTGTATCGCAGTAAATAAGATTTTGTTTGTTCTACCTCGGTTCTCTTTTGTGCAGCGTTTTTCTCCAGTTTTGTTATTCCTCTTTAATCAATTTTTCGACCTTCGAATTGAAATTTTCTTTATTAATTCCGATCAATTCGTTTGTAGCTTTTAAATAACTTTCTAGCCTATCTTGACTACCAGCATTGATAAATTTTGAAATACCTTCTTTACCTTTTTCCTTTTCAATTTTCTCGGCAATAATTCCCGATATAACAGAACGAACCGAAATTTCTGGTGCGATATTGGTGAAAATCTTTTCATTAGTACTGAAAATCGCAAATAGATTTGTATTCGGATTGTTTGTTAGATAATCTTTTAATTCAGTTACAAGTCTATCGTTGGTAACCATTTCGCCATTTTTGTCTGTATAGTAAGCGTTGCCCCACGCATAGGCAATTCCCTCTTCGGTAATCCAATTTCGGTTTTCACGTTTGTTAATTTGCTCAGAATAATAATGAAACATATCATGAGAAAAGTCTTCGTTGTTCATTACTGCAAAAATTGTTTTACTATCTACACCGTAACCATCTCTATACTTTCCGTTTGAATAAAGAGAATATCCAAAACCCAAAAGTTCTGAAACCTCCTGAAAATTATCGGTCATATAAAAGTCCAATTTCTCTGGTTTTAAGCCTAATTTTTCAGCTATCTTACTATTTTTACTATCAAATACTTTTGCTCTCTCTTTATCAATATGATTTCTAAAGTGGTAGGTAATATTACCTACGGTTTCTGTTTTCCAGTATCGCGTTAAATAATCAAGAGGAACTGAAAATGTAAACTTGTCGTTTAATTCAGTTGCTACTAAATTTATCTTATAAATAAGGATCGGATTCGTTTCGGGGTTTTGATAAGTATAAGAAATGGTGAAAAAATAGTTGTCAGTCGAAATCGGATAGATATTGATCAATTTCTTGTCTTGAATCTTTTTAGCACTACTGTCCTTTTTTGCTTCATAGTTCATTAACTCTTGAAGTTGAGATTTTGTTAAATCAGCTCTTTGTGGTGTTAACAATTCTTCGCTTAGTTTACCTTGTTCCATTTCAGAAAAAAAGGTTTCTAAAGTTTTGTTGAAATTCTGTTTGGTAATTGAATCCATAGGGTTTTGTAGATATCGTGGAATACCAACGGATTCTTGGGCAATTGTAGAAGTGAATGCAAAAATTAATAGTACTGTTACAATTTTTTTTATCATTTCGGTTTTTTAAAATATTGTGGAGCGGCTGGGCGTTTAAACCCTAAGTCTGTATTGTTAATAGGTTGTGTTAAAACCATTATTCCAGCGTGCTAATTAATTCCGAGTATAATTTCCATTCTTTATCCTCAATTATTTTATACTTAAATTCTCTTTGTTTTCCATTCTCTTTTATAAATTCCAAGAGTCCAATTGCACCTTCTTTTTCATTTGTTACAAGGTTGAATACTCTTTCTTCATTGTAGGTTGAACGACCAATGTAGTAATTGAATATCTTGTTTTGCGTCAAATTACTTTCAATAAACATTTCAAAATTGTTAAGAACTTCCAATTCATCTTCTGATGGTAATTTAGAGGCATTATCAATGGCGTATTTTGTTTTGATTTCAATGAAATAAAAGAATTCTTCTTTATGAGGAAACCGTTCGAATCCTTTATTTGCAACAATTAGTTTGGGTACGCCGTCAATAATTAAATCGTTTGTACCATATTCTTCAGGAACTACATAAGTATCTCTTTCTATTGGTTGGTTTTTGTCGGCATTACCAACATCAAATCCATCATATGATGTTACATTGAATTCATCTGCAACTGCATATAGAATTTTATTCAGTTCGAATAATGAATTTGCATCATGAATTTCAATTCTTTCCATATGCAACCAGTATTCTCCTGTATCATCTGAATAAATGTCAACGTATTCAAATCCATCTTTTTTTAAATGTTCCGATACTTTTTCTAATTGTTTTGGTTCAACATTCGTGAAGAAGTATCCATATAACATTTTGATATCCGTATCCACTCCGTTTGAGTGCATATTTGTATACATTTCTTGGACTTTCTCGAATGTTATCATGTTGGAATTCTGTTTGGTTTGTGATTTTCCTTCACAAGAAGTTAGAAGAACTGTAATTAGCAGTAGAATTATTTTTTTGGACATTTTATATTTTTTGTGCACAATTACATATATACTAAAATCTATAAGCATACGTAATCTGTTTACTAATATACTATTATTTGATTCCACGGTACTTTACCAGTATCCTTTTGTTTATTAACTTTAGGACAAATATAGTAAGATATGAACCTATTAAGATTTATGGAGCAGTTCCCCGATGAGGAATCCTGTCGCACCGATATGCGAAATGTTAGGGAAAAGCAGGTCGTGATATGCAAGAAGTGTAAGGGTAAAAAGCAGTATTGGCTCAAGGCCAAGGGACAATGGCAATGCGCAGACTGCGGTTTCAGGACGACCCTTCGCAGCGGCACCATGATGGAGAACAGCAAATTGCCTTTAAGGACATGGTATATCGCCATGGCATTCATGACCTATAGCAAAAAGGGTGTCTCCGCCGTGGAACTCCAGCGTCAGCTAGGCCACAAGCGGTACGATACGGTCTGGTCGCTCATGCACAGAATAAGGGAAGCAATGGGTAAACGGGACGCGCTTTACGGACTAAAGGGGGAAATCGAGTTCGACGAGGGCTATTTTGAGATTGCTACCAAGGAGATCGTAAAGAAGAACCTTAAAAGGGGGCGCGGTAGCCAAAAACAGTCCAATGTAGCGGTAATGGCCGAATCGACGCCTTTGGAAGACCCCGCTACCGGAAAGAAGAGTAGCCATTGCCGATATTTCAAGATGAAGGTACTTACATCCCATAAGGCAGAGGAAATAGATGAAACCGTAAAGGGCAACTTTGAGGAAACGAGCATCGTTTTCAGCGACAAAAGCACGAGTTATGTGAACATATCCGATTATGTCGAGATGCACATAATGGAAAAATCCGGTAAGGAAACCACGGCAACGACACTAAAATGGGTACATATCGCCATTGCCAATGCCAAAAGGACCTTATTGGGCATATACCATAAGATAAAAGGGAAATACTTGCAGAACTACCTTGACGAATTCTGCTATAAACTCAATAGAAGATACTTTGGGGAAAGGCTTTTCGATAGACTCACAATCGCGATCATAACCCCGTACTGGTATATAAACGAGTAATCAAATACTATTAAATAATAAACCTACAATTAACATCTTACATTCTATTAAGGGAAACCATAATCGCTATAAATTATGTGGAACTAATTTGTCATTAATAGCTCTCAAAAGAAAATTACCTTAAAAATAACAAACCGACCAACTAGTCTTTTTTTTATTAGCAAAATGAGTTCAAAATTCTTGAAATTGACGATAGCAATCGTAATTGTATTGATAAAATGCAAAGCGTATGAAGTTTAAAAGGTGTTTTTGGAGCTAAATAAACCAAGTGGTTTGTTTTTTGGTTGGGAAAAGCAGCTGTTTTAAAACAAACTTTACTGAACTCTCATGGTTCAATAACCACTGTTTGCTGTGTAGTTTTGTAACCCTTTATGCAAAGCATTAGATGACTCCAAAGTTTTAAAAAGGAACAAACATGCATTAGTCTTCAGAGAGTGTTTTAAAGCCTTCCATCACATAGATTAACTTACGTTTATCTTCGAATCCCGGATATTCTTCATCTGTGAACATTGATGGTAAAAAGCTCTTGTATTCTGTATAATTTTCGCCTTGGTATAAACCGAAAGTATAGGTTTTTCCACCACTTATGGCGTTTTTCCATGAGTTCGCTTTTTCGCCTAAGGTCGCTAACTGACTTTGATCTATATTGAATTTTCCTTCGCTAACACAGAGATTCAAAAATGCCCAATACTCTGAATACTTTTTTTTCTGAACACGTATCCTCTTTATTTTGGTGGAAGCCGTTGGTTGGGCGGACTCATTAATTCTGTACCGCCTTACCTTACCTTTGTTGAGGTAAACGATATAATCTGATTCTGGTTCAATATGTGGCAGTATAGAGTAGGCGAGGCAAACCACCAATGCGTCTGCATCTTTCAAGCCAAATAACTCAACATACCTGTTTACTTCTTCTGCATTCGATTTAAAGTCGATTTAAAGTCGATTTTTGGTATCCCAGCTTCTTGCGAAAAGGCTAGTATGGGCAAAAGAATTAAAAGATAGCATTGAAGTTTTCTCATTGTAAAGTTATAAAACTTGGTTACGAACGTATTCTGTTTATTGATTTTGTTTTAAAAAACGCCTTTAAAATCAATATAAAAACAGAGACAAAGCAGATGGGTTTTTTAAATAATTATCAGTTTTTATATTTTGGCTTTTACCGATAGTCATTATCGTTATTTCAATAGAAAATAATTTAATCTATTTTTTCTAAAGAATTTTATATTTGTTTTGCCATTCTTGAAAATGAAGCATAACGTTTCTAGTATGGTGCGTTTGTATTCCGGAGGGTGCACATTCAATATAAACTTGTTGTAAGCAGTACCATTATGTTATGTTTAACTTATCAAAAAGAATTTTATTCCGTTGTTTGGCATCTTTTATAATTTTTTGGAAAGGCATAACTTCCACATAAGCTCTTGAAGTTTTTGTTTCATAGAACCTGAAAAAACCTAGGCCATCTGGTGTTGGGTCAAAACTTTCGTACTCTAAAATATTTTCAAGGGTTGGCATTATATCAGCCACTATATAGCAATAAAATGGAGTGTTTCTATTCGCTTTTATTTGCTTACCATTTTTCTTTTCTTTACCTGCAATAATCTCTTCAACATAAGTACGTACTTGCTTTATTGGGTCTTTTTTTCTATCTCCGTGCTTGTAATCATTTCTTTCGGGCTTTTTGAATTCAACAATTGTAAATGATTCGAAAGGAAACTTATCTTCTGAAAATAGAGTAGCATTTTCAAAAACCTCTTCTTGTTGAACAATTAAGTCCATTCTTTTGGCGGAACTAGAGTTGAGCTTATCTATTTGTTTAAAAAGTTTATCAGAAGCTAGAAGAGAATTAAATGTCAATCTTTCATCTAAAAGCCAAAGATTTTGTTTGTCTGAAGAAACCGTTTCACCCGTTTCTCTTATAGGAAAAAATAGACTGTGAACTAAATCCTCATTTGCGAACTTTTCATCTTCATTTAGTTCAATTAGTCTATCAAGTAAATCTATTACTGAACGTCGATGAATTATATATCGTGCCAAATCAGATTGTCCAATTTCATTAAATTGTGTTAGAAATTTGTCATATAAAACTTTATAGTCTTCGAGTTGTGTAATATCTTTTTCCTTGTCGATTAAGTCAATTCCTTTTTTTCTAACTTCAAGTTTCCATTGGCTTTCTATTTCATAAAGTTTTAAGTCTAACTCTTGATTGCTTAATCCAACAGGTAATTTCTTTACTTTATCTAAATTGTTATTTACGACACTTGTATAGTTAGGAAACTCTTCTTTTATAATCGGGAAGTATTTTTCCAATTTCTGTTGTCTTAATTTTACTAAGAATTCATTAAGTAGTTTTTCAATAATCAACAAGGTGCCTTTTCTAATTTTAGATAAAGTAATCTCTTGAAAATCTTCGTCCTCGTCCTCTTCATCAGTATCAAAGTGAAAGCTCGTTCTTGCTTCATTAACATTGTGGTCTAAATAGTCACTAACGACAAAAATTTGGAAGTAAAAACCCTCTTCACCTTCAATATTTATTCTGTATTTGAGATCTTCAAGGAATTTGGATACGTATTCGTCTTTTACAGTTCTTTGATGAGCACAATAATGGATTTTATGACTTTTAGATTTGAGGGATTTTGAGATAAAAACTTTGAAATGTTGATTGGATAAATCAAATGAATCTTTTAAAATTTGGCCTTGAAACTCTCTTTCGAATAAAGTTGATAAATTAACTTCTACGTCATCTTGATTGATAATGATTATTTCAGGTTCAATTTTTTGAATAAAGTATAATTGAAAGTGAGTTATTATTTGACGAGCAATTTCCATTATATCACGAGGAGCGTGCTTTTGGTACTTTAGTTCAAAATTTGAAAGAATTATATGTGTTCCAGTAGTTTTTTGACACTATCCCATTAACTGTGTAAGTTAAAAATAACAGGGGTTGGACTTTTATCTAAAGTCTGACCCTTTTTTCATAGATCGTCAGGAACTGATTTAGGATTATGCCCCAGTTCCTTACAGGCATCGACCACTTTTTGGTGGCCTCCCTTACCGCCAAATATACGGATTTCATCACGGCATCGTCCGTCGGGAAGGACAGCTTGTTCTTGGTGTACTTCCTGATCTTGCCGTTCAGGTTCTCGATAAGGTTGGTGGTATAGATTATTTTCCTGATCTCGATGGGGAACTCGAAGAACACGGTAAGCTCGTCCCAGTTGTCCCTCCAGCTTTTGACGGCATAGGAGTACTTCCCTTCCCATTTGTCCGCAAAGTCCTTTAGGGCGGCCTTCGCCGCAGCTTGTGTAGGTGCGTTGTAGATAAGTTTCATATCTGTTGTAAAGGCTTTTTTGTCCTTCCAGACAACGTACCTACAGGCATTCCTTATTTGATGCACCACACATATCTGGGTCTTGGATTCGGGGAACACGTTCTTGATGGTCTGGGTGAACCCGTTCAGATTATCGGTTGCGGTTATCAGGATGTCCTCGGTGCCACGGGCGCGTATATCGGTCAGTACGCTCATCCAAAAAGCGGCGGACTCGTTCTTGCCCAACCAAAGCCCAAGGACCTCTTTCTTACCGTCCCTGCGCAATCCTACCGCGATATAGACCGTTTTGTTGATGACCTTCGAGTTCTCGCGTACCTTGAACACGATCCCGTCCATCCAGACGATAAGGTATATCGGTTCCAATGGCCTGTTCTGCCAAGCGACGATGTCCCCGGAGATCTTGTCGGTTATCCTCGATATGGTGGATGTGGAGATATCGAAGTTGTAGACCTCCCGTATCTGCTCTTCGATATCGCTGTTGCTCATTCCCTTGGCATAGAGCGATACGATCACGTTCTCGATACCGTCGACCATATTACCGCGCTTGGGCACGATCATGGGGTTGAAACTGGCATCCCTGTCCCTTGGCACCGCGATCCTTGATTCCCCGAAGGAGGTACGGACTTTTTTGGTCGAATGGCCGTTACGTGTGTTCCCGTTCCTGGCCTTTCCATGTTTGTCATAATCGAGGTGGCCGTCAAGCTCGCCTTCCAGCATCTTCTCGATACCACGTTTTTGGAGTTCTTTCAGAAAACCGTTCAGCTCGTCACCGGTCTTGAACTGTTTTAAGAACTCATCGTTGAATAATTCCTCTTTCTTCATAATGGTGTGAAAATTTAAAGTTAAAAAAATAGCGGGGGCATGCCCCCGCTATTTTTTTATTTACACACTTTATGAGATAGTCCTAGTTTTTTTATCGGTGGGTAAATTTTCTTGATATTTATCAAAACCTTCTTTTGATTTACGGTAATTAAATTTTCTAGCTTTTATTGATCCATTATCTTGATATGTACTATCAGCCATTATTTTTTCAAATGCCTTTAAGCAAATTAACCTCCCAACACCTTTACCACCAATCTCTGATTTCTTTTCGGAATCAAATTCTGCAAAAGATGTTATATTTTCTTCATTAAGTCCAATCCCATTATCAATAACAGAAAAAGATTGTATTGGATACTTCTCTATATCACTAATCTCTTTTAAAATATTTTCACTACCATTTCGGATGACTTTTATTGTAATTCTTCCTTTATATTCTGGATTGCCAGGTGATTTTAGTTTTTCATCTATTGCGTGTATAGCATTACTTATAACTTCAAACAAGGGATATAGAGCCTTTGTTTTCGGAAGGTATAATTTTTTTACCCTATTCCTGAGATTTGTTGAGCTATTTGGATTCATTGTTTTGAGTATAGTGTTTTTTAGTATTATCTACAACGATTAGCCAGAGCTTTTTATTTATCTTTTTCATTTTAAAAGCCAAATCCAAAAGATTTGGCTGACTTGGTGAATACGCTCAAGTCCTTGAATTAGGCACTTTATGAGCTAGATGCTATAGCCCTTGTTGTGTTTAGTTATTTTCCTATATAATTTGCAATTAATCCTCCAACTACCGAAATTATAAGACCAATTATTACTACTGTATTAACTGTTTTTCTAGCAGATTCTTTCTTTTTAAATACTTCGAGGTAATCTCCCCAACAAAAATTATAAATAGGATAAAGTCTAGAGAGATAAATAAATAGAATTATTAGGATTAAAATTAAGCTTCCAAAAAACATTAATATATATTTTACCGGGGTAAAAGGGTCAAGTGCATTTTTTCCTTCTTGAATTTTAATCAATGCTTCTATCGGGTCTGTTAATTCTCCGGCTTCCCATTCCTTTCTTATATCAATTATTATTTTGTCACTTTTCCCAATAGTTGTAAATAGAGATGAAGTAAGTACTAGTAACATTGTAACAGGAATAAACAAAGTACTAAAAGGTTTATTCTTCCTAGATTTTGATAATAGACTTAGATTAAATCGTTTTATTTTTTTAATTCTTTCATCCATTAAAGAACTTGTGATAAATACCCAATCTCTTGTCAGTCCGCTAATAGTATATTTTATACTTATATCGCTTCTTACATTATTTGAATCCGCATTTGAAAAATCTATTCTAATTATTCTTTTATCTTTTATTTCAGAAGTTAATTGTAATTCAATAATTTTCGCGGAACCACTATTTTCTAAAGAAAGAATTTCCTCAATATCATTAGTTTCGGCAACTACACCATTTTCAAACACAATTGAATAAGTATTTTCAATTTTACCATCAATTTCTTTTTTTAATTGTTCTTGAAATAGGTCATTAAATCTTCGAAGTTCTTGTTCGTTTAATAAGAAACCGTGATAAAATGTTTTATTTGATTCTACACTTAGTTTTTTCATTCTTGGTTTTTAATTAAACACAACGTATGGATATATACAATCAATCATATCCGCATATATTGAGGTATATGAGTAATTCTTTAATTTAGTCTGAACACTAATATACCACTAAAGAATAAACCTACAATTAACAACTCACATTCCATTACGGAAAACCATAATCGCTATAAATAAATGGTGCATGTGAGTAATTAACAGAACTTAGATGATAATTGTCATAAAAATCGAGAACCGACCAACCAGTCTGTTTTTTACTTGTAAAGAGAGTTGAGAATTGCAGAAAGAAACGACAGCAATCGCAATTGTATCGACAAAAAGCGCAACGAACAAAGTTAAATGGGTGTTTTAGACATTAAACAAACCAAGTAGTTTGTTTTTTAGTTGGGTAAAGCAGTTGTTTTAGAACAAACTTTGTTGCTTAAACGGACTCTCATGGTTCAATAACCACTGCTTTCTGTGCAGTTTTATCGCTAATGCTCATGACCCTCAATGTAAAATGGTATATGACTGAATGGTTTTAAAAGGAAGAGTAAAATTAGCTTTGATTGCAGCCTTTAATATATTGATTAATCAACTTTAAGGAATAACCCAACCTGCTCTAGATTATGATAGAAATAATATGGTTAGATTTAATTTGATTTTTTCGACCGGTTATATAGCCAAGTATACTTTAAAGTGTATTTCAGATTATATTTTAATTAATTAATACACTTTATAGTGTATATATGCGTTATATTTTTACATTTGCAAAGAATTTGACACGTTAATATGGCGGATAAATCAATTGTAAAATCTTTTTTGCAAGAACTTAAGGCGATTATAAAGTCTTTAGGCATAATCTTCACCAATCGCCCTAAAAATAGTATTCAAAATCTTGCAGATTTAAGTATTACCGCTAAAATGCGTGAAGAAATAATTTTAAATCTAGAAGTAGAGGATTATAGCGAAGGTCCTTTAGAAGAAACTCAACAAGGAGGAACTGAAATGTGGGTTTTCGGTAAAGTGATTAAAGGTCAACAGGTCTATATTAAATTGACTATTTCAAAAATGACTGGAGGAGCAGTTTGCATCTCTTTTCATAAAGCGGAATATTCAATGAAATTTCCTCTTAAGAAATTAAGCTAAAAAAACAAACAATTATGAAAAGTCCAATCACAGGTAAGGAAATGGCCTTACAAAATGAGAAGAGTATTTTGGTTTTTCGAAAAGAAGAATTTGAGTATAATCACAAAAGTTATTTTTGTGAAGATAGTGGTGAGTCATTTACAACCACAGAGTTAGATGAATTTAATTTAAATCAAGTTTATAATAAATACAGAGATAAACATAATGTTCCATTTGCGGAAGAAATAAGAGAATTTAGAGAAAAATACTCTTTTAGCTATGCTGATATAACCAAAATATTAGGCTTAGGTATTAATAGTTACAGTAATTATGAAAAAGGAGAAGTGCCTAGTTTGGCTAATGCTGCGTTATTAAAAGCAATAATAAATAGTTTAGGAACATTAAAAGGGTTGATTAACAGTAATAATGAAATTTCTGAATCCCAAAGAGAGAAGTTTTTAAAAAATATCAGCAAAGTAAAAAAGGAAGAAGAATTAAATAAAAGAAAACAAGAATTGATTGACTATGTTTTTGACTATAACTTTTTGCCTGATAATTTTTCAGGTTATAAAAAACCCAATTTTGATAAACTAGTTGAAATGGTAGTGTATTTTACTGAAAATGTAAGAGTAACACCCACTAAAATGAATAAACTACTATTTTATTCAGATTTTTTACATTATAAATTAACTGGTGTTTCAATAAGTGGGACACGTTATTTTGCGCATACACACGGTCCTGTTCCTAAGAAATTTAGAACGTTATTCGATTATCTTTCAGACCAGCAAATTGTAGATTTAATTTCGGTTCAATATCCAAGTGGTTTAGTTGGTGAAGAGTTTATAAAAATTCCATCTAAATCATTTAAGAGTGAATTATTTGATAAAGCTGAGATTGATATTTTGGATGAAATTATTTTAAAATTCAAAAAGTACAATGCGAAGGAAATAAGAGAATTAAGTCACGAAGAAAAAGCGTGGATTGACAATGAGAAGAGTAAAGGATTAATAGATTACAATTATTCGTTTGAACTAATTCATGTTTAATTTTCAAATGTTTGCCAAGGAAATAATGAATTCATCAAGATAGGTTTATTTCCTGTTTTGGTGCTTAAAGCGTACCTAGCTAATATACTATTAAAGAATCAACCTAAAATTATCATCTCACATTCCATTACGGGAAACCATAATCACCATAAATTATTTAATTCTACGTAAGAAATGACTAAAAACAACGAACCGACCAAGTAGTCGGTTTTTTACTTGTAGCATATGTTTATAATTGTTGATAGTAACGACAGCAATCGCAATTGTATCGATAAAATGCAAGATGTAAGATGTATGAAGGGGAATTTTGAAAGGAAACCAACCAAGTAGTTTGTTTTTTAGACGGGTAAAGCAGCTGTTTTAGAACAAACTTTGTTGCTTAAACGGACTCTCATGGTTCAATAACCACTGTTTTCTGTGCAGACCGCCAGCGTAGCCTGTAAGTGAACCATCAGTGCCAATAACCCTATGGCAAGGCACCACAATCCATAACGGATTTCTGGCATTTGCAGAAGCGGCTGCTCTGGTTGCATTGGGATCACCTAATAATTTTGCAAGCTCTAAATAAGACTTCGATTTTCCGTAAGGTATATTCTGTAACTCCACCCAAACCTTCTTTTGAAACTCGGTTCCTTCAGGGTTTAGTTTTAAATCGAATTTGGTTCTTATCCCTTCAAAATATTCGTTCAATTGATAAACGGCATCTTCTAAAGATTCTGGTATAACATCGGTAAGTGGTTCATCAGAATTCAATACGGTTATAGCGGTAAGGCCATCAGCATCACCAATAATTTTTGCAACTCCTAAAGGCGTACTTATATATGCTATATCCTCCTCCATCGTATTTTGAAAATTATTCGTCTGGTGAAGTTGGCTTTTCGATCACGCCCGTTGCCTGAGCGCGTTTTTCCCAGTTTTTACGAGCAAGACTCTGTAAATCGGCAACATTGTCGCTCTCGTCCATTATTTCGAGTCCTAAGAGGGTTTCAATAACATCTTCCATAGTTACAATACCACTTACAGAACCATATTCATCTACAACAAGAGCAATTGCTTCACGTTTTTCAATGAATATTTCAAATAAGGTGGGTATTGGTGTACTTCTACGGGTTACTAAAATTTCGCGTTTAATATCTTTCAGCGGAATGTCTCCGTTCTGATCGATCATTTCTTCAAGCACATTATCCTTTAAAACAAAACCGGTAATATTATCCATATTATCGGTGTACACAGGAATTCTAGAAAAACGCAATTTAGGATTATCGGAAAAGAAATCTGCAATCGTTTTTTCATCAGATGCTACTTTCATAACTGCTCTTGGCGTCATTATATCTTTCACCAATACTTCATCAAACTTCAATAAGTTTTTAATAATGGTAGATTCAGACTTCTCAAAAACACCTTCTTCATGTGCCATATCGGTCATGGCATGAAAATCTTCGCGACTTAACACACTACCATGGTGTTTGCCACCGCCTACCATTTTGGTAAACAAACGCAGCAACCATAACAGCCCCGTATATTTTAAGCCCAAAACCATAATGTTCAAAGCCTTGGTAGAGAAATTAGCCAATTGTTTCCAGTACGTAGCACCAATAGTTTTTGGTATAATCTCTGACGCTACCAAAATAAGAATGGTCATAATGGTAGAAACCACACCAACCATTAAATCTTCTGTAAAGGTGATGCCTAAAAATGATTTGGTTTCGCTACCATATAATTCGGCATAGGCAACTTTTGCTTGCACACCTACCAAAATTGCACCGACCGTGTGGGCGATTGTATTTATGGTTAGAATGGCAATTAAAGGTTGATCGACATCTTTTTTAAGTGCCTCTAGGGTTGTTGCATACGCATGACCTTCTTTCTTTTTTACATTTATGAAAGTAGGGGTAATGCTCAACAGTACTGCTTCTAGTATAGAACACAGAAAAGAGAAGAAAATAGAAATGAACGCGTAAAAAAGTAGTAAGCCCATAGGGTTGTTTTATAAATCGAAGATATTAATAATAATGCTAAGGTTTGTGCTCTTTTACGTTATCAAATGCCTGATAAAATATTTGTTGGATGGATGAACGTATATTAAGATCGTAAATATTGCGATTTTCTCTCGTAGGATACACTCTATTGGATAGAAATATATACACTAATTTGCTTTCGGGATCTGCCCAAACAAAAGTACCCGTAAAACCGCTATGACCAAAACTTGATGCACCAACTTCTGGTGCAGGGTAGGCATCGGCAATTTTAAAGGTGTTATTTTCTAAATAAGGCTTGTCAAAACCTAAACCTCTTCTGTTATCGTTACCAGGATATTGAACTTTGGTGAATTCTTTTAACGTGTTTTCAGAGATATATTGCTTGCCAGCATAACGGCCGTTTTGCATGAACATTTGCATGATAATCGCCAAATCATTTGCAGTACCGAACAGCCCTGCGTTGCCAGAAATGCCACCTAATAAAGATGCGTTTTCATCATGTACCCAACCTTGGGTTAACGTATGTCTGTAAATTGTATCTATCTCTGTGGGGACTATTTTGTTGTTAAAATTTTTAGTGCTCGGCAGAAAACCGAAGGTTTTCATACCAAGTGGTTTGTAAAATTCATGCTCCATATAATCTGCATATGGAACGCCAGTAATTTGAGTAATGAGCTCAGGAAAAATCAGAAATGTGAGTCCGGAATATTTGTATTTTTTCTCTGCAGATACTTCAGAACGATTTATGATTCGGTACATTTTTCGGTGGAATCTATTTTTTACATAGATACCTTCAAATGCTTCGTTGCTAAATCTGTTACTCGATTTTCTACGGATGAACCTTTTTTTAAACCGACCGTTATTTTTTAAAGTTTCATTTAGGAATACGACATAAGGTTGAAGTCCCGCTTGGTGTGCTAAAATCTCGCGAAGCGTAATAGTTGCTTTATCTTTCTGTCTTCGCCAAGGTTTCCAATAGGTGCTAAAAGGGACATCTAAATCTAACTTTCCTTCATCGACCAATTTCATAATGGCAGGCAGCGGACCTAAAATTTTGGTGACCGATGCTAAATCATAGATGTCATTTAAAGCTACAGGCTGAATACTATCATAGGTGTGAAATCCGTAAGCTTCATGAAAAATGATATTCCCTTCTTTGGCAATTAATACCTGAGCACCGGGGAACGCATTATTTTTTATACCAGTCGTTACAATACTATCTACTTTGCGATATATGTAAAGAGAATCTAACCCATAATGCGCCAATGAAGATTCTTGCAAACTAGAACCAACCGGAAGCAATAAAGTTTTGGTTGCAGGTTCTTGGGAAACAAGAATACCACTTAATAAACCAAATAGTATAAAAAATAATTTATTCATTCACTGAATTCAGTCCTGCTTTTAACCCATTAATTTTACAGCATCTTTTGCAAAGTAACTTGCAATAATATTGGCGCCTGCTCTTTTAATTGCCAATAACTGCTCCATCATTACGGCATCATGATCTAGCCATCCTTTTTCGGCAGCAGCTTTTACCATCGCGTACTCACCAGAAACTTGATAAACGGCAACGGGTACATCGACTTCATTTTTAATTTCACGAACAATATCAAGGTAGCAAAGTCCTGGTTTTACCATTACGATATCTGCACCTTCTTCAATATCCATCAATGTTTCTTTAATAGCTTCAGATCTATTGGCAGAATCCATTTGGTATGTTTTTTTATCCTTAGGTACATTTTTAATGTCGACAGGGGCAGAGTCAAGTGCATCTCTAAATGGTCCATAAAGTGCGCTTGCATATTTTGCACTATAGGCCATAATACCGGTATTGGTGTAACCTTCATCTTCTAGAGCCTCGCGAATGCGAAGAATACGCCCGTCCATCATATCACTTGGCGCAACAAAATCTGCACCGGCTTTGGCGTGCGAAACACTCATTTCTGCCAAAACCTCTACGCTTTCATCATTAAGAATTTGTCCGTCAGCAACAATACCATCATGCCCGTACGAAGAATAAGGGTCAAGGGCAACATCTGTCATCACCAACATATCTGGACATGCATTTTTGATCGTCTTAATCGCCAATTGCATTAATCCGTTTTCATTCAATGCCTCAGAACCGATATTATCCTTTAAGTTATCTGGCACTTTAACAAATACAAGCACCGAACACAGCCCCATACGCCAAAGTTCTTTCACTTCTTTTGCAAGATTGTCTAGACTTAGACGGTAATAATTGGGCATAGAAGGTATTTCTTCTTTAATGCCTTTACCCTCCACTACAAAAAGCGGAACTAAAAAATCACTTGGTGTAATAATGGTTTCCCTCACCAAACTACGTATGGCTTCTGAACTTCTAAGTCTTCTATTTCTAATAAGTGGGTACATAATGCTATTTTATATTCAATATTTATTCAGATTCCTGACTTTTTTTAATAATGCTTTTTAAACGTTCTTTTCTTAGTGCGGCTTCTTTTTTCAATTTATTCTTCTTTCTATCCATTAGCTTGGCATGCTTTGCTTTGTTCACCGTATTTTTAGCTTTACCTTTTTTTGCCATAACTGAATATTTTTATTCAAACGCTTTATTGCTTTTTCACTATAACCTTCTAGTCTTTACCTGTTGAAAGCGTAAGCGTCTTGAAGTTATACAAAAATAGGGGAATTTGAAGAATAGCTACAGACGTTACCACTTATTTTTATTGGCTTAACCGCTAAATGTTTTTTGAAATAAAAACTCAGTGAAATATTACAATTCAAATATAGCTGGGTAGTTACTAGTAGATTTTTTTTGAAGGTTTCAAGAACTTATAAATGAGGGGCACTTACATGTTTTAGCGCCACATAGATTATGTAAAATTATATTCGGATTTGAAAAAAAATCCATTGAGAAGCAGGTTGTTGGAGTATTTAACCCTGCAAAGAATATTCGATTCAATTTCTTATGAGAAAAGATATATGTCAAACTTTTGAAAACGCTCAATTTTCTATTCAATGGTTTTATTTCTTAATAGTTTTCGCCTGTACATTTTAATTAAGAATAATTACTACGATTTTGTAGGGTAAGTTATATGATTGTGAATATTTTTTATCACTATTGTAACTTTTATAAGATTTTAGACACGTATTAGACATCTAAATACTAACCTTGAAAACCAATTACATTATGCTTTCGATTACAGATTTGAATAAAACGTATCCGAACGGTACAAAAGCCTTAAACAATGTTAATCTACAAATAGGTACCGGTATGTTCGGGTTACTTGGTCCGAATGGTGCAGGCAAGTCCTCTTTAATGAGAACTATTGCTACTTTACAGCAAGCAGATAGCGGTCATATTGAATTTAATGGCATTAATGTTTTTGAACAGCCCGATGAGATTAGAAAAGTTTTGGGTTACTTACCTCAAGATTTTGGCGTCTACCCGAAAGTATCTGCTGAAATGATGCTTAATCATATCGCCAAAATAAAAGGTATTCAAAGTAAAACGGATCGCAAGGCGTATGTAGCCGATTTATTGAATAAAGTAAACCTCTACAAATTCCGTAAGCGTAATTTGGGCGATTACTCTGGTGGTATGAGACAACGTTTTGGTATAGCTCAAGCATTGATAGGGAATCCTAAATTGATTATTGTAGATGAGCCAACTGCGGGTCTTGATCCTTTAGAACGTAATCGTTTTCATAATCTATTAAGTGAACTAGGCGAAGATGCCGTGGTTATACTATCAACCCATATTGTAGATGACGTTATTAATTTATGTACCAATATGGCCGTATTTAATGAGGGTAGTGTAGTGGTGCAGGGGCATCCGTTAGAACTTTCAAATACATTGAATAACAAAGTATTTCGTAAAAATATTGCAAAAGAAGAGGTTGAAATATACCAGTCAGAATATAATGTGCTGTCTACCTATTTACGAAGTGGTAACCTATATATTAATGTATTTTCAGAAGGCGATCCAGGTCAAGGTTTTGAAGAAGTGGCGAATAATTTAGAAGACTTTTATTTCTATAGTATTAACCAACCACAAACTGTTTAATATGAAAGAAATATTCTTATTTGAGCTAAAATATAGGCTTCGACGACCTGTTACTTATATCTACATATTTATCATGTTTTTAATACCCTGCTTACTTGGAGTATTTGACGAATCTGTAACGGCAGAATTCACGAATAGTCCGAATAATATAACAGGTGTTTTTGGAGTGTTAAGTGTATTTGCATTGTTCTTTTATGCCGCGATTATGGGTGTACCTGTGTATAGAGATGAAGAACATAAAACTGCCCAGACCTATTTCACTTTTCCTATTTCTGAAAAGAACTACATATTGGGTCGTTTTTGGGGTAGTTTTACTATCGTCACTATAATGAACATTGCCGCTATGCTCGGTGCAATGTTTGGTTATGTGTTAGGTGCATTATTAGATAGACCCGACTATGGTACGTATACCGATTTTAACTTTTGGTCGTACTTTTTTCCGTTTTTATACCTATTAGTTTTTAACTCCTTTTTTATTGGCAGTCTTTTCTTCTGTCTGATGACATTTTTTAAAAGAATGCCAATCTTATATTTAGGAGGTATATTAATATTTATCGGTACATCGGTATCGGGGCAATTACTATCTAGTTTAGATACAGAATGGCTTAGTATCTATGTTGATCCTTTTGGGCAATCTGCTTACAGCTTTTTAACAAAGTATTGGTCTGTAGACGAGTTAAACACTACCCAATTGGCTTTAACAGGTAAGTTTATGCTAAATCGTTTACTATGGTTGTCTTTAGGTATTTTGATATTTGTATTTACACTTTTTAAATTTTCGTATAAAGGGTTTTTATCCTCTAAGAAAAAGAAGAATGTAAAAGAAGATAATGATCTAATAGCATCTTCAGAAACCATTAGTGTTGTTCAAGAGTTTAGTGAAAAAGCGCAAAGACAAAATCTATGGTCTTTAAGTAAAATAGAATTTTTATCTATAGTTAAAGAACCTGTATTTCTTGTATTAATCATAATAGGGGTTATAGTAGCTGGGTTTATAACCTATCAAAATAATCAATATAATGGTACGCCGTCATTACCGCTTACTAGGTTTATGGTTGCCTATGTTTCTGGTGGGATAGCTTTATTTTCCACAATTATTCTAATTATTTATTCTGGTGAAGCAGTGCATCGTACAAGAAGTAATAAGACTTTTGAATTTTATGATGCGCTACCGGTAAGTAATACTACACTATATCTTTCAAAGATTATTTCGCTTATTGGTGTTGCCGTTTTGTTGACTTTAATCAATATACTGGTTGGTATTATGTATCAGACAGGTAATGGTTATTTTGATTATGAATTGGGTATGTACCTTACCTATAATTTTACATCTCTTTTTCCTTTATATGTTTCTACATTGTTATTGGCGTTTTTTATTCATGTGCTAGTAAACAATAAATTTTTGGGTCATTTTATTGTAATTATAATTTATGTGGGTATACCTATTTTGGTGAGTTTAGTGTTGAAAACAAATAACCCACTTTTAGCTTTTGGAGAAACAACACCAGGTTTTATAAGTGATTTAAATGGATTTGGACATTACCTGACTGGTCAATTTTGGTTGAACTTATATTGGGTTCTTTTTACAGGTACATTGGCTGCTATTGGTAGTGTATTCTGGAGTAGAGGTTTTTATTCTTCAGCAAAAGAGCGTTTAAAATTAGCTAAAAGTAGATTTAAGGGTAAAACGGTCGCTTATACCTTGTTTTTCTTATTTGCTTTTATCTCTGTAGGAGCTTATAGCTTTTACAATATAAAAGTTCTGAACCATATGGAAGATAGCGATTCTAGTGAGAAGCTTTCTGCTGATGCTGAAAAGGCATATGGTAAGTATATAGATAAGCCCCATATTCAAGTTATCGATTTAAAAGCTGATATAGATATTTATACAGATACACGTGGTGTAGATGCAAAGGGAGTGTTTACAGTTGTTAATCCTTCAGAAGTGCCAATCGATACCGTCTTAATGGAAATAAAGTTTCCAACTTATGATACTAAGATTACGAAGGTGGTTTATAATGATCAAGAGTTAAAACCGTTTTTAAGCGATTCATTGTATCGTTTATTCATTTACAAATTGCCAGAAGCTTTACAGCCGAAAGACACTGCTAATTTGGTTATTGAAACTAAGGCAAGAACTCATGGTTTTTCTATGGATAGAGAAACTGCTGTACTTAATAATGGTTCTTTCTTTAATGATGGTATTTTTCCAAGCTTTCATTATGATATTGCTTTGACAGAGAATGGTGCTCGTGAAAAATACGGTTTAGAGAAATTAGACTTTCTTTATCCGCCAAGAACAGATAGCATTGCTTTGAAAAAGAACTTATTCAATGAGGATAGCAATTATATGGATTTTGAAGCAACAATTAGCACATCAAAAGGGCAAACAGCTGTCGCTCCAGGAGTTTTGGTTAAAACATGGGATACCGAAGATAGAAGCTATTTTAATTATAAACTGGAAGATAAATCTGATTACTTCTTCAATTTTGTTTCTGCAACTTATGATATCGAACAAGATGTTTGGATAGCACCTAGTGGCAAAAAAGTGACTATTGAAGTGTATCACTCTCCGAAACACAAGAAAAACTTAGCTTCATTTATAAATGGGGTTAAAGTTTCGTTAGATTATAATTCTAAAAACTTTTATGAATATCCATATTCAGTTATCAGGATAATTGAGTTTCCGGCGCACACAACATTTGCACAATCTTTTGCGACAACGATACCTTACTCAGAAGATTTTGGCTTCGTAGCAGATTTTTCTAGCGAAGAAGATTTTAATTATGCGTTTAGGGTAACAGCTCATGAAATTGCACACCAATGGTGGGGTCATATCGTTACGCCAAGTAAAACAAGAGGAGCAAATATTATTTCGGAAACTTTAGCAGAGTATGTTTCATTAATGGCTTTAAAGCATGAATATGGTGAAAATGGTATTAAAGGGTTTTTAAAGCCTTCTTTAGATACCTATTTATCTAGAAGATCATTCAGTTTTAAACCAGAACGTTCGTTAATGGATGTTGAAACCGGTCAGCATATTTGGTATCAAAAAGGTTCCATGATTATGTATGATTTGCAAGATGTCATTGGTGAGGATGTAATAAATGCGGGACTGAAATCTTTCTTGAATGAATACAAGTATTTTGAAAAGGGAGTATATGCTACCTCTGAAGATTTCTACAAAGCTATTTATAATGTTACTCCAGATTCCTTAAAATATAAAGTTGATGATGGTTTCAAAGAGATTGTTCTTTATGAAAATCGTGTAATGGATGCTAAGACCAAAAAGCTAGATAATGGAAAATGGGAAACCACATTCACAGTCAATTCTAAAAAGATTTACTATGATGATACCGGTAAAGAAAAATTGATTGATGATAAAAAGAACTTGGTAGATATTGGTCTCTTTGGTGAAGATATCACTGGTGACGATGGGGTAACTATCAAGAACCCGTTTTACTTTGAATTAAAATGGCTTTCTGCAGGTGATAATACATTTACTATCGTTACTGAAGAAAAACCGTTAAAAGCGGGTATTGATCCGTATAATAAGTTAATCGATCGTAATTCTGATGATAATCTAGAAACGGTAGAAGAGTAGTTTTTTCAATTTAGTTAGTGAGCTCATCTTGACTTTTTGTTTGAAACCGAGAATTATGGCTTTTGTGCCGTAAGGAAGTCATTTTTTACTTGCATAGCCATAGCCATAGCCACGGAACTCAAAAATGACAAAATTAGGGTGCAAAATGTATAATTCGTAGGTAAAAGAAAAAGTTAAGAAGAGTTCAGTTATACCTGTTCGTTAATGGCAATTGTCATAAAACGGACAGGTTTTTACTTTTTTAAAACTTTGACAAGAGGCTGTATTAGTTAAATAGAGTGATACAAAACCTAAATCTCTATTTCCCCAATCAAGTAACAAACTCCATTACCCGATATTTTTACGCGGTCTCCCAAATATTCGCATTGTATATCGCCACCACGTTCAGATAGTTGTTTTGCGGTTAATATTTTCTTATTCAACTTCTCTGACCAATAGGGTGTAAGTGTAGTGTGTGCAGAACCAGTAACTGGATCTTCAGGAATTCCACATTGCGGAGCAAAAAAGCGAGATACAAAATCTACATCGTTACCTTTTGCCGTAACAATGACGCCTCTACAATCTAACTCATTTAATAAATGAAAATTAGGAGTGATGGCTTCTATTGCTTCTTGAGAATCATAAATAAGCATGTAATCTGTTTTCCCTTTATAGGTTTCTAAAGGTTGCTTTCCTATTGCTTTTGTAATGTTAGTTTGTTCTGAAACAGGCGTTACATCATCCGTTGGGAAATCCATCGTTAACAGTCCCGATTCACTTTTTTGGACTAACAATTCACCACTTCTTGGGGAAATAAACCGTAAAGTATTTTCTTTGAAACCGTAGTAATTATAGAGTACGAAGGCAGTTGCAAGGGTAGCATGACCGCAAAGATCTACTTCTATTTCAGGGGTAAACCATCGTAACTCATAATGGTCCTTATTCTTAACTGCAAATGCCGTTTCGGCTAAATTATTTTCAGCAGCTATCTTTTGCATTAAATCGGTTTCTAACCAGTTTTCAAGAATACAAACTGCTGCCGGATTTCCGCCAAATAGCTTGGATGTAAATGCATCAACTTGATATATTTTTTGCTTCATGGAACATAAATTTATTCAATCCCTAATTTACGACTTATCTCGTCGGCTTTCGCAATCCATTTTTTTGGCGCATCAAATCGATAGCCTACATAAAACTCGAGAAAGCTTATGGAGTCGTCTAAAACGAAATTCTCATCAGAAGTGTGACTTAATAGTTGCGTATTGATATTTACGCCACTAAAGAAATTTTCCGAATTATAACCTCCTGTCATTCTAAAGATCAGTTGCGCTAAACCATTAAATGAAGTTTTGCCTTCCGTTTTAGAAAGGTTAAAACCTAATCCCCCAGTGGCACCAGCAGAAACTAAATAGTTTTCATCAAATACCCAATTGTAATAATACCCGGGACCTATAGCAACCTTCAAAGATTTCTCTAATTGATTATCGATAATAGGGTCTTCTAACTTAAACTTGGTGTAGTAGTACGATATGCTAGGAATAAAACTGCCGACACTTTGTTTTTGCCATTCATTCTGAAACCCGATAGCACGAAACGAAAAATCAGGATTGAAAATGTAACTAGATGTTCCTCCGATTTTGAAGGTTTTTAAATCATCTATGGGTAAGGTTAAATCTGCCGTTCGAACGAAGAACCCTTTTTGCTTATAGATATCTAAGGTCTGCATGTATTGACCAAAGAAAGTGCGTATGTTGAAAGTGATTAATTTAGAATCCCCATTGTCTTTATTCTCTGATAGAAAGTTAGGTGCATACCCAAAATCAACTTCTAAAAATCGAAATAGAACCGATAACCCTAAATAGCTTTTGTCATTTGGTATAAACTCGGTTTTATTACGTGTTATCTTATCGCTAAGGGTAAAACTATTTGAAGTGGTCTGTAATGACAACCTCACGGTAACCTTATCAGGAAAGGCTTCTTTGTAGTGCGAATTCTGAGCTGTACTAATTTGTGTAAAGCATAGCATACACCAAAATAGAAAAATTCTTAAACCCATGCTTTTGGTTTCATCAATACTTCAATTAAGCGCTCTTCTTCGCTTCCTTTTTCTGGATGGTGGTCATAGACCCATTGTACATGTGGCGGCAAGCTCATTAATATACTTTCAATACGTCCGTTTGTCTTTAAACCGAATAGGGTTCCTTTATCATGAACTAGGTTAAATTCTACATATCTTCCTCTTCTAATCTCTTGCCAATCCCTTTGTTTCTGGGTATACTCTAGATTTTTTCTTTTTATAACAATCGGTACATAACAATCTAAAAAGCTATTGCCAACTTCGGTTACGAAGTTGTACCAGTCTTGCATATCCATCTCCGGAGTTGCTTTACAATAGTCAAAAAATAGTCCGCCTAGTCCGCGTGCTTCGTTTCTATGGGTATTCCAGAAATACTCGTCGCAGCGTTTTTTATAGGTGTCATAGAATGTGGAGTTATGTTTGTCACAAGCAGTTTTGCAAACTTCATGAAAATGAACGGCATCTTCGTCAAATAGGTAATAGGGAGTCAAGTCTTGACCACCGCCAAACCACTGGTCTACAATTTCGCCGTCTTTACCATACATTTCAAAATAACGCCAATTGGCATGAACCGTCGGCACCATCGGATTTTTCGGATGCAATACTAAACTTAATCCGCAAGCGAAAAAATTAGCATCTTCTACTCCGAAATAAACCTTCATACTGTCAGGAAGCTCACCGTGTACTCCTGATATATTTACACCACCTTTTTCAAAAACAGCTCCGTTTTCAATTACTCTAGTACGACCGCCACCACCTTCTGGGCGTACCCAAATATCTTCTTTAAAAGTGGCTGTGCCGTCTACTTCTTCTAATTTAGAAGTAATCGTGTCTTGAAGTTGTTCTATGTAAGCGTAAAATTTATCTTTCATGAGACTAGAAATATCATAATCGTAATAGATTACAAAATTACGATTTATTGAGAAGGTATTGAATTAGTATATGGCAATAAAAAAAGCGGGCACTTAGAAGGTTGCCCGCTTTTTAATCTATTTAAAAATCAATTTAATTTTTAAAATCTCCTGCATTTACTACAGACCATTTTTCGTACGGACCTATATATTTTTTAATTGCAGCATTAACTTTTGAGACTGTTAATTTACTTACGTTATCTTCTATTGATTTTTGGAAATCTAATGTTCGATTGTAAAAAATATTGTTGTTTATTAAGCTGCTTAGCTCATTATCTTTTGCCCTCGAGACATTTTTAGATTGGATCCAACCATTGATGGCATTTGTTAACTCTTCTTCTGTAATACCATCTTTAATAAATCTTGCAATTTCTTCCTTAAAACCTAATTGTACTTTATCAAAATTTTCAGGTGCATAGATTGCATACAAATACATCTGAGAATTCTGGTCATCTTTGTTGCCATCGCCTTGAAAACCAGCGCCAGCACCATAACTTACTCCGTCTTTTTGTCGTAAACGATCTGCAATACGTGAATTTAAAAATCCGCCACCCAGAATCGAAGAAGCAATTTCCAATGCGGCATAATCTTCATGACTGTCACTAATATTAATGCTGAAACCACCTAATGTCATTGCATTCTGCTTATCTGGCGTTATAAGGCTTTCATTAGTCTCTTTTACTGGTTTGTAAGGATTTGCAATATATGAGTAAGGATTTTTGCTTTTAAAGTTTCCGAATTTTTCTTCCATAAAAGTTTTTACCTCCTCAGATGGTACGTTTCCTATACCAACTAAAATAGAATATCCTAAACCATAATAATCAGTATAAAAAGATTTTAAATCATCAACTGTCAATTTTTTAATTGCAGCTTCTTGCTCTTCAATACTCATAGCGTATAATGGGTGACCAGCAGGGTATGTATTATTGATTTGCGCTAATTTTTGGGATGCTAAAAACTGTGGTTCAGTCTTATTGCTCTCTAGGTATGCTAGTTCTTCAGTTTTTAATTTTTCAAGTTCTGCTGCATCAAATTTTGGATTCATTAATAAATCTTCCATAAGAATTAGGGTAGGCATTAAATCTTTCTCGGTCGAAGATATATTGGCATAAATATTACCATTTGACCCCCTAAAATAAATTGAGCTTTTTAGTTTGCTTAATTCATCTTCAATTTGCTGACGTGATTTTGTTGTTGTACCCTTGTTCAACATATTCGCAGTAAAACGCGGAATCATACCTTTATTCATTAAAGATTTTACATCACCGTTTCTTCCACTAAAACTCAATGTAACAGTGTTACCTCTATTATTTTTTTCGATGAAAGCATAGTTTACACCATTAGAAAGGGTACCACCATTTATACTATTTTGAATTGCATCATAAGCTACATCAAAAGCATCTCCAGTACTCATGGCTTCCTTACCCTTATAATCTTTTACAAGAGCGCTGATATCTGTATTATGAGGTAAAGAAACTCGTTCAGGATTTTTAGTCGGGTAGAATCTTCCAGTAGTTCTATTAGTAGGAATTAGATATTTTTTCATTGCTGAATTGACCTGATCTAAAGTCATATTCTCTACTCTATCTCGTTGTAAAAATGCTAATCGCCAGTCACCTGCGCCAATAAACTCACTCATATAAGTGCCTAAATATGCTGAATTTCTAAAAACTTCATCGATTTCTTTTAAGATATTAGATTTTGCTCTTTCTAATTCCTCTGCTGTAATTGGATTATCTTTTAAATTGTCTAATGTCGATCGTAAAATAGTTTCTACTTCATCTGCATTTTTCTCAGAGGGTACATCAACATTTATGTACATAAAACCTGGTTCTTTTGTAAATGGGGAAAATGACCATAAAGAAGATGCTTTTTGAGTTTCTATCAATGCTTTGTAAATTCTTCCAGAAGGTTCATCAGTTAATATGTTTTCTACTACTGACATTGCTGCGAAATCAGGGTCAGATCCTGCTGGTGTATGATATAAGGCACTTACCAATTGTAAATCGCCAACACGACTCACGCTTACATTTTTTTCTCCATCTTGAGCAGGTTCTTCAGTGTAGGACATTAGAACAGGAGTACTGGGGTTTTTAAGATCACCAAATTTGCTTGATATTAAATCTAGTGTTTTGTCTACTTCAAACTTTCCAGTTACCATTAGCACGGCATTGTCAGGTCTGTAAAATTTTGAATAAAATGCTTTTAAGTTTTCAATAGGTACTCGCTCTATATCACTACGGTTTCCGATAGTTGAGTTTCCGTAGTTATGCCATAGGTAAGCAGCATTAATAACTTTCTCAAGTAAGACCCCTGTTGGATCATTTTCACCACTTTCAAATTCATTTCGAACTACTGAAAATTCAGATTCTAAATCTTTTTTTGCAATGTATGAGTTTAACATTCGGTCAGCTTCCAAATCTAACGCCCAATCTAAATTTTCGTCGGTGGCATTAAAAGTTTCGAAATAATTAGTACGATCATACCAGGTTGTACCATTTGGCCTTGATCCATGAGAAGATAACTCTTTTGGAATATTGGGGTGGTTAGGTGTGCCCTTAAAAACCATGTGCTCTAATAGATGAGCCATACCCTTTTCGCCATACCCTTCATGTCTAGATCCAACTAAATAAGTGATGTTAACTGTAATTGTTTGAGCAGAATTATCTGGAAATAACAGCACTTTTAGACCATTATCCATTTTGTATTCTGTTATACCCTCAACTGAGGTTACTTGGGTTGTTTGTGCAGAGGTTACTGCATAACAGGCTATTAAAAAATAGCTAATGAGTAGATTCTTTATCATTTTCAATTATTTAGTGTAAGTCCAATATTACAAAAATAAAAGGCAATGTATAAATTCTTACATTAAAGAGTGGTGTTAAAAAATATATAACATGTAGTAGTTTAAAAACAAACTTGACTGAATATCAGTAGATGTAGTTAATTCTGTAAAACATAAAGTTCCATATCTAACGGTTCTTCGTTAGGCGGAGTGTGTTCTTTTAATAGTGTCTCTTTCCAAAGATAACCACAATTTTCTGCTACCTTAATACTACCTAGATTCGTGTTATGCGCAATGATTCTGAGTCGTTGTAAATGTTGTTCGCTGAAGCCCCATTCTGAAATGGTTTTAACAGCTTGTGAGGCAAACCCTTTATTGATGTGGTCGTATGATATGCAATAAGCGATTTCTGCTTCTTTAGCTGCTCGTTTCAGTTCTTTTAAATATACTAGCCCTATAATTTTTCTACTTTCTGGATCCTTAAGTGTGAATAAATACTCTTTGCCAGATAGAAAATCGGATACTTTTTCAAGAACGAAAATATTGGATAAGGTCGGATTAAGATTTGCAGCAACAGTTTTAGGGAAGTATCTTTTTATATGATCTGCATTGGCAGATATAAAATCGCACAAACGCCATGCATCTCTCTCTGAAATCGGATTAATTTCGAAATCTGGTAGTTGAAATGAATTCATTATGCGATTATTATATCGGCTACTTCAATTCTTTTTGAGCCTCTAAAATATTAGGCTTGCTTGTATTCCTTCACGGCATCAATAAACGCCTTGGCATTTTCAACAGGAACATTTGGTAGTATACCGTGACCTAAATTAACCACGTAGCTATCTTTACCAAATTCATTGATCATTTGGTGTACCATCTTCTTGATTTCAGAAGGCGGAGACAACAAACGAGATGGATCAAAATTACCTTGTAGCGTAATTTTGCCACCACTTAAATAACGGGCATTTCTTGCAGAACAGGTCCAGTCTACACCTAGCGCCGCAGCGCCAGATTTTGCCATATCACCTAAAGCGAACCAACATCCCTTACCAAAAACAATAACTGGAGTTTCATCTTTTAAAGCATCGATAATTTGCTGAATGTATTGCCAAGAGAATTCTTGATAATCGGTTGGCGATAACATGCCGCCCCAAGAATCAAATACTTGTACCGCGTTTACACCTGCAGCAACTTTAGCCTTTAGATATGAAATGGTGGTATCTGTGATTTTCTGAAGTAATTCGTGAGCTACAACGGGTTGTGTAAAGCATAGTTCTTTTGCCTTATCAAACGTTTTGCTTCCTTGACCTTGTACACAGTAACATAAAATCGTCCAAGGGGAACCTGCAAAACCGATCAACGGAACTTCGTCATTCAGTTTTTCTTTAGTTGCTTTTATGGCTTCCATTACGTAACCTAATGTTTCGTGAACATCTGGTACAATAACACGATCTAAATCTTTTTGACTACGAATTGGGTTCGGTAAATACGGACCAAAATTCGGCTTCATCTCCACATGAATATTCATTGCCTGTGGAATCACCAAAATATCACTAAACAATATAGCGGCATCCATACCGTATCTACGAATAGGTTGAACCGTAATTTCTGATGCCAATTCTGGAGTCTGACATCTTGTGAAGAAGTCATATTTTTCTTTGATAGCCATGAATTCAGGTAAATATCTACCTGCTTGACGCATCATCCACACTGGTGGTCTTTCTACCGTTTCACCTTTTAAGGCTTTTAAAAATAAGACGTTTTTTAAGCTCATATTCTTTTAATAGCTTTTAGCTGCTAGCCATTGGCTTTTAGCTATTTTTTATTTTACTAATTAGACTATTAATCATTTTAGATTCTATTGAAATCAATTCAAAAATTAATTTCAAGTCTTCACTATCTAAATATTTCAATTCTTCTGATATTATTAATTGCGTTTCCACTTCAAAAAGAGAACCTAGTGCAATCTCTAAAAATCGTTTAAATTCAACTTCACTATTTCGGCTGCATCCTTCTGCAATATTTGAAGGAACTGAAACAGCAGCTCTTGAAAGTTGACTTTTAAGTCCGAATTTTTCTTCGCTTGGCAACTTTTGAACTAAACTATAAACATGCTTAACTATGGTGATTCCATTTTTCCATATTTCAAGCTTTTTAAAGTCCCTCATAATTTATTAAAAAAGCCAAAGGCTAGCAGCCAAAACCAAGAGCTAATCTTTATAGTCACTGTTCACCAATTCAATAACACTTTCTACAGTAGGTATTTTGGCTACTTTAACTACTTTGAAATGCTCTCTCGCTGCTTTTGCGGTGGTTTCACCAATGCAGTAGGCAACTCTGTCGGTAGAATTCTCTTTTAAATAGCTTTCTACGTTCGACGGACTAAAAAACATAATACCTTCTGCACTTTCTGGTATTGCTTTGCCAGAAAGTTTAGTTCTATATGCTTCTATAGCATTTACCTCAATATTATTTTCTGCTAAAATACTAGGTAATTCTTCGAGACTTAGATTACCATGAAAATAAGTAATCTCAGATCCGTCGATAAATTCTACCAAATAGTTTGCTAAGTCTTTTGCATTATTTTCATAATGGGTAACCTTACCGAACTTGTTTTTAATAAATCTGCGGGTTTTTCTGCCAACGCAGTATATGTTTTCAAAATCTAATTCAGCAGCGTCTCTACTAGCTAATACAGCTTCTACCGCATTTTTACTGGTGAAAACTACATTTTTATGTCTTTTTTTCAAGATGATCGGAGAGATACGATTCGGATTAATTTTTATAAAATCATCTGAATCGGCGTTTACCGATATGTTTAGCATTAGCTGTTGTGGCGGCGTCAGTTTTTTGGTAGAAAAGATATTGACTTCTAAACCGGCATTTGCCAGTTCGGTCATTAATCTCTTTCCGCCTCTGGCTAAAATACTCTTAGCACAGTCGATACCTAAATTTTGATGCTTACCAAGTGGCGCGGTCAATTCTGCTTCTAGTTTTTTACTTCCATCAACATTTAATAAAATACCTTTTAGGGTAACAATATTTTCTTTGTTGATATAGGATAATGCTCCGATCGGTGCACTACAACCACCTTCTAATTCCCTAAGAAATTCTCTTTCCAGCGATACACAGGTGTCCGTTTCTTCATGATTAAGTTGTGCGCAGGCTTCACGAATTTCTTCATCATCTTCCATGGCAACTACCATAATGGCACCTTGCGCAGGCGCTGGTAACATCCAACCTAGTCCAATAGTATTTTCTGGTTCTAAACCTATACGCTCTAATCCGGCTGCGGCGAAAATGGCACCGTTCCAGTCATTTTCGTAAAGTTTTTCTAAGCGTCTATTTATATTCCCTCTTAAATCGACAACAGTATGTGTTGGGTATCTATTTAGCCATTGTGCTTGTCTACGTAAACTACCCGTTGCAATTACACCTTCGCGAGAACCTAAAAATTCTTCATTGTCTTTAAACGCCATAATGTCCATGTAATTACCGCGCTTTAAAACAGCAGCTTTTACAATGCCTTGTGGCAGGGCAGTAGGTACATCTTTCATAGAATGTACGGCAATATCAATATCACCATTGATCATGGCGACATCTAATGTTTTGGTAAACACACCTGTAATTCCTAATTCATATAGGGGTTTGTCTAAAATCAAATCTCCTGTAGATTTTACAGGGACTAATTTTACTTTATAACCTAATGCTTGAAGTTGACTTTTAACGGTATTCGCCTGCCATAGCGCTAATTCGCTATCGCGTGTGCCTAATCGTATTACTTTACTCATTGTTCGTCCAATTCTAATTGAAATACTTTCTGGATAAATTCTAAACTTGAATTGGAATCTACCGTGTCATCTTTTAGATGATTTGCAAATTGCTTGGTTATTTTTTGAATGATGCGGTTCGTGACCAAATCTGCTTGGTGCGAATTAAAATCTACCGTTTTTTTAGATTGGTAGTCTAGCTCCTCATCTTTAATAGTCTTTAATTTTTTCTTTAGAGCCTTAATTACAGGGGCAAATTTTCTGGTTTCTAACCATTGGTTGAAATCGTTTTTAACCTCTTCGTTTATGGCTTCTGCCTCTGGTATATATTGCTTTCTACGCTCTAAGGTTTCATCTGTCATTTGGGATAAATGATCTAAATGAATTACGGTAACATTCTCCATTTCTGAAATAGCATCATCTACATTCTTAGGAACGGAAAGATCTAATATCAATAATGGTTTGTTCGTATATATTAATTCTTTGGTAATTGTAGGTTTTTGAGCACCGGTGGCAACTACCAAAATATCTGAAGTTCTAATTTCGGACTGTAAATCGCCATAATCTTTTACCATAAGGTTGAACTTGCCTGCAATTTGCTCAGCTTTACCTTTAGTTCTATTGATTAGGGTGATATGCGGATTCTTGGTATGCTTTATTAAATTCTCGCAGGTATTACGACCAATTTTTCCGGTTCCGAATAAAAGAATATTCTTTTCGGATACATTTTCTACATTACGCAAAATGTATTGTACAGACGCAAATGCTACCGAAGTAGCACCAGATGAAATTTCAGTTTCATTTTTAATACGTTTGCTGGCTTGTATAATGCTGTTACAAAGTCTTTCAATAAACGGATTGGCAATACCCAATTCTTTTGAACGCTTAAAACTTTGCTTTAATTGACTGATGATTTCAAAATCGCCAAGTATTTGGCTATCTAAACCTGTACCTACTCGGAACAAGTGATTGATAGCTTCTTTATTTTTGTATACATACGCCACCTCTTGAAAAGCCTCAACGGTTCCGTTTGAGTGGTCGCATAATAATTTTATAAGTTGAAAAGGGTGTTGTGCAAAACCATGTAACTCGGTACGGTTACAGGTCGATGTCGCTATCAAACCATCTATCCCCTGGTTTTTGGCTTCTATTAAAAGTGCTTTTACAGCTACTTCGTCTAAGCTAAATTTACCACGGGCTTCAGCATCAGCCTTTTTATAGTTAAGGCCAATAGTGTAAAAGGAGTTGTGTTTAGAAATGTGATAGTCCTTCATAAAGCGGATACAAAAGTAGGAGCATCTATTCAATAAAAACAACGCTAGAGGTACAATTAATGTCGCCTGCCGAATTTTTGGTCAAAATATGATATTTATCAGTTAATTAGCTATAATTTTATGATGGTTACAGTGAATGAACCTTATTTTATTTAGATGCTTTCTAAATAGATATAAAAACAATTTAATAAAATGGAGATAGAAAGTAACGCTCAAGGGTCGTACGACGAAGTTTTAATTGAAGACGGATTTTATGTGCTTAAATTTCAGAATGAAGAAGATGTTTCAGTACACTATACCCGCGATATTAATAAACGCTTTATTCAATTTCACTTTTGTTTAAAGGGAAGTGGTACGTATAATTTCAATCAAGGTAATTATAGTTTAGATGTTAAAGAAGAGAATTCTTTGTTGCTGTATAACACGCAGTTAGACTTGCCGCTAAATTTGAAGCTTGATCCTAAATCTTCTTTGGTTTCTGTAGTAATGACCTTAAGAAAGTTTCATTCTCTATTTACTGCAGAGGCAGATTACATTCCGTTTTTAAGTTCAGATAATAAAGAAAAGAAGTACTATTCTCAAGAACCATTTTCGCCTTCGATAGCAGTTATTTTGAGTCAGATTGTGAACTATAACCTACATCCTTCTATAAAATCACTTTATGTAAAAGGTAAAATTTACGAATTGATAGCCTTGTATTTTAATAGAAGCCCCAATGCAGATATTGAACAATGCCCGTATTTGGCTGATGAGGAAAATGTAAAAAAGATAAAAAAAGCTAAAGAAATTATTTTGGCGAATATGGCAGAGCCACCGACATTGGCTGAGCTGTCAAGTGAAATAGGTCTGAGTTTAAAACGCTTAAAAGAAGGTTTCAAGCAAATTTATGGTGATTCCGTTTATAGTTTCTTATTTGATCATAAGATGGAGTATGCCAAACGTCTTTTAGAAACCGGTCAGTATAATGTCAATGAAATCGGACTCAAAGTAGGGTATAGTACCTCTAGTCATTTCATAGCTGCCTTTAAGAAGAAGTATAATACCACCCCTAAAAAATACTTATTGGCGTTAGCAGGTAGTTAGAAAATTATAACGGTCTTGCAACCATAATACCTGTGTTGCTTTTTATACCTTTCAGGTAATCCGCTAGCGGTAATTTAGATACTTCAACTTCCATTGACCCCGTTGAGGCATGTAATAAATGGATTCTACCATCTTTTTCGCGCGTAGCAATACCGGTATGGGTAACATCTAATCCGTTTATAGAAGTGGCAAGTGCTATAATATCTCCAGATTGAATAAGATGTTCGTTCTCGGCAATTTCATCTTGTGCAAGTACACAAATAGCCTGACTGTTTAAATAGTTTTCAGAGGCTTTAATTTTTGAGTAATTTATGTCATCAGACAGAAACGGATACAAATCTCTATGGGTACTCATAAAATTGATATCCTTCGTGATTTCTGCACCACCAATTTCACCAGTGATATCTTTTAGAAGTCCTTTCTCGGCATTGTTCGCAATCCACTCAGAAAAGTAATGTAAACGCGATGCGTAACCTTCTAATTCGCCGTCTTTGTATCTAATAACTTCTAAGTTTTTGACGAATGCATCAAATGACAGATCTTCTTGTCTCAACAACTTACAAAAGTCCAATACATTCTCAACGAATGTGGTACAATCTAACCCATGAAGGTTTACGACCAATGTTTCAGTATCACCAATCTCTAGGGTTTTGGCAACATAAGGAGTCTTCATAAACGACTTGCCAATGCTCACCATGGTTTCACCGAAATTACCCTGATACATCCCGTCGATTTCTGCTAGCTTATTTTCAACAGCAGCCTTGTCTTTTGGCGAGCAGGTTATTTGTTGTGCTAGTAAAATTTGACCTATGAAAATCAATAGGACAGTTATAAATCTTCTAAGCATTTAATTATTATAAATTAAAATTCCGTCCATTGATGGATAAGTTTCATTGTAGTTAATGTCTTGTAAATTTAAGAAAGTTTTGTAAGGTTTAATTTTGTCAAGATTCATGTCTGGATACTTTTCTAATATTTCTAATGGAATACTGCCGACAATTTTTTTTGTGTTTTTGGGTGTTTCAATACTACGAGTGGTTATGTTGTAATTACCGAAGGGGTAATTACCTTCAATATGTCTCCAAGTATAAATTGAAGATGTAAAATCACTTGTAGTGCTAAAACGAAAATTTTCAAAGGATGATTCGTTATTTATTATGAAGTTGGGATTTTTAGGTATGATAAGCTTATCAAATCTTGAGCCAAATTGAGTTTTATAATAACTGTAATCTGATGTCTCTAAAATAAAACGTGTTCGATAATTTGAAAATTTACTTAGGTAACTTAATGAAATAAAATTTGAATTTATATTATCGCTATTTAAAGGTATATCTAATAAATTGAAACCTCCGAAGTAATTAAAAGATTCATCAATATCAAATCCTCCTATATTAATTAAATAATTCGAATTTATAGGAACTTCTACTTTCAATGTAGAATCAAATAATTTGAATTCAGAATAATTTATAGTTAAGTCTTGGTTTTCAGGATTAGAAAAAAGGAAATACTTATTTGCATAATTTCCGTCTAATATGGAGATTAGATATTCTTGTTCCCCTTCATTCTGTATTAATCTTTCGGTATAATCTATTAGGTCATTTCCCTCCCAAGAAGGAGAATAGCCATATGGTATAACTCCATTTTTTGTAGAAATATTTAAATTTTTAATTTGAGGGATATCTTCTATCGTTATATTGAACTCGCCAATTTTAGTTCGATTTTGTGGTTCATTTAACACAGTTGAATTGATATTAAAAACATCTCCTTTTTTAAGGCCATTAGTTGTTGAAATCTTATATTTCTTGCCTATTTCAGAGCGGGTCTGTGGGGTTGTTCCATCATTTAAATCATTTACATAATCTATAACTTGACTAAACTCTGTTATACTCAATGAGGATGTAATTGAATCGGGATAAGCACTGAAAGTTATTTCGTCTCCACTGTCATATGATTTATAATCAACCAAATTATTGTTGTCATCGTGAATGATTATCCAATCTTCGCTATCGGTAGTATTTTTGTTTGCGTCAATATTTACAGTTAAATATACTTCCTCTTCAATAATTTCTGGTGAAGAGACTGGATTTTCTGATTCGATGACTTCTGGTTGTATGATTGATTCCTTTGTTTCTTCGTTTTTTGAACAATTAAAAAAAGAAAATATGATAAAACTTAAATAGGCGAACTTTAAAACTTTCATTTCATAAATTTACTACTTAATTAACGGCTATAAATAGTTAATATTTCACCCTATTTGATACTTTTTATTTAGAATAGATATTATTGTCCTTTTCCAACCAAACTCTATTCCTGGCAATGCTTTCGGGATAATTCTGTTGTAAAAATGTAATCAGTTTTTCACGAACAAGTACACGCAAATCCCAAGAGGTAGGGGAATCTTTTGCGCTCATAAGCGCTCTAATTTCAACACAGTTTTGTTTACTTTCGGTTACTTGAAGCACATTAACTTCTTTGTCCCAAAGGTCTGTACTCTCTAGAATTTTGGTCAACTCTTCTCGAAGCGCATCGAAAGACACGTTGTAATCGGTATATAAAAAGACAGTACCCAAAATATCAGATGAAGTCTTTGTCCAGTTTTGAAATGGTTTTTCAATGAAATATGGTGTAGGAACAATCAATCTTCTTTTATCCCAAATTTTCACCACAACATAGGTCAATGTAATTTCTTCAATACGGCCCCATTCTCCTTCAACGATAACAACATCGTCTATTTTAATAGGTTGTGCTATGGCAATCTGTATTCCTGCCAATACGGTACCGATCATTTTTTGTGCAGAAAAACCGATGATAATACCTGCAACACCTGCTGATGCAAATATGCTAACACCTAGTTCACGAATACTTTCAAAACTCATTAAAACTGCCCCAATTGCCAATAAAATAATGGTAAACATGAAGATGCGTTCTAAAATATTGAATTGTGTATAAATTTTTCTTGCCTTTAAATTGTTTTCTACATGAACATCATAGTTACTAACGATAATTTTTTTAATGATTTTTAAAAGATTTAACAGTAGCCAAGTAACCGAGAAAATAAATAAAATGGTGCTTGTTTTTTTGAAGAAATATTCATGTTCGTTTAAATGCAATATTTTTCGTAAAGCTTCTGAACGAATGAGTATTGATATGAAAATAAAAAAAATAGGCCAACTTAATTTTCTAAAAGTACCTTCGGGTAATAGGTATTTGGGATCCTTACCAAATTTTCGAAGAAAATAGGATATTAACCAATACGTGAAAAGAATGGCTACAATAGATACTAAAAATAAATAAAGTTCACTTCTAGGTATGGTATCAAAAAATGTATTCATTTCAAATGTTTAGTGGTTTTGGATTAAATACAACTTACTAAAATTAAATAGGACTAAAAATTTATTGACTAGTTATTAGATTGCTTTATGAGAGTATAGAAAAACTATTGCCCGAAATTAAATTATCATCGATTTGCATGTGTTATTTTTGCAATCGAATAACAAATATATACGCTATGAAAGGAGTATTATTGGTCAATTTGGGTTCTCCAGAAAGTCCTACCGCAAAAGATGTTAAGCCCTATTTAGATGAATTTTTAATGGATGAGCGTGTAATTGACGCGCCTAAATGGTTAAGAACTATACTAGTACGAGGAATTATTTTGCAGACTAGACCAAAGAAATCTGCGAAGGCGTATGCTAAAATTTGGTGGGAAGAAGGATCTCCGTTAGTTGTGATATCTGAGCGTTTCTCCAATAAATTGAAAACACAGACCGAAATGCCAGTGGCATTGGGTATGCGTTATGGTACGATGTCTATTAAAAAAGCATTGCAACAATTGAAAGATAAAGGTGTTGATGATGTTCTTTTGGTGCCGTTATATCCGCATTATGCGATGTCTAGTTTTGAGACGGTTGTTGTAAAAGTCTTAGAAGAGCAAAAAGATGGATTTCCTGAAATGAAAATTACTACCATGCCTGCTTTTTATAAGCATCCGGAGTTTATTAAAGCGCTTTCAGAAAGTATTAAGGACGGATTAGAAGGTTTTGATTACGATCATATTTTGTTTTCATACCACGGTATTCCTGAGCGTCATATTCGTAAAAGTGATCCTACCAGCTTTCATTGTAAAATAGATGGCACATGTTGTAACGTAAATTCTGTTGCGCATAATACATGTTACAGACACCAAGTATATGACACTACCGAAATGGTAAAAGCGTATTTGGGATTAAAAGAAGAGCAAGTGAGTTCTTCGTTTCAATCGCGTTTGGCCGGTGACCCATGGTTAAAGCCTTATACCGATTATGAATTTGAGCGCTTGGCTAAAGAAGGCAAGAAAAAGTTAGCTGTTATTACCCCCGCATTTGTAAGTGATTGTTTAGAAACATTGGAAGAAATTGCAATGGAAGGTAAAGAGCAGTTCATGGAAGCTGGTGGTGTAGAATACAAGCATATTCCATGTATGAACGATAACGATACTTGGGTGAAGGTAATGGCGAAGTGGGTTAACGATTGGCATGCTACCGATAAATTAGATGTTGTGCCAAGCACCTAATAAAATTAAAATTCTAAGAAAATCACTGCTATGAAAATCGAAGAAATAGAAATTATATTACGACCGTTAAGAGAACAGCTGAGAAATCATAAGCTTTATAATACGCTTACATCGGTTTCAGATATTCAACTATTCATGGAGAGCCATGTGTATGCCGTTTGGGACTTTATGTCTTTATTAAAAGCACTGCAAATAAACCTTACCTGTACTTCATTGCCTTGGAAACCGGTTAAGAATACAAATACCGCTCGGTTTATAAATGAAATTGTTCTTGAAGAAGAAACGGATCGTAATGAATTGGGAGTTTTAAAAAGTCATTACGAAATGTATTTGGACGCCATGTTAGAAGTTGGCGCCGATACTGGTAAAATAAAGGAGCTTTTGAACGGAATTGGTGATTTGGATAGTGTTTTACAAACTATTGAAAATTCTGATTTGAACGAAGCTGTGAAGTCCTTTTTAAAATTCACTTTTGAAACCATAGAAACGCAAGAACCACATAAAATTGCGGCTGCCTTTACTTTTGGGAGGGAAGAATTAATACCAGATATGTTCTTGAAGATTGTTGAAAGTGCAGGTAAAGATGCGTACCCAAAACTTGAATATTATTTAAGAAGGCATATTGAATTAGATGGAGACGAACATGGTCCGCTTTCCCTAAAAATGATTCAAGAATTATGCGGAGATGATGAGGTTAAGTGGCATGATGTTCTAGAATGTTCGGAAAATGCATTACAACAACGTATCAATTTATGGAACCATATTGCAGAAGCTATTCAAGAACGTCAACAGATTACAGCCTAATTGGGGATCTTTTAATCAAAATCAATAATCAATAAATTTAACAAATAATGGCAAACGTTTCCGCAGAAGAACTGGGTACGGAATCAATTTCGAGTTTGCTCATTAAACAAGCAGTACCCGCTAGTATAGGCATACTGGTCATGTCGTTAAACGTTCTGGTTGATTCCATTTTTGTGGGTAATTGGATTGGTTCTATTGCCATCGCCGCAATAAATGTGGTTTTGCCGATTTCATTTTTTATTGGTGCTCTAGGTATGGCAATCGGTATCGGCGGTGCGAGTATTATTTCGCGTGCTTTAGGTGCTAATAATAAAGAAAAGGCGCTGCGAACATTTGGCAATCAAATTTCGTTTACCATACTGATTACTGTAATTATGGTGGCAGTAGGGCTAACTTTCGTAGATACCCTAATACCTGCTTTTGGGGGTAAAGGCTCTATTTTTGAATTTGCTAAAATCTATTATGTTATCGTTCTCTATGGTGTGCCGTTTTTAGCACTAAACATGATGGGCAACACGGTTATACGAGCAGAGGGCAAACCCAAATTTGCCATGATAGCCATGATAATTCCGTCCATAGGAAATCTTGTATTAGATTATCTATTTATTAATGTATTAGACTACGGAATGGAGGGTGCCGCTTGGGCAACTACAATCAGTTATTTTCTTTGTTTTAGTTATATACTATACTTTTTTCTTTCTAAAAATTCAGAATTAAAACTGAATGCACAGTATTTCAGAATCGACTTTTCGATTATTAAGGAAATTAGTTCTTTAGGATTTGTAACATTATCTAGACAAGCAGTAGTAAGTGTTATTTATTTACTGATGAATAATATTCTTTTTGATTTAGGAGGTGAAGCTATGGTAGCTGTTTATGCTATAATTGGCAGAATGTTGATGTTCGCCCTTTTTCCAGTATTTGGTGTCACGCAAGGCTTTTTACCTATTGCAGGGTTTAATTACGGAGCAGGAAAATACGAAAGGGTAAAAGAATCTATTTATACGGCTATAAAATTTGCCGCCATATTAGCGACGGTAGTTTTCGCAGGACTCATGATTTTTCCCGCAGATATTGCAGGACTCTTTTTAAGTCATAAACCAGGTATGAGTGAATTTGAAATAGCTACGAATGCTTTTGTTCTTGAAAATACTCCGTCAGCTATGCGCTGGGTGTTTGCAGCTACACCGATCATTGCACTACAACTTATTGGTGCTGCTTATTTTCAAGCGATTGGCAAGGCTGTGCCGGCGTTATTATTAACCTTATGCCGACAAGGCTTTTTCTTTATTCCATTAATTCTAATACTACCTAATTATCTTGGAGAATTAGGAGTGTGGATTTCCTTCCCCATTGCAGATGTGCTTGCAACTATTGTTACCGGGTATTATTTGCGAAAAGAGATCAATAAAAATTTGGTTTAATATTTCTGAAAACCAAACCTCAGAAAACATTTTCCGTAAGTAGCTTTAGAAATCCTAAAGAATACTGTTATGAATTTTATTTTATCTCAATTAATTGCCGGTGCCATATTTCTATTAGCATGGAAACTTAAAGAATTGATAAACAATCAAAACACCTATGTAAGGCTACTTAAGGAAAATGTCATTAAAGTCTCAAAAACTAAATATTAGTTGGCAGGTTGAGCATGTAATAACTCCATACCTGTAGAAGACCTTGGTTTAAAACCTGTCCAGTCTTTTTCATTTGAATTTTCTTGTACATCTAAAAACTGAGCGTTGTCTTGACTTTTAAGATGATTACCAATAAATGCAGTTATAAAGTGTTGATTTACGTTGTTAATTTTACGTTGATCCCATGATGGCTCTGCATATCTATAGTATTCATCGATATGTAAACCTGGTGCCAATGCTTCTACTGGTGCTGGGTTAGGTGCAACATTATGTCTTGCGCTTTGGTAAGTCAATAGATAGCGATCTGCATTTATTGCACCCTCATATATGGCTTTAATACCTTTTTCGTACCCTGAAATATCATCTTCGCTTCCAGCAATAAAGAAAGTAGGCGTTTTTAAACCTTTTAGTCCCTCTACGTCCCAAACACCACGTTCCATTCCCCATGGTGCGAAAGCTACTATTGCTTTAATTCTAGCATCAGCTAATTTTTCGTATTCTGCATTACCTGCCGTGTTTACAGAAATTGCAGTGCTGCCACCTGTCATCCCTGTAAAAAATTGACCTAAACCTGCGCTATATCCAGCTCCGCCGACATTTAGTACTCCGTAGCCTCCCATAGAATATCCTATAATTGCGGTGTTGTTAGCATCTACAAGTCCCTCGATTTTATTTTTAGAACCTTTTGCTCCTAATTTTTCCATTTCATTGATTACAAAACGAATATCTTTTGGTCTGTTCAAAAGTGTACTTTGAAACGCGTTGGCATCTTTGAATGTAGAGTCTGTATGGTCAATTGCTGCGACAATATATCCTTTAGAGGCTAAATTCTCTGTTAGGTATGTCATTAAAAAGCGTGACCCCACATAGCCATGAGATACTACTACCAAAGGAAATTTAGTCCCTTTTAATGCTTCTGCATCTCTGTAGGATCTTCCTTTGAAAGTAAATGGTGTTAATGGTCTTAGCGAATCTCCTCTTGTGCCCATTACTTCATCATAAACTACCGTTTTGGCATCGGCACCTACGCTTGCTGGGTACCAAACTTCTATAGTTATCGGTCTGTCATAACTTGGGTCTTTACCGTCTTTTGAATTTAAAATATCAACTTGATTCGGGTTTACAAGGTTTACTGTTTGTACGCCAACTTTATATTCGCCTCTAGCACTTAGTTCTGGTGCATCGGGCATTTGGTCTCCATATAGAAAATCTTGTGTCTGGGCATTTATAGAAGTGATGCTCAATCCGTTAAAAAGAATGGCAATTAAAGATGCCGAAAATAATAGTGTTCTAAATTTCATAATTGTTAGTTTGTTGGCTTAAATATAGGAATACTTTAAATATCTAGTACATTCTATTTAAGATGTTGAATTGCTTTTTGCTTGATGGATGATATTCTTGCTTGTAGTGTAGTGCATAGAAATAGCATCCGCTACTGAGAATTAAGTATAGAAATACGAAGCTTATTCTCAATTTGACAATTGTACTTCTTATGAAATGCTAATAAAATCTTAAAATCAACAATTGCCCAACAAAATGTTTAATTTTAGAGAAGACTAACATCAAACTATCAAAATGAAAAAGCACCTTACCAATGCTGGCATTCTCATGCTGGCATGTTTCCTATTACCTTTATCCTTACTAGCTCAAAAAAGGAGTAAAACTCAAAACAACGCACAAATATATCCAGAAGAATTATACTCTAGTTTAGAGTATCGTTCCATAGGTCCATATCGGGGTGGGCGTTCTGCAGCCGTAACCGGCGTACCTGGCGAGCCTAATCTATTTTATTTCGGCGCAGCTGGTGGTGGAGTATGGAAAACCTTAGATGGGGGCCGTACTTGGGATAACATATCAGATGGATATTTTGGAGGTAGTATTGGTGCCGTTGAGGTTGCCAAAAGCGACCCGAATGTTATCTATGTAGGTGGAGGAGAAAAAACCCTAAGAGGAAATGTCTCGTCTGGTTACGGAGTTTGGAAAACAGAAGATGGGGGTAAAACATGGGCTTCGGCAGGTTTAGAAAAAAGTAGGCACGTACCTAGACTTCGTGTACACCCAACAGATTACAATACGGTTTATGCCGCTGTATTAGGCGATATTTATAAACCGACCAAAGACCGCGGAATTTATAAAAGTACCGACGGTGGCAAAAATTGGAAGCAGGTTTTGTTTGTAAACGAACAAGCAGGGGCTGTTGATTTAACTTTCGATCCAAATAACCCTAGAATTTTATATGCTTCTACATGGCATGCACAACGTACACCTTATAGCTTAATTAGTGGTGGTGATGGTTCTGCTTTATGGAAGAGTGTGGATAGCGGTGAAACTTGGACAGAAATTTCTAAGAACGAAGGTTTTCCAAAAGATACCTTAGGTATTATTGGTGTAGCTGTTTCCCCAAAAAATTCAGAGAAAGTTTGGGCAATCGTTGAGAATAAGGAAAAGGGAGGTTTATACCGTTCTGAAGATGGTGGTAAAACATGGTCTGTTGTAAATGAAGAACGTAAAATTCGCCAACGAGCTTGGTATTACACTAGGGTTTATGCCGATACACAAGACGAAGATGTAGTTTATGTGCTAAATGTAAATTACCATAAGTCTACCGATGGCGGTAAGTCATTCAATACTTTTAATGCGCCACATGGGGATCATCACGATTTATGGATATCTCCAGAAGATTCGCAACGTATGATTATTGGCGATGATGGTGGCGCACAAATTTCTTATGATGGTGGCGAAACTTGGAGTACGTATTACAACCAACCTACGGCACAGTTTTATCGAGTAACTACAGATAACTCTTTCCCATACAGAATATATGTTGCACAACAAGACAATTCTACTTTACGTATAGATCATAGAAGTGATGAAAATTCTATTGGTGATGGCAATTGGGAAGAAACCGCTGGTGGTGAATCTGCTTGGATTGCTGTCGACCCTAAAGACAACGATATTGTTTATGGTGGTAGTTATGACGGATTCTTAACTCGTGTTAATCATAAAAAGAAAACAGTAAGGGGTATAAACGTTTGGCCTGATAACCCTATGGGTGCAGGCGCAGAAGCAATGAAGTATCGTTTTCAATGGAATTTCCCTATTCTGTTCAGTAGACATAATCCGAAGAAATTATACACCTTTTCTAACTATGTACATGTTACAGAAAACGAAGGGCAAAGCTGGAAAGTATTAAGTGGAGATTTAACTAGAAACGACCCAACTAAATTAGGTTCTAGTGGCGGACCAATAACACAAGATAATACGAGTGTTGAGTATTATTGTACCATTTTTACTGCAAATGAGAGTCCGTTAAAAGAAGGAATTCTTTGGGTAGGTAGTGATGACGGATTAATTCATGTTTCAAAAGATTCTGGTGCTACTTGGGAGAATGTTACTCCGCCAAATATGCCAGAATGGAATATGATAAACAGCATTGAACCATCAAACTTTGACGAGGGTACCTGCTACGTAGCCGCAACTAGATATAAGTTAGGTGATTTTCAACCATACTTATACAAAACTATGGATTACGGTAAAACCTGGACAAAAATAACGAACGGTATTCCTGAAGAACATTTTACAAGAGTAGTACGTGAAGACCCAAAAAAGAAGGGTTTACTTTATGCCGGAACAGAAACCGGTATGTATGTGTCATTCAATGACGGTGCTAGTTGGTCTCCTTTTCAATTGAATTTGCCAATTGTACCTATTACAGATTTAACCATAAAAGATGATAACTTAATTGTAGCTACTCAAGGTCGTAGTCTTTGGATTATTGATGACTTAACGGTGCTTCATCAATTAGATGAAAGTAAAAAGAATGCGAATACCGTTTTATTTAAACCAAAAGATTCATACCGCACAAAAGGTAGAGCATCTAAAAAACCTTCTAAAACTGCGGGACAGAATTTAGAGAATGGTGTAATCACTCATTTTCTGATGAAAAACTATACAGAGAAAGATTCGGTTCAGTTAACGTATACAAGTATGGCTGGCGATACATTGGCTCTTTATAAAAACCATTTGAAGAAAGGTGGGTCGCTGAGCGGAGTCGAAGCGAAGAAGTTAGAAGTAAATAAAGGCGGAAACACTTTTGTTTGGGATACTCGTGGTAAAGGAGCTGAGAAACTAGAAGGAATGATTTTCTGGTGGGCTAGTTTTGACGGTGCAAAAGCGGTACCTGATAATTATAAAGTCCATTTGAATGTGAATGGAACTAATAGTAGCGAAACATTTACCATTTTACCAGATCCAAGAGCAGAAAGTTCGGTAGCAGAAATGCAAAAGCAATTCGATTTTATTACTGATATCAATACAACCATCGAAAATGCGCATCAATCTATAAAGAAGATTAGAAATGTTACCAAACAACTGAATTCATTTACCGAGCAGTATAAAGACGATGACAGAACTAAGGATTTGGTCGAAAAGGCAAAAGCCATGAAAGATAAACTTGGTGAAGTAGAAAAAGCATTGTACCAAACTCAAAACAGAAGTGGTCAAGATCCATTGAACTTTCCTATTAAATTGACCAATAAATTGGGTCATTTAAATAGTTTGGTTTCTATAGATGATTTTCCGCCAACAGAGCAAGATGTTGCTGTTAAGAATGAATTGACAACTGCAATCAATAAAGAACTTGAAATTTTTAATAACGTAATCTCGTCAGAGCTTCAAGAATTTAATAAAGGTTTTAACGAGCTTAAATTGAATTACTTGTTCATTGATGAAAGTAAGTAAAATACAGTTTTGTCATTTCGAGTGAATTTTTGAAGTATGAAAAAATTAGTATCGAGAAACCTTTTGTGTACCAAAGGTTCTCGATACAGTTTTTATTTACGTTTTACTCCAAGAAAATCCACTCGAACTGACAATATAAATATCTAAAGAACATCCAAACAAACTATCATGAAAAAACAACTACTCTTGTTTATGGCGGTACTTACAACCACCATAACTTTTGCGCAGACAGCCAATGATTATTTTAAACCCTTAAAATTTAGAAATATTGGTCCGTTCAGGGGTGGACGTTCTGTAACTGCTACGGGAGTTATTGGTGATCCCATGACGTATTATATGGGTACGACTGGTGGTGGAGTTTGGAAAACGGAATCTGCAGGGCAACGTTGGGAGAATATTTCTGATGGATTTTTTGAAGTAGGATCGGTTGGTGCGGTTTCCGTATCGGCATCGAATCCGAATATTGTTTATGTGGGTATGGGCGAACACGCGCCACGTGGGGTAATGACATCTTACGGAGATGGCGTTTATAAATCTACAGACGCTGGTAAAACATGGAAGAAAATGGGACTTGAGAAAACCCAGCATATTTCACGAATTATCATCCATCCTACAAATCCAGAAATTGTTTATGTGGCTGCGCAAGGTGCACTTTTTGAAGGTAATGCCGAACGTGGAATATATAAAACTACAGATGGAGGTAAAACGTGGACAAACACTCTATTCGTAAACAATCTTACGGGAGCTTCTGAACTTTCTATGGATGCTAGCTATCCTGATATTATGTATGCTGCCATGTGGGAACATCAACGTATGCCAAACATGGTTGTAAGTGGAGGACCAGGTAGCGGACTTTATAAATCTACGGACGCAGGAGATACTTGGAAAAAAATTCATGAAGGTTTACCGGAGGAGAAAGGAAAAATGGCAATAGCTGTGAGTCCGTCGAATTCCGATAAGGTATACGCATTAATTGAAAGTGATTCAGATGCCGATAAAGGCGGATTATTCGTTTCTAACGATGCAGGTGAATCATGGACGATGGCTAGTGGTGATAACCGATTAGTACAACGTGCTTGGTACTATATTGAGGTTTTTGTGGATCCTAATGATGATGACACTGTTTATGTGTTAAGTGCCCCTGCATTACGCTCTGAAGACGGGGGAAAAACATGGGAGGATGTTGACGTTGCCCATGGTGATACACACGATTTATGGATAAATCCTACCAATTCTAAAAACATGATTTTGGCAGATGATGGGGGTGCTTCGGTATCCTTTGATTATGGTTTTACATGGTCTACACAAAGCAATATGCCTACTGCGCAGTTTTATAGAATTAGTGTAGATAATCTATTTCCGTATAATATTTATGGTGGTCAACAGGATAATACCTCTGTAAAAATTGCAAGTTTATCTACAGGTAGCGGTAGTATTACTACAAGAGATTGGACAGATTCTGCAGGTGGTGAAAGTGCCTTTTTAGCATTTGATCCAGATAACCCAAGATATGTAATGGGAGGTCAATATTTAGGTACGGTTGAGGTTATGGATATGGAGTCTAAGGCAGCAACTCAGATTATGCAGGCGCCAATTCAATATTTAGGTCGCGAGGCTAGAGATATGAGGTATTTGTTTAACTGGAATGCACCAATTATTGCATCTACACATGAATTGGGTACCTTTTATCACGGAGCGCAATATGTATTTAGAACACGTGATATGGGTCTTACTTGGGATAAAATTTCTGATGATCTTACCCGAGATATCGATGCTAAACAAGGTAATGGTGGCGGACCATATACGAACGAAGCCGTTGGTGCTGAAAACTACGGTACACTGGCATATATATTAGAATCTCCACATGAAAAAGGATACATCTGGACAGGTAGTGATGACGGATTGGTGCATTTAACCAAAAATGGTGGCGAAACTTGGGAAAATGTAACACCTAAAGGTTTAAAAGAGTGTTTGATCAATGCAATTGAGGTTTCTCCGCATGATCCTGCCACTGCTTACATTGCTACAACTAGATATAAGTTTAATGACTACACACCAGGTTTTTATAAAACAACCGATTATGGAAAAACTTGGACTGCAATCAATTCCGGAATTCCATACGGTGCTTTTACTCGTGTAGTTCGTGAAGACGAGTTTAAGAAGGATTTATTGTATGCAGGTACGGAAAAGGGTATCTATGCTTCTTGGAATGGCGGTAAATCTTGGGAGCCTTTTCAATTGAATTTACCAAAGACTCCAATTACAGATTTAAAGGTTCACAAAGGTGATTTGGTAGTAGCTACATCGGGTCGTTCATTTTGGATTCTTGATGATGTTGTTGCTCTTGGGCAGTATCAACCTTCAAAAAAGGGACTTCAGATTTTGAAACCAAAAGATGCCTACAATGGTTCTTGGGGTAGCCCATTGAGTGGCAATTCTGATAAATTTACCGGTAGCGATGCTTTTGAAGGTATTAATCCTGCTAACGGAGTAGTGCTATATTATGAGTTACCTAAATTGAAAGATAGTACTGCAATTGCCTTAGAAATATCAGATGCTAAGGGAAAAGTAATTAGAACTATAAGCTCAAAAAAAGACCCTAGTTATATTCCTCATAATGGTGGTGGCGCTCCACCTGCACCGGTTTTAAGCAAAGAAGAAGGGTTAAACCGTTTTGTTTGGGATATGAAATACCCAATTATGCCTGGTATACCAGGTGTTTATATTGAGGCAGGTTTTAGCGGACATAAAGTATCTCCTGGTACGTATACTTTTAAATTAAAGGTTGATGGCCAAACAGTTTCTACTACAGGTATAATTAATGAAGTGCCCACCTATGAAACCAAGTCAGGTCAGTACGAAGAGTATGATGCTTTTATGACCATAGCAGAAGCAGAAATGACCGAAATGCACAATATGATTAATCAGTTATATGCTGCACAAAACGATTTAGCGGAAGTGTTGAAAAAGGTAACTGATGCAAATGCGAAATCAGTTGGAGAAAAATTATTAGCAGACATGAAAACATGGGATGGCGATATGATACAACGTAAATCTCAAGCATACGACGATGTAGAAAATTTTCCTAATAAGTTTTCTGCCGAATATATATTTATGATTAATCAGACGAATAGTGATATTCCAAGATTGAACAAAGCGAGTAAAGATCGTAAGGCTGAGTTAGACGCACAATGGGCTGGGTTAAAAGCCAAAGGCAACCAATTCATAAACACGGCTATACCTGCTTATAATAAAACGTTATGGGAAGCGGGAGTTGGCGCTATAAGATTATAATCTAAGTTCTTTCCGCTTTTGCTAACTTTGGGCTTAGTTTAAGATTAGAAAATAGAAAAGAGAATTTAGAAAAGAGAGTCGAGAAAAGAGAATTGAGAAATTAGTTTTGCACTTGAATTTTGAATTTGAATTTGAATTTGTCTCTTGAACTTGAACTTGAGTTTTGAACTTGAACTTGTCTCTTGAACTTGAGTTCGTTTTTATAAGCCTATGACAGAATATTACAACTATATAAAATCCCTGCATCTCATCTTCGTAATAACATGGTTTGCAGGGCTTTTTTATATTCCGAGATTGTTCATTTATCATATAGAAGCCAACCAAAAATCATCGCCTGATAAAGAAATTCTTTCTAAGCAATTGAAGTTGATGACTAAACGGTTGTGGTATATCATCACTTGGCCATCTGCTGTATTGGCAACTTTTTTTGCAATTTGGTTATTAATTATTTACCCGGGTTGGCTAACGCAACCTTGGATGCACGTAAAATTAGGTTTCGTATTGTTGTTGATTTTTTACCATTTAAAAAACCACCAAATTTTCAAGAACTTTCAACGCGATGATATTCAGTATACTTCTAAATTCATGCGTATATGGAATGAAGGTGCTACGCTGATTCTATTTGCTATTGTGTTTTTAGTAATTTTGAAAAGCACTTTTAATTGGATTTTTGGCGTTTTAGGTATTATAGTTTTAGGTGTACTTTTAATGTTGGGGATAAAGCTATACAAGAGAATCAGAAATAAAAATCCCGAGGCTTAAAGATTGTTTTGTACAAGTGAAATAGTGAAAAAAATAAATGCAATTGGTATTAAAGAATAAAACGCTGGTTATTCATTGGTTAATGGCTTTTTTCATCATTAGCATTCCAGTTTTGAGTTCGCCTGATTTGAAAGACGGTACAAAGCTATTTTCAAACTTTCATTTTCTTCGAAATTTCTCATCATATGTATTAATGGCAGGTTTTTTTTTCTTGCATTATTATGTCTTGTTTCCAAAATATTATAGAAAAGAAAAACTTTGGTTATATATCTTGTTGATTATAGCTTCTTGTTTTTTAGTTTTTTTTCTCCCAGACATAGTATCATCCACATTAGGTAGATCTGGGCACATGGGTCCTCCACCGAATACAGTAGGTAACTCTCAAGAAAATTATATTTTTAGAATAATTAGTTTTAACAACGGTATTATTTTTCAATTTATTGCGATTTGGTTGTTGTCGTTATTCTTAAAATTTAATGAACGATTAATTATTGCGAATAATGAAAAGTTAACTGCAGAGGTCAATTATTTAAAAGCAAAAATAAATCCGCATTTTTTATTTAATACTTTAAACAATATTTATTCATTGGCGCTTACCAAATCATCTAAGGCACCAGAAACCATTCTAAAACTTTCTGATTTAATGCGATATATCGTTACAGAAAGTGAAAATGAAAGGGTGGCTTTAACTAAAGAGTTAACTCATATAGAAAATTTTGTTGGGCTTCAAAAGTTAAGAATAAGTAGTAATACGACGTTGAATTTTAAAATTACTGGTGAACCGAAAAACCTTTTAATTGCTCCTATTATATTAATTAATTATATCGAAAATGCATTTAAATTCGGTGTAAATCCAGATTTACAGTCTAAAATTAGTATTGATATCACTATTGATGAAGGTTATATAATTTTATTAGTAGAGAATAATATAGTGGTAAATACGCAAGAAACTAAAATTTATAGCACAGAAGAAGGTATGTATAATACCTTAAAACGCTTAAAGATTGTGTATCCTAATAAATATAAACTTGATATTAATAATAATGGGGAAACTTATTCATGCTTGCTCAAAATTGATTTAAGATGATTAAAGCCATTGCAATAGATGATGAACCCTTGGCATTAGATGTAATACAGGAATATTGCCAAAGTATTGATGGTATACAATTAAAGCAAACCTTTGTTTCGCAAGATAAAGCGCTTGATTACCTAAATAATACTGAGGTCGATTTAATTTTTTTAGATATTCGAATGCCAAAATCTAATGGTATTCAATTATATAATTCACTTACACAAAAAATCAGGGTTATTTTTACTACAGCGTTTAGTGAGTATGCGGTAGAGGGCTTTAATCTTAGTGCTATAGATTATCTGCTAAAACCATTCTCTTTAGAACGTTTTTCGGTTGCAGTTGAAAAGGTTAAAAAAGACATTGGGCTTGAACTTAAATTAGAAGAGAAGCAAAATTACCTAATGATTAAGGCAGATTATAAATTATACAATATTCCATTAGAAAAGATTGTATTTATTGAAGCTTTAGATGATTATGTTAAAATACATCTAGTTGGTCAAAGTAAAATAGTAGCTAGACATACCATGAAAGGAATTCTAAATAAGTTACCTGTTAAGGAATTTCAAAGAGTTCATAGGTCTTACATAATTTCGGTAAATAAAATAGACGCCATAAAAAAAGATAGTATTGAATTAGAGGAATTTACCATTCCCATAAGTACTACTTACAAAGACAAATTTTTGAAATTTATTAACACTTAGGTAGTTCTTACCGCAAAATTATCTGAGTTCACCTCATTTTTAATTTACCAATTTTAGTTTTACATAATATTGCCATCATATTACTTCGATGTATTTGATTTTAAGTAATTTAATTTAAAATATTATGAGAAAAATTAAGAATAGCTTTTACTTACTTTTTACGGTTTTAACGTTTGGTTCTACCACATTGGTTTTCAATTCTTGTAGTAATGATACGAGTACTTCAGAAACTGCCGATGAAGATACTGAAACTGATGAGGATTCTGACGGCGATAGTACAGTAGCTTGTGAAACAACAGGTGAATTAGATCAATCTACTAATACAGAAATTGAGACTATGCGCCAAGCGGTAGTCGATTTTAGAAATTCTTTATCGTCTACTTTATTAGATGATGCTTCAGTTTGCCTAGATGATGAACGTTTTTATTTATGGCATAATACCCCTGCCAATAATAACAATAGAGATGGTATTACCTATGGTGATTTATCTGACGATCAATTAGTTGCTTTTAAAGATATTCTTCAATTGTTTTTAAGTAGTGGAGGGTATCAAAAAGTATATGAAATTACTGAGCTTTCTGAAGGTTGGTTGAATAACGTACAAAGCAGTGTTTGGGATCCTGAGTTTTATTCAATAGATATGTTTGGAGATCCAGAAACTAGTGGTTCTTGGGGTTTTCAGTTAGATGGGCATCATTGTGCCATAAACTTTTTGGTTCATGGAGATAATGTATCTATCGTACCTGCATTCTTAGGAGGTGAACCTGCTGCGGATACGTGGAACGGAGAAGAATTTGATATATTCTCAGATGAAAGAGATTTAGCTTTAAACCTATATAACAGTTTAGATGCAAATGAGCTTACTTCTGCATCTTCTATATCTTCTACTCATTCATTAGAAGTTGGACCTGCAGATATGAACGGTGATCCTGATCCGTATATTGGCACTTATGATTATTCTGGTTTTACAACTGGTTTAAAATATTCTGAAATGTCTACAACGGCGCAAGCCAATTTAATAGTGGTCATGAAAGAGTACGTTTATAATTTAACAGATTCTTTTGCAGACATATGGTGGGCAGATATCATGGATAATATAGATGATACTTATTTTGTCTGGATAAATGATTCTGGGTCAACACCAACCGCAACTTCTCAATTTTATTATAGAGTATATAATCCTTATTTATGGGCAGAGTTCAATACAGAAGGTTCAACAGGTGCTAATTCGTCCACTATTGCCGATTACAATCATGTGCATACCATAACGCGTATCCCAAATAATCCTTCAACAGATAATGGTGGAGATTACGGTATTTTTGCTTTTATGATCAACCAAAATGGTCCGAAAACTCTTTTAGAACATTACGTATTAGCTGATCATCATAAATCAAGTAAATTTAAATTTGATTATTATATTAAAACTGAATTAAATAACTCGTCTCATACCCATAACGGAAACACACATTTTCACGAAGGTTAAGACTTAGTATATATTCTTTTGAGATGGTCGTAAAATGCAAATATTTGGTTTGTGTTTTACGGCTAATTTCATTTAACTAAGACATATTCACCTTCTAAGAAGTTAATACGATTTTTGCCTTTTGTGCTGCAATTTTAGCTTTTGGAAGAACTAGTTTAAAAGTAGCTCCTTTTCCTTCTCCCTCTGATTCTGCTATAATGGTACCACCATGCGAATTGGCAATTTGTTTTACCATATAGAGACCTAAACCTGTACCCTTGACATTATCATGAAAACGTATAAATGGGGTGAATAGTTTTTTTAGAGCTCCCTCATTCATCCCTGATCCATTGTCAATGACCATAAAGCTGTTCGTGTCACCATTTTCTTCGAACGTGACTATTATTTTAGGGTTTTCTTGGTCGCCCATATACTTAATGGCATTATCTAAGAAATTGCCAAAAACTTGAAGTATTCTGTTACGGTCTCCAAAAATATCGGGCATATTTTCAGTAATTGTAAGTTCTATATTGAGCTGTTTTAGCTTGCCTTTTATTAAATTTCTAGATAGGTCTAATAGCTCGTTAGTTTTTAGCAACTCATTTTTATTGTCTATTTTACCTAGTCTGGCAATTTCTGTAATATCAGATATTAATTCGTTCATATTATTGCAAGAAACATCGATAAGGCTCAAGTATTCGGCTAGACCTGGGTGGTCTTCTAAAGATACTTCTAAAGGTATTAGACTTGCAAGACCTCTAATGTTACCTAACGGACTTTTTAAATCGTGAGAAACGGCATATGTAAATCGTTGAATTTCCTCGTTTTTAGATGCTAAGTTATCTGCAGCTTCTACTAGTTTGTTTTTCTGAAATTGTAATTCTTTGGTACGTTCATCAACCTTCAACTCTAGTCTTCGCTGATTTTTCCGAATATTTAGTAATTTAATATGTTGCGCGATATAGAATATTAACAAGACAAGCGTAATCATTAATGCTTTAAACCACCATGTTTGCCAATAAGGTGGGGTAACGGTAATATGAAGGTCTATTTCGTTGTCGACCCAAACTCCGTCAGAATTGGTAGATTTAATTCTTAATATATATTCTCCAGGATTTAAGTTTGTGTATGTCGCAGTAGGATTGTTACCGACATAATTCCAATCTTTTTCAAAACCTTCAAGGTAAAATGCATAATTAACACTTTCTGGATGTCGAAAAGTAAGGGCTTTAAAATCAATATTAATTACAGATTGGTCGTAGTTAAAGGTCAGGGAGTCTACTTGACTAATATCTTTTTTTAATATCCCAAAATCATCATTTGGTAAAACTGGTTGATTGAAAAGTTTTAATCCAGAGACAAATAGGGTAAGTGTGTCTTTTCGTTTTTCAACATCACCTGCAGTAAAAACATTAAAACCGTTAATGCCACCAAATATATATTCACCTTTTTTAGTAGTTATAGATGAACTTGCAATAAATTCTTTTGACTGTAGACCATCGCCTACATCATAATTAATTGTTTCTCCGGTTTTATTGTTATATCTGATGATACCTTCTTCAGTGCTTAGCCATAAGTGACTGTTTTGATCATCTATGATACCTTTAATGGCGTCATTTTTTAAACCATCAGTCTTAGCGATTACTGAAAATGAATTAGTGGCTAAGTTATATTTGTTTAGTCCGCCTTGGGTACCGACCCAAATGGTATCTTCATTATCTTGAATGATAGCATTAATGAAATTATTACTTAATGAATTTTTGGTATGATAATGAACCGATGTCCATTCATCACCATTTTCTGTTAATTTAAATAAACCTGTGTTTATGGTTCCTATCCATATATTACCTTGGTTATCTTCAAAAATCTGATATATGGAGTTGATTATACTATTATCAACTTCGGAATTGAGTATTATATTTTGATGTTTTTTAGTTTTCGGATCATATACTTGCACTCCCGCAAAGTAGTTTACTATCCAAATTCTTTCTTTTTTATCCTTTAAAAGATCAATTATTATATCTGATTTTAAAAATGAATTCTTTGAAGTTAGTTCACTGGTTTTTTTTGTGTTTGTATTGAGAACGGCTATACCATTTGTCCAAGTCCCCGCCCATATTTCGTCATCTTTCGTCTGTAATATTGAAAGAACTACATTACTCGCAAATGTTTTCTTACTTAGCGAATAGTTTTCAAATATATCTAAAGAACGGTCCCAGTAATCAATTCCACCGCCATCTGTGCCAATCCAAAGGTTGCCTTTGTCGTCTTCGGTAAAGCAATTCACTAATTTGTTGCTAAGTGATTTAGGGTTGAATGGGTCAGAATTTATATGTTTAAATTTATAATATTCTTTATCATAAATATTTAGTCCGCTTTTGTAAGGCGCTATCCACATGGTACCATCTCGTGTACATAATAATGCCCATATAGAATTACCAGAAATAGAATTTGGTCTTGTAACACTGTACTCAATATGTCTTATAAAATCTAGATTTTCATTGTAAATATGTAAACCGTTATTTTCTGTGCCTATCCACAATTCATTATCTAAGTTTTTTTCTAAAGAGCGTATACTAAAACCCGGACTAACATCTTTTTCTTTATTTATATAAATTGAATTTTCTTCTATGGCCAATTTAAATAGCGAGCCCTTGCCTGATCCTACTAAAAGCGTATTTTCTGATGAATTTATACCGGTAACAATCTCTTCTGTTTGTAATATTTCACTAATAATCTCCATATCATAGTTTAGTAGGAGGGTATTATAAGTGAAAACAACAAGAATGCGGTTAGTATCTAAAACTTCAACTTTAACAACTTTGTTAAGTCGTGGGTTTTCAACTTTTATGTGTTCATTAGGTGGAGAAAAATGTTTTACTTTTCCAGTTTTTATCTCGTAACTATAAAAACCACTAGACTCTGATCCTAACCAGAGGATTTCATTTTTCTTAACTATAGTCTCAAACACTTCGTTTTTGATAGTTTCACCTTCATTGATGAAGGGGTAGGGAGTTATAATATTTAAACTACGATCATAAAGACTTATTCCTTCATTTGTACCGATGATAATATCTTGTTCATCTTCATATAAAGCCACAATATATTCATGGTTGAGCCCAGTTATACCATCTAAACTTTTGGTGTAGATTTCAAAATCTTTTCCATCATATCTGTTGAGTCCATTTCTGGTTCCTATCCAAATAAAACCAAAATTATCTTCTAAAAGAACGGTAGCGCTGCTTTGAGACATACCTTCTTGAATATGTTGAAAGGTAAGCGGCTCAGAATATTGAGAATGTAGTGTTATAGGGGTGCAAAGGGCAATGAATATGGTGAATAAAGTTAATAGGGACTTATATAGCATGCCTAAATTTTATAAAAAAGATAAATTACAACATAGTATTAACGTAAATAAATGTAAGAAATTACTTCCAAACTTTATTTATCATGAAATTTTAACTTTTATTTCAAAAGAATTGATTTTAGAAATGAGTTTAAAAATTATATCTAAGTGATATATGATTTGATTTAATCAATCTACAATGGATTAATCCGCTATTTCATAAGTGTCACGGACTTAATTCATTTCCCTATTAGGTATCCGATGATATTTGTTCCACTTTTACAAGTTGTTCTGTCGGATATACTAGCGGACCAAATTGATTGAAAATAGCAACATCGGCAGCATCACGACCAAAACCAAGAATAACATACCCACCAGGCGAATTTACTTGTGTTGCATCAAATGTATACCATCGATCTCCAACATAAGCTTCAAACCAAGCATGCATGTCCATAGGCTCTAAGCCAAAAAGATAACCAACAACAATACGGGCAGGAATGCTTAAACTGCGGCACAAGGCAATGCCCAAGTGAGCAAAATCTCGACAAACACCAAACCTTCTAATATTAACCTGACTTGCAGATAATGGCTGATTATTGCTTCCTGGTAAATAGCTAATATTGTCACGCAACCAATTGGTAATTGCAGAAACTTGATTATAACCGTATAAATGACCATTTGTTATACTTGAACTCATTTCATAAAAGCAATCAGATTCGCAGTATCTGCTTGGTAATAGGTAACTAAGAACAGCGTCTGGTAAATTCTGTATATCTACAAATGATGCCCCAAAACCTTGGTCTATAAAATTTGAGGTTACAATTTCTGAAGAGGTAGATATTAAGAACTGCCCTGGTTGAGCAATTAATCGTTGACATAGATTACCGTAGTTGTCGGTAAACTCAATAACTGGAATGCTCGGGGTAATTTTATATTCCTCTCTTTCTACCCATTGTTGGCTGCCACTACGCGGTCTCAACATAAGAATAAATGGTGTTGGCTCAGAAATCTCGAACTTTATATTGCAACTGGTACGTAAACGCATATATCTGAATACTTTAATTATGGCGCCTTGACGAACCTAGTATTGAAGATAACAATTAAAGTAACACCCTATACTTCTTGTCACAAAACCTTAAAAGCATATTTGATATTTTTGGTTCGATATTTGCTAACTTTAGACGAAATAACAGAATCTTGCTAACAAGAGTATCTTTACGGTCACGCATTTTCCTTTCCATGATATTTTTGGTGCTTATTGCATCTGTATTAATTGCAGGTGTTACCGTATACCAATACCGTGAACAGTCTAAAGACTATCACGAAAATAGAATGGAGCGTAAAGAGGAGCAAATACGCCAAAGTATTGACCTTGCCATTCAGAAAACGACCTATCCGGTTACTACCGAAAATCTAGACCTTATTTTTAAAAATGAAATTTATGAGATTGCAGTGGTGCAAAACATGAATTTTAACATCTACAGCTTAGATGGGGAACTAATAAAAAGTTCACGTCCAAAATTCGCCAATGATTCTATTTCAATGTGTTTAGATGCTGAGGTGTTGAACAAATTGGAGATTAGTCCAAATAAACATTATATACTTGAAAACGCTTTGGCAGGAGATAAATACAAAGCTTCTTTCTCTTATATCGCTGATCAAAAATTTAAACCCATAGGTATTCTTAATCTACCTTATTTTGAAGATAATTCATTCAACGATTATGAGTTAAAAGAGTTTTTATTTCGACTATCTGGAGTGTATTTATTGATGTTGCTCATGGCAATTGCTTTTGCATTTTTTATATCGAAGTATATTACTCGATCGTTAGAGACCATTTCTACGATGATGGGGAAAACAAACTTGAACAAACAGAACAAGAAAATTTATATAGACAACCCAGGCGAAGAGATTGAAAAGCTAATTGACGCTTATAATGGTATGATAGATGAGCTTGGGCAAAGTGCGGCAAAATTAGCACGTAGCGAACGTGAGCAGGCATGGCGCGAAATGGCAAAACAGGTGGCGCATGAAATCAAGAATCCGTTGACACCTATGCGATTAACGGTACAAAGTTTTGAACGCAAGTTTGATCCAAGCGACCCGCAGATACATGAAAAATTAAGGGAATATTCCGATACCTTAATTCAGCAAATAGATACCATGAGCAGCATTGCCTCAGCTTTTTCAAATTTTGCCGAAATGCCAGCGCAACAAAACGAAACGTTGAACGTGGTAAAAATCGTGAAATTGGCTTTAGATATTTTCAATGAAGATTACATACATTTCATCGCAGATGAAGAAGAAATTATTGCGAAATTAGACCGAACACAACTAATACGTGTGGTAACCAATTTGGTAAAAAATGCTATTCAGGCCGTGCCAGACGTAGCATCGCCAAGAGTTTTGGTCAGTGTAGCATCTGAAGGTGATATGGTTAAAATATCTGTAGCAGATAATGGTCATGGTATTGAAAAGGATAATGAAGAAAAAATATTTGAACCTAAGTTTACTACTAAAACTAGTGGTATGGGATTAGGTTTAGGAATGGTAAAAAATATCGTGGAAACTTACAAGGGATCTATCACTTTCACCTCTCATTTAGGTAAGGGTACGGTCTTCTGTGTAAAGTTTCCGAAAGAGAATACATAAATCAACAAAACAACTACAATGTCATACGAAACAATTCTTATAGATAGAGAAGCAACAACTGCAATTGTGACGATTAATCGTCCGAATAAATTAAATGCACTAAATAAAAAAACAATTGGCGAGCTGCAAGAAGCTTTTAAAACGTTGCAAAAAGATAAAGGAGTTAAAGCAATTATTTTAACCGGTAGTGGAGAAAAAGCATTCGTAGCAGGTGCAGATATTTCAGAGTTTTCTGATTTTAGTGAAAAGGAAGGAAAGAAGCTAGCGGCAAAAGGTCAAAAACAATTATTCAATTTTGTAGAGAATCTAGATACACCGGTAATAGCAGCAGTGAATGGATTTGCTCTTGGTGGCGGATTAGAATTGGCAATGGCATGTCATTTTAGAGTAGCTAGTGATAATGCAAAAATGGGATTACCAGAAGTTTCTTTAGGTGTTATACCAGGTTATGGTGGTACACAACGTTTACCACAATTGGTAGGTAAAGGTAGAGCTATGGAGATGATCATGACCGCAGGTATGATAACTGCAGAACAAGCGCATGCTTATGGTTTGGTGAACCATGTAACTACCCAAGAAGAATTATTGCCATTGTGCCATAAAATTATATCAAGAATAACCAATAACTCATCTGTAGCCATTGCTCATGCAATAAAAGCAGTAAATGCTGGTTTTAAGAATACTGTAAATGGTTATGAGCAGGAAATTGAAGCCTTTGGTGCTTGCTTCGGTACAGATGATTTTGCCGAGGGTACTACTGCATTTTTAGAAAAAAGAAAGGCAAATTTTCCGGGTTCATGACATAAACCAAACTGGTTATGTTTAAACGTAGCGCATTCTTATTCTTGTTCCTTATCAATGTAGTTAGTTCTTTTGCTCAAGAAGAACTTGTATCATATGCTATTGGCGAAAAATATCACGATAAATATAGATACTCTAATATGCTTGCCATCGCTGATGATGGTAGCGAGGGTACTGTTGTGGTACGTGCCTATTACACAGGTATTATACTAAGACCAAAAGGGTATTTTATTGAACATTATAATAAAGATTTAGAATTAGTATCTGAATATAATTATAAGTTGAAAGATGCCAACTTTATAGATGCTTACGTGCGTAACGGTCAAGTATATTTGTTGTTTTTAGAGTACAGTTATAGAAACAAGAGTTACCAGTATGAGGTGCATAGAAGTCCGTTTTCACAATTTCAGTTTACAAAAGAAACAATTCTGTCTATAGCATCTGATCCGGTAGAGCAACCTTTAGATCGAAATTTCTATAATCGAAACTTTTCATCTGGTTTTACGTCCTCTATTTTATTTAATGATGATAAGTCGGCTTTTGCCATAACAACACATTACAAGAAAAGAAAGGTTGATCAGCATACAATTCATGTATTCAATGCCAACTTGAATAAGTTAATGGAACATGATTTTTCTGATGAGGTAGAAGAAAAGAATTATGCATTCGAAAATATCGTCTTCTCAAAAGATTTACAGAATGTGTATTTGGTAGGTAAGGCATACTTTAAAAAGAAACGTTTTAATGCTACTGAACGTAAGTTTCAATATGAAATGGTTCGAATTTCGAACAGCGGTAGAAGTGTACAGTCTTTTTATACTCCAGGTAAATTTCCAGAATCATTGAAACCTATTTTTAGAGGTGATGAATTGCTTTGTATCGGTTTTTATGCGGATAGAAAAGATAATCGTTATAACGGAATTTCTTATTTCAACTTAGATCCGAAAACTTTAGAAATGAAGACTGAAAAATTTAACCAGTTCTCTGAACAATTTATGATGGATAAGTTTGGGCGTGAAGATGACAAGGCCATAAAAGATTTAGTGTTTAAAGGTATGGACATTACCAATGAAGGGAATATTCTATTTAATGCTGAAGAGTACTTTACAAGTAAAAGTGTACAGTCTAACTCTAGTGGTGGGCGCGTTGCGGTAACTAGATATCACCATAATGATATTATTAGTGCAAAATTAAGTGCAACGGGAGATTTAATTTGGGCAAGAAATATTAACAAGACCGAAGTTACACAAGGTGATGGTGCTTATGCTTCATATAGCTCATATACTAAAAACAATACAACATATTTTTTTATAAGTACATCTTCAGAAAATCCGCAACAACTTAGTGATGAACGTATTATGTTCAAGCAAGGCTTAAGTAGAAATAGAAATGTATTTTTAATTCGTTTAGACGAAAACGGACATATGAAATACAACAAGGTAATTGATGATACTGAAGCTCGCTTGCCGTTAATGGTATCTGTACCTTACATTGATCACCAGAAAGATGAATTAAGGTTCTACGCTAAAAGAGGCACAAAAAAGCAATTGGTTCAAGTGGGTGTTAAATAAATAAAATATTAGGATTTATTCCATAATTTTGGAATAAATCCTATTTAATGAATTCTAATACTTCGGTGAAAGGCAGAGGTGCCCAGAAAAATACCAGTAATAAATTCTCTGCATATAGTTACGAAACACGAGACGATTTTCTCGAATTCTGCCGTGTAGAAGGTGAAGTTGCCGATAGAAATAAAACCCAATACCTTCCTATATTCCCAAAAACGATAGTGAATAAAGTAACTAGTCCAGATGTGGGTATGAGTTATTCTATGAATATGTACCAAGGTTGTGAGCATGGTTGTATTTACTGCTATGCCAGAAATGCACATGAGTTTTGGGGCTATAGTGCCGGATTAGATTTTGAGCGAAAAATACTGGTGAAACACGATGCGCCTAAACTGTTAGAAGCTAAATTAAGAAGTATAAGCTGGAAAGCTAATACTATTGTGTTATCTGGTAATACAGATTGCTATCAGCCTGCAGAACAAAAATTTCAATTAACGCGTAAGTGTTTAGAAATCTTTTTAAAATATAGGCACCCGGTGGGTATCATAACCAAAAACGCTTTGATTTTACGTGATTTGGATATTCTAAAAGAACTGAATGAATATGGATTAATCGGTGTCAACATTTCCGTCACTTCATTATCCGAAGAAACAAGAAGAATATTAGAGCCTAGAACTACCACTATTAAGAAACGATTGGAAGCCATAAGAGTGTTGTCTGAAAATGGAATTCCTGTTAATGCAATGTTAGCGCCAATTATACCGGGCATTAATAGTCACGAGATTTTGAGCTTGGCAAAGGCAGTGTCAGAGCATGGTGCGCTATCTATGGCATTTACCGTAGTAAGACTAAATGGAGCAATTGGTGAAATATTTACAGATTGGATTCGCAAAACGTTACCCGACAAAGCAGAAAAGGTACTGCATCAAATTCAAGAATGCCATGGTGGAAGATTGAACGATAGCAGATTTGGATTAAGAAGTAGGGGTGATGGTATCATAGCTACTCAAATTCATGATATGGTACGTTTGGCAAAGCGTAAATATTTTGAAGGTAAAACATTCCCAAAACTTAATACTACTTTACATGAAGCATATAAAGATGGGCAGTTGAAGTTATTTTAATACTTCATTCTAGGTTTAATTCTTTGAGGCTTTTTTGCACGTATCATTCAGGCGTCTCTCTCGAAATATCAGTTCAGAAGTATACCTCATGCTCTTGAGTCGAGGAGTTTAATTCTTATTTCATTTTTTAGAGTGTATTGATTCCACCTAAAAGCTTCGAGTTTCCTAGAATTGAACCAGCCAAAAAATCGGTAAGCGCATCTATATCACGAGTACGTCAAGTAACAGTTTATTCACGAAGAAGCTGGGTCATTTCTTTATCTATTTGACCTCAATTAAAAGTAAAGCTTAAAAGAAGTATCAGGTATATATTTTATTTCAGAATTCTTTTAATTTTTATATGTATCATAAAAAAGCGTTTTTCTTAATTAATCGATCTAAACGCATGAAAATGAGTGGAATATTGCAAATAAGTCAAAAATTTAAGCTTTTAAATTAGCAGGTTAGAATTATAATACGTGCAATAGTAATAGCCAAAAAAAATGTTTAAAAACTTTTACTAAAATAACATCCAAAAGTAACTTATGCCCGTAAATAGGTCAGAGTTATAAATAGTAGAACCATTTATAAAAACCAAGAACACTACCAAAAACGAAATGAAAACATTAAAAAACAATACCGAGAAAACAGAGAAGAAGTCTTTCTTCTCAAGAATCAAACATCTAATAGAAAATGCCAACGCATGGGGCATCTTTGTAATGGGCAGCACCTTCGTGCTAATGTTCGGTTCAGCTTATTTAGCATACATATTACAAAATGACTTCACTCAATTACATTTAGAGAGAAGAAGCACTATGATCGGATTAATTTTTATGATTGTAGCCGCTGCTTTTTTTGTTTTTAAATTGACTTTCTTCATTTATACTTTTATCAGATTTTTAAAGTACAAGGCAATCCCTTCTGTTTCTGATGAAGAATTACCAACAGTTACGGTTATTGTACCAGCATATAATGAAGGTAAGCAAGTATGGGCAACATTGAAGAGTTTAGCCGATAGTGATTATCCAGAGCACAAGATTCAATTATTAGCTATCGATGATGGTAGTAAAGATGATACTTGGAACTGGATGAAAGAAGCCAAGAAAGAATTAGGTGATAGAGTTTCTATCTGTCAGCAACCAAAGAACATGGGCAAGCGTCACGCATTGTACAGAGGTTTTAACGAAGGTACAGGTGAAATATTCGTAACCGTTGATAGTGATTCTATTGTTGATAAAGACACCTTAAGAAATTTAGTTAGTCCGTTTATCGTGGATAAGAACTGTGGTGCTGTTGCAGGTAACATTAGGGTTTTAAATAATGACAAGATTTTACCTAAAATGTTAGACGTAAGTTTCGCATTAAGTTTTGAATTCGTTCGTTCTTCTGAAAGCACGTTAAATTCAGTTTTATGTACTCCTGGTGCTTTAGCAGCCTACAGAGCTACTGCAGTATTCGGTTGTTTAGACCAGTGGATCAATCAAACGTTTATGGGGCAAGCTTCAGATATTGGTGAAGATAGAGCTATGACGAACATGATCTTAAAGCAAGGGTTCCACGTATTGTTTCAAAGAAATGCATTTGCTTATACTAATGTTCCTGAAAAATATAAAGGACTTTATAAAATGTTCATTAGATGGGGTAGAAGTAATGTACGTGAGAACATTCAAATGTCTAAGTATGTATTTACTAACTTTAGAAAAGGACCAAAAGCTGGTACGAGATTATTGTTCTTTAGCCAATTTTCAAGAATTGTACTTTGCTACCCATTTGTGTTGTTCATGTTAGTATTTGTGATCACACATCCATTATTATTCTTAAGTTCTACTTTTGTAAGTATATTGGTTTTATCAACTTTTCCAGTATTGTTCTATGCTAAAAGATACTCGTTTTCTGAGTCTATATGGGCATATTCTTACAGCGTGCTTTTCACCTTCGGTCTTTTCTGGATTACACCTTATGCAATTGTAACAGCAAGCAGAAGTGGTTGGTTAACTAGAGAGTTGCCACAGAAGTAATAGTAAAATATATAAAATGCAAAAAGGGTCTCAATATAAATTGAGACCCTTTTTTAATGGTTTGAAGTTGTTGAACTGTTCTCTAAATTTAACCTAAAATTTTTAAAGGATTCCACTCTTGATAAAATTGCTCTAAAAAGTCGATCATATATTGGTGTCTTTCTTCAGCCAATCGCTTGCCTGTTTCTGTATTCATTTTATCTTTTAGCAATAAAAGTTTTTCATAAAAATGATTCAAAGTAGGTGCTTCAGATTTCTTGTATTCTTCTTTACTCATTTCTAAATTAGGCGATATACTAGGGTCATAAAGTGCCCTATTTTTGAATCCGCCATAATTGAACGCACGGGCAATACCAATAGCACCTAGGGCATCTAAACGGTCGGCGTCTTGTACCACTTTAAGCTCTTTAGACGAGAATAGCTTCTTCTTCATCTTTCCATCGGTTAAACTGGCTTTAAATGAACTGTATTTGATGATATTGGTGACGTGGTTAATGGTTCTTTTTGGTACACCCAGACTTAATAAAAAATTCTCTGCCATTTTCGGACCCAAAGATTCATCACCATCATTAAATTTAGCATCTGCAATATCATGAAGCAATGCGCCAAGACTAACGACCAATAGGTTTACATCATCTTCATCTTTTGCAATTAACATGCTATTATTGAATACGCGCTGTATGTGAAACCAATCGTGTCCGCCCTCGGCATTTTTTAAAGTTTCTTTGACAAATGTGATGGTTTCTTCTACAATTTCTGAATTGGTCATTTAAAGGAATTTATTCCGCTAACTACGGATGCTTCTATTTGTGTAATGAGTTCATCTAGATTGCCCGTATTCTCTAAAGGTTGTTGAACCTCTAATCGAACCTTGGCGCCTAACCCCATCGGAAATTGTCCGAAGCGAACCAGTTTCCATGAATTATTAATACTAATAGGTACAATTAATGCAGACGGAGCTTTTTTAAGAAGCATCTTAAGTCCCATCGGTTTAAATGGTTTTGGGTGACCGTCTCTACTTCTTGTTCCTTCCGGAAAAATGACTGCACTTCTTTTATGTTCTTCAATATAGGTACCAAGTTTTCCTATCTCCATAATGGCCGATTTGCCATCGTTTCTGTCAATTAAAACAGAACCGCCATGAACAAGGTTAAAAGATACACTGGGTATGCCTTTGCCTAATTCTTTCTTACTCACAAATTTTGGGTGGTGTTTACGCATATACCAGATAAGTGGTGGTATATCGTACATACTTTGATGATTGGTTACAATAATCAATGGTCTGTCTGTTGGTAAATCAAAGTTATTGGTAAAGCGGTAAGTCGTACCGAGAATATTGGTACTTCGCATTAAGCAATAATTCAATTTGCTGACAGATGGTTTTAATCCGCTGTATCCAAATATCTTAAACCCGATCCATTGAATGGGGTGAAAAATAAGGAGGCATAGCCCAAATGCCACGAAAAAAAAAGGAGTTATAATATAAGAAAGCAACTTCTGCATACACAAAAATAAAAAACCGCTCAATTAGAGCGGTTTTTTAATCCTATTATTTTGTAAGAAAATAGCTTAGACTGTAAAATCTAGCAAAATTCGTCGTAAGCCTGTGCTAAATTCTGAGCAATCATTTCAGCTGGTCTACCTTCAATGTGGTGACGTTCGATCATATGAACTAACTCGCCATTTTTGAATAAAGCCATAGAAGGAGAAGAAGGAGGGAAAGGAACCATAAGATTTCTTGCCGCGTCAACAGCTTCTTTATCTACACCAGCAAATACAGTTACTGCAAAGTCTGGTTTTTTATCGTTCTGCAAACTCATTTTTGCTGCAGGTCTTGCATTTGCCGCTGCACAACCACAAACAGAGTTAACAACTACTAAAGTTGTTCCTTCTTTATTGATGGCATTTGCTACTGCATCTGCTGTATATAATTCTTCAAATCCGGCAGAGGCCAGATCATCTCTCATTGGTTTTACTAATTCCGCAGGGTACATATTCTTATTATTTTAATTAAACTACTACAAAGATACTCAATTAGTCGTAGTACAGCTTCAGACCTTAACTTTTCATTGACCTAACTTTCTGTCGTTAATATTTTATCTTTGGCAAAATTGAGAATACAAAATGATTAAATGGTTGGGAGCTGTAGTAGGCTTTTTTTTAAGAGGTTTATCGGGAGCGGTTTTAGGCTTCTTTGCCGGTAGTGTTATAGACAGCTTTTTTGGATCTAGTAAAGGTAGCGCACGTAGTGTGTTCGAAGATTATACAAGACCTAATGTAACAGCAGCAGATTTTGAGCTGAATTTACTTTCATTGTGTTCTTTGGTCATTAAGGCAGACGGACAAGTGAGTCAGTCAGAAATGGATTATGTACGCCAGTATTTTGTAAGTACATATGGTAAAGACAAGGCGAATGCCATTTTTAGAAGTTTCAATGAAATAAATAAGAAAGGACAAATATCTGCACAGAACGTTTGTACGTTTTTGGCACAGCGCACCCGTTACGAGGTTCGCTTGCAGTTGCTTCACTTTTTATTTGGTATTGCTGAGGCAGATGGTAGCATTAGTAATCCCGAAATTCAAAAAATTCGAGAGATAGCAGGTTACCTAAGAGTTTCGCTTAATGAATTTGATAGTATAAAAGCCATGTTCGTAAAATCGGCGAACAACTCTTATAAAATTTTGGATGTTGAAAAATCAGCTACAGATGCCGAGGTAAAAAAGGCATATAGAGAAATGGCTAAAAAGTATCATCCAGACAGGGTGAATACCAAAGATGAAGCCATTAAAAAAGGTGCTGAAGAAAAGTTTAAGCAGGTACAAGCCGCTTATGAGACTATTCAAAAAGAACGCGGATTAAATTAGAAGGGAATTTTTTAAAAGTATTAGCATGCAAGAATTTTGGTTTTATATAGAATTGGGTCTGCATCATGTTTTAGACATAAATGCGTATGATCATATTTTGTTTTTAACTGCCCTAGCATTACCTTTTACTTTTAAAAGTTGGAAGAATGTTTTGCTTTTAGCTACAGTTTTTACCTTTACACATTGCTTGGCATTGGTATTCTCTGTGTATGAGATTATGGTGATAGAAGCTAGTTGGATCGAGTTTTTGATACCTGTTACCATAGTAAGTACCGCACTATTTAATTTAGTTGATAGCAATGATCTAAAAGAAGATAATACAATATGGTTTCATGTAATGGCCACAGGTATTTTTGGGCTAGTACACGGATTCGGATTCTCTAATTATTTTAAAATGTTGATTATGGGAGAGGAAGATAAACTAGCACCATTATTAGGCTTTGCTGGCGGAATCGAATTGTCTCAAGTAGTTATTGTTCTGTTAGTGTTGATTTTGGCTTACGTAATACAAAACATTTTAAAAGTCAAGCAAAGCCTATTCATAACAGTTGGTAGTGTTTTAATAGTTCTAATTACCCTGCCCTTGTTATATGAAACATTTCCTTTTTAGATTGTTAAAATTTAGCCTAAGACATTGTGGGTACTGTACAAAGCAGGTACCTTAGGCTTATGTACTTAGTTAATATGTACTATAAATGAAGAAAGAAAAACAATTAAAGTATGATAGGGCCTATTTAAGAATGGCCAAAGAATGGGGTATGCTTTCTTCATGTAAGCGAAAACAAGTAGGCGCCATTATCGTAAAAGATAGAATGATTATTTCTGACGGATATAACGGTACACCAACTGGATTCGAAAATTACTGTGAGGATGAAGATGGGTATACCAAATGGTATGTTTTACATGCCGAAGCCAATGCAATACTTAAAGTTGCTAGTTCTACACAATCTTGCCAAGGGGCCACTTTGTACATTACGTTGTCGCCCTGCCGAGAATGTAGTAAGTTAATTCATCAGTCTGGCATTAAACGTGTAGTATATCAAGTAGGATACAAAGATGATTCGGGATTGCAATTTTTAGCCAAAGCGGGAGTTGAATTACAGCATATGCCAGAAATAAATGTGGCTAATTAACGTTAATAATAATGATGAATAAAAAATACAGTTCTCTTCTACCACTAATTATCGCTTCTGCGCTTGCATTAGGGTTTTTTGTTGGCGGAAAACTGAATTTTAATGACTCTCCAGAACGTTTATTTTCTACGAATTCTAAAAAAGACAAACTCAACAGACTTATAGATTATATCGACTATGAATATGTAGATGATGTAAACACCGATAGTATTGTTGATGTTACCGTTAATAGCATTCTAGAAAAACTCGACCCGCATTCCGTATATATTTCTGAAAAAGAAATGTCTGGGGTAACCGAAAATATGAAAGGCGATTTTGTAGGTATAGGTATTAACTTTTATGCTTATCAAGATACTATTGCCGTTATTAAAACGGTTAAAGATGGTCCAAGTTTCGTTAAAGGAATTTTACCTGGTGATCGTATTCTAATGGCTGATAACGATACGCTTTATGGCAAAGACTTCCCGAGCGAGGTTATTGTAGAAAAATTAAAAGGGAAAGAGGGTACATCTCTTGATCTTACTGTTTTTAGAAAGTCTGAAAATCGCACATTCAAGGTTAAGGTAAAGCGTGGTATTGTTCCTTTAAAAAGTGTTGATGCCTTTTATATGCTTACTAAAGACATTGGTTATATAAAAGTAAATCGCTTTGCAGAATCTACTTATAAAGAGTTTAAAGATGCCTTGGTGAATTTACAGAAACGCGGCGCCAAAAAATTAGTGCTCGATTTAAGGGATAACCCAGGCGGCTATTTAGGTATGGCCGAAGAAATGGCAGATGAATTTTTAGAGGACGGTAAGCTAATCTTGTTTACTAAAAATAAAAAAGGAAAAATCAATAAGAGCTTTGCGACCGATGAAGGTAGCTTTGAAGATAAACCAATTTATGTGCTCATCAATGAAAGGTCTGCTTCTGCTAGTGAAATTGTAGCGGGTGCTTTGCAAGATAATGATGTAGGTACCATTGTTGGTCGACGTTCGTTCGGTAAAGGTCTGGTGCAACGAGAAATGGCTTTAGGCGATGGCTCGGCTGTTAGACTTACAGTTTCTAGATATTACACACCTACTGGTAGAAGTATTCAAAAAACTTATGCCAACGGTACTAAAGATTACTATCAACGTTTTACAGATAGATTTCATAGCGGAGAAATGATCTCTGTTGATAGTATTAAAGTAGCAGACTCATTGAAGTTTACCACTCCGAAAGGAAAAGTGGTATATGGCGGTGGCGGTATTATACCTGATGTATTTGTACCTATCGGCAGCAATGAGGAGGAAGCTGTTGAGAGTATGGATAATTTAGGATTTTTATCCTTTTTCGTATTTGAACATTTAGATGAGGATAGAGAAAGATATGCTCAATATACCCAAGAAGAATTTGTAAACGATTTTAAAGTAGATGATATCCTTTTTGAAAGGTTTGTACAATACTCTGTAGATAGAAATCTAAGAATGAATTTCTACGATTATGAGCAAAGCATCAAAAGATATTTAAAAGCGAATATTGCCGAACAGTTGTTTAATACCAATATTCACGCAAAAATAAAGGCAGATGATGATTTAATGCTTCAAAAAGTATTGGAATTGGATGGTGCTGGAATACAGCAACAAGCATCTGGTGTAATTAAAGCCATTAATTAATCATTTTTCATTTTATCTTGAATCTTCTTGCTGGTAACGAATACCAAAAGAAGTACAATAGCGCATAAAGAAGCCATAATGCCAATCAATGCGATAGTACTATTTTTCTCAAAAGGGTCGGCAAAATTCACCAGTGTTACATTATAGGCTATAAGTGCTATTGCAACTACTATAAAAATTATGGATAATGTCTTGCTCATAAACTTGTTTTTATAAAAATACAACCTTCTAGTGGTCTAAAAAAGCTGGTTAATGTTAGCTGCGAATAATTTAACAGCAATTGCCATAAGAATAACACCGAATACTTTTCTAATTACGTTTACTCCGTTTTTACCTAACATCTTTTCAATTTTTACAGATGATTTTAGAACTATAAACACGAAGATGATGTTAATGATGATGGCCACAATAATATTTTCTACAAAATATTCAGCTCTTAACGACAGTAAAGAGGTAAGTGTACCTGCACCTGCAATTAATGGGAATGCAATAGGTACAATAGAAGCACTTTCTGGTTCATCATCTTTGTATAATTGAATACCTAAAATCATTTCAATAGCTAAAAAGAATATGATGAATGCACCGGCAACAGCAAATGAATTTACATCGATGCCTATAAGGTTTAAGATTTCCTCTCCAAGAAATAAAAATGCTACCATAATAACGGCTGCAACTACAGATGCCTTTTCAGATTGAATATGGCCTACCTTTTTTCTGAGCCCGATAATAATAGGAATACTACCCAAAATATCAATAACGGCAAATAGCACCATACTGGCGGTAGCGATCTCTCTTAAATCAAAATGAAATTCCATCCTTCAAATTTTTTGCAAATTTACGTTTATAAATACGCACTTAGATGTTTATTCTTAAAATATTCTAAGACCAATGCCTTTTAAAAAATGTATCTTGCGCCCTTTAAATTAGGTCATGTTTCAATTAGGGAAAACCATAGTATCTGAAGAAATAATCGAGAGAGATTTTGTTTGCAACCTTAGCGCTTGTAAAGGTGGCTGTTGTGTTGATGGTGAAGCGGGTGCACCTGTCGAAGATGCTGAAACCGAAATCATGGTTGATATCTACGCCAAAGTAAAACCATTTTTGAGACCAGAAGGTATTGCCGTTATTGAAAAAGAAGGTGCTTTTGTTAAGGGTGAAGACGGTGAATGGGAAACACCGCTAGTAAATGGCAGCGAGTGTGCTTATGTCATTTTTGATGATAAAAAAATTGCCAAATGCGGTATTGAAGAGGCTTACAACCAAGGTAAAATTAAGTGGAAAAAACCTGTATCTTGTCATTTGTACCCTATTCGAGTGCGAGAATATACCGAACTAACTGCTGTAAATTACCATAAGTGGCAAATATGTGATCCTGCATGTGCTTTAGGTGAAGAATTAAAGGTGCCTGTTTACAAATTTGTAAAAGAAGCCTTAATTAGAAAATTCGGTGAACCTTGGTATAATGAATTAGAGGAGGTCGCAAAAGATCATCTTAAATAGTCGGGATATATATAACGATCTGCGTACCGATAGCGTTAGTATCGTCATCGAATTTATCAATGATGTCTACATGAAAAAAGTTTTCGTAATCACGAGAAAAATTTGCCAGTCGCTCTTTTGTAATATCGATACCTACAGATTTTCTCTTAAGAACTTTACTGTACTTTATTTTTTCAGCTGCATCGCGACCCACACCATTATCGGTAATGATTATTTCAATAAAGCCGCTTTTACCTTTCTTTACGACTAAGTCAATATTTTTAACTCCATCTTTAGATGATAACCCATGCCAAAGGGCATTTTCTAAAAACGGTTGAAGAATCAATGAAGGTATCTTTATATTATGGGTATTAATACCATCTTTTATATCAATAACGAAATTGATTTCATTAGAAAATCTAATATTTTCAATGTTCATATAAAGTGCTACTGTTTCTAATTCTTCTGCTAGTGAGATTTCTCGCTGCGACGATGCTTCTAAAATTTTACGCACCAACTTAGAGAACTTGTTTAGGTAGTGTACCGCATTCTTTTTCTCGTTATTAATGATATACAACTTTATCGAATTTAAAGAATTGAACAAAAAATGCGGATTCATTTGACTGCGCAACATACTTTGCTCTAATGTCAATAGTTTTTTCTCGGCATTTAATTGACTTTGCCTATATAGAATATACAAAATGCCTACAAGTAATATTAAGAAGATACCAATGATAAGCAGCATGGTTCTATTATTTTTTAACTTCAACCTTACCGATTCATTTTCTTCAGCTAACCGCTCTAATTGATTGGCTCTCATTTGAGATTCGTAACGCAGAATCATATCATTTACATAACGTAGATTTAGAGAGTTGGTAATGCGTTCTTCATATTTTCTAGATTCTTTAAAATAAAGCATACCTTTTTGGTAGTCATCTCGTTTGATCCAAAGTTCAGATAAGAATTTGTTAGCTTCCGCTATTTCCGCATTGAAATCATTTGATTTTGCTAGGCTTAAACCAGATTCTAAATTTGTTTCTGCTGCTTCATAATCTCCTAAGCGAATTAAAGCCCATCCTAAGTTTATATAAATGGTGGTGATAATTTTTTGATCGCCAAGAGAAATTGCTTTTATTAAGTTATTCTCTAAAATTGTGATAGCTTCTTTGATCTTGCCCATGTGAACATAGACATGTGCTATACTATAATTACATATGATTTTTCCGCGATTAGAATCAATTATTTCATTGTAAACAAGTGCTTTTCTAAATTTTTTTAGAGCGGGTTCTAGCTTTCCTTGATACTCATAACATTCACCTAAATTTTGATGGCTAATGGCAAGTCCTTGTTTATCTTCCAATTCTTTTTGAAGAGCCATCGATCTTTCATATTTTTCAATGGCCAAATCGTACTGTTCTAGCATCTGGTAGATTCCGCCAATACTATTTAAAGAAATGGTGATGCTTTTTTTTAATTCGATATTAGGTTCAATGACAGTTTCGGCTAATTCTAATGCTTCTTGGCTGTAATCTAATGCCGATTTTACGGCATCTGTACGGCTGTAAACTGTACTTAACATATTTAAAGCATATACCCTAAATTCAATATTATCAGCTTCAGTCGATCCTTCTAAAGCTTTTTGATATAGTTCAAGGGCTTTTGGGTAAATAGCTAACTCTCGATATATATTACCTAATTCAATTAATGCGTAGGTTTCGCCAGAAAGATACTTTTTAGTTGTACTTCTTTGTTCTATGTAGCGCAAAGCAATGCTGTCATTATTAAATGGAGCTAAGATCGTTTGTATCTGTTGATAGTCTTTCGGAGTTTTTGAAAGCAGGCTATCTACTATACCTTTTAAATTTCCGGGTATATCTTGAGAGTAACTATGGTGTGATAGCACTAATATGTACAAGAATAAAAATAGAAATTTGAACTTTAATTTATACACTATAATTTTTAAAAGTAAGCTTAAGATTTATGTGAGAAAGGTCTATAGAATGACTACAGCATGTCTAAAAAATCAGATTTCTTTTGTCTAGATACCGGTATTTTATGATTTGATTTTAATACCACGTAACCATCTGTTTTCAAGAATTCTTTTATTTTATTGAGATTGATTATGTACGAATTATGAATCCTAAAAAAAGAATCTGCCGGAAGTAATTCGTTGACTTCCTTTAATTTTTTGGTAAGTACTATTTTTTGACCGTCGGTTAAAAATATGGTACTGTAATTACCATCAGATTCGGCATATAGAATTTCATCACTCTCTAAAAATAACAATTTGCCATCGGTATTCAGCGTAATACGTTTATGTATTGATCTAGAGTTATAATTTAAAAGTGCCTTTTCTAACTTTTCGACAGAAAAATTCTTGCTATTGAATTTTTTTATCTTAACTATAGTTTCTTCTAAATCATCGGTATCGATAGGTTTTAAAAGATAATCTAGCGCTTGGCTTTTGATAGCTTTTAAGGCATATTGATTATAGGCAGTAGTGATAACAACAGGAAAATTTTTGTTGGTAAGTTTTCTAATGAATTGAAAACCATCCATAGTGGGCATTTCGATATCTAAAAAAAGACAATCTGGAGTATTTTTTTCTAAGTATGAAAGTGCTTCGTTTGGGTTGGTAAACGATGCTATTACATTTATTTCATCGCTGAAATTTGTAAGCTCCCAGGTTAAGCTTTGTAGTGCTTTAATTTCATCATCGACGATAACAGCTTGTAACATAAAAGATCGGGTATCAAGTTAGAAAGTTATGAAAATTTACGGGTATGTGGGGCTTTCCACTGCTATTTTGTATCAATGGATGTAATTTTAGTGTAATCGGTATATAAAGAGTTAAAGGTGTGTGAGCTTTTTAAATCATCACTTTTAGAAGGAAAAAGATTACAAAAATGGATTTTCTTAAATTTCGTGAGAATTTCGTTTTCCGATTATACATAAAAGGATACAGGTTATACAATATAGACCTATGCTTTTTCAGCTTAAAATTATCTTTAGCAAAGAACTTCAGTATGTTATAGATGAAATTAACATGAAAAAGTGCGGTATAATGTTAGCATTATTTATAGTGGCTTTATTGGTCGCTTCGCAGTTTATGCAAGATGAAGACGGTTTAAATGAAAATATGACCGTAGCATTAGAGGTTCAGAATCAAAATATTGACAGACCATGACTATAACTAATTCTTACAACTATGTTTAAGATATTTCAGGTTATAGGCAAATCATTGAAAATGTTTTTTTTCGGTATTGTACCATTTTTTTTGCTTGCTGGTGGGTCTAAAGGTGATGTAGAAAGATTAAAAGTTGAAAATGGCACTTATAATTTTACTATTAATGGTCAATTAAGTTTTCAATTAGAAGGTTTGGCAACCTTTAAAAATAGTGTTGAGGAAGATAAATTCGGTAATTCGATGAACAGATTGTTATTGAATTTTACTTCTAGTGATAATGTTAAGATGCAAAATTTAGAATTTATAATAGCTTCTAAAACAAAAAAGAATCATGGTGTGCCGGTAGGTGTACATAAAATAAAAAATTTAGACCGTTTACTGAATAAGTTTAGCGGTGTGTATGGTTTTGCAGATTTAGGTAGTGTTAGCGAACTACCTTTCTTTATAAAATCGGGTGATATAATTATCACCGAATATTATTCTGACCATGTCGATGGTAGGTTAGAAGTACAATTAGAAAATGCAAATGGAGAATCTTTGAATGTTAAAGGTTCTTTTAATGCTGATATAAAAGTTTAAAATTTAGTACGGTTCTTTATAGGGTAGTGTATGTTATCTTATATCTAATGTTTGAGCGCCAAAACAGTATAACTACGATTCGTCGTAGATTACATTCTAAGAAAAGGTTTCGGGGGAACTACCTTTATTAGACTTGGTGGGCATTTTTCATAATAGAAGCATTAGTGGGGCCGTACATTTTTTATTTCAAGTGATAATTTAAATGCCAATTTTTCATCTTCAGTGGCAATTTCAAAAGGAGTAATAATATTCCTGTATTCTTTAACTTAGAGTCTTTTAGTGTTACTTTTTTTCTAATATTTTAGAAGTAATATTTGAATTACTTGGAGTATAATTTTAAAAAAATCACATTCGCTTCATTAAGTCTAGTGACTTCCGTAAGAAATAAAAGTAATGATGGCTAATGCTAAATAATGGCTAGCAGATAAAAATTCTTAATTTGAAGTTTTCGCAATATATTTTTAATGAAGAGAATAAAAAAGACCCCTAAATAGGGATCTTTTTTAAATACGGCAAAGCCGAGGTTAAGTAAGGGGGTTCTTATTTATCTTTATTGATATATGGCTTTAATACAGTCGTAAATAATAACGCTGCCGCGTATATCATTAGTAAAGTGATGTAGTTTTCCATAGCTTAAGTATTAGAGTGTAAGTTATATACGTAGCAAAATCCTTTTTGGATTATGGAAATTTTATGGTATCGTTAAAAAAACTATGATACGTTAGTTTCAAAGCATTTTTAATGTTAAACCATTTATAACTTAATCTCATTTGAAATAATTCAAATGAATTGGACTTTACCTTTTTATAGATATAAAAAGATAATTTTGAGGCCAGAAGTAAACCGGCATAGACAAGTAATGTGTGTAGGTATTGGGACATATACAAAAGAACGAATAAGTAAGTAAATTCTTACATATTAAAATGTATTTCATCGAAAAAGTGATAACTATTCGATGAAATACATTTTTGGTGCTGTTGTTATGTGCTTAGTCTATAGATTGTATTAAAGAAAACTATCTACTTTTTGGTAGGCTTCAATTACAGCAAGCTCACCTTCTTTGCCATCTCTAGAATTACCATGTTCCATACCGAGTATTCCAGTAAAGCCTTGCTCATGTATCCATTTAAATACATTATGGTAATTGATTTCACCAGTAGTTGGTTCTTTTCGGCCTGGGTTATCGCCTATTTGAATATAAGCAATCTCTGACCAAGAAGCTTCCATATTCGGGATCAGATTCCCTTCTTGAATTTGTTGATGGTATATATCAAATAAAATTTTACAGGAAGGTGAATTAACCGCTCTGCAGATTTCAAATGCTTGAGGCGAATCGGTCAAAAATAATCCTGGGTGATTTCTGAAATTCAATGGCTCTAAAACCATGGTAATATTATGTGGTTCTAATAGGGCAGATGCTTGTCTAAGGCTCTCTACAACATAGGTAGTTTGATAGCCCATTCGTAATTTTAGGTCTACATGACCTGGAACTACGGTCATCCATTTTGCATTTACGCGTTTGGCTACTTCAATTGAGCTTTTTATATCATTTAAAAACTCTTCTCTTTTAGTTAAATCTCCAGAGGCTAGATTCGGTGTTGTCCAATGAATTTCATGGGCAACAAAAACACCCATTTCAATACCCCGTTTTTTCATTGTCGCCGCCATTTGTTCTTGCTGTTCTATGGGGCGTTTACGCATCTCATTATCTTCAAAAGCGGTAAAACCTTGATCAGCCATATAGTTTAATTGATCAATAGGATCATCGCCAGCAAGGTTTTTGAACATACCTAAGTGCGGAGCATACTTTAAATTGTATGTATATGCTGCGGTAGAATTTTTTAGCGTATTGGCAAATGTTACGCTACTCGCTACAGAAAGTGCGCCAGTACTTAAGGCCGTTTTTTGAATAAAACTTCTTCTTTTCATATGTAGTGTTTTAAAATGAAAATAGCCAAGAGCGATACATTATCATGCCCTTGGCTATTAGATTAAACTGTTATTAGGTTATAAGGACCATGCCTTGCCACCTGTAAGCTCTTGTAGATCTCCACATGGCACATATTCGCCAGGTACAGGTAAGTAAGCTAAAACTTCTTCACCAACATATTCAGAAGCTTTATAGCCCCAAATAGTCATACCTCTTAAATTGTTCGCAAAAGCAAATCTAGAGACCTCGTCATCTAACTCTGCAGTTTCCCCTTCAGCAATAGCTTCTGTGTAGCTATTTATAGATTTAGACATTTCTGTTTGTTGATCTTTGGTATATTTTAAAGAACTTGCTAAAACTGGTTCTAAATCTTCAACAGTTAAATCTTCAGCTTTTTCTTTACCAGAATCTGCCAAGGCTTTATTTATAAATTTATTCATAGACATTTTAAGGAAATCTTGTTGTTCCGTTTCCATTACGTCTTTGGCAAATTTGTCAATAAATATGTCAACTTGTACTTCTATGGCAGAAGGTGTATCAGTTTTCGGCAAAATAATATCTACCAATTTAGAAAGTACCGACCCTTCGTTTTGACTTAAAAATTCAGGTGTCCAGGTAATTGCTGGCTCACTTTTACAACTTTGTACTATTGATAACAAAGTTGGGGTTGCCACCATATATCCAAGTGACATACCCATATTTTTTAATACGCGTCTTCTATCCATTATATGTTTCCTTTTTTAAGTTCATTAACTGCGTGATTTGCAGCTCTGGCCGTAAAGGCCATATATGTTAGTGATGGGTTTACACAACTAGCAGAGGTCATAAACGATCCATCTGTTACATAAACATTTCGTACATCGTGCAATTGGTTATTCCCGTTTAAAACAGATGTTTTTCTGTCTCTCCCCATACGGGCAGTACCCATTTCGTGAATTCCTAAACCTAAGGCACTTTCGTTATCGTACCCTTTTACTTCTTTTAATCCAGCTTTTTCAAGCATATCAACAGCCGATTCTAAAATATCTTTACGCATTTTAAGTTCGTTCTCTTGTAGCTCAGCATCGAAAGTAACGGTTGGCAGACCCCAATTATCTAATTTGTCGTAGTCTAAGGTAAATCTGTTGTTTTCGTATGGTAATACTTCACCGAAGCCCATCATACCGAACGTCCATCCGCCTGGTTTTAAAATTGTTTCCTTTAATTCCTTACCATGAGAAAGTTCTGCGATAGAATCTTCCCAGTTACCTCTAGAGGCACCACCTTGGTATCCGAATCCTCTCTTATATTCTCTATCAGTATCTCCACCTAAGTTTCTAAATCTAGGAATATAGATTCCATTAGGCTTTCTTCCTTTATAATATTTATCATCGAATCCGTCAAATTTACCAGAAGCTCCTACTTGAAGTTGGTGGTCCATTATGTTACGGCCTAGTTGGTCAGATTCATTACCCATACCGTTAGGGAAAGTTTCTGATTTCGATTGCATTAAAATTGAAGTAGATGCAATTGCAGAAGCACATAAGAAAATAACCTTCGCCTTAAATTCAAAAGTTTCTTTAGTATTCGCATCGATCACTTTTACACCTGTAGCTTTCTTTGTCTTTGGGTCATACATTACCTCATGTACAATCGAATCTGGTCTAAGGGTCATATTACCTGTAGCTTCTGCTGCTGGTAATGTAGATGACAAACTACTGAAGTAAGCTCCAAAAGGACACCCTCTTATACATCTGTTTCTAAATTGACATTTACTTCTACCGTCAAATTGTTTTGTTCCGGTTAGGTGTGCTACTCTACCTGCGGTAACTACACGACCATCAAAATTCTCGGCTACTTTTTCTCTAAAAACTTGTTCTACACAATTTAGATCCATCATTGGTAAAAATTGACCATCTGGCAATTGATCTAAACCTAAGTTTTCACCACTTACTCCAATAAAAGTTTCCACTTTATCGTACCAAGGTGCGATGTCTTTATAACGAACTGGCCAATCTACGGCAATGTTCTCTTTTTTGTTAGCTTCAAAATCTAAGTCACCTAAACGGTAGCTTTGACGACCCCATTGCAGCGAACGACCACCTAAGTGATACCCTCGCATCCAATCGAATCTTTTTGTTTCGTTGTATGGGTGCTTTAAATCATTAACAAACCACATATTACTTGCTTGGTTTGTAGTATAACCTGTTCTATTTTGCTTTGGTTGTTGTTCTATGATTTCTTTGGTCGGTTCACCTGCATTAGGAAAATCCCAAGGATCTTTATTTGCCGTTTCGTAATCTTCTATATGCTTTACCATTCGACCACGTTCTAAAACCAGTGTTTTAAGACCTGCCTCGCATAGTTCTTTTGCGGCCCAACCACCACTTATTCCTGTTCCTACGACAATTGCGTCATACGACTCTTGTTCTTCGTTATAATAAAATTTGCTCATAAAAGTTGTTTATTCTCTAAATTTATTAAATATAAAATTAATTCTATACATTTAATGTCCATTCTTCTTGCGAAATTCTCTAAAACAGGTATCTAGTTAGATTAATGTACCTATTCATAATTTTAACGCTAGCAAATAGCGTTATATTTCAAACAACAACAAACTACCAAAAATGAAAAGAAAAAAATTTATCCGTTTGGCCTCTACTGTGGCCATTGGAATTTCGTTACTAGGAACTTACGGTTGTAAGGAAACAAAGAAAGAAAAAGTAGAAAATTCTGAAGTCGTTGCAAATAACAGTACTGAAGAACCTTTTTTCGAATTATCATTGGCACAATGGTCTATGCATAAAATGATCAATGAAGACGGGGTTGATCCCTATTCTTTTGCCGAGAAAGCAAAAAACTGGGGGTTTACAGGTCTAGAATATGTTAGTCAACTCTATAATCCAGAATTGGCAGATGCTGGTTATTCTGAGGAAGCAATGGCAAATTTTGTGGCAAAATCTAATGCAGAGGCTGAAAAATACGGAATGAAGAATGTGTTGATCATGATAGATGGTCAAGGAAATTTAGCGGTTAATGACGAGGCTGAAAGAAACGAGACAGTAGAAAAGCATAAAAAATGGGTAGATGCAGCAGCAGCGATGGGTTGCCATGCTATTCGAGTTAACCTTAATGGTAGTAATGTGCCAGAAGAATGGATAAAAAATTCTGTCGACGGACTTACAAATTTAGCGACTTATGCAAAAACCAAAAATATTAATATTTTGGTAGAAAACCATGGCGGATTATCATCTAACGGTGAACTACATGCTCAGGTGATGAAAACCGTTAATATGGATAACTGTGGAAGCTTACCTGATTTTGGAAATTTCTGTATGGAACGTAAACCAGAAAGTCGGGACTGTTTAAAAGAGTATGATAAGTATAAAGGTGTTAAAGAATTAATGCCATATGCTAAGGCCGTTAGTGCAAAATCTAACAATTTCGATGCTGACGGGAATGATACTGGTATCGATTATGTTCAGATGTTAAAAATTGTAAAAGAAGCAGGTTATACCGGTTTTATAGGTGTAGAATTCGAAGGTTCTGAAATCAGTGAAGAAGCAGGTATTATTGCTACTAGAGATCTTTTGTTGAAAGCAGCAAAAGAAATAGAATAATCAAGAGTGTGATTTATGGAGACTTTTTTTAATGAAATATTCGATTATAATTTTCACTGTAATAAGAAGCTAATAGAGCAGTGTTTAGCGCTAAATACGGTTCCGCCAGAAACCATGCGTTTATTTAGCCATGTCTTGAATGCGCATCATCTTTGGAACGCGAGGGTTTTAAATAAACCTAGTGAATACGAAGTTTGGCAAGAACATGATGTAAAAAATTGGGCAGATATTCATTATGAAAATCAGCGTAGTTCATTTGAGATAGTTTCTAATGCCGATAGTTTTGATAAGCGTATTGACTATGAGAATAGCGAAGGGCGATTGTTTGCCAATACCTTGCAAGATATTCTTTTTCATATCATCAACCATTCTACTAATCATAGAGGGCAAATTGCCGTAGATTTTAGAAATAATGATGAAATTCCGATGAGTTCAGATTATGTGTATTACAAAAGATAGATGAAAAATAAAGTCAGAGCACAGCTTTGCTTCATGATGTTTCTAGAATTTTTTATCTGGGGTGCATGGTTTGTAACCCTAGGTACATTTTTAGGAAACAATTTAAAAGCAACAGACGGTGAAATAGCCTTGGCATTTTCAACACAATCATGGGGAGCTATTATTGCTCCCTTTGTTATTGGTATAATAGCCGACAGATATTTTAATGCTGAGAAAATCTTAGGAATTTTACATCTTCTAGGCGCAGTTCTTATGTATTTTATGTACCAAAGTTCTGCTTTCGATGATTTCTATATGCTGGTTCTGGTATATATGATTTTATACATGCCCACTTTGGCATTGGTAAATTCGGTTTCTTTTAATCAAATGAAAAATCCAGCAAAGGAGTTTTCTATGGTTAGAGTGTTCGGAACTGCAGGTTGGATTACTGCCGGACTCTCAATCAGTTACGTTTTTAGTTGGGATCAAGGTGAAAATATTGGGCAGGGTTTATTAAAAAATACTTTTTTAATGACTGCAATTGCATCATTAGTTTTAGGAGTGTTCAGTTTTACATTACCTAAAACACCGCCTAAAGCAGCTAGTTCAGAAAAACTAGGATTAAAAGATATTTTAGGCTTAGATTCTTTGAGTTTATTTAAGGATAAGAATTTTTTAATATTCTTTATCTCGTCAGTATTAATATGTATTCCGTTGGCATTTTACTATCAGAATGCGAATCCGTTTCTTGTTGAAATTGGGATGGATAACCCTACAGGAAAAATGACGTTAGGTCAAATTTCTGAAATTGCCTTTATGTTATTACTACCTTATTTCTTTACCAAATTCGGCTTTAAAAAAACTATTCTTGTGGCCATGGCAGCTTGGGTAGTTAGGTATTTACTATTTGCTTTTGGTGATGTTGAAGAACTTGGTTTCATGTTGATAGTAGGTATTGCACTGCATGGTATATGTTATGATTTTTTCTTTGTATCAGGGCAAATCTATACCGATAGCAAAGCAGGTGAAAAGTTCAAGAGCTCAGCACAAGGTCTTATAACATTGGCAACCTATGGTGTGGGTATGTTAATAGGTTTTTGGGTCGCAGGTAAAATATCTACCGCATATCTTTTACAAGACGGTAAACACTTGTGGAAAACGATTTGGATGTATCCGGCTGGTTTTGCGTTGGCTGTATTTATTTTGTTCGCCATTTTCTTTAAAACCGAGAAAATAGAATATCAGTCTTAGATTAATTCTTTAATTTAAACGCCTGAAAATTGTTACTTACCTAGTGGTATTTTTATTTTTAATGCCTCAATTCGGTAAGCAGTTTTCTAATTAGAACAATAATGTTCATCTGAAGAGATTTTAAACAATACCATTTTCAATAAAAACAACAACAAAAACAACAAAAATGCCAAAGAAAATACGATTAGGAATATTAGGTGGAGGAGGAGACTCATTAATAGGAGTTTTGCACAGAGTAGCATCATTCATCAATGATAATTATGAAATAACAGGTGCTGTTTTTAATCCTGATTTTGATGCCAGCATTGAATTTGCAAAAGAAATTGATGTGCCTTTAAACCGAATCTATAAAGATTTTGATACCTTAATTGAAGAGGAATTAAAATTGCCAGAAGATGAGCGTATTCAAGTATGTTCTATTCTTACCCCTAACTTTTTGCACTACCCAATGGCTAAGAAGTTGTTAGATAATGGGTTTCACGTCATTTGTGAAAAGCCGATGACCACTACGTTAGATGAAGCAAAAGACTTGCAGAAATCTCATGAGAAAGCGGGTACGGTTTTCGCTTTAACGCATACGTATACAGGTTACCCAATGGTACGCCAAATGCGCGAAATGATCAAGGCTGGTGCTTTAGGTAAAATACATAAGGTTGATGCCGTGTATTACCAAGGTTGGATCAATACTATTATTCACGACAAAGAGAAAAGATCTTCTGTTTGGAGATTAGACCCAAAGAAAGCAGGTATTAGCTCTTGTATGGGCGATATCGGTGTTCATGCTTTCAACCTTGTCGAATATACTACTGGGCTTAAAATCAACGAACTACTATGCGACTTCAACTATCTGTATGAAGATAACCAGATGGATGTTGATGGTACCGTTCTTATACGTATGGGAAACCATGTTAAAGGTGTTATTAGAGGTAGTCAAGTAGCTACTGGTGAAGAAAACGGACTTGCAATTTCAATCTATGGCGAGAAAGGTGCTTTTCGTTGGGAGCAAGAGCGCCCTAACTTCTTATATAAATTAAGCGATACTGAGCCAACACAAATATATAAGCCAGGTCATGCCTATAATTCTGCGCTGTCTTTAGATGGCACTAAACTACCAGCTGGTCACCCAGAGGGTATTTTTGATTCTATGGCAAACATCTATAAAGGTGTAGCGAAAGCAATTAGAGGACAAGAATATAATAGTGGCGAATTCCCAACCATGACAGACGGTGTTCGTGGAATGAACTTTATTGAAGCAACCGTAGATTCTCATAAAAGCGGAAATACTTGGGTAGCTTTAGAAAACTAAAGTAATTATTGAGTATAAAAAAGAGCCGCAATTTGCGGCTCTTCTTGTTATATAAGATTTAAACGATATTTAAGAATTTACCACTTTAAAATGTTGGCATACAACGATCATACTTTCTCTTGGCTCTCTTTTGAATTGTTGTAATTCCCTGGTAAAAAAATCCCAATGATATTTTTTCCAACTGTCTAATGATTTGTCTCCATTTGCTTCTAATTGAGCATAAGTTGAATCAATACTAAAATACGGTTTAAGAGAAACGGCCGTGGTGGCTACTATACATTGTGCTTCACCACTCCAATTCGTAACTACAATATAATCTCCTATTTTGGGTAAAGGTTCATTACGGTTTTGTAAACCTAGTAAAGAATGTGAAATTGCCTTTCTAGCTCCGCTCTGTATTAATCTGGCGTTTTCGTTGGCATCGTGTTCATTGTCGCCAAAATACATTGTTTTAGGTGTCTCGTGAAAGACATCTTCGAGGTGATTTTTTAAATAACTACCCCACATATTTCTGGCTGAAGCATTTTCCATAAATTGTTATTTTCTTTAAGCTATAGGATTTAATAAACGTTATAATCGGTAATTAATTTTAACGTTAAGCGAATTTACCTGCTTTTAATTGTTCGGCTGCATGGTTTGCTGCTCTTGCCGTAAAAGCCATATAGGTTAATGACGGATTTACACAGCTAGATGATGACATAAACGCACCATCGGTCACATAAACATTCGGCACCAAATGTACTTGATTATTTTTATTTATAATCGAAGTCTTTGCACTGTGCCCCATTCTTGCACCGCCCATTTCATGAATTCCTAAGCCTGGTCCGCTAGGTTCATCATAAGAAGAAACATCTTTAAAACCAGCTTCTTCGAACATTGTTACTATTTCTTTTTTAATGTCTTCGCGCATTTTATACTCGTTCTCTTTAAACTCAACATCAAAAGCCAATTGCGGTAATCCCCATTTGTCTTTTTCAGTAGGGCTTAGGGTAACTCGATTATCGTCATATGGTAAGAACTCGCCAAATCCTGTAACACCTATCGTCCAGCTTCCTGGTTTTAGTACAGATTCTTTTAGCTCTTTTCCGTAGCCTAATTCGCCAATTTCTTTAGACCAGTCTCCTCTACTTGCTGTACCTTGATAACCGAAGCCACGTAAATACCCTTCTCTCTTTGTTTTCTCGTTGAGGTTTACAAAGCGAGGTATGTAGAATCCGTTTGCGCGTCTGCCTTTATAATACTTATCTAAGTAACCATCAACTTTTGCAGTTGCTCCAAGTTTGTAATGGTGGTCCATTATACCTCTTCCTAAAGCATCAGAATCATTACCTAATCCGTTAGGAAAACGCTCAGATTTAGATTGTAATAAAATACCAACTGATGCCATGGCGGATGCGCAAAGAAAAATCACCTTTGCCTTAAATTCTATTTTCTCATTGGTTTCAGCATCAATAATACGTACCCCTGTTGCTTTTTTTGTGGTATCATCATAGATGATTTCATGTACAATCGAATTTGGTCTTAAAGTCATGTTTCCGGTGCGTTCAGCAGCCGGTAACGTAGATGAGTTACTGCTAAAATAACCACCAAATGGGCACCCACGCCAGCACCGGTCTCTGTTTTGGCATGTACCGCGACCTTCAAAAGTTGCATTAGGGTCTGTAATGTGTGCCGTTCTACCGATAGTTACCAATCTACCATCATCAAACTTATCGGCAGTTGTTTTTTTAAAATCCTCCTCAACACAATTCAATTTCATAGCGGGTTGAAATATGCCATCGGGCAGTACTTCTAAACCTAATTTTTCGCCACTTACCCCAATATATTCCTCGACTTTATCGTACCAAGGCGAAATATCTTTATATCTAACAGGCCAGTCTACACCAATACCGTCATTTTTATTCGCTTCAAAATCAATATCGCTCCATCGATAGCTTTGACGACCCCAAGTAAGTGATCTACCACCAACTTGATATCCGCGAATCCAGTCAAAACGTTTTGTTTCTACATATGGGTGGTCAAGATCGTTTACAAAAAAGTGCTTTGAGTCTTCTGTCGGTGCCCAATTTACGCGTTTTTGTACATGATATTTTTTCTCATCTTCCTTAGATAATTTACCTTTTAAAGGGTAATCCCATGGGTCATCGTTCATCGTAGGATAATCTACCACATGCTTTACCATAGGGCCCCGTTCCAAAACAAGTGTTTTTAAGCCGTTCTCTGTTAATTCCTTAGCAGCCCAGCCACCACTTATTCCTGTTCCGACAACAATTGCGTCGAATATTTCATCTTGATTCATGCTTGAAATTTTATCTTTTTCTGATGGTAATCCCTATATTTATAGCAAATCTCCAAAGTATTGAGAAGAACCTGATACAATTCTTAAATATAAGATTTTTTGAGAGAGGTGACATCCCAAATACAACAACAAATTCAAACAACAACAGATAGTATATTTTTATGAAAACAATCAAAGGACCAGCCGTATTCTTGGCACAGTTTGTAGACAGTAAAGCTCCATTTAATTCTTTAGACGGAATGTGTAAATGGGCAGCTGATCTTGGATATAAAGGAATTCAAATTCCGACTTGGGAAACTTTTTTAATTGATTTGGACAAAGCAGCTGAGAGTCAGACATATTGCGACGAGCTTAAAGCCAAAGTAAACTCTTACGGATTAGAAATAACTGAACTTTCTACACACTTACAAGGGCAATTAGTTGCAGTGAACCCTGCATATGACTTAATGTTCGATTCTTTTGCTCCTAAAAATGTGCACGGAAACCCAAAAGCAAGAACAGAATGGGCAATGGAAACCGTTAAAAAAGCAGCGACTGCTAGTAGAAGACTTGGTTTAAATGCGCATGCCACTTTTTCGGGATCCTTATTGTGGCATACCATGCACCCTTGGCCACAAAGACCTGCAGGTTTAGTGGAAATGGGATTTGAAGAATTGGCTAAAAGATGGACACCGATTTTAAATCATTTTGATAAAGAAGGTGTAGATGTTTGTTATGAAATTCACCCTGGTGAAGATTTACATGATGGCGATACTTTTGAGCGTTTTCTAGAAGCTACTGGTAATCATAAAAGAGTGAATATTCTTTATGATCCTAGCCATTTTGTGTTGCAACAATTAGACTATATCACATACATCGATCATTATCATGAGTTTATAAAATCTTTTCATGTTAAGGATTCTGAGTTTAACCCTACTGGGAAAAAAGGTGCTTTTGGTGGATATAACGATTGGGGCAATAGAGCTGGTAGATACCGTTCTTTGGGTGATGGTCAAATAGATTTCAAAACCATATTTTCTAAATTGACACAATACGGATGTGATGTTTGGGCGGTTATGGAATGGGAATGTTGTATTAAGAGTCCGGAGCAAGGTGCTCGTGAAGGAGCAAAATTCATTTCTGACCATATTATCGAAGCGACTGAAAAGACTTTTGATGATTTTGCAGGCGCTGAAATCGATAAAGAAATGTTGAAGAAAATGTTAGGACTTTAAAATAGAACACAAATGAAGAAAGTTATAGCTAGTGTAGCTTGTGTTTTGGCATTCGTTGCATGTAAACAAGAGAAAAAAGAAACAACTCAAACCGCCGTTGCTGAAGAAGTAGCAATTGTTGAAAATGATTGGGAAGTCTTATTCGATGGTTCATCATTAGATCAGTGGAAAGAGTTCAAAACTGACGGAGTAAGTGATGCTTGGAAGATTGAAGGTGACGCTTTGGTGTACACACCACCTGCTGAAGGTGAGGAGTCTACAAACCATGACCTTGTAACAAGAAAAGCGTATACCAATTTTGTATTAAGCTTAGATTGGAAAATATCCGAAGCGGGCAATAGTGGTGTCTTTTGGGGTGTTAGTGAAGACGAAAAATTTGGGACAGGATACCAGACAGGTCCAGAAATTCAAATTTTAGATAATGAAAAACACCCAGATGCAAAAGCGGGTACAACGCATCAAGCAGGTGCTTTGTATGATATGGTTTCGCCGGCAAAAGATGTTACTAATCCGGTTGGGGAATGGAACACAATGGTTATTACCGTAGATCACAATGAACATATAGGAAGCGTTACCTTAAACGGTACCGTAATGGTAACATTCCCTGTAGCAAATGAGCAGTGGGATGCTATGGTCGCAAAATCTAAATTTGCAGGTTGGGACGGCTTCGGAAAATATACTACCGGTAAAATCGGATTACAAGATCACGGTAACATAGTCGCTTTCAGAAACATAAAAATCAAACAATTTTAATAGCATTTACCTATGAAAAATAGATACTCATTACTAATCTTAGCTGCATCATTATCAGTAATTTCTTGTCAAGAAAAAGTAACGGTAGATGCTGATAGTCATATTGAAGCAGTAAAAGATAGTGTAATCGTTTACGAAGAATACATGGGCGAAGAACCTACTACGCCGGAAGAAACTGAGTTTTATGAGCCTAAAGTTGCCGTTGTTAAACCTGCTACTTCTAGTGCTGCACCAAGCGATGCCATTGTACTTTTTAATGGTGCAGGCTTAGAGAATTGGATCAGTGCAAATGACAGTACTGCTGCCAAATGGCATTTGAACAAAGATGGTAGTATGACAGTAAATGACAAAACCGGCAATATACAGACCAAGCAGAATTTTGGTGACGTTCAGTTGCATATTGAATGGAAATCTCCATTACCAGTACAAAGAGATAATCAGAATAGAGCAAATAGCGGTGTATTTCTAAATGGAATTTATGAAGTGCAGATTCTAGATCAAAACGACAATCCAACCTATGTAAATGGTCAGGTAGGTTCTATTTACAAACAACATGTGCCTTTAGCTATGGCTTCTGTACCAACAGGTGAATGGAATACGTATGATATTATTTACCATGCACCAGAATTTAATGTTGATGGCGGTAAGATAAAATCAGGAGATATTACCGTAATCCATAACGGGATTTTGGTTCAAGACCATATAGAGCTTAAGGGAACTACGCCTTATATTGGTTGGCCTAAAAATCCAGCTCATGGTAAAGGACCTCTGATGTTACAAGATCATGGCGACGATAGTCGTGTTAGTTTTAGAAATATTTGGGTTAGAGAACTTTAATATTTTATCAGTTAGAATTTAAGGAGTAAACAAGATATTTTTCTGTTTACTCCTTTATTAATTACGTAAGGTGAGATGATTATCGTTGAAATTTTCATTTACCTTACCTTTGCCTTAATCTAAAATGTATTTATGATTCAATCAATGACAGGCTTTGGAAAGCATGTAGTTCAATTACCTAATAAAAAAATTACGGTAGAAATAAAATCGCTTAATAGTAAGAGCATTGATTTAAATGCGCGTATGCCTTCAAGTTATCGTGAAAAGGAATTAGAACTAAGAAAGTTGGTCGCTAATTCATTGCTTCGTGGTAAAGTAGATTTTAACTTATATGTAGAGCTTACTGGTGATACTACTTCTACTCAAGTGAATGAAGTAGCCGTTAAACAATACATGAATCAGTTGAAAAAAATCGCTGATGGTGATGATTTACGGTTATTAGAAATGGCGTTGCGTTTTCCTGATGCCATGAAGACCGATAAGGAAGATATTGATGAAATGGAATATGAAGCTATTAAAGAAGCATTACAAGGTGCTTTAGTTGAAATTAATGAGTTTAGATCAGAAGAGGGTAGTGTATTAGAGAAAGATTTTCTAGACAGAATAACTTCTTTAAATGATTTACTAGAAGAGGTAATAATTATTGACCCTAGTAGACAAGCCACTATTCGTGAGCGTTTAGAAAAAGCGGTACAAGATTTAAAGGCAGATGTTGATGCTAATAGATTTGAGCAAGAGCTCATTTACTATTTAGAGAAATACGACATTACTGAAGAAAAAGTGCGCTTGGCAAATCATTTAGATTATTTCAGTAAAACATTAATGTCAGACGATAGTAATGGTAAAAAATTAGGATTTATATCTCAAGAAATTGGTCGTGAAATCAATACGATCGGTTCTAAAGCAAACTTTGCGCCAATGCAACAAATTGTAGTGCAAATGAAAGATGAGTTAGAAAAGATTAAAGAACAAATGTTAAACGTACTATAGATGAAAGGTGGTAAACTAATCATTTTTTCTGCACCCTCAGGAAGTGGAAAAACAACCATTGTACGCCATTTATTGGCACAACCAGAATTAAATTTAGCTTTTTCTGTATCTGCAACTTCGCGCCCTAGAAGAGGTAAAGAAAAGAATAAAGAGCACTATTATTTCATGTCGGTATCCGAGTTTAAAAATCATATTAAGAATGATGATTTTTTAGAGTGGGAAGAGGTGTACAGAGATAACTTTTACGGTACCTTAAAAAGTGAAGTAGAGCGTATTTGGGCAGAGGGCAAAAACGTAATTTTTGATATTGATGTTGTTGGCGGATTAAGAATAAAAAAGAAATTCCCAGAACAGACTTTAGCTGTTTTTGTAAAACCACCAAGTGTTGACGAGCTTAAAATCAGGCTTAAAAAACGAAGCACCGAAAACGAAGAAAAAATAAATATGCGTATCGCCAAAGCATCGGTAGAATTGGCAACAGCACCACAATTCGATAAGATTATAAAGAATTATGACCTAGATGTTGCTTTACAAGAAGCAGTAGATTTGGTTGCCGATTTCATTTCAGAGGATAAGAAATAAGTGCATATGAAAAAGGTAGGATTATACTTTGGAACCTTTAACCCTATTCATATCGGTCATTTGGTTATAGCGAACCATATGGTAGAGTTTTCAGACTTAGATGAGGTTTGGTTTGTAGTAACACCACAAAGTCCGTTTAAGACCAAGAAAACGCTTCTAGACAATCACCAAAGGTTCGAGATGGTATACGAGGCTACTAAAGACTATCAGAAGTTGAAGCCTAGTAATATCGAGTTTAACCTTCCGCAACCAAATTACACGATAAATACGCTTGTTCATTTAGGGGAGAAATACCCACAAGGATATGATTTCTCATTGATAATGGGGGAGGATAATTTAAAAGGACTCCATAAATGGAAGAACTATGAAGCCATCTTAGACCTTCATCATTTATATGTATATCCAAGAATATCTGAGGGTACTACAGATCATCAGTTTAAAGACCATGGTAAAATACATCGTGTAGATGCTCCGGTAATGGAAATATCATCAACCTTTATTAGAAGAGAACATAAAAACGGTAAAAATATCAAGCCTTTATTGCCGCCAGAAGTGTGGAAATATATGGATGAAATGAATTTTTATCGCTAATCTAAAACGCTGGCTTTTCGTAAAACATCGGTAGCAAGAAATACATCACCTTTGTTATAATACCACTTTCGTACTTTAGGTATTTTAATTCCGTTTACGGTAATCATTTCAGAAAGTAGAATATATTCCCCGTCGTTTTTACTTTCGTCATGAAAAAACTGATAGACTTCCATCGCGTATGTCTTAGGGTCGAAATAGAAATACCAAGTATCATTACCTACTTCTTTCTCGTAAGTAGCCTTTAATACTAAATATTCTTTTCCTTTAAATGTCTTTTTAATCACCTTATCAGCTATCAACGTACCCTGATCTTTTAACTTCATTGGTAGTCCATATAGATACGTGTAGTAGTTCTTCATCATCTTAGCACGCTCACAACTAATATTCATGCTGTCTTTTATCTTAGGAAATATTGAAGTACTACCATTTAATTTTAAGGTACACTCGCCATTATCTAACTCTGACTCTATCGTATAATTATCCTTTTTTACAGTAGTCTTGAAATAGTTGTTCGGTAATTTCATTTCAATCACCGTACTACGAGGACTCCCCTTAGGATTTTCCATTTCAATAAGCATTTTGCCTTTGAAGGTAGACCAATTATTTTGCGGGTCATGAAATGCTATTGCTCGTTCTAATAATTCGCTACCGGTTATTTCTTGGGCATTTATGAAAAACCCTGTCAGTAAATAAACGGCTATCAAAAGATATTTCATGAGTATGCTTTTAATTGAATTGGATAATCATTTAATCTAATTTTGCAGGTGCAATATCAGCATCATGTTCTTTGTAATAAAGCTCTAAAAGATCCATGGTTGCGGTCATTAAATCTTTAGTTTCAAGTAAAATCGAAAAATATAATGTCGTGTTTTTCGGACTTGATTCTTCTGATCTTGTGCGCTCTACTTGTAGACTAATTTTTTGCGATACTAAATCGTATAATTCTTGCTTATTATTTAGAATATTACCGATTTTTTCAAATGATCTTTCTTCGAAAGCGTGGTACGTATTATCTAAAATCTCAGCTAGTTTTATGTCTATCTGCTTAAGCTCTTTAATTTGGTTATACTTTAATTTCTTGTGATTATTGTTGACATGTTTGTGGCTTACTTTACCAATATATTCCAACGATTGTGAAATGTCGGTTAAGTGCCCCATTGCATTAATATAGAAATTACTGGCGCCAATATGTGCCTCTTCTAAATTCTTGATAAAGTAAAAGGTATGGTTTCTAAGATCATCGATTTCATTTGCCAATTTAGCACCTTGCTTCTTGTTCTTATGAAGCGAGTTAAGATCTTGTTTTGCGAGTCCGTTAATAGAATTAGAATAGATTTTACTTGCTCTTTTTACAACGTTAGCAATGTTCTTGGCACTTTCTTCGATAACACCTTGAATAGAACTACTCTCTGCACGTTCTAATATTTCTTCTTCTTTGGTTTCCTTTAATTTCTTGGTATGCGAAAGGTAGTTTTTGCCTATAAGAACGAAAGCAAAAATTAATAATGCAGCAATTGCCCAAATACCACCAAGGTGAATAATGTATGCGATTATAGCTGCCGCTACGAATGCTACGATAGCGGTAAAGAACCATCCGCCAATAACATTAAGTACACCTGCAACTCTATATACGGCACTTTCTGATCCCCAAGCCCTATCTGCTAACGATGTTCCCATAGCAACCATAAACGTTACATATGTGGTCGATAATGGCAGTTTTAACGAGGTTGCAAGAGATATCAATACACTGGCTACCATTAAATTTACCGAAGCTCTGATAAGGTCGAAAGCTGGTTGGTCTTTTGCCTTTGCCTTTTGAGCGTATGACGTGGGTTTAACGAATTGAGTGTCTATTCTGTTTTGTAATGATATAGGTATTAATCCGTTTAAACTTTCAGATGCTTTTATAGAGAATTTTACGATTTGTCTCGATAAATAGTTTGGCTCAAAACGCTCATCGCCTTCATCTTGTCTAGAAAGGTCAACACTTGTTTTTACTACATTTTTAGCTTTAGATGAAAACCATAAGGTAACAACCATAACAATACCCGAGGCTAATAATAGATAGGTTGGTGTTTGTACGGCAACTGCTAAACCCTTCATGTTATATTCGGTGGCTAATTGACCAGAGTTCGACCAACTTACAAATGACTCGTATGCTGCCAACGGTACACCAATAAAGTTTACCAGATCATTGCCGGCAAAGGCCATGGCCAAAGCGAAGGTTCCTAAAATAATAATAATGGTATAAATATTCCATTTCAAGAAAGTCGTTGCTAACCATGATAAGGCAAACCATACTATAAAGTTACCTAATATGAATATTTCAGGATTATTGCCAATCAATACTGATAATTCAGGACTGATAATAGAAGTGCCTTTTAAACCTTTTATAAGTATGAAATAAATAATAGCTGTAATCGCCATACCACCAAAAATAGCCCCTAGCCATTTTGGTTTATTTTCAAACTTAAACGATAATAGAATACGCGTAAAGAATTGGACGACAGCACCTATAGTAAATGCTATGACGACGGATAAGAGTATACCTATTATAATTTCAGTAGCCTTATCGGTATTGATATAATTTGAAAGGTGTGTAAAATTACCATCACCTGCGTAAATTTTAACCAATGATATGGCAACTGCAGCGCCTAATAATTCAAAAACAATAGAAACAGTGGTTGAGGTTGGCATACCTAAAGTATTGAAAAAGTCAAGCAAAAGAATGTCGGTTATCATAACTGCCATGAAAACAATCATAATCTCAGCGAAAACAAATTCAGACGGATTAAATATTCCTTTTCGGGCCACCTCCATCATACCGCTTGAAGAAACGGCTCCAAATGCGATACCTACACTGGCAACAAGCATTATCGTTTTAAAGGAAATCGCTTTTGAACCTATTGCAGAATTTAAAAAGTTTACGGCATCATTACTGACACCAACGATTAAATCTGTTACGGCTAAAACCGCTAATGCAATAATCATGAATAAATAAATGTTCTCGCCCATCAAAAATTTAAATAAGGAACAAAAATGATATTATAAATTATCATTAACGTTAAAATAAGGTTATGAAGTTAAATCGAAAATTTTGCAATGATGATTAATAGTTACAAAGAAACCAAGATTAGTTGATGAAAATACTAATTTCTTTTCGAAAAAGATTTTTTAGCGCAATTCAATTGGGCTTTTTTAAGTGATTAAAAAAATGAAACCACTTCGATAGCAAAATTTCTGAAGATTACCTTGTTTTGTTTGAGGCTAATTCTAATGAACTAAGAACATCTTTTGTTGTTGAACTTACTTTAGATGTAGAAGGCATTGGTAGGCTTTTAGCATATAAGGTTTCTAAAATTTCAGCTTGCTCGCCTTCTTTAACCGTTATTTCTATATGTATTGGGTCGTAGCCTACAAATTGCACGAGTACATCATGCGTACCAGGTGTAATATCGGTAAACTCAAAATTACCTCTAAAGTTTGTTTGTGTAGAAATATCTGCATTATCAATAGATACAGAAGCCATTAATAATGGTTCATTGAAAAATTCACCATCTAAAATTTGACCTTTAATAGCACTGGTTTCTTGTGAGAAAGACACAGAGCAAATCATTAAAGCGAATAGAATAAATATTTTCTTCATACCTAATTTAAATACTGGTACAAAGAAAATGCCCAAAGGTTAAGTTAAGGTTACCTAAGGATTATGAATATATGTTTTAAAGGTTAAGGTTCTGAGATAAAATAGTTTACCAGAAATGAGACTTTAGGTAATGAAATAGGCAAATGCTGTATCTTGCAGGCTGTAAAAACGGACTAACATGAATTGGGAGCAATTACTTTCTTTGCGCAGACAAGGCGATAAAAATAAACGGTTACGAAATGAACAAGATGAGACCCGTTTAGGGTTCGATGTAGATTATGACCGTATCATATTTTCGTCTGCCTTTAGAAGTTTGCAAGATAAGACCCAGGTAATACCGTTGTCAAAGACCGATTTTGTTCATACCAGATTAACGCATAGTCTTGAGGTGTCTGTTGTTGGTAGAAGTTTAGGTAGATTGGCAGGAAAGAAAATCATCGAAAAACACCCTTACTTAAAAGAGGTTCATGGATATCAATTCAATGATTTCGGAGGTATCGTTGCTGCTGCTGCATTGGCTCACGATATAGGTAACCCACCATTTGGGCACAGTGGTGAGAAAGCAATTGGTGAGTATTTTAAAACCGGTAACGGACTACAGTTAAAAGATCAACTTTCGGCAGTTGAATACCAAGATATTATCGATTTTGAGGGTAATGCTAACGGATTTAAATTAATGACGCAAGATAGGGCAGGTGTCTTTGGCGGACTCCGTCTTAGCTATGCCACATTGGGTGCTTTTATGAAATACCCGAAAGAATCATTGCCTAAAAAACCTAGTAACCATATCTGTGATAAAAAATTCGGATTCTTTCAAAGTGAAAAACACATTTTTGATGAAGTAGCTCAAGATTTAGGATTACCGACTAGAACTAACGACGGTACCATTTCATACGGTAGGCATCCGCTGACATTTTTGGTAGAAGCTGCAGATGATATTTGCTATACCATTATTGATTTTGAAGACGGAATTAACTTAGGTCTCATTTCTGAAGATTATGCCTTAGTATACCTTATTAAACTAGTTAAGGACACCATAAATACCAAAAAGTATAATTCTTTGGAATATATGGAAGATAGACTTAGTTATCTTCGTGCCTTAGCCATCAACACGCTCATACAAGATGCCGTTTCTATATTCATCGAGAATGAAGAGCTTATTTTAAATGGCAATTTTGAGGTTTCTTTATTAGATAAAAGCGGATTCAAAGCCCAAATTGAAGATATCATTAGCCTAAGCGTTCAAAAAATTTATCAGTCGCAAGAAGTGGTAGAAAAAGAGATTGCCGGGTATACTATTATATCTGATATTCTAGATGTATATATTGCTGCCTTAATTGGTAAAATGAATAACAATGCATCTAACTATCACAAGTTGATTTTGAGAACTTTGCCTGGTTTTTATCAGCAAACCAATACATCGCTTTACGAAATAGTTTTAAATACCTGCTGCTATGTTGCAAGTCTATCTGATAGCGCAGCAGTACATATTCACAATAAAATTAAAGGAAAACAACTTTAGAATCCGTACAAGATACCAACACCTAATACTTGCTTAAATTGAATTTTAGGTACACCAGGGTTTATGGTAGTTCCGTTATCATTTTTCAGTACATCGAAAAGAATATCATCGTCATAAATCATTTGTGTGCCTAGGCTTGTGCTAATGAACTTGTTTACTTTCATGTTTAGCGTAAGTTCCCAGTCTACATCAATATTACCAAAGCTTTTTATATAATCGGTGTAGAGATTTAGTCTGTTGGTTAATTCAATATTATCAGCAATGGTAATATTGAAATTATTGGTAATTAATATTCCAATTTCTAACAAATGGTTTTCTCCGGGTGTTATAATGTTTCCATCTGCATCTAAAATGGCCTCTTGTACACCAAAATTACCATTGTCAGCTAAATCTTGGTCTAATACGAAAGTCGATTTTTGAGTTAATGGTGATAGGTAAAGATTAAACTTTTCATCTTTGGTTATATAAGAGGTACCCGCACCAAAAAGTAGATAGCCAGGTGCCATAAAACGAGATACAGGTGTCTCTCTATCTGGGTATTTATAACCATTAGAGAACTGGGTATTAAAGTTTAGCTGAACCGAATAGAACCAGCGACTGGTGTTGTCTTTTTTAAAGCCCAAATTTGAACTCAAACGTATAACATCTTCCGTTTTTCTAAGTTTTTGACCTTCTTGAGCATTTAATCCGTAGCGTAATTCAAGATTATTTTCCCATTGAAAACTACTGAACTTATATTTTCGTGCAAATTTTAAAAATCCTAATCCGCTTATAGCATTATCACCACCCGCATTCCAGTTTACAAAGGCAACTTCACTAATATTGATACCGAAGCTATTTTCGTTTTCCCAAAACGATGGTATTCTAAATCTATTAAACCCCTTTTGCAAGGTTTTAGTTTTGTTGAAGTCTATGTTAGGTATTTGAAGATTTACATCTTTTCTAGGAGAATAGATTTTATCTACCGTTCTGCGTATTACAATAGTATCTATAGCAACACTATCTACTATTATTGGTGCAGGTATGGTATCTTGACCGTAGGTTATTAAAGTCACCAAAAAGAGTAACGAACAAATACTCTTAACGAATTTTGAAGCTATTTTATTCATAAAAATTGTTGTACATATTTTTTAACGGATATCTTATCTATCCCTGCTTTTATATACAGTTTTTCGGTAGCACCGTGGGTTATAAAGGCATCTGGAATGCCAAATATCTTAATTATTTTATGGATTCCAATAGTATTTGCAAATTCTAACAAACCACTTCCAAAACCGCCAGTTACTGAACCATCTTCTAAGGTGATAATATGATCGAATTTCGTCAGTATTCTTTTCAATAAATCTGTATCCAATGGTTTTATAAATGGAAAATTATAATGCGCGATTGCAGGGGTATTATCCAATTCATGTATTAGTTCAGAAACCATATTACCGATAGGGCCTGTGCTTAGAATAGCAATTTTACTTCCTTCTTTTAAAAGTTGTGCTTCTCCGATATTGAGTTTTTTCATCGGTACTTGCCAATTGACTTCTTTTCCACGTCCACGTGGATATCTTATAGCAATAGGATGGTCTAAACCTAACTGAACCGTGTACATAATATTTCTGAGCTCAATTTCATTTATTGGGGAACAGATAATCAGGTTCGGTATACATCGCAAATAAGAAATATCGAACACACCATGATGAGTAGGGCCATCTTCGCCAACCAAACCTGCACGATCCAAACAAAAAATAACGGGAAGATTCTGTATAGCTACATCGTGTATAACCTGGTCGTAAGCACGTTGTAAAAAAGTGGAGTAAATATTACAGAAAACTATTAAGCCATCTGTTGCCATACCTGCGGCCATGGTTACCGCATGCTGTTCGGCAATACCAACATCGAAAGCTCTTTCAGGTAATGCATCCATCATAAATTTTAAAGAACTACCTGTTGGCATAGCAGGAGTAATACCTACTATTTTTTTATTTTTTAGCGCAAGTTCTACTAAAGTCTTCCCGAATACATCTTGAAACTTAGGTGGTTCAATGGTATTGGTTTTCTTTTGTAGCTCACCAGTTTGTTTATCAAACTTACCAGGGGCATGGTAAGTAACCTGGTTTTCTTCTGCCTTTTGTAAGCCTTTACCTTTTGTGGTGATTACATGTAATAATTTAGGGCCTTCTATCTTTTTTAATCGTTCTAATTCTTTCACCAAAGCAGGCAGGTCATGACCGTCTATGGGACCTGAGTAATAAAAATTAAGGCACTCGAAAATATTCTCTTCTTTTGCGGTACCAGTTTTTACATTAGTCAGGTATTTTTTTAATGCACCAACGCTTGGGTCTATACCCATAGCATTATCGTTGAGTACGACAAGAATATTCGCATTGGTTACACCAGCATGGTTTAAACCTTCAAATGCCATACCGCTTGCTATAGATGCATCGCCAATAACTGCAATATGTTGTCTTCTTAATTTTCCTTGTAATTGTGCTGCCAAAGCCATGCCTAACAAAGCTGAAATAGAGGTAGAACTATGCCCAGTGCCAAAAGCATCATACTCGCTTTCTTCCATTTTCGGAAAACCACTAATGCCACCAAATTGTCTGTTGGTATCAAAAACATCTTTTCTGCCCGTCAGTATTTTATGACCGTATGCTTGGTGCCCTACATCCCATATTAGCTTATCTATAGGTGTGTTGAACACATAATGTAATGCAATGGTCAACTCTACAACACCTAAACTAGCGCCTAAATGCCCTTCTTTTACAGAAACAATATCAATAATGAACTCACGTAACTCAATAGCCAGTTGCTCTAAATCCTTTACTGATAAAGTTTTTAGATCGTTAGGTGATTTGATATGTTCTAGAATTGATTTCAAATTGCATCTATAATGGGCACAAAAATACTTTTTTAAAAATGAAACTATCGTATTTTTGAGGTTATGGTTTTACCTTACGATGATACTTATTTTATGAAAAAGGCACTTCAAGAAGCTGAATATGCATTTGAAGCTGGCGAGGTGCCCGTAGGCGCTGTAATTGTAGTGCAAGACAGGATTATTGCAAGAGCTCATAATTTGACCGAAAAATTGAATGATGTTACGGCACATGCCGAAATGCAAGCGATTACTTCTGCAGCTAATTTTCTAGGTGGTAAGTATTTAAAAGATTGCACGTTGTATGTAACCTTAGAGCCGTGCCAAATGTGTGCTGGTGCGTTGTATTGGAGCCAGATTGGTAAAATTGTTTATGGGGCTACAGATGAACAGCGCGGTTGCGGAGTTATGGGAACAACTCTTCACCCTAGAACTAAAATAATCGGCGGTATTCTTGCAGATGAAGCGGCTAGTTTATTACAGCAATTTTTTGCGAAGAAAAGAAAATAGCAAATTGCGTATAAATGAAAAACCACGCAAGAGCGTGGTTATCTAATTTTTTTAATGAAAAAGAATATTTTAAAGTACCTGCACTTGCCCAGCAACTGTACCTTTTTTTCCTTCTTCCTCTTTGTAGCTCACCTTATCACCTTCTCTAATTTCTGTGCCATGTAAAGCGGTGGCGTGAACAAAAATATCTTTTCCAGTTTCTTCATTGGTTATAAACCCATAACCCTTAGATTCATTGTAAAATTTGACGGTACCAATCATTGTATTGAAATTTTAATATTAACATTCTAATTTACAATATTTTAATATTCCTTGGTAAAGAATTGAACTATTATTTTTTCGGAGTGTCTTGATTATCAGCCTTTCTAGGTTCTTTGCCTTGCATTTTTCGTACATTCTCATCGGTAAGCATGTAATCATTGAATTTTTTACCCTTACTCTCTCGAATAAGAAACAGCGGCATGGCCACTAAAAATAGTAATAAAGTGCCCGAGCCTATATATTTGTGAGATAGGGCATCTTCACTAGCATCTAAATTGAATCCGTAGATAATTAATCCGATTGAGATGAATACTATGGCGATAATTACATATTTCATAAGTTCTCTTTTACTCTATAATCGAGATTTAAATGCTCCGAGGCTTGTCTCGAATTGTTATTCTTGTTCTAAAAATGCCTCTGGGCTTACCCGAGGTTGATTACTTAGTGAATTTTATAAGTTCTCTTCTGTAAGCGGTCAATAGTTTTGATTTTGAAACAAAACCCATGTATTTTCCGTTTTTGACAACGGGTAAATTCCATGCACCACTATCTTGAAATTTTTGCATTACAATTTGCATACTGTCCAGCCCATAGTAAATATGATCCGGTGCCTTATGGGTAAATGTTTCCACTTTTGTAGTGTCATACAATTTGGTGTCGAACATGAACTCCCGAATATCATCTAATAAAATAATGCCTAAAAACACGTGATTTGCATCTACTACAGGAAAAATATTTCGTGTTGATTTAGCAACGGAGTCATGCAGCATTTCACCCAAAGTCATTTTTGGGTGTACAATTTTGAAATTGGTTTCTATAACCATATCAATATTCATAAGGGTAAGTACAGCGTGATCTTTGTTGTGTGTCAATAAATCGCCACTTTCAGCCAATTCTCTGGTGTAGATCGTATAATCTACCGTGTTTTTTGTGATGATGTATGATATAGATGCTGTAATCATCAAAGGCACAAATAAGGCATACCCACCTGTTATTTCAGCAATAAGGAAAATTGCTGTCAACGGAGCGTGTTGCACGCCTGCAATAAGACCTGCCATGCCTATTAGGGTGAAGTTACTTTCTGATACCGAAAATCCCAATCCCGAATTGTTGATTAATTTCGCAACGACATTGCCCAAGGCACTACCCATTACCATTGTTGGTATAAAAATACCACCTGCGCCACCGGCAGCCAAAGTAGTGGTCATCGCTACTGCCTTAAAAATTGTGATGCCAAATAATAGAGCAATTACAACCCAAATATTACCGATGTAGGCATCGAAGGGTGTTTTGCCTAAAGCTTGAATATGGTCACCTTTCAACAAGTTGTTTATAAATGTAAATCCTTCACCGTACAATGGCGGAATCATATACAGCATAAATCCAATAGCTAGTCCGCCTACCAAAAGTCGATATTTCGGACTTTTCAATGGCTTAAAAAGGTTAATGATGCCGAAGTACATTTTTGTGAAGTAAATAGAAGCTACTGCTGTACCTACGCCGAGAAGAACATAAAATAAAGTATCCTTCACTTCAAATGGCTCACTAATGGAAAAATTGAACAATACCTCGTTACCCATGAAGAAGTAGGAGGTTAGCACACCACTAATCGATGCCAATAATAACGGTAACATCGAAATCATGGTCAGATCTAGACTAAACACTTCTACAGCAAATATGATGGCGGCAATTGGCGATTGAAATATAGATGAGATTGCACCAGCCGATGCACAGGCAATTAATAAAGAGCGCGTTTTAGAATTGATATGAAAAAGCTTACCTAAATTGGAGCTTAATGCTGCACCTGTTGCCACTGCCGGACCCAATAACCCTACTGAACCACCAAAACCAACAGTTAGCGGTGCAATAATGAGTTGGGTGTACATTTGCTTGGCATCGATATTTGCCTTGTTTCTTGATAATGAAAATAGAATTGAAGAAACGGCATGCTTTAATTTCTCTTTATGAATGTATTTTACATAGAGATATACCAGGGTAAGACCTATAATAGGCAGAATAAAGTATAGTTGGTTACTAGAAAAAATAATCCCTTTTTCGAGAGATGCCTCAATAAAATAAGTGATGTTTTTTAGGGTGACAGATGCCAAACCAGCCAAAAGCCCAACAATTACACTTAAGATGTAAATGAAGGTTTTTTGAGAGATATGTTTATATCTCCATTTGTAAATGCTTTTTAAAATTTTATTCCTTTGGATGGGCATGGTTGAACCATATCAATGATAGAGGTCAAAGGTATTTAATTACTTGCTATGATTTCAGCTTTAAGTTCTTCTAAATCTTCAAGATAAATTTGGCGTAAGGTTTCCACATATTCTCTATTGTTATAATAGCCATTGTTAAAATCTACAATGGCATCATCAATCATATTCATAGCCGCCTTTTTATTTCCCTCATTTAATAATAATTGCGCCTTATAATATTTGGCATCTGCCGAGTTTGTGAAATACGAAACCACTTTATTAAAATTCTCTTTGGCTTTTTCATTATTACCAGATTCAAAATACGCAATACCTCTGTATAGAAATGCTTCAAGTTCTACCCAATCTTCACCAGAGTCTTCGGTTTCTTTGGTAATATGTTTGTCCCAATAAGCAATGGAGTTATCATAGTCTTTTGCGCCTAAATATGCAATGCCACGCCAAAAATCTACACTGTGCCCTTGCGGATAATCTATATAGGTGGTTAACGAATCTGATGCGTTAAAATCGGCAATTGCTTTTTCGTAGTCTCTGTAGAACCACAGGTATAAATAGCCTCGCCAAGGCACCCATGTCGCTGGGTCATGTTTTACTGCTTTGTCAAATCTTGTTTTCCATTCAAGTGGAATTCCCCTTTTTAGAAAAGGAACGGAAATCTCCCTTAATGCATCTGCATTCGTACTATCTAAAGCTATAATTTTATCCAGAAGGGTCATCGCTTTTGGTGTCCCTTGAAAACTACCATTAAAACCGTGCTTACTATTTTCAGTGTCCCAAATATCTTTTGCTATTAGTTTTGAATCTTCATTTAGATTTTCATTCTTACAGCTTAATGATATTAATAGTAAAAAACTAAGGTAATATTTCAACAATTTTTCCATCTTCTATTTTAAAAATCAAGTACATGTATTTGTCATTATCCGATTTGTTATTTGAAATAACCCAATTTTCCTTTTCTACAGTCAATTGAATTATCTCTTCAACCAAATCGTTATTCATCTCTGTTAATTGGTAATCATTATTTAATTGATTTACCTCCATGTCACCGACTTCACCTTTACAATTGATAATAAAACGAAGGTTCAACATTCCGTGATCTGTATAGTGTACACTTTTAAAGTTAGACTGAATAAAGCGTTTAAAATGTGCTTTGTTATTGTCGAAAATGTTAAATCCTACGCTAGAATAATAGCCTCTTGGACGGTGGTCATTACAACGTTTAAAATTGGGGGTAAAATCACGATTTTTAGGTGATAAATAACCGACATCATGCTGATATTTTTCAGAATTTACATCATACTTCCATTCGTATTGATAATAACCGTACCCGACAATTCCACAAAGAATTAGCACAATTCCCAATAAACTATACAATACTATTTTAACCCATTTTTTCATGGCTCTAAATATAGTAAAATAATAATTTTCTTACATATCGGAGAGGGTGACCACATTATTTTTATTGCAACCGCTTTTCTTGAAATCAATAAGTTAGGTTTAGGTAAATCGTTGCTACTTTCTTTAATTACTTGCTATGATTTCAGCTTTAAGTTTTTCTAAATCTTCAAGATAAATTTGACGTAGGGTTTCAACATATTCTCTGTTGTTATAATATCCATTATTAAAATCTACAATGGCATCATCAATCATTTTTAGCGCCGCTTTATTATTTCCGTTGTCTAATAAGAGCTGCGCTTTGTAATATTTTGCATCTGCGGAATTGTTGTGATAGGTAATTACCTTATCAAAATTTTCTTCTGCTTTTTTTGTCTCACCAGCTTCATAATACGCAATACCTCTGTATAAAAATGCTTCAAGTTCTACCCAATCTTCACCAGAGTCTTTGGTTTCTTTAGTAATGTGTTTGTCCCAATATGCAATTGAATTATCATAATCGTTTAGACCTAAATACGCAATACCACGCCAAAAATCGACGCTATGCCCTTGCGGATAATCTATATAGGTGGTTAACGAATCTGATGCGTTAAAATCGGCAATTGCTTTTTCGTAGTCTCTGTAGAACCACAAGTAGAGATAACCTCGCCATGGTTGCCAAGTTATAGGGTCATACTCAACTGCACCATCATACCAAGATTTCCATTTATGTGGAATACCTCTTTTTAAATAAGTAACTGAAAGTTCTCTATATGTTTCTGCTTTTGTAGAATCTAATTCTAATGCATAGGCGAATGCATTCATGTGTAAACGATTACCTTGATAATGCCTAAAGCCTACATCATATGCATCTTGAACTTTTTCTTCTTTGGTTTGGCAAGAACTTAAAAGAAAAACAAGAATAATACTAAGGAATAATTTCTGTGATCTCTCCATTTTCTATTCTGTATGATATGTACATATATGAATCCCTTTCTGCACCATACATGTAATTAGGTTTCCATTTTTTTAATTCAACTGTAATGTTCAAAAGTTGGGATACTAAGTTTGTATTAAATTTTTTCGGATGTAAGTCTAAATCATTTTCATGAATAACATAAGCGCCGGCTTCACCTTTGCAGTTTACTATAAATCTAAAATTTAAATAGCCAGAATCTTTATAGTCTTTATTCACATATTTAGATAATACTTCTTTTCTAAGACCATTTTTATTAGTAGTATACTGAGTTCTTCTATGTATAGAATCACCTGGTGCATAATTGTAATAGTCCACAATACGAGTGCTATCACAGATTTTAAAATTTTCAGAAAATAGTGCTTTTTTAGTATCTATATAAGCAACTCTTTTCTTGTATAGATCTTTTGAAGGAACATACTTTATTTTATAAGTATAGTATAGATATCCATATCCTGCTGCGGCAATTAGAAGCAAGCTACTTAAAACTATTACGGTAATTTTAACCCATTTTTTCACAAAGTGAATTTAACAAAAAATATCTTACTTGATGTGAGATTGATTTGTAAGGTGTCTAATAGAACTGGAGAACAAACAAAAAAATCCCGCACTAGGCGGGATTTTTACTTTTATATTAAGTTGATTTTATTTCAAATCTATATCTAATTTCAAACTCAATTCTTTCAATTGTGCATTATCAATTGGTGCAGGAGCATCGATCATGACATCTCTACCACTGTTGTTTTTAGGGAATGCAATAAAATCTCTGATAGTTTCTTGTCCGCCTAAAATAGCGACAAGTCTATCCAAACCAAATGCTAATCCGCCATGTGGTGGTGCACCGTATTGAAAAGCTTCCATTAGAAATCCGAATTGTGCCTTTGCCTCTTCTGGTGTAAATCCTAAATGCTTAAACATTGTTGCTTGCATGTCCTTATCGTGAATACGAATAGATCCACCGCCTATTTCGTTTCCGTTCAATACTAAATCATAAGCATTTGCACGTACAGCACCTGGATCAGTATCTAATAATTCTAACTGACCTGGTTTTGGAGAAGTAAATGGGTGGTGCATTGCATGGTAATGACCAGTTTCTTCATCAAGCTCCAATAATGGGAAATCAACAACCCATAATGGTGCGAATTCATTTGGTTTTCTTAATCCGAGTCTGGTTGCCATTTCCATTCTCAAGGCACTTAATTGTGTTCTTGTTTTATTGGCATCACCAGAAAGTACACATATAAGATCACCTGGTTTGGCGCCTGTTGCTTCTGCCCATTTTGCTAAATCGTCTTGGTCGTAAAATTTATCAACGGTCGATTTAAAGCTTCCGTCTTCATTGCATTTTACGTAAACCATTCCATTGGCACCAATTTGTGGACGCTTAACCCAGTTGATCAATGCATCTAATTCTTTTCTAGTATATTCTGCTACACCAGGTACTGCAATACCAACTACTAATTCGGCGGAGTTGAAAACTCCGAATTCTTTATGTTGTGCAATAGCGTTTAATTCAGCGAACTCCATTCCAAAACGAATATCTGGCTTATCGTTACCATATTTTGTCATGGCATCATCATAAGTCATTCTTGGGAACGAATCGATCTCAACACCGTTCACTTCTTTTAAAAGGTACTTGGTTAAGTTTTCGAATACATTAAGTATATCTTCTTGCTCAACAAAAGCCATTTCGCAATCTATCTGCGTAAATTCTGGCTGTCTATCGGCACGTAAATCTTCATCTCTAAAACACTTTACTATCTGAAAGTATTTATCTAAACCACCAACCATTAGCAATTGCTTGAATGTTTGTGGCGATTGGGGTAGCGCATAAAACTGACCTTCGTTCATACGGCTTGGTACCACAAAATCTCGAGCACCTTCTGGTGTAGATTTTATTAAATATGGAGTCTCCACTTCTATAAAGCCTTCGCCAGATAAAAATTTACGGACTTCCATAGCTACCTTACTTCTAAAAATAAGGTTGTTTTTTACAGGATTTCTACGGATGTCTAAATACCTGTATTTCATTCGAAGATCTTCACCACCATCGGTTTCGTTTTCGATAGTGAATGGCGGAGTTTTAGATTCGTTCAGAACTGTAAGTTCAGAAACCAAAACTTCTATATTACCCGTTGGGATGTTTGCATTTTTAGATGCTCTTTCAATAACCTCTCCCTTAATTTGAATAACAAACTCTCTGCCTAAATTTCTTGCCTGCTCTAATAGCTCGGCATTTGTGCGGTCTTCATCAAGTACTAGTTGTGTAATACCATAGCGATCCCTTAAATCTACCCAAACTACGAAACCTTTGTCTCTAGTTTTTGCTACCCAACCAGATAGTGTAACCGTTTGGCCAATATGTGATTCTCTTAACTCCCCGCAGGAATGGCTTCTATACATAGTACTTGCTTTAATGAATTGGCAAATTTAAGAAGTCTATTTCATTATAGATCTATTTAACCGGTAGCTTTTACACGATGACTAGTTGTGCCAATGTTAAACATGAATTGTTGTTAAAATACTGTAAAATAGGATATTACACTTCCAATGTAAACTTAATGTAAACTAAAAGTTACCAAAACATTGATTAATTGAGAAATAAATGTATATTTGTAACGTTAGTGTTAAGGAAGAAATTAATTTAAAAAATATATCCCATGAAAAAAATCTTAATTATAGCTGTAATGGCATTGTCGTTCGGAGCTTACGCTCAAGTTGATCCTACTTTTGAAAAAGATGGAGATAAAGTAAAAGCAACATATTTTCATGCTAATGGAGAAAAGTCTCAAGAGGGCTATTTTTTAAATGAAAAGTTAGAAGGACAATGGAAAATGTTCAATGAAAAAGGAGAGAAGATTGCAATGGGTAACTATGATAATGGTGTAAGAACCGGTAAGTGGTTATTTTGGGAAGGTGATGTAACGAGTGAAGTAAACTTCGATAACAACAGAATTGCTAGTGTAAATAAAGCTAGTAAAAAAGATCCTGTTGTAAGCAATAAATAATCTCAATCAACAACAATAAAAAAAGCCCCGTATCAAATGATACGGGGCTTTTTTATTTCAGCTTTTTGTAGATTAAGCCACTTGTTCTAATTGTTTATTTTCTTCATTACTATTACTGCCGAAACCGCTAAACTTTATTTTTATACGGTATACTATATTGAATAATACCGGCACGATTATTAGGGTTAAGAAGGTCGCAACGATTAATCCGAAGATAACGGTCCAAGCTAATGGCCCCCAGAAAATCACGTTATCACCACCTATGTATATATGCGGATTAAACTCTGTGAATAGTGCAAAGAAATCAATGTTGAGTCCGATTGCTAACGGAATCAATCCTAATACGGTGGTAATGGCAGTTAATATAACTGGGCGTAATCTTGCCTTACCACCAACGATCATAGAATCGGTCGCATCTTCAATTGTTAACAGATCACTGTCTTCCATACCAAGTCTTACCTTTTTACGATCGACCAGAATTTGGGTGTAATCAAGGAGTACCACTCCGTTATTCACAACAATACCTGCAAGTGAGATAATACCCATCATTGTCATCATAATAACGAAGGACCATCCGGTGATCATCAATCCTCCAAAAACACCAATGAAGCTTAAGAAAATTGCGATCATAATAATCAACGGTTTTGAAATACCGCCAAATTGGAAGATTAGAATAAGCATAATCAATCCTAATCCTGAGAAAAAGGCACCAATTAAGAATGCTTGTTGCTTCGCTTGCTCTTCTAATTGACCGGTATAATCAATATTTACAGTAGCTGGAGTTCCATCAAAACTTCCCATCTCATTTTGAATTTCAGCAACAATGGCGCCGGCATCTGTAAAGCCCGGTTTTAAACCCGAATAAATAGTAACCACACGTTTACCGTCTCGGTGTTTAATAGCACTATAACCAGATGTGTTCTTCTCGGTCGCTACAGCAGAAATCGGAATCTCTTTGATCTGTCCGTTAGAAGGATCTCTAAAAATGATATTCTGATTGAATAATGCACTCTTATTGTATCTCAAATCTTCATTGAACCTTATGTTGATATCGTAATCTTCACCATCTTCTTTATAAACACCTGCTTTTTCACCAAAAATAGAGCGTCTTAACTGGTTACCAACTTGACCAACGGCAACACCTAATTCTCCCGCTTTTTCGCGATCTACAATCACTTGCATGGCTGGTTTACCTTTGTTTACATCTATCTTCAATTCTTCAATACCAGCAATATTTTTGGTGTTGATGAAGTTTTTAATGTCTTCGGCAGTATTTATCAGCTCATCATAATCATTACCTTCAAGTTCAATGTTAATAGGAAAACCTGCTGGCGGACCATTGGCATCTTTTTCTACCGATATGGCAACACCAGGATAAATACCCTGTAATGCGGCTTGTACACGACCACGTATATCTTCGGTATTTAAACCATTACGAAATTTATACTCGCTAAAGTTTACGGTTACCTTACCCTTATGTGGCATTTCGGCAGATGAACCACCATCGGTAAGCGGATTACCGGCACCTTCACCTACTACAGATACAGCAGAAGCCATCATAAAGTTTTCACCCTTTTCATTCTTGTACATATCATCATCCATAATAGCGTACACCTGCTTTTCGACCTCTTTGGTAATCTCATTGGTTTTCTCAATAGAAGTACCTTCAGGGTATTCTACATACACATAGATTTCATTAGGCTTATTATCTGGGAAGAATTCAATTTTAGTTCTACCACTACCAACAGACATACCAAATAACATGAATACGCCAATCAACATTAAAAAAGTAACACCAAAATACCAATATACATTGCTACCTCTAAGTGCATGCTTTAAACGACGCTCATACCAATTTTCAAAACGTGCCATTGTATTCTTTTGAAACTTGATAGCAGAGCCCTTAATAACGTATTTGTATGCCCAAAACATAATTGCTGTTAGTATAAGTACAGAACCCAAGCCACGCATAGCGCCACCGAAAATTAGTATTAATGCTCCAATGCCACCCATAATAACACTCATTTTAATGAGTTGCTTTAAAGTAAGTTCTTTTTCATCGGTACTCATGAATTTCGATACCAACATAGAGTTCATGAAAATTGCCACGAATAATGACGAACCCAATACAACAGAAAGTGTAATAGGGAAGTAAATCATAAACTGCCCAAAAATACCAGGCCAAAGCCCTAATGGTACAAACGCGGCCACAGTTGTGGCTGTTGATATGATAATTGGATATGCTATTTCACCAATACCTTTTTTTGCAGCTTCGGTTCTTGACAAACCTTCATCCATTAATCGGTAAACGTTTTCAACTACAACAATACCGTTATCAACCAACATACCAAGCCCCATGATCATTCCGAAAAGAATCATCGTATTTAAGGTATAACCTAGCCATGATAATATGACGAAAGACATAAACATCGACATTGGTATTGCAAAACCAACGAAGAGTGCATTTCTAAAGCCTAAGAAAAACATTAAAACCGTTACTACGAGTATAATACCGAAGATGATATTATTTACTAAATCGTCTACTTGGTTTAGTGTACGTGTAGAAGAATCATTGGCAATAGAAATATTTAAATCTGGCGGAAAGTAATCTGCTTTCTCTTTCTTTACCAGTTCCTTTATTTTATCTGAAGCGGAAATGGAGTTTCTACCAGCTCGCTTTTTTACATCAAGCATTACCACATTATCCCCGTATTCACGAGCATACGTAGTTTTGTCTTTTGCCTGAAAGTTTATGGTCGCAATATCTTTTAGGTATACGGCACCATTTTCGGACTTCACTACGAAATTGTTCAATTCTTTAGGGTCTTCTACTTCTCCTAAAATACGAATGGTACGTCTTTGTCCAACAGTCTTTAAATTACCTGCAGACATCGTCATATTACCATTGCTAATAGCACTAATAACATCTTGAAAGCTGATTTTGGCAGCCATCATTTTATAAATATCAACACCAACTTCAACTTCTAAATCTTGTGCACCACGAATATCCGCTTGTTTAATTTCAGGAAGGTCTTCAATTTCGTCTTGTAAATATTCAGCAAACTCCTTCAACTTTTCTACAGGGTAATCACCCGTAAAATTGATGTTCATAATAGGCACTTCTTCTGAGAAATTTAGATCGAAAACATTGGGTTCTACCTTTGCTCCATTAAAAGTAGGCCAGTCTTCACTCGCTTTTTCACTATCTACCTCATCTTTCACCTTTTGTTTGGCTTGCTCAACAGTAATTTCTTCGTCGAACTCAACGGTTAAAATAGCGTAATCTTCTTGAGAAGTTGAGGTAACCTCTACTACATTACTAATGTTTTTTAGCCTATCTTCTAGAGGGTCTGTAATCAGTTTTTCAATATCTTCGGCAGTGTTACCTGGGTAAGGTGTGCTAATGTAGATTTTGGTTTCTATAATTTCAGGAAAATCTTCTCTAGGCATTGCCATATAGGCTCTGAATCCCAGCCAAAGAAAAATGGCGATCATCACATAAATAACCGAAGGGTTATCAATGGCCCAAGACGATAAACCGAACTCTTTATCGGCGTTCTTTTGTACTTTGCTCATCGCTCTTTATTTTTTGATTTTTACTTTTTGACCATCTTTTACACTTCTAGCACCTTCTTTAATAATTTGGTTGCCATCTGCTAAACCAGATAATACTTCAATATTCGCACCTTGTGTTTTACCGGTTGTGATTACCGATCTTTTTACCAAAGCTTCACCGTCTTCATTTGGCTCTTCTGCAACGAAAACATATTGCTCACCTTCTGCATTTTCTGAAATTATACTAGTCGGTATTAATATGGCATCTTCGTTAGTGTAATCGTTGATATTCACTTTAGCCGACAGGTTAGGTTTAATTTTACCCTCTTTATTCGGTACAGGTATTTCTACCTCAAATGATCTATTCGAAGGATTGATGAAATTGCCTGTTTCTCTAATTTTTGTAACGATACTATCACCTAAAACAGGAAAATATACTAAAGCTTCTTTTCCTTTTGATACACTACCTAGGTACGTTTCTGGTACTTCTACCTCAATGTACATATCAGATAGATTTACAATACGAAATACCTCTGAACCTGGACCAGGGGCAACAACCGTACCTTGATCCTTTATTACATTGTCAATAATACCAGAGAAAGGTGCTCTTATGGTAGATTTACCCAATTGACTCTGCGTTTGAGAAACCATATTTTCTGCAGCTTCATAATTAGTTTTAGCCTGTAAAAATTGAATTTCTGAACCTATATTCTGATTCCATAAACGCTCTTGACGTTCAAAAGTCGTTTTTGCCAAAGCGGCTTGAGATTTTAGTTGGCTTAATTGGCTTGACATACCGCCATCATCAATAGTCGCTAATACCTGACCTCTAGAAACTTTGTCACCTTCTTTAACATATACTCTTTGTAAGGTACCTGGCATTTCTGGGTAAATCAATACATTCTGCTTGGTAGATACATCACCTTGTAATTCTAAATAGTGATTGAATAGCTCTTTTTTAGCAGTCAATGTATTTACTAATGGTAATTTTTCTTCATTACCCAAAATTGCAATGGCAGAATCTAAAGATTTTACTTGAGCATCAATTAGTTTTTGCTGCGCGGTAATATCATTTTTTTTAGCTCTTATTGCCTCTAGGTCTTGCTGTGCTATAATATCTGCTACCGATTGCTCACCACTGCCACAAGAAAGTAAGCTTACGGTCGCAATTAATAAAACTAGTATTTTCTTCATGATTATATTTTTAATGATTGATTATTTAGTCTTTTGTATTTAAAATGGTTTCTAGTTCTGTCTTGTTATTAATTACCTCAACCATTGATTGTAAGTATTCTTGTTGGGTAGCATACAATTGTGTTTGTGCCTGTCTTAGTTCAAAGCTTGTAGCGAGACCTTCTTTATACTTGATTTGGTTTTTGTTTTCAATACGTTCAGATAGGGTTAGGTTTTGCTTTGCAGTTTCGTAATTATCTATCGCTAGGGTATAATTGTTTTTAGCATTCTCTAACTGTAATCTAATTTGTTGTTCCGCTTCGGTTAATTGTGTTTTTGCTTTTTCCAAGGCAATTTTAGCACGTTGCGTACTTGCACTTCTTTTAAATGAACTGAATATTGGTATGTTCAAATCGAAACCCATAATTGAAGAATCGAACCATTGCTGATCTCCGCTAAAAAAATCGAAGCTTTCTGAGTAAGCTGAACTACCATAGTTTACGTACGCATTCAAGGTTGGTAATGCACTACTTCTTGCTAGTTTCCATTCAAAATAGCGTTGTTCGTTTAAATTCTCGGCAAGTTTGTAATCAACATTGTCATTAATATTAAAGTCGAAACCAAGAATACCTAAGTCCATTTTTGACATGGTAAGATCTTCTAGGTTTTCTTGTAATTGTGTAGGCGCATTAAGGGCTAAACCCATGCTTACATTCAACATTTGTAATGTAATGTCTTTTAGCCTAAGCGCATTTTGCAATTGATTTTCTATAGATGATAATGTAATTTGAAGTTGATCAACACTTTCTTCTTCTCCTAGTCCGTTTTCAAATAACTTCGTAGTTTCAAAAAGATTTTTTTCGAGTGTGCTCTTATTTTTTTCTAAGATTTCTATACTTTCTTCAGCTAAAAGTACATTTCCGTAAGCTTCAACTACTTGTTTTCTAACGTCTAGTTCTGTTTTCTCTTTGTTGTTTGCACTATAGCTTAAAAATGCTTTTGTTGCTTGTACACCAACAATATAAGATCCATCAAAAATTTGTTGGGTCAAAGTAGCAGTTGCCGTTGCTGATTGTGGTTGAGAAAAAATTACCGGTACAAAAGTTCCAGGTTCACCACCTAAAATTTCTCCAGGTAGTAATGAAACGGGTTGTTTTAATTGATTTTGATAACCAACTGACCCATTTATTTGTGGTAGACCGGTAGCTATAGTTTCCCACTTTTGCTTTTGGGCATCTATAATATCTCTATTTGCATTAATTGCCGAATAGTTGTTTTCTAACGCAAATTGAATTGCTTCTTCTAACGTAAACGAATAGGTTTGCTCTTGTGAATACCCTAAACAAATACTTAGAATAGTTATTAAGATTACTAATTGATTTCGCATTATTCTTGATTTGAATTGATGATGTTATTTAATATGGTTTTTCCTTTTGGTGTTACAATACCCCTAATATGATATTCTAAAAATGAGTCCATTAGTTTCCCTATCGGAAATTGTTCTAACGGAAACATGTTTTGATCCTTTATACTATTTAAGCCCGTAAAATATATTCGAGCAACAAACTCCGGATTTATATTATCTCTAAACAAGCCTTGTTCTAAACCACGTTCAACATTCAATAATATGCACTTATGCATCTTATCGAATTGTAGTAGCTTCAGGTTTTTATGAATTTTAGGATAGTATTTCATTAATTGATACTGAGGAGAGCTTTTTTCATCATTTAAATGAGACATGACATACTTTTTAATCTCATACAATTCTTCAATAGCGTTTTTCTCCATCGCTATAATTAAGTCAATACCGTTGCTTAAATCGCAGAACTTATGCATTACGCAATCTTCTACTAGCGAAGTCTTGTTACTGTACTCGCTGTAAATTGTTTTTTTAGACATGCCGATTTCATTGGCAATATCGTCCATAGTAATACTCTTAAAACCACGTTCTAAGAAAAGCTGTGAAGCTGTATCCCTAATTTTTTCTTTCATAATGGCTGCGAATATACAGCAGAAAACTTAAGAAACTAAAAAAGTTTCCAAAGTTTTACAATTTTTTAATATTGGGATAATTATTTAACCAAATTTTGAGGGACTGGTAATTAGCTATATAGCCCAAGTGAATTTATACTTGAGCTATGTTTTGTATAAAAATCTGTTGGGTGGTAATCGATATTTTGAATAGATAGCGTGTAAAAGCGTTTCAAATTGTTCGTATTTGAAAAGTTGAAGTATTGAATGCTGATGTTAATTTGAAATAGGTATTTTAAAAAAAATCAAATGTTATGACCTTTGGCAAAGTAAGCTTATTGCCTTTTCCTTTTAGCTACAAAATAGAGAACAACAAGTGATAATAAAGCGCCAATTAGGTACCATATATTAGAAGTTTCTTTTTTCGGTTGATTGTTTTCGACAATTTCTAATTGTTGATTCGCCTTAATATTGGTAAGTATTTGAGTCTTACCGCCTGTCCAGTTTACAATTACGGAATCAACAACAGTATTAGCTCCCAATCCGAAGTGTGCTATTACCGAATTTTGGGATAAATGGCTAGATCCACCACCATCAATTTCTCTGATAATTCTTTTTCCATTCACAACTACAGTTACGCGAGAGCCTATGCCATTTGCTTCAGAATCCAAACCTTTAAGAGCAACTTTTAGCCAATTTCCCTTTACCAAATCATTTCTAAAAAGGCGAGTGGTAGATGCTATTGGGTAATTTAAAATAGGTTGTTGATTTACGACTAGTAAATCCATATCACCATCATTATCCATGTCAAAAATTACCGATCCTCTGCCGATACCGTAATCGTTTATGGCTAATTCCCTTCCTTTTTCAGTAAAGGTATTGTCGTTATTTTCAAAATAGAAGTTGCCCATTGGTGTGCAATTCGGATTCAAATCTCCGTTAGCAACAAATAAGTCTAAATCTTCATCATGGTCAAAATCCGCAAAATTTGCGCCCCAACTAATCGCTAAATTGTAAGTGCCTAATTCTTTTGCCTTGTCAACAAATGGTTTGCCAATACCTTGATTTTCCATTAGCATATTGAACTTGATGTTGGTAATGTAATAATCCATCCACCCATCACCGTTATAATCGCCAACAGCTGCGCCCATGGCGTTTATTTTTAAGTCCATTTCGGTTTCTTTACTGGCGTCATCAAAATGGTGATTAGGATACTCATTTCGGTATAGAAAATTAGGAACGGCTTTATAGCCAAAATCTTGATTCACCAATAAGTCTTGATCTTGGTCATTATCATAATCGGTGAAAACGCCACCAAATCCAAAACCTTTATGCCCTAAACCATATTCATCATACACGTTTTCGAAGCTTTTACCTCTTTTGTTTTCAAGTAAATAACTTCTGGCTGTTTGGTTCGCGCTAACTATGGTAGCATCTTTTATAATACCCAGTTTGCCCGTAAATTCTTGAAAATAATTACCCACGAATAAATCAGGATATCCGTCTGCATTAAAATCACCAAAACTTGGTCCTGTACTAAAGGAGTTTAAGTCTTCCAAGCCATATTCATTCGTAACATCTTTAAAGGTAGCATCTCCATTATTTAAGAAGAGTAAATTTTTTGCCCTTGGTATAACGCTTTTACCATCGGTTGTAGTAATGGTGGTAATGAACAAATCTCTATATCCATCTTTATTAATATCTGCACTTACGACACCTTGGGTAACATAGTCATTGGTAATTTGTAAACCAGAACTATCAAAAATATCTTTGAAAGTACCGTCACCATTGTTGAGGTAGAGCCGATCTGATTTTATACCACTCGTTATATATAAATCTTCGTAACCGTCGTTATTGACATCAAATACCGTGACACCACCGCCAAATGTCCCTTCATAAACTTCGTATTGGTGGGCAATGCCTGCATCTTCTGAGACATCCGTAAAAGTTTGTTGCGAATAGCTTATCAATCCGAATATTAGAAAGAATATACTACTGCTTATTTTAATGGGTGCTGAATTATTTTTCATCGTTGTTCTTCCATTCTAGGGCGTAAATATTTTTTGCAATTTCCACTCCTTTTTCTAAACCTACTTCATTGTCTAATTTCGTGTGAATGCCTCCATAAAATCTAGAATCTGCTGTTTCTAACGCGGCATCCCAAAAGGTGTCGAATGACCGTATTACAAAATCAGTTTCTTTGAGTTCATCGCGTTCTCTGCCTTCATGAGCTTTATCTGTAAATGTGAATTCTTTTCCGAAGTTATGTTCTAATACTGTTGCCGCTGCGGCTGCTTGTATTGCATGACCTGATGGGAAAGATGGAAATGGAGGGTCGGGCCAGAAAGACTCCCATTCTTCATCAATATATTTTGGTATAAAGGTATTTGGTCGTTCTGTAAAAAACTGATATTTCCATTTCCAACAATTCACGAAAGCATCTGATACTGCCATGCCTACTTGAGCATATATTTTTGCACTTTCAATAAGTGATATATTATGGCCTTCTATTGCTAATGTGGCAAAATAATAAGAATGCCCTGGCGGAGTAAAACTCACGTCTGGATCATCGCCCCACCAAATAGCAGCTTCTTTTTCTAGCTGTGTCAGTTCTAAATCTTTCAGATATACATTTTCAAACTGTTTGTAATAAGGAGAACCAATAGTTGTGTCATACGGAATCATCTTTGGGTCTTCGAGTTCCTTATTACTGGATGCAAAAGTTCTATTTTCTCCCCAATGTGGGTGTAAAGGATGATGGCTGAACGATTGAGCGAACAATGGAGGTTTCCAAGAACCTGGTCGTTCTGGGTGTATCATGGTTTTATCAAAATTGTTCAAATACCCTCTATGTCCGCCATCTGTTTTAGACCATTCGAAAATAGTTTGTGCGACAGATTTACCAAAGTCCACAGAACGCGAAACGGTTTCCTCATCTAAACCATCTTGAAATTGAGTAAATATCACTTGTTCAAGAGAATCAATTTTTAGAATATTTTCTTCGGATGTTTGAACATAGATATTCTTTAGAATTTCAGATTGCCCCGCATTTAATGCTAGTACCCAATTATATTCTTTTGAATCATCTGCCATAGGTAGCTTATTTAAACCCTTTAATTGCCCATTCATTGAATTATAATTAGAAAAACCTGGTACTATAGCCTCATACATGGTGAGACCAGTATACCCAAATGCCCTAGATGCAAATGTGGGAGAATTTGATGGAGTATACCTAGTAATAAACAAGGTCATATTCGCCCATTCTAAGGCAACTTCTTTATCACTCATTTTTGGCTGCTCGGTTTTTGAACATGCCATTATAAGCAAGAGCGACAGTATGGTAGAAATTTTTATAAGTGTTTTGTTTATGGTACTTGTCATCGTTAAATTAAGAGCTATTTTAAAAGTTTATAGGTTTCAGTTGGTGCGCCGTAGCTGGTTAATATAAGTTCATCATTTATCAATACTGCATGGGTATTGCTTCCTTTTACTGATAATCCAGATTTTGGTTGCGATACATATTTAAAAGTACCATCCCCGACACCTAAAAATGCCGTGCCGTAGTTGGCATCAAATTTTCCTATTCTTAGTTTATAATAATCATTGTTGCCTAAAAGTAGCAAATCTAAAACACCATCATTGTTGAAATCTGATGTTATAATTTCTGATACGGGGGCGTATTGCGCTTGAATTGGTAATGGTATGTTTTGGTATTTGCCATTTGCAGTACTTATTAAAACAGTGGTTTCTTGATGAGTAATTACAAGTTTACTAGCCTTCTGCAATTCGGTTTCATTGAAAATGTCTTTTAAAGTTGCATTGGCGTATTTTTCATAACTATTGAACTGTTGTCGTTTGCCTGATAGTTGACCTAGCAACTCATCTCTTGTTATATAGGGGTAGCTAGTACCATCCATATAAAAATTCAAAATAGGGTCTACAGAACCGTTGTTGTCAAAATCTGAATAATACAATTCAGCGGGAGTATCTGTACCTAGTTTAAATTGAGTGTTAGTTCCAATGTTACCTGCGATTATATCTGGTTTACCATCTTTATTAAGATAAGTTAAATGTAGGCTTGTCCATAATCCAGATAATGGTTTCTCAAAAAACTGGTCAGATTTATTAATTAATTTGCCATTTTTATTGAGGTAAATAGAAATAGGCATCCATTCACCAACAACTATTAAGTCTTCTATTTGGTCACCGTCCATGTCTGCCCAAACAACATCTGTGGTTATACCTAAGGTTTTTAGTGAAGGCTGAATATCATCGGTTTTATCCGTGAAATTTCCTTTACCATCATTTATTAAAATATAGCCTCTGGATGATTCAGGAAAACGTCCGGGTGTAACGGATCCACCAACGAAAATATCTAAAAATGTATCGTTGTTCACATCTGAGAAAGCAACTGAACCCGTATTAGTCTGCATGCTTGGTAGTGTATTTATTGACTTTGCAAAATTTCCTTTTCCGTCACCTAAATATAATCGGTCTTGTAATAAAGAGTCATTTTGGGCAAAGTTATGGTAGCCACCACTAGCAACGTACATATCTAAATTACCATCATTATTTACATCAAAAAGAGCTATATCTGAATCGAAACGGTCTTTATCTACATCGAAACTACCATTTATCTTTTGAGTAAATTTCTTATTGTTGTTCTGTATAAATATGGATGTTGCTTGCCCAATGCCACCACCAATTACAATATCTTCTAAACCGTCATTATTAATATCACCCTTAGCCATTGGCGGCCCATCATGCGACAATTGTTTCAATAAAAGCGACTGCCTTTTAAAGTCATTTATTGATGATGATTGGTGCTGATAATTAATAGTACTCGAAACTTTTGAAAATAAGACTTCTGATTTGCCTCTTACTAAATCTGATTTTTTCGCATTACTTTCTTCAAGTACTAATAATTGATTTGTAGAAACTTGTGTTAGAGTTTCTGTTTTACCAGAATTCCAGCTAATTACTAGAGAGTCTATTGTAGTGTTATCACCCAATCCAAAATGTAAAATAGGCGAAACAGTTGATAGATAACCTTGGGTAGGCATCTGTTCAATTACTTGAGTTTCTCCATTACTGAAAATGCTTACTTTAGAACCAATACCATTTGTATTTTTATCGCTGCCTTTAAGTTCTACACTCAAATAATTGTTGGTTTTATTTGGCGAATCGTTTCTGTAAATAAAAGCCGGTTTGTTAATGTTATTTACTACTAGATCTAAATCACCGTCATTATCTAAATCGGTATATATGGCTCCGTTACTATTTGCAGGTTGATCTATGCCTGCATTTTGAGTGTCGTCAGTAAAATTTACGCCGTCTTTATTGCTGTAAAAGAAATTTGTTAGGTTAGATGCTGGCATTTCCTTTATCAGTTCAAGAACATCTTGTCTTTGCAATCTGCCTTTAGATTGAACGTAACTATCCATGTAGTTTATAAAATCTAAATTGGTGTAGTCTCTGAAGTATCCGTTAGAGATAAAAAGATCTTTAAATCCGTCATTATCAAAATCTGCTAATAGGGGAGCCCAGCTCCAATCTGTATTCGAGATTCCTGATAACTGCCCAATCTCGCTAAAGGTATCATTACCATTGTTCAATTGTAGCATGTTTCGCATGTATTGATGGTGAAATCCGTTTCTGATATTTAAATCGAATTTTTCGTAATTATCTGGAGATAGCAGTAACTTTTGACGTTTGTTATCTTTTGGCAACATATCTAAAGTGAAAATATCTTGTAGACCGTCATTATTAATATCTGCCACATTATTTCCCATAGAGAAGTGACTTGTATGTCCCATTTGGCTTCCTAATTCGTCTGTAAATGTTCCGTTTTGATTATTAATGTACAGGTAATCTGGTACTGTATAATCATTAGAAATGTAGAAATCTTGCCATCCGTCGTTATTGATGTCACTTATGGCAATACCTAATCCGTAGGTTAGGGCAGAACCACTTATACCTGCTTTTTCGGTGATGTCGTAAAATTTATTATCTCTTTGTTCAAATAGACGTGTACCTTGAAAAGGGTCGTCTTTTTTTAAAAATTCTTTGGTGCTGACTTCATTTAATACCGGAAGTGATTTCGGATTATGATTTAGTAAAAGCATATCTAAATCGCCATCTTTATCATAATCAAAAAAATAACCTTGATTGCTGAATGCGGCACTTGCCAATCCATATTCTTCAGCTAGCTCTTTGAAAATAGGAATGTTATTAGCGTCGTTACCTTGATTGATAAAAAGTTGATTTTTACGCTTAGCATCTGGTAATGCACCTGAATAACATAGGTATAGGTCTAATTTTCCGTCACCGTTAACATCTGCAGAAGTAATACCGGTTTTCCATGGCCCGGGTCTGCCTTCAACTTTAGAGATTGAGGTAACATCTTTAAAAGAAAAATTATTTTCATTTATGTAGAATTTGTTTTCACCCATGTTAGAGGTGAAATATAAATCTTGTAATCCGTCATTATTGAAGTCTCCTGTTGCTACTCCGCCACCATTATATAAATACTCATATACCAATACATTGGCATTAAGACCTTCTTTTAATGTGTTTTGGAACGTAACATTTGTTTCACTTTCAGATAAAAGTGAAAATAAAGTTGGTTTATCAACGGGATCAATGGTAAATGATACTTCGTCATTATTAGCCTTCTCTTTGCAGCTTTGAAGAAGTGTACATACGATAAATAGATAGAGAGTTAGATTTTTTATCATTTGCTTAAAAGTAAAAGATCTATCCCAAAAAGGGATAGATCTTTAAATTAACTCAATTTAAACTAAACTAATAACCTGGATTCTGAATCAAAAGGTTATTTCTGTTGATTTCATCTCTACTAATAGGCATGAAATACATTTTGTCATCCCAAGTTCTGGTTTCATTATCATTATTATCAACAACGGTATAGGTGTAATCATATACTGTTGTATCATATTGATAAGGGGCTCTTGGTGTAGCACCTGCTTTAAGGGTTGCAGTAACTTTCATTACTTTAATACCTCTACCCAATGTTTGATCTGCGATCATCCATCTTCTAGCATCGTGGAATCTGTGCTCTTCATAGGCTAATTCAACTCTTCGTTCATTGATATAGGCTTCTAAAAGATCAGAACCAGATGCCGTAATTGCAGGCATACCTGCTCTAAAACGAATCTTGTTCAACCAGTTTCTAGCTTCACCTTCATCGCCTAGTGCAATAGAAGCTTCAACGTAGTTCAATATTACTTCAGTATAACGAATAAATGGCCATGGCACAACCTGCGCACTTGATTGATTGTCTACTAATGATGGATCTGAATCGATAAATTTACGAACATAATATCCTGTTCTACTTCCATTCCAGTTTTCGATAGGTGAATCACGCATATCAACACCAGCAATAATTCCGCCACTACCATCTGCATAAGTACCTGTTTGAATTTCATCATAAGGATCAATTGCAGCCACATCATCTGGTCTTGGTTTCCATGGTGCACCATCGTAAAGAACGGTTGCGGCCAATCTTGGATCTCTATTTTCATACGGAGCAGCAGCGTGCTCAGGATTGCTCCAATCGAAATCGGTACCATCCATCATTTGATAATCATCTACCAACTGTTGAATTGGCGTATTACCTGCCCAGTTGTGGTAACCATTTGGACCATTATTGATTCCTTGGTGAATACCACCCAACGGCCAATTACTTTCAGCTGTAAATAATGGTGAATGTGTTCTTTCGAATAAAAGTTCAGATCTTGCAGCAGCATCGCCAACAGCACTACCACCTCCCATAGCAATGGAGATGTAAGTTTCTTTAGCGTCTTCAGCACTTGCTGGTGCCGTTAAGTCTAATTTGTAACCAGTTGTTGCATCTAATACTGCCTTGGCTGCAGTTTTAGCTAACGTCCATCTAGCATCTCTGTCCCCAGAAGTATACGCAACTAGTTCTAGATTTGAGTAGCCACCTATAACAGATGATTTTGCGCTAGCTGTAGGACCATCGCGTAAATCGCTTGCTGCATATGTAAGCACTCTAGATTTTAAACCCATTGCACTTAACATTGAAGCTCTACCAGGAGTTACATCTTTACCGTCTAACAATGAAATTGCTTTGTCTAAATCATCATTTACGAAAGTTACGTTGTCAGCGTAAGTACCTCTCGCTATAGTATAGTCGTCATCTAGACCATAAGGAGTGTCTATTAATGGTGCGCCACCATAATAACGCATTAACTGATGATAATAGTAAGCTCTTAAAAAATGAGATTCACCTAGTAATCTATCTTTTAAAGCTTGGTCATCAAATGCGGCATTTGGTAATTCTTGTATGGCGATATTCGCTTTTCGAATAGCCAAATACAACTCATTCCATTGTGGAATGATATTTACATTTCCCGTACCTGACGGAGAAAGTGAACCTTCTGTAATTACATTTACACCTCTACCAGAGTGCGTAAACATTGCTTCGTCTGTTAAAGAAGATAAACCCTCTTCCTCAAATCCTCCATAGCCTAGAGATGAGTACACATTAAATACAAAAGCTTGTGCTAAAGCACCATCTGCCCAAGTGGCATCTGCGGAAATTGAATCTAATGGTGAAGTTTCTAAAAAATCTTCATTACACGAAATAGGTACTAACGCAAGCGTTAGTAAGCCTAAGAGTACTAATTTTCTTTTTTTCATGATTTTTTTTTAAAATGTTAAACTAAAACCTGTGTTAATAATTGACTGTTGTGGGTAGAACTGACCACTATTACTAGTCGATTCAGGATCGTAGATATCTTGAGCTGCCCATGTTGCCAAGTTAAGGCCGCTCATGTATACCTTAAATTTAGAAAGTCCAAACTGACTGATCATTTCTGACGGGAAATTATATGCTAGTTGAACGTTCTTAAGTCTTAAATAATCTTTACTGAAAAGGTTGTAGGTATTATTACCATAATCACCACCTGTATAATACGTATCTCCACGACTCGCTAGTCTTGGGTGAACGCTACTTGGGTTATCTGGGCTCCATCTGTTATCATAACTGTACTTTAAGAAGTTACCAATATCTCCAGATTCTGTTTGAATAAATAATTTAGCACCTGTTGCACCTTGTAATAAAACTGAAAGGTCAAAGTTCTTGTAAGAAGCATTGAACGTAACACCAAAGTTGAAATTAGGATTGATACTATTTTTGATTCTTACTTGATCTAAATCATTAATAGCACCATCACCATTAATATCTTTAAACTTCATGTCACCTGGCTCTAATTGTGGCTTAACAGCGCTATAGTCTAAAGTATTTGCACTAACTGCTGCTTCGTCAATGAATACACCATCTGATTCATACACTAGGTATGATCCAATAGGCTTCCCTTCTTGTAATTGATAGTCTGGAGCTCCAGGTATTTCATCTAAAAACTCAACACTGTTTTGAGCGTAACCACCGTTAACACCAACATCCCATTTAAAACCATCAACATTGCCACCGAAATAATTTAAAGCAAATTCAAATCCCTCATTATTAACTTTACCTGCATTTACAGGAGGTAATAAAGCAGAGATACCAGAAGAACCCGGTGTAGAACCAGTCTTTTGAATAAGAATTTGATCACGCTTGTTTAAAAAGTATTCTAATGTGAAGCTTAATTTACCATCAAGCACTATACCATCTAAACCAATATTATAGTTCTTAGCACGCTCCCAAGTAAAGCTAGGGTTAGCCAAAAGGTTTTCGAACAATGTTGTTTGTACTTGACCATTTACAGGATACTGACCGAATTCATAAATTGATTGATATGCATATTCCTGTAATTCATCGTCAGTAATTTCTCCATCACCATTAGAGTCAAAAGAAACTTGATCGTTACCCATTTCTCCGTAAGAAGCTCTAAGTTTTAAGTAACTGATGGAATCCACATTAAACCAATCTTCATTATTAATGTTCCAACCAAGTAATAAACCTGGGAAGAATCCGAAACGATCATCACCTGGGAAGATGTAAGAACCATCGACTCTCCAAATAAATTCAGCTAGGTATTTTTCTTTATAGTTATACTGAGCACGACCGTAGTAACCTAAACGTGTTCTATTATATGCAAAACCGTCAGTTTCTTGTGCAATTTCACCACCAACCCCAAGTTGATCCACAGCTGTAGAAAGATAGTTTCTTCTAAATGCTGAGAAAAATTCTCCTTGAAAATTTTCACGGGTGATACCTGCTAAAAGACCGATATTATGATCTTCACCAAGGGTTTTGTCATAAGTTAATATACCAGTAAGGTTTGTGTTTAGTACATTGTTAGATGATTGTAATAATCTCGCATCGGTAAAATTTGAACGAATAGACCCACTTAGTTCAGGAACACCTGTAGCGATATAATTCGCACGATCTAATGAATAAAGTGTCCATGGTGTTTGCCATAATTTTCTACGTAACTGGCTTTGATCTACACCTGCGGTTAAATTTAATTTAAGACCTTCAACCCATGGGTTCGTAATATCAACCGAACCAGTAAATTGTAGGTAATCTGTAGGTTGTTTATCATACCCAGTAGCATTGGTTGTTACTACAACTGGTTGTTGACCATTTTCAATATCTGGTCCTGGTAATCCGTTTGGCCAGATTGCAGGTTCGTTTGGTCTACCTCTCATTAACATTCTAAAAATAGCACCTGCACCTTCAGTAGGGAAAGTTCTATCTTCCTTTCTATAGGCCATACTCAACTTCGTTGAAATATAGTCGTTGATTTTAGCTTCGGTATTCAATCTAAAATTATATTGCTGATACCTGTTCGCTGAGTTCTTGTAGATAGCTCCTTGATCAGAATATCCTAAAGAAGCATAATATTTCAAATCTTCATTACCACCACTTATAGATAGATTGTGTCTTTGTTGTTCTGCCCAATCTTTAAATGTTGCACCGAACCAATCAGTGTCTGGGTATAACCATGCATCAGCACTTGTTCTATGATTGTTGATAGTTTCTGGGCTAAAAGCTGCATTTACAGTTTCTGCCGGACTGCTGCCAGGAATGGTATAGTTGCCAGAAGTTTGAAATGCAGTACTTGCAGTACCCCATTGTGATGCTGGAATATTACTATTGTAAATTGCCAGTTCGTTCATTATGGTTTGGTACTCTACTGCACTAGCCATTTCAGGAGTTCTAGTTGGTCTAGTAAGACCAAAGTCAGCCTTATAATTGATTTGCATTTTGCCAGACTTACCAGATTTAGTGGTTACTATAATTGCACCGTTTGCAGCCCTAGCTCCATAAATAGCTGCAGAGGCATCTTTAAGTACAGAAATATTTGCAATATCATCTGCATTGATACGACCTATACCACCATCTCTATCTGGTATACCATCAATTACTATTAATGGTTGGTTATTACCTAAAGTGTTGGTACCACGAATACTAATAGTAGATTCGTCATTACCAGGCTCACCACTAGTTTGTACGATTACTACCCCAGGTAGTCTACCTGCTAGTGAGTTAGATACACTAATAGCTGGTGAACTTTCTAATACAGGACCTTGTACTGCGGTAACAGCACCGGTTACGGTTGCTTTTTTCTGTGTACCATAACCAACGACAACTACTTCGTCTAGGTTGGCAACGTCTTCTTCTAGAGAAACGTTAACGGTACTTTTATTGTTTACGGGTACTACTACCGTTTTAAAACCGATGTAGCTAAATCGTAGACTAGAATTGCCGTCTTCGATAGTAATGGTAAAATTACCATCAAAATCTGCTTGTACTCCCGTTGTTGGATTGTTAGCATCAATAACCGATACACCTGGTAACGGCATGTTATCTGATGCTGAAGTTACAGTACCTGATACAGTTGATTGTGCGTGAAGACTAGTGAAGAGAAATCCACTAAAAAATAAAATCATCGTTAAGTTTACATGATTTCGAATCATGTGAAACTTAGTAAAGTTTGTTTGATAATTCATAGAGTTAGTTCTTACAGTTGTTAGTTATTGTTGTTGATATTCGAATCATAATCTCTTGGAAGCATTTTGAGATGAAAAGACTATGATACACTATGCTACTGCAAACAAATATATAATAAAATGTTAATTTAATAAATTATACTTACATATTTTTTGAATATGACATTTGATTTATGAAATATTGAGGATTCATCAGCGTTAACTTTATATTAAGATTCAGTATTTACAGGGATTTTGCCGAATTTGGGTTCGAATTTTAAGATTTCAATTTTTTTTTTTGAAAAATCTAGGCGATTTTATTTTTTAGTCCATTTTTGATAGGATTATGAAAAATACTTGACTTCTCATTGGTCTAAGAAGATACCAATTATCAACGCTAGTAAAATGAAGAAACTTTGATATATTTTATTAAATTGTATATTGTCGCATTCAAATTAGATTTATAATTTATGGCGGTTATTAGAAATATTTTAAGCCTAACCCACAATAATAACCTTACAAAACACGAACAATTAGTTCAGGGTGTAATTGAATCTATTGAAGATGGTAAATTATGTGTAGGTGATCAGTTACCTTCCATAAACACTATGGTTGAAGAAATTGGTTATGCCCGTAAAACTATTTTTAAAGCGTACGAAGAACTTAAGAATAGAGGTTTAATTGAGTCGAGACAATTAAAGGGTTATTTTGTAATTAGTCAGGCTACGAATATTACAAAAAGAATGGCCTTAATCTTATTCGCCTTTCAAAGTTATCAAGAAGAATTCTATAAAACATTTCGTAAAGAGATGGGTAGGCGGTTTCAAATCGACGTATTCTTTCACCATAATAATCTTACTGTTTTCGAAACAATTCTTACCAATATTAACGGTAAATATGGCATGTACGTAATTGCTTCTATACAGGATCAAAAAGTTATTCCTTTATTAGAACAGATTGAGCCTAAAAAACTACTGCTGGTTGATAGATATTTAGATTTAGGAAAGTCCATTTCTTATATTTCTCAAGAGTTTGAAAATGTAATTTATACTTCTTTGGTGCAATTGCTTCCTCAAATAAAGAAGTACAATAGAATCATATTATATTTTAATGAAGAAAGTGATTATTCTCCTATCTCCATTAAAAAGGCATTTGAAAAATTTTTAAAAGATTATTCGATAAATGGGGTGGTCAAGAATCATTATTCAATTGGTTCTGCTACTAAAGGCAATCTATATTTCGCACTAGGAGATACTATTTTATGGCATATATTACGCGATTCTGTGCGAAAAAAGCTGAAAATTGGAGAGGATATTGGTATTTTGTCTCAAAATGATAATGTATCGAAAGAAATAGTATTTGGCGGAATAACTACCATTTCTACAGATTTTAATGAAATGGCGAAAATGGCAGCGAAACACTTAAAAAACGATAGTATAACTCAGGTAATTATGCCTTCTAGATTAATAAAACGATCTTCTTTATAAATCATTCCACCATCGATTATTATTCTATTTTCTTCCCTGTAATTTTATTTTAAATCGTTAGCCTTAGATGTGGTTCTTCAACGTATAAAAGAGGAGAATCAATCTTATTTGTTCTATTTTTGAATAAAATTGCGAACAATGCACACTATTAATGAATATCGAGAAGAGTTTATTGCGTATTTGGACTCAAAAAAAATTACTAAGGAACCTAGAAACCTTTATGAGCCTATTACCTATATTCTTAGTTTAGGTGGAAAGCGCCTAAGACCGGTTTTAGTGTTAATGACCGCTGAAATTTTTAAGGGCGATTTTAAAAAAGCTTTAGATGCCGCCCTTGCAATTGAAGTATTTCACAATTTTTCTTTGGTACATGATGATATTATGGATGATGCCCCTGTTCGTAGGGGGGAAACTACCGTTCATGAAAAATGGGATATAAACACTGGTATTCTATCTGGTGATGCGATGCTAATTATGGCATATCAGCTTTTTGAAAATTATGAGCCCAATGTATTTAGAGATTTAGCCAAGTTATTCAGTAAAACCGCATTAGAAGTTTGTGAGGGTCAACAGTACGATGTTGATTTTGAAACAAGAGACGATGTTATGTTACCTGAATATTTAAAAATGATCGAGTATAAAACTGCTGTACTCGTTGCAGCTGCACTAAAGATGGGCGCTATTGTTGCCGGTGCTTCAGATTCTGCACAAGAGAAAATGTATAATTTTGGATTAAATCTTGGTATTGCCTTTCAATTGCAAGATGATTATTTAGATGTATTTGGGGATCCAGAAACGTTCGGTAAGCAAGTGGGTGGCGATATCATTGAGAATAAGAAAACCTACTTATATTTAAAAGCATTGAATTCTGGCTCTGAAATGATGACGAAAGAGCTTGAACATCTATATTCTATTCAGCCAAAAGAATCAGAAGCTAAAATAAACGCAGTGCGTTCTATATTTGAAAAGACAGAAGCTGATAAGGCAACTAAGATAGCAATAGGTGATTATACGGCAAGGGCATTCGATGTTCTTGAAGAAATGGAAATAGAGCCTGAAAACAAAGATTTGTTAAAGCAATTTGGTGAAAATTTAATGAATAGAACGGTTTAAAATAGCCTTCTAATCAAAGCTTTTATGAATGGGGTTTTCGGACAAGAATTTATGTATATAAAATCTTCTTTTAAGCTAGTTCTTTCATCTAGAAATTTAAATACCATCTGTGGTTTTATAGCTTTAAAAATAGATTCGAAAATTGCATGACCGTTACCATTATTATAATGCAAGACATCTAAAAAGAGCATATCATAAAACCAAAATTTATTTTTTAATTTCATTTTTTGAAGTGGCTCGCCTTGCTTTATGTGTTTAATTAATTTCGGAATCTTATTTGCGGTACTCATTAAGGTGTAGCCTGTACTGGGTTTTGCCCATCCGCCTGCGGTACCTATATATCGTATTCTTTTGGTGTGATGTTCTCTAAAGTCATATGCGGTCATGGGTATACTACCAGCTTCCTTTTCGATAATTTCATAAGTATCGCATTGAAAACGGTCTACTATATATTCTTTAATCGCTGCTTCATATTCGCCTTTTGGCAGTAATTGTTCTGAAAATAATGTGTATTCAATCAACGCAGTGTCATTTGAATAGGGAAGTACATACATAAATCGGGTATTTCCTTTTTGAGGGATGGAAAAATCCATATAAGTAACTTCATTGGCATTGAAAATTGGCTTTTCAGTTTTAATTACCCAGCCCACAAAATGTTGCTGAAGCACCGGATATTTTTTTTGCCCAGTTGCCATTTTATAATCAAAAAGACTATTGAATAGGTATTTGCCAGTATAGGTACTATTGGTTGTGTTTATAATAACCTCGGTGGCAGACTCCTTTAGGTCGACCAATGCTTCTTGGACGAAAGTGATATTGGCTGATTGTTTGATTCGACCTAAATAGTGATTGTAAAAATCAATGCTGCGTATCATTTTATAAGAATACGGGGCAATATTTGTTCTTTTAAAAACATCGTCTCCTTGAAAATGAATCGTATCCCATTTTTTATGGACAATCTTATGGAATGGACCTTTACCTTCTTCCCAAAAACACCATGTTCTATCATTGCTGTTTTTAGCGTCTTTGTCGAGAAGTAATATCTTTTTATGATCAAAAAACGAATCATTGAGCATAGCATCAGCCAGTAATAAACCAGATGCGCCTGCTCCAATAATAATGTAATCGTATTCGTTCATGAATTTTTAAAACATTGCTCGATAATCGAGATTTAAATGCTCCGAGGCTTGCCTCGAAATATTATTGTTGTTGACTTACAAATGCCTCGTGGGCTTGGCCCGAGGTTGTTTACCCAGGGTTTTACATACCGAGAATATCAAAAATACGAAATAGTAGTTGTTTTTTGTTCTTAATTTAATGTGTAACGTAATCCTAGAAATGAACGTATGCCTTGGTTAGGACCATATACGTACGACGGATCAAAAGTCAATGCATTTGGGTTGTTTGGTGTCGCAACTGCATTACCATTGGTATCAAAAGTTACTTCTTTATCAAATGGGTCGTTTGCACGTGCTATGATAAATGGATTTCCTCTATTTGGTGTCCAGTTTAATAAGTTTTTTACTCCTCCGTAGAACTCGAAATTTTTCAGTCCATCATACGTAAATTGTATGTTCTGAATACTCCATGCAGGTGAAAAATCTCGTCTGGGATCGCTTTCGCCTAAAGTAGGTAAACGCATAGGTCCATATAGATTACCTGTGTAATCAATGCTAACATCCCAGGTACGAATATCATAGCTAATACTCCAGTTTGCTGAATAACTTTCAGTTAGTATTTGTCTTTCTTTTATGCCGTCTTCCGTATTACTAACGTTTTGTAATGTACCGCCTAACATAAACTTTATACCGTTGAATAAAGAAACATCTACATTGGCACTAACTCCTTTTGAAATAGAGGTGCCGTTTAAATTATCATATATAATTTGATTAGGGTTTGTATCGTAATCAGGGATGATCACATTCTGAAAATTGGTATAAAATACAGAGGCATCTAAGCTTACAAAAGTGCCATTGTCACCATAGAATTTCTTCAAGTAATTTAGGTTGACATTAAACGAACGCTCTGGCTTTAATTCTTCGGCAATGATCACATCTCGCGAGCCTGTTAATGCAGCATGATCCTCGGTAAACAGATTTACTACTCTAAAACCTGTACCGGCGTTTAGACGAATAATGTCATTATCAGTAAATTTAAAACGATATGCCCCTCGGGGAGTAAAAATGTTACCGTGGCGGTCATCATAATCGAAACGACCACCTAATAATAAAGAATGCTTTTTATTAAATGCTATTTCATCTTGTATAAATAAACTTGGTATTACAACTTCGTCTGGTTGGTTACCATTGCCATCGGTATTTAAGGTCGCAGGGGTGTTGTCATCGTAGTAATTGTAACGTAATGCTGTACCTGCTAAAAGGCTATGTTTACCTATGGTTTTATCCCAAGTCAGTTGTGTAAAACCTATTCGTTGATCGGCTAGGTATGGTACAACACCATAAACAGAATTTTGTTTGTGGTCGTTATATGAAAAAGAAAGCATGAGTTGCTCTTCTACCGGTAATTGATATTTACCCAGAACTTCCCATCTGCGGGTATAAATACTTTCTCCGTAAACTTCATCTCCTCCTCTAAACTCAGGTGTCCACTGCATTTCGCCACCCCATCTATCTTCGTAAAAAAAGCGTCCGGCTAGCGTAAGAATTCGTGAGTTATTTCTAGTAAAATTCCATTTTTGAAAAACCGAAATACGGTCTTGTAATGTTAGGTCTGTAAAATTATCTCCGTTATTATCTATGGGGTTATCATACTTAAAATAGTTGGCTCCTAAGAGCACATTAGTCTTTTTGCCAATATTAAATTTCGTGCCTACATCAAGGTTAAGTTCCCCCCATGAGGTAACAAAACTGTCAGCGAAAAAATCTGGTGCAGACAAGTTATTTTTCGTGATGATGTTTATGAGTCCGCCAACGGCTTCACTTCCGTAAAGGGTAGAAGCAGGACCTTTAACTACTTCAATTTGTTCAATAAGCGAGTTGGGTATGCCAGATAATCCATAAACGGTACCTAGACCACTAACTATCGGCATACCGTCAATGAGTACTAAAGTATACGGCCCTTCTAATCCATTAATATGAATATCACCCGTATTACAAACGTTACAGTTTATTTGTGGTCTAACACCGTTTACATTCTGCAAAGCTTCAAAAATACTTGCCGTCGGATTTTTCTTGAAGAAAGTCGGTTTATAGACTTCTACAGGCACCGGACTCTCTAATCTACTTACAGGCTTTAAGGTTCCGGTAACGACCATTTCATCTAAAAATTCGGTAGAAGGCGATAAGTTGATACTAACGATTTGATCTTCGCCTTCGGCAATTGTAATTGTTTTGTAATGTTTCTCAAAACCGATGGTAGAAGCTATAAGAGTGTATTTTCCCGGGGGAATATTTTTTAAGATGTATTGTCCATTTTCATCAGAAGCAGTACCAATTTCGGTTCCCTTTAAATAAATATTTACATAGGCCGCTGAACCATCATTTGATGAAACAGAGCCAGATATCGTAGAATTTTGTGCACTTATGATACCGAAAGATAAAATAGAGCAAACAAAAAATATTATTTTAATCATCTAAAATTAATTTTAGACAAAGCTAAAAAATTGTTTTTACGTATAAAAATGTATTTTTGTGTTTATATTGTTTTAACATGACTTTATCTGAAGAAGATTACATAAAAGCTATTTATCATTTAAGCGAGTTCAATAGTACCTCTGTTGCCACCAATGCAATAGCCGAGCAAATGAAAACGAAGCCATCATCAGTTACCGATATGGTTAAAAAGCTATCTGAGAAGTCTTTGGTAAATTATAAAAAGTACCAAGGTGTGTTACTTTCTGAAAAAGGACGGCTGGTAGCATTATCCATCATCAGAAAACATCGTTTATGGGAGGTTTTTTTGGTTGAAAAATTAAATTTTTCTTGGGATGAAGTACACGTGGTTGCCGAACAATTAGAACATATAAAGAGTGATACTTTAATAGATAAATTAGATGCCCATTTAGGATACCCAAAAGTAGATCCCCACGGTGATCCGATCCCGAACAAAGACGGAGTCTTTACTAAATCAATTAAAAAATTGATTAGCGAATTACCTGTAGGCAGTCAAGGTGTTTGTGTTGGGGTAAATGACTCATCTGCAGCTTTTTTAAAGTTTTTAGATAAGAATAAAATTGCCTTGGGCGATACGTTTAAAATATTGGAAATTGAGGAGTTCGATGGTTCCGTTACCATTTCTACTCGGTCGGGATCCATCAGAATATCAAAGCAAATTGCAACAAATTTATTTTTAGATATAGTAGATGAAGAATAGTTTTTAACTGATGAATTTATGAAATTATGGAACAAATTATAGCTTATTTTGAATCGATAGACCCAGTGTTGGCTGCGTTTTATGCGACTTTATTCACTTGGGGACTAACAGCTGCAGGTGCTTCTTTGGTTTTTCTATTTAAAACATTGAACCGTGCTGTATTAGATGGCATGTTAGGTTTTACTGGCGGGGTAATGGTTGCTGCAAGTTTTTGGAGCCTATTGGCGCCTGGTATAGAAATGAGCCCCGGGGAAGGATTCGTAAAGGTTATACCCGCAGCTATTGGGTTTTTCTTAGGTGCAATGTTCATTTTTGGATTGGATAAAGTGTTACCGCATTTACACATTAATTTTAAGGAAAGTGAAGTGGAAGGCGTAAAGACCCCTTGGCATAGAACTACGTTATTGACTTTGGCAATTACATTACATAACATACCCGAAGGTTTAGCAGTAGGTGTTCTTTTTGGTGGTGTAGCTGCTGGTTTTGAAGGTGCATCAATTGGTGGTGCCGTTGCTTTGGCACTTGGTATTGGTCTTCAGAATTTTCCCGAAGGCTTTGCGGTAGCTATGCCATTACGTAGACATGGGTTAAGTAGAACAAAAAGTTTTATGTTCGGTCAGGCATCTGCACTTGTTGAGCCTATCGCTGCGGTATTAGGTGCTTGGGCAGTAATGACCTTTCAGCCTATTTTACCTTATGCTCTTTCTTTTGCTGCTGGTGCTATGATATTTGTTGTCGTAGAGGAAGTTATACCAGAAACACAGCAAGATAAATACACCGATATTGCCACCATGGGCTTCATCGGGGGCTTCATTATTATGATGACTTTAGATGTTGGTTTAGGGTAAGCCTATTGTTTATTCTAGCGCTAATAATTTATGGTTCAATATTTTTAATGAACCGGTAATTTAATATCGATTTTAACGTTAAAGGGATTAGTATAGTTAACTTCATACTTTAAAATTTTATGCATTCTTCTAAGAAAGGTTGGGTCTGGACAGTTATGTTGGTAATCACTGTTATATGCTGTACATTTGTTTTGATTCTACATACTAGAAATTGGGTAGGTAATGATGGTAATAACCTTAGCCTACGATCAGGTTTTTATAATGTCGAAATTCCTTTAAACGAACTTGATAGTGTTGTTTTTGTAGAAAGAATTCCGCCAATGGAGCGTTTGCATGGCTTCTCGGCCTTAGAAAAAGAGAAGGGTGTATTTAGGGAGTTTAAAGATTCGTTGACAGATAAAAAGGTGCGCGTTTTTGTAGATAACATCAATCAGAATAAAGTAAAATTGGTTTATAAAGATTCAACTTATGTATATTTTAACCTGAAAGACTCCGTTGAAACTGTTCAGTTATTTCAGCAGCTTAATGCTAAATTGAGTGTTTTAAGTGAGCCTAATTAGAATTGGTGAAGGGTTATTAGAATAAAGTTTAGAAGTGAAGTAATCATTTGGCATAACTATTGAAACAATTGTAGATTTTAGAACTATTTATAATGATGAGAAAAAATTTATTATTGCTATTTTTTTTAAGCTTCATAGCCACAGGAATTTTTGCACAGCATAATGTTAGCGTAAGTATTGATGGAGTTACCTCTGAAAAAGGGAATATCTGTTTTGCTGTTTATAATAATGAGGATTCTTTTTTGAAATTCGATAAAGTTTACAAATCTGGTTCAGAGAAAGCGGTTAAGGGAAAAACAGCTTTTAATATCTCAGATTTACCTGATGGTGATTACGCAATTGCCATTTTTCATGATGCGAATGGTAATGATAACTTAGATACTAATATGCTTGGCATTCCAAAAGAGCAAATTGCTTTTTCTAAGGGCAAAATGAAAATGTTCGGTCCACCAAAATATAAGGAATGTGTATTTACCGTAAATTCTAATATGGAGATGAATATTAGTTTGCAGTAGAGCTCTCAAATCTTATCAAATATTTCCTTCCGATTAGGTTGCTTAATTTTTTATTGATTTGAGTCGAAAGAAATCAGGAAATTTTAACTAGAATTTATATTTATCCTCCAATAGTCCAACTATTTGTTGATGAGCTGTAAGTATTGGATTCCCCAAGACCTAATCCATACCAAACAATATAAGTTGAGTCATTTTCCATCTGATAAAAAGCAGGACCTTCCATAGCTTCTTTCAGACCAATTTCTGATATGTTTTTTGGTAATCTTCCATTTTCCTTTTTAAATCTTTTGACCTTTTGAATTAATATATTGGCATATTCTTCCTTCTCGTCTTTAAAAGTACAGCTGTACATAAACAGAAATAAAACAATAACTAATATTTTAAAACGTGTTTTCATTTTTAATTGGAGAATATTATAATTTAATAAGTAGTAATTTTAATTACCCCATTAGAACCCTGGGTTCCGTAACCCGCAGCATCTGCCCCAGATAGAATAACTATTTTCTTTACATTATAACTATCTATTAGTTCGTTTACAGAATGAAACGAATTTCCGATTACTTGATTATTTAAAACATACAAGGGTTCTTGATTTCCGCCAGAATCGAACGAATTTGTGGTTTTGTTTAAAATGGGGACATTGTTTTGTAGCACCACTCCTGGTTTTTGTCTTATACGTTGTAATAACGAAACATTAGCTCTATTCTTTTCTCTTAATTCAGTATCTAAAGATGATTTCTCTTTGGTTGTATTTTTTGAAGGTCCGCAACTACACAATAGTATTGCCGCTGTTAAGCAAAAAGATAAGTAACTTTTCATTTTTCTTTGATAATGGTTTCTGTAATTTATGAATTAAAAGGAGATGACAGTATCTTTGAAATAAAAAGTTATGGTATTAGTAGCGCAATTGATAGGAGCTTTGTTGGGTTTATTGGCGGTTGTCTTTGGTGCTTTTGGTGCACATTTATTAAAGAAAACTTTTACTTCAGAACAATTGAATAGTTTTGAAACGGGAGTAAAATATCAAATGTACCACGCACTGTTAATATTAATGCTCAGCTTTAATCTTAATCTAGAAACGGGTCTAGAGAAAGCTATTATCTATTGTTTAATTATCGGAACCATCCTATTTTCTTTCAGTATCTACGGTTTATGCATTTCTGCATCCAAAGGAAAAAAAATAAAAATATTAGGTCCTATAACCCCTCTCGGCGGACTCTTTTTAGTAGTAGGCTGGGGGTTATTATTCTATAGTTTTGTTAAGAACTTGATTTAATTTATTCGGAAGAAGTAGCTGTAAATTCTTTAATTGCTGTGTTTGGTTCCATAATAGCATAACCTTCCCAGAAAGTTGGGTCATACTTAGGCATGTAGATGGGTAGTATGGTATTATTTTCTGTAAATCCATCAAAAGTAGCCTGACTAATATTTTCTGATTCAAAAACGATTATTTCATTTTTTACAACATTTATAAATACGAAATCCATATCTCCGGATAATTCGTTCTGCTTATTTCTACCTTTTACAATTCTATTTTTTTCAAAAATCTTTAAAGGTCTTTTTATACCAAAACGTTCGCCTATCTCAGATTCATAATAGTGTAAACTGTAATGGCCATTGGCACTTTTATTATATATTATTTTTCCTTTAGATAAGTATTTATTGGTCGAGATTCCTAATAAACTAAGCTTACTAACGGGTTTTACATTTCTGTAATCTATTTGTATTACAGCGAAATCGTCTGCATTGATATATAGTGTACCTTCAAAATCTGCTGATCCATCTGGTTTAAAAGATATTACATATACAGCGTCATCGCCTATATAGGTGAATTCATTAAGAGTATAATTGTATTTTCTAGATTTGAGTATAAAATTAAGATCGCTACCATCTTGAGTAGGTAATCCATTTAATATGGAACCTAAATTGTTCCTTTTCCAAGATGCAAAGTTTTTTTGCCGCTCTTCTTTATCTTTTTTCTTTTTCTCGAGTTCTGCATTTAATGCAGCTACATCTGTTGAGTCTACGTCTTCTTTAAAAAGCTCATTGACTTCATCAGCATCTATTTTAAAGGATAATAATCCGGATTTAATTTTGAAATAAGATCCAGGCTTTACATTTTCCTTTAGTATGGAGTTAAATTTTTCTTCCATCTTTTCTTGATTAAGAGTGGTGTTTTTATCGTACAATTTAGACGCTTTTAACAAATCTAATTTTTGTGATTCTTCATCATAATTACCATATAAATCACCCACTAATTCTTGATAATAAGCATCATTTTTAGGTACAGTCGAAATGATGCTATCAATAAACTGTTGGTTTAATACATCTATAGAAGATTTTTTTACCGTAAAATCACTCTTTGTCCAACGGTCAAAATATGATGATCGATGAAATAACCTTTTTTTAGTGAGATTATTGGTATAGTTCTTTTCTAAATTATCTTCAACGAAATCCATAATCTCATCGGCCGTATAATTTTTGTTGGATACAATAACCTCTCGTAATTCAATCGATTTAGGTGCTAGTACTATTTTTGTAGTAGTAAATTCAGAAATTGGTTTGGAAAGTGTTTCATAACCAATAGATGAAATAGTTAAGGAGTCAGACTCAGTAATAGTTTCGTTTAAAAGGAAGTTGAATTTACCTTCCTCATTGGTAATTACGCCTTTATCTTTTAGTTGTATAGTGGCGAATGGTATGGGTTGTTGACTAACACTATCAATAATAGTTGCACTTAAGCTTTGTGCATTGGCATTAAATAGGTTGAAAATTAGAAAGGTGAAAAAAGCTAGAAGAGGTAATTTTTTGTTCATAGGTTCGATTATTCTTACGCAATCTAGACGAACCAATGTAAGTAACGTTACAATTTTAGAAACTGTTAGGAACGTTTTAAATAAATTTTAACAAAAATCTATAATCTAATGACAGCCACAACCATCTTGGCCACAAGCCTTTGAGCTTTCTTTTTTACTGGACCAAATAGATTTTGGGATAAAAAATTTAGTAACTATATAACCAACAGAAATAGCTAAAGTGATGTAAACTAAGATGTGTTGTATCATGTGTTTTTATTTTAATAATTGATAAGCTATTAAAGCAACAATATAAGCAAATAGGCTCATAAATACTAGTTGCCCCGCAGGCCATTTCCAAGAATTCGTTTCTCTTTTTACTACGGCCAATGTACTCATACATTGCATGGCAAATGCATAAAATAGAAGTAGCGAAACACCAGAAGCTAAATTAAATAGTGGCTTTTGAGTTCTAGGGTTTACTTCTGCGGCCATTCTATTTTTTATGGTTTCTTCTTCATCATTACCTACGCTGTAAATAGTTGCCAATGTGCCGACAAAAACTTCTCTGGCTGCAAATGAGGTGATGACGGCAATACCAATTTTCCAATCATAGCCTAAAGGTCTTACAATAGGTTCTATAGCTTTACCCATATGGCCCATATAAGAGTGCTCTAGTTTATAACCTGCTATTTCTTGCGCTAATGCGCGTTCTTCAAGTTCTTTTTGTTGGTCAGATGCATTTGAGTTGTTTATATCTAAACCATCTTGATGGGTGTCAAAATAAATTTCACTACTGGTACTGAAACCTTCTTGTTCTACACGGTTGGTTACAATGGTCTCTGCATTTTTAAATTCGTCAGAAGATCCGTTAGAGCCTAAAAACCATAGAATTATAGAAATTGCTAAAATGATTTTACCTGCCCCGAAAACAAAACTTTTGGTCTTTTCAAGAACGGTATAGCCTACATTTTTAAGCAATGGTAATTTGTAATTTGGCATTTCTACCACAAAGAAAGATTTGCTCTTTATTTTAAGTATTTTATTTAAGATTACCGCCGATAGAATAGCGGCTCCAAAACCCATTAAGTACAATGACATTAAGGTCAGTGCTTTATAGCTTAAGCCTAAAAAGCTACCTTCGGGTATGACTAATGCTATAATAATCAGGTAGACTGGCAAACGCGCCGAGCAGGTGGTAAACGGAGTTACTAATATGGTAATTAATCGTTCTTTCCAGTTTTCAATAGTTCTGGTAGCCATCACTGCAGGTATAGCACATGCTGTTCCTGATATTAACGGAACTACACTTTTACCACTTAAGCCAAACGGGCGCATTATTCTATCCATTAAAAATACCACCCTACTCATGTAGCCCGTTTCTTCTAACAAGGCTATAAAAAGAAACAAGAACGCTATCTGTGGAATAAAAATAACAATACCGCCAATACCAGATAAAATTCCCTCTGCAATTAGGTTTGTGAAAACCCCTGGTGGCAATGTGTTTTTTACCCATTCTGTAGCTGATGCAAAAAAACCGTCAATAAGATCCATCGGGTATTCGCTCCATCCATAAATGGCTTGAAATATGGTCAATAAAATTAGAAAGAATATAAGGTAGCCAAATACTTTATGTGTTAGCACCTTGTCTAAAGTTGCTCTAAAACCTTTGGCAGCATTAACGTCGACCTTATAGGTCTCTTTTAAAATTCCGTTAATAAACTGGTATCTTAAAATCGTTTCTTTCTGTTGAAGACGCTTTAATTCAGATTTAGATTTGGTGGCAAACGAAGTGGCATCTTTAAATAATGTCTTTTCAAGAGGCATAAAATTGACATCTTGAGTTATAACCAGCCATAGTTTGTACACATCTTCTTTTGGGAAGGTGGTAGAAAGTTTCTCAAAATAATCGGGCGCGATTACAGAGATGTCTACATTTTGCGTTTTTGGTAAATTCTTATAATCGGCAATTAATTCTCTTAGTTTTTCTATACCCGTTTCTTTTCGGGTACTTACTAATGCAATTTTGGCGTTTAGCTTTTTTTCTAGTAATTCTATATCTATTGTAATACCCTTTCGAGACATACGGTCTGCCATGTTAATGACCAGTATAGTGGGTATTTTTAAATCTTTTATTTGTGTAAAAAGGAGAAGATTTCTTTTTAGGTTCTCAACATCGGAAACTACAATGGCCACATCTGGGTGGTCTCTATCATTTTTATTGAGAAGCAGTTCGACAGCAACACTTTCATCTAAAGAGGTTGTGTTTAAGCTGTATGTGCCTGGTAAATCTAAAATATGGGCTTTTACACCTCGTGGAAGTTTACAGATTCCTTCTTTTTTTTCAACGGTAATACCTGGGTAGTTACCTACTTTCTGGTTTAACCCGGTAAGCTGATTAAAAACTGAAGTTTTACCGGTGTTTGGGTTCCCGATAAGGGCTACATTGATTTGTTTGCTCATATAACCACATTATCTTCAATAATATCAAGTGCTATATGTAAGGCCATTTCTCTTCTTATGGCAATATGCGATCCGTTGACATTGATATAGATGGGATCATTTAAAGGAGCTACTTGCACTAATTCTACTACATTACCTGGTAAACAACCTAGCTCTAGTAGTTTTATAGGTAATAGGTTTTCGGTGAATTCTTTAATAATTCCCCTTTGACCTCTTTTTAAATGTGCGACTGTAGTTTCCAATCTTTATTTAGATTCATTATAAGTAACAAAAGTAAAGCAAATAATTCAATTAGGAAATTAATACATCTTAAATCTAATACTGTTAGACTGTCTTACCTTAAAGGTTTAATCGTTGTTTTCGTCGTAAGACTTTTTTAAAATTTCGATATCAGCTAAAATCTTATCGATATCCTCTTTCTTGGTGCCATCATAGAAACCTCGAATTCTCTTTTTCTTATCTACCAAAATGAAATTTTCGGTGTGTATCATATCAAACGGTCCGCCATCACCATCTGTTTTTACGGCTAAATACGATTTACGGGCAAGATCATAGATTTGTTTTTTATCACCCGTAACTAAATTCCATGTTGCATCGTCTACCCCTTTTTCTAGGGCATATTTCTTTAGCTGAGCTACAGAATCTATTTCTGGTGTTACCGAGTGTGATAATAACATTACACCAGAATCGTTACCAAGGGCTTTTTGTAGATCGACCATATTCTTGGTCATTATAGGGCAAATAGTAGGACAGGTGGTAAAGAAGAAATCGGCAATGTAAATTTTATCCTTGTAATCTTCTTGAGTAATCGTTTCGCCATTTTGGTTGGTCAAAGAGAAATCGGCGATAGTATGGTATTTTCTAACATGCTGAATCTCTTCAGAAACCAATTCTGCATTCACCATAGCAGGCGAATATACCGGTAATAGCTTTACAGGTTGTAAGGCATTATAGAACAGATACATGATAACTGCAGAAATTGGCAGTAGCACCAGACCGAATAACTTGAATTTAGCAAAAAAAGAACGCATACGAATTTTTTACAAAGGTACGCTAGGGTGCTTTATTTTTCAAGCAAATAGGTAGGTTCAGGTTATAAATTATTCATAAAATACCACTACCTCAGTGTGTTTCTTTTTTTTAGCGGTTGTAAAAATGTACTTTTGTGCGATTTTAATTTTCAGGAAAAAAGAATGAGCCCCATTATAATAAAGACAATACAATTTTTTTTAAGCCTTTCTATACTTATAGTACTACACGAGTTAGGGCATTTTATACCAGCAAAATATTTTAAAACAAGAGTAGAGAAATTCTACTTATTCTTTGATGTGAAGTTTTCACTTTTCAAAAAGAAAATAGGAGAAACTGAATACGGAATAGGTTGGTTGCCATTAGGCGGATATGTGAAAATATCTGGAATGATAGATGAAAGCATGGATAAAGAAGCCATGGCAGAAGAACCTAAGGAATGGGAGTTTAGAAGCAAACCAGCTTGGCAACGTTTAATTATCATGTTAGGTGGTGTTACTGTCAATTTTGTGCTAGCGGTAATTATTTTTATTGGTTTAGCTTATGCTTATGGAGAGCAATATATTGCAAACGATAGTTTAAAAGATGGTGTTTGGATAACTGACACAACCTTAGGGAATGCACTTGGAATAGAAACAGGAGATAAGGTTATTGCTGTTGATGGTAAAGAAATTGAATCTTTGAATAGTATAATGCCAGAAGTGGTTTATGGTGAAAAAATAACTCTAGAGCGAAATGGTGAAATCATAGAAAAGGATATTCCGGTAGATTTTATAGAAACTATTTCTGACAATAGGGAGAATGCGAGGTTTATTTCATACCGAAATCCGTTTGTAGTTAGAAGTATTCCAGAAGATTCTCCAAATAAAGAGAGCGGATTTCAAGAAGGTGATGCTGTAGTAAAAATTGCCGGCACACCTGTAGAGTTTCAAGATCAGGTGATTCCTGTGTTGGCGGCTAATAAAGGTAAAACCGTTCCTGTAGAAGTTATGAGGGAAGGTGATAAAGTTTCTCTGAATGCAAAGGTTTCTGACGAAGGTAAATTTGGGATTTATGCAGGATTAGGTTCTATGGAGGAGTATCAAGAGAAGGGTTATTTTCAAATAAAACAATTAAAATACAGTTTTGTAGAATCAATCCCCGCCGGATGGAACAAAGGTGTTAAGACTCTTACAGACTATATAAAAGGGATGAAGAAAATCTTTAATCCTGATACCGGTGCTTATAAAGAGGTTGGTGGTTTTGCTGCTATTGGTGGTATGTTTCCAGATACTTGGAACTGGCCTCAATTTTGGGCTACAACTGCGTTTATATCGATTATTCTTGCATTTATGAATATTCTGCCAATACCTGCTTTAGATGGCGGACACGTTATGTTCTTGCTATATGAAATGGTTACTGGTAGAAAGCCAAGCGATAAGTTTTTAGAGTACGCACAAGTAACAGGTTTCTTTATTTTAATAGCCTTATTACTGTTCGCAAATGGTAACGATGTGTATAAATTGATATTTAAATAAAAAAAATAATTTATTTATTTGGAGACTTTTAAAAAACCACTATATTTGCACCCGATTTAGGAAGCTAAAGCAATTAAGTATTGCAAAATACAAGTCAAAAAAAGACTTTAAAATAACATAAATTCCTCCTTAGCTCAGTTGGTTAGAGCATCTGACTGTTAATCAGAGGGTCCTTGGTTCGAGCCCAAGAGGAGGAGCAAAAAGCGAAAGCCTTATCAGAGATGATAAGGTCTTTTTGTTTTTAATCAATACTGGTTAACACCTATATCGGTTTGTCATAGATTTCTACTTTATCCTATAACATCAATATTTCAATTTAAAATCTAAAATTCGGTGCGCTATTCTGTATCCTATTTTAAAATTTTAGACATCCGTGGTATACATATTGAAATGGAATGGCACTTTTTTAATTGGTAAAATTCATCGCCAATCTTTTTCAATATCTTTGGTACACACTATAAGTTGTTTTATAATATAAAATATGTCAAACTATTTAATTACCGTAAACGAAGAAGAACTGCATGTTAATAGTAGCGATGTCGATGCTCTAGATAGCATTAATGTCGATGCAAAAAACCTTCATGTTTTAGATAATAATAGTGCTTTTCAAGTAGAGATTGTCCATTCCGATTTTTTGAATAAGACGATGTCATTGTCTATCAACGGAAATATGTATGACATAAAGCTTGAAGACGAGTACGATCAGCAGGTCAAAAAAATGGGATTGCTAGCGGTTACGACTCAAAAACTAAATGAGGTAAAAGCACCAATGCCAGGGTTAATTGTAATTGTAATGGTTGAGGTGGGTCAAGAGATTGTAGTAGGTACTCCCTTATTGGTTTTATCGGCAATGAAAATGGAAAATATTATTCTTGCGCAAGGTGAGGGGATTATTAAGTCTATTGAGATTAAGAAAGACGACGCTGTAGAAAAGGGACAAGTGATTATTGAAATGGAGTAGATACCAAACACGATAGCTGTTATGGCATATAGAATACGTGACCTAGGATGAGACCTTTGATACACTCCTAAGAGAAAAATCCTATAATATTGAGACCCGCCCAATGGTACTGACGAGCAAGTCTTAGAAAATTAAACCCTCAATGAGGGATTAAATCTCGAATATCGAGTAAAATAAGTTTTAATGAAGAAAATACTAATAGCCAACCGCGGTGAAATAGCTTTACGAATAATGAAAACTGCCCAAAAAATGGGTATTAAAACCGTTGCTGTTTACTCAGAGGTTGACCGTCATTCTCCACATGTAAAGTTTGCTGATGAAGCAGTTTTATTGGGGCCTGCGCCATCATCAGAATCTTATCTAGTGATGGAGAAAATTATTAATGCGGCAAAAGTAACCGGTGCTGAAGGTATTCACCCAGGTTACGGATTCTTAAGTGAAAATGCGGTGTTTGCCCAAATGGTTGAAGATAATGGGATTACTTTCATTGGTCCTAAGCCTCATGCTATTAAGGTGATGGGGAATAAATTAGCTGCCAAAGAAGCGGTTCGTGATTATGATATTCCTATGGTGCCAGGTATCGAAGAGGCAATAACCGATGTGGCGTTAGCTGAAAAGGTAGCTATGCAGATAGGTTTCCCGATTTTAATAAAAGCTTCTGCAGGTGGTGGCGGTAAAGGAATGCGTGTTGTTGAAAACTTGAAAGATTTACCAGAACAAATGCAACGGGCGATCAGTGAAGCGCAAGCCGCTTTTGGCGATGGTTCTGTTTTTATAGAAAAGTATGTGGGTTCGCCTAGGCATATCGAAATTCAAGTATTAGCCGATACACATGGCAATACAGTTCATTTATTTGAACGTGAATGTAGTGTTCAAAGAAGGCATCAAAAAGTAGTTGAAGAAGCTCCGTCAGCAGTATTGACTCCAGAAATTAGAAAAGCGATGGGTGAAGCTGCTATTAAAGTGGCAAAAGCTTGTGATTATGTGGGTGCGGGTACGGTGGAGTTTTTACTAGACGAAAAGAAGAATTTTTATTTTTTAGAAATGAACACCAGGTTGCAAGTAGAGCATCCGGTTTCTGAGTTAATATCTGGTATTGATTTGGTAGAGCAACAAATAAAAGTAGCTCGTGGCGAAAAGTTGGCTTTTACCCAAGAAGATTTGAAAATAACAGGTCATGCGCTTGAAGTTCGTGTGTATGCCGAAGACCCGTTAGCTAATTTTATGCCGAGTATCGGTACGCTGTCAACTTACAAAACTCCCGTTGGGGAAGGTATTCGTGTTGATGATGGTTTCGAAGAAGGTATGGAGGTTCCAATTTATTATGACCCCATGATTTCTAAGTTGATTACCTATGGAAAAAATAGGGAGGAAGCTATTCAGTTAATGATAAAGGCAATTGATGGTTATAAAGTTGAAGGTGTTGCAACAACCTTGTCTTTTGGCAAATTTGTATGTGAACATGAAGCTTTTACATCAGGAAATTTTGATACACATTTTGTCAAAAACTACTATTCTCCAGAGCATTTAGAAAAGCAGTATGCTGAAGAAAAAAGAATAGCAGCATTAGTAGCCTTAAAGCTGTATTTAGAAAATGATAAAATAGTAAAAATTCCGACTAAGGTTTCTTCGAATTGGAAGAAGAGTAGAGCTTAAAATTGCAAATTGATTTGAAAAATTAGAATGAAAGATAATAAACAGATACTAGCAGAGAAACTGGCATTGGCTAAATTAGGTGGTGGTCAAGCACGTATTGATAAACAGCATGCCAAAGGAAAGTTAACTGCTCGTGAACGTGTTCATTTTTTGTTAGATGAGGGCTCATTTGAAGAAATGGGCGCTTTGGTTACCCACCGTACTAAAGATTTCGGTATGGAAAAACAAGTTTTCTATGGCGACGGAGTAGTTACAGGTTACGGAACTATTAACGGAAGACAAGTTTGCGTTTTTGCACAAGATTTTACGGTTTTTGGCGGGGCACTTTCTGAAACCCATGCCGAAAAAATCCTTAAAATTATGGATATGGCTATGAAAATAGGCGTACCAATGATTGGTCTGAATGATAGTGGAGGAGCCAGAATTCAAGAGGGAGTACGTTCATTAGGTGGATACGCTGATATTTTTCATAAGAACGTAATGGCATCGGGAGTAATTCCTCAGATTTCTGCCATAATGGGACCATGTGCCGGTGGTGCGGTTTACTCGCCTGCCATGACCGATTTTACCTTAATGGTAGAGAATTCTAGTTATATGTTTGTTACAGGACCCAATGTGGTAAAAACAGTAACAAATGAAGAGGTAACATCAGAAGAATTGGGTGGAGCGTTAACCCATGCTACCAAATCTGGAGTAACGCATTTGACGGCTGCGAATGATATTCAATGTATCAATCAGATTAAGCAGATGATTAGTTATATGCCTCAGAATTGTGAGGATAAACCAGCAGATTTGCCATTTGAGCTAGGTAATGAGGTGCGCGATGTATTAGAAGATATTGTTCCTGAGAATGCAAATCAACCTTACGATATGCGTCACGTCATCAACGGAATTATTGATCAAGACACATTCTTTGAAATTCATGAAGCGTATGCCGATAACATCGTTGTGGGCTTTGCACGATTAGGTGGTAAAAGCATTGGTATTGTTGCCAATCAGCCTATTAGTTTGGCGGGTGTATTAGATGTTGATAGTTCTAAAAAGGCAGCACGTTTTACTCGTTTTTGCGATTGTTTCAATATTCCGCTTTTAGTTTTGGTAGATGTACCAGGATTTTTACCGGGTACTGATCAAGAATGGAACGGTATTATAACTAATGGTGCAAAATTATTATATGCTCTAAGTGAAGCAACAGTACCTAAAGTAACGGTTATTACACGAAAAGCATATGGTGGTGCGTACGATGTAATGAACTCTAAACATATTGGAGCCGATTTAAATTATGCTTGGCCAGGTGCAGAAATTGCAGTGATGGGAGCAAGGGGAGCGAGTGAAATTATTTTTAAGAAAGAAATAAGTGCTTCTGATGATCCTGTGGCGAAATTGGCTGAAAAAGAGGCTGAGTATGCAGAATTATTTGCAAACCCATATAGCGCTGCACAAAGAGGGTTTATAGATGAGGTAATTCTACCAAAAGATACCAGAAGAAAACTAATAAAAGCATACACTATGCTAGAAAATAAAGTAGCTACTTTACCAAAGAAGAAGCATGGTAATATTCCGTTGTAATGTTCGGTTTTTAAAAGTGGATGTCCACTTGTTTTAAGAGGTTCTGTAGCTTTATACCATTAGCGAAGAATCTCTAACAATCAGGCTAGTTTTGATCTCAACGGTTTTTGTCATTACATCATTGGTAGGGTTTTCAAGTTCTTGAATTAAAAAGCGAACTGCCGTTCTACCTATTTTATCGCCAGGTTGATCGACTGTTGTTAATGCGGGACTTACTATTTTCGAGTTAATTTTAAGAGGCATTTCTACTCTAAAAGAAGCTATGGAAAATAGCAGGGAAAATCTTGTAAATGCATCGTACAATTTTGCTAGTTTATTGAAGTAAAGATTTTACTTTTGGGCATTAATATAACTTAAATTCATCTTAGTAATTTAAGTACAGACTGTACATCGTAATTTCCTTTGATACTTATAGTTGCTTCCGGTAATTCTTTAAACCGTTTAAAATAACCTCAAAAGTTCCTTTTAAGTCAGAAGTAAAAAACTCAAAATCATAATTCTGTCCTTAATATCTAGACAGTTGTCTTTTTGCCTTTTTTAAAGTCATATCCATTCATTACCAAAAATCTTTTTAAAGGAGGTCATATCCCATTTCATTACTTATCAGTATTTTATTACTATTTTTAACATATATACTTGTTAAAATCAATAAATTGAGTCATTACCGTAATAATACCGAGCTTTTGGAAAAGCATCACCAAATATTCATTGAACAAACGCCCACAGCTATTGCTATGTTAGATACCAATATGGTGTACTTAGCTGCTTCTCAGCGTTGGCTCAAAGATTTTAAATTAGAGGATGAGACAATTGTTGGTAGATCTCATTATGATATTTTTCCAGAAATAGGTGATGATTGGAAAACTAAAAATCAAGAATGTCTTAAGGGTGCAATCGATATTTGCGACGAAGCACCATTTACACGTGCAGATGGTTCTATTCAATGGATTTATTGGGATGTTCGACCTTGGTATAATGCTAACGGAGAAATTGGCGGACTCTTAATGCATACTGGCGATATTACAGACCAAAAAGAAAAGGAACTTGAGAGAAAACGTGTTGAATCTATTTTAAATGATACCAGCGAAATTGCACGTATATCAACTTGGGAGATAAACCTTTCTACTCAAGAACTTTTATGGAATAAGATGGCCTATAAAATCTATGAAGTTGCAGATGATTTTAGACCAACAGTAGATGGTGCATTAGAGTTTTTTAAATACGATGAAGATAAACAAGCTGCTAAAATTGCAATTCAAAATGCAATTGATTATGGTTCTACTGTAGATATGGATGTAGAAATGCTTACTGCAAAAGGGAATACTATCTGGGCGAAAATTTTAGGTAAAGTTGAAAGTATATCTGGAGTGCCAATAAGATTTTATGGTATTTTACAAGATGTAAGTAGTATAAGACTTACCGAGCAACGTCTTAATAAGGCAGATTCAGAACTTGAGGCAATTTTTAATTCTAAATCTACCGCTATAATTACCACTGATAAAAACGGAATCATTAATCGTTTTAACAGCGGTGCTGAAAAATTGTTAGGGTATACTGCTGCAGAAATGATTGGTTTACAAAAACCGGAAATTTATCTCAGTGCCGAAGAATTGGATCAGTTCAAAAAAGATATTATAATAGAGTTTGGTAAAGATGCTACAGATATAAATTATAACTATAGAAATGAGAATATTAACGATACCAGACAGTGGACTTATAAAAGAAAAAATGGTACCACCTTTCCTGTATTGTCAACTATTACAGCTGTAAATAATAAGAAAGGTATAAATGAAGGTTTTATTGCCGTAGCTACAGATATTTCGAAAATTAAGGAAGTAAAGGACGAACTTCATAGAAAAAATGACCTTTTGAATTTAGGGGAGAAAATTAGTTTAATGGGGAATTGGCAGTGGAATATAGTTGAAGATATCGCTATTTGGTCAGAAAATCTTTATGCTCTTTTAGATCATGTAGGTGAGCCATTTAAATTAGATTTTACAACTTATTTACAAATGGTGCATGATGATGATAAAGAAAATGTATTACTACATTTTGAAAAAGCTCAAGAGATACAGGTTTTTGGTAAGCTTACCCATAGAATTATAACTTTTGCAGGTAATGTTAAAACCATTCAAATATTAGCTAGTGTTCTCTCAAATGATAAAGGGGAAACCGTTGAAATGATAGGCACTTGCCAAGATGTTACAGAGTCCAAAATTGCTGAGCAAAAGTTGATTGATGCTAAAGAAGAATTAGAAATAGTTGCTCAAAAACTTTCATATCAGAACAAGCAACTGGCAGATTTTACGCATATTACCTCGCATAATTTAAGAGCGCCGGTAGCTAATTTAAACTCGTTAATGGAGATTTATAAGCTTTTAGATGATGATGAAGAGCGCTTAGATATATTCGGTAAGTTCGATACGGTAATCGATCGCCTTACTTTAACATTAAATACATTGATAGAAGCGTTAAAAACGAAAATTAGTGATGCCCAAGAAGAATTGGAAAATGTAGATTTAAATGAAATTTTAGAAAATACGACCCAAACATTAAGTGGTGTAATTTTAACTTCAAATGCTATTGTAAAAGGAGACTTTACAGAAGTGTCGAACATCACTTATAATAGAATATATATGGAAAGCATTTTCCTTAATTTGATTGGCAATGCCATAAAATACAAAGCAAAAGACAGGGCTCCAGAAATTATAGTAAATTCTAAAGTAAAGAATGGTAGAAATATCATTACATTTAAAGATAACGGCTTGGGTATTGATCTTGAAAAACATGGTCACAAATTATTCGGACTAAACAAGGTTTTTCACAGACACCCAGATGCAAAGGGTGTTGGTTTATTCCTTACGAAAACTCAAGTTGAAGCAATGGGTGGTACGATTACCGCCACAAGTGAAGTTAATGTTGGCACAACTTTTACAATAATTTTTTAATGAAGCTTACTATGAATAATGTTTTAAAAACATGTATTGTTGATGATGATTCTATTTACCGTTTTACAATGGTAAAAGCACTAGAATCAACCAAATGTCCTATGGAAATAATGGCTTTTTCTGATGGCGAAGAGGCTATAAATTTTATGCTTGATAATCTTGAACAAGATTCTGTTTTTCCTGATGTTATTTTCTTGGATATTGATATGCCTGTTATGGACGGATTTCAGTTCATGGAAGAATACGTGAAAATTAAACCTAGAGTAGGTAAAAAAATCACTATTTATATGGTTTCGTCTTCATTAGATCCAGTTGATATAGAAAGAGCAAAGAAAATAAGTGCCATCTCAGATTATATTGTAAAACCAATTGGGTTAAACAGATTAAAGAATATTATTGAAGAATTATTGGAGGACCGTGAAAACTAACTACCCATGAGATTGTTATAACTGCGTTTCAGGTTATCATTCGAATGAATCGAGTTAAGCTTAAAAGCTTGAACTGGGTATTTTTGAACGAACCAAAAAATAATTCTATGTCGCTTTTAACAATAATTCTAAATATTTTATTACCACCATTAGCTGTTTTTCTAAAACATGGTATAGGTACAACATTGTTGGTCAGTATTTTATTGACTATGCTAGCTTGGTTGCCAGGTGTAATTCATGCTTTTGTTGTCAATCAAGAATAACTTGCATAATTTATAGCCTTGCCTGTTTATATACTGGTAAAGACAAATAAACCGTACTAATCTTCAATATAAATTGTTGGTTAGTGCGGTTTCTTTTTTTAGCTTATCCTTTTTTCTGTATTTGAGAATCAGTTTCCTATTAACATTAATTATGATAATCAATCTATTAAACTGTTCTTTTATATAATAACTTTGACTCGATAGGTGTAAATAGCTCCTTCGACTATTATTTTTTTAGCGATAGAATTCACCTACCGTTCCATTTAATTTTAAAGACATGAATAAATTTTTAAGAATAGTTTTTGGTTTTATATTTTTATCAATTGTTAGTTGTAAAGATGTTGATAAGCGCACTACTGGCGAAGGACAAAGTGAAAAATCTACTCAAGAATTGAAGGAAGAGACTACATTGGCTATTGTGCAAAATGCTATAAAAGCACATGGCGGTAGCTTCTATGATACCGCTAATTACGAGTTCGTATTTAGAAATAAAATGTACACTTTTAACAATAACGATGGATACCTATACCGCGTTAATTTCAAGGATAGTGTGCAAAATAAAATCGAAGATGTATTACAAAACGGTTCTTTTTCTAGAAAGATCAATAATGAGTTGATCGATTTGTCTGAGAAGGACATAGCAAAATATAGTAATGCCTTAAATTCAGTTATTTATTTTGCAACGTTGCCACATAAACTAAATGATAAAGCGGTACACAAAGAAGATGTTGGTGAAACCGTTATCAAAGGTGAAGATTACGATGTTATTAGAGTAACATTTGGTAAAGAAGGTGGTGGTACTGATCACGATGATGTTTTTATGTATTGGATAAATAAAAAATCGCACTACATAAATTATTTGGCATACAGCTACAGTACCAATGATGGCGGTGTACGTTTTAGAAGTGCCTATAACCCGAGAACTATAGACGGCATTCGTTTTCAAGATTATATTAATTGGGAAGCTCCTGTTGGTACTCCGCTAAAAGAGCTTCCGGTCCTTTTTGAGAAACAAGCGTTGAAAGAGTTGTCACGAATTGAAACAGAACAAATTCGTAATCTTAATGCAGCTGAACTAATAGAATAGGGTCGTTCTAGAACACAATTTACTTATCGTATCTTTGATAGTAGGTATTTGATACTTTTTTAAATACACATTAAACGAACTTGTTTTTAAATTAAAATCCGTCTTGTATGAAGGGTAAGACCTTATTTGAAAATTTTAATCCCATTTCTGAAAAAGAATGGAAACAGAAAATTCAATACGATTTAAAGGGGAAAGATTATAATGAAGAAGTGGTGTGGAATTCTCCTGAAGGTATTAAAGTAAAACCTTTCTACCATGCAGAAGATTTAGAACACATAACGGTTACTTCATCTCATATTACTTCTTGGAATATTGGTCAGGTTGTCTACGCAGGTAATGCCATTATGGCTAATGAAAAGGCACTGAAATATATAGCAAAAGGAGCTGAAGCAATCCGGTTTGTTATCCCGGTAGAAACTGTAAATGCTGCGGTTATTTTGAACAATATTGATTTATCTGCCATAAAAGTATATTTAGACATGCAATTTTTGTCTAAAGATTATATTACTAAAACTTTAGATAAGGTTACTGATTCCAATAAAATACATTTTCAAGTTGATCCTATCGGTCATTTGGCAAGATCAGGGAACTGGTATGAATCTATGCCTTCAGATATTGATCTCGTTAATGATTTAGCAGCACTTAATATTGACAATTTATTGAGTGTAGATGTTTCTCTCTATCAAAATGCTGGTGCAGATATGGTGCAACAATTGGCAAATGCTTTATCTCATGCCAATGAATATTTAAATATTTTACAAGAGAGCGGAAAACTTGCTAATCTTAAAAGTATTGATTTTAAGGTAGCAGTAGGTGGTAATTATTTCTTTGAAATTGCTAAGATAAAAGCGTTGCGTAATCTTTGGAGTGTTCTTGCCCAAGCATATGATATTGCTATTCCATGTCATATTACTACACAACCTTCTAGACGAAATAAAACCATTTACGATTATAATGTAAACTTGCTTAGAACCACCACCGAATGTATGTCTGCGGTATTAGGTGGGTCTGATGCTGTATTTAATTTAAATTATAATTCAGAATATAAAAAAGATAATGATTTTGCAGAACGTATAGCTTTTAATCAGCTTATTTTATTGAAAGAAGAAAGCTATTTTGATAAGGTAGAAAACCCAGCTGAAGGTAGTTACTATATTGAAACAATAAGTACTCAGTTAGCTGAGAAAGCGTTGATTTTGTTCAAGACAATTGAAAAGGATGGTGGATTCTTAAAGCAGCTTAAAAATCATACGATTCAGAATAGAATTGCTGATAGTGCTCAAAAGCAACAAGAGAAATTCAATACTAAGAAAACAGTTTTGGTAGGTTCTAATGCGTATCAAAATGAGAATGATAAAATGGCGCAGGAAATAGATCTGTATCCGTTCGTAAAAAAGAATCCTCGAAAAACATTGATTACTCCGATTATCGAAAAACGATTGGCAGAAGAACTAGAGCAAAACCGTTTATCTCATGAGTAGAAAAGATTTGCAACATATTCAATTGAATGATTCGGTATTACCTGATAATATTCAGAAGAATGGTACTTTAGAAACAGAAGAATCAACATTTACTACGGCAGAAACAATTTCATTAAAAAAGAAATATGCTAAAGAGGATATAGTTGATATAGAGCATTTAAATTTTGCTGCAGGTATACCGCCATTTTTGCGCGGACCCTATTCGACCATGTATGTATTACGCCCATGGACGATCAGACAATATGCTGGGTTTTCAACGGCTAAAGAAAGTAATGAGTTTTATAGAAAAAATTTAAAAGCAGGTCAAAAAGGATTATCGGTCGCCTTTGATTTACCTACCCACAGAGGTTACGATAGTGATCACGAAAGAGTAGTGGGCGATGTTGGTAAAGCAGGAGTTGCCATAGATAGCGTTGAAGATATGAAAGTACTCTTTGATGGTATTCCCTTAAACGAAATGTCTGTATCAATGACCATGAACGGTGCGGTATTGCCAATAATGGCATTTTATATCGTGGCAGCAGAAGAACAAGGAGTTTCGTTAGATAAGCTAGCGGGTACTATACAGAATGACATTCTTAAGGAATTTATGGTGCGTAACACCTATATCTACCCGCCGAAACCATCTATGCAATTGGTTGCAGATATATTTGAGTACACCAGTAAATACATGCCTAAATTTAATAGTATTAGTATTTCTGGCTATCATATGCACGAAGCGGGTGCCCCGGCGCATTTAGAGTTGGCGTATACACTTTCTGACGGATTAGAATATATAAGAACGGGAATAAAAGCGGGATTACTGATTGATGATTTTGCACCGCGACTTTCCTTTTTCTGGGGAATAGGCATGAATCACTTTATGGAGATTGCTAAAATGCGGGCAGCAAGAATGCTTTGGGCAAAAGTGGTGAAAGAATTCAATCCGAAGAACGAAAAATCTTTAATGTTAAGAACGCATTGCCAAACTAGCGGATGGAGTCTTACAGAACAAGATCCATTTAACAATGTAGCAAGAACTACTATAGAAGCCTCTGCAGCCGTTTTTGGCGGTACGCAAAGCCTTCATACGAATGCTTTAGATGAGGCAATAGCGTTGCCTACAGATTTCTCTGCGCGTATTGCTAGAGAAACTCAGATATATCTTCAACAAGAAACGAATATAACCAAGACCGTAGACCCATGGGCAGGTAGTTATTATGTAGAGAAACTTACGCATGAGTTGGTGCATAAGGCTTGGGAGCTAATGGAAGAGGTTGAGAGTCTTGGTGGTATGACCAAGGCAATTGAAACCGGTATCCCAAAAACTCGTATTGAAGAAGCTGCTGCTAGAAAACAGGCGCGTATAGATAGTCAGCAAGATGTAATTGTAGGTGTTAATAAATATCGATTGACCGAGGAAGACGAGCTTCAAATTTTAGAAGTTGACAATAAAGAGGTTCGTAGACAGCAATTACAGCGATTAGATGAAATAAAGAAGAGTAGAAATACAGTTGTAGTTCTTGAAAAGTTAAAGGCACTGACTATAGCGGCTAAAACTAAACTTGAAGATAGCGATTCGCAAGAAAATTTATTAGCTTTAGCAGTAGATGCCGCAAGAGAAAGAGCAACTTTAGGCGAAATAAGTAGTGCTCTTGAAGAAGCATTTGGTAGACATAAGGCAATTATAAATTCATTTACAGGTGTGTATTCAAGAGAAATTAAAGATGATTCAAGTTTTAAAAGAGCACAAGAACTAGCTGATCAATTTGCAGAAAAAGATGGTCGTAGACCACGTATTATGGTTGCCAAAATGGGGCAAGATGGTCATGATCGTGGAGCAAAAGTTGTGGCTACAGGGTATGCTGATTTAGGATTCGATGTAGATATAGGTCCGCTTTTTCAAACTCCGAAAGAAACGGCTAAGCAGGCGGTAGAAAATGATGTGCATATATTAGGAATTTCATCACTAGCTGGCGGACATAAAACCTTGGTGCCAGAAGTAGTTAAAGAACTTAAAAGCTACGGTCGCGAAGATATTATGGTTATTGTTGGGGGAGTAATACCGAAACAAGATTATGATTTTCTGAAGGAAGCTGGTGCTACGGCAGTATTTGGCCCAGGCACTAAAATTAGTGATGCAGCTATACAATTGTTAGAACTGCTGTTGAAATAAACGTAGAAATTAAATCAAATAAAAAATGCCGAGCAATTCAATTGCTCGGCATTTTTTTATGTTAATCGTAGTAGTTACGCAGTGGCAACCTCTACATTACTTTCTTTATTCTTTAACCAGAAGTATAGAATGGTAAATAGAACTATTAAGATAGCAGGAAACAAAACCATGGTACCTAAAGTTTCTTGACCAGAAACTAATTCTAATTCATCACCTGTAAATCCTTGTGCTTCTGCAGTTGCTCTGTCAGCGTCGATCCAACCACCAATAATAGGTTGAAAGATAGAAGAAGAGAACATACCTATTGCTCCAATAATAGACATACCCAAAGCGCCTGTTTTTGGTGTTTTTGTTGCAGCTAGACCAATCATGTTAGGCCAGAAGTAGGCAACTCCAAGCGCGAAAACTACAGCTGCTACATAAGCCATAGCTCCTGTTTGTGTACTAAATAAATAGATACCTAAAGTTGCTAAAACAGCAGAGCCCAAAAGAACTCCGGTTTGGTTAAATTTAGCAACCATGCTACCTCCGAAATAACGTGCTACCGCCATTAAACCTGCAGTTAATGCTAATATTATTGTTGGTTCAGCCCCACTTTTAGAAAGGATAAGACTTACCCATTGGTTTGGTCCAAATTCAGAAATTGCAGTAAGTGCCATACATATTCCTATAAATAAAAATAGCGGGGTAAACATGCCTTTTAAGTTACCACTAATAGTTGCAGCTTCTTCAATTTTAGCTTTAGGCCAAGTTTGCCCATAAAATAAATAGGCATAGATTACTGCTGGTATTAATAATAACCATACTTGGCTTTGACCAATAATACCAAAATCTGTCATAAAACCAGAGAGCAAGCTACCTACAGCGATACCACCAGGAAACCACATATGAAACCTGTTTAGCATCGTACTCATTCTATTTCCTTTATACGCATCAGCTATCATTGGGTTACAAGCAGCTTCAGTACACCCATTACCAAGGCCTATTAATAAGTTTGCTACTAAAAGCCCCATATAGCTTTCTGAAAAAATCAAGAGTAAAATACCAACAGCATGAGCGAAAAATGCAAATTGCATAATTACTTTTCCACCTACTTTATGATAAATTAAGCCACCGATGACCATAGCAATAGGGAAACCTAAAAACCACATAGAGGTTATTAGTCCCGCTTGACTAGCGCTTAATTCTAATTCAGTTTTTAATTGGTCTAATATTCCTGCCGCTATGGCAAAAGAGAATGCCGTGGTAATTAATGCGAAACAGCTGGCATAAAAGAGCCTATTCGCATTTACTTTAGAAGTTGAGTTAGAACTGTCCATATTTAAATTGATTTAGTTGTTGTTTTGGTTAATTTGCTAAACTAATAAAAATGAAATAATATCAGTGCTTTTTTAGTAAAATGATACCTTAAGTACGACAGAAAGCACAAAAAATAGTATTTACACAATTTTTACTGTTTTTTATGCAATACATTCTATATTGAATCTTGGGGTATTGTGTTGATAATGAAGTATTAGGTAACTTGTAGTCTAAATAATCACCTTTAATTTGAAAAATATGAAATACTGTGTTTTAATGCTTTTAGCCACTTTTGTGATAAGTTGTGGAGATATAGATAGGGCTGTGAGCGAAGAAAATGAAATCACGAGCACTAAAGCAGGCGCTAATTACAACCCAGAAGATTCTTTAGATAGTTTAGGGATTGTGTTACGTGATCAAGGTACGCCTGTTGCAAATTATGTGCATGCGGTAAGAACTGGTAATCTTTTATTTTTAGCGGGTAAAGGTCCAAAACAGGCTAATGGTGAAAATATTAGTGGGAAGCTAGGCGATAGCTTAACTATTGATCAAGGTTATCAAGCTGCTCGAGAGGTAGGTATTAATCAGTTGTCGGTTTTGAAAGCAGAACTTGGCAATCTTAACAAAGTTAAAAGGATTGTAAGCGTACATGGCATGGTCAATGCCTCACCAGATTTTAAGGATCACTCTAAAGTCATTAACGGATATTCAGATTTAATGGTTGCAGTTTTTGGAGAAAAAGGAAAACATGCACGTGCTGCAGTAGGCATGGGGTCTTTACCTGGTAATATGGCCGTTGAGGTTGAGATGGTTGTTGAGGTTTATGAGTAGGAATTTTCAGGAAATTGAAAACGTTTGCAAAGTGGAGTTAAATCAATATAATAACAAGAGGTTGATGTTTACATTACTTTTCGGTAGACATAGAACTATATTTTTGCGATGCCTTTTAAAAGGATACGTTCATAATTTGAGTTAGTTCTATAAAGCCGATTTATTTAATCGGCTTTTCTTTTGCCATATAGTAATGACTAATTAGTCAAAATAGAATGGATTTTGCTAATCTAATTCTTATTCTCGCTAAAAATAAATACCACCAAAAAGGCAACTATTAAACAAATTGCGAAAAATCCGAAAAGATTAATGTAATTAGACATAAGTAGGAATTTTCATCTAAAATATAAAAAGTACAGCAGGGCAAAGACCTTTAGGCTTTATTTTCGATGAATGGTAGGTTATTTATAGCTTACCAAAATTCGGTATTTATGCAGGTATTGATTTTATAATCTTGATAATTCTCTTTTACTCCAAATTTCATACATGGGCTCTCCTTTGCTGTTTTTTCCTGTATGGTGCCAGTCATCACCCTCGAGTTTATAATTGAATTCTAATTGTGCGCCAACTCTAGAGTTGTCTTTAGAAAAAAATTCTATATGCTCTTTGTAAATTCCATTTTCTGCACTGTAAGATCCTCCCCCTGTTCCTGAAAAACGAAAAGATTCTGTGTCATAGGCAATCCACTGAAAGGTATTGTCCATTAAAAGTTTTAAAGTTTTTCTAGTGTTTCCTTCCCCTCTTCTTTCTTGACCGGTACCTGGTCCTCTGGTTGCAAAAAGCCACTCGCCATCGAGGTCTTGTGTTGAATGATTACTAGGTGTTAAGGTCAATTCTTGAAACCAATTCATTTTAAGATTTTCACCTTCCATACTAAAAGGGATAGAGATTTTTCTTACACCATCCTTTTCATAATCAGAATTAAATTCTAAAAGAATGACTAAAAGACTATTCGATGCGGAGTTTTCAATCTGAAAAAATCCTCCTAGAGTTTTTATAAAATTATTAGGGGCTATTTCATACTCGTTATAGATAAAATAATCGTCATTTAGTTTAACCTGATGTACACTTTTTTTGCCATTGCTTTCAATGGTATCGGTGTAAATACCTGTGGGAATTTGACTATAACCCACCAAATTGCCAATAAAAAATAGCATGCAGAATAGAAAAGATGCTGTTATAGTTATATTTTTCATTCGAATAATTTAATTTTCATTTGTTAATTATCTAAAAATAAATTAGTTATAGGTTAACTTCAAATAATTTCAATAGAATTATTAAAAAAAATGTGTATGGTCGTAAAAAAACTGAAAACCCTTGTTTTTTCATTTTTTTTGATTTCATTTGTCCTGTTCTTACGCGCTACTTTGTGTGTTTGAGATTTCAAGCTTTTAGCTGAACATTATGTATCGTAATTCTATGTTCGGGTTTGAGGGAAATTGGAAGTTTTTCCCACAAATGGCTTATAAGATAGGTTGCCGATTAGTAAAGCAAACTTCCAATTCATTTTCTGCAATCATGCAAAGTCAGCATGATTATTTCTTTATACCTACCACACAGAAACAAATTTTGGTATGATACCTTGGTTAAGATGATTACATTTTCTTAACTTTCGACTATTAGGCTAGTTGTTATATTTATACTTTATCAAATTTCATTATAACTTAATTTCATGAATACCAAATACATTGATCTTATCGATCAAACCTATTATTTTCCACAAGAAGAGTTTAATTTAGATGGTGAGTACCTGCAATTTCACGGTATACCCTTAAATGAGTTGGTTCAAAAATATGGTAGCCCTTTAAAATTCACCTACCTACCAAAAATTTCAGATAATATAGTAAGAGCTAAAAATTGGTTCTCAAATGCTATAGAGAAGAATAATTATAAAGGTAAATACCATTATTGTTATTGTACAAAAAGCTCTCATTTTCAGCATGTAATGCACGAGGCTTTAAAGAATGAGATCCATATGGAAACCTCATCGGCCTTCGATATTAATATTATCGAGAAGTTGAAGAAAGATGGTAAATTAACCGATCAAACATATGTTATCTGTAACGGCTTTAAACGCGATAAATATATTGACAATATTGCACGATTAATTAATAGCGGTCATCAAAATTGTGTGCCTATTATTGATAATTATGAAGAAATAGATTTATTGTCAGATGCGATTAATGACACCTTTAAAGTAGGTATTCGTATTGCATCAGAAGAAGAGCCAAAATTCGAATTCTATACTTCTCGTTTAGGGATCGGGTATAAGAATATTGTTCCTTTTTACGAAAATCAAATAAAAGATAATGACAAGGTTGAGCTTAAAATGCTTCACTTTTTTATTAATACTGGTATTCGTGACAATGCGTATTATTGGAACGAGCTTGTAAAATGTTTAAAAGTATATGTTCGTTTAAAGAAAATATGCCCATCATTAGATAGCTTAAATATTGGTGGTGGTTTTCCGATTAAAAACACATTGGCTTTCGAGTACGATTACCAATATATGATCAATGAGATTTTAAATCAGATCAATATTACATGTTCAGAAGCTGATGTTCCTGTACCTCATATTTTTACCGAATTCGGTAGCTTTACGGTAGGTGAAAGTGGTGGCGCTATTTATGAAATTTTATATCAGAAGCAGCAGAACGATCGCGAGAAATGGAATATGATCGATTCATCTTTCATTACAACATTACCAGATACTTGGGCAATCAATAAAAGATTTATCATGTTGCCTATAAATCGCTGGAACGATGAATATGAGCGTGTTTTGCTTGGTGGTCTAACCTGTGATAGTGATGATTATTATAATAGCGAGCAGAATATGAACGCTATATATTTGCCTAGGTATAAAAGAGAGAAGCCATTATATATCGGCTTTTTCAATACAGGTGCCTATCAAGAATCTATTGGTGGCTATGGCGGCTTACAGCATTGTTTAATACCGCAGCCTAAACATATTTTGATAGATAAGGATGAAAACGGTAACTTCACTTACAAACAGTTCAGGGCCCAACAAAAGGCGGAAGATCTTTTAGATATTTTGGGGTATGATGTTACTGCCGAAGATGAATAAAAATAGTTTGCTTACAACGACCGATAGGTATAGAAATACGTATATAGAATTGAAAATAGTACTAAAAAACCACTTAACAATAGCTAAAATATCATGAGTACATCTAAGAATTATGCCGGTATTTCCGATGAATTCGCACAACTAGAAAAATCGAAAATTATCTTGATACCTGTTCCTTATGACGGAACCAGTACTTGGGGTAAAGGAGCGGACAAAGGTCCAGATGCTTTTTTAGAAGCTTCTGAAAACATGGAAATGTATGATATTGAAACCGATTCTGAAGTATACAGACAAGGTATACATTTAACAGCGCCAATTACAGAGAATAGCTCTCCTGAGGCGATGGTCAAAGAAGTACATAGCATTACAAAAGACTTTATTAAACGTAATAAGTTTGTAACCTTGTTCGGCGGTGAACATTCAATTTCTATAGGTTCTATACGTGCCTTTAATGAATGTTTCGATAATTTAACGGTATTACATATAGATGCACATGCCGATTTAAGAGAGTCATATGAGGGTACAAAGTATAACCACGCTTGTGCCGTATATGAAGCTAACCAGACTACAAATTTGGTACAGGTGGGTATTCGTTCTATGGATATTATTGAGAAAACCTTAATGGACGATGATAGAACTTTCTTCGCCCATGATATGGTCAATGATGAGTATTGGACAGATAAAGTGATTGAAGCAATGACTGAGAATGTATTTATTACATTTGATCTAGATGCTTTCGACCCTTCTATTATGCCTTCTACAGGAACTCCAGAACCAGGTGGATTATTTTGGTATGAAACTTTGGAATTCTTAAAGCAAGTTTTTGAAGATAAGAACGTGGTAGGTTTTGATATTGTAGAACTATGCCCTAATAAAAATGAAAAATCGTCCGATTTCTTGGCGGCAAAACTATATTATAAAATGCTTAGCTATAAATTTGCTGGGCAAGATATAGATCAAGAGTATGATAATACCTTTGATGTAGATTATAAAGCAAATACAAATTCAAAATTTGAAGATGACGAAGAATAAAGGTGCGATCACCAATTTTATTGAAAAATACTATTTACATTTTAATGCCGCTGCATTGGTCGATGCTGCAAAGGGCTATGAAGAGCAATTAGAAAATGGTGCCAAAATGTTGGTTTCGTTAGCTGGTGCTATGTCTACTGCAGAAATCGGTAAAATTTTTGCCGAAGTAATTCGCCAAGATAAGGTGCAGATCATCTCTTGTACGGGTGCCAATCTTGAGGAAGATATCATGAACCTGGTAGCACATTCTCATTACAAACGCGTACCTAACTACAGAGATCTGACTCCGCAAGACGAGTGGGATCTGTTAGAAAAAGGCTTGAACCGTGTTACCGATACGTGTATACCAGAAGAAGAGGCTTTTAGAAGATTACAAGAGCATATTTTCAAAATTTGGAAAGATGCCGATGATAAAGGCGAGCGTTTTTTACCACATGAATTTATGTACAAAATGCTACTTTCAGGTGTTTTAGAGGAATATTACGAAATAGACCTTAAAGATTCGTGGATGTATGCCGCAGCAGAAAAGAACTTACCTATTATTTGCCCAGGATGGGAAGATAGTACTATGGGTAACATTTTTGCTTCTTATGTAATGAAAGGTGAGTTGAAAGCAAGTACCATGAAATCGGGTATCGAATACATGACCTTTTTAGCAGATTGGTATACTGCCAACTCTGAAAACGGAATCGGATTCTTTCAAATTGGCGGTGGTATCGCTGGCGATTTCCCTATATGTGTAGTACCGATGCTATATCAAGACATGGAGCGTACTGACACTCCTTTCTGGAGCTATTTCTGCCAAATTAGTGATAGTACAACTAGTTACGGTTCTTATTCTGGTGCCGTACCTAATGAAAAGATAACGTGGGGTAAATTAGATATTAATACTCCTAAATTTATTATAGAAAGTGATGCGACTATTGTTGCTCCCTTGATTTTTGCTTACCTTTTAGATATGTAATTATGGATAAGAACGCACATTTAAATAGAGTCATTGTCGACTTTAAAAAATTGACCCCAGAAGTTCTTAAACTTTTGGTAGAAAGATATCCAGATGGGTATGATGATCGTAATATTATTTCCTTTAGAAACGGACAAGGAGAACGTATTGAAGCGGTTGAGGTTTTAACTGAAGACACTAAATATTTGGTGAAAATCAGTGCCAAGCTTGAGTATACCATGGAAAATTATGATGAGGATGATTACGAAGATTTCGATGATGATGATCCAACAGCAGTAGTTGAGCCAGATCCAGAGGATATGGTCGATGGTGCAGATGAAGATTAATTTTTCTGATATACCACTAAGATTACTTTATTAAATTTCCGGCTTGCTTCTAGTAAGCTGGAAAAATTTTTCTACATATAAATTAAACTAAATATTGTTGTACATACAACAGATTAATGAAAATTGACGAAATTGAAAATATCGAATTAAAGTTTTTGGATCTTGAGGATTATCAAGAATTAAAAGCAGCTATGATTTCTGCTTATACCAATATGCCTGGTTCATATTGGAAAGAGGAACATATAAAATCTTTAATCGATAAATTTCCAGAAGGTCAAGTAGTTATAAAAATCAACGGGCAAATAGCTGGCGTAGCCCTGTCTATAATTGTTGATTATGATGCGTTCGACGATAGCCATACTTATGAACAGATTACTGGTAAATATACTTTCGATACCCACGATGATGAAGGCGATGTGCTTTATGGTATAGAAGTTTTTATAAAACCTAGTTTTAGGGGCTTACGTTTAGGTCGACGTTTATATGATTATAGAAAAGAACTATGTGAGAAGTTAAATCTAAAAAGTATTGTATTTGGTGGCCGTATGCCTAACTACCATTCTCACGCTTCAGAACTTTCGCCAAAAGAATATATAGACAAGGTTCGTCGTAAAGAAATTCATGATCCAGTACTGAGTTTTCAAATCAGTAACGACTTTCATCCTGCTAAAGTAATGAAAGGCTATTTAGTTGGTGGTAAAGCTTCTCAAGACTTTGCTATTCTTATGGAATGGGATAATATCTATTATCAAAAACCAAATAAAAAAGCGGCTACCAAAAAATCAATCGTTCGTTTAGGGTTGATACAATGGCAAATGCGCCCTTACAAAGACCTAGAGGAACTTCTGCAACAAGCGGAATTTTTTATAGATTCTGTTTCTGGATATAGGTCAGATTTTGCGCTATTTCCAGAGTTCTTTAACGCACCCTTAATGGCAGGGAACAATCATATGTCTACAGCCGATGCTATTAGAGAGCTGGCTAAACATACCCAAGCCATAGTTCAGAGATTTTCTGAATTTTCTATTTCTTATAATATCAACATTATTTCTGGTAGTATGCCTGAAATGATAAATGGACGTCTTTATAATGTAGGATATTTATGTAGACGCGATGGTAGTATGGAGCGTTATGAAAAGCTACACGTTACCCCAGATGAAGCAAAGATTTGGGGAATGCAAGGTGGTACGCAGTTGAAGACTTTTGATACCGATTGTGGTAAAATAGGAATTTTGATTTGTTATGATTCTGAATTTCCTGAATTAAGTAGGTTACTGGCAGATGATGGTATGGATATTTTATTTGTTCCTTTCCTGACCGATACCCAAAATGGATATTCTCTTGTACGCCATTGCGCTCAAGCAAGAGCAATCGAAAACGAATGCTACGTAGCCATTGCCGGTAGTGTCGGTAACTTGCCAAATGTTGAGAATATGGATATACAGTTCGCTCAATCGATGGTATTTACCCCATGCGATTTCTCTTTTCCAACCAATGGTATTAAAGCGGAAGCTACCCCAAATACAGAAATGATTTTAATAGCAGATGTGGATATTGACCTATTGAGAGAGCTTAATCAATTTGGAGCTGTACGTAATTTGAAAGATAGAAGAACAGATTTATTTGAGTTAAAAAAGAAATAATTATAACTCCGTTTGTTCGGAGTCAAAAAAAATAAATATTGGATAATTTACAAATAATAGGTAGTGAGGAGTGGTGTGTTTTTAATGACTTAGGCATCCCTGCTATAAAAGCAAGGGTAGATTCTGGAGCTAAAACATCTTCTATACAAGCTACCAATTTAAAAATAGTATCAAAAGGTGGTCATGAATGGGTTAAATTCGAGGTTAGTCCATTACAAGAAAACCGGAGTATTGGCATCGAATGCCAAGCAAGATTGGTAGACCGTCGTATGGTAAAAAGTTCTTCTGGTATTTCAGAAGAACGTTTGGTTATAAAAACACCAGTAACTATTGGTGAATCTACTTTTGAAATAGAGCTTACGCTAGCAAATAGAGATACGATGGAGTTTCGTATGCTGTTGGGTAGAGAGGCATTGAACGATCGTTTTATAGTGAACCCTGCTTTAAATTATCAATTGCAAAACTTTGAAGATGCAGAAGTCAATAAAATGTACGCGCCTTACTTTAAAGAAAAAACCGGATTAAAAATTGCTTTATTGGCTAGTAACCCAAGCTTATATAGTAATAAAAGAATTATGGAAGCCGCTGAAGCTAGAGGTCATGAAATTGATTTCTTAAATGTAGAGCAGGCGTATATGAAACTTGATGCGCATTCTCCAGAAATCAGATATCGTGGTGGCATCATTTTAAAAGATTACGATGCTGTTATACCACGCATTAAACCGTCGGTAACTTTTTATGGTTGTGCATTAATACGCCAATTCAATAACTTGGGCGTGTATTGTCAAAACTCTGCAGAGGCTATTACACAGTCTAGAGACAAGTTATTTGCGTCGCAGTTATTCTCAAAGAACGATATTCATATTCCTATTACAGGTTTTGCTAAATCGCCGATGGATACCAAAGACCTGATCAAAATGGTTAATGGTGCGCCGCTAATTATTAAGCTTTTAGAAAGTACCCAAGGTAAAGGTGTTGTTTTGGCAGAAACCAACAAGGCTGCAGAAAGTGTTATTAACGCGTTTAAAAGTGTTAATACCAATATTCTGGTACAAGAGTTTATTAAAGAAGCAAACGGGCAAGATATTCGTTGTTTCGTGGTTAATGGTAAAGTAGTCGCAAGTATGCAACGCCAAGCTCAAAAAGGGGAGTTTAGAGCTAATATTCACCAAGGTGGTATAGCCTCTATTATTAAGATCACTCCCGATGAAAAGAAATTAGCGTTAAAGGCTGCCAAGGTATTGAACCTTGCTGTTGCCGGTGTAGATATTATTCGTTCTAATAAAGGACCATTGTTGTTAGAGGTTAACTCTTCGCCAGGTTTAGAAGGTATTGAAAATGCTACGGGTAAAGATATCGCCAATGCTATGATCATGGCAATTGAAAAGCGATTGAAATTTGCTAATTAAAATAAATTTGAAGAACATGTTAAACCCTGTTCTTCAAATTTTCTAACATTACTTCTGTAGTTTTTTGAAGGTCAAATTCTGCCTTCCAGTTCCAATCTTTTTGTGCAGTGGTATCATCGATGCTACTTGGCCATGAATTCGCAATCTGTTGTCTAAAATCTGGTTCGTAGGCAATTTTAAATTTTGGTAGAACGGCTTTAATATTTTCGGCTATTTCTTTCGGTGTAAAACTCATTGCTGCTAAATTGTAAGCAGAACGTTCTTTAATTTGATCTTCTGGTGCTTCCATAATCTGTAACGTGGCACGTATGGCATCGTCCATGAACATCATTGGTAATTTAGTGTCTTCTTCAAGAAAGCAGATATATGTGCTATCAGAAAGTGCTTTATGATAGATTTCTACGGCGTAATCTGTAGTTCCGCCAACTGGCATAGTTTTCCAGCTGATAAGTCCCGGGTAACGAATGCTTCTGACATCCACATTAAACTTATTAAAGTAATACTCGCACCAACGTTCTCCACTTTGTTTGCTTATACCATAAACCGTACTAGGTTCCATTATGGTATTCTGAGGAGTATCTTCTTTGGGAGTATTTGGACCAAAAACAGCAATACTAGAAGGCCAGAAAATCTTGTTTATCTTTTTTTCCTTTGCTAAATTCAATACATTGAAAAGGGTGTTCATATTAAGGTTCCATGCACGCATGGGGAATTTCTCTGCGGTTGCACTTAACATTGCCGCCATTAAATATACCTCAGAGATATCATGATAGGCAATAATCTCTTCAAGTGCATCGTAATTAGTGGCGTCTAAAATTTCAAACGGTCCAGATTGCATTAGTTCATCGTTACCTTCTCTAATATCGCTGGCGATAACATTGTCACTGCCGTATTTTTCTCTAAGTGTTAAGGTAAGTTCTGTTCCTATTTGACCACAGGCCCCGATAATCAATATGTATTTTGGCATTAAAAATTTCGTTAAATAAATTTGAGATAAAGATACCTTTTCTTAAAATTTGTACATTCGCTTATGTCCAAAATTATCTTTTTTTTATTCATCGTTACACTGGTCGCTTCTTGTAAAGATGCTCCATCAGATATTGCTACCGTTCATGAATCTCGTTGGGAAGAGACAACAGATAGTTTACCAACTAAAATACGTGTCGATGCCAAAGCACAAACAATCTTAAATGATTGGAAGGAATATAGCGCATTGGAAAAGAGTTTTGATAAAATCTATACTTCTGAATTTATTGAAGATTTTACTCTTGTAGTTGAAGAGTTGATAGAGAATCAGAATAAAATGGAGCTTGCCGAGTATCCTGAAAAATTTAATATACCACAAATAAAGGGACGCCAAAAGCTTTTTAAAACCTTTGTATTAAAAACAAAGGGAGATTTAGAGTACCGACAGAATCCGAAGGAATCTATCATACAAATGATTACGGCATATAACGATTTAAGAAATCAATTTAATGTTGAGGTAAATAATACCTTGCCAGAAGAATTACGAGCTAATGAAGATAATTAGCTTATTTCTGGTGCCGTACCCAACAATTTGGTAGACAAGCTGATGAAGCTATAAAAAGAAGAAGATGATTTAATCTTAAAAGAGCCTCAAAAGAATGATCTAAAAAAGGCGAATCTATATGATTCGCCTTTTTTGGTTCAATTACAATTCGCTCTTATTTCTTCTCTTCTGGCGCCTCTTTTCTAGAGGTCAGTGCTTGCTTGCTTAAACTAGCTAAGTTGAAATTAGGGTCTATTACCAAAGCCTCGTCTAAAGTTGCTATCGCTTGGTCAATATTATTTTTATCCATATTATATTGTATAAGTGCTTTTACATGAATAAATGCAGCTTTTAAAGGAACTTCATATGGTTGTTGACGCTCATAGAATGCATATTTCATATCATCTGTAGCATTTAAAATACCATATTCAACATGTTTCATTGCACCTACGTTATCGCCGGTTTGTACTTTTAAATCTGCCAATTCATAGGCAAGGTATGCATTTGGATCTCTTAAATATAAAGCTTCAAACTGCTCTAATGCTCTTTTTGGCTGGTTCATAGCTTTTAAAGAAACCGCTTTTACTTGAATCGCCAGATTAGAATCTGAATCTAATTTCTCGATTCCGATGATGTTCAAGGCTTGTAAATGTTGATTGTCATTTGCATAGATATATGCAAGGGTGTCATTACGTTGTTGAGATGGAGATAAGATATTTAAGTGAGTCAATGCATTAATTACACCATCAACATCGCCCTGTAACCGCATTTGATCATAAAATGCTTCGTAATGCTTTAGCAATTCTGATTTGGTCTGCGAATATCCATAACTACCTGACAATAATACTGTAGCTACTACTATTAAAACTGATTTTTTCATCTTTCTTGTTCTGTTTAAAGTGCGCTAAACTATTAAAATATTCTCTATGATCCTGTTAAGGAAAGGTTTAAATATTAGAAATGAAAAAAGGCACCCCAAAGGGCACCTTTTAAATAAGCTAAAATTTGAAAGCCTAAGCCAATTCTAAACTGTTGTTCGATTTTCTAAAAGAATTTAAAAGTTGGCTATAAAAACCAATACTCTTGTTGTCTTTTTCAACACATGAAATTAGAAATTTACACAAGTTATTAAATAATAAATTAGTGTAAAATGTTGGTAAATAGGTGTTCACCTTTTTAGGATCGTATAAACTATCGTCTTCTATAACCTCCATTTTAATTCTATGTCGATGATAGTCTATAGTTACATTCGTCGCATTATAGTACTTTTTCAATAACGCAATATGTAAATCTTCATACTTTTTAGAATCGTTCGGGTTCTTGCAACTTAGGGAGATGAGCTTCTCTAATTCAACTAAAACCCTCTCCCGTAATTTATCTTTCTTCATAATATATGGTTTTATATTGTTAAACAAAGGTATGTCATACGTCGATAAGTAGTTGAATATCAATAATATATTAACGCTGTTTTAGGGTATATGTTGTGAAAGGGATGCTATGTGTTGTAAAGGGTTAATTAATAGATGTAAGTAAGCTATAGTCATTAATAAGAAAAATACTACAAAATGTAACAATTTTTTGATTTTTGCCTGTTGCCGTATATTTTGGAGCAGGTATACCTCTTTTTTCTGCTTGTAATGTATAATATTCTTTTTTTGTCGGATGCTCAGGGTATACTGCATTTAATACATCGTTATAATGGTCGTGCTCAATAACCCTTTTTATAATACCTATACAATCATCTAAATGAATTAAGTTAACAGGGGCGTCACCACCGCTAAGATTTTCCCTGCCCGATAACATGGTTACGGGGTGTCTGTTCGGTCCAATCAATCCGCCAAATCGAATGATCGTCGTATTTAACGCTTTATCATTTTTTAAAAGGTCTTCGCATTGTACTAATTGTGTACCAGATTCAGTATTAGGTTGAGGTGCTGTTTTCTCGGTAACTGTGCCTTCAATATCACCATAAACAGCAGTGCTACTAGCAAATATGATATTTTTTACTGCCGATTTTTTAATAGCCTTGTGCAGCAATTTAATCTTTGCGATGTAACTTTCTTTAGGACCGTTTCCTCTTAATTTCGGCGGAATATTTATAACCAGTACCGAGACTGAATCAAGAAATGCGTGGATATCACCTTTAATTTCCTTTTTAGATAAAGCTATTTTAAACGGAGTGATGCCTTTCTCTTTTAAGACCGTAATTTTCTCATTAGAAGTAGAAGTTCCGTTTACAGTATAGCCGTTGGCAATTAAATTTTCAGCCAATGGTAGTCCAAGCCATCCACAACCTATAACACCTATTTTCTTAGTCAAATTTTACTTTTTGTATGGTTAAAATAGCATCGTTCAATACAAACGGCATCGGTATTTGGTCTTCTTTTCGTTGCGGTATAGAGAATAATCCATTTTTAAGTAAATCGTTAGAAGCTTCATAAACTGTAAGTTCCAATTCTTGATCTTGCGTGATTTCTAATATAATATCGGTGTAATTTTTATCACTAATATAATGGGTAACTAGTCTACCGCCATATCTGTTTTTAAGAAAATACTCAGATAGTTCTATTCCGTTTATATCTGCCTTTACTATATCGACATCATTGGTGAACACCTCTAAACGGTTTATAGGTCGATTCGGAGTAATACATAAATGAACTGTGCGAATGTTATTTACTACAGAATCTAGTTGCACCTCAACAGTTGGTTTAGGTACGTTTTTTAACGGAGCCTCGTTGGTAAACGTAAAATTAGAACCGTATTTGCTGCTTATGGTGTTTTTAGAAAGAAGACTGTCTGCCGATTTTTTGGTGATGTATTGCGAAGTCCAGTCAGATGGTTGATGCTCGTAAGTTGCCCACTTCGCTTCATTTTCATCGGTATCTAAAACGTATAATAAACTTGTCGGTTTTGGTCTGTCGTTAGTAAATCCAGAATCTATATGTGCCGATACCATAAAGCCAGCAAATAATATGAAACTTAGAAATGCCAAAGCACCTTTTTTTCTGTATTTGGTTATCAATGGAAGTAACAAAAAGAAAATTAATGTCGTCAATAGGGTAGAGGCTACCATCATTTTAAGACCTAGCCCAACCGGAAACATTTTTACGAACGGTGCGAATATGAATATTGCCGGTATGCCTAGAAATACCAATAAGAACGCATCAGGATTTTTTTGGTTGATATGCACATAAAAGGCAACTAAAAAGCTATATAAAGGTATGATGAAAAATGCAGCGCCTTTTAAATACACTGCTACAAGACCGCAAATTATAATCCATATAATAAATGGGGCAACAAGCAAATTTGCCGTTTTAATCACTTTAAATTTATAATAGGCATAGAAACAAGTGCCCAAAGAAAATAAGGTGAAAGCAAATATATACGCGTGACCGTTATAGGTAAAACCATGTAGAATATCATTATATGCAGGGTATAACCATTTTAAAAATTGCCAGCTGAAGAACCCTACCACTCCATTAATGACCAAAGTGAAGAGTACGGGAATAAATCCTTTTAGAATATCTTTTCCGTTCAAGACTTTTTTTCGAAATCCGGAAATCAATAATAGTATAAAAAAGAGAATTGCAATTATTAGCATTGGCATAATCCAAGTAAACGGATATGATACCATTTTAAAGAAGGGTACATTAAAATATACATTGTCATCAAGACTTTTTAAGTTGGTGATATCAGCATTGCTGAAATAGGTCAATAAAGGCATTAAGTAGCTACCTTGGTGAGCCAAGGTGTTTCTGTCTAATCTTTCATAATTATCTATTTGTGTGTGATAATCGAAATGGTCATCAATAAATGCGAAGTTGAAACCCTCTACATCGCCATCTTCTCTAAATACGGTTAGATCGGTATCATTGGGTAGCATTTTGTAAATACTATAAGCAAGTGAATTTGCAACAGGAAACTCAGGATTCGCAGCAATAAATTCAGAAATCAACTTACCATTACCCCTATTGGTTTCCATCAGCATATAACTTGGTCCGCCGCTACCACGAGCTTCAAAATTTAAAACCAAGCCAACATCTTTTAGCCATTCATGCTTATCTACAAACAAATCGGCACCGTTTAGTCCTAACTCTTCAGCATCAGATATAAGAATAATGATATCGTTTTTAGGTGTTGCATTAGTTTTTAAAAAAGCCCTTACGCCTTCTAAAATTGTAGCCACACCACTACCTGCATCACTTGCGCCTAAAGAAGAATGTGGGTTGCTATCATAGTGACTTAATAATAATAGTGCCTTGCCCGATTCGCTGCCTTTAATACGCGCCAGTACATTTTCGGCTTTACTCAAATTACCCCAGTCACCAGCAGTATAGCCTTCTTGCAAGGAAGTTTCTAAACCTAATTTTTGAAGTTCTTCAGTAATATAGTTGCGTACGGTAGTATGTGCAGGAAACCCAACGCCATGCGGTTCTTTTGATATTTCTTTTACATGCACTAAAGCTCTATCTGTAGAAAATTCGGTTTCAACAATTGTTTCGCCCTCGTTATACTGTGGTAAAAGCACTCTAAAACTCCAATAGGTGGCAAGTATAATTAGTAGTAATGTTAGTAAGGTTGGTGTTTTTTTCATGATTGTGATATTCTTTTAAAAAGTCTTAAAATACTGATTATAAAGTGGTATACATCGAAAATTATTAGTGTAATTCGTTTTATTTGTTATCTTTAGTAATCAACCTCTAAATAAACTGTCATGGGAATCAAAAGCTTTCAAGGTGTTCGAAAAGTATTTAAAAAGGAATTTGATGCCCCAATTTTGGTCGCTGATTATATGACTACTAAGTTAATCACTTTTTCGCCAGATGATTCAATTTTAGCCGTAATGGAGAAATTTGCCAAGCATCATATATCTGGTGGACCGGTTTTGGACAACAACGGATTTCTAGTGGGAATCATTTCTGAAGCCGATTGTATGAAGCAGATTTCTGAAAGTCGTTACTTTAATCAACCTATTTTAGATAAGAGTGTAGAGAATTTCATGACAAAGTCAGTAGAAACGATTCCTCATGATATTTCAATTTTTGATGCAGCTGGTATTTTTGCACAACACAATAGAAGAAGACTACCAGTAATGAAAAACGGAATATTAGTAGGTCAAATAAGTAGAAAAGATATCGTTGTGGCCGCACTTAAATTAAGTGGACATAATTGGAAATAGATTTTATTAAGTACAGAGTACAGAGTAAGAAGTAAGAAGTAAGAAGTACAAAGTAAGAAGTAAGAAGTAAACGTATAAAAAAAGTCTCCTAAAAGGAGACTTTTTTTATAATGCCAACAGCCAACAGCCAACAGCCAACAGCCAACAGCCAACAGCCAACAGCCAACAGCCAACAGCCAACAGCCAACAGCCAACTATTCCCTCTTTACAATCATGTAAAAATCATTGTCTAGTGGCAGATAACCTAAATCATATAAAAAGAAATATGTAGTACCTTTTTTTGTGGTGTATAGATTGGTGATGAAGTCAAAATCGAAACCTTTATCTATTAACCGCATACGGGTGGTTTTCGTTTTACCGTCTTTTAATTTATAACTATCAAGAATGCGGTAGTTTTTGCGAAGCTTATTATTGATGTTCCTAATAAGGTTTTTGCTGTCTGGGTTAACCCTATTGTTAAACGTATTACGGCAGTGATCATTACAGAACTTTTTGTCGATCCTGCCCATAACCTTATTTCCACATTCTAAACAGGCTCTATCCATCTATTGTCTGTGGTAGTTAAAGGTAACTTCGTTCGATGTTCCGTCTTCTTCACCAACCTCTACATGCATGTTTATTTCTTTGTCAGATATGCGCTCAATAGTAAAATCATCAAAGTAAAATTTGTTCTCTTCTATTTTAATTAACCTAAATTCTATATTTTCATCTCGTTCTTCCCAACCACTTAAATTAGCATCGAAATGTTTGAGTTGTAAAATGAGTGTTCCATCTATCTCAATAAGATGACCGAATTCATAAAAACTTACTTCACCTTTATCTAGTAATCTAAAGGAGAACATCATGGAACCATCTGCAGGCGGAGACCATATTTCCTCAGCAATTCCGCCAAAGGCTTCTCCTTTCCAATGTCCCGCAAGCCATTCTATATTGTTTAATGTCGCAGCCGGACTCATCATTCCTTCTTCAAAAGAAACTGTATTTTGTGCTTGTAGCGAACACATTGATGAAAGTAAGGAAAGTAGAAGTAATTTCATGTTCTAGTATTTGCAACAAGATACAAATTATACGTTTACAAACGGCTTCGCTTATTTCTCATAAAACTCTATAGGCAAGTCATCTGGGTCTGCAATGAAAGTAAATCGCTTGTTGGTAAATTCATCGATACGAATAGGTTCTGCTATTACATCGTGTTTTTTACAATGTGCAATAATTTTTTCCAAATCGTCTACTTCAAATGCGATATGTCGTAATCCGCATGATTCTGGTCTTGATGGTCTCTTTGGTGGATTTGGAAAAGAGAACAATTCAATGATATACTCACCTTTCAAAGCCAAATCTAATTTGTAAGATTGTCGATCTTCTCGATATACCTCTCGAATAATCTCTAAGTTTAAAACCTCTGTATAAAATTGTTTAGAAACCTCGTAATTAGAGCAGATGATAGCGGTGTGGTGTACTTTGTTCATTTTATCCTTTTCATTTTGCCATTTAATGCAAAGGTGTATCCAAAAGGTCTTTTTTCAGTATTTGCTATCTTACAAATTTCGTCCCAATTTTTAGAAAGAGCTTGAACCATTTGCCAAATACTTAAGCCTTGTTTTTTTGATGGTCCTCGTAAGAAAAACATTCCAACACCATGTTTTTGATAAAGTTCTAATTCATCTCTTCTTCGAGAAATATTTAAATCTTGAGTAATTACACAGCTATTTTCTGCACCTACTTTTGGAATCCACTCCTTATCAATTGCACCATAATTGAAGACTTCTGGAAGAAATTTAACGCTAACTTTATATCCTGTTTTTATCCCTTCTGGCAATTGAATTTTTTCAAAGCCATGTGCGAGGTGTGGAGGCATGTTTTCGTCAAAATAAATTATCATGCTGCTTTACAGTATTCTAATGCATGATTAACTTCTGCTTCAGAGATTTGATATACATGTGCTATATAAGGAATAGGGTCTCCTGCCTTATGATGATTATTGATTATTTCGGGAAAAATGTTTTTACCATCAATAACTGGATGGCCAAAACGCCTTTTAGGGTCAACAAGTATAGATTTTTCTTTACCGATTGGCCAAAATCTAGATGCTAAATTGTCTTTGTCAAATTCTAGATTGATAAAGAAAATTTCAATTAAATCTAAATTAAATTGTTTTGTTCCATTAAGTTCAATCGTACCTTTCAAAGTTTTTAAAAATATATGTTTTCCGTCAGATCTAATTTCTTTTAAAACTTCTTTTCTCGCAAAAGGAAAAGCGGTAGAATACATTTTACTTAATTCATGATGTGCTTCTAATACCTGTTTTGGCTTAACCCCAGCTTCGGAAAACCTCATCATTACATAAAATTCGATAAATGTATGAAAGCTTACCGCACGTTTTCCGTTAATATTCCATGAATATTTTGAGCCAAATTCTTTTCCGATTTTTCCGTCCCAATATTTGTTCATCCAAGTATAGACTGTTCTATATGGGACGCGCAAAATACTAGCTATTTCACTAGCAGTATATATACCTGAACCTATTTTTGGTTTATTCTCGAAATTCATTGTTTTAAATATACTTCAAAATTACAACTTAAATAAATTGTAGTTGTTGATTACCCAAATGTTATGGTTTTTCTTTGAGAATTTTAACTTTTGGTTTATGGGCATGCATTCCCAATATCTAATATAAAAGTTAATAATATTGTAAAAAAAATGGGTGATTTACAAAATTGTAAATCACCCATTTTTATATATAAAAAGTATTCTTATAACTTATAAGTGATTCCGATTCTACCTCCACTTACAACGTTACCGCCACCAACTTGAAGGTTAATCGCAAAGTTGTCATCGAAGAAATAGCGGCCACCTACTTGTAGACCAATACCGAAATTATCGACGTCAACATCAGTAACTGTGCTACCGTTAATTTTGGTAGACCAGCTATAGTATGTCAAATTTGCACCTGCATATAAATCCCACTGACTTGGAATTTCAAAAACCTCATTAAAATGATAATTACCATTTCCTGTAATACCAAATATTGAGCTCTTGTAATCGCTACCAAAACCGCTACCGTAGTTGTAGGTTTGATAAGATAATTCGCCTCCAACAGAGATATTCGGTGCTACCCCATATTCTAAACCAGCGTAAATAGGAACTCCCCATCCAGAAAACCCAACTCCTGCATTTGCTTGTAAAGCTCCTTCTTCTAATGGTGATTGTGCGTACGTAAAGCCAATAGTAAACAGGGCTAGTAATAAAGTGATTTTTTTCATGGTTAATGTTTTGATTAACAATTAGTTAATTAATGTTGTTTAGGTATTTTAATCTAAAATATCGGCGAAAGATACTTAATAATTTTAATTGATAATGTTTATTAAATATCTAATTAGATGAGATGAAATAATTTTTTGTTTACATTTCTATTCCCGACCCTCATATAATTCAATCGCTTTCAAATATCTCATTGCTCCGGGCATAGTCATATCATTCACGAAACCATCTAATTCTGGATGATTTACTTTTACGAAACTCACTAAAGAATCTCTGCGTTGCGCCCATGTATTCCAATTCACGTCTATATAATCTAATTCTTCAACTTTTGTAATTTTACCTGATACAAAAGATATTTTGACATTTAACTTTAGCGGATTATTCTTTAAAAACTTATTACGAATATTCTTTTGAGTGATAGTTGCAATAACGTCATCGTCCTCTTTTACCAATTCAATTATCTCGTATGATGGTTCAAAAACGGAATCCCATTTATAGAATTCATGAAAACTTTTCTTGTCAAATGGCATTACAAAATCACCAGAAATTAGGGTAATACTATCATGAATTACTTCTTTGATTTTGTTGAACTCGCCAGAATCAAAAGCTTTGTAATAGCTATTGACAGTCTTTTTGTGACTTAACTTTTGATTACCACAACTAGTAAGGATAACTGCAAAGAATAGAATAAAAAATATGTTTTTCATCTAGGTATTAGTTAATAGATTTAACCATTTTTTTAATCTTAATAGCCTTTTCAAAATGGTCGAGTTTATGTTCTAGAATCCACCATTTCGCTACTTCCATTAAAAGCTCTGGATTGTCATTTTTGTTTTTGAAGAACGCGTAGAAAGACAACCCTACATTTTCTCCCTTAGCGGCTATTTTGGAATCGCAAACTTCAATGATTTTTGATTTTATTTCTTGGTTCATTTTTTATTCTATTTTTTTCTCAAAAATCAATTCAAAATAAGATGCAGAGCCATATCCAGATGTTGCAGGTGCGAATATTTGAACAAACCGCCATCCTTCTTTTGCTTTAGACGCTATAATTTCTTTGTAGTCTGAATTTGGTTTCGAGGTAAATATTCCTCCTAAGGCTAGTTTAATATATTGATATTCGTACATAATTTTTTCTTTTTATTATTACTTCAAAATCTTAAGCTTGTGTTTCTGCAATAATCCCTCAAGATTATCTTTTAAAAATATGGCTCCTGCCATAGAATTATTATCAGGGTCAATACTGAAATTTGTTGCGGTGCTAAAGTCTGCTTTTTGCAGATTAGTTCTCCCAAAAACGGCTCTTTCTAAGTTGCATTCATCAAATTTTGACTTGCTTAAATCGCAATCTCCAAAATCAGCTTCTTCAAGTTTACAAGACATAAATACCTGTCCGACTAATTTTAATTCAGTGAAAATTGCAAAACTTAAATTACAATCAAAAAAAGATAAATCCATTAAAAAGGCATTACAGGTATTAAAGGCTAAACCTATGAGTTTACAATGAGAAAATTTTACTTCTTTGAAAGTAGAGTTTACAATATTGGTATTACTCAAATTACAATCTATAAACTCGCACTCCAAAAAAATCTGATTGTCTAAATATCCTTTAGAGAAATCGCAACTTTCAAAAATGCAATTTTCGTATTCCGCTCTAGCCAATCTATTAGCAGTGTAATTTTCTCCTTTAAAGTTTTGATCTAGTATTAATTTTTGCACAACCTGTTTTAGTTTTGTTTTACAGATAATATGATTGCCGGAATTTCTAAGCTTTGAAACAAAGTATTATAGGACTTCATTTCTGTATTTATGATGGCATCATGCTCTATTTTAAACGTATTCCAAATTGTTAATAGATCTTTTAATCGCTCTTTTGCGCCAGCGGTAACCTTTGGTTCTGCAGCATCAATATAACCTCTTAGATTCAATAATTGTGAATTCAGTTTATTTTCAAAATTAATCACATCTTGAAAGGTTTTCTGGTTAGGCTGAATTAGATTTTCTTGCCAATTTGTAATGCGTTTTGTTAGGGAGTCGCCTTGCGTTAATAACGCTTCTGCTTTTTCATTATCTACAAGTAATTTGCCATATTGTTTTAATTGCGATTTTGCCGATTGCATATCGTTTACAGCAGTATGTATTTCTATTACAGTCGCTTCAATGGTTTTCATCATTGTTTGTTGTTCTGCATAATCTGCCATGCCGGCTTTTACTTTTGGGTGTGGTAAAATTGTTGCCGTTATTTCTGCTGTTTTCTCGCCTAAGGTTAATTTCAACTTATAATCACCAGGACCAACAGTAGAACCGTTTAACCCTCCTAGTACAAAAATCTTGTCCACAGCAGGTAAAGGATCTCTTTTAAAATCCCAAGTAAAACGGTTATATCCTTTTTTTGAAGCTAGAATAGCTGGCTTTGCCGGACCGCCTGGCCAAGATTTAAATTTCTTATCTTTTTGGTTGGTTATGGTTCTAATTACCTCACCATCTTTCAGTACTTCCAATTTTAATTCTGTACTGTCTTGTGCTTCGCTTAAATAATAATCGAAAGTTACTCCGCTTTTTGGATTGCTGCCCAAACCAGGAACTGGTTTTTCACTAGAACCTCCAATAAACAAATACGTGTCTTTTGGTTTAAAAATGTTTAGCTCTTGTTTTGGGGTAGTGCTATTCTGTATAGCTGCTAAGTCATCTAAAATCCAAAATGCACGACCGGCAGTTGCAGCAACCAAATCATTATCTTGAATAACTAAATCATTAATAGGAGTTAAGGGTAAATTTAATTGAAATGGTTGCCAGTGCATACCATCATCTAAGGAAATATATAAGCCAGTTTCTGTACCTGCGTAAAGTAGTTCTTTTACTTTTTTGTCTGCACGAACCACTCTCGTGAATGTATTTTCGCCTGTTATGCCATTGGTGATTTTTGTCCAAGTGATTCCGTAATCTGTTGTTTTGTAGATGTAGTTGGTAAAATCCATCGACTTATAACGCATCAATACAATGTAAGCTGTTGCCGGGTCATGAGGTGAGACTTCAATACTGTTAATGATACCATCCTTGGCACCAGTGGGTGTAACATTCACCCAGTTTGCGCCACCGTCTTTGGTTACATGAACTAGTCCATCATCACTACCAGACCAAATAACACCCTCTTCATGTGGAGATTCTGTCAAGTAAGTTAGGGTGTTATATATTTCACCACCAGCAGCTTCATTGGTAAATGGACCACCACCGAGACCATGTTTGTCTTTTTCGTTTCGAGTTAAATCGGGACTAATAACTGACCAGCTTTGACCTTCATCGGTAGATTTGAATACAACATTACCACCATGGTAAATTGTTTTTCTGTCGTGTGGAGAGGTGATTATCGGTGCATTCCAGTTGTAACGGTATTTTGCATTTTCTGGAGAGATGCTCAAACCTAATTCTGGGTATTCTTTTATAGACTTAGATTCTTTCGTATTCGCATCCCATTTATCAATATTACCTTGGTAAGTTCCACCATAAATCAACTTTGGGTTATCTGGATCGAATGCTAAAAAGGCACTTTCGCCACCAGCAACAGCATACCAATCTTTCCAGTCAATACCATCATCATTTGTTCTAGATGCAATCGCAACGGTAGAGTTATCTTGCTGACCACCATACACATTATAAGGCACTAGATTATCGGTAATTACCCTATAAAATTGAGCTGTATTTTGATTTTCTTGCGTGCTCCAGCTTTTTCCGCCGTTATTAGAAACATTTGATCCACCATCATTTGAATTTATCACGCGTTGATTGTTCAATGGATCTATCCATAAATCGTGATTGTCGCCATGCGGAGTAGAAAGCGGTGAGAATGATTTACCACCATCTATTGATTTCGTTACAGGCGCATTTAAAACATACACAATATCTTCATTTTGGGTGTCTGCAAAAATCTCCATGTAATACCATGAGCGTGTAATATTGATACGGTCTTTATTAATAAGCGTCCATTTTTTACCTGCATCGTCAGAACGGTATACGCCACCTTTTTCTCCCTCTGCTTCGATAACAGCAAATACACGTTCTGGGTTGGCACGAGAAACAGAAATACCTGCTTTACCCATTTCTTTAGGTAGCCCTTCTTTTAATTGTTCCCAAGTTTCACCACTATCTGTCGATTTGTAGATGCCCGAGTTTTTTCCTCCAGATTCCATGGTCCAAGGGAAACGTCTGTGTTGCCACATTGCAGCGTATAAAATGGTAGGGTTGGTCATATCCATCGATAAAGCAGAAGCTCCAGTTATAGTATCTACAAACAGAACATTTTTCCAAGTTTCGCCACCATCGGTAGATTTGTAAATACCTCGTTGAGATGAAGGTCCGTATTGTGCACCTTGTGCAGATACAAATATGATATTGGGATTGGTAGGGTCTATAATAATGTCAGAAATATGTCTTGTTTCATCAAGCCCCATATGTTTCCATGTCTTACCCGCATCTGTAGATTTGTAGACTCCGTCACCCATAGAGGTCATAACACCACGGGCAGCATGTTCGCCCATACCGGCAATTACAATATTTGGGTTGCTTTCAGATACGGAGATTGCTCCAACAGTAGCTGTTTTTAAAAATCCGTCAGAAATATTTTTCCAAGTGATTCCGTCATCCGTAGTTTTCCAGATTCCGCCACCAACAGTACCCATGTAGTAAACCATTGGTTGACCCAATACACCGGTTGATGCTACGCTTCTTCCGCCTCTAAACGGACCAATATTCCTCCATTTTAATCCGGTGAAAAGAGAATCTTCTAATTTAATGGTTGGTTCTGAAATTTTGTTTTTTCTACGTTGAGATTGTAGGGCTAAAGGTGCCATAATGAGGAGCACTAACAAGAGTCTGATGGTTTTCATGGTGCGGTCTGTATTTGTTGTTGAATAGGGAAGATAATAAAAGCGCATGTAAAAAAATAGCCTATGTATTGAATTTGATGGGTTTGAAATTAAACAAACAAGGCTATACGGTGTTGTGCACTTTATTAAAAAAGTACTACAAGCATTGTATAGCCTTAAGCTTAAAAATAAATTAGTGGTTAGGTCAACTATTCGTCTTGTCCACCTTTACGTTGTGGAGATCTTGGTGTTGGCCATTCTCCTTTTTCGCCAGATCTAGGATTAATTCCCAAAACAGCTTTTTCACGTGATGTTCTTTCTGGATCTTCACAAGCCATATAGGTAAGTATAGCCGTTAGAATTGCATTGTTACGCACATCATGGAATACAATCTTGTCATACGTATCTAAATTTGTGTGCCATGTATAATTCCAATAATCCCAACTAAGAGAGCTTAACGAAAATGCCGGAGCACCTGCAGCTACGAACGATGCATAATCAGATCCACCACGACCAGGTGAACCTGGGAAGGTAGTTTCGATCTCATTTTTATACGTTTCAGGTACAGCTTCTAACCAACGCCCTAAATAATCATATGCATGAAGAAACCCTTGTCCCGATAAGTTTACAACACGACCGGTACCGTTATCTTGATTAAAAACCGCTTGTACACCGGCTACAATTTCTGGGTGATCTTCTACAAAAGAGCTCGAACCATTTAAGCCTTGTTCTTCACTACCCCAATGACCAATTAAAATCGTTCTTTTCGGATTCGGATACACTTTTTTAAGAATTCGAGCAGCTTCTAACATGGTAATAGTACCTGTGCCGTTGTCTGTTGCACCTGTGCCACCATCCCAAGAATCGAAATGAGCAGAAAGAATTACGTACTCGTCTGGGAATTCGGTGCCTGGTATAGTTGCAATAGTATTAAAAGCTGGTACTACACCTAAATCTTTAGATTCGGCGACTATTTTAATTTTAGTATCGGCACCATGTTCTACCATTCTGTATAGCATACCGTAGTCTTCTAAAGAAATATCTACTGCGGGAATTTTATCGGTACCTGCGCTGAATATTTTGTTAGCTCCAAAACCTTCAGACCATCTCGATTGGGCAATACCAACGGCACCTGCTCTTTCAAATGCAGAATTGATATTTCTACTCGTGTAGCCTGTATTGTTAATATTCTGTCTCCATATCTTTTCTATGGAATCGCGCTCTTTTTTCATTTTCTCGAAGGATGCTTTTGTCGCATATTCTTCCCAGTTTTCGTCTGGTCTACCTGTGGGTTGTAACATGCTAATCATTACTATTTTTCCTTTCACATTAGGAAGCCATTTTACAAATGATAATGAGTCTTTGAAACTAGGGAGTGTAATTAAAGATGCGGTAACACCTTTAGCGCTTGTGCCTGGGTTCCACGCCAATTGTGTAGCGTGAAGTGATGCTACTCGTGGCGATACCATGTCTACATGAGTAATACCTCTTTGCCAACCCTTCCAAGTTCCCCATTGTTGGTTTTCGGCAGAAATACCCCATTTTTTATAGGTGTTTATTGCCCAGTCATGTGCTGTTTTCATCTCTGGCGTACCTACTAAACGTGGTCCGTTGAGGTCCATTAATTCGTAAGCTAATTGCTCTAATTGAGAATTTTCAACGCCTTCTTTTTCGATGGCATTAACGATGTTTTCTGTGGATTGAGAAAATCCGAAAGTGACGCATAACAAGTATGCACCAAAGAGTAGTCCTTTTTTCATGTTCAAGATAGTTTGTTGAACTAAGGTACTAATTTAAGGGCGTAAAATAGGTGTTAAAATTTGTCGGATTTCTGAAGGAAACGAGGTAGACTTTCTTTAATTGGAAAAGCTCAATATTCTTCACCGCTTTATTTTTAAGTGCGATTTAGTTATTGAGTTTTGGTTAGCTTAATATATGATTCATCGATCGATGAATGATTTTTTAAAACTATTATTTAAGCTTTTTGTCTAATGCCAATATGGTTTGCAAAAGTACATTGGCACCATTTGCCATGTCAACTGCAGAGGTAAATTCTTTAGGAGAATGACTAATGCCATTTTTACTCGGCACGAATATCATACCCGTTGGTGCAATAAGTGCCATGTCTTGGGCATCATGACCAGCGCCACTTGGCATTGATTTGTAACTCAATTTAAGTAACTGAATACTTTTTTCAATTTCAGATTGTATGGTTGAATCCATGATGGCTGGGTCTGCTGTGGTATCTAGTTTTTTAAAGGATATTTCAACTCCCGATTCAGCACTAATTTCTTTAGCTCTTTTTTCGATAGCAGCATATACCTTTTCAATAACCTCAGAAGACAAATCTCTAATTTCAAGACTGGTAATTACATGACCAGGAATTACATTGGGTGCACCTGGTTCTGACTTTATTCTACCAACAGTTGCAACTTGGGCGCCATCGAAACTTGTAGCAACTTCATTAACGGCAATGATAAATTTTGAGGCTGCTAAAAGCGCATCTTTTCTAGCATTCATTGGTGTTGTGCCGGCATGGTTGGCAAATCCGTTAAACTCAACATCCCACCATTTTAATCCTACAATACCTTTTACAATACCAATCTCTAAATTTTCTTTTTCAAGAGTGCCTCCTTGTTCAATGTGTAGTTCTAAAAATGCAGCGACATCTCCTTTTTTACGAGCAACTTCTGCAAGTCTGGTGGTATCTCCGCCTAATCTCATCATACCTTCGCCAATGGTATAACCTGTAGAATTTTTAACAGTAAAAGCACTTTCGTTTAAATGCCCTGCGATTGCCCTACTACCTACAACACCACCTTCTTCATTAGAAAAAATGATAATTTCTAATGGATGTTTCGTTTTAACGTTGTTTTCATTTAGCACCTTAAGAACTTCTAAGGAAGCCATGCTGCCAACACAACCATCATAATTACCGCCATGAGGAACGCGGTCAATATGTGAACCAAACGAAATCGGTTTCATGTTTGGCTTTGTCCCTTTTCGTATTCCAATTACATTACCGGCAAAATCGACATGGGTTTCAATATCCATGGCTTTTAATTGCTCAAGAACCCATTGCTGGGCTGCAATATCGGCATCACTAAAAGCAACACGTTCGGTTTCGCCATTTTCTTCTATGCCAAACTGGGCAAGATCCATAATGCGTTTTTCTAATCGTTCTTGATTGACCGAAATTTGAGCGCTACATAATAAAGGGCTAACAATTAAAAGTACAGCGATTATATTCTTATATTTTTTCATGTTCCTCTATGCTAAAGTGTTTGTATTATTCTGCAAATATTCCAAAAATAGTTGAGCTAGAATTATAAACTATTGATTAACCTTTCCATTCTATTTTTCTGTGCGATCCATCGCAAAATGGTTTGTTTTCTGAAACACCACAATGACATAATCCTGTAGTACCTTACTTTTGTGACAATTTCGCCAGAGGATAATTGAATCTACATATTTTAAAGGCTGCTAATGCCATAACTCCGTTTAAATATCGCATTGAAGATGGTAAGGTGTTCGAGTATGACTGTGTACATGCATCGCCAACCATTGGTAGAGATAACGGTACGTTCGGTTTTTCTTATGTCGAGTATAAAGATTCGTTTACTGAATTTAGAGATGCTGCCAATAAAGAAATTGAAAAGGTTAAGATTTCTACGGGATTAGAATTGCCCGAATGCGGTATCAACGTATTACATTGTTCAAGTATGCCATGGCTAGATTTTACTTCGGTTTCTCATGCCCGGCATTTTGCATTTGCAGATAGTTGCCCAAAAATCTCATTCGGTAAAATGACTGGTGAAGGTGAGCATAGATCTATGCCAGTATCAATACATGTGCATCATGCTTTAATGGATGGTTATGAAGTAGGTTTATTTGTAGCCGAGTTTGAACGATTAATGTCATTAGAAGGAGAGGTTTAGAAGGAGAATTAAATAATATGTCTGTTAATTATATTTGAGGTGCTACTTGCTCATTTGTTACGGTTTTGAAGCTTAAAATGAACTCTGTGCCTTTATTTATCTCGCTTATACAGCTGATTGTACCACCGTTCATTTCTACGAAATCTTTAGTAATCATTAAACCAAATCCGGTTCCTTTCTCACCAACTGTACCTTGCCTTACTGCTGGTGCGCCTTTGCTTTCGGTTGTATTTTGCCAGTCGGTATTCATACCTAATCCAAAATCTTTTACTCCTATTTCAACGATATCAGATGAGCATTTAGAGGACAATATTATTTTTTGACCTTTCTCGCTAAACTTGATAGCATTAGAGGTTAAATTACGAAGAATGACCTTTAACATGTTTTCATCAATAAAGAGTTCTCGACAAGAAATTGCCAATTCTATGTCTATACCCTTATCATTCGCCATTCTTTTAAACTCCTTTTTTATGGAAGTGAAAAGTATTTCTAAGTCGCATATTTTTTTGTCTAAATTGACACCTTCTAGTTGATTATACGACCAATCAAGCAAAACGTTAACCATAGAAATTCTATCGGTTACTTCGTTTTTTAATTTTTTTGTAATCTCTTTTAGTTCACTTTCTTCTAGCTGACTTTCAATCATTTCTACAATGGTGCCCACATTATTAAGAGGGCCTCTAACATCATGGGTTAGAAGCGAGAATAATTTATTTTTAAGTTTATTTACTTTTTCAAGTTCCTCATTTTTATATTCTAATTCTTGTTTAGCGACTTGTAAATGTTTAGTCTGTTTTTCAACTTCTGTAATCAGTTTGTTATTGGCATCAACCTGTATTTTTATAGTATTATCTTCAATAGATTTATACTTGTAACCAACCAAAATTGAGAATAAAATTAATTGAAAAGTCACAAGAATTGAAGTTAGTAGTATTACAAGGTCTCCGTCGACATTGTAATATTTTTGAGTAAACCATGCTCCTACATAAAGAATTGAAGCAAGAAGGTAGGGTGTATAGGAATATAAATAATACTTATTAAATTTTTCAGCTTTATATAATCGTATACCTGAAAATAGGCTGAGAAGTGCTGTTGATAATGCTATAATGGCAGCTAACATTATTATAGAACTGTTTAGCCATTCTATTTTAGTGATTACATTGTTTAAAATATGTAAAATAGGTAAGCAAACTATAATTAGGGCAAATACTTTATAGATAATCGCTAATGTTCGATGGTTGCTTTGAGTTATGTTTAGGTAGCTTTTTGTGAACATTAATAGCCCAAAAGTTGATATCATTGCTGTTGAAAGCGAGGCTTTATTGGCAATAAATATGACTTGGTCACTGAAGGAACCATCCAAAATGAGAGATAAGCTCCAGTGTAAAGTCAATCCGAATATTAGAATAAAATAATACAGTGTAATTTTATGCCTTAAAACTAGAAATGACAAAAGGTGGTAAATGCCAAAAACCCCAAAAATAGACGTGAAGACAATACTTGTTAAATACCTAAAATCAATAATATCCATATATAAATTATAAATTTGTTAAGTGGGGAGACATGAATCTGAAAATTCTCTTATTATCTCTGCTCCCTGAATTTAGAATTTTTTATTGAGAATAGACCATGATTTTAATAGCATCTTCTTGATAACATACTTTTAATTCATTTTTTAAATTTCTAATTCATAAGTTTCGCGATTGGTTTGGGAATTAATAATTTGCGCAAGATTTGATTCGCATTTAAATGGTAAACTTAGAAGAGCAGCTTAAAAATCCGGTTTGGTATTCCTTAAATGAAACTCATAAAAAGTTTCTTGTTGAATATGACGGAGTGCGATTTTATGATCAAGAGGTATGCACTTTTGGGTCTTTTTTTGATGAATCAAAAACCAAAAAGGCTTCTAGTCAATATATAAAAACGACGGATAGTTTCTTCTTCGTATCAGAGAATCAAACCCCAATTATAGATGATGCTAAAATTTTTTTAGAACGAAAAATTGAAGGTTGCCAAATGATTTTAAAGCAACTGCCAGAAGTTTCAATAACAGAGGATATTGTCTTACTGACCGATGAATATATTGATGAAGTGTATGACTTAATCTGGTTGGTTATGCCTGGTTATTATCGTAGAAGAACTTTTGAAATGGGTAATTATTATGGAATTTTTAAAGACGGAAAATTGGTTTCAATAACCGGTCAGCGAATGCAAACGAACCTATTTATAGAAGTAAGTGCCGTTGTAACTCACCCCGATTATACCAAAAGGGGATTTGCAAAACAACTCATCGTGCACACTACAAAAGAGATTTTAAAAGTAAATAAAACACCTATTCTACATACCAATAAAGGAAATTTGGCAATACCTCTTTATCAGAAATTAGGATACGAATTAACCAGAGATATGAATTGGTGGACCTACCGTAAAATTTGATTAATGCTGCTTTCCATGATAAATATTTTTCGTTTCATTTTGAATTTTTCTACTATTTAAAGAATTAATCCTTTTTTATTTCAATTTTTTATTTATTTAAATAACTGATTATTAGAATTAAAAAAGTTTATAAACGACTGTAAACGATAACAAACGATAGTAAGTGTTTACGAACCGATTAATATTTCAATGCTGTTCTAGGTTTGCAGTGTCGAGTCACAATGGCTTGATAGTATGAACTGTTAAACCATAAAAATTAGAAAGATGAACGCATTAAAAAACAAAGTACAGTTGATTGGAAATTTAGGGCAAGACCCAGAAATCGTAAACTTAGAAGGAGGCACCAAATTGGCAAAGTTTTCTATCGCAACAACAGATAGTTATAAAAACGCGAAAGGTGAAAAAGTTGATGATACCCAATGGCATAATATTGTTGCCTGGGGAAAAACAGCTGAGATTGTAGAGAACTATTTAACCAAAGGAAAACAAGTTGCCGTTGAAGGTAAATTGACACACCGCTCATATGAAACAAAAGAAGGTGAGAAAAGATACATTACAGAAATTAGGTGTAATGAGTTGTTGATGCTGGGGAAGTAGATTGATCGTCTTCACGAGGAGGAACGACGAAGTGATCTGTAAGTTTGGAACACGAAATTGGCAGATTGCTTCGTGCCTCGCAAAGACGTTTGGGTTGAATCATCTGGACTTAAAAGTTAAGTTTTTTATAATGAACGTCTTCGCGAGGAGGTACGACGAAGTGATCTGTATGTTCGGAACACAAATGTGGCAGATTGCTTCGTGCCTCGCAAAGACGTTTGAGTTGAATCATTTGAACTTAAAGGTTTAGTTTTTTATTATGTACGTCTTCACGAGGAGGAACGACGAAGTGATCTGTTAGTTTGGTACACAAATTTGGCAGATTGCTTTGTGCCTCGCAAAGATCTAATACTACGAAAACATATGCTAAAGACATTTTCAAACACTATTTTTGCAAAACATGATTACAACAGAAAAAGACTTAATACCATTATTAAAAAAGCATTTTGGTTACGATTCATTTAAGCCGAATCAATTATCAATAATTGAAGATGCACTTAGTAAAAAAGATGTGTTGGCTATTATGCCAACTGGTGGTGGTAAGTCCCTTTGTTATCAGCTGACGGCATTGGCTCTTGAAGGAACTGCGATTGTGATTTCTCCGTTAATAGCTTTAATGAAGGATCAAGTAGATGTTCTAAAGGCTAACGGAATTGCAGCTGAATATTATAACAGCTCTCAGACTCAAGAAACTCAGCAAGAAATTCTTGGAAAATTAGAAAGAGGAGAGTTGAAACTATTCTATGTAGCACCAGAAAGTTTAGGCTTTTTTAATAACATTCTCGGTAACTTAAAGATTAGTCTTTTTGCGGTAGATGAGGCTCATTGTATTTCTTCTTGGGGACATGATTTTAGACCTGCGTATACGCAGCTTGGCGGACTAAAAAGAAGGTTTCCTAATATACCGGTAATGGCACTTACGGCTACTGCCGATAAGACTACCCAAGACGATATTGCAGATCAATTACAAATTCCGAATGCCGAACGTCATTTAGCATCTTTTAATAGGCCTAATTTATATTTGGATGTAAAACCTGCTCAAGATCGAATTAAACATATTCTTGATTTCTTAGACGATAGACCGAACGAAAGCGGCATTATTTACTGCCTTAGTCGTAAGAGTACGGAGTCTATTGCCGAGAAATTACGTAATGCAGGGTTTAAAGCCAAAGCGTATCACGCAGGTATGTCTTCAGATGAACGTTCTACTGTTCAAGAAGAATTCATTACCGATAAGGTGCCTATTATTGCTGCAACCATTGCTTTTGGTATGGGTATCGATAAAAGTAATGTTCGTTGGGTCATTCATTATAATCTTCCAAAGAACATAGAAGGGTATTACCAAGAAATTGGTCGTGGTGGTCGTGACGGACTCCCAGCTCACGCATTATTATTTTACAGTTTTGCCGATGTGGCTCAGTTGCGTAGGTTTATTACACAAAGTGAAAATGCCGATGTTGAATATGCAAAATTAGAGCGCATGCAACAATTCGCCGAGGCATTGAGTTGTCGTAGAATTGCTTTGTTAAATTACTTCGGAGAACAAGTAACAGAAGGTTGTGGTAATTGTGATATCTGTAATTCTCCACCTGCTTATTTTGACGCAACATTGTTGGCGCAAAAAGTATGCTCTGGTGTTGCTCGGTTAAAAGAGCGAGAACCTATGGGTATGGTTATCGATGTTTTAAGAGGTGCTCAGAATGCACATGTTTTGGAAAAAGGCTATCAGAACATAAAAACTTATGGTGCGGTAAAAGATGTTTCATGGTTAGACTTGCAGCAATATGTTATTCAATTGCTTAACCAGGGTGTATTGGATATTAATTTTAGGGAAGGTGCAAGACTAGGGTTGACTGATCAAGCAAAAGAGGTTTTATTTTCTGGGAAAAAGGTACAGTTGGCAGTTTTACAAAAGGAGACTGAAAAAACAAAGGCTGTCGCAAAATCACGAAATACGAAAACCAATTTATTCGAAAAGCTTCGCTTGTTGAGACAGCAAATTGCAACGGAACAAAATGTACCTGCCTATGTTGTTTTTGGAGATGCGAGTTTAAAAGATATGGAAGCTAAACTCCCGAAAAATAGAGAGGAGTTTATGCAAGTTTCTGGAGTAGGGCAGGCGAAATTAGAAAAGTATGCAGATGTATTTATTGCTGAAATAACCAAAAATGCCCCTGCTAAGAAATCTAAAAAAGCAACTCACGACCAAACTTTTGAATTGTTCAGAAAAGGGTCAACGGTTTCTGAAATCGCTACATCAAGAAACTTGTCTGAGAATACGATATACGGACATTTAATGAAAAAGCATGCCGATGGGGAAGAGCTCGATTTAAATCAGTTTGTTGATTCAAAAGAAATAGCAGAAATAGAAAAAGCAAAATCTGAACTCACAGAAGCCACTGGCTTAAAAGATTATTTTGAATTCTTTGAAGAGAAAATGCCGTATTGGAAGATTAAGTTTGCGTTGTATATGTTAGATTCTTAAAAATGGAAAGTTGTCAGCGTTAAAAATTAACGGTTACACCCATTTGCCTCGGTCCGAAATTTAGATTCCAACTTACCATTTTCTTTTGGTTGTTGTATTTCTCGTCATATCTTCTGTCTAGATATTTATCTATAGATTCTACGGTAGCAATACTTATGGCAAATGCAAACACCATATCACTCAAGTAATGTTGACCATCCCAAACACGAGAAATACCCGGGATAGCGCCTAAAGTGTAAATACCTGCTTTTACCCACGGGTTTTTAAATTGTTTCCCAATCGCGTAAGCATTTGTAAATGCCAATAAAGCATGCCCAGACGGAAAAGAATGGAAGTTTCTACTTGAATTGAAAGGGTCGAATGTGTCTTTACCTAAATTCGCCAAAGGTCTTGCTCTACCCACTACAGATTTTAATACCTGTTGTAGAAGTCCCGCTGAAGTCGCTGATGAAATTAATAATACTCCGGTTCTTCTTAATTTTTCGTTTTTGGTAATTAAACCCACAGCGTATACACCTGAAGTGGCTATGTAATTATTTTCAGGACTCCCGTAAAGTTCCCCATAATCACGTATAAATTGTGGTACGCCTTCTCTATTGTTTCTAATGAACCGAGATGTATCGTCGTCCACTAAATAAACCAAACCTGTACCCCCAACTACAGCACCGAATTGTGCCCATTGCTTACCTTGCCAATGAAACGGACTCGCATAAGAATGACCTACACCTCTAAACATGCTACTAACATCATAGGTAAACATATTCCAACGCGTTTCTGTAGAATCTTTTACGGAATCTTGAGCGTTTAAAGAAATGCAAAGGGTTATGCCTAAGAGGATGATTAGATTTTTCATGTTGCAAATTTAAAGTTCTGAGGGTTTAAAATAAACACCTTATGAAATTATTTTTAATTCAATCAATTAGCTAACCGATTGTCTTTATTTACCTTACGGATTAAAAGAGCGTAAAGTGTAGGTTTTTTTATAAGCATCATAGTTTCCTAAAATATAGGAATCTTTTAATTTAAATACAGTTCTTCCTGCTGGAGATATTCTATTTTCATCTTCGAAAGCTTCAATCTTATCAAACACATTTTCTGTAATAGTACCTTCTTGATGTTCGAATTTAGAATTAAATAATGCATCTACTTTGATGGCTTTTGTGTAAGTATATGATTGATATGCGAAAAAAGTAGGGTTGATAAAAACCGTTACGGCACCTAATCCAGCAATGGGAATTCCAAGACCTGGCATGGGTATAGGTATAAAAGAAGGTGAAGTACCTTGGTCTAAAACTCCGCCATATGAGATAAGTTTTAAATCGCCTTGATTTTGTACGGCAATTCCAGAATGTCCTTTGTTTAATTTTCTTAGTAGTTTTCCGGTATCTTCAAATTCTCTATGATTGTCAAAGGTTCCTCCGGTCTGAACAATAGAGGAGTTCTTGAATCTTATTTTTTCATTTTCATGCGCACTATATTCATTAATTATTTCACCTGTATGTATTTTTTGTGCTTTAAGATGAAAGGCTCTTCTAGTACTTATTATTTGATATAAAGTGCCTTTGTCTAAAAATGAATTACTGTTTTTATATTTATACTCCCAATTGTCCATTGCTTTTTTAATGTCTATTACACTACCCTTTAGTGTATTTAAGTCAATTTCTACTATTTGTGTAATACTATGGTTACTGTCGAAAGTAAGCGTGATGTAATTTTTGTTTTTATAAATTTTAGTAGGGTTACTGGCTATTTCTAAAGTTGTTGGATTATCCGTTTCAATTTTGACAACATCAAGTGATTTTTGCATGCCATAAAACCCAGAATTTGTAGTAACCATGTCATATAAATTTTCTGTTTTTTGTTTATGGTTTACAAATGAATGGTCAGAAAAATCGATAGAGAATTTACTGTAGTTTTTTCCGTCATTAAAACGATAGATATTGATAATCGCTGTTTTTGGCACAATAGTTAGCACATGAAATTTGTTGTTGTAATCAGCTGTTTGCAGAATTTTTTCATTATTTAAATCCAAATCAATCTCATTAAATTCTACAATATTCTCATTAAATGAAAAACGAGACGATGCAAATTTTCGTCGATTTTTGGTTGTTAAAAAAACAACGAAGTCTTGGTTGTCTAGAATGGTCTGCCCGAGTATTTGTTTGTATTCTCTGTCTTTTTCTTCTGTATTTAACTCAGCAGTTAATTCTCGTTTATCATTGAATAGATATCCTTTAATTTCTTTACCTCGTAGTAATACTAACGCAAGTCTGTTGTTAACCTCATCTACTAGAGGTACTATCTCGTCAGGCATTATAACTCTGTTTTTATATACTTCGGTAATACTCGCAATCTTTTCCTGAGCGAAACTGATATTCAAAAAAAATAGTAAGATTAAAAGAGAATTGTTTTTAAACTGCATTAATTACGATTATTGGATTAATTTATAAAAATTAAAAATACAGTTTCTGTGCCAATCGAAATGTATTAGCATGGGCTTCAACTATAATTTTAATGTCCGGTGAGTAGCCACCACCCATACTACATTGTATCGGTATATTTAGGTTGTGACATGTACTTAAAACGATCTCGTCTCGTTTTTTACATCCTTCTAATGTCATACTAAGTGTGCCCAATTTGTCACTTTCTAGAATGTCGACACCACAGAGGTAAAAAATGAAATCTGGCTTAACTGTATCAATTAGTTTGGGTAAATTTTCCTTGAGAATTGAAAGATATGTTTCATCAGTGGTTCCTTTTTGTAAGGGAATATCTAAATCCGATTTCTCTTTTTTAAACGGATAATTACTTGCACCGTGCATAGAGAATGTAAAAACGGCATCGTCATTCTGAAATATTTCTGCCGTTCCGTTTCCTTGATGCACATCTAAATCGACAATGAGAATCTTTTTTGCAAGACCTTTGTTCAATAAGTATTTAGCGCCAATTGCTTGGTCGTTCAGCATGCAAAATGCCTCACCATGATCGCTATAGGCATGATGAGTTCCGCCGGCAATGTTCATGGCAATTCCATATTCTAAAGCAAAATCACATCCTTTTATTGTTCCATCTGCAATAATACGTTCGCGTTCTACCAAGTCTTCTGAAAGTGGAAAACCTATTTTACGTGCCATTTTAGGCGAAATCATCATGTTCAACAAATCATAGAAATACTCAGGGTCGTGAACTGCTAATATATTTGTCATTTGGTATTTCTGGTTCAAAGAAATTTTCTTCTGTGCAGGTACCTTCATAAATTAATTGCTGTGGTAATAGCTCATATTTTTCCATAGGAAAACGATGGCCCTCTGGTAACGGATGTTTATATATTGGGTGATTCGCTATTTTCAGCATCGGTTCAATTATTTATGCAGCTTTAATTGAATACGTTTTCTTTGAACATCAACTTCTAAAACCTTTACAATAATCTGCTGATGTAAATGCACATGTTCATTTACATCTTTCACGAATGAGTTAGATAGGTTAGAAACATGAATTAATCCGCTTTCTTTAATACCGATATCTACAAAACAACCGAAGTTGGTAATGTTATTTACAATACCCGGTAATAGTTGTCCGCTATGTAAATCTGTAATCGATTTAATGGTTTGGTCAAAGGTAAATACCTTGGCTTTTTCTCTACGGTCTAAACCTGGTTTTTCTAGCTCTGAGCGAATATCTTCTAAGGTAGGTAGCCCAACTTCATTGGTGCAATACTTTTGAAGATCAATTTCTTTAAGTACTGTTTTGTTCCCAATCAACGATAAAATTTCTGTCCCTTTATCTTTTGCCATCTGCTTGACTATACCATAACTTTCTGGGTGTACGGCAGAATCATCAAGCGGATTCTTAGCATCTTTTATTCTTAAAAAAGCTGCACCTTGCTCAAATGCTTTTCCGCCTAAACGCGGCACATCCATAATATCTTTTCGGCTTTTAAAAGCACCTTTTTCTTTTCTTTGAGCTACAATATTCTCGGCTAATTTCGGACCAATACCAGAAACATAACTCAGTAACGGAACGCTAGCCGTGTTGATGTTTACGCCAACAGAATTTACACAACTTTCAACAACCGTATCTAGAGAATTTTTCAATTTGCCTTGATCAACATCATGTTGGTATTGCCCAACACCAATAGATTTTGGGTCAATTTTTACCAGTTCGGCAAGTGGATCAGCCAATCGTCTGCCGATAGAAACGGCTCCACGAACAGTAATATCGTAATTAGGGAATTCATCTCTGGCAATTTTAGAGGCGGAGTAAATAGATGCACCGGCTTCACTTACTACAAATACTTCAATAGGATTATTAAAAATCACCTTCTTTACCACTTGTTCTGTTTCTCTAGATGCCGTACCGTTACCAATGGCGATTGCCTCTATTTTATATGCATTTGCCAACGAACTCAATTTCTTTATCGCCCCAGCAACATCATTTTGTGGCGCATGCGGATAAATAGTTTCATTATGTACCAAGTTACCTTGGGCATCTAAACAAACCACTTTACAACCTGTTCTAAAACCTGGATCTATGGCAAGAATACGTTTTTCGCCTAGTGGTGCCCCTAGTAATAATTGTCTTAGATTATTAGAGAAAACAGCAATTGCTTCATCATCTGCTTTTTCTTTGGCTACCTTTAATAGTTCGTTGGATAAGGACGGAAAAAGCAACCTTTTATAGGCATCTGCAATGGCAAGTTCAATTTGCTTTCCGCAGGCATTATTTGTTTTTATAATTCTGTTTTCAATTCTATCGAGTAAACGTTCGTCATCTAGCTCAATTTTAACCCGGATAAATTTCTCTGATTCGGCACGTAAAATGGCAAGTAATCGGTGAGACGGACATTTGTTCAATGGCTCGCTCCACTCAAAATAATCACGGAATTTCTGTGCCTTTTCATCATCTTTTTTAGTGCCTATTACTTTGGTGCTAATAATGGCAAATCTTGCTAATTGAGATCTTATAGAACTTCTTATATCGGTACGTTCATTGATCCATTCAGAAATAATATGACGGGCTCCTTCTAAGGCATCATCTTCATTTTCTACCTCTTTGCTGAGATATTTAGATGCCGTAAATTCAATGTCATCATTACGTTGTGCCATAATGATTTTTGCTAAAGGCTCTAATCCGTTTTTGCGCGCAACTTCTGCTTTTGTTTTTTTACTTTTTTTGAATGGAAGGTATAAATCTTCTAACTGAGTAAGATCTTCAGAATTTACGAACTTTTGTTTCAGTTCAGCAGTTAACTCCCCTTGGTCTTCAACGGCTTTAATAATTGCTTTTTTTCGCTTTTCTAATGCTTCGAACTGTTCTTTAAATTGAACGATAGCACCAACTTGTACTTCATCTAAATTACCAGTCTTTTCTTTACGATATCTAGATATAAAAGGAATGGTACAATCTTGATTTAAAAGCTCAATAGTATTTTGAATCCCCTTCTCAGGTAGCTGGGTATATTTAAGTATATATGGCAGTAATTGCATGTAAAATCGTTTAGAACTTTTAAAAATACCCAATATTAGGTATTGAAATCAAGCTGTAGAAGGTATTTGTGTTGATTTTAATATTCTTTCTTTTCTTTTTTCATGGTATACCGATGCCCTTGTAAAATCGAATACCATGATTACGGCTATAACAGGGGTCTATTTAAAATAAGAAGCCTTGGTGAATATTCACCAAGGCTTCTTTAATTAATTAAAATTGTTCTTTATTTAATCCCTTCGCCATTACCAACACTATCCTCATCTGGGTTTACAAACACCAATTTTCCATCGGTATTTTCGGTCATTAAAATCATACCTTCACTGTCTACACCGCGTAATGCTCTTGGCGCAAGGTTAATTAAAACAGTAACTTTTTTACCAATTATTTCTTCAGGAGAAAAACTTTCTGCAATACCAGACACTATAGTTCTAACATCTAACCCGGTATCTACTTTTAAAACTAAAAGCTTCTTAGCTTTTGCCATTTTTTCAGCTTTGATAATGGTACCTACACGCATATCTAGTTTAGAAAAATCATCGAATGTAATGGTATCTTTTTGTGGCATTAGTTTTTTGTTTTCGTTTTGGTTCGCTTTTTTGGTCGCCTCTAACTTATCTAATTGTGTTTGGATTTCGCTATCCTCGATTTTTCTAAATAATAGCTCGGCTTCGTTTATTTGATGTTCAGGTTGTAATAATGCTTCTATTGTTGAAACATCATTCCAATTTAGACTTCGGCTACGCTCAGTCTCCGAATCTTGTTTTGAATTCAACTTAATATTTAGAATATTCTTAAGCTTATTAGATGTAAATGGCAAAAATGGTTCGCTTAAAACAGCTAAACCAGCCGCAATTTGTAAGGCAACGTTCATAATAGTTTTTACACGTTCTTCATCAACTTTAATCACCTTCCAAGGTTCTGCATCGGCTAGGTATTTATTACCTAATCGAGCAAGATTCATTAATTCTTGACCAGCTTCTCTAAAACGGTAGCGTTCAATAGAGCTTGAAATAATATCTGGAAATTTACCTAGTTGCTCTAGTGTCTCGGTATCTACATCGGTTAAATTACCTGCAGCAGGTACTTTGCCATCGTAATACTTATTGGTCAAAACAACTACTCTGTTAATGAAGTTACCTAAAATTGCTACTAACTCATTATTGTTACGTGCTTGAAAATCTTTCCAAGTGAAATCGTTATCCTTAGTTTCTGGTGCGTTTGCTGTTAATGTGTAACGCAAAGAATCTTGCATATCAGGAAAATCTACCAAATACTCATGTAGCCAAACTGCCCAGTTTTTAGAAGTAGACAGTTTGTTTCCTTCTAAATTCAAGAACTCGTTTGCCGGTACATTTTCTGGTAGAATATAACTGCCTTCCGCCTTTAACATAGAAGGGAAAATGATGCAGTGAAAAACGATATTATCCTTCCCGATGAAGTGAACTAATTTTGTGTTTTCATCTTTCCAATAGGGTTCCCAATCTTTTCCTTCACGGGCTGCCCATTCTTTGGTAGATGAAATATATCCGATAGGTGCATCAAACCAAACATATAATACTTTGCCTTCACCACCTGGTACGGGAACGGGTATGCCCCAATCTAAATCTCTAGTTACGGCTCTTGGCTCTAATCCGCCATCGATCCATGATTTACATTGTCCGTATACATTAGGTTTCCAATCATCTTTATGGCCTTTTAAGATCCATTCCCTTAAAAACTCTTCATACCTGTCTAATGGTAAAAACCAGTGTTTTGTTTCTTTAGTTGTAGGTATAGTTCCGGTTATAGTTGATTTCGGATTTATTAAATCAGTAGCATTTAAACTAGACCCACAATTTTCACATTGATCTCCATATGCCTCTTCATTACCACATTTAGGGCATGTGCCGATTACAAAACGGTCTGCCAAAAATTGCTGAGCTTCCTCATCATATAACTGCGCGGTAGTTTCTTCTATAAAATCTCCTTTGTCATAAAGATTTATAAAGAATTCTGAAGCCGTATCGTGATGAACCTTTGCAGATGTTCTTGAATAATTGTCGAACGTTATTCCAAAATCTACAAAAGACTGCTTAATAATTGCATGGTATTTATCGATAATATCTTTTGGTGTAACGCCCTCTTTTTTAGCTTTCATAGAAATGGCAACGCCATGTTCATCGCTACCACAAACAAAGGCAACATCTTTACCAGTTAACCTTAGGTAACGGGCGTATATATCTGCGGGTACATAAACGCCGGCCAAATGACCAATATGTATTGGACCATTTGTGTATGGCAACGCTGCAGTAATCGTATATCTAGAGGGTGTTTTAATATCGGACATCAAAATAAATTAAGCTACAAAAATACTGAATTTGAAGGGAGAATTACTAATTACTTAAGATAGTAGTAAGCTACTAGATGAAAATTTTAACCGATTCTAACTATGTCGTTCATGGATATTTTATACTAAAAACATTTAGAATCTGTTATAATGTAAGAAAATACCTATTTATTAACTAAAACATAGATGTTATGGCTGTTGGTAATTCAAGAAAGTTAAAGCTTGATGAAAGCTTAGAACAATTTAATACAGGAATAAAAGATGCACAAACAAGTAAAGATGATGTTGTGCGGCTTTATAAAGACAAAAACCATAGAGTTAAAAAAGAACTAAGATTTGAGTCCAAAATGAACAACTCGAAATTGACATAAATAAAAAGCCCTATTCAAGTATTTTGAATAGGGCTTTTTACATTTGGGAAACAGATTAAGCTACCATCACTGATTTACTCATTTTTTTGTTTTGTACACTTATACGATAAATGTACTTACCTGTTGATAGCTGTTCGGGCATGCGCTCTCGTATATTTATTTCGGCAGAACCTTCGAACATCATTTCGTTAAAAACGGTGCCGACTTTCTGACCAAGAATATTAAAAAGTTCAATATCTACATGTGCCGAAAATGGCATTTCTAAATAGATATGTGGTGTACTATCCGTTGGATAAAAAGGTTTGTGTACAACGGCATTTATTAAGTCTGGGTTAAACGGAGTCTCTGCTTGTTCATCAGGGTAAACAGGTGGTGTAACTTCACCATCGCTATACGCAATATCAGGAAAAACTTCTCCGCTACAGCTAAAGCCTAAGTCTACTGGTACATATGGTTTGTAGTTCAATAAATGTGCTTCTACCAATGGTACGTCTACACAAAGCCATTCTGCAAGAACTGTGGCGTAAAGATCTCTAAAATCCATCGTATATTCCAGGTTTCCTCGTCCATCTGGATCGTCTAGAGTTGGGTGGTCGCCAACAAATGCACTACCATTTAAACCTGATCCAAAAAATAAGGTCGGTGTTGCTTTACCGTGATCGGTACCATTAGAACCATTTTCAAAAATTCGTCGTCCAAATTCAGAGAAGGTCATGCTTAATACTTTATCGTCTTGCTGGGTAAAAGCTATGTCTTCATAGAAGTTGTTTACCGCAACAGATAAATTAGTCATTAAATTGGCATGTGCCTGTGGTTGATTACCATGGGTGTCAAAACCGCCCATTGAAATCATATACACCTTTGTGCCAAGGTTACCTTTTATTAATCTTGCTATAAGTGCCAATTGGCGTGCAAAACTATTGTCTTGATATTCTACTTGATTTTGCCCACGTGTGTAAGCATCATGTATAATACCAGAATATTCATAAGTTGTATTGGCTACTCCTCTCAAAAATTTCAACTGATCACCGTACATACAGTCATTGAATAAGGTATCATCTAAACCATAGACAACGCCAGATTCTGCAATTTCCTCTAGTTGATCAACATTAGAAGTTACAAATGCATAATTGGTTTCATCTCCTTGAAATACCAAACTACCAAACTGTCCAATTTGTATGGCAGCTGGTGCCGCTGGGGGATTAACTAAATAATCTGGGTACATGTTTTCAAAATGCCTACCCATCCATCCGGTATTTAAACCACTGAACCCTGTAGTTTCTATGTCTGTATTCGCAAAAATATCTGAACCTGTAAAGTGAGATAAACTTTGTCCTTCATAACCTACACCATGCACTGCTTTAAACTGACCTTCTTCCCACATTGGAGCCAAAGAACTCATGTACGATGGTACACCAAATTCATCGGTCAATTTTAAAACCTTACTTTCTGGTATATAGATATTAGGTCTTGCATTGGCATAACTATCGTATTGTTCTATAGGTATGACCGTGCTTAATCCATCATTACCACCAGACAGGCGAATAAGTATTAAGATATTATCTGTTTCTGCAGCTGATATGCCCGCCGATAATGGCGATGGGGCAGATGCCGATAACATATTTGCACCTAGCATCATTGAGCCTGAGCCCGCAATGCCCATTGCTTGTAAAAAAGAGCGTCTGCTCCATGTTTTATGTTCTTCATCATGACCTTCGTGTTGAAGACCTTTAAATGGGGAGTGGTGTGTGTTGCACATAAGAGTAGGTGTTATTTTAATTGAAACTCAGGTTGTCTAGCTAAATACTGAAAAAGGAGGTATACTTGAAACGGACCTTGTTGCCAAGTAGCCAGCGTCCATGATTCTTGATTACCACCATTGTAGTAAACATCTTCTACATCACTTCTGAATATGGCAAATGCTTTGGCATATTCTTCTTCGTTTAGAAGTCCCTTAGTTAAAACGAAATCTATAATTAGTCTAGCAACCTCGTCGGGGTTTGAGCTTGTTAAACCTGTATTTCCTGATATTTCGAGTCCAAATGTTCTAAATTGCTCATTGTCGGCCATATAGAATTCTTCTAATATGCTTTCAATGGTAAGCCAACGCCCAATCATAAAATTGGTGTTGATCCAAGACCTGTCTCTTTGCCAACCGGCAACATCAAAAGGTTCAAATATTTTTTGACTTAATAAGGCACTGTAATTGACCATTTCGGCAACATTCGTGTCTGTATAACTAAAGCCCGATTCGTTTAGGGCGTTAAAATAAAAATCTACCGGACTCTTTATAATTACTCCAATAGCTTCATCGTCGAAAAAGTGCTGACTTTTAAATAATAGTCTTAACACCGGTGCCAATTCAAAGTCATTGGTTACAAATGTGGCAGCCATGCCGTCAATAATCATTTGTGCGTTGTTGGCATCATCTTTAGAATCTGGGTGTACAAAAAATTCATATAATTTACGGCAGATGAATTCAGCTATTTCGGGAGCTCTTTGTTCAAAGAGGATGTTGATAACATCATCATATCCCCAATTACCAGTTTGTCCTAATATGGTTTTGGAATTTTCATCATGCTTAGTAGCATCAAAGGCTACAGCTGAGCAACCAACTTCGCCGCGTTCTACATAACCACTTAAGGCTTTTGCTGTTTCAATAATATCTTCTTCAGTATACCCGTTGCCTTCACCCAAAGTAAATAGCTCATATAATTCACGAGCATAATTTTCATTTGGGTTGTTACCATTATTATACACGCCGTCTAAGTAGTATAACATGGCATTGGTTAACCCAATTTCGCTAGTAAAAGTTTTAAAATTACCTAAAGAGTTGCGTTGAAGACAGTCTATATATTGATATAAAAAAGAATTACAGTTGTAAACATCTAATTCAGTAACAAAATGATTGCTCCAGAAAAAGCTTAACCGATCTCTTAAATTGTTGTTCAAAAGACCATTGGCATAAGCCAATTGAAATTCAGATTTTTGATCTCTCTTTAGTTGATTACTTGCATCACTATCTGCAGGGTAGTTGTCGTTGTTCCAATTTGCCCAAGTAGGTGTCGCTATTTGAGTCATATTCAAAGCTTCATCTACTAAACTATCTACCAATGCACCGGCAGATTGACCCGTTGCTTGGTTAATAGTTGCCACAGAGGCACTAAAACCTAATCGGCGGTATAAATGAGCTGCTCTTAGCTGATCTAAATTAGCTGTATACGGAGCAAGAGTAGAAGTATTACAATTAATGAAATATTCCATATTCTTAAATTGGCATTTGTATTACGTTCGTAGAGTTGGGGCTTCTATGCTAAACGTTTCGAAATTTGGTATAGTATTTAAAACCATCTATTTTCGATAATAAGATTTCAAATAACGAGATTTATTGACAAAAAGGCGATGAAATTCCTGTTTTTTCGATGAATTACACAATTTACGAACTACACCATGGGAAAACACAATGAATTTGGTAAAGAAGGAGAGCAGATAGCGGTAGATTATCTTAAAAAAAATGGGTATGCCATTAAGTATAAAAATTATAGATACCTAAAAGCTGAGATTGATATTATAGCTAAAAAAGGAGATGTTTTGGCAATTGTAGAAGTGCGTTCAAGAAGTTCAGATTTTATTCAAAATATTGCTGAGACGGTTACACCTAAAAAAATTAAGCTATTAGTTATGGCGACCGACCATTATGTTACCGATAATAACTTAGACGTTGAGGTACGTTTTGATATCATAACCATTCTTAAAAATAAGAGCCAATTTGAGCTAGAACATTTAGAATCTGCCTTTTACCATTTCTGAGTAATCTACTAAAATAGTAGATTTATTAAAAAACATTTTGTTTTATTTATAACAAGTTGTTATATTTGCACAACAACCATACAGTAAAATGAAAACAATATCATCAGTCGTTGAAGAGTACATTAAGAAAAAGCCATTTTTACAAAGTGCTCTAGCACAGGGCATCATCAATCTTACATCGCTATCTAGAATAGTGAAACCAGAGATTGAGCATGAATTAGGTAAAGACATTCGTAATGGCGCAATTGTAATGGCATTGAAACGCCTGTCTGATGATTTGGAATTTAGGGCAACCCATAAAATTCTAAAAGTATTGAAGAATATTGGTGAAATCACCGTAAGATCTTCGCTTACCGATTATACTTTTTTAGCTTCAGATAAAATATTGGTACATCAAGCTAAGTTGCTTGAAGAGATCAACAATAATCAAGATGTTTTCTATACCTCTAGCCGTGGTGTAAACGAAATCAACATAGTAATTAGCAATGTAATGGATAAAACAGTTGAGAAACTGTTTAAAGATGAAAAGTGTACTCAAAAAGCGGAGGAACTTTCATCGATTACGGTAAAATTACCTGCTGAGAATGTTTCGGTACCTGGTATTTACTACTTTATTTTTCAGAGGTTAGCTTGGGAAGGCATTGTCCTTTACGAAGTAATCTCAACAACCAATGAATTTACGATTCTAGTAAACGATGATCAAGTAGATATTGCCTTTAAAACAATAAAGGATTTAAAAGCGCTTTAGTTTTCTAAAAACTCTACAACTTCTTTGTCAGACTCTGGTTTTGCCAAAAATCGTTTTTCACTATCCAATATAAAATAGGTAGGTGTGCTTTGTATACCAAAAGTATGTGCATAGTCGCTTTCCCATCGACCTAATGCTATAGCATGATTAAAATTTGGTAATGTTGCAGAAACCTCTTTCCAGTTTACATCATCATCTTCTAAACCGATAGCAACAATTTTAAGGTTATCGAAATCTTTTAATTCTTTATGTAAAGCCGGTAGTTCTTTTAAACAGTGAGAACATGTGCTGCTCCAAAAAACAAGCAAGTAATTCTCGGCTTTTTCCATGGTTAATAGCGAGTGTTTTTTGCCTTTCGCTACCCAAGTAATATCAGGGGAAATTGCTCCGATTCTTAGGCGAGATGCCATTTCAATTTCATCGACCAATTTTTGATTGTTATTAGTCTGTGCCAATTTTTTTAAATAATTTTTAAATATGTAATCTTGTACCGTGCCCATTTCATTGGCATCTGCAATTTTCCATAATTGGTGCAGTGCCTTTTCTTGAAAGCCAATTGGTGTTTTAGCAATATATTCAGCAGTAGTCTTAACGTTTTTAGTTACTTCACTTTCTAATATGTCTTTAGTAGAAATATCAGCAGGAAGTGCTGAGAAAACATAAGAAGCGAATTTGTCAGTCAAAAAATTAGAGCCTTGTAAAATAGGATCAGTACTATTTAAGTTGTCGAAATGATGCTGCTTTTTATGCTTTAAGAAAGTTTCTAGGTTTTCGAATTCAGCAGGAATATAGCTTCTGTTCGCTTTAATGAATCTATGGGCAATAGTAGTCGCATGTTTTTCTTCAAAAGATGCTTGTATGGTATTTATCTCTTTAATAATACCAGTGTATTCTTTGTTTGGTTCATTTTGGGTTTCATAAAATTCTATCAGCTTGTCCTGCGCAGCAGTAACTTTAGAAAAATATTCATGGTACCATTTATTTTCCTCAGAATTGGTAATTGTTAATCCGTTTTCAAGATCAAAATTAAATTTTACATCCTCTTTTTTATCATAAATAACATCGATATAAAATTCATCTTGCGGTACTGCATAAACTAAGCGGTAAATACCTGCTTGGGCAGTAGCTGGCATTTCTAATGTAAAAGAACCATCTTTTACAGCGGTATCGACACTATAACGTTCACCATTTGGTGTCAATTCGTAGGCGATTAACCATTTGAAATCTTTTGGAGGTGAAAAATTACCAGAAATAGAACCTTGTGCCTGTATACTTAGGCAAATAAAAAGAAGAAAAAAACTAATGAGAACTTTCATGATTTTATAAAGACAATTATCGGACCACTATGTATAGCAACATACTAAAAATGTAATTATTCTATTTATGATAATCCTTTATTGATTATTTAATAAGCGAAGAATACCTTGTTTAAAGAATAAAAGTAATAATCAATCGGCAATTGTGAGGTGTAATTTTAAAAAGCTTATGAAAATTCCCTTTCAATTTTCATGTGACCAAGGGCTTCAGCTATTTTTTGTAGTTCCTTTTCATGAACAAATCCATCAGAAATTGCCACTTCTTCTAAAAGATTAGATAATACTTTCTTTTTGTCTAAAGACATCAGGTTTAGAATTTTGTAGGCTTTTGCTTTGTCTAGATTTCGAGCTTGCCCAACAAAGAAACTATCAAAAGAAAAGCGTTCCATTAATTCTGTTAGGTATCGCATTTCGGCAGGGTCAACTTTACTATCAGCTAGAATAACATAGTCTACCATTTTTACAACGGCTAATTTTTCTTCTTGTGTAAATTCTATTATACTAGCCATTACTCTGTTTCCTCTCCTAATCCAATATTAATAAAAGTGTCAATAATAAGGTCCATTTCTTTTTTATGAATGGCACCATCGGCAATGGCAACTTCTTCAAGAATGTCGGCAAGTGCTTTCTTTTGATCGTGTGGTAAATTATAAAGTGTAACTATTGCATTGTCATAATCTAACAAATTTGCACGCTCTAAAAATGCGTCGTTAAAACCAATGACGCTTTTTAGTTTGTTCAAAGTTTCTAGTTCGGCCGGGTGTATTTTACCATCTGCCTCTATTACTTCATAAATCATTTTTACAAAGGCTGCTTTTACAAACTCTTCAAACTCCATTATCTTTATTTTGGAGTTGAAAGATAAGGAAAACGGTGATACTTTTTAATATAGTTGTGCAAGTAGTTTTACAACCTTATTAAAAGTTACTAGTAGTAGCTGATAACATGTGCGAGGCGAAGATAATTGCCCTTGTTAATTTGATACTTACTATGCTTTTTTAGAGAGCCCTATTTCAGAGAAGACATGTCGTATAACATCACTTTCTTTTTCATGAATATATCCGTCAGATATAGCTACTTCTTTTAATATTTGGGCCAGTTTACTTTTCTTATCCTCAGGCATTTGTTTTAAGATATGTACACTTTGCTCTAAATCGATGTTACGTGCCTGAATTAAAAAATTACTATCAAAATCGATGATGGACATTAATTTCGCCAAAGCATTGATTTCGCCATTATGCACTTCACCATCGGCTACAATAACCGAATCGATTAAATGTACCATAGCCAACTTTTCTGAAATATCAAACTCCATATTATGCAATTGTTTTTTCTTTTATTTCAAATGGCTTTAATGCCAAATAGGCCCTGTCGGTAGATCTTATGTTTTCGAAAACTAGTAATAATCGTAATCCGTTTCGGGTCTTTTTTTCTTTTATTTTACACTGTTGGGCGTGAGATTGTACATATTGTAAAACTCTTGTAAATGTCGAAGTTTGATAAAATTCAGATTGTTGATCACTTATAAAGTATCCGATCATTTTACCTTGCTTCATTACAATTTTCTCTAAACCGATGCTATTTGCAATCCATTTTATACGGACCGAGTTAAGTAAATCTGCAGCCTGATCTGGCAATTCACCGAAACGATCTACTAATTGTGCTTCAAATTTTTGAAGCGCAGCTTCGTCTTTTACCTGGTTCAGGTCTGTATATAACGTTAACCTTTCGGTAATATTATTAATATAATCGTCAGGAAAAAGTAATTCAAAGTCAGAATCTATCTGTGTTTCTTTAACGAACACCTTCTCATGTTTGCCTTCAACCTCTTCATAAAGGTCTTTAAATTCGTTTTCTTTTAATTCATCTATCGCTTCAGCTAATATTTTCTGATATGTTTCAAAACCGATTTCATTAATGAATCCGCTTTGTTCACCACCTAGCAAATCGCCAGCACCACGAATCTCTAAATCTTTCATGGCAATATTAAAGCCGCTGCCTAATTCGGTAAACTGCGCCAAAGCTTCAATACGTTTACGTGCGTCATTGGTCATTGATTCGTAAGGCGGAGTAATGAAATAACAGAATGCCTTTTTATTACCACGACCTACACGACCACGCATTTGATGCAAATCGCTCAAGCCAAAATTATTGGCGTTATTAATAAAAATTGTATTGGCATTTGTAACATCTAGACCACTTTCTACAATAGTGGTCGATACCAAAACATCGAACTCACTATTCATGAAACCAAGCATTAAAGCTTCTAGTTTTTTACCCTCCATTTGACCGTGACCAACTGCTACTTTAGCATCGGGCACTAATCTCTGGATCATACCGGCAACTTCTTTTATATTTTCAATACGATTGTGAATAAAGAATACCTGACCGCCACGTTCAATTTCATAACTAACGGCATCTCGTATAATTTCTTCATTGAAACGTACAACCTGACTTTCAATAGGGTATCTGTTTGGTGGTGCCGTTGTAATCGTAGAAAGATCACGAGCAGCCATCAAACTAAATTGAAGTGTTCTTGGTATCGGTGTTGCTGTTAATGTAAGAACATCTACATTTTCTTTGATGGACTTTAATTTGTCTTTTACGGCAACCCCAAATTTTTGTTCCTCATCAACAATTAATAACCCGAGATCTTTAAACTGAACATTTTTATTCACCAGTTGATGGGTGCCAATAATGATATCGACCTTGCCTTCGCCCAATCGCTGTATCGTATCTTTTTTCTCTTTTGCTGTTCTAAATCTGTTCAGATAATCTACTGTAACAGGCATATCTTTTAACCGTTCAGAAAAGGTTCGGTGGTGCTGAAATGCCAATATGGTGGTTGGTACTAAAACGGCTACTTGCTTACCATTATCTACTGCTTTGAATGCAGCACGAATTGCAATCTCTGTTTTACCAAAACCTACATCGCCACATATTAAGCGATCCATAGGGCGCTCACTTTCCATGTCTCTCTTTACATCTTCGGTAGCGGTACTTTGATCGGGAGTATCTTCATAAATAAACGAAGCCTCTAGTTCATTCTGCAAATAACTATCTGGGTTATATTGAAATCCCTTTTCTAGCCTTCGCTTCGCATATATTTTAATAAGGTTAAACGCAATTTTCTTAACACGCGATTTGGTCTTTTCCTTGATTTTTTTCCACGCACCAGAACCTAATTTGTAAATTTTTGGTGGTGCACCATCCTTACCATTGAACTTTGAAATTTTGTGGAGAGAATGTATGCTAACGTATAAAATATCACGTTCACCATACATCAATTTTATGGCTTCTTGCTTTTTGCCTTCAACATCAATTTTTTGTAATCCGCCGAACTTACCTATACCGTGGTCAATATGGGTAACGTAATCACCGATTTCAAGTTTGTTCAGTTCTTTTAAAGTAATTGCCTGCTTTTTCGCATAACCGTTCTTTAAATGGAATTTGTGGTAACGTTCAAAAATCTGATGATCGGTATAACAAACCAATTTTTGATCATCATCTATAAAACCTTGAAATAACGGAGATACAATTATTTGATAATGAACATGTTCGTTGACTTCTTCAAAAATGTCATGAAAACGTTTGGCTTGTTGCTCACTGGCACAAAAGATGTAGTTGGTATAGCCTTGGTCTTTGTATCCATTTAAATTCTCAATTAATAAATCGAACTTTTTATTAAATGAAGGTTGTGGTTTTGAGTGGAATTCAACAACCTCAACGGCATCTCTTTTTGCATCTTGCGTTAAAAGTGTAAAGCCAGAAAGTTGTTCTCTAAATTCAGCACCGCCCATAAATAACTCTTCGGGTTCGGCATGCTTAATGTCTTTTGATAATTTTGTAAACGCTTCTTTTGCCTTTTCGAAAAAATCATCTAAACGGTCATAAAGAAAATCGGTATTCTTGGCAAATAGTAAGGTTTTGGATGATACATAGGTCAAAAAACTCTGCCTTTTCTCTATCAAAAACTTGTCGGCCATGTTGGGCACAATCGTAATTGATTTTACCTTTTCTTTCGAAAGTTGTGTTTCTACATCGAATGTTCTAATACTATCAATTTCATCGCCAAAAAACTCAATTCTGTAGGGTTCGTCATGCGAGAATGAAAAAACATCTACAATACCACCACGAACCGAAAATTCGCCAGGTTCAGTAATAAAATCTACCCGCTTAAATTTATATTCGAATAAAATTTCGTTTAAAAAATCTAGCGAAAGTGTATCGCCCAATTTCATCTTCAGGGTATTCTTGTCTAGCTCTTTTCTGGTAACTACTTTTTCGAAAAGTGCATCGGGATAGGTAACTATTACCGCTGGCTTTTTTCTAGAATTAATTCTATTTAAAACCTCTGCACGTAAAAGCACATTGGCATTATCCGTTTCTTCGATTTGATAAGGTCTTCGGTAACTACCTGGGTAAAAAAGCACATTATCTTCGCCAATAAGGCTTTCTAGATCATTTAAATAATAGGCAGCTTCTTCTTTATCATTGAAAATCGCCAAGAACGGACGGTCTTCTGTTTTGAAGATGGAAGAAAGTACGAAAGAAAGTGATGATCCTACGAGACCTTTTAATTGAATGTTTTTGGTTCCTGAATTTTCAGAAACGGCAATAGTATTTTGCAGTTTCCCTATCTGGGGAGACTGATTATACCGTTGTTGGATAGAAGAATGACTCAACAGTTTATAATTTTTACAAATATAAGCATACCTAAGAAATGGATACGATTCATTATTATCGAATATGGGTTACAGATTGACCCTAAAAAGTTGCAATTTCGAGTATCGCAGAAAAAGTAAAGAGATATGGAAGATAATGAGTTTGATGTTTTTGTAATAGGAAGTGGAATTGCCGGACAAACAGTTGCTAAAGCTTGTATTGGTAAGGGATTAAAAGTTGCCATTACCGATAATCGTGAATTTGGCGGTACATGTGCAAATAGAGGTTGTGATCCTAAAAAAATATTACTCAGTGCCATAGAAGCTTTTGAGTTAAGCGAAAATTTGAAGGGTAAAGGTATAAGCAAAGCGGCAAAAATTGATTGGAAGCAATTGCAAAAGTTCAAACGAAATTTCACCGCTAATATCCCTGCATCTACAGAACATAATTTGGTAGAACTGGGTATTACTTTGTTCCATCAATCTCCCGCGTTTTTAGACGAGAATACCTTATTGGTTGAAGGAAAGAAAGTCGTTGCCAAGAAAATTGTCATTGCAACGGGCTTGGTGCCTAGAACTTTAACCATGCCTGGTGCAAAATACTTTAAGGAGAGCGATGATTTTTTAAATTTAAAAAAGCTACCAAGGAAAATAGTTTTTGTTGGTGGAGGATATATTGGGATGGAGTTTGCTCATATGGCAGTAAGAGCTGGTGCCGAGGTTACAGTAATCGATACAGGTAATAGACCTTTGCATGCTTTTGATGCAGATTTGGTTGATGAGCTTAGAAAGTACTCTGAATCTTTAGGGATAAATTTCATTTTTGAGGCTACACCTAGGCAATTGAAAAAGAAACGAAAAAAACTCATTCTAACTTATGAGTTAGAAGGGAAGGTGCACACTATTGAAGCAGAAGCATTTTTTAATACCGCAGGTCGTGTACCCGCATTGGTAGGTTTAGATTTAGAAAAGGGAAAAGTTCAATTTGGAGATAAAGGTGTAGAAACAAATACATATTTGCAGAGTACTAGTAACCCAGATATTTATGCTTGCGGAGATGTGTCTGATAAGAGTTTACCGTTGACTCCCTTGTAGGGTAGACAAGGTTATGTGGTTGCCGAGAACATTATAAATGGAAATGATAAAGTGTTAGAGGTTCCTGTAATTCCATCTGTGGTATTCACTTCTCCGAACTTGGCAACAGTAGGGTATTCTGAAGAAGAAGCGCGTAGTCGTTATAAAAATATAAGAGTGAATTTTGAGGTTGCGACCGACTGGTTCAATGCAAAACGAATAAATGCACCATTGTACGCGTACAAAGTGATTATAAATGATCGAACCGGAGAGATTGTGGGTGCGCACCTATTAGGGCCTGATGCTGGTGAAACCATTAATATATTTACAATGGCAATCACTAATAAAATGACTGATCGCGATATAAAATCTTCTATATTTTCTTATCCGTCTTGGGGTAATGATATAAAAAGTATGGTTTAAGATCGTTCTTGTAGTTTTTTAACCGGACTAGTTTCTCGGTTTTTGAATGCATGAATAGCAATGGCAATAAAGAGAATCAGAGTTCCTGTCATTGCTGAGTAAGCAATGTAAATATTTGATTCATTATGTCGTACATAGATGGCGAACAATGCCCAAACACCAACAAGGGCAAATTCGCGCATATTTCTTTTCCATATCATTAGCAAATTAATTACGGTGGCTGCTACAATCATATTTATCGTCCATGCTTGTTCAGATAGTACTCCGCCGTTCCAATCCAGTTTGCTTAAATATGCAGAAATATTTGCGATGGTAGCAACAGATATCCATCCGCTGTAAAAGCAAATGGGCCACCAAACAAATGCGATGACCGATATTGGGGCATCCCAACGCTCCATATTGGTATTTAGAATAATCTTAATCAATGAAAGCAATATTCCAAACATAATAATCACTGAGAGTCCGGTGTAATTGTACATAAAAGCAATAACCCAACAACAGTTTAAAATATTCGCTAAAGCAAACCAATAACCAGTTTGTTCAATAAATTCGCTTGGTTTATCACTGAAAAATGCTCTTTTCACTTGAAAAATACCATAAGCCAACAATCCTAAAAAGATTACGCCCCAAATGGCAAAAGCGTATGCCGCAGGGGTAAATAAGTTTGCATACTGTGCGCTCATTTCGCCAATGGTAGTGTCGTTTAGCGAAAATGCTTGCGAAATGTAATTGACTACAATGACTAAAATTACAGAAGCTAAATTGAGTACTGCTAGTTTCTTTTTCATACGTGTAAAACTATAATGGATATCTTATAAAGTTATGCTCTTTAGAACATTAAACGAACTATTTTCGGTAATTACGTTTCTTTTTAACCTCTTTTATAGGAACGGGCAGCACGGCATCGCCTAAAAGGGCATATACTTCACAACCATCGCAAGGTTCTAAGGTATATGTTCCTGTAAATTCACCAAATGCCGGTACTATCATTTGATGTTCTGTTTTGTAAAAACAAGGTAGCCGTACAGATTGTCTTCCTAATCCGCTAAGTTTAATTGCAGGATGTATATGTCCTGAAAAGTTGAATAAACCACCTCGTTCTTCTGGGTGATGGGTGAGTAGAAAAGAATCTACTATCATTTCGGGAATCACTTTTATATGTAATTCTTCATATTTCAGCGGAGAAATAATATCATGATTACCGCTTACTAAAATTATTTCTTGTGGAGTAGCCTGCACCCATTGTTCAAAAAGAAGCCATTCTGTGTTTAAGGCGGAGTGAAATAAATCTCCTAAAAAAATTATCGATTCTGGTTTAAAATGAGTCACTACCGAGCTTAATGCATCGAAATTTTGCTGCACTGCCTGTTGCGGAACTGCTGCACCGTATTTTCTAAAATGCGATACTTTACCCAAATGAACATCACTGATTAATAGCATTGATTTCTCTACCCAAAAAAGAGCGCCAGAAAAGTGCATTTCAAAAGTTTGTTCGTGAAGGGTAATCGAATGGGTCATCGATGCAAAATTACCTATTTCTTCATCAATAGTGCAGCCATTTTTTTAATTCGGTCAGCCAATTTTTCGCTTGATAATTTTTCGCGCCCCACACGTTCCGTAATCAAAGGGAAAGAAAATGGTGTGGGTTGCTCACACGCTTTCCAAACAATTTCTTGTGTGGCAATTCGCTCTAATGAAAGTCGCAAACGCCCCTCTTCCAATTGGTGTTCAAAAGTCTCGGTAAAGGCTTGTTGAAATAATAGATTGTCTGGTTCGTAATCTCTAAAAACATCGAATAGCAATTGAGAACTGCTTTGTAGATGCTTCATTTTAATCCCTTTTTTTGGGTATCCGGTAAATACCATTCCGCTAATAATAGCCACATCTCTAAATCTACGTCGCGCCATTTCGGTAGCATTTAAACTCTTTTGCAAATCATCCAGCATAAAATCTGTGGTGAACAAATCGTTATCCAGCACTTGTTGAATATCTATGGGTTGATCTGATAGTAGCTCAAAACCGTAATCGTTAAATGCCAATGAAAATGTAATAGGGGAGAGCAAGCTAATGCGATACCCTAGCAAGCTGCCCATTGCCTCATGTACAAAACGACCTTCAAAAGGGTAAAAAAGATGATGAAAGCCATCGCGTGTTTTAAAGGTTTCAATTAGAAATTCTGATGGTTTGGGTACAATACTATCTCGTCGTTGTCTGTCAAAAAGAGGTTTCAATGCCCGTATTTCTGCAGATTGATTTTTAATTGGCTCGCTAGAACTATACAGTTCATTTCTTAATAATTCAGACATTTGAGCAGATAGGGTAAGGCGGCTTCCCATCCAACTAGAAATTTTATTGGTTTTTTTGTTCGAGTTTTTCACCTGAACCGTCATTTCTTTTATCCGAATGAATTCTAAATTTCTACCAGCAAATGTAAATACGTCGCCTCTATTCAATTTCGATATAAAAAACTCTTCAATAGAACCTATATACCCGCCTTTTTGGTATTTAACGGCTAAATTAACATCGCCTACTATGGTGCCAATTTGAAAACGGTGGCGCATTGCCACACCACGATTGTTCACTTTAAATTTACCGTCTTCTTCAACTTCTACTTTTTTATATTCGTCATAACTTTGTAAGCTTTGACTACCCATAACCAAAAAGTTCAATAACCATTGCCATTTATCTTCGGTAAGGGCTTGATAACAAAAAGTCTGTTTTACTTCTTGGTAAATTTCATTAGGGTAGAATCCGTCAGAGATTGCCAAGGTGGTTAAGTATTGTAAAAGCACATCATAACTATTTAGATATGGCATACGATCTTCGACCGCATTCGTTTTTACCGCTTTTTGTAACGCCGAAGCTTCAATAAGTTCAATAGCATGGGTCGGTAGAAAATAGATTACACTTTCTTCGCCTGGTCGGTGACCGCTACGCCCTGCGCGTTGTAAAAACCGGGCAACACCTTTTGGTCCGCCAATTTGAATAACGGTTTCCACTGGGGCAAAATCAACCCCCAAATCTAAACTTGAGGTACAAACAACTGCTTTTAATTGTTCATTGCGAATGGCATTTTCTACCCAAACTCGTGTTTCTTTATTTATACTACCATGGTGCATTGCCATTTCACCGGCATACTCAGGGTGTTTTTCAAGAATTTTCTGAAACCAAATTTCGCATTGACTACGGGTATTGGTGAACAGTAATGTGGTTTTACTGTTGTTGATAATAGGTACAACTTCTTCTAATAAATGAAGCCCTAAATGACCGCGCCAGGGGAAGGTTTCCATCTTTTTTGGGATAATACTCTTTACGGTAATCTTCTTATTGATATTGGCTTTGATGAGAACGGAGTTTTCTAGAGCTTTAGACTCAATACCCAATAACACATCTCTGGCTTGTTCTAAGTTACCTATGGTTGCAGATATGCCCCAAATTCTTAATTGCGGCGATACATTTTTTAAGCGAGATAATGCAAGTTCCATTTGCACGCCTCGTTTGGTGCCCAAAATTTCATGCCATTCATCAACAATTATAGCTGAACAATCTTTGAAAATTTTTTCGTACCCTTTTGTAGCCAATAATAATTGTAGACTTTCTGGAGTGGTAATTAGCAAATCGGGCATTTGCTTTTTTTGTTGCGCGCGCTCTTTGGTAGTGGTGTCTCCAGAGCGAATACCAACGGTCATTTGTGTGCCTAAATCTAAAGTAATACGTTCGGCAGATTGTTTTATTTCTTGGGATAATGCACGTAGCGGAGTAATCCAAATTGCCTTTAATCCTTTTTTATGCTTGGCTTTATAATCAGGATTGTTTTTTATGTAATTCAACACAATAGGAAACCACAATGCATAGGTTTTGCCACTACCGGTAGGAGCGTTTAAGAGTCCGTTTTTACCCTGTAGAAAAGCCTTCCAAGTATCCTTTTGGAATTTAAATGGTTTCCAATCTTGTTCTTGAAACCAATTTTCGGCGATATCGTAAAGTTCTTGTCTTTTTACCATTGCGAGCAAAGCGAAGCAATCTGTTTAATTTCTTGAATTTTATTTTTTGTTCCGAAGTTGAAAATTATCGTCTAACCAATTAATGGATAGATTGCCTCATTCAGGATTTATTGAGTTTATTAATTCTTCCTTTTTTTTCCGATTGCCAGCTTTTAATTTCAATTCTCCTTTAGATGCATCTTCCACATTTTCAAATTTCTTAAAATAAACTAGAATATCGCAATTGTATTTCTTGGTGAAAGCATTTGGATATATTCAGTTTTTATGTTCATTCATTCTTCTTTTAATGTCACCTGTAGCTCCAACATAAATAACTGTTTTATTTTTATTGGTTGTTATGTAGACATATCCTTTCATTTTATTTAGGCTAGTGAAATCAACAGATGTAAATTAACTATTAGTTTTTTATTCAACATGTTCCTTCGCTTCGCTCGGAATTAAGTTCTTCAAATCCTCAAGCGTATTCGCTTCATGAATATTCTTGTCTTTTCGCCATCGTAACATTCTTGGAAAACGAGTGGCAATTCCACTTTTATGACGCTTTGATAATGCTATACCTTCAAAAGCGATTTCGAAAACGTGATGAGGTGTAACACTTCGTACGGGTCCGAACCTCTCCAAGGTATTTTTCTTTATCCATGCATCAAGCTTTCTGAATTCTGCATCTGTTAATCCGGAATAAGCTTTAGCGAACGTAACCAGTTCCTTTTCTCCTTCTTCATTATCCTTCCAAAGGGCAAATGTATAATCTGTAAAAAGATTGCTTCGTCTTCCATGTCCGCGCATAGCATAAGTAAGAACCGCATCTATAGTTAATGGGTCTACTTTCCATTTCCACCAATCGCCCTTTTTTCTTCCAACTAAATAAGGAGAATCCTTTCTTTTAAGCATGAGTCCCTCACTATGCATTTCGCGAGAACGGTCTCTTTCTTGAGCCAATTCATTCCAAGAATTAAAGTGCATTGTTTCAGAAAGGTAAAGAGGGATATCACTTTGGCTAAGCTCATTGACCTCACTTCGGCTCCGCTCAGTGACCTTACCCAATTCTTGGTTAGTAGATACATCTTGAAACATGTTTTCTAATATACGTCTACGCTCAATAAAAGGTGTTTGGCGAATATCTTTTCCTTCCCACTCTAGAATATCATAAGCTTTTAATATAACCGGGACTTTTTTTAATAATGCTGCGGATATATTTTTGCGACCAATTCGAGTCTGTAAATCATTGAAAGTACCAATAGTTCCATTAGGATAGGGTAGAATTTCTCCGTCTATAACTGTGCCGTTTGGTATAACGCCAACGAACTTTTTAAATTCGGGATATTTATCGGTCACTAATTCTTCACCACGACTCCACACAAATAGTTCATCATTTCTTAGAATAACCTGCGAACGAATACCATCCCATTTATGTTCTGCTGACCATTCATTAATATCGCCTAAATCTGAAACCTCACCTTCTAAAGCATAGGCTAAATAGAACGGATATGGTTTCGATAAATAATCGCTTTCATTTTCTTCAAGTATTAGTTGCTGAAAAGAAATATTGTTCGGGTCCCAATTACCCATTAATTTATAGGCTAAAATGTCTTCATCTATTTCAGTTGCTTTTGCCAATGCACGAGTCATTAGTTTTTGACTAACGCCGATTCTGAATCCGCCAGTAATGAGTTTTGTAAAAACAAAGCGTTCATAATAGTTAAGCACTTTCCAGTTTTCATATAGATATGCCTTTTTATCATCATCTGTCTTCTTTTTTAGGGCTATCATTTCCTCAAGAAAAACAGTCAAACTCTTTTCTGATGATTGATTTGCTGCTGGTATCACCAAAGCGATAGTTTCGGCTAAATCACCAACGATATGGTAACTCTCTTCAAATAACCAAAGTGGAATATTAGCTAATTCTGATGCCCAGGTTCTAAGCAAGGTAGTGTTCACCGGCCTTGGTGGTCTACGATGCGAGAGTATGGCAATGGTCCATACTTTGTCCTCGTCACTGGCTTTTAGAAAGTAGTCTGTTAAAGCCTGTACTTTTATAGTTGTCTTATTGGTACTATCTAGTGTTTTTATAAGGAGTGCGAAGTTTTTCATGCTGATATAGATGATTTTGAAGCTACGGCAGCTTCTATATCTTCCTCTCCATATTGTGTTGCTTCGGTGCAGGCATCATAGCCTTGTTCACGAAGGTATTTTGAAAATATATCTGTATATCCGTGCGTGCAAATGATTTTTTCTGCACCGGTAGCTTCGATGCTTTCTAGAAGTCCCGACCAATCGCAATGGTCACTTAATACAAAACCTTTATCAATTGCCCTGCGTCTTCGGGCTCCTCTAAAGGTCATCCATCCGCTGGCAGATGCAGTTACGTAAGGCACCATTTTTCTTATCCATGTACTGCCATGTGCACTTGGTGGTGCTAATACAATATTACCCAACAATTGCTCTTTCTTCGTTTCTCTAGTAATAAGAGTTGTTTTTGGAAAATCTACTAAAGGTCGCAGCACCTCTGTCATATTTTCAATGGCGCCATGGGTGTATATTTCACCAATGTCTGTATTCAGATATTTTAGCAATCGCTGAGCCTTGCCTAAACTATACCCAAAAAGAATTGATGTTTTGCCTTCGGCTCTATTCTCTGCCCACCAGTTATTTATGTTTTCGAAAACCTCTACTTGTGGCGTCCATTTAAATGCAGGTAGCCCAAAAGTACATTCGGTTATAAAGGTGTTACATTTTATTGGTTCGTACGGAGTGGAAATACCATCGTTTTCAGTTTTATAATCTCCCGTAAATACCCAAACCTCCCCTTTATGCTCAACTCGTATTTGTGATGAGCCAATAATATGACCTGCTGGGTGAAGACTAAATTTTACATTATTGATAACAAAAGACTCTCCCCATTCTTTTCCTTCAACATTAATTTCGCCTAATCGATGCAGAATAATTGGAACGTTTCTATGATGGGTAATATATTTTTTATGACCGTATCTACTATGGTCGGCATGTCCATGTGATATGATGGCATGGTCTACAGGTTTCCATGGGTCAAGGTAAACTTTAGCCTTTTCGCAATAAATGCCATTGTTTGTAAATTGTAATAGAGGTGTTTTCATAGCGACATCAAGTTACAAATTTTGCATGCAAACAAAGTTGCTGACAAACTAAACTATGACCTCTAAAAAATTTATATTTGCTCAATAATTAAAATTTAAGATATGTCTTTTGCAGATTTATATAGTAGTGGTGAGCATAGAAGAAACTTAGCTCACTTTGCAGCTTTGGCCACTTTGGCGTCTATTGATGGTGAAATTAGCGTTGAAGAAAAAAAATTGTTAGATCGTTTCGCTAGTAAATTAGATATCACCGAGTCTGAATATCAAGAGGTATTAAAGAAAGAGAATAAATACCCAATCGATTCTACGCCAGATTCTGAGAGGAGATTAGAGCGTTTATACGATTTGTTCAAGATTGTATACTCTGATCATGAAATTGATGATGAAGAAAGAGTGCTGATTAAAAAGTATGCAATCGGTCTTGGCTTTACTGATGAAAAAGCAGATAAAGTTATTGAACGTTCAATTGCTATTTTTGGTGGTAAAATAGATTTTGATGATTATTTATACTTAGTAAAACACTAAGCTTTAAAAAATTGGAATAAAAAAGGGAGCAATTTGCTCCCTTTTTTATTAATGATATTTATCTAAGAATTCTTGCAGTTTTTCTACCATTTTTCTGCTGCCACAAAAGAACGGAACACGTTGATGTAGTTCAGTTGGCACAATGTCCATAATACGCGTTCTACCGCCTACTGCTAGACCGTTTGCTTGTTCGGCTAAAAATGCCATTGGGTTACATTCGTATAATAATCGCAGTTTACCGCTTTCGGTAACACTACTTTTCGGGTACATATATATACCACCTTTAATCATATTTCTATGAAAGTCAGAAACTAAAGATCCAATGTACCTTGAGGTATATGGTCTATCATCTTCTTCCATTTGGCAATATTTAATATAATCTTTTACCCCTTGGTGAAAATGAACATAATTACCTTCATTTACAGAATAGATTCTGCCGTTTTCAGGAAATTTCATATTCGGGTGAGATAGATAAAAAGTCCCCAAGGCAGGGTTTAATGTAAAACCGTTTACACCATCACCAGTAGTATATACTAACATGGTAGATGTACCGTAAACTACATAACCTGCTGCAACCTGTTGATTACCTGGCTGTAAAAAATCTTCCATAGTAACTGGTGTCCCTACAGGCGTTATACGTCTATAAATAGAGAATATGGTACCTACCGAAACATTGACATCAATGTTAGATGACCCGTCTAGGGGATCAATTAAAACAACATATTTGTTCTGATGGTTATCATCATTACTGTTAATGCTTATGTAGCTATCTTCTTCTTCTGAAGCGATACCGCAAACAATTTCTCTATTTTTTAAAGTTTGAATGAATTTTTCATTAGCGAATAAATCTAATTTCTGTTGATCTTCACCTTGTATGTTGGTTTCACCAACACCGCCTAAAATATCGATTAGACCAGCTTTGCTCACTTCGTGGTTAACAACTTTTGCGGCTAATCTAATGGCATTGATAAGCTTTGATAATTCACCTGAGGAATATTGAAATGAATCTTGATTTTCAATAATAAACTCCCCTAAGGTCTGATTTCTTTTTGGAGACATCTTTTAGTTTATGGTTTATACAAATATCGTGTATTTTGTTAAACGTTCAATTTTCGTTTTAATTACATTTTTTAAATTTATAACTTTGTGTTTTATTTGTAACAATTATGAAGTATACAATCAGGGTTGCCAAAAGAGAAGATATGAAGCAAGTGCTTCACTTAATTCAAGAATTAGCCACTTTTGAGAAAGAAGATGATGCTGTTGAAGTAAGCGTGCAGAATTTAGAAGAAGATGGTTTTGGGGCACAGCAATTATTTCACTGTTTTGTTGCAGAAAAGAACAATAAAATTGTAGGTATGGCACTTGTTTATCCTCGATATTCTACATGGAAAGGACCAGTTATTCATTTAGAAGATTTAATAGTCACAAAAGAGATGCGTGGTAGCGGTTTAGGTACGGCACTATTAAATGAGGTTGTAAAATATGGTGATCAATTAGGGGTAAAAAGAATAAGCTGGGAAGTTATCGATTGGAACGAACCTGCAATAGGTTTTTACGAGAGTAAGGGGGCCAAAGTAATGAGAGATTGGGATGTAGTGCAATTAGATGAAACAGGAATAAAAGAGTATTTAAGCGCAATAGCTTAATTGAAAAGAAAGATAAAATTTAGAGAGCAATAGCATATGAGAGTTTTTAAATTTGGAGGAGCATCGGTTAAAGATGCAAATGCGGTTAAAAATGTAGTAAAGGTTTTGAAAGAAGTAGGGTATGAGAATACACTACTGGTAGTTTCGGCAATGGGCAAAACCACCAATGCCATGGAAGATATTATTAATGCTTATTTCGATGATAAAAAAGAGATACCTTCTAAGGTAGCCGAAATGGTTGATTATCATTTAGATATCGTATCTGAATTATTTCCGAATGCACAACATGCCATTTATAAAGAGATTAAAGTGCTTGTCGATGAAATTAACGGCTTTTTGGTATGGAATAAATCGCCCAACTATAACTTTGTTTATGATCAAATAGTCGGTTACGGAGAATTAATTTCTACCACTATCATAAGTGCATATTTTAAAGAAATAGGTATCGCCAATAACTGGTTAGATGTTAGAAATTTCATTAAAACAGATAGTAATTACAGAGACACTACAGTAGACTGGGAACGTACCCAAAAGAACGTAACCACAATAGATAAAAAGGTACTGAATATTACACAGGGTTTTTTAGGTAGCGATGATAATAACTTTACCACTACTTTGGGAAGAGAGGGATCCGATTATTCTGCGGCAATTTTAGCATATTGTTTAAATGCTGATTCTGTGACTATCTGGAAAGATGTACCGGGAGTGCTAAACGCAGATCCTAGATATTTTAAAGAAACACAATTGCTGAATAACATATCATATAGAGAGGCTATTGAGTTAGCATTTTATGGCGCTTCTGTAATTCACCCAAAAACATTACAACCTTTGCAGCGTAAAGAAATTCCGTTGCACGTAAAATCATTCATAAACCCATTAGGTAAGGGTACCACTGTAGGTAAGGGTGTTGGTATAGAACCAAAAGTACCTTGCTTTATAGTCAAGAAGAATCAGGTTTTAATGAAGTTGTCTTCGCTTGACTTTTCTTTCATCGTTGAAGATAGTATTAGCGAACTTTTTAAACTGTTTCATCTGCATAAAATAAAGGTAGATTTAATTCAAAACTCTGCCATTAGTTTCTCGGTTTGTATCGATAATAAGTTTGGCGGACTAGAAGCGCTTCTGCAACAATTAAAGAGCAAGTTTAAAGTGGTACATCATGAGAATGTATCGTTATATACTATTAGACATTTTAATGCTAAAGCTTTAGAATCATTGCAGAACGGTCATGAGCTATTGTTAGAACAACGTGGTGCCGAAACTGTACAGCTAGTGGTGAAGTAATTTCTTTATATTTCATGTTTTGTAAAAGCAACTCTACTAGTGCTATTTTCCTATATTTACAGTCTAATCGATGAGGACATATGGGTTTAGTTACCGCTAAAGAAATTGCCACGGCTACCAAGCTATCTAAATACGGAGTGTTTGGTACTTTTATTGGTTGGATGCTGTTGAAGGTTACTAGATTGTCTCGTATAAATAGAGATTACGACAGCATTGCCCATTTAGAAGGAGAAGATTATGCTAATGCCATTCTAGAGCTATACGAAATTGACTATGAAATTCCAGAAGAAGACTTTAGACGTTTACCGAAAGAAGGTCCGTATGTAACCATCAGTAATCATCCATTGGGTGCTATTGACGGTATTTTGTTGTTTAAATTAATGATTAAGCAACGACCAGATTATAAGATAATGGCTAATTTTTTATTGCAAAGAATGGTTCCATTAGAACCTTATGTTTTGCCTGTAAATCCGTTTACCGAACATAAAGATGCCAGAAGTAATTTAGCCGGATTCAAAAAAACTTTAGAACATTTAAAAGACGGTCATGTGTTAGGGGTTTTTCCTGCAGGTGAAGTTTCTACACATAAAGATGGTAAGTTATTGGTTGATAAACCTTGGGAAGAGGCTGCCATAAAATTAATCAGAAAAGCAGGTGTACCTGTAGTTCCTATTTACTTTCATGCCAAAAATAGTTCGTTGTTTTATAGAATTTCTAAACTTGGCGACTCGTTAAGAACAGCAATGATTCCCTCTCAAGTTTTTTCGCAAAGAAACAGGCCTATTAAAGTTAGAATTGGGCAACCTATTTCTGTAGCTACACAAAATGAACAAGGTAGTTTAGAAGAATATACAGACCTTCTACGCCGTAAAACATATATGCTGTCTAACGCTTATGAAAAAGAGCGTTTAATAGATCAAATACCAACAAGCCTTAAAATACCTAAGCAACCCAAAAAAATTGCAGATGCAGTTCGTAAAGAGGTTATGGAGGGTGAAATTGAAAAACTTAGAGAGAAAGATTGTCGTTTACTGCAAAGTAAAAATTATGAAGTCTTTTTGGCCAAGGAAAAAGACATGCCTTTTATTTTAAAGGAAATAGGAAGACAACGAGAAGTTACATTTAGAGCCATTGGTGAGGGTACTAATAAAGCCATTGATTTAGATAATTTCGATAGCTACTATCACCATCTTTTTCTATGGGACGATGAGGCAAAATGCATTGTTGGTGCTTATAGAATGGGTATGGGTTCTGAAATTTTTCCTGAGCATGGCATTGATGGTTTTTATTTGCAAGATCTTTTTAGGGTTGAACCAGAATTATATGATATGATGGAGCACTCAATTGAAATGGGTCGTGCCTATATCATTAAAGAATACCAACAAAAACCAATGCCCTTATTTTTACTTTGGAAGGGAATTGTGCATACTACATTGCGGTTTCCAGAGCACAAATACTTAATAGGTGGGGTAAGTATCAGTAACCAATTTTCAAACTTCTCTAAATCGTTGATGATCGAATTTATGAAGTCGAATTATTGGGATCCATATGTAGCACAATACATACGACCTAAGAAGGAGTTCAAGGTTAAACTAAAAGATGCCGACAAGGAATTTGTTTTTGATGAAACCCAAGCCGACTTGAATAAGTTTGATCGTTTAATAGATGAGGTTGAGCCAGGTAACTTACGTTTGCCGGTTTTGATAAAGAAGTATATTAAACAAAATGCAAAAGTGGTGGCGTTTAATGTAGATCCCCTTTTTAATAATTCTGTGGATGGATTGATGTACATTAAAATTGCAGATTTACCGGAGAGCACCGTGAAACCTGTTATGGAAGAATTTCAAGCAGAACTGGAGCGTAAGTTTGTGGATTCTACTCAGAGTATTTCGTAAGAAATTACTACATTTATATCAAACACCTTTCAATGAAACATTCACTTATTATTGTTGTATTCTTATGTTTTCAGTCGTTGTTTTCTCAAGCAATTTCAGGAAAGGTTTATGATGTAAAAACAGGAAATGTTATTGAGGGAGCCTCCGTTTATTTTGATAGAAGCTCAATAGGTAAGATAACTGATGAACAAGGATATTTCTCTATCGCACCACAGTTGAATTCCAACACACCTTTGGTCATTAGCCATATTGGTTATGAAACTTTGGTGATCGAGTATCCAAAACTCGGTGAAAACCTTGAGATAGGAATGACAGAAGAATTCTTTAAATTATCTGAAGTGGTCTTGTTGTCAGACCCATTTACTAGAAAACAAAAATTAGAAGTCTTTAGAAAAGAATTTTTGGGAGAGTCTGTAGGGGGTGAAAATAGTGCTATTTTGAATGAAGATGCTCTGACGCTATCTTTCAATTCTTCAACTAATACGCTTAGTGCCTATACCAGTGAACCTTTGGTAATAATAAATGATTATCTGGGCTATAATATCAGGTTTGATTTATTGGACTTTAATATTAATTTTAAAACAAAAAGCCTTAAACGTATTGATAATATTAGATTAACCTATATATATGGTCATACTTTTTTTACTGATTTGTCCATAAAAGAGGAAAGGTTTACAAGCAGAAGAAACAGGGTATTTAAGGGTTCGGTACAACACTTTATGCAGACCATTTGGAACCAATCTTGGCTAGAAGAATCATTTGAATTACGTAGTTATGACCTAAAGCAAATTGAAATTTCCGATGCATTCGAAGTATCCGTGGGTTCTAATTTTTTTTCTAAAAAAGTGAACTTTAAATTGAATAAATTTAAGATTACGTATAAAAGAGGAATTTTTAAAAACTGGTCTTCATTAACTTTAATTTCAGGTAATTCTATTATTATCGATAAATATGGAAGTTATAGTCCTTATCAACTATTAGAATTTGGGGGAGAAATGGCAGACCATAGAATAGGCGATGTGTTACCTTTAGATTTTGAGGTAAATCAAATATTCAATTGAGTTAAAGCGTACTGTTTTTAAATTCCAACTATCGTGCTCCTTCGTTCAAAAAGCACATTATCTACCCATTTGCCATGTAATTTTCCAATGCGTTCGCGTTTGCCAATCATTCTAAACCCTGTTGCTTCATGGACTTTTATACTGCTATGGTTTGTGGGGAATATACCTGATTGTAGCGTCCAAACACCTTCTTTTTCGCTTGCTGTAATTACATGTTCTAATAATAATTTACCCAAGCCTTTTCCTCTATTATTTTTAGAGATATAAACACTTATTTCTGCGACGCCACCATATACACATCTACTTGAAACAGGGGAGAGCGCAACCCACCCCATAATTTCAGTGGTGCTTTCAACAACAAAACGACAGGTGCTCATATGTGCTTTGTCCCAAGCTTCATAGGTGGGTGCATTGGTTTCAAAAGTAGCAATCCCTGTAGCAATGCCTTCTTTGTAAATATTAGCAACGAATTCCCAATCGGTCGCCAGCATTGTTCTAATTTTAATATCATTCATATTGAAGCTTATTAACAACAGTTGTTTTTAGTAGTGTCAAAGAAAGAATTCAGTAAAGTTTGTATCTCGGTCCATTTTGGTAGATTTATGCAATAGCATACTTTTTTACCTTCTATTTCACCTCTAATTAAATCTATACTTTTTAGTTCTTTTAGGTGCTGCGAAATAGTTGGCTGAGCTAAACCAATTTCATCAACGATGTTATTACATATACATGCATCTTGGCGACTTATATATTGTAGAATGGCAATACGTGCAGGGTTGGACAATACCTTAAATATAATCGCCAACTGATTCTGCTCTACATTAAATATTTGTGTTTTAGTAACGCCCATTTCATATTTATATATTGCTATATTACGATAATAAAAATAATAAAAAAAAGCCAGATGATATTTAACCTGGCTTAAGGCAATTTATTTAGAACCAAGGTTTTCTGCCTACTTGGTAGGTGTTGTAAAACTCTTCGTCTGATTTTGTTAGGTAGATGATACCTTCGATTAACCCTATTACTCCAGGAATCCATACTATTAATAACCCAAGTCCAAATGCACACATTAGTACATAAGATGCTATGGTTATTCCTAATAGTATTATACCTTCTTTTTGATATCCTAATATGAATTTATGAACTCCTAAAGAGCCAAAAATAATTGCTAGGATTCCAGCCAATACTTTTTTGTTTTCACCGCCTGCACTACTAAAAGCTTCTCTGGCTCCAGCACTAAATTCATCGGCTGTTTTTTTAGCATTATCACTAAATTCTTTTGCAGATTCTTTTGCATCCTCTGAAAATTCTTTAGCAGATTCTTTTGCTTTGTCAAAGGCGTCTTCGGCCTTGTCTCCAAAATCTTTATTCTCGTCTGACATTTTATTTGTTGTTTGGTGGTTATTATAAGTGATAAATGTAGTAATTATTTCAACATCATAGAAATGCTTTATCAATTGGTTCCCAAAGCTCTAGCTTATTTCCGTCGGGGTCTAAAATCCAACCAAATTTTCCATATTCAAATTCTTGAATTTCACCAACTATGGTAACCCCTTCTTCCTTTAAAACTTCTAATAATTCTACAAGATTTTCAACCCTAAAATTCATCATAAAGCTAGATTGGCTGGGGTTGAAATAATCGGTATCGGCATTCATAGGGCTCCATTGTGTTGAGCAATCATTACCTTCTTTATCTTTCCACCAAAATGTACAACCATATTGGTCAGTGTTAAGTCCCAAATGTTTGTTATACCAATTTTTAGATTGATCAGGATCTTTCGTTTTGAAAAAGAATCCGCCTAAACCTGTTACTCTTTTTTTCATATCGATTTATTTTTTAATATTCTTCTCGTATAAATTAATCCATTCTTGGGGCGTCATTTTGGTACATAGTTCTGCAATGAGCTCGTAAGGAATATCATCCATACTTTTAAAACGAATACAACTCTTGCCCATATCTAACTTAAGTTTACAATGGTTTGGAAATTCATTAGTAAACCAATTCAATAAAGTATTATCTGCATATATACCAGAGTGGTACAACGCAATAAAATTTTTTTGAGAAGCCAAATTAATAAAGGGTAACGGTAGTTCTGGTTTCACGTGATAACCTGCTGGATATAAAGAATGTGGTACAACATAACCTAACATACCATAGCTTAGTTGCTCTTGAAAACCTGCAGGTAAATTTTGTAAAATAATACCTCTAAGTTTTTCAATTACCTTTTTATCTTCTGTGGGTAATTGAGCAATATATTCATCTGGTGTGCTGGCTTTATACTTCATATTAACTCTCGAATTTAGCTTTGATCTTATCTACTATAGTCTGTGCTAATTTTATTTTACTCTCTACCGTCCAGCCAGCTACATGCGGTGTTAGTATTACTTGGTCAGAGCTAATTAGATATTGAAATGCCTCTGGTAAATTACCATCGGTGAACATATTTTCGAAAGATGTCTTTTCATACTCTAAAACATCTAAACCGGCACCAAGTACTTTACCCGATTTTAAAGCGTCTACTAAATCTGTGGTAATAACACATTTGCCTCTGGCAGTATTAATAATCCAAATAGGGTTTTCAAATTTCTCTAGAAACTCTTTGTTGACCATACCTATTGTCAATTCTGTTTGAGGTACATGCAAGCTAATAACATCGACCCTATTTTGAAATTCCATAATACCTACTTGACGGGCATTATCGTCTTCAACGCCACCTTGAATGTCATAGCAGATAACTTCTTCTACGTCGAAACCTTTTAATTTTTTAGCAAAGGCTTTTCCCATATTGCCATAACCAATAATACCTACCACTTTGCCTTCTAATTCTACGCCTCTGTTACCTTCGCGATCCCATTTGCCGCTTCTAACTTCTTTATCTGCTGAGTTCAGTTTATTAAAAAGGGATAGAAGCATACCTAGTGCATGTTCGCCAACAGCATTGCGATTACCTTCTGGTGCTGCAGCAAGAAAAATACCTAGCGACTTGGCATATCTGGTGTCAATATTTTCTAATCCGGCACCTAATCTGCCGATGAATTTTAAGTTTTTTGCCTTATCTAAAAAATCAGCGTCAATTGAAAATCTACTGCGAATTATGAGTCCGTCATAATCTGCGATTTTGGCTTCAATCTGTTTTTTGGTAGAGGTGTAGTCTTCATCGTTCTGAAAACCTAATTCAGAAAATTGCTCGATTATTAAAGGGTGATTGATGTCTACGTGTAATACTTTCATGTAATCTAAATTATATTTTGGGGTACTCTGTTTGTGTCTTTTCGTCTTGGATTGTACCTGTATGAGCAGTACTTAATTTTTCAAACAACAAAATGTGCACTTCTTCATCATTTTTTGTCATTGGGCAGTGTTCAATACCTTTAGGCACAATGATAATCTCGCCTTGCTCTACGACCTCGGTACGATCTCTATATTGCATATAAAGGGTGCCTTTTATAACTTGAAAAAGTTCATCTTCTTTGTCATGCGAATGCCATACAAATTCACCTTTTATTTTCGCCAGTAAAACCTGCATATCATCAACAACACCTATTTGGTGCGGATGCCAATAAGCAGTTACTTGCTTAAATTTTTCTTTTAAGGTAATACTGTTCATTAGTGCTGTTTATTTTATCCTATTCAGGATAAATAAGGATTGATTTCTTTTAAGAATTTGAATACAGTAAGATACGCAAAGCGACAGTATTCTAAAAAGAAGATCGGCTGTTTATTAAATACCTAAAATCATCTTTGCAATAGAGAAGTATATTAAAATACCAAAAATATCATTGCCAGTGGTGATAAACGGACCAGTAGCTACCGCTGGATCAACGCCCCTTTTATCTAAAAATACAGGAATAAAAGTACCGATAAGTGCCGCAATAATAATTACAGAGATCAGAGCTACGCAAAGAGTGATGGAGACCAAATAGCTTGTTTTAAAGAAGAAATGACTAATGATCAATACAATGATAGCAATGGCAATACCGTTAATTAAAGCCAATGTAAATTCTTTAAATAATCTATTTAATATTTCGCCCTTTACAGTGTTGTTAGCAAGACCTTGTACCATAATTGCCGAGGATTGTACACCAACATTACCTGCCGTTGCTTGTATTAAAGGCACAAAAATTAGAAGTATCGGAAACGTATTCATTACTTCTTGAAAACTATTGATAATACTTGCTGCACCAATACCGCCGAACATACCAATAATCAACCATGGTAAACGTGCTTTGGTAAGTTCCCAAATGCTATCATCTGCCTCTACACCCCTAGAAATACCTGCGGCCATTTGGTAGTCGCGCTCGGCTTCTTCTTTTATTACATCTACGATATCATCAATGGTAATACGCCCAACCAACCTACCTATTTCGTCAACTACAGGTATGGCTTCTAGGTCATATTTAGTCATGATCCTTGCCACTTCTTCTGGATCTTCATTAACGTTGACGGCATCAACATTTTTTATGAATACATCTTTAATGTGCGTTTTGGTAGAAGTGGTCAATAAATCTTTTAACGACAGTCTCCCTTTTAATTTATCTTCATCATCTACCACATAAATAGAATGTACTCTAGTAACATTCTCAGCTTGTGCCCGCATTTCTTTTACACAAGTAAGTACATTCCAATTTTCATTGACTTTTACAAGCTCTTTTGCCATAAGGCCGCCAGCGGAATCTTCAGCATATCTTAATAGATCGACGATATCTTTAGCGTGTTCTCTATCTTCGATTTTAGAGATAACGTCTTGTATCTGTTCTTTTGGAAGTTCGCCAATAATATCTGCAGCATCATCGGTGTCTAGCTCATCTAGCTCACTGGCAATTTCTTGAGATGACAAATTACCTAAAATGGCTTCACGAATGTCTTCATCTAACTCGGTTAGAACATCAGAGGTTTTATCACTACCAAGTAACTTAATTAAATAGGTCGCCTTGGCTTCATCTAATTCATTAATGATTTCGGCAACATCGGCATAATGCACGGCCTCTAACATAGAATTTAGTTCAGCATCATTGTTTTGTTCAATGAGCTGTTCTATTTCTACTACAAATTCTTCTGTTAGTTTAAAGGGTGTCATCTGCTATTTTCTTCGTCAAGGCAATAAAATCGTCAACCGCCAATTGTTCTGGCCTTAGGTCAAATATAGTATCTTCTCTTAAATTATCTGATAATGTAAATGTTTTTAAACTGTTACGTAATGTCTTTCTACGTTGATTAAATGCTGCTTTTACTACACGGTATAAAAGTTGTTCGTCGCAAGAAAGCTCAAATTTTGGTTTTCTTGTTAATCGCAATACCCCCGATTGTACTTTTGGTGGTGGGTCGAAAACAATTGGATCTACCGTAAATAGATATTCGGCATCATAAAATACTTGAACTAAAACAGAAAGAATACCATATGCCTTACTACCTTCTGATGAGCAAATACGTTGCGCGACCTCTTTTTGAAACATCCCCGAAAATTCAGGAACATGGTTTCTAAGTTCTAGCATTTTAAAAACAATCTGGGTAGATATATTGTAAGGAAAGTTACCAGTTATGCCAAATTGCTCGTCGCCGAATAAGGTAGAAATATCGTAATTCAAAAAATCTGCCTCAATAACCTTAAAAGTACCATCGCCCTCAAATGCTTTAGGGTGTTCTAACGGAAATTTTTCATTTAGGTAGGTAATTGATTCGCTATCCAAATCCATAGCCACTAAATTACTATCTCTTAAAAGAAGGTATTTGGTTAGTACTCCCGTACCGGGACCTATTTCTATTACGTTCTTATAATCTTTTTGTAGTAAGGTTTCGGCAATTTGCTTTGCAATACCTTCATCTTTTAAGAAATGCTGACCTAAGTACTTTTTCGCTTTTACAGGACTTTTTTCATTATGCTTTTTATGAGTATATTTATCGTCTTTGTTCTTCTTCCTTTTCGTTCCCATAACTAATATTTTGCACTATCTTATTTTGCGATATAAGCCCATGCGTTTTTTCCAGAAGCTAGCTGAATCTGAATTCTTTCGTAAGCATCACCCTCGTAATTATCTGCTTTTTCTAATTCTTGATGAGATAGCGTATACACTTGACCTTTAATAACATCTTCTTTAACGCCCGTATGTTTTAGGGTCGGGTAAAGGTCGGCTACTTTGTCATCAGATATAATATATAATGGTAATTCATCTTCAAACCCGTTTAATGGTCTAGAGAAAACACCTAATTGTACTTCTCTTTCTTGTAAGGTGCCATAGGTAAATAAATAGTGTGTAGCCGCAGCCCTTTGTACAAAGTACTCATCTACTATTTCTAATTCTGTTTTAAAAGAAACCAATTGCCCCGCAAATTTACGCTGAATACTTTCTATTAATGCAGGAGCGTTTTCTTTGTAATACCGTTCTAAAGTAGCTTTGTCTTGTACGGTATATTGTACCGAATAAGTGAAGCCGCCCATATCTTCTTCAACTAATACTTTTGAGAATTTTGCGCTTAAGAATTTGCCTGTTGAAAGTACTTGTGGAATATGAATTTCTTTCATCCATTGTACCCAAGTATCATGAGCAGTTTCTTCTACATTAGTGGTAACGTTATATATATACATGCGTTAGTTCAAGTTCAAATTGATATGCAAAGTTAGTTTAACTAGCGCTTAAAACGAATTAGATGAAGCCTGATTTTAATTTATGGAATCTCCCCTTAAAATTCTAAAGTTCTTTCGTGCTTCAGGAAAGTAGTAGCTATCTTGATAATTGTAGATAATTTTCTCGTACTGTTCTTTGGCTTTGATGGGGTCGTTCAATATTTTTCTATATAATTCGCCCAAGGCATAATAAGCATCATCGGCAAGAATGCCATTACCATAGAATGTGATGATTTTTTGATAGTTTAGTTCGGCATCTTCATACTTTTTCTGTTTTTCGAACAACTGTGCTTGCTTCAATAGTGCCTCATCTTCAATTTTTTCTCCCTTGTGATTTTCTAAAATATCGCCCAATGCAGTAATTGCTTCATCGGTTTTATTTTGGTAGGCTAAAAAATCGGCTCTTGCATATTTTTTAAGTGCGGTTTGAGTAGAATCTTCGAGTGAATTATCAGATATCAATAAGCTTAATTGCATGGCATCGTTCGCAATAAGTTGAGACGTAGAACTACGCAATACCTTAAGTTGTGTCAATGCCCAATCGAAATCTCCCTTATAAAAACTTGTTTGTGCCACTTTATAACGGGCATCTTGCCCAAGCACATCGTTCTTTAATTTTTGTTGAATCTGTGAGAAGTAGATAAGGGCTTCGTTAAATTTTTTATCATAGACCAAAATATCACCCAAGGCTAATTTCAAATATGCCGTACCTCTATCGCTTAAAGGAAGATCAAGACTATTTTTCAGTAATTTTTCTGCAGGTGCCGGATCATTCTTTTTAAAGGTTAGAAAATTGGCATAGGCAACTTGAAGTTGTAGCGATTGTGTTTTATAACCGTACTCATCTATTAGCGCATCATATTTTTTTTGAATTGCTTCTAATTGATTTGTAGTTGGGTTCAGTAATTCAATATCAATGAGGTATAATTCTGAGTCTAATTTTGTTATGTTATTACTGGTATTTTCAATGATGTAGCTGAAAATATCTTTTGCAACCTCATTTTCATCATTCTCTAGAGCATCTTTCCCTAGATTTTCTAAACGCGTTGTAGAACTACCGTTCATGCGTTTATAAATAGCTTTTTCTTGTCTAAATGCACTACCATATTGTTTTTGCTGTACGAAAAGCCAGCTTAAAAGTTCGTTCCAAAGCACATCAGGATTTTTTTGTGCCCGTTCTAACAATACTTTTTTTAACAGGATGTTGTTTTTATCTTCCGCATCTTCAGAAACAAAATCATCGATGCTTCTTAGAATATTAGATTTAGATGTTTTACCATCGATTACCAGATTTAAGTACGAGTTGTACATCGCTTCAACATTACCCTGTTCGCCATAAATTCTTGCCATTTGAAAGTTAAAGTCTAAAGCAGGGTTCAAATTCATTGATTGTTGAAAAGCTTTAATGGCTAAATCTAAAAGGCTATATTTTTGAAACTGAAGACCTAAGGCATAACCGTAATTCGGATTTTTTGATATGATGTCTAAAGCCTTGTCATAATTAATCTGTGCCATATCTTCTTTTTCTTGAAGGGCATAGTTGTAACCTAAATCTATTAAGAGTGTAGGGTAGGGGTTGTGGTCTTTTAAGCGTTCTTTCAAAAAATCTTCAGCTTCCACATATCGTTCTAGTTGCTGATAGCAGGCGACTAAATCTTGAACATACTCTGTTCTTCTTGGGTTTTTTTCTACTAATTTTTCATAAAAAACAACTGCTTTTTCAAAATCGCCATCAGCAAAATATTGCTTTGCCAAGAAATCATCTTGGGCAAAGCTGAATGTTGACAGAGCTGTATATGTTATAATGAAAAAGATAAAGCGCATAACCAAAGATACATAGAATGCGGTAAGTTGTTGTTAAGGAGATGGTAACAAGCGCTTGAAATTATGCATTAAGTAACCTGTAATTGTTTATGAGAACCATCGCAGTTCGGCATTCTTTTAGATAAACCACAAACACAGTCATTTAAACCTTTACCGTTGAAGATTCTTTTGGTATTCTTTTCGATTCTTGCTACCCGCGTAGCACTTTGTTTCGCCTGATTAAAATGAAGCAAGTATCCTTTTTGGCGACCGGGAGTTAGATTTGTGAATGCAATTTTAAACTCCGGATTATCCATAAATATTTGTTTTAATTCAAAAGGAACGGCAAAATCGGATACCTTTTTCATCGGAATTTGTTTCCCCGATTTTTCATGAGCTATTGCTTCTTGAATATATTCTTTAATCACCACCGATAGCTCATTAATTTCTTCAATATTCTGAAATCTAATTTGCCGGCCAGCCTGTACATTTTCGGTTTGCTGAATTAATATGTTTTTGTGGTCTTTTAATACAGCTCCTTTGTAAAAAAGTACCGCACAATACTCTTTAAAGCCGTGTATTAAGACAATATTTTTACCATTATTGGTGTAGCAAGGGTGTTTCCATTTAAAATCTTCTACAACATCACATTCTAAAATTAGCTCACAAAGGCGAATAAGTTCCACTTGCCACTGTGAAAGTTCGGTTAAAAAAGTATCCACTTTTTTATTCATAAGAGTGCGTTGTTTTTAAGTGTTTCTAATGTGAAACTACTTTAAGACCAATGATTGAACCTATTAATGTTGTAATAAAAAGAATGCGTAAAAAAGTCGCTGGTTCTTTAAATACAAATATCCCTACTAATACAGTGCCTACTGCTCCAATACCTGTCCAGACTGCATAAGCGGTGCCAATCGGCAATGTTTGTGTCGCTTTTACCAAAAGAATCATGCTTATGGCAAGTGCGACTAAAAAACCAACATACCATAAGTACATTTCGTTACCTGTGGTTTCTTTTGCTTTGCCTAAACAAAAGGCGAAAGCTACTTCAAATAGACCGGCGATTATTAATAGTACCCAATTCATAATGAACAGTTTTTGTAGTAGTAAAGGTCGATAATCCCTTTAATTTATTCATTGTAATGAAGGTACTTTTTTAGTGTGGTGTCTTCACAGATAAATGAAAGATCTTTGTTATAAATATCTTGGTAATCAGCGTAAACTTGGTTGCAGTTGCTTTCGTAATAATGTATTACAATAACAAGTTTTTTGTCATCTAAAAAACTCTGTGCCCCAGAAGTATCCCACCAATTTTTCTCATTGTTGTATGATTCGTAGGTGACTCCATCAAAATCTTCCGCATTTTCAACAAAGTTTTTGGCCATACATTTCATACCTTTTTCATGTACATAATTACAGAGCTCTTGAAAATATGCGATGCCTTGTTCTTTAGATACTTGAATGCCATATGTTTCTCGTGTGTCATCATATAGTGCCCAGTCCATATTATCAAACTCTACCCAATCAAAACCTAAATCGGCAATTTTATCAATTCGAGCTTTCATGACCTCGATAATTCCGGTTGTAGTAGTGTTTACGAAATATTCACCTGGCCACTCTGTCCATTGTTCGGTAGTTAAAAAAGGCTGTAAAGCTGAAAAATCATCTCTCCAATCTTCGCCTGTACCAATACTGATATAGGCTGCTAATTGATTGCCATTTGCTTTTATTTCAGCAATTGATTCTGCAATGTCATCTTCAAACGGATCAACTAATACATATGCATTTGTTGCATTTAAAGCAATGTAGGCTACTTGGTCTACTTCATAATTTTCAATATATGCGTGGTTATAGACTGGTATGGCGCTGAAATTTTCATTTTCTTCCGTTACCTCTTCGGTATTTGTATTGTCATCTTGGTTACTGCAAGCAAGAAAGACCGATAACATTAAAAGTAGAATGAATTTTTTCATAATAAGTATTTAAGGTGTAAATTTTATGGGGAATAAAAGACTGTCTGTTTATATACGCCTTAGAATAAGAATTAGCCTATTCGAACCTTAATATGAAAGTTGATGCTATTTTAAATCGGGTGATTTTCTGTGTTTGTTGCCCTGTTCATAAGAATAGGTAAGTCCTATTAAAATAGGCTCGTCATACATTCTGCCCAGAAACTGGAGTCCTGCAGGTAGATTATTACTTGTAAAACCCATAGGAACGGTAAAAGCTGGCTGCCCCGTATGCGGACTAATAATTTGACTATTGTCTCCCTTGTATTCTTCTTGAAATTGATCAATAGGTGCTGGTGGATTGTTCCATGATGGATATACAATAGCATCTAGTTGTAAAGAATCCATCATATTTTCAATAGCTTCTCTAAAAGCAACTCTGCGTATATCTGTATAAGCATCTAAACAGGGTATTTCTGAATCTTCCCATCTTCCAGTGTGGGCGGCATTTCTTACTAACCTTTCTCTTGCAAAATCAGACTTGCTTCCTACTTCAATAATATCTTCAATGGTTTTTAGTGAATCATTTTTAACATAATCAGATAAAAAAGTCTCGACATCTTCGCGAAAAGTGGCACACCATTGGTTTTGTTTTAAGTTTTGAAAATCAGGTATGATAACCGAATCGATTACCGAAGCTCCTAAAGAGTCTAATTGGAGAAGTGCATTATTAAATAATTGATTTATTTCAGGATGCGGACTGTCATCACTTAAGGTTCTCAGAACACCTATTCTAGAACCGTTAAGGGCATCTTTTTTAAGAAATTGTGTATAACCTGCTGGTGTCTTCCCTTCTGAATATGCTGTTAGTGGGTCTTTAGGGTCTATGCCTGCAATAACTTCTAAAACTTTAGTTGCATCTTCAACAGTTCTGCACATAGGACCAACTACATCATTTCTCAAATAAAGCGGAACAATTGCACTTCTACTTACTAAGCCTAAAGTAGTTCTAAAACCTACCAGAGCATTATGAGATGATGGACCTCTGATTGAATTTCCAGTATCTGTGCCAAGACCTATTGTTCCAAAATTGGCGGCAATCGAAGCACCTGTACCACCACTGGATCCCGCAGGTACATAGTTGGTATTATACGGATTTCTAGTGGTGCCGGCTGTTGAACTTTCGCTATGCATAGGGCTAAAAGCCCATTCTGCCATATTAGATTTTGCTATGATTATTGCACCGGCTTCTACAAGTTTCTTGATAATAAATGCATCTTCTTCTGGAACATAGTTTTGTAGTGCCAGAGAACCTGCAGTAGTAGGTAGGTCTGCTGTATTAATATTATCTTTTACAATTAACGGTATACCATGTAAAGGGCGTAAAGTGCCAGTTCGTTTATATTCTTCATCAAGTTCTTTCGCTATTTCTAAAGCTCTGGGGTTAATTACCGTAATTGCGTTCAAAGAATTATCAAAATTTTCAATTCTTTCAAGATATGCTTTTACCAACTGTTCACTGGTAAAGGTCTTATTCTTATAGGATTTATGAATATCTGAAATGGTTAGTTCTTCAATGTCTAGCTCTTTTTCATTTGTAGATTTGTTATCAGCGCAGCCTAGAAAAATCATACTCATAATTAACAGGTAGCAATTGAATTTGAAATTCATAATGAAGAAAGTTTTAAGATTTTACTAGTTCATATTTGAAAATGAAGGTTTTACTAAATTAATGAATATAGATGAGGTAGTGTGGCTGAGTTGCATTTGAAAAAATGTTTTTATCAAGTCGATATTATTAGGCATGTGTTTTAAAGCAAAACGCCGTATAACCAATGCTATACGGCGTTTTATTGAATATATGTTAAAATTTAAACCTCAGAATAAAATCTGAATGTTTTAGTGATTACTCTATCATATCAAAACCACAATAAGGTACTAATACATCTGGAATTTTAATTCCGTCTGCAGTTTGGTAGTTTTCTAGAATGCCAGCTAAAACACGAGGTAATGCTAAAGAGCTACCATTTAGTGTATGAGCTAGTTGATTCTTTCCGTTTTCATCCTTAAAACGTAGTTTTAGTCTATTAGCCTGGTATGTTTCAAAATTTGAAACAGAGCTAATTTCTAACCATCTGTCTTGTGCAGTTGAGAACACTTCAAAGTCAAACGTAAGTGCAGCTGTAAAACCTAAATCACCACCACAAAGTCTTAGAATTCGGTATGGTAATTTTAATTCTTGTAGAATATTTTTTATATGCTCAACCATACCATCTAAGGCCTCATATGATTTTGAAGGATGCTCTACACGTACAATTTCAACTTTATCGAATTGATGTAAACGGTTTAGGCCACGTACATGTGCGCCATAACTACCTGCTTCTCTTCTAAAACACGGAGTATACCCCGTATATGTAATTGGGAAATCACTTTCGTTTACAATAACATCTCTAAAAATATTTGTAACCGGAACTTCTGCAGTTGGTATTAAATAAAGATCATCTGCCGTTACATGGTACATTTGACCTTCCTTGTCTGGCAATTGACCTGTTCCATAACCTGAAAGTTCGTTTACCAAATGCGGAACTTGAATTTCAGTATAACCAGCTTCGGTATTTTTATCTAAGAAATAGGCAATTAAAGCACGTTGTAAGCGAGCACCTTTTCCTTTATAAACAGGAAAACCAGCACCGGCTATTTTAACGCCTAGTTCAAAATCTATGATATCATATTTCTTTGCAAGCTCCCAATGTGGTTGTGCATTATCATAAAGTTTTGGTACATCACCTTCACTGAATATTTCTTCGTTATCTTCTTCAGAAGAACCTTTTTTTACAGAACTATGAGGTGCGTTCGGTAACTGATATAAAAGTATTTGCAGCTCTTCTTCGGCAGTAGCAAGGTCATCACTAAATAGCTTCGATTCTTCTTTTAGTTTTACTGTTTGCTCTTTAAGTACATTTGCCTCTTGTGCCTTACCAGTTTTGTACAATTCACCAATTTCTTTAGAAAGCTTGTTCGATTCGGCTAAAAGATTGTCCAAACTGGTTTGGGCAGCACGTCTATTCTCATCTAATTGAAGCACTTTTTCAACTAAAGGTTGTGCGTCAATATTTCTTTTTCCAAGGGCAAGGATAATTTCTTCCTTATTATCTCTTATGGTCTGTATTTGTAACATTATTGAATTGTATTTGGCTGTAAATTTACGTTAATCTTATTGTTTGCAAAGGGTACTTTCAATGACTAAATTGTAATTAACTAATTTTTAATTTTATTTTTAGAAGGTAGAATCCAAGTATGGTGTTTTGTTTGGTACCACGGTTCTGCAGCTAAATCTATTTCGGGGTCAATAAACGGAGTGTAATTTTTTCTATTAATGCTAATTAAAGAATTCTCTAAATAGATTTCAACTTCCATATTTTTTTCTTCAAAATCTTTCTTTAGGTACTGTGCGAACTGCCAAGCAAAATCTGGGTAAGCGAAAATTTTACGCTCTTGACTTGCGGTGACGTAATCTTTCGGATTTATATAGGTCACCTCTTCGGTCTTTTTGTCGACTACTTTAAAGGTACCCTTACCTTGTCTGCTTCGTAACATCATTCTCCAGCTCATTCGGTGACCTTCTTCCGTCCAAAGTACATCTCCATCAATAGCGTGATGTCGAATGGGGAGTAGTAATTGAATCATAAAGTATACAGAAAAGCCTAATAGAAGAGTGTTTTTGTATGTTGGAATAATGAATTTTGAAGCGGTATATGGTTTCTTAGATTTAAAAAATATACTGCGAATGGTTTCTGTTTCAAAAAAGAAAACACTGAAAGCGATCGATAAATAGGGGAAAATTCCGATTTGAAAAATAATGGAATTGAACAAATGAAAAAATAATGAAAGAAAGAAAGCGATTTTTCTTGTTGGTTTCCAAAGTAGTGCCGGTACTATTAATAGGTCGAATAGAATGCCTACCCAGCCGATAATTACATGTACCCATGGTTGCTGTAATAGATTGCCAATTAACCAATAGTCTTTTTTTGAATTCATTAATGTAGCAATGGTGCTAAAATCGAGCCAATCGCCATACATTTTAGCTATTGACGCGTATACATAAACAATAAATAATTGTAACACCACTATCCATTTTACGTAGGCATACATTGAATTGGTTTCTAATTCAGCATTCATTTTAACATCGTACGACCGACTTCTTTCCGCAGGGAAAAAGCACATTAATAATGATATTAATATGAGCAGGTAGTAATGGTTGTTATATGCTGTTTTTTGCATCAAATACGTTGCCGTCCATAATATGGTAAATGAAATGATACTTGCTCTGTATTTGAAACCTATAGCTATAAATAGGCCCAGTAAGCCCATGGTGCAGAAGTAAAAGTACATGCCATAACCAGGTAATGGTTGTAGAAACTCAAAATCTATGAAAGGAAAAGTGTATTGTGGTATAATGAGATTGCGCTTTACCCACCCTGTAACGATAGCACCAAAACATTCTAAGGCGACTAGAATACCAAAAAAAATACGGAAGATGATTAATTGGCTATTATCTATGCATTGAAATAACAACCTATTGAGCATAATTATTTTTTAATATAATGTAGCGATTTTTCTTTATCCTTGGCTAATTGATTCTTTAAAGCCTCAACAGATTCAAATTTATGCTCATCTCTTAAGCGAACCAAAATATTAACTTGAATTTTTTGATCATATAAATCGGTATTAAAATCGAAAAAATTAATCTCTATCGATTTTTCGGTACCATTAACGGTTGGGTTATAGCCTATATTCATCATCCCGTATACAACCGCTCCATCTAAAATACTGTTTATAACGTAAGCACCATTTTTAGGTATCAGTTTATAATCTTCGGCTATTGATAGGTTAGCTGTTGGGTAGCCTAATTGTTTACCGATTCCTTTTCCCTTAATAATTGTTCCTGTAAGCATGTATTCATAGCCCAGGTAACTATTAGCGGTTTCAATATCGCCGTCTTCTAATGCTTTTCTAATTTTTGTAGAACTCACAGATACATCGTCGATTTCTTGAGCGGGTATTTCTTCAACCGAAAAATCATAGGTATTTCCGAATGTAATTAAATCAGTGATATTCGCATTTCTATTTCGACCGAACCTATGGTCATATCCAATAATGACCTTTTTTATATGTAGGGTATTTACAAGCATGTCACGTACAAACTCAACAGCCGTAAGACGAGAGAATTCTTTGGTGAAAGGATGGATGATGAGTACGTCAAGACCAAGATTTTCTAAAATAGTAATCTTTTCTTCTATCGTATTCAACAGTTTTATATTGGCATCTTTTTGTAAAACCATTCTCGGATGCGGAAAAAAGGTAAGCACAGAAGATTTTAATTCTGTACTCTTGGCATGATTTATGATTTTGCTAAGTATTTTAAGGTGACCTATATGTACACCGTCAAAGGTACCTATGGTAATGACCGTAGGATATTCTTCTTTGTATTTAGAAATGTTGCGGACTGTAATCACCTATGATAGAAAATAAAAAGACTTATATTTGATTTTGAGTTAAAAGCCTCTTAATGATTGCAAAATTACGCCTAGTTTTCTCAATTACCATAGTATTTCTTTCCTTTTCCGGTCTGGCTCAGACTACCTATTGGAAAAATACTGAATTAAATGCTACCGCTAAACAGTTTTCAAAGCAGCGTTTATTGGTGAATAAAGGCTTGGCTTTCACACTAAACCAAGAAGCATTTCTCTCTGCACTTGCCGGTAATGCACCTGCTAATATTATCTATTTCCCCAATGAAAACGGTTCTTTAATTCCTTTTTCGGTAGAAGATGCTCATCTTTTTTCAGAAGGACTTGCTGCAAAATATCCCTCAATTAAATCATACAAAGGTATTGCGTTGCACGATCCAACAATGCAAATTCGTTTTAGCGTTTCACCAAAAGGTATTCAAAGTACGATGAGTATTTCGGGCGATAACGGTGCTGTTTTTATGCAAAAATCAGCTGACAATACCTATATTTTATATCGTAGAACCGAACAAGATACGCGAGATATTGATTTTGTTTGTAAAACGATACCTGAGGTTAAAGAATATTCACAAAATCTAACTGCTAAATTGGTCGATGATCAAACGCTTAGAAAGTTTAGGGTGGCCATTTCTGCTTCTGGTGAATATACCGAATTTCATGGTGGCACTAAGGCAGATGCACTTGCTGCTATAAATGCTACTTTAACTAGAATTAATGCCGTATTTGAACGCGATTTAGCAATAACTTTAGAGTTAATAGCAAATACAGACCTCGTAATTTATACAAATTCTGAAACAGATCCTTATACCGGCAGTTTAAGTTCTCAGGTTCAAAATACATTGACCAGTGTAATTGGTGAAGCAAATTATGATATTGGGCATTTGTTCAATCAACAAGATAATACGCTAGATGGTAACTCAGGCTTTATCGGTGCTGTTTGTACCGATAGTAGAAAGGGTAGTGGCTATACAACTTTATCATCGCCAGTGGGTGATGCTTTTGATATTGATTTGGTCGCTCATGAAATGGGGCACCAGTTCGGGGCAAATCACTCTTTTTCTCATATTTCTGAAGGTACCACGGTACAGGTCGAGCCAGCTAGTGGTACTACCATTATGGGGTATGCAGGTATCACAGGTGTTAATAATGTTGCTTCTAATAGCGATGATTACTTTCATTATGTAAGCATAGTTCAAATACGAGATTATTTAGAAACTGTTTCATGTGGTGTAACAGAAGTGCTTACGAATAGTCCGCCTACGATTTCACCTTTACTAAACTATAGTATACCAAAAGGCACTCCTTTTGTACTTACGGGCGAAGCTACAGATGCTGACGCAGCAAATGTACTGAGTTATACTTGGGAACAGATTGATAACGGCATTGTTACACAGGCTACATTTGGACCTGATAACCCTGCTGGGGCAAACTTTAGGTCACTGCCTCCTAAATTGACCCCAGAGCGCTATTTTCCAAGTTTGAATAGAATTTTAATAGGAGAACTCACTCAGACAGTACCTACTTCTGGTTCTGCCTGGGAAACCCTTTCTAATGTTGGTCGTGAGATGAACTTTTCATTGATTGTGCGCGACAATGCGCTAAATGGAGGGCAATCAGATTCTGATGAGATGACCGTTTCGGTTATTAATGAAGCCGGACCTTTTTTAATAAGTTCTCAAACAATAGAAGAATCTTTCGAAGCCGGTTCTGTACAAACCATTACTTGGGATGTTGCAAATACCAATATAGCACCTATAAATACTACTACAGTTTCCATATTTTTATCGACAGATGGGGGAGTTACATTTCCCATACCATTGGTAGAAAATACGTTGAATGACGGCACCCAGAATATCATTATTCCGAATATTGCAACCAGTACCGGTCGAATAATAATACAAGCAGATAACAATATTTACTTTGCAGTAAATGATATTGATTTTTCTATAACACCTTCAGAAATTGTATTGAATTTTGATGAGGTAGTTTTTGATGTTTGTAAGCCCGATGATCTAAGTATTCCTTTTACCTATGAAACTGACTTGGGTTTTGATGAAGAAAGTACTTTTAGTATTGTAAATATGCCAACGGGTTTGACAGCAACATTTACTCCTATTTCGGCAGATACTACAGATACTCTGGTAACTATTGATTTTGTAGGCATAGCAACACTAGATGTTGGTGTGTATCCGATAACAGTGCAGGCAACTGCGGCAACCGTAACCAAAGAAATTACACTACAATTAAGAGTATACGATGATAGTTTTGAAGATGTTATTTTAGTGTCTCCGGTTGATGGTTTTGAAAATGCATCAACAGATGTGCTTCTCGAATGGGGAACTGCAGTTGGCAATACGCAGTATAAAATTGAGATTTCTGATGATAGCGCCTTTGCAAATATAGTAGAGTCGACTACTGTAAACGGTAATTCATATTCACCAACACTTTTAGAGAATAACGGATTGTATTTTTGGCGTGTAAAACCAAAAAATGACTGCGGTGAAGGCAATTTTGGAACTCCATTCAGTTTTTCTACAGTACAGTTTAATTGTGCGACTAAGACTGCAACAGTTGTTCCAATAGCAATATCTAGCAGCGGTACACCGGTAATTACTTCTAAAATTGTTTTTTTCGAAGACTTGCCAGTAGCAGATGTAAATGTGCAATTGAATATTGAACACACCTTTTTGGCAGATCTAGTGGTAACGTTAACATCACCAACCGGTACTACAGTTACTTTGGTGTCAAATTCTTGTGGCGACTCAAGAAACATAAATGCAACTTTTGATGATGATAGTCCGGCTTTTTCCTGTTCTGTAGAACCTGGCATCAGCGGTTCGGTCAGACCTTTAGGTAGTTTAAGCTCATTTAACGGGGAGTCTATTCTTGGTGAATGGACTTTAGAGGTTAAAGATAATGCACCATCTGATGGTGGTAGTTTAAAATCTTTTGCTCTTGAACTTTGTGTTGAAGGTGATTTTAGACCTGACGCCGATAATGACGGAGTGTTCGATGATGGTGATGATCTTTGTTTAGGCACGCCTGCGGGTCAAGAAGTCGATGCTTCTGGTTGTGCCGTATATCGTTTTCCGCCAGAGAATTTTATTGTTAGTTTAAAGAGTGAAACTTGTCGAGATAATAATGACGGGTCATTATCTATAGTTCCTAAATTGGCATTAGATTATCAAGTATCTGTTTCTGGTAACGGGGTCAACCTAAGTCAAAATTTCTCTAACGCTTTTAACTTGGCGAATTTAGGTTCAGGAACGTATACCTTATGTATTACAGGTACAGATGGTACCATAACTTATCAAGAGTATTGCGTTGAGGTGCAGATTACAGAGCCTTTGCCATTAAGCGTTACTTCTAAAATAGCTTTAGACGGTTCTCAGGTTACGCTTGAAATGAGCGGGTCTACATTTTATACCATAGTATTGAACGGTGTAGCGCTGCAGACAGATAAATCAACCATATCTATAGATTTAGAAAAAGGATTAAATACTTTAAAGGTGTATACCGATATACCTTGCCAAGGCGTTTATGAAGAACAAATCGGCTTTTATATTCAACCAGTAGTATATCCAAATCCGGTGCAAGATGTGGTGAGGGTATATTTAGGTGCAGAACGAGAAGAGGTTGTTGTAAGCGTTTTTAGTGCCGATGGCAGAAATATTTTAAGAATAACGACCTTGCCAGTAGATGGGACAATCTCATTAGATTTAAGCTCTCTTGCTACAGGTATTTATTATGTAAATTATGAGGGCCGAACAATAAAAGGAACTTCTAAAGTTATTAAAGAATGATGCGCTTTTTAGTACTTATGGCATGTTTGTTTATGGCGGTTACTAGCTGTAAGAAGAAAAGTGCCGCAAATCCACCAGAAGCTGTGCAATTGGCTTTTCCAGAAGAAAACTCTGAATGCACGACTGGGGTAAGTTTAGGTGAGGAGATTAGCCAAGTTGAGTTTCGATGGGGTTTGGCAGATAATACCGAAACTTATGAGTTACGTGTTACGAATATTAGCACTGGTACTGTTCAAACTATTGTTTCGGCATCAAACTCCGCAAAATTACCAATAGCAAAGGGAACGCAGTTTTCCTGGTTTGTGCGTTCTAGAAATAGTGAGGTAGAGCAAACAGTGTCAAGCGAAGAGTGGTATTTTTATAATTCGGGATCTAGAACAACTTTTGCTCCTTTTCCTGCAACGATTGAAAGTCCTGCATCATCAGACAACGTTTTTAAAGATATTAATAACGAAGTTGAGCTATCGTGGTCAGCATCTGACTTAGATGGTGATATCGATAGGTATGAAGTTTATTTTTCTGTAGAAACACCGCCTGTAGATTTAATCAGAGAACTATCATCTACAGTAACGAATGTAAAGGTTTCGGTAACTTCAGATACAGTTTATTACTGGAGGGTCGTTGTTATCGATGAAGAAGGTAACAAGTCAGATACCGGTGTTTATAATTTCAAGGTACTTTAAGAATTGTTGAATTGATTCATGGTTCTGGCAATACCAGCTAGTACAAACGAGTTAATTATTTCTGTAGATTTTTTTAATCGTTCTGGCATTAACTTCTTTTCTTCATCGTTCCACTGTCCCAATACATATTCTACCTGTCTGCCTTGCCCAAAGTCTGCACCAACTCCAAAACGATATCTGTTATATAAAATGGTTTGTAGAAACAGCTCTACATCTTTTAAGCCGTTGTGCCCACCATTGCTTCCTTTTGTTTTAATACGAATAGTGCCAAAAGGTAAATTAATATCGTCGGTTATGACGAGAATATTGCTTTGTGGTATATTCTCTTTATCCATCCAATACTTTAAAGCCTTTCCACTTCGATTCATATATGTAGAAGGTTTTAAGCAAATTACCGTTCTTCCTTTTATTTTGTAAGAGCCTATATCGCCAAGTTTAACGGTTTCGAATGTAAAGTCATTTACTTGAGCTACCTCATCTAATACTTTGAAGCCAATATTATGGCGAGTTTCGGCATATTCATCACCTATGTTACCTAGGCCAACGATTAAAAATTTCTTCATGGGGTCTTTCTCTTCAGTAATTATGTTCTGTTTTGTAAAAAGTGTTTTAAAAAAACCGAACATTTGTCATTGGATTTATGGTGTAAAAATACAAAAGCATCCTGATACAAGTACCAGGATGCTCTATTGTAAAATTTGAATTATAAAGACTATTCTTCAGTAGCTCCTTCAGAACCACCTTCGGCTCCTTCTTCTCCTTCTTCATCTTCATCATCAGTAACAACAGCTGTACGAGCAGTTTTCACCTGAACAACAACCTGACTTTCTGGATGTAAAATTGTGAAATCATCACTTAGTAATGACCCTACAGAAATAAGTTGACCGATTTTCAATTTTGAAATATCGATATCAAAGAAATCTGGTAATTTAGAAGGTAATGCTTTGATAGAAAGTTTACGTTTTCTAAATAGTAAACGACCACCATTACGAACACCTGGAGAATTTCCTTCTAATCTAACAGGAATATCCATAGTTACCATTTTATCATCGAACAATTGATAGAAATCAATGTGAATGATTTTGTCCGTTACCGGGTGAAACTGAATATCTTGCATAACTGCTTTAAGAGAAGCTCCACCATCTAATTCAATTGCAACTGTGTGTGCATTTGCAGTGTAAACCAAGTCTCTGAACGCAAGTTCATCTGCTGAAAAGTGAAATGGTTTATCCCCTCCGTATACTACGCAAGGAACCTTTCCAGCATTACGTAGGGCCTTCGTTGCCTTTTTGCCCACGCTTTCTCTTTCTGATCCTTTAATTGTAATTGACTTCATTATATGTATTAAAAATTAATATTCTTGTTTTGGCTTCTAACTTACATTAAGAACTTAGAAGAAATAGAGTTATTGTTGTGTACCTTATCCATTACATCAGCAAATAGATTGGCACAACTTAATACTCTTACTTTATCACTCTTGATTTCTATTGGAATAGAATCGGTAATAATCAATTCTGTTAATTTCGACTTCTCGATTTTCTCGTATGCATCACCCGATAAAAGACCATGTGTAGTAATTGCCCTAACACTTAATGCACCACGCTCCATCATTAAATCGGCGGCTTTTGTTAATGTACCGGCAGTATCTACCATATCATCAACAAGAACAACATTTTTGCCTTGTACATCACCAATAAGCTCCATATGAGATATGATGTTCGCTTTCGCTCTTTGCTTATAACATACAACAACGTCGCAGTCTAATGCTTTTGAATAGGCATAAGCTCTTTTTGAACCGCCCATATCTGGCGATGCAATGGTAAGGTCCTGTAAGCCTAAGTTTTTTAAGTATGGTAAAAATAAAGTAGATGCAAAAAGATGATCAACAGGTTTTTCAAAAAATCCTTGAATTTGATCGGCATGCAGATCCATAGTTATTATTCTAGTTGCACCTGCTGTTTCTAGCATTTTGGCAACTAGCTTTGCTGCTATTGGTACTCTAGGTTTATCTTTTCTATCTTGTCTTGCCCAACCGAAATAAGGCATTACCGCTGTTATATGACGTGCCGATGCTCTTTTTGCAGCATCGATCATCAATAACATTTCCATCAAGTTCTCAGGACCAGGGTGCGTAGAACCGATAATAAATATTCGTGTTCCACGAATAGATTCTTCGAAAGATGGCTGAAACTCCCCATCACTATAACGTGAAAAAGATATCTTGCCCAGTTCCATACCATATGCTTTAGCGATTTTCTCGCCTAAGATTTTACTTTGTGTGCAAGCAAATATTTTCGGTTGTGGAACTTGGTATGGCATGTCTTTCTTATTGTTTTCCAAACAGTTGCTTCTATAAAATATTGAAACCCTTGTTTTTAAGGAGGTGCAAATTTAAAAATTAAATTTGGTTGCTAACGTATAAATCTTGATATTTTTGGTGATAGAAAGAAAATAATTATTTAGTTTTGCAGTCTTGTTTTCACGGGATGTCGTTTTTAAATGACAAATTTGCTCGAGTGGCGGAACTGGTAGACGCGCTGGATTCAAAATCCAGATTTGAAATTTAATGCCTCGGTGGCGGAACTGGTAGACGCGCCGGATTCAAAATCCGGTTCTAACGAGTGCGGGTTCGATTCCCGCCCGAGGTACAAGAAAAAAGCTTAGATGAAAATCTAGGCTTTTTTTATGTTCTAAAACAGCACTTTTTGACCTCGGGTACAACATAGGTACAACATTTGAGTATTTTTTTAAACTAAATCTATTTTAGCACTAAATACTATTATTTCGATTCAGTATAAATGAATTAAACCAATTAAAACCAATTTATATGATGAACATAAATTAAAAAAGGCTTACAAATTATATGATTAGCAAGGCTTTGGTCTCGGATGGTCTCCGATTAAGTGACCTGGCTGGGGTTTGAACCTAATGTTATCAGCCCAGTGAGAGTCGATGCTTTGCTAATTATCACTCATCTTGTTGACGATTTGTGAACTTATATGATTTAATTATGCCAAAATAACTTTCGTGTTACGAATATAAGGCTTTTGAAATTTTAATCATATGATAATACTACAAGTGGAGTGTCTACCTTTGATGTGACAATTTCTTAGGATTTAGCTTTCAGCCGATAAGGTTTAAATTGAAAAAGGGCGGAAGATTCCTTCAGTTTGATTGTAAAATGAGCAGAAAGTCCAAAATTCGAATCACGGGAGAACTCCGTAAACTTGCTTTCCATAACAAAACTCAACGTGGAATACAGGATTTAGCAAATCTGCTGAACCCTAAGATTCGTGGTTGGATTCAGTATTATGGAAAGATAAGTCGTAGGAGCCTACAACCTGTGTTCTATTACCTACATAATCGTATGACCAGGTGGATACTGAACAAGTATAAACGCTTCAAAGGAAGCAAAATCAAAGCCGTAAAGTGGCTTAGGTTTATTACAAAGTCATATCCAAATATGTTCTATCATTGGGAACTGGGATACAAACTAGTCTAAATCATTTAGGCTTTACCGATTGTATAACAAGAGCCGTATGAATTGAGAGGTTCACGTACGGTTCTGTGAGAGGTTTAGGGGTGAAATCCCCTTTACCTACTCGACTGGCAACAGTTTTGCTGCGCTATGATTCAGATTTCTACTTTTATTCAAACTTTATCCATTCCGTTTTTCCGTCAGAGTAAATTCCATCTGCACACAGTTTTTAAATTCCGTTTGGAACATTGTAAATTATTCGAATTAGCTTCAATTTATATTTCTTTTTTAACTGAGTACCGAAGCTACAGGTAGTACATTTATATTTTAGTAATAAATTTCTATCACATTGTTGTTTTCAACTGCCTTTATTTCAGTTGTTTATAATTAGATTCTTGCTGTTATTTGTCAATATTGGAAGTATCTCCTTTAATTGTAAATATTCTTTTACAGACGGTTTAATTTGGATTTCTATTTCTCCATTTTTAAGCTTTAGTTCAAAACTATTTTTTGATAAAGCCATTTCATAATCAGTTAGTTTACCAGCAAAATTTTCATCTTGAGTTTCATAGTAAATATAATCATTGTCAAAATCATCCTCCGCATATGAGCGCTGTAATAATAAATATCTGCCAATAGATTCTATTATTTCGTCAACGGACATATTTTCAGATTCTGCTCCTAAATCTTCTTTTTCAGAAAATGTCACTTCGGAACAAAATTCATTAGCGTTTATGCTTATTTTAATGCAATTAAGTTTCATAATTAATTAAAATTTCTCACTTGTAGATTAAAGTACTCATTTTCATATCGTTTAAGATATTAATTATTTGTAATTTTTTTCGATTTTACCATTTTTTAAATTGTTGCCAACGGGAGTTTGCGCAGCAACTCCATTTCGAATAAAAATAAATGATTTGTTTTGATTTATAGGACCCTAAGCGAAGGTTTTATAGCCGGTTCTTTTGTGGTAAACTAAATTTCCAAGAAAAGGAAAGTCGCCCAAAATGGCTGAAATGGCTCCGAATAGGGCAAAAAATATGTCGACAAGCCTTTTGAGCCTGTCCTTCAACACTTTTGGGTCAAGAATGGACACAAGTCTGCTAAGGTTGTAGCATATCATGATCAGGTTTACCTCGGAGAGCACGTTCTGTTTTCCTTTCATCAATGTATGGGTGAAGCCCCATTGTCTTTTGATGGTCCCGAACTGGTGCTCGGTGATCTGTTGCCTGAGCCTATAATATTCCGGATTTTCCTCCACTCTTTTCTGGTTTTCCTCCAAGGCCTCCTGATAAATGGAGCGCTCTATGAAGCGTCCGTTCTTGTTCGTGGTACAAAGGTGCCTTACGGGGCAGACCTTGCAGGCCTGTCGGTTCTTGTAATGCTTGACCTTGTGGCCCGCCTTATTGTAAACGGTTCCATTGGTCACCAATATCTGTCCGTCGGGACAGGTATAGGTATCCATTTCCCTGTCGTATTTAAAATCGACCATGGGATAAAGGCCGTTGTGTTGGGAAGAATGCTCCTTTGGGGATGAGTAAGTTGTTATCCCGTTCTTGGTGCAGATGTCCAGGTGTTTGCCCGTGGTGTACCCTTTATCGGTAAGTGTCCTCATTTTTTCCACGCCCAAAAGTTGCTTTGCATCGAGTGCCATGGGCGAAAGTGCGTGTGTATCGTTTACGGTGCCCGTGTCGTTGTTGACGAAGAGTTTGTATTTTGCATCACACCCTGCCTGCACGTTATAGCCCACATTGATTATGTTGCGGTGCAGTACTACCGATCTGGCATCGGGATCGGTAAGGCTGATCTGTCGTTCCCCACTGGTGCGCAGCTCTTCCCCGATGTTGCGGTATCTTTCCTTCTTCGATTCCTGGTAGGCAATTTTGTCCTGTATTTTTTCGGTATCCGAATCTCCGTCCTCGGCATCAAGTTGTTGTTGGTATTCCAGTATCTTGTTGTCTATGTACTCGATATGGCGGTCGATCTTGTTCTGGTTGAAGTTGTTCTTCAGGGCGTTCTGGGCCCTTATCTTGAAGGAGTCGATGGCAATGGTCTCGCCTTCGATTAGTTCCCAATCCTTGAGCAGCACCACAAAATACCTGAATGCCCCTTTGAAGGCTTTTGGGTTACGCTTTCTGAAATAGGCTATTTTCCTTGCGGACGGCCTTAGTCCCTTCAGGAGCCATATGACCTCGAGGTTTACCTTGCAGGCATGTTCCAATTGGCGGGAGGAGCGCAGTTTGTTCTTGTAGCCGTAGAGATAGAGTTTGAGCATGTCCGAGGAACGATATGGTGGCCTGCCCTCGTTGTTCAGCACGTCCCTGAACCCCAGGTCGCCCATTGGGAGGATATCCACGAACATATCGACGATCCTTGCCCACGAATCGGGACCCAGGCAGGATTCGAAATCCATCATTACGAGTTGGTCCCTGTCAAAACCTGTTATAAAATCCATACCATTAAGATAATCAATATCAATACGATATGGTATTGGCCGTGCTAAAGGAAATCAACAAAGTTATTAAGAAAGGGTAGGTTTTTGCGCAGTCTGACGGCTCGTATATGAAAAGTAGCGCTGTTAATAAGCGATAATTTTTCGGATGATACACAAGCCAAATTTTTAAATTTTACTAATTATTTTATTTTTGGCAATTCGTCAAATTTAAAAATTTGGCGACTTTCCAAAAATGCCCAAGCCTTCGTATTAGCAATCACTTGCGCTATTTTTTATATACAACTTTGTTATCTGCTTTTATTCCGCTGAAATCTTTTTAAATCCTTTCAATAAAATCCAAAATGCTAGTATTAATTCGACAATTCCAATAGGTGCAAACAAGAAAAAACCTCCAAAATTTAAGTTGAATAAATGATTAATAATATTTGTAAAAGCCAATAGCGTTGCGATTAATCCACCAATAGAAATAATTTTTGGTACTAAATTCGATTTAAAAAGCAAGTAGTAGAATATTACACAATGTATTACAAATACTAACATATATATAATACCAATCCATTCCAACTCTTGAAGCATTGAATCAGCCAATAATTGTGAGAGTGGTAACTCCTCGAATTTAATATTTTTAACGAGTTGACTGTACTCGAAGAGACTCAACTGTTTTGTGATACTGAAAACAATAATTCCAAATTCAACAAACCTTAATCCTAAATAACCTAGCGATAACTTATTTCCGAATTCCCTTAAAATCGAGAACATATGGACTGCAAAAGCAATCATTGCAGTAATACTTATAAATTGCAATAATACCGCTATTCCGATTCTAGTTCTGTTGGAACTCAGTACTTCAAGATAATTTGGAACGTAAAAAAGTCCATCTAATATTACCATTTGTGCTATTACGTATGGTATCAAATTGACTAGAAATAGTAGTCCTGCAATTTTTCCTAAATCTTTATACGATTTCATTTTTTCAGATATAACAATATATAATCATAGACGCAAATTTTTTATAAATGGTTGCCTAGTCCATTAATTTTTTTAGGGTTTTTCATAATTGCAGATAACGTGATTGTATATGGTTTGTTGCGTGTTTTAAGCACCTAATTTAGCAAATAAAAACCGAATAGAAAATCCGCGAGGATTTTCATAAGTAGGCTAGAACTAGCAATAAATTATATACGGCTTAAGTTTGATTCTCAGTAAATTGTTTATATAATTAGAAAGAACAAAAGAGAGAATTAAGGTTACTATATACGGTGAAGCTTCAGACTTCGACAACATTGATAATCCTCTCTCTTTTACTACTTAAATCACGTTCAGTTCTGTGAGACTTTAGATCTCGTTTTCAAGTTGTTGTGAGCAGAAGTAGCCGGTTCTTTCATAAAACATTTCTTATGAATAAATATAAAGAAACTTTTGGAGTTGACATTAGTAAAGATGTCTTTGATGTACATGGTAGTAACAAAGGTCACGACCAGTATAAGAACGATGAAACGGGGTTCAAGAAATACCTTAAGGAATTACCCAAAGGTTCATTGGTCGTTATGGAAGCTACCGGTTATTATCATTACAGACTTGCACAGTTTCTTTACAAAAATGGAGTAATAGTTTCAGTAGTAAACCCATTATCTATAAAGCGGTTCATTCAAATGAAACTTGCCAAGGTAAAAACGGACAAGAGCGATGCCAAGGCTATATGTGAATATGCCCTTATCAACGAGGTTCCTATTTACAATGCTTTGACGGATACCCAGAGTGAGTGTCTACAGTTGTTCCGGTTATTGGATACCTATTTAAAGCAACGAACGGCAACCAAAAACAAGATACATGGTGAAGCAGTTTTAGGTATACCCTCAAAGTTTGTTTATCGTTCCTTGATACGTAACAAGAAACAGCTCAATAAAGAGGTAGCCGCTATCGAATCAAAGATTTTGTCATTGGTGAAAGAGGATCAACAAGAACAATTGACCTTATTGATGTCAATACCAGGTATAGGGCAGAAGACCGCCTTGTTCCTGATAGTTGTAACGGATGGTTTTAGCAAATTCGAAACAGCATCACAGCTTTGTAGTTACGTTGGTATTACCCCAACGATACGAGAGTCGGGGAGCAGTGTAAGAGGTCGTGCGCGAATAAGTAAGGTCGGTAATAGAAAGCTTCGCAATCTATTGTTTCTATGTTCTTTTAATGCGTGTAAACACAACAAGGCTTGCAAAGAGGTATATGAGCGAATCGTGAACAAAGGAAAGAGTAAGAAACTAGCATTGATAGCAGTTGCTAACAAACTACTCAAACAGTCTTTTGCTATTGCAAAATCTGGTAGACCATATGATGAAACTTACGTTTCCATACTGCCAAGATAAATAGAAGATAGATTGAATAAAAAAAGCTCAAAGAATCTGTTTTTTGAATCTATGAGCGTGGAATAATAATGTCTCAAATTAAGGAAGAATTTGTTTGTTTTTTACCTCAGTTCTTTGTTAGCCACAGTTTTTATTCCTGTTTTATTATTTCAATTAGTTTGTTCAGTTGATAATCTTCTTTCAAGAATATCTGGTCTAAATTCCGTTCAATTATTATATCTGGTTTTGTTCCAATACCATCTAAAATTTGACCGTCTTTTTGGAAAGAAACCATTGTGCTTATTTTGCCACGAAATTCTGTATTTGATAATTCAAAACGTTCGCTATTACCGCTCGAACCATCCGTATTTACTCCCACAATTTTAATGTTTGGTAAATCTTTAAATACAGAAACGAAAACAGATGCAGCACTAAAACTTCTTTCATTGGTTAAAATATAAATAGGCTTGTCATAATGGTATTTGTTTTTTGCGAGTTTTTGCCCATTTAATATGTAATAATGATAATCGCTGAACTTATTGTCGTCTAAATTATACATTGGATTAAAAGAATTCATAAAACTGTCAACTGCTTTCTGTTCTCTTATATCTAACTCGTTTCTTGAATACAAAAAACGATAATGTAAATATTCTTTTAATTCTTCATTGAGAGGTAATTTTCCTCTTTGTCTTGTAGCGTTAACGACATATACCGAATTAGGGTTTATAAAGTATCCAGCTAATTCTTGTATTAAATCACGAGTTCCACCTCCATTATCTCGCACATCTATAATCAAAGCGTCGGTTTGCTTTGCACTTTTCATAAAATCATTTAGAAATTCAAAGAATACAGGACTATCTTCTTTGTCTAACATATCGACAAGTTGTATATATCCAATATTATCTTTTATGCTAAAAAAACCTTTTATGATTTCCTTGTCGTTAGACTGTCCATCTTGCAAAAAGAAGTTCTCTTTATAAAATCGTTCATCCCATAATTTCGCTTTGTTTTTACTATCTACCAGCTCGACAATTACTTCTTTATCCATTCCTTTATCATTTGTAAGAGTTATTGGCAATGGATTTGGTAACTCAAAGTTCAAAGCTTTGAAAATTATTTCTATATCTCTTAACTCTCTAACTGCTCGAAGTTCATAAGATTTTTTTGGGGCGAGAATATCTGCGGGAAGGACTTGCGATAATATTTTTTCGATGGGTATATTATTAATGGACTTGAGATAAGGGAAATCTTTATTCCAATAAGCGTATTTTTCCGTGTCGTTATTAAAATCGACTACTAAAACTTTATCGTTTAATGGCGCAAACGCAATTGGGAAATACAACGAATTTCTCAAACGCTCTCCTTCAATATATGAATGTCTATCGCCAATTTTTCCAATAACTTTCGATAAAAACAGTTCAAAATCATATTTTGTAACTGATTGCTCTTTAAAATTTGCAGAAAAATTATCAAATTCCTTTTTGTATTCAAATCCGTTTATTCCTTGATATGAAGATGTATTTTGAAGAATTTCATCAAGTTGCGACAAATCGTTTTCAATTTGGTTTTTAGTTAAATATTCAGTTTCATTTTGTGCGTTTAAATTGAAGCATATAAACGCAATTATTCCAAGAAGTTTTATTTTTTTCATTTTCTGATTAAATTTGATTGATGAATTTATATATCTGACTTTAATGTTCAATTTGTGTTACGATTTTTTTTAAATTGTTGCCAACGGGAGTTTGCGCAGCAACTCCATTTCGAATAAAAATAAATGATTTGTTTTGATTTATAGGACCCTAAGCGAAGGTTTTATAGCCGGTTCTTTTGTGGTAAACTAAATTTCCAAGAAAAGCAAAGTCGCCCAAAATGGCTGAAATGGCTCCGAATAGGGCAAAAAATATGTCGACAAGCCTTTTGAGCCTGTCCTTCAACACTTTTGGGTCAAGAATGGACACAAGTCTGCTAAGGTTGTAGCATATCATGATCAGGTTTACCTCGGAGAGCACGTTCTGTTTTCCTTTCATCAATGTATGGGTGAAGCCCCATTGTCTTTTGATGGTCCCGAACTGGTGCTCGGTGATCTGTTGCCTGAGCCTATAATATTCCGGATTTTCCTCCACTCTTTTCTGGTTTTCCTCCAAGGCCTCCTGATAAATGGAGCGCTCTATGAAGCGTCCGTTCTTGTTCGTGGTACAAAGGTGCCTTACGGGGCAGACCTTGCAGGCCTGTCGGTTCTTGTAATGCTTGACCTTGTGGCCCGCCTTATTGTAAACGGTTCCATTGGTCACCAATATCTGTCCGTCGGGACAGGTATAGGTATCCATTTCCCTGTCGTATTTAAAATCGACCATGGGATAAAGGCCGTTGTGTTGGGAAGAATGCTCCTTTGGGGATGAGTAAGTTGTTATCCCGTTCTTGGTGCAGATGTCCAGGTGTTTGCCCGTGGTGTACCCTTTATCGGTAAGTGTCCTCATTTTTTCCACGCCCAAAAGTTGCTTTGCATCGAGTGCCATGGGCGAAAGTGCGTGTGTATCGTTTACGGTGCCCGTGTCGTTGTTGACGAAGAGTTTGTATTTTGCATCACACCCTGCCTGCACGTTATAGCCCACATTGATTATGTTGCGGTGCAGTACTACCGATCTGGCATCGGGATCGGTAAGGCTGATCTGTCGTTCCCCACTGGTGCGCAGCTCTTCCCCGATGTTGCGGTATCTTTCCTTCTTCGATTCCTGGTAGGCAATTTTGTCCTGTATTTTTTCGGTATCCGAATCTCCGTCCTCGGCATCAAGTTGTTGTTGGTATTCCAGTATCTTGTTGTCTATGTACTCGATATGGCGGTCGATCTTGTTCTGGTTGAAGTTGTTCTTCAGGGCGTTCTGGGCCCTTATCTTGAAGGAGTCGATGGCAATGGTCTCGCCTTCGATTAGTTCCCAATCCTTGAGCAGCACCACAAAATACCTGAATGCCCCTTTGAAGGCTTTTGGGTTACGCTTTCTGAAATAGGCTATTTTCCTTGCGGACGGCCTTAGTCCCTTCAGGAGCCATATGACCTCGAGGTTTACCTTGCAGGCATGTTCCAATTGGCGGGAGGAGCGCAGTTTGTTCTTGTAGCCGTAGAGATAGAGTTTGAGCATGTCCGAGGAACGATATGGTGGCCTGCCCTCGTTGTTCAGCACGTCCCTGAACCCCAGGTCGCCCATTGGGAGGATATCCACGAACATATCGACGATCCTTGCCCACGAATCGGGACCCAGGCAGGATTCGAAATCCATCATTACGAGTTGGTCCCTGTCAAAACCTGTTATAAAATCCATACCATTAAGATAATCAATATCAATACGTTATGGTATTGGCCGTGCTAAAGGAAATCAACAAAGTTATTAAGAAAGGGTAGGTTTTTGCGCAGTCTGACGGTTCGGCTATGATTAGTGCGGTGCAGAAATCCGACGGATTTCCAGCTACGCGCTAAGCAAAAGCTTTTGGTTTTGTTTTTTCTTTTTTTGTCGAAAGCAAAATCCCAAAGATTTTGCGACCTCATAAATATACACAGACCTTGGCGTAAAGACCGAAGTCCGTATTAATTATAGGCATTGTTGTCATTAGTAGCGATCCACAAGAGTAATCACGCTCGATAACGCATCGATTGAGTTCCGCCGCAAACTTTTTACGTCCTAAATTTCACCGGAGTAAAGTCCATTTACACAAACTTATTAGAAAGTTTACCTGTATAATAGTTGAGATAGAGTAAAGTCTATTCGTATAAAAATACGGTTTTAAATAAGTAGCGAATCCATTTGATGAGCTATTTTTACTAAAAACTAGATAGCTTAATTTATTATATCCCTATATAAGTTTCTAAATTAATTATCGCTTGAATTGCCTTTAGTTTTTATATTTTGCAGGGGCGTATTCATCCAATAATCGTTAAAATTATCAGGATTAATCATGGGTTGGTCTTTAAAAATAGGCTTTCGCTTTTCCATTAATAGACTATCCACTGGCCTTTTTACATTCGTTTTTACTTCTTGCACAAAAAATTCCCGAAATTGATCGTAGTCTCTAGAAGTCCATTCGTTAATTAAATTGCCGTCCATATCCCTTATATTGGATACTTTCACGCTTAACAATAAAGAATCGACAGGTCCTTTCCTGGCAGCCACAGATATTGACCTAAACATTTCCTCCGCCTTATAGGGGTACATCTTGGGGTATAAGAACACAGTTTTTCTGTTTTCATCACTATTATCAAGTACAATTTTTGTAAGATCTATTTGTTTTTCCTTGTATTTAAAGATATAGTTATCCTTGTCCAAAGCAGCTTCCAAATCGGGCGTTAGATTAAAAGAAATTATAAAACGCTGTTGATTAATGTCTACAGTTGTGTATTCCAAAACGAACTTTGGTGGATCCCAAAGTTGAAAAGTATTATGAAAAGAAATATAATTGAGGAACAACTTGTCATTTTCAGGGCGATATTCAGTGATAATCTCAAAAATCAGTTGGTTATTTGTTTTATGCTTGTTGATAATACCATTTGGCAGCTTTTTCGTGCGGTCATATACAATATACTCCATCTTATGGATGGCGAAATTTCTTTTTGAAATGTACATTGTGCCGTACGCACTATAGTCCAAAAGTAGTTTCTCGAACTTAACAGTATAAAGGGGTTCGTCAGCTAGATAAGTATCGGACTCTTTTTTGAACTTGTGTTCAGAAAGCAGGTCGGATTTAAGGCGATGTACGAAAGAGTAAGAATCGATTTTATAATTACGCAAAGCATCATGAACCCTTAAAATTGTAAATTCATTACCGCCATAGGACGCTAAAAAAGCCTTATCGATAACCTTTCGACCTTCTTTGAATTGATATTCGTACGACCGCAATGCCAGAGTATCCCGTTTAAAATCGGTATTTTCTAGATAGTCGAAAATCTTAACTTTGGTCGTAACGGAATCTATGGCATCAAAGCCTTCATCAAATACTTCCAATATGGCCTCATTGAGATTTACATATCGTAAACTGTCCAATTGGTAATCACGATAATAACCGATGGTAGAAAAAGATTCGACCGGGTAATTTTCAGGTATCGAACTTATGGCCCTACGTACTATTTGTCTTGCCGTAAGTTTCTTTTTCTTTTTCTTTCGGGCGGTTACTACGGCTTCTTCCAATTCTAATGTTGCCGGTTTCAGTCTCACATCGTTTAACTCGTAGACAGAAAAAGATTGAATCGAGATTTCTTTCGTCTGATATCCCATAGAGGATATCTCAATAATATCACCGTACTCCTTATACTTTAAAGGAATTTTGAAACTTCCATCCGTGTTTGAAATAATACCTAAAGCTCGATCCTTTATTCGAATACTGGCAAAGGCGATAGGCTCTTGTGTTTTGGAATCCATTAGCTTACCAATAATATATTCAGGCTGTTGGGATAAAACTGAATTTGATACTAGAAGTAGCAAAAGAAAAAACAAAAGAGTTGGCAATCTTTTTCGCATGGTTAGAAAGATGTAGGTTGTGGTGTTCTTCTCTTATTTAAATCAACCCTGTAACATCGGGGCCAAAAATTGTTTGGTATCATAAAAATACGCAGACCTTGGGATCTAAAATTTTATTTCGCTTCGAGTAAAGTCCATTTGCGCAAACCTGCCCAGAAATCTCAATATTTTTTAAGTACAATTTTCAATTCCTGCGGAAACTTTAAATTGAACACCAAAAAAATTACCGCTTTTAGCCCGTTCTACTCGATTTATATTTTTTTTCGAGCTATTAATGACAACGCCTGAGCTAAGCGTAGTGCGGAGGCAAGGAAATTTTTCGTTTCCGTCTGCGCACGAAGCTAAAGCTTATTGTTTAGTTTTATTTTTTCTTGTCCAAAGCTAAATCCATAAGATTTAGCGACTTCATAAATATACACAGACCTTTCGTTTATGCCCTAAAGTCCGCATTACGTTTAGGTTGTGTTGGCAACAGTTATTCTCCGTTCGAGTAAGACGTTTCCAATACGTTTCTTTATTCCGACCGAGTTGGAAGTCCATCTGCACTCAGATTGCGTTTGAGTAAGAAGTCCATTCGCATTTTCTATTCCGATACAGGTTTCAAAGAATCTAATATTGGTAATTCCGTAACTTCCGATTCTCCATTTACTGTATAAAATTCAAGTTCCGTCGGCATTTTTTCGTTTCCGAATAAAGAAACTCCGATTAAGTCTCCATTCTTACCTTTCCCAAAATAATCAATTATTAATTTACCTTTTTCAGTTTTAGATTCAAGAGTTTTTCCGAACATAATCGTCGGACATTTTCCGCAACCGCATCTAGCAATTACTTTTAAATCCGCAATCAAATTATTCCAGTTCGCTTTTTCCTTTGCGAACAAATATTCGAGCAATTCCTTTTCGGGTTTTGTCAATTCTCTCTTGTCTGGAATACTGTATTTCATAATTGTTGCCAACGGGAGTTTGCGCAGCAACTCCATTTCGAATAAAAATAAATGATTTGTTTTGATTTATAGGACCCTAAGCGAAGGTTTTATAGCCGGTTCTTTTGTGGTAAACTAAATTTCCAAGAAAAGGAAAGTCGCCCAAAATGGCTGAAATGGCTCCGAATAGGGCAAAAAATATGTCGACAAGCCTTTTGAGCCTGTCCTTCAACACTTTTGGGTCAAGAATGGACACAAGTCTGCTAAGGTTGTAGCATATCATGATCAGGTTTACCTCGGAGAGCACGTTCTGTTTTCCTTTCATCAATGTATGGGTGAAGCCCCATTGTCTTTTGATGGTCCCGAACTGGTGCTCGGTGATCTGTTGCCTGAGCCTATAATATTCCGGATTTTCCTCCACTCTTTTCTGGTTTTCCTCCAAGGCCTCCTGATAAATGGAGCGCTCTATGAAGCGTCCGTTCTTGTTCGTGGTACAAAGGTGCCTTACGGGGCAGACCTTGCAGGCCTGTCGGTTCTTGTAATGCTTGACCTTGTGGCCCGCCTTATTGTAAACGGTTCCATTGGTCACCAATATCTGTCCGTCGGGACAGGTATAGGTATCCATTTCCCTGTCGTATTTAAAATCGACCATGGGATAAAGGCCGTTGTGTTGGGAAGAATGCTCCTTTGGGGATGAGTAAGTTGTTATCCCGTTCTTGGTGCAGATGTCCAGGTGTTTGCCCGTGGTGTACCCTTTATCGGTAAGTGTCCTCATTTTTTCCACGCCCAAAAGTTGCTTTGCATCGAGTGCCATGGGCGAAAGTGCGTGTGTATCGTTTACGGTGCCCGTGTCGTTGTTGACGAAGAGTTTGTATTTTGCATCACACCCTGCCTGCACGTTATAGCCCACATTGATTATGTTGCGGTGCAGTACTACCGATCTGGCATCGGGATCGGTAAGGCTGATCTGTCGTTCCCCACTGGTGCGCAGCTCTTCCCCGATGTTGCGGTATCTTTCCTTCTTCGATTCCTGGTAGGCAATTTTGTCCTGTATTTTTTCGGTATCCGAATCTCCGTCCTCGGCATCAAGTTGTTGTTGGTATTCCAGTATCTTGTTGTCTATGTACTCGATATGGCGGTCGATCTTGTTCTGGTTGAAGTTGTTCTTCAGGGCGTTCTGGGCCCTTATCTTGAAGGAGTCGATGGCAATGGTCTCGCCTTCGATTAGTTCCCAATCCTTGAGCAGCACCACAAAATACCTGAATGCCCCTTTGAAGGCTTTTGGGTTACGCTTTCTGAAATAGGCTATTTTCCTTGCGGACGGCCTTAGTCCCTTCAGGAGCCATATGACCTCGAGGTTTACCTTGCAGGCATGTTCCAATTGGCGGGAGGAGCGCAGTTTGTTCTTGTAGCCGTAGAGATAGAGTTTGAGCATGTCCGAGGAACGATATGGTGGCCTGCCCTCGTTGTTCAGCACGTCCCTGAACCCCAGGTCGCCCATTGGGAGGATATCCACGAACATATCGACGATCCTTGCCCACGAATCGGGACCCAGGCAGGATTCGAAATCCATCATTACGAGTTGGTCCCTGTCAAAACCTGTTATAAAATCCATACCATTAAGATAATCAATATCAATACGTTATGGTATTGGCCGTGCTAAAGGAAATCAACAAAGTTATTAAGAAAGGGTAGGTTTTTGCGCAGTCTGACGGCTCGTATATGAAAAGTAGGGCGGTTTATAAACGCCTAACTTTCAGACTAACACGAAGCCATATTTTTAATTTTCTTTTTAACTTTTCTATTGTCAAAAATACAAATTAAAAATATGGCGACCTCGCAAATAAGCCCAAGCCATTGGTCAAGAAATATTTGCCCTATTTTTTATATACATTGTTATGCCTTGTTATTTTTCGCACGCAATCTTTAAAAGTTCCATTCCTCTAGCATTCATTTTTTCCATATCTTTTTTTGCTCCAAAAAGCCACATAAAAAAGGAATCAACCAATCCAGATTTTAAATTGAAATCTTGTGTTACTTTAATCAAGTTGCCTGTTTTTTGAAAAGAGTATTCAAAAGTAGGGTTTGCTTTAAATGGTTTTTGAATATCACAATCCATTTTTATATACTCTAAAGGTCGAATTTCCGTAATTTCTTGATAGCCCAAATCCTTTCCGTTGTTACCGTCCCAATGAAACTGTGCGCCAACTTGTCCATCCGCTCCTTTAATACTTGTTTTTTGGTTAGGGTCGGCTTCATAGAATGGTGACCATTTTGTAAAGTTTTTCAAATAAAGAACGTTATCAAACGTGGTCTGTATTTCTGATTGGATATTCACGGTTTTTTGAATGTGAATATGTTGTAATTTATTTGCATTATAAAACCCAATTCCTAAAAACAGGATTAATGCTACTGCGATTATTATTAAAATCATTTTTTTCATTTTTAAGAGTATATATTAATTTTCCATTGGTATAATATTCCGAACTTCAACAGAGCCTCCCATTTTTAAAATAGGGCTGTCTTTAGCCATTTCAACAGCTTCATCTAATGAATTTGCTTTTACTATCATATTCCCACTAACTGTTTTGTTCTCAGAAATTAGAATTCCGTCCGCAATTGATAAATCGGCAGCTATTTGTTTTCCGTCAAAACCCAGTTGATGCGTGCTATCTAGTTTTTCTTTAATAGCAATGTTGCCAATGAAACTGCCCCATTCTTGTTTCATTAGTTCCATTTCTTTTTTTGTAGGTTGGTATTCAGTATTAGGACTAAAACTGAAAATCATCATAAATTTTTGTTCTGCTTTCATTTCTATTAGTTTTTAATGTTAAACAATACACCAAAAGTAAAAGAGGGAAAAAACAAAAAACTTTGCCTATGACAAGAAATGACAATTAGGTTTTTTTGAGCCAAGATAATTTGCGGAAAACCAATAGATGAAGAAAAATAATTGTTGGTGGTGCAAAAGCTGGAATAAAGCAAAACGGAAATTCTGCCAAAAACTCTACACCTTGAATACTATTGTCGATACTGATTTTAGTGAAAATAATAGCCATAGCGGAAGTAATTAAAATATCGACAAGTCCAAAAGTGTTCCAAATGTAAGTCAGTTTTCTAGTATAGTTTTTTTTGTTACGGATAGCTTTTGCCACAAAAATACTTGATATGGCAGTAAGTAAATCTCCTATACCAGCGAAAAGAGCAAAAATTGGTGGCAATAAATCATAAAGGAATAGAATGATAAAAGTGCTACCAATAAGTCGAAATAGATGAATCTTAACTAAATCTTCAAGTTTTAAAATAGCATTTGCCTTTTTACAGATTTTAGTACTATATATTATGGTTACAAATATTGCCAAAGGAAGCGTTGTTGTCAAAACAATTTTGGGCGGTAACATTACGTCATCAAAAAAGTCATTAAAACTTGCTATTGCAACTATAATTAGGTAGGGAATGTAAAAACCAAGAACCAACCAAAATCCGTTTTTTATTTTTCCTTTTTTTGCCAAACGGGCTACCATTACTACAGGAAACATAAACGCTAATAGAAAAAGGATAGAAAATATTTCAGGTATTTGATTTGAAAACATAGGTTGATATTATAAAGTGATTTCTTTTCTAATCCTGCTTAAAGATGTGTCTGTAATTCCCAAATATGTAGCAATATGTTTTAGAGGAACATTTTGAATTATTGAAGGTTTTTCTTTTAATAAATTTAAATATCGGTCTTTCGCTTGGTCGGCAATCATAGATATTGAATGATTCTTTAATTCAAAGTAGTTATTTACAAGCCTTGTTCTGCCTACTTCTCTAAAAGCTTCAATGTTAAATAATTTCATAAAGTTGGCAAAACTAATTTTCCAACATTTTCCTTTTGTTAATGCTTGAATAGATTCTTTACAAGGTTTTTTTAAAAAATAGGAATGCCAATCTATCACAATATCATTTTCTGCAAAGAATTTAGTCGTAATATCATTTCCTTCCGTGTCAATACTGTACGAACGTAAAAAACCTGTCTCCAAAAAGTAATAGTAACCCGCTACTTTTCCTTTTTCGATTAGATATTCGTTCTTGTTAAATTCAATTTCTTCAAATTGCATTAAAATCAATTCTAATTCCTCCGAATTAAAGTTTTCTTGTTTAAAAATGCTATTTAAAAAATGAGTCTGTTTCATTGTTGTTCCAAGGTTTTTTATAATAAGGCATAACGGATGGCGGTATGAAACGTTGCGCATTTTGAAACACAAACTTATCAGCCCGCTAAGCCGTTGATTAAATGTTATTTCGTTCAAATATAGCACTATCCGCGCAATGTTTTATGACCGCGTGTTAGCGGTTCGGGCTTTTTTCTGTCCACCGATGTCATTTTGTTTCTAATGATTTCTCGGTTAAATATTTCATCAAGTAAGTCGCTGATGTTAATGCTGGACTTGCCATTGGGTCGTTAAACAAAACATCAATTGGTCCTTCGCCAAAATACAATCCGTCCGAAACAAGGAATGTAATTCTAACATTTCCCTTTGTCGGTGCTGGTCGTCTTGGTTTATCCCAAGCACCAATTTGATTAACAATATTTTGGCTTTTTAAAAATAAATCTTGGGTCAGCTCATTAGATTTTTCATCTGTCGTTTCCCAAACTAAAATTTTCCCAGTCTGGTTTATGTAACGAGCCGTTCCGTCATTGAATGAAGCTAAAGCGTCAAGTCCTGTGTCAAGTCCAACTTCAACAATTACAGCAAGAAGTTCTTTTTTAATCGGTTTATGTCCACTTGCAATTTGTCTGTTATATGAAAGAACTTTCAGTCTTGCGTCAGTAGAACTATCGTCAATAATTTTTTGCAAGTCAGAAATTGCGCTTGTCTCTGAAAACAAGATGTCAAATGGATATGTGTAAGGCGGTTTTGTATTGTTTTTATACAAGTCAAGGTTGTCGCAAAACAATAGGTTGTATATAAGATTCGTCGAACTGTCCTTGTAAGGGTCAGTCGAACTTGTAATCTGCTCTGGTGTTTTTTTGAAAAAGCTAAATAGCCCCATAATCAATATTGTTGTTAATGAAATTATCAGTCCAAATAATATTATCTTTTTACTCTTTGTCATTTTGTGCAGTGTCGTTTTTTAGCCTGACCGCTAACGGGAGTTTGCGCAGCAACTCCATTTCGAATAAAAATAAATGATTTGTTTTGATTTATAGGACCCTAAGCGAAGGTTTTATAGCCGGTTCTTTTGTGGTAAACTAAATTTCCAAGAAAAGCAAAGTCGCCCAAAATGGCTGAAATGGCTCCGAATAGGGCAAAAAATATGTCGACAAGCCTTTTGAGCCTGTCCTTCAACACTTTTGGGTCAAGAATGGACACAAGTCTGCTAAGGTTGTAGCATATCATGATCAGGTTTACCTCGGAGAGCACGTTCTGTTTTCCTTTCATCAATGTATGGGTGAAGCCCCATTGTCTTTTGATGGTCCCGAACTGGTGCTCGGTGATCTGTTGCCTGAGCCTATAATATTCCGGATTTTCCTCCACTCTTTTCTGGTTTTCCTCCAAGGCCTCCTGATAAATGGAGCGCTCTATGAAGCGTCCGTTCTTGTTCGTGGTACAAAGGTGCCTTACGGGGCAGACCTTGCAGGCCTGTCGGTTCTTGTAATGCTTGACCTTGTGGCCCGCCTTATTGTAAACGGTTCCATTGGTCACCAATATCTGTCCGTCGGGACAGGTATAGGTATCCATTTCCCTGTCGTATTTAAAATCGACCATGGGATAAAGGCCGTTGTGTTGGGAAGAATGCTCCTTTGGGGATGAGTAAGTTGTTATCCCGTTCTTGGTGCAGATGTCCAGGTGTTTGCCCGTGGTGTACCCTTTATCGGTAAGTGTCCTCATTTTTTCCACGCCCAAAAGTTGCTTTGCATCGAGTGCCATGGGCGAAAGTGCGTGTGTATCGTTTACGGTGCCCGTGTCGTTGTTGACGAAGAGTTTGTATTTTGCATCACACCCTGCCTGCACGTTATAGCCCACATTGATTATGTTGCGGTGCAGTACTACCGATCTGGCATCGGGATCGGTAAGGCTGATCTGTCGTTCCCCACTGGTGCGCAGCTCTTCCCCGATGTTGCGGTATCTTTCCTTCTTCGATTCCTGGTAGGCAATTTTGTCCTGTATTTTTTCGGTATCCGAATCTCCGTCCTCGGCATCAAGTTGTTGTTGGTATTCCAGTATCTTGTTGTCTATGTACTCGATATGGCGGTCGATCTTGTTCTGGTTGAAGTTGTTCTTCAGGGCGTTCTGGGCCCTTATCTTGAAGGAGTCGATGGCAATGGTCTCGCCTTCGATTAGTTCCCAATCCTTGAGCAGCACCACAAAATACCTGAATGCCCCTTTGAAGGCTTTTGGGTTACGCTTTCTGAAATAGGCTATTTTCCTTGCGGACGGCCTTAGTCCCTTCAGGAGCCATATGACCTCGAGGTTTACCTTGCAGGCATGTTCCAATTGGCGGGAGGAGCGCAGTTTGTTCTTGTAGCCGTAGAGATAGAGTTTGAGCATGTCCGAGGAACGATATGGTGGCCTGCCCTCGTTGTTCAGCACGTCCCTGAACCCCAGGTCGCCCATTGGGAGGATATCCACGAACATATCGACGATCCTTGCCCACGAATCGGGACCCAGGCAGGATTCGAAATCCATCATTACGAGTTGGTCCCTGTCAAAACCTGTTATAAAATCCATACCATTAAGATAATCAATATCAATACGTTATGGTATTGGCCGTGCTAAAGGAAATCAACAAAGTTATTAAGAAAGGGTAGGTTTTTGCGCAGTCTGACGGTTGGTATAAGAAACGTAGGGCAATTAAAAAGCATTTTCGTTTCAGTTTATTACTGAGCTAAATATAAATATTTTGCTTTTATCTTTTCTATTATAAACGCCAAATTTTATATTTAGCGGACTTAGTTAATATTCACAGAACTTTCGGTTTAGCACAAACGCCCTATGTTTTTTATACATTGTTGTGCGTAGGCTTTTTTTCGTCCATTATTTTATTCGCTTGTACAATATGTCGGTCATTATGATATATGACAACTCTGAATGTATCTCCAAGCTTTAATTTAATCCATTTCGATATGCTAATCGCTGTTTTTGTTTTGTTCAAATCTATTTTTTTTGACTTGTCCAAAAGATTTAATAATTGCTCTTGTTGATTAATAAAACGCACAATAGTCCTTTTATCCAACCCACTACCAATAGGGTTTTTATCCTTAAACGTTTTCATTTTGTTCAGTTTTTCCTTCGGCAACATACTTTTTGCAAAATAATTACCTAAAAATCCAGATTTGAAGCTTTCTATCGGAAGTGTTTTTGAACTTTCTATTCTGTTCTTGATTTCTGGAATATAAAAATCTCCGTACAAATTCAAATGCTCGAAACATTCTAAAATACTCCAGCTTTCTTGTTTAATTCTCCAATTGAGCTTTTCGGTTGAAAGGGAATTGAATTTTTCGGCTTGGTTTATATTTATTCGAGTTCTTTCTATCAAGTCCTGTATTAATTGTTCTGATTTTATTGTCATTGTTTTTTTTACAAAAATCGGTAATGTTCTTTCCAAAAAGATTGATTTGGATTAAGACTTTTTTATTCTCGATAATGTTTCTGGTGTCATTCTTAAGTAAGATGCAATATACTTATTTGGGATTTCTTGAAATAACTGTGGACTTCTTGCCAAAACTCTTTTGTACCTTTCTATTGGCGAAGAAGTTAGAATATCTCGTTCTCTTTCCATTTGTTGGAATATCAAATCTCCGAGCATTATATGCCAGATTTTGGTGTTTTCTTCTGAACTTTCTATCAAGTTCATAAATGTCGTTTTTTTGATAACTTTTAATTCCGTTTTTTTTATTGCTTGAATGTATAAATCTGACGGTTTTTCAGTTATAAAAGAATCCAAAGACGCTATGAAATTATTTTTATAGCCAAACCTTATTATATTCTCTTCAAATTCGTCCAACACATAGATTCTCAAACTTCCCCTAATCACGAAGTAAAGATTTGTGTCAATGCTCCCTTTAACCTTTAAATGTTCTTTTCGGCTTAATTCTAGCTTATTGTCCCATAAATTCTGCTGGTCAATTTTCTCTATAAAGTTTGTTATCGGGTTCATTTTTTTAGCTTACGCACAACGCTTGAGCTAAGCGTAGTGCGGAAGTAAGGAAACTTTTCGTTTCCGTATACGCACGAAGCTAAAGCTTATTGTTTAGTTTTATTTTTTTTTTGTTCAAAGCTAAATCCATAAGATTTAGCGACATTATAAATATACACAGACCTTTAGATTTAGCCCAAAAGTCCGCATTACGTTTAGGTATTGTTACCACACGTTTTTTATTCTCCAATCTCCTTTTTGGCTATTTCTCTATTTAATTGAAGAGACTTAATTACGTTTATTTTTGTTTCTATTTGCTCAATTCGCACATCTTCTTCATCCAAACTAGTTTTAATTGATTCGTAAAAATGTAAACTTCTAGAATAGTTTTTTTCGTGCTTGTAATTCTCCGCTAATATAAATTTATCATCAATCGAAATTCCACTTTTAGATGAAAATATATTATGAAAATTAAAAATCACAGAAGCTACAATAAAACCTCCAATTGTAGATAACCAGCCAGTTAGTGTGCTGACTTTATCTTTATCCTCAAGTTGAATCATAAAGATTAAGATTGTTAAGAAAATCACACCTAATAAGCCATAATAGAAATACGGAAAAAAATCGCGTAATGAAAATTCTTTTAATTCAACTTCGTCTTTTGTAAAGCGTGAAATCACGATTCCAATAACAACTCCAAAAAAGATTAAACTAACAATTTTGAGTATTTCTTTGTACTCGGGAAAGACGTCAACTAATTTCAGGACGAACGAACTTACACTTATGATTAAAGATATTACACCTATTTTTTTCACGGTTATTTCTGGTTATTAGTTAATTTTTGGTCAAATGTGTGGTAACGGTCTTGTATAAGAATAGTGGCGGTTTTACGACCACCACTTTTTCAGTTTAGACCAAAAATTATTGTTATTAATATCTTTTATTTTGGCAGAATTTCCGCCATTATTTTTATACGTTGTTGTAAGCAGTTTTTCTTTAATCCGCTTATGAATAGAATCAAATTTCTCAGCTATTTTTAAGTATTCATCACTCCAACCATTTGACATTGCTAATTCTTGATAAGTACTGGTCGGTAAAAATTCCACCATTATTTTCTCAAGAGTATCAAAGTCCAAAAGTTCTATTTGTTTTTGGTCAGTGTCAAGTTCTTTTGTCAAAATTTCGACATTATCAAATCCTGCCCATACAGTATCAGTTTCATCATTAATTCTTGATTTGATATTAGCCACTATTTCCGAAACTTCTTTAAAATCCGAATAAAATGGAATTTTGGATTTGAAGTAGTCTTTGGTTTCCAAATCGCAATTTTCATTCATTTTAATTAAAGCGTTTTCTCTATATTCTTTTGATACAAGTCTATCGGAAATCAATTTTACATCCTGTTCAAATTCGTCAATCTGCGACCAATCATTGTCAGAAATCAATTCTTTTTCAGTCGATTTTCCAACACGAGCCAAATGGTCAATGTCTCCGCCAAATTTGTTATATATTTTTATTTTTTCAATGGTCAACATTGGTTTGTCTTAATTGCTTACAACGGTTTTGTATATGGTTTGTTGCGTGTTTTAAGCACCTAATTTAGCAAATACAAACCGAATAGAAAATCCGCGAGGATTTTCGTAAGTAGGCTAAAACTAGCAATAAATTATATACGGTGTTACCCAACGTTTTTTATTTTCAGATTAATTCAATTCCAGCTTTCTCAAAAATATTCTGCAATTCTTTTTCAATCGGAAATGGTTTTAATGGTGGAACATTTGACCCTCCAGGATTTCCAACTGGAATTTTTCCAACAAAGGATTTCACACCTCCAAAAATCAGACGTGGAATTTGTCCAATAATTTCTTTTCCGTTTTTGATTTTAATTCCGAATTGTAACATTTTCCAATGTACAAAAGTATGAGCATAAGGATATTTCTGTCCAATTATATGAGCTCTTTCCAAATGATTCCACGCACTTTCTAAATTTCCGTTTGCATATTCAGTTCGGTATTTATTCAATTCCGCTTTATAATATGGTTTCAGACTTTCAGGTATTGAAGTGTAAAATTTCATGTCTGTTTTTTTTTAGTTTTCTATTCGGTTTAAATTCTAACGTTCTGTTTTTGTTAATGTTGGGTAACAATTGTATATAGTAACAAGTTACTATATTTCTATTTTAGAAACACTAATCTAATGGATTTTTAATTTTCTTAAAAGTATTGGTCGCCACATGGGTGTATATTTCGGTCGTCTTGCTGGAGCCATGACCTAAAAGCACTTGAATCTGTCTAAGATCTGTACCTGATTCCAAAAGATGTGTTGCAAAACTGTGCCGTAATACATGTGGGGTAACGGTATCTCTTATACCTGCTTTTGCTGCTGATTTTTTAACGATGTTCAATACACTTTCTGCGGTATATTTTGATGCCTTTCTTCCCTCGAATAAATAATCTTGCGGCTTCCACTCTCTGTAATAAAGACGGAGATCATCCAAAGCGGATTTTGATAATAAGGTATACCTGTCCTTATTGCCCTTGCCGTCCTTTACCCTTACAAGCATTCGCTTACTATCAACATCCGAAATTTTAAGGTTCAAAAGTTCACTCCTTCTTAGACCTGAACTGTACAAAAGCTTTACAATGCACCTATGCTTGATATTATTGGTGTTCTCGATAATTGAAATGATCTCCTCCTTTGATATTACCTTGGGTAGCTTGGACTCCTTTCTTGGACGTTCTATTTCATAAAATCGGTTCGGCATGCCCAATACCACCTCATAATAGAATTTAATTGAATTAATTGCCTGGTTTAGATAAGAATTGGATACGTTACGATGAATAAGCTTTTGAAGAAACGCTCTAATATCACTTTCGTCAATAGCGTTCAGTTCCTTATGCTTATAATGATTTATAAACATTTCAAAGAACGAAACATAGGTGCGCACGGTGCTATTGGCATATTTTTTTAGTTCAAGTTTTAGAAGGTACTCTTCGGGACAACATCTAAATTGGGGTATGGGTTTTCTCTTGCGGTACCATTCCACATCTATTGACTCATTAGTCGTCTTTAATGGTTTGTTGGTCAAGAATCGGTTATAGTTTATCCAAACTTCACCTTTAAATGTGTTAAAGATAATGCCAAGGTTAGCTTTAGTATTCTCAATATAGGCCATATTGTACCGTTTACTCCACCTGGGGTTAGGTAGCCCTTTGATTAAATTTTGTATTAACCTATCCGGAGAAAATTTGATGCCTATCATCTGTTGCTCCTTGATCATCAGATGATATAAGGTTATGGATTTTATATGCGGTGTATAAGAGGAAGCCATACTATTGAATTAATGGATAAAAGGGCAATTTATAGGATAGAATTGATTTAATCGTACCTTAAGCGAATAATGTTCGCATAGACATTCACTTAAATTTAATAGGGATGAGATTACAGCATGAATGTATACATTGCAAAAAGCAACTTACAGGTAGAACGGATAAAAAGTATTGCAACTTACACTGTAAGAGCGCCTACCAATACCAAAAGGAAAAACAGAACCCGGAACGGTTCTATAATAAAGTGGACAATCAACTAAAACTCAATAGGAAGATTTTAAAGGAATACAACAAGGGAGGAAAGGTAACGATACGATCTGCAGTGTTGTTGGAATTAGGATTTAACCCCAAATTTTTTACCCACTATTGGAAAAATCAAAAAGGGGAGGTTTATCTATTTGTGTACGAATATGGGTTTTTAAAAAAGCAAGAAAAAGAGAAGGAAAAATACGTTTTGGTCACCTGGAAGGACTATATGAATTAGAACGATAATTTGATAAATGGGCAACACGCTTAGCACATTACCCCTACATTTCGCGATAAGCTTCATTTAAGGTAAAGAGCTTCACTAAAAAAGGTCTTGGACACAATGTCAAAGATTACGATTTCCACTACACTAAACCCGCAAAAAGTGCGGGAAACGCTTCATTCCCAATCTACATCTTTGAAATTAAGTCCGCTTACCATACTACTAAACGAGAATAATCCGTTTTCATAAACCGGGCAGCACATTCCCCTGCATTCCGCTGAAAAAGCTCCATTCCGAGAGAAAGCGCTACCCTACTAAGGTCTTGGACACAATCCCCAATTTTAGCTTTCCATTCCGTTAACTCTTTCCGTCCCGATAGCTATCGAGACCGGAAAGGAACACTTCATTCCAGACCCAAAATTGTGAATCAAGTCCGCCAAACCGGAATTCCATTATTCATTTGGTGTCGCTTCCTATGGTTTTGTACTTCACAAAGGCCTTTAAATTCTCCTTCTGTACCATCACTGTTATTCCCTTTTTATGCCAGCAAAATACCAACATTGGGAAGTTGAACGGACTGCATAAACCGTTCTCGCTGCGCTCCACTTTTTATAAGTCCTTATCAATTCCAAATATTGAAAACGTATCAGCAACAAAAAAAGGGAACAGCGACGGCACTATGGGAAGTAAATCTAAAATAAAGGATATGAAATCTTACAAAAACATCAAAAAGGAAGCGACACCAAAAAAAACAAAAAAGGAAAACGCTCTAGATATAATAAGTAAATCACTTTAAAAAAAATAAAGACAAACTATCTGAATGGTTCGGATAGCATTTTAATTAATTCTTAAATATTTTATTATGGGTACTTTAAAAAATCATGTACAGTTAATCGGAAACGTTGGACAAGAGCCAACCATTACAAACCTTGAAAGCGGTAAAAAAGTTGCCCGTTTTTCATTGGCAACAAATGAGTATTACAAAGACGCTAAAGGTGAAAAACAAACTGAAACGAATTGGCATACCGTTGTTGCTTGGGGCAAGACCGCTGAAATTATTGAGAAATTTGTTGCTAAAGGTAAAGAGGTTGGGGTAACCGGAAAACTAAAGACTAGAGCCTATACAACCGATGATGGTAACCAACGCTACGTAACGGAAGTTGTAGCAAACGAAATTTTGCTTTTAGGCAGTAAATAAATCAAAAAAATAAAGAGGGCATCTCTCGGAAAAGTTCTGCCCTCTTTTTCATTATTAATCTCTTAAGAAAAAAACAATGAAAGACAAAGTTAACGAAATACAGATAAGTTACAAAGAGCGGGTACCGGCTACTTTTTGGAAAAAGATAAATTCATCACAAGATGCTAGTGAACTTTTATATGAGCACTGGAACAAAAATACTATTGAATTACAAGAATCATTTAAAGTTGTGTTATTGAACAATAGCAATAAAGTAAAAGGCATATACCAATTATCTCAAGGTGGTATTACTGGAACTATGATTGACCTACGAATTTTATTTGCGGTCGTATTAAAAACCTTATCGGTTGCAATAATTCTTACCCATAATCACCCATCAGGAAAATTAATTCCTAGTGAAGCTGATAAAAAAATCACAGAGAAAATTAAAAAAGCAGCAGCTTTATTTGATGTAAAAGTACTTGATCATTTGATTATTATTCCGAATGGAGAGTACTATAGTTTCGCTGACAATTCAATACTATAACCATAAAAATTTTGGCTATGATATATCTGAATTTTACAGACCTAAGCGAAGAGGCTCAAAACCGACTTTTAGAGAATTCTAAAAAAGACGTTGAAAGAAAATTTGGCGATAGTATTCGGAAATATGTAAAAGAAAATTACACCTGTTTTGAAACTATGGTTGAGGAAGAAGCGATACGAAATTTGTATTCTTATACCTTTGTTTTTAATCCTTAAATTTTGAAATAATCAAATTAACACCTCTGAAAATTCAGGGGTGTTTTTATATATAATTAATACTAAGTCAACAAAAAAACGTATCTTTAGTTTGCTGATATATAGCATTCAATTTTAAGTAAGGTTATCCATTTTTCGACTTTCGCCGATAACCGTACACATCGAAATAATAACATATCGGAAATTCATTTCCTTGAAATGGCAATTGGCTTTTAGCCAGATTGTATGAAATTTTTGTCACGCTTCGGCGTGACGAAAAGGAATAGCAAGAGGGTAACACGCTATGCGATGTTAATCATTCCTTTTCGTTTTCAAAACGCTGATATTCAGCTACTTGAAAATTATTTAATTTCTTGACCTTCAGCAATTTGCGACAAATGCCTTGGAAATACCTGTTTTTAGGGAAGATTTTGCGACAAATTGGCGAAATATGGACTCATTTATTGGAATTAGATTTAAGAAGGAGACGGCTAAACGTTTCCAAACATTCTCCCGGACTTACTTTAAATCGCACACCGAAGCAATGGCGACGATGCTCGATTTTTTCTTCTATAACGAAATTTCGCCAAAGGAAAAATTAGGTCCTACAGGGCGAACTATTGAAGCTAAACTCTTAAAAAGAATCAACGCAGTTATTGCTATTATGAGGGATGTAGAAAAGACACAGACCAAACCTACGGTAGCTATGATTCAATCACTTTTTGAAACAGAAGAGCCACGGAAAAAACCGATGATGGTAGAAAAGAAATACGCCAAAGAAAACAAAGAAGTGCGTTTTGTAGAGAAGCCTGCCTCGTCGGCAGACAGGCAAAATCCGAGTAATCAATTATAAATATTTGAGCTATGTACATTACAATTACACCTCAAAAAATGGGTGCTAACTATAGTCAAAGTTCAGGGGATTTTGTAGGCTATTTAGAGAAAGAAAATCAAGGTTTAGAACAACAGGACCTGCCAGCCGGCGAGGCAGGTATGGAACACTTTTTTAATCAATTTGGTGACGAAATTTCTGCGGAGGAGGTGGTTAAAGAAATTGACGGAAACACCGCAAAATTAAAAAAGAAAGAACCCAAGTTTTATTCGATTACGGTAAGTCCATCAAAGTATGAATTACGAAAACTTCAGAACAATAGCCAAGATTTAAAAACCTACACGCGTGAGCTGATGAAGGATTATGTGTCGAGTTTCAATCGGGAAATAAATGGGCGACCTATAACTATTGATAACATAAAATACTATGCGAAAATTGAACATCAAAGAACTTTTAAAGGCACAGATTTTCAGATTAAAGAGAATCAACCTTATGCTACAAAAATACTTCAGCTCAAAACTGAAATCCGAAATGTGAAAGAAGGAAGAACATCAGGGAATATTAAAAATATGGAAAAGGAAATTGCCAAACTGGAACGTCAAGCGCCACATCAATCCCGAGGTGTCGGGAGAAAACGGATTGTCCAAGGAATGGCAAAAGATGGCAACCAAAGTCACATTCATATCATCGTAAGTAGAAAGGATGCTTCAAATTCTATAAGTCTTTCTCCTGGGAGTAAACACAAAGCTTCGGAAGTAGAAATGCACGGTAAGAACGTAAAACGCGGTTTTGACCGAGACAATTTTTTTGAGAAGGCAGAAAAGACTTTTGACAATACCTTCGGCTATAAACGAAACTATGCGGAAACCTATAAGGCTAAAAAGACATTTGTTAAAAACCCAAACCTATATTTTTCTGCTTTGCTAAAATTGCCAGCTAACGAAAAGGCGCTTGCATTTAAAATAATAAGTAAATCAGGTTTACCTGTAATACCGAACATTCCAATAAGTCAAGCACAAATAGCACTCCGGGTTTTTAAACGATTAAGAAGAGGGGTAGAAATGGCCATAAAATCAAGTTCAATAGGAATCTAATTCGAATGCAGGTAGAAAATTTTATAACGATATTTTCAATTATTGGTTTGGCCAGTATGGTTTTCTATGCAATGTTTCGGATATCAAAATATGCGTTTCTTTTAAATAGTATACTGCTTTTAGTTCTCGTGTTCTATTTATCCGAAGGAAATGAATTGATATCTATATTGCTCTATTTGGTTTGTCCGCTAATGCTAATTAATACAGGGCTTTATGTTTTTTTACACAAAACCGAAAACCCAAAAAATATCGACAGTAAATATCAAGTCAACTTTAAAACGACCAAAGGGATTTTTAAATTGGATAATATCAAACGTGGGGCATCAGTAATCGGTTCTGCAGGAAGTGGTAAGACCGAAAGTGTAGTTTATGGATTTCTGCAACACTTCCAAAAAGAAGGTTTTTGTGGAATCATTCACGATTATAAAGATTTTGAATTGACCGAAATGGCTTATCCACTTTTTAAGGATGGCGATATCCCTTTTAAGGTCATTTCCTTTGATAAAATCATCCATAGGGTAAATCCTATCGCACCTCGGTATTTAGAGAACGAGGAAAGCGTAAACGAAGTTTCTCGGGTGTTGATTGAAAACCTTTTGGAGCAACGGGAATCTGGAGCTACAGGAACTACGAAATTCTTTACTGATGCTGCCGAAGGATTGATAGGCGGTTTGATATGGAAACTAAAAATTGACTATCCCGAATATTGCACCTTACCACATTTGATAGCGATTTATCAATTATTGGAAACGGATGGTCTTATCCAGTTTTTAGAAACCAACACGACTTCACGAGCAATGGCGGATGCCTTTATTAGTGGCAAGGATTCCGAACGACAGACCGCTGGGGTAAAAAGCACCTTGGCCAATGTGCTCAAACGAATTAGTACACAACGTATTTTTATGGCATTGTCAGCAGATGAAGTGCCACTCGATATAAATAGCGAAGATAGTCCTGCAGTAATTTCGATAGTAAATAATCCAAAATTTGAAACTTCTTATTCGCCAGTAATAGCCACAATTATACACACCATTACGAAGCAAATGAGCGTTCGGAATTCTAAACCGTCGTTTTTGTTGATGGAAGAAGCGCCTACCATACGCCTTTTAAATATGCACCGTATTCCTGCAACGTTGCGTAGCTATAATATCTCTACAATTTACGTGATGCAGGATAAGATTCAGAACGATATGATGTATGGAGATAAGGCAAGCAAAGCCATTTTAAGCAATCTGTCCTACCAGTTTTTCGGAAAGGTAAATGACCCGGACACCGCAAAATATTACGAACGCTTTTTTGAGATTATCAAAGACCCAACCAAGAGTATCAGTCGTGGGCATAACTTAGATTTTGATACTCGCATTACCACAGGGGAAAAAGAAATCCCAAAGATTCGGGCAGACGTTTTCTTCCGTTTGAAGCAGGGCGAGTTTATTACTTATGCAGACGGTAAAGATAAAAAAGTGCAGTTTAAATTAGCCGACATTAAAAGGGAACTTCCCAAAGAAACGAAGCAGTTTTTTCAGGCGGATTTAGCAGCGAATTTTGGGCGAGTTTATGAAGAAGTTAGGTCTATTTTTAGTTAGTTTATATTTCATTTCTTCAATGAAATTTTTTCAAAAACACATCCTTCCTTCTTGTAGCTATCGGTACTTGATTACCATTTTCCATTTGAACATAAGCCTGCTTTCCTTTATTAAATGTCTTAATCATTTCCATATTGATGAGATGAGATTTATGGCACTTAAAGAACAGCTTTTCGTCTAAAAGGTTTTCATAGAATTTTATTGGTTTACTAACAATTTGTTTTTTATGCTTAGTGTGAATATAGGTATAGTTACCATTCGCTTCCAAATGCACAATATCCGCTACCAAGACAGTTTCAAACCCTTCAACAGATGGAATTGTTAGCAGTTTCGGTTGTTCCTGTTCTATATTTTTAAGTAATGATTCTACGCTATTGTTGTGCCCTTTTGATTGTAGTTCTTCGTTTAAACGAGCAATAGTTTCATTGAATTCGTCAAAATCTATGGGCTTCATTAAATAATCAAAAGCACTGAACTTAAAAGCCTTAATTGCATAATTGTCAAAAGCTGTGGTGAATATGGTCTTAAAGGAAATATGGTTAAGCTGTCGCAAAAAGTCAAACCCAGTTTTGTCATCGATTTCAATATCCAAAAAGACCAAATCCAAGGAGGTATCTTGGGCTATCTTTAATGCATCATCTACCGTTTTAGAGGTGGCAATAACATTAAATATTCCTGGCTTTCTATCGATTAAATGCAATAAGCGTTTAATGCAGTGAGATTCGTCATCAACAATTAGGGTGTTTAGCATAGCAATTTTTGTTCAAGTAGGTCAAATTTAGGACTTCAAGATACTAAAATCCAATTAGCTCAATACCAAAGGAAGTGATACGATTACTTTGGTGCCTACTTTTTTATCTATGATTTTGACCGACCCATTGGTGCCTTTGGTTTTGTTCAGCACCTCGATTCTATTTTGAGTGATGGAAACACCCATAGAACTCTTTTTGCGATGTTCGATTTTCATCTTGCTCATAGTCCGTCCTACACCGTTATCCTCTACGATACCTATTAGTTTGTGCTGTTCAGAATGGAAATTAATAACGATTTTACCACCTTTTTCCGATTTGGATAAACCGTGAACAATGCTATTTTCTACAAAAGGTTGCAGCAACATTGGTGGTAATAATACTTCATCTATATTGAGGTCATCAGAAACCTTAATTTCAAACTCAAAGGCTGTATCAAAACGTTTTTGCTCGATGGCCAAATAGGTGTTAAGCAACTGAATATCCTCTTCCAAAGTAATGAGCTGCTTATCCGAGTTTTCAAGGGTCATTCGCATCAATCGTGCGAATTTGCTGAGATAATCGCTTGCCGCTTGAGTATCATTATTCAAAATATAATCACCGATGGAATTCAGGCTGTTAAAGATGAAATGTGGATTCATTTGCGCTCGAAGTGCCTTCAGTTCAACTTCCGCCACAGTGGCATTGAACTCAGCTTCTTTTTTGACCGTATCCGATTTCTGCTTTCGTCTATAGAATACAAACGCTAATAACGACGCCAAAACGATACCGCTTCCACTCACCAACGATATGTTTTTGATGGTACGTTGGCGTTCCGCTTCCGCGAAAGCGAGTGCTTCCTTTTTATCAGCCTCGTACTGTATTTCCTTTCTGGAAATTTCCACTTTTCGGTCTGCACTTACCAAACTGTCATTAAGAATATTGGCAGCTTTAAAATTTTTCAAAGCATTTTCATAGTCACCCTTTTTTTCTTGAATAGTTGCCAAGGTCTGTAAAGACTTGGTTTCCGTGTAAAGATTATTCAAGGATTTTACAGCATTAAGGCTTTCAGTAGCGTAATATTCAGCTTTATTCAAATCGTTACTGAGCATATAGACTTCTGCGGCATTGACATAAGCAGGGACTCTAATCATTTCAAGACCTAGAGAATCAATCATTTTAAGACCTGAAACTGTGTTTGTTAATCCTTTATCCAACCGTCCAGCCTGCGACTGTACAAGTCCTAAGTTACTGTATACGTTTGCCAGTTGCATCATATCATCAGTTCGCTTCGCCTCGTTAATGGAAGCTTTAAAGTAATACACAGCGGAGTCAGTTTGTTGTTGGAGGCCATAGATATTGCCAATGTTAGACAACGTATTGCTCTTTCTTTGTGGGTATTTTAGTAACTTTCTAAAAGTGGGCATAGCTTTGCCATAATCTTCCTGTTCATAATGTATTAACCCAATATTGGTCAACATTGAGAATTGATAGCGTTCCAAGGAAGGATTTTGTTCAGATATGTTGTATGCTGTTTGATAGTAATCCAAAGCTGTCAAAGGGTCTGAACGAAAGTAATGATAGATAACACCGATATTATTGTTGGCTAACAGTATGCCTTTGGTGTAATTCAATTCCTCGGCCATAGACAATGTTTTCTTATTGAAGGACAGCCAAGTGGTATCGGAAGGTGTCAACATTGATTTTTTAGCAGAATAGCTATGTCTCAGATTGATTAGTGTAGTATCTATACCCTCATAATTTTCAATACGTTTCTGAATCGAATCTGCTTCTTTAAGTTGTGAATAACCAAGATGGTAGAAACATAGTAAGGCAAGGATTAATCGTATTTTCATTAACAGTTTGGTTTGGCTTAACAAAATACTCATTAAAAACGGTAATACAATTAAAACCTGACGATGCGCTAAAAAATACTAGCGATAATACATTTTCTATGGCTAATACAAAATGAATTAAGCATCTTTAATTCTTAAAATCTAAAGTATATGAAACGTTTTTTAGTAATTCTATTCGCAATGATATTGACCGCTTGTAGTAGCGACGATGATTCTGGCTTAACCGATGATGACAATGGTAATTTGTCAGATTCGTTCATTACAGCGAAAATAAATGGAAATGATTTTGGGGCGGTACCTGTAGATAGAGGTGTATCTACGATTTCGGCACAACTTGTTCAAAATGAAGCTTTTTTTACGTTTACCATTGCCGGTATTGACCTAGGTGTAGAAATCACCCAAGGTGAAGCTATTGCTTTTTCCTTGGCGGGAACAAGTTTTGACCTTGTCACGGAAGGCCTTCAGATTAACAATCCGATAACCAACCCATTGGCGCTACAATTCGCAGGTGGATATTCATCCAATGGAACTGGGGGTGAAAATTTTGATTTTGATACGGACGGTAGCTCGGGATTTTTAAGAATAGATATGATTGATAAACAGGAACAGATAATTTCCGGGGCGTTTGAATTTGAAGTGGAAAATTCAGACACTGGTGAAGTATTTCAAATTACCGATGGCACTTTCAATAATATTAATTATGTTATTGACTAATTGTTCTGTGTCTAGTACACTTAATTTAAATTTCAACCCATACCAATAAATTTATTTCATCTATGCTGGTCAAAAGAGTTTTATGCATATTCATTTTTACCTTTAGTACCTTTTTATTGACTGCACAGAATTGTAAAGATTTGGTAGAATGGATGGATTTGATAAAACAAGAATATCCAGAAACCACTTCCCTTCGGTATATGAACCGTGGCAAGATGCAAAAACTCGCTGCAAATTATTTCTCAAAGAACTATTTTGAATCTTACCGAGGAAAGCCTTACGCACAACTTTCCCATAAAACATTGGCCAAGGATTTTAGAAAAATTCAGCTCTGTTTCGTTAAAGGCAACTATAGAAATGACCCACATTACAATTGGGTATTCCAAAATATCATTTACAACAATTATCTAGCTTACGGTAATCCAAATTTCATCAATCAAATAGCTACAGTCGATACTAAACGTAGTAAGTTGAAAAAAGAACTAGTAAATATTTCTGGAAACACTACATCCAGAGATGAACTTTTACAATTAAAGCAGCGTTTATCCGTTGAGTATGCTGTACTTTTAGACAGCGAATTACGGCAGGCTATTACAGAGATTGATGCTATCATTGCCAAAAAATCAGATGCCCAGCTTGATGAACTTCTTACGTATATTGAAAAATTAAACAGAGACAAAGAGTCCTTAGTCAAAATATCTAAGCTAAATCAAAAAGCTACTCAATTATTGCCTGAAGCTTCTCAAGCAAAGCAAACCGAATTTCAATCAAGACTGGACGCTAAAACAGTAGCCTTATTACAAAATGCGATAGACATAGACCTGGGTCCGCTCAATCAAAACTTGGATATTGCTCAAATCAATCAGAAACTTAAAGCCTTTAAACAGGATTATGGTTCCTTCTCAAGACATAGCCAAGTGAAGAAGGGTGAGCAAAAGCTGATTGCACAAAAAGAGAAGTTGGTCAATACTCAAATCAAAACCATCGAAGCTCAAATAGTTCAAGCCGATAATACTAGTTTCCCACGTTTGGAAAATAAATATATGAGCTATCTGCCACAACAATCCAGTCAATATCAAAAACTGAATGCACTATTTGCTTCAAGAAAAAAGCAACTGGTAGAACAGCAACGATTGGCACAACAGCAGAAGAAATTGGAAGGAAGCAATGAGCGCATCGCCTTTTTAGAAGCCAACGGCAAGGACGAGGGCTCGATGCAATTTAAAACGGTGGGATTAAATAATGCTGCCTTTTTTGACTACATCTATCGTGGCCATTTTGAGAACATTGAGCTAGATGTGTTCAGTAGTCATTTCTTGATGATTTTAAATGGATATTTAAACACCTTTGGTAGTCTTTGCCCAGATGAGCTTCCAGAAAACAAGGTAGAGATAATGACCGACGTTTGCTCTCGGGAAAGCGTCACGACAGACGGCTATGGTGTGGAAGTCAGCAGATACTGTACTGCTTGGAAGACTATAGGTACAGGTATCTTTGCAGACCCAAAGTTGTATGCTGCAAAAATGCGTTTGGTTGCACAGCAAAATCAAGATGCGTTTCGTATTGCAGTCGATATGTATACCAATCCCGATGCTATGGGTAATTCCATAGACCAAGTCCACAAAGCAAAAGCACTGCTGAGTGATTGGTCCAATTTTTTTAGATTTAACGCGTGCGACTCAAAAAGTGTTAAGCAGTTTGAAACTAATTTATTGGCATTTGCCAATCAGCAAAAACCAGAACGCTTAAAAGGAATGAGCGTCTATGAAAAAATCAAAATTTTAGGTGGTCCAGCTGGTGACCAGAACCACGCTAAACTGCTCAATGACATAGTCAGTAATCAATCCAAAACTTGGGCATTGAACAAGTATACTGGTAATAGTATCAGTAACGTTCGCGAGTTAAAGTCGGCAGACCAAACACAAATGGTCACGCTAAAAGCTGATTATAACTTTAGTGGTTTGTTAGGAAAACAGACGGGTGGTGTAACTGTTAAGTTTAAAGATGGACTGCCAGATTGCATCTATTTTTCCGACTATCCTAATAACTGTAAAAAACCAAATAGCGCACTGGTCGCTAAATATGGATTGGGCGAATACGCCAAGTGATATCAATGAAAAGAGTGGTTTTTCAAAAAGGCCCTTTTTCCCTAGGTCCTTTATTAGTGACTTTCCATTGGTTATCCTCTTTGACAAGTTTAAAGACACCTGATTTTCCATCAAAAGAGGTTTTATATTTCACCCAAGCAATCTCACCATCAACAGCTTCATCTAAAATTTCCACTTCGATGTTTTTATCAGAATCTGGTATCATATTCTGTACAGTAATCAAACTGGCATAGCCTTCTGTAGTAGTATGCTTTTTTAAAGCTGATTCATCTTTTGAGAAAAAACTTTCCGCAACTGCCTTGGCAGTTTCAGAAGGGGATTTTGTTGTGCTTTCTGAACAAGAAAGGAACAACAGTACAAGCGAGCAAATGACTATTCTTTTCATAATATTCTAATTTGGGTTATTGATATATCTGTGTGATAGTTTCATTTCTATGTTCCGTTCGCCATCCTTCTCGTTCAATTCCAAAATTGCCCTGCGGTCTTCTGATAACGAAAATTTGGGCATTACATAAATAAACTTAACTGTTTTACCTTCTGCAATTTTTGAAGGTAGACGATGCTTGTAAATTGGCTCTTGATGTAAACGCTGTAAAGATTTTCTTTTCCCTTTTTGTCGAGTCTCGATGGATAGGTTTAAGAAATTCAAATCGTAATCCAAAGTAGAATTATTCTCAATCTGGATAACGAAGTAGAGTTCTTCTTTATCAAAAACAACATTTTCAACAGTCAAGACAATGCCTTGCGTTCGCTTCTTAATTCGACCGATACGCTGGTTTCTGTTAAGAAGATACGAGCAGAATTTTTGATAATAGTAGGTTCTGTTATCTATATTTTTTTCAGAAGTTACAACCTGAATCGAATCGGTTACTAATGGTTTTTCATTACCAATACTATTTGATAATGGAATGAAATAATTGAGCTTTGACAGCTGCTTTTTATATCTTACAATATACGAAAAAATTGCACCATTTCTATTGACTACCAGTAGATTACTTTCTTTCCCAGGCTTTGCCTGAAGTAATCCGAAATACTGTTCTTTTTCACGATTGTAGGTAAAGACAAAATTATCCGATCCCGTTATGCCCTGTCTTATGGGTTCTGGAAAAAATAGGGCTACATTTTTGGTATCGTTTGCGTAAATAGTGTCGAGCGACTGTTGCGCCATAATATGGGTTGCACAAAAAACCATCATAATTATCATATAAGTTTTCATAATAGTATCTTTTTATTATTGCCGATTATCGGCTTTGAGGATTAATCTGTAATTGTTTAGGACGGTTACTTTTACCCTTCGGTTGGAACGCCGAAATACTTGTGTAAGTCCACCCACTTGTGGAACGGTTGGGATATTGATATCGCCAATGACATCATCCAATACTTCCCTTGTTGCTTCCGCTCTAAAGTTATTCTCGACATAAATGCCCTCGCTTCCATCTTGCAAGTCAAAAGCTTTGAGCTTTGTTGGATGATGCTTGATATTTTCAATTTCAATAAGCGCGCGATTGGGCTGAAAACTGATAAACCCAAAAACTGATGTGTTTTTTGGCATAAGCTTACCGTTAACAGTTGCGGATTTCGTAAGCCGCATTCTTAATCTAGTATTTGCCGTTACGATTTGGTCGCCATCCACAACCACATAAATAGTTTCATCCGTATTGACTAACGTTGAAAAATCAATAGGTTTCGGCGATGCAGCAAAGAACAGTTGATGTTCTAGTCCTAACTCTTTGGCTTCAATTTTTTGTTCTCGTTTTAGTTCAGTAGAATCAATTTGACGGGTATTATTTTGAGCAACTTTCTTTTGCCCAAAGTTCTGATACTTCTTTTCAGAGTATTGAATCTTACCGGCATCATAAATACTATCTACAATGCGTTCTTTTTCACGTTCTGGAAGGTCAGGGTCATAGAACCCTAACGAGTCAATTAGCTTTTCGTCATAAATACTTGGCGCATTGGTTTCCCTTGCTTCCTTTAAATCGTTGATGGCATCCAGTTTGGAATCATACTCTTTTTGGTTTTCATCCAAATCGGGTACTAAGGTCTGTTCTAGATTATCATTTTCGCTTTCATCATCGCCCATAACCATCATAGAATAGGAAATCAGGAATATGAAAATCACAGCCAATACAGCTGCAAATACTATTTTGTTCTTTTCTATTTTCATAAGAGTTGTTTTTAAATGCCAATTACCCGCCCGACGGCAGGCGGTTCGGCTCAATTTTCATAGTTTATTTTTTTTAAGGTGTTCTCGAAGTAATCGGTAATCAACAATCCGTGGGGATTATTTGGGAAATTACGGTCAACCATTATCAGATTTCCCGTAGAAACCAACTCGTATCTATCGATAATAGTCCCTCTATTGATTTCAAAAATGGTGGTTGTTGTAAAGCTATACGAGCCTTTGTTTTCGGATATTTCGGAATCGATACTAACTACCTTTTCTACCAAAGAATACTGTAACAATCGGTTGTAGACACCATCCGCCTTTTTTTGTCGGTATAGATTATCCACAGAACTATTGCCGAGCCAAAGTGCCTTTTCTAGATTGCGTTCGTAATTACTGGCATCGATATTATAAAAGTAGTTGTGGAACAGGTCTAAATGTGCCAAAGCTTCAACCCTAAAATTTTCTTTTTGTGTAACAAGCTTCAGCGGAATAATACTGCCATCGGTATTGATGGCAAAAGCGCTATTAAGTGCTTCTTTATTTGTCTTGAATGCCATCCATAGGGAAATGGTGCTCGACAGCATTGCAAAAATGACAACTGCCAACACGATAAATCGGTTCAATTTTAGGACGGCATAGATGTTTTTATAGGGTGTTTTCATAGTTCTATCTTTAATCTGTCTTAGGCAGTAAATAATCTGAGCGTAAACGATGTGGCGCGTTTGTATAATTTGAATTTTAGAAAAACAATGAAACCTACCGACCCAAGCTGAACCACAGGTGCAAAAAAGCCCTGGCCAACATCTGTCCCAAAAAGGCTTGTCCAGAAGTTCGTATTGATTTCAGTATAGAGTGCGTTTACAAATACGTTGACCAAAAAGAAGGCTGGTACCAACATATAAACGGCAGCGTACAATTTGAAAAATGTGTAGGCAAGCGAGCGGAACTTTTCAAAAACGGCCAAACTTATAACCAACGGAAAGAAAGCTTGCATTATGCCCAATAAAAAGTAGCGTTCTGCAAGGAATAATGGGTAGATGAACAAATCCAGAATCCAAAGGAAAAGACTAATGATAAATGCAAATATTTTAAACCCGTAGAGTGGAGTAACCAGAGCTTCGTACAATAATGCCATTGCCGCCTGAGCGGCCTCTAAAAAATTAATTTCCTCTTCGATAGGAATATCCTGCATCTGTAAAGGCAATAAAGCGGGTGCTGTACCACGATATTGAGCTTCAATGGAAACCAAGATGCTATCAAAGAAGCCAAGTACTTGTGTCGAGAATATGACCAGAATAACTATTGCAAAATTCTTCATCAATTCCCCAGGACTCAATCCCCAAGTGTAGCCGTCCTTATCCGCAATACCTTCATTATATTTCTTTAGGATATTGACCAGAAAGAACAATACAGCAAGCGTTTTCATTCCTGCAATGGTATATTGCGAAAAGCTGCTGTTCTGTATGGTTTGAAATACCGCATCAACGTATTCCAGTCCAATCCCTAAAAGTATGGCTGCGGTCATTATTAGTATTCTGTTTCTCGGTTATTAATTTTATCCTGCATTTTTCTAAAAGAAATAATATCCTTGTAGCGTTTCGTTTTTGTTTGAATGTTTGAAACCATTTCTCTGGATTCCTTTTCTTTCTGTTTTAACACTTCGGCGCGTTCGGCATCGGACATTTTTAGATTATTACTGGATAATATTTCTCCCATAAAATCAACGGTGTCCAAAGAGTTTTGCACTATGGCGTCAAAGGATTGTGCAACCCGAGTAACTTCTTCTGGTTTGATGTAAGGCGAGTTCAGGATGTCTTGTAAATCGTTTTGCATTACATTGATAAGACGTTGATTGTTTTGTGCAATTTCCTCAACTGCTCTAAGTTGTTGAACAACACTAGATACTTTCTCTATGCTTTCTTTAGCATCTTTTAAAAACTGTACAGACTTAATCATTTGAGCCGTTTGTTTACCTGATTCTAAAAGCTGTTTTACCAAACTGATAAAGTTGGTATTGTCATAAGTGGGCATTCCCTGAGCTTTCATATTAAAGCTTAACAGTAATACCATTGCGAGTACTAAGATTTTTGTTTTCATAGTATTATGTTTTAGATGTGAATTCATTAATAGCCAATTCCATATCGTTAGTCTTTTCATAAATGGCCATTATGGCCTCGTTTTCTTGTCCATCGGTTAGGTAGGCTGCATACACTTCTTTTGGAACTTCAAGCCTAAAAATGTTACTTTCCTTTCCGATTTTGATAAACATTTCGGTGTACTTGCGTGGACCGGAAAGATTGTTCTTGATGGATTTTAATTGGTTTAAATCATGGCTAGAAAGATTGAGACGTTTGACCAATTCATCATATCCCTTTTCGTTATTAAGACTATAAATGACTTGGGTGTTTTCAAGAATACTCGCTGAAGTCGAATTGTTAGGCAGCTGATTGATGGACTGCAGAATAATCCCAATAGCGCCATTTTGTTTGCGAATGGCTTGATAGTAGAACTCTACGCTTTCGAGTACGTTATCAAACTTCAATTGCTTTGCAAACTCATCGAAAAGTATGATACCTTTTTCAGCTCTGTTTTTCCAAATCGTTCTTTGAATAGCTGACTTAATCAGCTTTAACATTACGGACAGAATTTCCTTATTGTCTTTGACTTCATCCAGTTCAAAAACAATCAATCGTTTGTCTTCGATTTTATAGGTTTGGTCTTCGCTGACTTCAAAAAGGAAACTATATAGACCATCGCCAACATATTCTGACATTACATGCAAAAAGCTTGTTACATTGAAATAGTCGGGGTGGATTTTCAAGGTGCTCAGAAGGTCTTTCTGATTCCTTTCTATAAAGTTATAGAAACCATCTAGGGAATGATTCTCAGAAGTACTGTTGTAATAATGACGCAATATTTTCTTTACGGAAACCGATTGTGCCTTGGTTACTTTTAAATCCGAAGCAAACAGTTCAAAAAGAAAGACTGATAAATCTTCTAACCGTTCTGGTGTGAGGTCATTTACATCACTAATATAAAATGGATTGATGCCTAGATTCTTTCCGCTTTCGTAGCGAAGCACTGTATATTTTTCAGGATATAACTTTGCGAATTTGGTGTAAGAACCACCTAAATCGATAATGACTAGGCGGACACCACTTTCAAAATACTGGCGTAGGATGTTATTCGCCAAAAAAGATTTCCCTTCCCCTGTTGGTGCAAAAATGGCAAAGTTCCGAGCTTTAATTCGTTTCTTCTTTTCGTCCCAAACATCTTTGAGAATGGGAATGTTATGTTCACGGTCGTTAAAGATGATTCCAGTATCATCGCTTTTGTAATTGGTGTTATTGATGAACAGGCAGAGTGCGTGTTTTAAATCGGTTACGTATAAATCGTTATTAGAGAAGTTGGATGAAAAGCAGCAGTAACTGTTCAGGATATAATTCTTTCGTTCTTCGCCTCTAGGGTAATAGGGAATAATATCTAGTTCCTTAAATTCAGTTTTGATTTTGGAACCGATTCGAGTTAGGTTTTCAGGATTTTTATCCCAATAGAGGATGTTTAAATGACCACGAATAATTCGGGCATTGTCATCAGCATTGATTTGGTCAAGGATATGCTGAATTTTTCCAAGTACTACTTTATTCTGAGAGCCGAAGTTGGAACTTTTATTGAGCTCTTCAATCTTTTTATCGAGCAGCTTGCGCCACTTCTGTTTATCATCCAAATACAAAATTTGATTGACGATATGGTTTTCATTAAGCGTAAGCCCTAGGCCATCAATAAACCCTTGATGAAACACAAAATCGTCAGAAGTGAATTTCTCGTTGGTCTTGCTACTCTGTACACTTTCGCCAAAGCACAGTTCGCTATTGATGGCAAGGGCATCAAAATGGTTTTCGCCAATATTGACGCTTTTTTTATCCAGTAAAATATCGGTGTCAAAGCCTTCGTTAAAGCCATTGAAATAGCCTTTGGTTAGATGTTGAATTTCCCTTTCATCAATCGGAAGGAATTCCATTTTACGACTGTTATTGATGAAGGAAACCGAATCGCTTACCGAGTTAACGAACCGTTGTACGTTATCATCTAGTTCCTGTACTATTCCTTTTGAAATGTTACGGAACGGATTCACATATTTTGAATTATTGAGTGCCTTGTTTTTGGTCAAAGTGAAGAACAGGTAACACTTATGTTCTATGTGTCCTCGACCTTTGAAATGCTCGTGGGTCGCTTTTTCTAAAAAGGTTGTATTCGGAAGCTTTTCTGAAGTGTATGTTTTCTTTAGGTAGATATCCTGTTTTTGAACCACCGTACCAACTGGTAAAGACTTCAGAGCTTGAAACCAAACACCTTGCATATCCTCAAAATCAGTTGACGAAAGCGAATAGATTTCCGGTAGATTCCCTTTGTAGCACAAAACCACGTTGCCATTATTGGCAAACACGATATTGTCTTGAATATCTGCGATAGGTTGATACGCCGAAAGGTTAATCTTGTTCATAATCAAAGCCAGAGTTTTGTTTATTACTAATAATTATTGGAAAGACTTTCGCCACCTGAAACAGTTGTGGATTATTTGTAATTCTTGTGAGGGTGATGTATAAAGCAGCATTGAAAATGGCGACACCTATAATCATCCCAAAGCTGAAAGAGAAGATGATGACCATTAATGATGCAAGTACTGATATCATCATTAGAGCAAACAAGGAAATGGGCAGCCCAAAAATGACCGCCTTTTTCCTGATGTTTTTATAGGTTTCGAACTTTTTCATAGTGCTTGGAAATTAAATCCCTCTTAGAGGGTTAGACTACGATTGAAATCAGATATGTAAATATGCCGACAACTGCACCTGCAATAAGGACGAACACAAGAACCCTTGTTATCCCTTTTTTAAGGTCTGCGTTTTCTCCAAAGAAGTGTCCTGCATTAAAAAGGAAACCTACAAGGAATATGACCCCTAAAATGATGGGGAAAATTGTTCGAATGGTATCAGAAACATCATTTACAGAATCTTCGATGCCACCAATTTGAGCAAAAAGCGAAGTGGATAGAAGCGAAAGAAATGATGCTAAATAGAGTGATTTTTTCATAATAAAATTGTTTAGATTTTGATGTTGTTTTCGTTAGTAGAAATTTACATATATTTGAACATAAAATACTGTAAATCAGTAATTTGTGAATAAAATATTATTTGATTCTATTTGAATTCGGTTGTTATTATTTAGCATCAAATCCTATGGATTTTTAAAGGGAAGTTGTTGGTAACCTGAAAATTGAAAATGAAAAAAGTGCTCAAAAACGTCAGTTTTATGATTTTGCTTCTGCAACTATGCATCATCTTTGGTCAAGACAGGAGTGCTCAAAAACGAATAATTATAGACGTTGGACACGGCGGAAAAGATTCTGGTGCAATTGGAATAAATAGCATCCAAGAAAAGGATGTTGTACTCAATATTGCAAATGCGATTTTGAAGCTAAATAAAGAATTAGATAAGCCTCTGGATATTTATTTGACTAGGTATACCGATACACTTATTTCTTTATCAGATAGAACCAAGCTGGCCGAATCACTAAAAGCTGATTTGTTTGTGTCGTTGCATTGCAATCATTCTGATAACCAAGAAGCGAGAGGGGTAGAGGTTTATGCTTCAAAGAAGCAAGGGGGATATTCTAAAGAATCTGTTTGGCTAGCATTTCAAATACAAGAAAAATTCAAAACCAAATTGGGTTTTGAAAGCAGGGGAGTGAAGTTTGCAAATTTTCAGGTGCTGCGGGAAACTATTGATAGTTGTGCAGCTGTGCTTTTGGAATTGGGTTTCTTATCTAATAAAGATGAAGGTAGTTATCTTTCAGAGGCTACGAATATTCAATTCATTGCCAGCATTATTTTACTATCAATACAAAACTAATAAACCTACTATTATGAAAGATATATTTTTAGAGTTAACCAAAAGTTTAAAAACGATTATAGTACAATTTATTTCAGAAGTGATTTTGTTATATAAATCCTTCAAAAGTTAGATTACTTCCGCTTGTCCCCAGCCTTAGTATCAAAAGCAATTAAGTTAAATAGTTCTCGCATCCTGCTACGAACCCGGTTTCCGTAGCGTTCTTCCAATTCTTCAGCATTGAGGTTAGTGGTAATATGGGTTTTGATGCTGTGTTTGGTATCAAGATAAAGTTCATAGCGTGAGAGTAATACTTCGCCCATTACGTTCAAATCTTTTCCATAAAATCGACCAGGTGGTTCAACGCCAAGATCATCGAAACAGAAAAACTTAGTGTTTCCGTATTCTTCGATAGTTTTAAACCCTAAATGGTTAAAACTGAAAGCTACATTTCTACACGGCATCATTTCGTAAGGTCGTTGCATTGGAACTATGTGTCTCAATAATTTCATTAACGTAGTTTTTCCACAGCCTACGGGACCGGAAAGTAGAATGCCTTTATCGATATCTATTCCATGCTTTTCACAATTGTCTTTGTCTTTGATGAAATAGTGGCAGAGCTTGCGAATTATTTCGAGGTCTTCATCGTAGATTTTAAATTTATCTCCAGAAAGTTGTTTCCCTTTAACGTTTAGATAAATCAGTATTTTCGGAAAATCGTATAAGACGCTTTTGCCATCAAATTTTCCTAGCGAATATTCTACACCACCTTCTGTGATTTTAGAGGGGTTGTGCATAGTCTTTATTTTTAGTGGTTCGCAAGTTGTCCTTGATTTGGGACGCTTGTTTTTTATTTGATTTGTTTTCCTCATGGAAAAGTTCGCTTCTATTCATCCAGTTGAGGGCTAAGGAACGCCAATCTCGAATTTCTTTTCCATCGCTAGTTTGCCAATTACGAGTTTCATAATGCTTGAAGAATTTTTTTCCTTCATCAGCATTAAAACTTTTTTCAATAAAAAAATCAATAACGGCCTGCCAGTCCTTTTCTTTTTTATTGTTTACTTGTTTGGTATTGTTTATAGTAGATACCAATACTTGTCCATCTATGGGACGGTGCGAGTCCACAGCTTGTCCGTATATGGGATGGTGCTGTCCCACAAGCGGTACCCCGTTGGGACGGTACTGTTCCGCAACCCGTTCTAATATGGGACTGTACCGTCCCATATCCGGTTCATCACTTGTCCCGATAATGGACATCTTGATTTTACTGCCCTTGTATGGATTGTTAGAAGGAAAGTAGCTTAGGTAGCCCCAAGCATCTAAATCGGTCACACATCTATGGTATGTGGATTTTGAGCCTATTTTAGACGCAAGCATCAAATCCCTGCGGTTCACGTAAAACTCATCCGCAAATCTAGAGCTGTTCCATTCTTGGAACAGCGCCATATACAAACTGATATGGGTAGGATTGAGCCGGTCATCAAAAAAGAATTTTTCAAAAGCCGCATTGAGTAGCTTTATATAGTTCATCGCCTAAGAATTAAGACCGTGCTGCACACGGTTGGCGGTCATTATCGTTTGAATTTCTTCGGAATCATAGTAAATGATTCCCCCAACTTTGGTATAGGGCAACGTACCATTGATACGAAGGTTTTGTAAGGTGCCTGGACTTACTTGCAATAAATCCATAACTTCAGAAGATTTAAGGTATTTCTTGAACTTTCCCTTGGCTTGATTGGTCAATAGTTTTTTAATGTCATCGAGCAATTCTAATTTGAATTCTCGGAGGTCGTCTGTTGTAATAATACTTGTTGGCATAATAGAACGGGTTTTAAAGAAAGGGACTATCTATGATTCAACTTTTAAATGATAGCCCCTGACCTGATTTGACTTTCGTTCTGCAAATTTGAATAGGTTTATCGGATTTTATTCCCCAGTACGACCGTACTACGGTTAAAATTTAACATTTTGAAATTTGGTATGTTCTGTAGTGTTTTGGAGTGTCATAAATTAGAAATCACACCCCAAATCATACTAAATTAACGAAGACAGGACCCAAAATTAAAAGACCGTAGGTCAACCGTACTACGGTCTTAGTTTAACATTTTTAAATTGAGGTTAAGGAAGTCATTAAAGGCTTATTCTTCGCTCTTTTTTATTTCGATTTGAAGTGCTATCGAAAGGTCGTCAAGAAAAAGAGTTCTACTATTTTTCCGATTTTTAATGTCCTGAAATGTTTTGTAAATGTCTTTTGGTTCAAAATCGAATACCTGCTGCAATCGCTTAGAAACCTGCATAATACCTTGCTTATCCCGTTTTCCTAAACCTTTTGCACAAAGCGCATAGACCAATTCAACCCAATCCGTATTAGAAAATGCCCAACGTATTTTTTTTAAGGATGTAGTTGAAGTTAAAAGACCGTTTGAACCATTCTGAATTCGAGTTTTTTTTTCATCCAGATAAATTATCAAAGAATTGAACGCCTTGAACTTTCCTAAAAGCATATCCCTAGGCGTACAAAATTCTGGGTCTTGAAAATAGAATTTCGAGGTAATAATGCGAAAAGTGTTTATGTGGTCTCTTGTATAATACTCTTTATCAAAATGAACGGCGTCTGAATTAATATAACGTCCAAAATCAATATTATATAAGAAGAAACGATTGAGCTTGTTGATTTTCTTTTTGATATACTTTAACTGATAATCTTTACCCGCCTTCGGGAACTGTGTTTCGAAAGAATGTATCTCTGAAAAATAAATTAGTGCTGTTAGCGGAATTTGTTTAGTTTCCTTGAAGAATATTATTTCGTCCTTGATGGTGTTAAATCCTTCTCTAAGAATTTCTTTCTTAAAGGTGCTAAGTAAACTGCTGCATAATGCGATGGATTGATATGCCCTTTCCAAGATGTCATCATTTTGAATTCTAATGTCATCCAAATCTTTTATTAGCTTTTTTGATAATAATTGTAAATTCATAAGTAGGCGTATTAAAATTGCAAAACATATAAACGTATTTTAATTGAAGGTTTTAAAAGGGTGTTTTCGAGATTTAAACTAGATTAAATCGCACCCATATTCTAAAAGAATCGAGTTTGGCAAGGGCTGTAATGGAATTCTTGATAATTTACTTTTTTAATAAAATAAAGGCAAGAAAATGTGCCGTACTTAATTACGGAATATACCGTATTTTTCTACGGAACTACAGTCCTTCATTGTAAATACTAGGATTGAAGTCTTTGATAGCTATGACGTTTTCTTCCGGAAACGTTTTAAAAATTCAGTTCTATTTTTTACATCAGTCTTTTTAAAGATATTGGAAGCGTGTTTTGATACGGTACTTTCTGCGATGAATAAGTCTTTAGCTATATTTTTGTAGCTCAAGTTACTTAGAATAGAAACTGCAACCTCGATTTCACGTCGGGTCAAATCTTCATAGATAATCTTATTCTTTATCAATTCGGTTCTTTGTTTTTTCTTTAGCACAAAAATTTGGTACATCCTGTTCTTGTTTTCGATAAAATAGAGATACCTGTCAATTTCTATTGTAGTTATGGCGTAAAATGCAATATTCATTACGCTGAATGTAAGCCATTGATAATCGCCAATCAGCGTGCAAGCAGGAAGCAGAGCAATACTTGATGCACCAATTAAGGAAAGTTTGTTCCTTCTTAAAATAACGGGCTTAGGGTTATTTGGGATTGAGATTCGACGATAGAAAATGACTAGAAAAATAAAGGCAATTATCGAAATAGGAATTGTAAAAAGAAGTCTTGCAGAGTTAAGATTATCCGTTATCAAATAGGGAATTATAAACAATACCAAAAAGCAACTGCTTACCATTATGCCAACATTCCGAACGGACGATTTGAAGGATAGAACAACTATATCATATTCTTTGTACAAGTGATAGATAATGTAAACGCAAAGGGCAATGGCCACGCTGTAGGTAACGATATATTGAAGAAAAATTGGACATGGTAAGCTATCAACTGGAAGAAAACCGCCTGTAATATTGTAGGCAATAAACAGAAAACCAAGAATGACAAAACGTTTTAGGCTACTACAAATTTGTTTTCTGGATGCGTAAAGTGCAAACAATACAATGAACGTATCTAGCAATAGATAGAAGAACGTTGTCCAATGTATCGATGTTCCAAACATTTATGATGTTACTAGTCATTACGCTCAAACTTGTTAGTTTCTAAGTTTTTTACAACATTGTTCCAATGAAATATTTTTCCGTTCATAGCAATATAAACATCTGGCTTTAGAAATTGTAGTGAGCTGATTGCATACCCTAAATTAAATGGGGCGTCTGTATTAGCAGACGACCCTAAAATGAAAGACCCAACTAAAATAATGGTTTTACCAAGATTGAGCTTTCCTATATATTTTGCGGTAACTTCCATTGTGAAAGTACCGTGTGTAATCAATACTTTGGTCGCATTAGTTCCAATTATCTTACTGATAAGCAATTCAAGGTCTTTCTCTACAATAGCGCGACTATCCTTTTTGAAGACATTTTCGATTGTGTATTCAAAGTCAACATTAGCATTTATTAAAAACTCTTTAATCGTAACGCTAGATTCAGTTAGTCCTTTATCATCAATATAATCCAACCCTTCAATGGTGCCGCCAGTTGTTAAAATCTGAATCATAATTGATTGCCTTTGTAATACTTATAAAGATAACCGAAATATTTTATAGTGGTTTTGATGGGGATTTAATGTGGTTATGTTTCAAGATTCAACATACACTATAATTAAAAATTAATAACACTATCCAAAGCATTATCGGCATCTTTGTGGATAAAGTTGGCTTGGTAGCTTATTGTTGTTTTCAGGTCGCTATGTCGGTAGAGTTTTTGAAGCATTTTAATTGGGATTTTGTCTTCGGATAGATTTCCAAAGCTGTGACGTGCAATGTGCATCGTTACTTTCTTTTTAACTTTTGCTTTCTTAGCAACTTCAACTAAGTATTTATTGAATTTTTTTGTAGCTGTTTTTGTCTTGGCATAAACATCCTTGGCATCGCTAAGGTCAGCCTTTTTCAATTCCGGAAAAACAAAATCGTTGTCGCTACGTTTTGTACTCTTATAATATTCTAAGATGGATAATGCCTTTTCAGGAATCTTAAGAGAAAGTAATTTTGAATTCTTATTCATTCTATAGTGCAATCTTTCGTCATAAATATCGGACCATCTTATTTCAAGAACGTCTGCGGCTCTAATACCGGCAAAATAAAAGCTGAATAACCAAATATTGCGAGCGTGGGTTTCATTATCTGTTAAATTTTTTACAGTTTCAAAAGCCACTACATCTTTTTTATTGAGTCCGATTTTTTCAGTTTCTGGAAACTTAATCCTAATCTTATCCGAACCGAATGGATAAAGTTTTCTATCCACTAAGTTCATTTTAATAGCCCTGTTGTAGATAGTTCTTATAACGACTAAGTTGTTTACTATTGACCTGTCAGAGAGCTTAAACTCTTTCTTTAAATAGATTTTGAATTTTCTTAAGAACTGCTCATCAATTTCGGGAAAAGTTAGTTGCTTACTTTTATTGAAGTTTATGACGTGATTCACACGAACTTTGTCTGCGGATAGTTGGGCAAGCTTATTATTTTCTTCAAGTTCAAAAAGAAAATCATTCGCTACATCATAAAAAGTACTTGATTTGGATTTGGAATAAAGAGACTCTTTAATCTGATTTGCTGAATAATCCTTTTTCTCAGACTGTAAATCCACAAGTGCTTTATTGACCTCTAATAATTTTGTTGCTAATAAATTATTCAATCTTACTGAATTAGTATTGGACTTTCTAACTCGCGATTTATTTTCATCCCAATCTTGCAAATCAACATAATGACCTATATAATGGTATGTAGATTTACGATTTTTTGTAATTCTTATTGCCAATGGGTACAGCCCTTCTTTATTTACCTTTTTTCTTACTACAATTTTTGCGTTCGATGCCATACCCTTGTAATTTAGATTATAAAGATAATCATTTTTGGTACAACATAGGTACAACAAATATTGATTTTAGATGATATTAAATGAAATCAATTAAAATTAAAATATTGTTAATCAATTGATTATAAGAGTAGTTAGTGAATTTTGGTGTTAAAATCGCTGGATTCAAAATCCAGTTCTTCGGAGTGCGGGTTCGATTCCCGCCTCGAGTACTAATTAACTATCAAATTGAATCAAAACCCTATAAATCGCAGTATTTATAGGGTTTTTCATTTTCTGACATATCATTTGACACCATCTAAACACATCTAAAAGGTGTCTAATTCGGTTGCACTAACGAGATATAATTTAGTGCAACCGAATTTATGTTAATAATCTTGTTTTCAGTATGTTACGTTGATGTGTTTTGATATTTATTTCCTATATTTAAGTATCAAAAATTTAAAAATAATGCAAGATTTGGTATCCGTATTGTTTTATATTCGAAAAAAAGGTACCAGTGACCCTACTATGGGCACTATTTACCTTAGAATTACGGTCAATGGGAAAAGAGCAGAAGTGAGTACTATGAGGAAGGTAGCTATATCTAGATGGAATGCAAAGGCTAATAAGGTGAAAGGATACTCCATAGAAGCTAGGCAAACCAATCGTCATCTAGACGTTATTAAAAATAGGATCTATGAGATTTATCAAAATCTATTACATGAAGATATGGACATTGTATCCGCAGCCAGTATAAGAGACGAATATGTAGGTATAAATAAAAATCAGAAACTAATTTTAGAACTGTTCGAAGAACATAATCTAAGAATGGAAAGGTTGGTGGGGAAAGATTTTTCTTTTAGGACGTTACAGCGATATAAGACTACTAAGAAGCATCTTGGTAGGTTTATGAGGACTAACTATGATTCTAATGATTATCCTGTGAAGAAGATAGATGTCAAATACGTCAACGGGTTCATCTATTTTTTAAAATCAGAACAAAATCTTTCGCATAATTCAGCACTGAAGTATGTTGCTTATTTTAAAAAAATCGTTCGGGTTGCTTATGCAAATGGATGGTTAGACAAAGATCCATTTTACAATTTTAAACTTCGACCACAAACTATCGATAAAGAATTTTTAAGCAATAATGAGCTTGATAAACTAATACAGAGTGATTTTTCTATCCCAAGATTAGAACATGTAAGGGATGTTTTCATTTTTAGCTGCTATACAGGTCTAGCTTATGTTGATGTTGCAAAACTTAAGGAAGATGACATTGTACTTGGTATGGATGGTAGACTTTGGATAAAAGTGAACAGGACTAAGACAAAAACATTAAGCAGTATTCCAATTTTACCCATTGCCGAGCAAATTATAAATAAGTACGCCAGCCTACCAAAGATTGATAATAAATTACTACCAGTATATAGTAATCAAAGAACTAACGGGTACTTAAAAGAGATAGCAGATCTTAGTGGAATAAATAAGAAGTTAACTTTCCATATGGCTAGACATACTTTTGCAACTACAGTAACTTTATCCAATGGCGTTCCCATTGAGTCGGTAAGTAAAATGTTAGGTCATAAATCTTTGAAAACTACGCAGCATTACGCGAAAATTTTGGACACTAAACTTTCTGAGGATATGAAAAATCTTAGAATTAGGTTTGAAAATGAAAATATACTATCAAATATAAACGGGTCTTAGAAAAAAAGAAGACTATTGTATTATTGAAACTTACTTAAAAGTACCACTAAGAGGTTTTGATATCGTATTATTAACTTGCAGCTATTAGTTGAAAAACAAAATGAAAGAATTTAAAGGCCGAAAACTAGAAATCGTAAAAACAGCCTCCTCACTTTTTAACACTATGGGGTACAAAAATGTAACCATGCGGGTACTTGCTGAGGAAATAGGAATAAAAGCGGCCAGTTTATATAATCATATCTCGTCAAAACAAGAAATACTCTCTGCGATTATAATTTCATTGGCAGAACAATTTACCAATAGTATGGATACTGTTATGGCCGATGATTCTACCCCTGTTGAAAAAATTAAAAGCATAATTATTCATCATATAGAAATTACATTGAACAATCCGAATGGCACCGCTTCCTTACAGAATGATTGGATGTACCTCGAGGGAGATGACCTTATTTACTTCAAAAAAATGCGAAAGCAATATGAAGAAAATTTCAGGCAGATTATAAAAAGTGGAATAGCTTCTGGTGAAATTAGAAAGATAGATTCTGAAACGATGCTTTTTTCAATACTTACCACACTTAGGTCTTTGTATATATGGTATTCTCGGCAAAAAGAGAAGGATAAAGACAAATTAAAAGCGGATATGATAAGTGTCTTGTTAGACGGTATCCGAGCATAATAACATCGAATTATTTCATTGAATTTTAAGGTCTATCAACAAATATATTTGGTAAACTAACAAATGTTAGTTATTTTTGTGTAAATGATTTGTTCTTATGGCTGACTTTCAAGAATTGACAATTTCCCATATTGAAAAAACTACCAAAGATTGTTCGGTACTTTCTTTTCAGGTTCCCGATGAGAAAAAGGAACATTTTAAGTTCAAGCAAGGGCAGTACCTCACCTTAGAATCACTCATTGAAAATGAAAATGTAAGACGTTCCTATTCCCTTTGTTCTAGTCCTTTTGATGATGAATGGAAAGTTGCCGTTAAGCAAATTCACAATGGCGTTTTTTCCACCTTCGTGAATACAAAGTTAAAATCTGGAGATACTTTAAAGGTGATGCCTCCCAAGGGGGATTTTTATGTACACATTGACCCAACAGCTACTAAAAATTATATTGCTTTTGCTGCAGGTAGCGGTATTACTCCAATTTTATCCATTATAAAAACGCATTTAAAGGCAGAACCCAATGGTACCTTTAAATTGTTCTATGTCAACCGAACAGCAAAATCCATTATACTAAAAGAGGAAATAGAAGAATTGAAAAACCTGTTTTTCAATAGGTTTCAGGTGTTCTACTTTCTTACCAAAGAGCAGCGCGATATTCCATTTTTAAACGGTCGTTTCGACAAGGAGAAGTTGCAAATATTAACGAATTCTTTTATTCAAATAGAAAACACCGATAATTGTTTTATTTGCGGACCTCAAGACATGGTTTTCTTGATTCGTGATGAACTACAAGCGGCTGGATTATCAAAAGATAAAATACACTATGAACTTTTCTTTTCAGGAAGTTCAGAAGAGAATCAACAGCGCATAACCAAAGTTTTAGAACAAAAGGTGGAAGGCACCGAGGTGACCATTATCGATGGTAGTAAAGAGTTCCACTTTGTGATGACTGCAGACCATGACAACATTCTTGATGGTGCATTGGCAGCTGGGGCAGATTTGCCGTTCGCCTGCAAAGGTGGTGTTTGCAGTACCTGTAAATGTCGTGTACTAGAAGGCTCTGTAGAAATGAAAATAAACTATGCTTTAGACGAGAGTGAAGTAGCTCAAAATCTGGTCTTGAGCTGTCAATCAGTACCCACTTCAGAAAAGGTAGTGGTTGATTTTGACGTTTAAACATAAATCGTATAGCTATGAGTAAAGAAAAAATCAAAAATTTAGAAGAGCAATTTGATGCACGAATTGCCCGCGATGAAAAAATAGAAGCAAAAGACTGGATGCCAGAAAAATATCGCAAAACGCATATTCGGCAAATGTCTCAACATGCACATTCTGAAATTGTAGGAATGCTGCCAGAAGGAAACTGGATAAGCAGAGCGCCAAGTTTAAGAAGAAAAGTAGCTTTATTGGCAAAAGTGCAAGATGAAGCGGGGCATGGTTTATACCTCTATAGCGCTTGCGAGACCTTAGGTATTTCTAGAAACGAATTATATGAGCAATTGCATTCTGGTAAGGCTAAATACTCCAGTATTTTCAATTACCCTACCCTTACATGGGCAGACATGGGTGCTATTGGCTGGTTGGTAGATGGTGCTGCAATTATCAACCAGGTGCCATTGTGTAACACTTCTTATGGGCCTTATGCCAGAGCTATGGTCCGTGTTTGTAAAGAAGAGAGTTTTCATCAACGCCAAGGCTATGAAATCATGATAAAATTGGCGAATGGCAGTCAGGAACAAAAAGAATTGGCGCAAGATGCTTTAAATCGCTGGTGGTGGCCATCGCTAATGATGTTGGGACCTACGGATGGGGAATCAGTTCATACGGCGCAATCCATGAAATGGAAATTAAAGCGAAAGACCAATGATGAATTACGTCAACAATTTATAGACCAAACGGTGCCACAGGCAGATTTAATAGGCTTGACTATTCCTGATGCGGATTTAAAATGGAACGAGGAGCGTAAGAGTTATGACTTTGGAGAAATAAACTGGGACGAGTTTTGGCAAGTGGTCAAAGGACACGGACCATGTAATAAGGAACGCATGAATGCTCGTGTAAGTGCTTGGGAAAATGGTGGATGGGTTCGGGATGCCGCTATGGCGCATGCGGAAAAAAAAGAAAATAGAAAACTGGATAAAGCTGTTTAATATGGATAAGAATTGGCCCCTTTGGGAAGTCTTCATTAGAAGTAAAAACGGATTAGAGCATCGTCATGTGGGAAGTCTACATGCCTCAGATTCTGAAATGGCTTTAGATAACGCACGTGATGTCTATACTAGGCGTAATGAAGGTATTAGTATTTGGGTAACAGAGTCTAAGCATATTACTGCTTCTAACCCTGAGCATAGTGGGGAGCTTTTTGAACCTGCAAAAGACAAGATTTACCGTCACCCTACTTTTTATGAGCTGCCAGACGAAGTAAAACACATGTAATGAAAGAAAACTTATATAAGTATATTTTAGCCATTGCCGATAACTGTCTTATTCTAGGGCAACGTTTGGGCGAACTCTGTGGCCATGGTCCCAGTTTAGAAACTGATATAGCTTGTACCAATATTTCTCTTGATTTGTTGGGGCAAGTTCGCAGCTACTATCAATATGCCGCTAAAATCGCTGGTGATGGCAGAAAGGAAGATGATATTGCCATGCTACGAAAAGAACGTGAGTACGTAAATGTTCTATTGGTAGAGCAGCCCAATACAGATTTCGCACATACCATATGCAGGCAATTTCTATTTGATGTGTACCACCTTCTATTTTTAGACCAATTGCAGAACAGCACCGATATGACCTTATCGGCTATTGCAAAAAAATCGATTAAAGAAGTAAGCTACCACGAACGTTTTTCTTCCGATTGGGTAAAAAGACTAGGTGACGGTACTACAGAAAGCAAAGAAAAAACGCAAAACGCAATAGATTTTTTATGGACCTATACCGACGAGTTTTTTCATCAAACGGAAGCTGACAAGGCTATGCTTGAAGAAGGCGTTGGTGTTGATGTCACTCAATTAAAAGATAGCTACTATCAAAAAGTTACTGAAATACTAGATGCGGCAACGCTCTTCGTTCCAGAATCAAAGTGGTTTCAAAAAGGTGGTAAAGAGGGCATCCATACAGAACACATGGGATACATATTGAGTGATTTACAGTATATGCAGCGCACATACCCTAATATGGAATGGTAATAGAAATGCAACATATAGACAAACAATTAATTCCAATTTTAGAAAAGGTGTCCGACCCCGAGATTCCGGTACTTTCTATTATGGATATGGGAGTTGTTCGTTCTGCGGTCATTTCTGATACTGACACAGTACATGTTTTAATTACGCCAACCTATAGTGGTTGTCCTGCTATGGATGTGATTGGAGATGATATTACAGCCGCACTTAAAATTGCAGGGTATACTGCTACAATAGAATTAGTGTTGTCACCTGCATGGACAACAGATTGGATTACCATAAAAGGACGTAAAGCTCTAAAAGAATATGGTATTGCAGCACCCTTAGATGCACATGCCGATAAAGAAGCATTATTAGAAAATAAAAAAATTGTGAAATGTACCAATTGTGGTTCTACAGAAACCCAATTGGTAAGTCAATTTGGCTCAACCGCTTGTAAGGCATTGTTTAAATGTGAAAGTTGCCAAGAACCTTTTGACTATTTCAAATGCCTTAAATAACAATAATGGGAACCATACAAAAAGACATAGAAAACAACATTGCTTTTTTAAGACTGAATCGACCTGATGTCTATAATAGTTTTAATAGGGAAATGGCACTTCAATTGCAAAAAGAGCTGGACTTCTGTGCAAGTAGTGATTTGGTCAGATCGGTGGTTATTTCTGGAAACGGAAAAGCGTTTTGTGCTGGTCAAGACCTTAAAGAGGTGACCGATAAAGAATTAAACCCAGGGTTTCGTACGATTCTAGAAGAGCACTACGCTCCGATAATAGAAAAAATCAGGAACCTTAAAAAACCCGTGATTGCTGCCGTAGATGGAGTAGCTGCAGGGGCAGGCGCGAATATAGCATTAGCCTGTGATGTTGTAGTTGCTAGTGAAAGAACAAGCTTTATACAAGCGTTCAGCGGCATTGGCTTAGTGCCTGATAGTGGCGGCACCTTCTTTTTGCCAAGACTTATTGGTTTTCAAAAAGCATCGGCCTTGGCCATGTTGGGTGACAAAATCAAGGCAAAAGAAGCGGAACGTATGGGAATGATTTATAAAGTTTTTACTGTTGAAGCTTTTGATGAAGAAGTACAAAAAATAGCTGAGAAAATGGCACAAATGCCAACGATGGCACTAGGGCTAATTAAGCAAGCATTAAACAGTTCGATGACAAATTCGCTCGAAGACCAATTGAAACTAGAAACAGAGCTGCAATTGAAGGCATCAGAAAGTAATGATTACGAGGAGGGCGTGACGGCATTTCTTCAAAAAAGAAAACCAGAATTCAAAGGTAACTAGTATGAATGTAGGCGTTATAGGTTCAGGAACAATGGGCAGCGGTATTGCACAAGTAGCGGCAACTTCAGGTTGCACCGTAAACTTGTACGATACCAATCAAGAGGCATTGGACAGGGCTAAAGCAGCTCTAGAAAAGATATTATTGCGTTTAATTGAAAAAGGCCGCATAGATACCGCTGAGAAAAATAGAATTCAAAGCAACATTTCGTATGTAAATCATTTAAAAGATTTAAGCGGTTCGGACCTTACTATCGAGGCGATTATTGAAAATCTTGATATCAAGAAAAAAGTATTTTCAGAATTGGAAAGCTACGTTTCTGATGATTGCATTATCGCATCCAATACATCTAGTTTGTCAATTGCTTCCATTGCAGCTTCTTTGAAAAAGCCAGACCGTTGTATTGGAATTCACTTTTTCAATCCTGCGCCCTTAATGAAATTGGTAGAGGTGATTCCTGCTATTCAAACTTCAAAAGGGGTAGTGCAAAAATCCGTAGCGATTATTTCCGATTGGAAAAAAGTGGTAGCCGTAGCCAAAGACACTCCAGGTTTTATAGTGAACAAAGTGGCACGACCATTTTACAGTGAATCACTTCGAATATATGATGAAGGAATGGCATCTTTTGAAACCATTGATAGCAGTTTAAAAACTTTGGGAGGCTTCCGTATGGGACCATTTGAGCTAATGGATTTTATAGGAAACGATGTCAATTATGCGGTAACCGAATCCGTTTTTGCCTCTTTTTATTATGATGATCGATACAAACCTTCCTTTACACAAAAAAGACTTTCAGAAGCAGGATACCTAGGTAGAAAATCGGATAGAGGATATTACGATTATACCAGCATCTCTGATTTAGAAAAGCATCAGGATAAATATACAAGCAGCGATGTATTTTTGAAGCAACAAATATTGGAGCGTGTTCTGGCAATGCTTATCAATGAAGCGGCAGATACCTTATTTATGGGAATTGCTACTGCAGAGGATATTGATAATGCAATGACCAAAGGCGTAAACTACCCTAAAGGATTGTTAGCATGGGCCGATGAAAAAGGAACGGATTGGTGTGTAACAATGATGGATAAGTTATATGATGAATATCATGAAGATAGATATCGATGTAGCCCATTATTGCGAAGTATGAACAAGGAAAATAAAAATTTTTTTAATGGAAGGAAAAGATATTCCCTTTAGAATGCTAGATGCGGATCCATTCAGTAATTGGTTGGGTATAGCGATACTGGAATCTAGGGTAGGTTATTGCAGGGTAGGTATGACCATCCGCAGAGAAATGTTGAACAGCATGGGAAAAGCTCACGATGGCATAACATTCTCTTTGGCGGATACTGCTTTTGGGTTTACCAGCAATACCCACGGAAAATATGCAGTATCTATTGAAACATCTATCAATCATATTGAAGCATTAGAGGAAGGCGATTTTATTACTGCGGAATGTAGTTTAGAAAAAGTAAAGAATAAAGTAGGGTTTAATGTCATCGAAGTAAAAAAAGGTGATGATTTGGTAGCACTATTCAAAGGTGTCGTATACAGAACACAAAAAGATTGGGAATAAAATGAAAGAAGCATATATCATAGATGGCGTTAGAACACCAATCGGAAGTTATCAAGGTACATTATCGGCTATAAGAACAGATGATTTAGGGGCTTTGGTGATTAAGGAAATTGTATCTAGAAATCCAGCTATCCCAAAAGAAGCCTATGACGATGTTATCATGGGTTGCGCAAACCAAGCAGGAGAAGATAACCGTAATGTAGCGCGAATGTCTTCCTTATTAGCAGGATTGCCTTTTAGTGTTCCTGGTGAAACGGTAAATCGTTTATGTAGTTCTGGCCTATCCGCAATCATTCATGCAAATAGAGCTATCAAAGCCGGGGACGGTGATGTATTTATTGCTGGTGGTGTGGAGAATATGACACGTGGGCCATATGTCATTTCAAAACCCTCAACAGGTTTTGGTGGTGATTCTAGAATGTATGATTCTACATTCGGGTGGCGATTTATCAATCCGCAAATGCAAAGAATGTACGGTACGGACGGCATGGGAATTACAGCTGAAAACTTAGTGGATAAATACAATATTTCAAGGGAAGACCAAGACACCTTTGCCTATGGTAGCCAGATGAAGGCAACCAAAGCTCAAGAAAATGGTCGTTTGGCAAAAGAAATTGTTACCGTAGAAATTCCTCAGCGTAAAAAAGACCCTATTCAATTTTCAAAAGACGAGTTTGTAAAGCCAACAACAACTCCTGAGATTTTGGCAAAACTAAGACCAGCATTTAAAAAAGAAGGCGGTAGTGTAACCGCTGGAAATTCCTCTGGATTAAATGATGGTGCTGCGGCAACTATAATCGCTTCTGAAGATGCGGTTAAAAAATATAATCTTAAGCCAATCGCTAGAATTGTAAGTTCTGCGGTGGTTGGTGTAGAACCTAGAATAATGGGTATTGGACCCGTAGAAGCATCAAATAAAGCTTTGAAAAAAGCGGGTTTGACCATGGCAGATATGGATGTTATCGAATTGAACGAGGCTTTTGCATCGCAGGCACTTGCCTGTATAAGAGCTTGGGGGTTAGCTGATGATGATGCCAGAATAAACCCAAATGGAGGTTCTATTGCCATCGGACATCCACTTGGGGTGACAGGTACAAGAATTGCCTATTCCGCAGCTTTAGAACTACAAGAACAAAACAAGAGGTATGCTTTGATTACCATGTGTATTGGTGTGGGGCAGGGGTATGCCGCAATTATTGAAAGAGTCTAAGTAAAGGAAAAGAGGTATGAAGAAGTCACAAAATTTTGTTTTAGATAATTGGGTCGAGGGTAAAGGTGAAGGAGTACCCATGTTCGATGCCGTAACGGGCGAAGTAGTTTCCCTTTCCGATACCGAAGGGTTAAACTTTGAAGAAATACTACATCACGGCAGAACGGTTGGCGGAGAAATACTTCGGAAAATGACCTTTCAAGAGCGGGGTAATATGCTTAAATCCTTAGCACTACATCTCACTAAGAAGAAAGAAGCCTTTTACGAACTTAGTTATAGAACGGGTGCCACAAGAATTGATAGTTGGATTGATATTGAAGGTGGTTTTGGTAACCTATTTGCCAATGCATCCCTTCGTAAATTGTTTCCCAATCAATCGTATCATGTAGAAGGTGAACCTATAGACTTATCTAAAGGAGGCCGTTTTATGGGACATCATATTATGGTGCCTAAAAGAGGGGTTGCTATTCATATTAATGCTTTTAACTTCCCTATTTGGGGCATGTTAGAAAAATGCGCTTGTAATTGGATGGCAGGAGTGCCTGCTGTGGTAAAACCAGCAACCAATACATCATACTTAACCGAAGCCGTAGTTAAAGAAATTGTAGCTTCGGGTATCTTACCCAAAGGAGCTTTGCAATTAATTACGGGTTCTGCAAGAACGATATTAGAAACTGTAGATTCTCAAGACGTGGTAACATTTACAGGCTCTGCTAGCACAGGTAGACTTTTAAAGTCTAATCCTAGAATTATAAATGAATCGGTTCCTTTTACTATGGAAGCAGATTCTTTAAACTCCTGTATTTTAGGAGAAGATGCGATTCCTGGCACACCAGAATTTTCTTTGTTTATAAAAGAAGTGAGAAAAGAGATGACCGTGAAGTGCGGACAAAAATGTACTGCAATACGGAGGGTAATTGTTCCTGAAAAATTGGTAGAAGATGTTCAGATAGCCTTAGGAAAAGAACTAGCTAAAATTACCATAGGAGACCCACGACTTAAGGAAGTAAGAATGGGAGCTTTGGTTAGTAAAGACCAAGTAATCGAGGTAAAAGAACGTGTTGCTGAATTGGCAAAAACTGCTGAAATCGTATATGGCGATTTTGAGAAAAATGATATTATTGGCGGCAACTACAAAGACGGTGCATTTTTAAGTCCCATAGTCTTAAGAGAGGATAATCCTTTTGAAAACTTAAGGGTTCATGATACTGAGGCCTTTGGGCCTGTAAGTACCATAATGCCCTATAAGAATTTAGAAGAGGCAATAACCTTGGCGCAAATGGGCAAAGGTTCTTTGGTCTCCTCTATAGTAACTAATGATGATAAAATAGCCAAGGAATATACCATTAACGCTGCGGCATATCACGGTAGAATTCTAATTTTAAATAGAGATAGTGCTAAAGAAAGTACAGGTCATGGTTCGCCATTACCAACCTTGGTCCATGGTGGTCCTGGTCGCGCAGGTGGCGGTGAAGAAATGGGCGGTTTACGTGGCATAAAGCATTATTTGCAACGTACGGCAATTCAAGGCTCTCCCACTACGCTTACCGAAGTAACTGGTATTTATCAGCCGAATGCCAAATACAAAGAGGCAGCACAACATCCCTTTAAATACCACTGGGAAGATATTCAACCGGGCATGTCTTTAAAGACCCATAAGCGGACTTTTACAGATACAGATATAATCAATTTTGCCAATGTTACTTGGGATCATTTTTATGCCCATACCGACATTACGTCTTTAGAGGGCAGTATTTTTGAGAAAAGAACGGCACATGGTTATTTCATTATTTCCGCTGCCGCGGGATTATTTGTTTACCCGAATAAGGGCCCTGTTTCTGCCAATTATGGATTAGAGGAATGTAGGTTCCTTCGTCCATTATATCACAACGATACAGTTTATGTGCGCCTGACTTGCAAACAAAAAGTAGACAGAGATGTAGCGAGTGCAGAGCACCCAAGTGGCATCGTAAAATGGTTTGTTGAGGTTTTTGATGCCGAAGATGAATTGGTGGCCATTGCTACTATTTTGACCATGGTGCAAAAGAGGCAAGAATCCTTAGTTGAAATAACTGAAGATAAGATTACGGAGTCTTTAGCGAAGTTGACAGAAACTTCAAAACCAAAATGGGGTATCATGACTGCCCAGCATATGATTGAACATCTAGATTTCACTTATAAAATAGCTGCTGGAGAAGTACAGGATTTTGATATTGCAACTCCAGAAAAGATATTAGAAAAAGTACACAATAGTCTCTATGATTATGAGCCATTTCCAAAAAATAGTCAGTTTCCGCTATTGGAAAAAGACACGCTTGCTCCTTTACAATATCCCGATTTACAGACTGCTATTGAGAATCTTATTAGGTCTCGATCTAGCTATTTATCCTATTTTAAAGAAAATCCAGAAGCCAAGTTAAAGAATTTAGTCTTTGGGGAGCTGAATAAATACGAATGGTATTTGCTGGAACGAAAGCATTTGAACCACCATTTTGAACAATTCGGATTGATATAATATGACAGAACCGTACGTAAAACAAACGATAGAAAGCGAAGTAGGATATATTGAATTTTTTCATCCTTCCCAAAATTCGCTTCCAGGAGATATCTTGGACAAGCTTGCTGAAACTATTACTGAAACAGGAGCAAACGATGCTATAAAAGTTATTGTTCTAAAAAGTGGAGGTGACCGTACCTTCTGTGCAGGGGCAAGTTTTAAAGAGTTAATCAATATTAATGACGCAGCAACCGGTAAAGTATTCTTTTCAGGCTTTGCCAATGTGATTAATGCAATGCGAAAATGCCCCAAATTTATAATTGGTCGTATTCAAGGTAAGACTGTTGGGGGTGGAGTAGGCTTGGCAGCAGCTACCGATTATTGTATGGCATCAAAATATGCCGCAATTAAGTTGAGTGAACTGAATATAGGTATAGGACCATTTGTAGTAGGTCCGGCAATAGAACGCAAGATTGGTTTAAGCGGCATGTCGCAGATTGCAATCGATGCCAATACCTTTTATCCCGCAGAATGGGCGAAGGAAAAAGGCTTATTTACCCATGTATTTGAAAGTAATGAAGCACTGGATGAGGCTGTAAAAAAAACAGTAGAACATTTGTGCACCTACAATACGGAAGCCATGAAAAATATGAAAAGTGTATTCTGGAAAGGCACCGATGACTGGGATGAACTATTAATGGAACGGGCGGAGACCAGTGGAAATTTAGTGCTATCTAATTTTACAAAAGAGAAATTAAAAGGATTTAAATAAAATAGTTCTATGAACTTTTATACCAGAAAATGGATAAAACCTGAAGACTTAAACCCAAATCACACTCTTTTCGGAGGAAGGTTATTGCAATGGATTGATGAGGAAGCGGCACTTTTTTCTATAATACAATTAGATAATGATAGAGTAGTAACCAAATATATAACAGAAATCAATTTTAAAGCTTCTGCTCGTTCAGGAGATATTGTTGAAATTGTTTTATGTATTCTGAAGTTTGGAAAAACATCTGTTACTTTAAAATGTGAAGTCCGTAATATTCAGAGCCAAGAAATCATCATAACGATAGATAACATTGTTATGGTAAATCTAGATAAGTATGGTAATAGTTTACCACATGGAAAAACAGAAACAACAGTAAAATTAAAATAATGATTTACAGTTTTAAGGGTTACATACCGGTAGTACATGAAAGTAGTTTTGTACATCCTTTGGCCGCCGTAACTGGTAATGTCATCATTGGCAAAAACTGTTATATAGGGCCAGGTGCTGCTATTCGCGGTGATTGGGGACAAATTATTTTGGAAGACGGTGTGAACGTTCAAGAGAATTGCACCGTGCATATGTTTCCGGGTAAATCTATAGTTTTAAAAGAAAGTGCACATGTCGGCCATGGGGCTATTATCCATGGGGCAAATTTAGGAAAGAATTGCCTTATCGGTATGAACTCGGTCATTATGGATGATGTGGAAATTGGAGACGAATCCATAATTGGGGCAATGGCATTTGTGCCTGCTGAAACTAATATTCCTGCAAGAAGTTTGGTCGTTGGAAACCCAGCAAAAGTGGTGAAGCAAGTTAGTGATGAGATGATAGCTTGGAAAACTAATGGCACCAAACTGTATCAAGAACTGCCGAAAGAATGTCATGAAAGTCTAAAGGAGGTTGCTCCATTACGTGAAGTTCCAAAAGACCTTCCTAAACAAGATAATGCATATCGAACACTTCGAGAAAGTTTTAAAAAGAAGTGATTTGAAGACAATAGAGTCACTACCAACTCAAAAAAATGCCCTGTGGAGTTTAGCTCTTTACCAACATCAAAAATAAATCAACCCAATAAAATATAAATGACCAATTCTTTGAAAGACATCGGAATTACCCATAGTAATATCAATACCCAAACTTCTCCAGAAGTGCTACAATCAATTAGCATTAAGAAAAATATGGGCCAGGAAAATTCGGATGGTGTATTATGTATCAATACAGGTGAGTTTACCGGGCGTTCTCCAAATGACCGTTTTATTGTAAAAGATGATATTACTAAAGACAAAATTTGGTGGGGGGCTATTAATATCCCTTTTAAACCAGAAAAATTTGATGATTTATATGATAAGGTAATTTCATATTTGAATCAAAAGGAACTTTATGTTCGTAGTTGTTATGCATGTGCGCATAGTAATTACCAAATGAGTATTCGGGTTGTAAACGAATATCCTTGGTCCAATATGTTCGCTTACAATATGTTTATACGACCAACGGAGGAAGAATTAAAAACCTTTGAGCCAGAATGGACGGTGATAAATGCACCAGGTTTTTTGGCGAATCCAAAAACAGATGGAACACGCCAACATAATTTTGCTATTTTAAATTTTACAAAAAAAATAGCTTTGATTGGTGGTACTGGCTATACAGGTGAAATTAAAAAAGGTATTTTTTCTGCGTTAAACTTCATACTTCCGACGGAGAAAAATACCTTGCCAATGCATTGTTCTGCTAGCATAGGTGAAAAAGGAGATACCGCAATTTTCTTTGGATTATCCGGCACAGGAAAAACAACCTTGTCAACAGATGCCAAACGAAAACTTATTGGTGACGATGAGCATGGGTGGAGTATGGATAACGAGATTTTTAATTTCGAAGGCGGTTGCTATGCAAAAGTGATTAATCTATCTAAAGAAAGTGAGCCTGAAATTTACGGTGCCATTAAAAAGGGCGCTATTTTAGAGAACGTAGTATTGGATGATAAGGGGAATGTAAACTACACAGACACATCCATTACCCAGAATACAAGAGTAAGTTATCCTATTCATCATATCGATAATATTCAATCGCCTTCAATAGGGGGAAATCCAAAGAATATTTTTTTTTTGACTGCTGATGCTTTTGGGGTGTTACCTCCAATTTCGAAGTTAACACCAAACCAAGCTGCTTATCACTTTATCTCAGGTTATACCGCCAAGGTCGCTGGTACCGAAGCGGGAGTTGTTGAGCCTATGCCTTCTTTTTCTGCATGTTTCGGCGCACCGTTCATGCCATTGCATCCAGCTAAATATGCCGAAATGTTAAGTAAGAAAATGAAAGATGCGGGTGTAAATGTGTGGTTGGTGAATACGGGTTGGACAGTCGGTCCTTACGGAATAGGTACTCGAATGAAATTAAAGTATACCCGCGCTATGATAGATGCAGTTCTCAATGGTGAGCTAGGAGCTTACAATTACGATAATTATCATATTCATTCAGTTTTCGGAGTTGCGCAGCCACGTGAATGCCCAGGTGTCCCAACAGACGTTTTAAGTCCGAGAACCACTTGGAACGATGATAAGGCTTATTACGAAACAGCTTTCAAACTAGCGAATGCTTTTCGAGAGAATTTTAAAAAGTTCGAAGCGTACGCAAGTGAAGAAATTCATCGTGGTGGACCACAGCGCTTCGCGTTCTAAAATTAGGTCATAATTCATCTTTTGAATTCTAGCAGCTACAATACGATTAAAGCGACCAGACTAAATTACTTTTTCGGTATGCGGAAGGCGACATCCCCTCTATTTTTTTAAAGGAATTACAAAAATGCTCGTAGGTATTGAAACCACTTTGAAAAGCGACACTCCGCAAATCTTCTGATTTGTCGATAAGCTTTTTCGATAAGTCGATTCGTTCTTTCATTATATAATTTACAGGTGTAACACCGATACTGGTTTTGAATCTATTGAAAAGATTTGTTTTTCCTACCCCGGCAATTGCTGCCAAATCGTCAATAGTGATTTTATTGCTAAGATTGGTTTTGATATAGTGAATGATAGATGCCACTTTTTTGTCTTTAATTCTATTATTAAAATTTTCCTTTAAGAGCTTACCCGCCTCGGTTTGAAAAAGTCTTGATAGAAACTCTTTGAGCATAAGAGCATGTATTACATCGTCTCGTTCTGAAGTTCTACCCTTAACAGATTTAAATAATCGCTGAAAGCACTCGATACTGGCCTCGTCATTTAGACAAATGTGGTTGTTAGTATGTGATATTGAACTATCCTTATTTGGAAAAAAACCGTTAGGTTCGTGCAATAACTCTTCATAAAAAGATTCTAAGAATTCTGGAGCCACATCTAAAACCAAGCACTTGGTGGGATTGGATAAACTCGCATTAGCAATAGCTACTTTCTGTACGACTCCTTTCTCGGGAATAAAAACCATACCTGGATAAAACTCGATATGCACATTTTCAGATTTCACGGTTTTATGCCCAACCATCATCAATGTTATTACGTAACGGTTGAAGTAAAACTCCACATTCTCGCAAGGCGTATTGGTCTCATATACCGAGAGTTTATTGCCAGAAACGAATTCATAGTGCGTTCCTCTTTCAATAAATTTAGTTCCAGAAGTTGTCATAATATTGAATTATTATTCGATTTAAATGAATTATAACATTGAAAATACAATTTAATTAAAACATTTAACAATATATGTACTATAACATAATAATTATGCTTAATAATTCATTATTGTCTAATGAGCGTTCATTAATATTGAGGACTATTCTAAAAAGACATATTTATGAAAACGTATAATGTTAGTATTAATGGAGAGCTAAAAACAAGCACGGACACCTTTGAAGTAAAGAATCCAGCAACCGATGAAGTTATCGGTTTTGCACCGATCTCTAATGAAGAAGAAGTAAAGGAAGCAATCGAAGCAGCCAAAGCTGCGCAAAAAGACTGGGCTGCGCAATCGGATAAATATAGAAAAGGCAAGCTTATGGAAGCTGCCAAGGTTTTAGAAGATAACACCGAATACTTAGCACAATGGATAACCAAAGAACAAGGTAAGGCCATGGCTGGACCAGGTTCTATGTTTGAAATGCAAGCTTGTGTGGGTTGGACACAAGTACCAGCATCATTGGATTTACCGGTTGAAGTAGTCTTTGAAGACGAAGCTAGAAGGGATGAGCTACATAGAAAACCAGTAGGCGTTGTAGGTGCCATTGCACCTTGGAACTGGCCTTTAATGATTGCCATTTGGCAAATTATGCCATCACTTCGTGCAGGGAATACCGTGGTAATCAAACCTTCGGAGTACACCACTATTGGTACTTTAGAAATGGTTCGTTTGCTAAATACGGTCCTTCCAGCAGGGGTATTAAATTCTATTGCTGGTGGCGGTAAAGTAGGGGCCATGTTAGTTGAAAGTAAAGACGTAGATAAAATAATGTTTACAGGCTCTACCAGTACAGCACGAAAAATCATTGAGGCATCAGGAAATAACATGGCCAGATTGACTCTGGAATGTGGAGGTAACGACCCAGCTATTATTTTGCCAGGAACAGATATGACTTCTAAAGCTGGAGATTTATTCTGGGGAGCTTTCATAAATCAAGGACAAACTTGTGCATGCGCTAAAAGACTTTACGTACATGAAAATGACTATGAAAACGTAATCAATATACTTAATGATGTCAGTGGGCAAATGGCTATGGGTAATGGTATGGATGAAGGTGTGTTGTTAGGACCTATTCAGAATAAAATGCAATTTGACAAAGTAGTTGATTTGGTGGAAGATGCCAAGGCAAATGGAGCACGTGTTATTCGTGGCGGAAAAGCCACAGGTGGCGCAGGCTATTTTTATCCTATTACGCTAATAGCTGATGTAGATAATGGTTCTCGTATTGTTGATGAAGAACAATTTGGACCAGTGTTACCAATTATTAAATATAAAACTGTTGAGGAAGCTATACAAAAAGCTAACGATACTCGAACTGGTTTGGGTGCCTCTGTATGGAGCGATAATATAGACGAAGCCACCAAAGTAGCCCAGCAAATAGAATCTGGTACGGTATGGATCAACCAACATGGTGCAATACACCCAATGGTTCCATTTGGAGGAGTTAAAGATTCTGGTTATGGAGTTGAGTTTGGTATTGAGGGTTTAAAATCGGTAACACAACCAAGGGTTATCAGCATTAAAAAATAATACAATCAATCTAACAGAAATATCTTTTAAATGTATAATCCAAAATTAGAGACCTTACCTCTAGAAGAATTACGAAAATTACAGAATCAGCGGCTGGCTGTGATGCTCAAGAGAATTTACGATAAAGTCCCTTTTTATAAGAATAAGTTCGATGCTATAGGGTTGAAACCAGAAGACATAAAAGGAGTTGAAGATTTACATAAACTACCTTTTACCAAAAAGAGTGATTTACGTGATCACTATCCTTTCGGTCTTTTTACCTGTAAAGAAGACCAATTAAGAAGAATACATTGCTCTAGTGGTACAACAGGAAAACCTATTGTAGTGGGATATACTAAAAACGACTTGGATGTTTTTGATGAAGTGGTGGCGCGATCTTTGGCTTGTGCTGGTGCTAAACCAGGAATGAAATTGCACAATGCGTATGGGTACGGTCTTTTTACTGGAGGTTTGGGTATGCACTCTGGTGCAACCAAATTTGGTATGTCTGTTATTCCTATTTCAGGAGGAATGACAGACAGGCAATTAGACCTTCTAGAAGATTTCAAATCTGAGGTCATTTGCTGTACACCGTCATATGCACAAACAATTGCCAATGAATGTGTAAAAAGAGGTATTGATGTTGCCTCAAGGTTTAACCTTAAATATGCTATTCTTGGTGCAGAACCTTGGACAGAAGCTATCCGTCAGGAAATAGAGCAAAAGCTACACTTAAAAGCAACTAACATCTATGGTTTAAGTGAAATTATAGGGCCCGGAGTTTCTCAAGAAGATTTTGAAGAACAGGGTACAGGAAGTTATATCTGGGAAGATCATTTTTTTCCAGAAATTGTAGATAAAGACACGGGCAAACCACTGCCTTATGGTGAGGAAGGTGTTTTAGTATTCACAACCCTTACTAAGGAAGCTTTCCCTGTTTTGCGTTATTGGACCAACGATATTTGCAGTCTCACGTATGACCATAGCCACAAAAGAACCCACATAAAAATGGGGGCTTTAAAAGGAAGGTCAGACGATATGTTGATTATTAGAGGTGTTAACCTATTCCACACTCAAGTAGAGAGTATCATAGAAAATATACCGCAACTCACACCAAATTATCAACTTATCGTAACCAAGCAGAATGCAATGGATTGCGTTGAAGTTAAAGTGGAAACTTCAAATTCCAATGACATTAATAACGTTGATTTATCAAAAGGTTTTATCAAAAAAATCAAAGATAATATAGGAATTTCAATGAAAGTCACCTTGGTAGCACCAGGTGGTGTTCCAAGAAGTGAAGGAGGAAAGCTCAAAAGAATTTTAGATTTAAGAACTAAATAATCACTAACAACTAAATCAATAATTATGAAGAACTTTTTAGTAACGGCCCTGATTTTCGTTTTCAGTATGGGAATGGTATCAGCGCAAAAAACGGTTGATGGCACCGTAAAAGACAATTTAGGAGAACCGCTACCGGGAGTTAGTGTGTTGATAAAGAACACAACAACAGGTACTACTACAGACTTTGATGGAAATTATGCCATTGAAGTAACTGAGGGCAATGTTCTTGAATTTTCTTATATAGGATATACAAGTAAGTCTATTACAGTAGGCGCTAATAACACCTACAATATATCTTTAGCAGAGAATGTACAGGTTCTGAATGAAATTGTATTAACCTCAAGGAAAAAGGCCGAGTACGCCAAAGACATTCCTATTAGTATCACTGCTATTGGTGGCGTTGAGCTTCAAAAAAGTGGTTCTTTTGAATTCACAGATTACGCGTCTAAAGTACCCAACCTCTCTTTTGGTAAAGGTGGGGGTGGTGGTGATCTTGCTGATGGCAGAACATCAAACTCCATTACCATTAGGGGTATCACGGGTAATGCAACAACAGCTTTTTATTTAGATGAGATTCCGTTACCAGAAACTATTGACCCTAAATTAGTAGACATCAAACAAGTTGAAGTTTTACGTGGTCCTCAAGGAACTTTATATGGCTCAAGTGCCATGGGAGGTGCATTGAAGGTACTAACAAACGAACCGAATACTAAGGGTTTTTATGCTAATGTAGGTACCGAACTGAGCACAGTAAAAGAAGGTGGAGTGAATTATGGTGGAGACGTTGTGTTTAATGTACCTCTAAAAGAAAATAAAGCAGCTTTAAGATTGGTAGGGTTTTACAATTTAAAGAGCGGTATATTCGATAAGACACCTAATAACTATACTCCTTTGAATGGTAATCATCCAGTACTAACTGACGTAAAGGAAGATGTTGATGAGGAAAGAAGTTATGGTTTTCATGCGAGTTTAAAGTTTACTCCGAATGAAAAATGGACTATTCTTCCAAAATTAATCTATCAGAAAACAGAAGCTGACGGTTATAACCTTGCCGATATTCAGCCAGGGAATTTTACTGCTATTAGGTCTGCCGATATCGATGAGGATTTTGAGGATTCCTTTACCTCTACATCGCTTACCATTAAGCACGACACAGGAAAAGGTGAGTTTGTTTCAGCAACATCTTATTTTGATAGATTTTTTAGTGAGACCGAAGATATTACAGAATTTTTCAACTTTGCTTTCGAGATTGATGGAGATGACCTGTCTTATCCTGTAGCCATAAAAAGAGATGGTGACTACAATAAGTTTATTCAGGAATTACGTTATATTTCTGATACGGAGTCTAAAGTTAATTTTGCTGCTGGTGTGTTTTACGCGAATGAGACCCTTGATGAGATAAGTATAAGCGAATCTCCTGGCTTAGGTCAGTTTATTGAAGCCGCCGAGGAGGGTGATACATCGTTAGATGATATTTATCGTACTGAAAATAAATCTACTATAACCGAAATTGCCATATTCTCTGAATTGTACATAGACTTAACAGATAAATTAATAGGTACGTTAGGCGTGCGTTATTTTAATGCAAAAAGTGAGAGAGAGCGAACCGCATTTCCTTCCTTGGTATCAAATTATGAGCTTTTAGATGGTGAATTGCCAGACATAAATAACGATGGTTTTAATCCAAAATTTGGGTTGAGCTATAAAATCGATGATAATAACTTAATTTATACCACAGTATCAAAAGGGTTTAGAATTGGCGGTGTGAATGCTAATTTGCCCTCATTTAGTGTTGATGAGGCTATTGAACTTTTTGGTACAACCGAAGTTCCGCAAACCTATAAGTCAGATAACTTATGGAGTTATGAACTAGGGGGTAAATTAGCCTCAAAGAACAGAAAGTTCGTATTGAATACCGCAGTATTCTATAACAACTGGAACGACTTGCAGCTTAGAAGTCTATTACCAGCATCAGGATACAGTTTCCTTACCAATGTAGGTGCTGCTAGAAGTGCAGGCTTTGAGTTCGATGCAACTGTATATCCGACAAAAGGACTTTCATTGGGTGCCAGTTTTGGTTATATAGATTCTAAAATAACAGATTTGGGTGAAAATGAAATTTTTAGTCAAGCTGAAGAAGGAGCCGAAATTTTACTAGTACCCTCTGTAACAGCAGCTGGTAATGCTGAATACTCTTGGGATGCATTTGGAGGCAATATGTTTATAAGAGCTGATATTCAACATTCAGGCGAGCGTTTTAGTAGTTTTGATAGAACGCCTGAACGTACCTTGGGTGCATACACAATCGTCAATTCCAGACTAGGTTTGCAATTAAACAAAGCAGATATATCACTGTTTGTCAATAACTTAACCAATGAAAATGCTAACTTTGGCGATGTTATTTCCTTAGGTGCTGAAGTACCTGGTCGAGTTCGTTATGCACAGAGTAGACCAATCACAATTGGCACCTCTTTTAGGGTTAAATTTTGATAGTTAATTATTACTAACCATTAAGTTTAAGTGTCAATCACATCCGTCAATTTTGATGGATGTGATTTTCTAAATAATACATAGCATGAAAAAAACAATCTTACCATTTCTATTTTTGTTCACTTTAATAGGGTGCGAACAAGAAAATAATGAAGCGATAAAAACTTCTACAGATACGACTACTACTGCTAAGATAGTGCAACACCCCCTTGATGCACTCACCGAAGCTGAAATCTTAGAAGTCAAGGAGATTTTAATGACTTCAAAGAAAATTTCAGAAACCACTCGATTTCCTGAAATAACTCTGTTAGAGCCTTCTAAAGAATCAGTTTATGCTTGGGGTCGTGGTAATGATATAACCAGAAAAGCTGCATTGATTATAAGAGATGATAAAAAAACATATGAAGCTATTGTTGATATTTCTAAAGAAGAGGTTCTGCAATGGGAAGAAATTAAAGATGTTCAACCTTCTTTAATGCTCGAAGAATGGATGCAAGCCGGAGAAATATGGAAGACTGACAAACGTGTAACAGACGCTTTAAAAGAGCGTGGTTATAAGATTGAAGATGTTGCTGGAGCACCTTTAACTACAGGTTTTTTTGGCACAGAAACTAGAGATCAAAGACTGTTAAAAGTTTGGTTGTTAGATATAAAGGACATTAAAAGGAATTTATTCGCAAAACCAATTAACGGCATCACTCCCGTAGTTGATATCAACAAAGGTGAAGTCATTGATGTACTTATCGATGATAATGTTGGTCGAAATGATACAACTTATGACTATGATGAAGCATCGGTCAATGCGTATAAATTAAAACCCGTAACCTTAAATTCACCAGAAGGTGATAATTTTTCATTTACGGATGATGGAAAAATTACTTGGGATAAATGGAAATTTCATTTGAGAATGGATAAACGATTTGGGGCGGTAGTTTCTCTTGCAGAATTTGATGGGCAATCTGTAGCCTATCAAATATCCGCCAACGAGATGTTCGTCCCTTATCAAGATGCTTCGGAAGATTGGAAATATCGCTCTTACATGGATATAGGTGAATATGGCTTTGGCTTGTTGTCTTCCGCATTACAGGAAGGAACGGATGTGCCAGATAATGCCACATTACTGAATGCTGTTATCCCTATGGATGATGGTACACCCTTGCTGTATGAAAAGATTATAGGCATTTTTGAACGGAACACGGGTAGACCATTATGGAGGCATGCTGAATTTTTAAATGAGACTCATGAAAGTAGGGCGGAAATAGAATTAGTTGTGCGTACCATTCCTGTTGTAGGAAACTATGATTATGTGGTGGACTATGTTTTTAGCTCAAAGGGAATATTAAACATTGAGGTTGGTGCAACCGGTATGGATGCTGTTAAGGCAGCCAAAGCGAAAACAATGAGTGACCCGACTGCGATGTCCGAAACAAGAGTGGGTAATCTTGTAGCACCGAATCTAATCGGAGTGTACCATGACCATTTTTTATCCTTCAGAATTGATTTGGATGTTGATGGCATTCAAAATTCTTTTGCTACCGATGAAATTGTTCCTGTAAAATACCCTAATAACACTCGAAAAAGTGGTTGGGAAGTTGTAGAGCATCCAGAATTAAAAGAAGGAGCCATTACAGAAAACAAAGAAGGTCATGATGGTTTCTGGAAAGTGGTAAATAAAAATTCGAAAAACAGTCTGGGTCAACATAAAAGCTATCAGATTTTAGGGCATAGCTATCTTTCGGTTCTAGACGATGAAGACTATCCGCAGAAAAGGGCAGCTTGGTCTAAACAGCAATTATGGGTAACTCCCTATGATAAATCTGAACTATATCCGTCCGGTAAATACCCTAATCAAAGTGATGGTTCTGATGGTATTTTAAAGTGGATAGCCCAAGATAGGTCTATTGATAATACCGATATTGTTTGTTGGTACACCATGGGCTTTCATCATATTACCTTGCCTGAAGATTGGCCGGTCTTGCCTACTTTTTGGCACTCGGTAACGCTAAGGCCCGCTAAGAGTTTTGACCGTAATCCCGCCATAGAAATTGGAAAGTAAGTTTAAGTATATAATCTTTGTTAGTTTGGCTTTTGTTTGTACGAGTTGCTCTTTTTTTTCAACTCGTTCAGACAAGAGTATTGCCTTATTGGATGAACCAGAACTACCTATTTTGTCGCCAAAGGTGGCAGGGGTGTATTTGCCTATTGACTCCTTTCAATTTACCAATCAGTATGCTGATACTATTTCACAAGAAGATGTGAAAGGTAAAGTATACGTCGCTGAATTCTTTTTTTCGAGCTGCCCATCTATTTGTCCGGTAGTTTCCAAACAATTAAAACGTGTTTTCAAAACCTATGAGATTGAATCGAATTTTATGATTCTTTCGCATACCATAGACCCCGAACATGACACAATTTTAAAACTAAAGGATTACTATGAGAATACATTAGAAATTGAAAGTGTCTCAAACTGGCACTTGCTAACCGGAAACCGAGATGCAATTTATAACCTAGCGAATTTTAGCTATGGCGCGGTTGTTTATAATGACGACAATAAGCTTAAGAACAACATAATGCATAGTGGCGCATTATTACTGGTAGACCGTGAAGGTTTCGTGCGAGGTATGTATGATGGAAAGGATAAAGAATCGGTTGACAGATTGATAGCCGATATTCGAAAGTTACTTTAATTCGCTATGGGTAAATAAATAGAAATATTTAAAAATATAAAGCTTGTAATTTTGTTTTCATATTGGACTGTTATCTGGCTGCAACCTAATAACGGTCCAAAAAACAATCAATAGAGAAAACTAATAATTTTCATCCACTCCACTAAATACAATATCCAATAGGGTTTTTTCTAGTTCGTCAAGACTAACATTACTAGTGTCCGCATAAATTTCCGAGTTATAAATCCAACGAAGAGAAGAAAGAATAGCGTTCAGGGTAATTTCTATATTAGCGGTTTTGAGCTCACCTGCTTTCATACCTCCTAAAATTACCTCTTTTAGTTTTTTCCGATAATCCAATCGAATCTTTACAAATTTAGACAGCGATGGTTCCTCTAAATGCTTCCAGTCATGTGTAATTAGCGCCGTAATATGCTGATTTTCTGTAGCGACTCTAATATGCATTTTAATAATTTCCTTGAGTTTAAAACGATAAGAATCTTCTGTACTTGTAACCTCTTGAATACCCTTATAAAACTTGTTCGCAATAGATAGCAATAAGATGCTAAGTATTTCTTGTTTCGATTTAATATGATTGTACAGACTTGGTGCTTTAACACCCAATTTTCTGGCTATGTCGTTCATGGAAGTGGCACTATAGCCCATCTCATTAAAAAGAACAGCAGCTTCTTCTACAATGATTTGTTTCTTACTTTTTCTATTCAAAATGGTTTCCGCGTTAAGGGTGCAAATTTACAGAAAATATTAAGCTAATACCTAATATAAAAATGCTGCAATACACTTTTTTCTATACCTTGACCAAGTAAATACTTTATAATTATTCCCAATTAATAAGCTAGGGTATTCTGCTATCATACTGGTAACATCTAAATAATAAATTTTATCGGTAGAAAAGCTAATGGTCCAGTTATATGAACTTTTTTCGGGACTACATTTGTCCTGATATCTTTTAAGCAGACCTATATTTACCAAACTTAACTTTACTATTATCTAGACTTTGGTAAACTTGACGCACCCTTTTAACGGATTGAAAATAAGAGTTTACCCTCAGCACATTCCCTTCCATTTCGCAGAAAAAGCTCAATTATAGGAAAAGAGCTTCACTACAATAAGTCTTGAACACAATCCTCAATTTTGACTTTTCATTTCGTTTCTTCTTTCCGCTGCGCTGGAAAGAAACACTACACTCCCAAGTAAAAATTCAGTTTTACGTTCGTTAACCACTGTGCAAGCTTTCTACTTTCTTGCTCAAAGGTTTAAAATTTAGCTTGAGACGGACTGCATAACCATTCGCATGCTCATTTTTATAAGCCCTTACGCAATCGAAATTTTAGATACAGTTACAGAAAAGGTAACAGCGAAGGCTCTATGGGAAGTAATTGGAATAGCTCAAAACCAACCTATATATTAGCTAGTAATAAAGATCTTTCTGCCAGATAAATACAATCTACCATCAAAAGAAAGAAAAGGAAAACGCTCTGGATATAATAAGTAGTTGGATAAATGCCATTTTGGCAACTAATTGACACCAAAGAGAACTATTAAATATGGCTTCGATTTTGTGGTAGTTCAATAAGAACGGGGTTAAATAAATATCATCGTTTTCTTTTGAACACTAAGGATTCATTAAAAAACAGGTATATGTCATGCTAAAAAAAGCGGTCGGATTATATTTTTTAATTCGCTTTTTAGTTTCAGGTAAAAAGTTCGAAATCCCAAAATGAAATGAAGGGATGGAGTAGCAAGAGGGTAACACGCTGGCGCGATGTTTCGTTTTGTTATTTTTCTCCATTAGCAATGAGAATAGGGGTTTCGGGAGTATTATCTCTTATGGGGATTTTAGCATTTGAGCCCGATTTTCAGAAAAAACGCTTACAGCCCAATAAAAAAGCATAAAATTTCAGAAAAAATGGATGAAGAATTAAAAAAAGAGCGATTTGAGAAGCTAGGAATAAAGACTTCGGTAGCGCTACGGTTTCGAAAATTCTGCAAGAAAATGTCAAAATCACAATCCATGACTTTGATGCTCATGTTGGACTTTTTTGAGGAGAATGGAATTTCTCCTGCAGAATCTATGGGATCGCGAATGGAAACCTTAGAAACAAGAATGGCAACGCTCATCAAAAAATGGATGAACGGAATGATCGCCATACTAAAGGATATCGAAAAATCTCAGACCAAGCCTACAGCTGCAATGTTGTATTCGCTTTTCGAACAAGCAGAACCAACAAAGAAGCCATTGCTTATAGAGAAAAAGTATAGCACGGAAAAAACGCAAGTGCGTTATCGGGAAAGAAATAGTTATAACGAAATGCCCGAGAACTGATGGAGAAAGTAAATTACATCATTCACCTAAATGCGGTCTTTGAAAAATTCAACGAGGACGATAGGGTCAAACAAGGGCACATTACCTTTTACCTGGCGTTCTTCCAGAAATGGAACAGGGAGTACTTTAAAAAGACCTTGACCATAAATAGGACAGCCATAATGGAAAGGGCAAAATTCAAATCAAAAACGACCTACCACAATTATCTGAAGGATTTGAACGACTGGGGATATCTAGTTTACTTTCCCTCCTTTCATCCGGCAAGGGGCTCAAGAATAAGGCTTCCCATTTTCGGGATAAGTAGTGGTACAACCTCTGGGACACTTTCACGTCAAAATTTGGCCAGCAGCGTACCGGAACCTGGCCAAAATCTGGTACCTTCTTATAAACATAAAACAAAAGAAAACTTAAATAAACAGGCCAAGCCAAAAAATGAATTATCTGTTTTAATTTTTTTTAAAGAAAATAATTGGTCTGAAATGGAGGGTAGAAAATTCTACGCCTATTATCATGCGAAAAAATGGAAATTACAAAGGGGTCTAGACAACAACAACTGGAAAGCGCAAGCCAAAAATTTCATTGAAAAGGGCAACGAACTCAAACAGAACCCGACCACGCCAATTTCTGGCTATCTGAAAAATCTTCAGAGTAGGGTAGAAAGAAATTTTGAAGACCCACTTTAGTTCATAGCTATGATTTTACAATTACAGATATTATTTACGGCATTTTACTGCGATTTGCTGGTTGAAAAATATAAAGTTATGTTAAAGGTTGCAAATTCGGTTGCACTCCAAATTCAATCTTTCGAAAGGCTTATAAATAGGCTGATGAACAAAAATAGCGACACTCCCGCCTCGAGTACTTGAAAAACCTAATAATCTTATAAATAGATTGTTAGGTTTTTTGTTTCCGTGTATCCTGTCTTTTTTCAAACATCTTCTTATTTAAACGAATTACGTACTTCCATCTTTATTGCATTGAGCCCATTGGAACAAATATTGATTTTACCAAGAATCCAACTTCTCAACCTTATGGTTAAGAGCGATCATTTTCTCATAATTACGTTCGGCTTTTTAGAAATGCAGGTTTTACTTTATAGTACGAATCTAAGGTGTCAGGTAAAATTCATGAAGATTATTTTGGAATTTTCGGCGCAATAAATACATGAATGTTATTTGTTGAAACAACATGAAAATTGGCGTTTAAACCTTAATTATAGCTCTTACAACTAAAACGAGTTGCAATAAAAAATGATAAAACTATATTCGCAAATATTTCTTTTATCAAGAGATTAGTTCAAGATAATAGATAGCAATTCCCAACTATAATTAGAAATTTACCGATGACCACAAAAATGATTGACTTTCTAAGAAAGTACGAAATATGGATTTTTTTAGCTCTCGCACCTTTACTTAATTTTGTAATCACTTACTTGAAAAGTAAAGGACTAATAGATTTCTTTCCTTATACCAATGGTCGCTTTTATGCACTGATGTTCTTATTGCTTTTTATTGTAAAAATCACAAAAGGAACAGAGGGAATAAAGAATTTGTTTAGACCTATGCTAATTTGGAAAGTGCACCCAAAATGGTATCTATTTGGACTACTATTCGCATTTACAATTGGTTTACTAACCTTATCAATTGTAGCTCTCTATAATGAAGATATGTCTATTCTTGATTTTGAGATCTATATACCTACCTTAAAATTTACTTTGTTTCTTTTGTCTTGGGCTTTTCTCGGTGAAGTAGTATGGATCGGATATGCATTTCGTGAACTTTCAAAAATTACTAAACCGTTTTACGCAACTCAGGTAATCGGCTTTGTTTGGTCTTTATGGTGGCTACCTTCCGTTCTTATTAATGTCGGAGTAATAGAAGATTTACCAGTATGGCCATTATTTTTAAATATGATGGGCGCTGCTGGTATGTGTGCTATTGTATACTCAAAAACCAAAAGTGGAATATGTGTATTGGTAATACAATCGATGTTAAATATGTCTCTTGTTTTGTTGCCGATTTCACCAGATGCGGGTGACAATACCTATACTACATTTGCGGTTCTTTATTTTGTGATCATGTTGATTTTCATGTATTTTATGCCGCCAAAAATAAATGAGGCAAGTAAAGAACTAAAAAGTGTGTACTAATTAGAATAGGTTTCTAACTATTCTACAGCGTTATAAGCACTTGCTTTTTTAGTCATTTTCACTGTAGCTTTTTTTAGTTTCGTTAGCCTTTAATTGCTTCATAATACTATTGGCTAAAAATTTCGCCAAGTTAACAGGAACGGCGTTGCCAATCATTTTGTAGCCTGCCGCTACTTTTTTGTAGTGGAAGGTGAAATCATTGGGGAATGTCTGTATTCTAGCACATTCTCGCACGCTTAGTCTTCTGTAAAGATTCTCCTTTCTTGGTACGAATACTCGAACATCTTTTTCAATAAGCTTCATTTTTGGTGCTTGCGGATGTATCGGCGCATGTCTACCACCTGCTTGTATGGTAAAAGATTGTTCGTCCCAATTGCGAACTCTATTTCTTGACATGTACATGGTCGAAAAGCCACCGATCATATATTCATGGTTAGCTATTTCGCACTTTTTACCATTAGTATTATTGAATTCTAGCGCAGGTATTGCCGTATCTTTTAAATCTGAAATAGCTGTTTCAAGTGTTATTTTAGGGAAGGTCTCTGTCGGGAATTCATATTTGAAATTCAGATCTTTTCTAATACCTATAAAGAACACGCGTTTTCGGTCTTGGGGTACATTATAGTCAGACGCATTCAGCATTTTAAATGAAAGGTCATACCCTATACCGGCATTTTTTAAAAGATTCTTAATGCCATCAAGTGCCTCGCTATGCTTGCCAATAAGCATTCCGCTTACGTTTTCGGCTAAGAAGAATTTGGGTTGTTTGGCTTCCAATATTCTAATAAAATCATAGAATAGCTGTCCTCTTTTATCTTGAATACCTCTAGCTGCACCGGCTGCACTCCAGCTTTGACATGGCGGTCCACCAATGATTCCGTCGCAATCGGGTACATCATCCGCAGGTACATCTACAATACTTCTATTGTCGAATGTGGTATTGGGGTGATTCTTTTTATACGTCTCCCAAATATCCTTATCATATTCGTTTGCCCATATCACATTGAATCCGGCTTGTTCAAAACCAAGATCAAGTCCGCCTGCTCCAGCAAAAAAGGATACTACATTCATTTTCTTATGCTATTCTTTAATTTAGTAGATGCTCTAAAAGGGTTTTTAGAAAACATCACATTAAGACAAAAATACATTTTAGAATTTCAAATTGCTTTTATAGCATAGTAAACTTATGAATCGATTTTCTAATGATGTAAGTCCGCTTCTACTTATTTCACCTGTATGGTTTCCTTCTTTTTAATAATTTCCTGTACATTTTTTTCGAATGCATTTACTGTATTTAGATCTTTAATGACAAGGTGCATAACTACTTCGCAATGAATTCCCTCATAACTTACATCGGGCATATTTTTAAATTTAGAAATGTTGACATTATCTAAAAAGATGAACTGTGTGGGTGTAAAATTATAAGAACAATAAATGAGCATGTCGTCTATAATAATAAATTTGGAATGCAGATGTTCATTGACAAAATACGATGTGTTTTTAGTAAGCATGAGCTCAATATAAAATTTTTGAAAATTGCCGATGTTCGCCGGTCTTCTAAATTTTACCGTTTCATATTTTTTCTTATCCTCAGTGCTTGGTGCAAATGTTTGTGACAAACAAGTAACAGATACACCCTTGTTGGCCATATCTAGCACAGCACCTAAAATACCACGTCTTGTTTCGTTTTTTTGAATTGTAGAATGATGTTTAGCATTGAATGTATAGTCGAAAGCGGCCAAATGTTGTGCGCAAATGATAATTCTAGTTCTAGCAGCTAAAATATATTCAGAGAGGGTAGTTTCTAATTGGTTAGCAGAATTATGATAAAACGGAGCAGTAATTTGTGTTTGATTCGAGCTGCTGAATTCTATTTTCTTATAGGTATTGCAAGTAGTATTCAATGCTCCTTTAAATGCTTTAATCGGTATGGCGTTGCGTATAAGGTCGATGAAAAATGCTTTGGCATTTGCTTCGTAATGTGGTTCGTTTTCAATACAGACCATAGATTCATATTTTACCAAATCTCTAACAGCCAAATTAGAAGAGCTTAAAACTAAAATATAACCATTCTTCTTTTTTAGATAGGCAGATTTTATGTGTAACGAATAGGGTAGCGACCCTCTAGAGAACTTATTTACAAAGGCACTGCGTACATAAAGATGGGAGAAGAAATACAAATTGAAATTTGGATATTTCTCTGTTCTGTACATCTCACCTAAGATTTCTCTTGCTAAAGCATATTTAGTGAATTTTTTAGTGCTTTGTTCTTTGGTATAAAGATGTTTTAGGTATTGTGGTTTTGAACCGTCATACCCTTCTAAGGGTATGGTAATGACATTTACAATAATACCGGTCTGCGATATTTCTTTAAGGTAATTATGTAAATGCTTATTGTTATATAGATACCAAGAAATGTTGATTTCTTCAATGTCATTTTTTTGCTCTTCTATCGTTTCTATAAATTTTTCAAGCAATAATGGAGAGCCGCCTTGCTCATAAAAATCAAATCGATTCTTATAATTATCAGGTTCATCAAAGAAAGTTTTAAATGGCATTTATGCTGATAATAATTAGGCTACCTAAATAGAGTTAGTTTTTTGACTGTGCTTAAAGATAGGCATCTGTTTGTTTTATGCGGCATACTTAAGAATAATTGAAATGGTTGAAATTATATTGTGAAATGGTTTTTACAGTATAAAAAGTGATTAATAAATTTTTAATAAAATAAAATGGGTGCATCAATTTTAATACTACTTTCGGCCTTTATTTTTCATAGGTTAATGCATTGATTGTTAGTGGTAAAAAAGGCTATACATCAAACTTATATATGGATCAATACATTATTTATTTAGGTTTTATTGTAGCAGCATATGCTGTGATCGCTAATGATGTAATACAAACATTAGGTACGTTCATTTCCTCTAACGCAAATGTTAAATGGTGGCTTTTATGGGGCTTTGCCGGCTCTATTTTGACCGTTACCTTGGTTTATGGCTGGTATATAAACGGTGGCGACGTTTCTTATGGCAGGTTGTCGAATATTCCGCTACCTAATCCAATGCCCTGGTGGTATTTATTGGCGCCGATCTCTTTAGTGGTAATTACCCGTTTTGGTATACCTGCAAGTACTACGTTTATGATTTTAAGTGTTTTTTCGTCGAGCCAATTGATAGAAAAAATGATACTTAAATCTGTATTCGGTTATTCACTGGCTTTCGTTGCCGCATTTGTGTTGTATTTGATTTTGACGAAAAAATTTGAATCTCCGGCTTCTATTCGATTAATGGATAAGAAAAAGCAGCGTCCTTATTGGCTAGTGGCACAATGGTTTTCAACAGGCTTTCTTTGGTCGCAGTGGTTAATACAAGATTTTGCCAATATTTTTGTATTTCTTCCAAGGTAATTGTCATTATATGAACTTGCATTTTCATTAGCGCTTATTCTGCTTATAATGGCGTATATATTTAATTCGAAAGGTGGTAAGATTCAGGGGATTGTGAATCAAAAATCGAATACTCAGCATATACGTTCGGCAACAATAATCGATGCTTGTTATGGTCTTTTGCTATTCTTTTTTACGACAGTAAATACCATACCAATGAGTACTACATGGGCATTTATAGGAATTTTGGCAGGTAGGGAGATTGCTATAAGCTACCGCCTAAAGAAAGGAGAATTAAAAAAAACCTATAAAATGTTGGTGAATGATTTTGCCAAAGTAAACATGGGTCTTTTTGTAAGTATTTTAATTGCTTACTTAATTCAGTTTATGAAAGGGTAACTTATTTTACACTGATCAATACCGCCTCGCAACTTTGTAAGTCGGAGTTCAAAACAATATTTTCAGATTTTTTACCATCAGATATTTCTACCGAAACCGTATTTGGTGGCGAATCGCCCAAATTATGGGCATAAAGGAATAGATCGTTAGATTTTTTAGGGTCAAGTTTTATTTTGAATTCCTTTTTCCAATAGGTCAAATAGTACTTTTTAACTACTTGTACACCGTTCAGATAGATAGATACAATATCGCCATCTTGTCTGCCATGGTCCCAAATTTTTACAATAAGATTCTCAGATTCGAATTCGAACTCTTTGGTATATGAAATTTTTCTGCCATCAAAGCTATCTCTTACTTCGGGCTTACTTTCTACTTGAACAACTTCAGTCTGTTTCGGTGTAGCTTGTTTTTTGGTTTTGCTTTTAGATTTCTTTTTAGCAACAACGGTGTTCATATTTGCCAGCTGCTGTTTTTTCTTTCTTTCGTCGGATGCTGCATTCGTAATAGAGAAGAACGGGGTTACCTTTTTGGCAATATTGAATTTGTCATCGGGGAATAGTTCTATGGCAACGACTTGATATCTATTGCCAGAGCCAATGTTTTTCGCCAATTCGATTCCGTCTTCAAAACCATCATTCTTAAAAGAACCAAGCTCTTGTACTACCATTTCATTACGTACCAGAAAAAAACGGATAGACTTGCTAGTATCAATTTTGACTGTATTCCACTCCAAAGTAATTTTATCCGGAATATTCCAGGCAGTATTTTCATTTGGGGAAACGATATTTATGGTAGCGATATCTTGCGCAAAACTAATAGTAGATACTAGTAATAGGGCAGATAATAATATGAAATGTATTTGACGCATATGTAATGTATTATCTCAAAGATAGTATGAAACCTGTATTGGTTTGACACCTTTAAAATCTACGAGATATATGTTAGTAAACGAAAATTTGTGCCAGTTTAATATAATAGTAGGTCTTTTTTAAAGTAGTGATGTTTAATCAGTCTCTTTTTGTAAGCTGTTTTTGCAAATTTTAAGTTTCTACAGCTTTTATTTTTTAATGTTAAAAAATGGAAATAATCCTAATAATTGGAAATAATCCATAATTTAGCTATTCTGATTTTTTAGAGGGATAGTTATGAGCAAGACCATACTTCATATAGATTTAGATACATTTTATGTATCCGTAGAGCGACTCAATAACCGGGAGCTGCATAATAAGCCTTTACTGGTGGGTGGTACGGGAGACCGCGGTGTAGTAGCGGCCTGTAGTTATGAAACTCGCGGATTCGGAGTGCATTCGGGTATGCCCATGAAAATGGCACGCGAACTTTGTCCCGATGCTGTTGTAATTCGGGGTAATGCCGGTGATTACAGTAAACACTCAGATGTGGTGACGGAAATCATAAAAGAGTACGTACCCGTATTCGAAAAATCAAGCATCGATGAGTTCTATGCAGACCTCACTGGTATGGATCGCTTTTTCGGCTGTTACCAGTATGCTTCTGAAATGCGAAAGAAGATTATTAAAGAAACGGGACTCCCCATTTCCTTCGGATTATCAGCCAATAAAATAGTCTCTAAAATAGCGACGAACGAGGCGAAACCAAATAATCAATTGAAGATAGATGAGGGACTGGAGAAACCTTTTTTAGCTCCGCTATCCATAAAAAAAATACCGATGGTGGGCGATAAAACCTATCAGACCCTACGGAATTTGGGTTTGCGACAAGTACGTACGGTTCAAGAAATGCCGATGGAGGTAATGCAACGGGTGTTGGGTGCTAATGGCGGAGTCATATGGAAACGTGCCAATGGTATTGATAATACACCTGTGATTCCGTTTTGCGAGCGAAAATCAATTTCTACAGAACGGACTTTTGATAAAGACACGATTGATGTAAACCGACTACGTGGTATTCTAATCGCCATGACCGAAAACCTGGCATATCAATTACGACGTGGAGATAAGCTAACCGCCTGTATTTCAGTAAAAATTCGATATTCAGATTTTAATACCTATTCAAAGCAAATGCGGATCCCCTATACCAGCGCAGACCATATTTTAATACCTAAAATTTTGGATCTGTTCAAGAACTTATATAACCGTAGGTTATTAGTAAGGTTGATTGGTATACGTTTCAGTCATTTAGTATCGGGTAATTACCAAATCAATTTATTCGATGATACCGAAGAAATACTAAGCCTTTACAATGCCTTAGATAACATTCGAAAACGCTACGGAGATAAAAGTGTCTTACGAGCATCGGGCATGGGGGCAAAAACAATCGGTAGAATGCATAACCCTTTCAACGGACTGCCGCCGGTAGTGCTTGCGCATCGGAAGATGTAGATGTTGGTTGATGGTTGTTGGTTGCTCGTTTCTCGTTGTTCGTTGTTGGGGTTTGTCTGGTCGAGCGCAGTCGAGGTCTATCGTTTGTTGAGAATGAAAAATGCTTAGGGTAATGCGCTGCACGCCGAGCGCCACACGCTAAGCGCAAAAAAAATCGCAAAGACGAAATGCGTTCACTGAGCGTAGCCGAAGTGAAATCTTGAGTGAGAAAATGGAAGTTAGAAAAGAGAATATAGAAAATAGAAAAGAGAGAAACGCATTGCGCCGCACGCCGCACGCCGAGCGCCACACGCGAAGCGCAAAAAAATAGCGTATAGCGCTTAGCGTCAAGCGAACAGCGCAAAAAAACTCGCAAAGGCCATACCCGTTCACTGAGCGTAGCCGAAGTGAAATCTCGAGTGAAAAAGTAGAAGTTAGAAAAGAAAATATAAAAAATAGAGAAGAGAAAAACGCATTGCGCCGCACGCCACACGCGAAGCGCAAAAAAAATAGCGTATAGCGTATAGCGTTAAGCGTACTGCGCAAAAAACGAACAACCGACAACCAACAACCATCAACTAAAAAGAGGAGGCACGACGAAGTGATTTGTTGAATCGGGTTGACAATGATTATCCTTAGTGCCCATTTTCGGCAGATTGCTTCGGTGAAAAAACCTCGCAAAGACGGTTAAATGTTGTCCGGTCGAGCGCAGTCGAGACCTATTGTTTATTGAGGAGAGAAAAGAAGTTAGAGTATAGAAAATAGAGAAGAGAAAAACGCATTGCGCCGCACGCGAAGCGCAAAAAAAAAGCGTACTGCGCAAAGCGTCAAGCGAACAGCGTCTAGCGCTCAGCGCAAAAAACGAACAACCAACAACGAACAACCATCAACCAAAATGTACCTAAACAACCACACATACTACAGCCTTCGCTACGGAACTTTCTCCGAGATTGAGCTTTTGCAATTAGCAAAATCCCATGGGGTGACGCAATTGGTATTGACAGATATTAATAATACATCGGCCTGTTTGAACTTTGTTCGTAAAGCACCCGAATATGATGTGCGACCCATTTTGGGTATCGATTTTAGAAACGGAGTGGAGCCTTGCTTTGTAGGTGTAGCAAAAAATAATGAGGGATTTCTAGAACTCAATAACTTTTTATCGCATCACATACATCAAGACAAGAAGATTCCCGATATCGCTCCAGATTTCAAAGATGTGTTTGTTATTTATCCCTTTGAGAAAGTTTTACAAAGTGAAAAAAAAGTCTTTGCAGCACATGAATTTATTGGGGTTTCTGTTAATGAGCTAAAACGACTCCGGTTTTCGAAATTATTAGAGCAGCGCGATAAAATCGTATTGCTGCAGCCGGTCACGTTTAGAAACAAGCGCGACTTTAATGCCCACCGATTGTTGCGTGCTATTGATAACAACACTTTACTGAGTATGTTGTCGGTTAACGAGCAAGCGCGCGATGATGAACAGATGTATGCGATACCTAACTTGGCGGCGCATTTTTCTGAACATAGTTTTATACTAGAAAATACCCAGCAGTTGATGGATGCTTGTTCCATTCATTTTGATTTTTCGGTAGGGCGAGAACCTCAGAATTTGAGCAAGTACTTAGGTAGTAAAGTAGAAGATGAGGTTTTTCTAGAACAGTTATGTCAAGAGGGATTGCCCAAGCGATACCCAGAAATTGATCAGCCTGTTTTAGACCGTTTAGAGAAAGAGCTCTACCTCATTAAAAAAATGGGATTCGTATCTTATTTTCTTATCAATTGGGATATTGTCACCTATGCCCGAAAGCAGAATTTCTTTTACGTAGGTCGGGGTAGTGGTGCTAATAGTATTGTGGCATACCTGCTTTTTATTACCGACGTGGATCCGATGGAGCTCGACCTGTATTTTGAACGGTTTATTAATCTGTATCGTGTTAATCCGCCCGATTTTGATATTGATTTCTCACATCGCGACAGACCGGTTATGACGGAGTATATTTTTAATCGTTTCGAAAATGTGGCACTGTTGGGTACCTATGTTACTTTTCAATCAAGGGGAGTAATTCGGGAGCTAGGTAAAGTATTCGGTCTGCCGAAAGATGAAATAGATTTACTGTGCGATGGTAATATTCAGGCAAGCAGGTTAGATACTATATCGACTTTGGTATTGAAATACACACAGCTGCTTCATGGTATGCCCAATTACTTAAGTATACATGCAGGCGGAATTTTAATTACCGAGAAACCTATTCACTGGTTTTCGGCAACGAATATGCCTCCAAAAGGATTCCCCACCACGCAGTTCGATATGATTATCGCCGAAGATGTCGGTATTTTTAAATTCGATATTCTTGCCCAACGCGGACTATCGAAAATAAAAGAGACACTTGATATTTTAGAGCGCGACCGCCCCGAGGAATTTGCCAAGTTTGATATTCATGATATCAAGGCATTTAAGAGAGACCCTAAAATCAATAATTTGGTCAAAACAGCGCAGTGTATGGGTTGTTTTTATGTGGAATCTCCCGCCATGCGGATGTTATTAAAGAAGCTTGAAGTCGATACCTATTTGGGTTTGGTAGCCGCAAGTTCTATTATTCGCCCGGGAGTATCTAAAAGCGGAATGATGCGCGAGTATATTCTTCGCCATCGTAACAAGGGCAGGGCAGAGGAGCTGGCGCATCCGGTGATGTTAGAAATTATGCCAGAGACGTACGGGGTAATGGTCTACCAAGAAGATGTTATAAAAGTAGCCCACCATTTTGCTGATCTAGATTTAGGGGAAGCAGATGTATTACGACGCGGAATGAGTGGTAAGTTTCGTTCGCGAGAGGAGTTTCAGAAGGTGCAAGACAAGTTTATGGACAACTGCCGTAAAAAAGGCTATGCCGAGAAACTCATTCAAGAAATTTGGGATCAAGTAGCGAGTTTCGCGGGCTATGCTTTTGCAAAAGGGCATTCGGCATCGTATGCGGTAGAAAGTTACCAGAGTTTGTTTTTGCGTGCCTATTATCCGTTAGAATATATGGTGGCGGTGCTTAATAATGGCGGCGGATTTTATAAGCCCGAGTTCTACGTGCACGAAGCTCGCATGCTGGGTGCAACAATACATCCGCCTTGTGTTAATAGAAGCAATGCAGGTAATTGTATTTATGGTAAGGATTTGTATTTAGGATTAGGCTATTTGCGGGAATTAGAACAACGGGTGATGGAGCGTATTTTAAAAGAACGCTTCGTAAAAGGTAATTTTATGTCGTTGGAAGATTTTTTGGACAGACTGATGATCTCCATAGAACAAGTCAGTATTTTAATACGTATTGATGCCTTCCGGTTTACGGATACCAATAAACACGAACTCCTTTGGAAAGCACATTTATTCTTGAACAAGACCAAGAAAATAGACCACCCAAAACTGTTCGCCCCAAAACAGCAGCATTTTGAGATTCCGTCTTTGTACAGTACTAATCTAGAAGTTGCTTTTACGCAATTAGAGTTGTTAGGGTTTAGTTTATGTAGTCCGTTTGAACTATTGGAGGAGGTGCCATTAAATACTTCTGGAAGTAAAGATTTCGAAAAGTATCTGAATAAAAATATCGATATCTACGGATATCTGATTACTATAAAGCGAGCAAAAACCCACACTGGTAAAGCAATGTTTTTTGCTACGCTGTTAGATCAACAAGGGCAAGTTTTCGATACGGTATTATTCCCTCCAGTAGCCGCAAAATATATGTTTAGAGGAAGAGGAATATATCGATTCTACGGCAAAGTAGTCAGTGAATTCGGTTTCTTGAGCATAGAAGTTATTAAATTAATAAAACAAGACTTCATTCAAGATCCCAGGTATGCCGATATGAAAACGAGTGCTAAGGTTTTTGACCAAAAGAAGACTGGAGAAGAGAAAATAGAAGTTAGAAAATAGAGGAAGCGCTACTCGCTATTCGCAATGCGCCACACGCTCAGCGCAGATTAAGCGTATAGCGTGAGGCGTTCAGCGCTTGGCGTAATTACTATCAACCGACAACCGACAACCAACAACCAACAACCATCCTCAAAAAGCCTCTAATACATAACCGAATATCCAGTATAGTATAAGGAATACAAAAACGGTTCCAATACAACCACATTTACCTCCGCCAATTTTCTTTGCGCCGTACCACGCACCAATAATTTGAATTAGTTTTTTCATGATGGCAATTTACGAGATTACTTGGTTGCTATTGATTTAAAAATTAGCTTGAAAAGTAGTTTAATTAATTTGAAGACTTTTGCCGAAGGTGGAGTTTATTGTTACTCTTATTTTATAGCTTATTATATTTTTTAAACCACTCAATAAAAATCCCAACCCCGGTTTTAATATCTATAGAACTTTTATATCCCAACTCTTGTAAATGTTTAGTGTCTGCCCAAGTTCTAGGTACATCTCCTGCTTGCATTGGCAAATAATCTTTTTCGGCTATAATTCCTAAACTGTTCTCAATAGCTTTGATGAAGTCTAATAAATTTTGGGGCTTTCCATTACCAATATTTAAAATGTGGTAAAATAGATTATCCTCATTTACTTTGGGTTTATGATTGATCAAAATTTCAATGCCATTGATAATATCATCTATGTAAGTGAAATCGCGACTCATATCTCCATTGTTGAAAATTTTAATTGCTTTTCCTTTTGTGATTGCATCTGCAAAAAGTATTGGAGCCATATCTGGTCGACCCCATGGTCCATAAACAGTGAAAAAACGTAAGCCTGTTGTGGGTAAATTATATAGATGGCTATAGGTATGGGCCATTAGCTCATTACTTTTCTTAGTAGCGGCATATAAAGAAACAGGTTTGTCAACGCTGTCATCTTCTGAAAAAGGAACTTTTGAATTTGTGCCATAAACAGAAGAGCTAGAAGCATACAAAAAGTGCTCAATCTTATAATTTCTGCAACATTCTAAAAGATTTACAAAACCTACTAAATTAGATTGTACATACGCATGGGGATTTTCGATAGAGTAGCGAACACCTGCCTGAGCAGCTAAATGAACTATGTAATTAAATTTTTCTCGTTCAAAAAGATGTTCCAGTTTTGTTAAATCTGTAATATCCATTTTAGTAAAACGATAATTACCATACTTCTGGCTTAATGTCAATTGTCCATTTTCAGAAATGAGATGGCGTTTAATTCCAGAATCTTCTAGTCTGGCATATTTTAAATTAATATCGTAGTAATCATTTATGTTATCTAGACCAATTACCTCATGTCCAGTTTTAATTAGTTTTTCAACCAAATGATAACCAATAAATCCTGCAGCTCCGGTTACTAAAATTTTCATATGAATTCTCCTTTATAAAATTTTTATTTGAAATCTAAAATTGGGTTATAAAGATACTGTATTCAAAAAAGAAGGTATGTTTTATAGCTTATAATAGGATAACCAGTACTTTATTAAAGTTTAAAGTCAAATAATTGCAAAGCTTACAGAATCTTGTTTTAACAATAAAATTGATTTGTTTTAAAAAATATAAGTTTATCATTCTAATTGGCACCATTTTTTTTTATTTCTTGAACAAGAGTTCTTTTTTATAAAGCATACACTTTTAATAAAATGATAGTATCAATAATGCATATAAAATGGCATGGTTTTAGTAAAGCAATAGGTAGCAATATATAGGGTTTAACATCGTTATTATATCATGTGCTTGACAAGAACCAAGTATCTATTAACATAATTGTAAAGTAACTAACCAGTCCCCTCTTATATGTCAGAAAGCAATGTAACTCTTACTAATTCACCAAAGTGGTTTGTTTTGGTCGTTAAGACAAAGCGAGAGTTGCAGGTTGCTGAAATTTTAGAGCGACATGGTTTTGAAATTTACTGCCCTCTTAAGAAAGAAATTAGGCAATGGAGCGATCGAAAAAAGGTTTTAGAAGTTCCCATATTTCAAAATTATTTGTTCGTAAGACTTAAAGAATCAGATAGAGATACGGTTTTTATAACTTCCCATATAAAAAATTACCTGTACTGGTTAGGGAAAGCTGCAATAGTACGTGATGTTGAAATAGCCATTATCAAAGAATGGATAACTAATGACAACATTTGCAATATCAAATCTTCGCATCTACAAAAAGGAAAAGTGATCACTATTGAAAAAGGTGCTTTCAAAGATAAAGAGGCTACCATACATGAAGTTCGTAAAAATGAACTCAAACTTGTTTTAAATGGTTTGGGTATTGTTTTGTTGGCTAAAATTAGAGATGTAGCATAAGCTATTTAAGTTCACTATTGTCGTAAACTGTAATCTTGGCTTAGACCATATTTTTTTTTGACAAGTTATTTAGTAAGCATTTTTTTTAACAGTCTTGACGATTGACATTTTGTTTATGTAGTTAGTCTTAATTACCTCACTTAACTTTTTTATTCCTTTCAAATTACTTTTATTTGCACTACCATAACTATTAATTTGCTTTAATCGAGGTGTTTGTAAGATTTTTCATCTAAACATGTACAAAGGCTATTGCAAATACATTAAACACTAATCTAATTTAATTTTCGCGCTATCTTAAAGTGCGAAATTTTTCATGTGGATTTAAAGGCGGAGCCGTTTAATATCTTCAAGTAGAAATTAACCAGAAGTATGGAGTTTGTTTCCTAAATTCATTCTGATTCTTTCAAATTACCCAAGTGATTATAATTTTAATAGCGGGCGTTAAATTCTAGAAATAGTTTTTAATCTTATTTGATATTGAATTAAGTTTACATGTAGTACACTATTACATCATCAAGTAAAATAACTTATTCGTCGAATGTTGTTGGCGCAAATAGTAATTTTATCCAATTTTGCCGAGCAAGCACTAAAAACTCATAGTAATCATATTTATTTGGTTCCCTTTTTTTATAAATGAAATACCGTAATTCCGACTTTATAATTCCGATTTCTATATTCTTACATTTATGTATCATAAATGGGGTATTATTCATTTTAACTCCAGAGACATATTTGAATGTATTTAATATTGCGTACTATAATATTAGCTGGCTGTTTATTGCATTTATTTTAAACTATTATACTACTGAACGAAAAGAGCAATTTTTTACTAGGTTCCATAAAATCATTCAAATTCTTTTTGTCTACTTCCTTTCCTACTTTGCATTGTTTGCAATAAGAGATGAAAGTATACCGTCTATTAGATATCAATATTTAGTTTATACAATTTTAGCCATTTGTCTTATTTGGTACAGAGTATTGTTCTTTTGGGTACGAGGTAAGTTTAGGGTAATAGGTCGAAATAGCGTTAAGGTAGTTGTGCTAGGTAGAGATAGAAATTTAAAGAAAATCAGGAAAGTTTTCGATAACCCTACATTTGGTTATCATTACATGGGTTATTTTTCAGACAGAGAATCAAAGAGTCCAACATATTTAGGTCAAATTAATGACTCATTTGGCTATATTTTAAATTATGATGTAGATATCATTTATTGTGTAGCTTCTAATTTTAGCGAAGAAGAATTAAAGAACTTCGTAGATTTTGCAGACAATAATCTCATTCGATTTAAAGTAATTTTAAATGATATGGATGTATTTAATCGTGCCATGTCGGTTGAAACATATAATACAACTCCAGTTCTAAATTTACGAAATGTGCCATTAGATACCGAGTATGCGCGCATTATAAAACGTGCTTTTGATATTGTTTTTTCTGGGTTGGTTATTCTTCTAATACTTTCATGGTTAACACCAATTTTATATGTTTTAATAAAACTAGATTCTCCAGGAGACTTTTATTTTAAACAATTAAGACATGGTTATAAAAGACAAACTTTTTGGTGTTATAAATATCGTTCAATGACGGTCAATAAAGATTCTGATTCCCAAATGGCGAAAAAGGGCGATATGCGGGTTACAAAAATTGGTAAGTTTATACGTAAAACGAGTATTGATGAACTTCCACAATTCATCAATGTTTTTAAAGGCGATATGAGTATTGTCGGTCCAAGACCCCATATGGTAGTACATACTACTGATTACGAAAAGTCAATTGATAAATATTTAGTACGTCATTTTGTGAAACCGGGTATTACTGGTTTGGCTCAAATAAAGGGTTATAGAGGTGAAATTATTAAACCATCAGATATTAAAAACCGTACGCGTTTAGATATTTTTTATGTAGAAAGATGGTCTATGGAATTAGATATGCATATATTATTTTATACGGTTTACAATATAATTAAAGGCGAGGACAAGGCTTATTAGTATTTTTGTAAAGCTGTTTAAATTGAATGCTCTCAATTGATATATTGATTAAAAGAATATGTTATGAAAAATATAAAAAGTAATAATTTGGACTTTAGAAAATTATCGCTAAGACACATAGTCGGTTTTCTATGTGTGGTGCTATTTGCATCTTGTGGTAATATGAAAAAATCTACCTATTTCTACGAAGCACCAGATTCTATTTATAATTCTTCACAGTTTGAAAATTTAGAAGATACATTGAATGAGAATGATCTTTTAAGTATATCGGTGAGTAGTGTAAACAAAGAAGCCGCAGATATGTTCAATACCTCGAACCAGGTTGGTGCAAGTACAGCTACAGTTAGTGGTGTTTTAGGTCAAGCCTCTGGTTATTTGGTCGATAAAACGGGTAATATTCGGTTTCCTATTTTAGGAGAGATAAAAGTGGAAGGCAAAACTAAACAAGAGGTTCGTGATCATATTACCACAATGTTAACGGAGCAAAAATTGTTGCTAAATCCTGTTGTAGATGTTCGTTTACTGAATTTTAGAGTATCTGTACTTGGTGAAGTTTTAAGACCTAATGTGTTTACGGTACCAAGCGAAAAAATTTCAGTTTTAGAGGCTTTAGGGTTAGCGGGTGATATCACTATTTACGGTAATAAAGAAAGAGTTTCACTGATTCGTGAAGTAGATGGTAATAAAATATTACATCATTTAGATTTAACCTCTAGTGAAATATTAAGTTCGCAGTATTTTTACTTAAAATCCAACGATGTCATTTATGTAGAGCCAAGACCATCTAAGGTTGCCGAAGCTAGCGTATTAAGACCATGGATACCTGTTGCCCTAAGCATAGTTTCTTTAGGGATAATTACAATTGTCAATTTTAGATAGTATTAGATTACGGCAAGTTTTAAAATGTGCTCTGGCAGCTTTAAAATAAGATATTCATATAAAAATTAGTTTAACCTCTTTATTTCAAATGGCAAATAATAGACAGCAAAATCTATTTCATATAATTCTTCAAAAATTCTTGCCTTTCTGGCCATTATTCGTGGTTTTGGGGGTTGTTGGTGTATTGTTGGCTAAGCTTTTTCTTTTAAGAACGGAAGCACATTACCAAAGTTCTGCTGGATTGATTGTAAATGATGAAAAAAAAGGCGTGGATCAATCGCAATTAATGGAGTCTTTTAATGTGTTTGAGTCCAAAAAAATTGTTGAAAATGAAATAGAGGTCATAAAATCTAAAGATGTTGTAGAAGATGTCGTAAATACACTGGGCTTATATTCCAAAATATATACTTCTGGTTTTTTTAAGGATAGGGTGTATTATGAAGATGCTCCTATTAAGATAGTTTTAATGGATCCATCAGACGTGAATATAAATGCGGATATTGATGAGGTTGAGTTTTCTGTAGATTATGAAAAGGGTCTAGTATATATTGACGGAGAAGGTACCCCTTTCGATACTTGGGTAGGTAATCCTTTTGGAGGTAGTGTACTTAAGTTTCTCCCAAATGGAAATGTAAAGTATAGTTTAGACAAGATTTTTAAATTTCAATTAATTCCAACTAGAATTAGAATAAATCAAATTGTAAGTAACCTCTATGTTGGTGCAGCAAGCAAAACTGCTACGGTAGTAAGAATATTGTATACCGACCCTATTCCAAATAGGGGTAATGATATCGTCAATCAACTTATAGATTCCTATAAAAAAGCAACAATTAACTCTCAGAATTCACTGGCTTCTAATACGTTGAGTTTTATTGACGAGCGTATGGAAACTGTTGGGGTTGAACTACAGGCAGTTGAAAAAGATTTAGAGAAATATCGTTCTAAAGAGGGTGTTATTAATTTAGGGGAGCAAGGCAATTTATATTTGCAGAATGTGGGCGATTATGATCGTCGTATAGGGGAGATTAATTTGCAGCTTTCAGTTCTTGATAAAGTAGAAAAGTATGTGGTATCTAAGAGTAATAATACCGGTATTGTACCTTCTACATTAGGGGTTAATGATCCTATACTTGGTCAATTATTACAGAAATTGTATGATGCTGAAATAGAATATGGGCAGTTAAGTAAAACAACGGCAGAGAATAATCCCTTGTTAACTGTTGTCAGAAATAAAATAGATAATATACGGCCTAGTATATTAGAAAATGTGAGAAGTCAAAAATCTAATCTAAACGCAAGTAGAGAAAGTTTAACAACGAATAGTGGTAAGTATAACGAAGCATTGAATGTATTACCCGAACAAGAACGTATGTTCTTAGAGATTAATAGACGAAAAAAGAGTATTGAAGATTTATATGATTTTTTGGTTCAAAAGCGAGAAGAAACAGCACTGTCTTTTGCACCTACGTTGGGTAATGTAAGAGTTATAGAAAAAGCAGAGGCATCTATAAGACCAGTTTCGCCGAAAAAGTCTGTCGTATATCTTATTGGTTTATTGTTTCCTATTGGTTTAGGTCTTGCCTATGTTGCAGGTAGAGAACTTTTAAATACAAAAATACTTTTTCGATCAGATTTAGAAATAGATGATAATATACCTGTTGTCGGGGAGGTGGCTTATCTAGACAAACCTAAAGAAGAGTTGTTGGTAACACAACATAAAGATTTATTTATAGTTGATCAATTTCGTCGTATACTGACCGATATGCAAATGTATGACGGTGGTAAAACGATACAAACCGTAATGGTTACTTCGAGCATTGCAGGCGAAGGTAAAAGTTATGTGAGTTCTAATTTGGCATTAACGTTAGCATTGTCAGGTAAGAAGACTGCCTTGATTGATTTAGATTTAAGAAAGGCTGGCGTTTCTCAGTTATTTCATTTAGAAAATGAGATTGGTATGAGTCAAGTATTGGGCGATGGTATTACGTTGGATGTTGGCGTGCAAAAGACTGATAATTTAACCGTATTTCCTTCGGGTGATAAGACATTGAATTCTTCTAACTTACTAGTGAATGATAATTTTAAAACTTTTATTTCTAAAATTAAGAAAGAATTTGATGCCGTAATTATAGATACACCACCAACAACATTGGTTACCGATGCTAATTTAATAGCGTCTTATACAGATAAAACGGTTATTGTGGTGCGCCATGATCATACACCTAAATTTGTATTGCAACATATCGATGAAACTATACGTAGAAAAGGTTTTGAAAATTGTGCTCTTATTTTTAATGGTGTTAAAATGAGGGGTATTATTAAGCAAGGGTATGGTTATGGGTATGGATATGAAATTTCTGCATCAGATAAAGAAAAAAAACTTATTACCAAAGTTTTAGAAAAGTTCGGAGTTAAAAAGAATAATTAAATATGCTACTTTACGTATTAGCACTCTTAACATTCTTAATATTTACGGTTTTATTTTATCGCAAGCCTAAGGTAGAAACCTATGTTCTTTTTGTAATATATGCTCTTCCATTTTTAGACCTTAAAATAATACCAGTATACTTGGGTTATTTGAGAGTATTTGATGCAATTACCTTGGTTGGATTTATTTTTTTATTCAAAGAATTTATATTTTTTTCTAGACCGTTAAAATACTCTGGTTATTTTATTCTTGGTTTACTTTTTTTTATACTGAGTGTTATTAGTGGGTTAAATGCCGAATTCGGTTTTAGTAATTATTTTTTCTATTACCCTATTATTACAGTTTTTATTTTTTTGCGTTTTTTATTCATTTCTTTTGAAAATAACTTCGATCATTGGAAGATTATAAACGCTTTTAAAACGGCCTATATTTTTGCGCTATTCTTTATGACCTTGCAATTTATGTTTGGTCTTAAATTTACGCTTACTCCAGATATTGGTGTAAATGTTTTTAATGAAGATACAGGTGTAACAAGATATCAAGGTATTTTTGGTGATAGTCAACTAAACGGGCAATTTTTGGCAATGGGATCTTTTATGTTTTTACTATTTCAACAAAATATCTCATTACAAAAGAAATATTTGAATTACTGTGGTTTTACATTGGGTGTAGTATATCTAATTCTAGCAGGCAGTAGATCAGCTGTAGGAGGCTTTTTAGTAGGTTTATTACTTCTCTTCCTTCTTAGCAATTTACGTGTTAAAGTTTATGGATTGGTTTTAGGCTTTATTGCAATTGCAAGCCTTTTCTTATTTGCACCTGATAACGCTATATTTTCTAGGTCAGGTAATTTGAGCAACGATCTTGATTTTAGACAGTCTATTTGGGAAGAAACTATAATTATAATTGAAAACCACCCTTTTCTTGGGGTTGGTTTGGGAAATTTTCAGGAATTTACTTCTAAATATAATCAAGATCTGTATTTAGAAATTGCCCCAGGTGAGTTTTTGTTCTTTACACAACCTGAAAACGGATATTTGAAAATCTTAGCAGAACATGGCATCATTGCTTTTGCCCTATTTTCTCTTTTTTTTATAATTCCGTTCTTAAATGTTACAAAGGGAATATTTTTTAGTTCCGTTAATAAAAAAACATATTTTTTAATTGCAGCTTTATGTAGTTGGTTAGTAGCCTTTAATACAGTGTACACCCTAACTGATTATCGTATTCTTTTATTGATCGCATTAATTTTATTTTTTACTATAGTGGTTTTTTCTAAAGAAGATAGAATACTTAATGAAACACTATAATGAGAAACATTTATTAGAGACTTTGTAAGCTTGTTATGCAATCTGTAGTATTTATGAAAATTGCCATTTTATGAATTTTAAAATTTTAATAGGAATACCTCCCAAAAATCATGTAAACCTGGCTATGGACGAAGTAGATGGGCTAAAAAGTTTGGGTAATAATTGTGAGACTATAATTTACACCCGAAATAATTCTAGCTTAAGTGTTTTAAACAAACTTATTGGAGTTATTTCTAATGCTTTTGAATTAGCTAAACATCTTAGACAGTTTCAGCCTGATTTTTTATACCTAAATTCAAGATTTGAGCCAGTAGGGTCTACCCGAGATTTTATTACATTGGTTATTTTTAAATATTTTGTTAGAAATAGTTTCAAAATTGGTATTAAATCTCATGGTTCTAATTTTGATATTTTTAAAAAGAAGTCCATATTTTATAGAAAACTGGTTTTACATTTTTTAATCAAAAACGTAGATATTTGGTGGTTTCTATCTCAAGATGAAAAATTAACGATTGAAAAGTTCAATAAAGTAATGTTTGATAAAACATTTGTTACACCCAATATAATAGATAGAAAAAGATCAGTATCATCACCATTATTTTTGGAAAAATATAATTTACCAACCGATAAATTCACATTTCTATTTGTAGGGCGTATGGTAAAAGAGAAAGGTGTCTTCAATATTATTAAAAGTATTCCTCTTTTCCATAAGCGCGATAATTGCATTTTTGTCTTTGTAGGAGATGGAAATGAATTTAATGAGATTAAGTTACTTGCCAAGCAAGTTAACGTTGAGAAGTATGTACGCTTCTTAGGTTATTTGCCGGAAGCAGAATGTGATCAATTTTATGCAAATACCGATGCCCTAGTATTTCCATCGCATGACGAAGGGTTCGCTATGGCCTTATTTAAATCTGTAGCCTGTGGTATGCCTATAATTACGACTCAAATTAGGGCAGCGAAAGATTATTTAAAAGAACCTGATAATTGCCTTTGGGTTGATGGCAAGTCTTCAATTAGTATCGGACAAGCTTTGAGTAAACTCTATGATAATCAAGAAATGCGTCAAACTATGCAAATAAACAATAAGATTTTAGGACAAAAATTTTCTCGCGAAATAATTATGAAAGAGATGGAAAATAAAATAAGGGAAGTGATTCAATAATATTGTTAGCACGAGTTTGGTTTTCATAGCCTCTTATTAATAAGCAATAGTAATTCATTTAGTAAAATATAAATAAAATAAACATTATGATATATAGAAGTAAAGCCCCTCTTAGAATAGGTCTTGCTGGCGGAGGAACGGATGTAAGTCCATATTCTGACCAATTTGGCGGTGCAATACTTAATGCAACTATCAGTCTTTTTGCTTATGCAACTATAGTTCCAAATACTAGCGGCGAGATATTATTTCATTCTCAAGATAGAAATGAAATTGAGCGAGTACCATCAAATATTAAGATAGAATATAATGGTACTCTTGATTTATTGAAAGGGGTTTATAATCGTATAGTTAAAGATTATAGCTTAAAACCTTTGTCTTTTGAGTTGCATACATTTGTTGATGCACCAGCAGGTTCTGGTTTAGGATCATCTTCAACCTTGGTAGTTGCAATTGTCGGGGCATTTGCTGAATGGTTAAAACTCCCATTAGACGAGTACGATATAGCTAGACTTGCATTTGATATTGAAAGGGTAGATATGAATATGTCAGGCGGAAAACAAGATCAATACGCTGCTACTTTCGGAGGGTTTAATTTTATGGAATTTGAAAAGGATAATCGAGTAATTGTTAATCCATTAAAAATCAAAAGTAGAAACATATACGAACTTGAAAATAATCTGATTTTATATTATTTAGGTACTAGTAGGCTTTCATCTAAAATTATTGATGGACAAATAAAGAACGTAAATAGTAAAAATGCCAAGTCTATAGAGGCTATGCACCAACTTAAAAATCAAGCGATTCAAATGAAAAGAGCATTGCTTTTAAGTGAGATAGATGAAATGGGTAATATTCTTCATTCTGGTTGGGAGCAAAAGAAGAAAATGTCCTCAGGAATAACAAATCCAATTATTGATGAACTATATGATAAAGCGATGGAAAGTGGTTCGACTGGAGGAAAAATATCAGGTGCTGGTGGTGGTGGATTTATGTTTTTTTATTGCCCCGCAAACACCAAATACCAAGTTATAAGAGCATTAAAACCTTTTCAAGGTGAAATAAGAACAATTAAATTCGTAGATGAAGGTCTAGTAACTTGGACAGTCTAAAAAATAAGAAATATGGAGAATATTAAAAATACAATTATTGAATCTATTCAAGTTAAACAACTTATCGCTTCCGATGATAAATTAATTCAAAGAATCAATGAGGTTGCTGAATTATGTATAGCATGTTATAAGAATGGTGGTAAAACTCTTTTTTGCGGTAATGGTGGTAGTGCGGCTGATGCACAGCATTTGGCAGCGGAACTAAGCGGTAGATTCTATTATGACAGAGAACCTTTAGATTCCGAAGCTTTACATGTAAATACATCTTACGTTACAGCAGTGGGTAACGATTATTCATATGATGAAATCTATGCAAGATCTATTAAAGGTCAAGGAAAAAAAGGAGATGTACTAATTGGTATTTCTACTTCTGGCAATTCGAAAAATATTGTTAGGGCATTTGAGGTGGCTAAAGATCTTGGAATGTTTACTGTTGCACTTACTGGGGAGACTGGTGGCGCAATGAAAGAGAAGGCAGATTTCTTGTTAAATGTGCCATCTAAAATAACTCCAAGAATACAAGAAAGTCATATTCTTATTGGTCATATATTATGTGAAATTATTGAAGCTAAACTTTTTCCTCAAGTATGATTAAAGAAGCAATTATTTTAGCCGGTGGTTTTGGTACTCGATTACAAAAAGTTGTTTCAGAAGTTCCTAAGCCTATGGCAGATATATCAGGAAAACCTTTTCTACATTATCTCTTGACATATCTTCAGAGAAATGGAATTCAACGAATTGTTTTCTCAATTGGCTATAAAGCAGATATTATAAGTGACTATTTTAAAGATTCATATTTAGATATGAGGATTGATTACGCTAGAGAAGAATTTCCTTTAGGTACGGGTGGCGGCCTCAAATATGCACTAACTTATACAGAATCTAAAGATGTTCTTGTAGTGAACGGAGATTCGTTTTACGACATTGATCTTCAAAAATTGTACAAAGTGCACGAAGAAAAAAAGCCAAGTGTTTCGTTTTCTTTGAAAAAACTTTACAATGAGAATAGATATGGTGGTGTTGAAATTAATGAAGATCTTAAAATCACTAATTTTTTAGACAAAACATACAATGGTGAAATTTACATTAATGCTGGGGTATACTTAATTAATAAAGAATATTTTAGTAATGCTGTAGATTCACTTGGAGATAAGTTTTCTTTAGAAACAGAATATTTTTTAGCAAAATTTAAAGAAGAAATTTTTATTGGTGTTCCTTATTCAGGAAAGTACTTTTTAGATATAGGTATTCCAGAAGATTATTTAAAGGCCCAGAAGGAAATCGTAAAGCTTATTGAAAAGGAAACTAAAAGGAAAAACCTCTTTCTAGATAGAGATGGTGTTATCAATAACAAAATTGAAAATGGATATGTTCTTAATTGGGAACAATTTCATTTTAAGAAAGACTTTATAGATTTTATTCAAAAGCATAATAATAAATTTTCACTTAAAATTGTTGTTACTAATCAACGATGTGTTGGGCGTGGTTTGATAAGTGCTGATCAACTTAAAAGTATTCACAGTAAAATGATAGAACAACTTAAGGATAAGGACGTGACGATTGACAAAGTTTATTTTTGTTCTGATATTGATGATTCATCACCCTGTAGAAAACCCAATGCTGGTATGCTTTTAGCAGCTGAAAAAGATTTTTCAGAGTTAAAGCTTGATCACAGTACTTGGTTCATTGGAGATTCACTTTCAGATATGCAGGCCGGTAAAAAGGCTGGTGTATGTACAATTTTGGTTTCCAAAGATATTTATAAATTAAAAAAAATAGAGCTAGCCGATTTTATTGTAGAATCTTTGGATGAATTGGATGAAATATTAAAAGTCAAACAATAAAATAAAATCACCTTAATAAAACTTCTAGAATTCTAATTTATTTTATGAAAAAGATAATTACTCATTTTACTCATGTTGCTTATTTAGATACCGCAATTGAACATATAAAAACAGCCTCAAATAACGGATATGACCTACATGTTCTTATAGCATTAACTCCACAGGGTCTAAAAAGTAATATTTTAAATTTGGAAATTGATATCGATTCATACCCTCCATTGGTTTCTTTTGAGAGTATAAAAAATGATTGGAATTTGGGTTATTTAGAGCCATATTTTGAAAAATGTAAATCAGTTCATTTTGTTGTTTATTCACCGAAACTAAGTTTAAATTCTATATCGAATAAAATCAAGAAATTTATAAATGGGATATCTCCTGATTTTATACATTTAGATGGTTTTGTTTCTCGCCAATACCCCTTGATATTATTTCTGTTGAAACATAGAAATAAATTGATTTTGAATGTACATGATCCTAAAATGCATAGTGGTGAATTTGAAATAAAAAGATATATAATTACCAAATTTCTACTTAAACTGGTCACTAAATTTGTAGTCTTTGCAAATGATAGTAAGGAGGTTTTGGGAGAGCAGCTATCAAAAAATAAAAAAATATTTTTATTACGTCTTCGCCCTAGTTCAATATATAAAGAACTTAGTAAAATAACAGATTTCATTGTTGAGCCTACTAAAATTTCATTTGTTGGAAGGTTGTCTAAATATAAAGGAATTGACCTGTTTATAGAGGCAATTAATGGCGTTCATAAGACAAATCCAAGTCAAGAATTTATAATTGCAGGGAAACCGTTCAAAGATTTCGAAATAAATTATGATATCATCAAAAACAAAAATAAGGTATCAATTATGGAGAAATTTCTTAGCAATGAGGAAATAACAGAAATTATAATGAATTCTAAACTTATAGTTTGCCCATATATCGATGCCACCCAAAGTGGTGTCATATTAATTGCACATGGTTTAAATAGACCTGTTTTAGTTACACCAGTGGGTGGTTTACCTGATTATATAATTGAAGGTAAAAATGGTCTTGTCGCTGAAAATGTTTCTGCCGAGTCATTAACAAAATCAATTAATGGTTTTATAGATAATAATTTATTTGAAAGTATGAAAAAAGATTTCCATAGTGAAAAATCAATAAATAGCTTGGTAAAGCATTACGTTGCTGTCTTAGATATAATTTATTCTTAAATCACATCTAAGAGAATGTAATCAAATAACTAATTCCATTTTGTTATTTACCAAAATTTATTTACCCATAACTTAAAATTTAAATGCAGAAGTTGAAAATTAAATGGCTGCCTAACATAAAGTCAAAGATTCTTAAAAATAGTTTGTGGGGAGTAATGGGAAGTTTAACTCAAAACATACTTTTGAGCCTTTTTTATGTATTAGTTGCACGTTATTATTCTGTCGAAGATTTTTCAGAATACTTAATAGCAAATAGTTTGTACCAGATGATTTTGGCTTTTTCTGCCATGGGTCTTGGACACTGGTTTATTAGAGAGATTGTGAATGTTGATGACAAAAGTGAGCTAGCCAGCAAATTTTTGAAGATGCAAGCCTATTTCGGGTTCTTTTTCTTGATAATCAATATTATTCTTGCATTGGTACTTTATGAAAACCCTACGGTGCAAAAACTTTCAATATTATTTGCAATCAACATCATTTTTGATAATATTATTTATTCAATTAAGAATATTAATATTGCTCAATTTGCTCAAAAGAAAACGGTAAAAGTCCTATTTATTGAAGCCTTTGCTAAATTTGGGATTGCGTGTATGTTATTTATTTATCCGTTTAACATTGTTGTTCTTACCATATTATTAGTTGTTACGCGATTTATAACATTAAATCTATTTCTGAAAATAGGCTCAGCAGATGGTATAAACTTAAATGGCTTTTGGAAAGCAGACGTGCCAATAAGTTTTGTGAAGAATATATTATATAAGTATTGGCCCTTTGCAGTTATCGGTAGTGCATATGTTGTGTATTGGAAATCGGCAACATTGATTATATCTAAAATGTTGCCATTATCTTCGGTTGCTTATTACGAAAACTCTTTTAAAATATTTTCATTAGCTCAACTAATACCAGTGGTAATAAGTTCAACATTACTTCCAAAGTTTGTAGAGCTTTCAAAAAATAAAGACTATGAAGGTATTAAGGCGCTATACCAGAAAATGTTTATATTATTTACACTTTACGGTTTAGGTGCCTATACATTTACCTATTCTTTTGCAGATGAGATTTTACCCTTAATATTTGGAAAAAAATATGATACTTCAGCTATTTATACTAAAGAGATGTTTTTAACCATGCTTGTATTTCCTACATCGTTATTGCAAGCAAACATTCTTATTACTTTAAAGTTAGAAAAGCTAGATATGTGGTTTAATGTCAATAGTATTATTATAAACACGGTACTATGTCTAATTGGTCTGTCAATATGGTCATCTTTATCAGTGGTTAATTACTCTATTTTTATTTCTTTTGTAATATTTCATTTTAGTCAAGATGTTGTGCTTTTAAAAAATAAGCTTACGTCTATTAAACATGTTCTTTTATTTTTTGTAATTATTAGTAGTATTGTAGTAGGTTATATATCGATATCTCAATTTATATCACCCTATGTGTTATTTGCTTCGCTATGGGTTCCAGTTGGTGTTTTAGGGGTGTTCATGTTTTATAAAAAACATTCAATTTTTAGTCTTAAATGAAATTGAATGTTAGCATTATATTTCTTCAAATTGTTTAAATAGAGTAGAGTATTTTACAACACAAAAAATACACTAAAAAAGGTCTTTCAAATATGAAAAGTAGAAATTACGGTATAGATTTTTTAAAGTTTGTCGCGGCAATAATGATAACTAATAGTCATTATGTGCCTTTATATGAAGGTCATAATATCAGTTTTGCAACTTTGGGTGTTCAAGGTAATGCGCTCTTCTTTTTTGTTTCTGGATTTTTTCTGATTAATATAGAGAACAAAGAAGGGAAATATACACCTTTTGACTATTGGATTAAGAAAAAAATTGTGAGGTTATGGCCGACACTAATTGTATTCTATGTCTTTGTGAATTTAATATTTTCAGTAGAAATTAATTGGTATGATTTTTTATTTGCTGGAGATTATTGGTTTGTAAGATGTTTTGTAATCAGTTTTTCTATTATTTATTTTATAATAAAATATTTAAAACAATACACAAAGCAAATTTTAGTTTTGTCTGTTTTAATTACTTCCTTAATTATAATTTTTTCACCTAAAGAAGCTAGAAGTATTTATCACGAATTTCATTATATTATTTATTTCAGTTCAATGCTTCTGGGTGTGAATGTAGGTTTATATAAGAAACAGATTAAGATTGAAAATCTGTTTTCCGATTTAGTTTTATGTGGTACATCATTTTTGCTATATTTTATTATCATGTTTTTTGGAAAAGGAAAAACTGATAATTTTTATTATGTTCAGTTATTGGCTGTTATTCCATTATTGTTTTTTCTATATTATTCATATAAGGCAGTAAGTTATCAATGGTGCGCTAAATTATCGAATCACAAAATATGGTCAGTAGTTTTCATTATTTCTTCATTAACATATGAAATTTATATTGTCCAATTTAACATAATCACTAATGTGTTTAATAAATATTATCCTTTAAATACCGTAATTGTATTTGGAATAATAATCTTTTCAGCTTATATATTAAGAATATTGACCAATTTCTTTTTATGGTTATTTTCAAGCAAAGAATGGAAAATAGATCAGATTTTCCGGTTATAATTAGGAGAAGAAATATGTTGTTTTCGACTGTTTTAATGGAATTAGAATTTTCACCCTTTTTAGTTAGTGTAAGCTTAAAATATTTGAATTATAAATTTAATAAAAAATGTACAAAGTAAAACTTTCCATTGCTAAAGACAATGAAGGGTGTAGTCGACAAACACCTTCTGGATTAGCGCAATGGGGTAATTATCAATTTTATATTAACCAAGAAATCAAAAATCCAGATTTTTGGGCGGTGTATAGTAAAGGCGAACGTAAAACAGAAACCTGTGAAGTTGCTCCTGAGAACACCTTATTTGTTACAGGTGAGCCAGAAAGTGTATATCATTATTCGAAAGGTTTTGTGAATCAGTTTGGTAAAATAGTAGTTTGCCAAGACAATTTAGATCATAAAAGTCAAACGCATTACCAACCTGCTCAACCTTGGCATATAGGTAAGATTGAGAATGAAAAGGGGGAAATTAGTTTTTCAAAAGACTATGATACTTTTAAGAATGAAGAACCGCCAGTTAAATCTAAATTGATTTCGGTAATATCTAGTAATAAAGCATTTACCAAAGGTCATCAAGAAAGAATAGATTTTGTACATAAATTAAAAGAACATTTTGGTGATAAAATTGATTTATTCGGTAGGGGATTTAATGATTTTGATGATAAGTGGAATGTAATTGCACCTTATAAATATCATGTAGTAATAGAAAATTCTTCGTACCCAGATTATTGGACAGAGAAGTTAGCTGATAGCTATTTAGGCAATACGTATCCGATTTATTATGGTTGTACCAATTTGGAGAAATATTTCGATAAAGACGCTTATTCATTAATCGATATTAATGATTTTGAAAGTTCGGTCAAAATCATAGAAGATATTCTTGAAAAGGAATATTGTGAGCAAAGAATAGCTCAAATTCAAGAAGCAAAAGAATTGGTGCTGGATAAGTACAATTTATTTGCACTGCTTGCATCTCAATTTGATGCTATGGATCCCAATGCTACAAAAAAGCAGGTCACCTTAAAGCATGATACCGCTTTCGTTGATTTTGCGAAAATCAAGATTATGGTGATATCTAGAATAGTTAATAAACTTAAAATGAAATTTAAATAATGGCAACATTTAGTAAGAAGGAGCGCGTTATTGCGGCTATTTTATCTGCTACTCCTGGTTTAAAAGCCTTTTTGAAGAGTATTTATATTTCAATTAACGCTAAACTTCATAAAAAGGATTACATTATTAAGTTAATGGAACAACCCGTTCAGATTACACTTATTGATCCGTTAATTAGCTTTGATACTACATCTGAAACATTTGGTGGGTATTATGATATAGCAACAGTGAATAATATGGGTCAGGTTCTTTCGCATCTGAGTTCTGATGCATCCGTTAATTTGCCCTCAGATTCTGTACCGGTAGATATCACGATTACAAATATTCATGATGGTACAACAAAGAAAATAGCACAATCAAAAGCGTATAATTGGCAACAAGGCACGCGACTGCATTGGTTAAATGAAGAGCTATTTGTTTTTAATGATTTTAATGAAGATTTAAAAAGGTACGAATCTAAACTGTTTTCCGCCAAAGAGAATTCATTGATCAAAACTTTTGATTATCCTGTACAAGCGGTCTACAAAGACCAGTATTTTCTTTCTATAAATTATCAACGGTTATTAAGTATGCGACCAGATTATGGGTATCGCAGCTTACCACCATTACAGCAATCTGAATTGACCAACCTAAAAAATGATGGTATTTGGAAAATAGATTACGCTTCTGGTATTGCAAAGATGTTGCACACTATAGAAGATGTTGTCAATGTAGAAGCAAAAGATATTTTTAAAGATTGTACCCATAAATTGAATCATTTGATCATACAGCCAAATGGAAAAGGATTTATGTTTATACATCGGTATTTTCAAGGAAAAAGAAGATTTGATAGGTTAATGTATTCAGATTTTGAAACTATTAAAGTCGTAATAGATGAAGAATATGTAAGCCATTGCTATTGGCTAGATAATGAGACTATTTTAGGTTATTTAAAAGCAAATGGAGAAAATGGATATTATTACTTAGGTCTAAATGGAGTTGCAACATTATGTCCAGAAATGACCCAACTTCAATTAGGTGATGGCCATCCTAGCTGTTTTGGAGATTGGATAGTTTTTGATTCGTATCCCGACAAAAGTAGAATGCAAAAACTGTTTCTTTTCAATAGAAAAACAAAAGAAATACATTGTTTGGCAGAATTGTTTCAAAGTACGAAATACAAAAATGAAACGCGTTGCGATTTGCATCCTAGATTCTCAACTAGTGGTGAATATATTAGTTTTGATACCGTTTATCAAGGAAAAAGAAGACAACAAATAATTGATATCAAATCAATTTTATCAATTTAATTTTTTAGAAATATAATAAATGACTGATCGATCCCTCTCAGTAATCATGTCTGTATACCATAAAGAAAAGCCAGAATATTTAGAACTGGCAATGAATAGTATTTGGACAGTTCAAAATTTAAAACCAACTCAAATCATACTCATTGAAGATGGTGAATTAACTGATGAACTTTATAGCGTTATTGAAAAATGGAAAAACGTTTTAAATCAAACCTTAGTAATTTTTAAGAATAAAATTAATATTGGGCTTACCAAATCTTTAAATATTGGTATTGATAACGCAACTGGTCGATACATAGCACGTATGGACAGTGATGATGTATCGGTGTCTGGTCGTTTTATAAAACAAATTGAATACTTGGAAAAAAATTCTGAGTATTCTGTAGTTGGCTCTTTGGCTCAAGAGATTGATGAGTTGGGTAATTATACCAATATTAGAACCTACCCATTTACAGATGAAGAAGTTAGAGATTACATCTGTAAAGCATGCCCTTTACAACATGCAGGTGTTATGATGAAAAGGGAAATTTTTGATAGTGGAATACGGTACAATGAAGACTACCGTTTAACACAAGATTTGGCGCTTTGGTTTACGATTTTAAATGCTGGTTATAAAATCGGTAATATTCCTGAATGTTTAATTCAATTTAGAATAACAGAGAATTCTTTTGTCTCTAGAGATAAAACTAAAGGGCTACACGAGTTTAAAATCTATATGAAGGGTATAGGTAAGTTAAAGGGTATTACGTGGCGCTATGTGTATCCGTTAAGTCGTTTAGTAATGCGCTATATGCCACCAAAATTGATTAAAGGAATCTATGACAGTCCATTAAGGAAAAAGATTTTGAAATAGTAACTACTTGGTAGGTTTGTGTTACTAATTTTATATATTATTTGAATTCTTTTACAAATAAATCTAGATTTTAGTGGAATTGACTAGGTTAATTTCTACAGAAAATAGGTTTGTTGATAGCTCTTATTAATTCCTTAATAAGATTCAATTTTTTAGTAAATTTTTGTAAATTAAGGCTAGTTGATTGTTGATGTGGTCAACATTGAAAATAGTTGTAACCAGCTTATCGGTTTCATTGATGATACGTTTACGAATTTCTGCATCATTGATAAGATGATTAAGTTGAGTGGATAATGTTTTAAAATCCCCAACAGGGTAAATCATCCCATTTACACCATGTTCCACAATATCAGGAATACCTCCAACCGGTGTAACTATACTAGGTAAGTGGTAAGCCCATGCATCTAAAAGACCCATAGGAAAACCTTCCCCATCGCTTGCTAAGCAATAAATTGAGGCCTTTTGAAAAGCCATTTCTTTTTCTGAATCTTTTACCCAGCCTAAAAATTCAACTTGTTGGTCAATACCTTTTGTTTTAACTAAATTTTTAGCAATATCAATTTCGCCATTGCCAGCAAATACTAATTTCCATTTAGGATTGTCAGCAGCAATTAATGAAAATGCATTTATGATAGTTTTATATCCCTTTCTAGGAATTATAGAACCTGCAACAAGTATATTTTCTCGATGTAAGTTTCTATTTTGATTAACACTTGGACAAGGATTATATAAGACATCCACTCTATCATGTATTTCTAATGCCTCTTGTAACCATCGTTTCCATTGTTGCGATAACACGAGAATTAAGTCAGCTTTAGCAAATAATCTTTTATATAGTTTTTGATTTTTAATTTCAAATAAGAATTTTTCATTTGAGGGGTGAAAATGCATTATTAATTTTTTTTTCAACCATTTAGTAGGGTAAATGAATAATTGTTTGCGCTTTGCTGAACTACTTGTGGCTATATGTATGTGGACTATGTTATAGAATGGTAATAAGAAGAAAAATGTAATTAATGCAGTAAGTAAATACCAAATTTTTTGAAAATTAGAGCCATCTCTATGGGTTTCTATCCATTTGCAATTACTCTCTTTCCATTGCGGACTATTTTCATGAGCTTTAATAACAGAGGTTATGCCCCCGCGAGTTAATCTTGATGTTGCGATTACTAATACTTTGATTTTTTTATTATTCATTTAAGAAAAATCCAAATGGTTTGCTTTGTAAATTTTAGCCATAAATCAATTTATGAACTTATTTTGACCAATAGTTTCTGGTTCCAAAAAAATAAGTTTAATACTTAATTATTTTTAGTTTTTTTCTATAAATTATTTAATTGCTTTCCAGTTTAAAGCAATGTTAAGATATCTAAAATTATAAATTTAAATATATATAATAGTTTTAAGATTTTTTTCGGGCTGCTATTAGTACCTCTCTACTAAAACGCTCATCTTTAGAGTATAATTTTTTTTCATGTTTCAGTATTTCGTCAATAGTAAATCTAAACTTTAATACTTTAGCAGGGATACCACCTATTATAGAGTATGGTGGGCAGGATTTGGTTACAACTGCACCAGCAGCAACTATACTGCCTCTGCCAATTGTGACACCTGCTAGGATAGTTACGTTTATGCCCAGCCACGAATCACCTTCAATTACAACATCCTTATCGTCCTCAGGTCGTTTTTCATAGTTACCGTCAAACATAAAGTACCCTACTTTATCAATTCTATGATTGCCTGTAATAATTTTTAAATATGGAGCAATATCTACTTTTTTACCAATATACAATTTAGCCTCAGTTGAGTAAATAACTGCATATCTGGCTATTTTGAGATCACCCTTAAAATAAAAATTCTCAATTCCTTTAAATACAGAGGTTGATGGTTTGATCATTACATTTTTACCGCAATTTCCCATTCCTTTTTTAATAAAATATCCCCAAAATTTATCTCGGATAAATTCGTGTAATACTTCTGTTTTTATAATTAATGATTTTAATTTCATAGAATTACCCTTTGTAAATAATATTTTTTTTAGTTGAATTAATAATTATGAAAGTAAAATTACCAACGATTTAGACTAAAATTGGTATAAGGTCTTATAAATAGTTTTTAATTAGCGTCTCCATATATTATAAAAAATTTACATTAATTTATTTTTAATATAAGCTTATAATTCCTTTCCAGTCTAGGTCCTGTTCTTTAAATATTTGCGAAAATAGACGAGAACTACATCTAAGAATATATGCTGCAATTAAAATCGCTAAAAACGTTCCTATTATATTTAGAGGAAAGTAATTATTAAACCTATCTGTAAATAATGATACTTGTACTAAATAAATTTCTAAACAAAGACCTCCAATAATTTTTATAAAAGCACCACCAATATTATTTTGGTAAACTTTTTTCAAAACAGAGCCATTTGCTACTTTATAAAAATAATAGGTTAACCCTATAAGAGGAGCTAACGAAAGCATTTGAAGTATGTTTATAATTTCGAATTTCTTTGCGCCAATAGCAATTAAATAGTAAAGAACGCAACACCCAATCAGTTTTAGAAAGTCAGATTTGAAGTTATAAATTAACTGTTTTTTACTTGCACCCATGATAGCCCCCATTAACATAAATAAAAAATAGAAGCCATATTTAAAGTATGTTATGCCATACATGTCATAATCTGATGGCTTATCTATGATGATATACCAAACTATAAAAATCAACAAAGAAATACCCCAAGAAAGCATGAGGTTATTTCTCATGAATTTATTGATAAAGTAAATGATAACATAATAAATCATAATACATGAAATAAACCATTCTCCGCTATATAGAATTAAATAAATAATATTTTCATCTTCACCTAAAAAAAGAGTGCATAAAATAGCCCATGCGAAGATTGTTGGATATATTCTGTTAATACGTTTCTTATACCAGTTGTCAAACCTGCCCATAGGTTTCAAAAATAAAAGGAAACCTGAGGCGAAAAAGAAAAGGGAATTACCTATTGAACCACCGGTAGCAAGAAATTTGTATGGGTAAAGAAGATCAAAATGAGAATTGGTAATTAGCAGTGCTGCTATACATTTTATGACATCTATTCCAATATCACGTTTATTGTTGTTCATAATTTTATTGCCTTTTAAAAAACAAAACAGTGAGTTGATTTTGTTCATGTCGAACCATCATTATTCTCAAAGTAAATCATTCTAGAAATATATTTTTTTAACTAAATTTATAAATAAGTAATTTTTATTTCTTTAATATGAACTGGCATTTTCATTTATACCTATAGCGCCAGAGGATAAAATATTTAAAGGGTTAGCTGGATCAGATACATTTATAAATGCATCTAAGTTTAATAGAGCGTCAAAAGTAATTGGAGATCCGTTAATTTCAGTTAATTCATTGAAGCTATAACCATTAGGTTCTATTCTGGTTGATGCTAATTCATGTATATAATCTGACGTTGTATTATCCTGTTTTATAAGCAAAGAACATTCTAAGGCAGTAGGATTAGTTAAATCTAAAACTCCAATTATTAAGGCAGAAGTTCCTTTTCTTCGTTCTTGAAATTGAGCAAAACCATTCACAGTTTGATTATTAGAAAAAAGATGGTACGTAATTTTTTTTCCTGTAAATTCATTTGGTCCAAGGTCTTTATAAGCAAAAACAATATTTTGGTTGGTGTTTTTTCCTTCAAGCGATAAATATCCTTCGAATTCTGATAATTCAACATAATTAATGGCATTACCATCGTCTAATTTTGAAACGGTGGTAATACTTTTACCAGTCTCATTGTCAATGTTATTTAAAGTTAAAGCTATGCCGCCACCTAAATTCGCGGTATTTCGCCTTAGGCGTATATTTAAATCAACGCCTGGTACTGTATTATTTAATGAAACCGAAATAGTAGTAGAACCATTTGTGTTCTCTGTGAAAATTACATTTCCAGTTAAATCAGAAAATTGCGTTTTTACAAAAGTATATTGTTTTTCTAGACCTGTTGGTATCGGTGGCGAAGCGTCATCTGAACTGCAGCTTACTAATGCTATATTAAATAGTATAAAAAATATTAATTTGTAGGGAAAACTTAATTTAGACATATGTTTGTGAATTAGTATTCAATAGGTGCTTAATTCTTTGGCTAGCTGAGGTGTTATAGCCTCTAATAAAGAACCAAATATTTAAGTCAAGAAAGATAGTAATTTAAAAAAACACACCATACAATTTATTACACACTTCATTGGCTTAATAGGTTATTTCATCGAATAATTTAACAAAGATGCCTTTCTCTAAATAACCTGCTAATGTTTTATTCGATTCATATGAAAAATTGATTTAAGATAAATTTCAGGTATCGATTTTGAGTTTAAATAGTAATTTAGGTCAGGTAAGATATATGAGAAAGCACAATACCTTTTTGTATCTTCTATATATCAACTTAAATGTTTCTTCAAATGTTTTTTGTATCTAGAGTTTAAAACGCTGAAATGTAACCACAACAAGCTTTATGAGGTGAATTAATTTTTAATGTAATGAAACATTGTATTTTTTATAAAGGTTTTGCATGTTCAAGGCTCTATGCCTAAGATTGTGGGTTAGAAGATAACAGAAATTGTTCTTATACAGATGAATTGTAGGTGGATACTACTGTTGATGACAATTCAACAAAGAATAATTTGTTTAGAAGTCATCTATTTATTTGCAATTTTCAACTTAATTGCATTTCGATTGTATTCTTCATTTGAAGACTTAATTTTTTTCAGAAAGGCCCATTTTTTTCCAAGTAAAAGTTTGAATTTGAGATATAATTTGTCTCCATCTGAAATTCCTATTCTTGGTATTGCCATAGTATTATCTGATTTCTTTAAATTAGAAATTGTAGAAGAAAACCCCAGTTTAATATTGTTTTGTTTTAAAAATTGCATTTCTCTAGTTCCAAAATCTATATTTGAAATACCATTTGGGTATGCGAAATTTGTAATTTTATGTTTCAGAATTTGTTCCAAATTTTGAATGGATTCTGATATCTCTAGGTAACTAGCTTGGTCAGTTTCATTAGCTAAGATAGGATGGTTTTGTGTATGCGCTCCTATTGTTATTAATTCATTACGGTCAATTTCTAAAAGTTCTTCTAAATTGATGTTAAATTTTTTTACAGAACAAACCTCATTTTCTTTTTTATATTCATTAATTATAGACCAAATTTTTTCAATTTTACAATTTTTTAAAATTGTTTGGACCTTATAATTTTGAAAAAGTTCATTATCGCATTCTAATTGTTGGGCAATAATTTTTGTTAATAAAACAAAATCAAAATCTTCGATTTCTTGAAACCAAAAGTTTTTTTCTTCCATAATAATTTTAGGAGATATGAATATCGTAGCTGGTATTTTATGTTTCTTTAGTATAGGAAACATTACATCGTAGAATAACCTATCGCCATCATCAATAGTTATGTGGCAGGCATTTTTTAAATTTTTATGTTCCACATAATATTCATAAAGCTTATCAGCATCTATCAAATTATACTTCCCTTTTAAATAAATGATGGTTTTTTCAAACCAAACTTTATCTTGGACATCATGAAAATTAATAACTCTATTCATTGATGAGAGTTTTTTTTATTCGCGACATATCCTTTATAAATTCCAATTTCATCCATTTAAAAAATTCTTCTTTTTTTTGATTGCATCGATTGATGTTTACATGAAAATTAATTCAAAGGCTATAGTACTCCAAATTGAAATTAAATAAAATACTTTTTAATTAATGAAAATAAAATTTTTTATTATAAATAAAGAATTTAACTGGAAGATGATAACATAAAAAATAAAAACTCCTTTTGTATTGTTATTCTTTTTTGGGCATACCTTTGTAGCATTTATTTGTCTTTTATCGAAATATTTTTTTTAGAAATGCGAAGTAGAATACCTTGTTTCTATTTACCTAATTAATGCCGAACAGAGTTTATTTTTAATACTATGTATAGATTTATTTTATATTTTGTACTTATTATTTTTGGACTCAGCTTTAGTTTTGGTCAAATTAAAATAGGCGATAACCCACAAAATCTTGATGTTTCTTCCTTGCTAGAACTAGAGAGTTCTTCAAAGGTATTGGTGATAACTAGAGTATCTAATGCTGAAATGCAGCTCTTGCGCCCTCTACGAGGTGGCTTAGTCTTTAATACAGATGAAAATTGTGTTTTCTTTTATAATGGAAGCGTTTGGTCGAGTCTTTGCTCAACTGGTGATTCAAATTCTAATGAGCCAATTTCCCTAACCGAAAATGGTGATGGTAGGTATACCTTTTTAGGCACAAACCAACTACCGGTTATTTTTAATGGTGCCGATGATACGGTATCTGTTTTAGAAGATAATTTTGATGGTACGTACACCTATACTAATGAGTTAGGTGAAGAGACGCTAATTACCATTACTGGAGGTACATTAGCAGATAATGGAGATGGTGCTTATATTTTTACAAATAGTGACGGTACTACGGTGACGTTTAATATTTCAACTATTCAAGAAACTACTTCTACTTTAGAAGATAATTTAAATAGTACGTACACTTACACTAATGAGTTAGGTGAAGAGACCCTAATTACAATTACTGGAGGTACATTAGCGGATAATGGAGATGGTGCTTATATTTTTACAAACAATGACGGTACTACGGTGACGTTTAATACCTCTACTACGCAAGAAACAACATCTACTTTAGAAGATAACCTAAATGGTACGTATACTTATACAAATGAATTGGGTTTAGAAACTCTTATTGATACTAACCCAACCATTGAAGAATTTACGGGTATTACCGGTTCAGTGCTTTTTGCCGGTACTGATGGTAAAGTTGATGAAAATAATGCCAACATCTATTGGGATAATACTAATGCACGGTTAGGCATAAAAACAAATGTTCCTAATTCAACAGTGAGCGTTAATGGGTCACTATCAACGCCTATACGATTTACAGGGGGTGATGTGGGGTTAAACGAAACTGACCATACCATTTTTATAAATGGTTCAGGCAGTAGTACATTATTTATGCCTCCTGCCAATGGTGCTACGGGTAGAATGTATATCATTAAAAAAAATCCGAGTATCACTTTGTCAGTGGCAGGTGGTTATATAGATTCTAATAGTTTGATTCGAACAGATGTCTCAGTTAATGTGCTTTGGTTACAAAGTAATGGTTTTAATTGGGAGCAGGTAAATTAGCGAATACAGTTATTAGCTGCTCGAACATGTGGTTACCAATTAATCATTCTCTTACGACCAATAATTTTTCTGATTTGCCTAAATAGTAATTAATATCAGCTTTGAACAAAAATTCATAAACCCAATTCTAATTTCTGTTAACAGAAATTAGAGATGGGTTATCTTTTTTACGAATAGAATTCCCATAAATGAAATGGTTAAATTATTTTTGATTAAAATTAGAAATACATGGCTTCAGGTTTTTTTGCAATTTTAGATGATGTAGCGGCACTTTTAGATGATGTTGCTGCAATGAGTAAAATAGCCACTAAGAAGACGGCTGGTATTTTAGGTGATGACTTAGCCGTTAATGCAGAAAAAGCATCAGGCTTCGTCTCTCAAAGAGAATTACCGGTATTGTGGGCGATAACGAAAGGGTCGTTGTTGAATAAAATTATTATTCTACCTATCGCATTTTTATTAAGTGCCTTTTTACCCTGGGCAGTTACCGTAGTATTAGTACTTGGTGGCATTTACCTTGCTTTCGAAGGTGCTGAAAAAATTCATGAATTCTTTGTTCCTCATGAGCATGAGCATTTAGCTGCTGAAGCGAAGCCGATGACTAAAGAAGAGATTCTGGAATTGGAGAAAACAAAGGTAAAATCTGCTATAGTAACCGATTTTATATTATCCATTGAAATAGTAATCATTGCTTTAGGTGCTGTGATAAAAGAGCCTTTAGTTACACAAATTGCAGTAGTATCTGTTGTGGCACTGTTAGCTACTGTAGGGGTTTATGGCATTGTAGCCCTAATTGTACGTATGGACGAATTTGGTACGCGATTAATTAACCTGAATGAAGAAGAGAATAGTATCTCTGATAAAATAGGTCGATTCTTTGTTAATGCATTACCAAAAGTAATTAAAGCTTTATCTGTAATTGGGACTATAGCGTTATTGCTAGTTTCGGGCGGAATATTTGTCCATAATATTGATTTCTTTCATCACTTTCTTCCGAATGTTCCTGCTATGTTGGTAGAATTTGTTGTCGGACTTATAGTTGGCTTTGTGGCGCTATTACTGTTTAATGGTATAAAAAAGCTATTTAAAAAGAAGTAATCAATACGCTCTAGCTTCCCCTTTAATGGCATTGTAAATTGTTAGAAATACAATTTTAGCATCTAAGGCAAGCGACCATTTTTCCATATAAAAAATATCATAACGTACCCTATTAACAATATCGGATCGATCGAGAATTTCACCTCTACAGCCTTGAATTTGTGCTAAACCTGTAATACCTGGCTTTATAAAGTGTCGTACCAAATATCTATCTACCGAATTTTCATATTCTTGGGTATGTACCACCATATGTGGTCGAGGGCCAACAACACTCATGTCGCCCTTTAACACGTTGAAAAATTGAGGTAGTTCGTCTATGCTGGTTTTTCTTAAGATTTTACCTAGCCTTGTTACCCTAACATCGTTTTTGGTCGCCATTTGTGTATCGCTAGTAGTGCTCTTGGCCATGGACCTAAACTTGTAGCACCAAAACACCTCTCTATTGACCCCATGGCGTTGCTGTTTGAAAAACAAGGGTCCTTTAGAATCAATTTTCATTAATATATACACTAGTGGTGTTAACCACGACAGCACAAATACAATAGCAAAGCTTGATATTAGAACGTCGAAAATACGTTTAATGAAATTCGAATAATCTAAATCTAAGGGTGATGCCCTTAAGTTTAAAATAGGAACGGCACCATATAACTCTATTGACATAGCGCTAGAGAATAATTCTTTATTATCTGGAATGATCTTTATTCGTTTAAGACTATTATCTGCAATTTTCATTACATACTGTATTTCTGCCTTAGATAGTTTAGAAGCCATACAGTACACTTCTTCAACATTGTTTTCAAAAATATAATTGAAAGAGCTTTCAATATCGCCTAAACAAGATTTGTTGTCAGATTTGGCATTATCAAAATAACCCATGTAAGAATACCCATATTGTGGATTATCAAAAATGCGTTTAAGTTTTGGTAAATTTCTATCTCTACCAATGACAACTACTCTGGTAGTATTGTATCCTCTTTTCCGATATATATTTCGAGCCAAATAGAATAACACTCTAAATAGGGTCAGTAAGGCGCAAATTTGAAGATATGCAAGAAATAAGTAAGGGGTCGAATAAGAATTTAATCCGAAGAAAACAAAGGACGTAAAGTAAACCAAACCATAAATGATAAAAAGCTTCAAGAAACTTTTTAGATTGGTCAAAAAGCCATCGCGTCTCGCAGTAGGATAAAAATTTAAGCTGTAGGTAGTTATTAACCACGCTATATTATAGTATACTACACTGAATATATTTAAGTATGTTTCAGGAGTATATACATACAGCGTAAGGTTGATAATCAAAATATGGACTATCAACGAGATGGGTATAATAAAAAGCGATTTCTTCATTTTAGCTTTTAAAATGGTTGGTTAAAGAGCTAATGATAGGTTATTACATTAGCCAATAGTTTGCAACTATTGGCTAGTTGTAAATTTTGGGGTTGATAGAAATCTAATATTTTAAAGAATGGTTAATTCTTTTTGGTATACCAAGAATATACTTGTTGTACACCTTGTTCTAATGAGATAGTATGTTTCCAGCCAAGGTCATGTAATTTGCTTGGGTCTGTTAACTTTTTCATTGTTCCGTCTGGCTTTTCAGTATTAAAATATAGTTCGCCTTTAAAATCAATAGTTTGCTGTATTAACAAAGCCAAATCTTTAATCGAAATATCAATACCTGTGCCTATATTAATGTGCGTATTTCTAACCTCTTTGTTGTCTTGTGCGTAACAATCTTTAAAATCGCGTTGCTCCATCAAGAAAACACAGGCATCTGCCATGTCTTCGCTCCAAAGAAATTCTCTCATCGGGTTTCCTGTGCCCCATATTTCTAGGTGAACAGTATTATTTTTCATCTTAATACCATACTTATCTAATGCGGTAAGAATATCTTCTTTAGATGAACTTCCAGTAACGCCTTCAATAGGTAAGGCGTTTAAATCTGAAGCGATAACGTCCCAATTGTTATTCTCTAATGCTTTACCTAAATGCATTTTTCTAATTAATGCAGGTAATACATGCGATTTTTCTAAATCGAAATTATCATTAGGTCCGTACAGATTCGTTGGCATTACAGAAATGAAATTGGTGCCGTACTGCAAATTGTAACTCTCGCACATTTTAATACCCGCTATTTTAGCAATAGCATAAGGTTCGTTTGTGTACTCTAAGGTATCTGTCAGTAAATAGTCCTCTTTCATTGGTTGCGGACAATTTTTAGGATAAATACAAGTACTCCCTAAAAAGAGTAATTTCTTAACCCCATGAAGATAACTTTGGTGGATTACATTATTCTGAATCATTAGATTCTCATAAATGAAATCTGCCCTGTACGTATTGTTTGCGACAATACCACCAACTTTCGCAGCAGCAAGGATGACGTATGCTGGTTTCTCAGTTTCAAAAAACTCAGCAACCCTTGTTGGGTTGGTCAAATCTAATTCTTTATGTGTTTTAAAGATTAGATTTGAGTAGCCCTTACTTTCAAGATTTTTAACGATTGCACTGCCAACAAGACCTCGGTGACCTGCGATATATATTTTAGCTTCTTTATTTAACATTTGGTATAATTTACCTACTAATTAGATATATAAATAATTTTTAAATCTTACTCAAAATAATTATAAGTAACGTAGCCACCATCTTTTAAGTACTGATCTTTTTGCATCAATTTAAGATCATTTGTCATCATGTCTTTTACTAACCCCTGTAAATCATATTCCGGAATCCAACCTAATTTAGTATTTGCTTTTGTAGCATCACCAATTAACAATTCAACTTCTGTTGGTCTGAAGTATTTAGGATCAACGGCAAGAATTTCTTTTCCGATTTCTACTTGAATATCAGGATTTGAGCATGATTTCACATATCCTTTCTCTTCAACACCTTCACCTTTAAATTCTAGTTCAATACCCATTTCTGCAAATGCCATTCTTACGAATTCACGAACAGGAGTAGTTTTACCAGTTGCAATTACCCAATCTTCCGCTTCATCAGCTTGAAGAATCATCCACATCATACGAACATAATCTTTGGCATGGCCCCAATCTCGTTGCGCATCTAGGTTACCTAAGTAAATTTTGTCTTGTAAGCCTAAACCAATTCTTGCAGCAGCTCTAGTAATTTTTCTAGTAACAAAAGTTTCTCCTCTAATTGGAGACTCGTGGTTAAACAAAATACCATTACATGCAAACATGTTATATGCTTCTCTGTAGTTTACCGTAATCCAATATGCATACATTTTTGCAACGGCATATGGGCTACGCGGGTAAAACGGAGTAGTTTCTGACTGTGGTACTTCTTGTACTTTACCGTACAACTCTGAAGTAGATGCCTGGTAAATACGTGTTTTTTCAGTTAAACCTAACAAACGAACAGCGTCTAGTATTCTTAAAGTACCTAAACCATCTGCATTACCAGTATATTCTGGAACTTCAAACGATACTTGAACGTGGCTCATTGCCGCTAGGTTATAAATCTCATCTGGTTGAATTTCTTGTATTAATCTAATAAGATTAGTACTATCTGTCATATCACCATAATGAAGTACAAAATTTCTATTCTCAATATGTGGGTCTTGATAAAGATGATCAATTCTGTCTGTATTAAACATAGACGCTCTTCTTTTAAGACCGTGTACTTGATACCCTTTCTTTAATAAAAACTCACTCAAATAGGCGCCGTCCTGACCTGTGACTCCGGTAATTAATGCTACTTTCATACTCTTGTAAAATGGATTTATAAATGTTTTTTTTAATTTAAATTTCTATTTTTAATCAGATTATAGTTTTCGACTATAATCTAATTAATAGCGTAATAATTTACATAAATTAAACGATTGTTTCTTGAATAGTATAACTAGATTAACAAGGCAAAAGTTCAATTTTACCATTAACTAGATAACTATAATAAAAGTTTCAGAAGTCGTTTAAGATGAAGTATACATATTCTTCATCTGATAACTATAGTTAATGGCTGTGTGACAAATTTAGGATATTATTTGGGCATTACAGATCAATGCAAACAAACCTTAGACCAATTAATGATATAATCGTTAAACTGTGTTTTTGATTCATTTTCATAATAGTAATGGTGCGTTATAGAGTGGAAATCTTAATAAAAACCGAGCTATGCTATCAATGATTTAGATAATCATTGGTCGGGATTATGAACAGGTCTTAATTTTTCATGTCGTAGTAAATGGTTGATATCAGTTACAAAGAAATCATCTTGTAGCTATTGCCCTACTTGACATTGTGGTATTTTTTGAGTTTAGCTTAATAACTATATTAATGGATTATTTATGGCAGAAAGGAATATGAATTTGCAGGTAAATATGTGTTGGAAGATTGGATTATACAGCACTTGCTTAAATAAGATAAGACATACCTGAGCAATCATTTTGTAGTTGTCAAATTGTCGTAAATTTTGTTAAATTTTAATAAATTTCGCACAAAAGTGGTGCGGTTATTAATATTTAGCTTAAGTTTATTTCATCAAAGTTTAATATATTTTTCTAGTGTATTAGAAATGTGATTTGGACTTTGATTTATAATTTTTACTGTTTTGCCCCGTTATTTTATCAACTTAAACCACCATACGATGATATCTAACATTTTAAACGGGAAGCTAACATCTTCTTATCAGAAGAAAAAGTTAGTTTCTCTTGAAGATTGCTACATGCACCTTAAGCCTTATTTTAGGTTAAAGAAAAGTACAAAGAGTAACGAGACCGATAATGTATCGGTTCGTAAAAAATCGAAGAGTGCAAAAGTTCAAAATGCATTCAACTCCATTGAGCAAAATCAAATTTTGTATGCCAAAATTATGACCGAAAGGTTGTTGAAAGTTTAGGCGATTATAAGACAACTATGTTTTCTATTTTAAACGAATAGTGCTCAATTGATATGTATACGAAGTGCAGTGGTGAATTTTAAAATTCTCCACTGCACTTTTTGTTTTAAAATTAAATATTATGGCTTACCGAGCGCTACATTTTATGCGAATTGATACTCGTAAATAAGCTCAAAAACTTCCATAATATTTCTGCTTTTTCATCCGATGTAAACACACATCTAATATTCACTACACATCAGCGAAACTAAATTTCTATTCTACCGATTAATAATATATTTATCGCACAATGGTATCATTGTAAATTTTAATCACAGCCATAATGATGTTCGTTTAATTAATTCGACATCTTTAATTTGTTTTTAAATAAGTAGTAAATACTTGATTAAAAGGAATAAAGAAACTTTAAATTATAAGATCTTTGTGACTGTTGGTTCCCCAAAATTTTGAATTGCATTAACCTAATATTAGTAAAGAAGCTTGGAAGTACTGACACATTTTAACCCTTTTGAAGGTCCAGAGATAAAACATATTCTGTACACTACAGATGCGCAAGAAGAGATTTGGTATTCTTGTTATTTTGGTGGTGACGATGCGAATAAAGCATATAACCTTTCGTTAACCATTGAATTTGAAGGTGATTTAGATATTGCCGCCTTACAATGGTCTGTTGACATGTTAATTAGTAGGCATGAAGCTTTACGTTCTGTATTTAGTCCCGATGGAAAATTCATTAATGTATTTGCTTCCATAATCGCAAACTTAGATTTACAAGATTATTCAAGTCTGTCGGCCGAGGAGAAGGCAGCTGCCATAAAAAACTATACCAAGAACATTACTGGTAAAGCGTTTGACCTAACCACAGAACCATTAATTCGATTCGCCGTTCTTAGAACTGAACGGGATAAATTTCAGTTTATAATCACCACGCATCATATTGTTTGTGATGGTTGGTCTTTAGGTATCATCATGCAAGAATTGGGAGCCTTGTATTCTGCAAAGGTCAAAAATGTATCTCATAATCTTCCTGATGCTGTACCGTATACGGAATATGTGGCGCATCAAAATGAAATAAAAGTAAGTCCCGAATTCAATCAAACAGAACAATATTGGTTGACTGTTTTTCAAAACGATATTCCGAAAACTAATCTTCCGACAGATTTTAAACAAATAACGAAGAGAACCTATAACGGTGCACGTATTAACCAGTTATTAGATAAAAGTGTAGTAAAGGGTATTAAGCAAACCGGAATTAAAGGTAATTCTAGTTTGGTATTGACCTTAATGGCTGCTTTTGAAATATTACTGTATAAAATTACCGATCAAGAAGGTATTGTGCTTGGGTTGCCTGTTGCAGGGCAATCATCTATGGGTGCAAAGCATCTTGTAGGGCATTGTGTGAAGTTGTTGCCGATGAAAAGTAATCTAGACATTGACTACAGTTTTATAGACTATTTAAAGAAAAGAAAATCTGCCAATTTTGATGCTTTCGAAAATCAAGAATTGTCTTTTGGTAGTTTATTGAAGAAGCTTAACATTCCTCGAACTCCGGGTAGAGTGCCATTGGTACCGGTAGTTTTTAATGTGGATATGGATTTGGATGATGGTGTTACTTTTGAGGGACTTTCGTATCAATACCATAGTAATGAAAGGGAGTATGAAACTTTCGAATTATTCTTGAATGCCAATGGGTCAAGAGATAATATAGTTTTAGAATGGTCATATAATACCAACTTATTCAAAGAAAGTACCATACATGCTATGGGCGAATCTTTCAATGCGATTTTAAATACATTGATTGAGCAGCCTACTGCTAAACTATCTGAAATACTAAACAGATCGAACGAAGATAGTATTGTAACGGGAGTATCATTAGAATACCCAAATACAACACTTCATGAGTTAGTATATAAGCAGGCGACAAGTACGCCAACAGCAATTGCATTAGAATTTAAAAACGAAAAAGTTACCTATGCAGAGTTGCAAAGAAAAATTAATAGTACCGCTGTTTACTTGTGGGAAAAAGGGATAAGACCAGGAGATACAGTTGCTATTTCATTAGAAAGGTCACCTGAGTTAATTGCAACTTTATTTGCAATTCTTCAATGCGGTGCTAGATATGTGCCGATAGATACCGGCTACCCTGATAATCGTACCTTATTGATGATTTCAGATGCTAAATCGACGTTCTTTATTTGCGATACATCAAAACAGGCGCTAGAACATGGTGTTAAAACGATTTTCATTGAAGAGTTACGTATCAAAGCCAACGAAACTAGTGAAACTATAATTGATGTAAATGTACTTTCTGATGCAGGCGCATACATTATTTACACTTCTGGATCTACAGGTAAGCCAAAGGGAGTTCAGGTAACGCATAATAATGTGATAAACCTGTTGTTTTCAATGGGTAATGAGCCAGGTATTACACCAAATGATAAAATATTCGCAACCACCACTATTTCTTTTGATGCGATGGTGATGGAGATCTTCTTACCATTGGTTCATGGTGCCAGTGTGGTATTGGTTGATGAAGAAACACGAAAAGACGGACACCTTTTATTACAAAAAGCAATTGAAGATAATATTACGGTAATTTGGGGAACGCCAACGATATGGCAAATTTTATTGGACTCTGGCTGGAAAAAACCATTGCATATTAAAGCGCTAATTGGTGGTGAACCGGTTTCTAAATCACTTTCATTAAAGTTGCTAGAAAAGGTTGATGAAGTTTGGAATATTTATGGTCCTACAGAAACCACGGTTTGCTGTATACTCACAAAAATTACAGATCAAAACAATCCGATTACCGTTGGAAAGCCTATCGCAAATACCGATATTTATATTCTAGATGCTCACGGTAAACCGGTGACAGCTGGGGAAGTCGGAGAAATCGTAATTGGTGGCGATGGTGTTACCAAGGGATATTTAGGACAGGAAGAACTTACCAGTGAACGTTTCATAAACAATACGTTTCAAGCGGAAACGTCCACTAAAATGTATTTATCGGGAGATCTTGGTAAACTTTTGCCAAACGGTCAGATTGAATGTTTAGGACGTAAAGATGGGCAAGTGAAAGTTCGCGGACACAGAATTGAACTCGGAGAAATTGAGCATTCTTTAAATAAATTGAAAGGAATTCAGTCAGCTGCTACAGATGTTAGAAATAATGCTTTAAAAGCATATATAGTTTATAATGGTAACGAATGGAATTCTGATGTTGCACTTTGGAAAAAGCAATTAGCAGCGGAGTTACCCGTTTTTATGCTGCCTCATGAATATATTAAATTAGATAAACTGCCAGTAACTATCAACGGTAAATTAGATAGAAAAAGTCTACCAGACGATACGCATATCATCACTACTAAAGAGGAGCATATTCAACCTTTTACCAAGGCTGAAAAATTAGTTTCAGAAGTTTGGAAAGAGTGTTTGTTTATAGATACTATTAATTTAAACGATGATTTCTTTGAATTAGGTGGACATTCGTTAATTGCTGCCAAAGTAATGACTAGGCTAGAAGAAAAATCTGGTCAACGCTTGCCGTTATCTTCTTTGTTTGAATATTCAACGGTTAAAAGTTTAGCTAGTTTATTAAAAATTGAGGAGCATATCGTAACCTGGGATTCTTTAGTGCCCATTCAAAAAAACGGATCCAAAACACCACTATTTATAGTTCACGGTGCAGGGTTAAATATACTTTCTTTTAAAACCTTAAAGCATAATATGGATCCTGATCAGCCTATTTATGCTTTTCAGGCAAAAGGGTTAGATGGTAAAGAAGAATTATTGACTTCTGTAGAAGAAATAGCAGCACATTATAATGAAGCTCTTTTGGCAACACAACCAAAAGGACCTTATAAGTTAGCGGGTTATTCTTCTGGTGGTATTATCGCCTATGAAATGGCAAAACAATTAATGGCAAAAGGGGAAGAGATTTCTGCTTTGGTATTGTTAGATACCTACGCCTATGCCCATTACGGTAAGAGTACCAGTTTAGGCAAAAAGATGGCTTATTTTAATTATTTAGCCAATAAGACCTTGCATGTTTTAAAGCAATTATCTAGTAGAGAAGGCTTTAAATATAGAATTGGAGTCACTAAAGCCAACCTGAAGAAATTGTACTTAAGAGTAAAGAAAGATAAAACTACAGTTTCTAAAACGGATTATGATTGGGAGTATGAAAGCCGAATTATTGAGCACAATAAGGTTGTTGATAGCTATCATTTACAACCATTAGCTATAAAGGTCGACTTATTTAGAATCGAAGATGTTATTGATTATACACACGATAGTGTACATCTTGGCTGGAAATCTTTTGCAGAAAACGGAATTGAGCTACATTATGTACCAGGGGACCACCTGAGTATGTTTTATCCGCCAAACGACAAGGTATTATCTGCATCGCTGCAAAGAGTACTCGATAATAACTAAAGCTTAGAAGTACTGCTAAGAGTTAAATAATAGTAGCGGCTAAAATTTCTTTTTCGCTATAATTGTCAGCACCCATATAGCTTAGATAGTGCTCTGTATTACTGTCTTTTTTGGAGTGATGCCACAAATTAAAGCCTGCATTTTTGAAAAGTAGTTCGTAATTGTGAGAAAATGAACGCTCATAACCATAAGGTTCTGAATGCTTATTAATTTTTAAATCATGATTAATGCCATTGGGTTCAATAGCGATGAAAATGGTATTTCCTAAACGATTTACCTGTTGAAGAAAATCTTGTAGTCTACTTTCAGTAAAGTACTCTAGTACTCCTCTTGAAGTTACAAAGATCATATTTTTGTTCGCATAGGTATTGACCCAATCAAAAGCATCACTAGCCACGAATTCAAGCTGAACGTTCTTTTTGTAAGTTATTCTGTTCTGTGAAATCTGATTTTGATTTAAATCAATACCGACAAATCTTTCGATTTGAGGGAGTTGTTCGCTTAGGTAATTTAAAACCTTACCATTACCTGTTCCTATCTCAACTATAGTATTAAAATCATGGTTTTTACCAGATAATTTCTCCTTCAGTAATTCAAAAATAAAAGAGCATTCTGGTAAGAAATTGTTTTCAAAAGAGTCTGATGTTGCAGCAAAAAAGTTGTCCCCCTGATTTTCCCAATAAGCTTTATGAAATTTAGACAAGGTTTCGTGATCCAAATTTACTTCGACCTTTCTCAAAAGAGATTTACGGATAAACCGTTCAGTTAATGTAATTTTATTTCCATCAGTAATAGTCATGCCGGTTTTAGCAAATTCTTCAGCCTTTTTAGGCATTAGAAAGACAAGTAAATCACCAATAAAAATTATAATTTTACTTTTCATCACAGGGTAAAAAAATAATTGATATGCAATATTAGGTATAAAGTCGATTGTTTTTTTAAAAACGTATAATTCTTAACAGATATTTTTAGTCATTTACCGATGAAATCTGCATATAAACTATGGTTATTTACCCTCATTTTTTAATCTCAATTCAATTTCGAAGAACGTCATTTTTTTATCGATGAAATTTTTGGGAATAAAATAATAATGAGTGGAGTAATTTGCACTATTATTTATTTTAAAATATTGATATTCAAATATTTATGTAATTGTAGTGGCCAAAATACCACTTTTATGCCACTTCTTTGAAATTGAATTGTTTATGATATTTAGTAATTTTACTTGATTGATTATTTGCATTATTTTAGACAGAAATGTGTATTGAGATTGAATTGTACAAAAAACTGTTGGATAAAAATTTTTATGTAATTATAAAGTTATCCATCTAGTGTTTTAAAAGGTTCGTCATTTTCCAATAAAAAATAAGTAAATAGCAACCCCACAAGTCTATATATAATTATCATTTTATAATGGAAGCCAAAAAAGTGAATTTAATAACCGATTCTACCATAGCATATTGGAAGAATATTTTATTAGATGATGTAAAATTACTAGACCTACCAAGTAGAAAGCTAACTGTAAAAAATAGCGTTGATCAAGGTTCTTTGTTACGTACCCAATTTTCTGCTGATGTCACTAGTAAAGTACAAGCCCATGTAGCTGGTGATTCTAACATCGAAGCTTTTTTAATAACAGCGTTAAGTGTGCTTTTACAGCGATACACCAATCAAAATGATATTGCATTCGGTTTAACTGTCGATGATAACGACAATGCTCATAATAGTCTAGCGCTATTTAGAAATAACATAGACCCTACAATAGACTTTACTACTTTAAATAATCAAACAAAAGAGATACTTGCATTACATAAAGCGAATCCATACCCGACCGATAAATTTTTAAAAGATTTTAATCTGGTTAAGGACAATGGTGATAATGTAGTTTTAGATGTTCTATTAGCCATAAATTCTATTATAGATCCGGCTACTATTTCAAATGACAATGATGCTACAGATGCCATTGAATTTATTGGCTCGGTCGATTCTAATTCTAATATCAAGTTTGTATTCAATATTGCTGATGAGCATATTAAATTCGATCTCATTTTCAACGAGAATATTTTTGACAAAGAGTTGATCGAGCAGTTCATGCAGCACTATAAGCATATGGTGCCGCTCTTAATTGAACAATCTTCAACAGCAGTTGGTAGTCTTAATATTCTTTCAGAAAAAGACCAATCTACATTATTGAATGAATTTAATACCCCTTATGCAGCATACCCAAAAGAGAAAACTATTGTTGATCTTTTAAATGAGCAAGCAGTTAAAACTCCGAATAACATAGCGGTAGCTTACGAAGAAAATTCGTTTACCTATGCTGAGCTTCATAAATTATCGAATCAATTTGCCGACTATCTTATACAAAAACATGGCGCCGCTAAAGGTAATTTCGCATGTTTAATATTGGAGCGTAGCGAATGGTTGATCATAAGTATGATCGGTATTATAAAGGCAGGGGCTGTATATGTACCTGTAGATCCAAATTATCCAGAGGAGCGAATCGATTATATTAAAGAAGATAGTAATTGTGATTTTACGGTTGATGCTTCGGTAATAGAAGAATTTAACGCAACTCGTGATTCTTATTCTACTGAAGACATTAAAGACATCAAACTTGAGCCAAATGATTTAATATATATTATTTACACTTCTGGTACTACGGGTAAACCTAAAGGTGTGCAATTAGAGCATAGAAATATTGTAAGTCTGTTCGTTAACGACGATCAGTTCTATGATTTTAATGAGAACGATGTGTGGACCATGTTCCATTCCTATTGTTTTGATTTCTCGGTTTGGGAAATGTACGGGGCATTATTATTTGGGGGCAAGCTAATCATTCCTTCAAAAGAGGTGATTAAAGATCCTTATGAATTCATGTCTTTAGTAATAAAGGAAAAGGTGACGATTTTAAATCAAACACCATCTTCCTTTTTAAACATTATGGGCAGTCTACCTACGGGTGATATCGATTTATACTTGCGATATGTTATTTTTGGCGGTGAAGCACTATTTCCTAAGTATCTAGAAAAATGGTATCGCAAATTCCCAGGAATTCAATTTGTAAATGGGTATGGTATTACAGAAACGACCATATTTACCACTTTTAATATCATTGATGATGAAGATATCAAAACCAATATTTCTAATATTGGTAACTGTATATCAACATTAACTTCTCATGTAGTAAATACCAATAACCAATTGCAACCTATAGGTGTTATTGGTGAATTATATATTTCTGGTCATGGTTTGGCAAGAGGTTATTTGAACAGACCAGAACTTACTGATCAGAAGTTTATTGACAATCCTTTTGAAGATGGAGAAAAAATGTACCGTTCAGGTGATTTAGTAAGAAGACTTTCTGATGGTACTTTAGAATATATTGGTAGAATAGATCACCAAGTTAAGATCCGTGGGCACAGAGTAGAATTAGGGGAAATTGAATCGTCTATTGATGCTATTGCAGGGATAAAACGTACGGTGGTATTGCCGAATATAAATGCAGAAGGTGAAGCCAGGTTGGTTGCCTACCTTTTAGCTGACGGTGAAAAACCCGAAATAAGTAGTATTAAGCAACAACTTTTTGATACCCTACCAGAATTTATGATGCCTACATTTTTTATGTGGGTAGATGAGTTTCCGACGAATTCAAACGGTAAAATCGATAAAGATAAATTACCAGAGCCGGAGTATCTTAGGTCATCATCAGATATAATTTTTAGAAAACCTCGTACTAAGACTGAAAAAGGACTTGCCAGTATTTGGGAAAAAGAACTAAAAGTATCGGGTATAGGTTTAGACGATAACTTCTTTGAAATGGGCGGTACTTCTATTGTAGCACAAAAGGTAGTTAATGCTATCATGAAAACGCTTCAAGTAAGAATACCGGTAACCAAATTATATCAACATACTACTATATCTGCGCTTTCAGAATTTATGGGCGGTGATAAGAAAACAGTGTTGTTTTCTAGTAAGCGAAAAGTAAAAAATAAGTCTAACGATGTTGCCATAATCGGTATGGCAGGTCGGTTTCCTGGTGTAAATACCATTGATGAATTTTGGGATGTCTTAAAAAATGGAAAAGAAACGATTTCATTTTTTACGAAAGAAGAATTAGATCAAAGTATTCCGGCATCTTTACGAAACGATCCTTTATATGTTGCTGCAAGAGGTGTTGTGCCTTCTGCAAGAATGTTTGACGCCCGTTTCTTTGGCTTAACGCCTAAATTGGCAGAAGCTATGGATCCCCAACAACGTCTATTTTTAGAATTGGCTTGGGAAGCCCTTGAAGAATCTGGTCACTTGCCAGAACATTATACAGGTAGAGTAGGAGTTTACGCTGGTACAGGAACAAACACCTATTATAAAAAGAATGTACTGCCAAATAGTGAAGTCGTAGAAAGCATTGGGCAACTGCAGTTAGATACGGTGAACGAGAAAGATTATGTGGCTTCAAGAACTGCGTATCAATTAAATCTAAAAGGTCCGGCAGTTAGTGTGCATTCGGCATGTTCCACATCCTTATTGGCTATTGCCGAAGCCGTAGAATCTATAAGAAACGGTCACTGCGAAGTTGCCCTAGCGGGTGGTTCTAGTATTACCGCTCCTATTAATAGCGGACACCTTTATCAAGAGGGTTCTATGCTAAGTACAGATGGTCATTGTAGACCTTTTGATGCTCAAGCAAGGGGAACTGTTTTTAGTGATGGCGCCGGTGTAATCGTTTTAAAGAATTTAGAGGATGCTAAAAACGACGGAGATGTTATTTATGGTGTTGTCAAAGGTGTAGGTATCAATAACGATGGTGGCGGTAAAGGAAGTTTTACGGCACCAAGTGCAGAAGGTCAAGCGAATGCTATTAAAAGTGCTATCGACGATGCCAATATTTCACCTGATACCATTACCTATGTAGAGGCACATGGCACGGCGACTCCATTAGGTGATCCTATAGAAATAGATGGTCTTAATCTCGCTTTTGGTACGCAATCAAAAAAGAATTTTTGCGGTCTAGGTTCTGTAAAGAGTAATATGGGGCATATGACTGCCGCAGCAGGTGTTGCGGGTGTAATCAAAACAATTTTAGCATTTAATCATAAAGTAATTCCACCTTCTTTAGGTTTTGAGAAACCTAACCCGGTAATTGATTTTGAAAATAGTCCGTTTTACGTCACTAATACATTGATTCCGTGGGAAGTTGAAGGTCCGCGAAGAGCAGGTATCAGTTCATTCGGTGTAGGTGGTACCAATGTACATGTTGTGGTAGAGGAATATGAAATGGAGGCGAAGACTTCAAAATTTCAACGTCCGTTACAATTATTGCCTATTTCTGCAAAAACACAAACTAGTTTAGCCGGATTCGAAACCGTACTTAAAAAACATATCGATGCTAAACCAGATTTGAATTTAGCCGATGTTGCGTATACCTTAAGTACTACTAAAGCTAGTTTTAGCAATCGTAGATTTATTTTAGCGAGTGATACAAAAGACACTTCTGAGTTTTTGATTGATAACGATCTAAAAGCTACACAGTCATCGGTTGTAAAAAACGTTCCGAGTGAGATTGTATTCTTACTGCCTGGTCAGGGTTCCCAGTATTTAAACATGGGTAAAGATTTATATGATGAGGAAAGCATTTTTAGAGAAGCTGTAGATATCTGTGCCGATTTACTGTTAGACACTATAAAGGTAGATATTAGAGAAATCATTTTTCAAGATGCGAATTCTGAAGCGGCAGAAAACAAGTTACGAGATACCCGTTATACACAACCTGCATTATTTACGATAGAATATGCACTTTCACAATTGTGGATGAGCTGGGGAATACAGCCAACTGTATTATGCGGACATAGCTTAGGGGAATTTGTAGGTGCTCATTTAGCCGGAGTATTCAGTTTAGAAGATGCCTTGAAATTAGTTTCAATGCGGGGTGTTTTGGTAAGCGGACTTCCAAAAGGGAGCATGCTTACCGTGAGAATAGACCAAGAATCGTTAGAAAAAATTCTTCCGAAAACATTATCAATTGCAGCTATAAACTCCGTTAAACTTTGTGTAGTATCTGGCGAAGATGATGAAATAAACAAATTCAGTGAGCTTCTAAAAGAGCAGAGCTTAGCATACCGTTTAATTGCTACCAGACATGCCTTTCATTCTTCTATGATGGATCCTATTTTAGAGGAATTTGGTGATGTGGTCAAGAATATCAATTTAAACATTCCTGAATTACCAATAATATCTACCGTTACAGGTACTTGGCTTACGAATGAAGAGGCTGTGGATCCTGTATACTGGACAAACCATTTACGAGATACCGTACGATTTTCAGATGCTATGGATACCATAGTGAAGTTAGAAGATGTGGTGCTGTTAGAAGTGGGTCCGGGTAATACGCTTACCACTTTAAGTCGCCAGAATACAGGTGCAAAAAATATAAAATCTTTGGCTTCTTTACCTATCCCGAAAAACGAAGAGAATTCTTATCACGGGGTATTGAAAGCTTTAGGTCAATTGTGGCTAACTGGTCTTACCATAGATTGGAATGCCTTTTATAAAAACCAAGAAAGGCAAAAACTTAGATTACCAACCTATGTTTTTGACCGCAAACCATGCTGGATTGACCCTGTGGTTTCTATTCCAAAAGAAAGAACCCATTTGAATGCCGATCAGCCCATAACTAGAATAATAGAAAAACCAAAAAGTGCCGCACCAATGAGAAACGTCTCTATTTTAAATAAAATTTCAGAGCTAATTTCAAATTCATACGGAATTGAGCTTGAAGTTGCCGACAAAAACAGCAGCTTTCTAGAATTAGGATTAGATTCTTTAATTCTAACACAAATGGCGATTACCTGTAAAAAAGAATTTAAAATTTCGATTACATTTAGACAGCTTAATGAAGGTATAAACACTCCTGAGCTTCTAGCTAATTACTTAGATAAGAATTTGCCGGCAGAGTTTATGGCGCCACAACCGGTTGCAGAAGCAGCTCCTCAACCAGTTGCCGCTTTTAACCAAGTGCAACAAATTGTTCCTGCTAATTATAATACTTCGGCAACGAACCAAACGGCTATTGGCTTAATAGGTGAGCAGCTTAACTTATTAAGTAGACAACTTCAGTTATTACAAGGTAATGCAGTAGCTCCTGCTCCGCAGCCTGTTGCTGTTCCAAATCCTGCTCCGGCAAAAGTGGTGAATGGGTCTTCTAGTTTAGATTCAAGATCCGAAGAAGAGAAGCTTGAACATAAAAAACCGTTCGGTGCATCACCAAGAATTGAGAAGAAATCAACGGGATTAGATCAAGCGCAATCGCAGTATTTAAAGGATCTTACTATAAAGTACAATACCAAAACTATTGGTAGTAAAAACTATGCTCAAGATAATAGAGCTAAAATGGCGGATCCTAGAGTAGTATCTGGGTTTAAGCCGTTAACCAAAGAATTAGTATATCCGGTTGTAATCGGAAAATCTTCAGGTAATCGACTATGGGATGTAGATGGCAATGAATATATAGATGCCTTAAATGGATTTGGTTCTTGTTTCTTTGGCTATCAGCCAGATTTCATTAAAAAAGCCATGCATGACCAAATTGAATTAGGTTATGAAGTAGGACCACAACACCCTTTAGCAGGTGAGGTTTGTGAACTTTTATGTGAATTTACGGGTCATGATAGAGCTGCCTTGTGTAATACGGGGTCAGAAGCGGTTCTTGGAGCTATGAGAATTGCACGTACGGTTACCGGGCGTTCACTAATTGTGGCATTTACTGGTGCTTACCATGGTATTAATGATGAGGGTATTGTAAGAGGTTCTCAAAAGAAAAAAACGTTTCCGGCTGCTGCAGGTATACTTCCAGAAGCAGTTCAAAATATGTTGATACTTGATTATGGGACAGATGAAAGTTTGCAGATAATAAAAGAGAGAGCTCATGAAATTGCTGGAGTACTTATAGAACCTGTTCAAAGTCGTAGACCAGAGTTTCAACCTATAGAATTTATAAAGAATGTAAGAGAACTAACTACTAAAGAAGAGATTGCTTTTATTTTCGATGAGGTGATTACAGGTTTTAGAATGCACCCAGGTGGTGCTCAGGCATTATTTGATGTCAAGGCAGATTTAGCTACCTATGGTAAAGTTATGGGCGGCGGAGTTTCCATTGGTGCCATTGTAGGTAAAAAAGAATATATGGATGCGCTTGATGGCGGATTTTGGCAATTTGGTGACGATTCTTATCCTGAAGTAGGTGTAACCTATTTTGCAGGTACTTTTGTTCGTCATCCTTTGGCTTTAGCTTCATCAAAGGCTGCCTTACTTCATATGAAAGAACAAGGTCCAAGTTTGCAGGCAAATGTATCTGCTATGACAGAACGCATGGCCAAAAGCTTGAATGATACTTTTACGAAAAGCGGACTCCCAATAGAAATCACTTATTTTGGATCGTTATGGAGATTGAAATTCAAGAAAGACATTCCATATTCAGAATTACTATTTGTTAGTATGCGTGAAAAAGGTATACATATCTGGGATGGTTTCCCTTGTTTCTTGACCACTGCGTATACTAGTGATGATGTTGATTTCTTGATGAAAACCTTGTTGTCTTCAATAGATGAATTGGTGGCTGTAGGAATCCTTACTAAGCAAGGGGTAAACGGTAATCATGTTGCTAGCTCGCAATCATCTTTTGATAAACTAAATACGCCTCCAGTACCTGGTGCACGTTTGGGTAGAGATGAAAAGGGTCAGCCGGCATGGTATGTAGCAGATGCGAGTCAAGAAAGTGGTTATATGAAAATCGATATTTAAAAATAATTATGACCATTTAGATGACACATGTATTGTTTACTTATTTAACCGATGAAGGCAACGATTCTTTTTTTGCCGAGGCAAAGCATCGTTTCTCAAAGGAGTTTGTAAACAAGTTCTCTAAATATAAACGTTGGCAAGATGCAAAATCTACTATACTTGGTAGGTTGCTATTAGCTTACGGATTACAGAATTTGTATCAAGTAGATATAGATACCCTCAAGATGAATTTCTCAAAGGATAAAAAGCCCTTTTTAGAGAATTCATCTATTCAATTCAACATTTCACACTCCAATGATGTAATTGTTTGCGCAATTACATCGGTGGGTGATATAGGTGTTGATGTGGAGAAAATCAGTGATATCAATATTCAAGATTTTAAAGAACAATTCTCTCGGTCAGAATACGAAGCAATCATAAGCTCGTCAAATGTGCTAGAGCAGTTTTATAGATTTTGGACTCAAAAAGAGGCCATTGTTAAGGCAAATGGTTCTGGTTTGCATATACCATTGAATTCATTTGAAATAAATAACCATCAGGCAACAATTGGTAATCAATGTTATTTTTTGAAGGAAATACCTCTCAATCCCCAGTATATATGCAATGTAGCTACTCAAAATATAATATCCGATAGCGTAATTACGTTAACAAATCTCAATACGGAATTGATTACAGATTTTGGGTCATGTAATAACTTTAAATCTTTTTGCTAATAGCGGTGTATGCCTTTTGTGGCCGTTAAAGTGTTTTCGTTTATATTCAATCTGCATAGGCGGCAATTGTGATATGGATGATTTTCTTAATTACGACGATTATATAAACGATGACGTCGGAATTTATAAGTAATCAATTTTTGTTTGGTCTAATTTTGAGCCTTACCATGTACAATAACTATAAGCTACAAATTATTTATTTTATGAAAGCTGAATTTTCCCCAATTAACCTGAAAAAAATAAAAGCCAATCTGCTTAAATTTTCTTTACTACTCTTGGTTGCATTACAAATTGCATCATGTGGTAGTGCTAAAAAATCCTCTTACTTCAATGAAGTAGGAAACAATTCATTTGCTACTTACTTTGAACCATTAGAACCAATATTACAGAAGAACGATTTGTTAAGCATAAACATTACTAGTTTAAATGCAGAAGTTACAGAGATGTTCAATCTAGCTAATAATGCTGGTGGTGCGCAACCTATTGGATATTTAATTGATCAAGATGGTTACATACGTTTCCCGGTTTTAGGTAAAATAGAAGTTTCTGGGTTGACCAAAAAAGAGCTAAGAGAATATATTAGGGAACAATTAGTATCCAAAAAATTATTAAACGAGCCAATTGTAGATATTCGATTTATGAATTTCAAGGTTTCTGTTTTAGGTGAAGTAAATCAGCCTGCAGTATTTACTATTCCTAATGAGAAAGTAACTTTATTAGAAGCATTAGGTATGGCTGGTGATATGACCATTTATGCACAGCGTAATAATGTTTTGTTAATCAGTGAAGAAGATGGAGTTAAGAGTACTAAAAGAATTGATTTGACATCAGATGAATTATTCACATCTCCAAATTACTATTTGAGACCGAATGATATCGTATATGTGCAACCTAACGATAGAAAGGTTAGAAATACATCTAATGCTGCGCAATGGTTTTCAGTAATATTAGGTTCGTTATCATTAGCGGTAATCTCAATTTCTACTTTTAAGTAAAACTCAAAAGAATATTATAAATATACGGTTTGTAAAGGCCCTAGTGTTTTTAAAATAACAATACTGGTTTTATTTACCGATTATTATTTCCCATTTAAATTTAATTGTAATGACCGAAAAGGAATATTTTGATTCACAAATGTCTTCCAAACAAAATGCAGAGAATTTTGATTTGAAGGGACTGTTGAATAAATACCTTAAATCATGGAAATTTTTCATGATTTCTTTGTTAGTGTTTTTGGGTTTAGCCGTGGCTGCCTTGCAATTTATAAGTACGTCTTATAATGTGTCGAGTAAATTATTACTAAAGAATGAAACGTCTAATATAGATGCATCTGGCAATAATTTAGCAAACAATAACCCTTTTAGTAATTCGGAAAGGGTAAACAATGCAATTGAAGTACTAACTTCAGTCCATTTAATGCGTTCTGTATTAGATACGTTGTCGTTGCATGCTAGAATTATGGTTCCAGATGCTTTTCCAAAGAAAGAAATTTATGGGTCGGCATTACCTTTTAAAATGGTAATAGATACGTTATACCCATCTGCTTATGAAACAACCTTGACTATTAAATTAGAAGCAAAGGATAGTTTTAGTATAATAGAAGAATTTGAGAATTCGGTAGAAGAGGCAAGTACGGTCAGTTCTGAATATGGTTATAATAAATACAATTATGGTTACAAAATTGAAAAGCCATATGGAGTTTTCAAGATTATGCCAAATGAAAAAAACATATCCAAGGATACCGAGTTTATTCTAGATTTTAGGGATATTGATGAAATGGCACATGACTATGTTAAAAAAGCATTAAGTGTTCATGTAATAAATAAAGACGCTTCAGTAATCAATATTTCATTAAAGGAACAAATACCTGAAAAGGGCGAAGATATTATCAATAACCTAGTCGAACTTTATGGATTAAAGTCATTTCTAGCTACAAATGCCTTGGCTTTAAGTAACGTTAAGTTTATAGATGATCGCTTAAATACACTTTCTACAGAGCTTAGTGAGGTAGAAATGAACGTTGCACAGTTTAAAACTGAAAATGAACTAGCTAGTGTTGAGTTTGATGCCAATTCTTTTGCTGCACAAGAAATAGATTATAGTAGAAAATTAGCGGATTCGGAAATCGAATTAAAGGTGCTAAGTGCTATTGAGCGTAATTTAAAAAGGGGAGATAATGAATCTACCATAAATTCGTTGAGTGTCACTAGTCAAAACTTAATTTATTTAATTGATAGTTATAATAAGTTGCAGATAGATAAGAAAAGTTTGCAGCGAACTGTACCTGAGAACAATCCTAGAATGATTGATATCAAAGATCAATTAGAACAGCTTAGGAGAAATATATTGGGTAGCCTTTCAACATCTAAGCAAAGCTTAAGAACTACAATTAATAGCATTAAGGGTAGATCTGATCAGTTTGCAGAGAAGAAGCAGAGAATTCCAACCATGCAAAGACAATTACTTGAGATTAGTAGAGAGCAGGGTATTAAAGAGAATTTGTTTCTATATCTATTACAAAAAAGAGAAGAAGCAGCTTTAATGGTTGGTGTTAGAAATGATAATTTCACCATTATCGATAGGGCGATAACCGATTTTGAATCTGGCTCGCCTAGTAAAAAATTATTTCTTTTAGTTGCCTTTTTAATGGGTCCTTTGGTGCCGATTGGTTTTATACATTTAAAAGAAGGATTAAGCACTAAAGTAAAGAATAAGAAAAATGTTGAGGACAGAATAAGTGTACCCGTAATTGGTGAGATAGTGCATAATAAGACCAAAAACAATTTAATAGAAAAAGGCGAAGAAGAAAGTCCTTTAGCACAAAGTTTTAGAATGATGCGAATGAATCTAGATTTTATGCTTTCTAAAAAGAAGGTACAAACCGTTCTAGTAACATCGGCAATTAAGGGTGAGGGGAAAACTTTTTTCTCTTCAAACTTAGGCGTGGCCTTGGCATCATCGAGTAATAAGGTGCTAATACTTGAATTGGATAAGCATAACCCTGAATTAATTGAGGCGCTAGGTGAGACAAAAAAGGAATATGGTGTTTCTAATTATCTAAATCAAAATTTTAATACCATAACCGTTAATGATCTATTAATACCTGTAAGTAATAATCCTAATCTATTTGCAATTGGTTTGGGGTCAGAAAATATTGACGGTCTAGAGTCTTTCAATTCTAATAGAATGAATATTTTAATGAATCAATTAAGAAATGAGTTCGATTATATAATAATTGATTCTGCTCCCATAGGTAAATTGGCTGATACATTAGCGCTATCTAAATTTACAGACTGTTGTATCTATATGGTTAGGGAAAACCACTCTAATCTAGAAGATTTAGCGATAATAGAAGATATTAAGGTGAACAAAAAGTTTAAAAACCCAATGGTGGTTTTAAACGATGTAACTTCTAATAAGTAGGTTGATTATTTCACCGAAAAATACTAGTACAAGGTAAAAAGAGAATGAATATATATTATATTATTACTTTGTTTTTTTTATTATTTGCTTCTAAAGCCAATTTTTTAGTTGAATCTAATTTAGCTTGGTTTGCTTTTGAAGTATGTATGATTTTTGTTGCTTTTTATTTTAAAAGGGTTAAGAAAAAAGATGTACAGTTTTTTCTAATAACTGGCGGAATTTATTTTATTTATATCTTATTTAGGTTCAAATTAAATCAATTACCTGGCGATTATTTAAAGAGTGATGTATTCTATTTTTTTAAGTTCATTTTTACATCTTATCTATTCTGTTTAATTCTAAAAGAAAAAACACTCTACTATTTAGTGAAAGTTATTTCACATTTGGCATTGGTATCTATAGTGTTCTATGTCATCCAGTTTTATCAGAACGGTGCTATTGTTAAAGCAATAGGTAATACGTTTGAAAGCTTTACGATTAATGATAACTCGCCTAGGTTTACCAACTTTTTAATATTTACTTATGATAGTCTTCATTACTATAGAAACTCTGGTTTTTGTTGGGAGCCAGGAGCCTTTGGGTCATTTTTGATTTTAGCAGTCTTATTCAATTTTTTAATGAATAATTTTAAGTTTGATAAACAAACGGTTATTCTTTTAGTCGCTATTTTAACTACCGTTTCGACTACGGCATACTTCGGGTTGTTTTTACTATTATTCTTAAGATATAGAGTATTAAGTAAGGGTAGTAAGACAACGATGATTATTTTTGCGATTATTTTTGCTCTGGCAATACCTAATGTACCATTTTTAGGAGAAAAAATAGTTGAAATTTATAATCAGGATATAAGAGATTTGAATGAATTAGAACAATTATCAACCTATTATAATGATGTTGACAGACAAATGCCGTTGAATAGATTTGGAAGTGTCATCTTCCTTTATCAACAATTTGATTGGAAGCTGTTTTTAGGGGTAAGCAATCAATATGAAAAATATTATATAGATGAGTATAATGTCAATATATCTAATGGTATCATGGACTTCATAACCAAATTTGGTTTTGTAGGGCTGTTTGTTCTCTTATATCGTTATGGGAAAGTTTGCAAGGTGTATCTCCGTAGGACAGAGTTTGTGATCTATTCCGTACTGATTTTAGTAATTCTAAGTTTTGGTGAACCTATACTTATACTACCTATTTGTATAATATTCATGTTTTTACCCACATTTAAGAATCAAGATTTTTTGACATTATCTTATACATATAGAACTAAATATTTAAAGTTTCAAAGTCCCAATAATTTATGACTATTAAAAGATATATAGTACAGTTAGGGTATTTGTAAAATTTTTTTGTTGAGAACGATTTAAAAAATAATCTATTAGTTAAGAATGTATTTACCTTTTGATATTAAGAAGTTTGGCACTGCTATTAATATTTTCAATGTGTCTATGGCATATCTTTCATCGGTAAAATTAGAATAACGAATTTTTGGAATTTGTATGGCAATTGTAATCACAAGCATAACTGGATTAATACTAGCACCTTATTAGGTGTATTTGGAAAAGAGCATGAATCAAAAAAGTATTGGTTTAAAGATTTAAATAAATTAGAGATGATGTCTTTTAAAAAAAAGAAATTAATAACAGTTTTACTTACATGTCATAATCGTAAGATGAAAACATATTCTTGTTTGGAAGCCCTTTTAAACTGCGAATTGGATGACAATTTCGAGCTAAAAATTTATTTGGTGGACGATGGTAGTACGGATGGAACGACTGAATTTATACAAGGAAAATTTGCTAATCTTCAAATAATTCAAGGTTCAGGGAATCTTTTTTGGGCTGGTGGTATGCGGACGGCTTGGAAGTATGCGGATGAGCATGAAAAAAATACAGATTATTATTTATTATTAAATGATGATACCATTGTCTTTAAGGATACATTAAAAAGATTGTTAAGTGATTTAAAATATGTAGGAGAAACTAAGAGTATCATAGTGGGACCTACTCAAAATCCAGAAACTAAGAAAATTTCTTATGGGGGGCATAAAATTTTAAGTTGGTTTTTGTTTAAAAGTGAAATGGTTGTTCCAAACGATAAATTTCCTCAGCGATGCGAACTTGGTAACGCAAATATTATGTTAGTGCCTAAAGAAGTTTATAAAGCGATAGGGCCACTTTCTGAAAAATATACGCATGGTATTGCGGATTATGACTATACTTTAATGGCTTTTAACAATGATATTTATACATATGTTTCAAGTGGTTTTTGTGGTTATTGTAATTATGACCATGGCGTAAATTGGTTAACCCAGAAAAGTAATCTCAAAGAAAGAATAGCATATTTGTATAGTCCTAAAGGGTTGTCCTACAAAGAATATTTGCAGTTTATTAAAAGGCATATTCCTTATCATTTACCTATTGCCATTACGTTAATGTGGGCAAAGACGCTCTTTCCAATTATTTGGCAATTGTTTAAGAATAAAGAATACTTAAAATGAGAAAAGAAACACCACAAGCACCTATACTTTTTATCATTTTCAATAGACCAGAGCAAACAAGAAAGGTTTTTGAAATGATAAGAGAGGCTAGACCTAAAAAACTGTATGTTGCAGCAGATGGACCTAGACCAAATAGGACGGATGAGCAACGTTGTAAAGAAACCAGATCTATTGTCGATTTAGTTGATTGGGACTGTGAAGTAAAAACCCTTTTTAGAAATGAGAATGTTGGTTGCGGTTTAGGACCTAAAGGAGCGATTGATTGGTTTTTTGAAAATGAAGAGGAAGGTATTATTTTGGAAGATGATTGTTTGCCGTCAGCTAGTTTTTTTAAGTTCTGCTCAGAACTGTTAGAAAAATATAGAGACAATAGTCAGATTATGCATATAGGCGGTTCCAATTTTCAAAACGGATATGTTTCAGATGCCGATTATTCTTATTACTTCTCCTATTTTAGCCATGAGTGGGGTTGGGCAAGTTGGAGAAGGGCTTGGAAGCATTATGATTTTAAAGTTTCAAGTTATCCTGAACTAAAAAAGAAAGGATATTTTGATAAATTTTTTTCAAACTTTATTGAAAAGAAATACCGTCTTAGTAAAATTGAAAAAACTTTAAACGCCAAAGAAGTTTCTTGGTGGGATTATCAATGGGATTACACTAAATTGGTAAACTCAGGCCTATCTATTATTCCACACCAAAATATGATTAAAAATTTGGGCTTTGGTGAAGATGCTACCCATACCATTAGTGCCAATGATGAAAGGCAAAAAAATGAAGCACATGATATGCCCTTTCCATTAGCGCATCCTAATTTTATTATCAGAGATATTAAGGCGGACAGAAGGTATTTTAAAGTTTTTTTTAAGAAAATAATCTTACGTAGAAAAATACTAGGAATTTTGAGAGTTCCAGGGTATTCTAATAGAGGTTAATTGAAAGTGCAGCTGTCCGGATAAAAAGTAAAATCTGTTTTCTCAATTTAGTTACTAGGCAGACAAGCAAAATCAAGGACTATGGCGCTTCGTGGTTCAAAATCAATATCATTCCTATAGTCTATAACGTCAAAATTATATTCTGGCCAAACAATATTGGTAGGGTTACATGATTCATAAACGATGCAGTCGATTATTTTATTACCACCACTTGTATCAAAAGCTGCAAATATTAATGAATTAGACCCTGGTTGTCCTCTGCCTTGACCTAAATCGCCACATATAATTTGCTTAGCACGTAATCTATTAAAAGTTACATTTCCAGAACCTTCAACGGATGATGCTACACCATTGCCCATCTCCAAAAAGTCAACATCTTCAACTAGTCCACCCGTACCTCCACGTGCGCCTTCGGTATTTTGATCTTCAAACATTACACCAACACCGGTAGGACTGTTATTGCCGATTATCAACCCTTTTTTAATTTGTTGACCGGCACTTTTATAAATACTAATATTATCTTCGGTCCATGCAATTTCTGTGTCATTAATCACCGAAAAATTCTCCAATAATCCTCCAATGCATTTATCGTATTGTACTAATTGCCCCCTAGGAAAAGGGCCTCTCATATTATGGCCTTCAATAAAGGTCAATACAGATGCATCGCATTGATCTAATCGAATACCCGTAGAGCCATCTTCTACTTTTACATGGGTAATTACTAAATTCTCAGTATCAAATCCCTCAATACAATTTCTCGTAGCATCAGGTAAAGGACCACTAGTAGGGGCGTTTGAATATTTTATGGAACAGTTTTTTATAGTTAAATTATCTGCCTTAGCAAATTTAATACCCATATACGCACCAGTGTATTCAATAATACAATTTGATATTACGACGCCTGTAAATCCATTAATTTCTATACCATGCTGATTTGATGTTTTAATATGCAGGTTTTCTATTCGCTGGTTATTTTCAGTGACAATTATTGGACCTGAATCTTGACGATTGCTCGTACACGGAGTTTCTACGATTATTGGTTCTACAACTGTCGGTATTACGGTATAGTCCACTTCTGCTCCTTCTACATTAGTTACCGTGTAAGTTACTTCATCACTAAAATCTTGTGGAGTGTCAGTATTGGGCTCAATCGTGGATTCTCTATCAATAGCTACAGTAGGCGTTAACTCCTCAATTAAAGTACTGCTTGAATCAATTTGAATATATATAATTTTTTTTTCTTCATCAATTACACCTATGATATCTGATTTTAAACCTTCATTATCGGCAGATTGAATGCTGAAATCAAAAATTCTAACAATCGGTGCAACACCGGATTCTTCTGGTGGCAAATTGATAACTGTTTCGCTAAGAATATCGTGATCTGACGAACAAGAAATCAATTCTAAGATAGTTAATGATACTATTAATAAGGATATTAAATTACTGTTTATGGAAAATAGGTTTACCATGTTTTCATTTATTCATTATTAATAACCACAACATATATACTACTATAAGAGACTATTGATAAAAATATTGTTCAAAGAGATTAAATTTTATAGTAAAAAATGATTAAACGGTGCAAATAATATATAATTATATAAAAAAATTAAAATATTTCTTGAAGCATATTTTTAATCTAAATAATTGAAATATAGCAATTAATTTAAATTTATGTAAGTATTGAGAATTTATTTGAAGACTTTTCTATTTGATTTACAAATCACCCTATGCCACTATTTAATCAAATAAAATCGATGTCTCAGATTAATTGTAAATCGGCAAGGTTTCTATGTAGCAGAAAATTTAATAAACACTTTTAAAATCAACTATTATAAATTTTCATAATTCCATTTACTCCATTTTGAATGCTGAAATTTTTGCGTACAAAATTTAAAGCATTCTGAGCCATTTCATCGCTAGTTTTGTCATTTTTTTGAAGATAAAGTATTTTTTCTGCCAGTTCATTATAATTTTCAGAAATTAAAAAACCGTTGTCATCATCGTGTATCAAATCTTTTAAACCATTTACGTTATACAATATGGAAGGTTTGGCACAAGCCATTGCCTCGATGGCGGCAATTGCTAAACCTTCAAACCTAGAACTCATTATATAAACATCAGAAGCAATTAAGTAATCTCTGACATTACTTTGATTACCCAAAAAAAGAATCTGCGAATTAATCCCTAAAGACTTACTAAGTTCAATTTCTTCATCTGATGTAACTCCTTTGCCCAAATGAAGATATATGCAATCTATTTCCTTATTTACAATAGACAATGCTCTAATAATGTCATGGTGATTTTTGACATCACTACAACCCCCTGTTGAAATGATTACAAATGAAGAATTTAAGATATTCAATTTTATTCTCATTTCTTCTTTTTCCTTTGCCGAATTTTGAGGATAAAACCGTTCGTCATCGTACCAATTAGGTACTAATATGGTATCGTTTTTATAGTAATTAAGTTCATTTTCATAAACACTTTGACCAATTGATTGCATTTTCAAGTTTAAAACTTTAGAACTAACATAACGTTCTAAAAAACCTTTGATCCAAGTCCATTTTCTATGCTTATAATTATTATGAACAGTGCTAACCGCTTTCTTTCCTGCTAAATAAGTAGTCAACGAAAAAAGGAAAATGTGTTTAGAGCGATGTATGTGCAAAACATCAATATTATTATTCTTCAACACTTTGTAAATCCATCTAAAATATGGTATAACAACAAAAGGATTGAACTCATTTGATGAAAGTGGCTTGTGAAGTACTTTAATGGATTCAGCTTCAAATTGAGGAAGAAACTCTCCAATGTTCTCGGCAGTACTCAATGCCATAAAATCAACACCTTTTTCTTGAAAATGTGATGCCGCATTGGCATACATTATTTCAGCACCTGAAAACTTTAACTCATAGAAAATATGTAAAACTCGCATAGTATAATTTTTAGTATTCTAATGACCAATGAACATTCTCCTTTATAACCTTATTCGGTACCCCTACCGATATGGTTTTTTTTGGGATATCTTTAGATACGATAGTGCCCATTCCAACAATGGCCCCATCATTTATTTTCGTTCCTTTCAAAATTGTTACCCGACTGCCTACCCACACTTTATCTCCTATGTAAACAGGTAACTCTTTATTAATTTTTTCGTTTTTAGAATTAAAAATACTGTGTGTATCACTAGCCCATATTTCAATATGGTCAGAAAAAAGACAATCTTTTCCTATTTCTACATTGTTTTCTTTGCCGACATTTACAATTCTAATACCTCCAAAAGTCGTTGACTTTCCAATTGAAATATTACAATCAGAACCTCTTATGATTATATTTGCTTGTCTAAGTTTAACATTTTCAGCAATGTATAAAGTGTTATTTTGTCCGCTAATTGCTATTTGCGAATGCTCTATTAAACCGTTTGTAGATTTAATGCTATTACCATAACCCGAAATTTCTATAAAAGTTTTTTTAAAGTTACCGTTCGTCAAGTTTATAATATTTCCTTTTTCTTTTTTTATTCTAACCAAAAAGAAATTTCCTGAGTAGTTGTCTTTATTATTTTTTTTAAACTGTAAAATGATTTTGTTCAGAATAGAAATAATGGTTTTAATCATGCTGTAAAATTATTAATTTATTCTTTCTTTCTATTACATTTATTTGAACCAAACACCCTTAGCTTTCTCATTGATTATTTTTTGATATTGTATAAATCCTATAATAGCGGACATCAAAGAAGAAACGCAAGTGGCTAAAATTATACCAGATAAACCTAAACCCAGGTTTTTTGCAAATAAAATACTTAGTGGGATATTAATACATAAAGTAATTAAACTAATAATTAATTGCATTCTAATTTTACCAGTTGCATTGATTAGCATAAAATAAATGGACTGAAAAGTTGATATGTCTATATAAAGAGCCATAGATGCAGATAAGGATAACGGAATGTTAATAGAATCACCTATCCATAGTACATAGAACCAGTTAGACAGAAATAACATCAATACTAGAATTACGGTAAGTGAAAGCCATATTTTCTGTATATTTTTAACTGATTTTTTTATCCAGTCAAAGTCTTTTAAGATATAAGCTTCTGTAAAGGAAGACCAATATGGTGTTGTAATTAAAGAATGAATCATAAGCAATATAGAAAAATATTTTAAGGCTATGTTGTATGGAACTACTTCTTCCGGTCCAAATATATTGGTAATAATGAGGTTGTCCGTAGTAAGTAAAACAATGTTAGCTACTTGTATTATAAAAAATATAAAACCTAAACTAGTTATATCCTTTAATTTGTCATAACGCCAATCTTTAAATTCTGGTTTAAACTGTTTGTATCTGCCATTGAATGCAATAAAATTAAAGCTGATTAATAAGATGATTGGCAACCCAGTATAGAGTGCACCAAATATCATTAAAGAGTTACCAGAGGTTTTAGTCAATAACCAAATGCCAAGTAATAGTAAAGCTTGAATAAAAAATTCTATTTTTCCTTGTATGGAAGGAAGTTGGTCAGCTGTATATATGGTTAAAATCAATTTAGCCACCAATTGCAAAGTGAAAAATGTAAATAAAATGGGCATCAGAAAGGACAGTTCCCTTCCTAAAATTTTTGAGGTATTGAATATTGTTGACCAGTCAATTAGAAAATTGCCAAATATAAAGAGGATGATAACACCTACACAAATTACCGACATAGTAATATATGCAATGCTAACATATACTTTTGCTAAGTGTATTTCTCCATTTGCTTTCGCTTCGGCAAACCTATTTCGCAAACCATGACCCAAACCTATATCAAGAACGGTAAACCAACCAATAAAAGAACTTAACGTGAGCCAAACACCATAATTTTCCTGACCTAAATAGTCAATACTTATTGGTACTAATAAAAAATTAGCTAAAATACTGCCGCCTTTAAATAAGGTGGACCAACCTATATGTTTAACTATATTTTGAGTTCTAGTACTTGAGCCTACTAATCGTTTGTAAAACTCGTTAATTTTTATGGGCACTTGAAATACTTTTAAAAGATTGAGTTATTTGAAGAAATAGTAAAATTTCTATTTTTCTTGCTTTAGGCTAATGTTTTATCAAAATTTAGCCAATATTAATTCTCATATTTTATAATCTATTTTCACTGATAATAAAATCTAAGATATTTTACCTGTTTGTTAAGAATAATTGATTGCCAATAATCTCTGGCTGGCAAACCATAGTTATCAATACTTTCTTAAATAATTTGATATATTCATCATCAAAATTAATAATCATACCATTAAAAATGTAGTTCATTTTTTTAAATCATCTGTTCATGTCAAATATACCCATTTACCCTTGCAGGGTTAGAGGGCTTGTAATTAATCAAGCTCAGACCTGTGGCAATTAAAGCTTTTCGTTAGCAAAAAATCTTGTCAATGTTACATTATATTTTTTGGATTATAATCCATTATACGATGAAAGACCTTTTTCCAAGTCCCTAATGCATAATAATTATGGTAAGAACTGACGAGAATTATAAAAGATTGTGTTTTTTTAGTAAGGAAAATCTAAACATCCATCAAAACTTTTTCAGATATTATGTTATACTTAAAAAATTCTTGGTGCGTTAAATATTGTAAAAAATTATTATTTCCATCAATAGCAAGGTTGTGTATACAATGATGCAGACCAACTTTAAACATTTTAAAATTAAAATTAGCATAAGATTTTGAAGAAAAATAAATTTTTGAATCGGTACTAATTTTAGTATTGCTAATAATATTTTTAATCCTATGCTCGTTCTATTAGAAGTAAAACCAGTTAAATTAATTTAATATTTTGTATTGAAAAATTAATTTTAAGACTTTTCTACTTGAATTATAATTCATTATACACAAATGAACTATTTCTCTTATTAGCTTTTAATTAACATCTCATTGAATAAAATCATGCAGTGGAATAAAATAATAAAAGTGATTCTCAGTTTGATTGAAAGATGGCATGTTTTTTTATTCAATAGATATCTTTAAGCTTCCTTTTCTGCATATTAACGGAACTATAATGTAAATATGGTGTAATTAGATATCTTTGTTCGTGAATTTTATTAACCCCCACTGTAATTACATTCCTATTTGATACAGTATTTGTTTTAAATAGGAATGTAATTACGATGCTTTTAGATTATTTTATGAATACTATTGATGCTAATTCAGAAGTTTTATGTCTTGGTTACCCTATTTATAATTCTTCCCTTGATGATTTACCTAACAAATCTAAATTGTTGGTGAATACTATTAATCAATACTCATATTGTATATCAGAAAAAGATCCAATTTTTAAAGAAGCACTTTTAAATAGCGATGTTATTTTACCCGATGGTGTAGGTATTGTATTTGCATCAAAGTGGTTGAATGGCGTTAGGGTAAAAAAAATAGCTGGGGCAGATTTTCATGAATATCAATTAAAACGTTTAAATGCAATAAGCGGTTCTTGTTTTTACTTGGGTGCTTCTAACGAAACATTAGGTAAAATAGAGACCAGGTTGAAAAAAGAATACCCAAATGTAAAATTTGGTAGTTACTCGCCTCCTTACAAGCCAAGCTTTACAGAAGAAGATAATGCTAAAATGATACAAGAGGTGAACAGTTTTAGTCCAGATGTATTATTTGTGGGTATGACAGCTCCAAAACAAGAAAAATGGAGCTATGCACATAAAGGTGAACTCGATGCTAAAATCATTTGCTCTATTGGCGCTGTTTTTGATTTTTATGCCGGTTCAGTAGAAAGACCTAGTAAAATTTGGCAAAATTTAGGTTTAGAGTGGTTAGGTCGTCTTTTAAAAGAACCTAAAAGAATGTGGAGACGATATATTTATTATGGTTTTATTTTTTCTAAGCATCTGGTGAAGGCTAAATTCAGTCGATTATAAAAATATACGGTTAAGAGATATCGCAAAATCTTAACCTTGTTATATCTAAATACAGTATTAATTTTAAGTATTTTCTTTGTGGAATAAACATTAATCCACTATTTATTAATTACATAGGTTAAGACTTGAATTTTCTATTGTATTGTTAGTCCCTCTTAATCTAAAACAACCGGGGCTGGTAGTAATAACCTCTACTCCAGATAATGTGACGTTAACTCCATCTGCACTGTCTAATGGGTATACCGTAGAAGTCAATGAATTATCTTTGAGTACCATATTTTCGAATATCACATTATCTAAATTACCTACAAACCTTAAGGTGTTAAATTTATGATTGGCTTGGAATATATTTGTTTCACTTTCAGCATACAGGTTTTTAAATGTACCGTTAGATATATTTTGCATGTCCGCTAATCCGTCTCGTCTGTAAGAAGCGTAACCATCTACATTTACGTTAGTGATGTTATCTGTCAATTTAAGGGAATTACAGTACCCACCACCCGATCTAACATTTATGGATCCAACATATTCTCCATAATCTATAATATCAGTCATATATACTTCGTTTGAATCGTTTGGCTGACCGTCTCTATTAATATAAAACAAATGAGGAGGTGGCGACCAGGTACCTCCATTACCTCCAATATCTCCGCCAGCTGAATTTTGAATGTCTGTATACCTATGTGAACGTATTGTTTCAGCATTAAAGTTTGAAACATTACCTTGTATCCCCATTATTGTGCCATCTAAAGTCAATCTTCTTAACGTAACATTTGATGTTTGAGTTTTAGGGTCAGTACTTTCGTTCGTTACACTGGTATTTTCGTTAAACTCTGTCGTTAACTTCATGAAATAAGGGCAGAATTGTTGTGCATTTGCACCATCTGGCACTTTTAATGAAACATCTTCTAGTAGAATATTTGAGGCGCCTCTAATATTAAAAACTGCCCAAAAGGAAATTGCTCCCGACCATGCAGGGTCAGCGCCAGAAAAAGACATTCCTTTATTAGCAATTAACCAGTTTTCTACCTGTAATTGATTGGCGGCATTTGTTTGCGAATCAATCGGTAAGGTGGAATAGGTTTGATCCCATACCATATTTAAATTTTTAAAGGTAACATTATCGGCAAGTGCTATTATAAATGCTGGTGAACGTAAGTTGTTGATAATTAATTCTGATTCAGATGTACCCTCTATCCAATCATTATCATTCAAGAAAATTGACTTTGTACCAGTAGCAGAAACATCAATAAACATTTTTCCATCAATCAAAATTTTGGCATTTGTATTATTTGCTTGCTTAAGGGTCTCTACAAGATAGTCCCTGTCATCGGTCGAACCGTTCATGTAAGCACCAAACCATTGAGGCTTAATAAATTCTGTGCCAAGGGTTCCTACTAAGTTAATAGATTCAAAAATACGTTGGTTGTCTTCAGTTTGAATTATTGTATTGTTGAAGGATATGGTTCCATTAACTAGGGTGCCACCTTTAAAAATTAAGGTAATATTTTCCGGTAATATTATTTCTTGACCACTAAGCTCAAAACGGTCAAAAATCTCCCATGAAGCATTACTCATATTTGCAGGAATATTATTCCAATCAAAATTGCTTGGGATTACAAAATTTGTACTACTTATTTCGTCGGTACCACTAGTATTATCAGTTTCCTCGTTTCCTTCTGGTTCTATTGTTACAGTGCCTTCTTCAGTTGTAGTAGAACCATCTTCCTCTTCTACTTCAATAACATAATCAAAGGTGTCAGTTTCTTGATTGATTTGTTCTTCAGTTTCAGAATCGTCGGATGATGACTCTGAAGTTTCAGTTGTTTCGGACGTTTCAGTTGAAGTTTCTGATTCATTAGCAGAAGAATCAGAAGAATCTTCATTTGGCGTTTCTGCTGTATTGGAATCATCTTCATTATCAGAAGTATCTGTAGGAGTATAAATAATTTTTTGATTTTCACTAATCTCTACAGCTCCGTTTTCTGGATTAGATGTTTGAATAATTTTTACATTTTGCCCTGTTGCAAATGTATCATTAGCTAATACATCTAAAACTATAGGGTCGTACCCGTTAATTATAAAAGCATCATCTACTGCATATTGATTATTGTTTTCAGAAATGTTGGTGACATATTCTGAGAGAATATCCGTATCCTTACTACAAGAAAAGTGGAGTGAAAATATTGCTAATAAAAAAAGTATATTAATCTTCTTGAAAATTAATCGTTGCATAAATAGGTTCATATTGTAGATGTAATTTTGGGGTCGGTGGTACTTAAACAATTACTTTGGGGTTGTAATTATTTAAATAATTATTCTGAATTATTAACTGTGTTCTCTATTTGTTTTTTGTTTATATTTTTGATATACGTATACAATTAAGGTTTTGGTTGTCCAAGACCTTGATTATTAGACTATTGCTTTTTAAAATGTTGTGAAAACCTCATTTAGGATAAGTGAAATTTTGGTTTTTTGTTGTAAATAAATACTTAAAATTTTTTTACAAAAATATTTAAATAAATAAAATAATCGATGAAATATTTAAATAATCGATGTAATACACTTAATAATTTTTTAATCTATTTTTTATTCAGCTTTTTTTAGCAAAACTTGAATAAAATGTAATTAATAGTTGAATTACGTAGTTTTTGGAAAAAACTTAATTAACAATATTTTATTTAAAGGATCTATTAAGAATGTAGAAATACAGATTTGGGTAAGATTAGAATTTGTCTGTTTCAGGAGGTAAAAAGTAAGTATAATTAAGAATATCTCTTAATTAAATTCTTACTATAGTATAGGTAATACTGTATAGAACAGATGTACCTCGATTTAAAAATGAATCTAATTATTTTTATATTTTATAAAGACTATTCTCGTAGTTTTTATAAAATTAATAAGGTATAATAAAATACTAGGTTTAAATTCTGACATACCATAGTAAATTACGGTAATCGGAAAAATTCTGTTTTCTTGAATGGTATTAATCTTGATACTTTGTATTTTTTTTGCTATTATCAGTCGAATTGTAGAGTTATGATTTTTAAGGAAAATTTAAATATTTTATTTTATTGTTTCAATGATAGAACATAGTTGGAAACTTCTATTATTTCGTCATTTGAAAGTTTATTTTTCCAAGCAGGCATAGCGCCGTTTGCCGATCCATTTTTGATAATAGATTTTATATTTTCTTTTCCCTTTCCTTCTTTATCGTTAATTAAATTAGGTGCAATGGCTCCTTGTCCCTCTTTTCCGTGGCATGTTTGACAATTTTGTTGGAAGATAGTTTTTCCAGTTTTTAATCTTTTATTAAATTCTTCATTGGTTGATGATAAGATTTTATAGTTTTCTTTTCTAATGGGTTTAAATAATGTAATGGTCAAATTATTAAAACCAGATACATAAATATTACCATTTTTAGTATCTTCTATAAGATCTAAAGGTCCGCCATCTAAAACCAAACCCATATCAGAACCTAGATAATCTTGAACTATATCCTTTTTTGATCCACCAGGTCTCAGAATAATAATATCATTGTATTGCATTCTTGTCACTAGAATACAATTTTGCAATTTTCCATTGAATGTTTTGCTTTTATATTCAATAATTCCAGTGGGGGCAACGTGTGGTCCAAAATCATAAGAAAATCCTCTAAAATTGGTATCTGCTTCTATTCCGTTATATTTAAAATTTTCAACATCTATATCACCTCGATTGAGAACGTATTCTGCTCTTAAAGGGTTTGGGTGTCCATAGTAACCGTCTTGCTCTACACGAACCATGAAATCATTTTGATCAGGCTGAGCTCCTATAATCGCTGGAATATTTTTTGGCCCTTTATAGTTTATTGATGATAGAGGCGGGACGTAGTAGGGAGATTTTGGGTTAGAGGTTGGTGTGTTTTCATTTCCTCCAGAACCATTAATGGTAGTGTATAACTGACCATTGCTATGCCAAACTAAATCATATGCATTTCTTACACCTGTAGCATAGATTTTTAATGGGGAACTATTTTGATATGGGTCATAATTGCCACCACCATCTTTTGTTTTAACATCTAGAGGTAGTTCATTTGGTAATTTATTGGTGTCTAAAATTAATATAGTAGCGGATAATGATGCCTCTTGAAAAGGTTTTTGCTTTTTCTCACAATCACACCATCCCATACCTGTGTTGGCTCCTTGACTAAAATATAGCTTACCATTCTCGTCAAAAACAATAGAGTTTGCAAAATTTTCTTGATTTGGACCAAAACGGGGCAAACCTTTAATTATTATTTCATTTCTCAGGACCTCATCTGTTTCGCTACTTAATTGTAAACGTGTTATACTACCAGCCCAATCTATTTTATCTTGATTCATTGAAGAATTTGAGAACTTTACCCAATCACTATCGGTTTCTGAATTTGAAGTCCAAATAATTAAACTGTCGGGACTGGATATGGGATCGAAAGCTAAACCAATTGTGAATTTTGATAAGTCGCCATATGGTTTAAAGGTGTGTTCTAATTGTAATTCTCCAGTTGGCTGAATGTTAAACCGTAAAATCCTTCCATTAATTTCACTTGCATATAGTTTGTGGTCAGGTCCAATAGTTAAACTGGTAAATTGTCCTTTAATAGTTTTGTCTAAATTGACTTTTTGGAACAGAACACCATCTAATTCATTGTTAGGCATTGTGTTGTATATGCGTATTTGTCTATTTATATATCTATTTATTCGATTTGGATAAAACACAAGAATTAGTAATAAGCCTAAAGTAAATAGCATTGCTATTTTTTTTGATTTACCATTCATACAAATCATTAAATAGATGAATTTTTTTAAAATTTAAAGCCTTATTTGATAGTTTTGAAGTATAAACAACTTCATTTTTTCTTTATCGCCTCCGCAATGCTTTTTTATTTCATAAATTTTTGCATCTACTAAGGTTCTATACCACCAGCCTTGTAAAAAATGCCATAAAAATCCTTCTTTACCTTGTGTAAAGCCAAGTTTTAAAAAATAACGGTAAATAAAATATATATAGGATCGCCAAAAGAGGGGCATATTAGCGTATTTTTTTTTCTTGTCTCGTTTGGACAAGGCGTCTTTTGACATCTCATATTGCAATGCTTCTGAAGATTTCGGTTTTATAAAGTTGTATTCTAAATTTAATAAATCTATCGCCTCTCTAATAGAATATCCATCATGTTTTTGAATCCACCAACCAAGGGGGTTTAAGTTATGGTCTACAAAGTATCCTTCAAAATGAATGCTTTTTCCCTTTGTCAATACTATATGCTCATCCATCCAACGCTCTTCACAAAAACCATGACGATATTTAAACAACCTTAACATATTCATTTGCAACATACCCTTGGTCATTAATGTATTAAGAAAATACATTTTTCGTTCGAATACTATTCCTGATATATTTTTTTCTAAATGTGGTAGTTTTCGATTGATTTCGGAAATCAAGTCTGCCATTAAATATTCATCGGCATCTAGACGAAAAACCCACTCGGTAGTAATTGGCAAGTTGTTCAAGCCCCAATTTAGCTGTTTGGAATAATTATTTTCCCATTTATTTTGATATACTTTTGCACCTAACGATTCTGCAATGTGAATTGTATTGTCGGTAGAAAATGAATCTACCAAAAAGATTTCTTTAGAAAATTTTTGAGCATTTTTTATACAGCGTTCTATATGCTTTTCTTCATTATAAGTTAGAATGATTGTAGAAATGGTATCCATTAGCTTTTTATTTCTCTGATTTTTATAAATTTTGCAGGATTTCCACCAACTACTGTCCAAGAATCTACTTTCTTAAACACAGCCGACCTTGCTCCAACAACGGCTCCATCTTCAATTATAACCCCTGGGCCTATAAATGCATCTGCGCAGACCCAAACTTGATTTTTTATATATATAGGGGCTGCGTACCATTCTAAAGATGGTGTTGTGTGGTAGTGAGAACTAGCGCAGATATAACTTTTCTGAGAAATTATAGTGTTTGACCCTATGCAGACCAAGCCCTGGTTATAGATATCTACATTGCGACCTATTGCACTAAACGAGCCCATTTCTAAGTTCCAGGGTGCCCAAATTTTTACACTTGCATATACTAAACTATTGTTTCCTATTTTGGCACCAAACAATCTTAATATAAAGTTTCTCCATGTTCTAAACATGTTTAAAAAAAAGAAGCGAAAGAATAAAATATAAGTAATAGACCAAATAACCCTTTTTATCCTACTTTTTAATGTAAAAGGATCATGATATTTAGACATGTCAATTCTATTCATTAAATATACTTTTAGATTGTTATTGAACTTTTAAAGATTGAAATCTCATTAGATTATAAACTGGTTTTAAGTTTTCGGCTATAAAATGAGAAGAAGTAATTAACTTTTCTATCATCCAAATCTTAACTGAACTATAATTTAAAATTTCTTTACGAATCTTATTTGCTTCTGCTAGACCCTGTTTTTTATTTACACTGGAAACTCCATCTAAGTTGAACAGGCAAATCCAATTATCGATGTATTGAATATTTGATGCCTTGCTCAAAAATTCAATTGTGAATTTATAATCAGCAGAAATAGGATAGTTATGTTGATCAAAAGATAAATTATTTTCTTTTATAATTTTGAGTGAGTATATCATGGCTTGATGATTTGTAAACATACCATACCATGAATACTTGTGGTTTCTAGCTTTCTTGTAGTTTAGGTCATTTGAATTATGTTGTTTTACAACGGCATTGCCATAAATGAAGTCAGACTCTTTGGTTTTAACATCTTCAAATATAGAAGATAGTGTGTGCTTGTTGAATAAAGAGTCTCCACTGTTTATAAAGATCACATAATCTCCCGTAGATAGGCTTAAACCTTTATTCATTGCATCGTACAATCCTTTATCAGGTTCAGAAATAAAAACATCTATCTTTTCATTGTATTTATTTATTATATCTGTAGTTCCATCATTAGAAGCTCCATCTATTATAATATATTCTTGGTTTAAATATGTTTGATTTATACAGCTAAGAATCGTCTTTTCAATTGTTTTCACTTCATTATAGGAGATAGTTATAATGGATATTTTTTTCATAGTCGTTAATTTTTTAGCAAACCATTTAGAAAAGTATTCGCAGTCATTTCTATAGAGAAATATTCTTTGTAAACATTTATAGCAGATTGGGCAAAATTTTCTTTTACTTGAAAATCGAAATCATACCATTTTCTTAGTAAAGCTTCCGTGCCTATCATGGTATCTTGTTCAATAATACCGGCATTACCTTGTTCTATTTCACGCCAAATATTAACCTTGTTACTTATAAGCACAGGTTTTCTACAAGCCAAAGCTTCAACAACAGCGATACCAAAATTTTCTTGATGGCTTGGAAGAATAAAGACATCACTTTCGTAAAATGCCCCCCATTTAGAAAGCCCTTTTAACATACCCGGAAATATGATGTTATTTGATGTTGAGGCTAGTTGTTGCATCGCTATTCCATAAGACTCTTCCAAACCTGGTCCGGCGATTATTAATTGGGGCAAGTTTTGTATTTCTTTTTCTAGTTTTAAATAAGCCATGATCAAAAGATCAACTCCTTTTTTAGGATGTACCCTACTTAGAAAGATAATATGAGGTTTCCCGTTCCATTGGGGTACTTGTTTTGAAAAAGCATTTCGCATTGAAGAATGCTTTTTTGGGGGTGGTTGAATACCATAGCCAACATTTATTTCTGTTTTAGGATTGTAGTTGGGGAAGGTAGTCCTTGCCAATAGCAACTCTTCTTCACAGGTAAATAAAATTCCATTTGCATTGTTCACTACTTTTTTCTCAATTAATTTCCAGTAAATATCATTCCGCAGTGCTTTTAGTTTGCGTGTTGTTGCTTTTTGGAAATATGGGTCTAACATGCCATGTGGCATAACATATACTTTTGGTGATGTTTTATGATTTTTTCTATGTGTTAAAATAGATTTGATACCTGCGTAACTAGAAAAAAGCCATAGCCCATGTATTATGACAATATCAAATTTATTATAGTTGTCAAGTAGCCATGGAATTAGTTTTTTATTGTATTTCCAAGGCGTTTTAGCTTCACCTAATGTATGAATAGGAAAGATATCTTGACCTAGATAATCTGCGTTTGGGCTGTCCAAACAAACTACTTCGTTATGAACATTTGATTTTTGTAGCTCGGGAATTGCGTTTCTGATTCCTTGGCAAGGTCCTCCCTGTTTAGGATCCATACTTGGAATAATACGTAGAATGTTCATGTTTTGGCTAAATTTTGATATAGTTCAACATATTGTTTGGCTATGTTCTTAACAGAAAATCTTTTTGCGTTCACTAATCCTTTTTCAATAATATCCAAGCGATACACATTATCGGTAATTACCTTTTTATATGCTCTTGAAATTGACTTTTCACTAGTTGGATCAACAAATACAGCTCCATTTCCAGCAACTTCAATAATGGGCTCTATTTTTGAAGTAATAACTATTCGACCGGTTTGTTGACCTTCAATTACGGGCATTCCAAACCCTTCATATAATGAAGGAAAATTAATTATATCACTATTAATATACTCTAATCTTATTTCTTCGTCCGTAAGATTAAACCTGTTGGAATAATCTATGTTATACATTTTTAAAAGCTGTAGTTGTAACTCGTTTAAAGTACCTATAATGCGAAGATGACAGGGTATTTCTTCTAGCGCTTTTATCGTTTTGTCTAAATTTTTATTCCAACCTGTGCCTATATGTAGAATAACCGGTCTTTCTTGATTGAACGACTTCTTGGAAAATTTAAATATCGGGTCAACGGCGTTGTGTATAACTTCTAGTTTGTCGGTTTTAATTTTACTGAGGATATTTCGTTTGGTTTGTTCAGAAATGCATACTACTTTATCGGCAATTTTTAATGGTAAATACAACCAAAACAACCATTTGTAGCAACGTTTAAAGGGGTTTTTTACATTGTCTAAGAATACAAGATCATGTATAGTTAATACGGTTTTAACGCCAATTAAAGCTAGTAATACATCATGAATATGTCCTGTAATATGATGTATGGCGTGTTTATTCTTTTTTTTATAAGTAAAAATATTGTTTTTGAGAACGTCTATTGGCATAGAGCCTACGCAAGAAACTTCATAAATGGTTATTTCTAATGTGGTATCCAACTCTTTGATTAATGTTCTGAATACTCGATGTATGGAATGACCTACCTTTGGGTTTCTAAAGAAATAGTTGATTTTCATCGTAATTTTTTTAAATATTAGATGTTACATTACTAATAATTAATGGGATTTTGTTCCCTACTTGACGTATTTTATCGGTTTTTGTATATTGAATTTTAATTTCAGAACGAGATCGTTTTTTTAATAAATCCACCATTTTTTCTGCGCTAATTTTACAACCATCTTTTCTTCTAGGCACAAAATATATTGATACGGAGAAGTCAGCTTGTTGAATTAATTGGAGTTCTTTAAACATACCCATATGTTTATTGAACATAGCTATTATATGCTCTCCTTTAATATGAAGTCCAGAAGGTGTGATAATATGAGTCGACTGTCGCCCATGTACATTATTCATTAAAGGTAAAGGGTTGCCACAAGTACAATTCAATTCTTTGTATTGACCTTCATCACCAATTTCATAACGTATTAATGGAAAAGCATAGTTCGTTAAATCTGTCAACAAAATTTTACCTGTTGTATTCGGTGGTACTGGCTGATTAAATTCATCTACAAATTCAACATGAACAGTGTCTTGCATAATGTGTAGTCCTTCTTTATTTGGGCATTCTGCGGCAATCAACATTATTTCGGTATTTCCATATTGATCGCATACAGGTGCACCAAAGGCTTTTTCCATTAGTGTTCTTTGTTCTTCAAATAATGGTGCAGATGTTACCCATACCATTTTGGGAGCATGTATTTTTATATTGTTATCTAATAAATACAAGGCAAATTCGAAAACAACATCTACATATCCTTGTAATAAAGTAGGCTTAATTCTATTAAAATCCCTAACATATTTTTCTAGCTGTTTTTTCTGGGGATTAGCTGCCGCCAAGAAAATTCTTTTAGTAGGCCACCATAGAATTGTGTTAAGTGTTTGTTTAAAAAATGACTTTTTAAAACGATAAATAAATGCTTGGTTTTCCCATGGGTTAATGCCCCACCAACTTAAAATACGCCATCTAATTGGTGTTTCTGGATGTCTATTGTCATGAATTACCGAAACAGGAAGGCTGGTACTGCCAGATGTGCTAACCTTATCACAATAAGATGGTGATACATTATTTACCTTTATAGAATGAAAATTATTACGTATTTCTTCTCTGGTTAAGGGTGGTATTTTTAAAAATTCTTCAGGTGTTAGATTACCTGTTATATTGATTTTTAATTTTGCATATTTCTTTTTGTAGAAATCAGAATGTTCTTTTGCATGTTGAAAAATTGCATTACGCTTTTTAATATTGATACTTGAAATATTTTGATTCTTCAGCGCATCATCTGTTTTCCTATGTAATCGATCTAGCTTGGGACGTAGAATTTTTGTCTTCAATAAAAATATCAATTTTGAAAAACTGCCACGTGCTGTTAATACATTTTTAGGGGGTGTAATTTGCATAAACGTTTTAGTTAATATTTAAATTCTAATCAACTATAATTTAACTGGATATTATTTCTAAAGCCTAGGTATTTCATTTATTAATGGGTTTAATGTCACTATTTTATTCGTGTAAAAGTCGATTGTTAAAGGAGTGCATAATGTTGTCAATAGCCAAATGTTCTTCGGCATAGGTTCTTGCAGCTTGTTTTATATTATGGTTGTTTGTATTAAGATATGCCTCTAAAATACCGGTGTTTAAAGCTTCTTGATTTTCCGCAGATACTAAAAGCCCCATACGATATTTACAGACCACTTTGTGTAATGTAGATTTGGCATTTGCGGTAATTAGTGCTAAGCCTCCTACGGCCAAAATAGTAGTAAGTTTGGATGGCATGACCAAATCACTAGCTTTTTCTTTTTGAATAATTAAATGCATATCTGCCATGTTTAAAAAGGTATTAAATTCTTCTTTAGGCTGTAATGGCATAAAACTTACATTATCTAATTCCATAAGTTCGGCTTTGTTTTTTAGAATTTCTTTGTAAGGTCCTGTACCGCAAATTATAAATTGAAGATTGCGATGAGCGTTTAGTGCTTTTGCAGTTTCTAGTATAGCTTCTAGTCCTTGTTTTTCGCCGATTGCACCAGAATATAACACTACGTAATCACTCAATTTAAAACCGAACTTCTCTTTTAATAGACCCTTTTCCTTTATTGGAAAAAAGTTATTTGTTTCTGTCCAATTAGGAAAGAGACTTATAGGCTTATGGGCTTTTTTACCTATTCGATCAATCATTCCTTCAGAAATACTACTTATAACGTCTGTATTTTGAAATATATAATGTTCTACTTTATATAACATTTTCAATAAATTATTAGACTTAATTATTCCCAAGTCTTGAGCAGCTTCAATTTGCATATCCTGAATGTGATATAAATGTTTGGCACCTCGAATCTTTTTTTGAAATACACCAATTAATCCTAGTTGAAAAGAAGGTGCGACCGTAATAACCCAATCGAATTTCTTTTGAAATAGAATAGGGGTACTACCCAAAAGTGCCGATATTGAAAAAGAGGTGTCTAAAAGCATACGTTTTAAGCCATTTGGTTTATTAGGTACGTACATAGGACATCTAATAATATTTAACCTACCACCTGATTCGTAATGTTTGGTTTCTTTCTTATACCAAAATCTATTTTTTCGATAAGGTTCCTGAACTTTCCAATAAGGATAATATGGATATGCGGTAAATACACAACAATGGTGTCCTTCTTGAGCCAACCAATGCATCATTTCTCCAGAATATTTGCCTATTCCGGTCAATTCGGGTGAAAAATTATACCCAATGAATAAAATACGTTTAGTGTTTTTTAGTTCCATTTCGTGTTCGTTTTTAAGCGTTATTTAATTAACCAAATCTTATAAGTCTGAGTTAAAACTATTTTTAGCTTTCATTATCCATCAGGCCATATTTCAAGTATTTTTGGTATGGAGAGAATGTGCTATTTATGTTATAACAATATGCTCAAGTTGATTTTAAGGCAATCTTACAGATCAAAATGTTTTTAAATGAGTTATATGCGGTCTCAAAAGGCTCGCATTTGTCATTTAAAAATAATGGGAGAACACGGGGGAAGTTTACATGGTAATAATGTTGAAATAAAAATTAAAAATTATAGGTTTTAGAAACCTTAGAGTGTATTCTAATTGAACGTTAGATAATATTTCTAATTATGCTTAATTGCTTCTATTCTATTATTCATTAATTGAAGGTCAAGCAACCTTATTGCCCAAAACATCTATATAAATCTCTTCAAGATGATTTAGTATAATGCTCTGGTCAAACTTACTGATGTTATCTAGCCCTTTATGAATTAAATTACTTCGCTCTTCATCGTTCAATTGAAGTGTGTCTTCAAGAACCTTAGCGGATTGAAGTGCCCAAAAAAGTAATTTTTTATGATTTGGACTACGTTTTAAATATATTGCGGCACTACCTCCAACTTCATTCATTGGAGCTTTATTTGTTGTAATGACAGGGCAGCCGGCTGCCATAGCTTCAATAATAGGAAAGCCAAAGCCTTCTTCTAATGATGGAAAGACAAATACACTCGCTCCTTGATACGCATAAGATAAAAGATTATCATTGGCGTCTTCTATAAAATAGATATCTTCTTTGTAGGGGGACCGTTCATAATAAGCTCTTATATTAGTTGATGGTTTATAACCAATCATTATTAACGGTAAAACTTTTTCAGAAATGTCTCTCCAGGCGTTGTATAGTGTAATAACCCCAATTCTGTTTTTGTAAAAAGTATTACCCCCAACATGTAATACATAACCATGCTTTAAATCTAATCTCAGATGCTTTCCTACAACGACTCTCGCATTTTCCATATTACCGGGTACAAATATTGAATCTAATGCATTGTATACTTGTTCAACACGTATAGGTTTTTTCTTTAAAAAAAATAATAAATCCTTTTTGGTGTTATTGGAGATACATACAAAATTATCAGCCATAGATAGACCTCTAAGAATTAGTTTTTGGTATATTTTTCCCGAAGTACTTGTTGGGTTTTCCTTTATAGTGCCCAATGCGGATTTTAATGCGATAAAATCATGGCAATGTACAATATGTTTTTTTTTTCGAATCAGTGGCATCCACATACTTAATGCTTGGTCAATTAAAACAAATAATACATTTTTATCCAAGACTTTACTTTTCTTTTTGAAGTATATTGGAAATATTATGTATTGATCTATATATCTTAACCACTTATTAATACCCTCAGGAAATTTATATTTTGATAGATAAAGTTTTGGACCCCAGACTTCAATATTATGCCCCTTTTTACACATCCCTTCACGTATAAAATTTTCATACCTTTTCATACTATAACCTAAGGTGTTCTCGTGATGAATTAAGAGTATAATTTTCAACTTCAATTTGAATTTTTAAATAGTAAGTAACCTTAATTAATTTAGTTCTTTTTACAGCCTAATTCTCTTCTATTTGAACTATTGGCAGAAATTAAATTTATAGCCAATCTTACTATGTGAAAAATTATGAGATATGTAAATATGCCTTCCAAATAGCCTCTTATGATATAACTGAAATCTCTTGTTATACCATTTGCATTTCTAAACATACCTAAAAATATAAATACATTCATAAGTGCAAAAGGAGCATATTGTAAACCTTTTTCGTCGAAAAAGACAAAGGAATTAAGTAGTTTGAAAATAATGAAGAATACAATAAATTGTATTGGGAAATACCAGAATCCGAAGGTAGCTAAACCATCTCCTATATGACTTGTTATTCGATAGCCGCCGAAACCAGAACCATATAAAAAATCTCCTCGCGAGAACTCCATTTTGCTTTTATCGATATGAATGTTTAAAAAACGTAAAACCGGAGTTGGAAATAATGATAAAAGATTAGTTTTAAATAACTCTCGCATTAATGGATTCGAATAACCTTTTTTTTCGGCATAATATAAGGTCTCATCTGTAATTCTTAAATTGGCATATCTAGCCATCATGAAATTATCAAGGTAATCTTCTGTCCAGCCTTCATTATATTTAGTGGAATTTTTATCTTTTTTTTTGAATTTGGCCGATTTTATTCGATTCATTAATGATTCGTTCTGCAATGTGTTTACAGTTTGTTCAAATAGCTCTAACTTATCTACCTTGGCTCTCACTTTTCTTGTATGCAGCATGGCTAAAGAAACATTAGATAGAAGGCCAATTATGAACCATAAGGTAATACCAAAGCAAATTGTTTTAAAGGGAGATAAATAGTTGTAAATTTTAATGTCATTTAAGACTACGTATAAAAAAGTAAGAATAGCCATTATTGCGATAGGACTAATAATACTTTCTCTACTGTTAGACGCAATGTTTATTATGAAAATAATACCAGTGTATATTAGAATACTTTTTAGATGAGTAAACTTTATATGTAATAGAGAAGGGAAAAATAAACATAATGGGGCATACATTAAATAGTCTAGTCCTTCTAAAAACTTACCGGTTACATTTCCGTACTCCACACCGCCTGCGCTAAAGTTGTAAATTCTTATCATTAAACCAATAATCCCAAGTCCCCAAATTATTGCAGGTGTGATTTCGAAAAAACGTAGTTTATAAAGGGTTTCCTGTATAACATTATTTTTAAGTTTTTTAGATGAATTCTGGCATGTCAAATAGAATGCCGAGGATGAAATTAAAAATAAAATTATTTCATATAAAAAAGTTTCGAAAGGGCGCTCAAATCCATAAGATATTGGCTTACCTTCTATTAATGTTCCTATCAATGGTAAATACCTGTACATAAACATTGACAAATACATTAAAAAGGCAAATGGGAAAAAACGAATATACTTTTCTTGCAAAAAATGGGAAAAAATGCTGAAACTAATTACGGCCATAATACAACCATAAAGGTTTGCCAAGGACGGAAAAATTAATAATTCTATCAGAATACCGATTATTAAAAACCACCTTAGGCCAATTTTAAAATTGGTTAAAACATGAATTGATGTTTTATTCATTTACTTTAATGATGTCAAGCATTTTTTTAATGCTTTTATTATTGGAGTAGCCAGATGTTTGACATCTTTTCAAACCTGCCTCGGTAATTTTTTTTCGTTCATCTTCATTAATTAAATAATATTTACAGTGCTTTAAGAGTTCTTTGTTAGATGAAAAATAGACAGCTTCCTTCCCTTCTTCAAAAAGATTCAAATGCTCATTTGTGCGTTCTGCTAACATAAAACCGCCACAAGCAGGAATTTCCATTGTTCTAGTAGTTTGTTGGTCAAAGTTTTTTTTACGTAAAAAGCATAGTGATATTTTAAAGGCTTGTAAAGCTTTTGAATAATCTTCTGAAAAAATGGCCGGTAATATTGTTAAATATGGTGAAGTACCTTTATAATCATTCCATTTGCCGTCTCCAAATACTTTAACTGGGATATTATTTTTAACAAGAAACAGAATACTTTCACATCGTTCTTTTTCCCATGACCCTACAAATCCTACTTCTCCACCTAACCTTTTTATATCGATATCAGCTAATTTTCTAGGGTAGTGAAAAGAATCTTCATACATATTATCTATAAACTTTATGTTTTTTGCTCCGAGATTTTTCATCTCATTTAAAATGTATGATTTATTAGTAAAAATATAATCGTAATGTGGAATACATTGAAGATAGTTTAGACTTTGATTATGGCGCAAGACCATATTATCCGGTGAGTAACTTATAACCCTGGTTTTTGGAGATTTACATTTTATAAAGGTTAAGGTAGATTTGTTAATTGTTACCCCCTTATCTATCCAAACTATATCGTATGCATTTTGAGATACTAATTCTTTGATTTTTTTATTTGCATTGGTATTATCGGGAAGCTTTATCGGAATACCTTTTTGAAATAAATGATAAGCTATTCTATGCCACAAATTGATCTTTGGCAATCCAGTTTCAATTTTATCTATAGTATCTGAATTATTTTGTAATGCCCAATGTCTATGTAATGATGTACTACTTAAACTTCTGAACCAACCAATAGATAAAATCTTCATTTTAGTTTTTGAATTCTTGAAATTTATAGTTTATCTGAGATAGAAGTTCTTGTAATTCTTGCAAACCTTTTAAAAACAAATCTTTTACTGACATTTGCATTAATCTACATGCATAAGGAATTACTAATAACACTAAAATAAAATCTAGGGAAATACTGCCTATTGCAGCACCAACTAAACCATATTGTTTCGATAAAACATATGATAGCAAAACAGATATTATTGCAACAATTACTCCGTATAATGCCATTTTATATGGCTTGTTCACAACACCAAAAACCATTTCTGCGGTCCACCAAAGTGCATTGAAAACCATGCCAGCTGTAAAGATGTACCACATAGTTTTTGGTATTTCCAATTCATTTTGTGTCCATATATTATAGAACCATAATCCAAATAATGCTAACAAAATAAAGCCCAAAATAGAAAGGGATAAAATACCAAGTATTGAAACTCGAAATACCCTTTGTGCTGTTTTCCAATTACCTTTTCCAATTTCAAATTGTAGTTCTGGAAAAACAGCTGTTTTTACCATAAACAATAATTGGTTGAGGGATCGACTCAAGGTTCTAACAGTATTAAATGCGGCAACGGCTTCTGGTCCTAAAACGATGCGGACAACAAAAGTCGTTCCTTGAAAGTAAATAACCTGCCACACAGGTGACATTAGGTAGCCAAGACCTTTTTTAGTAATATCCCTTAAAATATATGAATCTTTTTTTCCTTGAAATGTTTTAAACAAACCTAAAATTTGTGTTCCTTTTATCCAATAAAAAATATTAAAGAGAATAGTAACCATAAGCTGTGAAAGTGCAAATTCTACTACTCCATATCCTAAAAGCAAAATACATAAACCTGCCAATAAATTTAAAGTTGATTTTATCGTCAAAAAATTTATGTTCAATGCCGCTTTTTGGGCAGATCTGAAATACGATTCAATTAGTTGATCGTAAAAATTTAATAATCTTACGAATATAAGAATTGATACTGCTATTTTGGCATCTTGACTTTGTATTAATGACTTTTCAAAAATATGGAAATGGTCTAAAATTGAAATACCTACAAAACTCAATACCATTGCGGCTATAATCATTCCCGTAATAACATACATTCCTGTTTTACTAATATCGGCAGCTTTTTGCTTATCACCCGCTGCATAGCTAAGTACAAAACTATTGGCGGCTGCAGTACCAAACCCCAGATCAGAGAAGGCTATAACACTTGGTATTATGGTAAGTGTCAACCATTCTCCATAATATGCAGAACCCCAAGAGGTAATAAAAAAAGGTACTAACAGTAATTGATCTAGAATACGTATACCTTTTTGAAGAACAGACGCAATACCGTTTTTTAGGAGTCTTATTTTTAATGACATTTAGATTTGTTTTTCTATACCTAAAATAGCTTTAGAAATAGACTGCTGAGAATTATAATTTATATAGTACATGTTATAAAATTAGATTATTTAACTCTCATTTATTAATGGTGGTCATAACCATAAGATTGTCCTTCCTTAGTGTCATTAAGCAATATCATAGTGTTTTTTAATTTCTCATTTTTATAAATTGTTTCTATAGTTTTTAAATGTTCTTTATTGGTTACATCTTTTCTAACAACATATATGGTACTATCAATATATTTATTTAAGGCAAAGGCATCAGATACTAAACCAATTGGCGGTGTGTCTATAATAATACGGTCGTAGTCTTCTTTTAGGGTTTTAAATAATATGTCTATTCGTTTGCTCAGCATTAGGCGTCCAATATTTGAGGATACCACTCCTGAACCAATTAGCGATAAATTTTCTAGCGTAGGATGTTTTTGAATAATTTCATTAATTTCTATTCCTTTTTTTATTATAAAGTCAGAAATACCAGGAGAGTTGTCTAAGTTGAAATCAGCCATTAATTGAGGTTCTCGTAAATCAAATGCTAGTAGTATCACTTTTTCTCCTATGGATTCTAAAGTAACCGCTAAGTTGGAAGATATAAAAGTTTTTCCTTCGCCTTTTGAGGTAGAAGTAACTAATAGCGTCTGATTTTTTTCTGTTTTTTTAAGATAATCTAGATTAAAGTGTAATAGTTGAAAGAGTTCAGCAGTGGGCGATGTAGCTCTACCACTATTATGTATTAGAATTCCTTTTTTCTTACTTCTAGAAATTTCTCCAAGAAAAGGTACTGATAAATCTGTTGTGAGATCCTCAACTGAAGTAACTTTGTTGTCCCAAGCATCTTTGATAAAAATCATTGAAAAGGGTACTAAGAAACCAAATAATAGTCCGGTGAGATATAGAATTTTCTTGTTGGGACTTATTGGAAATTTTCCGGCTTGAGGATAGCTGACAATTCTTGTAGATGAAACTGGTGTAGCAAGTGATAGTACTTCTTCTTCCCGTTTTTGTAATAAAAATAGGTATAAGCCTTCTTTAGTACTTTTATCTCGGCTTATTTCTAATAATTTCTTTTCCATTCCTGGAACTCTCGCAATTTGCGCATCATATCGACTTGCGTTACTTAATAGATTTTGTCGTGCTATTGAATAACCATTTTTGACACTTCTAATATTCTGTAAAATAGATTCTCGTAAGTTGTTCAGTTTATCATTTAGATTCACTAGAACAGGATTGGAGGTTACGGCCGATTGTGATAATTGATTGCGTTCCAATAAGGTAGCGTTGTAGATGTTAATTAAGCTGGTCAGGCTGCTATTGTTTATAGAAAATGACCCGCCGATAGTAGATTCTGTTGTTCTTCCCAGTAATGACATTTCAATATTTTCCAATACATTAATTTGGGTTTGATATTCTGCCACTTGTTTTTTGTATTCGTTGGATTGTTGAACGTAACTATCGGCATTTCTTGCTACATCGGTTACGACATTTTCAGATTTAAAATCTGCGACTGAAGTTTCTACATCTTCAATTTCTCCAGATAAGAGTTTTAACCTCTCATCTATCATCTTTATAGTGTTCTCGGCTAATTCATTTTCATACTTAATTGTTTTATCTATGTAAGTTTCGATTAGTTCTAAAAGAATGTCTTCTCCTTTTTTCTGATGACCAGCAATGAAATTTACATTTAAAAGACTACCAGTTTCATTGTCTGGATGTACACTTAAATTTTGGAGAAAATTAGTAATGAAATCTTTCTTTTTTCCAACCACGAAATAGAGTGGTTCTAAATTCGTAATATCGATGAATTTAGGTTTTAATACAATAGTGAATGTGCCGTAAGGTAATGTTATTAACTCTCCAAAATCATGTTTGGAATACAACTCATTATTTTTGTATTTTGTACTTAATTCAAAGGTTTCCGAATCTATGATATTCAGAGAAATTTGCAGGCCATATGCTAAACTATCGGTCGTTTCATCTACTAAAATACGAACTGGGACATCCTTACCGTAAATCTCTATATCTCGTATATTACCTTTTTTAAAATACGTTATATTAAATGTGTTTTTTGTTACAACCTCTTCCATGACTACGGTAGAGGTCAGAATACCAATTTCGTCTTCAAGGCTATTGGCAGTTTTTATTAGTCCAAACTTACCAAAATTATTGTTTTCAATAATTCCCTGTCTAGACTCAGTATTTTTAATAAGTATTTTACCTTGTATTTCGTATTCTGTTTGTGCCCAATACCTTATGAACATGAAGACTGTTAAAACAGAGAATAATACGCCAATAGTAAAAAAAGACCAATATTTATTATATTTTAAGAATAAACTTCTAATGTTCCATTGTTCCATATATCACTTTATTTTTTGTTAGCTATATAATAGTTAGGTAAACTATTATACAGCTTTTACTAGTTCTTAATTTTCAATAATGAATTTTAGGATTGATTTTTTTAATATCAATTTTTAAACATTTTAATCGTAGTTGTTTTACCATAGTCGTCTACCGTCATAATGGTATAAATTCCACTAGATAAATCATCAATGTAAATTTCTACATCATTAGTATTTTCAAAATCAACCTCCAATTTTTTTACTAACAATCCATTTGCGGAATAGATAAAAACCTTCTGACTAACCGTATTTATATCGTCTGAATGAAGCGTAAATAAATCATTTACCGGATTTGGGTATAATGAGAGTTGAGAATCCTGAATTATTTTTGCTTTTAAAGCAGTGCTTTTGCTTGTAGTACCATTGTTAGGGCATAGCTTTACAAAATCTAACAGGTTTGAAGAATCAATGTCTCCGTCTGATGCTTGTACAGGAGTAATTGTAAATTGAATTTCATTAACTCCGTTAGGTACTTGAAATTGTCCGGAATGTACAACCCATGATTGAGATGACGATACCGTTGCAATAACTGTTTGATTTCCAATAGGTCCTGCTGAAATACTAATGATATCAGTACCTTCTCGACCTTGATGAGAAAGCTCCCAATCTAGTAATTGACCCGGTGTTACCGAAACTATTTGATTATGATGATTGGCATCCATTTCTACGAATACATCTCCATCTGGGGCTATACGACCTAAAAAACCACTTTGACCTAATTCTAAACTGCCTCCTTGAGAGATTCCCCCTTGTTGCAGTATTATACCACCTGTAGTAAACCATCCAGGAAAGTCATTATCTGTGTGTGTGTCAAGAAATTTAACGCCATTATTAACAGTCCCTAAATCTTCAATTAAATCATAAGCACTGGCATATGCTGGATTGCTAGTTTCTTCAAAACTGCCGTTTATTAATAAACTTAATTCTCCAGATGCGCATTGACAATCACATATATTAGAATTATTGGCAAATATTTTCACAGACTCTGTATCATCATAATTTGCGTATGATAAAAGGTCAATGGTATTGGATGATAAAATAAACGGAGTACCACCAAAGTCTAATTCTGGATATAGTTCAACGGTGTAACCTTCTTCAATTTGAACAGAACCGATATCATTGGGAAGAATACCTTCAAGTGAAATATTAGCATAATTGCCTATGCCAAAAGACCATGAAGAACCCATATAATCTTGATTTCGAAATAATGTAGCTATAGTTGGCTCTACAGTTGTCGAGCTTTCAAATATTCTTACAGATGATGCTTGGTCATTAAAGCCCGTAGAAACCAAATTAGGTCCATTTTCTTCAAGTGTAAATTTATCACCTCCAAAATCTTTTTCAGAATAAAGTTCAATGATATAACCATTCTCTAGTTGCACCGATGAGGCATCATTCTCATTAATACCCAGTAATTCTAAGTCGGGATAATCTCCTGCTTCCATTTGCCAAGAACTACCCCCATAGTTGATATCTTGAAATAATGTTGCAATAGTTGGACCAGCAATTGCTATATGCTCGTATATTTTTACTGAAGATGTAAGATCGTCAAAACCTGAAGTAACCAAATTTGTATTACTTTCATTTAGTATAAATACATCACCTCCAAAATCTTTTTCAGAATAAAGTTCAATGATATAACCTTCCGCAACCTGTACAGATGAAGCATCATTATCGTTTATTCCGTAAAAGGTTAGGTCTGGATAATCTCCTGCGCCAAGTTGCCAAGATGATCCATTATAACCTGTATTTTGAAATAATGTTGCTATGGTTGGTCCCGTAGGTGCTGAACTTTCATATATTTTAATAGATGAGGTTTGGTCATTGAACTCTTCGGATACTAAATCTGGTGAGTTTTCCTCTAAGACGAATACGTTACCTTCAAAATCTTTTTCAGAATACAGTTCAATAATATAGCCTTCCGTTATCTGTACCGATGATGCATCATTATCGTTAATTCCTTGCAGGGTTATGTCGCGATATTCGCCAGCTTCCATTTCCCATGCTGTTCCGCTGTAATTGATATTCTGAAATAAGGTTGCAACTTTTGGTCCAGTTGCTATCATAGATCGATATACTTTTACTGATGATGTTTGATCGTCAAAACTTGCGGTAACCAAATTTGAATTGTTTGCCTCCAATATGAATAAATCCCCTTCAAAATTCTTTTCGGAATACAATTCAATAGTGTAGCCTATTTCAATTTGAACTGATGAGGCATCATTATCGATAATGCCTAGTTGTGTAATATCTGGAAATTCTCCTACAGCAATTTTCCATGCTGAACCACCGTAATTTGTATTTTGAAAAAGTGTGGCCACCATTGGTCCTGAACTTGTAACACTTGGGTATATTCTAATGGATGATGTCTGGTCGTTAAATCCGGAAGAAACAAGGTTAGTTGCGTTTTCCTCTAAAACGAATACATCGCCTCCAAAGTCTTTCTCAGAATATAGCTCAATGGTATAACCTTCTGTGATTTGTATAGATGAAGCATCGTTATCATTAATTCCTTGAATAGTAATATCACGATATTCACCAGCTCTCATTTCCCATGAAGTTCCGGTATAGTTGATATTCTGGAACAAGGTTGCAATTACAGGATCAGTTGTTACTATTGATTCATATATTTTAACAGACGATGTACGATCGTCAAAACCAGCGGCGACTAGATTAGTATTGTTTGCCTCCATAATGAATACATCACCTTCGAAATTCTTTTCGGAATATAATTCAATTATATAGCCTACTTCGATTTGTACCGATGAGGCATCGTTATCGTTAATTCCTTGCAATGAAATGTCTTCATAATTACCAGCAGAAAGTTGCCATGCAGAACCGCCATAATTTGTATTTTGAAAAAGTGTTGCCACTGTTGGTCCTGAAGGCACTACACTTTGATATATCTTAGCAGATGATGCCTGGTCGTTAAAGCCTGTTGAAACCAAGTTGGGTCCATTTTCCTCAAGAATAAATACATCACCTCCAAAATCTTTTTCAGAATAGAGTTCAATAATATAGCCTTCCGTTATCTGTACCGATGATGCATCATTGTCACTTATTCCTTGTAAAGTTAAGTCGGTATATTCCCTGCCTCCATAGCCCATGAAGTACCTGTATAATTGACATTTTGGAAAAGGGTGGCAACAACATTTAATTCTGGCTCAAATACAATGATTTTAATTGATTCTGTGTCGTTATCAATGCCAAGTGATGTAAGGTTTTCAGAGTCTGATGATAATATCACAGGAGTACCTCCATAATTTAAATCTGGATATAATTCTATAGAAAAACCTTCTTCTACCTTTACTGAACTTACCTCGTTTCAAGGTTAAGCCTTCTTGAAGAAATATCAACATATTCTCCTTCTTCTATATTTTAAGAATTGCCGCTATAATCGCTATCTTGATAAAATGTTGCCACTGTTGGTCCCGAAGGCACTACACTTTGATATATCTTAACAGATGATGCCAGAGTCTGTCGTTAAAGCCTGTTGAAACCAAGTTGGGTCCATTTTTCCTCAAGAATAAATACATCACCTCCAAAATCTTTTTCAGAATACAGTTCAAAATCTTTTTCAGAATACAGTTCCTTGTAAAGTAATATATTCCTTCCGTTATCTGTACCGATGATGCATCATTGTCACTTATTCCTTCGTAAAAGTTAAGTCTGATGATATATTCCCCAAAGTTTAATTCTGCCTCCATAGCCCATGAAGTACCTGTAAATTGATATTTTGGAAAAGGGTGGCAACAACATCTAATTCTGGCTCAAATACAATGATTTTAATTGATTCTGTGTCGTTATCAAGAATGCCAAGTGATGTACAGGTTTTCAGAGTCTGATGATAATATCATTCCTTGTAAAGTTAAGAGTATATTCCCCTGCCTCCATAATTTAAATCTGGATATAATTCTATAGAAAAACCTTCTTCTACCTTTACTGATACTTACCTCGTTCAACGTTATGCCTTCTGTAGAAATATCTGTTCAACGTATTCTCCTTCCTGAAGAGGCCAAGAGTCGCCAACATAATTATTGTTTTGATAAAAGGTCGCTACAATAGGTTCTGAGGGTATTTCTGATGAATAGATTTTTATTGAAGATAACTTATCATTAAAATCGTAATGACCTAAAAAATTTGAATTTCCATCTAGGACTACCACTTCTCCTTCATAATCAATCTCTGAATACAATTCAACAATATAACCTTCATCTATCTGTAGTGAAGAGGCATCATTATTTGGTATATTCTCATAGGTAATCACTGGATAATTTCCTTCGCTAAGTTCCCAGCTAGTTCCATTGTAATCCGCATGTTGAAAAAGGGTTAGGACTGGAACGGCAAGTTCTCCATTAATAGCGTTAATATTCATTTCAATATTAAACTGGTAAGTTCTATTTAAATGCGGTACAATAGAGTTTCCTTGAGGAATAAATCCCATTACCAAATGGGGGTTAGAATTGGCATTGGCTTCATAAGATTGCCAAATATCGTCGGTAGAACCTGATGTTATGGCAGGTATTAAACTATTATCGGTAGTTGAGCCAGACCCATCAGGATATGCATCCATAAAACCTGGAGCTATACTTTCGCCAGGTTGTAAAATAACCGCATCATTAGAATGGTCACTAAAATTGAAAGTGTTATTGCCAATACTATACTCAGAAGGGGTTCGTGTTTGACCAATTGACACAACTTTAAAATCGTTTTCACCAAGAACCTTAACTATAAAAGGTGTTACTGGGTTGCCCAATCTACTGGCATAAAAGTTAAAATTTTCAAGGCATATACTTACGGAAATATCTTCGTTATTGGTGTATGACCCTGTTCTGCTTACATTTATATGAGGGCTATGGGCATCTAGAAAGTTGCCATCAGTTAAATTATCACTACCTAACAAGGCAGTATAGTCTTCGTTACAGTTTCCATTCAAGCTATTGATCCATGCTTCTACTAATTGTATAGCCTCGGTGTCTACCCTACCTTTTGCCAATGGTGGCATCATTGTAGAAAGGTCTAAAGAATTCAATCTAAAATGCACGTTTGACTGCGTAACCTCTCCGGGTACAATGGCTTTATTGCTTCCTGTCAAATCTTCTATAATATCACCTTGTATTAATGCTTGGTCTGATAATGGTGTGCTGAAACGTAAATCAAAACTTGCCCTAGTATTTCCCGGTAGATGACAATATGCGCAATTAGAGTCAAAATATGATCTTGCCCTAACTTCTAAAGATTGATTGTTATCATCAATACTAACTAGGGTGGGAACGTTTTCTAAATCTACTTCGGGAATAAAGCCTAATGCTGTCAAAGTTTCCAGTTGGTTAGATGTTCTACCAGTAGATGGATACAATATTTCTTTATTTAATTGCCTAGTATTAAAACCCAATACCCATCCAGCACTAGGGTTGTGACATTGAATACAAGTATTTGAAGCAGGATATTCATAGCCAAAGGTGTCGCCGTCAATCGTAATATTTTCATTATCACCAAGCAAAAGTAAGTCAGCTTCCAAACCGTTACTTCTCCATTTGTATGTGCTACCAAACCACTCACCATCTTCACTATGAATCCACAAACGTGTTTCTAATTTGGTGCCGTTTGTATTATTGAATTGTTTAATGAATGTTGTGCCAATAGGAAAAGTCCAATGCCCTTCTTCATTATATCCAATTTGTTCAATAGTACTATTAACATTACCATCTTGTGGAATTGAAACCCAACGTTGTTTTTCTGTACCAGAAGACCAAAGAGGATTGTTAACCTCATAAGGTATTACACCTTCCGTAGGAGTTAAATTTTGTAAATCAGAAAAGATTCCTGTTTCTGATAAAAGTGAGGGTAGAGGCTCATTTTGATTATCTTGATTATTTATAATTTTAAAAATTTTACCACCACCCGGAACGCCATTAGAAAGTTTAAGGACCATTAATTCGTTAGCATGATTATACCCTAAGGATGATATTCCATTAAATACAGATCCACCAATGTTACTGATAACCTCTACTTCGCCGAAAGTATTACCACCTGTGTGTGTTAGCGCATATACAGATCCGTTTGCATTATCACCAAATATATATTTTCCATATAGACTGGGGATTGCAGTACCCCTGTATACATACCCACCAATAACTGCGCTTCCTACAGATCCATCATATGCATAAAGGGGTTCTCTTTCTGTACCATATAGCGGATTGGGCATATTTGTTGAGTTTCGGTATCCATCTACAAAACCTTCTTTAATATTCCATTGAAAATTTAGACCAGGTTGATCTATTATATTTACTTCTTCCCATTTTGAAGCTCCTACATCACCTAACCAGAAATTGCCAGTAGGTGGGTCATAGGTCATTCTAAAGGGTTGTCTAAGACCAATGGCGTAAAATTCTTCTAAAAACTCACCGGTTCCAGTGACCCAAGGGTTATCATTTGGTATATAATAACCTTGAGTATAAGATTGATTTAAATTTATAGGTGTATTACTATTATCAGGTTGCCTTTCTATGGGATGACTTATTGTTCCTCCTTGCATGTCCACATCTATTCGCCATACACCACTTCTAAAACGGTCATTCAGTAATTGAGTATGTGGAGTGGCCTCAACGCTATGAGTACCTTCATCACCAACCGAAACATATAAAAACCCATCTCCGTCAAAGGCAAGTCCGCTACCATCGTGACCTTTTGTGGTATCATACTGATTAATCATAATTAGTTCGCTACTAGGGTCGAAAGTAGTTCCTGTCCAAGTAAACCTACTTAATCTATCATAATAAGGTTCAGTCCAATCTGAATCTTCATTTTCCGTTTTATGTACATAATAAACATAGATATAATCTTTACCTAAACTTTTTCCGAAATCGGGGTGAAAGATTACATTTTGAAATCCACCATGTTTTTGACCAGTATTGCCACTATAAGTATAGTACCAACAACGGTCCTGAATGTCCATAACCAAAGTACGTTCAGTAGTTTGGGCATTATCATTGTCTGGTATAGTGTAAAAACGACCGTCCATCTCAACTATCAATAATTTGTTCGTTTCTGGAAACGGTAAAATTGCTTGTGGTGATTCCCATTCAATATTAGTATGTATTTCTACTAGGTCAATATCTTCACTCGGTTTTGAATTAGGAAGATTACCGTTCATAAAAGGAGTAATAGCTTGAATGCTATCTAGACCGGGTTGAAAATAAATTACCGCCTTAAAACTTAAAAACGCTAAAGGTAAAAGCAATAATAACCATGATTTTTTCTGTGGGATAAATGATGTTCTCATAATTTTAGTGAGGTTATAATTAATGTAATACTAAAATGAAATTGGGAGAACTGATTTTTTATTGTTATAACTGTTTTTGGGGTACTTTTTTGTTTTGCCTTATTTACAATAATGGATAATATTAAAAATTTTATATTACTGTGGTCAATATTTAATATGCTTTTTCTTCACCTTTAATAGCATTATACACCGTATAATAAATAATGGATAGATCTAGTTTTAATGACCATTTTTCCATGTAAAAAATATCGTATCGAACTCTATTTATAATGTCTGATTGCTTTATTATTTCGCCTCTATAACCTTTTATTTGAGCCAATCCTGTAATGCCAGGTTTAAGAAAGTGCCTTACTAAATATTTGTCTACCGAATTTTGATATTTTTCGGTATGTAAATGCATGTGTGGTCGTGGGCCAACTACGCTCATATGGCCTAAAAAAACATTTATGAACTGCGGTAGTTCGTCTATGCTTGTTCTTCTTAATATGCGCCCTAACTTAGTTACTCTCATATCGTTTTTACAGGCCATAAGAGTATCACAATCATTTGATCTTGTCATTGATCTATACTTATAGCATAAAAAAGTTTTTTTATTTAAGCCATGTCTGCTTTGTGTAAAGAATACGGGGCCAGGAGAATCAAATTTTTGTAAAATATAAATTAGAGGTGATAGCCAAGAAAGAATAAAAACAATGACAAGACTAGAGAAAAATATATCGAAGCCACGCTTAACTAAATTCGCATACTCTAATTCTAAAGGTGAAGCTCTTAAGTCTAAAACAGGAACATTTCCGTATAGCTCTACTGACATCGCTCTTGTGAAAAACTCTTTATTGTCAGGTATAATTTTAATATGTTTAAAGGTATTATCGGTAATTCTTATTAGTTCTTTTATTTCGTTTTTAGTTAGTTGAGATGCAATACAGAATACTTCAGTAATATCATTTTCAAAAATATATTTGTAACACCTTTCTATTGGTCCTAAGTATGTGGGGCTTTTCGAATTTTTATTGTCAAAAAAACCAACATACTCAAAGTTGTGATTTTTATTGTCAAAAATTGCTCTTACTTTTTTTAGATTTTTATCCCAACCTACAACTACTACTTTATTTGGTTTAGAGATTGAAGAATAATAGATTTTTTTTATCCAATAAAAAAACATTCTAAAAACTAATAATTGTAAGCATATAAAGCCATAAACACTAAAAAGGTATATTATACTATAGGTTTTTGGTCCTAAAAAGGTGAATGAAGAAAAAAACACCAACCCGTATAATACAAAAACCCGTAAAAAATTAAACGTTTTAGACGTATTAGCTTGTCGTTTCGCATTTGAATAAAATTTAATACTATGAGTTACAAATAACCATCCCAAATTATAGTAAATAACCCCGGTAATACCATATCTATATGTCTCAGCTGTAAAATAATACAAAGTAGCATTTATGGCAACGAGATGAATTAACAAAGAAAGAGGTATTCCAAAATAGGATTTTTTCATGTTATTAAATTATATATCAATGAACTAATTAAACATGGTTAGTGAATACTATTTAAAAAAGTTTCAAAAAGTCAAATTGTATTTTTTGGATAGTAAAATCTAAGATTTAATAGGGATATTTTTTTGAAATTAAATGGGTTTTATTATTTGATTAAATTGTTGAATCTGATTAGATATAAAATTTTTATTCAAAGTAGTTATAGGTTGTATAACCACCATTTTTTAGATATTGATCTTTTTGCATTAATTTCAAATCGCTATGAACCATATCTTTTATTAAGTCTTTTAATTCATATTCAGGAGTCCAACCTAATTTGGTATTGGCTTTAGTTGCATCGCCTATAAGTAGTTCTACCTCGGTAGGTCTAAAATATTTTGGATCTACATTTAATATTTCTTTGCCAATTTCAAGTTGTAAATCTTTATTCGAACATGATTTAACATATGCTTTCTCATTTATGCCTTCACCTTTAAATTCTAATGTGATACCTAGTTCTTCAAATGCCATGCGAACAAATTCTCTTACAGGTGTGGTAACGCCAGTAGCAATGACCCAATCTTCAGGTTCTTCTGCTTGTAAAATCATCCACATCATTCGTACATAATCTTTGGCATGTCCCCAATCTCTTTGTGCATCTAAGTTTCCTAAATAGAGTTTATCTTGTAAACCTAAAGCAATTCGAGCAGCAGCCCTGGTAATTTTTCTAGTTACGAATGTTTCTCCTCTAATTGGGGATTCATGATTAAACAATATACCATTACAGGCATACATGTTATATGCTTCACGGTAATTCACTGTAATCCAAAATGCGTACATTTTTGCCACTGCATAAGGACTTCTTGGGTAAAATGGTGTTGTTTCAGATTGCGGCACTTCTTGTACTTTTCCGTACAGTTCTGATGTTGAAGCTTGATAAATCCTGGTTTTTTTTTCAAGTCCTAATAAGCGAACTGCATCTAAAATCCGAAGTGTTCCTAAACCATCGGCATTACCTGTATATTCAGGAACTTCAAAAGATACTTGTACATGACTCATCGCCGCTAGATTGTATATTTCGTCGGGTTGAATTTCTTGAATTAAACGTATCAAGTTTGTACTATCAGTCATGTCTCCATAATGTAGAATGAAATTTCGATGTTCAACATGTGGATCTTGATATAAATGGTCTATACGATCTGTATTAAATAAAGATGCTCTTCTTTTTATACCATGTACTTGATACCCTTTTTTAAGTAAGAATTCACTTAAATAGGCTCCATCTTGTCCAGTAATTCCTGTAATTAATGCTATTTTCATTGGTAATGATTTAGAAATATTCTTAAAAAGAAAGCTTGTTGGTTATGGAAATTTAACACAGCGCTCCGCATCGTAAGTCACAAAAATGTAGATTCACGGTAGTTATAATGTCAAATTTGAAGTATATAAATTACTTCTGAAAAATATATCTGGGGGGAAGTTTAAATGTCAATGATTTCAAACAACTGAATGGGGAGAATTAAATAACAAAACAAACATATGTTGCTAAAAGATACATTCCAAAATAAAATGTTAACAAATTTAAAAATTACGGAATATGTATTTTTGGCAAATATTTTAAAGTATATCGACAAATATTAGCGGTGAAATCTGTCAAAAAGATATAGCTAACTATTTGATATTTAAATTGGTAGAATTTTGAAATAGATTAAAGGTAGAATTGATCGATTATCTGCACAGTTAATTTTACAAAATGAATTTTCATTAGTTTTTTTGCTTTTAGGTTAACCTACATAGTAGGTAAACCAGTGAAAATTATACAATATCCCTCAATTTCATATTAAGAACAACACCCATACCTTCTAAAATTAATCTTACTCGGGTTTTTCCTATTTCAATAATTTCTGCTTTCTGGTCTTTTAAAGCTCCATATTTTATTGAAACTTTATCGCCAGATTCTAGTTTGGTTAGACTGTAGTTTTCGACAGTGTCGTTTGATAACCATTTTTTCAAAGTTTCCATTTCAACCTCACGCACAATAGCTGGTTTTCCCAACCAATATAAATATCGTACAACACCAGGAACTTCAAATACCTTTTGTCTTTCTGATTCTGAGATATGAACGAATACATATGATCTAAATAAGGGTATTTCAATGGTCTTTTTTCTATCGCTCCATTGCTTTACTTCTTTGATCATTGGGCAATAGACTGCTACCTGATGAGCCGATAACCGTTCGGCTACCTTCTTTTCATTTTTAGGTTTAACATAAAGTACGTACCAATTTTTGGTCATAGGGTCTAAAAATAGATTCTGTAATAAGGTAACATTCTTTTTGCTTTTCTAGTATTTAATAGAGCTTTATAATATATATATATTATAAGTGCTAAAGCTGTTTTATCAACCTAGAAAGTATTGGATATAGTAGTTTGATTTGTATTCGTAATTATTTCAAATAGTTTTATGTAAGAAAAAGATTACGTATATTATACTATTATTAGATTTAGACCGTTATATATAAAATCTTAAACTCCCATCTTATGTTTTTAAACCTATTTAATTCTAGTATTAAACAGAAGAATACGAAATCTCTCTCTAAAAATTCAGTTACTAATGAATTGAATTCTTTATTAAATGATTTAACGATCGATAGTACGAAAAAACGTAAAGATGCTAATGTAGATAGTTCAATTAAGGAAAAAGCTACATCGGTAGTTTCTTCTTTAGAAAGACAAATAGAGGAGAATCAGATTCTATACGCGAAAATAATGCAAGAGCGAATGATGAGAACGAAAAGAAAATTAGTGTAGCAGCATATTAATAGCACTATTTAGAAATTTACTAAAGTAAAATATTGAGTCGTCCTAAAATAGGTTGACAGTTTTTAAATAATTAATATTAAACCAGAGAAGCTAGCTTCTCTGGTTTTTTGTTATGTATAAAGTTAGGTGTTTTATATTTTAGGCTCAAGTGCGGTCTTTTGTTATTATACGTTCTTATTGATTCTGCTATGAGCTTTTTCAATTCTTTGCCACTGTTACATTTATATATCAAGAATTCCCCTTTCAATATGCCGTTGATTCGTTCCGCCAATGCATTTTGGTAGCAATCATACCCATCCGTCATTGATGGGGTCATATTACTTTGCCGTAGTTCCTTTTGGTATATGGCGGAGCAATATTGCAATCCTCTATCGGAATGATGAATTAGCTCTTCGCTCGTCAGTCTATTGCCGTTCGCCATTCTTACTGCCTTTACCACATTCTCGGCACTCATGTCATCACTAAGATGATACCCCATTATTTTTCTACTATAGGCATCGGTCACCAAGGATAGGTAATGTGTCCGCTCCCTGCTTTTAATGTATGTAATATCACTGACGAAGAACTCCTCCGGTCTGGAAACCTTTATTTCTTTCATCAGATTGGGATGTTTTCTAAGCCAATGTCTTGAGTCTGTTGTCCTGGTGTAATTCTTCCTTGGCCTTATCAGCATCGATTCCGAGCGTAAATATCCAAACAGGGCATCTCTTCCTATTTTTAAATTGTGCTTTGCGAATTCGGGCTTTAACAGGTAATACAACTTTCGTGTACCGATCCTGGGCATATCCTTGCGAACACCTTCGACCAGGTTCTTTACCTTTACAAGCTCTTGTTCTCTTTTTATGATACGTTTTTCTGCTTGGTAGACAGCTTGTCTACTTATCCCAAACAATCGACAACAACGAGATAGACTTAATCGTTGTTCTTGTCGGATGCGCTGGATTGATTGGGCAAATGCTTTTTTCTGATAGCGGTACCATACTGTTTATCGGAGATGTCGATCATGGTGTTGAGAATCTTGTTCCTCAGTTTTTCATCGGAAAGCTCTCTCTCCAGGCGTTTGATTTTTTGGGCTGGTGTTTCTTTTGATTTTGGCATTTGACGGCGTATAGGTTTGCTCCAATCTAATGTACCATGTTTTCTCAGCCAAACCAAAACAGTACTTCTACCTTGAATACCATAGGCCTTTTGAGCCTGCTTATAGGTCATCTCGCCTTTTTCGACCTGATGGACAACACTTAATTTAAAGCACAGATTATAATCGCGTTGAGTACGCTTGTTTACCGTAATAATTGAATGTTTCATAAATAAGTCGATTTTGTGTCAACTTATTTCAGGACGGGACATATTTATAAACTAAAAAGCTCTCAATTTATTGAGGGCTTTTTTTGTTAAGGTTCTCGGCTGAGCCGAGACAGGCAAGTACTCGAACCCGCGACCCTTTCGGCTGAGCCGAGACATCTATTCTAAGCTATTTTAAAAGGTTTGTTTTTTGATTGAAAAGCCAAAGTAAATACTGCCGATGTTGCCTTTTTAGCATTTTCTCTTTTATAAGAGCTTCTTTTTTAGAATCTAATTTTTCTGCATAGATCAGTTTCCATGGTCCTTTGTTTTTAGTGTATGTTGTTTTGCCTTGATTATGTTGTTCCAGTCGCATTATATAATCTGTAGAATATCCTTTGTAATAGAGATCATGCGAAGAAGAATAAATAATGTATACGTAGTGGTTGGCCATAAAAACAGAAAAAAGTTTGTAAACGAAAAAAGCTCTCAATTTCTTGAGAGCTTTTAGCGGTCTGGTTCTCGGCTGAGCCGAGACAGGCAAGTACTCGAACCCGCGACCCTCTCGGCTGAGCCGAGACATGTATTCTAACCTATTTTATAAGGTTCGTTTTTTGACTAAAAAGCCAGAGTAAATATTGCCTATGTTGTCTTTTCAGCATTTTCTCTCTTATAAGAGCTTCTTTTTTGGAATCTAATTTTTCTGCATAGACCAGTTTCCATGGACCTTTGTTTTTGGTGTATGTTGTTTTGCCTTGATTATGCTGTTCCAGTCGCATTATATAATCTGTAGAATATCCTTTGTAATAGACATCATGCGAAGAAGAATAAATAATGTATACGTAGTGACAGGTCATAAAAACAGAAAAAAGTTTGTAAACGAAAAAAGCTCTCAATTTCTTGAGAGCTTTTAGCGGTCTGGACGGGATGCTGCCCCTGTAATTTAACTTTTCATTAACATACATTATTTTACTGATTATCAAGGTTTTATGTGAAATAATTTTTTTATTTTACACCATAAAACACTATTTTTGGTAAAAATGCAGCACGAATGCAGCACGCTGATGTATAATTTTAGGTTTTACATATCGGACAAAACCAACCAAAATGGAACCCATAGTATCAAATTAAGATACTATGAAAATCGTCATGCCAGAATTCAAATCGATACCGGAATCGAAATTCCTTTGAAGTATTGGAATAAGGAAAAATCTTTCCTTAAAAAATCAAAGGAAGTGGGTTCAGAATATGTTCAGCTCACTCAAATGGATAGTTTGGCCAATCAGATTATTTCTTCTTATCGAAACCAAGGCAAACCGCTTTCCAAAAAATTATTTAAAAGGCAATTTGAAGATGGTGAACCCTCCATAAACACAAAACCTGTTGAAGATTTTTTTACTGAATTTGAGCATTATCTAGAAAGCAAAAAGGGAAAGGTAGTCAAAGACGTTATCAAGGATTACAATTCCCTTAAAAAGCATTTGCAAGGTTTTCAGGAATTTTCTGGAATCATCATTGATTTTAATGCATTCGATTACCATTTCTACCAAGAATGGACGGATTATCTGGCCTACCATGCCCCTTTAAAAAATGGAGGAGTCGGTATGAAGAACAATACCATTGGTAAATTGGTCAAGAACCTGAAGGCTTTTCTAAACGACCGCATGCGCAGAAATAGAATCAAACCTATCGATTTAACGGCCTTTAAGGTGATTCAGGAAGAAGTAGACCATATTTACTTAACCGCCGAGGAGATACAGGCCATAGCGGCCGTTGATTGTAAAGATGATGAAGAGCTGGAAGGGGTAAAGGATTTTTTTGTAATCGGTTGCTTGACCGGACTTCGGTTTTCCGATATTTCAAGGATTCGGCCTGAGTATTTGGACAATGAGGGTTTTTTAAATATTAGGCAAAAGAAAACTTCAGGCCGTATTGTAATTCCATTACGCAAACAGGTGAAGGAAGTTTTAGCAAAATATGGTGGCCAAGCCCCGGATATTGATTCCTTTACCTTTAATAAACGTATCAAGGAACTTGGGGATGGGGCAGGACTTCATCAAAAAGTGGAAATTGAACATAAACGGGGTACCATTAAAGAAGCACAACTTTTGGAAAAGTATAAACTGATCAGTTCTCACACATGTAGACGCTCTTTTTGTACCAATGCCTATCTGGATGGTATCGATGTGCAGTTGATTATGAAAATTTCAGGACATAGATCGGAGAAGGCATTCCGCCGTTACCTCAAAATATCAAATTACGAGGCCGCACAGAAATTGAAGAAGGCTTGGGGTTTGGATTGAAATTAATTTATGAACAACCTCTTATTACTGCCTAAAATAAAATGACTAAGGTCGTTTGACCGGATTGTTCAGGACCAATTTTATTCATTTACCCCCTTTTTTTAGTGTCTAGGATTTACATGTCTATGGACAATTGGTGATTATATTCACCAAAAGTTATCCAAATTGTATAGACTTACTACACTAATTGCCCATTATGAAAGGATTTTATTCGGGCTTTTCCAAATCCAATATTAAAATCTCATAGCAATATTCGTTTGATTAAACGCATGATAAATGCTTTAAATGAATATTGATACATATGTTCATATGACTATAGCATCATATGATGATAGCAATATTGCATTGTATATTCCGATGGATTGTTTTTGTAATGATTTTACTTTTTTGTGGTTAGGGGGAAAAAGACCTAATGTAGACTACCCTTGGTCTTTCGACCCTCCACCTTAGTCATTCCTTTCCCTAGCCACATCCTTTCTACGGAAGTTCACAAAAACTGCTGGTTTTTGTGAACACCCTTGAAAAAAGAGGATAAAGGTGAAAAGCGAAAGGGCTTTTCACCCTTATCTGCCATTCCGTTTCAAATCCCATAAAATTTAGTTCAAATATGCTGTACAGCATTTTGTGTACAGCACTCAGGTAAAATGCTGTGTAATGCTGCTAGGTTTGTAAAATAAAGTACAAGAGCAACTTGTTGCAAAAAGGGATAAGAGATTCTTTTATAGTCCAGTCTTTTTAAGGTCTTATACTAAAAAAGTTGAATTTTTTAAGGGTTACCATACACAAAATGATGTATGCCAAACAAATAAAATCTTGTCCAATGCTATTAGGTTTGTTCAATAAGGTAAATCATTAAACCACTGTATCATGAAACGAATATTTATCATGGATGATGACGGACTCAAGGAATATGTTCCGTTAGAATTACTTCAAAAGCAGAAGGATTCGGTTATCGAAAAACCGGCTGAAGAAGTTTCAACCGAAGAAGAATTGTTGACCATTGCCGATTTGGTCAAAAAATTCAAAGTAACACGACCAACAATCTATGCATGGATGAATAAGGGTCTATTGAACAAAATTACGATAGGTGGAAGGGTTCTTTTTCACCCTGACGATATCAATGAGCTTATTAAGCGAATGAGAACTGCTTCTTCGTAAAATGAGTAGAAAGAAACTGAAATTTAAATCAACCCTATTTTTAATCGGAGTTCGTGAAGCAAGCCATGTTTTTGCAAGCAAAAACTGCTCACTATGTTCGCATGGCTTGTTGGGAATACTCCCCAAACCCCTAGGATATGGCAAGACCAAAAAAGAAAATACAAGACTTGAAAGCTATTCGGGTCAACGTTAGGATGACCGTATCGGAATATCTAACAGTATCTGAAAATGCAATTACCTTGGGCGTTTCAATTCCTGACTTTATACGTTTGAAAACGACTGGTCGGGTATTGCCCAGAAAAAGAATAGCACCTGAGGACAGAAAACTTTTTGTTGAGATGGGTAGAATCGGAAATAACATTAATCAATTGACCAAAAAAGTACACTTGGGAATGAACAACTTTCCGCAACTCAATTCGCTGTTATTGGAACTCAAAAGCAACCTCGATGTCTTAAAATCAAATATTGTAAACAATGATAGCCAAGCAGATTAAAGGAAAAGATTTTTATGGAGTGTTGGGCTATAACGAAAAAAAGGTCGGCCAAGGAATGGGTTATGTACTGGATACCAATATTACCTATGGAAAAACTGTTCACATGACCCAAGAATTCAATATAGTTAGACAGCTGCGACCAAGATTAGGGAAGGCGGTATATCATGTTTCGCTGAGCCTGCCCTATGAGGATACATTGAGCGATAAACAATTTACTTCTTTAGGAATGGATTACCTAACGGGCATGGGGTTCGAGGACAACCAATATATCATGTACCGACATCAAGACCAAGAGCATGAGCATATCCATATCATTGCCAATAGGGTAAAGTTTTCTGGAGAACTGGTCAACGACAGCAAGGATTATGAACGAAGTGAACGCTTGGTAAGGAAAATGGAATTGAAGTATAGTCTATCTCAACTTGAGGATAACAAATTGACAAGAAAAGCAACCATTACCCACAAAGAGATACAAAAAGCATTTCGAACTGGGGAACCACCATTGAAGTTGACCCTTCAATACCATCTCGAAAATGCAATCTCAAATTCTAAGAATACATCAGAATTCAAAAGAGAATTGGGCGCAAAGAATATAAGTGCCAAGTTCAATGTAAGTAAAAGTACGGGTAGGGTAACCGGAATATCCTTTAGATACAAAGAAATCATTTATAAAGGAAGCAGTCTGGGGCGACAATATTCCTGGAATAATATCATAAAACGAATTGATTATGAACAAGACAGAGACCGTACAATTATTTTCGAAACTAATCGCACAGAACGAAGAATTGATATATCTTTTGAAGAAAATTCAAACTCAGCAACAGCACATATCGGAAAGAAACAACCTATTCCAGGACGGCATATCAAAGCTGCTGAGCAACCAAAATCTTATCTGGAAAAAGCTCCATCAGACGGATTGAAACCCTTTCAAATTGAGGATAATCCTTGGAATGCATTCAAATTAGAACTTGATAACGACAGTCGATTTAAAAGGAAAAATCGTAATGAAAAAGGGTGGAAACGGTAGTAGTAATTATTGCCAATATACTTCCAAGTTTACTAAGACCCCATTAAAATCTTATTTACAGCAAAAAAAAATTGGTAAAAAATATAATCCTATCACTCAATTTGCTCGGATTCAAATAAGAGAATATTATTTCAAACAAGTCTTACTTCGATTTATTTGTGGACTATAGCAAGGGAAACCTGCTGCAGTAATGAATAAGATAAAGAAACTACTACTATACATTAATCATTCATTAGCCCATGAAACGCTCTAATTAACAGAGATATAGTCTAATATTAGACTAAATTCATTGGAAAGCTTTCGATTTTCTATTAATATGCTATTACAATTATAATTAAATCAATACATTCGTATATCGCGATTCGCGAATCACAAACCATCCATATGAAAAAACATAGTGGTATGCGGCCGCATGATGTGGTTATATTGCTTAAAATTGTTGCTAAGGGCGATGCATCTTGGTTCAATAAAGATTTGGCCAATGAATTATATATCAGTCAGAGCGAAATCAGTGAATCATTAAACCGAAGTAAAATTGCCGGTCTTATTTCTGGAGACAAAAAGCAAGTTTTTAAGTTAGCCCTGCTCGATTTTTTACGGTACGGTTTACGTTATGTTTATCCCGAGCAACCGTCATCCTTAGTTCGTGGGGTGCCTACTTCCCATAGTGCTCCACCGCTAAATGAAGTGATTCAAAGCGAACAAAACTTTGTTTGGCCTTATGCCCTTGGTACAAATCGTGGGTTCTCCGTAGAACCCTTACATCCCAATGTACCCAAAGCTTGTTTGGAAGACCCTAAACTTTATGAATTGTTGGCCATGACAGATGCTTTGCGATTAGGAAAGGCAAGGGAACGAAATTTAGCTATTGAAGAACTTGAAAAGCGTCTACAATGAGGAACACGCTAATAAATAAAGAAATTATTAAAAGAGTGGCCTTGGCTTTGGGGGATTTGAACAATGTTGTCATTTATGTAGGTGGTGCTACAGTTAGTTTGTACATCAATGACCCAGCTGCCGATGATGTTCGGCCCACCAAAGATATTGATATTAGTTTACAGATTCTTTCCATTCCACAATTGGAAGAAATCAGGGAGCAATTAAATGAAAAAGGGTTTTCTCAATCCGCTGATCTCGACGTAATTTGTCGTTTTAAGTTGGATGACATTCTAGTAGATGTAATGAGTACCAAGGCTGTTGGTTGGGCTCCTGCCAATCCATGGTTCGCAAAAGGTTTCGATAAAAGGGAGAAAGTGAAGATCGACGATATTTCAATACAAATCATGCCGCTCCCTTATTTTCTAGCCAGTAAATTCTCAGCCTTTAAGGATAGAGGTGGTAATGATCCCCGTCAGAGCAAAGATTTGGAGGATATCACTTATATTTTAAACAATCGCACTGATTGGCATGAAGTTATCAAGGATTCCGGGAAAGAGGTGATAGACTTTTTGAAAATGCATTTTCAAGAAATTTCTAAAAGTGCTGGAATTCAAGAAGCCATGCGCGGATTTTTGTTTTACGAAGAGCAATCGGAGCGATTTAAGATGATAACCAAAAAGATTGATTACTTATTATAAATCGATTTTAATTAAAAGAAATGCGGTGGTAAATTTCGTAGCACGCAATTATTTAAAGCTTTAAATGACCACAGAATAGCGAATAGAAGAACACCTCATAAAGCACGCCTAAAGATTGATTTTATCACCTAAATTTTTTACTAAAAGCGTCGCGGAAAAGACTTTGACAATAACTGCCTTACCGAAGAACATGAATTAGAATGATTACGATTGACGATCAATTATTAGTAACAGACGAAATGAATGCAGTCGTAATTGATTACACTCAAAAAATAGTCTTGAAAAAATTATTGATGAAATTCGCTTTTAAGTCAGGGGACCAAGCTGAAGTTGTCACCGATTTAATTCAAAGTGTTAATTATTATGGGATGGATACAAAACCTCCCGAAATTGAACTTGAGCTTTCAGCGTATGTATGGAGTTTCTTTACGGCTCTCAATAAAGAAGAACTTACCGCTTTATACTTTTGGGTACTTAACAAAAACTACCTCTGCTATTTGGATGAATTTGAATGTAATGACGACCCGTTCGACGAAACTGAATTCGACCAAAGATTTGGTAGGGAATTGGCCTTTAAATTTTATGAGCCAAATGATAGCGGTTTAATACAAGACACCATTCACGCGCTGAAGAACTATATAATCAATTTTGCCATGGAATTGGATTTATCTCTAGTTGATGAATATACTTCAGAACAGATTTTTGAAGAAATGGATAATTATTGTTCGTGATGTACTGATTATTTCATTCTTCAACCTTTTCAGTTAAAGCTGTCCTTAAACCTGCTAATACATAGGTAAATTCAAAATAATTGGGCAGCACCGCTTTTGATTATGCCGCAGAGCCATTATTGTAATCGAACAGAATTGATTTGACATCAAATTATCGGCAGTAAATATATTTTGCTGCCGTAATATAGTTTTGCGAATTTTTCGCCTTAGAACAGTGCTACTATATTTAGTATCGGAGAATCGCTAGGACACATAGACTTAACTGCTCACGTTTATTTGAAAGAATTAGGAAGCATCGATATTAATTGTGCCCCGGCTTTATTGCTCTGACCAATTACTATCACTTAGCGGATTTAAGTTTTTAATGACTTCTCTTGCCCAGGATATGTAGTCCTTGGTATTCGAATTCATCTCGTTTTTTTGTACAGCTTGTTCTTCCATTGCGCTTATATATTGCTCAGCTACTTTTGCTTTATTCCAATTTTCTACATCAATAAATAATTGGTTCACTTTTGCTTGCTCAGCTACTTTGGCTTTTTTTAGGGCCTCTAGTTTTTGTTCCTGTAGCAATCTCTTATTCTCTGCAATGGCCTGCTCTGCCCTAAGGTCATGCCAGTACTTACAGTCCTTTTCTATCCAGGCTATTATTTCGGGTAGACATTCTTCAAGTTTTCGTTTTGTATTGTCAATCCATTTTTTTTGATTGAATGAAGGGCCAGCCTGAAATTCAAGTTTATCAGACTTTTCCCAAGATTCTCTGCTCCATCCGCTTTCATCTTTATTTCTTATTCTATATACCTTCTGCCTTAGGTTTATTTATGTTTTTTGACCAAAAATCTCAACGTGTGCACTATTACAATAAAATACAATTTTACATCCCATGGCTTCCACGATTTTTATTAAAGTGTCCATAAACCGTAATGCTCTGTCTCTATGTTTCAAGTCTGTATGAATGGGTAATAAGTCGTTTTCATTTGCTACTTCCCAGTATCTAAGTCTTTTCTCGCTATTGTCTATTTTTTCCAGGAGTTTCTTTGAAGTCATGATTAATGGATGATACATTGAGATTCTTGCCGGCACTTTAAAATTTAAATCTCTCCGCTGTTCAAGTTCAAAAGCCCTTCTATGGTAATCGGTTTTAAATTTTTTATGTTGTTGCCTAGGATCAAGGTTTATTTTAGGATTCTTGTTTTCAATTTTTGGTAGGGTAATTTTTTCTATTTCCTTATTGAACCTGACTTTAGACCAATAGCCTCTGGTAGGCAACGGTATGTTGTTTTCTAAGCAAATGTCTTTAAGATATTGGTTTTCGATGTTGAACTTTGTAGCCAGTTTACTTAAAGGTTCATTCCAAACGAGGGTATACAATTGTTGTCGGGTGTATATTTTTTTATCCACGATTCTAGTATTTTAGTAAAAATGCGAGATAATTAGTAATTATAGCTAACTTACTCGGAAAATTATTATAAGTGTATCTGGCTGATTACATAAAAGAAAAACTTTCGTTAGAAGAGTACTCTTTTTCTACAGAAGAGTTAAGGGCGGCTATGCACAAAGAAAAAGAAGCTTTGACCACTGACTTGTCTTACTTAAGAAAAAAGGGAGATATAATGCCTTTAAGAAGAGGGTTTTACCTGATTATCCCTCCTAGGTACTCAAAACAAGGCAAATTACCCCTACAGTTGTTCGCTGAAAATCTTTTTAAATATTTAAACCGACCTTATTATGTCGGTCTATATGCTGCAGCTAAGTTTCACGGAGCAAGTCATCAGCAAATTCAACGCGATTATATCATTACTACAAAACCTACATTACTTGACATACATAAAGGAACTATTGACTTGCGATTTTTTACCACGGCAAATTGGCCTAAAAAGAATATCCTTATTCAAAAGTCCGATGCTGGGGTTTTTAAAATTTCTGACCCGGTCTTAACAGCCGTAGACCTTATCCATTACCAAAATAAGTTGGGTGGATTAAATAGAATATTCTCCGTTCTTGAAGAACTTATGGAAGGCATAACCTATTATAATTTATCAGAATTATTATCATGGTATCCTCATAAAAGTACATTGCAGCGCTTGGGATATTTTCTAGATGGTTCTGAGCTAGATGATCAGGAATCTTTAGTAGGGTTACTAGTTAAATATTTTCAATCTGTTTATTACTATCCTATATTATTGAGTCCATCATCAAATGAAAAGGCGGGCGCAGTAACAAATCATTGGAAAGTTGATGTAAACATAAAACTGGAAAGTGATATATGATACCAAGACCGCACATAACACATTGGCAAAACATGCTTCTTGGAAATCATTTTCACTAGAGAAATACAAGATTTATTTCGGACAGAAATTTAGTATGACCAAGAAACTGCTTTTTAGTAGCTCAAAGCAAATTCAATCAATATTTGAATATTAACTTTAATGATGTGTATCTATCTTGGCAATTAGTAATGCTATTCTTCTAATTTTACGAAGAATGGCTGATGTAGTTATAACCGATAAAGACTTTAATGTACTTATTCAGAAACAAATGAACTCTTTTTATTGATATGCTTTGGCACATACGTTTCAATAATGTGAGGCGTTATTTTTCGTAACGTTTCTCCGGTCCTAGGATGCAGTCCTGGTGCCGTAAAATATTCAATTTCACCTTCCTTGTTTTTGAAGTACCAAATTAACGGTTCATTTTGTTCATTAAAAAATGGGTAGCCCAGCCTAACACTAACTTGTTTCAACTTTTTCAATTTCATAATGTCCATGGGTTCAACTTTGGTTCCAAATGCTGAATATGGTCCGGTAGTACATGGAACTGCAACATATAAAGAGTCTGCCCAAGTCATGCAATTTGCATTTGGATTATCATTAACAACCTCTTTGTCTATAATAATGATAGTCAAGACAAGTGCCACAAAAACAAGACCGAGATAGACTAGGATTTTTGGATTAAAACCTTTGCCCGAGTCTTTTATAACTTCCTTTGTTTTCGATTTTCTACTGGTATTTGAAATCTTTTGTTTTACATCTTCTTCAGTTTGATTTTTTTTAATAAAATCTGCATAATCTGTATACCCTAAATAGTTGCACAAATAAGACAGGACTTTAGGCTTTAATTCTTCTAGACCTTCTTTATTGTTTAAGGAATTTGTGTAATAATCTCTTAAGGTTCGCTCGCTAATAGAGTATTTATGTTCTTCTAGAAGGTAATCTGAAATATGCTGCGCTCTATGTGTTTTCTTACTTGAACCTATTTCTTTTTCAGCTTTTTCAAAAGCGAGTACTATTACTTCGATAGACATAGTGTTTGGTGATATCATTCATAAAATTAACATTTCTATGGAACTTTCATGGAAATTCTTTTCCGGAAATTCTTTTCCAGCCTTTCTCCATCACCTTCTTTTTACTTGCCATTACTTTGTCAGCGAGGATGATTCCACTATGCATTGCTAACATAGTACTTCTAGAAAATCATGCTTACGGAAATGTAAAATGCGGTCTGTGTTTGGCCAAATGGAAAGTAGTTAAAGACTGCCGCATTTGATTTCCACTTTCCAAAAATTAAAGGAGTGTTCCAAACCCTTAAGGGGTTTGTGAAAATGAATTTGAGAGAATCTCGAACAGCCACTCCTATACCAAATTTTTAAAAATAAATAGTATGAAAAAAGTAATAATAGCTGTAATGGCAATGGTTTTTAATATGTTCTTATTTTCCTGTACAGATGACTCTGTTGCAGAGGTGGATAGTCTTTATGATATTCAAGCTACGGAAGGGGATGATGGTGATACACCGCCACCTCCACCAGATAACTAGTGCATGCATTAATAATTTGTATTTAATTAAGCTATACCTTTAGGTATAGCTTTTTTTTTAGATATTTTTAAAAAAAACATTCCTTTTGAAAATCTTTTATTTTGTTCTGGTTATTACGTTGTTGGAATCTTGTGATATAAGCACAGAAAAAAATGTCATAGCCCATAGCACATCAATTGACAGTGTTTTGTTTTATTATAATATTTCCAAAGACAATAGTTTTTCTTTAGAACAGCGTCAAAAAGCTATTAACAAATCATTTATCCATGTAAGTAAGAGTAATAAGGACACCACTTATTACGAAGTTCTTTATCAAAAAAACTCAATTTATTTTTTGTTAAAAGAGTACGATAGTCTTTTGATTTTCAATAAACTGTTTTTAAAAAGTTCCAATGGAAATAACGCTGAATTTATTTTTGGTAAGCAATTTTATTTGATGGGCTATTATTATGGTGAAGTTGTCCAAATGCCTGATAGTGCGTTCAATAATTACAATACCTCAAAGAATTATTTTGAGAAAATAATGGATAGTAGTCGGATAGGAAAAAATCTTTTAAATATGGCGACTATTCAAAAGAATCAAAATGATTTTTTTGGAAGTAAAGAAACCTTAACCGAAGCTTTACCCTTTATTACAAGAAAAGAGGATAGTTTATCTATTGGTGCCCTATATAATACACTCGCTACAGACCATAGAAAGCTATTTAACTATAAAGAGGCAGAAACTTATTATCTAAAAGCAATAGAAGCAACAAATAATTCAAACTATAGATTGGTTTACAAAAATAATCTTGCGGCAACTTATATAGTTAATAAGGATTACATCAAAGGAATTTCATTATTCAAATCAATTCTAATTGATTCTAATCTTATCAAAGATCAAAACGAATATGCACGTGTTCTTGATAACTTGACTTATGCACAATGGCTCTCAGGGGATAAGATAATAGAAAAAGAGTTTCAAAAATCTTTGGAAATCAGAAAACAAAACTACGATAAACGAGGACAAATAGCCAGTTATACACATTTAGGTGAGTACAACAGTGCAACCAACCCTAAAAGGTGTATAAGTTATTTTGATTCTGTAATTCAATTATCTAGAAAGTTAAAAATACCTAGGGCGGAGGCTGATGCGCTTAGGTTTTTAATGAAGGTTGAGCCTAAAAATTTATATATCAGGGATAGGTATGTTTTTTTACAGGACAGCTTGTATCAACAGGAGTTGAAGGTAAAGACCCAATTTGCCAAATATAAATATGATGACAAAGTAACGCAGGAGGAAAACTTGCGTTTGGAAAAGGAAAATACTGAAAAGGAATTAGAGGCAAGTCGAGAACGAAATCAAAAGATTTTATACCTAGGAGGTTTTCTCTTTATTACTGCCGTTCTTGGGCTTTCTCTCTTTGGTTTTAGACAACGTACCAAACGATTAAAGCAAAAAGGTAAGGCTGAAAAGCTAGAAGCTATTCAAGAAACCGAAGCGGAACTATCCCGAAAGTTACATGATGACCATGGTGGTAAATTAAATCAGCTAATGTCACTAATACAGCTAAATGCGGACAAAGAAGTAATTTTAGATAAAACAGAAGAACTTTATAATCATACTCGGGACTTTTCTAGAACCTTAAATTCGGTAGATACAGGTCCAGATTTTTGGAAGATTCTCAAAGCTACCTTAGAATTTGCGAAACCGGCAGAGGTCGAAATGATGTTTAATGGAGGTAAAGAATTGGATTGGTCAATGGTAAGTAATCAGTCAAAAACCATTCTTTTTAAAGTATTGCAAGAATTGGTAATCAATATGGCTAGGCATAGTAAGGCAAACCAAACCGTAATTTTATTCAAAGACCAATATAAAATGCTCTATGCTTACTACGAAGACGATGGGGTTGGAGCATCAAAAGAAGCTCTATTAAGAAAAAATGGACTTCAGAATACAGAAAAGCGTATTCAAGCCATAGGCGGAAGCATTATTTTTGATTCAGAAGAGGGGAAAGGGTTTCGGGCAGAAATCCAGATACCTAAGTAATTAAATACACCATGTTCAAAAAAATACTATTGGCTGAGGATTTTCAAGGAGAAAACTACGGCATTGTTGAAACCCTAAAAGACAAATTAGCCATTGAAGAATTGCAAAACGAATTGTATTGCGATAAGGCTTTTACGCGATTAAAAGTAGCCCTTAAGAATAATGATGCGTACAAGTTATTGATAACCGATTTGTTTTTTGAACAAGATTATGTAGACCGAAATCTGACTTCTGGTTTTGAACTAATTAAAGCAGCAAGAACCTTGCAGCCTAGTTTAAAGATTATTGTGCACTCTATGGAAAACAATCCCTTACAAATCAATACGCTTTTTAAAGAGCAAAAAATTAATGGTTATGTATGCAAGGGTCGTAAAGGTATGGTGGAGCTGGTTAGTGCCATTAACGAAGTGTACCATAATAGAACCTATGTGTCCCCGCAGCTAAATTTGAACGTTCCCCACAATGTGGTAGAATTGGATGATTTTGACCGTGCTATATTAAAAGAACTCGCCAACGGACTTACAAAAAAAGAGGTGTCTGAAAAGTTTAAAAAAGAGAAGATTACCCCTAATAGTGAAAGCACGATTGATAAAAGAATAAGCAGGCTTTATGATGAGTATGAGGCCAAGAATACTACAAATTTGCTCTTTAAGCTTGCGAAGGAGGGTAGAATTTAACTCCTAACGTTTCTTATAAACTTCATAAAAGTTAAACAAATTTTAATCGCTTACAGATATCTGTAAGGGATTGTCTTTTAATGGGTTTAGGTTTGTCCTATTATTAATTTAAACTAAAAATATGGCAAAGTACTATGTTAACAATACTGCACAGTCAAATGGTGATCATGAGGTTCATGAAGACGGTTGCTATTGGCTTACTCTTGTAGTAAGCAAAAAGGATTTAGGATTCCATACAAATTGCAAATCAGCAGTTACAGAAGCAAAGAAGACCTATAATAAGTCTAATGGATGTATTCACTGTTCTAAAGAATGTCATACGTCATAATTTGTTAGAAATGATAAAAACTATTTTGATTGGCCTACTTCTTTTAATGGCAAAGGTTTCTTTGGGTCAGGAAAAAAGTAATTTGAGTAATGTAGAAATATTTTCTTCTAAGGCCGGCACTTTAATTGAAAAAGAGTTTTTAGATATTGGACAAATAAATAAAACTACTGAAATCAAAATTTTGAAAATAACTGATATGATTTCAGGTGATTCGATTAAATCAATGAGAATTACCAGTGAAATACCTGGATCTTATTCTACTGAAACTAAAATAGCACAATTAGATTCAGATGAAATAGATGGCTTAATCAAATCTATATTGATTATCAAAGACAATGTACTTAATACAAACGCAGAGAATTATACTGAAATTACTTTTAAAAGTAGAAGTGGATTTGAAGCTGGATGTTATTGGAGTAAAAATGAATGGAAAACATATCTCCAAATTGAAAAATATGACAGAAAATCAATGGTTTGGTTTAGAGGCGATGAATTTGAAATGTTTTTCGAATTATTAAATAAAGCAAAAGTTAAAATGTAACTCCTTAACCATGTTAGTATTCTACTAAAAACAAGAATCTTGAATAGAACTGATGTAAATAATAAATATTTTATACCACTTTTGTTGGTCTTATTTTTTTCTTCTTCTTTCAGTATGCCAGTAAATGAGGCGACCAATGTCTACATCTGCAAAGGAAAAGGAAGTAAGAAATATCATTTTGTAAAATCATGTAGAGGCCTTTCCAACTGCTCAACGAATACTTATCAGGTTTCGTTATCTAAAGCCCAAGAAATGGGTAGAACTCTTTGTGGTTGGGAGGATTGATTTTTGAATCAAATTCATAAAAAAGAACAGTCGATAGCTGTTCTTTTTTTTATGCCTTACGGATATCTGTAAAAAATTTAAAAATAATGGGTTTAGGTTTGAAGAACTAAAAATCTAATCTTGAAATAATGGGATACAGAAGAGGATATTATAAAAAAGATGGCACGTATGTTCAAGATCATTTTGTAAGCAAAGATCACGGAGGAAAAAGACTAAAAAACACCAACAAGAAGGGATGTTGGGGAGTTTTTCTATTGTTATTGGTTACTTTTTTTAGTTTCTCCTGTGAAACGGCATCTACTTGCCAGTCTAGGAATTGTGCAGATTTTGCCAATCAGGCAGAAGCCCAAGCCGCTTACGAAGGGGATAAAAGTTGTTATTCAAATTTAGATCGAGACAATGATAACATAGCCTGTGAAAACGGCAATTACTAAAATATGGAGAAACTAAATATATCAGTAGGGTTAAAGAGCCATTTTCTTAGGCTATATCAAATGGCATTTGCAGACGATAATTTTGACGTCCTAGAATTAAAAATGCTTTACAAGTTCGCAGAGGAAAGGGGGCTTAGTAAAAATCAGTTAAATGAAATTCTATTAAACCCTTCCCAAGAGTCTTTTGTTCCAGATTCTTTAGAAGAGAAAATAGAGTACTTGTATGACTTAGCGCTTATGATTTGGGCTGACGGAATTATAACTGAAGACGAAACCAATACCTTAAAAAAATACTGTTTAAAATTTCAATTTATAGAAGAAAACATTGACGATATCTGTGAATTTCTTCTTGAAAATGCAAAAGTGAAAATTTCTTTAAAAGAACTAATAGCCAAAATGCAAGACTAATATGGGATCTTTAAAAAATATATTCTCTATTAAAAAAAGTGCTCCGCAGGAAGTTGAAAAACCTATGGAGCAAGATGTTAAAAAAATAAAACTTTCATTTTTTGAAAGTGGTTATGGTTCATCTAAGCAAGCATCTGGTAATCATATCATATTTAAGGCCTGTTTGCAAGATGTCTATATGGATTATAAGGGTAAATGTAGGGAAGATGAAAAGTTGCAGAAAGAATTAAAGGAACCCTATGTGCAGGAAAGAGGTAAGTATGAAATTGAACTAAAGAAAAGGAAAACGGTAAAAGGTATTATTGAGGAGGGTATAGCCAATTTGGAAGAAAAAATAAGAACTTTCAGGAATGAAATAGCCGATGTAAAGCATAATCCTGAAAAATATGTGGAGGATGCTGACAAAAAACCTAAGGCTCAATTTTATATTGGTTTGTTTGTGTTGATTCCGATAACATTTTATTTGCTGGTATTCTACATTTCCGCCTCTTACTCAGCTTTCTTTAAAAAGTTTGACACAGAGCAGCTTACAAATGCAATTTTTGATGCCAATGCCTTGACCAAGGCAATAAATGATGGTTGGCAAGAAGGTATTTTTGTTGCAACCATTCCCTTTGCATTTATGGGGTTAGGTTATTTGATACACATGTTTCAAAAACATAAGAATTGGTTGTCTTACGTGAAGATAGCAACCTTATTTGTGGTCACTTTTATTTTCGATGCCATACTGGCCTATCAAATTGAAAAGAAGATTTATGATATAGAGAAAACCCTTAATTCATCTGAATTTAATGTACAGATAGCTTTTACAAAAGCTGAGTTTTGGGGGATTATCTTTGCCGGTTTTGTAGTTTATATTATTTGGGGTTTGGTGTTCGATTTTATAATGAAGGAATATGACAACTTCGATAAAATCAAAACTTTTATTAAATCTAAGCGCGAAGAAATTAAAAACTATGAACAAGAAATTACAGAACAAAAGGAAAAGCTTGGGCCTATAAAAGAGGAGATTTCAGGTATAGAAGGAAAAATATGCGACTTACAAAGAACCATAGATGGGTTTGTTTTTTCCAACAAACAGTATCTCACCTATCATGCTGAATATGTGAAGGGTTGGTTTTTAGGCATTGCTGATAATTTTGATGATTTAAAAAGAAAAGACCAACTATTAAACCTTTGTACTACTGAGGAAAAAAAGCATTTAGAGGAACATGATATTGCCGATGAAAGTTATGAAGGTCGTTTGTATAAACTAATTAATTAGAGAAGATGAAAAAGTACACCCTGTATTTTTTAGCCTTGGCATTTTTAAGTTTTACACTTTTATCATGTAAAGAAGAGCCAAAGAAAGATAAATTAATTCATGAACATGATTTCCCTAAGGTTGCTGTAAATTCCAATTTGAATATAAGTATCCTTTTGGATTTATCAGATAGAATAAACCCTGAGAAGTATCCTTCCCCGGCAATGGAGTTTTATCAAAGGGATATTGGTTATTTAAAGGCTGTTGCAGAGAATTTTGAGTCGCATATAATGAATAAGAAATTAATAAAAATAGATGACAAAATGCAGGTATTCATTGATCCAGAACCTTCAGATAAAACTCTAAACCAAAAACTGGAGGGTCTTAAAATCTCTTTTGATAAGAGTAGCGTTTCTAAGGAAGCAATCTTAGCTACCTGTAAAAAATACGATAGTATTTCAACACTGATATATGAAGCAGCCATTAAAGATGACCACTATGTAGGATCTGATACGTGGCGCTTTTTCAAGAACAAGGTAAATGATTATTGTATTGAAGAGGGGTATCGAAATATTCTGGTGGTTTTAACTGATGGCTACATCTACCATAAGGATACCAAAATGAAGGAAGGAAATAAAACCACTTATTTAACACCTAAGGAAGTCAGGGACTTTGGCTTTATCAAATCAGGTTGGAAGGGCAAGTTTGAACAGCAAGATTTTGGTTTTGTGGCTGCCAATAATGACCTCAATAATCTTGAAGTATTGGTCTTGGGTATTAACCCAGATGATAAAAACCCCTACGAGGAAGATGTTATCAGAGCCTATTGGACCAAGTGGCTAACTGAAATGAATGTCAAAAACTTTGAAATAAAACAAGCGGACTTACCTTCAAACATGAAGAAGGTGATACAAGATTTTATTTTGAAAATAGATTAATTATGGAATACTCAAAGTCAGTATTAATTAGATGAAGTAAGGTTATTTAGATTCCATAATATGAAAATAAACGAATATTACATTAAAGCTAGATTGTTTCCGACAATATTAATTTCTATTCCAATTCTCAGTTTGTACTATTTTGGCTTTAGCGAAAAACTAATAGAATTTATGACCTTTTTGGAGGGTTATGAATGGGCTAGCGACATAACTCTTTCGATTGCAATAATCTATTTCCTTGTGCAAATCAATCGACTAATTTCAAAAGAACTATTCCAAAATATATTCTTCAAAGAAGAATTAAATATGCCAACAACCAATTTTCTTCTTAATTCAGATACCTCTTTAGCAAAATCAATAAAATCTCAAATAGCCCAAAAAATAGCTGCTGACTTTAATATTCACTTATTAAATTCAACTTCTGAGAACGAGAACGAAGAAGAAGCTAGAAAAACTATTTCAAGCGCAGTGGCTCAAGTTAGAAATGTTACTAGAGATAATTCAATCCTACTTCAGCACAATATTGAATATGGCTTTGTAAGAAATCTGATTGGCGGTAGCGTTTTAGCTGTTGTAATTTCAATAATTAATATCTTTTTGTTTCAATATACTTTTCCAAATCCATTTGCATTCAAACTTAATTTAGTCTTTCTAAGTATCTACATTTTGCCAATTATTTTGAGTAAGTTTTTGATTAACAGATATGGTATATACTACGCAAAGATTTTATTCGAACAATATTTAAAAAAATAAATGAAATGGATTTTAGTATTGATATGCTATCACTTGGCAATGCAGATTGCAATATAATATGGACAAAAGCAGAAAACGCTGACTTTGTAACAATAATTGATGGTGGTAACCCAAAAGACGCAAAAACAATTATTGAGCATTATGAAAGCTATATAAAACCACACATCTCTAATGATAGTCCAATATTAATAATTAGTACCCATCCTCATTCCGACCATATCGGTGGCTTGGTAGATTTAGTTCATTATTTTAAAAATAAGATTGTTCGATTTTATTACAATGACCCAACAGACTACATTGAAGAAGCAAAAAGAAATGAATTAAAAAGCTTAAATGAATCATTTTTGTATTCGAACCAAAGAGTTAAAAAGCTCTTTGCCTCGTTACAACAGTCTGATGACCTAAGTGATGTTCTAGAACAATATGGAATTCCTAAATTAGAAGCCTTTTCAGACAATAAACTAGACCATAATTTATTTGAATTTGTTGGTCCGTCAAAAATATTTTATTTACAGCAACTTAGATATTTTACAAACATTGACATTCTAAAAACGTCAGGTTCTAAAATTCAACCTGAAAGCGATATTAATGAAGTACAAGAAGGATTAAATTCTTGCGATATAGTTGATGAAAAAAATGATGCTTCCGCAGAGAATTTGACATCAGTTCTAACAAAATTTATTGATTCCAGTAATCGAAAGTACTTATTTACAGCAGATGCTGGAGTTGATGCTTTTGAATCAGCAGCTAGTAACGGATACAGTATTAAAGATTTGCATTTTTGCCAATTACCGCATCACGGAAGTAGAAGAAATGTAAGTACAAATTGGATTAGTAATTTCAATCCTAAACAATTTTGGGTTTCCGCAAATGGAAGCAAAAAACACCCTAGAAAAGCTGTTATCAGTTGTATAAAAAAAAACTTGCCTGACTGCAAAACATATAGTACTCATAAAACAGGAACTATACATATTAACTCTAAAGCAAATCTTTTCCCTGATAGGAATTGGGGTACAGCGGAGCCGTTATAAAAGTGGATGAAAATATTATATCATCATTCAATTTTGGCTAAACTATTAGCAGGAGATAAAATATAATATTTTTAGCTAATAAAGAACTTTTGCACAATCTAGTAACATTAATAATATCATGGCTTGGAGATTTAGAAGAAGAATTAAATTAATTCCTGGTGTGTATTTAAACCTTAGTAAAAGTGGTATTAGCACTTCTATTGGTATAAGAGGAGCAAATGTTACGCTTGGGAAAACAGGTGTTTATTTGAATACAGGAGTTCCTGGGACAGGAATTTATCATAGACAAAGATTAGCTGGAGATAAACTGGCTTATGAAAAGAATCAATTTGTTTCAGTAGAACATTCTGAACAACACATTTATGCCGAAAAGGAAATTATTAGTGCAGATGTTCAAGAGATTACAAGTCAAGATATGCAAGGAATTAAAGATTCCATTTTATTGGCACATCAACAAAGAATCGAACTTAATCGTAATCTTCAAAAAGTAAGTTCGAAATTAGCATCAACAAAATTAAAATTGACCATAAGCTATGTATTATTATATGGTCTAATTAGCAAAGGAATCTCAGAAAGAATAAAAGCTGATATTTTAGCACAGAAAGAGGTAATTACTGAACTTGAAAATCAAATAAATAATTGCTTTGTTCATTTAGAAATAGATTTCGATGAAGAATTTAATTTAAAATATAAAAAACTTGTCGCTACATTCAAGAATTTGTGTAATTGTCATAAAATTTGGGACGTTACCAGCGCAAGTCTTCAAGACACCGTTAAGTCAAGATCATCTGCCGGAACATTGGTGGATAAAAAAGAGGTCCGATTTGGATTTAAAAGCCTGCCTGATATAAAATTTGACTGTGATGCAATGTACTTTAAAAATGCAAACGGTGCTGACTTATATTTTTATCCCAATTTTATTGTAATGTTCTCTTCAAAGCACAAATTCGCTATTATAGGTTTTGAAGAGTTGGATTTTTATCATCGTAGTGTTCGTTTTACTGAGACAGGTAAAACCCCCAAAGATTCTAGAGTAATTGACAGAACTTGGGCAAAAGTCAATAAAAACGGCACTCCGGATAAACGGTTTAAAGGTAATTATCAAATACCAGTAGTGAAATATGGTGAAATTAAATTATCAACTGATACAGGAGTTAATGAGGAATATGAATTTAGCAATTATGAATTTTCCGAAGATTTTGCCATTGCTTTTAAAAATTATCAAAACCTGTTAAAGGCTTCTAGGGAATCATAATTTTCATTTCAACTCAATACTCAAGTAAACAGGTAAATGATCTGATAATTTTCGGGCCCTTTCCAAATTGTCACATTCCCTTACAAAATCGATGACACTGCTTTTTGTTTTAGCAATGGTCTTGGAGTAGAATATATTATCAATGGCATGGTTTCGATAGTCATAACCATCACAAGCTCTTTTTAAGGTCGTTTTTTGGTTGGTAACGGCGGGGGAGTACCCTTTTTGCTTAAAATCGTTGAATACCGGGTTGGCTTCGTCAACATTAAAGTCGCCCGCTAAAATGAGCGGTCCGGTAATTTTGCTATTTATGTATTGGGTAAGTGCCTTAATTTCGGCCTCAGGGTTTTTGTCATGAGGCCTTGAGTGAAAGTTGATAAGGGTTAATTTTTTATCCTTTAAGTAAAAATCCAGTATAAAGGGTTCCCGATCAACTACGGTCTCTAGTTCCTTTATGAGTCTTCCTCTATTTTTAATCTTAATATGTTTTGTTTTCCAAACAATGGCATAGCGCTCGGTCACATATTTTGGAATTCTTGTGGGGTTACTGATTGCATAATCCCATTGAGCGCCTTTACGGTTAAGTATATCGGTTAGTTTGGCCACTGCTTGCGCACCACCAAAACCAGATACTACTTCTTGTATAGCCACAATATCGGCATCTCTCAACAGTTCTGCCATTTCGTTCAATTCATCATTGCTTTTAGTCTTTCCAAAATCTTGGATGTTCCAAGAGATTATGTTGATTTCTTCTTGTTGTGAGAAGGTTTGTAATGAAGTTAAAACGAGTAATAAGAGGAGTATTATCTGAAACATGCCTGTTCATTCAATTAAATGCAAAGCTACTGAAAGTTAATGTTACAGATTTACGTAAATCTGTAATGAATGTTTGAATGAGCCAAATAAACTACTTAATCAACTCATAAAAATACTATATTTGAGCCGAATAATTAGTTTAATCGGCTCATGAAATATAATTGGCAGCAAAAAGACTGGCCTCATTTTCAGTATGAAACTGAGGCTGTTGAAGATTTACTCTATGATTTTGCAAAGCGTACGGGGCGCATTAGTGGAGTATTGGATGGTTTTTCTGAATCCGAACAGACAGAAGCTATGATAAACTTAATGGTTTCCGAAGCTATAAAGACCTCGGAGATAGAGGGAGAGTATCTGAGCCGAAAAGACGTCATGTCCTCTATAAGAAGGAATTTGGGCTTAAATTCTGAGCTACCTGCATCTAAGGATAAAAGAGTTGAAGGAATAACCGATTTAATGCTGGCAATCCGTAAACACTTTACCTCCCCTCTCACAGAAAAGATGCTTTTTGATTGGCATACCATGCTAATGAAAGGTAGTAAAGGAATAGAAATAGGTCAATGGCGTTCGCACGAAGAACCCATGCAAATAGTTTCTGGAGCTATAGGTCGAGAAATTGTTCATTTTGAAGCGCCACCATCAAATACCGTTTCTTCTGAAATGAGTGCATTTATAGGGTGGTTTAATGAATCTCAAATTACTATCAAGAAACCCATCATAAGGTCAGCTATTGCACATTTATATTTTGAAACCATACATCCATTTGAAGATGGTAATGGCAGAATAGGTAGAGCCATAGCTGAAAAAGCTCTTTCACAAAGCATCGGTAGACCTGTTCTTTTTAGTCTATCCAAATCCATAGAGCGCAATAAGAATAAATATTATGATGCCCTAAAGTCTGCTCAGCGTTCAAACAAAATTACTGATTGGATAAACTACTTTGTTCAAACAGTTTTGGATGCTCAAATTGATGCCGAGCAAGAAATTGAATTTACCCTTAAGAAGGCCAAGTTCTTTGACAACCTTAAAGTTGAGCTAAACGAGCGACAACAAAAAGTAGTTCGGAGAATGTTGGAAGAAGGTCATCAAGGTTTTGAGGGTGGTATGAACGCACGTAAATATGTTTCCATTGCTAGTGCATCAAAGGCAACTGCCACAAGAGATTTACGGGAATTAGTTCAAAAAGGGATATTTGAACCTATTGGCGGTGGGCGTAGTACTAGATATAAACTACTCGTTTAAACTACACTAAAGAATTTCATAGTTCATAAAAGGAGTCATGTCATCCTCTTTCAAATACATACAGATAGTGCCATATAAATGTACTTACTGAATAAACCAAGGTTTATATCCTTTTACAATTATATAATAGAGGAGTGAAGAAGTAATGTAAAATGCTGCAAAGAAGTAAAAAAGGGGCAAAAATGCAGCACGAACGCAGCACGCTGATTAACTTTTTTTAACATTAACATTTTTATAACATTGATTATCAGTTATTTATAATAAAAAAGCCTCTAAAAATAGAGGCTTTTGCGGTCTGGACGGGACTCGAACCCGCGACCCCCTGCGTGACAGGCAGGTATTCTAACCAACTGAACTACCAGACCGTGGCGTTTAGCGAGTGCAAATATATACAGTTATTTGTATTGCACAAACATTTTTTTTACTTTTTTTTCACTCTAGAGAAATTTATTTCTTTCTACAAGAAAAGTATTGAGCACTGTAGAGAAATCTCGCTGTATATCAATATCCACATATTTGATTTTATATTGGGCGCATTTCATTTTTATATCAGATAAATACGCAGTAATACGTTCATTATAAGCTTCTTTAATATTATCGGCATACAAGTCTAAATGTTCACCGGTTTCTACATCGACAAATCTCTTCGGTGTATTTTCAAAATTGAAGAATAATTCGTGCTGTTTATCCATCGGGTGAAAAAGTACGACATCATGCTTATTATATTTTAAATGGCGGAGCGCTTCGAACAATTCATCATCATTTTTTTCGGTTTGAAACATGTCTGTAAACAGAAAAATGAGACTTCTGCGTTTAATATTCTCTGCAATTTGATGTAAATAGGTATAAGTATTTGTCTCTTTTGGCGGATTTTTAGTCATACCAACTGCACTTAATTGTGCCAATAACATTTGAAAATGACGTTCGCTTCCTTTTTCGGGTGCATAGTAATTATATGTATCTGAATAAATACTTAACCCTACAGCATCGCGCTGTCTTTTAAGAACGTTCATTAATGCAGCTATGGCTAAGACACTAAATCCTATTTTGTTCAAAGAATCAATACTTAAATTATCTACTTGCGGATAATACATGGATGCAGAATTATCCAATATCATGTGGCACCTTAAATTCGTCTCTTCTTCGTACCGTTTTGTGTACAATTTATCTGTCTTTGCAAAAAGCTTCCAGTCTATATGCCTGGTGCTTTCCCCATTATTATAAATTTTATGTTCAGCAAATTCCGCTGAAAAACCATGAAACGGACTTCGGTGTATTCCACTAATAAAACCTTCTACTACTTGGTTGGCTAGCAGCTCAAGATTAGAGAATAAAGATGATTTGTTTAATTCTGATTGTAAATTCACAATATTAAAGATACTAAAGACAATTCAACTAGATGTATCGGTCGAATTAAAATTAAACCAAATAAAAAGAGCTGACATATGCCAGCTCTTTTTATCTTTTATATAAATATGTAGTGCTTACAAAGCTGCGTCAATAGCATCTGTGTAAACTTTCTTAGGTGATACACCTACTTGTCTGCTTACAATTTCACCATTTTTAAATACTAATACGGTAGGTATATTACGTACCCCGTATTTAGCTGCGAATTCTTGATTTGCATCTACATCAACTTTACCAACAACAGCTTTACCGTCGTATTCAGTACTAACTTCGTCTATGATCGGACCAACCATACGACAAGGACCGCACCATGCTGCCCAAAAATCTACTACTACTGGTTTATCGCTTTTTAATACTACCTCGTCAAAAGTAGCATCTGTTATTTCTAATGCCATCTTATTTACTTTTATTGATTATGCAAATTTAGTCAATTATTCTTCTGTTTCCTTACGGGTCAACAATTCCTTTTGTCTATTAAGGTATCAAGCTAATTTATCTATTTATATAGTTCTTTTCTTACAGTCCACTAGTAAATTAAGGTTGTAGTTAGCGGTTACTGTTTGCGAAAATTTTCCATTTTAGATAGCTAGCCTAATACTTGCCGATTTAATTTAGTTTAAAATGAACGTCTTGTTTTTCTAAAAGTTGTAATAATTCACTTGAAATCTGTACTTTTTGTTTTCGGCTATTTAAATTCACTTTTATCTTCTCTTCCATCTCATAAACGATAAAATTGATGGCGTGATCACCTTTATGATTGGTGAAAACGTCTTTTAAAGCTCTCACTTTTTCTTCTTTCAGTTCGGCAATGTTCAATTTTATAGTAAGTTTCTTCGCATATGTTTCCATAACTTCCTGCAGAAGCATAAAGCTATTGAACTGCATTCTGGGATCTCCTTTTTTACCGGTGTCCTTATTCATCCATCCATCACGAACAAATAACTTTACGTAGGCAAATGAATTGATCATTAAGAAGTGTCTGAATTTCAAATACTCCTCACCAAAAATGCGGAATTCATAAGAGTCCGTATAATCTTCCATTGTGAAAGCCGCCCAACCTTTCCCATTTTTAGAAACCCTGTGTTGCACGTCTGTTATTACAGCGGCAAACGTAAGTTCTCTATTTACATAGGTTGGCAAATCATTTACGCAAGCTATATTGGCATTGCAAAATGCCTTTACTTCGGTTTTAAAATCATCTAATGGGTGTCCGGAAATATAAATACCGACCACTTCTTTTTCTCTTCGAAGCTTCTCCATCGTTCCCCATTCTTCACATGGCGGTACTACAGGTTCTGGTATTTGTACTTCGCTGGCATCACCAAATAAGCTTACTTGACTAGAATTTTCACTTTCTTGAAACTTAGCGCCATACTTAATTGTCTTCTCTAGAAATGTAACTCCGTCTCCCTCATCATGAAAATATTGTGCTCTATGGGTATCGCCGAAAGAATCGAATCCGCCGGCAACTGCTAAACTTTCAAATGCCTTTTTGTTGGCGGCACGAAGGTCAATCCGTTTGGCAAAATCAAAAACGGATTTATAGCTTCCTTCTTCTTTTCTGTTCTCTACAATAGTTTCAACGGCACCACGACCGACGCCTTTTACGGCGCCCATTCCGAAACGGACAGCACCGGCATCATTCACGGCAAATTTGTAGTACGATTCGTTTACATCTGGCCCCAGTACATCTAAGCCCATTCGTTTACATTCTTCCATAAAGAAAGTAACCTGCTTAATGTCATTCATATTATTACTCAATACTGCGGCCATATATTCGGCAGGGTAGTGGGCTTTACAATATGCGGTCTGGTATGCGATCCATGCATAGCAGGTAGAGTGAGATTTGTTGAAGGCGTACGCTGCAAATGCTTCCCAATCTTTCCAGATTTTTTCTAATTTATCAACGGCATGTCCTTTTGCTGAAGCTTGTTCAATGAACTTGGGCTTCATTTTATCAAGTACATATTTTTGCTTTTTACCCATCGCCTTACGCAAGACATCAGCTTCACCTTTTGTAAAGTCTGCCAATTTTTGCGATAAGAGCATCACTTGCTCTTGGTATACCGTAATACCATAGGTTTCTGCTAAGTATTCTTCGTTAGCATCAAGATCATATACAATTTCTTCGGTACCATGTTTACGAGCAATGAAACTTGGTATATATTCCATCGGACCAGGACGATACAAAGCGTTCATGGCAATTAAATCTGCAAAAACAGTAGGTTTTAAAGCCCTCATGTGTTTCTGCATACCAGGAGATTCATATTGGAACACCCCAACAGTTTCTCCTCTTTGAAAGAGTTCGTATGTTTTTACATCATCTAACGGAAAATTCTCCGGATCTAAAACAACACCGTGTTTCGCTTTTACGATTTTAACGGTATCCTTAATTAAGGTCAGTGTTTTTAATCCCAAGAAATCCATCTTCAACAATCCTGCATCTTCCACAACCGAGTTGTCGAATTGGGTACAGTACATCTCAGAGTCTTTAGCCAGCGCTACGGGAACGAACTTGGTAATATCATCGGGAGTAATAATAACCCCACAGGCATGAATACCAGTGTTACGAACAGATCCCTCTAGAATATAAGCTTGGTTTAGAGTTTCTGCTTCAAGACCATCGCCCTCAGAAATCGCCAAAAGCTCATTTATTTTTTCTAAATCTTCAGACCGAAATTTCGCCCTTAAGATTTTTTCATCGACCCCAATAATCTTTTTCAGTTTAGACATATCGGGTATCAACTTCGCCATGCGATCGGAATCTTGCAAAGGCAAATCTAAGGCACGAGCTGTATCTCTAATGGCAGATTTGGCAGCCATGGTACCATAAGTGATTATCTGTGCTACTTGATTTGAACCATATTTATTGATTACATAATCCATAACGCGACCACGACCTTCATCATCAAAGTCAATATCAATATCGGGCATAGACACACGATCCGGATTTAAGAAACGCTCAAAAAGCAGGTCGTACTTAATAGGGTCTAAATTCGTAATCCATAAACAGTAGGCAACGGCAGAACCTGCGGCAGATCCACGACCGGGACCTACGGAAACATCCATAGCTCTTGCTGCCCTTATAAAATCTTCAACAATTAAGAAGTAACCAGGATAACCGGTTTTTTCGATTACTTTAAGTTCAAAGTCTAATCGCTCATCAATTGCTGGCGTTATTTCGCCGTATCTTTTCTTGGCACCTTCATAGGTAATATGACGTAAAAATTTATTTTCCCCACGTTTACCCTTATCAAGTTTGTCTTCTTCAAATTGAAATTCTTCTGGGATATCAAAAGCAGGTAACAGTACATCACGTGCCAAGGTAAAGGTATCAACCTTGTCTACGATTTCTTGAATATTGATGATAGCTTCAGGAATATCCTTAAAAAGCTCTTTCATCTCATCAGATGATTTAAAGTAGTATTCTTGGTTTGGTAAGCCGTAGCGATAGCCACGACCACGACCGATCGGTGTCGCTTGTTTTTCGCCGTCCTTTACACATAAAAGAATATCATGCGCATGTGCATTTTCCTTTTCTGCATAATAGGTATTGTTGGTAGCAACTAGCTTTACATTATGTTTTTTTGCAAACTGAATCAATACTTGGTTTACCCGGTCTTCATCTTCTTGACCGTGACGCATGATTTCGATATATAGATCATCACCAAAAGTCTCTTTCCACCAAATTAACGCTTCTTCAGCCTGATTTTCACCTACGTTCAAAACTTTACTCGGAACCTCACCATACAAGTTTCCTGTTAAAACAATGACATCTTCTTTGTATTGCTCAACAACTTTCTTGTCGATACGTGGTACATAATACTTACCCGAAACGAATGCTATAGAAGACATTTTCGCAAGGTTTAAATACCCTTGTTTAGTCTTGGCAAGCATTACTATTTGGTACCCGTTGTCTTTTTGCGATTTATTGGTATGATCTTCACAAACTTGAAATTCACAACCTATAATTGGGGTGATTTCTTGTTCCGGTTCCGGTAATTCGGTTAAAGGTTCTTGCCCTTCTTCTAACGTGCCGTTTTTGGTCGCTTCAAATCGTTTTTGGTTCGCTTCATTTCTAGAGACTACACCTTTGTTATGGTTCAGTACCCCGTTTACGAAGTGAAAGGCACCCATCATGTTCGCATGATCCGTCATTGCGACCGCAGGCATTTTTGCTTTGGCGGTATTGGCAATTAAATCTGATATACTGGTGGTAGATTGTAATATCGAGAACTGTGTATGGTTGTGTAGATGTGCAAAACTGGCATTTTCTAATGTTGCCAAATTCACTTCTATTTCTTCTTCTGTTACACCGCCCGTATCTTTTGCCCAAAGTGCATCGGCTATTTTTTTCGATGCCTTTTTTAGGTTGATATGTTTAAGACCGATAAGTTCAATTTCTTTTGGATTCGCCTCAGAGAAATTCTTGAAATAATCAGGTTGAACATCCAACTGTTCTTTGGTGTACTCTTGCTTACGTATAAGCTCTAAAAAGCAACGCGTGGTCGCCTCAACATCGGCAGTTGCATTGTGCGCTTCGCCAAAAGGTTCGCCGAATAAGTATTGATGTAATTCTGTTAATGTAGGAAGCTTGAACTTACCACCACGACCACCGGGTATTTGACAAAGTTGTGCCGTATGCTCTGTACAAGTGTCTAAAATAGGAAGTTCTTGTAACGGATTTTCAACACCCATTCGGTGGAATTCCGCACCCATAATATTTAAATCAAAACCCACATTCTGCCCTACCACAAATTTTGTTTTAGACATGGCAATGTTGAATTTCTCTAATACCTCAGATAGAGAAATACCTTTTTGCTCTGCCAGCTCAGTAGATATACCGTGAATTTGTTCGGCGTCATAGGGAATGTTGAATCCGTCTGGGCGAACTAGATAGTCTTCATGCTCAATGCATTTTCCCATTTCGTCATGCAACTGCCATGCTATTTGTATACAACGTGGCCAGTTGTCGGTGTCGGTAATAGGGGCGTTCCAATTTTTTGGAAGACCGGTGGTTTCGGTATCAAAGATGAGGTACATAGCGAGTTTTCTGTGTGTTCAAAAGTGGTCAGTTACTTGACCTAAAAAGTGCCTATAAAATTACAAAAAAGGAGTTGTTTGAAAAAGTAGAGTTGCTAAGAGTTATTAACGAACGACATAATTGGTGTATAATAAAGAATGATTCACTAAATTTTAATTTGTAACATGAATTGATAATTGTTAGTATACATCAGTGTTTAATGTGGTTTGTGTGATGTTTTCTTATTTTTACATCTGAATTATATTGAAATCTTTCTATTGTTTTTTAAATAACTATTATTAGTGGTTGTCAATTCGGTATTTTGAATTATATTTGCACCCGCTTAAGAGTAAGCGAAAAACTAGAATTAATAATCAAGGGTCGAGCACCCTACAAATTAATGTGATATGCCAGTAAAAATTAGATTACAAAGACACGGTAAAAAAGGAAAACCATTCTATTGGGTAGTTGCTGCAGATGCAAGAGCTAAAAGAGATGGTAAATTCTTAGAGAAATTAGGTATCTACAATCCTAATACAAACCCTGCAACAATTGAACTTGATGTTGATAGTTCAGTAAAATGGTTGCAAAATGGTGCACAACCTACAGATACTGCTAAAGCAATTCTTTCTTATAGAGGTGTTCTTTTAAAGCATCACTTATTAGGTGGTGTTCGTAAAGGTGCATTAACTGAAGAGCAAGCTGAAGAAAAATTCAATACTTGGGTTTCTGAAAAAGAACAAGCTATTGCTGATAAAGTTGGTGGTTTAGATAAAGTTAAAGCTGATGCTAGAACTGCTGCCTTGAAATTAGAAAAGGAAGTAAACGCTAAGCGTGCTGCTGATGCTGCCGCTGCTGCTTTACCAGAAGTTGCTGAAGGTGAAAACGCTGAAGCTGAAGTAGAAGCTGTTGAAGCTGCTGGCGAGCCAGAACAAGTTGTTGAAACTCCAGAAGCTCCGGCTGCTGAAGAAGATAAAGCATAATTTTTAAGAAGCGATGCGAAAGGAAGATTGTTTCTACCTAGGTAATATAGTTTCAAAATATAGTTTCAAAGGTGAGGTACTAGTAAAACTAGATACCGATAATCCCGAGATATACGAAAACATGGAATCAGTATTCGTTTCTTTAGGAAACAATCTGGTTCCATTTTTTATTAAAAAATGCCGCCTTCATAAATCGAACTTACTTCGCATAGATTTTGAAGAGGTGAAATCAGAATCTGATGCAGACCGCATTATGAAATCTGGACTCTATTTACCCCTTACCATGTTACCTAAACTTACGGGTAACAAGTTTTATTATCACGAAATAATCGGTTTTACCATGATAGACTCCGTTCATGGTGATATTGGTATTGTACAAAGTGTAAACGATACTACAGCGCAAGCCTTGTTCGAAGTCGAAAAAGAAGATAAGCAACTTCTTATACCTGTTAACGATGATATTGTTACCAAAATAGACCGCGAGAACAAAAGTATTTTTGTGAAGACCCCAGAGGGACTTGTTGATTTATATCTTTCGTAATTATTAAGTTTCAACTCAATATTTTTAAGATTTATTAATTCAAGTTGAATAGGCTTATTTTTTCTTAGTTTTAGCAGTCATTGTAATTAAGGAAAAAATTAATATGGCCAATAGGGTTACGAAATACTTTAACAGGTATTTTTCTTCTATTAATAAAAATATTAAACCCTGGCACCATATTTTATTTTGGTCGGTCTACTTTGGGTTTAATACTTTTCGTTGGACCTTCATTCACGACGATTTTCTACTTTCTTTACGTACCAATTTAATAGGTTTTCCTATACACATGTTTTTGGCGTATTTGAATGCCTACTACTTAATGCCAAAGTTCATTTATACCAAAAAATACGTTCAGTATACTGTTTATATATTGTTGGCTTTAGTCGTAATGCTCTTATTCAAATATAACCTTACCTATTATTTGGTGAGCACAGATGTTATGCCCGAAGCGAACGAGGTTATAGATACACTTACAGTTGGTTACGCTGTGCAAACTATGATAGGTGAAGTGTATGTAATATCATTTTTTACCGCAATTAAACTTACGGTAGATTGGCTTAGAGAAAGCAGTAAGCTTCACGATTTAGAAAAGCGACAATTAAAAACTGAGCTCCGTTTTTTACGTTCTCAGGTTTCTCCACATTTCTTTTTCAATACCTTAAATAATATCTATTCTTTAACGCTAGAAAAATCTGATCAGGCGCCTGAGGTTATTTTAAAATTATCTGAGCTAATGCGTTATTTATTGTATGCAACAAAAAAGCAACGGCAAGATTTAACCAGCGAAATTAATTGTATTAGAAATTACATAGATTTGGAGCGCATTCGGTTCGATGACTCTTTAAAGATTGATATGAATATATCTGGCGACCTTGGTAATTGTAAAATACCACCGATGTTACTTATCCCACTTATAGAAAATTGTTTTAAACATGGAGCCAGTAAGAATATTGGCGAAATGAAAATTAAAATTGACGTAAAAGTTGAAGACGGCTTTATGGATTTTAAAGTCTCAAACTCTATACCTAATGTCAATAAAGAATATGTTTATCCTGTAAAAAGAGGTGGTATCGGTTTGTCGAATGTGAAAAAGCGTTTAGAGTTGGGCTATGGTAAAAATGATTATGATTTGCAGATATTCGAAGAGAATAAAATGTTCAATGTTTTTTTAAAGCTTAAGGTAATATGATTTTGAAAGTGATAGTAGTAGATGATGAACCGTTGGCAGTAAACGTGCTTAAAAACTATATTCTCAGAGTTAAAGAACTGCAGTTAGAAGGCACCTTTTCAAATGCCTTAGATGCATCAACTTTTTTAAGAGACAACCAAGTTGATATTATGTTCTTAGATATTAATATGCCTTTTCTTGACGGATTGGAATTCTTGAGTACCCTGCATAAAAAACCATTTGTAATCATGACAACGGCACATGAAGAGCATGCATTGAAGAGTTTTGAGCTAGAGGCGATAGATTATTTGGTAAAGCCTATTTCTTTACCACGTTTTTTTAAATCTGTAGACCGTGTAATTGGTTTAAAGAAAGGAATAGACAATGGTTCGTCAGATAAAGACGAGAAGCCTTCTATTTTTGTAAAGGTCGATAAAAAGAAACTTCAGAAAATATATCTTGATGAAATTATGGTGATAGAAAGCCTTAAAGATTATATCAGAATTATTACCCCTACCGCAAAATATATTATCCATAGAACGCTAAGTAGTTTTACCGATGAGTTACCAGGCGATAATTTTCTTAGAATTCATAGATCGTATACCATTGCCGTTGATAAGGTTAGTGTGGTTGAAGGTAATAGTGTTGAAATTGGTGGTATAAGATATACTATCGGTAGAAGCTACTTGACAGATGCCAAAAGTAGAATATTAAATGATTTAACGGATTAGGATTTTACTGTGAGCGAACCTTTTAAATTTAAGCAGTTCTGTGTCAACCAAGATCGCTGTGCAATGAAAATTGGTACTGACGGTGTTCTTTTAGGTGCTTGGGCAAATGTCGAAAACAATCCTGAATCTATTCTTGATATTGGTGCTGGTACAGGTGTAATTTCTTTAATGTTGGCACAACGTTGCTTTGCAGAGGTAATGGATGCTATTGAAATTGATGCAGATGCCTATGAGCAATGTGTAGAGAATTTTGAGTTATCGCCATGGGGAGATCGGTTATATTGCTACCATGCGGGTCTCGATGAGTTTGTTGATGAAATCGAAGACCAATATGAATTGATTGTGTGTAACCCACCTTTTTATGCTGAAACAGTAACTTCAGGCAATCTACAGCGGGATCAAGCACGACAAAATGAGTTTCTCCCTTTCAACGAGCTTCTTGCCGGAGTTTCAAAATTGTTAACTGAAAACGGACAGTTCGCTACAATTATTCCTTTTAAAGAAAAAGAGGCATTTGTGCAAATGGCGGCGGACTTAGGTTTGTTTCCAAAAGAATGTCTTCATGTAAAAGGGAACCCGACTTCAGAAATAAAACGTGTGTTATTGGCGTTCTCTAGAAAAGAGCAAGAATGTAAGACTGCCGAGTTGGTCATTGAAACAGACAGGCATGTCTATACTGCTGAGTATGTGGACTTGACTAAAGCGTTTTATTTAAAAATGTAACTTTAGTCTTGCATAACGTTATATTTCTTTATTTATCTTTGATAAAAGCATTGTTATGAGACCAGATTTATTTGAAGCACCAGATTACTACAACTTAGATGATTTATTTTCTGAAGAACATCTGTTAATTCGCGATGCCGCACGCCAATGGGTGAAGCGAGATGTATCTCCTATAATTGAAGAATATGCTCAAAAAGCAGAATTTCCAAAGCAGATAATAAAAGGTCTTGCCGAAATAGGTGCTTTTGGTCCATACATTCCTGAAGAGTATGGTGGTGCAGGACTTGATCAAATTAGTTACGGACTCATCATGCAAGAAATTGAGAGGGGCGATAGTGGTGTTCGCTCTACGGCATCGGTACAATCGTCTTTAGTAATGTACCCTATATTCACGTACGGTACAGAAGAACAACGAAAAAAATATTTACCAAAATTAGCTTCTGGTGAATGGATGGGGTCTTTCGGGTTAACCGAGCCTAACCATGGTTCTAACCCAAGCGGTATGGAAACCAAGTATAAAGATATGGGTGATCATTATCTTTTAAACGGTGCTAAACTTTGGATATCAAATTCACCTTTCTGTGATATTGCCGTTGTATGGGCGAAGAATGAAGAAGGTCGTATTCATGGTTTAATTGTTGAACGTGGTATGGAAGGTTTCACAACGCCAGAAACGCATAACAAATGGTCCTTAAGAGCTTCGGCTACAGGAGAATTGATTTTTGATAACGTAAAAGTTCCGAAAGAAAATCTTTTGCCAAATAAATCAGGATTAGGTGCGCCATTAGGTTGTTTAGATTCTGCAAGATTCGGTATTGCTTGGGGTGCAATCGGTGCAGCGATGGATTGTTATGATACGGCATTAAGATATGCAAAAGAGCGTGTGCAATTCGGTAAGCCTATTGCAGCTACGCAATTGCAACAAAAGAAATTGGCAGAAATGATAACCGAAATTACCAAGGCGCAATTATTAGCGTTTAGATTAGGTCAGTTAAAGAATGAAGGTAAGGCGACTACTGCTCAAATATCAATGGCGAAAAGAAACAATGTTGAGATGGCTATTAACATTGCTCGCGAAGCTAGACAGGTATTAGGTGGTATGGGTATTACTGGTGAATACAGCATTATGCGCCATATGATGAACTTAGAAAGTGTAATTACCTATGAAGGTACTCATGATATTCATTTGTTGATAACAGGTGCAGATATTACAGGAATGCCAGCTTTTCAATAAGGTAACATTTTGGTATAATTGCCTTAACATAGAATAAAGAACGTACATATACCTTTGAACAGCGCGTGTAAGATGTGTGCATGTTTTTTGGATAAAAGCTTAAGCCGATGGGAGCATCGGCTTTTTTTATGCCCTATTTTCTGTAGGATAAGAATTTAGAAAACCATTTCCCTGATTCTTTAATCGTTCTCTTTAGTGTTTTAAAATCGATATGTACCAATCCGAATCTTGGATGGTAACCTTCTGCCCATTCAAAATTATCTGTAAATGTCCACACGAAATATCCATGAATATTTAAGCCTTCTTGTTTCGCTCTTAGTACTTCACTCAAATAACTTTGTAGAAAATTTAATCGGTCTGTGTCAGTTATAATTTCTCCTTCAATGGTGTCTTTAAAAGCAGCGCCATTCTCTGTGATAATTATTTTTTTAATCTGAGGATACTCACCGAATTTCTTAATCATATTGTAAATGCTGGGTGGGTATACTTCCCAATCCATCAAGGTGGTTTCTACATTTCGTTTGCTGGCTTTTACAATTTTAGCTCTTATATATGGCACCAAAAGACTGTACTTTACTTTCTCGCGAGTATAGTTTTGAATTCCGATAAAATCAAAATCGAACTTACAGTCTTCCATGTCGGTCGGCTGAATGTAGGGTTGCAATTTTTTTAGAATTGGAGCTTCAATTGTGGGGTAACCTAAGCCTAGAGCGGGTTCAATAAATAGACGATTGAGCAAAGCATCTACCATTATTGCAGTTTTTTTATCTCGCTTATTCTGTCTGTACGGGGTAATTTGTGAGCATGAAAATGTAGTGCCTATTTGTGCGCCAGGTACTAATTTTCTGAGTATTCTGCCACCTTCCGACTGACAAAGAACTGCGTGGTGTGCAGCGGGTAGAAAATTCTTTAATCCCTTCTTTCCGGGTGCATGCACGCCTAAAAAATATCCAGCTCCAGTGAATACCATGGGTTCATTTAAAACCATCCAATGTTTTACCCGGTCGCCAAAGGCATTGGCGCAGACTTTTGTAAATTCAGAGAACCATGTTACAATTTGTCTATTTGTCCATCCTCCTTTATTTTCCAATATTTGTGGTAGATCCCAATGGTAGAGCGTAACCCAAGGTGTAATTTCGTTTTCTAGGCAAAAGTCTATTACCTTATTATAGAAATCTAATCCTGCCGCATTTATGGTTCCTATACCATAGGGTGAAATTCTGGTCCACGATAATGAGAATCTATAGTTGTCAATATTCATAGACTTCATCAAAAGAATATCTTCTTTATACTTATGATAAAAATCGCAAGAGACATTTGCATTCTCTCCATTATGAATCATTTTCGGGGTGTCGGTAAACTTGTCCCAAATGGATCGGCCTTTACCATCTGCATCATGACCACCTTCAATTTGATATGCTGCCGTTGATACGCCCCATGTAAAATCTTTACCAAAATCTGATGCATTCAAAAAGGGCTCTTTTTGTTCTTTCAATTGAATTGGGCTTTTTTAGCGAATTACTAGGGATTCTTCTAGCAGTTTTGAAACGATTTGATCTGTAATATCTGGGTAATCTACCGGTATGATAGTATCGCTATCGAGCCAATGTTTCAGTTTAGCTAAATGCTTTTTTTTGAGCGATTTAATTACAGGAACTCCCATTTCTGATAATGCTGCGGCATTGCATTGCTGTTCGTATTGCCCTTTCATGGGTATGACCAGTAATTTCTTTTGCATGAAAAGACTTTCTGCAGGGGTTTCAAAACCGGCTCCGCATAATACACCTTTACTAGAAGCCATACTTTTTACAAATGCTTCATTGGTAATGGGTTTTATATGAATGTTATTGCTGAAATATTCATAGGTGCTGTGCTTTGAAAAAACCTCCCATTTTACTCTTTTCATCTTGCTTAAAAAGCGCAATAATTTTTCATCGCTATATGAGGGTAAATAGACTGTATAATGCTCGCCGTTTGAAACTATAGCAGAACGAATATCGTTTCTAATAATGGGCGTGTATATGTTTGGTTCGTACGATTTAAAATGAAGTCCGAATTGATGACTGGTTGGTGCGTAGTTATTCAAAATCCATTTCCCTATGCTGTCTTTCTTCTTAGGCTTCGGAGCCAAATTAGATAGTACTGCAGCTTGGTGACTAAAGCCATAACAAGGTTTGTTTTTTAACTTACATGCCCATGCTGTTACGGGTTCAAAATCATTTATGATGAGGTCATATTCTTCTATAGGTATACTTTTAATTTCTTTCTGTAATCGAAGGGAGTTTGCCTTGTAATATGTCTTCCAAACATCTACGCCTCCTTTTTTTCCGAAGATGAAACTGAGCCCTTTTAATTGATATTTAATAGGGTAGGGCAGCTTAATATCTGCTTGTATACCGCTCACCAAAATGTCTAAAGAAATGTTGTGTTTTAATAATGCTGGGATAACGTCTCGTGCTCTGCTTAAATGTCCGTTGCCGGTACCTTGTATTGCGTATAGTACTTTCATTTGGTCTGTTGGGTCATTCCACTAATTCTAAACTCTTCTAACAGGCTTTCAAAAAGCTCGGACTTTTCTAAGACAAAGGTTTCCTCTTTACTATCTTCTTGGTGGTCAATTACGAGTTGATCTTCTAAATAGGAGTATAGTTTCCACTTGCCTTTGTGGTATTCAAGTGCTGTTAAATTCTCGATCCAATCTCCCGAATTTAAATAGGTGACCTCACCCTTATCTGTCTTTATTTTACGAATTTCTGGTTGGTGAATATGTCCGCATATCACATAATCATAACCATTTTCTATAGCGATATCGGCAGCAATCTGCTCAAAGTCATTTATAAACTTAACGGCAGATTTTACACTGTTTTTTATCTTTTTAGACATAGAAATGGGGCCTCTGCCTATTTTCTTGCTTATGAAGTTAATAGCTCTATTTAGTAGAATTAAGGAGTCGTACCCTTTCGCGCCAAGTTTGGCAACCCATTTACTATGTTGCATGGTTACATCAAAAACATCACCATGAAAAATCCATGCTTTTTTATCTTCAAGCGGAATCACTATTTTATTAACGATGCTTAACGACCCCATGTTATTACCAGAGAATTTACGCAACAGTTCATCGTGGTTACCTGTAATATAATGTACAGGTACACCTTTGGCAACCCACTCTAGTAAAAGCTTAATTACTTTCATGTGAGATTTTGGAAAATAGCGTTTACTAAATTGCCAAATGTCAACAATATCACCATTAAGAATTACTTCTTTTGGCTTTATAGATTTCATGTATTTTAAAAGCTCTTTAGCGTGGCAGCCGTATGTTCCTAAATGAACATCAGAAATGACTACAATGTCAACTGGTCTTTTTTTCATAAAATGAATGGAGGTTTCTTACCTGTGAATTTTGAAATACGTAATAGGGGTAGATTGACCTCCAACTTGGCATTATATGCAAGAAGGGTATTTGAGAAAACGGTCAATTCAATAGATTTCATGCACTGAAACATATGACCGTAAAGATTCTAATAATAAGATAATAACTAGGTTACTGCTAACTTATTTTTGAGTTACCAGATGGTTAAGTATTTGAATTTCAGTGAAATTTTAGTTAACTATTTCTTTACCAATCTCACCTTAACGGACTTGCTAATAGGTGTTTTGCTTCGGTCGGCAAAATGATTGTAGGGGACCAATACATTAGTTTCAGGAAAATAAGATGCCAAATTACCTGATGGTATATTGTACGGTACTACCTTAAAGTTATGAGCAGTTCTAACCTGATCATCATACGTGCTGGTAATATCAACTACATCTAACTTTTTGAGTCCGACGGCTTTCATGTCATCAATATTCATGAAAATTACCCGTCTTGCATTGTATACTCCTCTATAACGATCATCAAGACCATAAATGGTAGTATTGAATTGATCATGAGAACGAATGGTCATTAACATGTACTCATCTTTAGCCAATTTATGTTCGGGTAATTTATTGACCGAAAATTGTGCTTTGCCATTTGGTAGCATACTAAAATCTAACTCACGTACATTGTTTGGTAAGTAGTAACCTGCACCTACAGAACGTTCTTCTGTTTTACTGAATCCTTTGGCAACTTGATCTATTTGTGTTCTGATCAATTCATAATCATTACCAAGAGCCTTCCAATTCATAGAATGACCTTCACCGAAATATGCAAGTCCCATATTCGCGATAATCTCTGGTTCGCTCATTATGGTGTCTGCGGCAGGTTTGAGAATTCCTTTAGAACGTTTTACACGTCCCATACTGTTTTCTACCGTAAAATGGCGTGGTTTGCCATCTTTCATGTCTTTCTCTGATCTACCTATAGTAGGGAGAATAAGGGCTGTTTTACCAGTAATTAAGTGAGTTCGGTTCAATTTGGTACTTACCTGTACCGTAAGGTCGCAATTTTGAATACCCTTGGCGGTATATTCAGTATCAGAAGCCGCCATTAAAAAGTTGCCGCCCAAACACATAAATACTTTTGCTTTGCCTTCGTACATCGCTTTTAGCGTGCCTACCACATCTACACCTTCATGATCTGGTGGGGTAAAACCTAAATGTTCTTTAATTCGTGCGTTCATCTCTTTATCAACAAAATGCTGAATACCAACACTACGATCACCTTGTACATTACTATGACCACGTACTGGGCAAGTGCCCGCATTTGGTTTGCCTATGGCACCTTTAAGTAAAAGAAGATTTATAAATTCTCTAATATTCTCTACACCGTTTTTGTGTTGTGTAAGACCCATTGCCCAACACACAATAATTTTAGATTTGCTAGCTAATAAGGCTACAGTTTCATTAATTTTTTCTTCGGATACGCCAGTTTGTGCTAATAGTTCTTCGGATGTATAATTCTTAAGGTCAGCAATTAAAGACTCATATCCATCTGTATATTTTTCAATAAAAGCGTGGTCAAATACATCTTTTGATTGTTCATCTAAAGCAACTAATTTCTTAAGAATCAATTTCACTAAAGGGATGTCTTGATTGATGTTGACCGGTAAATAAATATCTGCCATGTCTTCGCCACCGCCGATCCATCCGCCAAGATGTTGCGGATTTTTAAAATTCACTAATCCAGATTCTTCAAGCGGATTAATACTAATCACCTTACCACCATTTTTCTTGCATTTTTCTAACGCAGATAACATTCTTGGGTGATTGGTGCCTGGGTTTTGACCGGCAATTAAAATGACCTCTGCTTCGTAAAGATCTTCTAGAGTTGTTGATCCTTTGCCTATACCTAAAGTTTCGCCTAATGCAACACCGCTACTTTCATGGCACATATTAGAGCAGTCGGGTAAATTATTGGTGCCTAAGGCACGGGCAAACATACCATATATGAAAGCGGCTTCGTTACTAGACCTACCAGAGGTGTAGAAAATAGCCTCATCGGGATTATTTAATTTTTTTAATTCAGATGCGATTAAATCAAAAGCAGCTTGCCAAGAGATAGGTTCGTAGTGAACACTACCAGGTTTTAAAATCAATGGTTCCACTAAACGCCCAAATTTGTTCAGTTCGTAGTCGGTTAATTGAGATAATTCTTCAACCGAGTTCTTTTGAAAGAAACTTGCGCCAATTTTTTCGGTAGTAGCTTCATCGCCTAATGCTTTAGCCCCATTTTCGCAATATTCAGCTACAGGAGATGGATGTTCTGGATCGGGCCAGGCACAACTAGGGCAATCAAAACCGTCTTTCTGATTCATGCTCAATAATGTACGCATGGATCGTAAAACGCCCATTTCTTTAAATGTATGTTTTAAAGCTTCACGAACACCGAGATAGCCTGCGGCATGCGTAATCGGGTCTTTTAATTCAATATCTAAAAATTCTTCTGACCCTCTAAATGAAACGTTGCGTTCGGTTTTTGCATCCATTCAATAAACTTAGTAAATGTATAAGAAACCACAGCAATCAAATGCATTAAAACTACCTTAAAAATGTTGAATTATACTAGATATTAACTCAACTTAGGGTTGGGGTAATTATCAGATTGATCTTCAATAGTATTATCAAGACAAGTAAAATCTTTTTCTAAAAGTAAGTAGAGTTCGTTGCCAGATGTTGTTTTTATAGTATGGTCATAGGTGATGATATCATTTTCAAACCAAACCTTACCTGTAGTTTCTGGCATTTCTAAAGTAACCCGATTGTTCTCAAAGCTAATTTGTAATTGATTGGCATCAGGCTTTAGAATAACTCCGTAACTGAATACCTGACTTCCAAAATTAGTGCTGTCGTAAATCTCACCATTTGTAGAGAGCGATTTAACTTCTGATTGGGTTAGTCGAAACCTAACGGAATCACCTTTTATTCTAATTTTCATAGCTATAAATTGAGTTCACAACAAAAATAGACCATCTGACAACAAAAAATGAGTAGTTGACATCAATTTGTTTCTAATAGTTAACCTTACCTGTACATTTACAGTGTAATAAAAAACGAATTAAAATTTTTTCATTTTCATATAGTGTTCTCGTAAAAGAGTCCGGTCTGTTAAGATCGGACTCTTTTTAGTTTAGGTCATTTTTGAACATAAAAAAACCCATTAAATAATTATCTAATGGGTTTTAATTTATACTAATGAAATTCTTATTTCCAAATAGGAGCAGGGTATTTACCTGAGTCGGATTTTTCTTTTAAGCTATTCATTGCTTTTTCTTTATCACTTGCATAAGTTACACCAAACCAGTCTCCGCCAGAAGGTATACATTTTACTTCGATCTCTTTTGCTTGAAGCATTTCTTGTATCATTAAAGGAATGTACAATTCGCTGTTAGCAATGCGGTCATCGTCTTTCAAGAAAATTCTGAATTCAGATTCTATTTTATCAAAGATTGAAGGTCTACATACCCAAAAATTCATACTAGCTTGTTCGTCGCCAGTAAATTCTAGGTTGGTGTCCTCATCAACAATGTTGTTTTCTTTTTGAACCAATTTCAAACGCTCTTGTACAGAAACTAAATTATCTCCGTTCACTTCACAAACGCCTCTAGAAACAGAGCCGTGTTCAGATAAAGTGTCTTTTAAAGTGTATCCTAAAAGAGCATAAGCTTCATCATTAGATTTCATGAAGTCAGCTGCTTTCTTATAAGCAGATTGTCCGTAAAAATCATCAGCGTTAAGAACTACAAATGGTCCGTCGATTACTTTTCTTGCGGTCCAAACTGCATGTGCCGTACCCCATGGTTTCTTACGCTCACCAGTAAACGTAACTCCGTCAGGTAAATCTGTAAGTTCTTGGGCAAGAACATTTAATTTTATAGTACTAGGTATTCTTTTAGAAAGATGCTCTTCTAAAAAAGAAACGTTCTCTTTTTTAGTAATAACTACAATTTGCTCAAAATTATTCTGGATGGCGTCATAAATGGCAAACTCCATTAAAAACTCACCATTAGGACCTAAATCATCAAATTGTTTAAGCTTTCCATATCTACTACCGCTACCGGCAGCCATTAAAAGTAATGTCATAATTTTCTGTATTTACACCGCAAAAATAGCGAATGTGATTAAAATTAGTACAAATTATCGGGTGTAACCTCATTATTATTGATGATAAGTTAATATGGGTCGGTAACTTTTTATAAATTCAGAGTTCATAAAATTAACATCGCATGGCATCAAGAAGAAATTTTATCAAGAATACATCGTTAGCAGGTATGGGTCTATTTGCTGTACCTGGTTTTGCACATAATAGTTTTAGTGCTGCCGATAAACTTAATGTTGGTCTTATAGGTGTAGGCTTGAGAGGTACAAATCATTTGCAGAATTTACTGCTAAGAAAAGATGTGAATGTTACCGCTATTTGTGACGTTGATGCCGAAAGAATAACTATTGCTAAAAAGAACATTGCTGATGCTAAGGGTAAAGCCCCAAAAGTCTTCGGATCAAATGATTATGATTATAAAAACCTATTGGCATTGCCAGATGTTGATGCCGTAATTATTGCAACACCTTGGTTGTGGCATACGCGTATGACTGTTGATGCTATGGAAGCCGGTAAATATGCTGGTGTAGAAGTCTCCGCTTCTAATACTTTAGAAGAATGCTGGGATTTGGTAAATACACATGAGCGGACAGGTACACATATGATGATTTTAGAAAACGTGAATTATCGTAGAGATGTTCTTGCAGTGCTTAATATGGTAAAGCAAAATGTATTTGGTGAAATGGTGCATTATAGATGTGGTTATCAGCATGATTTGCGACATGTAAAATTCAACGATGGTAATACGGCTTATGGAAAAGGGGTGGAGTTTGGTGAGAAAGGAATATCGGAGTCTAAATGGCGTACCGAGCATTCGGTAAAACGTAATGCAGATGTATACCCAACCCATGGATTAGGACCTATTGCAGTGATGGCAGATGTAAACCGTGGCAATCGTTTTATGTCAATGACCTCGCATGCATCAAAAGGTATTGGATTGCATAATTATATTGTTAAAGAAGGTGGTGAACAGCACCCTAATGCAAAAGTGAAGTTTAAGCAAGGCGATGTAATTACCTCTACTATTGATACTGCTAACGGAGAAACCATTATCATTACCCATGATTGTAATTTGCCAAGACCTTATTCTTTAGGATTTCGAGCGCAAGGTGCCAACGGACTCTGGGAAGTTGACGGTAGTCGAATTTATGTGGAAGGAAAATCTGAGCCACATCAATGGGATGAAGCTCAGCCTTGGTTAGATGAATATGATCACCCGCTTTGGAAAAAATATGGTGAATATGCCTTAAATGCCGGTCATGGTGGTATGGACTTCTTTGTTCTGAACTCTTTCGTAGAATCTGCAAAACAGAATATTGCACCGCCATTAGATGCTTATGACGCTGCGGCATGGAGTGCGGTTACACCGCTTTCAGAGCTTTCTATTGCCAATAACGGTGAGCCTCAAGATTTCCCTGATTTTACTCGAGGCCTTTGGATGAAAAGAACACCTTATCAGTGGATGAAAGAAACCTATTAAAATTTAGCTAGCTTTGGCTTCGTTTAAGGTTTTCTCTTCTTTATAGTCACCCTTTGCAATGGTCATTTTAGATTTTTTTTTCAATAATTTACTTGCTATTTTACGTTCTCTATCTACTCTAAAACTAGTGGTTTTGAAAATATCTGGAGCAAAGGAGATGGCTAGAACAATGGCACCTAAGCCAAGTAGCATAAACGGATTAATAAAGTAATCGCTAAAAGAGAAAATACCTATAATTAATAGCGTTGAAAAAGGTAGGGAACATGCCAAGATGTTTAAACCAAAGTTAACATCAAATGTAGGGTTGGGTTGCTCGTCTTTATCTTCCATCGACTGTATGGCACTCATGTGGGCAAATGGCCAAAAGCTACAGGCACTTTGTGGAAACACCACCAATAGTAAAATCATTGCCGGAGTTAAAGCGGGTATAGCGTAAGCAAAAAGTCCGCTTAATAAAAATGCAAGTCCCATTCTTCGAAACAACATAGAAATTATCAATTTAAACTCACCTTTGTTGATTCTAACGGCCATACCAATAAATAGCAGTACCAACGGCGTCATTAAATCTTTAATGCTTAAAGCGGTGTTTTGAAAGAATGTAGGTAAAGAGGTAAGGTCCAGACCGAAGCCTAACATTAATAAACCAACTACAATGACGATGTTTATTGGCTCGTTTATTAAAGAAATAAACAACCCTTTTAATTTAGCCGAAGAAGATTCCTGTTTTTCTACAACAGCATTTTTTCGATACCAGTGCATGGCTAGCATGTATAGAAGTATCAGAACAAATATTTTATTTCCAATATCTGCAAGTGCAGCTAGTGCTAAGGTATCATCACCTAAGTAAGCTACAATAAATGGAAAGCATGAAAGACCAGGTGCAGTAGATGGTAATAGCATCATCAAGGTCCGTTTTTTACTTTTCTCTTCTTTATGTAAAGATGCGGCCAAAAAATATTTGGTAGCCAATAACATCAAAAGATTAAAAGTTAAGGCTGCTAACGGAAAAACTAATAAGGTTCCGTTAAGTTCTATTTTTAAGAGAGCTACGAATATTGTCGCTGGTAACGCCACACTTAAAATAAGGACTTTGACACCTTTTAAATCTTGCTTCGCTACCTTTTTTTGTAGAAGCACACCAAGTCCTATAATTAGGATTAATTCGAGGGTTTTCTGTAGTGCAAAATTCATTTTTCGAGTGTTTTGGTTTGAGCAGATAAATGAATTATGAATAGTCCGAAGGAGTTGAATTCAGGATTTTTGTGTCAAGGCAATTATCCAATCTTCCAACTCCTGGACTAATTCAAACTTAAACTAGCACTTTTTCAAGGGCAGCTGTAAACAACTTCATCTCATCCATAGTACCCATGCTTACTCGGCACCAGTTTTTACCATAGATTTCAAAAGCTCTTACGCCAACACCTTCGGCGGTCATTTTTTCTAAGAAAGGTTTACCGTCCATTTCAATCGGGAAAATGATGAAACTGGTAGAAGATGGAACATAATCATACCCCATTCTTTTCAAGTTTTTATATACGTACTCCCTACACTCCTTATTTAAAACAATAGTCTTCTCAGAAAAAGCAGTGTCGTCCATACTAGCCATTGCTGCGTGAACCGATGGTAGGGTTATGCCCATACCACCTCGTGTTACACTCTGTATGATTTCTAAAGTTTCCGGTTGGGCGACCACATAACCTACACGTAGCCCGGCCATACCTTGTATTTTTGAAAACGTACGTGCGATCATTACGTTTTTACCTTCGTTGATTAACGAAACCATACTTTTCTTTAAACCTTCTCCTAAAAATCCTAAATAGGCTTCATCAATAAAAATCGGCACTTTTTCAGAAACTCGTGAACAGAAATCTAAAAGTTCATTATGTTCGGTTATGCTTCCGGTTGGGTTGTTAGGATTACAGATATAAATTAATTTGGTATCAGAATCGATAGCTGCTTCCATACCTGCCAAATCGTGAGACCAATCGTCTTTTAGTTTAATAGGTTTCCAAGTTGCCCCAGTTGCCTCTGCGACTTTGATCAGAGACATGTAGGCTGGATCTGCTGAAATAATGTTACCACCTTCCTTAAAAAAGACCATAGCTGTTTTTTCCAATAGATCAGATGAACCCGGTCCCATCATAATTGATTCAGCCTTTACGCCTTCATATACGGCTATCTTCTCCATTAATGCGTATAGCTCTTTCCAAGCGTAACGATTTCCTCCAACGGCATACTTCTGCATAGCAGCGATGGCCATAGGCGATGGCCCGATCGGATTTTCGTTGGCATTCAGTTTTGCCGAAAGTTCTACCGGTGCCTGAGGAGCATGTGGTAAATATTCTTTAAAAAACGGAGTATAAGGGATGTTTCCTTTTGCATCTAACGATATTGGTTGCGATGGGAATGCCCCATAGGTCAAATACGGCGCTGCCATAACTCCCGCAGCAGTTAAAACTCCTTTTTTAAGCCAATCTCTTCTGTTTACATTTGTTTTCATTTGTGCTATATTTAAGTTATTAATATTCTGTCAGTTTGTTTCCACAGGATCTGCATTTGTACCAATATCTCCTGTGGCAACGATAGTATCATCATCGGTACTTAAGTAAATACTAACATGGGCATCTAACATACCAAGTGAATCATAAAAGGTTTCATCGGTAATCACAAAGAATTTGCTCGAAGAAAACTCACCCGATGAACCATCAATATTATCTAAGGTTATAGATGTTGTGGTTCCTGTACCAGAGGGGCCATCAAGAATTAATGCAGGATGCATAATACCATCAATGGTATTATACAATGATATTTGCACCAATGTTTGATCTAAGGTTGTTTTGTAGAACACTACTCTACCGTAAACGTTAGAGCCCATTGGGTCTGTAGATTCTATGGTATAGGCGGTATATGTATTTAAGGTTCCGCCACCATCTGCAGTTGTTAGTACTGGTTCTAGACGCTCTTGTTCACAAGAGACCAACAAGCCAAAAACCAATGTTAATAATAGTATGTTCTTTATATAATTTCTCATAATTTTATTTTTAACGATGAACTTGTTGTTTATAGGCTAAATGTTAGTCTTCCAAAGTAATACGCACCTGCCGATCCCTGTTGATAATTTGAATACAGATTAAATGTTCTTAATTCATATCTGATAATTTCAGGATACTCATTAAAGATATTGTTACCTCCAACAGTTAAACTAAGTGCATTCGAAACTTTATAGGTCAAGCCTATATCCGTTGTAAATTCTGGAGTAAAATACTGATCTGCATAATCGGTAGTGCCATCCAAAAGAGTTCTTTGTCTGCTATCTCTATTTTGTACTGATCCAAAACGCGTTCCTCTAAGCATTGCAGAGAACTTTCCTAATGAATAGTTTACCGTTCCGATAACTTTTGCACTAGGCGTTCCAGTCTCAAATTGTCCAATTAGTGAACGGCTCACATAAAGATCGACTAACTCTTCATCTGTTAGTGTGGTATTTATATCGGGTACATTGGCACCTTCGAATTTGTTTTCTCTGAATGTACCTGCAAGTACTACGCCTAAATTACCGGCACCAAGGTTGGTGTTGTAATTTACAACGGCCTCAATACCTTTTGTACTTACATCTCCACCATTGATTCTGAAACTTGCCAATCCGCTACCAATTATTGGTTCAAGCACTGGTGCACTTGCAGCATCAAATTCACCCGTTTCAAAAATTCTGTCTAAGATGTCAATTTTATAAGCATCTAGGGTAATGTCTAATTTTCCAATTTTTGTAGTAAATCCAAGACTTACGTTTCTAGATCTTTCTTCAGTTAATTGTCCTATACCCAATGCTTTTGCAGCTGAACTGCTATTAGGATATAGTGTACCGTCGAAAGGCACTAAACCTAAGAAGAAAGTGTAACTATGAGAATAGTTTAATTCTTGTAGCGAAGGTGCTCTAAAACCGCTACTAAACGATCCTCTTAAAGCAAAGTTCTCACCAATTTTATAACGACCTGCAATTTTTCCCGTCATTACGTTTCCAAAATCTGAATAGTTCTCTACACGTAAAGCACCAGAAAGTAATAAATCTTCATTAACATCTAATTCCATATCCAGATAAGCAGCCATTACAGATCGCCAGCTGTCACTTTCGTTTTCAGGAGCAAACCCTCTAAAACATTGACAGTTTAATGCATAATTTTTCACCAACTGTTGGCTTACGCCTGCATATTCTAAAACCTGTGGTGCGCCATTGCCATCTACATATGGGTTTCCGCCAAGGTCTTCCAAAGGAAATCCGTCAGGACCAACTAAGGCTTGGTTATCTTCAGTAGCAGTTACTACACCATACGTGCCAGATGTCCAGCTTTCTTCTTGCCCTGCTTCAATAGCATAGTTTTCAAATCTAAGTTCTCCACCAAATGCAACATTTAATCCAGATAAGATATCCTCATAAAAATGTGATGCATCTAAGTTGATCGTATTTTGTAAAAAGCTATGTGTACCCAAGTTCATGTCTGTAGGCGAACCAGGACCGATACTTGCGTTCCACGTATTGAACATGCCAAATTTTGCAGAGTTGTTTCCGAAAGTATTGCTTAAATCAAATTCATAATCACCTAACATTCCGGTAACCCCAGTGGCTAGAGAGATGTTATATTGGTCATTGTATATCTGTGGTCTAAATCCGTTAGGGTATAAATCAAAACTGGCCCTGTCAGATTGTGCCGCTCTTCTATAAAAACAACTATAAGCATCTGAGTACTGGTAGCCAACGTCACCGAATGCATAGAAACTAGCTGTATCTGATAACGGAGATTCTAAATTAAATGCAAAGCTCATGTTTGTTTTAGCAGGAAGACCAGAATAGGTAGCTACATCTATTTGTTCAATATCTCTAGCATCCATTAATCCTCTTACGGTCTGTAAAGAAGCTATTGATACAGCATCGCCGGCAGCTTGTGCCGCAATTAATTCTGGATTCGTTATTATTGGCAAACCTTGTGTGGTGGTTCTACCATTAGATAGGTATAGGTCGTCATAAAGTGGAGCTCTGTCGATACCTAATACTGTTGGTCTAACGGTACGTTCAGATTGTGCTACCATTATTGAAGCATTGAAATAGCCTCCGTTCTCAAAACCTACACCGTAATTACCATCAAATTGAAAATTCTCACCATCCCAACCATCTAAAGATCGTGTAAGTTCGCGCTCACCATCTGTTAGGTCAGATTCGTCATAATTAGGTTTGTTTGTGTAAGCACCAGCGGTTAAACTACCAGTAAACTCACCAGTACCTTTTTTCATAACCATGTTTATAACACCTGCAATGGCATCTGAACCATATTGTGCAGAAGCGCCATCTCTTAATATTTCAATACGTTCTACCCCAACTGATGGTATAAAACGCATATCAACACCCGGACCTGGTGTTCCTGTTTGGTTGCCTGCTAAAATTGCAGACGAGTGTCTACGTTTTCCATTAACTAGTACTAACATTTGACTTGCAGCCAAACCTCTTAAACTTGGTTGGCTTACAAAGGAAGACAAATCACCACCACCACTGGTAAATGCGGTAAATGATGGTGCTGCTGCAGCTAACATTTGTGAAATGTCTTGCTGTGGCATGTTGATAGCATCTTGTGCTATATTAATTACGTCTACAGGTACAGGAGTGTCAAGTTTTGTGCGACCTTGTCTTCTTGATCCCACTACCACGGTCTCTGTCAATTGTTGAGCAGATTCTACCAGTGTAGCGTTTACTGTTGTTTTACTATTAACTGGAATTTCTAATTTGGCATACCCTATAAAGGAGTATACTAAAGTGGCGTCGCTATCGGCTGTAATGGAATATAGACCATCAAAATCGGTGATGACACCTTTTGTGGTTCCTTTGACCAAAACGTTAACACCTGGTAAAGGCCCTTGTGCATCTGATACTTTACCGTTAATTGTAATTTCCTGTGCTTGTGCTACGAATAGTGTACATAGTAGCAAGAAGGATAATGTTAGAATTTTCTTCATAATCATGTGAGTTTAGTTGTTGCTCAATGGTGTATCTACCTAATAAGCAATCCTGGGGTTAGCAGGAAAACTACTGGGGGAAATACCTTATGCGTAAAAGAAAAGTTCCGGATACTTTACGAGTCAGAAAATCATGTTATTAGGTGACTAAATGACTTAGACAATATTATAAATTGTTATAGAAAAACAAAAATAGACATAGCCGGTATGAGTCTGTTTATGAAGTTGTTATGCGGTATAAAATAGAATTATCATCAGTTTTAGTATAAAAAGCTGTCAATAATTCTATTTTATTAATCTGCATGATATTAAATGTGCCTAAGTGATATTATTGCCTAGAAAGATGCTTTTTATGCTATTTGTAATTTGATTAGCAGAAAATAAACAATACCTCATTTATTGGCTATTTTATTGTCATATTATTACTAAAAATTACATAACTATAAATTAAATTTGTTAAAAATGGTTAAAAGGCTATAATAGTTTAATGAAAATTTAGAATTTATTGAAAAAAGTTATTTAAAACCATTAGCACAGATGAGGAATAAATTAGACCAGGTTGATTTTAGTATTTTAAACATTTTAGCTGAAAATGCACAGACTCCTTATACAGATGTAGCGAAACAATTAATTATTTCGCCGGGTACGGTGCATATGCGAATGCGAAAGATGCGAGAGATGGGTTTAATTACTGGTGCTACTTTAAGTTTAGATTATGCTAAAATGGGTTGGAAAATGACCATTTTCTTAGGGATATTCTTAAGTGAAATAAGTCTGTTCAAAAAGGTGATGGAGCGGTTGAACGATATTGAAGAGGTGGTTAAAATACACCACGTAACGGGTAAATACGACATCTTTATAAAAATGCATGCTCGAGATAGCTTTCACTACAAGCAAGTATATCAAGATGAAATTCTGAGTATTTCTGGTATACGTGGTATAGAATCTTTTATATCGATTGAAGAGAATTTGGAACGCCATATTCAATTCGTAGAAGTAGAAGAAGATTAATTATAATAATTTCATTTCGGTCGGATCCCAGTCTACCGGTTGTTTTCTTGAATAACTTTCATTTGCCAATAGTGCCGCACCTGCAGCTCTTAACCCAAATTTTGGATCTTGTATTACCTTTCCGTTAGTTCTAATACTTGTAAAGAAATTAAAGAAATGATCATAATGAGCTCCTTTATAATCTCTGGGTGCTTGCCAAGTATTTGTACCTGTAGCTAAGCTACTTGCTCTAGTATCTAATTTTTTAGCAGCATATTCATCTCTTATTTTAGCTTGCATATCTTCTGTAAATGATATCATAGAATACCCGCTAGGTTCCATGCCCAATTTAGAGCGATTTACGGTTACCGAATTCTGACCTATTTCCATTTCGCCTTCGGTACCAATTAATTTGAATCCGCCACCACCGCCACTTCCTGCAATGAAATTAATACGAAATGCAGCATTAAAAGGAGCATGGGTTGTTGTTTTTGGATAATCATAAAGTGTTATTGAAACATCAGGTACATCTCTACCATCTTTCCAATAACGGAGTCCGCCTGTTGCCAAAGCTCTGTTTGGTCCCTCTGAACTTATCACATAATTTAAGGTAGAAAATGCATGTACGAATAAATCTCCGGCAACACCGGTACCGTAATCCTGATAGTTTCTCCATCTAAAAAATCGATTATTATCAAAAGGGACTTTTGGTGCGCTCCCCAGAAAGGTATCAAAATCAACGGTTTTAGAACTGGCATCTGTAGGTATTGGATATTGCCAAGCTCCTTCCGCAGAATAACGATCATTGTACATATCTAACATCACAATATCACCAATAGCGCCATCTTCATAAAGTTCTTTTGCTTTTTCATTACCCAATGATGACATCCCTTGACTTCCTATTTGACAAATTTTGCCAGAATCTTTTTGTGCTTTAATGATTTCTTGACCTTCATTGAAATTTTGAACCATAGGTTTTTCGCAATACACATGCTTGCCTGCTTTTAATGCGGCTACGGTTATCGTTTGGTGCCAATGATCTGGTGTGGCTATTAATACGGCATCAATATCTTTTCTATTTAAAATTTCTCGGTAATCTCTTGTTACGAAAATATCTTGTCCCCAAAGCTCTTTTGCTCGGTCAAGTCTGCCCGTATACAAATCACATGCCGCTACTATTTTTATACCGTCAACTTGTAAAGCTGCCTGTGTATCATAAATGCCTTGAATACCCGTGCCTATAAGGGCTATATTAATTTGGTCATTTACCCCGAACTCTTTAAAAGAATAAGCTCTTTGTAATAATTGAGTTTCGTGTTTTGGTGCGGCAAGAAGAAATGGTGTTGTGCTTAAAGCTGCTGAGGTAAGTGAAGCTCGTTTTATAAACGACCTTCTAGAATTATTTTTTGTCATGATGGTAAGCGTTGAAATTTGTTGTTGGAGCTATTAAAAATACCAAATAATAATGGTCTGGTGTGTATGCGAATCAGCATAATCTTCTAATCTTATTATTCTAAAAGCGAATGCGCTGTGTTTTATAGACATTCACCGGTATAATTGACCAATTGGCAATATTTATGATTTAAATGGCATAAAATTTTTCGAGATCAACGTAGTTTTGCATTCGCTTAAAAAAATAGAATTGTTGAAAGATATTCTTATTGCTGCACTTTGGAGTATCTCCCCACTAGGAGAAGCTAAAGTTGGTATACCCTATGGTCTTCTACAAGGGGGTAATATTTACGTAGTATTTGTGGTTTGTTTTTTAGCTAATGTTATGGTATTCCCTATAATGATGTTTTTCTTAAACACCGTAAATAGGTACTTGTTAAGGTGGCATTTTTATAAAAAGAATGCATTGTTCGTTGCAAGAAGAGCAAAATCAGGTTCTGGAGATCAGATTAAAAAATACGGATTTTACGGACTCATATTTTTCGTAATGTTACCAGTGCCTGGTACTGGTGTTTACGCTGGTAGTATTGCCAGTTACCTTTTTAAGATAGAAAGAAAGAAAGCCTTTTTGGCAAATACCATTGGTATATTTTTATCTTCTTTAATTGTTTGGGCAACTACTTTGTTGACCATGAAGGGTATGGCGTAATAATACAAAACAAAAATTTTTATCCATTTATTTTGTGAATAACTATACCCGATAAAAATTTAATTAACACGCTTTGCCTTTTAAATTTGCAGCTTTTTCAAGCTATGGATACCCTAAATATTGGCGATAAATTATATAATGTAGAGCAGAACGGATTTAACGATTTTGCTAGATATTCTTTCTCTGAAGTTGTTCGACTTACCGAAACTCTTGCGGTTTTGAAAAACGGTGTACGGCTTATTAATAGACCTAAACAATCTTACATTATGGAAGATGTTGGGTATTCGGTTTCTAGAAATAAGGGGGCTCATTGGCATATTGTTTCTTTAAAAGCAATTAGAAATGCCCAGATAGAAAATGAAAAAATAAGAATTCATGACTGGTTTGAAGTGAAACAATTTACGCTAAAAGAAAAACAACATATCTATAAGATGTTTAAAGCTCAAGAGGCGCAGTAATATTTAAAAAGGCTTTACTTGTTACAAGAAATGAACAGACCGTTTTTTTATTAAAAAACCTTTATTACCTTTACAGCGTTGTGTTGTGTCTCAAAGAGATTTGAGACAATTGTGTTTATCGAATTTAATCGATAGAACCCAATGAAAGGCTTTCCATTAAGGGAGGCTTTTTTTGTTTTTACCCTATAGCTTATGAATTACGTAATGAACCAACGAGGCAGCTAGTTTTGCAGTTTGGTCATCAATATCATAATTAGGGTTTAATTCAACTACATCAAATCCTACTAATTTTCCAGAATCGATGATTAGTTTTAGACTTTCTAATACAATATCTGGAGAAAAGCCCATGGGCGAAGGGGCACTTACACCTGGTGCAAAAGCGGATGAAAAACCGTCTAAGTCTATTGTAGTATACACATAATCTACATCTTCTAGAAATTGAATGAGCCTTAATTGAACATGTTCAAGGTAGTTCATATTAAAATACTTCTGAAAAAGGTAGTTGACTTGATGCGCCTCGGCAAATTCGAATAAATCCTTTGTATTTGCATCTTTTCGTATGCCTAAAGCCATATATTTAATGACCTGACCTTTTTCTTGATGATCTATGGCAATTTGATAAAACGGTGTGCCAGAATTGTTTTCTTTCGTATTTGCCCTTAAATCAAAATGAGCATCAAAATTAATAATTCCTATTTTTTCTTTAGTTTTTACATGTTCTAGTAAACCGTTGTAGTGAGCATATGCCAAATCATGACTACCCCCAATTAGTATTGGTGTTGCCCTATTTTTTATTAAATGGCTTACGGCTTTAGTAAATTCGATTTGTTGCTCTTCTAAATCTTGATCTTTACATTCTAAATTTCCAAAATCTATTAATCGGGTATTATCTTTTAAATGATTGGGCATTTTCGCTAATTGCTTACGAATTTCGTCTGGTCCTAATGCGGCACCAACTCTGCCAGAATTTCGTCTAACACCTTCGTCACTACTATAGCCCAATAAAGCTATTGTCTTATTGTTCGTAACAGGTAAAGGGTCTTTAATACTAGAAAATGATATTTTTTCGTGCAGATAGAGCTGTTGGTCAGAAACACGTCCTTTCCAATTATCTTTATTAGCTAACTTATAATTTGCCATATCATTTAATTCAGATAAATATTACGATTTTAAATCCGTCGTTTTATTAAAACGATAAAGTAGTCTTAATCTTACATTTTTAGAATAAATCTTTTAAATGTTTTTCTGCTACTATAGATGGCATGGTAACTTTTAGTGTTTTTGTTCTGTCCATTTCTCGTTGTAAAGCAAACATTGCTTCTTTATTTCTCGCCCAGCTACGTCTTGCAATTCCGTTGTTTACGTCATAAAAGAGCATATTTTTTAGCTTTCGTTTAGCATCTTTTGATCCGTCGAGAACCATTCCGAATCCGCCATTGGTGACTTCGCCCCAGCCTACGCCACCTCCGTTATGTATAGATACCCAAGTAGCACCTCTAAAACTATCGCCAATCACATTATGTATTGCCATGTCTGCGGTAAATTTACTGCCGTCGTAAATATTGCTTGTTTCTCGATAAGGTGAATCTGTGCCGCTTACATCATGATGGTCTCTACCTAATATAATGGCATCACTTAACGCTCCATTTTCGATGGCATCGTTAAATGCCAGCGCTATTTTTGCCCTACCTTCTGCATCGGCATATAAAATTCTAGCTTTTGAGCCAACGACCAATTTATTTTGTTCGGCTTCAGCTATCCATTTTATATTATCTGATAGTTGCTGCTGAATTTCTGGCGGAGCATTTTTCTTAATTTCCTTTAGTACGCGTAATGCAATTGCATCGGTCTTTTGTAAATCTTCTAATTTTCCTGAAGAGCATACCCAACGAAATGGTCCAAAGCCATAATCAAAACACATAGGGCCTAAGATGTCTTGCACGTACGACGGATACTTGAAATCTATTTCGTTTTCTGCCATAACATCGGCACCTGCTCTTGATGCTTCTAATAAAAAGGCATTTCCGTAATCAAAGAAATAAGTGCCTTTTTCGGTATGTAGGTTTATGGCATCGGCATGTCTGCGCAACGATTCTTGAACTTTTGTTTTGAAAGCTTCTGGGTCCTGATTCATCATTTCATTTGCTTTCTCAAAAGATAATCCGGCAGGATAATAGCCGCCTGCCCATGGGTTATGTAACGATGTTTGATCAGAACCGAGATGTATGAAGATGTCCTCCTTAAAAAAACGCTCCCAAACATCTACCACGTTGCCAATAAATGCTAATGAAACTATTTCATTTTTAGATTTGGCAATTTTGGTTCTAGTAACTAAAGTGTCTAAATCTTCAATTAACTCATCTACCCAACCTTGCTCATGTCTTTTCTTTGCTGCAAGCGAATTTACTTCTGCACAGATTGTGATGCATCCGGCTATGTTACCGGCTTTTGGTTGTGCACCGCTCATTCCACCTAAACCTGCAGTCAAGAATATTTTTCCATTCGGATTTTCATCCGCCTTTAACACCTTTCTAAAAGCGTTCATTACCGTAATTGCAGTACCATGAACAATGCCTTGCGGACCTATGTACATATAAGAACCCGCAGTCATTTGACCGTATTGTGTAACACCAAGCGCATTATACTTTTCCCAATCATCTTGTTTGGAGTAATTCGGAATCATCATTCCGTTGGTGACCACAACTCTTGGAGCTTCTTTTGATGAGGGAAATAAACCCATAGGATGCCCTGAATAGATATGTAAAGTCTGCTCATCGGTCATTTCAGACAAATACTGCATCGTCAAAAGATATTGTGACCAATTTTGAAAAACGGCACCGTTACCGCCATAGGTAATTAGTTCTTGTGGATGTTGTGCTACCGCTGGATCTAGATTATTCTGTATCATGAGCATGATTGCGGCAGCGTGACTTGTTTTTGCCGGATAATCTGAAATAGCTCGGGCATGCATATCATAAGATGGTTGAAAACGATACATGTAAATTCTGCCATACGTCTGTAATTCTTCGGCAAATTCAGGAGCCAAAACAGCATGCCAGTTTGCCGGAAAATAACGCAACGCATTTCTAATCGCCAATTGTTTCTCTTCTTTAGAAAGAATTTGCTTTCGGTTTGGTGCGTGACTTAATGCCGAAGAACGCTCTTTTTTGGGCGGTAACTCAGTCGGAATTCCAATCTGTATCTGTGCTTTAAAATCCATCTTTATATTTTTAAGTCCGGAATATTTCAGCAGGTTTTCGACTGCGCTCGACCAGACATTTATTTTATAATTTTAACCAACAACCAACAACCAACAACCAACAACTACTTATGCCTATCAAAAACCAACGCTCCATTTTTCCAAACCATACACGGTTTTAGATTCCCTTGGTTGTAAAGAATATCTTGGTAATTATCTGAGTGAAAAACTACTAAATCTGCAAGTAAACCCGCTTGCAATTTTCCTCGGTCATGTAATTTTAATGCAGCTGCTGCTCTAAAAGTGATTCCTGCCAAGACCTCGGCATTCGTTAATTTTTGAAATGTTCCAAGAATACTGGCTAGGGTCAGTAAATCGCCCATTGGTGCAGAACCAGGGTTGTGATCACTCGCGATTGCAAGTGCCGCACCTGCATCTAACAATTTACGAGCGGGAGTAAAATCGCATCCTAAACCAATGGAGGCTCCTGGTAGTGCAACAGAAATAGTATCGCTTTGTGCTAACAATTCTATTTCTGTATCTCCGCTTGCTTCTAAATGATCTGCACTTATTGAATTAAAATCCATAGCAACTTTACTGCCACCTGCAGAAAATTGGTCTGCGTGAACGGTGATATCAAAATTCATTTCACTGGCTTTTGAAAAATATGCCTGTATATCATCCGCAGAAAAAGCACTTTGTTCTATAAAAGCATCAATACGGTGTGTTAGATTTTCTTCTTTAAGAATGGGAAATAACTCCTCAGAAATCATTTTTAAATATTCTGTTTCTGAGCCATCAAAATCTTTAGGTAACATGTGCGCTGCAAGGCAAGTAGAAATCAATTCTGGCAATGCTTGCTCATTGGCTCCTTTAATAGCACGTAGCATTTTCAGCTCTTCAAAAACTGTTAGTCCGTAGCCGCTTTTAACCTCAATAGTAGTCGTTCCATTTTTAAGATGACGATTTGCTCTTTTGATGGTGTTTTTGGTCAGTTCTTCAATACTCGCTTTTCTGGTTTGGGTAACCGTATCCCAAATTCCACCACCGGCATGTGCAATTTCTAAATATGATTTTCCGGCATTTCGCATGGCAAAGTCTTTAGCACGAGATCCGCCAAAACAAATATGGGTATGCGCATCAACGAAACCAGGTACACAAACATGATTTCCTTTTAATAGATGAATCTCTGCTTCTGGATATGCTAATTTTAAGTCCTCAAAATCACCTGTGGCTGCGATGAGGTTGTCTTCGATTAAAATTCCCCCGTCAACAATCACCTCAAGTTCATGATCAGAAATTGCGCCTTTGAGGTTTATTCCCGTCATGGGGATAATCTGTTTAAACGGACCTATTAAGGTTCTCTTTTTCATACAACTAGTAGTTTTCGAACTCTTCTGAGTGTTTTGTCTTTAAAGATATGTTATGTTCTGCTTGAACACGATCTATTACTTTAAGTATTGTCTGATCTTTAATCATAGCAATACCCTTTTCAATATCTTCAGAAAATACGCGGTCTTTACTGGCGAAAGGCACTTGTTCACGTACGGCATTATGTACCTCGTCTAAATAGATGCCCGACTTCAACGGTTTTCTAAATTCAAATGCCTGTGCTGCCGTTAATAATTCAATTGCCAATATCTTTTCAACATTACCAATAACTTGTAACGCTTTTCTACCACCAATAGACCCCATGCTTACATGGTCTTCTTGACCTAGAGAAGTAGGAATACTATCTGCACTTGAAGGGAAACAAAGACCTTTATTTTCACTTGCCAATGCTGCGGTTGTATATTGCAAAATCATGTATCCGGAATTTATGCCGGTATCGTTCATCAATAATTTTGGTACACCGGGACTATTACCTTCTAAGGATAAATAAATGCGACGGTCAGATATATTACCGATTTCGGATGCCGCTAAACAAGCATAATCTAGTGCCATTGCTAACGGTTGACCGTGAAAATTACCACCACTTATAGTCAATTCTTCATCGATAATTACCGGATTATCTGTTACTGAGTTTAATTCTACTTCCAATAATTCCTTTAAATGTAACCATGCGGTACGCGAAGCTCCATGAACTTGAGGAATACAACGGATGGAGTAGGGGTCTTGTACTTTCTCACAATCTACATGGGCTTCCATAATTTCAGAACCCTTCAATAATTTTTTTACGCGTTTAGCTACATGTACGTTACCTTTAAATGGACGAAGGGCATGCAGTTCATTATAAAATGGTTTAACAGAACCTTGCAAACCTTCTATCATCATAGCACCAATAACATCTGCTTGTGCCAAAATTGAATGTAATTGGGTAACTACTTTTACAGCATGTGCAGCTATAAATTGAGTTCCGTTAATAAGAGCAAGTCCTTCTTTTGGACCAAGTGCTATTGGTTCTAGTCCTGTCCGTTCAAGAAGTGTCTTCGTTGTAATGGTTTCGTTGTTATATTCCACTTTACCTAAACCAATAAGCGGTAAAAATAAATGGGAAAGCGGGGCTAAATCTCCTGATGCACCTACTGATCCTTGCGATGGAACAACGGGAATAGCATCATTATCGATATGCCAGATAATTCTATTTAGTGTATTCAATGCAATACCCGAATAACCTTTTGCCAACGATTGTGCTTTAAGAATCAGCATTAATTTTGCAATGTCTTTTGCTATAGGGTCACCAACACCAACACTGTGACTTTGAAGTATATTGGTTTGTAGAATATTGGTTTCTGACTTAGAAATCTTGGTGGTACATAATGGCCCGAAGCCGGTATTTATACCATAAACAGGATCACCTTTATCTACAATGTTTTGTACAATTTTCCAGCTTTTAGTTATTTTGTCTTCTGTAGCTTTTGACAGTATGGAGCTAATTTCACCATGAACAATTTGCATTGCTTTACCGGCTGTTAGCCAATCTTCGCCCAATTTAAACGTCTGTTTGCTCATAGCTTTCTGTCTTGAATATTATAATTAAAATTAATACCTATTTTTGATACTTGGTAATATCAATTTTGTCATCAATCCATAACTATGAGTAATCAGATAGAATTACGCCATTTAACTTACTTTCTAGCAGTAGCGCAAGAATTACACTTTAGAAAGGCTGCAGAAAAATTATTTATTTCGCAACCGGGACTCAGCAGGCAGATAAAGCAGATGGAAGATATTTTAGAAACTCAACTGTTTGAGCGAAATAAGAAAAAAGTTGCGTTAACCCCTGCCGGGCATTACCTAAAGAAAGAGGTTGAATTTATTTTTAACCATATGGAGCAGGTAGAAAGACAACTGAAACTAGTGGGTGATGGTAATAGTGGAGAGTTACGAATCGGATTTTTAGGCTCGGCTATGCAACAAGTAATACCCAAACTATTATTGGGTATAAAAGAAAAATACCCGAAGGTGAAAACGTCTTTAGAGGAGCTATCTAATTTTGCTCAGGTTGATGCGGTATTAAATGATCAGTTAGATATGGGTTTTGTGCGTGTTTCTAGGGTGCCAAGTACCCTAGAAATGAAAACTATTTTGACCGATACCTTTTCTTTAGTGTTACCAGAAAGATACCCGATGTTAACGAGAGAGTTTGACGGAATGGAGCGATTTGCGAATGAAGAATTTATTTTATTCAGTCAGGCTTATAGTCCGTTATATTATGAAACCATTTTAAGTATATGTCAAGATGCCGGTTTTGCACCTAAAGTCTCACACAAATCTGTTCATGCCCACACTATTTTTAAGCTAGTAGAAAATCAAATGGGAATCGCCATTGTTCCTACATCTTTGCAAAACGGATTTCAAATGCGCGTAAAGTTTGTGGAATTAAAAGACATTCCCCAGCGAGCAGAATTATCGGTTATTTGGAAAAAGGAACATACCAACCCTGTTCTTAAGAATTGTATGGAGTTGTTGTTAGAGGATAAGTTTTAATACTTATCTAACACAGAATGAGCTTTTCAAATCTTAATTTTACTTAGATTAGAAAAGAGAGAATAAAAAAAAGAGAATAGAATTTAGAAAATAGAGCTTGCTGCGAATTGCGCTATGCGCGCAGCGAACAGCGAACAACGAACAACGAACAACGAAATTTATGATATTAGATATAATTAAAAAGAGACGCTCGGTATTTCCGGTGCAATATAATGATACATCAATTGCGAAGTCAGATATTGAAAAGGTATTAGAAGCTGCGAATTGGGCACCTAACCATAAGTGTACAGAACCATGGCGTTTTAAGGTAATACAAGGTGATGCTAAAAAAAGATTGGGTATTTTTCTATCTAAAAAGTATGAGGAAGTGGACCCAAAGCCAAAAGCTATGAAGGTTAAAAAACTTCAAGAGAATCCGCAAATGGCAAGTGCTATAATTGCAATTTGCATGCAAAGAGACCCTAAAGAATCTCTACCAGAATGGGAAGAAGTAGCTGCTGTAGCTATGGCAGTACAGAATATGTGGTTACAATGTACTGAAATGGGTATTGGGTCTTACTGGTCTTCACCGGGACTCATAAAACACATGGGTGAGTTTTTAAGTTTAGCCGAAGGCGAAAAATGCCTAGGTTTTTTCTACATGGGTAATTTCGATGGCGAATTGACTGAAGGTAAACGAGAGCCAATTGCATCTAAAACAGAATGGATAACCGAGTAAGTTTAATTAAAGTAAGGAAATAAGGCATTACTATGCTCCCAAGCTTTTGAAATGAAGAGTCCTAAATAGACAACAGCGACCATAAATTTCAAAAAAGTACCTGTCAAAAATCCTAAAAAAGAACCAAAAGCCGCTTTCGTAGCGGTTTTTTTGTCCGCCTTGTTCAGTAATTCTCCTACTAAAGCACCCACAAAAGGCCATATAATAATTCCGAATGGTCCGAGTACAGGGAATATTAAGGCGACTAACAATCCTACGGTGGTGCCGATAACTCCCGCTTTTGTGCCTCCAAACTTTTTTGTTCCAATGGCTGGTATAACATAATCTAATCCGAAAACAATTAAAGCTATAGCTAGTGTAATCCCTAGAAACGTCCAATTCATGGTAATTGCGCTGGTAGAGTACAACAAAAGTAAACCTACCCAACTAATTGGTGGACCAGGTAACACTGGTAAGAAGCTTCCTAAAATGCCTACGAGCATTAAAATGAATCCTAGTACTAATAAAAATATATCCATTGTAAATAGTAAGTGTTGCTTATAAGACTAATATAGGTTGCATTTGTTACATGAACACCTATCAAAAGTGATTTTTTCAACTATAAAATTAGTTTAAACTAAATATTTAGTTATATTTGAGCATAGAACTAAAAGATTAGTTGAATGAAGCAGTTGACAAAAGCAGAGGAAGAAGTAATGATTGTGCTATGGGAATTACAGAAATGTAACGTAGCATCGATCATTGAAAAATTACCTGAACCAAAACCGGCATATAATACCGTTTCTACAATTGTTAGAATTTTAGAAAGCAAGGGTTTTGTGGATCATGAACAGTTAGGAAAAGGGTATTTGTATTTCCCTTTGGTGATGAAATCAGATTACAGTAATCAGTCGATCAACAAATTGGTAGACGGCTATTTTCAAGGTTCATTTAAAAGTATGGTGTCGTTTTTTGCGAAGAAAAATGATATGAGCCTTTCTGAATTGGAGTCGGTATTGAATGAAATTAAAAAGGAGAAACCATGATACAATATATTTTGGAGTGCATCGCCTTTCAGCTTCTTTTTTTAGTTATTTATGACTTTTTTCTAAAGAAAGAAACCTTTTTTCAATGGAACAGAGTGTATTTAATCGGAACCTTTGTTTTGTCTTTGGTATTGCCTTGGGTAAAAATAGAAGCTTTTAAGCAGCAAGTGCCACAAACAATTGCGCGGTATCCTGAGTATTTATGGGGATTACAAAATGAAGCGGTTGTGGTTCAAGTTCAGGAATCGGTCAGCTGGAATCTTACTTGGCAAGAAGGTGTTTTTTATGGCGGAATGCTTTTGGCATCGTTGTTTTTTATACTAAAAATCAGACAATTATATCTCTTGAGAAAGAGCGGGGAAAAGATTTCTTACCCTTTGTTTACCCAGATTGTTATAGAAAATAGCAGCATTGCTTTTTCATTCTTTAAATCCATTTTTATTGGAGATAAGGTGTTGAAAATGAAACATGATGCCATAATTGCTCATGAATTGGTACATATTAAACAAAGGCATACGTACGACTTGTTGTTCTTTGAGTTTATGAGAATTGTAGGCTGGTTTAATCCGCTGGTGTACGTGTATCAAAATCGCATTTCAGAATTACATGAGTTTATTGCCGATGTTCAAGTATCAAAAGAACATAAATCTGATCATTATGAGCAGTTGTTGGCTCAGGTTTTTCAAACCGAACATATATCATTCATCAATCAATTTTTTACACAATCATTAATCAAAAAACGAATAATCATGTTACAAAAATCAAAATCAAAAAAAGTATGGCAGTTGAAGTATTTACTATTAGTGCCTATGGTGCTGGGAATGTTGTTGTACACAAGTTGTGAAGTTGACCCTAAATCTGATAGTAAAGAAACAATCGATAGTACTAGTTTAAAATCAAGTTTAGAATTTTCTTATGCTGTTGTTGACGAAGCCCCAATTTTTCCTGGATGTGAAGATGCTGAAGATAAACGTGCCTGCTTTAATGAGAAAATACAACAGCATATTGGTAAACATTTTAATTACCCACAGGAGGCTCAAGATGCAAATATTGAGGGTAGGGTAAGTGTTATGTTCAATATTAATTCTGAGGGAATTATAGAGAATATTAAACTGCGAGGTCCAGATAAATTACTCGAAGATGAGGTTGAACGTATTATTAAAAGATTACCAAAAATGACACCTGGAAAAAATGATGGTGTGGCTGTGAATGTTCCTTTTTCTATTCCTGTTCAGTTTAAGTTGGATGACGGTGATGATTCTGATGTTGAAGAAGAACTATACTTAAATGAAGGGGATATACCTTTTGCCGTAGTCGATGAAGTCCCAGTTTTCCCAGGCTGTGAAGATGCTGCTGATAAGCGCACTTGTTTTAATGAAAAAATGGAACTACATATCAGTAAAAACTTTAATTATCCTAAAGCAGCTCAAGAAGCAGGTATTCAAGGTAGAGTAAGTACTATGTTTATGATAACTTCTGAGGGTAAAATTGAAAACATTAAAATGCGCGGTCCAGATAAGTTATTGGAAAATGAGGTGGAACGTATTATGAAAAGATTACCTAATATGACACCAGGTAAGCAAAAAGGTAAAGCAGTAAATGTACCTTATTCTATTCCTGTTACTTTTAAACTAAAAATTGAAGAAAATCAAACTTCTGAAACTGGACGTATGCAAGTACAAGGAAATCTTGTTAATGATGGTCTTAAAACGTATTACAAAGGCAAAGTCTCTGATGAATTAAACATGGGTATACCAGGTGTGGATATAATTGTTCAGGGTACTGAAAGAGCTGTAATATCTGATTTTGAGGGTAATTTCACCATTCAAATTGAAGAGGGCAAAATATTAAAGTTCGAGTTTGAAGGTCTACCTAGTTTAAACCTTAAAGCTAAGTCCTGATTTTAGTTTTTTAATAACATATCTAATATAGGTGAAGCATCTTTTTATTTTAATAATACTATTATTTTCTAGAGCCGAGGCGCAAACCTCGGCTTTTTCGATCGCAGACAGTTTATACACCATTGGTAATTATTCAAAAGCGATAAATGAATATTCTAAAGTAGGCGGACTTTCTTCTGCACTTCAAATTGCAAGAAGTTACAACGCTATTGGTAATTATGAGAAAGCGATTAAACAATACCAATATGTGGTTGATGAAGATGTTGTTAATCAGCTTGCTCAATTAGAATTAGGTAAATTATTATTAAAAATGAACCGATTTGAAGAAGCTAAATCTGTGTTTACCAATTTAACAGACGTTAATACAGACAATCCTGAATTTCAGTTTTATTTAGGTGAAGCCAATAGAAACTTGAACTTATCAGAAGAAAGTTTAGAGCAATACAAAAAAGCAATTAGCCTAGATAGTACAAATCTTAGAAGCCTTTTTCAGCTCGCTAAATATTACACCATAAAACGAGAACGCGATAACGCTTTGAAGTATATTATAATGGGATTGAATTTTTATGAGAATGATGTGTCCCTCATAAATTTACATGCATTGGTGCTATTCAACGATTCTCAATTCGAGAAGGCAATTCCCCTATTTGAAAAGGTTATAGAACTTGGGAAGGATAAAGATTATGTCTATGAAAAATTGGGAATTTCCTATAACAAAAATTGGGAGTTCAATAAAGCCAAAGAAGCTTATGCCGTTTTGTTGAAAAGAGATGACACCAATTCACAGACCTATTTTGACCTAGCCAGCGTTTATCAAAAAGAAAGCAAATTAGATAGCGCGAAAATTTTCATTAACAAGGCAATGGCCGTTCAAAAACCCATTTTCGTAAATGGCTATAGCCAATTGGCATATATCGCCCGTGAGCAAAAAGATTTTAAAACAGCATTTAAATTCTTCGAAAGGGCGCACCTAGAAGATAATTCTGATGCGCGTGTTTACTATAATTTAGCGACTACTTATGATCAATTTAGCACTGACCTGCAGAAGAAATTAAATTATTATGAGAATTTCTTAAAGCACTACCCGAACGAGCATCCATTCTATTACGAAACTGCGAGAAAACGAATCTCAGAGTTAAAGGAGGAAATCCATTTTACTAAAGAATAAACTCCTTAAAAAAATCGTAATTTCACCTGTAGAATAGGTGTAATGAAACGAATTGTATTTTTTCTTTTAATGATACTGATAAGTTCATGTTCATTCTTTGACTCAAAACAAAAAAGAACACAAGAGCTTATAGATGAGGAATTACGCCATATCGATTGGAACAGTGTCGATTCTTATCCGTTTTTCTATACCTGCGATGAAGCTGTTACTAAGGAACAGCAGAAAATTTGCTTTGAAGAAACCTTAATCTCCCATTTTCAAGAAACATTAAATGATTTTGAATTTACCTTGACCGATAAGGAAAGTGAAACGGTTGATGTCATTTTTGTGATAGACACCTTGGGTAGAATCAATGTTGCAACTATTGAAAAGAACGCATTTGTTTTAAATCAAATGCCAGAATTTGATGGTGTAATTACCCAAAGCTTAAAGAATCTTCCTAAACTTGCACCCGCTTTAAAAAGAGGAATTCCGGTGAATACCAAATATCGAATTCCGGTTCAATTAAATACAAACTAAGCATTTTGGCGAACGAGAAAATAATATTGGGTATTGACCCAGGTACGACTATTATGGGTTTCGGACTCATAAAAGTGGTGGGTAAAAAGATGGAATTTCTTCAAATGAACGAATTGCTTCTTCAAAAATACAGCGACCCATATACCAAATTAAAAATCATCTTTGAGCGTACGATAGAATTGATCGATACTTATCACCCAGACGAGATTGCTATTGAAGCACCTTTCTTCGGTAAGAACGTTCAATCGATGTTGAAACTAGGCAGAGCACAAGGAGTTGCCATGGCAGCGGGACTATCGCGTCAGATACCTATTACAGAATATTTACCCAAAAAAATTAAAATGGCAGTCACCGGAAACGGAAATGCCAGTAAAGAGCAGGTTGCAAAAATGCTACAGAGCCTATTAGGTCTAAAAACACTACCAAAAAATCTAGATAGTACAGATGGTTTAGCCGCCGCTGTATGTCATTTTTATAATGCAGGTAAAATAGAGGTTGGTAAAAATTATTCTGGCTGGGATGCATTTGTAAAGCAGAATGAGAAACGAATTAAAAAATAGTTTCAGTGGGCAGTACCAGTATTCAGTAACATATTTCAGTAGCACTAACCAGTAAAAACAATTTATGCAGTTTCAAGATTTGTTGGCTTACAAAAAGTCTTTAGCACTTGCAATGAAGATATTTCATACTTCAAAATCTTTTCCTAAAGAAGAGAAATATTCTTTGACTGACCAAATTAGACGTTCCTCTAGAAGTGTAAGTGCTAATATTGCAGAAGCCTATCGTAAAAGAAGTTATCCTAAGCACTTTATAAGTAAGTTAACCGATAGTGATGCTGAAAATTCAGAAACTCAAACCTGGCTAGAGTTTGCATTTAAATGTGACTATATTGACCAAATAACATTTAATGATTTTATAAAAGATAGTGAAGAAGTTGGAAAGCTGTTAAACTATATGATTAATAACCCAAGTAAATTTGGTTCAAACTAAGAACTGTAAACTGAATACTGGTACTGCCTACTGAATGCTGGTACTGCCCACTGAAAACTGAAACTATGTCCGGAATTTACATCCACATTCCATTTTGTAAACAAGCATGTCACTATTGTGATTTTCATTTTTCTACCACAATGGGGAAGAAAGAGGTGATGGTAAATGCATTGTGTAAAGAGTTAGAACTCCGAAAGGCGGAGTTCTCTGGGGAGTCCGTCGCGACAATATACTTTGGTGGTGGCACGCCTTCTGTTTTGGAGACTTCGGAAATTGAGCAATTGATAGATGCGGTTCGTGAACATTATGGTGTTGTGAGTAATCCGGAAATTACGTTAGAGGCGAATCCTGATGATTTATCCGAAGAGAAAATACTGCAGCTGGCAGCTAGCCCAATCAACCGATTGAGTATTGGAATTCAATCTTTTTTTGAGGAAGATTTAAAATTAATGAACAGGGCGCACAATGCCTTAGAGGCAGAAAAAAGTCTTCAACTGGCTAGGGAGCATTTCGATAACATTTCCATTGACCTTATTTACGGAATGCCCAATATGACTTTAGAGCGTTGGAAACAGAATATTGATAAAGCACTCGGTTTCGGGATTCCGCATATCTCAAGTTATGCCCTTACGGTAGAGCCCAAAACCGCACTGGCGAAGTTTGTGGAAGAAGGATTGATTACACCCGCATCCGATGAAGAGACACAAGAACATTTCAACCAGTTAAACGATTCTTTATTGGCATCAGGATTTGATTGTTATGAAATATCCAATTTTGGAAAACCAGGGTATTACTCTAAAAACAATTCCGCCTATTGGCAGCAGAAAAAATATATAGGTATTGGTCCGTCTGCACATTCTTTTGACGGTGTACGTAGAGGGTGGAATATTAATAATAATCCGAAATACATAAAATCCATAGAACAAAACATTTTACCGATGGAAGTCGAAGTACTTTCTAAGACCGATAATTACAACGAATATATTATGACAGGCTTACGCACTATTTGGGGAGTTTCGTTAAATAGAATAACAATTGAATTCGGACCTAAATACAAAGAGTACGTGTTAATGCAAGCCGATAAATTTATAGAAGAGCATTTACTTTTTGTAGATGGTGATATTCTAAAAACCACCAAAAAAGGCATGTTTTTAGCCGATGGCATCGCGGCAGATTTGTTTATGTTGAATTTGAAATAACGAACTGTCAGTTCGAGTGTTTTTGAAAAGAAATTGCTTGCTGGTTGTTAGGTGTCTAGAAAAGGCTAGGAACAGTCGAGTTCTCGATACAAATTTTCTCGTGCCTCAAAAATTCACTCGAAGTGACATGAGTACTTGTAATAATCTATCTGCTATAGTTAAAGTAAAACGGACTGTCAGTTCGAGTGATTTTTTATTGGAGTAGAACGGAAATATAAAATAGTATCGAGAACAGGCTAGGAACATACGAGTTCTCGATACAAATTTTCTCGTACCTCAAAAATCCACTCGAAGTGACATGAGTACTTGTAATAATCTATCTGCTATAGTTAAAGTAAAACGGACTGTCAGTTCGAGTGATTTTTTATTGAAGTGGAACGGAAATATAAAATAGTATCGAGAACAGGCTAGGAACATACGAGTTCTCGATACAAATTTTCTCGTACCTCAAAAATCCACTCGAAGTGACATGAGTACTTGTAATAATCTATCTGCTATAGTTAAAGTAAAACGGACTGTCAGTTCGAGTGATTTTTTATTGAAGTGGAACGGAAATATAAAATAGTATCGAGAACAGACTAGGAACATACGAGTTCTCGATACAAATTTTCTCGTACCTCAAAAATTCACTCGAAGTGACATTGTAACATCAAATCAGAAAGTTATGGGAAACGTGTTGTCAGTTCGAGTGTTTTCTGCAAGAAAATGTATCGAGAACAGGTTTGGAACACGAATACCCCTCGCCTTTACGAAAACTTCTTTTTCGCAAGATTTGGTAAATCATCATACTCCCCATCAATAAGCGCTTGTTTCTTTGCTTTTGACCATTTTTTTATCCGTTTTTCGGTTTCGATAGCCATATTGGGGTCAGTAAATTCACAATAAAAAGCAAGTGTAACAGGTCTTCTTTTGCTGGTGTAACTATCTTTATAACTGCCAGATTGGTGCGATTCTAACCTTGTAGTAAGGTTAGAGGTTATACCTGTGTAAAAAGTGCTGTCGGCACATTTTAGTATGTAAACGTAGTATGTTATCACCTTTTCAATTTACGATTTAGATTGTTACATACGAGTTCTCGATACAAATTTCTCGTGCCTCGAAATTCACTCGAAGTGACATTGTAACATCAAATCAGAGGGTTAAAAGGAAACGTACTGTCAGTTCGAGTGTTTTCTGCAAGAAAAAGTATCGAGAACAGGCTAGGAACATACGAGTTCTCGATACAAATTTTCTCGTGCCTTGTAAATCCACTCGAAGTGACATGGGTTTTTGAAATAATCTGTTTATAAAGAGTTAAAGTAAAACGAATTGTCAGTTCGAGTGATTTTTTATTGAAGTGGAACGGAAATATAAAATAGTATCGAGAACAGGCTAGGAACATACGAGTTCTCGATACAAATTTTCTCGTACCTCAAAAATCCACTTGAAGTGACATTGTAACATCAAATCAGAAAGTTATGAGGAAACGAATTGTCAGTTCGAGTGTTTTCTGCAAGAAAATGTATCGAGAACAGGTTCGGAATACGAAAACTTCTCGATTTCACTAATTTCTGATTAGAGAACTAGAACAGCATTGGAACATACGAGTTCTCGATACAAATTTTCTCGTGCCTCGTAAATCCACTCGAAGTGACATGGTTTTTGAAATAATCTGTTTATAAAGAGTTAAAGTAAAACGAATTGTCAGTTCGAGTGTTTTCTGCAAGAAAATGTATCGAGAACAGGTTTGGAACACAAATACCTCTCTCCTCTATAATCTTTAATAATAACCGCCCAAAAAGTTGTAATTTTCTTATTTCAAAGCTACCATGTAAATTGAGGTTAAATACCATGAAAACTACCATAACCGATAATGCTAAAGAGTATCATATAGACCTGTCTGAACCCTTAGATATCTCTATACCCATTACTAGTGAAGATGATAATGTAAACGCTTGGTATGTTAAGGCGCCAACTATAGAGCCTCATAGAGAAGCTAATTTTACAGGGAGTATAGCGGCGGGCTCGAGTACTAATTTTTATGATATTTCTTTCAATCCGCATTCGCATGGTACGCATACGGAATGTGTTGGGCATATATCGGCTGAGCATCAATCTGTAAACCAAAATCTAAAGCAGTTTTTCTTTTTGGCTGAGGTGATTACGATTACTCCATCCGAAGAAAACGGAGATTTGGTAATCACAAAAGAACAACTTCAAAATGTATTGGGTAATCATACACCGGCAGCATTAGTTATACGAACGTTACCTAATACTGTTTCAAAGCGAAATAGGCAATATTCTCATACGAATCCGCCATACATATTAGAAGATGCTATGTTGTTTATAAGGGAATTGGGTGTAGAGCATTTGTTGATAGACCTACCTTCTGTTGACAAAGAAAAAGATGATGGTAAGCTTTTGGCGCACAAAGCATTTTGGAACTTTAATGGCGATGTTCGATTTGGCGCAACTATTACCGAATTTATTTTTGTGCCTGATGCGATTTTTGATGGTTCGTACTTTTTAAATTTACAAGTAGCGCCTTTCGAGAATGATGCTAGCCCAAGTAGACCGGTACTTTATAAAATAGAATAACTATGAAAAACCTACTGAAATTAGAAGAGTTAGCCTTAATGATTCTTGGCATTTTTATGTTCGGCTTATTAGGCTACCAATGGTGGTGGCTGCCTGTTTTAATTCTGACCCCAGATATATCTATGTTGGGTTATTTGCTAGGTTCAAAAATAGGCGCAATCTCTTATAACGTGTTTCATCACAGAGGTGTAGCTATACTTTTATACTTTATTGGTATCTATTTTATGTCGCCTATAATTCAATTAATAGGTACAATTCTTTTTATACATATAGCCATGGACCGTATCTTTGGCTACGGACTCAAATATGATAAAGGGTTCAAGTTTACTCATTTAGGAGAAATAGGAAATAAAAATGGATAATATTTTTGATACCATTCTTGGTTTAGTTTTAGGTGCAATTGGTATGTACTGGCTTTTTAACTTTTTTAAAGGCAAGAAAAGTAAAGAGATAACAACACACCAATCTACCGTGTTATTAGAGAAAATGAAAAGTGTTTGCAAGTTGATCTCTGTAGAAGGCGAGTTTGCAGAAATCTATAAATATGAAAATGTAAAAGATTTTCTAAGTCTGGTAAGTAGCAAAAAGAAAGCGCTGGTGGTCATTAAGGCGAAAGCACATATTGGCTATGATTTAAGCAAGTTATTAATGCATGCCGATGAGAAGAACAAAAAAATAGTTCTCGATAATTTTCCGCAGCCAGAAGTGTTGAGTATTGAGCCAGAGCTGGAATTTTACGATATTAAAAGCGGATTTTTCAACTTTTTTGCTCCCGATGACCTTACTAAACTAAATGCAGAGGCAAAAGCACATATACGCGAAAAAATTCCTGAAAGCGGCTTGATGGATACTGCTAGAAAAGAAACGTTACAAACTGTTTTGATTATGGAAAAAATAGTAGAAACCATTGGCTGGAAACTTGACTATTCTGCACTTAAGATTCCGCAAAAACAAATTGACTTACTCGAAAAATAACAACAAACAACTACAATTGATAATGAAAAACGTAATTTGTATCCTTGTATTAACACTAATGACCACAGTAACTTTTGGTCAAAATAATAACGAAATGGCAGAATTCGATTCTAATTTTTCCCATACCGTATTTTTTTGGTTGAAAAACCCAGATAATCAAGCAGACCGTACTGCTTTTGAAACTTCTTTACGTAAGTTTTTAGATAACTCGGCGTATGCCAAAACGCAATTTATCGGCAGACCACCAAAGGCAAGTAGAGATGTAGTAGATGGTTCATTTACGTATTCTTTAATTGTAAGTTTTGACTCTGCAGAGTCTCAGCAAGCATACCAAGACGAGGCTCCACATAAAGTCTTTATAGAAGAGTCAAGTGCCCTTTGGTCTAAGGTAATCGTTTACGATTCTACTAGTATTTAAGAAGTACCATGATTTTTAGAAACGGCACTTCTAATGATATTGAACGAATTGCCAATTTACACGCGGTAAGCTGGCAACAGAATTACCGCGCTTCTTTTAGTGCCGATTTTTTAGATAATTTGGCATTTGATAATCGATTAAAAGAGTGGACGAACCGATTGCAGCATCCGTCAGATGATCAATATGTTTTATTAGCGGAAGAAGATGGTAATATGCTTGGTTTTATCTGTGCCTATATTAATGAGAATGCCCAATTTGGTACATTGCTAGATAATTTACATGTTAGCCTAAATATACAGGGTAAAGGTGTCGGCACAAAGTTAATGGCAGCTTTAGCAGAAGAGATTTTAAAGCGCAAAAGCGCTAATGGTTTTTACTTATGGGTGTTAGATACGAACACTGCAGCAATTTCTTATTACGAAAAAATTGGCGGCGTAGCCATAGAAACTCTTGAATCTAAAGATATTGGCGATAAACCATTTTTTAAGATTAGATATTTTTGGGAAGACGCCGACCATTTTTTAAAGCTAATTGCTAAAAAGTCACTTTCTAAATAAGCTGAAGTTAAATGATAGTTTTGAAATTAGTAGCACTAGTGGCGCTATAAATTATTGTAATAGGTTTTACAAGTTTTGAAATCTAATTAGATGTCGTTGAAACTAATATATGGTTTACATAAGTTTCTGTTTTAATGACAGATCGGTCTTTATTGTAATAAATAGCTTCACCATTAAGTTGCCCATTTTTCCAGTTAGATTTTATTTGGAGTTCTCCGGTTTCGTAAAATTCTAAAGTAGTGCCTTCTTGTGCATTATCTTTCCATTTAGCTATAATTCTTGGTTGCCCATCGTCATAAAATTCAGTGCATCTTCCAAAATATTTGCCATCCATTTTACCACATCTATCTCCACCAGACAATTTAGCGCCTAATATTTTATAAGATCTAAACCATTCAATACTTGGTTTTAAATCAGCAACAATTATTTCTCCATGTTCTTTTATTTCAACAATTTTCACCAATAAGTGATTGCCATTATACGTGTAATTATATGCTTCGTAAATAGATGATGATCCTGCATATCCGTAACCATTGTAGTAATCAGTACGACCAACTTCTTTTTGCGCAACGTCATGCCCTACAAACTCCACATTACATTGTAGGTAATACTTGCCGGGTTTCATTTTATAAAAAGTAAAATTACCATTAGCATCAGTTAATCCTTCAAGTCTATAACTAAATGCTTTTTCAGACAAAATTACCTTACCACCAACATCAGATAAAACTTTTTGCAGTTTCATTGTCTCTTCAAGATATGCGGTCATTGGAAACAATAATACTTTGGTGTTTTCTTGGGCTTTGTGTTTTTGACTTTTTATATAACTAATTTCCTTAGTAAAGGCAGTTCCGGTTATAGTAGCTTGGCCTTCTAGTAGTTTAGAACTTGCATCTTTCTCATTAAACCAAACTTGTGGGTATAGTTCGTTTTGCGCATAAAGGGTATTAGATACGCTTAATAAACTCAAAATTGCAACCAATACAAAGATTAGATTTCTCATTTTTTAAGTGCCTTTTTTAATTAACACGAAGTAGTTACCGAATTTAATAGTAGTAAAAACTATATCTGTTTACTGCGCCAGTTTGATCTGTTTGGTTCTCTGATGTTGGGTAAATATCAGTATTGTAAATGAAAGATGATGAGTAAGAGTAAACATCCTGGTCGTTGAGATTAAAATTATAATTAGAAACATTATTTTCTCCAGAAAATATATACTCAAACCCTTTCATATTATCTTTAATACCGTGGGTAACACTTTTTTTATTGTCGTATAAATACGTTAATATCCTGGTTTGTGGATTAGTTAAGGTGGTTTCTGTAAAATTTAGAATATTAAAGCTGCCATTTTCCAAGATATAAACTCCAGTTGATTCTAGTGTGTTTTGCGAATTTAAATCCCCTCCATAACGGTTTGTTGTAACAGTAGTTTCGTTTGGATAGGTGAATACAATACGTTCGCCAACCGAGTTTAAGTAATAAAGTTTTACTTCTTCAATTAATATGCCATTGGTGTCATAAGTAAAAAAACGCTCGTCAATAGCCCCTGAAGAAGAAGTATATTTAATTTTAGTGATATAACCATCTTCATACGTGTACTCTTCATCTCCATTTAATGAGGTAACACTTTCTAATTCATTACCATTAACGTAATAATAATTTTTACTAAAAGAAGTATTGTTTGCATAAACCACATCTACCTGCTCAATGAGCATTTCATTTAAATTTAATATAGGGGTTTCGGAGTCATCTGTAGAGCAAGAAAAAAGTAAAAAAAGGAATGGAATTATAAATAGTTTTTTCATTTTATGGTTCGTGTTAAATTTCGAATAAATGTAATTAAAAAGTTATACCGTTTTATTTTTTAGAGATAAATTTTAGACCTGCTAAAAACTGATGAAATTGGTTAAGATTAACTAATCTGTAGAATGATTTAGCTTTATGGTTTTTAATCTTAATTGCTTTGTTTTCTATCTATGAAGCTTAATCTGCAAATTATAAACATATTTTTATACCTAAATTATGAGGTATTTTCTATTTATTGACTTAGGCTGTTTTTTAATTCAATAATTTCTGAATACTTTGTACTACATACGATTTAACCATTAATCAATTATAATGAATGTCGAAGAATACCGGGAATATTGTATTTCGAAAAAAGGAGTAACAGAATCTTTTCCTTTTAATGAGACAACGCTGGTATTTAAAGTTATGGGTAAAATGTTCGCCCTTTGCGGTTTGGATAATGTTCCGCTACGCGTTAATTTAAAGTGTGATCCAGAAAGAGCCATAGAACTACGTGAAGAGCATGATGGCATTATAGAAGGTTGGCACATGAGTAAAAAGCATTGGAATACTGTGTATTTAGACAGAATTTCTAAAGAACTTACAAAAGAACTTATTGATCATTCTTATGATTTGGTAGTTTCTAAATTGACTAAGAAGGTGAAGGCGGAGTTGGAAGCTTTGTAGGATTTAAAACTGTAATAAGATTTTTGTAATAAAAGGTAAACATGATAATATTCTTTAATTTGTTTTTTGATAAGTACAAGACCTCTTTTTTTACAGTATTATTTTTATTGTCACTTCAATATATTCTTGCTCAAACTATTGTTTCTGGTAAAATAATTGATGCCAATGGTGAGCCTTTACCATTCGTTCACGTACGGATTGAAAATACAAATAATGGCACAGTATCTAATGATATTGGTTTGTTTAATCTAGTTTCGAATTCAAATGACAAAAATCTAAGTTTAGTTATTTCTGCCATAGGATACAGAAGTAAGAAAGTTATTTTGAATGATGGCTATCATATCATAGAATTACAAGAGGATATAACCGTTTTACCTGAAGTGGTTTTATTATCTAGAGATTATGGAAAAGAGATAATACAAAAAGTTATAAATGCTATTCCGAATAACTATCCCGTCGAAGACGAAATGCACATAGGTTTTTTTAGAGAAACAACTACCTGGGAGGAAGATAAAAATCCAATTTATATTGCAGAAGCAGTTATCGAAGCTAATAAAAAGGCATACACCAGGGCAACTAAGTCTGGTGATGTCAAACTAGTTGAGTTACGTAAATACGAAAGCGAGCAACTAGAGTCTCTCAGTACAAGGATTAAAGCGGGAAGTCACCATATACATAGATTTGATATGGTGTCAAGAAGAGATTATTTTTTAAATAACATTCATGGATATAAATATAAAATAGTAGATACACTTCGACAATACAATCAGGATATTTACAAGGTTTATTTTGAAAATAAAAATAAAGTGTCTGGAAATGTTTATGTGATAGATTCCACTTTTGCAATAGTAAAAGCGGAAGTTAAAGTAAAATCTTTCTTTGAATTATCTGGACCCAATCGTCAATTTTTAAATTATTCTTTAGCTTATGAACAAGGGGAAGATAATAAATGGAGATTTAAAAATTCTCAATATGAAACCGCTTTTAAGAAAAGAGGGAAATTACTCAACTTAGTTAGTAATTATGTAACTACAGAAGTTCACAGTAATATGCCTGATATTCCATATTTAGAAAAATTACAGTTTCAAGATATTCTTTTAGATGAGACCAAAGAATATAAGCCTAACTTTTGGAATAACTATAACATTATTTCTCCAGATGCTCTTTCTGAGAGTTTGTTTAAATCCATTGATTATTCCAAAAAAGAAAACTCAAAAACTGAACCTATTAAATTGATAGCCTTTTTAAGCAAACTTACTTATGAAATGAGTTTCAACTGGACACCTTTAAGTATTAATTCATATAAGTTGGCGTTTGATAATGAGGCATTTGAGATTAAACAAGATGGTGTACGTTCAAAAGTTAATGCGTTTGGTTTCACTTCTTCTCTATTCTTTTCGATTAAACCTAATTTTTTAATTGGGTATTCTAACGAAAGTAAACTTTCAAGTACTGGCATTAATTCACATGATTTAGTACTTGCTAAAAATTTTAATTTAAATCCTTCCGGAAGACCAATCTTTATATCTCCTCGGATAAGTTTAGGTTATCGGGAATTAGCTTATAAAATTGGAGATTATTCTGTAAAAGAAGATTTTAAAATTGAAAATAAATCTTTTGATAGCGAAAACGTAAGTGCAACAATGTCCCAAAGGGGAATGAGAGTAAAACCTAGTATATTTTTAAAACTGGAAAAGAGTAGAAAATTAAGTTTTTTATTGTCCGTAGGATATAATTTCTCACTAAATAATACAACAGGAATTATTCTTCAGGAACAAGATGGTTTTTTTCTTTTTCGTAAGAAAGCTTTTATCAAGAACGGAAATCATAACCTTATAATTGATACAAATCAAAACGACCTATTGGGAAATAATATCACCATAAATACAGGTATTTCTTTAAAGCTTTAATATTTGTAAAACTCTTTTTCCCATTCCCTCACTCAAAACCACCATTCCCTCATTCTAACTTTTCTTTATCAGTCAATTTTCAGTACTTAATAGTGTATAAAACCACTATTCATGAAAAACCACAGATCTCCGCAAGAAGTAAATGCCGGTTCAATGGCAGATATCGCTTTTCTATTACTCATCTTTTTCTTGGTCACCACATCTATAGAAAATGATGCGGGACTTAACCGGTCTATGCCTCCTGATATTATTGATAATAGAGTTGATATTAAAAAGCGAAACCTTTTTGAAATCAGTATAAATGACGCGGACTTAATAATGGCAGAAGGTGATGTTATAGATTCTAAAAATCTTAGAGAGAAAGTAATCGCCTTTATTGATAATGGCGGTGTGCCCATACAAATGGAAGGGTATTGTAATTATTGTAAAGGAGAGGGTTTAGTAGTTTTATCTGAAAATCCTGATAAGGCTATCATTTCTATAAAGGCACAACGAAATACGAGCTATCCGGTTTATGTGGCGGTACAAAATGAAGTAATTGGTGCTTACAACACGTTACGCAATAGAGAAAGTTTACGATTATTCAATACCCCTTATGAAAGCATTTATTCTGATTATTACAATGAAGAGATTAGTGAGGACCAAAAAGGGCAATTAAGAGAACGTCTTGAAATTATAAGAGCACTTTATCCGCAGAAAATTCTAGAACCAGAAACCGTAAATAACTAAAGCCATGATAAAATTCAACAAATATAGATCTAGCAAAAGCTTGCCACCTGTATCAACTGCATCATTACCAGATATCGTTTTTATACTGCTCTTTTTCTTTATGACGGTTACGGTTATGAAGAACCAAAATTTAATGGTAGAGAATACCTTGCCAACAGCAACTGAAACTGAAAAATTGGACAAGAAAGACCGAATTATAGAAATTTATGTGGGTAAGCCAACTTCTGGCGACAATTCAACTTTAGGAGAAGAGCCTAGAATTCAAATGGATAATAAATTTATCACCGTAGATGAGGTAGGCGATTATGCACTACAAGCCTTGTCGTCAATGCCAGAACATTTAAGAAGTGTTGCAACAGTATCTATAAAAGCGGACGTCGGAGTGAAAATGGGAATTATAGAGGACCTAAAAAATAAACTGCGTATGGTGAATTTGTTAAAAATAAACTACACGACTTATGAAGGTGCTGCTGTCGATAATCTATAGAAAGTAGTGTAGATAATTCTTGCGCTTTAAAACTGTTTCCATTAATAGAAACCACTTTCTAAGGTTATCTTTGCCTTTTCTATAATAGGTTGATATTCATGAATAATTTAGAGGAATTTTACACCCAACGCGTACAAAAGTTTGATGAGGTTATTGATGCTTTAAATAAGAAGCTCTTTTTATTTAGTACGTTACGTTTACTCATATTTTTAGGCACTATCGCTGCACTTTATTTTGCTTCGATAAATGCAAAATATGTGGTTGCCGTGCTATTTGTAGGTATACCATTATTCTTGTTTTTAGTAAGTAAGTACACAAATCTGAAACTTCAAAAAGCCAAAATTGAGGAATTAAGAAACATCAATTTGGTAGAATTGCAAGTGCTAAAAAGAGACTTTTCTAAATTACCTAACGGAAAAGAATTTGCCGATGACATTCATTTTTTCAGTCAAGATATAGACCTATTTGGTGAAGGTTCTTTTTATCAAATTTCTAATAGAACAAAACTTGCTGAGGGTAGCCTTTTATTAGCCGATATCTATAAAGAGAATTCTATTGCCGACATCACTGAAAAACAAGAAGCTATTGCTGAAGTTGGCGAAAAAGTAGATTGGCGACAAGAGTTTTCTGCGATGGCAGCATTGACAAAAACAGAAACTTCTACACATACGATTGCCAAATGGTTAAAGAATTACGAGCCTTTTGTGCCAAAGGCAATGAAGTTTATTCCTCTTGTATTTTCAATTATTTCAGCAGCTATTTTTGTCGCGTACTTTTTAGATTACTTGCCAGAATCTGTTTTAATTACGTGGTTGGTTTTGGGAATGATTATCGTTGGATTGTTCACTAAAAAAGTGACTAATTTAGGGCAGAGTGCTACCAAAATGAAATCTACCTTTGACCAGTACAATCAGCTATTGGCAATGATAGAAACGACTGATTTTACATCTGATCTATTAAAAAAACAAAAGGCTAATATTTTAAGTAATGGCGAGCATAATTCTAAAGTTCTAAAGAAATTCGCATCACTTTTAAGTAACCTAGACCGTAATAATAATCTACTGTATTTAATTTTTGCGAACGGATTTTTCCTTCGCTCATTAACAGATTGCCTAGCCATTGAAAAATGGATTGAGGCCCATGGCAAAAGTGTAGAAATTTGGTTCAATACCATCGCATTTTTTGATGCCTATAGTAGTTTAGGGAATTTTGCTTTTAATCATCCGAATTTTACGTATCCGACGATTACTAATGACGGAGTGGTATTGAAATCTAAAAATGCTGGTCACCCGTTATTAGACCCCGCAAAAAGCATATTGAATGATATTACTATTGATGGCGGACAGTTTTTTATAATCACCGGTGCAAATATGGCTGGTAAGAGTACGTTCTTGAGAACGGTATCGCTGCAGATAATGATGGCAAATGTAGGTTTGCCAGTTTGTGCTGAATCTGTAAGTTATTCCCCAATAAAATTAATTACTAGTATGCGTACCACAGATTCATTGACAGATGATGAATCGTATTTCTTTTCAGAATTAAAACGACTTAGGTATATCGTAGATGAAATTCAGACCGATCGCTATTTTATTGTTTTAGATGAAATCTTGAAAGGAACAAATAGTACCGATAAGGCATTGGGTTCACGAAAGTTTGTAGAGCGTTTGGTAAAGAGTAAATCTACTGGCATTATTGCTACCCATGATCTTAGTCTTTGTGAAGTTGCCGACGAATACGAAGCGGTTAAAAATCATTATTTCGATGCAGAAATTATTGATAACGAATTACATTTCGATTATACTTTTAAAAACGGCATTTGTCAGAATATGAACGCTTCTTTTCTCTTAAAAAAGATGGGGATTATAGAATAAAGTATGTGTTAAAACAAAAAGTATTTTAATTTATTAAAATAATAACAACAGTTATTAATTCCCCTTTGGGGGCTAGGGGGATGGGCTTATGGATTCATTAACACAAATAGTCCTCGGAGCAGCAGTTGGCGAAGCTGTACTGGGTAAGAAAGTGGGTAATAAGGCAATGCTTTATGGAGCTATTGCAGGTACTATACCCGATTTAGATGTCATAACCCGTTTCTTTTTAGATACGGTTACAGCGACTGAATGGCATAGAGGTTTTAGTCACTCCATTTTCTTTTCTGTATTATTTGCACCCGTTTTTGGATGGTTGGTTTGGAAAATAAATAAGAAAGAATCAGCTACTTGGAAAGAGTGGTCATGGTTGATGTTCTGGGGATTATTTACTCACCCGTTATTAGATGCTTTCACTACTTGGGGCACACAATTATTTTGGCCCTTAAAAACTAGATTAGCGTTTCAGAGTGTATTTGTGATCGATCCTTTGTATACGGTTCCATTTATCGTATTTGTGATATTAGCTATGTTTCAAAAACGGACCTCTATAAAACGCAGAAACTATGTAAAACTCGGACTCGTAATTAGTTCTGCTTATTTGGTGTTGACCTTGGTCTTAAAAGGTTTCGCTTTTCAGAACTTCGAAAATGCACTTGAAGAACAAAATATTTCTTATAGCGAAATGAATACCCGACCAGCGCCTTTGAATACGGTGCTGTGGATGGCAAATATAGACACCGACGATGCCTATTTAATGGGAGATTATTCTTTTTTTGATAGCCAACCAATTTCATTTACATCATACCCAAAAAATCATGAATTGCTTGGTAAATGGGCAGATAATGATAAAATAATACGACTAATAAAAATAACCGAAGGCTGGTATACGATTACCGAAAATGATGGGCAATTGTATTTTAATGACTTAAGATTCGGACTTATTAGTTTAAATGAAAACGAAAGTCAATTTGCATTCAGTTATAAATTAATACCTGAGGGAGATGATTTAATTGTAGAAGAAAGACCAAAGTTTAAAAGAGATGCTAAACGCCTAATGGCAGCCCTATGGCAACGTATGTGGGGGAATTAATAAAAGAAGGTTTCGACTGCGCTCAACCAAACATTCAAATTTCATTAAAGGTTATCTAAGTAGCTACGCAACTCTAGCGGAGTTTCTTAAAATGGATAACCGATAGCAAAGTTTAAAGTCATATTATTATCTGCATTTCCAAAGAATGGCACATTCCATCGTTCGTTTTTGTCCAAGTACGGTATACGTAGTGGGGAAGCTAGATCTAAACGAATTACGAAGCTTTGAATATCTAACCGCACACCAAAACCTACACCTGCCGCGACTTCACTTAGCCAATCTTTTTCAAATTTACCATCTGTAAAAAGTGCTTCAGACGAAGTACTAATAGACTCGTCTTCTAGTAGGTCAAAATAATCTCCCGTTAGCCAAACATTACCGGCATCAACAAAGAAGGCACCTTTTAAATACGAGAATAACGGAAAACGATACTCCACATTGGCTTCTAATTTTAAGTTACCAGATTGGTCATAGTAATCTGTGGAATCATCATTTGAATCCGGATAAAAATTACCAGGTCCTAAAGATCGAATATCAAAAGCACGAATACTATAAGGACCTCCAGAATAAAATTGCTTAACAAAAGGTAAAGTAGAACTGTTACCATAAGGTACACCCCAACCTGCATATAAACGAGATACTAAAGTGCGTTCTTTTTCCCACCTTAGGTATAATCGTAAATCGGCATCGACTTTTGCATATTGTGCATATTCAGAACCAAAAATAGTATTTGAGCCACCACTTGCAAGACTTAACATATTACCGGCTAGATCAAAATTTGTAGTAAAATAGATAGGAGTTTCTTTTTCAAGATCAGATACCTCGTCATAGGTAAAGCTATATAGCAAACCGGCGATAAAACGCTGTTCGAAACTTTGGCTTAAATATTCATTATCATCAAGAATAGTCTGAAACTCATCTGTTACATTAGATAATTTTGAATAGTTGATACTAATGGGGTCTAATGTGTGGTATACATATTTGTTCTCTTTCCAAGTATAACCAAATGTGCCATTCACAGAACTTAATGTAAACAGATCACTACGTTGTAGAAAATCTACCCCAAGCGATATTTTGGTTTTTGGCACAGCATATTTAAATCTACTAGGAGAAAAAGGTATTGATCTAGGTATAACTAAGTCTGCACTTATACCTCCTGCTATACTGGTTAAGTTGGTGTTGCTGCTATTAGACAATTGTAACTCGTAAGAGAAATCAGCAGAAACGCTGAATGTTTCACCACCATTGAATACATTTCTATTGGTATGACTCAATAAAATGCCCGGGCCGGTATATCCATTAGATTTTGAAACAGCTTGTAACTCGGCTCTAATCGATCGTTTGGTCAAAGGTGCTAAATAGATGCTTGCAGCCAAAGAACCACCGTTACCGTCAATTGCAGTGGTATCTAGTTCGGTGTATTGTATGTTTACATACTTATAGCTACCTAAAGCAGATAATCTACTGCTTGTTTGTTTTGATGTGTTGGCATCATACAAATCACCTTCATTGAATAATAAATACGATTCTAATAAGTCTGGTTTAAAATATAGGTCGTTCTGTATAAAATCTATGTTGTCGACTTGGGTGACATTATTTTTCGTTAAAGGCAATGTATCGCCTTCAATCGAATAATTAGGGTACACCGTAATTGAATCTATGGTGTAAGGAATGGATGCACGCGCTGGTACATCTCTTTTCAATCTAAGAAATAGATCGAATTTTTTATTATTGTATTGGTTAGTATCTGCCTCAAAAATTAATAAGTCTTCTTGGCTATTGTAAAATCCTTTTTGCTTTAGTCCGTTATTTAATCGTGCTCGTTCTGCCTTCAATAAATCGAGATCAAACCGATCTCCTTTTACTAGTGCCGTTTCAGGCAGCATTTTCTGAATTTCTTTGTAAATGGGGAGGGAGTCAGATTCTAGATTGTAATTTTCTAACACATACGGTGCTGGTAGGGTAGCTGAGTACTTAACCGAAACAAAGTTGCTGTCAACAAAGGTCTCAGATGTTGATCTGCTATAGAAGAATCCGTTATTATCTAATCTGTTTAGAATCAATTCTTCGACCCTTTCTGTATTTACATTAGAAAAATAAACAGGTTCTTCGCCAAAAGATTTGTTCAAAAATTTATAAAGAAATCCAGGTTTTTCTCGCTGTGCTTTGTAATGAAAAAACAAGGCAGGTTTCATTCCTAAAAATGTAGTGTTGGGGTACGGTTCTATTAAACCAAATAATTCTGTCTTAACTTCTTTTAGGTCTTTTAGCTCGCTTTCTGAAATTATTTCAAGTTCTGCGCCTGTATATAATTGTTCGCCTTCAGGTATATATTTTTCTATACCGCACGAATAGGTAATTAAAAATGCCAACCAGCATATGGTACGATATGTAAAGAATTTATTTTTCAATGTTCTCTTGTTCTTTGGTCTTTGCGTCTTTTTTTGAAGGTTTCTCTTCAGATTTTTCTTTTTTCAGCGGATTAAATAATTGACTGAATTTATTGAATTCTCGGTTAAAAATAAAAGCCACACCGGTAACGATTAACTGCCCATCAATAATATTTTGATACTCTTGCCTTCTAAACCCCTTTAGTCTATATATACCTTCTTCACTCAGTAGATATTCTAAGGTTACATTGCCAATTAACGGTGTCTCGGTATCGCTTGTTGATGCGCTACCTTCAACATCTACGGCACTACCGGCAGTAACGATTAATCGGTCGTTAAAAAGTTTTTTACTGGCGTTGATATTTAGTTGCGTTCGACTCTGGGCAGTTCCACTTCCATAATCATCAAAGCTATCTAAATCAAAACCAAGCTCAAAGCCTGTATTGCCTAATAGCTTATTAGAAATGGATGTAAGTTCATTTGAGAGTACCTTATTCACGTTATTTCTAGCTATTGAAACTACTCCGCCGCTACTACCATCGCTACCCGTAGTTGGGTAAAAACGATTTAATGCCAATAATGAAAATACTTGCTTGTTCAATTCAGATTCTTGTTCGTTTAATTGTTGAATTCGACTATAAACCGCTCCGCCAAAATTACCTTGTTCACTCTCTGGCATATCTAGCGCAAATGATATTTCGGGTAGCATAAGTTGTCCGTCAATATTTAGGTAGACAAGAAAGTCTGTTGATTGTTGGTATGTTCCAGAAACGCTACTATCTGTACCATAACTTATAGATGACATTAATGATGATGCCGAGGTTTCTATTTCATAAATAGCAGTCACATCCATTTTTGCATCGAACGGGTCACCTGTCCATACAATACTGCTCCCTTTTTGTAATTTGAATTCGCGGCTCACCAAATTATATAAGCTGGTTCTGTAGAAGCCAGAGTTTAATTCTAACCTACCCGATAAGCGAATGTCTTGGTTTGGGTCTATGTTTAGGTTTAAGGTTGCTGCACCTGATGCCTGTAATTTATCTTGTGTTTTTTCATCAAGAACAATGGTGAACTTTGCCTCGTTACCGATTTCTAAAAGGGTATTAATATCCATACCGGCAAAAAATGAATTTGATTTTTCGCCATCGTTACGGGTCAATATAGCTTCGGGGTTTTCTCTATTTACAAAAATTACCACGCCGTCGCGTTCTTGAATATCTAACTGATCTTGTGGTACTATATAGGTAAGGTCTGTTACATCGCGAACACGCAATTTTCCGTCAATTACAGGTAATTCTAAATTTCCTTTTACAGTCAAATCTGCTTGAATACTGGCAATGCCATACACTAGTTCGTCATCACCTTTTTTAGAATCTAATACTCTAAATTGATTTGTTTTAACAGATAGGTCAAAACCAGGATTTGCGAAGTTTTTGGTAACAACCTTACCATCGATGGTTAATAAACCTTCATTAATATCGTTAATAGTGAAGGCTTTTAATGTAATTTCATCTTGATCGATATCGATAGATTGATTATCTATTGCCAAAGTAGATTTGTATGCTTTGAGGCTTAAGCTGAAATCATTGAAATTAATTCTACCGGAGTATTTAGGCTCGGTCAGTGTACCTTTTACCAATACACTACCATCTAAATACCCTTTTGCATCGGTTAATTGGTCTTTTGCGAACCCTTGTAGAATACTTGCTTCGAATTTTTGAATATCGAGCTCTATATTCAAATCTGCCGTATTTTCTTTCGCTGTATAGTCCCCGGTTAAAGTGAGATTGGCGCCACCGTCTTTCAATGCCAAATCAAAATCATATTCAGATAACGATTTAGAAGATGCGTCTAATGTTAAAGTACCTAGCGGATTTTGCATCACCTGAAAATCTTTAATATCGATATCTGAGACCAACCCAGAAGCGGCATACGGATTGAGAATCACAAAATTACCCTCGACTTTACCTTTAGCTAAAGCCTCATCAGGATTAAAAAAACTTAAAAATGTTTGTAATTGAAAATTCTCGAAAAGGATACCGATATGATTCGATTCCATTTGAGGAACCTTGTTTGAAATTTCCATTTTCTGGGAATTTCGGCTCAAGATTACATTTTGAAAATCGGAATAAGACGTGGCTATTACAATATTATTATCTTCGGGAATATCCCATTTTTTTCTATTTAATATCAGATCTTTCGGAGTGATATGAAGTTTTAAAGTGTCTTTTTGAAATGATAATGCCGATCCTATATGCATTACCTGTGTGGTGTCATTTTTAGAGGTAAAGTCGAGCAACAGTTCTTTGTTTTTCAATCTACCTTCTATATATGTCTGTTTTAAGTGAATGGGGTCATAAATTAAATCTGCCAAACCAGCAGAGAATTTTAGGTCTACCGAATCACCTTTTATATAAGCGTTTAAACTATCGACAGAACTACCGGCATATGAAATATGTGGCACTTTAACTTCGGCAGAAATCTTTTGCGTTTTTGAATTGAAGCTAGCATCTATATTTAAAGAATCTAAATCTTTTACCCCATCAAAAAATACCTTTGACAATACAGGTGTGGGCACTATGGCAAAAGCCAGTTTAGCCTCTATAGTATCTTCAGGTTCGAAATTGGTACCGTCTATAGAGAAATAATGTTCTATTTGTTTCTTAAGGGCATCGGTAATACGGTTAGGTGATGCATTAGAAGCCAATTGTCCGTTTAAAAAATTGCTTTGTATCGATACATCTGTAATTGAATCTTCAATATGGGCTTTTAAGGCAATAGTAGAAACTTGATATTGCTCATTATCTGCAATCGCAATACCGTCTTCAATAATTGTATTTATATTGAAATTAGAGGTAGTGCCGGTATAATTCCCTTTAATATTTGCGGCTATTTTAATATTATTTTTTGTGATACCTAGTTCTTGTAAATCTGCCCCAATAATATTTGAAGTAAAAACAATGTCGTTTTCTTGTGATGAAAGTGCTATAGTAGAATTGACTTTCATGTTCAGATTTGGGTCATCGATATTGGCGTTAATTGTGCCGTTTCCGTCCTTTAAATTTCCGGTAATTGCTATGTCATTATAATCGTATCCGTCAAATTGAAATTGGGTGATAATACCATCAATAGTACTATCAAAATTACTGAGTTTAGAACCCGCACCTTTGCCTTCTATTTTTAGTGATATTTTACCCAGTTGTTCGTTTTGTAAAAGTTTACCTAATTGCAGACTATCTACAGAAACTTGACCATCGAACTTCATGGTTTCGCCAAAATTTACAAGCGCATTAATAGTAGCAGAACCTTCTGGTATTTTGATATTCATGTCAGGTTTTACCCATGTGGTTCCGCCAGATAAGCTTCCTTCTGCGAGTATAGTTTCTGGAATAGAAATGCCTAATTCATTAGACGATATTATTTTATTGACTGCTATTTTTGTGCTTTTGAAGCTAATTTTGTTCAAATTGTAAATTAGTGAATCTACATTGGTAAGATTACTTATACTCCCATTGGCAGATAATTTAGTATCATTACCCCATTGTAATTCGGTATTAAAATCATTTACTTTTTTTAAATTCCCTTGTGCTTTTAGATTGCCAATAATAGGGTATGCCGACAACGAATCTAAGTATTGGTTTTGTGCTAACTCAGGTACTAATTTTTGCACATCACTCAACTCTAAATACACGTCTGACAATACCGCAGATAACGAACTTTTTTCAGGATATTCTATAGCGTTATTTAAGGAGCTAAATTGAATGTCTATAGCTGCTTTTGCAGCACTGTTATTCAATTTAAAAACAAGGTTTGAGAGGGATGCCTTTTGGTTAGTAAGACCGGCTTTAAATGCTAATTGATTTAATTGGATGCCACTCGGCTCTGAGAACGTAAAAGAAGAAACATCAAGGTTAAAGAGCTCAGGTCGGTATTCAAATTTATTAGCTAGAAGTTGAAATTCTTGTATTGTAAAGGCATTAGGGTCAAAACTGCTTGAGTTTTGCTGTGAGCCATTTAATGTATAGCTAAATGTGTTTTTTGCGATGTTGATATTATTGGCTGCAATTATAAATTCTGGCCACTTAAATTCTGAGTTTGTGGGTGTGCTATTTTGTTCAACTTCTTCACTTCTTATCTGAATAGCTATCTGCGAATCTTGTAATAAGAGGTCGTCGGTTTCGTATCTGTTTTTAGAAACGTCTGCCAGTATATCGGTTAGTTCAATTTTACCTAATTTTAATTGGGACTTTAAACCATCAGACTGGCTGTTGTAAGTGATAGCTACATTTTCTACTTTAAAATCTTCTAATTGTATAAAAGGTAGCACAGCACTGGTAGTATCTTCTGTAATAGGGAACGGGTGTGTTTGGTTATAGGTGAATTCGGTATTCTTTAGATTTAAATCATCTAAAGAAAACTTCATTCTTTCTAAATCAAACTCAGAAACGTCTATATCTAAGTTACCAAGTATGAGGTTTATGTCCGTTCCTAAATAGGCATCGTTATAATTCAATTTCCAATCGGTCAAGTCTAAACTTCCTATAGAAATCTCCATAGGTTCAGAAGTCGCTGACGTTGTATCTGTGGGTGTTACTAATGCATCGATAAGAAAAGTAAAATTAAATTCATCAGGATTATCTTCTCTACTAATATGGGCAACCACACCGTTAGAAATGACTCCATCTATAGCTAATGAATTTTTAAAAACAACAGGGTAAATAGGAATATCTGCTTGAAGCGATTTTGAGTAGAATAAAGTATCGCCCTTTACATCTTCAAGATATACTTTCTCGACCAATATATCTCCAGAAAAAGTTAGGTATACCTTGCCGACTTCTACTTTGGTATTAGACTTTTCTGAAATATAATTAGTGACTTCAGCAACGATTAAATTTTGAGCCCACGGAGTTCTAATGACTAACACCAAAATAAAAAATAGCAGTAGTATCCCCAGAATTATTTTTCCGAAGAGCTTTGCTAATTTTTTAATTTTAAGTTTTTTATCGGTCATATGGGTTATCATAATGGATTGAACTCTAACATTCAATTTTTAACGGAGACATTACCATCCCAATTGTGCCATAAAACCTGTAGCAATTATAATTAGTAATACTATTATGATAACAAGGTTATAAAATCTTCTTTTCTTCTTCTTGGTTTCTTTAAGTGTTGCCATGTAAATGCAAATTTAATACTACCACTATATAAAGTTAGCTTATTTGCTACGAAGATTATCGGTATAGAACATAACGAACATGAATTACATATTTGATTCTAGTGATGTATAGATTAGATATAATAGTTCATCGATACATATTGTCCATTCGTCTACACTTAAATTGACTTAGTCTAAAGCGACCAATTTTTAAGTCTCATGCTTAATATCTTTGAAATGTAATTAATGATTGACTAACAAGTTTAATGTTACGAGTTCAGAATTAATTCTAGAGGCTATGGCAAAATTATAGTTGTTCAGGTAGTTCCCCCAAATCAAAGAAGGCCAATAGAAGTATTGGTCTTTTTTATTTTAAACCTTTTGTCTGAATATTATGAAAACTGTCTGCTTGCAAACGTAGCAATTCTTCTGCCTTTTTCTTTTTGTAGCCGTAAAGCTCTTCTTCGCCCTTTAGATCTTCATATATTTTCTGATTGATTTCACTATCAGTCGAAGCAATAAGTTTTCGTTGCGCCAGTTTTTGCTCGACCCAAGTAGAAAGTACGCTTTCTTCCTCTTCTAATTTAATATCATATTCCCCTTTTGGAGCTAGTAATTTGGCAATTATAGGTGATGTTTCTATGGCTAAGAACAACAGGAATATAAAAAATGAAGGAAGCCATGGTAATTCGTCTAAAGCGGTAATTCTTGCCATTAATCCGTCGAAACCATCTATAATGGGTTGCGAATTTTTAACCACTTCGGCATATTCAATATCTAGCGTTGCAATTTGAGATTCTATCGCCGATACTTTTTCATTATTTGTAGTTTTTAGTACTTGTAATTCTGCAAGTGCAGCATCATGTTTATCTCGCTTTTCAGCATAAACGGGACCTTTACCTAATAACTTGGTACCCGCTGTACCTTCAGCTTCGTTAATGTAAATATCATAAAGCGCATTCGTCTCGGCTTCCTTTATTGAAACTTCATTTTTTAAAGTAGCTATTTCTTCATTCAATTGCTCAACCTTTGGGGTGTATTGCAACGCAAGTTGGTCTTTGTTGGCTAGGGTAAGTTCATTCTTTTGCTTTAACAAAACCTGATTGATTTCTTTCTCGAAAATTTTCATTTCCAATGGTTTTGAAATTACTATGGCAATTATAACTGCGAGAATTATACGCGGAGTAGCTTGTAAAAACTCTTGGCCAAAGTTGTTTCTCTTTTTAATGGTAGCAACGATAAAACGGTCTAAATTGAATATTAATAATCCCCAAATGAAACCGAAGAATACTGCGGTATAAACATTGTCGAAAACCGTGAATAATGCATAGCTACTAGCAATAAAAGCCATTACAGCTGTAAAAAATACGGTAGCGCCAATACCGGCATATTTGTTTTGCTCACCTTTAGAGCAGGTTTTTAAAAGATCGGCATCTGCCCCTGAGCAGAGAATAAAGAAGTCTTGTATCATGATTAATGATTTGTTTTTGATTGATGATGATGTATACTGGGTGAACGTAACTATTTCATTTTTGGTACGCAAAAAGCCCTCGAAAAGAGGGCTTTAACATATGTTTGACGTTGTGATTATCTTATTGTTACAGGTTCTTTGGTAATTCTTACTTCTGCTTTGCCATTTTTCGCTCTAGATTCTATATTTAACTCTTTCTTTTTCTTTAATAGGTCAATGGCTTTATCAGACGAAACTTCTTTGCCTTCGTAGAAGAACGTTGCTCCTTTTTTCGCCATACTAATAGCATAATCTAATGGGGAAGGCGGAGTAGGAGGTGGTGGAGGTGGCGGAATATTTGAATCCTTCTTTTCTAAATTCCTATCTACAGAAAGGTGTCCTTCTTGTCTAATAATTTCTCTTTTCAGCTTATTTGAATAATTAGAAGTCTTCGGCATCTCTGGTACTTTTGGAGCATCTTGTGGTGCACGAAAGTTTAAATCTGATTTAATAGTTTCCTTAATTAATTCCAGTTCTTTAACATCATTAGTAGTTTGTTCGATATCTGATATTGTGCCTTCATATTTTAGCTCTTCATCAACGTTAATGTAGGCAGTGTTATTATGTGGTAAATTATTCGATTTATGTAGCATTAATGCACCGTCGTATGTGTCTTGGGTTGCAATAATCCTTTCAATTTCAGCATCTGCATAATCAGCGGTATTCGGAGCTTTTGGCGCTTTTGGTACAGGTGGCGGTTCTGGAAAATCTGGGAATGGCTCTGCATTCACTTTTTGTTTCTCAGACATTAATCCGTAGATATATGTTAGTTCATCAACATCAGATTTTAGAATCCGAATATTGCCTCCCTTAGATATCATGGTGTTATAACTTTTTGCCAACTTATTGTAGGTGGATATTTGTTCTTTTGTAGCATTCTCTTGATTTTGCTTAGGAAGACACTCTGGAAAAGGTTGAGCTTGCTCTCTTTGAGTTTTACTCATACTTCTATAAATGGATTCTAATATCTTTAAATCATACAAAGGAATCTCTCTTTTTGCAGTTGGAATAGCGTTGTATTTTTTTGCAATGGAATTGTATTTGTGGAATGCTCTTTTGTCTAAATTCTCATTGATATCACTTGATTTGGTATAAACCGCAAACTTCGCATCATCGTAATCCTCTAATGGCGACATTGCTTTTATACTGTTTCTATTGATATGGTCATTTAATTTAAAGGCAGGTATATTCTCTTTATCATTTATAGCTATTAGATCATTAATGGAATTTAGTTTAATCCATGATGTAGCATCTACTAAATAAGGTGTTTTATTAACCTCTACAATACAATGTTTATTACCATTTTTTGCATCTTCTAATTTTGATTTGAAAAGCCGTTCGTTTTCAATTATAGATTTGTTTTTTATGACAGATGCATAACTTAAGTTATCATTCATTGCAAAAAGGTTAGAGAACTCAGTTGTAGCTCCATTATTTTTTTGAAGACCGAAGTAGAATGAACTAGTTATTTTACCTTGTAAATTACCCCAATGTTCTTTTTGTATAAGTATTTTATAGCCTTCTTTCTGTATTTTTAATGTGAAGAATATCTCACCTTCAGGTATGTTGTTGATGTCAAGTTGATAATAACCTTCATTATTAGTAGTGGTTAGTGAAATTCCGTTTGAATCTTTTATTTCCGCATTAGCCAAAGGTTCTAAAGTTTCAGAATCTACTACTATGCCTGCAAGTTTTATTATTCTGTTTGAGTTTTTGATTGATTGCTGCTTCTCTTGTTTATTATAATAATTTCCTCTAGAGTCAACTAATTGATTATTTTCAATTTTAAACGACCAATCTTCATAACCATAGGTGAAATAATAACTGTTGCCACGTTTTTTAGGATAATAACGAACAGCTTTTTTGTTTCCTTCTAAAAGATCAAAAACCATATAAATATCGTACTCGGAAACAATAAGTTTAGTATTAATTTCCTCATTTTGCCACGTGCCATTTAATTGATCTCTTAAGCTTTTTGCTTTACGGATAAATTTTTTCCCGTTAACTTGAATGGTCTCTTCTTTTGCGGTTGTTTCAACTAAAAGTTTTTCTTTACTAAGCTCAGAATAATAATATAATTGTCCTTTTATTTTTTCAAATTTTAAGATAAGACCTTGATTATTGCCCCATAGTAAATTTTCATTTTCTTCGGTAATTGTTAATGTTTCTAATTCATTTTCTTCATTCAGCCAATCTCCACCAATGGAGTAATCATCGTGTTTACTAACGAACTTTTCTTTCCTGTTTGAAAAACTATAAAGCATAATTGCTAATAGTGGTAGCAACAATAAACTTCGTAACAGAATACTCTTTTTGGATGTTTGTTTTTTCATGATAATAAATCGTTTTTTGATTGATGAATAATTTATGGCATTTGCGATACCAACTGATTGATAGGTGTTAAAGCTGTCGTTTGATAAGTACGACAGTAATGTATTTTGATAATTTAAGTGGTCTTCCTGACCATTAAGTACAGCACTATCTGCTAAAAACTCATGGTTTAGTTTTATTGTTTTTTTAAATGCATAGATTAACGGATTGAACCAGAATACCACTTGCAGTACTTCGAGAAAAAGTACATCTAAACTATGCCTTTGTAAAGCATGGGTTTCTTCATGTATCATTACAGAATTAGGTATGCTTTTGGTCTCAAATTTTTGCTTGTTCAGAAATATGTACTTTAAAAAAGTATGTGGTGGTAGTTGTTCTTCTAGTAATATTCTATAGATAGCACTATGTTTCGTTTTTGGGTTGTTATGAATACGTTTCCAGATTTTATAGAGGTTCATAAAAAAACGCAATGCGAATCCTGCAACTCCTAGTCCGTAGATAGTCCATAGTATTAAAGACCAATTCATGGGCGATTTTTCAATAGCCTGAACTACTGGTTGAATATTTTGAGGTTCATTTATGGTGATAACTTGAGTTACTGCAGTGGTGGGTTCAATTTCAATATATTCTGTAAAAACAATTTGAGGTATTATAAAAGAAGCGATAACGGCGGTTAATAGAAAGTATCTTTTAAAATGGTGCATGCTTTCTTTCTCCAAAAGGAGTTTATAGAAGAGCAGAAATATGCTCATACATGCGGCGGATTTTAAAAGATAGATTACCATGATTACTTCTTTTCTATTTCAACATCTATTAATTTTTTCAATTCTTCTAACTCAGCTTTACTTAAGTTGGTTTCTTGAGTAAAAAATGATGCGAACTGACTAGCGCTATCATTGAAAAAGTTTTTAATGAGTCCGTTTACGTGTTTAGAGAAATAATCTTTCTTTTTTACCAACGGAAAGTATTCTCTACTTCTACCAAAGCTTTTATAATCAATAAACTTTTTGTCGGTCATTCTTTTTAATAAAGTGGCAACAGTGGTCGTAGCGGGTTTTGGCTCTGGGTAAGCATCGAGTAGATCTTTCATGAACGCCTTTTTTTGCTTCCATAGAATATTCATTAATTCTTCTTCCGATTTGGATAGTTGCATTTTCTACAAGTTTAGAGTATGTTCTACAAACATAGAGCAAATATTTTAATTCTACAAGTGTAGAGTAATTTTGTTTTTGTTGCCTTAGGGATAGTAATGAAAAGCCCGCATTTGCTTTTTAGCAAAGCGTACTTGTAATGTATAGCCCGACCCCAATTCTTTGGGGAAAGGTCCAATTGACCCACTTAAAAGATGTAAATTCGTATTATAAAAATAATGAATAATGAGTGTATTAGCTGATTTGGAAGCACGTAGTGGCTCCACTTGCGAATTATGTACGGGAATCAATAATTTAGAAGTTTTTGAAGTAGAACCGGTTTCTATTAGCGGAGTCGATTCTAGTATTTTAGCATGCGAAACATGCCGAACTCAAATTGAAGATCCAGAGCAAATGGATGCAAACCACTGGCGTTGTCTTAATGACAGCATGTGGAGTGAGTATGATTCTGTGAAAGTTGTGGCTTGGAGAATGCTATCTAGATTAAAATCTGAAGGTTGGCCTAAAGATTTATTAGATATGATCTATTTAGAGCCAGAGGCTTTAGTTTGGGCAAAAGCAACAGGCGAAGGTTTAGCCGAGGCTGACAAGATTATTCACCGCGATGTAAACGGAGTAATTTTAGAAAACGGAGATAGTGTTGTTTTGGTTAAAGATTTGAAAATAAAAGGATCAAGCCAAGTTGCCAAGCAAGGTACTGCAGTTCGAAGAATTTCTTTAGACCGTGAAAATGCAGAATATATAGAAGGTAAAGTAGGACCAACAATGACGGTTATCATAACGAAGTATGTGAAGAAAATTTAAGTGAATTTATTGTAGCTACTTAATTAGTTTTTTTTCTTTATTTGTTGCATAGCCCAAAGCATCAGGTTGTTCGTTGATGACATTAAAGCAAAGTGAAGCCCTGTTTAATCCATAGGTCCTCCCATTAATTATCTCGCTGTTGATCTGTAATTGTCCTGAAGTTCTCCAGGCTTGTTGCTTTCCATCGCGTTTTCCATTTGTGTAGTTGAACACGTAAAAAGGAGAGCCATTCGCATACCATTTTTTCTGAGTTCCTTCCATTTTACCGTTATAGTACCAGTTGTCCGCTTTTAAACTGCCGTTTCTCCAATAGATGTAATGTCTTCCCATGACTCGGTTATGCTTATATTGCTTTATTTCAAAAAGGGCTCCGGTATCATAATAACTGCTATATGGTCCATGACGTTTTCCTTCATATACAGAAGTATAAGCGATCATTTCAACTCTAGGGTGATATTTTTTTAATATGCCCGAATATTTTTTACCTTGAAAATAGAATAGACCATTTTTTATAGAGTAATTAGGGTCGGTATCGCTAATTGTATCGCTCGGAACTCCTGTAAGATCAATATCGGCATCAACATTCTGTGCATGCAAGGCTGCTTTATCTATTACTATATCTTCTATGTCATTGGTAGCTTGTTTACATGAACTTAAACCACATAGCAAGCTAAGGACTAAAACAAAATGGCAACGGTATATAGTAAATAAATTACCCATAGTTAATTTGTGTATCGTACTAAAAAAATTAAAAGAAGATAGCTGTAGTAGATTAGGATTAACTCAGCTATCTTATTTATATATTGTAAATAAAATTTAATTACCTGATGATGGTCCTGGAGTACCGTGATATGCACCTGCTTTCATGATATACCAACCTGTATTCAAATAGTTTTCACTACTACAGTGGTAATGGTAAATAGCTTCTGAAAAGTCTGCTGTAGTTGCAGTATGACCTCCGTTTTCATCTAAATCATCTGGAAAGGAACCATCCGCTTCCTGTCGTCCGTAAATTGGAAATCCGTCCCTTAAAAAACCGATTAAGTTGGAATCGTTTACCGTAGGGTAAGTGCTACCATTATCTTCGGCATAAATACTCAATTGAGCTGCTGTGTGGTAATGGTAATCTGAATTTGGTCCAGGGTGTGCACCTGCGGAATCAAAGGTACTCATGGCAACTACGCCAAGTACAGCTCTACCTTCAGAATCATTATAAATTGGAACACCGTTCAAGGCCATACCGATTAGACCAAGGTCTGTTTCTTCTTTGTTTTCAGCTTCGGTAGGATTCGTGGGAATTTCCATACTATAATCAAAAGCAACCATATCCATATTCATGTTGTTTTGATAGGTTATGATAGTATTACCCTCTTCATCGGTACTGATCAACCTACTCAATTCTTCGGCGTCATCATCATAAGCATCTGTATCATCAATGATATAGCTTGGGAATGGTTCGTACAACTCATGTGCCATGCCTTCAATATCCCAATATGGTGTTTTGTGATCGGGTAGACCGGTACTATTAATAGTAATGGTTTCACCCTCTACATTTACAGTAACACCGTTATCCGTATCAAAAACATTTTGGACAACAGTTGAGATGTCTACTGAACCATCTACAGAAATTATAGTATTATCATCATTATTAGTTACGTCATCAGAACTATCAGAATCGCTACTGCAACTTAAAAGATAGAACGGTAATAGAATAAAAAAATACTTTTTCATTATCTTGAATTTAAATTAGTTATGATGATTTCAAGTGTTAAATGTAGGATAGATTATAATCGTAATTTTCAATATTCTGTGAATCATGGCTATAATTCAGTGAAACTGTACTTTGTGTCTTTTTTTGGTTTGTTGAAGTTTCAGTTATTGATTTTACAAAACTTACGTAAATAATACAAAGCGTTAAAAATGTAATTAACTGTTAATGTATACAGAAAAGCGATCTTTAAATTTGGTGTGCCAAATCTAAAGATCGCTTCTTTTTTCTGAAAGATGTTTTACTTATTGGTAACTACTTCTTAGTCATTTCTGTAAAATATTCATAGAAATAAGGGATGGTTTCAATTCCTTTAAAATAGTTCCATAATCCGAAATGTTCGTTAGGGGAGTGTATGGCATCACTATCCAAGCCAAAGCCCATAAGAATAGTCTTGCTTTTTAGCTCTTTTTCAAAAAGAGAAACAATGGGAATACTACCACCGCTACGTTGAGGAATCGGTTTTTTACCGAATGTAGTTTCATAAGCTTTTGAGGCTGCTTGGTAGGCAATGGTGTCAATAGGAGTAACATATCCTTGTCCGCCATGATGAGGTTTTACGACCACCTTTACACCTTTTGGTGCTATAGCTTCAAAATGAGTCTTGAACAGCTCTGTAATTTCTTTCCAATCTTGGTTCGGAACTAATCGCATAGATATTTTTGCAAAAGCCTTACTAGCTATAACCGTTTTTGCACCTTCGCCAGTGTATCCGCCCCAAATTCCATTAACATCTAATGTGGGTCTAATGGAGTTGCGTTCGTTGGTAGAATATCCTTTTTCACCGTATACAGATTCAATATCTAAAGCCTCTTGATATTTTTCAATACTAAAAGGTGCTTTTGCCATTTCTGCACGTTCTTCAGTAGAAAGTTCTTCTACCTTATCATAAAAACCAGGTATGGTAATATGATTATTTTCGTCATGTAGGCTGGCAATCATTTTGGTTAAAATATTTATAGGGTTAGCAACAGCGCCACCATATAATCCGGAATGCAGATCACGATTAGGACCTGTAACCTCTACTTCAACATAACTTAGACCGCGTAAACCTGTGGTTATCGACGGTACATCATTGGCAATCATACCTGTATCCGATATTAAAATAACATCGTTTGCCAGCTTTTCTCTATTCTCGGCTACGTATATGGCGAGGTTATTACTACCAACTTCTTCTTCACCTTCGATCATGAATTTTACATTACATGGTAGTTGATCGGTTTTCACCATCAGTTCCAATGCTTTTACATGCATGTACATTTGTCCTTTGTCATCGCATGCACCACGGGCAAATATGGCACCTTCTGGGTGTTTCTCCGTTTTTTTAATAACAGGTTCAAATGGTGGTGAATGCCATAGATTGATCGGATCTGCCGGTTGAACGTCATAATGGCCATAGACGAGAACTGTAGGTAGATCAGTATTTATGATTTTTTCACCATACACGATGGGGTATCCTGCGGTTTCATGAATTTCAACAATATCGCAACCTGCTTCCTCTAATCTGGCTTTAACCATTTCTGCAGTATCTAACACGTCTTGTGAAAAGGCAGAATCTGCGCTAACAGACGGTATCTTAAGTAGTTCGATAAGCTCATTTAAAAATCGGTCCTTATTTTCCGACAGATAATTCTTTACGTTTTTCATGTGCTATTCTATGTAACTTTTGATAAAAGTACAAAAAGCGTAATTTTTAAATAGCTAAAATTTAGAGAATTGAATTTTTGCGTTATATTTGCACCCCGATAATCACATATCGTGATTTAGGAAAGTATGCAGGCGTGGTGGAATTGGTAGACACGCTAGACTTAGGACTTAGACAAGTAAAAGTCGAAAAAGATTCTAAAATGCAGGTGTGGTGGAATTGGTAGACACGCCAGACTTAGGATCTGGTGCCGCAAGGTGTGGGAGTTCGAGTCTCCCCACCTGTACAAAAGCCGAAGAGAAATCTTCGGCTTTTTTTTGTTTGAAATCGAACCGAAAAAAAGGACAGGTACAACATAGGTAAAACATTTTGGTATTTTCGCATTAATATTTAAGTTGATACCAAATAGCGCATTTTGATTTCAAATACTATTTTCACGAGTATTAAATAATTAATTTTATGAGGCGCATATGATTAGAACTGTTCAAAGACTTGAATTCGAAAATGTTTTTCCCGAGGAGGAACCAAAACCTATATTAGATTATTTAAGCCAGGTATCTTCTTCAACCCTACTTGGAATCATAGGATTTACGACCACCGTTCCACAACCTAATTTTGATAATTTTATTTCTGACCCCGACGTTAGTTGGGATATAATTCAAAGAGTCACTAAATATGGTAAGGAAAATCAGATTCCTGAAAAACCTGAAGTTATTTCAAGAGAAGCCAGTTTAAGGCTTTCCGAAACTATCTTGGCCAATCGCAAGAGTTTGTTGGACGACAATCCTAACGACGACAAAACGGCTGATGAGCTAAATATCTTAAAGGCATTCTTGGTAATTAATAAAGAGGTCAATACCAAGCAATACTTCGGCGATGCACAAGAGAATATTGATAGGATGGCAGATATGCTCATTACGATGGCATTTTCTTCTGCGGACATTGGCATCTATTCTAACACGGACTTGGAATTTGGAAAATTGGTATATGTTACTTTGATAAAGTTTGAACACCTCCTTCAGTTTTTGGGATCAAAAGCAGAATATAAATATTTACGGAATGCGCTCTGTGAAATATTTGGGGAAGACGATACCGAAGATTTGAAAAAACAAGTCAAACTGCTCTTTGCCACTCTTCTAAATTTAAAACTCAATAATAGCTACAAACTCCGATTAGAAGAAAAAGATAAATTACGTTTTCTTAAAACTTTGGCTTCAGCTGAAATAGAAGAGTCGACAGATTTTACAAATCTTAAAAATTATCCTATCTATGAAATTGATCATCAGACTTTTTCTATCATCGACTTTTTCTTTGTAGTAGATAAGTTTTTTAAGAGTGTTCGTTTCATACTTAAAGATGCATATAACAAGCACCATAATTTAAAACCAACGGACGGTAGGTTCTTTAGTTTTTACAACACTGAATTTTCTGAGGAAGTTCTAATGAAAATTGTTCTTGACGACATCTTTCACTGGAAATATCTGGTCAAGAAACAGATTGAAAATACAAAAGACAATGAACCCGATTATTACGTACGTCATAACAACAGGGTTTATCTCTTCGAAAATAAGGACATTCTTGTAGCCGCAGGAATTAAAAGTTCATCCGATATAGCGGAAATAAAAAAGTTATTAAAAAAAAAGTTTCTTAAGGATGATAGCCGTGCATTAGGAATCGGGCAGTTGGTAAAATCTATCGAACAAATTGTGGAGGATAAGTTCCCTTACGATGAATATGTCAACCATAAAAAGAATATAACAATTTACCCTATACTATTAGTTAGCGATAGAATTTTTGAGATTTTAGGGATGAACTATATCTTGAATAAATGGTATTTGGAGCTGGTCAAGGAAAAACTTGGGGATAAATACAATCGTAATTTTATTAGAGATTTGACTTTTGTAGATATGGATACTTTAATTTATTGGCTACCACATCTAAAGGAAAAAGATTCTAATTTTAGAAAAATAATAGAAAAGCATCACCGCGGCATGAATTTTCAAAAGAAAATTAATAACCCTAATTTAAAAAATGGGCGTGAACAAGCTAATGCCTATTTCCATCACAAACTTTCCCCTGTAAGCAATCGATTTTCGGAATATAAATTTCCGAGAGAATTAATGGTAGATAAGTTCCGTGATGTATTATCTGAAGAATAAGATACTTCCAAATAACGTTAAAAAGGATTGACTTTCTCCGTAGTCCATTCAGCCCATTCCCCTACATTCCGCAATAAAAGCTTCATTTCTGGAAATGCGCTTCATTAAAAAGTCTTGGACACAACTTTAAAGCTTCCGATTTCCATTACGCTAGTCCTATTATTAAAAAACACTTCATTATCAATCTTCAACTTTAAAGTTAAGTCCGCCTAAATTCTAATTAATGATAGAGATACGTATTCATAAACCGTTTAGCACATTCCCCTACATTTCGCGAAAAGCTACACTACGGGAAAAGAGCTGCGCTACAATTATCTTGAACACAATCCCCAATTTTAGCTTTCCATTCCATTAATCCTTCCCGATTCTCTGGGAAGGAACATCTCATTCCCTAGCCAAAATCGGGAATAGAGTTCGCCTGATAGGAATTCAATTTAATGATTTGGTATCACTTCCTATGTTTTTATACTTCATATAAGCCTTTAAATAAACTTCTATACCCTCACTGCTTAACCTCTTTTTGACAGCAAAACAACAACATTCATTTTTGGACAGCGGCATAAACCGTTGCGCAAAGCTTCACTTTTTATACGCCTTACCAAAACTGAATATTGAATCACACTAAGCAACAAAAAAAGGTAACAGCGAGGGCGCTATGGGAAGTAAATCTAAAATAAATCTTATGAAATCTTACAAAAACATCAAAAAGTAAGCGACACCAAAAAAAACAAAAAAGGAAAACGCTCAAGATATAATAAGTAAATCACTTCAAAAAATATAAACACAAACTGTCTGAATAGTTCAGATAGATTTTAATTAATTCTTAAATATTTTATTATGGGTACTTTAAAAAATCACGTACAGTTAATCGGAAACGTTGGACAAGAGCCAACCATTACAAACCTTGAAAGCGGTAAAAAAGTAGCATGTTTTTCATTGGCAACAAACGAGTATTTCAAGGATGCCAAAGGGGAAAAACAAACTGATACCAATTGGCATACTGTTGTTGCTTGGGGAAAGACCGCTGAAATTATCGAAAAATTTGTAAGCAAGGGCAAAGAACTAGGTGTTACCGGGAAACTTAAAACCCGAACCTATACAACCGATGATGGCAATGAACGCTATGTAACAGAGGTTGAAGCAAATGAAATCCTATTACTTGGAAGTAAAAACGAAAAGTAGGATTCAAAAATTAAAGAGAGCGTAACCGTCTAAAGATGCGCCCTCTTTTTTTCATTATTCACACATTAAATATATTCACAATGAAAGTACAAGTTAACGAAATTAAAGAAGGATTACAACATTTTCACGGTACGGAAATGTTCTATTCTATTCCATTATTACGAACCCGATTTACGGACGGACTAAAATATTTGTCCGAGGTCGCAGAATGTTTTTGGCTGATTGCGGACACATCCGTAATTGCAAAAAGTCTGATTAATAGAAGCGAATTTGTAACCATAGACTTTAGAAGATTGTCCAAAGAAAAACAGGATTTTACAGGTTATGAAGCTGAAATTATTTATACCGATGGCAACGATAATATTCTCGAAAAACACGGATATAGAGTAACCGATTTTCCGCTTGATGAACTGCGGTTATTTTTTGTAAATAATACGCTGATGTTACCAAGCGAATACTAAAATCCAGAGCTATGGTATATCTCAATTTTACAGACCTGAGCGAAGAAGCTCAAAACCGACTTTTAGAGAATTCTAAAATAGACGTTGAACGAAAATTTGGCGATAGTATTCGCAAATACGTAACCAAGAATTACACTTGTTTTGAAACGATGATTGAAGAAGAAGCCCTTCGGAATTTGTATTCCTATAAATTCATTTTCAATATCTAATTTTTTTGAAATAAGAAACAAGCACCTCTAAATTTTGGAGGTGCTTTTGTATGCAATTTATATCATATCAATAAAAAAACGTATCTTTATTTCGCTGGAAATACAGCACACAAATTAAAGTAGGGTTATCCACTTTTCGACTTTCGCCGATAACCATACACATCGAAAAATAACATATCGGAAAATTATTTTCCTAAAATGGCAATCAGCTTTTTGAGCTGGATTGTATGGATTTTCGTTCGCCTGTGGCGAACGAAAAGGAATAGCAAGAGGGTAACACGCTACGCGATGTTTCGGATTCCTTTTTGTTTTCAAATAACTGATTATCAGCTATTTGAATATATTTTAATATCCTGACAATCAACGATTTGCGACAAACGGGCTGAAAATGCCCATTTTTAGGGAAGATTTTGCGACAAATCGGCGAAATATGGACACATTTATAGGAATTAGATTCAAAAAGGAAACAGCAAAACGTTTTCAAGAATTTTCAAGAACACACTTCAAATCACATACTGAGGCGATGGCAGCGATGCTCGATTTTTTCTTCTACAACGAGATATCACCAAAGGAAAAATTGGGTCCGACCGGCCGGACAATCGAAGCTTCTATTAAGAAGAACTGAGGTAAAAAACAAACAAATTCTTCTTTAATCTGAGACAATATTATTCTAGGCTCATAGATTCAATAAACAGATTCTTGAGCTTTTTTTATTCAATTAATCTGCTATTTATCTAGGCAATATAGAAACGTAGGTTTCATCATATGGTCTGCCAGATTTTGCGATAGCAAAAGACTGTTTTAATAGTTTGTTGGCAACGGCTATCAGTGCCAATTTCTTGCTCTTACCCTTGTTCACGATTCGCTCATATACCTCTTTGCACGCCTTGTTGTGTTTACAGGCATTGAAAGAACATAGAAACAGTAGATTACGAAGCTTTCTATTGCCGACCTTACTTATTCGCGCACGACCTCTTACACTGCTCCCAGACTCTCGTATCGTCGGGGTTATACCGACATAACTACAAAGCTGTGCTGCGGTTTCGAACTTACTGAAACCATCGGTGACCACTATTAGGAACAATGCAGTCTTTTGACCTATACCAGGTATCGATGTCAACAAGGTCAATTGCTCCTGTTGGTCCTCTTTCACCAATGATAGAATCTTTGATTGGATAGCGGCTACCTCTTTATTGAGCTGTTTCTTGTTACGTATCAAGGAACGATAAACAAACTTTGAGGGTATACCTAAAACTGCTTCCCCATGTATCTTGTTCTTGGTTGCCGTTCGTTGCTTTAAATAGGTATCCAATAACCGGAACAACTGTAAACATTCGCTCTGGGTGTCCGTCAAGGCATTATAAATAGGAACCTCGTTGATAAGGGCATACTCACATATAGCCTTGGCATCGCTCTTGTCCGTTTTTACCTTGGCAAGTTTCATTTGAATGAACCGCTTTATAGATAATGGGTTTACTACTGAAACTATTACTCCATTTTTGTAAAGAAACTGTGCAAGTCTGTAATGATAATAACCGGTAGCTTCCATAACGACCAATGAACCTTTGGGTAATTCCTTAAGGTATTTCTTGAACCCCGTTTCATCGTTCTTATACTGGTCGTGACCTTTGTTACTACCATGTACATCAAAGACATCTTTACTAATGTCAACTCCAAAAGTTTCTTTATATTTATTCATAAGAAATGTTTTATGAAAGAACCGGCTACTTCTGCTCACAACAACTTGAAAACGAGATCTAAAGTCTCACAGAACTGAACGTGATTTAAGTAGTAAAAGAGAGAGGATTATCAATGTTGTCGAAGTCTGAAGCTTCACCGTATATAGTAACCTTAATTCTCTCTTTTGTTCTTTCTAATTATATAAACAATTTACTGAGAATCAAACTTAAGCCGTGTATAATTAATTGCTAGGTTACTGCCGACTTACGAACATTCCTGCGGAATATTCTATCTGTGAATTATTTGCTAAATTAGTTGCTTAACCACGCTACGTTTCATACGTGTGCCGAGAGTAACGAACGGCTGAAAATCGTTACGCAACTGTTTATAAGATGGTGGAACCGACCCACCGATGTTGTCCTGCAGGGGAGAGCATCAAACCACCATAAGGTGCTTTGGTAAAGAGCCAAGGTATTGAGCGTTATGGAAAAGGCTATGCCAAGAGCTGGTCAGGTATGAATAATGGAGATGAATGCAAATAAACCTCTGATGAAGTGTCGAGAAAGTGCAACCTTCTGTCAAAAGTGTTTGAAGTATGACAAACATTACAAGTCCGGCGGTCATCTGCTTATTGGCTGGGCGGCAGGCGTCATTTAGGAGGCATGACCATTATTCGGGCTTATTTACGGAACTCGGGAACCTGTGTCAAGATGTGAAGCGAAATGTACAATAGCACAAACTAGAGGCAGAATAGCAATGCTTGGTATAGGGGCGGACTAATCCGTAGTAGTAATGAAAGTTTTGTAATGAAACTGGAGCGAAGGGATTAGCTAATTTAACGTACAATTTGCCAACTTGAAAGAGGATGAGCTATCTTTGAAAGTTAAGTTAGAAGAGCCGTATGATGGGAGACTATCACGTACGGTTCTGTGAGAGGCTCGGGGTGAAATTCCCCTTGTCTACTCGACATTTAACGTTGTAGTCAATTAGAGAAACCACCCAACAGATAAAATTAAAATGATAACATTCAAAAGAACAGATTCTGACAATACAGATTTTCAAAAATTGGTTAAGGAATTAGATGTTGATTTAGGAATATATTATAAGGAAGAGGAATCATTTTATGAGGAATTGAATAGTATTGACAAAATTAAATATACTGTTGTTGCATATGATGAAAATGGAAATCCAGTCGGATGCGGTGGAATTAAAGAATTTTCGAAAAGTGAAGTGGAAATTAAAAGAATGTATGTTCCTCCAACCTATCGTGGAAAAGGAATTGCTTCAATAGTATTGAATGAATTAGAAAAATGGAGTACTGAATTGAAGTTTGAGAAATGCATATTAGAAACACTTAAAGAAAAGCCATATGCTATTAGATTCTATCAAAAGAACAATTATAAAATAATTTCGAACTTTGGGGAATATGTAAAAGCTGAAAATAGCGTATGTTTTGAGAAAGAACTAAAATAAACTGGCTACAACACTAGTAACCGTTGCACAAGTCATTAATCCTGAGAAAAACAGATTCATATAAGGCGCTCTACGGGGCTTTTTTCTTGTCGCGTTAGAAATGGAAAGCTAATTTTTGATACCTTGGAGAAGCACCTAACGATAAATCAAGGATACTTTTGACCCATGTTGCAAAAGCAAGTGTTCCCATCCCACTTTGCACCAGTTTTTGTTCGAATTTCAGGTACTTCTTAAGGTTGTAGGCGATGGCCGATAGGTGCATTACCTTGTTCGCCTGCTTTACCCCGATGGTATTTATCTTGCGCATGCCCATGAACTGGGTGAGGGTCCCGAAAACCGGTTCTACGGTACTCTGCCGTTTGCCCTTCATGTACCTTCCCTGTGGGCTTTCCACCCTGGTAATATTACGTTGATATTCCTCCCGATAGTAGGTCACCGAGAACTGTTTCTCATTTACTTTGCCCAAGCATGTATCGCGTAGCGGGCAGCCTTTGCAGATTTTACTCGATGCGCGGTAGGCCTTCTTTTTCGTCTTGGTACGATGATCTAGGAACACTTTTTTGAACGGTATTACCTTGTCCTGTGGGCATAGGTAATGGTCGGCCTGTTCTATATAAGTGAACCCATCGGGTCCGCCCTTGTAGGTGCCATGGGGCGGTATGAAACTTTTAAGTCCCCTTTGCTCCAAAAAGGCATAGTTCTCGCCCGAACTGTAGCCGGTGTCCGCAACGCAGTTTTCGAATACCAGGCCCTGTTGCCATAATCTTCTTTGTAAACGTTGTACAATATCCCGTAATTGCTGGTTGTCTTTACCGTCCGCATGGTAGGCCCTGATGTCCGTTATCACATGGTGCGCGGTATCCACGCTCAATTGGCTAAGGTAGTTCAGCTTGCGTGCCTTGCCGGGCTTTACGCTAATTCTGGCATCGGGGTCGGTTGGGCTGTAATGGGTCTTGTTACTGGTATACTTGGCCCCCTTGTTCCCCGCACCGGGCCGTTGGTCCTGGTCCTTCGCCCACTTCTTGTTACGTTCCTTTATCGAGGAGAGCTCCTTGTTGCTTGCCGTGATGCTACGACCTTCCTTGTCTGATTTGTCGTTCTTGGACTTTCTGTGTGGTTCTTCCCTGTCCATGGAACTAAGGGCACGTACCTTTCTTAGGTGTTCGTCAAGTTCATCTTCAGGCACCTTGAGTTCCAAAGTGTCCATACTCGCGTTTGCCTTTATAGGGGCAGAATCTATGGCCTGGGAATGGCCGCTGACCATCCCCTTGTCAACGCACATGGCAAGGACCTTCGTAAAGACTTCCTCAAAAACGGACTCCGGGTACAATTGCCGCGTACGGCTTATCGTGGAATGCCACGGTAGCTCCTCGTCGATATCATAGCCAATGAAATATAGTATATCCAAGCGCATCGAACAGTGCTCGATAAGCTTACGGTCACTGATGATATTCTCCAAGTAGCCTACCAAACACAACTTAAAGAATACCAAAGGGTCGATGCTCTTCTGCCCGCTTTCCCCATAATACGGACGGGTAAGCATGTAAAGGAAACGCAAATCCAAAATGCCTTTTAAACGACGATAGAAATTCGTCTCCGGTACCCGATTACTTAATTGAAAATTATTGAAAAGCTTCTCCTGATATTCCTTTTTTCCCTGCATACCTAAAGTTACGATCCATCTCTCAATCTGCAATGATCATAACCCAGTTTTTTTATAACTTGTGCAACAGGCACCATTGTTGGCAACAGTAATTTTTTCCGGCATTTCAAATCCATTTGTAAATTGCTCTAAATATTTCGCTATTTCTAATAATTTTTTGTCAGTCCATTTTCTTGAATGAACTTGTATTCCTACTGGCATTCCGTTTTTCTTTTTTCCAATGGGAATAACAACTATTGGGTGTCCAGAAAATGCAGAAGTAAAATTAAAAGAAGCGATTGCTTTAGTGTAACCAATCTTTTTATTATTTACAACAAATGGTTTTCCTGCTCTCTGATGCTTGTATGCTTCAAAAGAGCAAACAGGCGTTATCCAAATGTCATATTTAGTTAAAAAAGCATCATATATTTCTGAAAATTCATCTTTATAATCAATTGCTTTTGCGTATTTTATATTAGACAATCTTTGCCCTATTGCCATTCCTTTTGCCCATAAATGGTCTTTATATTTTAATCTAATAAAAGAATACATAAAAGTTGACAGTAGAGGGACTTTAGGGTTATTTATGCCTATTTCAAATCCTATGACTTTACTACATTCTAAATATGCTTTTTGTTCATTATAAATAGGATGGTCAGAATTAAAAATATGGGATTCATTTTTAATTTTAGAAATGAACCCTTTAAATAATTCTAAATACTCGTTATCAACTTCGGTTTCGTTTATTGTTTCTGAATATGCAATGTTTAAAGGACTTTTGTCATTCCATTGAGAAGTAGAATTGAAATCAACTTGAGGAAGTTCAGGAAGTTGATATTTTGAATTATTCCCGAGTACTTGCATCATCAATATCAAGTCATCTACATTTTTCGCAAAAGGACCAGGTGTTACAATATGTCTTCTACCTTGTGGTTTATTAGGAACTTTTAAATGCCCTCTATTTGATAGATAGTTTTCAGTTGGTCTTAAACCACAAATTCCATTAAAATGTGCTGGAACTCTAATTGAACCACCAGCATCAGCACCTAATTCTAATGGGCTGAAACCTGAAGAAACAGAAACGGCAGAACCGCCAGAACTACCACCTGCAACTCTTGATAAATCATAAGGATTATTTGTTTGTCCATTCCAAAAATTGGTGCTTTGCCAGTCAATACAATAAAGTGCTGTATTCGTTTTTCCAATTATTATTGCTCCTTCGTTCTTTAGTCGTTTGACTAATTCCGCATCTTCTTTAGCAACATAATTTCTCAATAAAGGGTCTCCATTTGAATTTTTTAATCCTTTTACAAGAAAACTGTCTTTAATTGTTAAAGGAAGTCCGTGTAATAACCCAGATGCTTTTCCTAAACTAATTTCTTTATCTTTTTCAAGTGCTTCATTTAAAATGTCTTTTTCGTTTCTTAATTCGCAAATTGCATTTATAGACGGATTATTCTCTTTTATATGATTTAAAAAAGCAGTAACAACTTCAACTACTGAAATTTTCTTAGACTTGATGTTCTCAACAAGTTCATTTGCGGATGTAAATAATATGTTTTTCAGAGTTCTGTTTTTATTGTTGCCAACGGGAGTTTGCGCAGCAACTCCATTTCGAATAAAAATAAATGATTTGTTTTGATTTATAGGACCCTAAGCGAAGGTTTTATAGCCGGTTCTTTTGTGGTAAACTAAATTTCCAAGAAAAGCAAAGTCGCCCAAAATGGCTGAAATGGCTCCGAATAGGGCAAAAAATATGTCGACAAGCCTTTTGAGCCTGTCCTTCAACACTTTTGGGTCAAGAATGGACACAAGTCTGCTAAGGTTGTAGCATATCATGATCAGGTTTACCTCGGAGAGCACGTTCTGTTTTCCTTTCATCAATGTATGGGTGAAGCCCCATTGTCTTTTGATGGTCCCGAACTGGTGCTCGGTGATCTGTTGCCTGAGCCTATAATATTCCGGATTTTCCTCCACTCTTTTCTGGTTTTCCTCCAAGGCCTCCTGATAAATGGAGCGCTCTATGAAGCGTCCGTTCTTGTTCGTGGTACAAAGGTGCCTTACGGGGCAGACCTTGCAGGCCTGTCGGTTCTTGTAATGCTTGACCTTGTGGCCCGCCTTATTGTAAACGGTTCCATTGGTCACCAATATCTGTCCGTCGGGACAGGTATAGGTATCCATTTCCCTGTCGTATTTAAAATCGACCATGGGATAAAGGCCGTTGTGTTGGGAAGAATGCTCCTTTGGGGATGAGTAAGTTGTTATCCCGTTCTTGGTGCAGATGTCCAGGTGTTTGCCCGTGGTGTACCCTTTATCGGTAAGTGTCCTCATTTTTTCCACGCCCAAAAGTTGCTTTGCATCGAGTGCCATGGGCGAAAGTGCGTGTGTATCGTTTACGGTGCCCGTGTCGTTGTTGACGAAGAGTTTGTATTTTGCATCACACCCTGCCTGCACGTTATAGCCCACATTGATTATGTTGCGGTGCAGTACTACCGATCTGGCATCGGGATCGGTAAGGCTGATCTGTCGTTCCCCACTGGTGCGCAGCTCTTCCCCGATGTTGCGGTATCTTTCCTTCTTCGATTCCTGGTAGGCAATTTTGTCCTGTATTTTTTCGGTATCCGAATCTCCGTCCTCGGCATCAAGTTGTTGTTGGTATTCCAGTATCTTGTTGTCTATGTACTCGATATGGCGGTCGATCTTGTTCTGGTTGAAGTTGTTCTTCAGGGCGTTCTGGGCCCTTATCTTGAAGGAGTCGATGGCAATGGTCTCGCCTTCGATTAGTTCCCAATCCTTGAGCAGCACCACAAAATACCTGAATGCCCCTTTGAAGGCTTTTGGGTTACGCTTTCTGAAATAGGCTATTTTCCTTGCGGACGGCCTTAGTCCCTTCAGGAGCCATATGACCTCGAGGTTTACCTTGCAGGCATGTTCCAATTGGCGGGAGGAGCGCAGTTTGTTCTTGTAGCCGTAGAGATAGAGTTTGAGCATGTCCGAGGAACGATATGGTGGCCTGCCCTCGTTGTTCAGCACGTCCCTGAACCCCAGGTCGCCCATTGGGAGGATATCCACGAACATATCGACGATCCTTGCCCACGAATCGGGACCCAGGCAGGATTCGAAATCCATCATTACGAGTTGGTCCCTGTCAAAACCTGTTATAAAATCCATACCATTAAGATAATCAATATCAATACGTTATGGTATTGGCCGTGCTAAAGGAAATCAACAAAGTTATTAAGAAAGGGTAGGTTTTTGCGCAGTCTGACGAACACCTTGAATTTTCCTAGCTCCGCTACAAATTTTAATTCGCTGTTGTAGAATTTTAAATCATCTGCAGAAAGGGTTATAGTCACTGTTTTCGTCTCGCCTTTTTTAAGAAATACTTTTTTAAATCCCTTTAGTTGTTTTACGGGTGGGGTAATGCTACGAATCTCATCTTTTAAATATAGTTGTACCACTTCTTCTCCATCGTAGTCTCCCGTATTTTTTACGGCTATGGATACCTTTATAGATTCCCCTTGATTTATTTTATTCTTATCAACTGTAATCTCACTGTATTCAAAAGAGGTATAGCTCAAACCATAACCAAAAGGAAATAATGGCGAAATTTCACTGTCGAGATAATTAGATTTAAATTTTTCAAATTGATTTTTGGGCGCTGGTCTACCTGTATTTTTCATACTATGATAAATAGGAATCTGACCTACATTTCTAGGCCAACTTGCGGTAAGTTTCCCTGAAGGATTGTAATCTCCAAAAAGTACATCTGCAATGGCATTACCGGCTTCAACTCCGGGGTTCCATACTTGTAGAATACTAACAGGCAGGTTAAACTCATCGGAAATGGTCAATGGTCTACCGCTAAATAAAACCAATACTACCGGTTTTCCCGTTTCTACTAAGGCATTAATTAATTTTTTCTGACTTTGAGGTATCGATATTTCGGTTCTGCTTGCGGCTTCCCCGGCAAATTCTGAAGCTTCGCCCACAACAGCTACGATTACATCTGCATCTTTACTATTTTTCAAAGCTTCCGATAACATAGCTTCAGGAGTTCTTTTGTCGATGTCTACCCTTAAACCGAACACATTGGCACGCTTGGCAAGCTCGGTGTCATTAGTAATATTGGCACCTTTGGCATAACTGATTTTAACTTTTGGAGCAACATTTTTTAATCCTTCCAATACTGGTATTGATAGTTGCGGGTCGCCCGTAGGAGCCCATGTACCTAACATATTATTTTTGTCATTCGCCAACGGACCGACCAATGCAATATTAGCATCCTTTTGTAGCGGAAGTACATTGTTTTCGTTCTTTAGCAGTACAAAAGATTGCGTTGCAATTTTTCTTGATGCTAATCTATTTTCGGCAGTAAGAATGTCTTTTTCTGGTCTAGAAGTATCCGAATATTTATAGGGATCATCAAACAGTCCCAATTGATGTTTTGCGGTCAAAATTCTTCTACATGCAATAGTAATTGCTTCCTCGGTTACTTTACCTTCTTCAACAGATTTTTTTAACGTGGTCAAAAATCCTTCGCCTACCATATCCATGTCCAATCCTGCATTGAGCGCTTGTGCTGATACTGCTTGCAAATCTCCCAAGCCATGAGCGGTCATTTCATTAACAGAGGTGTAATCGGAAACTACAAATCCTTTAAATCCCCATTGCTTTCTCAATAAATCTGTAATCAGCCATTTGTTTCCTGTAGCCGGTATACCGTCAATATCATTAAAAGAGGTCATGGCACTACCAACACCGGCATCAACTGCTGCTTGGTATGGTGGTAAATACTGATTGTACATTTTAACCTTGCTCATATCAACCGAATTATAATCACGCCCAGCTTCCACGGCACCATAAAGCGCTAAATGTTTAACCGTAGCCATCATAGTATAGGCATCACTTAAATCTTTTCCTTGATACCCTTTTACCATTGCCGTTGCAATAGCTGAACCTAAGTAAGGATCTTCGCCCGAACCTTCAGAGATTCTTCCCCATCTGGCATCTCGAGATATATCTACCATAGGTGAGAAGTTCCAGTTGATACCATCTGCGGTAGCTTCTTTTGCAGCCATTTTTGCAGCGCTTTCAATCAATTCCATATTCCAACTAGAAGCTACACCCAATGGAATAGGGTAGGTGGTCTTATACCCGTGAATAATATCGGAACCTATTAATAACGGAATTTTTAATCTAGAATTCTTAATGGCGATTTCTTGTGCCTGTCTAACTTTTTCAGGTCCGGATGCACCGAATAAGCCACCAACTTGACCCGCTTTAATTTTTGCCTCTACATTTTCGCTAACAACAGATCCTGTAGCAATACCACCACCGGGAGTCAATAAGTTCAGCTGTCCTATTTTCTCATCTAAGGTCATTTCGCTCAATAGTGCTTCAACCTCAGGAATTTTTTCTTGTGCAATACTATTGAAGCCTATACATGTCAATAAAAGTAGGGGGAGTATTTTATATGTTTTGATCATAGATGTCAGTTTTAGTTGCTTTTACTCTTGGTTAATAGCATTCGAGAATAGCCATGGTAATAATTCTGGTTCTGCAAAGGCTGAATCCCAACTATTATGGTTTGCAAAATCATATAGGGTAAGCCGGGGGAAAGCTTCCATATTCAGTAATGCCGTAACCATTTCCATAGAACGTAATGGATCTACAACATTATCTTTTGCACCGTGAAATGCCCAAACGGGTATTTTTTTCGCGTAGTTAGCTACGTATTTAGGATCACCTGCACCGCAAATTGCAATCGCAGCGGCAAAACGGTCTGGGTTTCTTGCTAATAATTCATAGGTGCCCATGCCGCCCATTGAGAGGCCCATGGCATAGATTTGATTTTTATTGACGAATTTTTCTTTTTGAAAATCATCCAATAGACGTAACACTAAACCCATTGCTTTGGTAGGGCCTTTTTCAAATTGAAAATCAAACTGTACGGGATAGTTGCTACGATCAACTTCTACCTGTGCCCAATAATCATCTATAGCACATTGGGGCATAATTACGATCGCAGGGTATTTCGTTCTGTTATTCTGATCTAGAAAAAGAGCGCTGCCGTGCGTTAGTTGTTTTTCGTTATCATTACCTCGTTCACCTGCACCATGTAAAAATAGTACTAGCGGATATGTTTTTTCTACATCAAAGTTTTCTGGATATAGAATTCTATATCGCAACGTGTCTTCTGAAACTATCAATTCTTTCTTTTCGAATAGATTTACATCTTGCGCAGAAGTTATAGTGTTGCAAATAATTAGTAAAAAGAGAAAAAGAAAGTGTTTATTTTTCATAAGTAAAACCGAGTTTATCAAGACCGTTTTGTACGTCTTCATTTTGCATAAAAAGATTCCAAAGTAGACCACTTCTGTAATTTTCTATCATTACAATTTCAGGACCTTGGTCAATCGCCAGGTACGCTTCTGCTACCCAAAAATTGTTTTGCGGACTAAACGCATCATAAAAACCTGCAGGCCCTAGCAAATCATCTTTATACCGATAAAAATAGTGTAATGCTTTTAGAGATTCTTCAGGAGTATAAGGAATGGAGCTAATAGCCGCCGTAGGCGATATTATGCCTGTGTCATTACTTGGGCTATGCGCATTGTAACCTAAAGATCCATCGGTATTTCTAGAGTAACTAGCCGTTAATCCCCAGCAATCTTCTCCGTAATCGATGTAGTTTTTAGGATTCTCTACGCAGTAGAGATAATTGATTTTAGCATGGTTGATGGCCGCAGCACCATAATCAACAAATTCGTCGTTCAAGTTTTGTGGCCGCAGCCCTAAAAATGAATAATGTGAAAAAAATAAAGGTCCGCCTTTTGGGGAGTTTCCTGCGTGATCCACCACCAACGGAATATTATATGCACTTGTGGCGTCTGTTATAGACCCATTTGATGCCCAACCATTGGTATATACCTCTTTCTCAATAGAAAATTCTGGTGAAGCGGCAGCCATTACATATGTAATCATTACTTCATTATACCCTTTCAATTCTAGATTGATGTCAAAACCATAGTTTGGACTCCAATGCCAATACAGGCTATTTTGGTCTTGCGTATACCAGTTCCATTCAACACCTTTCCATAATGCATCTGCCTTATCGGCTATAGATTTTTCGGTGTCGTCCCCATTTTTAAAATACTCTTTAATGCAGATCAAGCCTTGTGCCAAAAAAGCGGTTTCTACCAAGTCGCCACCATTGTCTTTTTCGCTAAATGGCCTAACGTTACCATTAGTGCCATCTAACCAATGAGACCACGCACCGTGAAAACGATCTGCAGATTCTAAAAAACTTAAAATCTGATCAATTCGTTCTACGGATTCATTACGTGTAATAAAGCCTCTTTCCACACCGACCAAGAGCGCCATTAAACCAAAACCCGTGCCGCCAATACTTACGGTGTTAGGGTCGTTCAATGGTTCGTTAGGATGAAAACGTTCACGAGCTGCACCCGAATTAGCTTCTGAATAATCCCAAAAGTATTTGAAGGTTTCTTGTTGGGTAAGGTCTAAAAGTTCTTCATCAGATATTTCTGGTACTTCAGGTTCCGTTTCTGGTTCGGTAGGAGTTTCTGGAAGTTCAGATTCGCCTGTTGGTGCATCTGGTTCAGATGATGAACATGATATTAAGGATGCCGTTAAGATTCCCAAGAAAAAAATGAGCGTCTTTTGGAGTATTTGCTTTTTGTGCTTATATCGGTTTTTGCCCTTCATTTTGGTGATGCTACTGAAAATTCTAGTTTATCCAATCCTTTAACTACATCTTTATTGGTCATAAAAAGCATCCAAAACAATCCGCTTCTATGGTTTTCAATCATTACCGGAACAGGACCTTGGTCTATAGCCAGATATCTGGGAAGCACCCAATTTTTTTCTAAACTAAAAGCATCATATGGTCCGTATTTGCCAATAAGTGTATCATGATTAATATACAGATTTCTTAAAAACGCCATACTCTCTTTTGGTGCATATGGCATAGAGGAAAGTGCTGCTGTGGGCGAAATAACGCTGATATCTCTATCTGGTCTGTGCCCAGCATATCCATCTATAGAATAACTAGATGTTAGTCCCCAAAGATCTTCTCCATATCCTTTGAAATTTTTAGGGTTGTCAACGGCATACTTGTATTGAATCATCGTGTGGTTGTGGTTCAGCTCCCAATAATCTGCATATTTATCTTTTAATCCTTTAGGATTTAATCCCGTAAAAGAGTAGTGTGCCCAGAACATAGGACCAACGGGTGAAGCGTCACTTTCATAATGATCTAAAACAGTAGGTAGCCCGTAAAAAGTAGTGTCTTTTGCGATTGCTCCATCTCTAGCCCAACCTTGATCATAAACTTCTTTGGAAATAGGATGCGTTGGAGATGCCGCTGCCAGAATGTACATGATTAAAGCTTCATTGTAACCGCCAACTGGGAAATTCATATCCCACTCATATTCTGGAGACCAGTGCCAATACAATACATTTTCGCCTTTTGTATACCAATTCCATTCTACTTCTTCCCATAGTTTTTGTATATGTTGCGCTAAGGCTTGCTCTCGATCATTTCCGTCCTTGAAGTATTCTTTGACGGTCAATAATCCTTCAATAAGAAAAGCGGTTTCTACAAGGTCTCCACCATTATCTTTTTTACTGAATGGCGTCATTTTACCATCAGGTGTAAGCCAGTGTGGCCACGCACCATGAAAACGATCGGCATTTTCAAGAAAAGCTACTGCTTTTTCAAGTCTTTCAAGACCCATTTCGCGTGTAATAAAATCTCTTTCAATACCTACTAAAATTGCCATGACACCAAAGCCTGATCCACCAATGGTAATTATATTTTTTTCGTGAGTTGGGTAAATATCATCTAAATGAATTCTTTCTCGTGCCAGACCAGATGTAGGTTCGGCACCTTCCCAGAAATAATTAAACGTTTGTTTTTGAACGGAATCCAACAATTGTTCATCCGTAATTCTAATTCTTTCTACATTCTCGCTTTGGTCTCTAAGTTTGGACTTAGAGGATTGACCATTACAACCAACTAACAAAGTCGCAATGGTCATTGAAATTAAAAATAACCTCATAAAAATCTACTACATTAACTGAATTAAACTAAACTATTATTGTGCTTAAATACCTGCTTGTCTTATATCTTGTATTTCTTGTTGGCTCAAAGCTTTATTGTATAACCTAAGCTCATCTATGAAACTCAAATCAAAACCATGACCCCATTCTGTAAATCGTGGGGCACCTGAACCGATGGATAAAATATCGCACCCTGTCCAATCTACTCCCGTAAAATCGCCTTGTGATACAATTTCACCATCAAAATAGACGACACATTCAGTACCTGAGATGGTAAATGCCAAGTGTACCCATTCTGTAGCAGTAGGGTCTAACGCAGCTGCATCGCCACCATCGAACCAAGATTCACCTTCGCCATTACCTACATTCAATTTGAATACCTGTCGTGTGGCGTCACCTTCCCTAAAGAATCGGAATCCGTTGATACGTTTGTTCTGTACATCAGGATACCCAGCATTATCAAAATCTTCAGGACCCATTACTAAAATGGAACCTCTTGTTGGGTCTGCATTCAATTTATACCATAAAGTGGCACTGAATTCCTCTGTGGTAAGCGCTCCGGATTCATTCGTTGGAAATGTCAGATAAGAATCTGTTGCACCGGCATAGGCATTATCGCCTTCTACACTTTCACCGGCATAACCTGGTGTACCTACAACGGTAGCGTTAATGTTTCTAAAACGTTCGTTGTAACTGCCGTCAAAAGGCATATAAAACATTTCACCGTCAAAAGTAGGAGGGTATGAAGAAACGAATTCGCCTGAATCGTCAGCCATTATTTGTTGAACTTCTTCTTGAGAAATTGATCTGTTAAAAATACGAAGTTCGTCCATTAAGCTTTCATCTGACAAATGGCCCCATGCTGTAAAATTAGGTGCGCCCGACATGATGGAAAGTACATTAACATCTGTCCAATCAATACCAGTAAAATCACCTTCTTTAGCGATTTGCCCGTCTATATAAACTACCGCTTCAGAACCAGAAATGGTAAATGCGAAGTTTACCCATTCTCCAGTAGTAGGATCTACATCTGCAGCCTCGCCACCATCGAACCAAGTACCATCTGCACCAGTACCTGCATTCAGCTTAAAGCGTTGCATACCATTTGCATTTTCACGGAAAAATCTAAATCCTTTAGAAAGGTCATTGTCTGCGCCGTCAATCAATGGCGGACTCAAGGTCAATACACCGGCACGGTCTGGGGTGCTGTTTATTTTCATCCAGAAAATTGCACTGAATTCGGCATTTTTAAAACGCTCGGAATCTAATGTCAAATACGTATCGGTAGCACCTTGGTACGAGCCATCGCCTGCAATATTATCTTCGCTTATGGACGGACTTCCAAATTCTTCAGCTTCTTCAAAACTGATCAAATCAACATACGCACCATCAAAAGGCATGTATAAAATTTCACCTGGGTATTTAGAAACATAGGCAGGTTCTTTTGTAAAGTTGACCATACCGTTCGTTGTTTTACCATCTAGGTCAGTTGCGCTAACGGTTAGTACATGTTCACCATCTGCAAGTTGGTCGTAAACCAAATCATCTACTACCAATCTTCTGTAATCCAAAAAATCAGCATAGCTTTTGATAGTACTTCCATCTAAAGCAACATTAACCGAAGCCAACTCAATATCATCTTGAGCTTCAAATTTTATGGTAATGGTTGCTAGTTCTTCATTCACTTTTACTGCTAAACCTTCTGTAGGTGAAGTAATGGTGATACTAGGAGCCGTTTCATCTGCACCAGGGTCAACTTCAGTAAGTGAGTCGATACCGTCTTCGCAGGCAACCAAAAGAAAGGCAGCCAACAAAAAAGTAATTATGTTTTTAAAATGTTTCATTGTAGTTCGTTTTTAGTTAGCTATTTCACCCAATATTGGAAACTCGTCGATCTGATCTTGATGGTAGGTTACAAAAGCCTTGTCTTCGGTAAATGTTCTACCATCAAAACTTAATTCATCGTATCTACCCAACCTAACCATATCAAAAAAGCGTTTTCCCCATTCCATTGAAAGCTCGGCATATTTTTCATCTACGATCTGGTCAAGTGTTACGCCGCTTAAAGGTGCCATATTTGCCCTTGTGCGTACTTGGTTTACGGCTTCATCTGCTGTCATTACAGAATTATTGGCACCTTGCACCAATGCTTCGGCGTACATCAACAAAGTTTCTGAGTAACGAAAGACAATATTATTCTTATTACTACCATATTCGGTACGACCGGGTATTAGTTGATTTGTTGGTAAATAGTGCTTGCCGCTTGAAAATATAGACCGCACGGTAGATGTATTTTCATCACCATCTCTTGTAGTTGGTGTTACAAATGATGGTAGCGTTTCTGCAGTGTAGGCAGTTGTAGTTATTAAGCTGTCAATACCTTTTTGGCTAAAGAAAACAGAAGTTTCTAAACGCTCGGTTTCACCTCTGTCAAGCATAAATTCAACATATTTTAAGCTAGGCTCAAAAAATCCCCATCCATTACTGGAGCCATCAACTTCTGGATTCCATGAGTTGGGACCATAAGGAGCATATAAATGACTAACCCTGTCGCCTTCACCATTTCCGAAATCAGAGTATTGAAATTCGAATAAGTTTTCATCGCTAAGTTTACCCGGAGTTTTAAATAGCTCATAATAGTCAGGAAACAACGTGAATTTACCCGAAGCAATAATTTCACCTGCAGCGTCTGCAACGGCTTGGTAATTCTCCAATTCTTGATTAGCTTCCGCCTTTATCATCAAAGCAGTGTATTTAGTTACTCCGCCAGGTAAATCTGTACGTTCGTTTGGTCTTAGGTCAAGTAAGAATGGTATTGCTTCATCCATCTGATCAGAAATGTGTTGCATTACTTCATCTTTACTTGGTACCGATGTTACATCTGCAAAATCATTAAGATTTGATGAAGTAGGAATAAATACCGAACCATATACCTGTGATAATTGAAATAGTAACACAGCTCTCAACACTTTTGCTTCTGCGATATATTGATTACCCAAGGCGATACCTTCATCATCTGCAAACTCCATATATCTTTCTATCTGTTCCATACCCGTATGGGCACCAATGATATCTCCGTAATAGGTTTCCCATAAGGTTCTAGAACCAAAGAAGGAGTTGTCGTATACATAGCGATCTTGATTTTTTAGACCTTGTTGGTCACCCGCAGCATTAACATCATCACCTCTTGTTGCAACCACTAAAGGCTGTTCCCAACCTCTATCGGCTACAGATTGATATACACCAATCAAGGATAAAATCATATCATCTGTCTGAGAGAAATCTGTTCCTCCTGCAAAATTATTGTTCAATTCTGGTTGGTCCAAATCGTCTGAACAACCAATAAGTATAGTGCCTAGAAAGGCTAAAAGCACTGTTAGTTTGTTAACTTTTATATAATCCATAGCTGTATTTTTAAATTTTAATATTTACACCAACTGTGTACACACCTGGTATTGGATAGGTTTGGGTATCTCTACCATCGGAAACTTCGGGTGTAAAACCGTTGTAGTTGAAGAATGTCAACGGACGTTCTGCAGTGATGTAGAACCTAATATCAGGATTGAATTTTCCATTTAACTTAGGTAGCGTATACCCTAAGGTTACATTCTGTAGTCTAACAAAATCTCCTTTTTCAACAAAGAAGCTGCTTAAGAACTGGTTGCTCCAAGGGTTTCTAATACCTCTGGCAGATGGGTAGCTGTTTGTACTACCGGCACCGTTCCATCTATTTACTGCAAAATCCCTATCAATATTGGCATCTGGAGTCTGACGGATAGCAAAACGCTTTTGGTTTGCGATTACATTTCCACCTTGCCCAATTACATTTAGATTAAAATCCCACGCCTTATAATTCATTCCTAGGTTAAACCCGAAAGAATAAGTGGGAAGGTAAGAACCGAGATCCACTCTATCTTGGGCGTCAATTACCATATCCCCATTTTGATCTACAAACTTTAAATCGCCAGGGGCAACGGTCAGTCCGTCTGCAATGGCAGCTTGTGCAGCAGGGTCAGATTGAATTTCTTCATCAGTTTGGTATACTCCGTCAACTTTTAATCCGAAGAACGGACTAATAGTACCACCTACAACCGTACGTTGTGCAGTGTCACCGCCGGAAGTAAGATTCTCCTGCCCCGCTAAATCAAGTACCTCATTATCTAAAGTAGAGAAGTTACCACCTACACTAAAGCTAAAATTATCGGATACTTTCTGATTCCAATTGGCTACAATTTCAAAACCGGAGTTTCTAATAACACCAACATTTTGTCTAGTTTCACCAGGAACCAATAATCTAGATACCGGTATTACGGCGTCACGAGTTTCTCGAACATAGTAGTCAGAATCTATGGTTAATTTATTATCGAATAACCTAGCAGTTAAACCTACGTTGGTTTCTGCAGTTACTTCCCATTTTAGGGCTTCAAAATCACTACTGGTTACAAGACCAGGATAACGAACATCGCCAAATACACCATCAACCGCATCAGACGTAATTCCGCCAGTACTAGAGTCTACATTGGCATTACCCAGTTCACCCCAGCTAGCTCTAAGCTTTAAAAAGTCTATAACGTTGCTGTTCTCTAAAAATGATTCCTCAGAAACTACCCAGCCCACACCAACAGTTGGGAAATAACCCCATTTTTCTTGGTATTTACTAGTGCCATCAGCTCTAAATGTACCATAAAGAAGGTATTTACTGTCAAAATTATAAGCAATACGACCAAAATAAGAGAAGAAGTATTGTCTAACACCGTCATCACCAACACCATCTACATCAATTGAATTTGCAAGGTCCAAGAAATAAGATTCATCACCAATTCCTGGTCCGTTAGGAAAATTAAGACCTTTAGCTTCTAATTGTTCATAAGAGCGATCCCTATAGGAAGTACCTACCAATGCAGTTAGATTGTGTTTGCCGTAACTATCATTATAGGTTAAAGTGTTATCCCAAGTTTGCTCAGAAAATGTTGCATTTCTTTTTACCAATTCTGCATTTTCCCTAAAAGCGTTACCATTACCGAAAAAATAAGGTAAACGTACTTCTCTCGTTTCAGTGGTTTCGAAATTGTGGTAAAAAGCAGTTTTTAGTGTTAATTTATCCGGAACTAATTGGTAGTTTAAATCTACCGTGGTTAAGGTGTTTCTAATCTTGTCTCTGTTTTCGGTATTCTCCATTACAGGAAACGGATTCTGTGTGCCTCTATAACCCAAATCTTGTGCGTTAGCATAAGGTCTAGGATATGCTTCTGTTTTTGAAGGGTCAAGAACAGGCATTGTAGGGGTAGCATAATATGCCAATGCAAAGGCGGTGCTTTCTGGTCTGTATGTTGTTCCGTTACTGAAAAGTGTTGAAACTCCAATATTTAAACGATCGGTAATATCTACATTGATTTTAGATCGGATGTTGAATCGCTCGTAATCATTTTTCATATTTAAGATACCTTCTTGCTCAAAGTAGTTTAAACCTAAAGAATATGTTACAGATTCCGTACCTCCGGCAACACCTATACTATGGTTTTGCTGTAATGCGTGACGCAAAATAAGATCGTACCAATCTGTATTTACATCTGGTACATTAGGGTTGATTCTGCTTCTACCATAACGCTGAATAGCATTTTCTATAGATTGGGCCTCTGCATCAGAACCAGATTCTCTTGCAAGAGTTGCAAACTGTTCTGAATTAGATAGTTTAACAACGTTTTGCGCTATCTGTACACCTTGGTAACCATTATAGGTGATTTCTGGTTTCTGGTTTATTTTACCAGATTTGGTTTCTATCAGTACCACACCGTTTGCGGCACGAACACCATAAATTGCTGAAGCTGACGCATCTTTAAGTACAGAGATGGTTTCTATGTCTTCCGTATTTAAAAAATCGATATCATCGAAGAAAGTACCATCCACTACGTATAGTGGGTTAGAGGCACCGCCCACATAAGAGCCGATACCACGAACACGAATTGTTGGTCCCGTACCCGGTGCACCGCTACTCACTACTTGGAGTCCCGCTACTTTACCTTGTAATGATTGCATGGCGGCACTAGTAGGAGTTCTAGTGATATCCTCAGTTTTAATAGTAGCAATAGATCCCGTAAGATCCGCTTTTTTCTGAGTACCATAACCAACGACTACAACCTCGTCTAAAGCTTGAGAATCTTCAGATAAAGATATATCCATTGTTGTTTGCCCGTTTACAGCGATTTCTTGAGTAGAATAACCGATGTAGCTAATTACAAGTGTACCATTGTTAGGGACATTGTTTAGTGCATATAAACCGTCAAAATCAGTTTGGGTTCCTGTTGTAGTACCTTTTACTATGATACTAGCACCTGGTAATGGCTGCCCATTATCGTCGGTAACAGTTCCCGAAACGGAAATCTCATTTTGCGCAAAAACCGCCAAATGGGTCATTAAAATGCAGAATGTTAAAAATTTGATTCCTATTTTCATAATCATTTAAAAATTGAGTTGTAAAATTATCAAGTTGTTAATTTCAGTAGCAAGTTATTAAAACAACCAACCGTTAAATTTTATTGAACTACATAAAAAGTACATCATAAGTGTTTATAGCTTGTAAAGCTTTAAATACAGGGTTTTGCAGTAGTGGTTATGTTAATTAAAAAGTAAAAATTAACGTAGTGATGTAGTAGTGATGTAGATAATTAACGTATTTTTAATATGTGAAGTAGTATTAAAAACGGAAAAAGCCTGCTCTATTTAAATTTAATGAGATAGTTAGATAGGTTTTGAGAGCTATCAATGTTCAATTTTTTACGAAGACGGTACCTATGTATTTCTACGCCTCTTATTGAAATACCCATTAATGGAGCAATCTCTTTTGTAGCATGATTCATTTTAAGATATGCACTTAACCGTAAATCTTTTGGGGTGAGTTTTGGGTATTTCTTTAAAAGATTTTCAAAAAAGTCTTCATGCAATTCTTTAAAACTTACTTCAAAATATTTCCAGTCTTGATCTTCGTTCAAGGAACTATCTAATTTTTTAGAAAGGGTTTTAAACCGCTGTTTATTGGAAAATGAATCTTGATTTGAGGCAATTAGGTCTTTTAGTTCAATAATTAGTTCATTTTTCTTAGCCACGCTCATTGTGGTACGCGCTAGTTCAGTTTGTTTTCTTTTAATTTCTTTCTCTAATTTCTCTTTCTCAATAATTGCTAAACGTTCTTCTTGCTCTCGTTGTAATTTTATTTTTAAGAGGTTGTGTTTTTTGGTTAATTTTTGTCTGTTATACCATCTTACTAGCAGAATACTTGCAATAATTAATAGGATATACCCCAATAGACTCCAATTAGAAAAATACCAAGGACGTAGTATTTCAAACTCAATAGTTTTAGATTTTGATAAATCATTACCTATGCTTACTGTGTGTACTTCTAATGAATAAGTTCCAAAAGGAAGGTTTTGAAGATTGATTGTGCCGTTACTTAGGAAACCAGATTGTTCTATTTTCCCAGAAAGTTCATAGTAGTAGGTGTACTGTTTATAGCTACCTGCAGAAACGTCTATTCTAATATTTTTAGACTTATTGAAAGCTATTTTAGTTTCTTTCTTATTTAGAATATGGGTTTCTTTATCATCTTTAAAGGAGCTTAATCTAGGTACTGGTAATTCAACATTTTTTAATTCTTCCTCAAATTTGTGAAGATTAAGTTTTCCGAAGCCATCGGTAAGTGTGAAGTAAAATATAGAATCATTGTAATTAACAATTGTTTCGGTTTCTAAAGCTAATCTTTTTCTAAGCTGAGCTTCATCTAATGTAAAGTGACTAGAATCAAGATTGGTATGGATAATTTTCTTTTGATTGTCACTATCAAAGAACCAGTAGTTGGTATCATCGTAATTCACTAGTTCCATATTCTTATAATCTTCAAATTCCTTGAATTCTAAGATTAAATGTGATATAGGGTCATATTTATACCAATTGCCCTCACTTGACAGTATGATTTGGTTTTTAATATTGTACAATTTAATATTGTAGGTATTGGGAATCTCACCTGTTTTTATTTCTTTAAGCTCTAAAACTTTGTTGTGTAAGTCATTCATTTTAATTTTGAAAAGACCTTTATAAGGATGAGCGGCCCAAATGGTATTTGCATTTTCAAAGCAAAGTTGTTTTACAGGGAAGTTAATGCCTGTTACTCGGCTGGTTTGCCAATTTCCATATGCATCCTTTTTATAATTTGCCAAACCTGTGTAGGTACCTTGAATATAAATGGATTGGGTTTCAGGAACTTTTACTATTTGGTAGCCACCAGAAATATCGGATACTTTATTTAGAACACCATTTTTTAAAATGAAGGTTCCTGTATTGTGTCCACAAAAGAGATCCCCTTCTATAATTTGCAAATCCCAAACATGACCTTGAGAGCCTGGTACAAACTTTAATTCGTTGTCTTTAAAATAATAAATACCCGTGTTACTGCCTAAAAAGATATCGCCTTCATAATCCACCATGTCATAAACCGTACCTAAAATGCCAGAATGTTCTGTATAATAGGTAATAAAATTGTTAAGTTGAATTTTATCTATACCGTTGTCCAAACCTAACCATAGTTGCTGTTTAAATTGAAGCATAGATAACACTGTATTATTTTGTATCCCTAATTCCTTGTTCAGGTTTTGAAAGGTATTCGAACTAATATTATAAGTGTATACTCCGTTTTTAATAGTGCCAAATGCAAGGGTGTTTTTGTCTAGCGATAAAACCTTATTTAATTGATGTTCTTTTAACTCATTATTAATTGAATCGTCTAATGGCTCTACTTGTCCGTTCTTAAGTAAAAAGCATCCACTAAGTTTGGTGCCAATAATTAAATTCTCTCCAAAAGCAACCATATCAACTATGGTCTTTCCTTCTAAAATTTCTTGTGATTCAAAAGGGGTAAGCTCATTGTTTTTAATCGAAAATAACCTTTGCTGCTCACCTGCCACAATGATTTGGTTTTTATACCTTGCAATATTGGTAACAACAAAAAGAGTGTTTAAAACTGTAATTTTATTATTATTATAAATATACACAGTTGAAAAAGATCTAAATATTATGGAATCTTCTAATTGAATCAATTGCCAAAACTCTTCATTTGTAAATTTGTGATTTTCGATTAAGTGTGTTAAAGAGGTGTACTCTAACGAGCCAAAATAATTCATTTCCCAAAAACCGAATTCTTCATAAGAACCGGTAAATATTTTACCATCCGCAAAGGCTACAGAACGAATTATGGTTTTGTTGGGTAGTTTGTTTAGTGTCCAGGTTTCTCCGTTAAAATGGAGCAGTCCAATATTATTGGCAACATAAAGTTCACCGTTATCGTCTATAGCTATTCCCCAGTTTTTGCTTGCAGCATTATATTCATAACTACTGTAATTCTGTATAGGAGGAGACAAGTTTTGCCCTATAATCCATTGTGGGAAAACAAAGAAGATGATTATTAAGAATAAACCTGATTTCATTTTTTGAATAGGTATATTAATTTTACTTTCATGATAAAGATAGTTGAATCATACGGCTGGCAAAACTCTGAACCTAGAATACAAGTTTTGTATGTATATATTATTTTAACGAAGTATCATTTATTTGAACTTTAAATCAATAATCTTTTAACAATTCTTTGTGATTTTTTCTTATTAAATCCCAAACTGTTTTAGCTTTCAATTCTGATAGTTGAATTTGGATGCCATTTAGAGTACCTGTTTCTAAATTATGTTTTTCTAAATCTTTAACCTCTTGGTTAGATAGAATTCCATCATCACGCAATTTTCCTAATATCGCTGGGTAAGTATAGTATTATTTTCTTTTCCATCCTTTATTTGAACTTTGATAACGGTTAGTATATGGTTTGTTGCGTGTTTAAATAGCTAATTTAATTAATAAAACCTAAAAGATAATTGAGTTCTATTTTTCTTAATTAAACTAAAACTAGCAATAAATTATATACTTTGTGTGTGCCCAGCATGGGCATCTTTAAACTATTAGAAAGATAGTTTATTCATCTAGAGGGTGCAAGTCCCTTATGGGCAGGGGTAACGCCTTGAACCATTAGTAAGCTGCAAGGTTGCTAGTTGTGAGACTAGGACTGAAGGAAGCAGGACTACAAAACTCGGTACTGACGAACAGAAACCGTATACGAGGCATAATTACTTGGGTAAGCAATCACATCATTGTTACGCCCTAAAGAGTACAAAAATGGTAGTTATGTAGATACGGCAGGGATCGAGAGAAAGAAGATGTTCTTACCTGGGGAGGTCTCTACAACCACGAGTTTGGTTATGTAGAGAAGTCAGCAGAAGTCATAGTAGCTAGAGGCTGATACTTTAGTGAAGGACAGAACGATAATTGTTTTTAATGAACAAAGGAGTTGTTTTATGTTACGGATAGTTTTCTAGTAAAATAGCAGCCTTTGATTAAGCGAGACAGCAAATCAAATTAGTAGTATTGATTAAACAAGTAACAAGTAAAAAGAATCTAAACGACGCCTATGCGCGAGTGTATCGCAACAAGGGATCTGCAGGTGTGGATAAAGTTCACATTAATGAGTTAAAATCTACACTACAGGGCTACGCAAAGCAGTATATCTCACAAATAGAAAGAAAGACCTATCAGGTGTCTCCTATACTAGGCGTTGAAATCCCCAAGAGCAATGGTAAGAAACGATTACTCGGTATTCCTACGGTTGTTGACAGAGTGTTTCAACAGGCATTACACCAAGTACTGCAACCTATATTTGAGCCATGTTTTCAATCGCACAGTTACGGATTCAGACCACAGCGTAATGCGCATCAAGCCATTGCACAAAGTCTTTTAAATGTCAACTCGGGTTTTCAGCATATAGTAGATATAGATTTAAAGAGTTTCTTTGATGAAGTAGAACACTATATACTTTTAGAGTTGATAGACAAAAAGGTGAAGTGCAAAGCCACGATGCGGCTATTGCGTTCATTTCTTAGAGCGCCTATACTAATTAACGGTAAGCTACAAAAGCGAAGAAAAGGCGTCCCGCAAGGTTCTCCTTTAAGTCCGCTTCTTTCTAATATCCTACTCAATGAGTTAGATAAAGAATTAGAGAAACGTGGGCATCGCTATGTAAGATATGCTGACGATTTCAGTATTTATGTTCAAAGTAAAATGGCTGCAAAACGGGTAGGTAATGGTATCTACAAGTTTCTGCGAGACAAACTCCACCTTCCTATAAACAGAGCGAAGAGCGGTGTTCGAAAACCTTTAGACTTCCAAGTATTAGGATATGGCTTTGTGCCAACGTATAAGAAAGGAGAGAAAGGGAAATACCAACTTGTGGTAAAAGCGTCCAAATGGGTAGGGTTTAGGTCTAAACTTAAATATCTAACCAAGAAAACGATTCCCGTAAGCTTTGACGAGCGCATCAATCTGTTAATACGTGGTTGGATAAATTACTTTAAAGCTGCATCCATTCAAGCAAAGCTTAAAAAGCTGGAAGAATGGCTAAGAAACCGATTGCGGTACTGTATATGGCACCATTGGAAGAAACCAGAACGGAAGCGGAAAAACCTAATCCGTTTAGGTGTAAACCAAAACACCGCCTATGCTTGGAGTCGCACAAGAATGGGAGGATGGGCAGTAGCTCAAAGCCCTATTTTAGGGACTACAATTACCATTAAAAGGTTAAAAATGAGAGGGTATGTTAGTTTAATAGAATACTACAAACGAGATGTATAATTATTGAACCGCCGTATACGAGACCCGTATGTACGGTGGTGTGAGAGGCGCAATCCGTTCCTAATTAGGGGCGGAGCCGTCTACTCGATTAGCACACGTTTTACTTTATATTATAACTATAAGCATAGAATTCTTCATCTTTTGTGAATCCGATTCTTTCATATATTTTTTGAGCAGTATAATTATCTTTTGCAGTTCCTAAATCGACCCTTATAGCGCCAACTTTTTTAGCTAATTCAAAAGTTTTATTTATTAGTTTTTCAGCAATTCCTTTTTTTCGATATTCCGACTTAACAAATAAATCGTTTAACGTAATAGTTTTTCCAAGCGATACTGAACTAAATGAGTAATAATTTAACACAAAACCTAATGAAACATTTTCGGAATTTAGTGCTAGATATATTGTAGCTTCATTGTTTTCAATTCTCTTTTTTAAATAATCGTTGTACTTAATTTTATTGGCAGGTTTCTTATAAAAAATCATATACTGATTAAAAAGTTCCGTTACAATATCTAATTGTTCAATATTAGCTTCAACTATTTTTATATCCATTCTGTTTTTCTTTGAGTCAATTCTGATTTTTGATTATCTCCTGTATTAATTGTATTTGCAGGTTCAAATAGCATAACTTGAACTTCGTTTTTAACTACAGGTCTATGTTCAATACCTCTAGGTATAATTATAAATTCACCTTCTTTTATCTTTTCTTTCATAAACCCCAAATTTTATATTTAGCGGACTTAGTAAATATTCACAGATTTTTCGTTTTAACTGAAATGCCTGATGTTTTTTATATATTGCAATTATCTCGTTTTTTATTCACTTAATAAGTTGAGAATTTAAAATTAATTAGGTTCATAACCTTCAACTATAGTTACCCAACCTTCTGTAATATCTTGCCTTAGTTCTTTCACATCTTTACTGCTTTCTTCATAGTACCATTTGTTTGCGAAATTGAGATTGTCAAATTCATATATTACGATATGATTTAGCTTAGACGAACCTTCAATAGGTTTCACAATATTAGCAACTATAACTTTCTGGTTATACTTTGATCTCTTATCAGAAGCCTTAGATAGTTTAGATAATTTGCCAATTTTGTCTTGATTTGTGATGTTGTAATTAAATATTATATATGCTGGCATATAGCTTTATTTTTATAGATTTTTTTTGTTGATTTTGAGTTAATTAAGATGGTTTTTATTTTGGGCTTTGTTTTTAAATCTTTGTTAAGAGACATAGTTTATACAAGTTAAAGATTAAGGTTTACACTAAATGAGTTTCTGACCTTGTAACTTGTTATTTATTTCTACTATAAAGGCTAAATTTTATATTTAGTGGACTTTTTTAATATACAAAGACCTTTTGATATTAGAACGAACGCCCTATGTTTTTTATACATCTTAAGTTAGCATTCCAGAAAATTATTTTTTATTGAATTTACTAAAATACATATACCAATTCCATTCCCAAGTTTTTCCATTATCCGCTGAAAAGGCTTGGCTCCAAATAGGGTTTTCTTTATCTCTTACATCCCAACGAAAGACAACAAATATTTCTTTACCATTAAAATTGTCTTTTGTAAAAAAATGAGCAATATCGTTTTCAAAAGAGCCAAAAACTCCTGGCTGTAATATACCTTCATTAGAGTCAGCCCAATAGATGCACCATAATCTTGTTTTGGGATTAAAAAGCCTTACAGACATTCCTTCGAATGGCTTACCATCAAAAGTAGCAAGGTAATTGTCAATGTTACCAATTCCATTTAATATTTTATACATTTCTTGAGAGGATTCAAACTCAACCCATTCGGTGCAAGCTTCTAATTTTGTTTTTAATTTTCGGTTATGAAGTTTCCATTTACCTTCATAAAAATCAAAATCGTGTTCAGAAGAAGTTGAAGAAGCCGTGATTATTAACTCTCCTTTTTGGTCAAATTGTAACTCTGGTATTTTTAATGTTTCATCTTGATTCATATTATTTTGTGCATTAAGAATAGTAAAATTTATCAATGAAATTATGATTAAGAAGTATCTCATTATTTAATATTTAAATTAAGAAGAATTGTTTTTATTTCTTTGTTAAAAGGAATTACTATATCAATAGAATTTTCAATGCATGAAATAATTGATTCTCTTGGTCCTAATTTCCATTCATCACTTCCGTAAAAGGAATCTTGACTTATTTTTTTTTCTTCTATATTGTGATAATGACGCACAAGGAAATAGCTATCTTGATTTGTAATAGAATTTCCATAAGCCAAAACACAGATATTCCAGCGTTTATGCATAGGTATTGATTTTTCATTGATAATTTCATGAAATAATTTTCCTGAATTTTCTTTTAAATGATACGTGCGAATCTCAATTATTCCCTTCTTTATATTTTTCATTATACAAATGTAGAATCAAGGAATGACAACCCTATGTCAGTGAAAAATAATTATTTTAAAAAATAGTCATATACTCTTGAATAGAATAGGAATGTTCCTTTTTGAATGGAAAAGAAGTGAGTTTTAAATGCAAAATTTGATTTAATTTAAAATCTCGATAATCTTTGCGAAGCCAGCACCAAGCAATTAGATGCCATTGATTAGTGTAAAAAATGATACCGATTGGTTCTATTTCTCTTTGTGTTTTCTTTTTATTATTATCGGTGTATTCTATTTTTAAAATTAATTTTTCAATAATTGCCTTTTGTATAGTAGATAAATAATCATTTTCTTTTTGCTCATTTTCTGGATTATATATCTCTACTTTATTTGAAAAATTTTGAAATTTTTCAAAATCATTACTTTTCAATACAGATTTAATTTTTTTAATAGCCGAATCAGAATTTTTTGTTATTGATTTATCTGTAAATTTATGTGCAAGGGTTTGAAGTAGTAATAACGCATTAGCTTCCTCAATAGTAAATAACAATGGAGGAAGAAAATAACCTTGCATAATATAATAACCTTTATTAGGTTCAAGAATAACAGGAATACCTATCTCATTTAATGCTTTTATGTCTCTATAGATAGTACGAATACTCAAATTATATTTATCGGATAATTGCTCTGCACTTACAAATTTCTTGTATTGCATTGTCCATAAAATACTCATTAATCTGTCTATTCGATTCATTTTTTTCTTTAGGTTTTTTGAATTTGCGTATCGGTCATCAAACTAGCAGCCATTTGTTAGTAATTGGTTCTTCAGAGACTGGTTTTCTTTTAGGAAACCCCGTTGCTTAATAGACATATGCCATCTAACACATATACAAAAGTAAATTATGCTTTTTAGCAACAATGTTGTGGCCAGTTTTTATTAGTTTTAATATTTTATGAATTCCATCAAACTACCGTCAGGATCTCTAAAATAAAAACTTACACCTTCTCCTTTAACACCAAACCTTTTCACGGGTCCAACTTAGATTTCAATTGAATATTCTTTTAAATGCTTTTTTAGCTTTTCGATTGATTTTTTCCAGATAAAGCATAAATCACTTCCTCCTGGCATTACTTTAATTCTTGCAACTGGCGTTCCGTTAATATTTGGTCCGTGACAATTCAATTGAGTTTCACCAAATCTATATAAAAAACCATTTCCAATAGGCATTATTTCTGCACCCAATACTTTTGAATAAAATTCATTAGAACGTTCCCAGTGTGAAACGTTTATTAAACAATGGTCTAATTTAATATCTTTCATATTCTAATTTATAAATGTTACTTGCTATTTTTTAATACCTTATTTATTTTTCCTATTAAAAACCAATGAATTATCCATAAGATTAAGCCAACAAATCCTGAAATTTGCCCTGCCATATTTGGAATTAATGAAAAGATTTGAGCTACAGACCAACCGATTCCTAATGTCAAACCAAAATCTCCAAATTTCTTTAGATTTTCGTTTGATTTCATTTCATTTTTCAAAGAATTTGAAATGTCTATTATAATAAAAAAATCTTCAATGAAATTGAAAGGAATTAAATACATATACCAAACACTTTTAGGTTTTCGTGTCCTGTTTTCAATTTTTATCAAGTTAAGGGTTGTTTGTAAAGATTTACAATAAAATGCTATTGCTGTAAAAAAAATTATAATTAAGATTATACTTGGAATCAATCCTAAATTTTCAAATTCACTTAGTCCTCCAGGGATTTGACCTTTTTCAAAATAAGGATTTATTGCTATTAATAGCAATAAAGCTGTTATTACTATTTTTATTATTACGTTCATTATATGTATTTATTTGTTAAATATTGTTGTTTCGTTTTTAAGCTTAAAGGGTTAGGATTTGTCACGTAATCTATTGTAATTCCATCTATGGTGGCTAATAAAATTTCAGCTTCATTATGCGAATTTTCTCTAAATTCATTTTCCAACAAGGTGGAAAATAGATTTACCAATTCATTTTTTTGATTGTCAAGTAATGCAATAACTTTAGAAGGAGTTTGCGGATGGATTACTAATAGCAGGCATAGTCTTATAATTCCTGTATTGCTTTGAAGGCTAGCAAAAAAGGAATTGAAAAAAGTGTTAAAATTTAGTTCTTGAATTTCCATCATTTCTGATGTCATTTTCGTAATAGTGTTTTCAATGGTGACGGTTAATAACTCTTCTTTATTCTTAAAATGGGTATAGGTTAATCCTTTTGATACACCTGCTTGTTTTGCAATTTTATCTATTGACGTTTCGGTATATCCATTCTTTGCAAAAAGAGTTAATGCTGAGAGTAATATTTTTTCTTTGTTATTCATATGACTGACTGTTCAGTCACAAATGTAATAATTTTTATTTAAAAAAGGATTTTAATCGGAAAAAGCGCTGAATTCAAGGTTCTAACGCAACAAACGTTGCTTTTTTTTAAGTTAGTCTAAGCTACAAATTTCAGTTCAAAATCCATTATTTCTTTAGGAGTTTTGTAGCCTATAATTTTTCGAGGTCTGTTATTGAGTTTTTCTTGAATAAGAAGGAGTTTGTTTTCATTAATTTCATTGAAGTCCGTTCCTTTTGGGAGAAACCTTCTTATGAGTCCATTTGTATTTTCATTTGTACCTCTTTCCCATGAAGAATAGGGGTGAGCAAAATAAATTTTCATACCTGTTTTTTGAGTTATAATTTCATGTCTAGCCATTTCAGTTCCGTTGTCGTAAGTCATAGATTTTTTAAATAAGGGATTGAGTTGATTTAATTTTTCGGAGAACATTTTAGCCACTTCATTAGCGTTTTTAGCTTTTAATTTGATGATTAATGTGTATCTGGATTTGCGTTCGACTATGGTTCCGATAGCAGATTTGTGATTTTTCCCAATCACTAGATCACCTTCCCAATGACCAACTTCTTGTCTTAGTTCAATGTGCTTAGGTCTACTGTCAATACTGACTTGATTAAGTATTTTACTACCTGTGTTACGTCTTTTTTTAGGTTTTCTACGTCTTGATTTATGGCGGACTAATAATTGGATTAGTTTTTTATTTAAACGCGCTTGAGTTTGTAAATAAATGAATCTATAAATGGACTCATGAGAAATAGACATAATAGAATCGTTAGGGTATTTATCTTTTAATCTACCTGAAATTTGTTCAGGAGTCCAATCATTAAGTAATCCTTTAAACATATAAAATCGGAGTTTTTTATGGGTTGATATTTTATCCGTATTTCTTTTATTTAGGTAATCATCTTTAGCATTCCAGTGGGCTAAATCAGCGCTGTATTTATCGGTTTTATTCTCTACCCATTTGTTGACTTCTCTAGAGATTGTTGAGCGAGATCTTTTGAGTGTTTTAGCAATGTATGCTTTGGTCTTATTTTCATTTAAAAGCGTCTCAATTTGGACTCTTTCTTTAAGGGTAAGTCTAGTGTTTTTTTTACGTACCATAATAACAAATCTATTAATTTAGATTTGTTGCGTTGAGTTCTTGAGTACGCAAATAGTCATTTTTAATCTCGACTAACGTCAAATTTAGTTATTGAAAATCAGGATGTTGAAAAATCGAGATCTTCTGGTTTTATGTCAAATTTATTGATTTGTTTTTTAATTCTTTTGACGAGTCCCATTTTTCTTTTTTGATCTAGGAATAAATAGTCAGTAGGTGGTTGATAGGCTTGTTTTTTTGTGACCATATTCCAAATGATAACAGCCAGTTTTCTAGCGGTTGCACTCACGGCTACTTGTCTTCCTTTTTTGAAAGCGATTTTTCTAAAGAAATTGGATAAATGAGTGTCTTTTAGATTTCCGATTGCATTTGCAGCTTGCCTGAGTGCTGTTTTTATTCGATTACTTCCTTTTGGTGTGCGATGACTTAATACTTTTCCTCCAGATATTTTATTATTCGGTGCAAGTCGCATCCAAGAGGTGAAATGTTTTGCAGTAGGGAATTTATTAAATCCTTCAGAACCAATTTCGCTAATTATAGTGAGTACTGTTGCGTGGCTTAGACCTTCTATTTGCATTAGGTCTATGCCTCCAAAATATTGAAAAGCCAATTGGTTTAACTCAATTTTTGGGGCATTTTTATTTATGCGCTTATAAGGTTTTGCTTTGGTTTTTAGTTTTTTTTTAATCGGGTCAAGATTGATTTGTTTTTTAAGGAACCTGTCAATTTGTTTATCACAATCTGCTATTTTCTTTTGATAAAATTGGTAGCTTTCAAATTCTTGTTTGAGTCCAAAAAGAAAGTCCTGTCTGTTATTGCCTTTTAGAGCCTTGGCAATTTCTTCTTCTGATTTTCGACAATTATAGTGCCTGTGTTTCGCTAAAGAATTTGGGTCTAAATTTCCTTTGCAGATGTCTTCAATAATTTTCAGCCCGGTAAGCCCACATACATCCTTTACTACTACGTCTAAACGCATATTAAGTAGTTTTAGGTACTTCTGCATTTTGTTGGAAGCTTCGGCAGCTAATTGTAACCAGTTTGTTCTTTGTCTGCAATAGGTTCTTAGGATTTCCGTAGTTTCATCTGGTAAAAAGCTGCTACTCAATAGTCCAAGAGCGTGTAGTTTTTGTATCCATCGTGCATCTTTTACGTCAGTTTTTTTGCCTTTGGCATTTTTAGTAAATTTTCCATTGGCAAGAATAATGTCAAATCCATTTTTAGCGAGTTCAGCATATAAGTTCTGCCAGTAACTTCCAGTAGATTCCATAGCAACAGAGTTGATGCCATTCCCTAAAAGCCAATTACAGATGTCCTGAAGGTCTTCTGCATACACTCCAAATTCTTTTACATCACTGAGGTCTTGTCCAATGGCGACAAAGTGACTTCTACTTCCCACATCAATTCCAGCACAGTGAAGATTGATGATGTCCAGTTCCATTTTTTTGTTCATACCAAAATTATTTAGGTTTATAAAAATGGCTCAAAAGAAGTACTGTATAAATTCTAAAATATCTCGATCGGACTTGCATAAGATGCAGTACCACTGGAATTATCACATCAAACTCAACCTAAAGGCAAGAATGATAGTACTTCAATCAGAATGTTGACCGAGTTTACCCAAAAGGTAACACCAGTTGAAAAATCGACCTTGTAGTGAGCCTATATAAAAATAAAAAAAAGATAGGATTTTGCGATTCGTTAGCTCGAGGAATTAATCGGATTCTGATGTGGGGAATGTTTGCTAACGGTTTTGTGTCGAGTAGACAAGGGGAATTTCACCCCAAGCCTCTCACAGAACCGTACGTGATAGTCTCCCATCATACGGCTCTTCTTATTCAATTTAATACCTTTAATTGGAATATCCAACGTGCCAATGGTAAAACAGACTCGGATATTGCTTCCGAACCGTGTCCAACCATTTGTAGGCTTTGGTTAGATTGTTCCTATACCGTTTGTAGCGATATCTTGCCCATCTTACCAGTTTTATACGTAATATATAAAACACTTTGGACAAGCTATAGCCTCGGTATTTGCCAAAGTAACGAATCCACCCTCGAAGTTTTGGATTCAAGTGATGTGCAATGCCAACAATACTGTCGCATCGCATTCTTGGGATTTCCATTTTCCTGATCTGCTCAAATAACCGTGATCTTGACTGGATACTGATTGCGCAATCAAATCCTAAGAACAGCCTGCCTGTTTTCTTCGATTTTGAAGTGCGTGGCTGAAAAGTATAGCCCAAAAAGTCAAATTGGACTCTTTGGTACTTTTGTTGCCTTCTAAAATCCTTACAATACACAATCTTCGTTTTATCGGGATGTAATGTCAATCCACAATTCCCCACCCTTTCTTTAATTTGCTGTAAGCTTTGCTCTGCTTGACTTTGTGTCCAGCAATGAATGATTATATCATCCGCATAACGTACAAATTCAATGGAAGGACTAGATCTCCCAAGCCAAACATCTAAGGTGTAATGTAGAAAAAGATTAGCCAATAGTGGGCTGATCACCCCACCTTGCGGTGTGCCGTTGGTTCTTGCTATAATTTCACCTTTTCGGTTTTGTAGTGGAGCTTTGAGCCATCTTTCAATGTATCTCAGCACCCACTTTTCTTCCACGTGTTTGCCCAGCGCTTTAAGCAGCTTTTCATGGTCAATGTCATCAAAGAAATTCTTGATGTCCAAGTCGATCACCCAATCATATTTCCAACAGTTTTTACGAACCTGCTCGAGTGCTTGATGGGCACTACGTTTTGGTCGGTAACCATAGGATTGTGGGTGAAAGATCTTTTCCAGCCTTTCCTCTATTTGATTCTTTATAACCGTTTGAGCTACTCTGTCGCTAATGGTAGGAATCCCCAATTGACGGACGGAACCGTTTTTCTTTGGGATTTCGACTTGAAGGACCGGTGGCGGGAAGTAACTGCCCGATGCTAGGCGGTTCCAGACTTTGTATAGGTGTCGATGTCTTTGTAGGTCATACTGCGACATACTCAGATCATCTACTCCTGCACTCTTTCCTTTACGCTTTACCTGAAGGTAAGCTTCCCAGACCATTTCTTTGGTAATTGGTAATGATTTTGTCTTCTCAAATTCAATCATCCTCTTGCGAGTTGTAAAAATTGATAAAACTGAATAAGTCAGTCCCTTCGCTCCATTTCCATTACAGAAAATTCATAGCTACTACAGACTGATCCGTCCCTGCACCAAGCATCGCTATTCTGCCTCTAGTTTGTGCTATTGTACATTTCGCTTCACATCTTGACACAGGTTCCCGAGTTCCGTAAATAAGCCCGAATAATGGTCATGCCTCCTAAATGACGCCTGCCGCCCAGCCAATAAGCAGATGACCGCCGGACTTGTAATGTTTGTCATACTTCAAACACTTTTGACAGAAGGTTGCACTTTCTCGACACTTCATCAGAGGTTTATTTGCATTCATCTCCATTATTCATACCTGACCAGCTCTTGGCATAGCCTTTTCCATAACGCTCAATACCTTGGCTCTTTACCAAAGCACCTTATGGTGGTTTGATGCTCTCCCCTGCAGGACAACATCGGTGGGTCGGTTCCACCATCTTATAAACAGTTGCGTAACGATTTTCAGCCGTTCGTTACTCTCGGCACACATAAGAATAGTAGCGGATTTTGAAACGCTAACTTTTCGGTTAAACACAGACCTTTTTTATATTTACTTACTTTCGTTTTAGCGATTAAACCGCTATTATTTTTATACATTGTGTGTACCCAGCATGGGCATCTTTTGATTTACTGAAAGGTAAATAATTAATCTAGAGGGTGCAAGTCCCTTATGGGCAGGGGTAACGCCCTGAACCATTAGTAAGCTGAAAGGTTGCTAGTTGTGAGACTAGGACTGAAGGAAGCAGGACTACAAAACTCGGTACTGACGAACAGAAACCGTATATGAGGCATAATTAATTGGGTAAGCAACCACATCATTGTTACGCCCTAAAGAGTACAAAAATGGTAGTTATGTAGATACGGCAGGGATCGAGAGAAAGAAGATGTTCTTACCTGGGGAGGTCTCTACAACCACGAGTTTGGTTATGTAGAGAAGTCAGCAGAAGTCATAGTACTCACGAGAAACGAGTTGCAGCATATCTGCATAGGTCTCACAAGTGAGGAAGGACTGAAAGTAATCCTTTCTGAAATGCCAGATGGAGCATTAATTTTCGTTATTGGGTGACCGATTCCCTAGAAAATTTGTAGCCATTTGATAAAGTAAGAAATAGTTTTGATTGGTGTAAAGAGCAATTGGAAAGATGGGTTACTAACCGCCGTATACGAGACCCGTATGTACGGTGGTGCGAGAGGCGCACTCCGTTCCTAATTAGGGGCGGAGCCGTCTACTCGATGTGTGCTGTGTAAGCTAAAATAAAGATGGAGGTAGGTCCTCCGATGAGGGTTTTTAGGAAAACTCATCAAACCACTTTTATGATGCATCTGAGGCAACAAATATGTATGAAGCGATAGAAGAAAAGGCTATATAAAAAATAGTCAGGTAAGAATAGAAGAGATGAGCGAAAGCGAACCTTTCGAAGAAGTGGCGAAAAGACCAGTCGTTGTCAAAACTTGGTTTATATCGAGGAATCAGGGATAAGTATAGCGGCAACCTAATTACTGGCTATACGGCAACCGTCATAAAGGAGGCATGACTTCTATTCAGGCTTTATTGTGGAACCACAGGAAGCTTATATACTATGCTAAAAGGAAAACACAAGCAGGAAATGCCTGTAAGTTGATTACTGATGAGTATATAGGTGGCGGATGAAGTTGTAGTAGTGTTGAAACTTCTGTAATGGAGGTGGAGCGAAGGACTTTAGTTATACCGTTATTATTTAAGAACAACTTAAAAATTAAGGATGATTTTTAAAGAACAAACAAAGTCGGTGCCCATTACCAAAGAGATGGTGTGGGAATCTTACAAGAAGGTAAAAAGTAATGGAGGGAGTGCAGGTATAGACCAGCAAAGTCTATCAGATTTCGATAGGGTACGTTCGAAAGAACTGTACAAGTTATGGAACAGACTGGCCTCAGGAAGTTATTTTGCACCAGCAGTAAAACGGGTTACTATACCCAAAGGGAGGAAGACCCGCCCTTTGGGTATTCCAACGGTGAGCGATAGGATAGCTCAACAAGTGATAAAGGCATATCTCGAGCCAAGGCTGGAATCCATATTTTCAGAAAACTCTTATGGATACCGCCCTAACAGAAGTGCACATACAGCGATTGAAATTGTACGTCTAAACGTACTACGATACAGCTGGGTGATAGATTTAGATATACAAGAATTCTTTGAGAATGTAGACCATAGCCTTCTTATGAAAGCTTTAGAGCGACATGTTTCAGAGAAATGGGTGTTGCTTTACATCAGACGGTGGCTGGAAGCACCAGTAAAACTTGAAGATGGAACGCTTAAAATGTCCAAGGGAAAAGGAACCCCTCAAGGAGGGGTAATCAGTCCATTGCTATCTAATCTCTATATGCATTACTGTGTAGATAAATGGTTAGAGAAAAACTACCCATTGTTAAAGATGGTGCGTTATGCTGATGACTTGATAGTTCATTGCAGAAGCCATGAGGAAGCTGTTCATACCCTAGCAGCACTAAAATCACGTCTGAGGGAATGCGGTTTGACTGCACATCCTGAAAAGACCAAAATAGTGTACTGCAAGAAAGATGGTAGAAATCTCAAAGGGTATCCTGTACAGTTTGATTTTCTGGGATTCAGTTTTCAGCCTATCAGGTTCAGATTGAAAAAGGGCGGAAGCTTTCTACAGTTTGACTGTAAAATGAGCCGAAAGTCCAAGATTCGAATCACGGGAGAACTCCGTAAGCTTGCTTTTCATAATAAAACACAACGCGCAATACAGGATTTAGCAAATCTGCTAAACCCAAAGATTCGAGGTTGGATTTGGTATTATGGAAAGATAAGTCGGAGGAGCTTGCAGCCCGTATTCTATTACCTGCACAATCGTATGATCAGATGGATATTGAACAAGTACAAAAGGTTCAAAGGAAGCAAGATCAAAGCCGTAAGATGGCTTAGGTTTATTACAAAGTCATATCCAAACATGTTCTATCATTGGGAACTGGGGTACAAACTAGTCTAAACTATTTAGGCTTTACCGACTGTATAACAAGAGCCGTATGAATCGAGAGGTTCACGTACGGTTCTGTGAGAGGTTTAGGGGTGAAATTCCCCTTTACCTACTCGACTGTATGCAGTTTTATTTTATTCCTTTTTTTTTAAGAAGTCTCCATCAATGATTAATAATTTAACTCCGTCTTTCGCAATTGAACGATGAGAACTTAATTCATCAGAAACGACATAAGTCATTCCTTTTGTCAAAATTACTCTTTCTCCATTTTTTAGTTCACTAATAAAAGTTCCTTCTAAACATTGCACAATATGTCCTTTTTCACACCAATGATCAGCAAAGTAATCTTTAGAATACTCAACAATCCGAATCCGTAATCCATTAAATTGAGTCGTTTGCCAATATGCAATTCCAGTTTCTCCTTTATGTTCAGTTTTGGGGATTTTATTCCAATCAATTGATTGGAAAGGAATGTTTTTATTAATCATTTCGTTTTACCTTTTTATATTTTTGAATACTTCTCGTCAATTGCATACAACGGTCTTGTGGTCGAGTAGACAAGGGGAATTTCACCCCAAGCCTCTCACAGAACCGTACGTGATAGTCTCCCATCATACGGCTCTTCTGACTTGATACACAAAGATAGCTCATCCTCTTTCAAGTTGGCAGGTTGTGTATTAAACCAGCTCATCCCTTTGCTCCATTTCCATTACAGAAACTTCATCACTACTACGAATGAGTCCGCCACTACATATACTTTTGGTATTCTACCTCTAGGTTGTGCCTATTGTGTATTTCCCTTAGCACGTATATGCAGCTTCCCAAGTTCCATAACTAAGCCCGAATAAAGTTCTTGCCACCTGAATGACGCCAGCCCCACAGAAAATAAATAGGTTACCCCTGTGATTAATGTTCTTTCAAACACTAGTTTTAACTCCGTATCATACTTCGTAGCTTTTGACTGGATGTACCTACTTCTCGACACCTCTTCAGTGGTTCACTTTCGTTCAACTCCTTTATTCATACCTGCCAACCTCGTGGGTTGGATTCTCCTAAACGCTCAGTACCAAGGCTGTTAACCAAAGCACCTTTAGGTGGTTTAGAGCCATCGCCTATACAACGACTCTGATGGATCTACCATCATCTTAATTACAGCATGCAGCACAGTTTATTACCATGACTGCTTCTTGGCACACTATGAAACGTAGCGTATAAATAAACGCTAACTTTTCGGATTTAACACGAGCCGAATTTTTTATTTTTATGTTTAATTTTCTTTTTTAAATATAACCAAATAAAAAATTTGGCGTACTTTGTAAATATACAAAAACCTCTCGGAAAGCCTATAATAGCTATGTTTTATACACGTCTTAAGTTTGATTCTCAGTAAATTGTTTATATAATTAGAAAGAACAAAAGAGAGAATTAAGGTTACTATATACGGTGAAGCTTCAGACTTCGACAACATTGATAATCCTCTCTCTTTTACTACTTAAATCACGTTCAGTTCTGTGAGACTTTAGATCTCGTTTTCAAGTTGTTGTGAGCAGAAGTAGCCGGTTCTTTCATAAAACATTTCTTATGAATAAATATAAAGAAACTTTTGGAGTTGACATTAGTAAAGATGTCTTTGATGTACATGGTAGTAACAAAGGTCACGACCAGTATAAGAACGATGAAACGGGGTTCAAGAAATACCTTAAGGAATTACCCAAAGGTTCATTGGTCGTTATGGAAGCTACCGGTTATTATCATTACAGACTTGCACAGTTTCTTTACAAAAATGGAGTAATAGTTTCAGTAGTAAACCCATTATCTATAAAGCGGTTCATTCAAATGAAACTTGCCAAGGTAAAAACGGACAAGAGCGATGCCAAGGCTATATGTGAGTATGCCCTTATCAACGAGGTTCCTATTTACAATGCTTTGACGGATACCCAGAGTGAGTGTCTACAGTTGTTCCGGTTATTGGATACCTATTTAAAGCAACGAACGGCAACCAAGAACAAGATACATGGTGAAGCAGTTTTAGGTATACCCTCAAAGTTTGTTTATCGTTCCTTGATACGTAACAAGAAACAGCTCAATAAAGAGGTAGCCGCTATCGAATCAAAGATTTTGTCATTGGTGAAAGAGGATCAACAAGAACAATTGACCTTATTGATGTCAATACCAGGTATAGGGCAGAAGACCGCCTTGTTCCTGATAGTTGTAACGGATGGTTTTAGCAAATTCGAAACAGCATCACAGCTTTGTAGTTACGTTGGTATTACCCCAACGATACGAGAGTCTGGGAGCAGTGTAAGAGGTCGTGCGCGAATAAGTAAGGTCGGCAATAGAAAGCTTCGTAATCTACTGTTTCTATGTTCTTTTAATGCGTGTAAACACAACAAGGCTTGCAAGGAAGTTTATGAGCGAATCGTGAACAAGGGTAAGAGCAAGAAATTGGCATTGATAGCAGTTGCTAACAAACTACTCAAACAGTCTTTTGCTATTGCAAAATCTGGTAGACCATATGATGAAACTTACGTTTCCATACTGCCAAGATAAATAGAAGATAGATTGAATAAAAAAAGCTCAAAGAATCTGTTTTTTGAATCTATGAGCGTGGAATAATAATGTCTCAAATTAAGGAAGAATTTGTTTGTTTTTTACCTCAGTTCTTTGTTATGTGCTGGCTTTTATTTTTTCTTGATTTTCGATATAGTCTTTCCGATAGATTTTGTCGGTTTGTCCATATCATTTATAGCAAAGTCAATCGCTTCTTGAATTAATGAACTCACTCTGGGGTTTCTGTAATCATTTCGTTTCTTAACATCAATATGTCTTATTAATTTTCCTGTTCCAGTCAACAATTGGTTAGGGTCTTTTAAAAGTGTTCCTTTATTAAATCCCAAATTGAAGTGATTCGTATAAATTGGCAACATACAAAATGCGTCCGATAGCTTTTCAGAGATTGAAAAAACTGCTGTCAATGCGTGAGTATGATACAGGAGTTCGTTACAGTGAGGGTATAACTCCAAAATATATTGTCGCAAATCGATAAACAACTCTATTACTTCTTGGTCTTTTAAGTCCAAAAAGAGTTGAAAGTCTGGATGAATTGGGCGTGAGTTTTTCATCTTGCTGAATTGTCGTATTGCATTCCACAAATCAAGTTTCCTTCTGTATCTAAAAACTTGGCAATCCAACCAACATATGGAATAGGTGTTTTTGGCATTAATATTTTTCCGCCATTGTTTTTTACCTTTTCGATTATATCGTCAATATTTTCAACTCCAAAAGAGCATTCCAAGCCAATAATTTTTTCGGGAACTGGTGAATATTTTCTTGATTGCAAAGCTCCAATTAATTCTCCGTTTTCGGTCTTGTCGGCTTTGATTTGCAAAAAGTCGTTTTGACCATAAGAATTGAAACCCCAATCAAAAACTCCATCATAAAAACTCTTTGCTCTTTCGATGTCGTCAATATGAATCGCAAAATGTGTCAATTTGTTTTTCATATCCTTGATTTTAATTGTTACTGTGTCGTTTTTTTTAGATCCATTGTTATGTGCTGGCTTTTTTTATTTAACCATTTTCCTTTTCAAATTCTTCTATTTCTCTGTAAAATTCAATGGCTTTTTCAACGGATTTTCCGCCTGAACCTGCTATTAAAATTCTAAACCATTTTTTATTTAAGTTTTCGGGTTTGTGATTTTTATACAACCAAAAGGAAAAATAAACAAAACTACCTGTTAGGATTATTTGAAAGATAATATAAGGTAATCCTACGTTTTGTGGAAACCAATTGTCACTCAAATAAAATGTTGTAAAAAAGGGAAATTGTAAACACATAATTTTAGCGTGGTCAATTATGGAAAGTTGAAGTTTTGATAATTGCTTCTGAATTTCCATTATGCTACCATCGTAATTTATATTTTTTGTCCAAGCAAGATGTTTAATATAGTCTGCAAACCCTTTTATATTTATCAAAGCGATTGCTGAAACTGAAACAATAAAATAATTACTTGCCGAAGAATAATTTGAAATAGCATAAAACAAGGCGTAGCCTAAGATGAGAAGATAAAATACAAAAGCTACTATTCCTGCCGTTTTTAATTTAACCAAGCCGTTTAAAGTAGATTCTGCCTTTCTGCCAATAGTCTCTTTTAAAAGTAATTTATTAATTGTCAATGTTTTTTCTATTTTGACATTTTGCTCTTTCCAAATATTTATAAGTTCTATATTTTCCATTTTATTGAATTTTAAGTTGATTGAATTCCTTTTTTAGTATGCTTTTAATTCTGCCAATTTTAGTTGCAACATTGGTTTCTGTAATTCCGATGATTTCTGAAATTTCCTTGTAACTTTTTTCTTCGAGGTATAGCAACATTAGGGCTTTGTTCAAATCATTTAATTCTGAAATTATATGATTCAATATTCCCAAGTTGGTTTCTTTTTCATCAGATATTTCTTTGTCGGAAAAATCGAAAATATCTGTTGTAATCGGGTTTGAAATCCGTTTTCTACTGCTTTCTTTCCTGTAGAACGAAATAGCTACATTCAAGGAAATTCGGTATATCCATGTTGAACATTTAAATTTTTCGTTGTAGCTGTCAAATGATTTCCACAATTGCAAAATAATTTCTTGAACGAGGTCTTTTCTGTCTTCATTGTTCCGACAATATGAGTTTGCCACTTTAAATAGAATACCTTTATTGTTCTCAACAATAACAAGAAAATTGGCTGTTCTATTTTTGTCCATCATTCGGTTTGTGCGTTTGAGAACCTAATTTTAATACATAGGTTGTACTGTCTGTCTTTATTGGGGCTTTTGGTTCTGCACTATAATAATTTCTCGTTATTGAAATGCTACAACCTGTTGCGAGTATTGTAAAAGCTGTAACGACAACGATAATTAATCTGATGTTTTTGTGTTCCATTTTAGTTAGATTTTATTAAGAAGTATTCGTCTTTTCTTAATTATTCGCACAATGGTTCTCAAAATCACACTTTTTTGAAGAAATTATTTTCAGTCAAGAATTCAGCTCAAACTTTTAGTGAAGTTCAGAGAAGAAGGTTGATGTTATTCCTGAAGGATTTTCTACCGCTTGCACATAACGTGATTGTGTCGAGTAGACAAGGGGAATTTCACCCCGAGCCTCTCACAGAACCGTACGTGATAGTCTCCCATCATACGGCTCTTCTAACTTAACTTTCAAAGATAGCTCATCCTCTTTCAAGTTGGCAAATTGTACGTTAAATTAGCTAATCCCTTCGCTCCAGTTTCATTACAAAACTTTCATTACTACTACGGATTAGTCCGCCCCTATACCAAGCATTGCTATTCTGCCTCTAGTTTGCGCTATTGTACATTTCGCTTCACATCTTGACACAGGTTCCCGAGTTCCGTAAATAAGCCCGAATAATGGTCATGCCTCCTAAATGACGCCTGCCGCCCAGCCAATAAGCAGATGACCGCCGGACTTGTAATGTTTGTCATACTTCAAACACTTTTGACAGAAGGTTGCACTTTCTCGACACTTCATCAGAGGTTCATTTGCATTCATCTCCATTATTCATACCTGACCACGCTCTTGACGCAGCCTTTTCCATAACGCTCAATACCTTGGCTCTTTACCAAAGCACCTTATGGGGGTTTGATGCTCTCTCCTGCAAGACAACATCAGTGGGTCGGTTCCACCATCTTATAAACAGTTCGCAATGAAATATATCAGCCGTTCATTGCTTTCTCGGCACACGTATGGTTAGTTGCGTGGTTAAGCACCTAATTTAGCAAATAAATAACAGATAGAAAATTCCAGCGGAATTTTCGTAAGTCGGCAGTGACCTAGCAATTAATTATACACGTCGTTGTGCCACGTTTTTTAATATTTAACATCCATTGTAAAACCAAGCCCCATACCTTTAAGTACCTTTTTCATTTTTGCTTCTTTTGAACTACGTTCGTAAGTTCCTCCTGTTAATAATCCTACAGAAATTATCAATGCTTCTGTTGGTTTTACTTCGCCCTCACTATCAATCCATTCTAGTGTTGCTATAACATCTTCTGAAAGTACAATATCATAATCTCGTAAATCAGTTGAAATCATACCAGTTTGTTTAGGTTCAACAGATATTAAAATATTCTTTTTTATGATATTTTCAGTAGGTTTACCATTTTCTATTCTGTACATATTTAATCTAAATATCGCTTTTGCACTAAACCTATTGTATGAGATATGGAAATTAAAAGACTCAACAATTATTGGGTTTCGTCCTGAGTTCATTCGTATACCCATTTCCTTCCCTAATTGTTCATAATAAAAAACATGACCAATAAAGGTTGATTTTGTTTTATTACCTAAAACTTTTCTTTTCCAATTTTTAGCAGTTACTACAACTTCGTTTAATTCAGATATTTCCTCATCTAAATTTATAAGAATTTCATCTTTCTTGTTTAAAAGGTTTTTAACCGTGAAAGTTTTTGCCTTATATCCAATCATTGAAATTCTAATTGTGTCATTTATGTTTGATTCAGATATTTTAAATTCAAATAAACCATTCTTATTGCTAACAGTACCAACTCCTTTATTTAATATTCCAATATTTACATAGTCGAGCTGTTCTTTCGTTTTTGAGTCCTGAACTATGCCAGAAACAATAAGTTCTTTAGGTTTTTCAGTACTGTATTTATAAGGCTCATCAGTTATATCTTTATTTTCCAAAAGTTGCTTATAAAACGTATCAAATCCATTTACTTGTTTTAAGTGCTTTTTATAAAATAACACTGTACTTTCCATTATTTCGTTAGAGATTTTAATTTGTTCTTCGTTAGTTTTTAGTGCCCAAGCAATACTACCAAAATCTGCATGTTTACTATTCAGAAAGCGAAGGTATCGTTTTGAGGAATTAACCTTTTTAAAGTAATGATATTCTCCAGTTGGGATGAATTCATCTAGTCTATCTCCTGCTTCGATATGGAAAAAAGATGCAGTTATCTTTTCAGGATTTATAACATTTGCATCATATATTTTCGTGAGAAAATCATCATCCTCATCTGTATCTCCGTAATAAAAAGTATCAGAACCATCTAAAGAGACCATGGCTTTAAATTCAGGATGATTATCTAGCATAATAACGCCACTCATGCTTCCCCAACTTAATCCAAGAAGTCCAATGTTATTGAAATCAATATTAAGTTCATTTTCAGCGTTTAATGTTTTTAGAGCAAATTCTGCGTCATAGACCTGTTCCATAGTATTGGCTAAACCATTGGTCATATCGCCAGGATAGATGCCTATTGAGGAAATAGATACCACTATAAATCCATTTTCGGCTAAGCGTTCTAATAAACGAAAGTTTTCCCAACCCATACCATTATAGCCTGCCATGTATATCACTAAAGGAAATTTCCCATTGGCAGGTTCTATTTTTTCAAAGCTACTAGTCTTAACTTTTAATAAACGCTGACCATCTTTAGCTTCTACTCCAAAACTAGAAGCTAAATAAAGTATTAATTCGTCTGAATATCCTGTGTAATCATTCTCATTTTGATATTTATTAGCTCTTTCTTCGTGCAGTCTGAATAAATCCTCAAAGCGTAATTGTGTATTTGATTTCTCATTTGAAGGATACCAAATATCCAAGTCGAGTGGTCGGTAATGAAGTTTGTCGGTTTCGGTCGTATTTGGTTTGTAAACTCTTGATGAATCTACTAATTCTATTGTTTTAAATCCAGCGTGATAGGTTGTTTGTCCATAGTTAATTCCAAAAATTAGAAGAGTTGCAATTATAGTGAATTTGATTTTTTTCATAAATTGAGATGGATATTGAAGTCAAACGTATAATAATTTGATGAAAAAAAAGTTAATTAAATCTATAGTTCAAGTTAAATTAAACACAAAATAAGTCAGCCTATTTCAGGACGATGCGGTTTTTTGTCAAATGTGGCACAACGTCGCGGCGTCGAGTAGACAAGGGGAATTTCACCCCAAGCCTCTCACAGAACCGTACGTGATAGTCTCCCATCATACGGCTCTTGTTATACAAATCTAAATTAACGTTTTCACTTTGTATATCCCATTTTCCAATGGTAAAATAGATTAGGAAACTGTTCCTGAATTCTAAAGAACCATTTGTATGCAAGTTTTATACTAGTCTTATAACGTTTATACCTTTTTCTTGCCCATTTCACTAAACGATTGTTTAATAGTTTGAAGACTCCGTGTAGCATAGACTTCCTGAATTTCGCGTAGTAATTGATCCATCCCCTAATCATGGGATTGAGGATTTTGGCAATACCTACGATACTATTAGAGGTCATTCTATGCACTTTAAGTTCTGCTAACTTAGCTGCAATACGTTTTCTCGAACTTATACTAATGCTACAATCGAAGCCTAGAAATAGCCCACTTCGCTTTTTAGATTTGGAAGTTCTAGGTTGAAAAGAATAGCCTAGAAAATCAAATTTAACGTTGTGGTATTTTCCTTTTCTACGATAGTCCTTACAGTACACAATTTTGGTCTTTTCTGGATGTAACTCCAAACCTATTCGGTGCATTCTGTTTTGGATAGCCTTTAGTGTTCGTTCAGCATGTTTTTGACTTTTACAGTTTACGATAACATCGTCGGCATAACGTGTGTAACTTACTGTTCTGTCAGTCTGTTCTAACCATCTGTCAAAACCGTAATGTAGAAAGAGATTCGACAATAAGGGGCTTATAACACCACCCTGCGGAGTTCCTTTTCCTTGTTTTACGAGCAGTTTTCCAGATTTGGTCATTACTGGGCATGCCAGCCAACGTGCTATATAGAATTTGACCCATCTTTCGGGTACATGTCTCTCTATAGCAAGCATCAGTTTGTCATGATTGATGTTATCAAAGAAACCTTTAATGTCCAGATCGATTACCCAGTCTGTTTTCCAGCAGTTTTTCCTGACCTGTTCAAGTGCTTGATGCGCACTCTTTTTAGGTCTGTAACCAAATGAATTTTGACTGAAATTCTTTCTCTAAACGAGGTTCTAAAAACCTCTTGACCACCATTTGTCCAATTCGGTCACCTACAGTAGGTATTCCCAGTTTTCGGACTTTCCCGTCCTTTTTGGGGATCTCCACTTCTTTGACCGGAGGGGGGAAATAGCTTCCCGATGCCATACGGTTCCAAAGCTTATACAGGTTTCCGGACAGGTCGGTATCAAATTGTTCGATACTGACCAAGTCTATACCCGCGCTTCCTTTGTTGGCTCGCACTCTCTTGTAAGCTTGCCATATCATGGCTTTGCTTATAGGTATTGATTTTGTTTCATCGCATAAAGTCATCCTCGAATAGTGAGTTGTTAAATGTAATGCAACTGTATAACCTAACCCCTTTGCTCCATTCCCATTACAGAAACTTCAACGCTACTACGGGTTGGTCCGTCCCTGAAAATAACTTTGGTATTCTACCTCTAGGTTGATCCTATTGTGTATTTCCCTTAGCATTTATAGTCAGGTTCCCGAGTTCCGTAACTAAGCCTGGATAAAATTCATGCCCCCTGAATGACGCCTGCCGTATAGCCAATAAATAGGTAATCGCTATACTCTTTAACTCCGTATCATACTTCGTAGCTTTTGACAGGGTGTACCTACTTCTCGACACCTCAAAAGGGGTTCACTTTCGTTCATCTCTTTTATCAATACCTGACCAGTTCTTGACTAGCCGTTTCCTAAACGCTCAATACCATTGATCTTAACAACAGCACCTTTAGGTGGTTTAACGCCTTCTCCTATAAGACGACATTGGTGGGTCGGTTCCACCATCTTAATTACAGTTCACAACGAGTAATTTGCCGCTCGTTGCTTGCTCGGCACACTATGGTTAGTACGGGAATTATAATTACTGAATTTCCGATTAAGCACTTAGCCAAAACTTTTTATTTTGTTTTACCTTTTCATTTTAAAGCCAAATCAAAAAGATTTGGCGGACTTGGTTATAATTACAGAACTTTGGATTAAGCACCAAAACCCGTATTAATTATAGCCATTGTGCCTGTTGCACAAGTTAGGAAAAAATCGGGTTGTGATCATTGCCAATAGGGAGAACGATCGTAACTTTAGGTATGCAGGGAAAAAAGGAGTACCAGGAAAAGCTTTTTGCACAATTTCAACTGAGCGAACGCATCCCCAAGAACAATTTTTACAGGCGTTTGAAAGGCGTCCTGGATTTGGAATTTCTTTATATGCTTACCCGTCCCTATTATGGTGAGAGCGACCAGAAGAGCATCGACCCCGTAGTGTTCTTCAAGTTATGTCTGGTAGGCTACTTGGAGAACATCATCAGCGACCGTAAGCTTATCGACCATTGTTCCATGCGCTTGGATATTCTATATTTCATAGGCTACGATATCGACGAGGAGCTGCCATGGCATTCTACCATAAGCCGTACCCGCCAACTTTACCCGGAGTCGGTATTCGAGGAAGTGTTCACCAAAGTCCTTGCCATGTGTGTCGAGAAGGGGATGGTCGCGGGTCATACCCAGGCGATCGACAGTGCGCCCGTGAAAGCGAACGCTTCTATGGATACCTTGGAGCTCAAGGTGCCGGAAGATGAACTTGACGAGCACCTTAGAAAGGTACGTGCCCTTAGTTCGATGGATAGAGAAGTGCCCCACCGTAAGAGTAAAGGCGACAGGTCGGATAAAGGACAACGAAGTGTTACCGCCAACGATAATGAGCTCTCCGCGATAAAAGGACGCAACAAGAAGTGGGCGAAGGACCAGGACCAAAGGCCTGGTGCCGGCAACAAGGGAGCCAAGTATACCAGTAACAAAACACATTACAGCCCTACCGACCCCGATGCCAGGATAAGCGTAAAGCCGGGCAAGGCAAGAAAGCTGAACTACCTTAGCCAGTTGAGTGTAGATACGGCACATCATGTGATAACGGATATTAGAGCGTACCATGCCGATGGCAAGGACAACCAGCAATTACAGGATATAGTACAACGCTTACAGAGGCGGCTATGGCAACAAGGCTTCGTTTTTGAAAACTGCGTAGCCGATACGGGCTATAGTAGCGGGGAGAATTATGCATTTTTAGAAAACCAGGGGTTAAAGAGTTTCATTCCTCCCCACGGTACTTACAAAGGCGGGCCAACAGACTTCATTTATAATGAAACAGCAGATCATTATATATGCCCAAAGGGCAAGGTTATTCCCTTTACCAAGGAATTTTTAGATTACCGCACTAAGACCAAGAAGAAAGAGTATCGTGCTAGAAAACAGGTTTGTATCGATTGCCCAATGCGTAGCGGTTGCCTAGGTAAAAGCGCACAAGAGAAGAAGTTCAGTGTCACGTATTATAGAGCTGAGTATCAGAGAAACATAGTCAGGGTCAACAGTAAACAAGGCAGGTATATGAAGGGCAAACGCCAGAGCACGGTAGAACCGGTATTTGGCACCTTGACCCAGTTCATGGGCATGCGCAAGATAAATACCATCGGGATCAAACAGGCGAACAAGGTAATGCACCTATCGGCCATTGCCTATAATCTGAAAAAGTACCTGAAATTCGACCAAAAACTTGTGGAAAGTGGGGTAGGAACACCCGCTTTTGCAACACTTGTCAAAAGTGCCATTAAATTGCTGTTCGGTCCTTCTTTAAACCGTCCAAAATTAGCTTTCCCTTTCTGAGCGAACAAAAAAAAGCCCCGTAAAGAGGCTTGTATAAATCCGTTTCTTTTAGGAATTAATGACTTGTGCAACGGTTACCATTGTTAGCATTAGTGATTTTCGTTCTGCTTGGCACGTTTTGCTTGCGTTCAGATTGGTTGTATTCATAAACTAGCTAAGAAGTCCATCTGCGCAACCATTGCGTTTGAGTATATTCCATCTTCTTTTAGCTTAATCAATCTACGTTAATCTGTATCACTTCATCACAATCGTCATCTTCACATAAGATTAAATCATTTATTGTTAGATTATCAACTTCAATTCCGCTGCAGCATTCACGCTCAATGAAAGTTGATGAAATTTCCATATTGAATTCTTGATTATTTATTCTTATTGTAATTGGGTCGTTCTCGTACAAGTAGATGATTACTTCGTTGCTAAAAGTATTGATGCTATAATCGGCATTTTCGTTATTCTGGATTATTTCAATTTCTGTATTGGGTTCAATTTCAAAAATGTTCTCGCCGTTTTCAAAAAAAGTCAACTTAACATCGTCCCCGCCAAAACAATCAATAAGGGAACAATCTATTCCGCTATTTTGATTATTCGAACAAGATGAAACTAAAGTTAAAATCAATAAGTAGAGAATATTTTTTTTCATCATTAATGCTAACGTTCAGTAGTCGAGTAGACAAGGGGAATTTCACCCCAAGCCTCTCACAGAACCGTACGTGATAGTCTCCCATCATACGGCTCTTCTGACTTGATACACAAAGATAGCTCATCCTCTTTCAAGTTGGCAGGTTGTGTATTAAACCAGCTCATCCCTTTGCTCCATTTCCATTACAGAAACTTCATCACTACTACGAATGAGTCCGCCACTACATATACTTTTGGTATTCTACCTCTAGGTTGTGCCTATTGTGTATTTCCCTTAGCACGTATATGCAGCTTCCCAAGTTCCATAACTAAGCCCGAATAAAGTTCTTGCCACCTGAATGACGCCAGCCCCACAGAAAATAAATAGGTTACCCCTGTGATTAATGTTCTTTCAAACACTAGTTTTAACTCCGTATCATACTTCGTAGCTTTTGACTGGATGTACCTACTTCTCGACACCTCTTCAGTGGTTCACTTTCGTTCAACTCCTTTATTCATACCTGCCAACCTCGTGGGTTGGATTCTCCTAAACGCTCAGTACCAAGGCTGTTAACCAAAGCACCTTTAGGTGGTTTAGAGCCATCGCCTATACAACGACTCTGATGGATCTACCATCATCTTAATTACAGCATGCAGCACAGTTTATTACCATGACTGCTTCTTGGCACACTAAGAAACGTAGGGCAGGTGATAAGCACTTTCGTTTCGGTTTATTACTTAGCTAAATATAAATATTTTGCTTTTATCTTTTTGTTCTAAATGCCAAATATTTATATTTAGCGGACTTTGTAAATAAACACAGACCTTTCGATTAAGCCACAAATGCCCTATGTTTTTTATACACTGTTGAACTAATCCTCGTGCCTCGGAAGCTTTTAGTTTGATTATAAAAATACATTATCTTAATGAGTTCATTAAAATCTTAGCATGATGTATTTAAAAAAAGTCAAAGACGATTTTAGAGGTCGCCTTATCAGAAGTCCCCAGATTTAAAGAACTAGCCCTTACTTTAGAAAAGAGTTTTGCCATTAATGGTAAAGCTATCAGTACACTGCGCAACTACCTGCGCTGTCTTGCACACCTGGCCATTTATTACAAATGTAGTCCAGAGGCCCTTAATGAGGAGCAAATAAACGACTATCTCTACCATTGCCAGAACCTGCACAAGACCCCTTCGGAGAGCTTTTTTAAACATACCATCTATGGGCTTCGTGCTGCCTATAAGGTTATGGGGATGGATAAAAAACGCATCAGACTTCCACAGATAAAAAGACAGAAAGACCTTCCTTTGGTACTTAACAAAAAAGAGGTTCGTGAATTATTAAAGGCTCCCAAATACTTAAAACATCGTTTGATATTAGCGATGCTCTACGGCTGTGGTCTGCGCAGCTATGAACTCTGTAATCTCTTACAAGCAGATATAGATTTTGATAGAAAGACTGTGTTTGTGAAAAAACAAAAAGGAAAGGTAGACCGTTATCTTCCCTTGAGTCCCCACCTTGCCCGTGGCCTGAAAACGTATTTCAGGACAGAAAACCCCGTAAAATATGTTTTCAATAGTCAGGTTACCAAAGACGGGGAGGCAGGCCCTCTTACCACAAGGGGCATCCAATGGGTTATCAAGGAATGCCGCTCTAAAGTAAACACCCAAAAGAAATTTACCGCACATACCCTTCGCCATTCCTATGCGACCCACTTACTGGAAGATGGGATGAATATCATGAGTCTAAAGGAACTGCTAGGCCACGCTCATATTGAAACTACCATTGTGTATTTACAGGTGTCCAATATGGGTAGCTCTATGAAGTTTAGTCCACTAGATACTTTATTTACACCCTAGTGCATCCTACATATAAGGTGGCAGATGTGCTGAATTTAGAAGTAGACCATCTGCAGGATATTACTCATAATAGTTGGAACGCGCGAGGGCTGCACGCCATACGTAAATGTCGTACTAAAGCCCTTGGCGGACATTTAGACTGGTGTATGGAGTGTAACAAGCTGCATTTACAATTTAATTCTTGTCGCAACAGGCATTGTCCTACCTGCCAAGGTCATAAGCAGCAAGAGTGGATAGCAGCCAGATCGCAAGAGCTTCTTGCTGTGCCCTATTTTCATGTAGTCTTCACATTACCAGACAGTCTTAATCCTGTGGCACTGCGCAACCCTCAGGTATTGTATAAGATTTTGTTTGATACCGTTTGGGAAACACTCACTGCCTTTGGGAACAATCCCAAGCATCTGGGCGCAAAATTGGGTATGATAGCTGTCTTGCACACCTGGGGACAGAATTTACAATTGCACCCACATTTACATTGCATAGTACCCAAGGGAGGGGTCTCAAAAGCTGGGTTTTGGAAAAAGGGAAAAGGGAAGGATAATTTTCTGTTTTCGGTAAAAGCAATAAGCAAAAAATACCGAGGACTTTTTGTGGCAAAATTACGCAAGGCATTACCAGAATTACCGCAATCCTTATATGATACACTATTCAAAAACGAGTGGGTGGTCTATGCCAAGCCTCCTTTTTGAAGGCCGGAACATGTCATTGAATATTTGGGTAGGTACACGCATAAAATAGCGATTAGCAACCACCGAATATTGAATATCAATAATGAAAAAAGCGAAGTAACTTTTAGCTTAAAAGACTATCGTAAAGGTGGCCAAAAAACAACAATGACCCTCACGAACAAGGAATTTATACGGCGTTTTCAACTCCATATACTCCCTAAAGGATTTACCCGAATACGCCATTATGGGTTTTTGAGTAGTAGTTGGAAAAAGGAGAAACTAACGCTCTTACAACTGCAAGTAGCGGATAAGGATTTATTACATATTGAAACACTTGTAAGACCAGAGAAATCGCTGCACAGGATTTGCCCTAGCTGTAAAAAAGGGGAATTAATCACCCTTTTAACCTTTGATAGCCGTGGCCCACCACAGGATTACCAAAAGACCATAAAACGTAAACTATTGAAATTCAATGTGTAAGAATGGTGCTGAAAAGTGCCCTAGCATACTACTGCCCAAAACGAAGGAAAAACAGGTAAAACCACGCAAATACTCAAAAGGAGTATGGGTTTTACAGCAAAAATTTCTTCATTATGTGGTTTTCTGCAAAAAAGAAAACTGTAGCACCATATAACAATGACCTGCTTCCTTGCCAAGGTCTAGACAAACTTCACGAATTACCCCTTATTTACAAACCCCGGATCAGTCAACAAGTCATATAGCGCTAGCCTATCGGCGCGCCATATGCTTAGTTATTAGCCATTGTTTTAATTATTTTTTTTCTGATGAAATGAATTTGTAAACTAATCCTGCCAAAGCTGCACCCACAATTGGAGCAACCCAAAACAACCATAATTGACCCATTGCATGTGCTTCAGCAAAAATCGCGACTGCTGTACTTCTTGCTGGGTTTACAGATGTATTAGTTACAGGAATACTAATCAGGTGAATTAATGTTAAAGCTAAACCAATTGCCATTCCTCCAAAACCTGGAGAAGCATTCTTGTGAGTTGCACCAAGAATTACGATTAAGAACATAAATGTCATAACGGTTTCTGTTACTAGTGCTCCTATCACACCAAAGTTTACTCCATATACATTGGCATCATAAAAGTTTGTTGCAAAAGCACCAGGTGCTGACCCAACTCCAGAAAAATCGGCTGAGCTACTAATTATTAAGTATAAAATAGCCGCCCCCAAAGCTCCTCCTAATACTTGAGAACCAATGTAAGGCAGTAAATCTTTCTTGTCAAATCTTCCACCAATCCATAATCCTACAGATACTGCCGGGTTAAAATGACCTCCAGAAATGTGTCCTAAAGCATAGGCTCCTGTCAATACTGTAAGTCCAAAAGCAAGAGATACTCCTACAAGTCCTATTCCTATATCAGGAACTCCTGCAGCTAAAACTGCACTTCCACATCCTCCTAATACTAACCACATTGTACCGATAAATTCTGCTACTAATTTTTTCATAATTTTCTATTTAGTTTTAATTGTTTATGTATTTATATTGTTTGTTTTTTAATAATGGCTAACGTTCAGTATAAGAAATCGTAGGGCAGTTAATAAGCACTTACGTTTCGGTTTATTACTTAGCTAAATATAAATATTTTGCTTTTATCTTTTCTTTTATAAATGCCATATTTTATATTTAGCGGACTTTGTAAATACTCACAGACCTTTCGGCAAGCACAAACGCCCTATGTTTTTTATACATTGTTATTAGCTACCGTATTTTTCTATCAGTTTTGGTAATTTTCCTTTCAAGAATTCAATCTGTTGTTCAATTCCATTTGGTGTATCGTGATTGTGGGTTGTAACAATAATCAGTTCTTTATTTGGAATCATAATTATAAATTGTCCGCCATAACCCATTCCGTAATCAACTTTATTTCCTCTAAATTCAGATTTGTACCAACAAAACCCATGCTTGGAATTTTGTAAACCCCATTCTGTTTTAGATTTTTCATTTTCATCAAATAATTTTTGAATCCATTTCTCTGATACTATTTGCTCTCCATTCCAAACACCATTTTTTTCTAATAGTTGACCTATTTTCATTAAATCAATTGGTTTCATTTTAAGACCAAGTCCGCTACCATCATAATACCCTTTATTCCTTTTTTGCCAATCCACTAGGTTTGTATTCAAGGGTTGGAATAGAACTTCATTTGCAAATTCCAAAGTTGTCTTTCCTGTGGTTTTACTTATAATTACTGATAATAAATGTGTAGCTCCAGAATTGTAATTATAATTTTCGCCAGGTTCATTTTCCAAATCCTTTTTTAGAACAAAAGAAACAGGGTCTTCGCTATTCAGCCAATCCTCGTGTTCTAAATACCCTTTCCAAGATAGACCAGATGTTTGATTTAAGATGTGCCTAATTGTAATAGCTTTCTTTTTATTGTCCGCTAAATTTTTAAACTCGTTCGGGAAATACTTTTCTATGGGTTCATCTACGCTCTTAATGTATTCTTTGTCAATTGCTATACCAATAAGAATGCTAATAATTCCCTTTGTCAAAGATTGAACATCACAAAGACTATCATTCGTTTTTCCATTATAATATTCTTGAAAGACAATTGTTCCATTTTTAGAAATCAGAGTAGAGAATATGTTATCTTCTTTTGGCAAGATTTCTTCAGATAATTCTGTTTCTTTAGATTTCTCTTGTTTGATTTCTTTGCAGGAAATAACTCCAAATATTAGGGTTATTAATAAAAAATGAAGCTTGTTCTTTGTTGTCATTCAGTTATTTGTTTATATGGTAGCTAACGGTCTTGTGTCGAGTAGACAAGGGGAATTTCACCCCGAGCCTCTCACAGAACCGTACGTGATAGTCTCCCATCATACGGCTCTTCTAACTTAACTTTCAAAGATAGCTCATCCTCTTTCAAGTTGGCAAATTGTACGTTAAATTAGCTAATCCCTTCGCTCCAGTTTCATTACAAAACTTTCATTACTACTACGGATTAGTCCGCCCCTATACCAAGCATTGCTATTCTGCCTCTAGTTTGCGCTATTGTGCATTTCACTTTGCATCTTAGTACAGGTTCCCGAGTTCCGTAAATAAGCCCGAATAATGGTCATGCCTCCTAAATGACGCCTGCCGCCCAGCCAATAAGCAGATGACCGCCGGACTTGTAATGTTTGTCATACTTCAAACACTTTTGACAGAAGGTTGCACTTTCTCGACACTTCATCAGAGGTTCATTTGCATTCATCTCCATTATTCATACCTGACCACGCTCTTGACGCAGCCTTTTCCATAACGCTCAATACCTTGGCTCTTTACCAAAGCACCTTATGGGGGTTTGATGCTCTCTCCTGCAAGACAACATCAGTGGGTCGGTTCCACCATCTTATAAACAGTTCGCAATGAAATATATCAGCCGTTCATTGCTTTCTCGGCACACATATGAAAAGTAGCGGATTTCTAGCACTAACTTTTCGGTTTATAACTGACCTTTATTTTTATTATTTATCTTTTGTTTAAGCACTAAAATCGCTATTTTTTATATACGTGTTAAACGACCATCTTCTTTCAGCTTTTCAACTAAAGCGTCTGACTCCGCATACCGCTCTAATGATTTTAAACTTTGCGCATAATGATACAAATCATCTGAGTTCATTTGATCGCCTTGCAATTGATATAATTTCTCATACCAACCCGCTGCAGTCGAATAATCGGCATTCTTATAATTCGCTTGTGCCAGATTTTTGTAGATTTCATCTTCTGTGAAACCCTTCTTTACAAGTTCTTCGTACGAACTAATGGCATCTGCGTATTCGAATTGATTAAATCGGTCGCTGGCCTTTGTCATCTCTTTTTCTTGGGCAGCAGCGCAGAAAGTGATACTCGCACAAGAAATGGTTATTATGGTTTTATAAATACTATTCATTATGGTTAGGTTTTAAAAGAATCTTGGTGCTATTATATTTTTATATCTTGATTTGAATTCATAACGTAACATAAATTCGAAAGATCCATCGTTAAAGGAGGTATTACCCAATTCCGTGGTTTCCTTATCATACGCTAAGCCTAACATAAATTGATCTGAAATCTGAAAGCCAACAAGTGCGCTTAGGGCTGCATCCCATCTATAGGCTACTCCTAAGGTGACTTTCTCCCGTAACATAAAATTCGCTGATAGATCTATTTGAAGTGGTGCTCCACTTACTGCTTTTAACAACCCAGCAGGCTTAAACTTTAAATTCGGGTTCAAATCAAACACGTAACCCGTAATCAAATAAATATTCAAGCGCTCTTGGGCCAATGAACTACTTGTTCCTGAAGTATCGAAGTGCTCTGTCTCTAAAAAATTAGGAACAGATAAGCCCGCATAGAACTTCTCCGTATGATAATAAACTCCTGCTCCGAAATTAGGAGAGAACTTCTTGTCAATATTAGACAAGCCAAAAGTACCTGCTTCATTACTATAATTCTGCAACTGATTAAAATCAATATTCAGCAAGTGCCCTCCAGCTTTTAAACCAAAGGATAACTTACCCGTATCTGAAGTTGGTATCGTATAAGAAAAAGCTGCATCAAAATACGTATCTTGATTCGTGCCATTACCAATCTCATCATTAACAATCGACAGACCAAGACCTACTCTTCTTGAAACTGGTGAATGCACATTTAAAGTCTGAGTCGTTGGTGCACCATCTAAACCTACCCATTGCGAGCGATGTAAACCAGTGATGCTTAAAACACCCCTCGAACCAGCGTAAGCCGGATTTACCGAAACTGTATTATACATATATTGCGTGTACTGCGCATCTTGCTGGGCCATTAGGCCTCCGAAAGAGGCCATTAGCAACAATACTGTTATTCTTATATTTTTCATGTCTTTAATTGTATTGGGGGATTGGTTAATGCTTATCGGTTAATGTATAAGTAGCCATTCTTAGTTCTACCTTCTTGATCGTTACTATACTCGATGATATAGAAGTAGATACCTACTGGTAGCTCCTTATTCTGTTGAATGGTTACTCTACCATTTGAGATTCCTCGGAACGCCCTGCTCGCATTGTCATAACCTTGCGTCTCGAAGACCAATATGCCCCAACGGTTGTATACCTTGACCGTGTTATCAGGGTAAGATTCTATATTATTAATCTTAAACACACCATCATTGATTCCCGGACCGATAAGATCGCTTTCGATCTCAATATCACACACAACACCTGCTGGTGGGGTACCGCCGATTGCACTACAAGGCTCTAACGGATTCGTACCATCAATTATTTCCTGACCATCGGAAATTCCGTCACCATCGGTGTCTTCGTTTTTGGGGTCGGTGCCTAAATCAGCTTCCTCCTGATTGGTTAAGCCATCTTGGTCGCAATCGCTCGAACTAAGTGGCGTTCCTCCAATTGAATCACAATCATCTAATGGGTTTGTATTATCTATAAATTCTTGCCCATCAAAAATACCGTCGCCATCAGAATCAGGATCATTAGGGTCTGTTCCTAAAGTAAGCTCTTCATCATTAGTCAATCCATCTTGATCACAATCACTTGTTCCAAGTGGCGTACCACCTAAAGCATCACAATCGTCTAAAGGATCTGTGCCATCAATTATCTCCTGACCATTACTTATTCCATCACCGTCACAGTCTAAGGATAACCAGCCAGCACTTGCTGTTGCGTCTTGATTGGTAACGACCAAACTACACTCATCCAATGGATCCGTTCCGTCAGTAACTTCCTGACCGTTGGTTACCCCATCGCCATCACAGTCAGCAGCGTTCCAGGCAGCACTTTGGTGCTACACTTGCACTTGCCAGTACGAAAGAACAAGGGTCTTGTCCGTCGGTTCCATCCGTTGCTTCTACGTTATTCGGCACACCATCACCATCACAATCACTTGTTGAGGTTACGGTCTCACTTATACTTGCAGTTAGGTAAGAACAATCATCCAATGGATCCGTTCCGTCAGTAACTTCCTGACCGTTGGTTACCCCATCGCCATCACAATCAGCAGCGTTCCAGGCAGCACTTGGTGCTACACTTGCACTTGCCAGTACGAAAGAACAAGGGTCTTGTCCGTCGGTTCCATCCGTTGCTTCTACGTTATTCGGCACACCATCACCATCACAATCACTTGTTGAGGTTACGGTCTCACTTATACTTGCAGTTAGGTAAGAACAATCATCCAATGGATCCGTTCCGTCAGTAACTTCCTGACCGTTGGTTACCCCATCACCATCACAATCAGCAGCGTTCCAGGCAGCACTTGGTGCTACACTTGCACTTGCCAGTACGAAAGAACAAGGGTCTTGTCCGTCGGTTCCATCCGTTGCTTCTACGTTATTCGGTACACCATCACCATCACAATCACTTGTTGAGGTTACGGTCTCACTTATACTTGCAGTTAGGTAAGAACAATCATCCAATGGATCCGTTCCGTCAGTAACTTCCTGACCATTGGTTACCCCATCGCCATCACAGTCAGCAGCGTTCGGGCAGCATTTGGTGCTACACTTGCACTTGCCAGTACGAAAGAACAAGGGTCTTGTCCGTCGGTTCCATCCGTTGCTTCTACGTTATTCGGCACACCATCACCATCACAATCACTTGTTGAGGTTACGGTCTCACTTATACTTGCAGTTAGGTAAGAACAATCATCCAATGGATCCGTTCCGTCAGTAACTTCCTGACCGTTGGTTACCCCATCGCCATCACAATCAGCAGCGTTCCAGGCAGCACTTGGTGCTACACTTGCACTTGCCAGTACGAAAGAACAAGGGTCTTGTCCGTCGGTTCCATCCGTTGCTTCTACGTTATTCGGCACACCATCACCATCACAATCACTTGTTGAGGTTACGGTCTCACTTATACTTGCAGTTAGGTAAGAACAATCATCCAATGGATTCGTTCCGTCAAATTGTGCAATCATCCAATGTCCGTTCCGTGTCAGTAACTTCCTGACCGTTGGTTACCCCATCGCCATCACAGTCAGCAGCGTTCCAGGCAGCACTTGGTGCTACACTTGCACTTGCCAGTACGAAAGAACAAGGGTCTTGTCCGTCGGTTCCATCCGTTGCTTCTACGTTATTCGGCACACCATCACCATCACAATCACTTGTTGAGGTTACGGTCTCACTTATACTTGCAGTTAGGTAAGAACAATCATCCAATGGATCCGTTCCGTCAGTAACTTCCTGACCGTTGGTTACCCCATCGCCATCACAGTCAGCAGCGTTCCAGGCAGCACTTGGTGCTACACTTGCACTTGCCAGTACGAAAGAACAAGGGTCTTGTCCGTCGGTTCCATCCGTTGCTTCTACGTTATTCGGCACACCATCACCATCACAATCACTTGTTGAGGTTACGGTCTCACTTATACTTGCAGTTAGGTAAGAACAATCATCAATGGATCCGTTCCCTTCGACCGTTGGTTACCCCATCGCCATCACAGTCAGCAGCGTTCCAGGCAGCATCATTGTCCGTCGGTTCCATCCGTTGCTTCTACGTTATTCCACATCACCATCACAATCACTTGTTGAGGTTACGGTCTCACTTATACTTGCAGCAATCATCCAATGGATCGTTCCGTCAGTAACTTCCTGACCGTTGGTTACCCCATCGTCACGAAAGAACGTTCGCAGGGTACACTTGCACTTGCCAGTACGAAAGAACAAGGGTCTTGTCGGTTCCATCCGTTGCTTCTACGTTATTCGGCACACCATCACCATCACAATCACTTGTTGAGGTTACGGTCTCACTTATACTTGCAGTTAGGTAAGAACAATCATCCAATGGATCCGTTCCGTCAGTAACTTCCTGACCGTTGGTTACCCCATCGCCATCACAGTCAGCAGCGTTCCAAAGCATTTGGTGCTACACTTGCACTTGCCAGTACGAAAGAACAAGGGTCTTGTCCGTCGGTTCCATCCGTTGCTTCTACGTTATTCGGCACACCATCACCATCACAATCACTTGTTGAGGTTACGGTCTCACTTATACTTGCAGTTAGGTAAGAACAATCATCCACCGTCAGTAACTTCCTGACCGTTGGTTACCCCATCGCCATCACAATCAGCAGCGTTCCAGGCAGCACTTGGTGCTACACTTGCACTTGCCAGTACGAAAGAACAAGGGTCTTGTCCGTCGGTTCCATCCGTTGCTTCTACGTTATTCGGCACACCATCACCATCACAATCACTTGTTGAGGTTACGGTCTCACTTATACTTGCAGTTAGGTAAGAACAATCATCCAATGGATCCGTTCCGTCACTTCCTGACCGTTGGTTACCCCATCGCCATCACAGTCAGCAGCGTTCCAGGCAGCACTTGGTGCTACACTTGCACTTGCCAGTACGAAAGAACAAGGGTCTTGTCCGTCGGTTCCATCCGTTGCTTCTACGTTATTCGGCACACCATCACCATCACAATCACTTGTTGAGGTTACGGTCTCACTTATACTTGCAGTTAGGTAAGAACAATCATCCAATGGATCCGTTCCGTCAGTAACTTCCTGACCGTTGGTTACCCCATCGCCATCACAGTCAGCAGCGTTCCAGGCAGTCACTTGCCAGTACGAAAGAACAGGGTTTGTCCGTCGGTTCCATCCGTTGCTTCTACGTTATTCGGCACACCATCACATCTCACTTGTTGGTTACGGTCTCACTTGCCAGTACGAAAGAACAATGGGTCCGTTGTCCGTCGGTTCCATCAGCAGCGTTTGCTTTGCCACGTTATTCGGTCATCACGTTATCACCATCACACAATCACTTGTTGAGGTTACGGTCTCACTTATACTTGCAGTTAGGTAAGAACAATCATCCAATGGATCCGTTCCGTCAGTAACTTCCTGACCGTTGGTTACCCCATCGCCATCACAGTCAGCAGCGTTCCAGGCAGCATTTGGTGCTACACTTGCACTTGCCAGTACGAAAGAACAAGGGTCTTGTCCGTCGGTTCCATCCGTTGCTTCTACGTTATTCGGCACACCATCACCATCACAATCACTTGTTGAGGTTACGGTCTCACTTATACTTGCAGTTAGGTAAGAACAATCATCCAATGGATCCGTTCCGTCAGTAACTTCCTGACCGTTGGTTACCCCATCGCCATCACAATCAGCAGCGTTCCAGGCAGCACTTGGTGCTACACTTGCACTTGCCAGTACGAAAGAACAAGGGTCTTGTCCGTCGGTTCCATCCGTTGCTTCTACGTTATTCGGCACACCATCACCATCACAATCACTTGTTGAGGTTACGGTCTCACTTATACTTGCAGTTAGGTAAGAACAATCATCCAATGGATCCGTTCCGTCAGTAACTTCCTGACCGTTGGTTACCCCATCGCCATCACAGTCAGCAGCGTTCCAGGCAGCACTTGGTGCTACACTTGCACTTGCCAGTACGAAAGAACAAGGGTCTTGTCCGTCGGTTCCATCCGTTGCTTCTACGTTATTCGGCACACCATCACCATCACAATCACTTGTTGAGGTTACGGTCTCACTTATACTTGCAGTTAGGTAAGAACAATCATCCAATGGATCCGTTCCGTCAGTAACTTCCTGACCATTGGTTACCCCATCGCCATCACAGTCAGCAGCGTTCCAGGCAGCACTTGGTGTTGCATCTTGGTTTGCCACTATTAAACTACAGGCATTCGTTGAGTCTGTACCATCAATCAATTCTTGTGCGTGCGTAACTCCATCACCATCACAATCAGTAGTCGCTTGTGGTATCCAGTTTGGATCAGCACTTGGCTGACACGGATCTGAAGGAAAAGTGTCTAGTGCATCACAAATATTATCACCATCACTATCGGTACAGGCTGGAGTGGTTATCTCTAATGTTGCTGTTGCGCAAACTGTACCATTACAAACCTTATAGTCAATCGTAACTGTTGAGTTATTTTCCGCTGCTGTAGGTGTATAAGTTATTTCACCCGTTGCTGGGTTAATTGAAATTGTGCCCGTCGCAGTTCCTGTTCCTTCATCGGTTAAGCTAATACCAGCACCTGGAATAAAATCATCATTGAACAACACATTGGCTGTTTTTGGCACGCCTACATCTGCTGTAGTCGCATCATCAACTGCCGTTGCTACCGTTGGATTTGGATCTGTAGTATCAGGGTTACCATCATCATCATCATCTTGATCACAACCATCTGGTACGCCATCGGCATCGTTATCTAAAGTATCATCAAAACCTTCGCAGATATCCGCGGAGTTGATTACGCCATCGCCGTCACAATCACTTGTGCCTAGTGGCGTTCCGCCTATTGAAAAACAATCATTTAAGGGGTCTGTACCATCGGTGTTTACTTCTTGGCCGTCATTGATGCCATCACCATCGGTATCGGCAACTGCAGGATCTGTACCCAAGGCAGTTTCTTCATCAACGGTTAAACCATCGGCATCACAGTCACTAGAACCTGATGCTGCCCAAAGGGAATCTGTATCAGGAGCGCAAGGGTCCGAAACTGCACTATCACAGCCATCTGGAATACCATCGCCATCGGTATCTAAAGGCTGTACATCGTCATTAAGTCCGTTTGCATCTACATCTGGACCATTATCTACGGTACCATCATTGTTAGTATCTGCGTCAAAAACATTATTTAGTCCGTCTGCATCTGCGTCAGCACCATTATCAACAGCACCATCACCGTTCACATCTACATCTGCCCCGTCAACAATACCATCACTATCAATATCACAGTTAGCATCGTCTGGGTCTAAATCGTCTGGTAACCCATCACCATCGGCATCTGCTAAGTTATCTATGGTATCGTACTCGTCTATAATACCATCGCCGTCAGAATCTGTGGCACCTGCATTACTAGGGTGGTCTATATCTTGATTGTCGTTTACACCATCACCATCACTATCTGTTCCATTATTTGGAGTGCCGTCGCCGTCTGGGTCTGCATCTGCGCCATCTGGTACACCATCACCATCGGTATCTGGGTTGTTTGGGTTTGGATCTAGGGCATCGGGTAGACCGTCACCATCACTATCTATACTATCATCTACAGGATCGTTTACATCTGGTATACCGTCTCCATCAGAATCCGGTAAGGTTTCTGGGGTACCTGTACAGTCTGATTCATCGTCCCCGTCAAAAAGGTCGTTGATACCGTCACCGTCACAATCACCACCATTATCAAGGATGCCATCACCATTTACATCGGCATCTGCACCATCTGGGATGCCATCACCATCGGTGTCGGTATTTTCATCGTTAGGGTCACAATCATTCGGAAGTCCATCTAGGTCATCATCTTCAAAAACATAAGAAAACTGACTGGAAAAGGATTGGCAAAAAGCCACATCTATTAAAGCCGAGTAGGTACCCGATTTTGTAGGAATGAAAGTATCTTGGTTAGCTCCTACAATCTCTACCCCATCTCTGTACCATGTTACATTAGATGGTGGTACACTACTTATCACAGAGAGTTCATCAAAGCAATAATCTTGGTAGGGGTTGGCCTCTAAGTAAGGTGCGTTTCCGAAACCAGAGAAGTAACCCCCAAAGCCCGCATTTCCCGAGCCACCAAAGATACTTACCGCTAGAGGTCCTGTACTCTCTATAGTGTAGTTACCATCAGTATCTATGGGAATTCGGTAGGTTGCCCATATGTTACTGCCTGTAACAGCTTGCTCGGAAATAGCTGTAACGGTACCATTTATAGACAAGGCAGCCCCTGCTATAGTGGTAATCATAAAACTAGAATTTGCATAAGAAGTGCCAGCTATGACCCTTGGGCTAGAAAGTTCGTCTAGCACATTACTATTAAAACAGGATAGTGGTGGCACAAAATTTAATCCATCTGTATTCCCACCAGAAGCTCCTTTTAGTGAATGATGTATGTATGTAGCAGTATTTGTTTGTATATACATATTCCCATTGACACTAAATTCAGTACCAGGAATGGTAAGATAATCGCCATTGTTAACGGTGCCGTATAGCGTTCCATTAACGGTAACTTGGGTGCCATCTGCAGTACCCGTAACGAATACCTTTTCCGTAGTCCCTCCGTTTCCTTGAATAATAACGTATTCTGTACCTAACAAAGCTATAGGTACTAATTGGTCAATACCAAGGTCCAAACCAGAAGTGGTCGTGTAGTGTGAACCACCTGTGGTTACTGCAATAGGTTTAGAAGCGGTAACATCTGCGCCTAAAAACCCTACTCTGTTTATGGCACTAATATTAGCGTTTGCAGCTAAAACATAACTTTCACCTTCATTTAAGGTAATTTGTAAGCTATCGTCTGTAATTCCGCTAGTGTTTGTGCCCAAGCTAAAAACCGTAGCAGGGTCATAATCTGTAATATCGACGACGGTACCATCTTCGGTAGCCATGATGCAAAGAATGCCATTGGCCTTGTCATCAGAAGATATATTCTCTGGACCAGCCCATTTAAAATGCGTTCCTAAAGCAGATTCTGCCTTAGAGGTTAAACTAGCCCCTTGAGAACCACTTTGTACTTTAAAATTTACATGGAAGTCATTCGTAGATACAAATTTTAAGCCTGCTGTGGTGAGCACCGTACCTAAATCGCTTGCAGGAATTGCAGAAACCCCATTATCATTGGTAGCGAGACTTAGAACATACGGAGAACCCTTGCTAAATTCATATTCCCCAGGAGTACCATTGTTACCTGCTCCGTAAGCAGTACCCGAACCATCTGTTATGGTTACGGTTATGGTTCCTGTTTCTGCGGTAGATAAGTGGACTTCTTGGTTTTGCCACCAATTGGTGTTATAAGCTCCGCCATACATTGGAGGTAGATAGTGGGTTTTGCCTAATTGTGCGCTTGTAATTTGCGTACCAAAAAGAACTAATGAAAATAGTAAAAACTGAAACAATTTATTTTTAAAACAGAAAGACTGTTTTGGGAATTGGGAGAATTTTGATGAAATCATAATGGTATGTATTTAAATTATCCATATTGCCGTGAAGCAGTATGTTTGTAAGAAATCACGTATTGTAAGTCCAATTATTCTAATCCCTTAAAACTAATTATTGAGTTTGTTCACAATGTTTTTTTGACGTATTTCTACAATGCAAATATTTTTAAATTTGTTTTCAAAATCCAAAAAAATGTTGTAAAGTACTTAAAAGTGTAGACGAATTAACTTACTTTTGTGGCTAATCGTGTGCTCTGTTAAAGTTATTTATTTATATATATAATAGAATATTAACAAGAATTAGCTTATGAATAACACTCTTTAAGTTGCTCATGTAGGATAAGGGGGTTTTTGGTAACTCGCTCGATAAGCACTTTGTAAACGAATTAGAAACTTAGTCTAAAAACTAAATTAGGTGTAAACCCCAATGAAAAACGAGTTAGCTCTCGTAATTCTGTAGTTACATTCCCTTCGTCATCAAAATCATTCATAAGTTCAAATTCTTTTCTGAGTTCATTTTGCCTTCCGTACACATTTAACAAGGACACACCCAATCGCCAATTTATCTTACTTTCCTTTTTGTTTTGATTGAAATCGTAAAGCGCAGAAACATCTAACCGATGGTAATTTTTTAAACGTTGATTGTTTAGCGTTTCAAAAGTAATTTCTACAGCATCGTTTTCTATTCGTGTACTAGCGGCCGTAAAGGGTATTCCAGTTCTGAAATTGGATCCCATTGAAAGTTGGAAATCGTTATGAGTAAAAGGTTGAGACCAAGTTAAAGAATTGGTTATATCATTATTGCCTTTAAAACTTTTGCCTTCATTTAAATAATCGAATACAAAATCAGTTTTCGAATAAGTGTAGCTTAACGGGAGAAGATCACCACTCAGAGATTGTGAATGTTTTACACTGTTGTAAATAAGTAATATGGCAAGCTTATTTTAAAAAATTAATTATGGCATCCAAAGCTTCATCTGCATTTTTATGTATAAAATTACCTTGATAACCAATGGTTGTGCTAAGATGGGTGTGCCTATATAATTTCTGCAACATTTGCGGTGAAACCTTATCGCCAGCAATATTTCCAAAACTATGACGGGCAATATGATTGGTGATTTTTTTGTCGATTTCTGCAAGATTAGCAATCGTCGTCAGATTAGAATTAAGTCTCTTAATCGAGGTTTTAATCCTTGAATAGATTGCTCTAGAGTCTTTTGTAGGCACTGTTTTAAGCTCAGGAAAAATATAATCAGTGTTAGTTTTTTTTTCCTTAATATAGTACGATAAAATAGTAACTACTGGTTCTGGGATTTTTAAGGAATCTGCCTTTTTATTTTTACTCATTTGATAATACAGTCTGTTGTCAACAATATCACTCCATCGCATTCTTAAAACATCTTAAATCCGTATACCTGCAAGGTAGAATGAGAATAGGAATACGTTTCTAGTGTGCCACTCAGAAGTTCTTTGGTCCAAATCAAGCTCCTCGATTTTACGAATTTCATTCTCATCCAATCCTATTTTAATCGTTTGTGGGTATTTGATTTTTATTTTGTCTCGTCCAAAGGGATAGAACTTCCTATCTACTATTTTTTTACTAATAGCATTATTATAGAAAAGTCTTATCATGACGAACACGTTCATGATTGACCGTTCGGATAATCCAGAAGTGGTGTGAAGATAGATTTTAAGTTTTTTCAATAAATTTTCGTCAATATCTTCAAACTCTAAGTTGCGATTTTTTGCAAATTCCTTAATTCTGTTAATCTTACTTCTGTCAGAAATGGCTCTATTGTAGTTGTTGGCCTCAAATAAATCTTTGACGTGTTCATCTGCAAGTTCGAAAAATGATTGCCTTTTAGTATTTGTTCGGATCGAATCGATTATTTGTTTTGCCGTATAATTCTGTTTCGAAGTTTCCATTTCAAAAATGATATCTTCAATTTCATCATATTTCTTTCTGATCAGTCTATTCAATTGCTTATGCCTCGAATGAGAAACTTTTAATTTTCCTCCCTGTTCATCCCAAAATTTGGGTTCTATTTTTTGTCCTAAATAGTAGTAACTTCTTTTTCGGTTTACTGTCAAACGTAAAGCTAGTCTATAATCTCTCTTGCCGGTCGAATCTGTTTTTGAATGAAGAACTGTTTTTAAAGTTGCCATAGTTGAACCATTTTTCATAAAGATAAACATTCGGGGTAACACATGGGTAACACATTTTACGATATCAAATAGATTTAAACAACACTATGTAAATTTTTAAGTGTCTATAAATCAATTATTTAATAAGATATGGTTCGTTTTGGTTTAGTTTGATATATATAAAGTCTGAACTTAGGATCTAGTGCCGCAAGGTGTGAGAGTTCGAGTCTCTCCGCCTGTACAACGAGAAGCCTCTTGAGAAATCAAGGGGCTTTTTTTATGGAGAATTTTTATTAAATGTTATTTTACGGAGAGATGAGAAGTTTATCCTGAGCGTAGTCGAAGGGAGTCTCTCCGCCTGTACAACGAGAAGCCTCTTGAGAAATCAAGGGGCTTTTTTTATGGGGTAAATTTGATCAACCCTCGACTTTACTAAATAATACACCCATTATTCCTTAGCCTTGTAAGTTTTCTTTATTATTTACTTCTAATGCAATGGTAATGCTAACAGTATAGAAATAACATAATATGGGCTTTGAAAAAGTAACATTTACAAATTCAGAAGGAAAACAACTTGATGCAAGGTTGGAAATACCCAATAATCAAGAGGCACACAGTTATGCGATTTTTGCGCATTGTTTTACCTGTAATAAAAACTTTTCTGCTGTTCGTAATATCTCAAGAGCATTAGTAAATAAAGGTATTGCTGTGCTTCGGTTCGATTTTACTGGTTTAGGTGGAAGTGAAGGTGAATTTGAAGAAACTAATTTTTCATCCAATGTTTCAGATTTAATACACGCTGCGAAATTTTTAAAAGATAAGTATAAGGCTCCATCTTTATTGGTAGGGCATTCATTGGGTGGTGCAGCCGTTATTTTTGCGGCTGCTGAATTAGATTCTGTCATGGCTGTTGCAACTGTTGGGGCACCATCTTCTCCATCTCATGTACAGCATTTATTCAAGTCTAGTGTAGAGGAAATTAAGGAAACAGGTAAAGCCGTGGTTAATATTGGGGGTAGAGATTTTACCATTAATAAAGATTTTATAGATTATATTGAGTCTAAACCTTTGGAGTCTGTACTTAAGAACATGAGAAAACCTTTCTTGGTTATTCATTCGCCACAAGATGCAATAGTGGGTATCGAAAATGCGAAAGAATTATACAGCTATGCGCACCACCCAAAGAGTTTTGTGTCTATAGATAAGGCAGATCATTTATTGATGAATAGTGCAGATTCTACTTATGTGGGTAATGTAATATCTGGTTGGGCAGAACGTTATTTAAATATTCCGAAGAAAGAGGTTTTAAAGACTTCTCATCAAGTGGCGGTAAGCATAGGTAATGAAGGCTTTACTTCTGAAATTGTTTCGGGTAATCATTTGTTAATAGCTGATGAGCCAATAGATTTTGGCGGAAATGATTTCGGGCCATCACCCTATGACTATTTGGCTTCTGGTTTAGGTGCTTGTACGGCAATGACCTTAAGAATGTATGCGACCCGTAAAAAGTGGGATTTACAAAAAGTAATTGTGCATGTAGATCATGGGAAAGAACATGCGGCAGACTCAGAAAATGTTTCTTCTGAGGGGAAAAAAATTGATACTTTTAAAAGAGAAATAGAAATATTCGGAAATTTAGATGATAAACAGCGGCAAAGGTTGTTAGAAATAGCAGATAAATGTCCCGTTCATAAAACGCTTTCTGAAGGCGCTTTAATTAGTACAGAATTAGTATAAGACGATTTAAAAATTAAAACTATGAAACAAGCAATTTGGAACGATAAAGTAATTGCAGAAAGTGATGCAACTGTTGTAATTGAAGGGAATCATTATTTTCCGCCGAACGATATTAAAAAAGAGTTTTTTAAAAGTACAGAAACGCATACTATGTGCCCCTGGAAAGGAGTTGCTTCATATTACGATGTAGAAGTAAATGGCAAAGTAAATAAAGATGCGGCATGGTATTACCCAGAAGTTTCAGAATTAGCAAAGGGTATTAAAGGATATGTTGCTTTTTGGAAAGGTGTTGAAGTGAAATAGCATATCAATTATAGATTTAAAAAGGGTCAGCTATTAACTGACCCTTTTTTTGTGTTTATTAATGATATGATAATCTATCTAAAATTCTTTGATAGTTTTAAACCAAGTTTATCTATACCTATAACAAAATTAATACTCGCATTAAATACCTTATATTTAAATCCAACAAATTTTGATGTTCTATAAATGATATTGAAATCTTTATTTACTTTATTTTTTCTTTTTACCCTTAGTCTTTCGGCACAAGAGCTACCACCTATTCAAAATTATACCTCAATAGAATATAACGCAGGTAATCAGAATTGGGGAATAGGTCAATCTGAAAATCAAACTTTATATATTGCTAATAATGGTGGTTTACTAGAATTTAATGGCACATCTTGGCGGTTGTATCAGGCTCCGTTCGGAACACCTGTTAAATCTGTAGTTTCTATAAAAGATAAGGTGTATACCGGTAGTTATATGGAGTTCGGTTACTGGAGTAGCAATCAATCTGGTATTTTAAACTACAACTCTCTCTCATCAAAATTGCCAATCCCACTTATTGAAGATGAAGATTTTTGGAATATTACTGCATATAAAGATTGGGTGCTGTTTCAATCTTTAGATAGAATATATATTTATAATTCTAACTCCGATTCTTTTGAGATTATAGAAGCAAAAACTACAAGCGCAAAAATCTTTGAAATACGGGGTAAAATATTTTTTCAAATAAAAAATGAAGGGTTTTTCACTCTCGAAAATGGTAAACCAGTTTTAGTATCAGATAATGCTATTTTTCTTAATGTTGTTATCGTTGGGGCATATTCTTTGGGTGATAGAATGCTAGTAATAACTGATCAAGGAGAGTTCTATTATTTAAATGAGGGCAATGTTGAAAAATGGAATATCGCCGCAGATGTTAATTTATTTTCAACAAAAATATACAGCAGCTTACTTTTAGACGATGGTTCATTTGTATTAGGAACAATTTCAAAAGGTATTTATCATTTTAATAAAAATGGGGATTTAATAAGGCATATTAATCAAGAAAAGGGACTGAGCAATAATACAGTATTATCCATATATCAAGATTTTGACCATAATCTTTGGCTTGGGTTGGACAATGGATTAAGCGTATTGAATTTAGATTCTCCATTTAAAGAGTACACTGACCATTTGGGCGCAGTAGGTGTAGTCTATACCGCTAAAAAAATGGCTGGTAAATTATATTTAGGAACAAATCAAGGATTGTTTCTTAAAAACAATGCTGGTGATACAGATTTTAAATTGGTAGCGGGTACAGAGGGACAGGTGTGGATGTTGAAAGAGATTGATGATACTTTATTCTGTGGTCATCATAATGGCACTTATGTAATCGAGGATGATAAAGCTACCAACATTTCAAAATATCCAGGTACATGGGATATTCAACCTTTAAAATCAAATAAAGAACTTTTGATTCAAGGTAATTATGAGGGCCTAAGTGTGCTAGAACGAAAAAATGGTACTTGGAATTATAGAAATAATATTGAAGGATTCGACAGCTCTAGTAGGTTTTTTGAATTTGTAGACGACCACCAAGTGCTAATAAATCACGATTTCAAGGGAATTTTTGATCTTACCTTAGACAGTGCTTACACTAAGGTTTTGAATATGAATCAAATTGAATCTAAAGGTATCGGTTCGAGCTTATTAAAGTATCATGACGATATTGTTTATGCCACTATTAATGGAGTGTTTAAATACTTGCCTAAAGAACGCACTTTCAAAAATGATTTATTACTCACTACCAATTTTTTCACCGCTAATGATAGCATCGTTGGTATACTTCAATCTACCAATAGTGCAGAAAGGCTATGGGGCTTTGCAAATGATAATATTATAAGCTTATCTACAGGACTTTTAAGTGAAAAACCATTAAGAACGGAGGTTTCAATTCCGAAATTTTTTAGACGCAGTATGGGCGTTCTAGGTTTTGAATCTGTTGTCCATTTAGAAAATGAACTTTATTTAATTGGTATGTCAAATGGTTATGTCACTTTAGATTTAGGTAAAATTACACAAAGGGAATATCAAATCGGTTTAAACGATGTGTCAATAAAATCATACGATACACCTAAAGTATCTGTTATGCTGCAAAATGATGACGAGTTTGAATATTCTCAAAATAATTTAGGCTTTAATTATAACGTTATTGAATACGATAAGTATACAGAGGTTTATTATCAATATAGGTTAGATGGGCTTTATGGTGATTGGAGTAATTGGTCTACCTCTACTGAGATTTCTTTTGATAATTTACCTTATGGTAATTATGATTTTCAGGTAAGGGGAAAAGTTGGTAATGAACTTACAAGTAATATAGAAACGTATAGTTTTATAATTCAACGACCTTGGTATATTTCATATTTGGCAATTATAAGTTATATAATTTTAGGTGTTTTACTTTCAATTCTGATTCATAGAATTTATAAAAATTATTATAAAAAACAGCAAGCACAACTTATAAAGGATAATAGCAAACGTTTAAAGCGTAAAAAGTTAAAAAATCAGAGAAAGATAGTTCAGATAAAAAATGATCAATTACAGGAGCTTATAGATAGTAAAAACAGAGAATTAGCAATCTCTACGATGAGTATTATTAAGAAGAATGAATTTTTAAATGCTATTAAAGACAAGTTAAAGTCTAGTGGTGGTATTCCAGAAATAAAAGCAGTTATTAAAACAATCGATAGAAATATTAATAATGTTGACGATTGGAAGTTTTTTGAGAATGCATTTAATAATGCAGATAAAGATTTTTTGAAAAAGGTAAGAGATAAGCATCCAGAATTATCAGCAAATGATTTGCGATTATGTGCATACCTGAGATTAAATCTATCTTCTAAAGAAATTGCTCCACTTTTAAATATTTCGGTAAGAAGTGTAGAAGTGAAAAGATATCGTCTACGTAAAAAAATGAATCTTTCTCGTGAAGCTGGTTTAACCGACTATATCATTAACCTTTAAGTTCCACTACACCTATTTCATTTACCACAACATTACCACAACATTCTTAAATTTTAACACTAGTTAATAAATTGCAGTCCGTTATTAATACATTTAGGCAACGCCTATATTTTATTACGATAATCTCTTTTATTGTATCATATTTTTGAATTGTATGTTTTTTGTAGGGGTAATAATTTAGAAATTCACAATGTTCTGATTTATATTGCAATAACGATTATTCTTATCAGAACACAACAAAGAGAATGTGTAATGTTAAGGGTGGTTTCTAAATCAAATAATTAACTCTAACAAAAAATTAAAGTATGAAAAAATTAAAGTACATCATGGTATCGCTATTTGCAGTTTTAATGAGCTGTGATGGAGATGACATCGATATTCCAGCATCGGTACTACCTTCTAATCTTACGGTAAGTGCTCAAAATATGGGTGGTGGTCTCGTAAATTTTACGGCATCTGCTACAAATGCAAATTATTATCATTTTGATTTTGGTGATGGTACTTCTGCATTAGATACTTCTGGTGAAGCATCAAAAACTTATGATATGATTGGTGACAATACTTATACCGTTACTGTAACTGCTGGTTCTACCGAAGGAAAGAAAATTTCAGAGACTTTAGATGTATCTGTATCTATTGCCTTTTCTGATCCTGAAACGGTTGCATTTTTAACCAACGATAGTTCTAAAACTTGGTTTTTGGCGGCAGCACAACCCGGGCATTTAGGATTAGGTCCTGCAAGAGAAGGTATTGATGGTGATTGGTGGTACCCAAAATGGTATTCAGCTTCAGCATTTGAAAAGTGTGGGTCTGATGACTCTGATTGTTTATGTGATGATGAACTTACATTTTCTGTAGATGCTACAGGTGTATTATCTTATACATTGGATAATATGGGGCAAACTTATTTTAATGTAGGACATAAAGCAGTCGTAGGCGGTGCTGCGGATACTGATTTCTGTTATGATTTTGATACTACTGGGTCAAAGTCGGTAGTTCTTTCAGAAGTTGCAGGGAATGTGCCTGAAGATCAAACTACGGGAATTCAAATGAGTTTTTCAGATGGTGGATTCATGGGGTATTATGTAGGATCATCTACGTATGAAATACTTTCTATTAGCGATACCGAATTATATGTTAGAACTTATGATACTGAAAATGCTGATTTGGCATGGTATCATAAATTTATCGCTACAGCAGCTGTTGAGGGTGGCGATGAAAGTTTAGAAACCATTTATACCAACTTAGTTTGGTCAGATGAGTTTGATGTTGACGGTGCTCCAAACCCTGCTAATTGGGGTTATGATCTTGGCGCTGGTGGCTGGGGTAACGGTGAGGCACAAGAGTATACTGATGCTGCTGATAATGTTATTGTAGAAGATGGAGTATTGAAAATTACTGCTAGAGGTTCTGGTGCAGTTGGTGGAGCTGTTCATTATTATGATGATATTACTTTGGTTGCTTCTGGTGGAGAAACTTTATCGGTACAGGATTTTGAAAGTACCGCACCGGTGTTTACAGATTTTGGTGGTGCTTCAACTGCTGTAATTGATAACCCTGATGCATCGGGTGTGAATACTTCTGGTACAGTAGCAGAATCAACAAAGAATAGTGGAGCCGAAGTATGGGCAGGTTCATTCTTTGATATCGCCGCTCCTTTAGATTTAGCAACATATTCAAGTATGGCTATTAATACTTGGTCTCCTGCAACAGGTGCCGTTGTTAGATTAAAAATTGAAAATCAAGCAAATTCAGATGAATTTTTCGAAGTAGACGCAACTACATCAGTAGCAGAATCTTGGGAGACATTATCTTTTGACCTTAGTGGTGCTCCGGCATTTAATTACGATAGAGTGGTGCTTTTCTTTGATTTCGGAGTAAGTCCTTCAGGAGGTGCAGCATATACGTCTGCTAGAATCAAATCTGAGAATCTATTTGAGTTTGCATATGGTAGAGTTGAAATAAGAGCTAAACTGCCGTCAGCAGGTGGTACATGGCCTGCATTATGGGCATTAGGAGCTAATTTCGATGAAGTTGGATGGCCTGCAACTGGTGAAATTGATATTATGGAGCACGTTGGTAATAATAACAATACGGTAAGTAGTGCTTTGCATTATCCTGGTAACTCTGGTGGTAATGCGGTTGTAGGCACAACACCAGTTGAAACTGCCACTTCTGAATTCCATAACTATACAGTTGAATGGACACCTGACAGCATCAAGTTTGTTGTAGATGATCAACTGATTCATAATAGTTTTGTGAACAATGCTACTACCCCATTTAATAGTGATTTCTTCTTGATTATGAATGTGGCAATGGGCGGTACACTTGGTGGTGCTATAGACCCAGCATTTACAGAAGATACCATGGAAGTGGATTATGTAAGGGTTTACCAATAAAATAGTTATAGATTAAAAAGAAGCCGTCAAATTTATTTTTGACGGCTTCTTTTGTTTATAGCATATAATGTTAGTAGTAAAATAATTTACTGAACTGGAGTTAATTGTGATGTAAGAGAAGATTTAAGTTAATTCAGCATAGAAACTTGACAATATCCATGTTTTGCACATATCTACTTTAGATAACCTTTGCATTATATAATTGTTAATTATTTAAAGAATGAAAAATAGTAAGGTCTATCCAACTATATGGCAAACAATGCCATTTTCACTTGATGTTCTGGATATTTGGAAAAGAAGGAAAAAGGCAAAATCAAGATTAATCAAGTGATTATATTTAATGATGTAATCGTATAACTTTATAAAATGAAAAATGCCCCTTTTAAAAGGGGCATTTTTTTGAAGTAATTTTTTTCAATAAGGGTTTGGTATTAAAAGGTTAGACAATCCCTATTAGGGCTAAAAAAGCTCCTACTACAACTACTGCTAAAAATGCATGCATTGCAATAACAAGCACGGATAGATAAGTTTCTACTCCGGTTTTAAATGATAAATCGTTCATAACATTACCTACTTTAAAGTTACACTACTAAAGTTAGTTGAATTGGGCAACATTTCAATACAAAATGTTGTATAAATTTACAAATACGATGTAAAACCTTACAAATTTGTGGTTTGAGGTAGTGCCTAAATGTAATTCACCCATAAAAATGGCAACTCGTCGATTTCGATTTGTTGCAAATTCTACTAGTTAACGAATGTAATCTTGTTTTTAAAGTATGTTATTGATTCGAATTATATAATCACCCCAAGCCAATCTGCTATACCTGCCAATGGTACCGCTAAAAGTATTACGACTAAACAGGTAATCATTAATTTAAGAAATCCGTTGAGTATTTTAACTCCTGGTGTTAGTTCTCTTTCCATAATCTTTGTTCTATTGTTCTGTACTCAATATAGGTTTATCTAGTATAAATAACTGTTGTATAGGCTTGTAAAATCGATTAACGTAAGTAAAACTCCTGTGTACAGTATAATTAACGAATGTTAATAGGTATAAAATGTCGTTGAAAAATATGAGAAATAGAGTGTGGGTAGATAAATTACTAAGTGTAGAGTTTATCCAATTACTGAATTAAGTACGGTCATTATACGGTCTGTGGCACCAGATTTATTTTTGATATATCCGGTATTTATGTGTCCGGTTTTTACTCTAAAATCATCATTGGTAAAACAATTATTAGTGACTTCTGTAAACTCATTGGTGTTTTCAATAGAAATAACACCTTTTAGATCAACTAATTCTTCCACTTCTGCAAATCCGTGATATTTCGGACCAATGATTACCGGTATGCCGAAAACTGCTGGCTCTAAGGTATTGTGCAGACCTGTCGAAAAGCCGCCGCCAACATAAGCCATATCTGCATAGCTGTAAATTTTGGTTAAAAGCCCAATGGTGTCAATAATTAGCACTTCGCTATCTTCTACATCACTATTCTCGAGCGTTGTAAAACGTACAACCTTCTTGTCTAAAGATTGAATTATTTCTTGAATATGATTGTCCTTAATAGTATGTGGTGCGATAACAAATTTAATAGGGTAGGTGGTCTTATTAATATACTCTATAATCAACTTCTCATCTTCAGGCCAAGTACTACCCGCAACCAGACAAAACTTACCATCTTTAAAACGTGTCATGAAATCTAATTCGTTGTTGCGTTCTACAATTTCATTTACCCTATCAAAACGAGTGTCACCCGCAATGGTAACATTGGTATGTCCAACGGAATTTAATAGTGTTTTTGATTTTTCATTCTGCACAAAAAAATGTGAGAACTTATTAAGTGATCGACGCATAAAAGCACCATACCATTTAAAGTAAATTTGGTTTTCTTTAAATAATACTGAAATTAAAAAGGTCGGGATACTAGATTTTTTTAAGGCAGATAAATAGTTAGGCCAAATTTCGTACTTTATAAAAATGGCAATATCCGGGTGTGCGGCTGTCAAAAAGGAATTTACTTTGCTCTTCGTATCCATAGGTAGGTAACAGATAACATCAGCTATTTTACTGTTCTTTTTCACTTCATAACCAGAAGGAGAAAAAAAGGTTAGGACTATTTTATACGAAGGATAATCAATTTTTATTTTTTCTAAAACGGGTAATCCTTGCTCGTATTCACCTAATGAGGCTGCATGAATCCAAATAACGTTGTCATCTATTGAAACAGATTTTTTAATTAAGGAGATTGTCTCTTTCCTGCCATTTACAAATAGCGAGAGTTTAGAATTCACCAATGCCAATACCTTTAAAATAGTAGATGCGCATATGACGATAAGGTTATAAAGAAAGTACAAACTGATGCTTTTGGGCTAAATTACGTTTCTTTCCATAAAATTAGTGTCGCCCGTTTCGTATTTTTGTATGACTTCATGTAATTACAACAGATGAAAAAGATACAAATGGTAGACCTTGGCGGTCAATACCAAGAAATTAAAGAACAAGTAAATTCTTCTATAGCTCAAATATTAGAAACCTCGGCATATATAAATGGTCCTGAAGTTCATGCTTTTCAAAAAGAACTAGAAGATTATCTTCAAGTTAAGCATGTTATACCATGTGCTAATGGTACCGATGCTTTGCAAATTGCAATGATGGGTTTGGGTTTAAAGCCAGGCGATGAAGTTATTACTGCAGATTTTACTTTTGCTGCAACAGTAGAGGTTATTGCGTTGTTACAGTTGACTCCGGTTTTGGTAGATGTTTATCCAGATACTTTCAATATTAATATTGAAGCTATAGAAAAAGCGATAACTCCAAAAACAAAAGCAATTGTACCGGTTCATCTTTTCGGCCAATGCGCCAATATGGATGCTATACTTGACCTGGCTAAAAAACACGATTTGTTTGTTATTGAAGATAATGCTCAGGCAATAGGGGCTAAATATTTATCAAAAGATGGTACAAAGCATATGGCAGGTAGTATGGGGCATGTTGGTGCTACGTCATTTTTTCCTTCTAAAAATTTAGGATGTTATGGTGATGGTGGTGCAATTTTCACCAATGATGATGATTTGGCACATACCTTACGTGGGATTGTTAATCATGGTATGTACGAGCGTTATCATCATGACGTGGTTGGTGTAAATTCTAGACTAGATTCTATACAGGCTGCAGTTTTACGTGCAAAACTACCTAAGTTAGATGGTTATTGTGAGGCAAGAAGAAATGCTGCAAGGGCATATTCTAAAGCTTTTGAGGGGCAAGAACATATTATGACTCCTGTAACGGTTAATAATTGTCAAGGTATTTGCGATGTGTGCGATTGTCATGTCTTTCATCAATATACATTGAGAATCACAAATGGAAAAAGAGACGAACTAGGACAATTTTTAGCTAAAAATGAAGTTCCTTTTGGTGTCTACTATCCAATTCCGTTGCATAAACAAAAAGCTTATGTAGATGACCGTTACAATGAAGCTGATTTTCCTGTAACGAATCAATTAGTCAAAGAGGTGTTGTCTTTACCTATGCATACAGAATTAGATGAAGAACAGATTAACTATATAACGGAGTTAATTATCGGATTTGTTAACGGGTAGTGATGTAGTTTTTTAAATTTGGTAACGTACAAACAGCATTATAAATGAAAGTATTAGTAACAGGCGGATTAGGTTTTATCGGTTCTCACACAGTAGTGGAGCTTCAAAACAAAGGGTTCGAAGTAATCATTATAGATGATTGCTCTAACTCTGACGAAAATGTGCTTGAAGGCATAAAAGCTATTACAGGTAAGAAACCGCTTTACGAGAAGATAGATTTAAAAGAGAAGCATAAGGTAGAAGACTTTTTTCAACGCTATCAAGATGTTGTTGGTGTTATACACTTTGCAGCTTCTAAGGCAGTTGGTGAAAGTGTTGAAAAGCCATTGCTGTACTATGAGAACAATATTGGTACGCTAGTTTATATTTTAAAAGAGCTCTGTAAAAAGAACAAGGCTAGTTTTATTTTTAGTTCTTCTTGCACAGTATATGGACAAGCAGATAAAATGCCGATTACCGAAGATGCACCTATTAAAGTTGCTGAGTCGCCTTATGGTAATACCAAACAGATGGGCGAAGAGATCATTGCAGATACCTGTAAAGTAACGCCTAGTTTAAATGCAATTGCATTACGTTATTTTAACCCTATGGGTGCACACCCGAGTGGTGAAATTGGTGAATTGCCAATAGGTGTACCTCAGAATTTGGTGCCATTTATTACTCAGACCGGTATCGGACTCAGAAATCAATTATCTGTTTTTGGTGATGATTATCCTACGCCAGATGGTACCTGTATTAGAGATTATATTTATGTGGTAGATTTAGCCAAAGCTCACGTAATAGCATTAGAGCGTTTATTGGGCGGTAAAAACGAATCTAATTATGAGGTATTTAATGTTGGTACAGGTACTGGTAGCTCTGTGCTAGAAGCTATACATAGTTTTGAAAAAGTATCTGGCAGAAAATTAAACTATAAAATAGTTGATAGAAGACCTGGTGATATTACAACTGCTTATGCCGATACTACTAAAGCCAATAAAGTGTTAGGCTGGAAAGCAGAATATACTTTAGAAGAAGCCATGAATTACGCGTGGATCTGGGAACAGAAAATACGTGACTGATTTTTTCAGGTTTAACGATATAAATAAGGGGAAATATAGCTATATTTCCCCTTATTCAATTTAAAGACCACCTCTTATGAAAAAATCATTATTTCTTCTTATGCTTCTGTCTTTTTCAGTAGTCACAGCTCAAAATACATACCTTCAGTGCGGTAAAATTGTAGATGTTGAATCGGGTAAAATAATGTCTGAGAAAACAATCATTATTTCAGGTAATAAGATTACAGAAATTAAAAATGGTTATGTAGCTGGTGGTGAGAAAGATCAGGTCGTAGATTTAAAATCTAAGACCGTTTTGCCAGGTTTTATAGATATGCATGTTCATATTGAAAGCGAATCTAGTCCGTCAAGATATTTAGAGGCATTTACTATGAACGAAGCTGATATTGCATTTGAATCGACGGTATATGCCAAAAGAACATTAATGGCAGGCTTCACAACTGTACGTGATTTAGGTGGATCGGGAGTGAATATTGCCCTGAAGAAAGCAATTAATAAAGGTACTGTAGTTGGTCCACGTATTTTTACAGCCGGTAAAGCACTTGCAACTACAGGTGGTCATGCAGATCCAACTAACGGTAGAAGTAGTGAGTTAATGGGTGATCCAGGACCAAAAGACGGAGTGGTTAATTCTCCTGAAGATGGTAGAAAAGCTGTTCGTCAACGTTATAAAGAAGGCGCAGATGTTATTAAAATAACGGCTACTGGTGGTGTATTAAGTGTTGCGAAGAATGGTCAGAATCCTCAATTTACGATTGAAGAAATAAAAGCTATTACTGAAACAGCTAATGATTATGGTATGCTTACTGCAGCTCATGCCCATGGTGATGAAGGTATGCAAAGAGCAATTTTAGGAGGAATCAAAACTATTGAGCATGGTACATTGATGTCAGAGGAAACAATGGAACTAATGATAAAGCATAATACCTTTATGGTGCCTACAATATCTGCAGGTCAAGAAGCGGCTAGATTGGCAAAAATACCGAACTACTTACCACCGGTAGTAGCTAAGAAAGCGTTAGAAATCGGACCTAAATTAAATGCTACATTCGCAAAGGCGTATAAAAAAGGGGTAAGTATCGCTTTTGGTACTGATTCTGGGGTATCACCTCACGGAGATAATGCGAAAGAGTTTATTTATATGCACAAAGCAGGCATGCCAATAATAGAGGCTTTGCGCTCTGCTACAATTACCAATGCGATGCTTTTGGGTGAAAAGGAATTAGGTCAAATTAAAGAAGGGTACATAGCTGATATTGTTGCTGTAAATGAAAACCCTTTAGATAATGTAGAAACGCTTATCGATGTTGTTTTTGTAATGAAAGAGGGTGTAGTGTACAAACAATAGTATACAATAAGAGGATGTTATTTTTTAAGGATAAATCAATTGCATGAAGTTGAATGTTGACAATAGTGAGCAATTGATGCAAGTAGTGAAAAGTGATTTGCTATTTGATAAGCTAGTACAGCAGGTCGAGAAAGATTTTGATCTTGCAAATGTTTCATTGAAAATACCTGATGCATTAGAGTATACAGCTTTTATTGCACTAGTTCGTGAGAAGGTGTATTATTTAATGATGGAACATTTTGCTGACTATCTAAATTTAATGTACATCATAGATATTCCAGAAATTGAATTTCAGAATATTGAAATCACCGATACTGTTGACGTGGCTGACCAGGTAACATTATTAATATTGAAAAGAGAGTATAAAAAGGTATGGTACCGTAATCGATTTTAATAATGCTCTTTTATACTTTTATGTACACTCCTCTTTTATCCATAATATAACCAACAAGCCAGCAGGTAAACATAATCCATAAGGCAAATAGCAGTGAGCCAAAATAATCGCCTGCTGAAGCAATGAATATGTTATCTGCTGTCCAATTATAAGCGTTTGTGCCTTTCATAGTTATCTCTGCCAAACTGATGATGAACAGTTCTGATAATAAGTAAATGAATAGCGTGTTTCTGCCAAACACTTCAAAGAAATAAGTCCATTTTCCGGGTTTAGACATATCTAATAGATAGATTAAAACAGCTATTATAAAAATGTCAATACCGCTAGTCAATAGTACAAATGAACTCGACCAAAGTTTTTTGTTGAAAGGGAATATTATATCCCAAGCAAAACCGGCAATTATCAAAATACCGGCTGCCATAATAAGTTTAGCAATAGTCTCAAAATTTTGCCCATTCTTTTGAATAAATTTACCTGTAAAATAGCCTGCGATTACATTTACAATCGAAGGTAATGTGCTTAACAATCCTTCTGGGTCAAAAGCTATGCCGCCATTACCATGATACATATGATCTGCACCGATAAGAAATTTATCAAGTTTTAATACTGCATTGCCTGTCAAGGTTAAGTCGCCGTATACTACTAGTATAATATGATAAGCTACTAAAGCTAAAGCGCTAAAAATTAGAACAGATTTGGTTTTAAAATAATGAAGAAGAATTGATGCAAACAAGTAACACAGGGCAATGCGCTGTAATACTCCGAAAATTCTAGTTTCGGCAATCGGCTTAAGTCCGCCATCTTCAAAAAACGGAAACCAGTACATTAAAAATCCTAATAAGAAAATAATCGAAAAACGTTTAAAGACCTTTTTTAAAAATACCCCACTGCCTTCGCTTTGGTATTTTTTCATACTAAAACTCATGGCATTACCGACAACAAATAAAAATGTTGGGAAAACTAAATCAGTTAGTGTAAATCCGTTCCAAACGGCATGTTTTAAAATTCCAAAACTAGTATCTCCATTTCCGGGGGAGTTCACAATAATCATTAGAGCGACATCCATCCCTCTAAAGACATCTAATGAAAGAAATCTATTTTTTAATTTAATCATGCTGGTTGGTTTGGTATAGAGAAAGGTAGTAAAATTTAGAAATAGACACGTACAAATGGCATTATTGAATTGCCATAAATACTTTTGTTGTCATTATACAAAAGGTCGTACCGTAGACCTAGGGTTACATTTCTAGTGCTATAACCCGCCCCTATAAAAAATGCTGGCAGCCAATAATTGTCTTCTATATTAATAGTTTGGGTGGCAAGAGTTCTATTAATTCTAAGTTGTTCAAATTCGGCTGATAATTGAATTTGTGGTATGGGGTTAAATAGGGAAAGTACACTACCGCCGTATGCTAAGAATTTATCGTCAGCAAATTTTGCATAATTCAAACTTAAACTTGCGCCTGTAGCAAATTTCTCATTAAATTGATAGATAGCGCTTGGCGAAATGGAGCCATTGAAACCATTATTTGTGAAACCTAAGCCAATACTTCCGCCAAATCTTACGTTATTCCAAAAATCAGAAGCATTATTTGAAGATTGAGCGAATGAAAGAGTAACAGTAAGTGTTGCTAGCCCTGTTAAAATTAGTTTTTTTAAGCTCATATGATAATTTTGTTTTAAAGTTTCATTTTTTTCAATAATACATGGCATTCTATCGTTAGATATTGTAAATGTTGTATTTTTGTTAGAAATTTATTCTAAAGATACAGAAAGTAATTCATGGATAAATATTCCTTTTTAAATACCGCTCATACCTCTTTTTTTTCAGAGTTATACGATAAGTATTTAGTGAATCCGGATAGTGTAGAGCCAAGTTGGAGAGCCTTTTTTCAAGGATTTGACTTTGGTATGGAGAGTTCATTAGATGAACTTGAAATTGATGAGAATCGAACTACAGTTTTAGTAAACGGCAATAAAAGTGAAATGCCAGAATCTCTACAGAAAGAGTTTCAGGTAATTCGTTTAATTGATGGTTATAGAAGCCGAGGACACTTATTTACGAAAACAAATCCGGTACGTGAGCGAAGACATTATGAACCTTCATTAGAAATTGAAAATTTTGGACTTTTAACGTCTGATCTTGAAACAGTATTTAATGCCGGTGATATAATTGGTATAGGTCCAAGTTCCCTTAAAGAGATTGTTAGACATTTACAAAGTATCTATTGCGATGCTATTGGTGTAGAATATATGTTTATTCGAAAGCCAGAACGTGTTAAATGGATTCAAGATTGGATCAATGTCAACGATAATCACCCGAACTATGATGCCGACCGTAAAAAACATATTCTTAAGAAGCTAAATCATGCGATCTCTTTTGAATCTTTTCTACATACTAAATATGTAGGTCAAAAAAGGTTTTCATTAGAAGGTAACGAATCGTTGATTCCGGCTCTAGATGTAATTGTAGAACGCGCAGCTGAAATGGGCGTTAAGCAATTTGTTATGGGTATGGCGCACCGTGGTAGGTTAAATGTACTTACCAATATATTCGGTAAATCTGCGAAAGACATATTTAGCGAGTTCGACGGTAAAGATTACGAACAAGAGATTTTTGATGGTGACGTTAAATATCACTTAGGTTGGACGTCTGATAGAAAGTCTGATAACGGTAATAAGATTAAAATGAATATCGCTCCCAATCCTTCTCACTTAGAGACGGTTGGTGCAGTGGTTGAAGGTATTGCAAGAGCAAAGCAAGATGCTCATTATCAAGATGATTTTTCAAAAGTATTACCTATAGTAGTACATGGCGATGCTGCTATTGCAGGTCAAGGTTTGGTATATGAACTTGTTCAAATGGCAGGTCTTGATGGCTATAAAACTGGCGGTACCATACATATTGTAGTAAACAACCAAATAGGTTTTACTACAAACTATTTAGATGCTAGAACATCTACCTATTGTACCGATGTTGCCAAGGTTACTTTGAGTCCGGTATTACATGTAAATGCAGATGATGCCGAGGCAGTAGTGCACGCATCTCTTTTTGCGTTAGAATATAGAATGCGTTTTTCTAGCGATGTGTTTATTGACTTGTTAGGTTATAGAAAATATGGGCATAATGAAGGTGATGAGCCAAGATTTACGCAGCCTAAATTATACAAGGCTATCGCCAAACACAAGAACCCAAGAGATATTTATGCTGAAAGGTTAATCAAAGAAGGTGTTATAGATGACACCTATGTTGGGCTACTAGAAAAACAGTATAAAGACTCACTTGAAGAGAAATTAGAAGATTCACGAAAAGAAGATAAAACTGTAATTACCCCGTTCATGGCAGATGAATGGAAAGGTTTTGACAATGTTCGTGAGTGGGAAATGATGGAGCCTGTAAATACCACATTTGCTAAAGCCAAATTAGATAAGATTGCCAAAGTAATAACTGCGTTGCCTAAGGGTAAAAAGTTTTTGCGTAAAGTTGAGAAATTGGTCAATGATCGCTACAATATGTATTTTGAAGCCGATAATCTTGACTGGGCAATGGGAGAGCTTTTAGCATATGGTGCCTTATTGGAAGAAGGTTTTGCCGTTCGTATGTCTGGACAAGATGTGGAACGTGGTACTTTCTCTCACCGTCATGCGGTTATGAAAGTTGAAGAAAGTGAAGAAGAAGTTATTTTGTTGAATCAGTTATCTGAACAGCAAGCAAAATTTCAAATCTATAACTCACTTTTATCAGAATATGGTGTTGTTGGTTTCGATTATGGTTACGCTATGGCGAGCCCTAATACCTTAACTATTTGGGAAGCACAATTTGGCGATTTCAGTAATGGAGCGCAAATTATGATCGACCAATATATTTCGGCAGCCGAAGATAAATGGAAGCTTCAGAACGGATTGGTAATGTTATTGCCACATGGTTATGAAGGTCAAGGTGCTGAGCACTCTTCTGCTAGAATGGAGCGTTACTTACAATTATGTGCAAAAGATAATATGTACATCGCAGATGTAACTACACCTGCACAAATGTTTCATATTCTTCGTAGACAAATGAAGGCGAATTTTAGAAAGCCATTAATCATCTTTACACCGAAGAGTTTATTAAGACACCCAAAGGCTGTATCTAAAATATCAGATTTAACCAATGGAGGTTTCCAAGAAGTTATAGATGATGAAAGTGCAGATCCTAAAAAAGTAAAAAGTTTAGTATTCTGTACAGGTAAATTCTATTATGATCTTTTAGCTGTTCAAGAAGAGCAAAAAAGAGATGATGTTGCCCTGGTTAGGGTAGAACAATTATTTCCGGTGCCTGAAGAGAAAATGAAGGCGGCAATGGCGAAATATAAGAATGCAGATGATATCGTATGGGCACAAGAAGAACCTAGAAATATGGGTGCTTGGAGTCATATGTTGATGCATTTTAGTGAAATTCAGAAATTCAGGGTTGCATCTAGACGTTTTTATGCGGCACCTGCAGCTGGTAGTTCTGTTCGATCTAAAGCACGTCACCAACAAGTTATCGATTACGTCTTTGATAAAACAAAAGACAACATGTCAAAACCAAAAAATAAATAACATATCAAATTATAGAAAGAATGATTCTAGAAATGAAGGTCCCATCGCCGGGAGAGTCTATCACAGAGGTGGAAATAGCGGAATGGTTAGTTGAAGATGGGGATTATGTAGAAAAAGATCAGGCAATTGCCGAAGTAGATTCTGATAAAGCTACTTTAGAGTTGCCTGCAGAAGCTAGTGGTATTATTACATTAAAAGCAGAAGTAGGCGATGCCGTTGCGGTAGGTGCTGTAGTGTGTTTAATTGATACTAGTGCGACTAAACCAGGTGGGTCAGATGATGCGCCAGCTGCTGCTAAAGAAGAAGTTGCAAGCGCCAAAAAGGAAGTTGTTGCTGAAAAAGCGCCACAACCTGCAAAAGCTAAAGAAACGTATGCGTCTGGTGTACCTTCGCCAGCTGCAAAGAAAATATTAGATGAAAAAGGTATTGATAGTAATGCTATTTCAGGTTCTGGTCGCGATGGTAGAATTACCAAAGAAGATGCGGTAAGTGCTGTGCCTTCAATGGGGTCACCAACCGGGGGCAATCGTGGGGAGTCTCGCTCAAAACTATCGATGTTGCGTAGAAAAGTTGCTGAAAGATTAGTTTCTGCAAAGAACGAAACGGCAATGTTAACCACTTTTAACGAAGTGGATATGAGTGCCATTTTCGCTCTTAGAAATAAGTATAAAGATGATTTCAAGAATAAGCACGGTGTAGGTCTTGGCTTTATGTCTTTCTTTACAAAAGCGGTAGTTAGAGCTTTAGAGATGTATCCAGCTGTTAATTCTATGATTGACGGTAAAGAAATGGTTTCTTATGATTTCTGTGATATTAGTATTGCAGTATCTGGACCAAAGGGATTAATGGTACCTGTAATAAGAAATGCTGAAAACTTAACCTTTAGAGGTGTTGAAGCTGAGGTAAAAAGATTGGCGATTAGAGCTCGTGAAGGTGAAATTACTGTTGATGAAATGACAGGTGGTACTTTTACTATTACCAATGGTGGTGTATTCGGTTCTATGTTGTCTACACCAATTATCAATCCGCCTCAGAGCGCAATCTTAGGTATGCATAATATAGTTGACAGACCGATTGCTCGTGACGGAGCTATTGCAATTGCACCTATAATGTATGTTGCTGTTTCTTATGACCACAGAATTATTGATGGTAAAGAATCTGTAGGTTTCTTGGTAGCCATCAAAGAAGCTTTAGAAAATCCTGAAGAGTTGTTGATGGATAATAATATTAAGAAAGCTTTAGAGATGTAATTTTTCTTAAGATTTATATATAAAGTAAAGCGTTGGTTAATCTCAACGCTTTTTCTTTTTTAAATAAATACATTTCTTATTGTAATCTATAATCGCTTTTGATTTTTTTAAAATATCAGCGCCAATAATACCATCGACGGGTTCGGCTTTGTGTGCGGTAAGTGCTTCATTAACATGTTTTAGATCGAAAAGAACTATTTCAAGTTTTTTATATTTCCAAGAGTTTAGTTCGATCTTGTTTTTTTTCGACACAAGAGTTTCCATATTCGTTGCCCCAGCTCCTGCAGCCTTTATTAAAGACTCTTCAGATATTAATTTAAAATGGTCAATTCGATCAATACCTACACAGGTATTAGAAGCGCCAGTATCTAATATAAATCTACCGGGTACTGAATTTATCTCTGCATATATTTCAAAATGGTCGGTAGCTGTCAATACCAAAGGGATGCGAACGTAATCTTTATCCTTCAAAAACTTTTTGAGGGTATTCATAATTCATTTTTTTCAAAGATAAGTCTATTTTTGCGGCATGATAATAACCGATACGCATACCCATTTATATAGTGAAGCTTTCGATGAAGACCGAAAAGAAACAATTCAAAAAGCAATCAATTTAGGCGTAGAAAGATTTTTTATTCCTGCCATCGATTCTACCTATACCGAACGCATGTTAGCTTTAGAGAAAAATTTTCCTGGGCATATGTTTTTAATGACGGGCTTGCATCCCACGCATGTGAAAGAAAATTTTGGAGAAGAATTGGCGCACGTTGAAGAAATGTTGGGTAAGCATACCTATTATGCAATAGGTGAGATTGGTATTGATTTGTATTGGGAGAAGAAGTATTTAAATGAGCAGCAATTAGCTTTTAGAACGCAGATACAACTCGCAAAAAAAAATAAATTACCAATAGTTATTCATTGCCGCGATGCTTTCGATGAAGTTTTTGAAATCTTGGAAGAGGAAAAAGGAGATGATTTAAGAGGGATTTTTCATTGCTTTACAGGTACCTTAGAGCAGGCTAAAAAAGCTATAGGCTATAATTTGAAGTTAGGCATTGGGGGAGTGGTTACTTTTAAAAATGGTAAAATCGATACCTTTTTAAATGAAATCGACTTAAACCATATTGTGTTAGAAACAGATTCACCATATTTGGCGCCTACACCTTATAGAGGTAAAAGAAATGAAAGCGCCTATATTATTAATGTTCTTGAGAAGTTGGCAGATATTCATGGGGTCTCAAATGAACAGATCGCTTTAGAGACGACAAAGAACTCGAAAGAAGTTTTTGGTATATAGTAATGAGTTTAAATAGGAAGTTTTGAGCATAGAAAAGAAAAATATATTACTGATATATACCGGTGGTACTATAGGTATGATGAAAGATTATACCTCGGGTGCCTTAAAAGCTTTTGATTTTACTCAGTTATCGAAAAATATACCAGAACTAAATCAATTGGACTGTACTATATCTAGTTTTTCGTTTGATGAGCCCATTGATTCTTCGAATATGAACTCAACACATTGGGTTTCTATTGCTGATATTATTGCTGAAAGATATAGTGATTATGACGGTTTTGTGGTATTACATGGTAGCGATACTATGAGTTATACGGCATCAGCCTTAAGTTTTTTACTTGAAAATCTTTCGAAACCTGTCATATTAACTGGTTCGCAATTGCCAATAGGAGATTTAAGAACAGATGCTAAAGAAAATTTAATTACTGCTATACAAATTGCCGCTTTACATAAAAAAGGGAAGCCGGTTATACAAGAGGTCGGACTTTATTTTGAATATAAATTGTACCGAGGAAATAGAACTACTAAAATAAATGCAGAGCATTTTCAAGCTTTTGCCTCTTTAAATTATCCTCATTTGATAGAATCTGGAGTGCATTTGACAATTTTTAAGGAGTATTTATTGCCTCAAAAAAGAAAATTAACGTTAAAATCTCATCGAAATATGGATGATAATGTGGCAATTTTAAAAATTTTTCCAGGAATTAACAGAAATATTATTGATGCAATTTTAAATGCAGCCGATTTAAAAGCGCTCGTTTTGGAGACGTATGGTTCAGGAAATGCGCCGATGGAAGAATGGTTTTTAGAGAAATTAAATAATGCCATAAATAAAGGAATACATATTATTAATGTAACTCAGTGTTCTGGTGGTGCCGTTATGATGGGGCACTATGAAACAAGTTCCAGGCTTAAGAAAATGCAAGTGATTAATGGTAAGGATATTACAACTGAGGCTGCCATTACTAAGGCAATGTACTTGCTCGGTAGCGGTGTGTCGCATGAGCTATTTAAAACAGTTTTTGAAACTTCGTTAAGAGGAGAAATGCTATAAATTTAACAGCATTTTAATTTCGATAACTAAGATTTTTTTTGTTATTTGCCCACCCTTAAAAAGGGTAACTTAGAGAGGTGGCCGAGTGGTCGAAGGCGCACGCCTGGAAAGTGTGTATACCCCAAAAGGGTATCGAGGGTTCGAATCCCTTCCTCTCTGCAAGTAAGTTTTACTTTTTTTATATTGTTTTTTTTTTATCTTTAACCCTATTAACTAACTAATTTAAGTTCGAAAAAATGAAAAAATTATTCCCAAGCCTAGCAATTGCTGGGGCATTTGTAGCAGGTACAAATATGGCAAGCGCTAAAGTAGCCGCAGTAGCTTTATTACTTCAAGACGCAACTCCAGAAGCAGAGAGAGGTTTTACTCAACTATTAAAAGAAATGTTTATTACTGGTGGTGCCGGCTTTATGGGTATCGTTCTTTTATGTTTGATTCTTGGTCTTGCAGTTGCAATTGAAAGAATTATCTATTTAAACATGGCAAGTACTAATACTGCTAAGTTGAAACAACAAGTTGAAGACGCATTGGCATCTGGTGGTGTTGAAGCTGCAAAAGAAGTTTGTAGAAATACAAAAGGTCCTGTTGCTTCTATTTACTATCAAGGTTTAGATAGAGCTGGTGAGAGCATCGAATCTGCTGAAAAAGCGGTAGTTGCATATGGTGGTGTTCAAATGGGTCAATTAGAAAAAAACGTTTCTTGGTTGTCTTTATTTATCGCTATTGCTCCAATGCTTGGGTTCATGGGTACGGTAATCGGTATGATTGCGGCCTTCCAAAAGATTGCTGCTGTTGGTAACTTAAGTGCATCTCTTATTGCAGGTGATATTCAGGTAGCATTATTAACAACTGTATTCGGTCTTATTACGGCTATTATACTTCAAATTTTTTATAACTATATCATCGCTAAAATTGATAGCATCGTTAATGATATGGAAGACTCTTCGATTACTTTAATCGATATGTTGGTAGATCACAAAAAATAAGTATCACTTTTAATACCTAAAAATTATGCAAAAAATTATTAAAATAGCATTAATTGCTATAGGTGTATTAAGTGCTATACTATGGTATTTATTGCCAAGTTCAGATATGCCGGCAGCTGAGGCTGCTTCAAGTGGAGCTTTGAACACAATGTTTATTATTACTTATCTTTTATTAGGGATAGCTGTTGTAGTAAGTTTAGTGTTTACTCTAAAAAACTTATTTGCAAACCCACAGGGTCTTAAAAAGACTTTGTTCGTAGTAGGAGGTTTTTTATTGGTAGTTGGAATTTCTTATGTCTTAGCAAGCGGAACGGATGTTGATCCAGAGTTTGCAGCTATGACGGATGAGAGTACAGTTAAGAATATTGGTATGGGATTAAATGTGTTTTTTATCCTTACTATAATCGCTGTTCTTTCTTTAGTAATACCATCTGTTAAAAATATGTTTAGTAAATAATAAAATAAAAAACTATGGCTAGAAGAGCAGGAGCACCAGAAGTTAGTGCGGGTTCAATGGCGGACATAGCTTTCCTTTTACTTATCTTTTTCTTGGTAACAACTACTATTGAAACTGATGCAGGATTGGATCGTATGCTTCCACCAATGGAGCCACCAACTGAAGCGCCACCAATCATTAAAGAAAAGAACATCTTTACGGTAAATATTAACCGTAACGGTCAGTTGTTAGTTGAAAACGAAATTCTATCAATTAACGATTTGCGTGAAAAAGCGATGGCCTTTTTAGATAATGGAGGAGCGGCTTCAGGTAGCCCAGATTATTGCAGTTATTGTAAAGGTAAGCGTAACGCCGATTCTTCTGATAATCCGACTAAGGCAATTATCTCTTTGAAAAATGATCGTGAAACTAAGTACAGTACTTACATTACAGTTCAGAATGAATTGGTAGGGGCTTATAACGATCTTAGAAATAGAGAGGCTAAAAGATTATACGGTAAAGATTATGTTGCGATGGAAGCCGAGTATTTGAATCCTGAAACTGAAGATTCTGTTAAAGAGGAGTTGAAAGATAAGGTAACAAGAATACAAGGTTTGTTTCCACAGAAATTATCTGAGGCTGAAACTTCAAGTGAATAATTAATAAATTAAAAGTAACACTATGTCAAAATTTGCAAAGAAAAAAGATGGAGAGGTACCAGCGGTATCAACAGCTTCCCTTCCTGACATTGTATTTATGCTTTTGTTTTTCTTTATGACGGTAACCGTTATGAAAGATAGTTCCTTGAAAGTTGAAAACGTACTTCCGAACGCTAGTGAAGTAAAGAAATTGGAAAAGAAGGATCGTGTTATCTATATTTATGTTGGTAAGCCAACTAAAGAATATGAGAAAACTTTTGGTACAGAACCAAAGATTCAATTGAACGATAAATTCGCTAGTCCGTCAGAAGTCGGTGATTATATTTTGATGGAAAGAGCTAAAAAGCCTCAAGAAATTCAAAATGTATTGACCACAGCGCTTAAGGTTGATAAGAACGCTAATATGGGATTGATATCCGATATTAAACAAGAGTTAAGAAAAGTAAACGCTTTAAAGGTAAATTATACTACCTATGAAGGTGATGCTTTCAATAATCTACAATAGTTAGTTAAGTAGAATATTACATTTTCAAAACGCTTCAAATTTATTTGAAGCGTTTTTTATTTCATTAACTTTACTTTATGCGTTTTGTAATTCTATTTCTTTTAATCATATTTCAGTCTAATGCTCAAGTAGCAACTGACAGTATTAGTGATACACGTTACTTTGAAGATCAGTTCTACTTAGGTCTTTCATATAATTTTATATTGAATCATCCCGAGGGCTCTAACCAACGTAATTTATCATACGGTCTACAAGCTGGGGTTATTAAAGATATCCCCTTAAATACTACTGGAACTAAAGCTATAGGTATTGGTGCTGGTTTAGCTTTAAATAGTTATTATTCAAACTTAGTTGCCGATATTTCTGGTGATGATATTTCTTATAGTATAAACGATGATATAACTAGAAGTAAATTAGAGACACATCTAGTAGAGTTTCCTTTAGAGTTTAGATGGCGAAATTCTACTGCAGAAGATTATAAATTCTGGCGCGTATATGGTGGTATTAAAGCTGCTTATGTTTTAGGTGCTAGGTCAAAATACGACTTAGGTGATATTAGTGAAGGATTCAAAAATACAGACCTAACTAAATTTCAATACGGGCTTACCTTAAGTTTTGGTTATAATACTTTTAATCTTCATGCATACTATGCGCTAACCGAACTGTTTAACGGTAAGGCTTCTGTCAATGGTGAAGTTCTTCAATACAGACCTTTACGAATAGGTCTTATTTTTTACATATTATAGCCAGAATCTAACTGTTAGCAACTGCGATAATATGCCTATAAAAAGTCCCACAACAAGTTCCATTGGAGTGTGAGCCTTCAGATTTAATCTTGCACTTATAATGCCCCCCGTAAATAGTATAAATACGCTTATCGCAATTATAAGGTTTATTTCAAAATGAATACTTAGGTTAATTAGGTACATAAGCAGCCCGCTTACCCCTACTGCATGTAAACTAGTTTTAAAATTTAATAATACCAGTAAAATACACGCAATAGTGGCACCTAAGAGTCCTGTAAAGTAAAAATAGAGCTCACTTACATAATTGTTCGGAATAACCTTATATAAGATTAGTAGAAGTATAGAAGCGTGTATATATAAAGGGTATTTTCTTTCTTTGACGGTTTCTAGCGAGATGGAATGTACCAATCCCAAGTTTTTTAATATTAGAAATGTTACAATTGGTATAATAACGGTCAATATAAAAATGGGTAAAATACTGGCGCTTTGTATTTCTAATGGCGTATATTTTGGCGTAATTAGAAAGTAGGCGACCGTACCGCCAATAGGCATAAAAAGTGGGTGTAATAAATAAGAGATGAAATTAGAGAAAACCTTCATTAGATTTCTTTTCTCATACGTGCAACCGGTATATTTAACTGCTCTCTATACTTTGCTACGGTTCTTCTAGCAATAGGATATCCTTTTTCTTTTAAAATAGCCGCAAGTTTATCATCGGTAAGTGGCTTCTTTTTTGTCTCGTTCTGTATAACAGTCTCTAAAATCTTCTTTATTTCTTTTGTCGAGACATCTTCACCTTGTTCGTTTTTCATCGATTCTGAGAAATACTCTTTTATCAACTTTGTGCCGTAAGGTGTATCTACATATTTACTATTTGCCACCCTAGATACGGTTGAAACATCCATACCTATTTCATCAGCTATATCTTTCAGGATCATAGGGCGTAAATTACGCTCATCACCAGTTAAAAAATATTCTTTTTGATATTGCATTATAGAGTTCATTGTAATGAACAATGTTTGCTGGCGTTGTCTTATGGCATCTATAAACCACTTTGCAGCATCTAATTTCTGCTTAATGAACATGACAGTATCTTTTTGAGATTTAGATTTGTCTTTGGCTTCTTTGTAGCCTTTAAGCATATTGCTATATTCTCTAGATACATGCAGTTCTGGTGCATTTCTGCCGTTCAGGGTTAGTTCTAGTTCTCCCTCGGTAATTCTAATAGCGAAATCGGGCACCACATGTTCTGTCATTCTGTTGTTGCCAGAATAAGAACCACCTGGTTTCGGGTTCAATCTCTCTATTTCGCCAATAGCGTTTTTTAATTCTGCTTCGGTAATATTGTGTTTTTGAATTAACTTTTGATAATGCTTTTTGGTAAAGTGTTCGAAAGACTTCTTAAGTATTTCGGTCGCAAGTTCTATGCTTGGTGTAATATCTTTTCGCTCTAATTGAATAATTAAACACTCTTCTAAGGATCGAGCTCCGACCCCAGGTGGATCTAAATCTTGAACGATAGATAGTATTTTGGTAATAGTAGCTTCATCTGTATACACGTTTTGGGTAAATGCCAAATCGTCCATAATATCTGTAATTGGTCTACGGATGTAGCCACTTTCGTCTACACTGCCAACAAGAAACTCGGCGATATTCCACTCATCATCGGTAAGATAAAACGTGTTCAGTTGATTTATTAAATATTGATTAAAAGAAATACCTGCGGCATAAGGCACGCTTTTTTCTTCATCATCTGAACTATAGTTATTTGCCTTGGTACGGTAATCAGGTATTTCGTCATCACTTAAATAATCATCAATATTGATGTCTTCGGTATTGATGGTTTCATTATCTGATGCGTCATCGTAAACATCATCATAGTCGTCAGAAGTGGTTTCTAAATCTTCTTTACCGGTCTCTAAAGCCGGATTCTCCTCTAATTCTTGTTTCAGACGTTGTTCAAATGCCTGCGTGGGCAATTGAATCAGCTTCATCAATTGAATTTGCTGTGGAGATAACTTTTGAGATAATTTAAATGATAGGTGTTGTTTCAGCATTAGTTTATTCTAGTACTTGTAAAAGTAACTAAATCCGCTTAGAATTCGGCATTCTGTGGTGTTCTTGGAAACGGAATTACATCTCTAATGTTACCCATGCCAGTTGCAAAAAGAACTAAACGTTCAAAACCTAGTCCAAACCCACTATGTTCTGCAGTACCAAACTTTCTTAAATCTAAGTACCACCATAATTCCTTTTCGTCGATACCCAATTCTTTGATTTTCTCTTTTAAGACATCTAATCGCTCTTCTCTTTGAGAACCACCAACGATTTCGCCAATACCAGGAAATAAAATGTCCATAGCCCTAACAGTTTTACCATCTTCATTTAAACGCATATAGAACGCTTTAATTTTCGCAGGATAATCAAATAAGATTACCGGACATTTAAAATGCTTTTCTACTAGGTAACGCTCGTGCTCACTTTGTAAATCGGTACCCCATTCTTCAATAGGGTAGGTGAATTGCTTCTTTTTATTAGGCTTGCAATTTTTAAGAATTTCAATGGCCTCGGTATAGCTAACTCTTTTAAAGTTGTTGTCTACTACAAATTTTAATTTTTCGATCAACGCCATATCGCTGCGTTGTGCCTGTGGCTTGCTTTTCTCTTCGTCCAATAATCTATTTTCTAAAAACTCTAGATCTTCTTGACAATGGGTCAATGTATATGAAATAACATTTTTAATGAAATCTTCTGCCAGATCCATGTTCGCATCTAAATCGAAGAAAGCCATTTCTGGCTCTATCATCCAAAATTCTGCTAAATGTCTAGAGGTGTTAGAATTCTCGGCTCTAAATGTTGGTCCGAATGTATATACTTTACCTAATGCCATAGCATAAGCTTCAGCCTCCAACTGACCAGACACGGTAAGGTTTGTCTCTTTTCCGAAGAAATCTTCTTTATAATTTACATGACCATCTTCTGTCAATGGCGGATTTTTTTCATCTAACGTAGTAACGCGAAACATTTCGCCTGCACCCTCAGCATCAGACCCAGTGATAATAGGTGCATGAAAATAGTTGAATCCGTTTTCTCTAAAATAGTTATGAATGGCAAAAGATAGGGTAGACCTAACCCGCATAATTGCTGCAAATGTGTTCGTTCTAATTCTTAAATGTGCCTTTTCTCTTAAGAACTCTAAAGAGTGTTTCTTTGGTTGAATAGGATATTCTTCTGGGTCTGCAACACCCAATACTTCTAAAGCACTAACTTGTATTTCTACAGATTGTCCGTGTCCTTGACTTTCAACAAGTGTACCGGTAACTTTTAGAGCGGCACCTGTGTTTACTTTCTTTAATAATTCTTCATCGAAATTTTCAAAATCAACCACGCATTGAATAGTGCCTAAAGTTGAACCATCATTAAGAGCAATAAATCTGTTGCTTCTAAAAGTACGTACCCAACCTTTAATAGTTATTTCTTGTAGTAAGTTTTTACTTGCTAGTAATTCTTTTATTGTAGCTAAACGCATGATGTTGAATTGAAAATTAAAGTCCCAAAGATAGGATTTTGTTAAAAAATAATGAGCTTATAAAGCTATATAAACAAGGCAAAATGATTTTAATTAGTTGTTATTTTCATCTTGTGGTAAAATGTCTATTTGTGGCTTTTTTAGTGTTTGTTTGTTTGCAATACTTTTTTCTAATGATAAAAGTAACGATGGCAATAAAATTAAGTTGGCCAACATTGCTAGCAATAATGTAGCAGAAACTAAAGAACCTAAGGCTACTGTACCACCAAAATTAGATATTACAAATACAGAGAAACCGAAAAATAAAACGATAGAGGTGTAGAACATACTAACCCCTGTTTCTCTTAGGGCATTATATACTGATTTTTCTATGCGCCAGTTATTTGCAGTGAGTTCTTGCCTATACTTAGCGAGAAAGTGTATGGTGTCATCGACCGATATCCCAAAGGCAATGCTAAATACCAAAATAGTAGAAGGTTTAATGGGCACGCCTACAAACCCCATAATACCTGCCGTAATAACTAACGGTAGTAAATTTGGTATGAGTGAAATAATGATCATTCTAAAAGACCTGAATAAATACGCCATGAACAAAGCAATTAATGCGATTGCCAATGCAAGTGACATAATTAGGTTTTTTACTAGATACTTGGTCCCTTTTAAGAATAACAAGGCACTACCCGTCATGTAAACGGTATAACGTTCGGCAGGAAATATTTTATCGATGTTCTCTAGTAAACGAGTCTCGATTTCTTCCATTCGGCTGGTGTTAACATCTCGCATGAAAGTGGTTATTCTTGCAGTTTGCCCTGTGCTATCAACAAAAGCTTTTAGCAAATCTCCATTATCAGATGATTTACGTGCAACATCCATTATAAAAGTATTCTCTTGACTGGTAGGTAATTGGTAGTATTTAGGAATACCATTGTAAAACGCCTGCTTTGAATACTTTACTAAATTAACTACAGATACCGGAGTAGAAAGTTCGGGAATCTCTTCTATGACCTCACTAAACTGATTCATGCGTTTAAGCGTTGCAGGTTTTAAAACACCTTTCGGAGTTTTAGTGTCTACAACTATTTCAACAGGCATAATACCTTTAAATTCTTTTTCAAAGAATCGAATATCATGAAAGAAATCAGCATTTTTAGGCATGTCTTCTATAGGGCTTCCTGAAATTCTTATTTGGTAGATACCAATGATGCTAATAACCAATAATGAAATTGAAACTATATAAACGGTAATTCTTCGGTGTCGTACAATTCGTTCCATCCAAAGAACAAAAGCATCGATCCACTTTTTGTTCAAATGCTTTAAATGCTTTGTTTTTGGCAGTGGCATAAAGCTATATATAATAGGGATAATCAGTAGTGACAAAACAAAAATTCCAATAATATTTATTGAGGCCACAATACCAAATTCTTTTAAAAGGGTACTATCGGTAATAATAAATGTAGCAAAACCTGAAGCAGTAGTAATATTTGTCATCAAGGTGGCATTCCCAATTTTAGAAATTACACGTTGTAGAGAAAGTGCTTGATTACCATGTTTTTTGACCTCTTGCTGATATTTATTAATTAAGAATATACAGTTTGGTATACCGATAACAATTATTAAAGGTGGAATCAATGCAGTTAATACAGTAATCTCGTATTGCAGTAATCCGAGTAAACCAAAAGCCCACATAACTCCAATAATAACCACACACATTGAAATGAACGTTGCTCGTACACTTCTAAAGAAAAAGAAGAAAATTAATGACGTCACCCCTAGGGCAGCTAATATAAATTTACCGATCTCATCAATAATGTTTTGAGAGTTCATCGTTCTCACATAGGGCATGCCAGATATGTGAACATCTAAATTGGTTTCGTCCTCAAAATTTTCAATAAGTTTATTTACATCTTGTAGAATAAAGTCTTTTCTTACCGCAGTATTAACTATGTCCTTGTCTAAATTGACTATAGTACGTATAGTTTTACTTTCTTTATTATAAATAATATTATCGTAAAAAGGGAGGTTGTTAAATAAATGGTTGGTAATGCTATCTATTTCCTTTTTTGTTTTTAGCTCTCCATTTATTAAGGGGCGCATTTTAAACTGTTGTAACTCATTGTCTTTGACCAATTCTTTAAGATTATCGGTCGAAATAACGAATTCTACTTCAGGAAAAGCCGCAAGTTGCTTGCTCAGCTTGTTCCAACGATTAAAATTTGCAGGTGTAAATAAGGCGCTATCATGTATTGCAAATACTACGGCATTACCTTCTTCGCCAAATTTGCTAAGAAAATCTTGGTATTGCTGATTTACGGGGTGGTCGTCTGGTAGCAAGTTTGTTTGCGAGCTCGAAAATCGCATGTATTGCCATTGCCAGCCCATGAAAATGGTGAAACCGGCAATCAATAGTAAAATTAAGATTCTATTGCGGAGAATTATGTTTGCCGTTTTAGGCCAAAATCCTTTCGTAAGTTTAGCTACCATAACTGTTTTTGCAGGCGTCAAAGGTAACTATTAGCTACATCTGTTCCTAAATTGAAAAGTTTAAATTTTTACAATAAAATAAAGCTACCGTATAGGGTAGCTTTACTTAGGTGTTTTTGACTTAAGTTACTTATATTTTCATGATCTCTGCTTCTTTTTTCATCAAAAAGTCATCGATTTTTTTAGTAAAAGCATCGGTTAGAACTTGTACATCTGCAGTGGCATTCTTTTGAAGGTCTTCAGAGATATCCAAATCTTTTATTTCTTTATTTGCATCTTGTCTTGCACTACGTACACCAACTTTTGCATGTTCAGATTCTGCCTTTGCCTGTTTGGTAAGTTGAATTCTGCGTTCTTCTGTTAGTGGTGGTACGTTGATGATGATCATATCACCATTGTTCATAGGGTTAAAACCTAGATTGGCATTCATAATCGCTTTTTCAATTTCTTGAAGCATGTTCTTTTCCCATGGTTGAACAGAAATCGTTCTACCGTCTGGTGTGTTCACATTGGCGACCTGAGATAATGGTGTTTGCGACCCATAATAGTCAACCATAACAGATGACAACATTGCAGGGCTGGCTTTACCGGCCCTAATTTTTAAAAATTCACGTTCTAAATGCGCTATAGCGGCATCCATGCCTTCTTTTGTAGCGTCTAAAACAAATTGTACTTCTTCGTTCATATAATAAGTATATAGCTATCGCAATATCATAAACTATACCGAAAGTTATACGTTTACGGTCGTACCAATAGTTTGGCCGTCAACAATTTTCAGTAAGTTTCCTTTTTTGTTCATATCAAAAACTACTATAGGTAGTTCGTTTTCTTGACTTAAGGTAAAAGCCGTAGTGTCCATAACTTTTAACCCTTTTGTAAGTACTTCTTGAAAAGATATCGTGTCAAATTTCGTTGCACTTTTGTCTTTTTCTGGGTCTGCAGTATAAATACCATCAACGCGTGTACCTTTGAGAATTACATCAGCTTCAATCTCAATAGCTCTTAAAACCGCTGCGGAATCGGTAGTGAAATAAGGGTTACCTGTACCACCGCCAAAAATTACTACTCTACCTTTCTCCAAATGCCTCATTGCACGTCTTCGAATAAAAGGCTCTGCAACTTCGTTGATTTTGATTGCAGATTGCAATCTTGTTTGTACACCGTTCATTTCTAATGCACTTTGTAATGCCAAGCCGTTTATAACTGTAGCCAGCATTCCCATATGATCGCCTTGTACTCTGTCCATACCTGTTGCGGCACCAGCTAATCCTCTAAAGATGTTTCCGCCGCCAATTACTATGGCAACCTCAATTCCTTTTTCTACTACTTCTTTTATCTCTTCAGCATATTCGTTTAGACGGTTAGAATCTATACCGTATTGCTTTTCGCCCATTAAGGCTTCACCGCTTAATTTAAGAAGAATTCTTTTGTAGTGCATCTAAATATTTATTTGCCACCAAAAATAATGAAAATATTTGATGGGCGTGGTCAAATTTTAAACAAGCAAAACATAATTCTATAAGTTTGGGTGGTGACATATTATCTATCTTTGGTAACCATTATTTTTAAATATGTGCATATGAGGTTTTTTATGAAAAAAAATGTATTAGTTATTGCTACTGCTTTGATATTAAGTGCCTGTGGTGCAGGTAAGGCTTTAGTTTCAGTTGAGAATGTGCCGATAGTTGCGGCTATAGATTTGGTGAATGTAGTAGATGATAGAGTTCAGGTCGATTTGAACCCTGGGGCTTTTAATACATCTACTGTTATTTTTAGTATTCCGAAGACAGTGCCCGGAACCTATAGTTCTGATAATTACGGAAAGTATATTCAAGATTTTAAGGCTCTTGATTATAAAGGAAATCCGCTACAGTTTACAAAAATTGATGAGAATTCTTGGAGTATTACCAATGGAACTCAACTTGATAAAGTTCAGTATTGGGTAAATGATACGTATGATACCGAGAATGAAGTTGATGATGCAGTATTTTCTCCTGCAGGTACAAATATTGCCGTCGGTAGTAATTTTATGCTTAATCTACACGGATTCGTTGGTTATTTTGATGGATTTAAAGAAGTGCCTTATTCAATTCTGATAAAAAAACCTGTAGATTTAATTTCGACAACCACACTTTCTAAAGTACCAAATAGAAAACCAGATCCTCTGTGGGATGGTTTTGTAGCTAAGCGTTATTTTGAGGTCATCGATAACCCAATTATGTATGCGAAGCCGAATACTGAGACTTTTGAGATTAATGGAATAACGGTAACGTTAAGTCTTTTTTCTCCGAATAATGTGTACAAGGCTGCTGATTTGAAAGAAAAAATGGTGTCTATGATGGGTGCTCAAAAAAAGTTTTTGGGTGATGTTGATAGTACAAAAGAATACAACATATTATTATATCTGTCTGATGTTAATATACCAGATGCTCAAGGTTTCGGTGCATTAGAACATCATACTTCTACTGTTGTAGTGTTGCCAGAAGCAATGGATGTTGGTCGTCTTGAACAAGCAATGGTAGATGTGGTATCACACGAATTTTTTCATATTGTAACACCGTTATCGGTGCATTCAAAAGAGATTCAATATTTCGATTTCAATAATCCAAAAATGTCTGAACATTTATGGATGTATGAGGGTACAACAGAATATTTTGCGAACCTTTTTCAAATTCAACAGGGTCTTATTTCTGAAGAAGAATTTTATGAGCGTATGCTTACCAAAATAAATAATTCTTTATTCTATGATGATAGTATGTCATTTACGGTAATGAGCAAGAATATATTGGATCAGCCTTATGAGCCAAATTACGCTAATGTATATGAGAAAGGTGCGCTCATTAATATGTGTGTCGATATCATATTACAAGAAAAAAGTAATGGCGAAAAAAGTATGCTTTGGCTAATGAAAGAATTGTCAAAGAAATATGGGACCGATGTACCTTTTGAAGATAATTCTTTGTTCAATGAAATAGTTGCAATGACCTACCCAGAAGTGGGTGAGTTTTTTAATACACACGTAATAGGTGAAACTCCAATTGATTATAAAGAGTATTTTAAAAAGGTTGGTTTAGCAATACAAGATGTAGAAGAACCTACCGGATACTTTTTTGACGGACAAGTACCTTATATGGATGTTGATGTACAAAACGATAGTGTAGTCTATATTAGAAAGAATATAGAGTTAAATTCATTTTTCAATAATTTAAAATTGAAGGGTGGTGATATTTTTAGGGTGATTAATGGGCAAGAGATAAACTTAGAAAGTTTGCGCCCAGTTATAGGTGAAAGCTTTGGGTGGACACCAGAAACACCAATTACTATGACTGTAGAAAGAGATGGTGAAATGATTTCAGTTGAAGGTACTGTTGGTCAGCCTGTAAAAAAGGTTAAGAAAATAGTAGCTTTAGAAGGTGTAAACGAAGCAACTGATAAGTTGCGCAATGCCTGGTTGAAGAATTAGAGTTATTCTTTAATTTATAACAATAAAAAAACCGTCTACTTTTTACAGTAAGACGGTTTTTTATTGAGTTAGTTGAATTGTAATTAACCTAATGCAACTCTTTTGAAACCAACAACCTCTAAGCTAGAGTCTACTGACTTTACGTATTGAGCAACACTTTGTTTGCTGTCTTTAATGAAATCTTGGTTAACCAAGGTATTATCTTTAAAGAAGCGATTTAATTTACCTTTAGCAATATTATCAAGCATTGCTTCTGGCTTACCTTCTTGACGTAATACATCTTTTGCAATTTCGATCTCTTTGTCAATAATCGATTGGTCTACACCAGCTTCGTTTAAAGCGACAGGGTTCATTGCAGCAGCTTGCATAGAAACATCTTTAGCAACTTCATCAGCACCGGCTACGGCAGCTGAAAGTCCTGTTAGAACAGCTATTTTATTTCCTGCGTGAATATATGATCCAACGAAAGGAGCGCTTAATGTTTCATAACCACCTATTTCGATTTTCTCACCAATAACACCAGTTTGCTCAGTAAGTTTTTCTTGAACTGTCATTCCTTTGTATTCAGCAGCTAAGAATGCATCTTTAGAATCAAAGTTGATTGCTAGGTCTGCTAATTCTGTAGCTAGTGTTACAAAAGTTTCGTTTTTAGCAACGAAATCTGTTTCACAGTTCAAAGAGATAATAACACCTTTAGTGTTATCGCTATTTACTTTTGCGATTGCTGCACCTTCAGAAGAATCTCTGTCGGCTCTTTTTGCTGCAACTTTTTGACCTTTTTTACGAAGAACTTCGATTGCAATTTCAAAATCACCATCAGCCTCAACTAATGCGTTTTTGCAATCCATCATTCCTGCACCAGTAGTCTTTCTTAATCTGTTAACTTCTGCGGCTGTAATCTTTGCCATTTTATTTTACTTTTAGTATACCTGTTTTACGAGGTTGTTCTTAGATTTATTTTAAAACTGTAGTATCTTATTCTACACCACCTTTGGTGTTGTCTTGCCACTCTTTAAGCTCGTCCCATTTACCATCTGCAGCCATTTTAGCTTGCTTTGGCCATGATGTTGGATCTAAATGTGACATTCTAGAACTTGCTTCAGTTAAGATTTCTTTAATCTTATCAGCATCTCCTTTAGAAAGGTCAGCGAAAGTAGCGATACCTGCAGCAACTAAGGCTTCAGCAGCTTTTGGTCCGATACCTTCAACTTTTGTTAAATCGTCAGCTTTTACATCTTTAGCAACAGCTTCCTTGGTAGCTTCAACATTTACTTCAACGTTTGGTACATTAGCAACCATTGGTGCTGGTTTAGTATCAACTTTCGCTGGAGTTGGTTCTGGCTTTTCAGCTGTTAATTTTTTCTTTGGAGCTTTATCTTTTTTCTCTGATTTACCTTCTGGCGCATCACCTTTTTCAGCCTTACGATCAGCAAGACCTTCAGCAACTGCGTTGGTAACCTCTGTCATAATGATGTCAATAGACTTAGAAGCATCATCATTAGAAGGTATAAGGTAATCTACATCTCTAGGGTCACAGTTGGTATCTACCATTGCGAAAATAGGAATGTTTAATTTTTGAGCTTCTTTAACTGCAATGTGCTCTCTCATTGTATCAACGATGAACAATGCACCTGGTAAACGTGTCATTTCAGAAATAGAACCTAAGTTCTTTTCTAATTTTGCACGTAAACGGTCAACTTGTAATCTTTCTTTTTTAGAAAGGGTAAGGAAGGTACCGTCTTTTTTCATACGATCGATAGAAGCCATTTTCTTAACAGCTTTACGAATAGTAACGAAGTTTGTTAACATACCACCTGGCCATCTTTCTGTGATGTAAGGCATGTTTACTGCTGCTGCTTTTTCAGCAACGATATCTTTTGCTTGTTTTTTGGTAGCTACGAAAAGTATCTTTCTACCTGATGCTGCAATTTTGCTAAGAGCCTCATTGGTCTCGTCTAATTTTGCAACTGTTTTGTAAAGGTTGATTACGTGAATACCATTACGCTCCATGTAGATGTAAGGAGCCATGTTCGGATTCCACTTTCTTGTTAGGTGACCAAAATGTACACCTGCTTCTAATAATTGTTTTACTTCGACTCTCGCCATTTTAAATTTAGTTTACGTTCTTATGAATTAGCAATGATAAAGTGGTATTTGCATAAGCAAAAGCCTTCATCATTTAGATGCTAAACTAATCTTACCCTTAATTTTAAGTGATTAAAGGATTTTTAATTGTCCCCAAAAGGACTTTCAATGAACTTGTTAATACTCTGGATTTTCCAGTTTGATAAAATATAAAAATAGGCACCCAAAAAGGGTGCCTGATAATCTTGTAACTCGAATTAACGTTTCGAGAATTGGAATTTTTTACGTGCTTTCTTCTGACCGAATTTCTTACGTTCAACCATTCTTGGATCTCTAGTTAAAAGACCTTCTGGCTTCAAGATAATTCTGTTCTCAGCATCAATCTCACACATTGCTCTAGATAAAGCAAGACGAATAGCCTCTGCTTGACCAGTAATACCACCACCGTAAACATTTACTTTTACGTTGTAAGTATCTAAGCTTTCAGTTAATGTGAAAGGTTGTTTTACTTTATATTGAAGTGTTGCAGTTGGAAAGTATACACTTAAATCTTTATTGTTAATAGTGATGTCACCATTACCATCAGAAAGATAAACTCTCGCTACAGCGGTCTTTCTACGACCAATTTTATGAATTACTTCCATCTTATTTAATATCTTTTAAATTAACAACAGTAGGCTTTTGAGCTTCCTGACCGTGCGCTGTACCTGCGTAAACTTTTAGGTTTCTGAAAAGTTCAGCACCTAATCTGTTTTTTGGTAACATACCTTTGATCGCTTTTTCAAGAATACCTTCTGGATTTTTATCCAATAATTGTTTTACGGTAGTAGAACGTTGACCACCTGGGTAGCCAGTATATCTCAAGTAGGTTTTATCAGACCACTTGTTTCCAGAAAGAACAATTTTCTCTGCGTTGATAATAACAACATTATCACCACAATCTACGTGAGGGGTGAAACTTGGTTTATGCTTTCCTCTTAACAAATAGGCGACTTTAGAAGCCATGCGTCCTAATGTTTCTCCTTCGGCATCTACCAATAACCACTCTTTGTTGACAGTTGTTCTGTTGGCCGAAACGGTCTTATAACTTAATGTATCCACTACTGCTATTTTTAACTATTATTTTAATCAATCCCTAGAAAGGGGCTGCAAATCTACGATTATTAACTTGAATTGCAAATACTTGTTTCTTTATTTTTTACATTTTTTAAATAAATGTAATTTCCAACTGCGTAATGTAAATAGAGATACTGTTAAACTTATCGCTTTTATTGGTATTTCTGTAACAATACTATTTTTTTGCCGTCCCTTCATTTATAAAACAATCAATCGAACAGCGAACTATTATGAATAAATACTTGATCAATAGTATCTTATTTCTTTTGTTAACCACTACTGCAATTGCTCAAAAAGACTCGGTAAAGGTACAAAGGGAATATAATACCGTGCAACTTTCGGTTGGGGAAGAAATTACTATTGACGGTCTTCTGTCTGAGATTAGTTGGGATAATGTGGCTTGGCAAGATGATTTTACTGTTTTTGAACCAAATAATGGCGAAAAAGCAAGTCAACGCACAAAATTTAAAATAACCTATGATGCGAAGTTTTTATATGTGGGTATTCGTTGTTTCGATAGTATACCCGAGAAAATAGAACAACGACTTGCTCGTAGAGATAATTTTTCTGGCGATTGGATAGAAGTTAATATTGACAGTTACAATGATAAGCGCACAGGTTTTTCTTTTAATGTTTCAGCAGCGGGCGTAAAGGGTGATGAATTTATTTCTCAGAATGGTGATTTTTGGGATGCCAGCTGGAACCCAATTTGGTACACTGCCACCAATATCGATGAAGAAGGATGGACCGCAGAAATGAAAATTCCGTTTAGTCAATTAAAGTTTGGTGCTGCTGAAGAACAATTATGGGGACTTCAAATTCATAGACGATATTTTAGAGGCGAAGAACGCTCTATTTGGCAGCCCATTTCTTTAGAAGCGCCGGGTTGGGTTAGTGAATTTGGTAAGTTAACAGGTTTAAAGAATATTGAGCCTCAAAAACAATTAGAGATTCAGCCGTTTGTAGTAAATCAGTTCGATAAGTACCCTGCTCAAGAAGGTAACCCTTTTCGAGATGGTAAAGATTATATTTTAAATGCAGGTTTAGATGCTAAAATAGGATTGACGAATGACTTAACATTGGATTTAACGGTAAATCCAGATTTCGGACAGGTTGATGCTGATCCGGGAGCAATCGCTTTAGACGGATTTCAAATATTTTTCGAAGAACGAAGACCATTTTTTATTGAAAACAAAAATATATTCGACTACGAGTTTGCCGATGGTAACGACAATGTTTTTTATAGTAGACGAATAGGTAGAAGTCCGCAAGGGTTTGCCGATGTTACGCAAGACGAGTTTGTTGATCAACCGACCAATTCTACCATTCTGGGCGCCGCAAAATTTTCTGGTAAAACAAAGAACGGATGGTCTTTGGGGCTGTTAGAAAGTATTACTGGTAAAATGTACGCAGATATTGAAGATATTACTGGTAACAAAAGATCAGAAATAGTAGAGCCGTTAACCAACTATATAGTGGGTAGAGTGCAAAAAGATTTTAATGAACGTAATTCTTTTGTTGGCGGAATATTTACTGCTACCAATAGAAATTTACCCGAAAATCTTGAGTTTTTAAGAAGTGGAGCGTATACCGGTGGTTTAGACTTTAAGCATAATTGGAAGAATAGAAATTATTATGTTGAAGGTAATGTGGTCGGTAGCCACGTTACAGGTAGTGAAGAAGCAATAACGAGAACACAAACTAGCATCACTCATTTATTTCAAAGAGTAGATGCTGGTCATGTTTCTGTTAATACTGATAGAACATCATTAACAGGTACTGGTGGCAAAATAGAAATAGGTAAAGCTGGTGGTGGAAATTGGAGATACGATGGCGGGGTCATTTGGCGATCACCCGAGTTGGAACTGAACGATATCGGATTTTTAAGACAGGCAGATGAAATAAAACAAACCGCATCTTTAAGTAGACTATTTATAAAACCTACTAATTTTTATCGTAAAGCCAATATAGAATTAAGTCAAAATTCTACTTATGATTTTGAGGGTAATTACAATAGAATACAATATCAGTTTGAAGGCTTTATAAATTATAAAAATAATTGGTGGACAGAAGTAGGTGCTGCCCATAAGCCTCGTATATTTTCAAATACGGTACTTCGTGGCGGACCACGATGGCGCTGGTCAGACGAGAATTTTGCGTATCTATTTTTTGGTTCTGATAGTAGAAAGAAATTAAGTTTTACCTTAGGTTATGTAAATAGTCAGGCAGCCGAAAATAACTTCTCGTTAGCGCGTTATGTCTTTAGATTATACTATCAACCTTTTGATGCTTTTAACCTGTCTATTTCTTCAGAGTTTGAAGAGAATCCGAATAAGACACAGTATGTTACCGAAACTAGTTTTAATGGCGATGCGAGATATATTACCGGTAATATTGATCAAAAAACGTTCAGTACATCCATCCGTTTTAATTATAGTATAAACCCGAATTTATCTATTCAGTATTATGGCGAACCATTTATTTCCGGAGGTACATATACCGATTTTAATTATGTAAATAATCCTATTGCAGAGAAACTGAATGAACGAGTAAGCTTATTTTCAGATAATCAAATTTCGCAATCTGCTAGTACTGATAATTATTTGATTGATGAGGATTTTGATGGTACTGTCGATTATCAGATTGATAATCCGGATTTTTCATATGTTCAATTTAGATCGAACTTAGTTTTAAGATGGGAATATGTGCCTGGGTCAGAAATCTTTTTGGTTTGGTCGCAAGGTGTAGTAGGGGCAGGTAGCCCTAGTGAAACATTAGGTAGAAATTTAGATCAACAAATTTTGGGTCAGAAGAAAGATAATACGTTTTTATTGAAAGCAACGTATCGGTTTATACTGTAAGTACTTGTTTTTTAAAGATCACTGTTTGATTAGAAATGAAATAATAAGTTGATTTGTTCGTTTTTATGGGTGTACAACAAAAAAACTAAAACAATGTATAAACATATTTTACTTAGTCTAGCAATGGCATTCGCCTTAGTATCTTGTAGCTCAGACAAAGAAGATTCCACATCTGAAGACGAAATTAATAGCACTGCTATTTTAGGCACTTGGGTTGCTACTGAACTTATAATCGATAATGAAACCGCTAGTGATGACGTTAAGTTTGGGAAACAAATTTTAGATTTCCTATCTAATAAAGAGTGCTATATTATTACATTACAATTTAATGAGGATCTAAGTGCTACAGCTTCTAATTCTGCTAATTATGTAGAAGTTAATGCTACAGCAGATGGTTTAGATATACCTTGCCCAACAGAGACAGATACAAATGAAAGTACCTATGTCTTTGACGGAAAAACCGTAACTACGATAGATGAAAATGGCGAAGAGTTAGTCATTGGCGTAACCATTGAAGGAAATGTTATGACTGTTGATGCAGCAGATCTTGATATTCCTAATTTCTCTGAAGACGGACAATTGATTTTTGTGAAGCGATAAACAAGCTTAAATTATATTCAAAGAATTGACCCTTGCATTTATTGTGAGGGTTTTTTATTGCTTATAAAATTTAGCTTTTACATTTTGATGTTCTGATTGTATGGTAATCATGTAAAGCCCTTTTTCGAGATTGAAAACGGGAATGTTAAGCGAGTTTCTTTTAATGTCCCATTGGTGGTAGATAATTTGGGTTCCGTAGCTATCTCTAATGCTAATAGCGGCATTCGAATCATTTTTGAGTCCTAAGACATTAATGACATTCGTTGCAGGGTTAGGAAACAATTTTATGGTACTTTCCGCATCTTGGGCAAACAACTGCGTTGCGCTAAAGATGATAAAAAGTGATATGATAAAAAGACGTTTCATAAAATATAGCGTACCTCATAGTAGAAGTACGCTATATGCTAACGTTCGTAAAATACCTTTTCGTCTTTTTTTAAATAAACTTTAACAAAGCTTGAATTAATGCGCAACCAACCAGTTATCGCCAACCCCTACTTCAACATCTAAAGGAACTGCAATTTTATATGCATTTTCCATTTCAGATTTAATGAGTGTTTGTAATTCTTCTAATTCTGGTTTGTAGATATCGAATACCAATTCATCATGTACTTGTAAAAGCATTTTAGACTTGTAATTGCCTTCTTCTAGTTTGTTATGAATATTGATCATGGCGATTTTTATGATATCTGCAGCACTACCTTGAATAGGTGCGTTTACGGCATTTCGCTCGGCAGCGCCACGAACTATGGCGTTACTTCCGTTGATGTCTTTTAAATATCTTCTTCTGCCTAAAACAGTTTGTACATAGCCATTATCACGAGCAAAATCTACTTGCTCGCTCATGTAATTTCTTAATTTAGGGTAGGTCTTATAATACGTATCTATTAGCTCTTTTGCTTCTGAGCGTGATAAGTCTGTTTGGTTACTTAGGCCAAAAGCAGAAACACCATAGATAATACCAAAGTTTACGGTCTTGGCATTACTACGTTGTTCTCTAGTTACTTTTTCTAACGGAACATTAAATACTTTTGATGCCGTAGAGGCGTGAATATCCTCTCCATTTTTGAAAGCTTCTATCATGGTAGTTTCTTCACTTAACGCTGCAATAATACGCAGCTCTATTTGCGAATAATCTGCCGCTAACAAAGTGTAATTTTCATCTCTTGGTATAAAAGCTTTTCTTACTTGTCGACCGCGTTCTGTTCTAATGGGTATGTTCTGTAAGTTAGGGTTATTACTACTTAAACGACCTGTTGCGGCAACTGTTTGCATATAATCTGTATGTACTCTGCCAGTAGTTGGTTCTACCTGTTCAGGTAATGCATCTACGTATGTACTTTTTAATTTTGCAAGACCTCTATAGTCCAATACATTCTGAATGATCTCGTGATCTTTAGCTAAATACGATAACACATCTTCCGCGGTGGAGTACTGACCAGTTTTTGTCTTTTTAGGCTTGGCTACTAATTTTAGTTTGTCAAAAAGTATTTCGCCTAATTGCTTGGGTGAACCTATGTTGAATTCCTCACCCGCCACTTCGTAGATTTTCTTTTCTAGATTGGCGATATCAGTGTTTAAATCTTCTGAAAGTGAATTTAAGAATTCTTCATCCAAATTAATACCTTCTAGCTCCATGTCTGCCAATACACGTAATAACGGAATTTCAATATCTTGAAATAACTTTTCTGTATTTGCCTGTTTTAATTCTGGTCTAAAATGTTGCGCAAGTTGATAGGTGATATCTGCATCTTCCACCGCATATTCCGTTTGTTTTTCTAACGGAACATCGCGCATGTTCAATTGATTCTTGCCTTTTTTACCTATAAGTTCTGTGATGGAAACGGGAGTATAATTTAAATACGTCTCTGCTAACACATCCATATTATGACGCATATCTGGATTAATTAGATAGTGTGCCAACATGGTATCGAACAAAGGTCCTTTTACATCAATGTTGTATTTGTCTAAAACTTTAATATCATACTTGAGGTTTTGACCTATTTTTTCAATTTGCTCTGCTTCAAAGAATGGGCGTAGCTCTTCTAAAAGTGATTGTACTTCTTCTTTCTTGTCTGTAAAGGGAATGTAATATCCTTTTGTAGCTTCCCAAGAAAAAGCAATACCAACTAATTCTGCTGTCAAAGGATCTAAACCTGTAGTTTCGGTGTCAAAACAAACAGAGGTTTGCTGCATTAAGCTTTTAAGAAATAACTTCAATGCCATACCTGGTGCTACACTTTGGTACGAGTGTGCTACATCGGCAATGGTCTGCCGGCTCGAGTAGTCTTTTACCGTAGCTCCAGAATCTGCGGGACTCCCAAATAAAGAGAACTGACCAGATCCTGCATCTTGAATTTCTTTTTTTGCCACAGGTGCACTTGGGGTTTGTGCTGGGGTTTCTTCAACTTCTGAAGAGAATAATTTTATAAACTGATCTTTTAATCTTCTAAACTCAAGTTCTTCGAAAATTTTCTGAACTTCTTCGGCATTCGGTTCAGACAATTCATAATCGCTGGCGTTAAATGTAACATCGACATCTAAACAAATTGTCGCCAGTTTTTTAGATAGAAGTCCCAACTCTTTATTGGCTTCTACCTTTTCTCGCATTTTACCTTTAAGCTTATCGGTATTTGCAAAGAGATTTTCCATGGAATCAAAATCTTCAATAAATTTCTTTGCTGTTTTGTCACCAACGCCTGGTAATCCAGGGATGTTATCACTAGCATCGCCCATCATGCCTAGATAGTCAATAACCTGCTCAGGCCTTACCACTCCAAAACGTTTTTGAATTTCAGGAATACCCCATATTTCAATTCCGTTACCCATTCTTGCTGGGCGGTACATAAAAATGTTTTCAGAAACCAATTGTCCAAAATCCTTATCTGGCGTAACCATAAAAACTTTGTACTCTTCTTTCTCCGCTTGTTTCGCTAAAGTACCGATAATGTCATCTGCTTCCCATCCTTCTTTGACGACTACAGGTATATGCATCGCCTTTAATATATCTTGTATATAAGGTATTGCTATACGAATGGCATCGGGAGTTTCGGATCTGTTGGCTTTATATTCTGGGAAGAGATCAGTACGTTCTGCACTTCCACCTTTATCAAAACAAACGGCTAAATGGTCGGGTTTTTCACGACGAATAACATCGAATAAAGAATTCATGAACCCCATAATCGCTGAGGTATCCATGCCTTGAGAATTTATTCTTGGGTTTTTTATAAGTGCGTAGTAACCACGAAAAATTAGTGCGTATGCATCTAGCAAAAAGAGTCTTTTTTGATCTGCCATTTTTAAATATTGATTGTAAAAGGTTAAAAGTACAAATTGATACGGAAACATTAAGCGAGATTGCCTTATTGCTTAGAAGTATTGTTATTCAAATTTATTTTTCAGGAGATTCATAATCCCCATATATTCTAAAATATTTATAAACGTAATAATCAATACTTTCATCTTGGTCGTTTTCAAATTCTTTGTACCTTATTTCAAGATTACCTCTATCTATAAGGTTTACTTCAAAGAGTTCCATAATCAATTCAGAATTGTCAGATGTATTTGTGAGTTTAAAAATAACCTTGTTCCCTGGCATTACTTTCCACTCTCCATTATGGCTAGTTTTTGCATCAATTTCACAGAAATCAGTTCCCCCAGAATTATTTTCGATTTCATAATAATCTTCAAAGTATAGACTGCCATCTTCGAAAAGAATAAATTCTGTTTGACTTTCACATATCCCAGTTGATAAATATTCATCTGAAGAACCATCCTTGAAAAAAACAATTCTTTTAGATCCGACCCATTTTCCAGCTATCTGCTCAGAAAAAGTATACTCTTCTTCAATAGTGCATCCAGAAAATAAAATCAACATAGCGGCTAGAAATGAATAAACTATTTTCATTATAAGTATTTTAGAAATGGTTTGAGGAATAATAATCAGCTTCTTTTTCCTGAAGTAGATCATAATAATTAACCCTGAATAGTGTCTGTATGTTATATAATCCTCCATTTAAAGGGGCATTCAAATCTGTATAAAAGACTTTATTGTATTGTTTAAAAAAATTACTGTTTTCTTCTAACCTTTTAATAGGCTCTTTAAGATAGGCATTGATAAAAAATGCACTGGTATATTGATAAACATGAATAATTTCATGTGCAATAACCGCTTCTATATCAATATTGATATTACGTTTAAATTGGATGGTATTAAATAACGCAGAACCGTAAGTTTCTAGTTCGTTAAATTCTTGTGGGTTTATACTTTTAAAAATGAAATGTCCTGAATATAATGTTCTTTTAAAATGAAATTTTGAGGTTGCAAATCCATATGCATTACCGTAAAGTGCAAAGGGTAAAATTCTATAGCGCAGTTTTTTTTCTCGCTTAAAATCATATTCCAGATAATTAAAGCCGAAATCCATGTGCCATCGTTCCCAAAAGTTTCGGTTCGAAGCTGCGTTATAAATAATAGAGTTGCCTGCAGAATTCAAAATTTTAGAGGGCCATAAATAGGCGTAGTTATCAGTTCTATGAAATTGCCTTACCAATCTTTTGCTTTCAAAGGTTAAATAACCTCCTAAAGCACCTTGATACATACCTTTGAGAAAAACCTTGGAACCCTTCTCATCAGATTTCTTATTGATCAATGCTCCAACGCCGCCTATGATAGCTTTTGAGCCTATATTGTAAAAAGCTGCTTGTGAATCGTTTCTTTGTGGATATAAATATCCTGAAATCAATAAAATTATAATTATCCTCATGGTTGGTTTTGAGGAAAAGCAGAAATCAAAAACTACGCCATTTGTAAGATTTTTAATAAAAGTTTTTAACTTTTTAAATAACTACCTGATGGGTTGTTGATGTGACCTTCTTTAGTGTAGGTTCTATAACTGAATCCTGGGTGAATACAGTAGCCGCCAGTTTCTCCTTTTTTATTGATTGCGATAAACCCAATTTGAAAATCTTGTTTGTCCTTATTTTTTGCGATGATGCGTTTTACCCCTTCTTCACATGCTTCTTGTGGCGATTTGCCTTGTCGCATTAATTCAACAATTAAGAAACTTCCAACGGTTCTAACCACTTCTTCGCCAACGCCTGTTGCTGTAGCTCCACCAACTTCATTGTCAACGAAAAGTCCGGCACCAATAATAGGCGAATCGCCAACTCTACCAGCCATTTTATATGCCATTCCGCTAGTGGTACAAGCACCTGCAATATCTCCATCGGCATCGATTGCTAGCATACCAATAGTATCGTGATTTTCAATGTTTATGATAGGCTTATACTGCGATGTTTTTTTCCACTCTTCCCAAGCTTGTTTTGATTCTTTAGTTAACAGATTTGTTTTCTCAAAACCCTGCTCGTATGCAAATTGTTCGGCTCCTTTGCCTGCTAGCATTACATGTGGAGTTTCCTCCATCACTTTTCTGGCAACCGAAATTGGGTTTGCTATATTTTGCATGGCAAGTACAGCGCCACAATTGCCATCTTTGTCCATAATACAGGCGTCTAAAGTAACATTGCCATCTCTATCTGGTCTGCCGCCATTACCAACTGTACTGTTGTTTAAATCGTTTTCTTCGACCATAACACCTTGGTGAACGGCATCAAGAGCATTGCCGCCTTTTTCTAAAACTTCCCATGCTTTGGCAGTCGCATTTCCAAAATCCCATGTGCAAATTGCTATCGGTATAATACCAGCTTTGCTGCTTATTTTTTCTGTAGTTTCATCTTTGAATGAAGCTAATAATGGTACCGATACTATACCTGCAGCTGCGGTAGTAGAATTTCTTAGAAACTTTCTTCTTTTCATGGGTTTGGTTCTTTACTTTTAATGACCTTAAATATAGCAATATGATAGTAGAAGTTTGTGCTAATTCTTTAGAATCTGCCTTGGTTGCCGAACGTGCTGGTGCAGACCGTATTGAGTTATGTTTAGAATTGGCAGTAGGCGGATTAACTCCTTCTTACGGATTGTTGAAGGCTGTGAAAGAACAGGTAACTATTCCGGTTCATGTGTTGATTAGACCACGTAGCGGAGATTTTACTTATACGATTAATGAATTGAATATCATGCTTTCTGATATTGAATTATGTGTTGAATTGGGTTTTGATGGAATTGTATCGGGAGTTCTTTTGAATGATTTTTCTTTGGATGTTGTACAAACCCAAAAGCTGAAGACTGCGGCTGGCAATTTAAAATTCACCTTTCATAGGGCGTTCGATTGGATTTTGAATCCGTCGGAAGCTTTAGAACAACTTGAAGCAATGCAAGTAGATTATATATTATCATCTGGTCAACAGAAATCTGCTCCGCTAGGTATTGATTTCTTATCCGAATTAAAAAGTAAAACCAAGACTGTTCAAATTATGCCTGGTTCAGGTGTTAATGCCAGCAATGTTGCCAGTTTTAAAGAAATGGGTTTTAGTGCGGTTCATTTATCTGGTACAGCTATGATGCAAACATTGGCTAAGAAACCGTTAATTTCTATGAATTCAGAAGGCTTTTTAAGTGATGATCATATTGCCGTAACGCAATTAAAAAATATTAAGGAAGTGATTGCCGAGGTTAAATAAAATGCAAATGAGCACGCATACCGCTGTTATACAGATATCTTTGTTAAAAATTATTTCATGATACGTTGGGTTCTTTTTGTTATAGCTTATGTTGCTTTAAGTTTTTATGTGCTTCAAGCCTTAAAAACAATTACTAAACAACCGTGGTGGTCTTGGATCTATATTGCAATCTCTCTGGTTGTCATGATCAATTTTATATATCAATTCTCTATTGGTGAAGAAACAGGTCGTGTTTTAAGTATACCTAAAAGTTATGCTTTCGGGTTTTTGTTGACCATGTTGACTTTCAATATCATCACCATTATTTTCTTGTTTTCTGAAGATATGTATCGCCTTATTTCTGGTTTGTATCAAAAATTATTTGGAGAAGAAAAGCAATTCGGATTACCTGCTAGAAGACGATTTTTAAGTTTAATAGCTTTAGGTATTGCTGCCGTACCTTTTGGGGCACTACTATACGGAATGTACAAAGGGAAATATAATTTCAAAGTCTTGAAATACGATTTAGAGTTCGATGATCTTCCCGATAGTTTTGATGGGTATAGAATCACTCAAATTTCAGATATACACAGCGGTAGTTTTGATGATAGAAAGATGATAGAATATGGTGTTGACTTAATCAATAAGCAAAAAAGTGATGTTTTGTTGTTTACTGGTGATATGGTCAATAATATGACTTCTGAAATGTTGCCTTGGGCAGATTTGTTCAGTACCCTCGAAGCTAAAGATGGAAAGTTTTCAGTTTTAGGAAATCATGATTACGGTGACTACATCCCTTGGGATACAGAAGAACTAAAACATCAGAATTTAGAAGACCTAAAAACGTTGCAAAAAGAAATGGGTTTTGATCTGCTGCTTAATGAGCATAGGTACTTGCAAAAAGGAGATGATAAAATTGCATTGGTTGGAGTTGAGAATTGGGGTAAAGGCGGATTCAAAAAAGCCGGTGATCTTAAAAAAGCGGCTTCAAAGATTAATGCCGATGATTTTAAAATATTAATGAGCCATGATCCATCGCACTGGGAAATGGAAGTGATTCAAGATGCCTATCATTATCATTTAACCTTAAGCGGTCATACACACGGTATGCAGTTTGGTATCGAAATACCTGGGTGGATTAAGTGGAGCCCTGTAAAATGGAGATATCCTTATTGGGCAGGTATCTATAAAGAAATGGGTCAATTTATTAATGTAAACAGAGGTTTCGGATTTTTAGGATACCCGGGCAGAGTAGGAATTTGGCCTGAAATCACCGTAATAACACTCAAGAAAAAGGCGTTAACATGATTTTAACCCTTTTACACAATTACAATTGGGTTGCTAGGAGTAGTATTTTAACAATTTTTATTACATTTGGCTAACATAGAAAAGCATTTTATATGTCCAAATTTGGTGAGCTAATAGATTTAAAGGTACCCGTTCTTCTGGATTTTTATGCAGAGTGGAACGAACAGTCGACCGCAATGCATCCAGTACTAAGAGATGTGGCTGCAGCTTTAGGTGATAGAGGTAAGGTAATTAAGATTGATGTGGACAAGAATAAAGAGCTTTCTCAAGCTTTGCGAGTTAAAGGTCTACCTACGCTTATGATTTATAAAAAAGGTGAAATGGTATGGCGCCAAAGTGGTGAGCAAGATGCTAATACTCTTATTGGTATTCTTAAAGAATACATCTAAACTTCAGTTATTTTTAAAATAAAAAAAGCTTTGAGTGCAAACTCAAAGCTTTTTCTTGTGCCTTATTTTAAATAACGACTATTATTCTATGATGTCTGTTTTGGTGTTGTCTGGTAAAATAGAATCAGATACCGGCATAGTGTCTATCATATCTGGGTCAGCCTGTAATGCATCTTCTGGCATGCCCATATCATCTTCATCTTTATAGAAGTGTTGAAATTTATCGATGTACTCGTTAAATATTAGCGTTTCTTTCTCTGCAATATCTTCGCTATCATTAGTGATAATGATGTCTATATTACGTCTGTAAGCCTCCATGTCTGCAATAATATCATCAATATTGCTGTATTGTTCATCTAAACTTGTAGAAGCATAATATTCTAATCGCTCTTGATACTTCTTTTTAAGTTTTTCGAACAATGCACGTGCTTTTTGACTTTCACCAACCTTATAATAACCATCTATAAATGGTTCTATTAAAGTGTAATACCCAAATTTATCAACAGGCATATTTGTTAATGATATTTCAATAATATCTTTCGCCTTGTCGATTTTGTTCTCCTTGATCAATTGTTCTGTTAAACGAGCCAAGTTACCTCTGAAAGACACACTCTGTATACGTGTTTGTGTATCGTGGTAAATATCGCCGCCAGCGTTACCCCAATCCCATCCTTTTACGATGTCGTACATTAGATCGGTATCGATACGGCCTAGTTCAAAAGCGTTTGGTCTTTCTGTACGAATAGGTACTAGTTTGTAGGCTAAACCATCTAATTGTAGGTAATCTTTCATCCAAAGGTATTCAGCATCGTCAAAACTACCGCCTGAGAAGTATAATGGACGTTTCCAGTCATTGTTCGCTAGAATGTCAAGCATCATCATACTCTTTTTCGTAATTGCACCTGGTAGCTCAATATCTATGTACTCTACTATAAGATCGGCGTCTTTTTCTTTCACCAAACCGCTGCTTAAAACATTTTGCTTGTTTACAGGCACCCTAATTTTATTGGTAGGATAGTAGACCATATTTTGAATCTCTTCTGGGTACTGACTTAAATCGGCACCATTCTGTTCAAGTAGATATTTATATTTTGTTCTAGGTTTGTCACTATCGATCCAATTGATAAAATCTTTAATTGGCCACCTGTTTTCAGTAATACCTTGGTGATACAGTACATCTCTTGAGCCCCATCTATATTTTACATGCGAAATCTGTGAAGGTATCGGCGCACTTTCATATGCGGCAACCTTCATTTGATCTACATACCAATCTGTTTCAAAAAGACTGGTACATACTATACGTACATCTGTTCTGTAGTTTTCAATTTCTTGTGCATACCAAATAGGGAAAGTATCATTATCGCCAATAGTAAATAAGATAGCGCCTGCATCTTTTTGGCAAGAGTCTAAATATGCTTTTGCAGATGAATTTGCAGTGAATCTGCCAGATCTATCATGGTCGTCCCAGTTTTGAACCGCCATTACCGTTGGTACAGCTAATAGGGTAATTACAACCACTGCCGGAGCCAATATTTTAGGAGTAATCCAATCTTTAAAGCTATCGTAAAGTCCGTACACTCCTAAGCCTATCCAAAGAGCAAATATGTAGAACGATCCAACTAATGAATAATCACGCTCGCGAGGTTGAAAAATTCCCGGATTGGTATAAAATTGAATAGCTAAACCTGTAAAAAGAAAGAAAATCAATAATACCCAAAACTGTTTTTTGTCTTTTGAAAGTTGAAAAACGATGCCGATGATACCTAAAATAAGAGGTAAGAAGAAATAGGTATTTCTTCCTGGATTATTTTGTATGTCGCTTGGTAGGTTTTCTTGACTGCCTAATCGCATACTGTCAATTGCATTTATGCCGCTTAGCCAGTTTCCATTTTCATTATATCGACCTTGAACGTCATTTTGCTTGCCAACAAAATTCCACATAAAGTAGCGTAAGTACATATAGTTGAATTGAAATTCTACCATGTATTTAACGTTGTCCCATAAGGTCGGTGGCTGTACTTCTATATACTCATCGAAACGCTTTAAAAAGCTGATGTATTGATCTGCTCCAATTTCACCATTTGCAAACCCTGTTTTCACCTGTTCTGCAGCTTGTCTTAATTCTTGATTCGGCTGAGTAATTTTAAAATCTAAAGCGCCAAAATAGCGCATGTAGTTCTCTGCGTTTTGCGAACTCCACATTCTAGGTAATAGACCTTGGTGTTTTGGATTAGGACCTTGAACGGCATCAACATATTTATTTACAATAATATATTTACCAAGTGTATAATCTTTCTCATACTTTGGCTTACCGTCTTGTTTTTCACCTGCCTCGGCAAACATATCTGAATAATACGTACCATATACCGGGCTATCAACACCAGGGTATTGTTCCCTGTTATAATATGCTAAAAGTGCACGTGCATCTTCTGGATTGTTCTCGTTGATAACAACTTTCGCATTTGCTCTAATTGGCAGCATTAACCATGACGAAAAGCCTAAGAATAAAAACATCAAACACAAAACAATTGTATTGCCGGTTCTATAATTATTTTTGCGAGTATAGTTTAAACCGAAGTAAAAAGTAGCGATAAACACCAGACCAATAATTATGGATCCAGAGTTAAATGGTAGACCTATACTATTAATAAAAAATACTTCACCCCAACCGAAAAGTTGAAGAATATAGGTAAGTGAAAATTTATAGACCAGCATTAAAATTGCAATAACAATAATATTCGCTAGTAAAAAGTTCTTTACAGTTGTCTTTTTGTAGGTTTTAAAGTAGTATAATAATCCGATTGATGGTATGGCTAAAAAGCCCATAAATTGAATGCCAAAGGTTAGACCAACTACGAAAGAGATCAATACGATCCATCTATTGCCGCGCGGGTCATCTAGATTATCGGTCCATTTTAAGCCCATCCAAAGTAATAAAGCCATTATAAAACTCGCCATGGCATACACTTCTGTTTCTACGGCATTGAACCAAAAACTATCAGAATAGGTAAATGCAAGCGAGCCGACTAAAGCACTACCGAAAACTGCAATTGCCTTACTATTTGTAAACGGACCATCTTTATCGATTAATTTTCTGGTGATGTTCGTAATCGTCCAGAACATAAATAAAATGGTAAATGCACTTGAAACTCCAGATACAAGGTTGACCATCATGGCTACCTGACTAGGTTCTAGAGCGAACATGGCAAAGAATGCACCTATCATTTGTAGTAGAGGTGCTCCTGGTGGGTGACCCACTTGAAGCTTGGCAGCTGTTGCTATATACTCCCCTGCATCCCAAAAACTATTGGTTGGTTCAACGGTAATATAGTATGTAATAAGTGCTATGAAAAATACGGACCATCCTAATATGGTGTCCCACTTGTGGTAGTTCTTTGAAAACATGAAGCTTGGGTTAAACCTAAGTGGCGAATTTACTAATTAATATAGAAAGGAATGAACTATTTTTATAAACCTTTAACATGGGTAAAGAAGATTTTTTTCATTTTTACTTTAAAAAATGTTTGGTGAAACAAAACTTTGTTTTAAATTTGCAGCCTCTTAAAAAGGTATTGGCCCATGGTGTAATGGTAACACTTCGGTTTTTGGTACCGTCATTCAAGGTTCGAGTCCTTGTGGGCCAACTAAGAGAACAAAAAAAATCCTGATATCATTTTGATATCGGGATTTTTGTTTTTATGACCTATGTCATTTTAAAAGTCTTTTTAATATTAGTTCTTTGCCATACATACGTAGGTAAAGACTTAATGTGAAGAAATGGTTAATTGTGCGTAAGTATTTTTGTACATTTAAACCGATAACGTTACAAATTCATCGGAAAAGAAACCATTTCGATTATGTTATTATTTACTTTAGTACCCTAAATAACTTAACCCTATGAAACTCTCTCCAAAAGTTTTAAAGATTTTATTAGTCGTTGTTTTACTAGGCTTTGGCATAGGATTCTATATGCAGGATCTAAAACACGAAGAAAGCACTGCTCATGCCTATAGGGCAAATCGCTATAATTTAGATCGCTTCAATAAAATCATGGAGTATAACAACAAAATGAATTCAACTAATTGGAGGGTGTTAAAAGATAGTATCGACCAACAATTAGATACTTTGATGATTCTTCGCTTTCGTAAAGAAGTGGATAGCTTAGGTGATTTAGAGCCTCAAGCGCATAGTGATCAGGTTGAGATGCAGGCTTCTTTTTTACCTCAATAAATTATTCACTTATTTGGCCATGCTATTTGGCTATAACTTAGAGATATTTTAAATACTGTCTTCAGCATTATTCTGTGGTGGTTTTTCGTTTTCTTGTTCTAATAGTTCTTGGGATTCGGATTCTCTAAGGGCATCTTCTGCTAAATTTCTTTCAGTGATCTCTTCGTCTATTTCGTCAAGCATAGTTCCCATTTTGCGTTTGTCTCGAATCATTGCCCATGTCATTACTAAGCTGGTGGCAATAATTACAAATAATAGAATGCCCGAGTCAAAACCTTCAATTTGTGCTTCCATTGGTATTGCGTAGAATAATAATACCGTTATTAATCCTCTTGGTGCTATAAATAATTGCGGAAGCATATCTTTACCAACAAAAACAATTAGTACTAAAAAGCGTATAATGTAGATAGAGGCTATAATCAGTAAGCTGACAATGGCTACGTTAATGCTTAGTAGTGATGACAATATAATAGTAATCCCAAAAATTACAAAGAAGAAAGTGCGTACTACAAATGCTGTTTCTAGGGTAACAATGTGCAGTTCATGATAGATTTGTTGCATCCGTTCTTTCTCTAAAAATATTTTAGTTTTTCCGGGGAAGAACAGATTTACATTTTTTACAATTAAACCAAAAACAAGAATAATGATTAAAGATGATAGGTGCATTTTCTTGCCAATGGCGTATAGTAAAAGCAAAACAGAAATAAGTAGGAATAATTTAGCTTGACTTTTTATGCGTTGAAAAACGAGTATGATAGCGTAACTGGCGACCAATGCGATTACAATGGTTATAATTATATTAATTCCGAAACCAGCTGCACCGGTGTCTTCTGTAGGGTTCAATTTGCCAGTTAAAAAGTAGAACATCATTATGCCCATAATGTCTGAAAAGGTACTCTCGTAGATATGGAATTCTTTTTTCTCTTCGCTCAGTCCGCCTACGCTAGGTATAATTATAGCGCTAGATAATATGGATAACGGTGTAGCGTAAAGCCAAGCAGATTGCATGGTCATATTGGGTATAAATTGATAAAGTATTAAAGCGGCTATGTATGCAGAAGCTACAAGTCCTATTAGTGCGATGGCCATAGATTTAAGTATTGGCCATAATTTTTCTCTTTTCAGTTCAAGTTCTAAGGCGGCTTCTAAAACAATCATTATAAGACCTACCGTTCCTAATATTTCTAAAGAACCCTTAAAGTCGGGTATTTCTGGTATAAAGAATTCGAGTCCGATTTTAATAAGTATACCTAAAACAATAAGCATGAGTACGGCAGGTATGTTAGTCTTTTTAGATATGCCGTTAAAGAAAAAAGATAGCACAACTATTAAAGAGGCTCCTATAATAAGGTTGTAAGATGAAAGAATTTCCATTATGTAGTTTTTGGTTGGTGTTTGGATAAAAATAAGATAATTTTTAAAATAGGTTGTTTTTTCTTTCGCTACTATTTTATTTGATTCTTTTAATAGTGAATGAATTAGGTGTAAATAGGCTATTGTAGGAAATTAAAATTGTTGTATATTTGCAAAGCTGAAAGGATATAAAAGTATTCATGAGGGGACAATTAGTCCCCTCTTTTATTACTTATTATTTATGCTAAAGGAAAAAGTAAAAGAATTATTGGAACAAGGTCTTCAAGAAGACCCCTCTCTATTTTTAATCGAATTCGCAATGGGTGCTGATAATGGCATTCATGTTGTAATAGACGGTGACCAGGGGGTTACGGTTAACGATTGTATAAAAATAAGTAGGGCTATTGAAAATAATATAAATCGTGAAGAGTACGATTTTTCTCTTGAGGTAGCATCCGCTGGTGCAGCAGCGCCATTGGTAATGCCGCGTCAATATTTAAAGAATATTGGCAGAAAGCTTGAAGTTCGTACGAACGATGATAAGTTTGAGGGAGATTTGACCGAAGTAAAAGATGACTCTATTATTTTAGAGTGGAAAGCCAGAGTACCTAAACCCGTAGGAAAAGGTAAGGTAACGGTTCAGAAAAAAGAAGAAGTAAATTTTTCAGATATTATTAAAGCGAAAGTTGTATTAAAATTTTAATTGTAATTACCAATGGAGAATATTGCGTTAATTGAATCTTTCTCAGAGTTTAAGGACGATAAGTTCATAGATAGGGTGACATTGATGGCCATTTTGGAAGATGTTTTTAGAAATGCGCTGAAAAAGAAGTTTGGTTCAGATGATAACTTCGATATAATTATCAACCCAGATAAAGGGGATTTAGAAATTTGGAGGAACCGTATTGTTGTTAACGATGGTGAGGTCGAAGAGCCAAATGAAGAAATTTCATTAACTGCAGCTCGTAAAATTGAGCCAGATTTTGAAGTTGGTGAAGATGTGTCTGAAGAAGTTAAATTGATCGATCTTGGAAGAAGGGCTATTTTGGCATTACGTCAAAATCTTATTTCTAAGATTCATGAGCATGATAATACAACGATATATAAGCACTTTAAAGATTTAGAGGGCGAGATTTATACGGCAGAGGTACATCATATTCGTCATAAGGCGATTATTTTGTTAGATGACGAGGGTAACGAGATTATTTTACCAAAAGACAGACAAATACCTTCTGATTTTTTCAGAAAAGGAGATAATGTAAGAGGTATTATTGAAAGTGTAGAATTGAAAGGTGCAAAACCTACCATTATAATGTCTAGAAGTTCACCTAAATTCTTGGAGCAATTATTCTTTCAAGAAATTCCAGAGGTTTTCGATGGTTTAATTACTGTTAAGAAAGTAGTAAGAATACCAGGTGAAAAGGCTAAGGTTGCTGTAGACTCTTATGATGATCGTATTGATCCAGTTGGTGCCTGTGTGGGTATGAAAGGATCAAGAATTCATGGTATTGTTCGTGAATTAGGTAATGAAAATATCGATGTTATTAATTGGACGGCTAACCCACAATTGTTAGTGACCAGAGCATTGAGTCCTGCAAGAGTTTCTTCGGTTAAGTTAAACGAAGAGAAGAAAACGGCACAAGTTTACTTAAAGCCTGAAGAGGTGTCTAAGGCAATTGGTAGAGGTGGGCACAATATTAGATTAGCTGGTCAATTGACTGGTTATGAGATAGATGTATTCCGTGAAGGAGTCGAGGAAGATGTTGAATTAACAGAATTCTCTGATGAAATAGATGCTTGGATTATTGAAGAATTCAAGAAGATCGGTTTTGATACCGCTCGTAGCGTCTTAGAACAAGATGTTGCCGATTTGGTGAAACGTACAGATTTAGAAGAGGAAACAATTTTAGAAGTTGTGCGTATCCTAAAAGAAGAATTAGAAGATTAGCTATATATTAGCACTTAAATAAAAGAACGGGAATCAGTATTTATGGCAGACAATGCGAAAATAAGGCTTAATAAAGTTCTTCGTGAACTTAATATTTCCTTGGATAGGGCAGTGGATTTTCTTAACGGAAAAGGACATGATGTGGAAGCGAGGCCTACCACAAAAATTTCCGATGATGTTTATCAGGTTTTGCTTGACGAATTCCAGACGGATAAGAGTAAAAAAGTGGCATCAAAGGAAGTTGGTGAGGAGAAACGTAAGGAAAAAGAGGCAATTCGAGTTCGATTAGAAAAAGAACAAGAAGATCGTCGCTTGTCCCGTGAGCGAAGAAACTCTGAAACTGATGATAAAACTTTGGTTAGTAAAGTTGAACTTGCCGGACCTAAAATGGTGGGTAAAATTGACCTGAATCCTAAGAAAAAGGTTGAAGAAGCTCCTGTTAAGGAAACTCCGAAAGTAGAGGTAAAGGCAGTGCCTACGGTTGAAGAAAAAACTGCTCCTGTAGTAGAGATTAAAGAAACCCGAAAGGTTGTTTTACCAGGTCCAAAGATAATATCTCAAGGGGTTAAAAAGCCTGAGGTATCTAAAGAGCAGCCAAAAGCTGAGACTCCGAAAGTAGAGGCGCCAAAAGCTGAGGAAGTTAAAAAGGTAGAGGTTAAAGCTGAAAAGCCTAAAGAACCTGTAGTAGAAGTTGCTCCTGAACCAGAAGCACCGACAACTATAGAAACTCAATACAAAAAGTTGACTGGTCCTAAAATTGCTGGTGAGAAAATCGATCTTAGCAAGTTTGAGAAGCCTAAGAAAAAGAAAGAAGAGAAAAAACCGGCCGATAAAGCTGGTATTGATCGTAAAAAGAGACGTAGAAGAATTGTAACTAAGAATCCTTCAGGTCCTGGGCAAACTAGAGGTCCGGGTTCGGGTACTGGTTCAGCTCCTCGTACTGGTAATGCGGTTGATAGAAATAAAGGTAGAGGAAGATTTGCACCAGTTGCAAAGGTTGAGCCTACTGAAGAAGATGTACAAAAACAAGTACGTGAAACCCTAGAGAAACTGCAAGGTAAATCAAAGAAGGGTAAGGGTGCTAAGTATAGAAGAAGCAAAAGAGATCAACACCGTGAGCAAACAGAAAAAGATCTTGAGCAACAAGAATTAGAGAACAAGGTTCTTAAAGTAACTGAGTTCGTTACTGCAACTGAAGTTGCAACGATGATGGGTGTTTCTACTACAGAGATTATTTCTGCCTGTATGTCTTTAGGTATTATGGTAACTATGAATCAGCGTTTAGATGCTGAAACATTGTCTATCGTTGCTGAAGAATTTGGTTATGAGGTAGATTTCGTTACTGCAGATATTGAAGAAAGTATCGTTGAAGAGAAAGATGCTCCTGAAGATTTAAAACATAGAGCTCCTATTGTAACGGTAATGGGTCACGTGGATCATGGTAAAACATCTTTATTGGATTACATTCGTGAAGAAAATGTTATTGCAGGTGAAAGTGGTGGTATTACACAGCACATTGGTGCATACGGTGTTACTTTAGAAAAAGGAGAGCGGATCGCTTTCTTAGATACACCTGGTCACGAGGCGTTTACCGCGATGCGAGCTAGGGGAGCTCAAGTTACCGATATTGCAATTATTGTAGTTGCTGCCGATGATGATATTATGCCGCAAACGAAAGAGGCAATTAGCCATGCGCAAGCTGCTGGTGTGCCAATTATATTTGCGATAAATAAAATTGATAAGTCTACAGCTAACCCCGATAAGATTAAAGAAGGTTTAGCTCAAATGAACTTGTTAGTAGAAGATTGGGGTGGTAAAATACAATCACACGATATTTCTGCCAAAACTGGTTTAGGTGTAAAAGAGTTATTAGAAAAAGTATTGCTTGAGGCTGAGTTGTTAGAGTTAAAAGCAAATCCTAATAAAAAAGCTACAGGTACGGTTGTAGAAGCTTTCTTAGATAAAGGTAAAGGATATGTTTCTACTGTTTTAGTACAGTCTGGAACACTTAAAATTGGAGATTATGTATTGGCTGGTACCACTAGTGGTAAGATTAAGGCAATGCAAGATGAAAGAGGTAATATCGTAAAAGAAGCCGGACCGTCTACGCCAATATCTATATTAGGTCTTGATGGTGCTTCACAAGCTGGTGATAAGTTCTACGTTTTAGAAGATGAACGTGAGGCTAAGCAAATTGCTTCAAGAAGATCTCAATTACAACGTGAGCAGTCTGTTAGAACGCAACGTCATATTACACTTGATGAAATCGGACGTAGAATCGCCTTGGGTGATTTCAAAGAACTTAACATTATTCTTAAAGGTGATGTTGATGGTTCTGTTGAAGCGCTTACAGATTCTTTCCAGAAATTATCTACCGATGAAATTCAAGTAAATATTATTCATAAAGCAGTTGGTCCTATTACAGAATCAGATGTCCTGTTAGCTTCTGCTTCAGATGCAGTTATTATTGGTTTTAATGTAAGACCAATGGGTAATGCTAAAGCGATTGCTGAGAAAGAGGAAATTGATATACGTATGTATTCTATTATATATGCTGCGATTAATGATCTTAAAGATGCAATGGAAGGTATGTTGTCTCCTGAAATGAAAGAAGAGATTTCTGGTACAGCTGAGATAAGAGAAACATTCAAGATTTCCAAAATTGGTACTATTGCAGGTTGTATGGTTACTAGTGGAAAAATCTTTAGAAATTCTAATATTCGATTAATACGTGATGGTGTTGTAATATACACTGGTACATTATCTTCATTGAAACGATTTAAAGATGATGTTAGAGAAGTTGCAAAAGGATATGACTGTGGACTTCAAGTTAAAAACTACAATGATATCATTGAAGGTGATATTGTAGAGGCTTTCCAAGAAGTTGCTGTAAAGAAGAAGTTAAAATCTAAATAGATTCTAAAAGGTGATATTTATATCCCTCATGAAAATAAGCAAAAAAAAATCGACCTATTTGGTCGATTTTTTTGGTTTTAATAACATAGCGTCAGGGTACTTTATTCTTACCTCTTTAAACTTTCGTTCTGCATCTAATTTAGAAGTAAACCTACCTACTCTAACTCTGTATGTTGGTGAGTCGAAATCTATTTTCGAAGACAAATCAGGAAAATCCTCTTCTACATTTGCTTTTATGGCTTGTGCTTTAGCGTAGTTTCCGAAACCAACCTGTATTCTGTAATATTCATTATTGCTTAGAGAAGATTTATAGATTTCTAGCAATTGGTCAATTTTCGGGTTTTGTTCAATGTTAACATTTGCACCTTGCGCATAGCTAAAGTGAGCAAAACAAGCAAAAACTACGATGGTACTTAGAATTTTCATAACCTATTTTTAATTTTATTTCCGTTACACACAAAGGTAATTTATTAAGGATCAAACAAATAAATCAGGGTCTATTTAGAATATTTCTAAATTGTAAATTATAGATACATTAACATTTTGCGAATAAAGTCTATGTCGTATTTTTGTATTCGATTTAGGCATTTGGTGGATTATAATTGGTTTCATCTATGACCAAAATCATGCCAAGATTCCGATAGAAATATTCGATATATGAAAAAGGTTCCAAACCGAAATCAGTTTTCTAAAATTTTAGGTTTATCCCTAATAGCTTTTTTGCTTTTTGTAAGTCCGTTAACAGCGCAGGATGAACCTGCTGCCGAAGCTGCAACTACTGAGGTAGCGGCTGGTGCAGGAGACGCTAAAAATGGTAAGGCATTGTTTAATCAGAACTGTGCTGCCTGTCATGCGTTGAATCGTAAGATGACCGGGCCTGCATTAGAAAATGTAGAAAGTAGGCTAAGTGAAGATGAAGGCTTAGGTAAAGAATGGTTGTACGCTTGGATTAAGAATAGTCCTGGTGTTATTAAATCAGGAGATGCTTATGCTAACAAAATTTATGCAGAGTACAACCAGGCTGCAATGACAGCTTTTCCAACGTTAACTAATAGTGATATTGACGATATATTAGCGTATACCGCTGCTGCTCCGGCTGCTGCACCTGCCGCTGTTGCAGGTGATGTTCAGACTGCTGCTACAACTGGTGGTTCTGCTGGTGTTTCTAACGAAATCATTTTAGGTGCTTTGGTGCTTGTATTCGGTTTGTTGGTGGTTATGTTGTTGTTAGTGAATAAAACTTTACAAAGTATAGCTCAGGCAAACGGTATTGTTGTTGAGAAAGACAAAGCGGCAAAAAGAACTCCAATTTGGAAAGCTTTTGCACAAAATCAATTTTTGGTTTTGGTAACTGCAATCGTCTTATTGTTAGGTAGTGCTTATTTTGCTTATGGTTGGATGATGCAAGTTGGTGTTGACCAAGGTTACGCGCCTATTCAACCAATTCATTACTCACATAAAATTCATGCAGGTGATAATAAGATCGAGTGTAAGTACTGTCACTCTTCGGCAAGAGTTTCTAAGCATTCAGGTATTCCGTCTCTAAACGTATGTATGAATTGTCATAAATCAATTTATGAGTATACCGGTAATCCAGAAGGTCCTTCGCAAGAAGATTTGGAAAATGGTTATACTAACGAATTCTATACAGGTGAGATTAAGAAATTATACAAGGCAGTTGGTTGGGACGAAGAAGGTCAGAAATATACTGGCGAAAGTCAACCTGTAGAATGGGTTAGGATTCATAACCTTCCTGATTTTGCTTATTTCAATCACTCTCAGCACGTTTCTGTTGCGGGTGTTGAATGTCAAACTTGTCACGGTCCTGTAGAAGAAATGGAAATTATGTATCAATACTCTCCATTAACAATGGGGTGGTGTATTGACTGTCATAGAGAAACAAACGTGAAAGTTGAAGGTAACGAGTATTACGAGAAAATTCATGCTGAGCTATCTAAGAAGTACGGTGTAGAGAATTTAACAGCTGCTCAATTGGGTGGACTGGAATGTGGTAAATGTCACTATTAATAATAATTTAAAGAAGCTAATTACAGATAATACGTATGGCATCAAACAAAAAATATTGGAAGAACGAGGCGGAGTTAAATCCTAACGATTCCATTGTTGAGGCGCTAAAGCAGAACGAATTTGTAGAGCAGATTCCTGTGGATGATTTCTTGGGTGACAAGGAAACTTTGTCTAATACAAGTACAAATCGTAGAGATTTCTTGAAGTATGTTGGGTTTAGTACCGCAGCAGCTTCATTGGCAGCATGTGAAGGTCCGGTTGTAAAATCGATTCCTTATGTGGTATTGCCAGAAAATATAGTGCCTGGTGTTGCTAATTATTATGCAACAACTATTGCTAACGGATTTGATTTTGCAAGTATCTTAATCAAAACACGTGAAGGTCGTCCTATTAAAGTTGAGAATAATACCTTGGCTAAAATTGGTGGTTCGGCAAATGCAAGGGTTCAAGGTTCTGTTCTTTCGTTATATGATAGTACAAGATTACAAGGGCCAATGGCTAATGGTGAACCTGTTGAATGGGATGTGTTGAATGCAGCGGTAAAAGCTAAAATGGGTGGACTTAAGGGTTCGGCTAAAAAAATAGCTGTACTGACGCAAACATATGCAAGTCCGTCTACTGATAGGCTTATGGCTGATTTGGTAGCGGCTAACGAAAATGTTGTTCATGTTACTTATGACGCAATTTCTGAAGATGCTGCTTTAACGGCATTCGAAAATAAATATGGTGAGCGTGCTTTAGCGGATTATGATTTCGAAAAAGCGGGTCTTATAGTTTCTTTTGGAGCTGACTTTATTGCCGATTGGCAAGGAGGTGGTTACGATGCAGGATATTCTAGAGGTCGTGTACCAAAGAATGGCAAAATGTCAAGACACTTGCAGTTAGAGGCGAATATGTCTTTAACCGGTGCAAATGCAGATAAGCGTGTGGCTATGAAGCCAAGTGCTCAAAAGGTTGTTCTGGCTAAATTATATGGGAAACTAATGGGTACTTCAGTGGGTGGTAACACTTCTGAGTATGATGTGTTGGTTGATTCTATAGCTACAGAAATAAAGAAAGCGGGTTCAAGTGCAGTTGTTGTAACTGGTTTAGATGATGTTAATGCTCAAGCTGTTGTTTTAGCAATTAACAAAATGTTAGCTAGTAAGGCATTCGATGTTGCTGCGCCTAAATATATAAGAAAAGGTAATGTTAAAGCGGTTAATGCTTTAATTGCCGATATGAAAGCAGGTAGAGTTGGTGCTTTGTTAATGGATGGGGTAAATCCTGTGTATTCTTTGCCAAATGCTGCAGATTTCAAAGAAGGGTTGTCTAAAGTAGATCTTACCGTAGCATTTTCTACGAACTGGAACGAAACTACAGAAGCTGTTCAGTACGTAGGTTCTACGAATCACTACCTGGAATCTTGGGGTGATATTGAAATTAAAAAGGGGCATTATAGTTTAATGCAACCTACTATTAAAGAATTATTTGATACAAAGCAGTTCCAAACAGTAGTTTTAGAATTACTAGGAAGCGAGCAAACGTATTACGATTATATAAAAGATACTTGGTCAAGCGCTGTTTTAAATGGAGCTAGTTGGAATCAAGCATTACAAGACGGTGTTTTCAGTTCAGACACTATGGTAGTTAACGCTGAGGGTACTGCTCAGAATGTAGTGGCTGCAGAGCTTGAGCCTACCGAAGTTGTATCGAATACTTCAATGGCTTCGGCTGTTCGTAGTTTGGCAAATACGACTAGTGATGGAATGGAGCTTACCTTGTATTCAAAAGTTGGTATGGGTGATGGACAGCAAGCAAGTAACCCTTGGTTGCAAGAATTCCCCGATCCAATTTCAAGAGTATCTTGGGATAACTATGTAACTATTTCTAAAGCAGATGCCGTTGAGTTAGGTGTAGAGAACGTAAATGTTGCTAATGGCGGTATGGACGGTAGCTATGTGAAACTTACAGTTAATGGTGTTAGTTTAGAGAAGGTTCCGGTTGTAGTTCAACCAGGTCAAGCAAAAGGTACTGTAGGTCTTTCTTTTGGTTACGGTAAGAAGGTAGGATTGAAAGAGGATATGCAAACTGGGGTTAACGCCTTTGCTTTGTATGATGGTTTCAATGCTAATCAATCTGTAAGTGTAGAAAAAGTTGCAGGTAACCATGAGTTTGCTTGTATTCAATTACATAAAACCCTAATGGGTAGAGGAGATATTATTAAGGAAACTACCTTAGAGATATTCAATACTAAAAATCATGCTGAGTGGAATGAGGTTCCTATGGTTTCTTTAGATCACCAAGAGGTTCCTGCGACATCTGTTGATTTGTGGGACAGCTTTGATCGTACCATCGGGCATCATTTTAATATGTCGATCGATTTGAATGCTTGTACCGGTTGTGGTTCATGTGTTATCGCTTGTCATGCTGAAAATAACGTACCAGTTGTTGGTAAGGCAGAAGTTAGAAAATCAAGAGATATGCACTGGTTGCGTATCGATAGATATTATTCTTCAGAAGAAACTTTTGAAGGTGATAATGAGAAGAAAGATGGTTTTGATGGCTTATTTGGTGATGCTGGTTCATTAGGCGGTTTTGGGGAGTTAGAAGATCCTTCCGCGAATCCTCAAGTTGCTTTTCAACCTGTAATGTGTCAACACTGTAACCATGCACCTTGTGAAACTGTTTGTCCAGTAGCGGCAACATCACATGGTAGACAAGGTCAGAATCAAATGGCTTATAACAGATGTGTAGGTACAAGATATTGTGCAAACAACTGTCCATATAAAGTGCGTAGATTTAACTGGTTCTTGTATAATAACAATGATGAGTTCGATTTCCATATGAATAACGATTTGGGTAAAATGGTATTGAATCCAGATGTAAATGTTCGTTCTAGAGGTGTTATCGAGAAATGTTCTATGTGTATTCAAAAAACACAAAAAACTATTCTTGATGCTAAAAGAGATGGGCGTGTTATTGTTGACGGAGAATTCCAAACAGCTTGTTCTTCTGCATGTAGTAATGGAGCCATTGTATTTGGTGATATTAATGATGAGAAGAGTAAAGTAGCAGAATTAAAAGCGAATGACCGTATGTACCACTTATTGGAACATGTAGGTACTCAACCAAATGTTTTCTATCACGTTAAGGTTAGAAACACCAACGAAGCATAAACAATAGAAGAAAGTAATTATAACAAAAGTCTATGGCGTCGCATTACGAAGCACCTATACGTAAACCCCTAGTTATTGGAAATAAAGGCTACCACGATGTAACTGTGGATATTGCCGCTCCAGTAGAAGGCAGAGCAAACAAGCACTGGTGGATAGTTTTTTCCATTGCCTTAGTGGCATTTCTTTGGGGAGTAGGTTGTATTATTTATACGGTCTCTACCGGTATCGGTACTTGGGGTCTTAACAAAACTGTTAACTGGGCATGGGATATTACCAACTTCGTTTGGTGGGTAGGTATCGGCCACGCTGGTACACTTATCTCAGCTGTATTATTATTGTTCCGTCAAAAATGGAGAATGGCAATTAACCGTTCTGCAGAAGCGATGACAATTTTCTCGGTAGTTCAAGCAGGTTTGTTTCCGATTATTCACATGGGTCGTCCTTGGTTAGCCTACTGGGTACTGCCAATTCCGAATCAATTTGGTTCTTTGTGGGTAAACTTTAACTCACCGCTTCTTTGGGATGTATTTGCGATATCAACGTATTTATCGGTTTCATTGGTATTCTGGTGGACGGGGTTACTTCCTGATTTTGCAATGATTCGTGATAGAGCTGTGTTACCTTTTCAAAAGAAAATATATAGCTTATTAAGTTTTGGTTGGAGTGGTCGTGCTAAAGATTGGCAACGATTTGAAGAGGTATCTTTGGTACTTGCAGGTCTTGCAACGCCATTGGTATTATCGGTACACACCATTGTATCTTTTGACTTTGCTACTTCGGTAATTCCAGGTTGGCATACAACTATCTTTCCACCATATTTCGTTGCAGGGGCTATCTTCTCTGGTTTCGCGATGGTGAACACATTATTGATTATAATGAGAAAGGTGTGTCATTTAGAGAACTATATCACTGTACAGCATATAGAATTAATGAACATCGTTATCATGCTTACAGGTTCTATTGTAGGTTGTGCCTATATTACAGAGTTGTTCATGGCTTGGTATTCTGGTGTTGAATATGAGCAATATGCATTCTTGAACAGAGCAACCGGACCTTACTGGTGGGCATATTGGTCAATGATGACTTGCAACGTATTCTCTCCACAGTTCATGTGGTTCAAAAAACTAAGAACTAGTATCATGTTCTCTTTCTTTATTTCTATTGTTGTAAACATAGGAATGTGGTTCGAAAGATTCGTGATTATCGTAACCTCTTTACATAGAGATTACCTTCCATCTTCTTGGACAATGTTCTCGCCAACATTTGTTGATATCGGTATCTTTATTGGTACTATAGGTTTCTTCTTTGTATTGTTCTTACTATATGCTAGAACATTTCCTGTAATTGCTCAGGCGGAAGTCAAGTCTATCTTGAAGGCATCAGGTGAAAAGTATAAGACATTAAGAGATTCTGGTAAACCGATGTATCAAATTACAAAGTTAAAGGCAGAAGTTAGAGAGTCGATTACCGACGATGTTTTAATGGGTGAAGTAGTTCCTACTGTTGGAGATAAAATAGGAGTGTCAGATTTATTAAGTGCAGTAGGTACTTTTGATGCAACTACACAAGTAGCAGATAATTTGAAGAAAGTAAAAGGTATCGGACCTCAAATGGAAGCTACCTTAAATGAAATAGGAATTTACACTTTTGCTCAAGTTGCTAGAATGACAGAGAGTGAATACAACTTGTTAGATTCTATTACCGGTTCTTTTCCAGGAAGAGCACAACGTGATGACTGGGCAGGACAAGCAGCAATTTTATTAAATAACAAAAGATAAATATGGCATCTAAAGTTATACACGCTTTTTACGATGATGATGATGTGCTAATGCTTGCCGTTAAAAGGGTCAAAGCAGCAAAGCTTCATATTGAAGAGGTATATTGTCCTTTTCCTGTACACGGGTTAGACAAAGCAATGGGGTTAGCTCCAACTAGATTAGCGATAACTGCATTTTTATATGGTTGTGTAGGTATTACTGTGGCAACTGTTATGATGAACTATATCATGATAGAAGATTGGCCTCAAGACATTGGTGGTAAACCAAGCTTTAGCTACCTTGAGAACATGCCGGCATTTGTGCCTATTATGTTCGAATTAACGGTTTTCTTCGCAGCTCACTTAATGGTGATTACGTTCTACTTAAGAAGTAGATTATGGCCATTTAAAGAAGCAGAGAATCCAGATGTAAGAACCACGGATGATCATTTTTTAATGGAGATTGAGATCCATGACAACGAGCAAGAATTAAGGGATTTATTAATCGATACTGGTGCAGTAGAAATTAATGTTTCAGAAAAAAACAGTCATTAAATATGAACAGTTTTAAGAAATTAGCAATACTATTCGGTTTAGCGATCGTAGTGACTTCATGTCAGAGTAAAGGTTCTCGTAACTATCAATACATGCCTAATATGTATGAGTCAGTTGGTTATGAAACTTATGGTGAGGCAGATTTTTTGCCTAATCAATCAGAGGCTATGTTGCCACCTGCGAATACTATTAATAGAGGATGGTTGCCTTACGAAATCGAGAATTCACCAGAAGGTAAAGAATTGTCAAGATTACAATTCAGTCCTTTAGATTCAATGAATGTTGAAAAGAACATGGCAAAAGGTGGACAGTTATATACTATTTACTGTGCAATTTGCCACGGTGATAAAGGTGACGGGCAAGGTACACTTGTAAAAAGGGAAAAGATTTTAGGAGTTCCTAGTTACGCTGACCCAGTAAGAAACGTGACCGTAGGATCTACATATTACACAATCCATTACGGATTGAATTCCATGGGTTCTTATGCATCTCAAATGAATACAGAAGAGATGTGGCAAGTATCTGAATATGTAATGAAACTGAAACAAGATTTAACCAAATAATAGGTAAACAATACTATGTATACGTTTTCAAATAGACTTAAAATAGCTTCCATTGTTCTAATGATTGTTGGTGCATTAGGAATCATTGGCGGATTTGTTATGGCTCCTGGAACTATAGCAGAGGCAAAAGAAATGGTAGCAAGTCATGACGAAGGTCATGGTGATGCCCATGCAGCTGAAGCTGAACATGCAACTAAAGAAGATGATCATGCTGTTGCTGAAACACATGGTGAAGATCACGATTCTTCTCATGATCAGCATTTGTTAGATCAATTAAAGAACAGACCTTGGGCGGCATTATATGTTGCGGCGTTCTTCTTTTTTATGATATCATTAGGGGTATTGGCGTTTTACGCTATACAACGTGCTGCACAAGCAGGTTGGTCTCCATTGTTGTTCAGAGTAATGGAAGGTATTACCGCTTACTTGGTTCCTGGTGGAATTATTGTATTCGTAATATTGCTTCTTTCAGTTCTTCACATGAATCATTTGTTCATTTGGATGGATGAAAGTGTAGTGGCACATGATGCATTACTTAAAGGTAAAGCGGGATATTTGAATCCTACGTTCTTTTTAATAAGAGCAGCTATATTTTTAGCAGGTTGGATCGGTTATAGAGAATACTCTAGAAAATTATCAATAGCTCAAGATGCTTCTGATGATGATTCAAACTTTAAATTGAACTTTAGAATATCAGCTGGTTTCTTAGTATTCTATCTGATATCTGAGTCTATCATGTCTTGGGATTGGATTATGAGTGTAGAGCCACATTGGTTCAGTACATTGTTTGGATGGTATATCTTTGCAAGTATGTTCGTATCAGGTATTACGGTTATTGCAATGGTAACTATCTATTTGAAATCTAAAGGTCATTTGCCAGACGTTAACAACAGCCATATTCATGATTTAGCTAAATTCATGTTCGGTATTAGTATCTTTTGGACATACCTATGGTTCTCTCAATTTATGCTAATTTGGTATTCTAACATACCTGAAGAAGTTACGTATTACGTAACTAGAATTGCAGACTATAGATTGCCTTTCTTTGGCATGGTAGCTATGAACTTCTTGTTCCCAGTTCTATTATTAATGAATAGTGACTACAAGAGAATCAATTGGTTCGTAATTTTAACAGGTATTGTAATTCTTGCAGGTCACTATATGGATATTTTTAATGCTATAATGCCATCTACGGTTGGTAAGAATTGGTATATCGGTATTCCTGAAATAGGTTCTGTATTGTTTTTTGCAGGCTTATTTATATTTTGGATTTTTAGAGCGATTTCAACACAACCGCTACAACCAAAAAGAAATCCTTTTATTGAAGAAAGTAGACACTTTCATTACTAGTAACTAAGTAAAGTATAACATTTATATATACAATGACGACATTATTAACTTTAGCTGTACTTTTTCTTGTAGCCATTGCCATTTGGCAATTGACTAAAATATTCGAATTATCTCAGCTTAAAACTGAACAGCACCAAATAGCATCGGATAGCGATAATAAGAATAACGGATACATGTTATTCGCATTCTTGGTATTCATATACGCAATTACAATTTTTAGTTTCTGGCAGTACGGTAAATTTTTATTACCTGAAGCTGGATCTGCGCATGGTGAGGAGTATGATAGTTTGATGTTGGTGTCAATGGTTATTATATTTATAGTACAGACACTGACACAGGCATTACTACACTACTTCGGTTATAAGTATTCTGGTAAAAAAGGTCAGAAAGCTTTGTTTTATGCTGATAATGACCGTTTAGAGTTTATCTGGACCATTATTCCTGTAATTGTTTTAGCTGGTTTGATTCTATGGGGATTATATACGTGGACAACCATTATGGATGTCAATGATGAAGATGATCCTTTAATCGTAGAGCTTTACGCACAACAATTTAAATGGACTGCTAGATACGGTGGCGGAGATAATGTTTTAGGTGGTGCGAACGTAAGAATGATCGATATCGATAAAGCAAATATTTTAGGTTTAGATGAAGCTGATACCTATGGTCATGACGATGTTATTGTAAATGAGTTACATTTACCAGTTGGTAGAAAAGTGAACTTTAAAATGCGTTCTCAAGATGTATTGCACTCAGCTTATATGCCACACTTTAGAGCACAGATGAACTGTGTTCCAGGTATGATTACTGAGTTTTCATTTACTCCTATATACACGACAGAGGAAATGAGAATGAATGAAGATGTAGTAGACAAGGTGAAAAGAACGAATAAGATACGAGCAGAGAAAGCTGTTAGTACTGGAGAGGCAATTGACCCTTGGGAATTTGATTATATCTTACTTTGCAATAAGATTTGTGGTAAATCTCATTACAATATGCAAATGAAGATAATTGTAGAAACTGAAGAAGAGTATAATGAATGGATGAAAGGTCAATCAACATTTGCTGAGACGGTAATGAAAGATGAGGCCAGCCCTGCATTCAATACTGTAGATGCAGTTTCAATAGGAGAGTAATTTTTATTCTCAATTAGACAAAGCTATAATAAGAAAATTAATAAAAACCAGATTACGATTATGTCAGCAACAGCACATGCACATGTAGATGATCATGCACACGACGATCATGGACATCATCATAAAGAAACTTTTGTAACGAAGTATATCTTTAGCCAAGATCATAAAATGATCGGAAAACAATACTTTATTTTAGGTGTATTGGTTATGGGATTCATCGGTATTGCAATGTCTTTATTATTTAGAATGCAATTGGCTTGGCCAGGTGAGGCTTTTCCAATATTTGAAGCTCTTTTAGGAAAATGGGCGCCAGGTGGGGTTATGGATGCTGATGTTTATTTAGCATTGGTAACTATGCACGGTACCATTATGGTATTCTTTGTTCTTACCGCTGGTTTAAGTGGTACGTTCAGTAACTTATTGATTCCATTACAGATTGGTGCTCGAGATATGGCATCAGGCTTCTTGAACATGGTTTCCTTTTGGTTATTTGCATTAGCTTCTTTAATTATGATTACATCATTATTTGTAGAAGCAGGACCGGCAGCAGCTGGTTGGACGATTTATCCTCCATTAAGTGCACTACCAATGGCACAACCAGGTTCTGGTTTAGGTATGACTTTATGGTTAAGTTCAATGGCAATATTTATTGCTTCATCTCTTTTAGGGTCTTTGAACTATATTGTAACGGTTATTAACTTAAGAACTAAAGGAATGTCTATGACAAGATTGCCATTAACAATTTGGGCTTTCTTTGTAACGGCGATTATAGGTGTTGTATCTTTCCCGGTTCTATTATCTGCAGCATTATTATTGATTATGGATAGAAGTTTTGGTACTTCTTTCTTCCTTTCTGATATATTTATTCAAGGTGAGGTATTACATTATCAAGGTGGTTCTCCGGTTTTATACGAGCACCTGTTTTGGTTCTTAGGGCATCCTGAAGTTTATATCGTGATTTTACCTGCAATGGGATTAGTATCTGAGATTATGGCTACTAGTGCACGTAAACCAATTTTTGGTTACCGTGCTATGATTGCTTCTATATTGGCAATTGCTTTTCTTTCAACCATTGTTTGGGGTCACCATATGTTTATTTCTGGTATGAATCCATTTTTAGGATCTGTATTTACATTTACAACTTTGTTAATTGCGATACCTTCAGCGGTAAAGGCATTTAACTGGATAACAACGCTATGGAAAGGTAATTTACAGTTAAATCCTGCCATGTTGTTTTCCATAGGTTTTGTTTCCACTTTTATTACTGGTGGTTTAACAGGAATTATATTAGGTGATAGTACCTTAGATATTAACGTACATGATACATACTTTGTAATTGCTCACTTCCACTTAGTAATGGGTATTTCAGCACTATATGGTTTATTTGCAGGTGTATACCATTGGTTTCCTGTAATGTTCGAAGGAAAGCTATTGAATAAGAACTTAGGTTATGTCCATTTTTGGGTAACTGCAGTTTGTGCGTATGGTGTATTCTTCCCAATGCATTTTGTCGGTATGGCAGGTGTACCTAGAAGATATTATGAAAATACTGCTTTTCCAATGTTTGACGAACTTACAGATATACAAGTATTAATGACAGTATTTGCTATCATTGCAGGTGCTGCTCAATTAATCTTCGTCGCAAACTTTATCTACAGTGTATTCTATGGTAAGGTAGGTCCTGTTAACCCATGGAAATCTAATACATTAGAATGGACAGCTGAACAAAAGCATATTCACGGAAACTGGGCAGGTGCTATTCCTGAAGTTCATAGATGGTCTTATGATTATAGTAAAGTGGATGAGAATGGAGAGTATTACATTCCAGGTCAAGATTATATTCCTCAACATATTCCATTACAGGAAAACGAAGAAGAAATGAGCCATTAAAAGTTCATGATTTATATAAAAGCCCAACTAGGAATAGTTGGGCTTTTTTTTGCAATCTTCTTAAGATATTACTAAGTTGTTTTATTATTACATAAAATTAAATACCTTCAATTTTTTAAATAGAAGTTTAGATTATGAAAAAGTTCGCCCTACTTATTATTGTATTGATTATATCATCTAGTGCATATTCGCAACGTAAACCCAAAATAAAGGGTAATAAAAATGTGGTTGAAGTACGTGAGGATTTATAGCCTTTCAGCGCTATTGAATTGGTTGATGATCTAGATATTGTTATTCAAAAATCAACTAATGATGGCTATGCATTAGAAGTGGATGATAACCTAATAGATGTTCTAAAATTTAATATTGATGATGGTGTTTTGAAAATTTCATCATTCTATAATATCACATCGAAGAAAAAACTAGAAATAACCATTTTCTTTCAAGAGCTAAGTAGTATTAAAATGCTAAATGGTAAAATTAGTATGAAAGACGTTATTTCTACTGATAGGCTAATAGTGCAAACTTTTGGTACATCTAGATTAGAATTAAACGCAACTGCAGACATTATGGATATTACGATGGAAGAAATAAGTTCAGGTGATTTTAATTTAGCCAGTGACTCTTTAAATATCACGTTGAAAGATAGAATAGATGTAAAATTATATACCACTGGTGCTAGCAATAATATTTATATGTATAAAAATGCATCTGCCAAAATGGAAGGTACAGCCGATTTTTTAATGGCAAAACTATATGGTAATAGTTCTCTAAAGGCATCTGATCTTCAAGCTAACGATGTTTTGTTGGTTACTGAAGATGCACCAGATGTAGAAGTTAGGGCATTAAATACATTACAACTAAGTTCTAAGGGTGGTACTAGAACCAAGCTATATGGTGAGCCACAGATTACCATTTTAGATTTTCTAGATACCTCGCGATTAGAAAAAGAGCGGAACTAATTTGTTATAGGTGCGGTCATTAAGTGGTCTGGTATTCCGAAACCATCGACTAGGCTATCTAAATGCGGCCTCAGTTCTGTACATAAACGCTCCACACGTTGTCGTATCGCTTTTGACTTTGTTCCACTAATGTAGCCTTGTTCTAAATACCACGAAGCATCTTTCCTTATTTCTTGAAGTGCATATAGTGTACCTAGTTTTTCAAATAGTTCTTTATACTCTGGGTCGGTAATTGTGTTTGTATGCGCTATAAAAGACTTATATGCCAACTCTGCGCTATAAGCCTTGCCAAGTGTCATTAAATGGGTCTGAACCTTTAAGAATGCTTGATAAGAGGGTATTCCTTTTTTGATATATCCTCTAATACGCATGGCAATCGTATAAGTCAATCTTTTTGTTCTGTGCTCAAAGGCATGAATATGAAATTTAGGATTGTACAAATGGTCTTTGTCTGTCTTATTGGTATATAGCGGATTTATGGTAGAAAGCTTGTCGCTCAATTGCGAACTCAATAATTTTAAAACAGTTGAAAAGCCTGCACTGTTGAATTCAGCTTTAAAATCTGAAAGTACACCTTTGGCAGCTAACTGCAGTAAAACGTTATTATCGCCTTCAAACGTGGTGAATATATCTACATCGCCTTTTAAATCTGCAATTCTGTTTTCTAAAAGATAACCTTTGCCGCCACAGGCTTCACGGCATTCTTGAATAGTATCGTTTGCATACCAAGTAATGATAGATTTTAAACCAGCTACTTGTGTTTCTATCTGTCTTTTGTCTGGTAGCGTTTCATCGCAATAAAGTGCCATCATTTTATCTAATGTTACATGATAAACGTATGCACTGGCAACTAGAGGTGTTAATCGTAATTGATGTGATGGGTAATCCATCAATAGATCTTCTTGTATTTTTACACTGTCATTGAATTGCCTTCTTTTTAAAGCATGCTTAATAGCTACTGTTAAAGCATATTTCGCCCCGCCTAAACCTGCTCTAGCAACACATATTCTACCACCTACTAAAGTGCCCAGCATGGTAAAGAATCGTTTATTCGGGTTTTTAATTTCTGAATAGTATTCTCCATTACCTAAAATTGTACCATACTTATTTAGCAAATTTTCTTTTGGTACCTCAACTTGGTTAAACCAAATCTTACCATTATCAACGCCGTTCAGTCCGAGCTTATAGCCGTTATCTTCGACTTTTATACCCGGTAGTAATTCATGTTGTTCATTTCTAAGAGGAACAAGAATTGCATGAACTCCTTCATTTTTTCCATTGATAATGAGTTGGGCAAAAACAGACGCCATTTTAGAATGTATAGCATTGCCGATATATTCTTTGTTGTCATTTTTTCCAGGAGTATGTATGACAATAGTTTCAGTTTTCTTATTGTAAGTTGCTGTAGTTTTTATTCCGCGTACATTGGATCCGTGTCCGGTTTCTGTCATAGCAAAGCATCCTAATAGTTCTGCTTTTCCTGTTGCGGTTAAATAGTGGTCATGGTGTTTTTTGGTGCCCAGTTTTTGAATACTTCCTCCAAACAACCCAAATTGTACACCGAATTTTATAGCTAAACTCCCGTCTACCCACATCATATTTTCGAAAATGGTAGCATAACCCTCCATGTCATTAGTACCGCCATAGTCGTTTGGGTAAGCCATTGCACCATAACCTTTATCCGCTAGAAATTCTACTTGTTTTAGTACATGATTTCTAAACTCTTCTTTGTTACGTCGAACTTCCCATGAAAATATAGGGTCATTTAAAACTGACCTGAAAGAATCTATAACTTTAGCATGTTCACCTTTTAAAATTGAGTCTATAGCTTGCGCCGAATATTGAGAAGATTTTTTTTCTAAATCGATATGAACCTCAAATAAATGATTGTAATGATTGGGTTGAATGCCTAGGTTTATTTCAATCTTTTTAATTTGATCATTGAACAAGATGTTATTATGATAATGCGATGCTACTTTTTGGCTGAATGCGGTTAGCGGATATGTTTCATGTTCTACCAACTTTACATTGCTATTAATGATCAACTGTTTCCAAAACTTAAACAACTCGTTCTTTGGCGGATTTTTGACATTCATCCACCCTTTAAGTTGTTTTTTATCATCATTCGATAAGGTGCTATCTTCAGAAATGGCATTATCAACCACATTTATTTCTGATGCCGACAGCAGGTCATCTGACCATATAATATAAAAGACCGGAATATATTGTAAAACCTGTGCAGTGTAATTTTCTTTTGTCATGCTATGAAATTACAAATTTTAGTTAGAATACTCATGAGATTTTAATGCTTCATTTAAGTAGATATATAAATTTAATTACCTGATATGTTAGCTGTAAAGTTATCTCGTGTTTGTCTATCTTTGTTAGTGTATGAACGAGTATTTAGACCCATCTGCTGATGGTTTCTCTAATGAGGAACTGGACATTGAAAGAGCATTAAGACCCATAAATTTTGACGATTTTACGGGTCAAGAACAGGTGCTTGAAAACCTTAAGGTTTTTGTTGAAGCTGCAAATAGAAGAGGTGAGGCGTTGGATCATACCTTGTTTCATGGCCCCCCGGGTTTGGGGAAGACCACCTTGGCAAATATTCTTGCCAATGAGCTTGGTGTAGGTATAAAGATTACTTCTGGACCTGTTTTGGATAAACCCGGCGATTTAGCCGGATTATTAACCAACTTAGACGAGCGAGATGTTTTGTTTATTGATGAGATACACCGATTAAGCCCAATTGTAGAAGAATATTTGTATTCTGCAATGGAAGATTATAAGATTGATATTATGATAGAGTCTGGCCCAAATGCCAGGTCTGTGCAGATTAATTTGAATCCGTTTACTTTGATTGGTGCCACCACCCGTTCTGGATTATTGACTGCGCCTATGCGTGCTCGATTTGGTATTCAAAGTAGGTTGCAATATTATTCTACCGAATTACTTTCTACCATTGTTGAGCGTAGTGCAGAAATTTTACGCGTGCCTATTTCTCAAGATGCAGCCATAGAAATTGCTGGTAGAAGTAGAGGTACGCCTAGAATATGTAATGCGCTATTAAGAAGAGTACGTGATTTCGCAGAAATTAAGGGTAATGGGTCGATTGATATGGAAATTTCAAAATTCAGCTTAAAGGCATTGAATGTAGATGCACATGGGCTAGATGAAATGGACAACAAAATTCTAACGACTATTATTGATAAATTTAAAGGTGGTCCTGTCGGCATTAGTACCTTGGCAACAGCTGTATCTGAAAGTGCAGAAACTATTGAAGAAGTTTATGAGCCCTTTTTAATTCAGCAAGGGTTTATTATGAGAACTCCTCGTGGTCGTGAAGTAACCGAATTGGCTTACAAACACTTAGGAAGGATAAAAGGAGGAATTCAACCCGGCTTATTTTGAGTATAGACATAAAATCTAAATGGACAAATAGTATTAAAACCGAAGCTAAACGCCTCGGTTTTTTATCATGCGGTATATCCAAAGCAGATTTTTTAGAGGTAGAAGCTCCTCGTTTAGAAAAGTGGTTGAATAATAATATGAATGGCGAAATGAGCTATATGGCGAATCATTTCGATAAAAGATTAGACCCGAGATTATTAGTTGAAGGTTCGAAATCTGTAATTTCTCTACTATTAAATTACTATCCGGAGGAAACCCAAATTGATGATTCTTACAAGATTTCTAAATACGCATACGGTCAAGATTATCATCATATTATAAAAACTAAATTAAGACAGTTACAAGAATTTATTACCGAAGAAATTGGCGAAGTCGATGGTCGTGCTTTTGTAGATTCTGCCCCGGTTTTAGATAAGGCTTGGGCGGCGAAAAGTGGCTTAGGGTGGGTCGGTAAAAATAGCAATCTACTAACACAACAAGTGGGTTCTTTTTACTTTATAGCTGAGCTAATAGTTGATTTAGAACTCGAATATGACCATGCAGTAACCGATCATTGTGGTACTTGTACCGCTTGTATAGATGCCTGCCCAACTCAGGCAATTGTTGATCCTTACGTGGTTGATGGTAGTAAGTGCATTTCTTATTTTACGATTGAATTAAAAAATGAATTGCCCAATGAGATGAAGGGCTCTTTTGATGATTGGATGTTCGGCTGCGATGTTTGCCAAGATGTGTGCCCTTGGAATCGCTTTTCGAAACCTCATAGTGAACCGTTATTTAACCCTAATCCAGAATTGCTCAGTATGACCAAAAAAGACTGGGAAGAAATAACGGTTGATGTCTTTCAAAAAGTATTTAAGAAATCTGCAGTGAAGAGAACTAAGTTCGACGGACTCGCAAGAAATATTGAATTTCTGAAATAATTGAATCTTCTCAATCGTTTTCGTTCGTTTTTCTGAATACTAATGTGTTAGAACAGCCCTAATTATATTATATTGGTAGTCGCTCAATATTATGTTTTTCGAAATAATAACATGTGTTTTGTGAGAATCTATTAAAATGTATCACCAATTAAATAACAGATCCCGTTCATGAAGTTCAATAAACCAAGTCTTAGTTTCTGGCAGATATTTAATATGAATGTTGGTTTTTTAGGAATCCAATATAGTTTTGGATTGCAGCAAACCGCCATTAACCCTATTTTTTTATATCTAGGTGCACCTGAAGATATGCTTCCTATTTTAAACATCGCTGGTCCGATAACTGGGTTAATTGTTCAGCCAATAATTGGAGCTATTTCAGATAAAACATGGTCAGAACGTTGGGGTAGAAGAAAGCCTTTTTTCTTAATTGGGGCGATTTTGGGTAGTTTATGTTTGTTCGCTTTCCCAACCAGTCCCGTTTTATGGTTTGCAGTTGGCTTACTATGGATTCTTGATGTGGGTAACAACATGGCAATGGAGCCTTATAGAGCATTTGTAGGAGATAAACTTCCTGAGAAACAATTAAGTTTAGGCTATCAAATGCAAAGCTTATTCGTAGGTGCAGGTATACTTTTAGCAAATGGATCTATAGTACTATTTCAATATTTATTTGGCGGAGAATCGGTAGAAGTTGCGGGTACTATACCTACTTGGTTGTATTATTCATTTTATATTGGTGCAATTCTCTCGATAACTACCATCCTGTGGTCTGTATTAAAAACATCAGAAATACCGCCTAGTTCACAAGAGCTTGTTGGAATTAATGCCGCGAAAGCCAAACCCTTGGCAGAGCGTATTGCATTGCCATTTAAAGAAATAGCAGAAGCGATAAGTGACATGCCGAAATTTTTATGGAAGCTAGGCGCGGTTTACTTGTTTCAATGGTATGCATTATTTATCTATTGGCAGTATACGACCCCTTTGTTTAAATTGACAATGGGTTATTCTACCGGCGAGGCAGCTTCGCAGTCTGCTCAAATGAGTTTGACCTATAACATTGTTACCATGGTCGTTGCTTTGGCATTGGTGCCTTTATCACTTAAGTATGGAGGTAAAAAAATATATGCGCTGAGTTTGCTGGGTACTGCAATATCACTATTTATAATACCTTTTATTTCTGATCCTATAATGGTTTTAATACCTATGGTTCTCTTTGGTGTTGGTTGGGCAGCTATGATGGGTATACCATATACCATGGTTTCTAAAGTGGTGCCGCAAGATAGACGTGGTGTATACATGGGTATTTTGAATATGATGATTGTTATTCCAATGGGTATTGAGACACTAACATTCGGACCAATCTATAAATATCTACTAGGCGGTAACGCCATTAATGCAATGTTATTTGCGGGTGCATTCTTCGCTATCGCTGCATTTTTTGCAATGCGTTTGAATGTTTCTAGTAATGAAGAGGTAGTTGATTTATAATGGTATAATCTTCTTTGAGATGGTTGTAACAGAGCAATTTATTTTGTTTATATAAATAGTGTTCCTCTTAATGCTTTCTTATAGATTACCTTTAAATTTGTTTTTTTAAAATAGAAGAGTATGAGCAATGAAAAGCTAAGAAGGGAAGCACTTATTTATCATGCAAAACCACAGCCTGGTAAGATAAAAATTGTACCCACTAAACCATATAGTACACAACGTGATCTTGCTTTGGCTTACTCGCCTGGTGTGGCAGAGCCATGTTTAGAAATAGCGAAGGATAAAGAAAACGTATACAAATACACCTCTAAAGGTAATTTAGTTGCCATTATTTCTAATGGTACGGCAGTATTAGGCTTGGGTAACATCGGTCCGGAGGCATCAAAACCTGTAATGGAAGGTAAAGGTCTTCTTTTTAAGATTTTTGCCGATATCGATGGTATTGACATTGAAATCGATACGGAAGATGTAGATAAGTTTGTTGAAACTGTAAAGATGATTGCGCCAACATTCGGTGGTATTAATCTTGAAGATATAAAGGCTCCTGAAGCCTTTGAAATCGAGCGTAGGTTAAAAGAGGAATTAGATATTCCTGTAATGCATGATGATCAACACGGTACGGCGATAATTTCTGCCGCTGCTTTGTTAAATGCATTAGAGATTTCTAAAAAGAAAATGGAAGATGTACGCATCGTTATTAGTGGCGCGGGCGCTGCAGCGGTTTCATGTACTAAATTATATAAAGCATTTGGGGCAAAGGCAGAGAATATAGTCATGCTTGATAGTAAAGGTGTTATTAGAAAAGATGCCGATAATTTATCGCCTGCCAAAATAGAATTTGCTACCGATAGAAAAATTGATACGTTAGATGAAGCCATGGTCGATGCCGATGTATTCGTTGGTCTGTCTATCGCAAATGTGGTAACTCCGAGTATGTTACTTTCCATGGCCGAAAACCCTATCGTTTTTGCAATGGCAAATCCTGATCCAGAAATAGCATACGATTTAGCGGTCGCTACCAGAAAAGATATTATAATGGCAACGGGAAGATCTGATCATCCTAACCAAGTAAATAATGTACTTGGTTTTCCATTTATATTTAGGGGTGCTTTAGATGTAAGGGCTACAGCAATTAATGAGCCTATGAAAATGGCAGCTGTAAAAGCTTTGGCAGATCTAACAAGACAGCCTGTACCTGAGCAAGTGAATATAGCTTATGGCGAAACGAGATTGACTTTTGGTAAAGATTATATTATACCAAAACCTTTTGATCAGCGATTAATATACGAAATACCACCTGCTGTGGCTAAAGCTGCAATGGATAGTGGTGTTGCGAAGATGCCAATTGAAGATTGGGATAAATATAGAGAAGAACTTATGCTTCGTTCAGGTAACGATAACAAAGTTGTTCGATTATTGCATAGTAGAGCACGAAGTAATGCAAAGAGAATAGTATTTGCCGAGGCCGATCATTTAGATGTTTTGAAAGCGGCACAAATAGTTCACGAAGAGGGTATTGCTATTCCTATTCTTTTGGGTAGAAAAGATATTATTCTTGAATTGAAAAAAGAGCTGGAATTCGATGCCGATCTTGTTATCATCGATCCTATCTCTGAGGAGTTCGATGAGCGCCATATTCGTTACGCTACTAAATATTGGGAAAGTCGTAAGAGAAGCGGCGTAACATTTTACAGTTCAAAAATAAAAATGCGCGAGCGTAATTATTTTGGTGCCATGATGGTTCTTGAAGGTGATGCAGACGGAATGATCTCTGGTTACTCAAGAGCTTACCCTACTGTCGTAAAACCAATTTTAGAAGTAATCGGTAGAGCAGCGGGTGTGAAAAAAGTAGCGACCGTAAATATTATGATTACCGATAGAGGTCCGTTATTTTTAGCGGATACTTCAATAAATATTGAGCCTAATGCAGAAGAGTTGGCAGATATTGCTCAAATGACTGCAAATGTTGCTTCGAACTTTGGGTTTAACCCAGTTTTAGCGATGTTAAGCTATGCAAATTTTGGTTCATCAACGCATCCTAATGCAAGAAAGGTAAGAGAAGCTGTTCGTATTTTGCATGAAACAAAGCCCGATTTAGTGGTCGATGGTGAAATACAAACAGATTTCGCTTTGAACAAAGAATTGCATCAAAGTAAATTTCCATTTTCAAAACTTGCAGGAAAAACGGTAAATACATTGATTTTTCCTAATTTAGAATCTGCCAACATCACGTATAAATTGCTTAAAGAGCTGAACAAATCAGATTCTATTGGTCCTATCATGGTAGGGTTAAGAAAGGCTGTTCATATTATGCAATTAGGTGCTAGTGTTGACGAAATAGTAAACATGGCGGCTGTAGCTGTAATTGATGCCCAAGAGCGCGAAAAGCGTAAAAAGGCGAAAGGTTCGATATAAAATTTAATTAAATAATAACTCAATTAGGGAAATTGGTAGACATACTTCTTTCCCTTTTTAATTTTAAAAAATCATGATACATCACTTAAGAGGAAAACTAGTAGAGAAAAACCCAACTCATGTTATTATCGAATGTGGTGGTGTGGGCTATTTTGTAAATATTTCTTTGAATACTTTTTCGAAGCTGCCAGAACAAGAAAATATTTCTGTTTTTACGCACCTACAAGTGAAAGAAGATTCGCACACATTGTTTGGTTTTGTTGAAAAATCTGAACGTGAAATATTCCGATTATTACTATCTGTTTCGGGCATTGGATCAAGTATAGCCAGAACCATGCTTTCTTCTATGTCTCCGTCTCAAGTAAGAGACGCCATTGCTAACGGAGATGTGGCAACAATACAAGCCGTAAAAGGTATCGGGGCGAAAACAGCACAACGTGTAATTTTGGATCTTAGAGACAAAGTCTTAAAAGTTTACGATATAGACGAACTTTCACTAAGTATAAACAATACAAATAAAGATGAAGCGTTATCTGCTTTAGAAGTTCTAGGCTTCGCACGTAAACAATCAGAGAGGGTTGTCGATAAAGTGCTTAGTCAAGATGCTTCCTTAAGTGTCGAGAATATAATTAAACTCGCGCTCAAAAATTTGTAATAAGTTTGAAAAACGGGGCAACTAAATTTCTTAATATTTTTTTAAAGCACATACTTCTATTCTGTATGTTTTTTGGTTCCATAACATTTGTTGTGGCACAAGACACAGAAGAGCAGGAAATTGATTCTGTAAAAACAGGTTTCGATCTGGGGAGGATTCTTATTAAGAATCCAGAAAGTATTGTTTCAAAGTATATTTATGACCCTAAACTTGATCGTTATATCTATAATGAGAGTGTCGGCGATTTTAATATCGGTTATCCTGTAATTCTTACACCAGATCAATACTTTAAATTGGTTAGGGAAGAAGGTATAAAATCTTATTTCAAAGAAAAATCTGATGCTTATTCGGGTAAGAAAGAAGGTAGTGAAGAAGCTCGTAAAAACTTACTTCCAAATTTCTATGTCAATAATGATTTCTTTTCTACCATTTTTGGTGGTAATACTATTGAGATAATACCGCAAGGATCTGTTGCAATGGATCTTGGTGTTATTTGGCAGAAGAATGATAATCCTTCTTTATCACCAAGAAACAGAACGAATCTTTCTTTTGATTTTGATCAACGTATTAGCCTTAGTATGTTAGGTCAAATAGGGGAGCGTTTGCAGGTGACTGCCAATTATGATACCGAAGCAACTTTCGATTTTCAGAATATTGTAAAGTTAGATTACACACCTACCGAAGATGATATTATTCAATCTATTGAAGTAGGTAATGTAAATATGCCTCTTAATAGTTCGCTGATTCAAGGTGCACAGAGTTTATTCGGTGTTAAAACGAAATTGCAATTTGGTAAAACCTCTGTAACAGCTGTTTTTTCTGAGCAACGTTCGCAAAATAATACAGTAGTGGCACAAGGTGGTGGTACGTTAAATGAGTTCTCATTAACTGCTTTGGATTATGATGAAAACAGACACTTTTTCTTAGCACAGTATTTTAGAGATAACTACGACGCAGCACTTTCTTCTTATCCTTATATACAGAGTCAGGTACAAATTACCCGTATAGAAGTTTGGATTACGAACAGATCGCAACAAACATTGAATGTACGTAACGTTGTGGCTATTCAAGATTTAGGGGAATCAGATATTACGAAGACTAGGGTTGGTCAAAGTAATGGTAGCGGTGGCGGATTCTTTAATGGTCCTGCAGATTTAAGACCTAGAAACAATGCCAATGATTATGACCCGGCATTAATACTGACCAATAATGGTGCGTTAAATGACAATATTAGAGAAATTGCAACTGTAGAAAGCGGATTCAATGCCAATAGTTTTGCTGGTGGATATAGCCCTAACCAAGGTTTTGATTATGCGTATTTAGAAAATGCAAGAAAATTAGAGCAGGGTAGAGATTTCGATTTCAATACACAACTAGGGTATATCTCTTTAAACCAACGTTTAAGTAATGATGAGGTTTTAGGTGTTGCTTACCAGTATACATTTCAAGGCCAGGTATACCAAGTTGGTGAATTTGCCAATGGCGGTATAGAGGCAACAACGGTTACGCAGACTGTAAATACGGTAATAGAAAATAACACCCTGATTCTTAAACTTCTTAAAAGTAATATTACCAATATCACGGATCCTATTTGGGATTTGATGATGAAGAATATTTATGCAACCGGTGCCTATAGTTTAAGTCAAGAGGATTTTAAAATGAATATTCTATATTCTGATCCTACACCTAGAAACTATATTACACCAATAGTAGAAGGTCCTGGGTCTGGTTGGCCCGAAGGTTTAGAAGAAAGTATTCTTCTAAATGTCTTTAATCTCGATAGATTAAATGTTTATAATGATATACAACCTGGTGGTGACGGCTTCTTCGATTTTATTAGTGGTCAAACAATAGATGTACAGAATGGTCGTATCATCTTTACCAAAGTAGAGCCTTTTGGTGAATTTTTATATGAAAAACTACAAAATGGTAACAGCGGTCAGTATAATGTTACCTCTGGTTATAATGCCAACCAAGAGCAATATGTGTTTAGAGATATGTATTCTTTGACTAAAACAGCGGCACTTCAAGATCCCGAAAAAAATAAATTCATATTAAAAGGTTCTTATAAATCTGAAGGTAGTAATGGTATATCTATTGGTGCTTTTAACGTGCCCCAAGGTTCGGTTACGGTTACTGCAAATGGTAGAACATTGCAAGAGGGTATCGATTATACGGTAAACTATCAGTCGGGTACGGTGCAAATATTAGATCCAAGTTTAGAGGCTTCCAACGTGCCTATCAATATATCGGTAGAAAACAATGCGGTATTCGGACAACAAACACGTCGTTTTACAGGGGTAAATGTAGAACATCAATTTAATGAGAAATTTGTTTTAGGTGGTACATTATTAAACCTGAACGAAAGACCATTAACGCAAAAATCTACTTACGGGGTAGAATCTGTAAACAATACTATATTCGGGTTAAATACGAACTTTTCTACCGAGGTACCTTTCTTAACTCGTATGGTAAACAAGTTGCCAAATATTGATACTGACGTGCCTTCGAATATTTCTATTAGGGCAGAAATGGCTGCTTTAATACCTAGTTCACCTAAAAATGCTGATTTCGAGGGTGAGACTACAACATATTTAGATGATTTTGAAGGAGCACAGGCACTTATAGATATTAGAGCTTCCCTTGGGTGGTCTCTTGCTAGTATGCCTTTAGAATTCGGGAATAATGATCAGCCTTTTGGTAGTTCGCCAGAAGATTTGAATAACCTATTAAATGGTTATGGTAGAGCAAAACTATCTTGGTATACAATTGATCCAATTTTCTATACCAATCAAAGACCATCTACCGTAAGTGATGATGATCTTTCGACCAATGCAACACGTAGGGTATATATTGATGAGGTTTTTCCTGAGACCGATGTTGCTCAAGGGCAAACACAGGTACAGTCTACTTTAGATATGGTGTATTATCCAACCACTAAAGGTCCGTATAACAACAATCCTGATTTTCAAACGCAAGCACCGAACGATAAGTGGGGTGGTATGATGCGTTCTTTGAGCAGTACAGATTTTGAACAGAGTAATGTTGAATTCGTTCAGTTTTGGGTAATGGATCCTTATGTTGACGGTATTGCAAATGGTGCTGGTGAACTGGTTCTTAACTTGGGTAATATATCTGAAGATATTTTGCGCGATGGTAAAAAACAATATGAAAACGGATTGCCAGGGGTAAATAGTAACGATTTCGTTGCTCCAACTTCTTGGGGTGAGGTGCCAGCAACACAATCATTGGTATATGCTTTTGATGCAGACGAAAATAATAGAGGTTTACAAGATATTGGTTTTGATGGGTTAGATGATATTCGCGAAGCTGATGTGTATACCAATAACGGTGGTGATGACCCTGCATTAGATAACTATGGCTATTACCTAAATAGAGAAGGTAGTATTCTAGAGCGATATATAGACTTTAATAATCCTCAAGGTAACTCGCCTGTTTCTGTTACCAATACAGATAGAGGTTCTACAACATTACCAGATGTAGAAGATGTAGATAGAGATTTAACGATGAATACGGTGAACAGTTATTACGAGTACCGTATCTCTATTAAACCGAATACAACTATTAATGATCAGTATGTAACCGATATTATTGAAGGGACCGCTAGTGGGGAACCAAGAATATTGAATGGTGATGAAGTTAATTACAGATGGATTCAGTATAAAATTCCATTAAGTGATTTTACCGATGCCGTTGGTGGTATTACAGATTTTAGGTCTATAAGCTTTATGAGAATGTATATGACAGGGTTCAATAGCCCAACCATTCTACGTTTTGCAACTTTAGATTTGGTAAGGGGAGATTGGCGTACGTATACAAATACCTTACAAGATAAAAACATCGATAGTGACCCTTCTGATGATGGTACTACATTAGATGTAAATACCGTAAACATTGAAGAAAACAGTAGTAGAACTCCAATACCTTATGTACTGCCTCCTGGTGTTTTAAGAGAGCAATTGAACAATAATAATACAATCATTCGCCAGAACGAGCAATCTCTTTCTTTAACAGTCTCCAATTTGGAGTCTGAAGATTCGCGAGGGGTATTCAAAAATTTAAACGTAGATATACGTCAGTATGAGAAATTGAAAATGTTCATACATGCCGAAAAGATTATAGATAGCGATTATGCCGATACCTCTACACCATTAGTTGGTTTCTTGCGTATGGGTACAGATTTTACCCAAAACTACTATCAAATAGAATTACCATTAGAGTTTACGCCTTTTACCGCTGTAACTGAAGAGGAGGTATGGCCAGAAAATAATGAGATGAATATTGCGCTTAGCGATTTGACCAAGGTTAAATCGCAATGGATCGCCGATGGCGACTTAAGCGATGTGCGTTTCTTTGAAATTGATAACGGAGAAGTGATTCCGGTTGGTGAGTTCGATGTTCGTTCTCCTGGTAGAATTCGTATTGGTATTAAGGGTAACCCATCTTTAGGTAGTATTCGTACTATGATGGTGGGTGTAAAAAACCAAGATATATTGCCGGCACGTGGTGAGGTTTGGTTCAATGAACTTCGTCTTGCAGGTTTAGATAATAATGGTGGCTGGGCGGCAATTGCCGCGATTGATGGTAATATTGCAGATTTTGCGAATTTTAGTGCAACTGGTAGCAAAAGTACATCTGGTTTTGGGTCTATAGATCAAATGCCAAACGAGCGTGCCCGTGAAGATGCTATTTCTTACGATGTGGTTACCAATGTTAATGTTGGTCAATTGCTTCCTAAAAAATGGGGTATTCAGTTACCTGTCAATTACGGAATTTCAGAACAAATGATTACTCCCGAGTTTGATCCCGTATATGATGATTTAAAGTTAGAGGATCGAATAGCGGCCGAAGATACCCAAGAAGGTAAAGATGATGTTTTAGAGCAAGCTGAAGATTATACCAAGAGAACCAGTATTAACTTAATTGGTGTACGTAAAGATCGTGGCGAAGAGGCTGATGCTAATTTTTATGATATAGAAAACTTTACATTTAACTATAGCTATAACGAAACCGATCATCGCGATTTTGAGATTGCAGAGTTAAAAGAACAGAGTATAAATACAGGTTTTGTGTATAACCATAGTTTCGACCCTGTCGAGTTTGCTCCTTTTGCTAAAAAAGATTCCCTCTTTACAGGCAAGTACTGGAAATGGCTAAAAGATTTAAACTTAAACTTATTGCCATCTAATATCGGTGTTACCTCTAATATTAATAGACAGTTCAATGCGCAACGTTTTAGAGATGTGTATACAGATGGTGAAGACAGAATTCAATTGCCAGAATTACAGCAACGTAATTATTTATTCAACTGGCAATATGCGGTAAATTATAACCTGACCAAATCGCTTCGATTAAATCTTACAGGCTCGAATAATAATATTGTTAGAAATTACCTGAACGAAGATGAGCCATTAGAGTCGATAGATAGAATAAGAAATGAACTAGGTATGTGGGACGGCTTCTTTGATGTTGGTGAACCTAATAGACATTCTCAACAAATGCAGTTGAATTATGAAGTGCCTTTTTCTAAAATTCCTGCTTTAGATTTTATTAGTACACAGTATTCTTATACCAGTAATTTCGATTGGCAAAGAGGTGGTGATGCATTGTTTGAAGTAGCTGGTGAATATATCAATACCGTACAGAATGCAAATACGCATACAATAACGTCGTCTTTGACCATGCAGAAGTTCTATGATTTAATCGGACTTAAAAAGAGAGAAGCGCCAAAAGCAAAAAGCTCAGGACCGATTAGAAGAGATAAAGCAGGTGTGCCAACTGAAGATGAAGAAAAAATAAAAGGGAAGACCAGCGACTTGTTCAATACCGTTGTAGATATCGTTACTATGGTAAAGAGATTAAACTTGAACTATAGCGAGAATAATGGTACGGTGTTACCAGGGTATACACAATCTGTTGGTTTTATAGGTACCACTAAACCTACTGTTGGCTTCTTGTTCGGTAGTCAGGCAGATGTGCGTTTCGAAGCGGCTAGAAATGGTTGGCTTACAGGTTTCGAGCAGTTTAATGAGCAATTCATCCAAAGAACAAATAAACAATTGAATATTACCGCTACGGCACAACCTACAAAAGATATTACCATCGATTTGGTGGCTGATAGGCAGTATTCAGATAGTTATCAAGAGAATTTCAATGTAGTTGATCAAGAGTACAACTTACAGTTGGGTAACAATTATGGTAGTTTTAGTATTTCTACTATGATGATAGGTACCGCTTTCGGTAAGAGCGATGAATTTGATTCTAGTACTTTTCAAGAGTTTAAAGACAATAGAATTACGATTGCGAATAGAATAGCGGTAGAGCAAGGTATACCTGTAGATGCAAATGGAGAATTTCCAGAAGGGTACGGTAAAACACAACAAAGTGTTTTGTTACCGGCATTCTTTTCAGCGTATACAGGGCAAGATGCTGAACGTGTAAATTTAGATACGTTTAGAGATATTCCAATACCGAACTGGAGTATTAAGTATACCGGTCTTATGAAGAGTAAGTGGTTTAAAAAGAAATTCAAACGTTTTTCTTTAAGTCACGGTTATCGTGCATCATATAGTATTAACTCGTACCAAACGAATTTAGAGAAGGTGCAATTGATTAATGATGGTCAAGCTCCTATTAATGCAGAGAATCTTGATATTTTACCAGATTTAATTTTGAACAACGTGGTACTGACAGATGAGTTCAATCCGCTTATACGTGTAGATTTTGAAATGATCAATTCGGTAAGTGTATTGGCAGAGGTTAGAACAGATAGAGCATTATCATTAAGTTTTGATAATGATTTAATGACTGAAATTAATGGTAAGGAGTATACTGTTGGTTTAGGGTACCGTTTTAAAGATGTTAAATTTGTAACCAATATTGGTGGTAACAAAACCAGATTGAAAGGTGATTTAAACTTAAAAGCTGATGTTACCTTACGAGATAATATTACTATAATTAGAAATCTAGACATTAATAACAACCAAATAACATCTGGTCAAAATCTAATGTCATTGAAGTTTACTGCAGATTATGCGTTGAGCAAGAGCTTAAATGCGTTGTTCTTTTACGATCATTCGTTCTCTCAGTTTGCTGTTTCAACAGCATTTCCGCAAACAACTATTAATGCTGGGTTTACTATACGCTACAATTTCGGTAATTAAATTGGCCATTTACTTAAGAATAAATCGTTACTTTCTGCACACATTTAAACAAAACATAACATTGGTAAATATTTTGATAACCTAAGTTGAAAACTTTACATTTGCCGAAGTAAAAATTAATAAACGATTATAATGAATATACCAGCTGAATTAAAATATACAAAAGACCATGAATGGGTTAAGATTGAGGGTGATATTGCTATCGTAGGTATTACAGATTTCGCACAAGGTGAATTAGGTGATATTGTTTACGTTGAAGTAGATACCCTAGATGAAACTTTAGATCGTGAAGCTATTTTTGGTACGGTAGAGGCAGTAAAAACTGTTTCTGATTTATTCTCTCCTTTATCCGGCGAAATAGTTGAGTTCAATGAAGCGTTAGAAGATGAGCCAGAAAAAGTAAATTCTGATCCTTATGGAGACGGTTGGATGGTAAAAATAAAATTTAGCGATGCTAGCGAATTAGAAGATTTGTTGAGCGATGCTGCATACAAAGGGATTATTGGTGGTTAAAAACACTATTTATAAAGTACTTTTCATAAGCTGGATGATGTTTGTAACATTTTTCAGCTTATTTTCTTTGTCGGGTGTTGAGACCTCAGGTATTGATATACCGCATATAGACAAAGCGGTTCATTTTACCTTTTATTTCGGTGTAGTGGTACTCGGGTACTTGACGCTTTCTAAGCGAAATAGTACTATTAAGGGCAGGTCTAAGTTATTGTGGTACATGGTTTTGTTTGCCGTATGTTACGGCATAATAATTGAAATATTACAACATGTGGCAACTACAGATAGGCATGGTGATCCGTTAGATGCATTGGCGAATTCTACCGGTGCTCTTGTAGGAATGTTAGCCGTAAGAATTTTATTTTTTCGGATACCTGCATTAAAATGAAAATTTTAGTTGCAATTTTAAGGATTATTTAGTTAAATTAGCAATCACTAAATTGAATATATATGGAACCTAAAAAGAATCCAAAGGCGGATTTAACAAAGAACAGTAGTCTTTATTTCGTTATCGGTTTGTTCGCAGTAATGCTATTTACTTATGTAGCATTTGAGTGGAAAACGTATGATGAAGCAAATGATTATGATATTTCTATGAATGTGGATGATCTTTTAGATGAAGAGGTTCCAATGACCGAACAGATAAAAACACCGCCACCACCGCCACCACCAGCTGCACCTGAAATTATTGAGGTTGTTGAAGATGAAGAAGAGGTTGAAGAAACGGTAATTGAGTCTACTGAAACGAGTCAAGAAGAAGAAATCGTTGAGGTTGAAGATATTGCTGTCGACGAAATTGAAGAGGACGTAGATGTACCTTTCGCAGTTATTGAAGATGTACCTGTTTTTCCAGGTTGTGAAAGTGCACCAGATAAAAGAGCATGTTTTAACGAAATGATTCAAAAGCACATTGGTAAAAACTTCCGTTATCCAGAAATCGCTCAAGAAATGGGTGTTCAAGGTAGAGTAAGTGTTATGTTCGTTATACAGAAAGATGGTAGTATCGGTAACGTTAGAATGCGTGGTCCAGATAAGAACTTAGAAGCTGAAGCTGCTAGAATTATCAATAAGTTACCAAAAATGACTCCTGGTAAGCAGAGAGGTAGAGCGGTACGTGTTCCTTTTAGTATTCCAATTAACTTTAAATTACAATAGTATTTATTTACTGTTTAAATTATATAGAAAAAATCCTGAGCATATTGCTCAGGATTTTTTTTTGCCATAAACCTACGAACTCATCGATCCTTGATTTTTTGATGATTACTTTGAAAATGTCTTTTACGGTTATCAGTTTTTTAATTGTTCGCTATTTCTTTCAAGTCATTTAGTTCGCATTGTTAATACTTAAAATATTCTTTTTTCATTCTATTAGAAATAAAGCTTTAAGGTTGCAGAAATATGGTAGGGGGGTTATCTTTGTAGACCTATTTAAAAATTATGAAAACGGCTGTTGGTTCGACAAAAAGTAATGCTCTTGCATTAATATTTGCCGATTTTAAGGAGATTACCAAAGCTAGATTGGCTATTAGTGTCGTTTTTTCTTCCATCGCAGGTTATTTTTTAGGTGCTTACGAAATACAATGGTTTCAAGTTTTGCTGTTGGCTTTTGGTGGGTACTGTATGGTAGGTGCCAGTAATGCATATAATCAGGTCATAGAAAAAGATTTAGATGCATTAATGAAGCGGACTAAGAATAGACCTATCCCTACTGGTCGTATGTCCGTAAATACAGCAATGATTCTTGCTATTGTACTAACATTGATCGGTATATTTTCTCTATATCTTTTAAACCCTAAAACGGCAATGTTTGGGGCGATTTCCATATTTCTTTACACCAGTGTGTATACGCCTTTAAAAACAATTACCCCATTAGCGGTATTTGTTGGTGCCATACCCGGTGCCATACCTTTTATGTTAGGTTGGGTCGCTGCTACCGATGATTTCGGTATTGAGCCTGGTACCTTGTTTATGATTCAATTTTTCTGGCAGTTTCCGCATTTTTGGGCACTAGGGTGGATGTTAGATGATGATTATAGAAGCGGCGGATTTAAAATGTTGCCAACTGGTAAAAAAGATGGGGCGACCGTGTTGCAGATAATAATGTATACCATTTGGATGATGGCAGTATCTGTAATTCCTGTTTTTGGTATTACGGGTAGATTGCAACTTTCTATAGTTGCTGCGGTCATTATCTTTTTGATGGGGGCGGTAATGCTTGGTTTTGCTTTTCAATTATATAGAAAAAGAGATAATGTATCGGCAAGAAAGTTAATGTTGGCAAGTGTTACTTATATTACACTTATGCAAATAGTTTACGTAATAGATAAATTTTTAGCTTAATTATGGATTTAACACAAGGTACGGATCAGGAGAAAAATGCTAGGGCAAAAAAGATGATGCTTTGGTTTGGTATTATTAGCTTACTGATGGGTTTTGCAGGGTGGACAAGTGCTTACATTGTAAGTAGCTCAAGAGAAGACTGGTCTAGCGACATTACGCTACCAAATTCCTTTTTGTATAGTACGATAGTTATCATTATTAGTAGTCTTAGCTATATGATGGCAAAAAAGGCAATTCGAGAAGGAGAAAATTCTAGTGGTACTAAATGGCTGTTGGTAACGTTAGGTTTAGGAGTACTTTTTATATTTCTGCAATTTTCTGGTTTTTCTCAATTGGTGGCCGAAGGGTACTACTTTACCGGACCTACAAGTAGTATAAAAGTATCTTATGTATTTTTGATTGCAATGGTGCATGTGGTGCATGTTATTGCGGGTATGATATCTTTATTGGTGGTATTGTACAATCAAAACAAAGGAAAATATAGTAAAGAGAACTATTTAGGTGTTACCTTAGGGGCAACATTTTGGCATTTCTTAGATTTATTATGGGTCTATTTGGTGTTATTTATGTTCTTTGTGAAATAAAAAGTGTATCAAAATTAGTTTTGAGTCAAATTGCGTTTTTAAATAGTTCAAAAAAATGTAAATTTGCTAAAGTTTTATTAAAACGATAATTAGTATATGAATTCTACGGTGACTACGGGAACGGAAACAAGCGTATGGGGTGGTGGCAATCAGCCTCTAGGAGCAAGCTACGGCAAATTAATGATGTGGTTTTTCCTTGTATCGGATGCGTTAACTTTCTCTGGATTTTTAGCAGCATACGGCTTTTCAAGATTTAAATTTATTGAAACATGGCCAATAGCGGACGAAGTGTTTACACACGTTCCTTTCTTTCATGGAAATTACCCCATGATTTATGTTGCACTGATGACTTTTGTTTTGATTATGTCATCTGTAACTATGGTGTTAGCAGTTGATGCTGGTCATAAAATGAAACAGAATGCGGTAACATGGTACATGTTCGCTACTGTAATAGGAGGTATAATCTTTGTTGGTTCTCAAGCTTGGGAATGGGGTACTTTTATTAAAGGTGACCATGGTGCTTTAGAAACTAAAGGTGGTAGAATATTACAATTCGTAAAAGCTGATACAGGTGAGAGAGCTTCATTAGCAGATTTTGCGGCTTCTATACCAGATGATAGAGTTATACACGAAAGAAAGAACGGACTTTGGTTTTTTCAAGAGCCGACATTAACTAGTGTTTCACTAACAGAGGTTGTTGAAGGGTTTAAAGCTGATTCTAATATTTTGATTAGAACTGAACAAATCAACGAAGAAGGTGAAAAAACACTTTTAGATAGAAAGGCTTCTTTGGCAAAATTGGCAGAAGCAACACAAGTTGTAGAAGGCGCTAACTTGATTCATAATGAATATGGAAGTAGACTTTTTGCTGACTTCTTTTTCTTTATTACAGGTTTTCACGGTTTCCACGTATTCTCGGGTGTAGTAATTAATATTATCATTTTCTTTAATGTTGTTATTGGTACTTATGAGAGAAGAGGTCATTATGAAATGGTTGAGAAGGTCGGATTGTACTGGCACTTTGTAGATTTAGTTTGGGTATTTGTATTTACCTTCTTCTACTTAGTATAACCCAATAAGAAAAAACAGTAGTACTGAAAATAGAATTTTAGATTAAAGTAAAATGGCAGACGGACATAAATTAGAAATTTTTAGAGGACTTGTAAAGTTCAAATCTAACACACAGAAAATCTGGGGAGTATTAGCTTTTTTAACCTTGATAACTGCAGTAGAAGTAGTATTAGGTATTATTAAGCCAGCATCTTTGACCGATACTTTTGTATTGGGTATGAAATTGATCAACTGGATTTTCATTATTTTAACTTTGGTTAAAGCGTATTATATTGCTTGGGATTTTATGCACTTACGTGATGAGAAGTCTGCTTTAAGAAGAGCTATAGTATGGACACCAATATTTTTGGTTATCTATCTAGTATTTATTCTTCTTGTAGAGGCAGATTATATCTATAATGTTTATAAAGATGGCTTTGTAAGTTGGAATTTCTAAGTTATAATTAACAGTATTAAAAGACGGTTTTATAACCGTCTTTTTTATTTTTGTATAGTTTGTATTTTAATAGTTATTTCTGTTGAGACTTTTTAAAATGTTTCAATAACTAGTCTACTTGATTTATGAAAAAGACCTTCGTACTTGTTGTTTTATTTGTGCTACCTATTGTGGCATATTTATTCTTTGCTTCTGGGGTTACAAATTTTGGTAAGCTGTCTGAACTGACTAAAAATGTTCAAGAATTAGATTTTTCTAATCAAACCAAGTTCAAAGGCAATATTACCGTATTAGGCTTTTTAGGGTCTGATGTGGAAGGTAGAAAAGGAAATGCGTTTAATTTAAATCAAAAGATATATAAACGCTTCTACGAGTTTAAAGACTTCCAATTTGTAATGGTTGTTGCTAATGATACCGAAGGTGAAGTTGAGGCACTTAAAGCAGAACTGGCTACACTAGCAGATAACGATAAATGGAATTTCGTATATGCTAACGATACTCAAATAAAGGATCTTTTTAATAGCTTAAAAACTGATCTGGTATTAGATGAGAATAACAGCACTCCCTATGTTTTTATAATAGATAAGGATCGAACACTTAGAGGTAGGTCAGATGATGAAGATGATGGTACTAAATATGGTTTCAATTCTAATTCTATTTCTGATTTGAATAATAAAATGATAGATGACACAAAAATCGTATTGGCAGAATACAGGCTCGCTTTAAAAAAGAATAATGCTGATCAATCTAAATAATGAATAAAAAATATACATATGTTTGGGTTTCTTTAATTGTTCTAATTTTTGGCATTATTGTAGTACCAAGAATAGTAGAAAGATTGTCTTCGGGATCAGTGGTTGAAAATGACCGTTTAAATGTTTCAGGTAAAAAAGTCGATGATAAACTTGGGTATATTTTATTAGATGGCAAGCGAAGAAAAGTACCTGCTTTTGAATTTATAAATCAAGATAGTGTCGTTGTATCCGATAAAGATTATTTAGGTAAGGTGTATGTGGTAGATTTCTTTTTCACCAGATGCCCAAGTATCTGTCCGGTAATGACAACGAACCTAGTTGACGTACAAAAGCATTTTAACGATGCTGATGATTTTGCAATAGCATCATTTAGTATTACCCCAGATTTTGATACACCTCAAGTGCTAAGAAGCTATAAAGAGAAATATAAGATTAAAGATGAAAACTGGAATTTAATGACAGGTGATCATGCAGGTGTATATGAATTGGCAAACGCAGGTTTCAATATTTTTGCAGCAGAAATGCCAGATGTTCCTGGTGGCTTTGAACATTCAGGTTTGTTTGCCCTAGTAGATAAAGATGGTTACTTACGTTCAAGAAAAGATGAGTTTGGTAACCCTATAGTATATTACCGAGGAGCTATTCTAGAAGAAAAAGGAGTAAATGATCACGGTGAAACAGAAGAAATTAGTATCCTAAAAGATGATATTAAGAAATTGTTAGACGAATAAGATATTAGTATGCAAGGGAGTGTAAAAGACGAGAAAAAGTTTAATAGATTAATTGCGGTTGTTTCTATTATTATACCAATAGTGGTAGCAATCCTCTTTGGTGTTAAGTTGCCTAATGTAGCCCCTCTTTCATTTTTACCCCCGATTTATGCTACAATAAATGGAATTACGGCAGTACTATTGTTGGTAGCTGTTTGGGCTATTAAAAATGGCAATCAAAAGTTGCATCAAAATGTAATGACTACGAACATAGCATTGTCATTATTATTTCTAATCATGTATATAGCCTATCACATGACATCAGATTCTACGAGTTATGGTGGTGAGGGTGCAATTAGATATGTTTACTATTTTATTTTAATTACTCATATCGTATTGTCTATTGCTTTAATTCCTTTAGTGCTTAGAACATATGCTATGGCATATTTAAAGAAATTTGAAGATCACATGGCATTGGCAAAATATACTTTTCCTGTATGGTTATATGTTGCCGTTACCGGTGTTGTAGTGTATTTAATGATATCTCCGTACTATGCATACTAAACATGTTTTCTTATTAGTAGTAGTTTTGTTTCTATTGATTCCTTTAGATGCTGAAGCGCAATGCGCAATGTGTAGAGCGGTTTTGGAAAGTGAATCTTCTGGTAAAGCCGCAGAAGGCATTAATAATGGTATCGTTTACCTAATGGCAGTACCATATGTATTGGTTGCAGGTCTCTTCTATTTTATCTACAAAAAGATGAGGGCTTAGGTTTTTTTATATTTTTTTATCAAATAGTGTAACAATCTGGCATTTGGTTAGTCTTATGATTGTGTGATACTTGTATCGCATTCATCAATCAATCAAGTAAACTAATCAATCAATCATATGTTCGACTTAGAACGTTGGCAAGAAATTTTCGATACTATTCGTAAGAATAAATTACGAACATTTCTTACCGGACTTTCCGTTGCTTCAGGTATTTTTATTCTAGTTATTTTATTGGGTTTTGGTCAAGGCATGCAAAATGGCATAGCCAAAGAGTTCGAACAAGATGCAGCTACTAGTGTTTGGGTGTGGCCAGGTGTTACTACAATAGAATATAAGGGTATGAACCCTGGTAGACCTATTCAATTTCGTAATGAGAATTACGATATGGCGGCTACCTTATTCGAAGACCAAATAGAGAATAAATCTCCAAGATTATTTGTTAGAGATGTATTCGTAAACTACGGTAGTGAGTCTTTAGCTTATAACGTTCAGGGAGTTTCTAATCAGTTTCAATTCATTGAAAATGAGTTTATGACCTTGGGTCGTTTTCTAAATCAGCAAGATGTAGCTTCTAAGGCTAAAGTGGCAATCATCAGTAATAAGATTAATCGTGAAGTATTTGCAGAACTAGAAAGTCCTGTAGGGGAGTTTTTAGACCTGTCTGGCATTCCTTTTAAAATTGTTGGTGTCTATGGTGATATTGGAGGCGAACGTGAAGAAGACCGTATTTATATTCCTGTAAGTACCGCGCAACAGGTTTTTAATGACGCAGATCACCTAAATAATTTATCCTATACGTTACCGGCAGTAGAAGACTTCGAAACTGCCGTGGCGCAATCCATCAAATTTAAACGTGAACTTCAATCATATTTGCAAAAAGCACATACGGTATCACCTGAAGATACAAGTGCAATTCAAGTATATAACCCTATGGAAGAGGCTAAACGCTTCTATTCTTTAATGGGTGGTATTAAATTCTTCTTTTGGTTTGTTGGGGTTTGTACTATAATCGCTGGTATTGTTGGCGTAAGTAATATCATGTTGATTGTGGTTAAAGAACGCACGAGAGAAATAGGTATACGAAAAGCACTTGGTGCTAAGCCATGGTCAATTGTGGGTATGATTCTACATGAAGCAATTTTTATAACGGCAATTGCAGGTTTTACGGGGCTCATTTTAAGTATGGGCCTGTTGGAAATTGTGGGTCCGCATGTGGAGGTAGATTATGTATTAAATCCCTCTGTAAATTTCAATGTTGCCTTAACTACTGTATTTGTATTGATTTTCGCAGGAGCTGTTGCGGGATTTTTCCCGGCGTGGCGAGCGGCTAAGATTCATGTAATAGAGGCGTTAAAAGACGAATAGTAAACTAACGAAAAAGTGTAACTAATTAAGATAGTACCATGTTCAATAGAGACCGTTGGAAAGAAATCTTAGAAGTATTGTCTAGCAATGTATTTAGAACATTGGCTACATCTTTTGGGGTGGGTTGGGGTATTTTTATTCTAATTATACTACTTGCTGCAGGTAAAGGTTTAGAAAATGGCATTCGTGCAGATTTTGGCGATATCGCTACCAATACCATGTTCATGTGGTCACGAAATACGACCATGCCATATAAAGGGTTGCCAAAAGGAAGGCGCTTTAGTTTTAAGATAGAAGATGTACAATCTATAAAAGATAATATACCTAATTTAAGATTCATCTCTCCCCGAAATCAATTAGGCGGATTCGGTGGTGGTAATAATGTGGTTCGCGGATTAAAAACTGGAGCTTTCAATGTCTACGGAGATTATCCAGAAATCATACGGCAAGAACCCATGACCATTACTTCTGGTAGGTTTGTAAATCATAATGATATTCAAGATAAAAGAAAAATTGCAGTTATCGGTGTGGGTGTACGAAATGAACTTTATGATAGAGGAGAAAAAGTACTAGGAACCTATATTAAAATTCAGGGAGTCAATTTTATGGTGGTAGGTACATACCAAAAGAAAGATAGTGGTGGTGGAGAAGAAGGTCAGAAAGAAATTTATGTTCCATTTACCGCTTTTTCTCAGGCTTTTAATATGGGTAACGATGTCGGGTGGATGGCGATTACCGCACTAGATGGTAGTTCTATTTCTAATCTCAAAGAAAAAATTGTAAATGTCGTTAAGGAGAATAGAAAAATTCACCCCGATGATAAACGCGCTGTTGGGTATTTTGATTTGTATGAACAGTATAATCGTGTAGAAAGTTTGTTCGGTGCATTACGTTGGGTAGCTTATTTTGTAGGTGTGCTGGTGCTACTATCCGGTATAATTGGAGTCAGTAATATTATGCTGATTGTCATAAAAGAACGAACAAAAGAAATCGGAATTCGTAGGGCTTTGGGCGAAGCGCCATGGTCTATTAAAAAACAAATCTTAATGGAGTCGATTTTCCTAACAATCATATCGGGAATGATTGGCATTGTTTTCGGTGCGGCATTTATATATGGCGTCAATGCCGTGCTCGACTCCGTTGGGCCTGTAGATATGTTTGTAAACCCTAGTGTAAGTTTGGGTGTAGTAGTCAGTGCCCTGGTCATTTTAATATTTTCCGGATTGTTAGCGGGCTTCATACCTGCGCAAAGTGCCATCAAAATACGACCAATTGAAGCTTTAAGAACAGAATAATAGTATCATCAAAATATAACCAATCAAAAAATGAAAAAGTCAACAACAATTATCATCCTGCTAACTATAGTACTAGCCTTTGGTGGATCTATGTTTTATTTGTATTCAAAAAATGCAGAAGACCCAGTGGTATATGAAACAGAAGAACCTTCTAAACAGACCATTATTAAAAAAACCATGGCTACGGGCAGTATTCTTCCGTTAGAGGAAGTACTAATTAAACCGAATATATCGGGAGTGATAGAGAAGATTTTCGTAGAAGGTGGCGATTATGTAAAGTCTGGCGATCTGCTGTGTACCATTAAAGTAGTACCTAATTTAAGTGCCTTAAATGATGCCAGAAATAATATTAATGAATCAAAAATTAACTTAGACAATCAATTGCGTAATTTAGAACGTCAAAAAGGATTGTTCTCAAAAGGGGTAATTTCTAAAGTAGATTTAGAGCGAGCTCAATTAAGCTATGACCAATCAAAGCAATCTTACGCTGCTGCTAATAAAAGATATGATATTGTAAAAACGGGTACGACGGCTGGTTTTGGTAATGCCGCAAATACACAAATTAGGGCAACGGTTAGTGGTATGGTACTAGAAGTGCCTGTAGAAGTGGGTAATCAAGTTATCGAAAGTAATAACTTTAATGAAGGTACTACCATTGCAGCTATTGCAGATGTTGATAAAATGATTTTTGAAGGTAAGGTAGATGAGTCCGAAGTTGGGAAAATTAAAGAGAATCTGCCTTTAGAAATTACTGTTGGTGCCATAGAAGATAAAGTGTTCGATGCTGTTTTGGACTATATAGCTCCGAAAGGGAATGAAGAAAATGGCGCGATACAGTTTGAAATTAAGGGGACACTTAAAAAACAAGATTCGGTATTCATTAGAGCAGGTTTAAGTGCTAACGCATCTATAATTTTAGCCCGTGCAGATAATGTTTTAGCAGTAAAAGAAGCTTTGGTACAGTTCGATGATAAAACTAAAAATCCATTTGTAGAAATTGCTACAGGTAATCAACAATTTGAAAGAAGAGATATTGAGTTAGGTATTAGCGATGGTATTTTTGTTCAAGTAACTTCTGGCATAAAAGAGGGCGAAAAAATTAAGGTTTGGAACGAGGTAAAACCAGACGAGCTTGCTGATAACGAATAAAGTAAAATAAATAATAAAATTCATGTAACAAATTATACACGGTTTAGTCTAATGGATAGACAGTGTAAAAATTGTTCAAAATAACAACCAACATGATTGAAATTAAAGATCTTCATAAGTCCTATAAAATGGGCAAAAATTCCCTTCACGTTCTTAAAGGAATAAATTTTAATGTGGAAGAAGGCGAATTGGTAGCCATTATGGGCTCTTCTGGTTCGGGTAAATCTACCTTACTGAATATTTTAGGTATGTTAGATGAGTTAGATGAAGGTTCTTATACACTAGACGGAGTGGCTATCAAGAATTTAAATGAAACTAAGGCTGCACAATATCGTAATAAGTTTTTAGGATTTATTTTTCAATCTTTCAACCTTATCAATTATAAAAGTGCTGCAGAGAATGTTGCATTGCCACTTTACTATCAGAAAGTACCAAGAAAAGAACGTCAAGAAAAGGCTTTAAAATATTTAACACAAGTAGGGTTGAAAGAATGGGCAAATCATTTGCCTAGTGAACTTTCTGGTGGTCAAAAACAAAGGGTTGCTATAGCAAGGGCTATGGCGGCAGAACCAAAAGTGTTATTGGCAGATGAACCAACAGGTGCATTAGATAGTACAACATCTTACGAGGTAATGGACCTTATTCAAAAAATTAATGACCAAGGCAATACCATATTAATTGTAACACATGAACCAGATATCGCCGATATGTGTAAACGTATTGTGCATTTAAAAGATGGAGTTATTATAGAGGACAAGAAAATTGAACAAGTAAGAGCTTCAAAATATGTTTAGTAGAGATAATTGGAGAGAAATTTTTCAGACTATTCAAAAGAACAAGTTAAGAACATTCTTATCTGGTTTTACGGTAGCTCTGGGAATTTTAATTTTTGTGGTCTTATTTGGTTTTGGAAATGGTCTAATCAATACGTTTCAATTATTTTTTGAAGATGATGCACAAAATATAATTACCTTTTTTCCAGGTCAAACCACTAAACCTTATAAAGGGTATAAATCTGGTCGGCAGATAGAATTTGACAGATCAGATTTAGCTGATATAGAAAAAAACTTTCCAATGTTTTTGGAGTATGTTACCCCAAGAATAGGGCGAACTTACCTTACCAAATATAAAAATGAATCTAACAATTACTCCACACGGGGGGTTGCACCTTCTCATCAGTTTGCTGAGAAAACCATAATCATGAAAGGTAGGTATCTAGATAAATTAGATATTCTAAAAAAAACTAAAACTGCCGTAATTGGTAGGTTAGTTGAAAAAGATTTATTTGGTCAAGAAGATGCAATTGGTAATTATATAGATGTTGGGGGTAGTGTATTTAAAGTTGTCGGGGTTTATCAAGATGATGGCGGTGATGATGAGGAACGAAGAATTTATGTACCCTATACCACACTACAACTCATCGAGAAAAATAATGATAAAGTAGATCAGATAATTGTAGCTTTTAAACCAGAATTGGGCTATTCGGGTGCAATGGCATTAGAAAAAAGTCTTTCTACGTTTTTTAAAGAAAAGAAATATATAAACCCGAATGATCAGAACGGTATTTTTATACGAAACGTTGCTGAAGGCTTAAAGCAGACCCAACAATTGGCAAGGGTTCTTCAGTTGATAGTTGCTTTTGTGGCATTTGGGACTATTATAGCAGGTATTATTGGTATTAGTAACATTATGGTTTTTGTGGTAAAAGAACGAACCAAAGAATTGGGAATTAGAAAAGCACTTGGGGCTACACCAAAATCTGTAATTAGTACCATACTTTTAGAATCTATATTTATAACCACCATCTCTGGTGTTTTAGGAATGTTAATTGGTATCGCAATTTTGAGTTCCTTAGATAAAACTTTAGAAGATTTTTTTATTACCGATCCATACATAGATATGCCGGTAGCAATCTTTGCAACCCTTGTACTGATTATTTTTGGTGGTGTGGCAGGTTACATTCCTGCAAAGAGAGCAGCACGTATTAAACCTATTGTAGCACTAAGAGACGAATAATATGGGATTTTTATTTGATAGAAATACATGGCAAGAGATTTTTGGTTCTATTAGCAAGAATAGAACTAGAACGATAATTACCATAATTGGTGTTCTTTGGGGAATATTTATATACATAGCGCTTTCTGGTGCTGCCAAAGGGTTAGATAACGGGTTTGATAAAGTTTTTAAAACAGTAGCTGTTAATAGTATGTTCGTTTGGGCTCAAAGTACTAGTATGCCGTATGATGGTTTTAAAACAGGTAGACCGCTTCAACTAAAATTAGAAGATGTGCAAACCATACAAAATAGAATACCTGAAGTTCAATATATAGCGCCAAGAATTACACAGGGCGATTTTGGTTCAGAACCAGTATATACTGTTCGTGGACAAAAATCTGGTAGTTATATTTTAAATGGCGATTATCCTATTTATACCAAAATATCTACAAAGAAAATTTATGATGGTGGTAGATTTATTAATCAAGAAGATATCGATCAATCTAGAAAAGTAATTGTAATAGGTGAACGTGTGGAGCAAGAACTATATACGAAAGACGAAGACCCTGTGGGCACTTGGATCAGAGTTGGTAGTGTTTATTTTCAGGTGATCGGTGTTCATAAACTTGCACAAGGGGTCAGTTTTGATTCTGATACGGCTATGTTTATTCCTTTTACAACTTATCAAAAATTATATAATTCAGGTGATAATATTGGGTACATGTGTATTGCTGCATATGATAATGTAGATGTAGTACAAGTAGAAAAAGATATTAAAACACTGCTTAAAAATATACATAGAGTTGATCCCGAAGATGAACGCGCATTTGGATCATTTAATTTAGGTGCGGCTTTTTCTAAAATTATGGGTTTTGCCGATGGACTAACATTTATGTCTCTTGTAGTGGGTATTGCTACAATATTGGCGGGAGTTATTGGTATTGGCAACATCTTACTTATTTCAGTAAAAGAACGTACAAAAGAATTAGGGGTAAGACGAGCTCTTGGTGCAACACCGGCTGAAGTTAGAAATCAGATTGTAATGGAGTCAGTTTTTTTAACGCTCATTGCGGGTATATTAGGTGTCATTTTAGGTGCTGGATTTTTAGCTATTATAAATTCATTCACTAAAGATGTAGACTTCCCATATACTAACCCTACCGTCCCAATACCTTATGTCATAGGGGCATTAGTGATTATGGTGGTTTTGGGTACTTTAATCGGATTGATTCCTGCACAAAGGGCAGTTAGTATAAGACCTATTGAAGCTTTAAGAGAAGAATAATTAAGAACAATAACCAAATATTAAACGATAAACAACTATTAAAATGAACAAATTTGTAAAATATGCATTAATAGCTCTAGTAGTTCTTGGGGCTTTGTGGGCTGCAGTATTTTTTATTAAAAGTAACAGCAAATCATCAATTACCTATGAAACATCTAACCCTTTCATTTCTAATATTGAGAAGAAGACTGTTGCTACAGGTAAATTAATACCAGAAGATGAAATTGAGATTAAACCACAAATATCAGGAATTATTGAAAAAATTTATCTTGAAGAAGGGGTAGAAGTTAAAGCTGGCGATTTAATTGCAGTGATAAAGGTTGTTCCGAACGAACAAACATTAAATCAAGCAAAAGGCAGGGTGAATAGTGCCAACATATCTCTTAGTAATGTTAAGATAGAATTCGATAGAAACAAGACCCTTTTTGATAAAGGTGTTATTTCTAGTCAAAACTTTAATGATTTAAAGTTGCGTTTCGATCAGGCACAGCAAGAATTGCAAAATGCACAAGCAGATTATCAAATTGTTAGAGTAGGTTCGGCAGGTGGTTCTACAAGTGCAAATACCAATATTAGGGCTACGGTTGATGGAACTATTCTTGAAATTCCTGTAGAAGTAGGTGATCAGGTAATTCAAAGTAACACCTTTAATGATGGTACTACAATTGCTACAATTGCAGATTTGAGTAAAATGATATTTGAAGGTAAAGTAGACGAGGGCGAAGTTGGAAAATTAAAAGTAGGCGCACCTTTGAAAATTAATTTAGGCGCCATTGAAGGCAAAGAATTAAATGCAAAATTAAGATTTATAGCCCCAAAAGGTGTAGAAGAAACTGGAGCTGTACAATTCAAAATTGAAGGTGATGTAGAGAATAGCGAAGATATTTTTATTCGTGCAGGTTATAGCGCAAATGCTTCTTTAGTTTTAGAAAAGAAAGATAGTGTTCTAGTTATCTCAGAAGCCTTATTACAGTTTGATAGACAAACCGATAAGCCTTATGTTGAAGTAGCAGTAGGGTCTGTAGAAGATCAAAAATTTGAACGTAAGGATATTGAAATAGGAATTTCTGACGGAATTAATGTAGAGATTATTTCTGGCTTGACAAAAGAGGATAATGTTAAACAATGGAATAAAACTGAGCCTGTTAAGAAGGGAGAAGATGAAGGCGAAGAAAAAGAATCAGTAGAGTAAAAAGTCAATCAAAATACAAATCAAAACAATCAAAAAATGAAATTTAAAATCACAGGATTACTCATGATGTTTTCTGTTGTAGTAGGGATGGCCCAACAAAAGAAATGGAATTTACAAGAGTGTGTGACTTATGCTGTAGAGAACAATCTAACAATAGAACAATTGGAATTGGATTTAGCCTCGGTCAAAATAGATAAATCAGACGCGCTCGGCGCATTTTTACCTAATTTGAATTTAAGTTCTGGAGTTTCTGAAAGGTCAGGATTAGTTGTTGATCCAAATAGTAATGCAAATGTTTCTGGAACTATATTTTCTGTTACTCCCGGTATTACCACTGGCGTTACACTTTTTGATGGTCTACGAAATATCCATAGATTGAACAGAGCTAAATTAAATACTATCGCAAGTCAGTATCGTTTGGATGATTTGAAAGATGATATTCGACTTAGCGTGGCTAATTCATATTTGCAAGTACTATCTAATAAAGAGGCATTAGAGGTAGCTAAAGCGCAATATGCGGTAACTGAACAGGATTTGAAAAGAACAAAAGAATTAGTGGATTCTGGTGTAGTGCCCAGAGGAGATTTATTAGAGATACAGGCTACAGCAGCGACTCAAGAACAACAAATAGTTAATAATGAAGGTCTAATTTTAATATCTAAGATTAGTTTGGCTCAGATTCTACAAATAACGGATTATGATAATTTTGATATAGCAGATGAAGAGTTTAATATTCCTCTTTCAGATATTCTAAATAACTCGGCAAAGGATATTTTTTTTAAAGCTTTAGAGTTTAGGAACGATATTAAGGTTTCAGAATCTAATGTCGCTATTGCGGAAAAAGACAAACAAATTGCTAAAGGAGCACTTTATCCTACTATTAATGCTTTTTTTAATTATAATACGTTTTATACTAATCAATTTGGTCCAGTGGCAGACCCGGATAATCCAGGACAATTTTTGTTTGACCCTAATAATCAAGGAAACCTTCTCTTAACTAGGGAATCAATTACTAATCAATTTTATCTTAATGATGGTATTTCTTACGGTTTTCAAATTAATGTACCAGTCTTTAACGGGTTCAGTGTAAAGAATGATATGAAACGTGCAGCGATTAATTTAGAAAGTTCAAAGCTTCAATTAGAACAAGATAAGCTTGCCTTAGAGGCAGAAATACAGCAAGCATATGTCAATGTATCTACCTTTTTGAAATCATATGAAGCAGCTGAAAAAACTTTGGAAGCTAGAACTTTGGCTTTTGAGTATTCAAAAGAGCGGTTTGATGTAGGTTTAATGAACGCTTTTGAATACAGTCAGGCTCAATCTAGGATTGATAATGCAAAGGCAGATGTTATTAGAACAAAATATGATTATATTTTTAGATTAAAAATATTAGAATTCTATTTCGGTATTCCTATTTCTTTGGAATAGATAAGAATCTTAATGAAAAAGCCTGTAACATTTTTATGTGTACAGGCTTTTTCATTTTATAGTAAGTAATACCTTTGCAATATGGGTGTACTATTAAATCTAGAAACCTCATCAACAAATTGTTCGGTGTGTGTTGCTAAAGACGGCGAAATTCTTTCAATGAGAGAATTGAATTCGGCTAACTATTCTCATGCCGAAAAATTGCATGTGTTCATTGAGGAAGTGATGACAGAAGCTTCTTTAAAAATGGAAGATTTAGAAGCTGTGGCGGTCAGTAAAGGCCCTGGCTCTTATACTGGGCTTCGAATTGGTGTTTCGGCGGCAAAAGGCTTGTGCTATGCATTAGGCATCCCTTTGATATCTGTTTCCACATTAAAAAGTATGGCATCCCAAGTTAAAATTGAGAATAACGAAGTATTGATACCTGTACTAGACGCTAGACGTATGGAAGTGTATTCGTCGGTTTTTGATGCTGAACTCAATGAAGTAAGAGAAACAAAAGCTGAAATTATTGATGAGCATTCTTTTCAAGAGCATATCAAATCTAAACATATTCACTTTTTAGGTAGCGGTGCAGAGAAGATTAAAGAATTATTTTCATTAGACACGATAACTTATCACTGTGAAGTAGTGCCTTCCGCTAAAGAAATGGCTTCTATTTCAGCAGATAAATTTAAAATGTCTGATTTTGAAGATGTAGCTTATTTTGAGCCGTATTATTTGAAGGATTTTGTGTTACAGACTAAGAAGTCAAAAGCATAAAATTGATATAAATTGAAAAAGCCCTTGAGTTATCAAGGGCTTTTTATATACTATAAATCGAAAATTAATTTTTCATTTGTGTAATCACTCTTTGTGGGAACGGTATTTCAATACCTGCAGCATCAAACCTATATTTAATTTCTTCCATCACATAGAAATGTGCCGCCCAAAAATCACCATTATTTGCCCAAAAACGTAGGGTTAGGTTTACTGAACTGTCCCCTAATTCACCAACATATACTTCAGGAGCTGGTGTTTTATGAATTGTTTCGCGATCATTACATATTGCCAAAAGAATTTCTTTTGCTTCTTTAATATTAGAGTTGTAACCGATGCCTACATCAATTTTGTCTCTTCTCGTATCTTGAGCATTATAGTTCGTAATGGTATTATTAGAAAGTTGGCCATTTGGTATTATTGCTAGTTGATTACCGAATGTAGTTAGCTTTGTAGTGAAAATCGAAATTTCTTTTACTGTTCCATCAACACCTTGAGCAGAAATAAAATCGCCTATTTTAAAGGGTTTGAATAATAGTATAAGAACGCCCCCAGCAAAATTAGCAAGAGAGCCTTGTAGAGCTAAACCAATAGCCAAACCAGCAGAAGCTAAAATTGCAACTAAAGAACTTGTTTGAACCCCTAATTGGGTAATCACCAATATAAAAAGTATTATTTTTAAACCTATACTTATAAAGCTTTGTAAAAATGTTTCTAGCGCTAAATCATAATCTTTATTTGCGAAAAATTTACGAATCATTTTATTTATGAAACGTATGACATAGGTACCTGCTATTAATAGAAATATGGCCCACAATATACTAGGTAGTACATCCCAAAGCCAAGCTATAGCATTATCTGCATGTTCTTGCAGGTTCATTATTTTATCTAACATAATTTATTTTTTTTAAAACAGCCAACTTAACCAAATAACCTATGTGCTGTAAAAAATTGAGAGGCTAAACAATCGTTAAATAATAGGGGAAACAAGGTCTAAAGCTTTATTAGGTTCTTCAACCGGCATTTGACAGCTCCCATGATTACAAACATAGATGAGCGTCTTGTTCATTACATACCTATTCATCAATAAAGGTAAGTTGCTAGTTTTAGCATTTGATGCAGCAAATATAACATTTGGAAGATAGTTCTTCATTAGCGTTTTGCATATGGGTTTAAAATTTTCACCGATAGAGACCACTTCGAAGAATTTTTGATCCATTAGTAGCGAAAGATGAAGCCAGTTTGCATGATTTTGAGGATTTTTAATGATGGATGGTTTCATCGTTTTCATCATTTTATTCAATCGAACTTCGAAATTATCTTCTGGAAAATATTTAGATAGTTTATGAAGATTATGAGCCATTATCGAATTGGAAGCCGGAATTACATTATCGGCAACTTCTAATGTTTTTCTAATAAGCCCATCTTCATTATTAGAGGTGAAAAAGAATAATCCGGTTTCGGTATCTGAGAAATGTTCGATAACATAATTGGCTAATTGTAAACTATGATTAAGCCATTGTTCATCAAAAGATATCTCATAAAGTCCTAAAAATGCATCAATAACCGAGGCATAATCCTCTAAAAAGCCGTGAATTGTGCGTTTACCATTTTTATAGTTGCGAAATAGACCGCCATCTTCGGCAATCATATGTTCTAGAATGAAATTCGCGTTGTTTAGAGCTAATTCTAAATAGGTTTCATTCTCTAAATATTTATAGGCATCAGTAAGTCCTTTTAACGCCAAACCGTTCCATGACGTTAGTATTTTGTCATCTAATCTTGGTTTGTTTCTTTTCTCTCTCTCATCTTTCAATAATGAAAGACATTTAGAGATTATTTGCTGTAACTCCAATTTTGTAATAGAATGATTCATGGCAATGTCTAATGCGTCAGAATCTCTTATTAGAACATAATTATCTTCTTCCCAATACCCATAAGAGTTAATGCTGAAGTAATCTCTAAAAATCGGGTAATCGTCTTTTAACAATTGCTTTAGCTGAACTTCTTGCCAAACATAAAAGGCACCTTCTACTAACTTGTTATCATTTGTTAAACTATCTGCATCTAAAGAAGAATAGAATCCGTTGCTTTTATCTAAGAGCTCTTCTTGAAGAAATCTTATACTTTTCTCAACAACATTCTTGTAAAGTTCATTTTTTGTAGCAGCATAAGCATTAGCATATAAACTAATTAATAACCCATTGTCATAGAGCATTTTTTCGAAATGGGGTACATGCCATTTCGTGTCTACAGAATATCTAGAAAAACCTCCACCGACATGATCAAATATGCCTCCCCACGCCATTCTTTTTAATGTGGTGTTTACATATTCTGCTACGTTATTGTCTTGTTTAGTATGAGAATAATGTAATAGGAAGTTAAGGTTTGTGGGCATCATGAATTTTGGTGCGCGCTTATATCCTCCTAAAAAAGTGTCAAAATATTTGGTCCAATCATTGACCATTAACTCAATTTCAGCGACTTGTATATATTCTTGATTATCACTTGAGTTTACAGCATTAATTTCTTTTAAACCGCTTGCCATATTTTCTGCATAACCAATAATCTTATTAGGGTCATCAACATATAGTTGTTGAAGTTGATTCAAAACTTGTATCCATTCTTGTTTTTTAACGAAGGTTGCACCCCAGAAAGGTCTGCCATCGGGCAATGCAAGAATATTTAATGGCCAGCCACCACTGCCTGTCATCATTTGTAGGGCATCCATGTAAATATGATCAATATCTGGTCGCTCTTCCCTGTCAACTTTAATATTTATAAAATGGGCGTTCATAGTTTCGGCGACTTCTTCATCTTCAAAACACTCGTGTTCCATAACATGGCACCAATGACAAGCAGCATACCCAATACTTATTAGTATTAGCTTTTTCTCGTCTTTTGCTTGTTGTAAAACTTCGTCATGCCAAGCTTCCCAATGTACAGGGTTGTGTGCATGTTGTAGTAAATAGGGACTACTTTCTTTAATTAGATTATTAGTGTGCTTTTGTGGGGTTGACATCGAATGTTTTTAGTTTTAAGTACAAAAAAAAGCGCCTTAATGGCGCTTTTAATCCTTTTAGGTGATGGTTATTTCACTTCGAAAGTGATTTTCACGTTCACTCTATAATTCTTGATTTTTCCATCTTCAACGGTAGCACTTTGCTCGTTGATATAAACCGACTTAATATTTTTTACTGATTTAGATGCTTCAGATACTGCTTTTTTAGCTGCGTCTTCCCATCCATTATCAGAATTTGCTAATATTTCGATTACTTTTAAAACTGCCATAATTAATGATTTTTAGATTTACCGTAAGTTACAAAAATTGGAGGCAAACTTTAATTCATTTCAATTATTAATTAACCGTTTAGCGCGACAACTTCATTTACTTTATCTCCCATCATATTTTTCAGCATCGTTTCAATACCGTTTTTCAAAGTGAATGTTGATGATGGGCAACCACTACAAGCTCCTTGTAAAATTACATTTACAGTTTTGCTTTCTGCATCGTATGATTGAAACATAATGTTACCACCATCGCTAGCCACCGCAGGTTTTACATATTCTTCTAAAATATCAACTATTTCTTGAGAGGTTTCATCAAGCGCTATTGTGCTCTCTGCCGATACAGTTTCAGAAACCTGCGCTTCTGCGCCTATTGCTTTTGCATTGTCAGCAACAATCTGCTTGCCATCTGCGATGAAATTTCTGATTACTTCGCGTAATTCAATATTGATATCTTCCCAGTCGGCAACTTCATATTTAGATACAGAAACGTAGTTTTCGTCTATAAATACTTGTTTTACGAACGGAAACTGAAATAGCTCCATCGCTAGTTTAGAATCTCTTGCCTCATCAATATTTTTGAACTCGAAGGCCGATGCTACAATTTTCTTGCTGGCAACAAATTTCATGGTAGATGGGTTCGGTGTAACCTCTGCGTAAACTGTTACAGGTACAGGCTTATCCATGTCTTCTTCTATAACGATAGGCTCCCCTGAATTCAAATACTCAACTAGTTGTTGTGCAACTTCATCTTTCACATCTTCCCACTGAACTATGTCATAACGTTCTAGTCCTATAAAATCACCAGAAATATATACCGTTTTGATAAAAGGCAGGTAGAATAATTGCTGCGCTAAAGGTGAGTTTTTAGCCTCATCAATATTCTTGAATTCGTAATTCTTACGTTGAACTAATATGTGATTAGTTTCGAACTTTAATATATTTGGGTTATTGGTCTTAACGACCGTAATCGAATACTCTTTCATTTCATCAAAAATTTTACACAAAAATACAAAGGAAATCTTAGTTTAGCAGCACATAATAATGTTCAGGTTAACTCGTTATAAACTTTATAGTATCGAAACTAAACCTAGTTTTAACATCCCAAGATGAAATACAACTTTTTACTGATATTGATTTTTCTTTTTATAGGTTCAAAATCTTCGGCCCAAGAGGGAATTCCCGTGTATTTTGATTATTTGTCAGATAACTACTATTTGGTTTTTCCATCTATGGCTGGTATTGGCGAAGGAGGGAAGGTTAGGGCTACGGCTAGAAAACAATGGTTCGATGTAGATGATGCGCCGAGTTTGCAAACTATTAATGCACATTTTAGATTAGGCGATTCGCCTAGTGGTATTGGTGCTATCATATTTAATGACGCTAATGGTTACCACTCTCAAACAGGGTTAAAGTTAACATACGCCCACCATTTAAGAATGGGTAGTAATGATGTTAGGGTGCTAAACCAATTATCATTTGGACTAAGTGCAACTCTCTTGCAAAGTAGTTTAGATGAAACTGAATTTAGATCAGCTACACCCGATCCTGCAGTATCAGGAATTAAATTAAGTTCTTCATATACAAATGTAGATATTGGTTTATCGTATAATTATCAAGAATTTTATACGCACTTTGCAGTTACAAATGCATTGACAGGCAGCAAAAGAAATGTTTATTATAGAGATAGACAAGATAATCCTGATCAATTGGTAATCGATAATATTAGACGTTTTTTAATCTCTACAGGATACGTTTTTGGAAAAAGTGAGTGGCAATTTGAACCATCTGTTCTTTTTCAATTAACAGAGTTTACTAAAGAAAAAACTCTTGATATGAATGCTAAAGTATATAGAGATGTAGATTTTGGTCGTGTTTGGGGAGGTATTTCTTATAGAAGAAGTTTTGACGGAGTACAATTTCAAGACAATGGTACTTTTGGAGAACAACGTTTGCAATTAATTACGCCAATAGTGGGGGCGAACATTAATAACTTTATGGTTTCTTATAATTATTCATACCAAATGGGCGATATTCGATTTGATAATGGAGGGTTTCATCAAATAACTCTTGGTTATGACTTCGGGCAAACTGGTCGTAAATATGACTGTTACTGCCCAGCAGCGAATTAATAAGACACTATCCCATTAACTGTGTAAGTTAAAAATAACAGGGGTTGGACTTTTATCTAAAGTCTGACCCTTTTTTCATAGATCGTCAGGAACTGATTTAGGATTATGCCCCAGTTCCTTACAGGCATCGACCACTTTTTGGTGGCCTCCCTTACCGCCAAATATACGGATTTCATCACGGCATCGTCCGTCGGGAAGGACAGCTTGTTCTTGGTGTACTTCCTGATCTTGCCGTTCAGGTTCTCGATAAGGTTGGTGGTATAGATTATTTTCCTGATCTCGATGGGGAACTCGAAGAACACGGTAAGCTCGTCCCAGTTGTCCCTCCAGCTTTTGACGGCATAGGAGTACTTCCCTTCCCATTTGTCCGCAAAGTCCTTTAGGGCGGCCTTCGCCGCAGCTTGTGTAGGTGCGTTGTAGATAAGTTTCATATCTGTTGTAAAGGCTTTTTTGTCCTTCCAGACAACGTACCTACAGGCATTCCTTATTTGATGCACCACACATATCTGGGTCTTGGATTCGGGGAACACGTTCTTGATGGTCTGGGTGAACCCGTTCAGATTATCGGTTGCGGTTATCAGGATGTCCTCGGTGCCACGGGCGCGTATATCGGTCAGTACGCTCATCCAAAAAGCGGCGGACTCGTTCTTGCCCAACCAAAGCCCAAGGACCTCTTTCTTACCGTCCCTGCGCAATCCTACCGCGATATAGACCGTTTTGTTGATGACCTTCGAGTTCTCGCGTACCTTGAACACGATCCCGTCCATCCAGACGATAAGGTATATCGGTTCCAATGGCCTGTTCTGCCAAGCGACGATGTCCCCGGAGATCTTGTCGGTTATCCTCGATATGGTGGATGTGGAGATATCGAAGTTGTAGACCTCCCGTATCTGCTCTTCGATATCGCTGTTGCTCATTCCCTTGGCATAGAGCGATACGATCACGTTCTCGATACCGTCGACCATATTACCGCGCTTGGGCACGATCATGGGGTTGAAACTGGCATCCCTGTCCCTTGGCACCGCGATCCTTGATTCCCCGAAGGAGGTACGGACTTTTTTGGTCGAATGGCCGTTACGTGTGTTCCCGTTCCTGGCCTTTCCATGTTTGTCATAATCGAGGTGGCCGTCAAGCTCGCCTTCCAGCATCTTCTCGATACCACGTTTTTGGAGTTCTTTCAGAAAACCGTTCAGCTCGTCACCGGTCTTGAACTGTTTTAAGAACTCATCGTTGAATAATTCCTCTTTCTTCATAATGGTGTGAAAATTTAAAGTTAAAAAAATAGCGGGGGCATGCCCCCGCTATTTTTTTATTTACACACTTTATGAGATAGTCCTATTAATAAAAAGGTCTGCTTATTTATAAGCAGACCTTTTTAATTTTACTCCCAACTATAATTTTTAGTTTTAGCTTGTTTTTTTATTGCTTTAATCATAGCATTTTCAAGCTCTCCCGATTTTTCATCTTTTTGATGTTCAGAAATATAGGCTAGTCTTTTCTTGTTATACTCTTGTATATCTTTTTGAATCTCTTCTCTTTCATTCTTTTTTGATTCAACGTAAGATTTTATCTCTTTTTCATTTCTACCCTTTAGCTCTTCTGGTAATTCGTCAATCTCCACAGAGCTGATTTCAAAATCTGCATCATCGTAGGCATCCACCAAATCCCACTTTTTATTATTGTAAAGTCTTGAGCTTTTGCTGACTGCTCTTTTTACAGCAACGGCTTCTTCCATCTCTAATGCATTACTATCTTGTACTTCTTGTGCGATATATTTTGATTTACCCATCGACCCGTAAGAAACGTATGTTTTGTTTAATCTTGAATTTAGTTTAATTATGATTTCATCATAGGGTGTAGTAATATGTACTACTTCTTTATTGTGGTCTATTGCCATATATTCACCGCCCGTTAACGATGCTCCGTTCTTCCAGTCGGTACTAATGCCTAGTTCATAGTTTCCGCAGAAAATAGTATTTACTACTACGTCCTTTTCATTGGCATTTGCTAATGCAGTTCTGTAATTATATCTGCCTTGATTAAATGGTTCGTTACCGGCAATGAAAATCATACGTAGTAAATCTGGGTTTTTATTCCAGGGTAATTGGTGTAAAGAGGTCTGCAGTACTTTGCCGCAATATTCTTCTCCGCCATTTGTGGTCAAAGAAAATAGCTTTTCTGAAATCTCATCTAAATCACTACTAAAACCTAATACTTGTTGAATGTATCCTTCATTTGCAGAGAGGTTGTCATTACCATACTGGTATAATGCAATTTGTAAATTAGGTCTTGTGTCATTACCACATTTAGCATAGCTAAACTCGTTTACAATATCCCATAATTGAGATTTGGCTTGGTTTATTAATCCGTCCATGCTATTGCTAGTATCTAATAACAATGCTATTTGTACGGTGTTCGATTCTTTTGGTTCAGTTGGTTCAGTAGCTTGGGCAATTAGTTCAATGGTTTTTTTCTTTTCTTTAGTATTGCAGGCAAAAGCCGTAGTTAAGGTTAGAAGTGCTATGCCGAATGATGCAAGTTGTTTAATCGTTTTCATCGTTTTTTGTTTTAAATTCATTGCTAAACTAAAAGCAAAGTATTTCTCTGTAAAGCGAGAATGAGCGAACTGGTCTTTTCACTTAGTAAAGTGGCATGCAGAGTTTGTAAACCCATGAAATGGTTGTTTAGTGCAGGGTGTTTTAAGTAATACGCATTTTTTAGTGCCACAATAATCAGCTAAGTTTACCGTAGTAATAGCAGATGAAAAATTATAGTATCTATATAGTAATATGTTTTCTTTTGGGATGGAATTTCCTTCTGTCTCAATCGCAAAATGATGCCCTAAAATTTAAATTAAAAGGTAGGGTAGAGGTCAGAAATTCGGGGAAACCTATTTCTGGAGTTTCCATTTCTAATCAGATGGGAAATTTTGTAATTACAAACGGATTAGGCGAATTCGAGATTAGAACCAGAATTGGTGATCAACTTGTAATAGAACATGAGGATATTGAAACGCTACGTTACGATGTAGAGAAAAATGATGATGTTTTAATCTTGGTAGAAGATTTTGAGACTTCTTCCATGAGCAGCCGATCAAAATCGTTGCCAGATATAGCTGTCAAACATCAACAATTATTAGACTCTGCTGAAGAATATAAGGGCCAAGATATTGAACGAAGTATTGATTTAGTGACGCAGTCAATTTCAATTTTAGGTAAAAGAGGGCGCAAGAAAGAGTTGGCAAGGTCGCTTTCAAAACTTGGTGAAATATATCAATATCATAAACAATTAGATCTCGCAATTGATAATTATGAAGATGCTTTAGACAATAATAAAACCATTTCAACATCATTATTGCTGGGTAAAGCATATAATCTAACTTTTAGATATGAAGAAACTTTAGAACTGTTGAATCCGTTATTGGAAATAAAGTCCATGCCGCCAAACCAAAGTTCCGTATTATATGAGTTGTTAGGTGATGCTAATAAAGGTGAAGGTAAAACACAATTAGCCTTAGACTTGTACAATAGAGGTTTGTTGATAGCAGATAAAAATCAGATCACATCAAAAATGATCGATTTAAATTCTAAAATCGCAGATACCTATTCTCTGGGAAATCAGAATATGGAGGCTGAAGCTTATTATGATAGTTCATTAGAATTAGCAAATCAATCCGAACCGAAAAGAGCATTACAGGAAAAGGAAAAGGTGGCTGATTTTTATAACACCAAAAATAGATTCAATGAAGAAATTACTATGCGTAAAAGTAGTCTTCAAGAATTAAAAAAACTTAATTCGCCTAATGCAGGTATAAAAAAATTAGAACTTGGCGATACTATAACTTCGCAACGAATAAATTATAAGATAGCGAACGCTTATATTTCTCAAGATAAATATAATGAGGCTATACCGTTTTTAGAAAAAAGTATAATCGAAGCAAATTCTGATGACGACTTAGTGGTTCAGAAAGACGCTACTAGAAAATTGTCTGAAGTATATAAGGTAAAAGGCGATTTCACCAAAGCATTAGATACCTATCAAACTTATGTTGCGCTGGTAGATTCATTGTATGTACGCAAAGAACAAGAGATTTCTAGGGCAAACCGTTTCAATAGGGAAATTGCAAATGCGCAAAATAGGCTTACGGGTTTAGAGCAAGAAAGAGAATTATCGCAAAGTAAATATGATTTAGCTCTTACCGAGCAAGAGTTGGTACAAGAGAGTAATAAACGACAACAGTTGGTAATTTATTCACTCATATTCGGACTCTTATTAACCTTACTGGCGGCTTTTTTCTTTTATCGAAGTAATCAACAACAAAAACTGGCAAATAACCTTTTGGCGCTAAAATCTTTGAGGTCGCAGATGAATCCGCATTTTATATTCAATGCGTTGAATTCTGTAAATAACTTCATTTCGAAAAACGATGAACGTAGTGCTAATAGGTATTTAAGTAATTTTTCAACTTTAATGCGTTCTGTACTAGAGAATTCCGAAGAAGATTTTATTCCGTTAGAAAAAGAGTTACAACAATTAGAGCTTTATATCAATTTAGAACACTCTCGTTTCGAAGATAAGTTCGATTACTCAATTGAGGTAGATGAAAAGGTACAAGTGTCTAAATTTCAAATTCCACCAATGTTATTGCAGCCCTATATTGAAAATGCTATTTGGCACGGTTTACGTTATCGAGATGATAAGGGTGAATTGTTGGTTACCGTCAAAGAAAATAGTGCAGATTCTATAATTATATCTATTACAGATAATGGAATCGGCCGAAAGAAATCCGCAGAAATTAAAACCCAAAATCAAAGAAAACAAAAATCTAAAGGTATGGGCATTATTAAAAAGCGTGTTGCTATTTTAAATGATATGTATACCGATAAGGTGCATATTAAAATTTCGGACCTGCAAGCAGATGGTACAGGTACAAAAGTGCTATTTATTTTAAAAAGAGAAAAATGAGCTTAAGAGCAATTTTAGTAGAAGATGAAGCTAATAGCAGAGAGATTTTAAGAAATTATATCTCTAAATACTGCCCTAGTGTAACTTTGTTGGGTGAAGCATCATCTATCAAAGAGGCTTTAGTTTTAATTGAGAATAATGTTTTAGACTTGGTGTTTCTTGATGTTGAAATGCCGTTCGGTAATGCTTTTGATCTACTTGATCAATTACCAGACAGAACTTTTGAAACCGTTTTTGTTACCGCTTATGATCACTATGCAAAAGATGCCTTAAATAATCATGCAGCATATTATTTGACAAAACCGATAAATATCGATGAGTTGATTAATGCCGTAGAATATGTTAGCGGAGTTCGTGAGAAAGAAGCAAGTTTAGAAGGTGAGGTATTAAGTACTAAATATAAAGGGGTAGAGGGTAAGTTGACCTTGCCACAGCAAGACGGATTCCAAATTTTGAACGTTGCAGAAATATTATACTGTAAGGCAGATGATAATTATACCGAAATATATTTATTGAACAAGAAAATATTGGTTAGTAAAACCTTGAAGTATTTTGAAGATGCACTTATTGATTTTCCCTTTGCTCGAGTGCACAAATCGTACCTTGTAAATGTAAACGAAGTGGTCAAGTATTGCAAGGGTAAAGGCGGTAGCGTAGTAATGTCTAACGGAAAAGAGGTGATGGTATCTGCATCAAAAAAGAAAGATTTTCTATCGTATTTTAATTAAAAAAATTACAATGATAAAAGCAGTTAGAGGTAAAGAACCCATTATTGGTGACGATTGTTTTATTGCAGAAAATGCAACGATTGTCGGTGAAGTAAGCATGGGTAAGCAATGTAGTGTGTGGTTCAATGCTGTGCTACGTGGCGATGTTCATTTTATAAAAATGGGCGATAAAGTAAATATACAAGATGGTGCGGTTATTCATTGTACCTATTTAAAATCACCAACAACTATAGGTAATAATGTATCAATCGGTCATAATGCTATTGTGCATGGGTGTACTATTCATGATAATGTATTGGTTGGTATGGGTAGCATCATTATGGATGACTGTATTGTGGAAAGCAATAGTATTATTGCAGCTGGGGCAGTGTTAACAAAAGGTACACATGTACCATCAGGAAGTATTTTTGCCGGTATGCCTGCTAAAAAAATAAAAGATATAAGTCCCGAATTAAGTTCTGGTGAAATCAATAGAATTGCCGAAGCTTATACCATGTATTCCGGTTGGTTTAAAGAAACTGAGTAAATGCAAATAATCATTTACATATAGCAATCTATCTAAAATACGTACTTTTGTGCCATCAAAATTAAAAGTTATGAACGCATATGTTTTTCCTGGGCAAGGTGCTCAATTCGTCGGAATGGGTTTAGATCTATATGATAAATACCATATTGCAAAAGAGTTGTTTCTTAAAGCAAACGATATATTGGGCTTTGATATTACAGAGGTGATGTTCAAAGGTACTGCCGAAGGTTTGAAAGAAACTAAGGTAACTCAACCAGCTATATTTCTTCACTCTGTTATTTTGAGTAAAGTAATGGGAGATTCGTTTAAACCAGATATGGTTGCGGGTCATTCATTAGGAGAGTTTTCTGCACTTGTTGCAAATAACACTCTTAGTTTTGAAGACGGATTGAGATTAGTTTCGAAACGAGCTTTGGCAATGCAAAAAGCTTGTGAACTGAAACCATCGACAATGGCAGCAGTTTTAGGATTGGAAGATGCCGTTGTGGAAAAAGTATGTGCAGAAATTACTGGTATCGTGGTTGCAGCAAATTATAACTGTCCGGGTCAATTGGTGATTTCTGGTGAGATATCAGCAGTTGAAGAAGCTTGTGAAAAATTAAAAGAAGCAGGTGCAAAACGAGCATTAATGTTACCTGTGGGTGGAGCTTTCCATTCGCCGTTAATGGAGCCTGCCAGAGAAGAATTAGCTGCGGCCATAGCTAATACTACATTTTCGACACCTAGTTGTCCAATTTATCAAAATGTACCAACAACGGCAGTAAATAGTGCAGAAGAAATTAAAAAGAACTTAATGTTGCAATTGACTGCACCTGTAAAATGGACACAGAGTGTTCAACAAATGGTGAAGGACGGAGCTACTATTTTTACTGAAATTGGCCCTGGTAAGGTATTGCAAGGGTTAGTGAGAAAAATTGAGCCATCGGTAACTACGCAGTCCCCAGAGCTAACAGACTAATCATTTTTTCTTTAATAGTACCATTTAACCTATAAATCTTTTTTTCAACTGTTTCTGAGCGGTTTACCTTGATTTTTTTGTAATATTGAGACTCTCATTTTTGGTTATGGATTTAGAACATCCTCCAGCCTTATTGTTGGGAATGATAAAGAATGCTATGAAAATAAGAGTATATAATAGTTTTTTGACTTCTAATAGTAGTAGAGGCTTAAAGAGATTCCTTTTTGTTTTTGGATTCCTTTTTCTAGGTGCTTTTTCGCAAAGTGTTTCTGCTCAAAACGTTACTATTGAAAAAATCAACGATGCTCTTGAAGAGAGCGAAGTATCTGGTAGTTTTCGAATTAATGTTATTAATCCGGGATTTGGTGCCGGTAGTGTTACAGTTAAGTATAATGTATTATTAACTAGTACAGCCACTTCAAATATCGATTATCAAGAGTTAGATGAAGAAATTGATATAACTTATAATTTTGTTGGGGTTGGTAGTGCAACTGTAAATATTGTAGTTGATGATGATGGACTCGTTGAAGGTGAAGAAACTATTAATATCGAATTAGTTGAAGATGAACCTAACTATTTTATAGGAGTAGATAGCGAGGTTACCATTAATATTGAGGACAATGATTTTGGTGAAGTTTCCGTAATAGCGAATAGACCAGAAACTACCGAAGGTGCTTCTGGAGCTGCTAATTATGGCAGGTTTAGACTAGAATTGAGCGAACCAAATAATACAGGCGCTAATATTGTGGTTGGTTATACCTTGTCAGGTACTGCGGGTTTGGGAACCGGTCAAGATTACACAATTTCTGGAAATGCAACTTTTGTCGACGGAGCTGATGTTTCAAATATTAATATTATACCTAATGATGATGACTTCGTTGAGGTTACTGAATCGGTTATTATCGTTCTGGATGATGTAAATAGCGATTCGTATACAATAGGTGCGCCTGACACAGATACTGTTACCATTATAGACAATGATATTTTTGAAGCTTCTATTGAATCTACAATTGCGACGGCCAGAGAAAATCCTTTAACTGTAGGTGTTTTTACCGTTGAAGTAGATAAGATCAATGCAACCGGAGCAGCTATTGAAATTGAATATACGGTTAGTGGTACAGCAGATGAGGGAGATGATTTTTCCGCTCTATCAGGTACGGTTGTTATTGAAGAAGGTGAAAGTACAGGTGTTATTACACTTACACCAATTAATGATACCGATATTGAAAGTAACGAAACGGTAGTATTAACTTTGGTAAATGGTCCTGATTATACGGTTGGCGGTCCAGATAGCGCTACGGTGATAATTGTAAGTGAAGATGCCAATGTTGCCCAAATTACGGCATCTGATGGTACGGCAGCTGAAAGTAATAATGCTGTTTCTCCTGGGGAATTTACGGTTAGTTTAAGTGCTCCAAATAATACAACAGGTCCAATTATAGTAAACTATGTAGTTAGTGGTACTGCAGGTAATGGTGTTGATTATACAGCTATTAATGCTAATGCTGTTAGTATTCCTGTTGGAGTACAACAAGTTGAAATTGATATTCTACCAATTAATGATGCAATTCAAGAAGGGGCTGAAACTGTTATAATTACTTTGGCTACAGGTACAGGCTATATTTTAGGTTCGTTAACTACACGTACTGCAACTGTTCAAATTAATGATAATGATCAAGCGACATTAACAATCTCTAATGCTTCTCTAAATGAAGATGATCCGGATGGTGAAATGGAATTTGATGTGGTTCTTGATTTGGCAGTTGTTGGTGGTACGACCGTTACGTATTCTTTCATCGATGGTACAGCAATAAATGGTACTGATTATACTGGTACGAATGGTTCGTTGACATTTACAGGTACTGCGAATGAAACAAGTACCATTATAGTGCCTATTAATAACGATGCTATTTTAGAAAATACAGAAACGTTTACAGTACAGTTAGGGTTACCTACCAATAATGTACAACGTGCAAATGGTGGTACAGCCACTGGTACTATTCAAGATGATGATAATTGCGTTGCTGCACCAACCTTAGATGCTACTGTTTCTAATATTTATTGCGTAGAAACGGCGGGTGGCGATTTTTCTGCAAATTTATTTGATTTTACAAGTAGTGCAGCTCCTGCAGGAACTGTTTTAACATGGAGTAGGGTTTCTAACCCATTAAATACAAATTCTCATTTAACTGTTGCCGAAGCTCAAGATGTAAGTCTGCCCGCGTCTTATTATGGCTTTTTCTATGATGCAGCCAATAATTGCGCAAGTGGTACTATAGAAGTTCAAATTGTTAGAAATGTATTGCCACAGTTGGTTACAATTAATGACAATGAACGCTGTGGTCCGGGTACGTTGCTTTTAAGTGTAGTTCCAACTGACGGTGCTTCTATTAATTGGTACGATTCTTTAGACGCCGTGACACCTGTAGCAATGGGTGAAACCTATACTACTCCTTCTTTAAACGCTACAGCTACGTATTATGTAGAAGCGACCGAGAATGAATGTACTACCGAAAGACAACCGGTTGTTGCGAGAATAGGTTCTCAGGCAACTACAGGAACAGCGCAGAACGGATCAATTTGTAATGTTGCTGCTAACGGATTAACGAGCATTGATTTAGATACAAGACTGGTGGGCGCGGATCCTGGGGTTTGGGTATTTATTTCTGGTCCGCAAAACGATGTAACGATTAGTTCTACCAATGTGGTGCAATTCGAAGGATTTGCTTCTGGTGCCTATATTTTTAGATTTACAACAACAAATTCTACTGCGCCATGTGTAAACCCTACCATAGACGTAACCATAAATGTTAGTGACTGCGAATCTGATGATGATAATGACGGACTTCTAGGTGGTCAAGAGGTAACATTGGGTACGGATCCTAATAATCCTGACACAGATGGTGATGGTATTGAAGATGGTGATGAGGTTGGTGATGATATTGCAAATCCATTAGATGAAGACGGAGACGGAATTATCGATGCACTAGATTCTAACACTGCAGATACCGATAATGACGGAGTAAATGATCAGCAAGATCCTGCAAATACTAATGCATGTATACCTAATAGATTTAATGGTAATTGTGATACTGATGGCGACGGAATTTCAGATTTAGATGAGCAAACAAATGGTTCTGACCCTGATGATCCTTGTGATCCTGTGGCATCCCCAAATTGCGATGATCCAATTGATTTAGAAGTGTTGAAGTCTGTTGATAATATTGATGCCTTGATTGGTGATACCATCATATTTAAAATTTTGGTTACCAACTTATCCGATAGAACGGCAAGAGCTATTGTTGTTGGTGATCTTTTAGAATTAGGTTTTGATTTTGTTTCTTCAGATGCTCCAGATTCTACCGATTATGATGCGGTATCCGGTAATTGGAGTATAGCAGAACTTGCAGCAGGTATTTCCTTAGAACTTTCTATTACAGTAATTGTAGCAGAACAAGGGCCTTATACTAACACTGCTGTACTACTAGAATCTATTCCATCAGATAATAATGCTGAGAATGACGAAGCAACCGTTGTGCTAAATACAGAAGCACCAGAGGGTGTCGATCTTAAGATTGAGAAAGAAGCTCGCCCAGATAAGGCATTGGTAGGTGATGAGGTAGAATTTATTATTCGTGTTACCAATATTTCTGAATTTGATACGGTAACCGATATAGTTGTCAATGATTTGATCCTGATTGAAAATGGATTTGAATTTGTTTCTGCGGAGTCCGATTTTGGTGGTACGTATGATGAAGCTTCTGGTAATTGGAATATCCCTGCTTTGAATAGAGAAGAAACGGCTACGTTGAGAATTAGAGCTAGAGTTCCTGCAATGGGTACGTATACCAACACTGCAAATATTGTTCGGTCTACGCCAAGAGATGGTAATACTGAAAATAATGAAGCAACCGTAACCGTAGAGGTGATTCAGAAAAGTCCTGCGGATCCAGGTTTTCTGTTCAATCAGTTCTCGCCAAACGGTAATAATCAGAATGAGGTTCTTCGTATAAATAGAACTTTGACTAATCCAGATACCGGTGCACAGATAGAAGTTAATTTACAATACAAAATTAAAATTTACGATCGTTACGGAAATCTTGTTTTTGAAACTGAAAAAGTAAATGATGGTGATGTTTGGGATGGTACTTATAAAGGAAAAGAATCGCCAAAAGGGACTTATTTTTATATCATGAATTATAGTGTTAATAATCAACCTACAGTATTGGATAAAGGTTGGATACAGCTTATTAGATAAAATAAATTATGGATTATAACTTTAATAAATCGAGTTATACTATTGCTTTAGTACTATTTTCTCTGTTAAGCTTTAATGCATTTTCACAGAAAGAACCGCAGTACACCCAGTACATGTATAATATTGGTAGTTTTAACCCAGCGTATGTTGGTACAGTAGAAAACCCTGAATTCTCAGGATTGTATAGAGCTCAGTGGATCGATATACCAGGCGCGCCTAGAACTTTTCGCTTTGGTGCAAACTTGCCTTTTAAAAATGAAAAAGTAGGTTTAGGTATCAATATTGTAAATGATGAATTGGGTCCTGCTACTCAGACCTATGCCGATATTTCTTATTCTTATCAGATAATGGTTTCCGATGAAACAAAATTGTCCTTTGGTATTGATGCCGGTGGATCTTTTTTAAATGTTGATTTTTCAAAAGGAACGTTTGAGAATCCGGGTGAGAACCTAAGTGATGAAATGTTAAGCAAATTCTACCCAACGGTAGGGGCAGGTGCATTCTTATATTCTGAAGATTGGTACTTTGGTGCTTCGGTACCTAATTTTTTAACCGAAGGGGTATATAATGGTGAAGTAGCATCTATCGTAGAAGATAAGCTTCAATTCAATTTTATTGGGGGCTATGTTTTTGAGCTTTCAGAAAACTTAAAATTTAAACCTGCATTTTTAGTGAACACGATTTCTGGTTCACCAGTGAATGTTAACTTATCTAGTAATTTTCTAATTTCTGATGTGGTTACAGCAGGGGTTTCCTATCGTTTAGATAATGCTTTTAGTGGTTTGGCAGGTTTTCAGATTTCTAATACGTTGTTCGCAGGGTATTCATATGATTACAATACAAACTTACTTGGCGAATTCAATAACGGATCACATGAAATTATACTTAAGTTTTACTTAGGTAGAAAAGGACCTTCAAAATCTAAAGGTAGTAGTGATAAAAATGCAAAAGGTAAACCAAAACAAGTTGATTCACCTCGATTCTTTTAAAGTGAACTAAAATGAGATTTAAAATAATCATAGTATTACTAGTTTTTGTACCATTTCTAAGTACGGCCCAAGACAAAAAATCTAAAGCCGATAATCTTTTTTATGGGTATCAATACGAAAAGGCGATAGAAGCATATAAAAGCGAAATGCAAAAAGATTCGTTAACTAATCATCAGTTATTGAATCTTGCAGATTCTTATTTTAGTACAGGAAGTTATGATAGTGCTTCTGAGCTTTATTTAGAAGTAAATAAGAACGACACCATAATGTCTGTCAACAGATTCAATAAAATGTTGCAGAGTCTTTCTAAGAACTCAGAAAGAGATAGGGTAAAGACTTTTCTAAGGTCTAAAGCCGATAAGTTATCTCCTGAACTTTTAGAAAATGCAGAGTTTAACTATAGCTTATTAGAAATTCCTTCTAGTGTAGATAATAGTATAAGAGATTTGGGTGTAAATAGTGCTCAAGGCGATTTTTCACCGGCTTTTTATAAAAATGGTATACTCTTTAGTAGTAGTAGAGGTCGAAATACTAAGAATGTATATGAACCAACTGGCGAGTCGTATTTAGATATCTACTTCGCAAGATTAGGTTCTGATAATACTTTGGTTGATGTTGAAGCATTTAAAGAAATACCAGCGACTGATTTTCATAAATCTACTCCGTACTACTCAGAAAAATTGACCACTTTCTTTTACATTTTATCGAATACGGAAAATGGAGAACTGAGGTATGATGATAATGGTAAAAATGCATTGGCTATTGGTACTATTTCTGAGAGTGGTCGATTTAGATTTATATTAAAAGATTTAAGTACCTCTTTTTATTATCCTTATTTCGATGATAAAACAGAACGATTATATTTCGCTGCAAATTTTGACGATAGCTATGGTGGTACAGATTTATATTATGTTTATACCAATAGTGGTCAAATAATGTCTGCTCCTATTAATTTAGGGCCTAGAATAAACTCGCCGGGTAATGAGATTGCCCCATATATATTTGATGGTAGTTTGTATTTTTCTTCGGATATTTTTTACGGACTTGGTGGTATGGATGTTTATAAATCGAACATGTTGCCTAATGATTCATTTACCATACCGGTAAATCTTGGTGACGGAATTAATTCAACAGCAGATGACTTCGGATTCATTATCCAGAATGCTGAGAATACAGGTTTGTCTGGTTATTTGGCATCTAATAGAAAAGGTGGAAAAGGCGGTGATGACCTTTATGGTTTCGACCTTAAAAATGCCCCGGGCTTAAAAACATTTGCAGTAGGCGGTAAAGTTGTTAATCTGAAAACAAAGGCAGGTTTAAAAGGAGCTCAAGTTAGATTATTGAGTCAGCAAGGTGATGTTATTAAAGAAATCAGGTCTGGAAATGACGGTAGCTTTAGAATTGAAATACCATGGATGTCTCAAGTGACCATACAGGCTATGAGTGATGGATATTCTATATTTTCAACGACATACTCAGAAGAAGGTATGGAAGAAATTCAAAACTCTGCCTATAACATGGGGTTGGCACGAATGGAAGATTTAATTACAATACGCGAAGATAAGAATGTGTTGAAGCTAGAAAAGTTTTATTTTGACAAAGGTAAATCTGTTATGAACGCTCAAGTGGAGACTGAATTGAAAAAGGTGGTAGATGCTGTAGTGCGTTTTCCTCAAATGAGAATCAGAATTCAATCGCATACCGATAGTAGAGGTAGTAATTCTAGTAATAAAAAATTATCACAAGAAAGAGCTGATGTTATTAAAAACTATCTTTTAAAGAACGGGTTAACTTCAAATAACATTATAGAGGCAACTGGTTACGGCGAAGAAATGATTGTGAATAATTGTACTAACGGAGCATATTGTTTAGATTTTCTGCATAAACAAAATGAACGAATATTATTTGTGGTAGAATAATAGTCGTCTTCTTAAATATTAGAAGATAATAATATAGAAATAGTACAAGGCGAAGCATGATAGAAATATGATGCCTGCATAAGTCAATAGTTTTAATCTTTTACCAGGTCGAAATTCAGGGTCTAGGTCATTGCTGGTCACATTTTTCAAATTCATATAGCCTATAATAGGTGCTACTACAAAAGAAACAAATGTTGCCAAAGCGACCAAGTTGCCCATGTTAGCACTAAAAGCGGCAATGACTATAAAATTAATTAGCGTTAAAGCGAAAACGCCCGCTGCATATGCTGTTTTTGTTCGATACCACTTACTTTTAGGTTTTAATAAAGAGATAATATCTAAGCTTACCCTTGCTAGTGCATCATGTGCGGTCATACAAGTACTGAACATAGTGGCGAATGCCGAAATGGCTATGAACAGATATGCCCATGATCCAATATGTTCGGTAAATAATCGAACTACTTGATCTGCAAAACTTACGGCATTATTACTTAATTGTATATTGGTACCGTATAAAGTAAACCATCCAATAATCATAAAAAATATGGCTAGTATTGCGGTTATCGTGTAGCCTATATTAAATTCTTGTAACGATTCTTTTAAGCTCGGTTTTTCTTGACTCTTCCATTTTTCAATACTCCATAAACTGATCCAACTTGAAGCTTCGACACTGGTGGGCATCCATCCTATCAATCCAATTAAAAAAAGTATTCCTACTTCGTTAAAAATTGGCAAAGGTTCAAAATCCACTATATGATTAACAGGTCCTTTTGCTAATACCAATATGGTGGTAATCAACAATGCGAAAAAGAGGATTGCGACTACGAACTTTAGACTTATTTCAAGAAATTTATATTTCCCGAAAATTAGAAGAACGCTGATTAATAAAAATAAACTTAGTGCAACCAAGGCTATAGATTCGTGTCCGATACCGAATAGATTGATAAAAAGCCCTGCTGTAACGGTGTATAATGCCGCTAGAATCGTGAATGTTGTAATGAAACTAATAACTGCGTAAAACCATAAATAGCCTTTACCGCGGTTTAAATAGCCTTCTATAAGGGTTTTGTTGGTGACGTTGGTATATCGCACGCCAAATTCGAAGAACGGGTACTTTAGAACGTTAGCTAAAATTATAGGAATAACCATTAACCATCCATATTGGGCACCTGCTTTTGTAGATAAAACAAGATGAGATGTACCTATGGCCATACTCGCAAACAAAAGGCCTGGACCTAAGTTTTTTAGTATTGTTTTCATACAGCGTTTTACAATTGGTTTGGTTGATTGTCTTAAATGTAGTCTATTTAAATATAGCGCCGTAATACGCCTATTTTATTTCTATAGTTGCACCGTAAAATTTTGGTTGGGTATTCAATATCATATCTATAAATACCTTTACACGCGCTAAGTACTCTCTTATCTGAACTTTTAGACCTTGACTGGCAGAAACGTCTTCAGCATTAAAACCTATAGCTTTTAACCCTTTTTGTTCTGCTATGTAGATTGCCCTCTCATTATGGAATTTTTGAGAAATTACCGTTACGTTATTTAGTCCGAAAATAAACTTTGCCCTGAACATACTATCTAAAGTTCTGAACCCTGCATAATCTAAGAAAATAACTTCTTCTGGTATACCGGCTTTGATAAGATCCTTTTTAAAGGTATTTGGCTCATTATAATAAATACTGCCGTTATCGCCGCTAACTAAAATGAATTTGATCTTTCCGGCATTATAAAGCTCCTTAGTGGCGTTTATTCTATAGGTGTAATATGGATTAGGCGAGCCGTTCGTTAATCTATTAGAAGTACCTAAAACAAGACCGACTCTGTTGGCAGGTATTAACGATATATCTGAATAGGTTTTGTCATCTGTTGTGCTTGAAATAATACTATTACAGACAAAAATGATTAGAATTAACGCTAATAGCAGAATGCCAGATATTTTGAATATTTTTTTTAGCATGCATTTGTAATGATAACTAAAGTTAATAAATAACTTAAGATTTCGATTTGAAAAGTAGATAAAATAAAAAACCCTTGAAAATCTTACGATTAACAAGGGTTTTAGTACTCGAGGCGGGACTTGAACCCGCACGCCCCAAAGAGCACAGGATTTTAAGTCCGGCGTGTCTACCAATTCCACCACTCGAGCATACTTGGCTTTGAAAAAAAATGTTGACCGGCAACATTTTCTGAGCGAAAAACGGGATTCGAACCCGCGACCTCCACCTTGGCAAGGTGATGCTCTACCCCTGAGCTACTTTCGCAAATTTTTTAAGAACGTGCATCTCTTAAAAGATGCGGGTGCAAATTTAAAACAATTCTGTAAAAACCAAAGTAAAAATTGACAAAAGAATTAAAAATATTATGATGTTGCCTTTTTGTCCTTGGTTAACAGCCTTTTAATCTCATTTAATTTCATCAATGCTTCTACCGGAGTTAGGGTATCGATGTCTAAATTCGTGATTTCTTCCTTTATTTCTTCTAATAATGGGTCATCTAAATTGAAAAAACTCAATTGCAATTCGTCAGAATTACTTTTAAGCTTGTCTCCCATATCTTCATTAACATGCTTATTTTCCAACTTTTTCAAAATCTTATTAGCTTTCTGAATTACTTGTTGGGGCATACCTGCCATTTTAGCTACGTGTATACCAAAACTATGTTCACTACCGCCAGGAACCAATTTTCGTAGAAACAGAACAGTATCCTTTAGCTCTTTTATAGCGACATTATAGTTCTTAATACGATTAAAAGTATTGGTCATTTCATTAAGCTCATGGTAATGGGTGGCGAACATCGTTTTCGCTCTTGCCGGGTGCTCATGTAGATACTCAGAAATTGCCCAAGCAATAGATATACCATCATACGTACTAGTGCCACGACCTATTTCATCTAAAAGCACAAGACTTCTCTCAGATAGGTTATTTAGAATAGAAGCTGTTTCGTTCATTTCTACCATAAAAGTAGATTCGCCCATTGAAATATTGTCACTAGCACCAACACGGGTAAATATTTTATCCACTACACCAATTTTAGCCGATTCTGCGGGTACAAAACTTCCCATTTGTGCAAGAAGTACGATTAATGCCGTTTGTCTCAATAAGGCAGATTTACCACTCATATTCGGACCGGTAATCATTATAAATTGTTGGTTCGATCTGTCTAACTGTAAATCGTTGGCTATATATTGTTCACCTAACGGCAATTGTTTTTCAATTACCGGGTGCCTACCGTCTTTTATTTCTAAATCTGTAGAATCATTTAGGGTAGGGCAGTTATATGCATTTTCTTTCGCTAGTTGTGCAAAACCACATAAACAGTCTAATTGTGCTATTAGATATGCGTTATTCTGAACAGGAGCAATGTATTCTTGCATCCATACCACCAATTGAGAGAATAATTGTTGCTCTAAAGTTGAAATGCGGTCTTCTGCTCCTAGAATTTTTGCTTCGTATTCTTTAAGTTCTTCAGTAATATATCGTTCTGCATTTACCAAAGTTTGCTTACGCGTCCATGTTTCAGGTACTTTATCTTTATGGGTGTTTCTAACTTCTATATAATAACCGAAGACATTATTTGAGGCTATTTTAAGGGAGGTAATGCCAGTTGCGGCAGTTTCCCTTTCAAGCATTTTATTTAAATAGTTTTTTCCTGAAGTGGCTAATCCTCTAAGCTCGTCTAATTCTTCAGAAAAGCCTTTTGCTATAGTGCTTCCTTTTAAAATATTTACAGGTGCTTCTTCGTTAAGCATCTCTTTGATCTTGGCACGTAATAAATCGCAAGATTGTATTTGATCACCTGTTAAAGCTAACGATTCGACTTTAGAAGAAGTCGCTAATTGTTTTATTGGTATTAGAGCTTCTACAGAGTTTTTTAACTGTACAACTTCTTTCGGGTTTACCTTGCCCGTGGCTACTTTAGAGATTAAACGCTCTAAATCGCCCATTTGCTTTATATGATGCTGAAACTTTTCTAAAACTACTTCTTCATCATGTAAGAAAGAAACAATTTGTTGCCTTCTTTTAATTTTCTCTAAATTTTTAAGTGGTAAGGCAAGCCATCTTTTGATCATTCGCCCACCCATGGGTGAGATGGTTTTATCGATAACATCTAAAAGTGTCACCGCATTTACATTTGTTGATTGATAAAGTTCTAAGTTTTTAATGGTGAACCTGTCCATCCATATGTAATCATCTTCAGCAATACGTTGTAATTTTGAGATATGCTGTAGTTGTCGATGTTGGGTTTCGCCTAAATAATGTAAAACTACCCCCGATGCAATTATACCGCATGTTAAATGGTCAACGCCAAAACCCTTTAGCGTGTTTGTATTAAAGTGCGATTTAAGATTTTCTAGCGCATAATCTTCTTGAAAAACCCAATCTTCTAGATAGAACAGGTGATAGTTTTTGCCGAATACCTCTAAGAATTCTTTTTTATGTGCTTTGGATATTAAAATCTCGTTGGGCGAGAAATTCTGTAACAGTTTATCAATCTGTTCTTCATTTCCTTCTGAGGTTAAAAACTCACCAGTTGAAATATCAACAAACGCAATTCCTATTTTTTTTCTTCCGAAGTGCACGGCACAAAGAAAATTATTGGTCTTAGAGTTTAAAATATCGTCATTCATTGCCACACCGGGTGTAACCAATTCGGTAACCCCTCTTTTGACAATTGTTTTCGTTTGTTTGGGGTCTTCTAACTGATCACAAATAGCAACTCGCTGACCTGCTTTTACCAACTTGGGTAAATAGGTGTTTATTGAATGATGCGGAAAACCAGCTAGTTCGGTTCGCTCGCCACCATTATTTCTATTCGTTAGAATAATGCCTAATATGCGTGAAGCCTTTACTGCATCTTCACCAAAAGTTTCATAAAAATCGCCCACTCTAAAAAGTAATAACGCATCAGGATACTTGGTCTTGATGGTATTATACTGCTTCATTAAAGGGGTTACCTTTTTTGTCTTGCTTTTATCCGCCACTTTATCTTTATCTCATTAATTTTGCACCTTCACGAAAGTATGGTTTTATCGCTTGAATTTTAATAATTGTTGATATTTGAGGATAAGTTTATAACCATTCAAATTTTTGAAATTGAAGAGTAAAAGATGAGAAAATTAAGAAATGAGGAGTTAGATAGAATTGATGTGGAAGGCTATAAGCTTGCTGGTAAATCTCCCATTATTATTGTTCTGGATAATATTCGAAGTTTAAATAATATTGGATCTGTTTTCAGAACAGCCGATGCTTTTTTAGTTGAAAAAATATACCTGTGCGGCATTACTGCTAGACCTCCTCATAAAGATATTCATAAAACGGCACTTGGTGCTACCGATAGTGTTGACTGGGAACATGTTGAGGATACGATGGAGTTGGTCGATAGGTTAAAAAAAGATGGTTGCCATGTTGTTTCTGTTGAACAAGCTGAAAAGGCGACGCAACTAAATAATTACCATCCTGACAAAGATAAAAAGCAAGTATTCATTTTTGGGAACGAGGTCAAGGGCGTTGCACAAAATGTCGTTAGCACAAGTGATGAGGTTTTAGAAATACCGCAGTTCGGCACCAAACATTCATTAAATATTTCGGTAAGTGTTGGAGTCGTAATTTGGGATTGCTGGAGTAAAATTAACGCATAAAAAAACCTGGTCGTAGACCAGGTTTTTTAGTATAGTTTGAGTTAGTTAGTTGCACGAATGCCTGCACAATAAAAGATTTTCTTTTCATTTACACAAGAAATAATACGAATTATATTATTATAAGTTGGCTAAGGCAAAGTCTTCAATCTTGCTTAAAATAGTTTCATAATCACGTTCGTGAGTCACAAAATCTAACTCGCTTACATCTATAATGAGCTGATTTTCTTTAGGGTAGGTTCTTAAGAAATCAAAATAACCACGGTTAATTTTCTCTAGATAGGTCAGTTCTATATTCTGTTCATAATCTCTGCCACGTTGCTTTATTTGTTGTAGCAACCTTTCTGTTGTTTGATACAGGTAAACGTATATCTTGGGCTTTTTAACTTCTTTGTACATAAAATTAAAAACCTTTCTATATAGGTCGAATTCATTCTGTTGCAGAGTAACCTTCGCGAAAATCAACGATTTGTATATGTCGTAATCACTAACCATAAAACTTTTAAAAAGATCTAGTTGATTGGTATCTTCGGTAAATTGTTGATACCGGTCTGCTAAGAATGACATCTCTAGCGGGAAAGCGTAGCGAGCTTGATCCTCATAAAAGTTAGGTAAAAACGGATTCTCGGCAAATCGTTCTAATATTATCTTGGCATTAAAGTCTTCAGAAATTTTAGTTGCCAATGTGGTTTTACCAGCTCCAATATTTCCCTCTATTGCGACATATTCTAAACTGGCAAAAAAGGTGTGGCGATTTTTGAATAATCTTCTGACCTGTTTTGTAATAGTGCTTTTATCTTTACATTCCTGTAATAGATTTCTAGTGTCTTTATTAAAAATTGGGTGGTAAAACTGTGGAGTAATATCTGCAAGTGGTTTCAAGATGAACTTTCTCTCTTGCATTTTAGGGTGTGGCACCGTTAAAGCTGCAGTGTTAATAATATCCTTTTCGTAATAAATGATATCAATGTCAAGTGTTCTGCTTTGATAACTTTCACTCTCTTTTCTTTCTCTGCCAAAATCAGTTTCTATGGCTAATAATTTAACAAGTAATTCTTCGGGCGAGAGAAGAGTTTGTAATTCTAAACATGCATTTAGAAAATCTTCTCCGTCAAATCCCCATGCAGGAGTTTCGTATATAGCCGAAACCTGCCTTATTTCGCCGGTGGCATTGCCGATTTCGAAAATTGCTTTCTGTAGTAATAATAAGCGATTGCCTAAATTACTGCCAATAGATAAAAATGCTGTTTTGTATACTCCCATAATAATAGGACAAAATAACTAAAACATATTCACATTACTTATCTTTGTTCACTATTTAAAATAAAGATTTAAATGAATTTTTTAAGAAATTTTCTTGCCTCTATTTTAGGTTCCTTGTTTGCATTCGGAATCTTATTTGTAATGTTTTTAATTTTTGTTAGCCTTGTTAGTAGTAGCGAAGATGGTGTGGCTGTAAAAGATAATTCTATTTTAGAATTGCAATTACAAAGGCCAATTTCAGATTATACAGGTAATGATGAGTTAGATCCTTTTGCCGGTATTTTTCAAGAATCTCAGGGTTTAGACGAAATTTTACAGGCTATTGAAGTAGCAAAGAATGATGATCGTATTAAAGGTATTAGTATCAATAATAATTTCATAGTTGCTGGTTTGGCTCAAACTCAAGAAATTAGAAAAGAATTAGAAAACTTTAAATCTGAAGGTAAATTTATTTACGCTTACGCAGATTTTTTCATGCAGCGCGATTACTATTTGGCCAGTGTGGCAGATTCTGTATTTATTAACCCCGTTGGTGTGTTAGATTTCAAAGGTTTGTCTACCGAGGTACTTTATTATAAAGAACTTCAAGAGAAATCTGGAATTAAAATGGAGGTAATTCGACATGGAAAATACAAAAGTGCGGTAGAACCGTATTTAGAGAATAATATGAGCGAGGCGAATAGAAGCCAATTAACTTCTTTGCTGCAGTCTCTTTGGAATTCTATGGTCGTTGATATTTCAAAAACAAGATCGATTTCTGAATCTGATTTAAATGTTATAGCAGATACCTTAGGTGGTAGAACTCCGAAATTCGCAAAACAATCAGGGTTGATCGATGATGTTATTTTTTACGATGAGTACGAGAGCAAATTAGCAAGTGCGCTAAAGATTAAAAAAGATGACGAAATTAATTACAGCAATTTAGATGACTATGTAAAGTATTCGAAAAAGAAGACTTTAAAATCTGGAGATGATAAAATAGCGGTTATTTTTGCCCAAGGTGAAATTTTTTATGGTGAAGGTGGTCCGAATATTATTGGGCAAGGTATTATTAACGAAGCTTTAATTAAAGCTCGTGATGATGAAAAAGTGAAAGCAATTGTATTGCGTGTAAACTCACCCGGTGGTAGTGCTTTAACCTCAGATATTATTTGGAGAGAAGTTGCACTTGCCAAGAAAGTGAAGCCAGTAATTGTATCAATGGGTAACGTTGCAGCTTCTGGCGGATACTATATAGCCGCAGGTGCCGATAAAATTTTTGCTGAGCCTACAACCATAACTGGTTCTATTGGTGTCTTCGGTACAGTACCAAATATGACAGAACTGGCAGATAATATTGGTATTAATGCAGAACAAGTGGGTACTAATAAAAATGCAATCGAATATTCATTATTTGAACCAATGCAAGAAAGTTTTAAAAATCAAATTCAAGAGAGTATTGAAGAAACATATCAAACATTTCTTCAACGGGTATCTGAAGGTAGAAATATGACCATGGCACAAGTTGATAGTGTTGCCCAAGGTAGGGTGTGGAGTGGTACTGAAGCTTTAGAAGTTGGTTTGGTAGATGAATTGGGTAATTTAGATGATGCTATAGAAGCTGCAGCTAAGCTTGCCTCTTTAAGCTCTTATGGGGTTAAAAAATTCCCGAAATACAAAAGCGGATTCGAGCGTTTTATGGAAGATTTAGAAGGTGTCAGTATTCAGATTAAAGAGAATGTGTTAAAGCAGGAAATTGGCGACGAGGCTTATAAAGTGCTTAAAGAACTTCAATCTTTCAAACAACAAAAAGGTATACAGGCTAGAATGCCTTTTGCATTAGACATTAAATAATTTTATGACCTTAAAGGACAGAAATCTAGCACAACGTATTTATTTGTATCTAGGGGCTTTATTTATAACTTCTCTAGTAGTTTCTAACCTCATATTTCAAAAGTTTTTTTATTGGAATCCCTTCGGGGATTTCACTGTTTTTGGGGTTTCGCTTTTTGAAGTATCCGTAGGTATTTTGCCTTATCCCATAACTTTTTTAATAACTGATCTCATATCAGAGATTTATGGTAGAAAGATGGCAAACCAAATTGTTACTGCCGGTATTTTTGCTTCTTTCTTTTCTATGGGCATTATTTTATTGGCAGAAGTTGCTCCTGCAATTCCTTCTTCACCTATAAATGATGAAACTTTTACACATGTTTTTGCCTTGTCGCCAATAGCCGTTTTAGCTTCTATGATGGCATATTTACTGGCGCAATATGTAGATGTAGCTATATATCATTTCTGGAAAAAATTGACCAAAGGCAAGTATTTATGGTTGCGTAATAATTTTTCTACATTTCTATCACAATTTCTAGATACGTTTACCGTTGTGGGGTTGTTATGTGTCTTCAAAGTATTACCGTGGGATCTTTTTTTCGGACTCGTAGTTAGCGGATTTATTTTTAAGATTTTTATAGCATTTTTTGACACCCCTTTTCTCTATTTCTTCGTATATATTATGAGAAAGCGTTTTAACCTAAAGCCAAATGAAGAATTGGACTTAGATGTTTTAGAGTAATAGCATTAATAAACTGTATAAAAATATACGATGGGTAAGAAAATTTTAAAAATTGTTGGAGTACTTCTATTATTAATCATTGTCGTAATTGTTGCGGCACCTTTTTTCTTAGAGGCTAAAATTGGCGATATAATTAAAAATAATGTCAATAATAATGTGAATGCTACGCTAGATTTTTCTGAAGCAAATTTAAGTTTGGTACGAAGTTTTCCGAATGCAGAGGTGAATTTTAAAGATGTAGTTTTAATAAATAAGGCTCCTTTTGAGGGTGATACCTTGTTTAAAGCAGCTAATTTAGATTTGACCATGGGTATCATGCAATTGTTTAAAGGTACTGGTGATGCTATTGCCATTAACAATATAAATTTAGATGGAGCTTTGGTCAATATTGTTGTTGATAAAGAAGAAAATGCTAATTACGATATCGCCATGGCTTCAGAAACTGCAACAGCTGTTGAAGAGCCAAGTACAACCGACGGATTTGCTTTTGACCTACAGTCTTATGAAATAACGAACTCAAGAATTTACTATACCGACTATTCTACAGGTATAACTTTTAAGTTAGATGATTTTCAGCATAAAGGAACTGGAGATTTATCATTGGCTACTTCAGAATTAGATACACATACCGATGCATTTATTTCTTTAGAAATGGATAGTGTAAACTATCTAAACAAGAATAAAATAAAATTAGACGCGCTTATTGGTATCGATTTAAATGAAAATAAATACTCTTTTTTAAAGAATGAAGCTTTGCTTAACCAACTGCCATTGGTATTCGATGGTTTTGTGAAACTAAATGAAACTAATCAAGAAGTAGATTTAACCTTTAAAACGCCCTCGTCAGATTTTAAAAACTTCTTAGGGGTAATTCCTGAAATTTATTCTAAAGATATTGCAACCGTAAGTACTACAGGCGATTTTGTTGTTAATGGTAATTTTAACGGTATTGTTGATGACACTCATATTCCGAAATTTAATATTGAGATTAAATCTGATAATGCTTCTTTCAAATATCCAGATTTACCGAAAGCGGTTCGTAATGTGTTTTTTGATATTCAATTGAATAATAAGACTGGTATTACAGAAGATACTTATGTCGATATTAATAAGGCTTCTTTTATGATTGATGAAGATAAGTTCAACCTTACTTCGCATATTACAGAGCTTATGGGTAATACAAAGGTAAAAGCACATATTGATGGTGCTATGAACTTGGCAAATATCTCAAAAGCTTACCCTGTGCCTGCAGAGTATAATTTAAAAGGGCTGTTAAAAGCAGATATTACGACTGCTTTTGATATGGCATCCGTTGAAAAACAACAATATGAGAAAACAAATACTACCGGGGATTTAAGTGTAACCAATTTTGAATATAATTCAAATGAATTGGCAAACCCAATTAAGTTCAATACCGCCAAATTAACTTTTAATCCAAAGACTGTTACCTTAAATCAATTAAACGGTACAACAGGTACGACCGATTTTGATGCAATAGGTACTATTAATAACCTTTTAGGTTTTATGTTCAATGATGAAAAGGTAGAGGGTAATTTCAACCTTAAATCGAATTCTTTTGCTTTAAGTGATTTTATGGTTGCTGAAGCAGAAGTACCTGCAACTACAAATGAGAGTAAGTCCACTTCTGGTGGAGTCGTACAAGAAGAAAAAATTAAAATTCCATCTTTTTTAGATGCGACCATTAATGCAGATGCGAAAAAAGTATTGTATGATGATATCGTATTAAGTGATGTTAAAGGGGTTTTAAAGATTAAAGATGAAACCGCTACCTTAAGCAATATGACCGCGGGTATGTTTGGGGGTAAAATCTCATTTAATGGCGACGTGTCTACGAAAAATGAGATACCTACTTTTAATATGAAGTTAGATTTAAATCAACTTGGTATTCAAGAAACATTTGCTTCTGTTGATTTGTTCAAGACCATTGCGCCTATTGCTAAGATGTTGAATGGTAAATTAACTTCAGACATTTCTTTGTCAGGTAATTTAACTGACGATTTAATGCCAAATCTTTTATCATTGAGCGGAGACATGTTTGCTGATATTATGACTGAAGAAGTGAATACCGAAGCTTCGCCGGTGTTGAACTCATTAGTGTCGAAATTGAATTTTATAGATCTTAAACAGCTAAATTTAAAGGACCTTAAGACATCTTTATCTTTTAAAGATGGTATTGTAGTAGTTAAACCTTTTACTATAAATTATAAGGAAATAGCAATTAACGTTGATGGTAACCATTCTTTTGATCAGAAATTAAATTATAAAGCTACTTTACAAGTGCCTGCCAAATATTTAGGGTCAGATATTACCAAGTTAATTGCTAAGATTGATGATCCTTCTTTGGCTGATTTAACGATACCTGTTATCGCTAATATTGGCGGTTTATATAATAGTCCAACAGTTACTACTGATATGACTTCAGGCGTAAAGCAATTAACGACAAAGCTTATTGAGGTTGAAAAGCAAAAGCTTATAGCAAAAGGAACCGATAAAGCAAAAGATTTAATTGGTGGTTTAATAAGTGGTAATAAAACAACGACAGATTCTACCAGTCAAAAATCGACTGACACTAAAACAGCTGCAAAAGATATTTTAGGCGGAATTTTAGCTACCAAAAAGGACACCACATCTACTGCGGTCAAAAAAGATTCTATTCCTGTTAAGACTGATAAAGAAGCGGTTAAAGAAAAGGCAAAAGATATTTTAGGAGGATTTTTAGGAAAGAAGAAGAAAGATTCTACTAACTAATGGTTAATCCTACATAATAGCCTTCACTGCCTCTTACGTTAAAGACGGTATTATCTTCAAAGATGAGGTATTGCCCTTTTATACCTTTTAACTTACCCTCAAAGGTTGGTGTTTTGCTAAGATTTAAACTTTTTACTTTCGTAGGATATTGTAATACCGGAAATTCTAATTCGGTTTCTGAATTAGTTGCTAGAAAATAGGGTAATGCCTCTTCGGGTAAATATTGTTTTAATTTATCTCGCCATTCTTGAAGATTCTCGTCAACAACGGTATTGGTAAGCATGGTGCGCCAATTTGTTTTATCACCTACATGGTCTTTTAGGGCAACTTCAGTTATACCTGCTAAATACCTATTTGGTACTTCGACAATTTCAATGGCTTCATGAGCACCCTGGTCAATCCACCTTGTTGGTATTTGTCCTTTTCTGGTGACACCCACTTTTACATTGCTTGAATTAGCCAAGTATACAATATGTGGTTGCAATTGTACTTTTTTTTCATACGCTAAATCTCGGTCTTCTTGGTCTAAGTGCGCTTTACTTAATTCTGGGCGCATGATCCAATCTCCGGCAGATGGTATTTCAAAAAAGCAGGTTCTGCAAAATCCTTGTCTATAAATAGGTCGGTCATTACCGCAGTTTAGGCATTGATGCTTAATGAAATTTATTTTTACATTTTTGTCCAAAACTTGATTAACATTCAAAAAATCTGATTCGAACAACATGTAATATTGAATCGGACTTCCTATTTCTGTCTGCATTTTTCTAAGTACTCCCTCGTATTGCATGTAATTTCGGCTTATTGAATGTTCAATTTGAAAATGATAGTAAGATGCGCTACTTTTAGCAATACAAAGATACCTATAAATGCCAATTACCCTATTTAATTCAATTGCCTCTTGGTTACTGAAAAAACGTTTTCATCAAATCGAACTTTTTTTAAAATACCCTGAAGAGGTTCAAGAAGAGGTTTTATTGCAATTGCTTGAATTTGCTGAAGACACTGAAATTGGTAGAACCTATGATTTTGATTCGATAGGTTCATATGCAGATTTTAAAGAACGCTTACCTATAGTTTCTTATGAAGAAATTCAGCCTATAATTGAACGTACTAGAAAAGGGGAGCAAAATTTATTTTGGCCTACTAAAGTAAAATTGTTCGCTAAAAGTAGTGGCACTACAGATGCGAAAAGTAAGTTTATACCTGTTAGCGGAGAGGCCTTAGAAGATTGTCATTACAAATCCAGCAAAGATTTATTGTGCCTGTATTTAAATAATAATGAAAATTCACAATTATTTACCGGTAAAAGTTTGCGTTTAGGTGGTAGTAAAGAGCTGTACGAGGATAATGGGTCGTTATTTGGTGACTTATCTGCAATTCTTATAGATAACATGCCTTTGTGGGCAGAGTACAGTAGCACGCCTAGTAATAAGGTTTCTTTAATGAGCGAGTGGGAAAGTAAGCTTATGGCTATCATTCATGAAAGTGTTCAAGAAAATGTAACTAGTTTGGCAGGCGTACCGTCTTGGATGTTGGTGTTAATGAACAAAGTTCTTGAAGAAACGGGCAATGAGAATCTGTTTCAAGTTTGGGAAAATTTAGAAGTGTACTTTCACGGCGGAGTGAATTTTAGTCCTTATAAAGAGCAATACAAAAAAATATTACCGAATAGTAATTTCAGATACTACGAAATTTACAATGCCTCTGAAGGCTTTTTTGCTATTCAAGACAGAAATGGTGCCGATGATTTGCTTTTGATGTTGGACTACGGAATTTTCTATGAGTTTATCCCTATGGATGTTTATGGTGCACTAAATGAAGAGGCGATTGCTTTATGGGATGTTGAGTTGGGTGTAAATTACGCTATAGTAATTACTACAAATTCAGGATTATGGAGGTATAGAATAGGGGATACCGTTCGTTTTACTTCTAAAAGTCCATACCGTATTAAGGTAACTGGGCGTACCAAACATCATATTAATGTTTTTGGTGAAGAATTGATTATCGAAAATGCAGAAGAGGCATTAAAAATAGCCTGTGCAAAAACGGGAGCTGAAATTATAGATTATACTGCCGGACCTGTTTTTATGGTGGGTAAAGAAAAAGGTGCCCATGAGTGGATTATGGAATTTAGAACCTTGCCGCAAGACTTTAGTGCCTTTGTAGAGATTTTTGACAATGCCTTAAAATCTCTTAATTCAGATTATGAAGCCAAAAGGTTAAATAATATTACACTGAATTCACCTTTGGTACACATAGCACGAGAGAACTTGTTCTATGATTGGTTGAAGTTAAATGATAAGCTTGGTGGGCAGCATAAAATTCCTAGATTGTCAAATAAGAGAGATTATTTAGAAGAACTTTTACGAATAAACAAGTAATTATCTCTATTCACACCAATTATTACCCTAATCACAACAATTTTACATATTTCCTCATTACTTGCCATACATTTGCCTTAGTTAAGGTGGCTTTTGCCTTACAACATAATTGTAGCTTTTTTAGTTCTATTAAGTATCAATATTAGGGACTACAACGATATTTTTAACCCGCTAAACAATTAAATGGTTGTAAGTGCAGTTATTATTTCAACTTGCTGAAGCAAAACTTAACCAAACTATAAATACTATTATTATGGCAGACAAATTAGTGATCGTTTCCGATATGTGGGGCGCTAAGAAAGGTTTATGGATTACTTCATATTTAGGGTATCTACAACAGTATTTCGACATTACTTTTTACGATAGTCAACAACTGGCAAATCTAGATATTCTCATTCAAACTGAAGAGAATGTACACAATGCCTTTATAGAAGGTGGTACGGATACTGCTGCTTCACATTTATTAAAAAAAGAAACAGAAGCTTGTTATTATCTTGCTTTTAGCACAGGCGCTACCATTGTTTGGGAAGCTGCCAAGAGAGGTTTACCCGTTAAGTCTTTATATGGCGTATCTCCTACGAGAATACGTAGAAATAACGACCGACCTAATGTACCTTTTCAATTGGTGTACGGAGCTAATGATGAGTTTAAACCAAGTGATGAATGGGCAGATAAATTAGGGATAGATATGGAAGTATTACCTAATTACGGACATACATTATACACCGATGAGAAAATCATTCAGAAGGTATGTATGGATCTATTACAAGAAGTAACACAAATTACACCACAGATTAAAAAAGTGGTTTGAAATACATAAAAGTATAAAGCATAAAAAAAGCGAAGATGTAAATCTTCGCTTTTTTTATATTCAATTATTTGCTGAGGTATTATGAAACAGCCTTTAGCTTTTTAATGGTATCGTGTGATAACATTTCTTCGGCATAAGGTTTTGTTACTTTAAAGTTTTCATCACCTGTACTTGGCATTTCGAACATTGCGTCAGTAAAAATGGCCTCGCACAAAGATCTTAAACCTCTAGCTCCAAGTTTATACTCTATTGCTTTCTCTACGATATAATCTAAAGCTTGATCTGTAATGGTGAAAGTAATATCATCCATTGCAAACAACTTTTCGTATTGTTTTATAATCGCATTCTTGGGCTCGGTTAAAATAGCTCTTAATGTCTTTTTGTCTAACGGATTCATGTGCGTAAGAACAGGAAGTCTACCAATAATTTCAGGTATAAGTCCGAAATCTTTCAAATCTCTTGGTATGATGTATTGTAATAAATTACTATCATCTAAAAAGCTATCAGATTTTGAAGCACTATAACCAACAGCTTGCATATTCAAACGTTTTGTAATAGCACGTTCGATACCATCAAAAGCTCCACCGGCAATAAATAAGATATTTTCGGTATTTACTTCGATGAATTTTTGATCTGGGTGCTTTCTTCCACCTTTAGGTGGAACATTCACAACTGTACCTTCCAATAATTTTAAAAGACCTTGTTGAACACCTTCTCCAGATACATCTCTTGTAATAGAAGGATTATCGCCTTTACGCGCAATTTTATCGATTTCATCAATAAAAACGATACCTCTTTCTGCTTTTTCTAGATTGTAATCTGCTGCTTGTAAAAGACGTGTAAGAATACTTTCTACATCTTCACCAACATAACCAGCTTCGGTCAATACTGTCGCATCAACAATGGCCAATGGGACATTAAGTAATTTAGCAATGGTTTTTGCCATAAGGGTTTTACCGGTACCGGTTTGCCCAACCATTATAATGTTACTTTTTTGAATTTCTATATCATCTTCTTTTGAAGAAGGTTGTAGTAACCTTTTATAGTGGTTGTAAACAGCTACAGACATTACCTTTTTAGTACGATCTTGCCCTATGATAAAAGTGTCTAAAAATTCCTTTATTTCTTGGGGTTTTTTTAGAACAAGTTCAGAAGAAAGATCGTTGGTCTTTGTCTGTTTTGACTCTTCGGCAACTATACCGTGAGCTTGCTCAATACAGCGATCACAAATATGGGCATCAAGACCAGCAATCAATAAATTGGTTTCTGGTTTTTTTCTACCGCAAAATGAACACTCTAAATTTTCCTTTGCCATTATCTATCTTCTCTATTCTATTCCTTAACGATCAAAAATCGTTTTTGGTTTAAAAATCATTAATTTATTTGATTCAATTAGTCGGATTTACTTCTTTTCCCTTACCAAAATTTCATCAATCATACCGTATTTAAGAGCTTCATCGGCCTTCATCCAGTAATCACGGTCACTATCGTCACGAACTTTTTCAATATCACTACCAGAGTGTTCTGCTATAATTTGATATAGTTCTTCTTTCAATTTCAATATCTCTCTAGCAGTAATTTCAATATCACTAGCTTGCCCTTGAGCACCGCCCATTGGTTGGTGGATCATAACACGAGAGTGTTGCAGACCGCTACGTTTTCCTTTTTCACCTGCGCATAAAAGTACTGCACCCATAGAAGCTGCCATACCTGTACAAATAGTTGCAACATCTGGTGTAATGAACTGCATAGTATCATAAATACCTAAACCTGCGTATACACTACCACCTGGTGAGTTGATGTAAATTTGAATATCTTTTTTAGCGTCAACACTTGCTAAAAACAATAATTGTGCTTGAATAATGTTGGCTACTTGGTCATTAATACCAGTACCCATAAAAATGATGCGATCCATCATTAAACGCGAATAAACGTCCATTGCAACAATATTCATAGAACGCTCTTCAATAATGTTTGGCGTCATGTTCGTTGGGTACATGCTGCTCATTATAGAATCGTAATAAGTGCTGCTAATGCCTTGATCGTTTATAGCGAAATTCTTGAATTCTTTTCCGTAATCCATAAATTGTATGTCTATATTTTAGAGTAAAAAAAGGTGCCGAAAATTTTATTTCCGGCACCGTAAAGATACTTAATTTATTGTTTGGAATTTATCCGTAAACTTCTTTCACGAAATTTTCATAGGTAACTTCCTTTGTATTAAGATTCGCTTTTTCTTTGTAAAGATTCAATAATTTCTGACTCATCAATTGTTCTGAAAGTCTTTTCACTTCATCTTGGTTACCAAGAACACGCGCTGCTATATTGTCTAACTCTTCTTCTTTTGGATCCAATTGACCAAATTGAGCCATTTGCGAACGAATAAATCCTTTAGAGAATTCTTTCAATTCATCGAACTGAACTTGTAACTCGTTTTCACGAATTATTTTACCTTCAATAAGTTGGTAACGTAAACCTTTTTCAGATTTAGCATATTCTTCAACAGCTTGCTCTTCAGATAAAGGCTCTTCACCTGTCATTTGAATCCACTTGGTTAAGAAACCGGTTGGTAATTCAAATTTGGTGTTGTCAATGAAATATTCGGTTACGTCGTTCAATAATTTTTGATCGGACTGTTGTTCGAATTGCTTTTCAGAATCTTCTTTGATACGTTCTTTTAATTCCTTTTCAGATTTTACGCTGTCAGGGCCAAAAAGTTTATCGAACAATTCTTGATTTAATTCAGCAGCTTCTCTTTCGTTAATTTCAGAAATAGTGAAAGTAACTTCGGTATCTAAAGATTCAGCTTTTTGTTTATCAATGCCTAAAGCACTTGATAACAAATAATCTTCATTAAATAGACCTTTTGTTTGTAAGGTAACAACATCACCAACTTTCTTGCCTTTCAACGCATCTAAAGCTTTTTTACTTTTCAACTTATCAGTTTCAAGCATGGTTTTGTTATCGATTTCTTCAGCCTCGTTAGTGAAAGTACCACTTACTTCATCATTCTTGCTAACGACATCTTTACTTACAAGTTTACCATATTGCTTTTGAATACGCTCAACTTGCTCGTCGATCATTTTCTTATCTGCAACTATTTTGTACTGGGTAATGGCATTTTTAGTTTTCAATGAAACTTCAAAATTAGGTGCTAAACCTAATTCGAATTCAAAAGCCAATTCCTCTTTATCCCAATCAAAATTATCTTGTTGTTTTGGTAAAGGGTTACCAAGAACATCTAATTTTTCTTCGGTTAAATATTTGTTTAGATTGTCTTGCAACAATTTATTTACTTCATCAACCAATACAGCTTTACCATATTGCTTTTTTATAAGGCCCATAGGAACTTGACCTTTTCTAAAGCCAGGAATATTAGCTTGTTTTCTATAATCCTTTAAAATGGTATCTACCTTATCTTGGTAATCTTCTTTTGTGATAGCAACTTTAACTACTGCATTTAAATCGTCTATCTGCTCTTTCGTAATATTCATTCCTTAATATCTATTTGCATGTATAAAATGGGATGCAAAAATACTATATTTTGCAAAGTCAACCAATTTTTTAAAGTATTGAATTTCAAATCACAAGCAACTACGACTTGTCATCTTTTAGTAGTGTAAAAAAGATTGATTGTAAAAACGATAGCAAGAGGCTAAAAATCAATGCCCACCAAATGTTTCCGACCGAAAAACCATCAATAAGTTTATCTGCTAAAAGTATGATAATCGCATTAATAATCAATAGAAAAAGACCAAAGGTAATTACGGTTACAGGCAGTGTTAGAATAACTAATATTGGTTTAACCAATAGATTTAAAAGACTTAATACTACAGCTACGATAACGGCGGTCGTAAAACCATCTACAGATACGTTTGGTAATATATTTGCCAATATGATAACGGCAACGGCGCTTAAAAGGATTCTTAAAATTAGTTTCATGAGTTTTGGTTTTAAATTATTATAGTTATTTATGCTTGGTTTAGAAAGGTAAGTGATTTTTCAAAAAATTGATCAGGGTTTTCAGCATGTAACCAATGACCCGCATTATCTATGGTTTCTACTGTTGCCTTTGGAAAATGTCTACGAATGATTTCTGCATCATTTTTGGTAACATATTCAGATTTATCTCCTCTTAAAAATAATGTAGGTCCGTCGTAGCTATCGGTGCTATTGATATTGTCGCCAATTTCTTCCATCTTTTCACTTAAAACTTCTAAGTTAAATTTGAAACACAATTTTTTATTTTCATCTCTATCAAGATTTTTCAATAAAAACTGACGTATACCTGGGTTTGAGATGTGTTTTTTTAACTGTTGGTCGGCATCATTACGAGATTTTAAATTAGAGGTATCTATAGCGTTTAAACCATTAATAATATCTTGATGATGTGGTGGGTAATATTTTGGAGCGATATCTGCGACGAGCAATCTATTGACTCGCTCAGGGTATGTGCATGCAAATTGCATTGCCGTTTTTCCGCCCATAGAATGACCTATTAAAGCGGTACTTGTAATATCGTGTTCGTCTAGGTAGTTAAGAAGGTCGTCCGCTAAAATATCATAATTAAAATCTGGAGAATGAAAACTTTTACCATGATTTCTTTGGTCGATTAAGTGGACACAATATCCATTTTCTGCATATAAAGTTCCTAAAGTTTTCCAATTGTCGAGCATCCCTAGAAATCCGTGTAAAATACACAACGGTTTGCCTTCGCCTAAAATTACCGAATGTAAAATTTGCTTCATTTTAATCTGTGTAAATACATGTTTACTACATTGTCTAAACCTAAATAAAGCGCCTCGCTAATAAGTGCATGGCCGATAGATACCTCTAATAAATTAGGTATGTTTTTAGCAAAATATTCAATATTATCTAAGCTTAAATCATGACCGGCGTTAATGCCAATACCTAATTCATTAGCTTTTTGGGCAGCTATAATAAAAGGTTTTATTGCTTCTTCTTTATTTTTCTCGTAATCGGCGGCGTAACTTTCAGTGTATAATTCTATTCTATCTGCGCCCACTGCTTTTGCACCTTCAATCATTGTTGGGTCTGGATCAACAAATATTGATGTGCGAATACCAGCGTCTTTAAAGGTTTTGATAACATCGGTTAAAAAATCTTTATACTTTATAGTATTCCAACCAGCATTTGAGGTAATGGCATCTACAGAATCGGGAACCAATGTTACCTGCTCAGGGGTAACCTCTAGAACTAGTGCTATAAATTTAGGAACAGGATTACCCTCGATATTAAATTCTGTCTTCACCGTTTTTTTTAAATCTCTGGCATCTTGGTATCTAATATGGCGTTCGTCTGGCCTTGGGTGTATTGTGATGCCTTGTGCGCCAAAGCCCTCTAAATCGTTTGCAACTTTAAGCAAATCTGGAACATTGCCACCACGGGCATTTCTGAGAGTTGCAATTTTGTTCACGTTAACGCTAAGTTTTGTCATTATGTCTTATTTACCTTTTAAGAGCTTCAAAAATACGAATAAGGCACGCCTTTTGATATTATTAATTGTTATTTTGCGTTATATATAGGCTTATGGATATTCAAGAACATATCATTACAAATTTACCGGTATTCGATATTAAAGATACCACTGAAAAAGTTGTAGAATTTTTTCAAGACTCTACCTATTCTCATGTGGCTATTTTAGACGACGGACGGTTTTTAGGACTTTTTTCTGAAAATGATGCAGACGGATTACAACCGGATGCTAAAATCGATGAATTTAGATATGAACTGCAAAGTTTTTTTGTGCGTCGAGATACCAATTGGTTAGATGTTTTAGAGGTATTTGCACGTAATGAAGCCAATCTTTTGCCTGTTTTAAATGAAAAAGAAGAGGTTACTGGCTATTACTGCCTTACGGATATTGTATCTGTCTTTATAGATATGCCTTTTTTTACTGATCCAGGTAGTATTTTGGTTGTTGCAACCGGAGTCAAAGACTATTCGTTTAGCCAGATTGCCCAAATAGTTGAAAGTAATAACGCTAAGCTTTATGGTGGTTTTATTTCTGACACCCAAAATGATATTATTCAAGTGACCCTAAAGATTACTGCGAATAATTATAATAAGGTAGTGCAGACTTTTAGACGATATAACTATAATATTATATTCGGAAATAGCGACGATGAGTTTCTTGAAGATTTAAAGAACCGGTCAGACTATTTAGAGAAATATCTTAATGTTTAATATGAAAGTAGCTATATACGGTCAAACATATCAAGATAATGCTATTGAATATCTTATCGAATTATTAGATGAGTTAAGTAAGGTCTCTGCCGAAGTTTATATTGAAAAAGATTTTTACGATTTATATAGAACGAACAATACAGCTCAGACATTTCCTGTGTTTACTATTGACGAAGGTTTAAATGCATCTTTCGATATGTTCGTTAGTTTTGGTGGCGATGGTACTATATTAAGGGCTACTACTTTTGTTAAAGATTTAGGTATTCCTATTGTTGGTGTAAATACCGGTAGGTTAGGTTTTCTTTCCACCTTCAAAAAAGAAGATGTTAGAAAAGTAGTTCAAGAGTTTAAGCAAGGTGCATATACTGTTGTTGAACGTAGTTTAGTTCAGTTAAATACAAAAGAGCTTGATGTAGAATTCGGAGATCTTAATTTTGCATTGAACGAAATTACCGTTAGTAGAAAAGATACCACTTCTATGATAACGGTCGAGACTTATTTAAATAATGAATACCTAACCTCTTATTGGGCAGATGGTCTAATTATTTCGACGCCAACAGGTTCTACTGGCTACTCATTAAGTTGTGGTGGCCCGGTAATTGTGCCAACGGCAAAATCATTAGTATTAACACCTATAGCTCCGCATAACTTAAACGCGAGGCCTCTGGTAATTTCAGATGATACCGTAATTCGATTAAAGGTGTCTGGTAGAGAAGAAAACCACTTGGTTTCTTTAGATTCAAGAATAGCATCATTAGAAAATGGTGAAGAAATAACCATTAGTAAAGCTCCTTTTACTATCAAAATGATAGAATATACTTCAGAAAGTTTTTTAAAGACCCTTAGGAATAAGCTGCTTTGGGGTGAGGATAGGCGAAATTGAGCCCACTTTAAAACAATAATTGTCCTTAATCACTGTTTATCTTTTGAGAACATAAAAATTATTGCTTTTTCAATATTCAATATGATATCTGCGATAATTATAAAATCTATTTTATGCGTTACATAACGTTATTAGTATTACTTTTTTCACTTTCAGGTTTGCAGGCGCAGACGTATGAAGTGGGTATTTTTGCGGGTGGTGCCAATACTATTAGTGATGTTGGTAAAACAGATTATCTTTTGCCGTCTAATATTGCTTTTGGCGGATTGTTTAAATGGAACATAAGCAAGAGGTATGCATGGCGTGGTAGTTTAACCTATGGTAAATTTACTGCCGATGATACTAAATCTAATTCTACAGCAAGACAACAAAGAGGGTATGTAGTAGATAATTCTATTTTAGAAGGTTCTGTTGGTCTAGAATTTAACTTTGTAGAATATAATTTACATAAACTCGGGCCAGCTTTTACTCCTTATTTATATACAGGTCTTACGTATTTTAGATATGATTATCAATACTTTAATGGTGGTCTTCTTCAAGATATCAATCAAAAAGAAGGTAGTTTTGCAGTACCAATGACCGTAGGTTTTAAATATCGTATCAATCAGTTTCTTATTTTTGGGGGCGAAATTGGTGCTAGATATACCTTTACAGATAACCTAGATGGTAGTAATCCTGAAGGTTCTAACTTTGAAGAATTTCAATTCGGTAATATTTTTAGTGATGACTGGTATGTTTTTTCTGGTTTAACACTAACTTATACCTTTGGTAGAAAGCCTTGTATGGATTGTTTTGAGTAAATTTTAAGATGAGTGATATAAACGATATTGACAAACTGAATGTACCAAAGCACCTTGCTATTATCATGGATGGTAACGGTAGGTGGGCAAAAGAACGTGGTAAACTAAGAGTTTTTGGTCACGAACATGGTGTAAAAACTGTCAGAATTATTGTTGAACAATGCGTTCAGCTAAAGATCGATTACCTAACATTATATACGTTTTCTACAGAAAATTGGAACAGACCAAAGATAGAAGTGCAAACTCTTATGCGCTTATTGGTGTCTTCATTAAAGAAAGAACTTAAAACTTTTAACAAAAACAACATTCGTTTAAATACCATCGGTAACATAGATGCACTGCCTTCTAAGGCTTATAAAGAGTTGGTCGAAGTAATGGATCAAACTAAGCAAAACACAGGCATGACGTTGACTTTAGCTTTGAGTTATGGTGCACGCGAAGAGCTGCAGTCTATGGTGAAAGAGATAAGCGCCAAAGTTAAAAATAATATAATTTCAATTGAAAACATTGACCAAGAAATTATTAATAGCCATCTTTACACGCACGATTTACCAGACGTAGACTTGCTTATCCGTACTAGTGGAGAACATCGGATCAGCAATTTTCTATTATGGCAAATAGCGTATGCAGAGTTATATTTTATTGATGTATATTGGCCTGATTTTAGAGAGCACCACTTGGTGGAAGCCATAAAAAATTACCAGAACAGAGAACGAAGATTTGGAAAAACAAGCGAACAACTCACTTAAAGATATGGCCAGGTTCATATCCTTGAACCACTTTTTAACTACCCTTTTATTTTTAACCACCTTTTTTGCCGCCGCACAGGATGCTTCCTATGAGGACGGCAAAAGCTATATTTTAGGAGGATTAGATGTTACGGGGCTACAAAGCTATAATGAACAAACCGTTAAAACGTATACCGGTCTTAGAGTAGGGCAACCTATTACTTTGCCAGGAGAGCAAATTAGCGAGGTTATTAAGAAATTATGGGGTCTTGAGCTTTTTAGCGAGATCGAGTTTTTTATAACTAACATAGAAGAAAATACCGTTTTCCTAGAACTTAATATTATAGAAAGGCCAACTTTAACTAATGTAAAATTTTACGGTGTTAAAAAAGGTAAAATCGAAGGATTAATTAAGGATACTGATCTTAAGAAAGGAAAGAAGATTACCGAAAGTTTAATTTCTAATTCTAAGAACTACATAGCCAATAAATATAAGAAGCAAGGGTATTTAAATGCCGATGTAACCATTGCAACATCTAAAGACACTACCGATACCAATACTCAAAGTATGGTGGTAAATGTCAATAAAGGTGATAAGGTTAAAATTCGTGACATTATTTTTGAAGGTAACGAGCAGTTAGCCGACAAGAAGTTACGCAAGGCTTTAAAGAGCACAAAGCAGAAGAAATTTGGTCGTTTCTGGAAAAAATCTAAATACATTCAAGAAGATTACGAAGAGGATCTTGGGTTATTGGTTGATAAATTCGCCGAAAATGGGTACCGAGATGCAAGGGTAATATCTGATTCTATTATTAAGGTTGATGAAAATAATATCGATATTAAAATTAAAGTTGAAGAAGGTGATAAGTACTATTTTGGTAATATCGACTTTGTAGGTAATACAGTATACACCGACCGTCAATTAAATCAAGTTCTGGGTATTAAAAAAGGTGATACTTATAATGGAGTTTTACTGCGCGAAAGAATTGCAGATAACTCTAAGCCAGATCCAACTGATGTTACAAGCCTTTATCAAAATAACGGATACTTATTTTCAACGATTAATCCAGTAGAGATTTCAGCTGCTAATGATACTATTGATTTTGAAATAAGAATTATAGAAGGTAAAGAAACGTTCTTAGATCACGTTACCGTTTCTGGTAACGATAAAACGAATGACCATGTTATCTATCGTGAACTTCGTACAAGACCAGGTCAAAAGTATAATAAAGCTGATATTATCAGAACTATTAGAGAATTGGGTCAGCTTGGCTTTTTCGATGCCGAACAAATAACACCAGATGTGTTAAATGCAAACCCTAATGAAGGTACTGTTGACTTAGCATGGAATTTGGTAGAATCTGGATCTAGTCAAATAGAATTACAAGGTGGTTATGGTGGCGGTGGCTTCATCGGTACATTAGGGTTGTCTTTTAGTAACTTCTCTATACAGAATTTATTTAAAGGTGAAAAGTACAAGCCTGTGCCTATGGGTGATGGTCAAACCTTTGCACTTCGTTTACAGGCAAGTCGTACCTACAGGGTATACAGCTTAAATTTTGCTGAGCCATGGTTAGGGGGTAAAAAGCCAGTACGTTTTAACTTAAGTATGTCTAGAACACAGCAGTTTAATGCTACTTATGGCAATAATGGTAACATTGAGGTCGATAAAGATCAGCAATTTTCTATAACAGGTATTACAGCTGGTTTGGCAAAACGTGTACAATGGCCAGATGATTTCTTTACCATATCTCATTCACTGAGTTACCAATTGTATGATTTTAGAAATTACAACATCGGTCTATTTAACTTTGGTGACGGTAAGGCCAATTCTGTAGCATATACTTTCGGTATTTCAAGAAGTTCTCAAGGGCCTAGTCGTATTTTTCCGATGTCTGGATCGACATTTGAATTGTCTGCTAAATTTACACCGCCTTGGTCGTTATTCAGTAATAAAGATTTTAGAGCATTAAAAAATAGATCTGAAGAACTAGAGCTAGAGAAAAATACTGTTGGTCTTAGTGCAACTGATCAAGCTGAATTATCATCTATCGATCAAGAACGTTTTAGGTTATTGGAATATTATAAAGTAAAATTTAAAGGAGATTGGTATACTACGTTAGTAGATAAATTGGTGTTGAAAACAAATGCTGAATTTGGCTTTTTAGGCAGCTATAATAGTGCTGTTGGTAATGTGCCTTTCGAAAGATTTTATGTGGGTGGTGACGGTTTAGGTAATTTTACATTAGATGGTAGAGATGTCGTACAACTTAGAGGGTATGACAACCAGTCTATTACACCATATTCAAATGATTCTAATACACCAGATGGTGCATTAATTTACAATAAATTCTCATTAGAATTACGTTACCCATTAACATTGAAGCCTTCGGCATCTATTTACGGACTGGCATTTTTAGAGGGTGGTAATTCGTTCAACAATTTTCAGGACTTTAATCCGTTTGAATTAAAACGATCGGCCGGTGTGGGGCTGCGAATCTTTATGCCAGCATTTGGTTTGTTGGGTATTGATTTTGGTTACGGATTCGATGAGGATCTAAGACCACAATCTGCTGGGCAAGGTCCAAGCGGATGGCAAACACACTTCATTATTGGTCAACAGTTTTAATTTTCATTGAATTATTAAAATCGTGCTTAGTGCTAATCCTTTAATTTTAAAAGATTTAGTAATTTTGGCACGATATTTTCTATAGGATTAAACGACATTAACAATGAGTACAAAAACAAAAGTTCTATTAGTAGTTTCGGTCATCTTCATGACAATACAGGGTTTTGCCCAAAGAGGGGTAAGAATGGCCTACGTAGATATGGAGTACATTTTACAGAATGTAGATGAGTACAGAGAAGCGACCGAACAGTTAGAAACTAAAGTACAACGTTGGAAGGTCGAAGTAGAGCAGAAGCAAAGTGTGGTGGAGCAAATGAAGAAAGATTTAATGGCAGAAAAAGTGCTATTGACTCCAGAGCTAATTGCTGAGCGCGAAGAGGAGATTCAAATTTTAGAGCGAGAAATGATCGAGTATCAACAAGATCGTTTCGGGCCACAGGGAGATTTAGTGTTGCAGAAGCGAAGGCTAATACAGCCAATTCAAGATCAAGTGTTCAATGAAGTACAATCAATTGGCGCGAATAAAAAGTATGATTTTATTTTTGATAAATCTGCGGATGTTGTAATGTTGTATTCTGAAAAAAGACATGATATCAGTGATTTGGTATTAAGAGGTATTGCTAGGACAAGAAAAACTAGCAAACCAACTAAAAAATCAGAAGATCTTAGTAGATTAGATGATTTTGAAGGCGAAGAGGAAGAAGAGGTTAGTGAGGCATTACAGGATCGTTTAGATAAAGCGGCCCAAGCAGCAGAAACTAGAGAGAAAAGTGCGGCCGACACGAAAGCCGAACAACTGAAATTGCGAGAAGAGCGCAAAAAAGCGTACGAAGAGAGAAGAAAGAAATTGTTAGAGGAGCGCGATGCTAAGAAGCAAGAAAAATTAAAAGAGAGAAATAGCGATACCGAAAAAGATGATAATAACGGTACTATTTAAATAGGTTTAACGACCATAAAATTAACACTCAATTAGAATTAAAATTACACTCATGAAACAAGTAAAACAAATTGCGGTAGCCTTATTGTTGTTCGTAGCAACAACAAGTTTTGTAAATGCCCAAAGTAAGGTAGCTCATATAGACGTTACTCAATTATTATCTGCAATGCCAGAAATGAAATCTGCAGAAGCTGAACTTAAGAAATTGCAAGAAACTTATAATGCAGATATCGAAGGTTCAATGACAGAGTTGCGTAACAAGTACACACAGTACCAAAACGAAGCAGCCTCTAAGTCTAAAGAAGAGAACGAAAAAAGAGCTATAGAGTTACAAGGCTACGAAAAGAATATTGGTGAGGCTCAACAAAGAGCTCAACAAGAATTTCAAAAGAAGCAAGGCGAGTTATTCGCTCCTATTTCTGAAAAAGCTAAAGCGGCTATTGAAAAAGTTGCAGCTGCACAAGGTTTTGACTACGTTATCGATGCGCAAGCGGGTGGTGGTCTAATCGTAGCAAAAGGTAAAGACCTTTTAGCTGATGTTAAAAAACAATTAGGTTTCTAATTAGAGAACTAATACAATAAAATAAAAGCCATCTATATGATGGCTTTTTTTATGCTTTGATTTTTCTCTTAATATTTGTCCAACGTAGATTTTTAATGAACTTACCTTCTTCTTCTGTTACTAGATAAGCAGTGTTATTTTGGGCGGCTTGTATATAACCCATGATATTGTTCCAAAATGAATTTATGGATCTGTTTTTCATTGCCATTTTCATAGAGGCAATACAGGTGATTATGAATCCATAACGCATAGTGTACATTGCTTTACCTTGTAACTTCTTTGCTTTGGCATTATATGCTTTTCCTGTGGGTCTTAAATGTTTTACTTTAAGTGTTGCATCTGTTTGTAATGAATAGCCGTAAAACTGAGCTAAGAGCTCATCTACCGTATCCCATCCCATTGCGTTCTTCAATCCTCCTATTGCCTTAAAACAAGCTTTAGAATAGGCTTTGATGGCGCCTCTAACATGATCTTTATCCATTGGGTGATTTAAAATCCATTCTTTGGCATTATTCTGTTCGTAGATGAATCCACCACAGATGCCTAAAATTTGATTTTTTTCGAAGTGCTGACTAATAACATCAAAGTAATTAGATGGTAAAATAATATCGGCATCTAATTTTACAATAAAATCATAGTTGTCGTCTAACAATTCAAGTCCCTTGTTAAACGCATTAATAACTTTACTGCCGGGCATGTGCTGTGTAGACGAAGTAGTGTTTACCTTTTGAAACAGGTTACTCATTGTACAGTATTGATCTATGATGTTTTCTGTGCGATCCGTAGAATTATCATTAACTAGAATAACCTGTTTTGCAGCTAATGTCTGCAGTAAAATAGAGTCTAAGGTGCTATTTAAAAAAGCCTCTTCGTTATGTATAGGAATAACTATATAGTAATTCATATGAATTATAGTCTCTTATTTTTTGGTAGCGTATACAATATAATACCTTGGAGTGAATAATCGTAGAAAAGGCCTAAATCCTATTTTTTTGACAGGATGTGCCCATTTCTGAGAATCTTGAATTTCCCAGCCGGCTTTCTCCAACAACCAATCGAACTGCCAATCTTCAAATTCATGGTAATGTCTATCCCATTTATCGGTTTTACTTCTGTAAGCAGGGGAAAACCATAATTTTAGCGGGATACTGGCAACTAATTTAGTAGCCTTGGTGTTAGATAATAAGTTTAGCGGAGCTAAAAGATGTTCAAAAATTTCGAATGCAGTAATTACTTCAGCGTTAGTATTACTTACTGTGCTATAATTGATATCTAAATCTTCACCTTCAGTATTCGCTACAGAATAACCGTCTGCTTTCATTATTTTGGCGAATGGATTATCGACACCTAAATCTAAAATAGATTCGTCGGTGGTAATATGTTTGCGTAAAAAATGAAGTGTATGCTTATATCGTTTGTTCGGAAAGCTGTTTTCGTACATGTTTAGATTCTGTATACCATTGCATTGACGTTCATTCCGGCGCCAACACTAGCAAAGATAACAACATCTCCCTTTTTAATTTCCTGATTTTCTAATTTACCGTTTTTTACAAGGTCGTATAAAGTGGGTATGGTCGCAACAGAGCTATTGCCTAACTTTGAAATACTCATTGGCATAACACCTTCAGGCATTTCTTTACCGTAAATTTTGTAGAAGCGTTTTACGATTGCCTCATCCATTTTTTCATTGGCTTGGTGAATAAATATTTTTTTCACCTCGTCAATGCTAATACCACTATTGTCTAGACATGATGCCATCGCCGCAGGTACATTGGTTACCGCAAATTCATATATTTTTCTACCATGCATTTTAATGTAGAATTTCTTTTTGTCATCGTCCTTATCATAGGTTTCTCCGAAAAACAGAAAATTAGCTTCATCGTTTGCGTAAGTAGCAGATTCGTGTGCTATTATTTCGCCACCATCATCAGATTTTTCCACTACCGCAGCACCTGCGCCATCAGAATATATCATAGAATCACGGTCGAAATCATCTACTATTCTTGATAGGGTTTCAGCACCAATGACCAAGCATTTTTTTGCAATACCACTCTTAATAAAAGCATTGGCTTGTATCATACCTTCGAGCCAACCTGGGCAGCCAAAGATTAAATCGTAAGCAACACATTTCGGATTTTTTATCTGTAATTGGTGTTTTACTCTAGTAGCTAAACTGGGTAGGGTATCGCCTTGAATATACCCCTCTTTTAAGTCTCCAAAATTATGAGCTACAATTATATAATCTAAAGTTTCTTTATCTATCTGTGCATTTTCAATTGCCTTTTCTGCAGCAAAAAAAGCCAAGTTAGATGTGGTGTATTTTTGAGGAGCATATCGTCTTTCTTCTATACCGGTTATGGCTTTAAACTTCTCAATAATGACTTCATTATTGTGTTTAAAAGTAGTACCGTCTAGATTTAAAAAATTATGATTATTGAAATCTTCATTGGAAACTTTTAATTCAGGTATATAGCTTCCTGTTCCCGTAATTGATATGCTCATTTTAAATAATTGAATTGTAACCGAAATTTAAGCAAATTGTTAAAATATAATATGCATGCATAGTAAAATTTACGATGCTCAATGAAGATTGTTGAAAGTAAGCTTAATTAAAAAAGCCTCTTCGATTTCTCGAAAAGGCTTACCAGTATAGGTTTAGAGCGTTTATTCAGCTTCCATATACGCCTCGATTGGAGCGCACGTGCAAATTAAATTACGGTCTCCATAAGCATCGTCAACTCTACGTACCGATGGCCAAAATTTGTTTTCGGCAATGTATGGTAATGGAAAAGTTGCTTTTTGTCTTGAATATGGGAACTGCCAATCATCTGTTGTAGCCATTTCTAAAGTATGCGGAGCATTTTTAAGTACGTTATTCGGCTCATCGGCATTAGATTCATCTATCTCTGCACGAATAGATACCATAGCTTCACAGAATCTATTTAATTCTGCTAAATTTTCACTTTCAGTAGGTTCTATCATCACCGTTCCTGCAACAGGAAAAGATACCGTTGGTGCGTGAAAACCATAGTCCATCAGTCGTTTGGCAATATCGGTCACCTCAATACCATTTTGTTTAAATGGTCTACAGTCTAAGATCATTTCGTGGGCTGCTCTACCTTTTTCACCTGTATATAAAACATCGAACTTACCTTCAAGTTTATGCTTAATATAATTGGCGTTCAGTATGGCAATTTTCGTAGAATGTGTTAAGCCATATTCACCTAACATTTTAATATATCCGTACGAGATAAGGCATACCAACGAGCTTCCCCATGGTGCTGCTGAAATAGCGGTTATGGCATCTTTGCCGCCGGTTTTTATTACTGGATTGCTAGGTAGAAATGGTACAAGTTGTGGTGCAACACAAATCGGTCCCACACCCGGTCCGCCACCTCCATGTGGTATAGCGAATGTTTTATGTAAGTTTAGGTGACAAACGTCTGCACCAATAGTAGCTGGGTTCGTTAAGCCAACTTGTGCGTTCATGTTTGCACCATCCATGTAAACTTGACCACCGTGATCATGAATTAATTTTGTAATCTGCTTTATCGATGATTCGAATACGCCATGTGTAGATGGGTATGTGATCATCAATGCAGCTAAGTTTTCTGAATGTAATATTGCTTTCTCTTCAAGATCAGCAACATCGATATTTCCTTTCTCATCTGTTTTGGTAACTACAACTTTCATACCTGCCATTACAGCTGATGCTGGGTTGGTACCGTGTGCAGATGAAGGAATTAAGCATATGTTTCTATGAGATTCACCTCTAGATTCATGGTATGCTCTAATAACCATTAACCCTGCATATTCACCTTGCGCTCCAGAATTTGGTTGTAACGAAGTATCTGCAAAACCTGTAATGATTGAAAGGTCTTTTGCCAATTCGCGTAAAATAATTTGATAGCCTTCTGCTTGTTCAACTGGTACAAATGGATGAATATTTCCCCAGTTCGATGAGCTTAATGGCAACATTTCACTTGCGGCATTTAATTTCATAGTACAGCTACCTAAAGAAATCATGCTGTGGTTTAAAGCTAAATCTTTACGCTCCAACTTTTTAATATAACGCATTAACTCTGTCTCTGAATGGTAAGAGTTAAATACCTTATTTTCCATGAAAGCACTAGTACGCTTATTATTTTCAGGTATTGAAGTTGAGTTCAATAAACTGCTAACCTCAGATGCAGTTTTGCCAAGTGCTTCGGCGAAAATTGAAATAATCTGATTTAAGTCTTCTAATGATGTAGCTTCGTTAATAGCTATTGAAATAGTTTCATTATCTACATAGTAGAAATTAACTTCATTCGCTTCTGCAATTGGGCGTACTTTACCTGAATCTGCTTTTACCGTTATAGTATCGAAATAGGCAGTATTTAGTTGGTATAACCCTAAATTTTCAAGAGCATCTGCCAAAGTGACGGCCGTGGCATGAATTTTAGTTGCGATATAGGTAAGACCTTTTGGACCGTGGTATACGCCATACATACCTGCCATTACAGCCAATAAAACTTGAGCTGTACAAATGTTAGAGGTTGCCTTGTCTCTTTTAATATGTTGTTCTCTGGTCTGCAATGCCATACGTAATGCAGGTTTGCCATCGGTGTCTCTTGTAAGACCGATTATTCTACCAGGTATACTTCTTTTATATTCATCTTTATTGGCAAAGAAAGCCGCATGCGGACCACCATAACCCAACGGAATACCAAAACGTTGGGTAGTACCAACAACTACATCTACACCGAAATCGCCCGGTGGAGTCAATAAAACCAAACTCATGATATCAGCGGCTACCGCAACTTTAATATCATTTTCTTTTGCTTTAGCGACAAAATTAGAGTAGTCGTATACTTGTCCATATTTGCCCGGGTATTGTAATAAAATACCGTAAAAATCAGTACTAAAGTCAAACTCTTCATGATTGCCAATTACCAACTCTATACCTAATGGAATAGAACGGGTTTTTAAAAGGGATAATGTTTGTGGTAATATTTCTTCTGACACAAAGAATTTTACAACATCGTTCTTTTTTTGATCTCGACTTCTTACATCAAAAAGCATCGTCATTGCCTCGGCTGCTGCTGTACTTTCGTCAAGTAGCGAAGCATTGGCCAATTCCATACCTGTTAAATCAGCAACTATGGTTTGGAAATTTAATAGCGCTTCTAGTCTGCCTTGTGCTATTTCTGCTTGATACGGAGTATAGGCGGTATACCACCCCGGATTTTCAAGAATATTTCTTTTAATTACCGAAGGGGTCAAACTTTCATGATAACCTAAACCAATATAGGTTCTAAAAACTTTATTCTTTTTAGATAAAGCCTCGGTGTGTGCAAGAAATTTATGCTCACTCATAGGCGCATCTAATTTCAAAGGCTGCTTTAGGCGAATATGATCCGGTATGGTCTCACTAATTAGTTGTTCCAAATTTTCAACACCGACAGTGTTGAACATGGTATTTAAATCTTCTTCCCTAATGCCGATATGGCGCAGAGCAAACACGTCAGTCTTCATAGATACTAATTGTTATATAATGTGTAAAATTACCACTTTTATGTGTTTAAATTAGGGTTGTAACTTGCTCAACTGTTTAAAGTTTTTAACCAAAACAAAAGGTTATAAACACTTTAGCTACTTTTGTTTAATGAGCTTAATCAACAAGATATTTGATTTTTACCTCGATGCCAGTATTCACGTTGCCTTGGCTATCTTTAGTTTGGTACATGTAACTGCACTTACCTTAAACATAAGTGTGCCTCTTGAGCTTTATTTTTTTATTTTTTTCGGGTCGATAAGCTGTTATAATTTTGTAAAATTCGGAGTTGAGGCCGAGAAATATATTCTTGTAGCCAATTCCTATCAAAAAAATATACAATTTTTTAGTTTTGGATGTCTTCTTGTTGCAGGTTATCAGTTGTTTTTTCTGTCTGAAAGAGTATTTGTCGGATTATTGATTTTAGCAGCTATAACCGGATTGTATGCGTTACCTGTTTTGCCGAAGAATAAGAATTTTAGAAGCTTTAGCGGATTGAAAATATTAATTGTTGCCGCAGTTTGGGCAGGTACAACGGTAATTTTACCGGCAATATCTCAATTAGATACTATCTCTTGGAATGTGAAGGTAGAAACTTTTCAACGTTTTCTTTTTGTACTGATACTATTGGTGCCTTTCGAAATACGAGATCTGAAATATGATAATGCCGCATTGAAAACATTACCACAACGAGTAGGGGTAAAAGGAGCGAAAATGATTGGGTACGGGTGGACAATTCTATTTTACTTAATCACCTTTCTGAAAACAGATTTGGATCGTACTCATATTTTAGTTAAAACAATTCTGTTTTTAGTTTTATTACTACTGATTTATAAGACGGAATTAAACCAAAAGAAATATTTTTCATCTTTTTGGGTAGAGGCAATTCCTTTGCTTTGGTGGTTGCTTTTTATAGTAAGTAAAAAGTATATTATTTTGCTTTAGAAAAAGTTTCTTTCATTTTTTTCTTTTCCTCATCAGACAAAACAGCAAGTCTTGCTTGATTGCAAAGTGATGTTAACTTCGTATTGTCTTTGCTGTGCTTTGCACAGGTTTTACAGATAAGTAAGTGAAACTTTAATTTCATTTTTTCCCAACCCGAAGCTTCTTTGTATTGCGCTTTGTCGCATATATTCGCCGCTTTTTCACATGAAATCATCATAACTAAAACCAATTTTGATTTAAACAACCCATTAAGCCTGTTCTGGCTCTATGTATCATTACCCAGAGGTTAGACGCATTTATTCCTAATGCATTACAAATATCTTCAGTTTCCATGCCTTCAATAGTTTTCATGGTAAAAACCTGAGCTTGCTTTTTAGGTAATTTTGATATGCAGTTTTGAATCGCAAGGCCTAATTCTTCATTTTCAAGAGCGTCATTTTCAAAATTGCTATTCGGATCGGCAATACGCTCTTCTAACCAATCACCTTCAGCGTCTGTTTGCGAACTGTAACTCATGCGAACCTCTGCCTTGCCTTTTTTTGAATTTATTTTTCGGTAGTGATCAATAACTTTGCGTTTTAATATCGCTATTAACCAAGTGCGTTCTGCCGCATCGCCTTTGAAATTTTTTGCAGATTTTAATCCCGCTATAAAAGTATCTTGAACAAGATCTTTCGCGATTTCTACATCACTTACTCTTGTTACGGCGTAATTGAAGAGGTAGTCTGCATAGAGATCCACCCATTTATCAGGATTTAGGCTGTTTGTTTCCATTTTATAATCTGGTCTTCAAAAGTAATTTAATTTTGTGTATTATGATTACTTTTGAATGTAAACACTTATGTCATGAAGAATATACTTTTTTTTGTTTTGATACTTAGCTCACATTTTGTTTTGGCGCAAATAGAATCGCAACCAATTGTTGAATTTGAAGGCTTCGATGAAACAAAAGAAATATTACTTGATGTAAGAACACCAGAAGAATTTGCTGCAGGCTGTATTAATGGTGCTTTAAATATGAATTGGCTGTCAAACGAGTTCAACCAACAAGTCGCAACACTAGATAAAGCCAAAAAGATTTATGTCTATTGTAAAAAAGGAGGTAGAAGCCTAAAGTCTCAAGCAAGATTGCTCGAACTCGGATTTAAAAATGTAGTGGATTTAGAAGGTGGGTATGATGCATATTCGACTAAAAAATAATTTAGAATAGCATTTTGTTCCCACTATTAATTATTATTCATTACCAATTCTGCTAGAATTTTTGTCAATTGAGGTTCTCGTATAGGTTTAATAATATAATCTGAAACCTCTTTTATATTTTTGGTCTTTTCAAAATCTACTAGATCCACTGAAGATGATAAGATGTAAATGGTTATTTTCTTAACAACTTCGGGTATTATTTTAGTGTATTCATCCATAAATCTATACCCGTCCATTACCGGCATATTTACATCAAGAAAAATGACATCTGGTAATTTGTCAAGATTGTCTAAATTTTCATTAAAAAAAGTCATTGCTTCGGCACCATCTGTAAATGGCATTATATTACCGACAGATTTATGTGCCTCTAATGTGTGAAGTATCGTGTATTGAAACACTTCATCATCATCTATTATGCAAACATTAATACTTTTGTCCATCTATTTATTAATTTAAGGTGATGAAAAATGTGGTACCTACATTAACTTCACTTTTCGCCGAAATTGAGCCGTTCATTGCAACTATTTGTGCTTTGGTTAAAAATAAACCAACCCCTTTTGCATCGGGGTGTTTATGAAATACTTTATTAAGTCCGAATAATTTATCTCCGTAATTTTCCATATCGATACCTAATCCGTTATCCTTAAACTCTAAAGTAGTTTTTCCATTTACCACATCAGAAATTATTAAAATTTCGGGTGCTCTATCGAGTGCTTTATATTTTAAAGAATTACTAATTAGATTTAGAAATATACTTTCCAAATATATGGGGTTATACATTACGTTTTTCATTTTAGAAAAATCAAATTTTATAATGGCACCTGTATTCATTATTTCGGCAGCTAGAATCTCTTTTGTTTTGTTTAAGGTTTGTTCGAAATAGAGGTTTACTTTAATCTCGCCAGCGTTGTGTTTAATAGTTATGGTTTCGATCAAAGTATTTAGTGTCTCTGTTAAATGATTTATTACAATTTCAAATTTTGTAAAAATTTCTACTTTTTTACTTTCGCTCTCTGAATTTTTAAATAAACCAAGCAAAGCATTTAAATTACTAACAGGAGACCTTAAATTATGAGATGTAATATGATTAAATTCTGCTAATTGTTTATTTTTAGAAGTCAAAATGATTGTTGATTCTTCTAAATTTTTATTTGCTTTTATTATTTTTTGCTGAGCTTCGACCTGTTCAGTAATATCTTGACTTGATCCAATAAGCTCAACAACATCACCGGCTTCATTGAGTAATACGGCGCCAATAATTTCTATAGTTCTTATGCTACCGTTGTCTTTGATTATTCTATGTTGAAATTTATCAAAGTTTTTCGTGTCAAGAATTTTTTCACTTTCAGAAATGACCTTGTCTCTGTCATCGGGGTGTACCCTATCTAAATAAGTTTTAAAATCGGAGGGAGTATCCTCGTCGAAATCTAAAATTTTCAATAAGTTTGAGGACATTTCCATTTTGTCGTTCACAATATCCCATTTCCAATGACCAAGACTGGATAGTTGCTCGGCAAAATTTAAAAGTTGGTTTTTTTCTATTAAATCTTGTTCTCTTCTAATGCGATCTGTAACGTCTTGTGCGGTACCTATCATTTCTAATATATTTCCTTGTCGGTCTATTATGACTTCTGATAAAAGCTCTATAGAACGAATGTTTCCATTTGTTAAAACAATTCGGAATGACAGTATAGATTTGTTGGTTTTAGTTTTAACTATGGCTTCTATTTCTTTTTTTATTCTATGAGAATCATCTGGATGTAATCTTGATAAAAATAAATCCATATCTACAGGTAAGCCTTGTTCTATGTCATAAATCTTGTACAGATTGTCTGACCAATTAGATACGCCTGTGTTGGGGTTCCATTGCCAAGACCCCATTAGTGCCATTTCTTCGGTAAAAGATAGTAATTGATTTTTTTCTTTAATTAGTTGTTCTGCTTTTACCCGGCTGGTAATGTCTTGACTTGTGCCTTTAAATACGATAATATTACCTTCTTGATCGGTAATAGCTTCACCTATAACCTCTACTGTTTTTATGATTCCGTCATCGAATGGTATACGGAATTGTATTTTGTCAAACTTCTTATCAATAAAAAATTGATTTTTTAATTCTTGTACGGCATTAATATCTTCTGGGTGAATACGAGAAAGTATGGTTTCTATATGTAATGAACAGCCAATTTCAAATCCATAAATTCTGTAATGGTTATCTGACCATTTAATTTCTTCAGTTTGTGGGTTCCACTGCCAAGAACCAATATTCGCTATTTTTTCGGCAAAATTGAATTGATCATTCTTTTGTAATAATTCTAATTCTTTTCTTTTTACCTCAGTTATATCTTGGCAAGTGCCAGACATTTTTAAAACTTCACCTTGGTTATTTCGAACTATTTGGCCTACAGTTTTAATAGTTTTTACACTACCATCGTTTAATTGAATTTTATAGGTTGATTCAGGGAATTTACCAGTTAACATGGCGTTTTCTAGACTAGAAACTACTCTTTCTCTATCTTCATTATGTATATAGCTAATGTAAGTTTCAAAAGTTAAGTCGGCATTTTTGTCATGACCGTATATAGCGTGTAAATTATCTGACCAATACACTTTGTTTGTAGGTGTGTCCCATTGCCAGTACCCGATCATGGCCATTTTTTCGGCAAAGTTTAGCTGTTGATTTTTTTTGATAAGGTCAAACTCTCTCGATTCATTTTCTGTAATATCGAGGCATGTTCCCAGTAATTCTTGCGAACCATCATTTGCGTTTATCGTTACCTTACCGATAATTTGAATAATTCTTACAGAGTTATCGCGATGAATTATTCTATGGGTAAAATCATAGAATTTGTGGTCAATAATAGATTGGTCTATTTTTTCTTTTACAAATGCTTTGTCATCTGAGTGAATTTTATTGAAATAAGTACTAAAAGATAGTTTGTCGGTTTTTGGTTGGTCGAACATTTGAAAAAGGTTTTCTGACCAAAAAATATCATTCGTTCCGGGTTTATATCTCCAGTGCCCGATAGTTGTAAGATGCTCGGTAAAATTAAGCAGTTGGTTTTTTTCTATTAATTCTTTTTCGATTTTTATTCTGTAAGATATATCGCGTGCCGTACCTATTAGTTCTCTCTCATTACTAATTTTATTTGACACCTGATCTGCAGTTATCTCTAGTGTTCTAATATTGCCTTTTCTTGTAATAAGTCGGTGTGTGAAGGTTTGCTTTATGCCATTTTTTTGTACACATTTCAAAGCCTCATCAACATGTAATTTGTCTTCTGGGTGTATTCGAGCGTAAAGAATTTCGAAACTCATTGGTTCACCATATTCGAAATCTGTAATCTTGTAAAGATTGTCTGACCATTTAAACGCTCCTGTTTTCGGATTCAATTGCCACGTGCCTGCTTCGTTACTGTTTTCGGTTAATTCTAATTGTTGATTTTTTTGAATAAGCTGTTGGTCTCTCTTTTTGCTTTCTGTAGTATCTTGGCAGGTGCCCATTATTGTTATGACCTCGCCATGCACATCGGTTATAACCTCTCCAATAGATTTCATGTTTTTGATCGTGCCATCTTTTAAAACAATGCGATAATTTGAATCAGGAAAATGCTTTCTTTTTAAGGCTAGGTCAAATTTTGTAGCTATTTTTTCTTTATCCTCTTCATGAACATATTCTAAAAATGTATCGAATGACAAAGGACTTTCTTTATTGCGTTTTAGAATATGGTAAAAATTATCTGACCAGGTCAGCGTGTCTAAATTTATATCCCATTTCCAAGAGCCGGAATTTGCTAGTTTTTCTGCAAATTCTAATTGCTTTTTTAATATGTAAGTATCTGTTTTTTTGTTATTAGTGTTGGTGATATCGGTTATGAAACCATGTAAGCTTGTGCATTTATCATCACTTTTAATAGCGTGTGTTGCTACGTGTAGAAAACGAGAATTTCCTTTTCTGGTCAACACTTCATATTCAACTTCAAATGAAACTCCGTTTAATAAAGCCTGTGTGTGTGCTTTTAAAAGATTTTCTTTAAGAGTACCTTCTTTGCAATTTCCGTAGATATTATCTGTATCGGGTATATAGGTTTTTTGTACTTGATGAATTTCTTTCAGTACATCGTTCCAATATAGCTTATTACAATCTACTTCAAATTTGAATATACCCATATGATTATTGCTGTTGATGGAGGCATCAACTTGGTCTATTTGAAGAAGAGTGTTCTCTTTACTCATTTCATTCAAGAGTTTACTAATTAAAATGTGAAAACAAAACGGGGGAGGTTTTGAATATAAAACGATATTGTGGCTAATTAGCTACAATATAATTAATAAATATTTGATTAGTAGAAGGTTCGTAAGTTAATTGAATTCTAAAGTCAGTTGAACCAATGACGATACCTTTAAAATTTATTGAATCTAAACACTAATAATCAAGCTGACTTTAGGCATGGTCATATGAGGATTATTTTAATTAGTGAACCGTTTTTTGAATCTAAATGCCTGATGATTATGGTGTGACAGATAAGAACGATTTCTAACTAAAATTAAAGCTGTCAATAATATCTATTCTTTTTCTATTAGAATAGGATTGATTTTCTTTTTAAAGTATTTATCTCCTAATAATTGAACTATGAAAATAAGCACAAAAATTACTCGTGCAGTTATTGGTAATAATGGTGCTAGTATGGCTGCTAAACTCCAAATAACAACTGCATTTAATGCCCTAAATTTTAACCATTTACCTATGGTTGGTGTCATGTCTTTATAACCTATCCCTTTCTTTATAATTTCTCTTACCAGTAAATAATTCAGTAAACCTAAAACTATTAGGTTGCAGCAATAAAATACAAAAGGCGCGGTACCAAAAAAGTCGATTACATAAATAGCAGTTGAAAAGGGAAGAAAAACAACACTTAACAGTAGAGCTATATTCAACCATATAATTTTTTCGGTAATTTCTTTGACATACCTAAAAATACGTAGGTGACTTACCCAATATATGGCAATAACCATAAAGCTAACAAAGAAGCCAATAAAATTAGGAATACGATCAGATAAAATAACTAGGAAGTCTTTTTTATAAATCGTTTCTACACTGGGTACATCTATTTCAAGAACTAATAGGGTCATTGCTATAGAGAAAACAGCATCGCAGAATGACGATACTCTCTTTTTGTCGTAAATAAATTTATGCATATAAAATATTGAGCAATCAATTTAAATAAAACTTATTTAAAATGATTGCTCAACGAGGTTATATTTATTTAGAGTTTCTAAATCAACCCTGCTCTTTCTAGCAATGCCTCAACCTTTGGTTCTGCTCCTCTAAATCTTTTGTAAAGTGTCATTGGGTTTTCGGTACCACCTTGCGACAATACATTGTCCTTAAATTTAGTAGCAACTTCTTTATTGAAAATACCTTCTTCTTTAAAGTAAGCAAATGCATCAGCATCTAGTACTTCAGCCCATTTGTAACTGTAGTAGCCAGATGAATATCCTCCTTGAAAAATATGAGAGAACGCAGTGCTCATACACGTATCCGGTGTTTCTGGGTAAAGGCTTGTATCTTTAAAAGCTTCATCTTCATGTGCTTTTACATTGGTAATGCCTGTAGGGTCAACACCGTGCCAAGACATATCTAACAATCCGAAGCTTAATTGACGTAATGTCTGCATCCCTTCTTGAAAAGTGGCAGATTCTTTTATTTTTTCAACCAGCTCCATAGGTATGGTTTCTCCAGTTGCATAATGTTTTGCAAATAATTCTAATGCTTCTTTTTCGTAACACCAGTTTTCTAAAACCTGACTCGGTAATTCTACGAAATCCCAAAAAACAGATGTTCCAGATAGGCTAGGGTAGGTGGTGTTTGCCAGCATGCCATGTAAACCATGACCAAATTCATGAAACAACGTAGTAACCTCGTTAAAAGTTAGTAATGATGGTTTGCTTTTCGTTGACGGTGTAAAGTTGCACACGTTCGATATATGGGGACGCACATTTTCGCCATTTCCCTTCCATTGCGATTTGTAAGATGTCATCCATGCGCCACCTCGTTTACCTGCTCTTGGGTGAAAATCGGCATAAAAAAGTGATACGAAATTTTTATCGGCATCGTAAACCTTATACGTTTTAACCTCGTCATGGTATTTTTCAATGTCATGTACTTCTTCGAACTGCAAATCGAATAAGTTTTCTGCTACTTTGAAAACACCGTTTATAACATTTTCTAATTTGAAATAGGGCTTCAGCTTCTCGTCATCTAAATTGAATAACTCTTGCTTCAGTTTTTCAGAGTAGTAACTGCTGTCCCATTTTTCTAAACGGTCGATATTATCTAGTTTTTTTGCAAAATCTTCTAATTGCTTAAACTCACGCTCTGCAGCAGGTTTGGCTTTCGAAAGCAATTCGTTTAAAAATGAATGTACTTTTTCTGGAGTCTCTGCCATGCGCTCTTCAAGAACAAAATTAGCGTGTGTTTTGTAGCCTAATAAATTGGCTCTTTCAAAACGTAATTTTGCAATTTCAAGAACATTTTTTTGATTGTCTAATTCGTCATTATGAAATGCTCTACTACCGAACGCCATTGAAAGTTCTTTTCTTAACTCTCTGTTTTTGGCATATTTCATAAACGGAATATAGCTTGGGTAATCTAACGTGATCATCCAACCATCTTCTTTACCTTTTGAAATTGCCAACTGTGCTGCAGCTTCCTTTTCACCTTCTGGTAATCCGTCTAAATCAGCTTCATCCGTTAGGTGCAATTGATATTTATTGGTTTCAGCAAGTACATTCTCGCCGAACGTCAATTTCAACTTGGCAAGCTTGGCATCTATAACTCTTAAGCGAGTTTTCTTCTCTTCGGATAAATTAGCACCGTTTCTACTAAAGCTCTTGTATTTTTTATCTAGTAATGTTTTTTGTTCCACCGTAAGGTCTAAAGAATCCTTTTGGTCATAAATAGCTTTTACTCTTTTGAATAATGCTTCGTTTAATGTAATATCATTTCCGAATTCTGATAATAACGGAGAAACCTCTTGCGCTATTTTCTGAATCTCCTCATTTGTTTCGGCGGAATTCAGGTTGAAAAATACACTTGATATTCTGTCCAATTGCTGACCAGAAAATTCTAATGCTTCTAATGTATTTTCAAATGTCGGAGCATCTGTATTTTCTGTAATGGCATCTATTTCTGCTCTTGCATCTTCTATAGATTGTAAAAATGCAGGCTTAAAATGCTTATTTTTTATTTGTGAAAACGGAGCGGTATCGAAAGGGGATAATAATGGATTCATATTTCAAGTTCAAGTTCAAGGGGTCAAATTTAAGACCACACAAATAAATTAAAATTCGTTGTATTAACTTTTTATTGTTTACCGTTCACAGCCTTTGCGCCATCGATAACTTTTTGTTTTAAACCTTCTTTGTAAAGAATAATTTTATCTAAAACACATTTATCCGAACTACCAATAATCTGTGCAGCTAAAATTCCCGCGTTTTTTGCGCCATTTAGCGCAACAGTAGCAACCGGTACACCACCGGGCATTTGAAGAATAGAAAGAATAGAATCCCAGCCATCGATAGAATTGCTGCTTTTTACAGGAACTCCGATTACAGGTAACGGAGACATAGAAGCAACCATACCAGGCAAATGTGCGGCACCACCAGCACCTGCGATAATAACAGAATAGCCGTTAGTGTGTGCATTTTTACTAAAATCGAATAATTTTTCTGGTGTTCTATGGGCAGATACAATATCTACATCGACCTCTATATCAAATCCTCTTAAAATATCTATGGCATCTTGCATTACGGGCATGTCACTTGTACTACCCATTACTACGGCTACTTTACTCATGTTTTTTATTTTGAAATCACTTGAATTGTTTCCTTTACTTTTTCGGCAATTGCTCTTGCTTTTGCTAAATCATTGTTTACTATGGTAACATGACCCATTTTACGAAACGGTCTTGTTTGTGCTTTTCCGTAAATATGCGGAGTAACACTTTCCATGGCTAAAATCTCTTCAATATTTTTATAAACTACATCACCTGTATGGCCTTCTGCACCTACTAAATTTACCATTACACCTGCTACTTTGCTATCGGTGTTTCCTAAAGGTAAACCTAGAATACTGCGAATGTGTTGTTCAAATTGATTGGTGTAGCTGGCTTCAATACTGTAGTGCCCACTGTTATGTGGTCTTGGTGCTACTTCGTTTACCAATATTTTATCATCTACTGTCTGAAACATTTCGACAGCCAACAAACCTGTGAGTCCGATTTTCTCAGCAACTTTCAATGCCAATGAGCGTGCTTTTTCAGCTACTTTTTCATCAATACGAGCAGGGCAAATAACATACTCTACTTGATTTGCTTCTGGGTGAAATTCCATCTCTACCACTGGGTATGTTTTAATTTCACCTTCAGCATTTCTAGAAACAATAACCGCTAGTTCATTTTTAAACGGAATCATAGTTTCGGTAATACATTCTCCTGCAGGTAATCCTTTCAAATCGGCTAAACTACGAACAACTTTAACTCCTTGTCCGTCATACCCAAATCGAGCTACTTTCCACACAAATGGAAATTGTAATCCTCCGTTTTCAATACTATCTTCAATTTCACTCAAGTAGGCAAAGCGCTGAAAATCTGCAGTAGGTATTTCGTTATCTACATAAAACAATTTCTGTTTTGCCTTATTTTGAATAATGCGTAATGCTTTTGGTTGCGGGTATACTTTTACACCTTCATCCTCTAATTTTTCTAAAGCATCAAGATTTACATTTTCTATCTCTATGGTTAGTACATCTACGTCTTTACCAAAATTGTATACCGTATCAAAATCTAATAGACTGCCTTGTACAAATTCATTACACGACATTCTACTTGGTGCTTCAGAAGAAGCATCTAATACTTTAGTGTAAATATCCCATTTTCGGGTTTCGTACAACATCATTTTACCGAGTTGACCACCACCTAAAATGCCTAATTTAAAACCTGAAGAAAAATAATCCATATAATTGTTGCTTTTGGCAGTTGAGAAAACGCCTTAAGTACAACAAAAATACGGTTAAATCTTAGAAACCAATTCCTTTCTAATCAAAAACACAAGGCAATACCTTATCTTTGCAAACCTTGATAATTTATGAAAATTGATACAAATTCACGACAAGTTTTTTAAACCTTATCTAAGCGAATCTGAAATTTTACAGGCCGTAAAAACGGTTGCCGATAAAATTGCCGAAGATTACAAAGATGAGACACCCATTTTTGTTGGTGTGTTGAACGGGTCATTCATGTTCATTTCAGATTTAATGAAAGCCTATGAGCACCCTTGCGAAGTTTCTTTTGTAAGACTTAGCTCTTACCAAGGCTTAACATCTACGGGCATTGTAGAGACATTGTTAGATGTGCCAGAAAATATTGAAGGGCGTAGTGTTATTATTTTAGAAGATATTATTGATACAGGGCGTACCTTGCAGAAATTGGTGCATTTATTTTCTAAAACCAAGGTGAAAGAATTTAAAATAGCCAGTCTTTTTTATAAGCCAGATGTATATAAAGGCGAATACGCAATTGACTATTTTGGCTTGGCAATACCCGATAATTTTATTGTTGGTTATGGTCTAGATTATAAAGAACAAGGAAGAAATTTAAAAGAAGTATACCAACTAAACCAGAAACATATGATTAATCTTGTACTCTTTGGTAAGCCAGGAGCCGGCAAGGGCACGCAAGCAGAATTCCTAAAAGAAAAATATAATTTGAAGCATATTTCTACCGGAGATGTTTTTAGATTCAATATCAAAAACGGAACGGATTTAGGAACTTTAGCCAAGTCATATATTGATAAAGGTGATTTGGTGCCAGATGAGGTGACCATTAAAATGTTACAAGAAGAGGTGGAGAAAAACCCTGATGCAGACGGATTCATTTTTGACGGTTTCCCAAGAACTGCAGCACAAGCCGAAGCTCTTGATAATTTTTTGGAGTCTAAAGACATGAAAATCAATGCTACCATTGCATTAGAAGCCAACGATGAAGTGTTATTGGAGCGTCTATTAGAACGTGGTAAAGTTAGTGGTCGTAGTGATGATCAAGATGTTGCCAAAATTAGAAACCGTTTTGAAGAGTATAATGTAAAAACTACCCCTGTTAAGGAGTTTTACGAATCTCAAGATAAGTTCTATAGTGTGGACGGAATCGGGACTTTAGCTGAAATTACCGAGCGTTTAACAAAGGTGATAGAAGATTTAGAGTAAAGAATTTCTAAACCGATAATAGAACATACCTATGCCAGACGAAGTAATAAGACCTAAAGATGGTTTAAAAAGTTGCATGCTTACGGTAGGGGTTGCTATTTTGACATTTATAATCATAGCCATAGTATATCTAATTTATGTTTTTTACATAGATGACTCTTTAGATTTTGGCTTATAGAAGAACCACTAGCAATATTCATATATTCGTAAATAATGTGCTAGCTGTACACTCCAAATAATGGGTGTATCGAATAATTAAAAGTATACCATGACAGAAGGCAATTTTGTAGATTATGTAAAGGTGGGTTTGACTTCTGGTAAAGGAGGCAAGGGATCTGTGCATTTGCACCGAGAAAAATTTATTACCAAAGGCGGACCTGATGGTGGTGATGGTGGTCGTGGCGGACATATAATTGTTCGTGGTAACGAAAATCTTTGGACCTTGATCAACTTTAAATACACCAAACATTTTAAAGCCGGTCATGGTGAGCACGGTAGTAAAAGCCGAAGTACAGGGGCAGATGGAGAAGATGTTTATTTAGATGTCCCGTTAGGTACCGTTGTTAAAGATTTTGAAACCAAAGATGTGCTTTTTGAAATTACAGAACATGGCGAAGAGAAAATTCTACTGAAAGGCGGTATGGGTGGTCGTGGTAACTGGCATTTTAGAACAGCAACAAACCAAACACCAAGATATGCACAACCTGGTATGGACGGTCTTGAAGGTGAGTTTCTTTTAGAGCTTAAAGTATTAGCAGACGTTGGTTTGGTAGGTTTTCCTAATGCAGGTAAGTCGACTTTGTTATCGGTGATAACTTCTGCAAAACCTAAAATTGCAGATTACGAGTTTACAACCTTAAAACCTAACTTAGGTATTGTAGAATACCGCGATTTCAAGAGTTTCGTAATGGCAGATATACCTGGTATTATAGAAGGTGCTGCTGAAGGTAAAGGTTTAGGTCATTACTTTTTAAGACATATTGAGCGTAACGCCAATTTGTTGTTCTTGATTCCTGCAGATAGTAAAGACATCAGCAAAGAGTATGAGATTCTACTTGATGAGTTAAGAAGGTATAATCCAGAATTGTTAGATAAGGAACGCCTTATCTGTATCTCAAAAAGCGATATGCTAGATGATGAATTAATGGATGAAATGAGAGAAGAACTTAATAAAGATTTAAATGGTACTCCGTTTATGTTTATATCATCTGTAGCACAAATGGGTATCGTAGAATTGAAAGATAAGCTTTGGGCAATGCTTAACGCTTAATCGAATACCTTCATAAAATAGTATCTTACTCTTTTATTTTCTTTAATTTTAAGGAAAGTCAATATCATGAGAATCTTTTTTTTTAGTGTTGTACTACTAGTTTTAACTTCTTGCGGATCTGCGAGGGTTAATTATGATTACGATAATCAGACCGATTTTACGGCATATGCTACCTATAACTATTTTGGTGATATGGAAACTGGTCTAAGTGAATTGGACGAGAAAAGATTAATGGATGCCTTAGATGCTACCTTGGGCGAAAAAGGATACCAATTTGCTGAAGAGCCAGATATTTTTATCAATATAAAAAGCGCCGTATTTAAATCGCAACCAGCAAATAATGTTGGTGTCGGACTCGGTGGTGGAAATGGTGGTATCGGCGGTGGAGTATCTATCGGTATACCTGTTGGCAGACCAAAAATGACCAGAGAACTACAAATCGATTTTGTTGATTCTAATAAAGATATGCTGATTTGGCAAGCCGTTAGCGAAAGTCCGTTTCGTGAGGGTGATACACCTCAAGAAAAATCAGAAAAACTACAGGTGGTTGTCGATAAGATATTCAGCAAGTATCCACCAGAATAACCCTATTTTACCTTAATAACATAAGTAGCAATCAGTTGGTCTTCGACTGAAATATGAACGTCGTACAGCCCTTTCTTTTCAAAATTTTGTACTAAGCTAATATTACCTTCTTTCTTTATAATATTCGGATTCCCATTTTTTTGACTCCCACCTTTGTTCAGCAATAGCTGTATATTTCCAGTAAATTCTTTTGGTACTTTTAGTGTAAAGGTTACCGATGCTCCTTTTTGAATATTATTATGCATTGCAACTGGGGCAATAGGAATTATCGGTGCTAAAAAAGCTTCTTTGTAAATGACTGGTCCCGCAATAAAAGCATCTAGATTTTCCTTTTTTATAGGTTGACTTCCTTCTTTTTGTATTGGAAAATGATTTTTTGCAAATAATTTTGGATCAGCTAAAAAATAGCCATCGAAATAGTCTTGCTGAAAAAACGGAGTGCCATTAACAACTATAGTTTCTCCGGCAGACCAAGTAGCATCGCACAGATACCACTTATCATTTATCTGAACCCTATTCCAAGAATGGTTGGGTTCGCTATCCTCTTTTAAAAGTAAGGTAGGTGTACGTCCGTAGCCATCGATAATTTCACATGTAAACCCTGCAAGATTTGCCATTTCTTTAACTAAGTATGCATAACCGGTACAGGCGGTTTTTCGATCTTCTAATAAACTTTTAAACACTTTAGGTGTAATGCTTGTATTCCAATCTAAGTAGGCTTGCCTGTCTTTGGCAAGCCTTTTTCTCTTGTTACTTATTTTTAAATAAGAAGAATAATCATTGGCAATGTTTGAGCTTATCCACGTGTATATTGCCCTAAATTTTTCTACATCGGTCTCTAATGCTACTGTCAAATTATGGGTAAGAAAGGGTAAGTTTTTTAAGCTGGCATCTTTATAGTAATGAGCTACGCTATCTGCCTTTTTAAAATCTATATGATTAAAATCTGCGCGCTGGGCAAAACTTAATAACGAAAATGAGAGGAAAAAAGTTAATATGAAAATTCTCATTATTTAAAAATATCTCCAATCTTTTGAAAAATATTTCTTTTGCTTTGGTAGGTTCCGCCAATCACTATATCACCCATCATTACCATATCGTATTCATCAAATGTAATATTGATATCGATGTTGGCTCTACCATTTGCAACGACTTTGTAGGTTTTAGTTTCGTAACCTATAAAACTAAGTACTAGAATGTCATTCTCTTCTAGTTGTTGAGGAAATTCAAATTTACCGTCAAAATCTGTCTGTGTACCTACTGTAGTTCCTATCAATACTACATTGACGCCAGGTAATGGCTCATTGTTTTCATCAACTATAGTACCTGTTACGGTGTGTTTTTCTTGTATAGTTTCAACATACGAAATATCACCCATAATATCTGTAGATACAACTTCAATAGGTGGCGCTATACTTGCTGTTTCTTGACCTTTAACTTCAGTAGCGCATAGGGCTAGAAGAGAAAAACTCATCATTGCAATTCCTTTATGTAACATAGAATTATTCATAGTCTGTAAAGAGTTGGTTTCATATGTTTTTAGTTGCGATGCCTTGAACATTCCGCAGGCTTTCTTATTGCCTTGACTCAAATAATTTATAAGTTCATTATCAGAAAAATTGGTAAAATCAATTACCTCTTTTTCACAACTTTGGCAAAAACCTCCTTTTTCGGTTTTACTAAAATTAGTGAATTTTTCTTTGCATGGTTCTTTTATGTCAATTGTTAATGTGCTTTTCATAATATGGTTATTTTATTAGTACACCTCTAATGTAAAATGGAATGGGGTCTTTTAAAATCTATAATGAGTAAAGCGATACTTTCAATGAGTTAACATGGTATTCTTAAGTTTTTTAACCAGTTTTTAGTGAGTAAACAACTCAATTTCAAATGTTAATGTTCTAAATTGATGGTGAAATAAATGATCTGAAAATAAAATCCTGTTATTTTTGTAACAAAACTCAAAACGAACGTCATATAGTCTGACACGTTAAAAACTAACTCACACAAAATGAAAAAGATTTATTTTCTAGCTGCCGGACTGGTAGCCTTAGCTTCTTGTAAAGAGGAAGCGAAACCTACTGCTGAAGTAGAAACAATACCTGGTATCGTTCTAGCGAATATGGATACTACTCAAAACCCAAAGTCAGATTTTTATAACTATGTGAACGGAAACTGGATGAAGTTTACCGAAATTCCTGATGATAGAACTAGCTGGGGTGGTTTCAGTGTACTTCGTAAATCTACTGACGACGATGTTTTAAAAATATTAGCTACTGCAAAAGAAAGTGGTAACTACGCTGCAGATACCGATCAAGCGAAAGCTTTGGCGATTTTTGATACTAAGTTAGATTCTGCTGCTAGAAATAAAGCGGGTATTACTCCTTTAACGTCAGCCTTTGAAGCAATTGCTTCTGTAAAGAATTTAAGTGATTTACAAACGGTATTGGCAACTAATGCAGCTGTATCCTCTCCATTCTTAAACATTGGTGCAGGTGCAGATTTAAATAACAGTAGCATGAATGCTGTGTATTTAGGTGCTAACGGACTAGGATTGCCTGATCGTGATTTCTACTTAGATGAAGATGAGAAATCTGTTGAAATACGTGAAGAGTACAAAAAACACGTATCTAAAATGTTACAGAAATTAGGTGATTCTGAAGCTGATGCAACGAAAGCTGCAGATAAAATTTTGGCTTTAGAAACGCAATTGGCTGAGCCACGTTTAAATAAAGTGGAGCGTAGAGATGCTAGAAACTACAATAACCCTAGAACTATTGCTGAGGTAGATAAAATGATGTCTACTATAGACATGAAAAAACTTATCGCTGATTTAGGGATCACTAAAAAGTTTGATACACTTTTGGTTACTCAATTAAGATATACTGAAGCTTTAGACAAGTTTTTGAAAACGACACCGATTGAAGATATCAAAACTTTGGTAAGATGGGATACCTTTAATAGTGCTGCCGGAAAATTAACTACTGAAATTGAAACTGCAGATTGGGAATTTTATAGCAAATACCTTAGAGGTGCAAAAGAACAACGTGCTGCAGACGAGCGTGCATTGGCAACGGTAAACGGTACTGTTGGTGAGGCTTTAGGTCAATTGTATGTAGATGCTAAGTTTCCACCAGAAGCTAAGGCTAAAGCTGAATTAATGATTGCGAATGTAATCGATGCTTTTAAAGAACGTATTTCTGTTTTAGATTGGATGAGCGATTCTACAAAAACAAAAGCAATTGAAAAGTTAGATAAATTTACTGTGAAGATTGCTTACCCAGATAAATGGGAAGATTATTCTACTATGGAAGTTTCTGCAGACAAGTCGTACTTCGAGAATATGACTGCTGTTAACAAATGGGGAGAGTTAAAGAACTATTCAGAAATTGGAGAACCTGTTGATAAAACAGAATGGGGAATGTCTCCACAGACCGTAAATGCTTATTTCAATCCGTTGAACAACGAGATTGTTTTTCCTGCTGCAATCTTACAACCACCTTTCTATAACTATACTGCTGATGAGGCTGTAAATTATGGAGGAATTGGTGCTGTTATCGGTCATGAGATTTCTCATGCTTTTGATGATAGCGGTTCTCGTTTCGATGCTGATGGAAATCTTAAAAACTGGTGGACAGATGCTGATTTAGCAGCTTTTACTGAAAGAGCTGATGCTTTAGCGGTACAGTATGATAGCGTAATGGTTTTACCAGAAGTTTATGTAAACGGTAAATTCACTTTAGGTGAGAATATAGGTGACTTAGGTGGATTGCTAGGTGCTTATGACGGACTTCAGAAATACTACGCTGAAAACGGTCGTCCTGAAGATATCGATGGTTTTACTGCTGAGCAACGTTTCTTTATGTCTTGGGCTACAGTTTGGAGAACGAAGAGTAGAGATGAGGCTTTAAGAACTCAGATCAAAACTGATCCACACTCTCCTGGTATGGTAAGAGCAACACAACCTTTATTAAATATTCAAGAGTTTTACGATGCTTTTGATATTAAAGAAGGCGATGCTATGTATTTAGCTCCTGAAAAGAGAGTTAGTATTTGGTAAATTATTTTTTAGTAAAAGATAAAAGGGTGCTACATTGTAGCGCCCTTTTTTTGTGTTTTAGCTCGTCTTTGCGAGGAGTTTTTTCACGACGTGGCAATCTGTCTGTTAGGAGTGATGGGTGAGTTTTTAGTCAGCCAATAAGCAGATTACTTCACTTTGTTCGTAATGACATTCAGTATTTTCTAACTCGTCTTTGCGAGGAGCTTTTTGCGACGAAGCAATCTGTCTGTTATTAGTAACATGGGAGTTTATTTAGCCCATAAACAGATTACTTCACTTCATTCGTAATTGAATTAATTTTCCACCGTTACACGAACCCCTTCACTATGACTACTAAACTCTGGTGCATACATACTTTGTATGGTAGTAATGCCATTACTGAAATCTCCGGCATTATTTACACGTACATCATATTCAAACACATAAACTCCTTTTGGTAAATAGTCAAAGAAGAAATTGGTACTAGCATCTTTAGTGCTTTCGTAATATCCTAAGCCGTCTTGCCATTTGTATCTTGAAATTACGTTTACAGGTTCAAAACCTGCTGCTCGCATATCTTTCATGTGTAAAAATTCCATATCTCGGTCGGATCTCAGTTCAATTCTAATCTTAACCAAGTCGCCCACTTTTAAATTGGTATTATCGGTTACTTCAGAAATCACTTCACCAGAATCAGTATTCTTTTTCAAAAAGATTTTTTTCTTCAATTTCAACGGAGTCTCGGCACTTGTAATTTTATCTAAGTCTTCAAAATACTGCCAGTACAAAGCTCCCCAAGCAATTCCTTTACCTTTTTTGCTAATTTGTACCTCACCCATTTTTGGTTGAATTTCAGCAGTGTTCCAAGAGGTTTTAAAGTAGCCTGTTCCTGCTTCTATCTTTACATCTTCTAGTTTAGAAGCATCAATTTTTTCTCCACCAATTAAAACTTCTACGGCGTCTGTAACCGATAACCACTCACTACCTTGTAATAGTAAAGCATAAACTGCTTCGGTAGTTGCCTTTGTAGTGCTCCATTGATTGGTCTGCTTATTTTTTAGTAACCATATTTTAAGATTATCCACCGTCTCAATATCCGCAGGGCGAATTTCAGAGAAAGCTTCAATTAGCAAAGCTTGTGTTTCTATAGGTGCTTGATACCAAAACCATGAGCTGGTATTACTTTTCCAGTACATGCCCAATTCATCGCTGGTAATACTATTCTCTTCTAACGCACGTAGAATTTTGGCAGATGTTTTTATATCATCTTTTCTGTTTAGAATTAATGCTAACATTCCCTGTGTATACAAACCTCTTTTTGTCCAATATTTCTGAGATTGCTTTAAATAATACGCGGTTATCTCATCTACTTTCTTAGAGGTTTTAATTTCTGGAAAAAGACTACGCATATATAAATAATGAACCTGATTCGCACTTAAATGATTATCGTTAATATTTGATGTGCGTTTCTTCATTTGCTCGTATTCTTTCACAAACTCAGCATCTAAATATGAAATTGCATTTTCAATCATTTTAGATTTAGAGTTGAACGAATTTGATAAATTATCAGCTTTTGTAGATTCTAAAGAGATTAATTTGTTCAAATGCCCCATTCCCGAAATAATATGTTGGGTAATGTATCTATTGTCTGGACCACCATTGAACCATGACCAAGCTCCACTTGAATTCTGATTTTGAGCCAGCTTGTTTAAAGCTGTTTGTTGCTCGTTTTTCATCTTGTTCAAATTGAATAACAAACCGATTCTTTTCTTTTGTTCGGTTTCAGATTGTGCATCGCGCAACCATGGCGTTTCTTGAATTAATAGCGATTTTAATTCTTCGTTCTTTTCTAGGTTGCTTAGTAGGGCATCTGAATTTGCCCATTGATTAAACACTTCGCGAATTCTAGGGTTACTGTTCGCAATATGACTAGCCAAGGTGTTTGCGTAATACCTTGAGAATGTCTGCTCGTTACAATCGTACGGGTACTCCATTAAGTAGGGTAATGCCTGTACTGCGTACCAAGCTGGGTTAGATGTCATTTCTAAAGTTAGCTTATGGTGCTTCAGCGTAGTCGATGAGGTATTACTTAACTTATTTAAAGTAAACGTCTTGGTCTGGTTGCTACGAATCCACATAGGTAATGTTTCCGTTACCAAAGTTCTGTTTGATAATACAGGCAGCATGTTTTGTTCGCCATCAGAGAAATCACTTGCTTTCGCAATAATTTTATATTGAACCGATTGCAACCCTTCCGGAATGTTCAATTTCCATGATACTTGGGTATTCCCCATAGCATCAACTTCAAAAGATGATGTATCTGGTGCATTGGAAACAGCTAACAATTCTTTTGAAATATCTGTGCCGGTTACCGCATCTGTCAACTCTAATTTAGCCTGACCGGAAAGTAGTTTTTCAGTAAGGTTAGAAATTTTAGTACTAATTATAATCTCATCACCCTCACGTAAAAACCGTGGTGCATTTGGTGTCACCATCAATTCTTTTTGGGTTACCGTAGATAGATTTGTTATCGTGCTTTCCAAATTTTTGGTATGTGCCAAAAGTTGCAAATTCCAACGTGTCAATGCTTCGGGAGTAGTGAAATTGAAACTTATATTTCCTTCTTTATCGGTCTGTAATTTCGGAAAGAAAAAAGCGGTTTCCTGTAAATTTTTACGAATGCTAACCGAACCAAAATCTTCGCTATCCATCTCTTGTTCTAATTCTGTTGGTTCTGCACTTTCAACAGCACTTGATAATTCATTTTCTTTTTTAACAGTGCCATAGCCAACGGTAACGACCTCATCTAGGAGGGCATCATCTGCCATCATTGATTTTCTCATGGGTGCAGAACCATAGCTAATAGCTCGCGATTCATAGAAGTTACCTCGTGACATAAAATCTAACCCGAACGAATCGAAAGAATCAAATCTTAGACTTGGGTAGCTCATGTCTATATAATTCGAAAATGTATAGAAGCTGCTGGTGGAAAAGCTGTCATGAGCACTTGTTCTAATTCGCGAATAGTAATATGGTCTGTTTAGCGGATAAAAGCTCCAAGAATGAGGGCTGAACTGGTCTAAAGAGGCATCGTACATACTTGTCAATAACTCAGCGCTTACTTTTTCACCTTTAGGACCTTTGACCTTAAAAGACCAAGTTTCATCAACACCAGGCGCTATTTTGTCTCTAAAGCTCATAGTTTCTATTTTCAAATCGCTAGAAGGGTAGGGAACATGTACGTTCATGGTATGCTCATTAAAATGATTGGCGAATGCATAGCTGTAGGTTATGGCAAAGCCACCTAAATCATCTTTGGAAACAGGTAGTGTTATCGTTTTAGAATTATCGTTTAGCGTAATTACCTTTTCTTCAAATATCTTCTGGTCTTTTTCAATAATTATTGTGATATTCAAATTTTTTGCACTAGAAAAAAAGGTGATTTGTGCCTTGTCGCCAATTGCATAATGTTCCTTATCCGTTTTTACGTAAAGTAATTGATTATCGGCTAGGGTTTGCTCATCGCCCGTAATTGAAAAGACGGCAATATCCTTTACTGCTTGTCCAAATTTATCTTTTGAGAAGAGTTCCATTCTATATTTCCCCGACTCCCAATTTTTGATTTTCCCAAAACTGATTTCATTAGAATTTTCAGTGTCAAATTTAGATTGCCAAACCATTTTGCCTTTCTGCCAATTAGAAGAGTTGTCTTCATTTTTAAAAGCTTCATGCGGATATAACTTTTTAAATTCTTCTTTTGAAAAACCGGAATAGTCAGGTGCTGACCAAGGTCTTGGTCTAAGAACATAATCAGGTGCCTGAAGTTTGTATAATTTTACTTCACCCGTGGCAAAAACAGATTGTCCGTTTAAATTTTTGCTGGTAATGTTAAAACTTGCGTTTTTCTGGGTCTTGTCTACAGCATCGGGTACTAGCAATCTTACGTCTAATGCGTGATAGCCAACGTTGACAGTGGTTGTAGTACTGCGTGTTTCTCCATTGATATCGGTTACATCTGCCGTAACTTCATAATTAAATGTGGGCAAGTTCTCTTTTTCAATACTATTGTCAGGAATAGCCTTAAAGGTAATTTTATAATTTCCTGCTGCATCCGTAATAGTTTCTCCCTGCACAATTTCTTGTGAAGTACCATTAAAAAAAGGCTTGATCCAGTAATACCATCTAGGTACACTTACTACTCTTTTTACGCGGTACACTACTTTCGCGTCAGATATAGTACTACCTGCATAGGCTGTTGCTTTACCGGTTACGGTTATGCTATCGTTTACTTTAAAAGTATCTGTAACAGGTTCAAAATTAGTTTCAAATTTTGGTCGTTTATACTCTTCAACTGAAATAGATGCGTATCCATTTAAGTTCAACTCGTCCGATTTGGCACGAATAGAAAATTGCCCTGTTAGTCCGGAATTTGGTAGTATAAATTCACCCGAAATAGAACCATAATCATTTGTAGTCAATGAAAGTGTTTTAATTTCTTGTCCGTTTACATCGCTTAGGGTTACATCAATATTCGTTTTTTCCAATACTTTAGATATGCCTTGATCTTGACTAATGGCAATACCCTTAAAATAAACAGGCTGCCCTGGTCTGTAGATAATTCGGTCTGTAAATAGAAAGCATGAGTAGTTGATTTGTTCATTGTTTTGAGCATAATTTCGGTTAACGTAATATTCGCCAAAATGGGCTTTGTCACTTTTAGTCTTAACCGTAATGTTAATGTTGTTCCAGTTTTCTTTACTTTTTTCAATGGTTATAAAACCTGTTTTATCTGTAGTGTAAGATGCTCGTTTTAGTGCGTCTTTATAGTTTTTTCTAAAACTTAAAATAACCTCTGCACCCGTAATTGGTTTGCCGCTGTTTCGGTCTATGATCTGGTATTGTTGCTGTCTGTTGGTTTCAGATTCAATAACGGCCACATCTGTTGCCTGTATGGTAGTATAACTGAATACATCTATTTTTTCATCATTAGATTCAGCGGTTAAAATATAACTTCCGTTTTCTAGTGCCGGCACTATAATTTCTGTGCTGTGCGATTGATAATCATTCTCGGTCTTTAACTGTGCAGACCACGTTTTAGCAATAGGAAGATTTTCAATAAACGATTTCTTTTTATTATCTGGGTATATTTCTTCTAGTTTTGATAGTTGATTTTGAGTGATTTTATATGCATGTAGATGTAAACTTTCAACGTTCTTGTATTGAACCAAAAGTTTACTGATCGTATTTTTGGGAATGTGTTTTTCAGTAGTTAACTGCACGCTGTGGTCTTGAATCTTTGCTTTCAAAACCTCGCTTTTTTGTGCACCTAAACTATTAGGAAATCTTGCTATTACATCATCTAAAAGTGCAATGGCATCTTTCAATTTCCATTGATATGCCGCGTCGCCTAAAGATGTATAATTGTGTGCTTTTTGCTGATGCTGTAGTGCAATTTCAAAGGTGTATAAACCGGATAACGGACTATGCTTTATGTTTTCAGATGAATTTTTAAGTACTTCTAAGTATAAATCGTCCTTATTGGCAAATGTCGCGTTTTGATGAATAAAACGTAATCGCTCTATATCTACCAATACTAACGGACTTATATCTGGGTTGCCAAAATGAAATGCTACGAGTTGTTGGTATATTTCAAGTGCTCTAGATTGTAATGACAGGTTTTGTCTATCATCAAAAGTCAGAAAACTAACAGTGTATGCTTCGCATAGAATAGCTTCGTTGTCAATCTCAAAAGAATCTACAGGTTTGTTGATGCTATTTTCGCTTGTCGTGTAAAATTGTAAAGCGGTATGTGCAAGAACGTCAAATAATGTAGGTCTGTACTTTCTGTTTTCTTCATTCTTTTCTAGAATTGCATCAAAATCTGAAATAGCAAGTTGGTGTGTAGTGCCAGCGTTTTCTAAGGATGCGGTAAAATGAGAATCTATTTCTTTAAATAACGTATCTAAATCCCAGGTTCTAAAATCTACCGAATCAACCTTAATAGCTGTCTTGGTTCTATTATTAAATCGATACCTATTTTGCTGGTAGTATTGCCAGTATAAGTTTGCTAAATGACTATGGAGAATATTTTTTGTGGCACCATCTGCAGTTGCTATTTCAGATTTGAAATCATTAACGATTTTTAATTTAGAATCTTCTTCAAGTTTATTGATAAAACCAGATTTGTATAGTAGAGCTTTTATAGTCTGTACCTCATTATTTTCATTTTTCGCCTTTTTAAATATGGCTTCCGTTTGCTTTAATGCAGATTTGGAAAGGTTCCCGTTTTCAAAATTCTCAACCTGTTTCCAAAGTTGGTCGTAAGAATTGTTCTGTTGGGCGCTACCAAATTGTACGGACATAAATAGGATTAGAATTAGATATAGATTTTTCATCATAGTAAAATTACAATACAAAACTGTGCCAAGGTAATTTTAAATGCAATGAAAAATGAGTGAAACATACTTTTGGGTTAGGCTTATAGGTTTGTTTCACTTTAATCGTATCATTTTTGTTGGGAATTGCTTTTTTAAATCATGGAAGGTTTATGTTGCTGTTATTTAGGTATTTACAAATCTGTATCTTTAATTTAACATCTTTATAATAATTATTTACAATGCAGTTAACCCCAACTTTACATTGATCTTCTTGTTTTGATACTTAAAACCAAACTGTATTAAAATGAAAAATGTATTACGACCTTTTTATGTAGCAATTCTTGGAATTTCAATTTTATGTACCTCTTGTGCCGATGATGGTATAGATGGAATGGACGGTGTTGATGGAGTGGACGGTGTAGATGGCGCCGATGGTGCTGACGGGGCTGACGGAGCCGATGGCATGGATGCCGAATTTCCAATAACTATTGATCAGCTTACCTTTTCTAAAATAGGAACGTTTACCAATGGTAATGACGAAGCATTTGCAGAAATATCTGCTTTTGATGCCGTTACCAACAAATTATTCATAGTAAATCCTGAAGAGGATGAAATTTCAGTACTAGATTTGACAGATGCTACAAAACCCGTAAAAGGTGCTTCCATCGCTTTAGCGGGAAGTCCGAACTCTGTTGCGGTGCATAATGGCATTTTAGCAATTGCTGTTGAAAATAGCGATAAACAATTAGACGGTACTGTTGATACCTATGACACTGATACGCAAATTCTAATCAAATCTTATGTAGCAGGAGCGTTACCTGATATGGTTGCTTTTTCACCTGATGGGGAATATATTGTTGCTGCCAACGAAGGCGAGCCAAATGATGATTATACGGTGGATCCAGAAGGTTCAATAACGGTTATTGAAGTGGCTACGGAAACCGCAACGCAGATTTCGTTTGCCGGACAGATGAATCCTGGTAACGGATTTAGAGTATTTGGTAATAACGGTGCTTCTACTTTTGTACAAGATGTGGAGCCGGAATATGTTACTATTTCTGATGATTCTAGTACTGCATATATAGGTTTACAGGAGAATAACGGAATGGCAATAGTTGATCTTACCTCAAAAACCATCACCGGTTTGGTAGGCTTGGGAACAAAGAATCATAATGTTTCCGGTAACGAAATAGATGCATCTAATGAAGATGGAATTGCAGGAAATCTAAAAAACTGGAATGTTTTAGGTTTTTATATGCCGGATGCCATAGACTATTTCACAGCTAATGGAAACGGTTTTATTGTTTCTGCCAATGAAGGTGATTCTAGGGACTATAACGGTTATTCTGAAGAGGTGCGGGTTAAGGATTTGGATTTAGACCCTGCTTTTTATCCTGATTTTGAAGCATTGCAAGAAGATGAAAATTTAGGTCGATTAAAAACGACAACTGCAAACGGAGATGAAGATAATGACGGATTATATGAGCAAATCTATTCGTACGGTGCGCGCTCTTTTTCAATTTGGGATACTAACGGCCAATTGGTGTATGATTCGGGTTCTGAGATAGCACGAAGAACATTGGCTTTGGGACCATCTATATTTAATCAAGATGAAGGCGAAGTAGATGGCAGATCAGATGATAAAGGTGCTGAGCCAGAATCTGTAAAGGCTTTGAAGGTTGGTGAAGAGACGTTATTGTTCGTAGGATTGGAAAGAACAAGTGGAATATTGGCTTACAATGTAACCAACCCTTATAACCCAGTTTTTGTTACTTGGATATATGATGCAGAAGATATTTCACCAGAAGGGTTAATTGTTGTGGATAAGGATGATAGTCCTACAGGAAATTATTTAATGATCGCAACCCATGAAGTATCTAGTACAATAGCTATATACGAGATGAAATAACTCAGTAAAAACTTAATTAAAAATAATAAACATGAAACGCCAAATAGTAATATTTGGCGTTTTTTCTTTTAATACTATCGTTTTACTTAAAAAAAGCTTCTTATATAATCTAATTTAGTATTGACAGCTATTCCAGTAAGCTACCAAGAACTACCTTCTGTAGTATTTAGAACAGTAGTTGCTTCCGCAGAAATAGTAATATTATTTTCTGAAAGCTTAATATTGTCCTCCCATTTACTATCAACATCACTAGTCTTACATGATATGAACATGAGGAGAAAAAATGAAATAATCGCTAAAAGTTTACTCATTCCAATGGCATTATAATTTTCGCCTTTTATTTGCCCATTAATCGCTTTCCATTAATGCCTATGTGCGTTTTCTTCTTATTTAAAAAACAGAAAGAAGTAGTGACTTCAGTACCGTCGTCGTAAATAAACCTAGCTGCATAACCTGATAGGTAATATCTACCGCCCGATTTTTTATTTGAAGATGTAGATCCCCTAACATCACCAGTTGCATTAGCAAACCCTGTTTTGGAATGTGAAAAGCGACCATTAGGTTTAAAACACCAAGAGCTAGCGTTACCAACAGTACTACCACCGCCATAACCACTGTAGCTAGAAGAGGTGATATTGCCATAGCAACCATTAAGTTTTAAGTCTTTAGAAGCGGGTTCGGTGAGCCAATCGCTAGCTTCTTCAAATTGCGCTTGGTCATGTTCTTTTAATTCTAACTCGTTATTGCGCATTCGCCACTGTCCCCAACTTTTCGGATTTTTTCTTTTAGATGCCGTAACACCTTCAGAAAAAGTGTATACTATATCACTCGTAAACGTTCCATCTTTAAATAGGGCTATGACATCACTAGTGGTGCCCACCATACCAGTAGATTGCATTCCTGTTCCCAGTAGGCCTCTAATTTCCAATAACCCTTCGGGGGCGTTGCCTGGTGACAATGAGGCTTCGGATATTTCATTGATAGCGGCTTCTTTTGAAGTGGTTTGTGTCGTTTTAGCAGGTACTTGGTTATTAGCTATTTTGTTTGAAGTGGTTTCGGTAGTTTGTTTAGTTACCATATCGGCTTTTATGTCAACCAAAAGTGCGTCTAATCTAGTGCCATATTTAAGAACGGTAATAAGATCGTTCGATGTTATAAGTCTAAGAAAGAAATTACGACCATCTTTTAGTTTACCACCCTGGTAGGCGACTTGCATGGTAACACCTTTGTTGTCTTTGTAGCTATTGGTAATACCGTAATCTTCTTTTTCAGGTTTTACTAACCAATTTTTAAGAGGTTCTCCTAATTCCTTTTGTTTCTCTTTTGCAGTTTCAAGCACCCAAGTTTTTAGATCTTCATTCGGAGCTTCTGTAGGCCCGTAGGTGTAAACGTCAAACGTTTTGCCGCTTTTTAAATCAGTAGGTGTATAAATTTTAATATCTTCTTGTATAGTTGTATTCCATTTAGATTGGGCAGATATCACGCTACAATAAATTAAAGAGATACAGAAGACGAATAGTTTTATAGTTTTCATGGTTAGTTGAAATTTTAAACAGCTTAATCAAGTCTTAAAAATAATTGAAAACGAATGGCTTAACTACAATTAAATATTATTTTAAGGATAACTCTAATCACGTAGTAAAATAAAATTGGTCAGGATATTATGTATGGCTATTCTTTTTTAATTTACGGTAACGGTCAATTAAAGAATATCATTATCAAGGTACATCGATAAAATACTTTTCAGTCAATGGTTCATCTTGCCAAAAGGCAAGCTCAAAGGTCCAGTATGGGTTGTCTTCATATAGCAGATGGTAATCGCCCCAAGTATATTGAAAAGCATAGCTTCTTTGTTTCTTTTCGCTATACATATTACCGAAAAGATATATGGTAGAGGAGCCGCTTACCCAATTGGAGTGTATTTCAATTTTATCTATGATAACCTCTGTACCTGTAGGTATTTTGGTAACAGTCTCTAAGTCAGATTCCATACCAAAACTATTGCCATCTTCTAAATGATAGCTATAGTTTTCATTTCTAGGTAAATCATAATTTAAAATTAGGGTTGGTCTTTTCGTAGTTAATTTTTGGTTTATAATCTCTGTAAATGGTTTTTCACTAGATATATCTCTGTATTTAGGTCTGGTAAGTATATAGAACAATAGGGCAACGGTGCCTATGACCAGAACTAAAAATATACCGCAACGAATTGCTATCTTTTTCATTTTCTATTTAGAAATTCTTTGGCTATTATTTTAGAAATCTTAATAGGTTTCGAATTCAGAAAAGAGTTCGTCTTTAAGACTACTCCATTCTTCTTTTATTATGCTATAATAAACATCGGTTCTACTTTCGCCATTTGATGCAATGTAATTATTTCTAAAAACCCCTTCTTTTTGCGCGCCAAGTTTTTCGATTGCTTTTAATGATCTTAAGTTAGCTTTGTCAGCACTAAACTGTATTCTTCTAAATCCGATTTTTTCAAACCCATATTTCAATAATTCGTATTTACAGGCTTTATTTATACCTGTACCTTGAAATTCGGTTCCGTACCAAGTCCAGCCAATTTCACATTTTTGGCTCGCGGTATTCAGGTTGCCGTATCTGGTGCTTCCTGCAACTTTATTGGTTAGTTTGTCAATAACTAGAAAAGGATAGCACAAACCATTGTTTTTATCTTTAATGGTTTTATTGATGTAATTTTCAAACCCTTGTTCGTTATTTATACTTATACCCATGAATTCCCAGATTTCTTTATCGAAAATTATTTCTTTGAGTTCTTGATTTCGTTTATCCTCAAAAGGGAGTAAGAGTACACGATCGTTTTCAAGTTGAATTTTTGTTTTTAATAGTTTCGGTTTCATTTTTAATTAGTTGCAATGTTTTGCTATAATTGGCAAGTTAGTAGAAAGCACTGAATTTTCAAGTTTGTTCTGATGCCTATTATTTTCGTGTTTTAACTTAATTGGTTTAAAATCTAAACTTAAGAATTAAAGATTTTTGTAACTAACACCTAACTTTTGTAGCATACTGAAATCTCCGTTTGACAAACTAGTTGCTGCACAATCGTTTTATTTGTATCCTTAAAATACAGTTGAAAATGGCAAATACTAATTATTTAAATAGCTATAGTGATCTTAAAAGTCCGCCATCAATAGGCATATTTATACCAGTAATATAAGCGGCTTTATCAGATGCTAAAAATGCAGCTAAATAACCATATTCTTTTGGGTCGCCAATACGCTGTACTGCCACTCTCGATTCCATTTCTTTTCTAACCTGACTGGCTTCAATGCCTAATTGTTCGGCTTTTTTTGCATTGAGTTGCGTAATACGGTCGGTATCAAAATAACCGGTGAGCACGTTATTTACTGTAATATTATGTTTGCCAACATCTGTAGCTAATGATTTGGCCCAAGTGACTACGGCAGCTCTAATAGAGTTAGATAGTGCCAAGTATGATAATGGTTCTTTTACAGAGACCGAAGCTACATTAATAATACGTCCCCAATTATTTTCTGTCATAGACTGCAAAGCCAATTCTGTAGTGAACACCACTGTTTTAAAAAGTAGGTCAAATGCTTGTTGGTAATCGTTTACTTTTTTTTCTAGGGCATTACCAGCAGCGGGACCTTGGGTATTATTCACAAGAATATCGACACTGTTGTTTTCAAAGTATTTGGAAATAACCTTTTTGTAGTCATTAAAATTATTAAAATCTACCGCTAGGTATTGATGTTGTTGTCCCTGGTCTGTAGGCAAGTCATTTACGATGTTGTGTAATTTCTCTTCGCTGTGCGACATTAAAGTTACACTGGCACCGCTTTCTGCCAATTGCTGTGCTATTGCTTTACCAATACCACCGCTACTACCGCCAACTAATGCTTTCTTATTTTTTAAAGATATATTCATTTCTCAAATTTGTTTTAAATAGGATAACTGAGCGTAGCCGAAGTTAACGACCAACCAACTTCTACCGATATTCTTCTCTTGTTGGGCTAAATACATCTAATAATTTACAAGGGGTCAGGGCAACACCACTGTGTTTTTTATGCGCGGCAATTATTACGATATCGCCTGGGCTGTATACTTTGGTAGTGCCATCTAGTGTAAATTCAAAATCACCCTCCATCACATGCATTATCTGCTCGTTCATGTGATCATGTTCGGGTACTATGGCGCCTTTTTCTACATCCCAAAATGCCATACTCATGTTTTCAGAATGTACCAATTTGCCATGTAAACCGGGCATAATTTCTTTTGATGGTATGTTGGATAGATTCAAGTTCATCGATTGTTTATTTTTAAACTAAAGATACTCGAATCTATCGCAAACGTAAAGTAGTTGTGCTTAAAGTGCGCTTTTAAATTTGGTTTTTGGTATGCGGTTAGTCAACATAATCCCACCCGACAACTACAAACTCACAGCGTCTGTTCCACTCATGATCCTCCTCAGAACAGGCTTCTTCTGTAGCGCAAACAAATAAAGGTTTAGATTCACCGTAGCCTTTAGATATTATTCTGCCCGTTGCTATTCCGTTTTTAACTAAAAACTCCTTTGCCGAGTCGGCTCGTTTTTGCGATAAATTTTTGTTGTAGCCATTATTACCCCTAATATCGGTATGTGTGCCGATTTCTATAATCATACCTGGGTTCTTTTTCATGATTTCGATTACGGTCTGTAAACGTTCGCGCGATTCTCTTCTTAGATACCAAAGGCTATAATCGAAATGTATTTCTTCGGTCTGTATTACTGTTCTATCTTCTTCTTTTACAAGTGCATTTTCGGTCTGTATGGCATCTTCAACTTTCTTTGCCAATGCTTTTTCTGCCTTTGCTTTTTCGGCTATGCGCTGTTGAGTTAAACGTGCTGCTTCTTCAATACCTTGTTTTTCTGCTAACAGTGCCGCTTTTTTAGCTGCCTCTAACTTTTTAGCAGTTATCTGTTCTGTACGTAGCTTTTCGGCTTTTTGCTTTTCTTGTAATGCAAGTGCTGCTGTTTTTTGTTTTTCTAGGATGGAATATAGGTCCATAGAAGCATCATGTTCGGCATTTCTTTCTTTTGTACTGCGGATGTTCTTGGCATTACCTTCATAACCTTCTTTTTCTGCTTTTACTTCGTAGGATGCTTCACAGACAATATCAAAGTCAAACACGCCATTTTCTTTAGTAATGCATGTTGATATTACCTCGTTTTCTGCATTTAGTAATGTCACTTTTGCAAAGGCTAATGGTAGGGTAGTGGTACGATCTGTTATAATACCGGTAATAAATTGTTCACAATCTTCAATTGATAACTCTTTGGTTACGCTAAAGCTATATATATCATCACTTCCCTTACCAGATGGTCTGTTACTTGCAAAATAACCCGATGCATTATCAGTATTTAATACATACGAGAAATCATCATACCCACTGTTAACTGGTAACCCTAAATTATCTGGATGCTGAAAAGTGCCATTCTTATTTTTAGAAATAAAGACATCTAAAAGTCCGAAACCTGGGTGTCCGTTCGATGAGAAATAAAGAGAATTATTTGAAGATATAAAAGGGAATTGCTCCTTCTTGTCTGTATTAATTACACTACCTAAATTAACAGGAGTGCTAAATGTATTATCGGCTTGCAGGCTTGTTTCATAAATGTCAAAAGAACCGAATCCGCCAGGTCTATCCGAAGAAAAATATAATTTTGTACCATCAGCATTTAAAGCAGGGTGCTCATTAGAATAATCGTCGCTATTGAATGAGAGCTCGGTAATATTCTTCCATTCGCCATCAACTAAACTAGCGCTGTAAATCTTTAAATTAGACACCTTTTGATCATCGGTTTTACGCTTACCATGGTTATAGTTGTTACGGGTAAAGTACATGGTGTTTCCGTTGGGTGAAACCGTAAAAGAGCCTTCGTGCAATTTTGTATTAATAGTATTTGATAAGCTAACGCTAATACTATCGCCCAGTTGTTCTTGATCTATTGGGTGTGTGTAAATATCTAGATACTGCTGATTGTTCCACCGGTATGTTTTCGAAGCTGATTTTTTATGTGCTGCGGTGTACCAAATGGCCTCACCAACCTGCATTGCCCCAAATTCTGATGTAGTCGTATTCAGGTTACTATTTGCAATTGCGAAACGATCACCAATTGCTTTTACATTTTCTAGGTATATACTTTCTTCTTTCAATTGTTGCAATAGCGCCGTATTACCTTCTTTGGTGTAATAATCAAAAAATACCTGTGCGGCTTCATCATATTCACCAATGGCTTTTAAAGACTGGTTTAGCTTAAAATAATATTGCTCATCTACCGTATCGCCATAATTGGAAATAAGGTAGCGATACCAACGTGCCGAAGCTTTTAGATCAAAAGTATGGTAATAGCTGTCTGCCAAGTTTTTTACGACCAGACTGCTTTTGTTGCTAGGTAATGCCGCTTCGTACAAAGCAATGGCATCTGCATAATATCTCTTTTCAAATAGGTCGTTGGCACGTTTTAAGTCTTGTGACCAAGCAGATTGAAAAATGCCTAATAATAGGATGATATAAATATGTAAGTTTTTCATTTTAGTAGAATCTAGGAGATTTATCATAGCCTTTTTTGAGTCCCCAAAGGTCTAGGTTGAACAGCACGAAAATTTCATGTGATCCATTGTTGAATGCGCCTAAATTAGACAAGGTGTAATCATAAGCATACCCAATTCGTACAGAAGGTATAACCGCAATATTGAACATTGCATTAACAGAATCATCTAACCTATACGAGACACCACCTTCAAAACGATTGTTGAATAAGGCGTTGAAAGAGACATCTGCAGTAATTGGTGCGCCCGATACCATTTTGGTTAATACAGACGGCTTTAGTTTCAGGTTAGGATTAATGTCAAATACATAACCCGCCATACCAAAAAGGTGAATAGCTTCTGACCCAATACGGTTTAGACCATCTCTATTTTCTAAATGTTTAGAAGTCAATAAATTTGGAATGGACAAACCTGCGTAAAATTTATCTCTATTATAAAATGCACCAATACCTACATTTGGGAAGGTGTTATTCATATTTTCATTAAAAGCAGGGTCATTTTGAACCTCTGGTAGTCTGAATCCGTTAAAATTAGTCTCGAACGTGGTGATACCTCCTTTTAGACCTAAACTCAAATTACTTTGTTCATCTAGCTTAAGTATATAGGCGAAATCGACATAAATGTTATTTTCTTTCAACGAACCATCGCCAATATCATCTGATATAATAGATGCCCCCATTTCAATTTTTTCTGATAACGGAGTATGGGCGAAAAAGGTCAGCGTTTTTGGTGCACCCACGGCATTTTCCCATTGGGTTCTGTATAGCGTACCAAAATTAAGCATGCCAGGTTCATTGGTTGTGTAAGCAGGGTTGACCACATTCATGTTATACATATACTGCGTATACTGCGGGTCTTGCTGTGCCTGTGTTTTTAAAAGGAACAAAAGCATAACTATGCAAATACCCCAAGGTGTGTTTGTTAATTTCTTGTGCATGGGTTATCTGTTTAAGTATAAGCGACCTTGAATAGGTTCTGAATTGCCTTTGTTATAATTGATAATATAGAAGTAGACTCCGTTTGGTGCCGTAGATGATCCTTTTCTACCGTCCCAAGCGGGGTTGGTTTTGTCACCTGTAAATAAAGTTGTGCCGTATCTGTTCAAAATCTCTAAAGTGAAATTTGGGAATATGGTTTCTATATTAGGAATGAAAAATGTATCGTTTCTGCCATCGGCATTTGGTGAGAACCCGTCGGGTATGAAAAAGTCATAATTTTCGGGATCACAATTGCTGAAATCTACAGTTACAGGAACACGTGTTGCAGAAGAACATCCGGTAACGGAATTATAATTTTCAGCATAATACGTAGTATCTGTAACTAAAGGGATATCATCTGTAAGCGCTGTGCCGCCAGTTTCTGTTGTAAACCAGAATACTTCATTATCTGTTTCGTTTTCTAATGCTCTTAATGCTACAACCGTAGGGTCATCTAAACCACAAACCGACAACATATCTGAAGATAACGCTGATGGTGCCACAGTAATTACGGTCGGCGTAATTTCTAATCGTTCAGTGCTTGTACAACCTCCATTATTTGTAGCAGCAAAATAAGTTTGACCATCTACTAGAATTGTAGCATTGTCTAAAGCAGTACCGCCAGAGAGTGCACTAAACCATGAAACCGAACTGCCTGCAATTGTATTTACACTAATATTCGACAATGTCGGATTCGTTTCTGCACAGAATAACGGAGTACTATTATCACTTGTAGGCGCATCAGGATTACTAAAATTGACCGTTATTTGAACACGTTCAGTACCTTCGCAATTGGTAAGTGGGTCGCTATTGGTTACAAAATAATCTTCACCGTCTATCAGAACAGTAGAAATCGGTAGAATATTAGTGTCTGTATCAGTATCGTAAAATAAGATATCGCCTTCTGCGGTAACATTAATATCCATCAATGTGGGTGCTTCACTAAAATCACTCAAACAAAAGGTTTGGTCGGCATCGGCTACAGGAGCTTCTGGCACTCCGCCTCTTGAGAAATTTTCGCTCTCTTCAAACTCAAAATCTAATCGGCAGGGTGTGGTATCATTTTGAATGCTTCGAACACTAGCGGTATAATTACCTATAGGTAAAGCATCTACATCTATTTGATTTTCCGCTGTACCGCCTGTAAAATTTATAGTATTGGTGGTAAGCACGGTATTAGAACCTAATTCAGTAACATCATAAGTAATAGTATAGGTGCCATCTGGCAGTATAGGTGCATCAACAAGCACATCTATCTGTGTGGCATCGCAATTGTTGTCTATAATCAAATCTAACTGAATAGCTTCCGGTAACGGGGTTACCGTAAAAGAATCTGCTAATGGACAGCTTGTGGCATAAATACCTGTTAGTGTTGTTCTAATGTTGTATTCGCCATCTGAATTAAAATTACTTGAAGGTATTATAAACGAAGCATTACCATTGGTAAATTCAAGCTCGAGCAAATCTGAATGTATAATACTGCCATCAGGATTTCTTAACGTATAGGTCATTGAAAAATTGCCAGTGGCGAAATTTCCATCCACATCAAGAATATCAATGATTTGAATCGTATTTGCTGTCTGTATACATATATCTTGCGCAGTAATATCTGAACTGGTTACCAAAAAGGTGGTAGGCGGTACAACAACTCTAGGGCAAACATCTCGTGGTGGGGTAACGCTTCTTATCCCAATTACTTCTAAGGTTACTTCTTCATTTAAGGGTACCAAACCTTGGTCAATTACAAAGCTTCCATTTCCGTCATTTAATGTCGTTGGTGCTTCATCTAAAGAATTATTGACAAGATATTGTACTATAAATTGGCCATTATGCAAAAGAGTATCGTCATAATCTATATCAACTACATATGCTGACCCAACACAGATATCAACGGTGTCAATTGTTCCATTTAGTATAGGCAATATTCGTATGCTTACTTCAGAAATTCTTTTTTCACAAACTGGGTGACTAGGGAAAACGGTATAATTAAAGGTGAAATCTGCATACCCGAAATTGTCATACATTTCTTGAATGTTAATGACCGAATCGTTGAGGTCGCTTAATTGGTTCGTTCCATTTTCTGTCCAAGTTCCATTGGGGTCTTCACCTTGCAATTGTTCACTAAGGTCAAATGCAGTATAGCCCGATAAATCATCGCCAGCACAAAAGATCAGTGCGGGAGCCCTACCTGCGTTTGGCGGTGGGTGCACCTCTAAAATTACTGTAGAAGTCCTACCTGAACAAGTATCTACATCAGGTACGGTGTACGTAAAAGTATATATACCGGGTCCTGCTTGTAGGGCATTAAAAAAATTATCATTTAATTGACCGGTAAAGGTACTTGAGTCTTCTTCCCAAAGTCCATTGAAATCTTGAACTTTTCCATCTACATTACTCCCTAGAAAACCATGTAGGTTGACGTTAGGGTCATCTCCGCAGGCATTTGCGCTACCATCAATATTATCTTCACCGGGGTAACCACCTAAAGTTATGTTTACGGTAGCAGTTTCGTTACAATCGGTGTTTGTGTATACAAAAGAGTGCGTACCATAGTTATTAATACGCCATAAATCTACAATACCGGTACTTTGGTTTAATGCGTAGAAATTTTCTGGGTTCGTGGTTGACCATGATCCACCAGCAGTAGGTGTGCCATTTAAGCGTGGGAATAATGCAAAATTACGATTAGCATCATCTGCATCTTTTTCACAGACTATAATGTTAGCATCATTACCTGCGCATTGTGCTTCGGCTAAGTTTGAAAAACCGAGTAAAAAAAGCACAACGGCAAAGAACTTAAGTTTTAATTTATTCATTAATAGGGGGTTGGTTGTTGAATATATGAATAGGGAATAAAGGTATTTCCCTTAATATTTGTAGGAAATTATATGTTGTGAAAGTATCATTATGTAGGGTGAATACTATTAAATGTGATGGAGAGTGTTAAAAATTAACGTATTTCGTCGATGATATTACCTTTTTTATGGGAATTTACTAGGTTCTAGTTTTGTAGGAATTCCATAATAATACTTGCACAATACGTATCTTTGCCACCTAAATTTTAGGAATGCAAATACATTTTATAGCAATAGGAGGAAGTGCCATGCACAATTTAGCGTTGGCTCTAGAATACAAAGGATATGTTATTACTGGTAGTGACGATGTCATTTTTGAACCTTCTAAGTCTAGATTAGCAGCAAAAGGATTACTACCCGAAGAGTTTGGCTGGTTTTCTGATAAAATTACTAGTGATCTAGATGCTATTGTATTAGGTATGCACGCCAAAGCAGATAATCCAGAATTGTTGAAGGCGCAAGAACTAGGGATTACAATCTATTCTTATCCTGAGTTTTTATATGAGCAATCTAAAAATAAAACCCGTGTAGTTATTGGTGGTAGCCATGGTAAAACAACCATTACTTCAATGATACTTCATGTGCTTAACTTTCATGATATAGAGGTTGATTATATGGTAGGTGCACAATTAGACGGTTTTGATAGAATGGTGCACCTTACCGAGGATAATGATTTTATCGTGCTAGAAGGCGATGAGTACTTATCGTCACCGATAGACCGCAGACCTAAATTTCATTTATACCAACCTAATATTGCCTTGTTAAGCGGTATAGCTTGGGATCATATTAACGTATTCCCGACTTTTGAGAATTACGTAGAGCAGTTTAAAATATTCGTTGATAGTATCGTTAACGGTGGTTCTATAACTTATAATATAGAAGACGAAACCGTAAAAGAAATCGTTGAAGCCTCTATAAATGCCATTAGAAAATTACCGTATACTACACCTGAATATAGTGTTGAAGACGGAGAAACGCTGTTGGAAACGAATGAGGGACCGATGCCTATTGAAGTATTCGGAAAACATAACCTAAGTAATTTGGCAGGCGCAAAATGGATTTGCCAAAACATGGGTGTTGATGAAGATGATTTCTATGAAGCTATTGCCACATTTAAAGGAGCATCTAAACGTTTAGAGAAAATAGCAGAGGGTAATTCAAGTATCGCCTATAAAGATTTTGCGCACTCCCCAAGTAAAGTTGCTGCTACTACAAAAGCTGTGAAAGAGCAATACCCAAATAGAAAACTGATTGCCTGTTTAGAGTTGCATACATACAGCAGTTTTAATCCGGAATTTTTAAAGGAATATAAAGGTGCTTTAGATGCTGCTGATGAAGCAGTTATTTTCTTCTTACCAGAATCTGTGGCAATTAAGAAGTTAGAAGCCGTTACTCCCGAACAAATTTCAGAAGCTTTTCAAAGAAAAGACTTAAAGATTTTTACCGATGCAGCTTCCTTTCATGAATACTTGGAAAGTCAGCCTTACGATAATACTACATTGTTACTTATGAGTTCAGGTAATTATGGCGGATTCGATGTGAAGAGATTTCAAGAGTTGATGGGTTAAGTTGGAAGTACAGTATTAAGTACAAAGTAATAAGTATTAAGTAAAAAGTACTAGATACAAAGTTGGGTTAGAGAAAATAGATAATAGAGTTAAGAGTACTACGTAATGAGTACAAAGTATTAAGTAAAAAGTACTAAGTATTTTGGAGCTTGAACTTGAACTTGATTTTGAACTTGAACTTAAATTTGTTTTTTTCAACAACCAACTAAACGCCGAATTGCTTTAAATGATGATCTAAATGTTTGTATTGCATTTGTCCCCATTGCTCTTTAGTAAACGGTCCGAATGCAGGGTGCGGATACCATTCTTCGCGATCACGAACCGCATAAAAATCATTCACCAAAGTTTTTAGGGTGTCGTGTTCAGTGCTAAAGACTTTATCTTCTTTAGTTTTTAGCTGAGGTGCGGTAGGTAAATTTTTACGCCATGGTTTATCATTATATAACGACTTTTTAAAGAACGTTTTTACGAACCAATTGCCTTTAGAAGTATTGGGTGTATTCTTAATAGCTAATTTCAAGGGGTACTGGCAATGCCAAACCATTTGCCCAACGGTCATTTTTCCCCAACCTTTTTCAGAGGTTTCTGAAAGTTGCTCAATTCTACCTTTAATTTCTTGGTATGCCTCTTCGTTTAAAATCGATTTCATGGTTGGTTTTTTAATTGATGTATAAATTTACCATAAAATAATTTGTTCTGTATCTTTAGCCAATGCACGATAAACCAAATTCGTTATCTATTAAAAATTGGTCAGATGATGATAAGCCAAGAGAAAAGTTAGTACACAAAGGTCGTTCGGTATTATCTGATGCTGAATTGATTGCTATTTTAATAGGTTCGGGTAGTAGAGCAGAAAGTGCGGTTGAACTGTCTAAACGTATTTTGGCATCTGTAGATAACAACCTGAACGAATTAGGTCGACTTTCTATAAAACAGTTAATGACCTTTAAGGGTATTGGCGAAGCAAAAGCAGTAAGCATAGCAGCTGCTTTAGAAGTAGGTAGAAGAAGAAGGGGGGAAGATGCCGCCAAAATTGAAAAAATAGGAAGTAGTAAAGATGTATACGAGATTTTACAACCGCTGTTGGGCGACTTGGAACATGAAGAATTCTGGATTCTCTTTCTTAACAACTCCAACAAAGTACTACATAAAGCACAGTTGAGTAAAGGTGGTATTACCGGTACTTTGGTAGATGTGCGTATTGTGATGAAACAAGCGTTAGAGCTTGGTTCGGTGGCAATTATTTTGGCCCATAATCACCCATCTGGTACATTAAGACCTAGTGCTGCAGACAAACAGATTACACAAAAGATAAAAATTGCTAGTGAAACTTTAGATATTAAAGTGTTGGATCATTTGATCATTACCCAAAAAAGTTACTATAGCTTTGCAGATGAAAAAATTCTATAGATGTTATTGATTTATACACATAAAATCACACCACGTCTTACCTATATCATGAGGCATATCTTCGTGAATATATTGGGTATAGAACTTGATTTTACCACTAAGGTAGAGGAGTTTATAAAACATACCGGACCAAAAATAACCTATACAAAACAACCACTACAGAACGAATTTTTTGTTCGTAGTAACGAATTGCTTTTTGAGCAGGGCATTAACGATATTGAATTAAATATTGCGGTGTGGGAAGATGTACCTTGCTTTTTTCAAGCAGGGGAGCGTAGTAATTTGCCGTTTGATATTTTTGCCGCTAGTTTTTTTCTTCTTTCAAGGTATGAAGAGTACTTACCGCATGTAAAGGATATTCACGGTAGATTTTCTCCGAAAGATAGTATCGCTTTCCAAAACGGATTCCTTCAAAAACCCGTTGTAGATATTTGGGCTCTTAAATTATTGGATGCGCTAAAAGAGCGTTTTCCAGATTTAGAGCATAAGGGTAAAACATATGATTTTGTATCGGTAATTGATGTAGCAACGTCTCACTGCTATGCAAATAGAGGAGTAGTTCGCGGCTTGGTAGGAATGCTGATGGATATAGGGACATTCAAATTTAAAAGAGTTGTAGATAGAATAGCAGTAGGTTTAAATAGACAGAAAGATCCTTATGATAATTATGCCGAATTAATTGCCCTGCACAAAAACTACAATGTAAAATGTAATTTTTTCTTTCAGTTTGCAGATTACTCCAAGTATGATAAAAATGTATCTACCAACAGTATTAAATTTAAGTCGCTTATAAAATATGTAGCAGATTATGTGCCGGTATCATTGGCAGCTAGCTATAGTTCATTTTCTGATCTAGAGCTTTTAAAGAAAGAGAAAGCCAATTTAGAAGTGGTTATCAATAGACCTGTAAACAATTCTAAAATGCGATATAATAGGGTCGATGTGCCACAAACCTACCGTAATCTTATTGCCGCAGAATTTACCAATGATTATACCATGGGCTATACTTTTGAGCTTGGGTTTAGAGCGGGCACGTGCACTACGTTTCAATTTTACGATATACCGTTAGAAGTAAAGCAGCCTATAAAAGTGCATCCGTTTGCGATTCATGATATATCGTTGTCAAAAATTAAAAAAGATCAAGATGTCTTTCGTCAAATTCAGCTCATAACGAACGAGGTTAAAAAGGTGAATGGAACCCTGATCGCGATGTTTTCAAACGAGGTGTTGGGCAACAACGAAGATCGAGATTGGATGGGTTTATATACTGAAATAATAAAGCAACAACATGTTTAAAGATAAAGTTACCGATGTATTTTTTGATTTGGATCATACCCTGTGGGATTTTGATAAAAACTCGGCACTTACTTTTCAAAAAATATTTGATGATCAAAAATTAGACATAGCGCTACCTGATTTTTTAGAGGTGTATATGCCTGCCAATTTAAAATTCTGGAAATTGTTTCGTGAAGAAAAAATCACAAAAATTGAGTTAAGATATCAGCGGTTAAAATCTGTTTTTGATACTATGGGGTATCCTGCATCCGATGATTTAATAAACCTGTTATCCGAAGAATATATAAATCACTTATCCTCATTTAACACCCTTTTTCCTAATACTATCGAGGTTTTAGATTATCTGCAGCCTAAATACAAGCTCCATATTATTACCAATGGTTTTCAAGAAGTTCAAGACAAGAAACTCAGAAACTCTGGTATTCATAACTATTTTGATCAGATTATAGACTCGGAGATGGCGGGCGTGAAAAAACCCAATCCGATAATTTTTAACTTGGCATTGAGTAGAGCTGGCGCACTACCTGAAAAGTCATTAATGATCGGCGATAGTTTAGAGGCAGATATCATGGGAGCCAAATCTGTAGGTCTACACACCATACACTTTAATGCCCACAAGGAAGAAACCCATACAGTAGCACCTATTATTTATGATTTACAAGAAATAAAATCGCTTTTATAGAGTTACTACTACTATAGATTAATGCTTTTGCATTTAAATTCTAAAGTGGCGATGAAAGGGGTACGTATTCTATGTTTATTATTGTTCGGTTTTCTACTGGTAACTTCTTGTTCTGAGAGTCAAGATTTTGACCAAATAGATGCTTTGGCGGTTGCGCCAACTTTAGAAACCAGTATTTTTTACGTTAAAGCTCAAGAGAGTTTGATTAATAGGGTATCGGGACTAAGTTTTTACACCCAAGAATTTAATTTTGATGCTTTTGAAGAGCCTTTTTTTACCAAAAGAGTTATATCTGGCGTCATTAGTTATGAGTTAGAAAATACGACCAGCAAACCAATAGAAATTAGGCTTGAATTTTTAGATGAGGCCGAGAATATTTTAGATACCGAAGTTTTTAGTATGGATGCCGCACCCACGTCGGTCTTAATGCGAGATGTGGCTTATGGACCAACAGGTAAAAGTCTCGATATTATAAAAATAACTTCTAAAATTAGATTAACAGCCATTAATCTTGGCGATAATAGTAGTGAGTCTAATTTGGTAGATCCTTCAATAGTGCTTCGTTCTAGCGCAAAATTCACATTAGAATTGCGATGAGATTATTCCGTTGCCTTTTTATTATTAGTATGCTGTTTACTTTGGGTCTTAAGGCTCAGAATAAGCAAATACTTTATGATTTTAATGAAATACCGCAATCTCTTTCTGTAAACCCCGGTGTAGAATCTGATTTTAAATGGTATGCAGGTGTGCCTTTATTATCTGGTATCTCTGGGTATGGTGGTTCTAATGCTATATCTATTAATGATATTTTCGCCAATGACGGGGTAGATATTAATATAAAATTTAGGGAGCGGGCTTTAGATGTGCTTACACCTAAAGATGAGTTGAGTGCTAATATTCAAATGGAATATTTAAGTGGCGGATTCAGAAGTGAGAATCCGAATATATTCTACTCCTTTGGGGGGTATATAGAGTTTGATAATATAGGCTACTGGCCGCAAGATTATGCATATCTTTTATATGACGGTAATGCAGATCAATTGGGTAGAAGTTACGATTTGGGCGATTTAAAAGTTCGTGGCTCTTTGGTGAATGTTATTCATTTCGGTGTCAACAAAAAAATTGACCGAAATCTAACTATTGGTGCAAGAGCCAAATTATATTCAGCCATAGCAGATTATAGTTCTTCTGATAATAACGGGCATTTGCGTAATGTAGAAGGTCAAAATAACATCATCGCTAGTAATCTGAATGCTGATTTACTTTTACGCACATCTGGACTTCGAAGTTTAAGAAATGCCAATAATGATGATGCTATTGCAAATGAAATTCTGAGTAGGGCGCTTTTTGGTGGTGATCTTGGTTTAGGTCTGGATCTTGGTTTTACCTATCACTTATCTGAACGTACTACTGTAACGGGTAGTTTATTGGACCTAGGATTTATCTATCATTCTGGAGATACAAAAAGTTACAGCTTAAAAGGGAACACAACAGTTGAAGGTATCGAAATAGATATCTTAAATAATTTCGCGAACCTCGATAGAGATTTTTGGCAAGATCTGGTAGATGAGGTCGAAGCTGAATTGCCTTTTGAAACCGACACGAATAGCTATATTTCTTTTAGACCGACAAAACTGTATGCATCATTAAGAAACGATTTTGGTGAGCCCGTTGGTAATGGTGGGTCGCAAAATTGCGATTGTACAGCCGGTTCTTCTGGCGGTGGCGAATTGCGTACCAAGTATCGAAACTCTATTGGCGGTCAACTTTACATGATCAATCGGCCAAGAGGCCCGCAAATGGCACTCACCGGATTTTATACTCGCAGAATAGGAAATATTTTGGCACTTAAAGGTACTTATACGGTCGATAAATTTTCTTATACTAATGTAGGTCTAGGAATGAACTTACAAGCCGGTCCTGTTAATTTATACATGATGGCAGATAACTTGCTGTCTTATAATAATATCGCAGCAAGTAACTATGTATCATTTCAATTCGGATTGAACATTATATCGTGGGGGCGCAATAAGTAACATAGCTTCTTCGTAGCTTTTTATTTTTTTGGCATGCTTTTTTCATATATTACCGTGAATTTAAAATTTACAACGTTTTGAAAACAGTTATCGCACTTCTATTTACATTTATAGGATATTCTACTTTTGCCCAAACTAATTTAGATGATTACAAGTATGTCATCGTTCCAAAAAAGTTTGATGCATTCAAGAATATGAACGAATATCAGACTAGTACATTGGTGAAGCATCTTTTTACTGGAAAAGGATTTAATACCGTGTATGATGATCAATTGCCAGAAGATTTAAAATTTAATAGATGCTTAGGTATTATAGCTGATTTGCAAGATGACAGTAGTATGTTTTCTACCAAGACCATTATCAACCTAAAAGATTGTAATGATAAAATTGTTTTCAGTACCATGCAGGGTGTGAGTAAAGAGAAAGAATATAAGGCAGCCTATAATGAAACAATTAGAGAGTCTATGCGCTCATTTAATGATATGAGTTATAGCTATAAAGCTAAAAACGAAAAGAGTGAAGCCGTTACCGTTAATTTTAGAAATGACGTTAAAAAGCTTGATGTGTCAAAAGCCGATAAAATTCTACAAGCAGAAAAGGCAACGGAAGAAGTAAATGTAAAAAGAGAGCCAACCATAATTTCTGAAGAAACGGAGAAAACGCAGTATTATAAAGACAATACCCCGGTTGAATCGAATATTAAGAAAACAGAAATCGAAAAACCTGCGTTTAAAAGTTTAGAGCCTAAAAAGCCAAGTACAAAAGACATTTGGTATGCGCAAGCAACTGATAATGGATTTCAGTTGGTAGATAGTTCGCCTAAGGTTAGAATGAATTTATTAAAAAGCTCAGCTGACAATGTCTTTATGGCTACAACCGATACCAAAAATGGTATGGTGTACCAAAAAGATGGTAACTGGGTCTTTGAATATTATGAGAATGATAAATTGGTTCAAGAAGAACTAAATATCAAATTCTAAAAATCATATTTTGCTTTCCACCTGTTTTTTAGAAAATCGCTAAGGGCTTTTTCTCTGGCATTATTGCCAGGTTTATAAAATGCAGTTCCTTTTATTTCATCGGGTAAAAATTCGGCATCTACAAAGTTGTTCTGATAATCATGGGCATATTTATATTCTTGTCCGTATCCCAGATCCTTCATTAGTTTAGTAGGTGCATTTCGTAAAGGTAATGGTACGGTAAGGTTTCCGGTTTGTTTTACAGCTTGTTGCGCTTTACCGATTGCCATATAACTTGCGTTACTTTTTGCAGAGGTTGCAAGGTAAATTGCACATTGACTTAACACTATTCGCGCTTCGGGGTAACCAATAGCGGTAACCGCTTGAAAAGTAGTATTTGCCATTACCAAAGCTGTCGGGTTTGCCAAACCGATATCTTCAGATGCAGAAATAAGCATTCTACGGGCAATGAATTTTACATCTTCACCACCTTCGATCATTCGTGCCAACCAATATACGGCTCCGTTAGGGTCGCTACCTCTAATAGATTTTATAAAAGCCGATATAATATCATAATGTTGCTCGCCTGTTTTATCATACAACACCGTATTCTTCTGAACTTTAGATAACACCAATTCATTGGTAATAACGATAGTTTCGCCTGCTTCGGAATTTACGACTAGCTCAAAAATATTAAGTAATTTTCTGCCATCACCGCCAGATAAACGAAGTAAAGCTTCCGTTTCTTTAAGTTCAATTATTTTAGACTTAAGCAATGTGTCTTTCTCCATTGCCCTTTTTATGAGGTTCTCTAAATCTTCTTTTCCGAAGGCATTTAAAACATAAACTTGACACCGAGAGAGTAGTGCGGGTATAACCTCAAAACTTGGGTTTTCTGTGGTGGCACCAATTAACGTCACCCACCCTTTTTCAACCGCAGCCAAAAGAGAATCTTGTTGAGATTTACTGAAACGGTGAATTTCATCAATAAATAAAATGGGATTTTTGGCAGTGAATAATCCACCAGCTTGTTTTGCTTTATCGATGACGTCTCTTATATCTTTAACACCACTATTAATAGCACTTAAAATATAAAAAGGTCTTTTGCTTTGCTCGGCAATAATGTTAGCTAAAGTGGTTTTTCCTGTACCTGGAGGTCCCCAAAGTATTAAAGAAGGAATAATGCCCCTTTTAATTTGATGCGTTAATGAGCCCTTTTCACCCACCAAATGGTGTTGGCTAATATACTCATCTAATGTTTTAGGGCGTACGCGTTCTGCTAAAGGTTCGTTCATAGGACAAAAGTATACTAAACTTAAATGAGAATAAAAAAGTAGTGTGCCAATTGATTGTTAAGTAAGGTTTAGAATGACAATATGACCAATTTGTAAACGTTGGTAGTATAATTGTTATTCAAAAACAAAATCGAACGCATGTCTGAAATGGCACATTATAAATTTTCTAACAAAGTAATTGCTATTCCATTATTAGCAATGATTTTGATATGGGGCGTGTATTGGCTAGAAATAGCTATGGGTGTCAATTTTAACGAGATGGGAGTAATGCCCAGAACGGCGCTTGGCTTACGTGGGGTTGTATTGAGTCCGTTCATTCATGGATCATTAGAGCACTTATATAACAATGCGATCTCTTTAGCAATTCTACTCGCCGCCTTGTGGTATTTTTATAGAGATGTTGCGTGGAAGGTGGTTTTATATGGAATACTGTTATCAGGATTTTTAACATGGATGATTGGTCGTACATCTTACCACATTGGTGCAAGCGGACTCATTTATGTTCTAGCAAGCTTTATTTTTTTCAAGGGGATATTTAGCTCTTACTTTAGATTGGTAGCCTTGTCACTGATTGTTGTTTTTATATACGGTAGCATGCTCTGGTATATATTCCCTGTAAAAGAAGGAATGTCGTGGGAAGGACATTTAGGTGGCTTCTTAACCGGATTGTTTTTAGCTAAGATTGTAAAAGCACGCATACCACCAACGAAGAAATATGAATGGGAAAAAGAAGGTTTTAATGAGGATGATGACCTTTTTCTGAGACACTTTGACGAAAACGGAAACTTTAGGGAATTATCCACGGAGCAAGATATCGATGAAGATAATAGTTTAAAAATTAACTACATCTTTAAAGAAAATTCTGAAAATGAATCTAAAATGTAATGTTGAATTACAAACGTTGGCGAACTGCTTCGTATAAGAATACAGCACAAGCAACCGATACGTTCAATGATTCTATTTCTCCAAGTAGCGGTAATTTCGCTCTATAATCAGAAGCTTTCAAAATAGAAGGTGTAATACCACGATCTTCAGCCCCCATTACAATTGCAATAGAATCGGTAAAGGGTACATCATACACAGAATCATCTGTTTTTTCAGTAGCCGATACAATTTTAATACCCGATGCCTGTAAATAGAAAACGGCATCTTTTAAATGATCAACCTTTGCAATCGGCACTCTATATGCGGCACCAGCTGAAGTTTTAATGGTATCTGCCGTTACAGGGGCGGCACCTTTTTTTTGAACAATGATACCATCGACACCAGTACATTCGGCAGTTCTAATGATAGCCCCAAAATTACGTACATCAGATAATTGATCAAGTAATAAGAATAAAGCCGGACCTTCTTTTTCATTCGCTTTCTCAACTAAATCTTCAAGTGTGTGAAATTCGATAGGGGAGATGTTGGCAACAGCACCTTGATGGTTACTTTTGGTAAGCCTATTTAATTTTTCAATAGGTACATAGACCATATTGATCTCATTACGACGCAACAAACTTTCCAGTTCCTTCATAAGATCTCCTTTAAGACCTTTTTGTAGAAATACCTTATCTATCTCCTCATTTGAATTGACAGCTTCTATAATGGCTCTTAAGCCATAAATTTGAGTGGTTTTTTGCATGGGGTAAAGGTAAATAAAAACCGCCCAACATTTGTTGGGCGGTTTTAAATATTAAGATTATTAAACAAGATTTATTCTTCCATTAAATTAAATATAACTGATAAGTCATTCTTATTGGTTAAATCAATATCATTTGATTCAATGTAATCTTTAATGTTATCAGTTTGTTTTTTAGGTAATATTTTTAAAAATTTAGATTGCTTCGTAGGAATTTCGCTAATGATATTATTATCGCTTTTTCCATAATAATATTCGGTATAACCTGAAAATTTACTTGAAATCGCCGTAACCATAGAATTTTCTGCCGGTTTACCCTCTTTAAATTTTACAAAATACCTTTCGTATAATTTATAGGTATCACCTTCGTAAAATAATTTTAAGTAACCTTCTTCAGTTTTTTTGTTCTGCGTTTGCATAAATCTATAAACGTAACTTTCATCATTGGCGGCTAATGTTACTTTTGGGTGTTTTATTAGCGCTTGTATTTTTTCTTCAGATAAGTCTGTTTTTTTTAATTCAATTTCTTGATTATAGGCATTGAACCGATAATAAAAATCACCTAAGAACTCTCCATCATAAAGAACTTTTGCATTTTTATACTCTTTATTTTCAAATGGCGATCCAATTGTTTCTCCTAAATCATATTTTATTTCAGAACTACTATTTCTAATCTTCTGAAACAATTCTTGCATCATCGGAGTTTTCTTTTGAAAATTAGAATAAATGTTGCTTTCTGCTGAAGTTCCGGCTCCCGGTGCCTCACCAAATACTTGTGCACTACCTATAAATACGCCAAAAAGTATTAAAAGTTGAAATAGAATAATTTTTTTCATAACTATAGAGTATTTAAGAATTCAAAAGTTTGAGTTAAATCATCTTCGTTACCTAAGTTAATGTTTTTTTCCTGAATGAAAGTTTTAAGTTGCTCTCGTACTTCTTTTTCAAATTGTTTTAAGAATTTACCATTTTGTGACGGAAGGAAATCTATTCTATTAACACCTTCTTGTTGAAAGTAATATTCTTCAAAGTGAGCAAATCTACTTGGTATATCTGATACCATAGAATTGGCTGCAGCTTTTCCTTCAGCGTATTTAACGGCTAACCTGTGATAAAGCTTGTATTTTTTTCCGTCATAAATAAGAGAAAGATAACCGTTCTTAGTTTCATTTTTTTTATCTATGTAAGTGGTGAAACGTAATTCTTTATTTAAGTATTTTACTCTTACTTCTTTATCTGCATAAAGTTGTTTTGGCTCTTCTTCGGCAGATGAAGTTTTTTTAATTTCTATTATACTGTTTAGGGCATTATATCGAACATAATACTGGCCTTGAGATTCTTCACCGTAATACAATGAGCTTTTTATAAAATTTGGAGTCGAGTACGGGGATCCTACGACTTCGCCCAGATCTTTTTGTTGTTGATTATTTCTTAGATCCATCATTACCAAATTTAACATAGGACTACCACCTCTGGCATTGCTAAACATATCAGCTTCCGAGGTTGGGGCTGTACTTAAATTTTGCGATTGACAAATTTGACAAAATAATAATACAGTAATCGTTAAAAAAAAATTCTTCATTGTCATTGATATTGGTTCATGAAATTTACTTATAAGTTGGGAACTTTTTTATGATTTTTTACTAATTAATAGGATGGAATATTATAAAGTATATAATATTTAAGTCAATTATTTATCAAAATATATTTTAGATATAATTATTGTAGTAGATCTAAAATTGCAGGATCATCTATGCTGAAACTATAAGCTCTCCAATAAAATCCATCTCCCTGCATCTTCCAAACTACTTCTTTGGTTTGGGTAACTTCCCAAAGTCCAAAATCTCCTTCAGAAATTAAAACATTTCCATTGGGTAATTTTACTGCACCAGATACCTTTGGTGAGTATAATTCAGGGTCAGTAAATTGCCAAATAATTTCAGGTTCATTATTTGTATTAGGTTCTAAAGTAAATTCATTTGGTAATCTTATTTCGTAGACTGTAGATTGATTTAGTTCGGCGCCATTAGAGTAGATAAGCATTTTTCCTTCATCCTCGCCATCTAATAAATTAGGAAAATGATTATTATTAAATAACCTTTCTCCAATTAGATTTTTGTAAGCTGTAGGGTTTCCAAATCTGTAGATTAAATCTCCCCCTTTATTGTATGCCCCGCCACTATTTGAAGATGCTTCAAGGGTAGTAGTGCTATGATCTATAACCCAAACCTCACTATAAAAATTTACGCTTAAGTAAATGATATCTTTGTTAGGGTCGTATGATATACCATTTGCGTGTGAAATGTCTCCACTTTCAAGCTGTGTGTAGTTGATGTCAATTAATTGTGGATTTTCATTTACTGCTCCATAATTTTCTTTCGTATCATCGAAATCTTGTATTAAATGATCCCACATATGCCATTCCCATATTATTTCATTTGTATTTGGATTTACCTCTATGATACCGTCTGGATATAATGTTATATCCATTTGATATCCGAATTCTGTAGATTCTTCCTTTGATTTTTTTTCCCAGGTTTGAATTAAAACATTTCCGTTTGGAAGCATTTCAGCATCGTGATGTAAAATATAATCATCTGTTGAGTGAATGAAACTCCAGTCAACAGTACCATTTTTCTGTATAAGTTCAATTTTGCCACCAAATCCACCTAAAAGTATTTTTGGGTCGTCAGATTCAACCATGGTTAACAATTTGCCATTTGGTAAAAGTTCGCAGTCATTACCCAGGTCTCCACCATTTAAATTCCATTGATGCAATACATTTGCGTTTTTATCCATCAAAAAAACAAAATTATTTCCTGCATCATTTACTAGTATGTAGTTTTCGTCGACTAAATCTTTATTAAAAAAATCTACCGTACCCGCAGAATCACCTATCGGGTTAGGATTATCGGTATCGACAATTTCTTCTTCTTCTTCTTCTTCTTCTTCTTCAACTTTTTCTATGTCTAAAATTTCCTCTTCAATTGGCACAACATTCTTGTCATTAGTACATGACCAAAATATGATAAGAGTTAAAAAAAGAATATGTTTTATGTTCATTATATTATCAATTATTGACCTACTAATATAAATAAAAAAGGCCACTATACAGTGGCCTTTTGAATTCAATAAAAATTAAACGTTAGTTATTCGCAAACCTTTAATTCTACTTCCCTTGCTACAGCTGGTGCTGCATTATCTCTAGGGAATGGACCACCAATGGCTGCCTTTTGTCCATTAGGATCTATTATTTCATAGACATGCTCATCTTCCCAAGCACCGTTTGTATAGGTTACTACTAATGATGTAGCACCTGTAGGTACTGTGAAAGTACCAGTAGCTGAATCACCAGTTTCAACTGTAAATGTTTGGGTTTCCCCATCATTTATAGTTACTGATAAGAAAGCTCCATCCCAACCATCACCATATAAATCGGTCATGTTAATAGTGTACTCTCCGGCAAATGGTGCATCGGCATTTAATTGAACACATTCAGATGTAACAATAGAGTAAAAATACTCAGTGTCATTTTCATCTGTAGTAACTATTCTACCATCAGTAGTAATAATTTCATAGCGCAATTGTATGTCATCTCCAACAGATAAATCGGTAAGAGCAACATTGTCACCTAATAATTCAGCAATAGTATAATCTAGTTCTAAAGTTCTAGCTCCTTCTTCTAAGGTTAAATCAGCAATTTCGAAAGTATCGAATAAAGCCTCTGCCTCAGTTAAGTTAGTACCATCTTCACCAATTGTTAAATCTCTAAGAGTACGGTAGATGTTCAATGTTTGTAGTAAACTACCTTCACTGTCATCATCTATTGAAATAGAAACTTCGTAATCTTCGTTAATAGCACCTTCAGAAAGATCAATTTCATCGGAAGTGTTAACCTCATAATCAAACTCGATACCATCATCTATAAGCAAAGAATATGCGAACGGAGAAGAGAAGAAGGATCCACCGGTTACAGTTCCTGCTGCATCAGCAGCTTTAAAAGACCTGCCATCCGTGAAAAACAATTCTAAATTAATTGCAATATTATCTCCAGGTAAAACGGATTCAATATCAACGCCCAATGTAGCTAAAGCTTCCTCCATAGTATATGCAAAATCAGCTGCTGGCAAACCTCTATCATTAATAGTGAAATCGCTTGCCGCTAAAGTGGCAAATGCAACACCTAACGTGGTGTCGTCTGCTAATTCCTTGTTGTTATCAACGAAGTCTACCGTTATGTCTACTCTATCGATCAGTTCACCGTTATTTTCATCCTGCTCCTCAATATTTACAGAAAACGTGTTTTCTGTTCTAAACATGTCAAAGGAACCATCAGAATCTATAGTCCGAAGCACGGCTCCAGAGGTAAAGGTTTCTAACACGTCATCTATCACCTTGTTATCACTCTCACAAGAAACTGCAAGTGCCAAACAGGTTATAGCTATTGTATATAAATTTATTTTTTTCATTATCTCGAATTTTAGAATTAGTTAGCAACTGGAAAAGTTGGAAATGCTGGATTTGTATCCCAAAATACTTGTTCGGCAACACCTGGCTTTTGAACTATAAATTGATTAGCACTCGCAGCACTTGCAGGGTAGAAGAAAGATCTAATAAAAGCTCCTGGATCCGGCTCTAAATTTGGTTCTAAATCCGTTGGATATCCAGTTCTTCTGTAAAAATTAAACCCATCATGTCCATTACCTTTTAAGGATATAAGGAATTGATCAGCTATTACGTTCCACTTTTCTTCTTCACTTTCAGCGTCATCAAACTCAGTACCGACTAAGAGAACAAAAGTTGAAATATCTGCTGCGGTAGGTCCTACTGATAAGTCAGCATTTGGATCAAGTGAACCAAAAGTGCTTACTTTGTCAATAGACTTTTGTACTCCTGAAATCAAGAATGGTTTTGCTGATTCGATATCAGTATTTGCTAATACTTCTGCTCTCCAGAAATCTACTGTAGAAGATAATAGCATAGGTGTAATACCTGCACCTCCACCACCTGAACCAAGTGAAATTTCTCCAAAGCTGTCGTCATCATATTGACCAGCGTCTGGATATACTCCCGGAGCTGTTTTCAAAAGACCATCTGGAGGTCCACCTGCATCGTCACCGTGATTTCTACCCCAATATCCGTTAGGAAGTGAACAGTAAGCATAACCACCGGCAATATAATGTGCAGGTGCTGTAGTTAATGAACAAGCTATAGTTTCTTCGTTTGGTGCAACTCCAGGAGCACCTGGTACGGTTGCATTTTGTCTATAAAAATAGAATCTAATTCTAGGGTCATTAGAGTTCTGCATAATATCCATCAACCAAATAGACTGATAATCACCAGCACCTTGATCTGTATAATTCTGACCGTAACCAGGATGACGTGTATCTGGCTGAACAGCGTTAGTTCCCCAAGTAAATTGAAAATCTTCTGAAGCATCTTGAATATAATTTCCAGAGGAAATAATACTGTTAAAAGCTGCAGTATTCCCAAGATTTAGATATATACGTAATTTAAGGGTATTACAAGCCTTGATCCATGCAGTTGCATCTCCATCATAGTAAAAATCAATTGCTGGATCTGACGTAGACGTTCTTCCGAAATTGGCAATAGCTTCATCCAAAAGAGTTAAAGAAGCAGAATAAATATCTGCACCCGGATCTAGTTTTGGATTTAGTATGTCTGGAGCTTGAAATGCCTCTGAGTAAGGAACATCACCAAAATAATCAACAAGAAGTGTCATGGTGTATGCTTCCATTAGCTGTCCCATACCTATATGATAGAATAATTCTGCCTCTTCGGCCAAAACATTCATGTCTCGAATGTTTTTAATTGTTTCTTGATATGCTCTTTCCCAAGCGGTATCAAAATTTGACGGAGAATAAGCACTTTGGTAAATTCTAGTACCCATTTGCTCCATTCTAACAACTTCTGAGCCATCCTCACCTAATTCTTCAACTACTTCTGCAAATCTTTGCTGAGCAGCGTTCAAATAAAAGTCGGGATCTGCCTGATTTGGGATCAGTGCGTTTGGATTTTCTGTCAAACCCAGTTCTGTTGTTTCACAGGAGTTAAATAGTGCTCCAGTGGCAAAAACAACAGCGATGTATTTAATTATTTTTTTCATCATCAATAATTTTTTTTAATTAAAATGTTGCTTTAACACTAAATCCATATCTTTTAGAACTAGGACCGTTCAGGTAGTCAAATCCAGTACCGTTACCAACACCAACACCTGCTACGTTAGGGTCGAAATTAGTTCCGTCTGGAATGTTAATGGCATTATACCATAAGTTAAACCCAGAAAGTGTAAAGCTTAGACTTCCAAATGGAGTTTTATCCAAAAATTTAGAAGGTAAAGAATATCCTAATGATACCTCTTGTAATCTAATTACTGAGGCATCATAGATACCTAATTCATCTGGACCAAATAAAATGTTATCAAAATAGAAGGTAGAGTTGTTGATTTGTTGTGTGTTGGCACTACCGTCTGCTAGTACACCTGGTAAAATGAAAGTGTTTTCACGATCTACGGTATCCGTAGTCAAACCACGTCCTAATAGGGTAGAAACAGTTCTACTATATATATCACCACCTTGTGTGTAATTTAATAAGAAATTAAATGAAAAGTTTTTGAATTGCATTGAATTACTAATGTTTAAAGACCAATCTGCATTAGGGTTTCCTATTACAAAAGTTCCTTCTTCTTCAACATAATTACCAGCATCATTGATTAAAAATTCTCCGCTTTCAGAACGTTGAATTCTACTACCAACGATTACACCTAATTGCTCTCCAACGATTGCTGCGTTTCCTCTATTCGTAAATCCAGAATATACAACAATATCGGTGTCAGTTCCTAAGTCTGTTACTTCAGAGTCATTGGTGGTCCAATTGGCATTTATATTCCAATTGAATCCTCCCTCTTGTTCTGATCTAAAAAGTGCAAGGTTTGCATCCAATTCAACACCATTGGATTTTATTTCTCCAATGTTAGTCTGTGTATCTGTAAAACCGGTTGACGGATCTAAAGGTCTATTAATAATCAAATCTGTTGTTGTTCTGTCGTAATAGGAAACATCTAAAGATAATCTGTTATTAAAAAATCTAGATTCTATACCTACTTCGATTTCAGATAGTAATTCTGGTTTTAACAATGGATTACCTAAGTCATCTGCACTAGTATTAGCAACTACATCTTGACCTGATCCATCTTGAAAAAATTGAGTATCTAGATCTAGAGTAGAGGCTACAGGATATTCCGTAGGAAAGTTTGCTGATGTACCATATCCAGCTCTTAATTTAATATAATTAATTCCGTTTTGACTTTGTAAGCCTGGAAATATCTTCGTTGGTATGATTGATACACTTGCACTTGGATAAAAGATTGAGTTATTTTCGCTTGAAAGGTTTGAAACATAATCATTTCTACCAGAAAGTGTTAAGTATACCATTCTATCATAATCAAAATCTAATTGACCGTATAAACCAACTATATTTCTTTCCGTAGAAAATTGAATTTCATCTTGTAGACCGAAGTTAAAGTGTCTTAATACTCCGAATACATTTTGTCCAGAACTAGCAACTCCATTTTGGTCAAATACTTCCCTTCTTGAGGTTGCACCTGTGTTAAAGGAAAAACCTACTTTTTCTGAAAGTTCATATTGCCCGGTCAGAATAAGGTTGTGGTCTAGTATGGTGTTCGTATTGTTCCAAGTTTGTAATATACCACTCTGTGTAGCAACACTACCGCCTACACCACCTTTATTCTGAGAATTGATATTGTTTTCAGAATATACATCTAAACCAAATCTATAAATAAGATTTAAGTTGTCATTAATGTCATATGCTAAAGCAGCATTACCAAATACACGATTTGTTACTTGTTGAGTTACTGCATTTGCAACGGTCCATAATGGATGTTGGATACTGTTGTTCTGTCTGTAATATACACTACTACCATCTACAGGGCTCTCAAAAGGTAAGCCTTGAATATCAATACTTCGCGGTGTATACCATAAGTTTGCAAAAATAGATGAACCATCACCAAATACGCTGTTACCAGTACTTGCAGCAACCGGAGGCGATTTAAAGTTAGTGTTAGAAAAGTTCATAGTACCAGAAACAGTAAATTTATTAGATAGAATAGCTCTACCTCCTAAACCTAAAGTATATCTTTTTAAGTTGTTACCAGGTGTAAATCCTTCATCATCTAAATGACCAAAATTGGCATTATATGAAATTTTGCTATCATCTGATGAACCATTAAAGTTTACAGAATTTGACTTTACAACCCCAGTTCTAAAGAATTTCTCAACACTGTTATAAGGTTTCCAATCATAACGCGCTCCTTGTAATTCAGGAAAAGCTGCTTGAATTGCAGAGGTTGACGTAGAATATGGATGTGCTAAAGTTCCGTTTTCATCTATCGCAGATTGATTTCCCCATCCGGAAATACCACCTTCATTAAAACTTGGTCCCCAGTTACTAAAGAACCAACCAAAAGCTTGATCGAAACCATTACCGTACTCATCTTGGTAATCCGGTAAGGATGCAATTTCATTAAAGAATAAAGAACTACTAACTGTAATTTCATTCTTTTTAACACCACCTGTTCCAGGCGCACCGTTTTTTGTTGTAATCAATATTACACCATTACGACCAGCTGTACCATATAATGTTGCGGCAGCAAGACCTTTTAATACATTTACACTAGCGATGTTGTTAGGATCCAAGTCCAAGAATCTACTTGATCCGTTGTTACCGTCAACAAAACTATTGTCATCACCATTACGTGCCTGTCCATTTGTTCCACTGTCAAAAGGAACACCATCAACAATAAATAGGGGTTGGTTACTACCACTGAAACTACTTAATCCTCTAATTACGATACTAGTACCAGAACCAGAAAGACCACTTTGAGATGTAATGTTTACCCCAGAAGCCTTACCTGTTAAGATTCTACCAACGTCACCTTCTGCTCGTTGTTCAAGTTGCTCTTTGTCAACTTCTGCCACGGCATATCCTAAGGCTTGTTTTTCCTTTTTAATACCTTGTGCAGTAACAACAACTTCCTCCAATGCCTGAGCATCTTCTTGCATTACTACATTAACAGTGCTTGATGCGCCAACTGCTTGGCGAACTGCTTTTTGTCCAATGTAGGTAAATAATAATGTTTGACCTTGAGAGGCCGAAATACTAAAGTTACCATCAAAATCTGATTGTGTACCGGTTGTGGTACCCTCGACTACAATGTTAACTCCGGGCAAAGGAAGCCCTGCCTGATCAGTAACCGTACCGGATACTGTTTTTTGTTGTGCAAAAGAAATATGCACAACTAACGCTAGTAGTAGCGTTAACAATCCATTTAGTTTTGTTCTCATTTTTAAATTATTTGAATTAGCTAGCAGCAAACATCACAATAATGTGTTAATAAAGCAAGAGAATTTTAATAAAACTTTAAGAAGATGTTATAAAATCAGAAGTTACAGATAAAACACGATCCATATTTAAAGTTATATAATTCGACAGGTATTTTTTTATCATATTCGCAATTCTGTCGAATATATCAGAAAAAGCTGCTATTTATTCAATTTTAATCCTATCTGGGTTTATATATTATTTGCAATATTTTTAAGGGTAAATTAACAATCGTTAATACATGTTAATTTTTGTTGAATTAAAAAAAAATGAAAATAAATACAACTTGGTTTGAAAGTTAGTGAAATATTACTACATTTGCCGACCCTTAAAGTAGGGGTAATTTTATATATTATTATAGTATGCCAACAATATCACAATTAGTACGAATAGGAAGAGAGACGATTACTAAGAAGAGTAAATCGGCTGCTTTGGATTCGTGTCCTCAAAGAAGGGGTGTTTGTACACGTGTTTATACTACCACGCCAAAGAAACCAAATTCAGCTATGAGAAAAGTAGCAAGGGTTAGGTTAACTAACGGTAAGGAAGTAAATGCTTACATTCCGGGAGAGGGTCACAATCTTCAAGAGCACTCGATAGTATTAGTAAGAGGCGGAAGAGTTAAAGATTTACCAGGAGTAAGGTATCATATTGTACGTGGTGCATTGGACACAGCAGGTGTGGCCGGTAGAACACAACGTAGATCTAAATATGGTGCAAAACGCCCTAAGAATTAATTAAACTTGTTTAAAAGGAAGTAATGAGAAAAAGACAGGCAAAGAAAAGACCACTTTTACCAGATCCAAGATTTAACGATCAATTGGTGACACGTTTCGTCAATATGATGATGTGGGATGGTAAAAAATCAGTTGCTTTTGGTGTTTTTTACGATGCAATAGATATCGTAGATGCAAAGAAGACTGATGAAGAGAAGACGGCTTTAGAACTTTGGAAAGATGCATTAAGTAATGTTATGCCGCACGTAGAAGTTAGAAGTAGAAGAGTTGGTGGTGCAACATTTCAAATTCCAATGCAGATTAGACCAGACCGTAAAATATCAACAGCCATGAAGTGGTTGATTAGTTATGCAAGAAAGCGTAACGAAAAAGGTATGGCTCAAAGGTTGGCAGGAGAAATTTTAGCAGCAGCTAAAGAAGAAGGTGCAGCAGTTAAGAAAAGAACTGATACGCACAAGATGGCTGAAGCAAACAAAGCATTCTCTCACTTTAGATTCTAATCGGAAATGGCAAGAGATTTAAGATATACAAGAAATATAGGTATTGCAGCTCACATTGATGCTGGTAAAACCACGACTACCGAACGTATTCTTTTTTATACAGGAGTTAGTCATAAGATAGGTGAGGTTCATGATGGCGCTGCTACGATGGACTGGATGGAGCAGGAGCAAGAAAGAGGTATTACAATTACTTCTGCTGCTACTACATGTGAATGGAAATTTCCTAAAGAAAATGGTGAGCCAACTGCTGAGGCAATGGATTATCATTTTAATATTATTGATACCCCTGGACACGTTGATTTTACTGTAGAGGTAAATCGTTCTTTACGTGTTTTAGATGGTTTGGTCTTTTTGTTTAGTGCTGTTGATGGTGTTGAGCCTCAATCGGAAACTAACTGGAGATTAGCTGATAATTATAAAGTTCCAAGAATTGGATTTGTGAACAAGATGGATCGTCAAGGTTCTAACTTTCTTATGGTTTGTAAGCAAGTTAAAGAAATGCTTGGTTCAAATGCAGTTCCAATAGTGCTTCCGATTGGCGATGAGTCTGATTTTAGAGGTATTGTTGATTTAGCAAAAAATAGAGCTATTGTATGGCATGAAGAGGGCTTTGGTGCTACTTTTGATGTTATTGATATCCCTGAAGATATGAAGGCTGAAGTAAGGGAGTATAGAGCTGCCTTGATTGAAGCTGTTGCTGAGTACGATGAAAATTTGATGGAGAAATTCTTCGAAGATGAAGATTCTATTACAGAAGATGAAGTACATGCTGCACTAAGATCTGCTGTTATGGATCGTGCAATCATACCTATGATTTGTGGTTCTTCGTTTAAAAATAAAGGTGTTCAGTTTTTATTGGATGCTGTTTGTAGATACTTACCTTCTCCGATGGATAAGGAAGCTATAGAAGGGACTAATCCTGATACAGGTGCTGTTGAAAGACGTAAGCCTAGTGTAAAGGAGCCTTTTGCAGCGTTAGCTTTTAAAATTGCTACTGATCCTTTCGTGGGAAGATTAGCTTTTTTCAGAACTTATTCTGGTCGTTTAGATGCGGGTTCTTATATATTGAATAACCGTTCAGGTAAAAAAGAACGTATTTCACGTATTTATCAAATGCATTCTAATAAACAAAATGCTATCGATTATATCGAAGCAGGTGATATTGGTGCGGCTGTAGGTTTTAAGGATATCAAGACGGGTGATACTATGTCTGATGAGAAGCATCCGATTGTTTTAGAGAGTATGAACTTTCCAGAACCTGTAATTGGTATTGCTGTTGAGCCTAAAACTAAAGCTGATGTAGATAAGTTAGGAATGGCTTTATCTAAATTAGCAGAAGAGGATCCAACTTTTCAAGTGAAAACAGATGAAGCTTCAGGTCAGACTATTATATCTGGAATGGGTGAGTTACACTTAGATATTATTGTTGACCGTTTAAGAAGAGAATTTAAAGTAGAGGTTAATCAAGGTGAGCCTCAAGTAGAATACAAAGAAGCATTAACTAAAACAGCTTCACATAGAGAAACTTATAAAAAGCAATCTGGTGGACGTGGTAAGTTTGGTGATATTGTATTCGAAATGGGACCTGCTGATGAAGATTTCGAGGGTGAAGGACTTCAGTTTGTTGATCAGATAAAAGGTGGTCGTATTCCTAAAGAATTTATTCCATCTGTTGAGAAAGGTTTTGCTTCGGCAATGCAAAATGGACCTTTAGCTGGTTATGAAATGGATTCTATGAAGGTGATACTTAAAGATGGTTCTTTCCATGCTGTGGATTCTGATGCACTTTCGTTTGAGTTAGCTGCAAAAATGGGTTACAAAGCTGCGGGTAAAGCTGCTGGTGCTGTAATTATGGAGCCAATTATGAAGTTAGAGGTTATTACTCCAGAAGAAAACATGGGTGATATCGTTGGAGATTTAAACAGACGTAGAGGAACTATTGGTAACATGAGCGATAGAGCTGGTGCAAAAGTTGTTAAAGGTACTGTGCCATTATCTGAAATGTTCGGATATGTTACATCTCTTAGAACATTATCTTCAGGTCGAGCTACTTCAACAATGGAATTTTCACATTATGCAGAGACACCTTCCAATATTTCAGCGGAAGTTATCAAAGCAGCAAAAGGTATAACAGCTTAAATTTAGGACATGAGTCAGAAAATTAGAATAAAACTAAAATCTTACGATCACAATTTAGTAGATAAGTCTGCCGAGAAGATTGTAAAAACGGTAAAGACTACCGGTGCTGTTGTAACAGGGCCAATTCCTTTGCCGACACATAAAAAGATATTTACGGTTTTACGTTCACCTCACGTGAATAAGAAATCAAGAGAGCAGTTCCAATTAAGTTCTTATAAGAGATTATTGGATATTTATAGCTCTTCATCTAAAACTATTGATGCGCTTATGAAGTTAGAACTTCCAAGTGGTGTCGAAGTTGAGATAAAAGTATAAGTAAATGTCTATCCCATTTATGGGTTAGACTACATGTCCTAAGCCGCGTGCGAGGGAAAAACGGAAAAAATAATTTAGGGTTAAATTATTTTGACCCTATTTTTTTACAAAGAATTTAATAAGTAATAATTAATATAAATAAGTATGTCTGGGTTAATAGGAAAGAAAGTAGGCATGACCAGTATTTTTGACGAGAATGGAAAAAACATTCCATGTACCGTTATCGAAGCTGGACCATGTGTAGTTACCCAAGTCAGAACCATTGAGGTCGACGGGTATAGTGCCCTTCAACTTGGTTTCGATGACAAGGCAGAAAGTCGTGCTATTAAGGCTGAATTAGGCCATTTTAAAAAAGCAGGTTCTTCTCCCAAGAAAAAAGTCATTGAATTCCGAGATTTTGAAGGTGAATTTAAATTAGGTGACACCGTAGGTGTTGATGTTTTTGTTGAAGGTCAGTTCGTAGATGTTGTTGGAACATCTAAGGGTAAAGGTTTTCAAGGTGTTGTTAAACGCCACGGATTCGCTGGGGTTGGTCAAGCAACTCACGGTCAGCATAACAGACTTAGAGCTCCAGGTTCTATTGGTGCTGCATCATATCCTGCTAGAGTATTTAAGGGTATGAAAATGGCCGGTAGAATGGGTACTGATCGTGTAACGGTTCAGAACCTTAGGATTTTAAAAGTAGTTCCAGAAAAGAATCTTTTAGTAGTAAAAGGTTGTGTTCCGGGCCATAAGAATGCTTATGTAACTATACAAAGGTAGATGTAATGAAGATAGCAGTTTTAGATATTAAAGGAAAAGACACAGGTAGAAAGGCAAACCTTTCTGATGATGTTTTCGCTATAGAGCCTAATGATCACGCAGTTTACCTAGATGTTAAGCAATATTTGGCTCATCAAAGACAGGGAACGCACAAAGCTAAAGAAAGAGCTGAGATCGCTGGTAGTACGAGAAAAATTAAAAAACAAAAAGGTACTGGTACTGCGAGAGCAGGTAGTATTAAATCACCAATATTTAGAGGTGGTGGTAGAATATTCGGTCCAAGACCTAAGGATTATACCCAGAAGTTAAATAAAAACTTGAAGCGTTTGGCAAGAAAATCTGCACTTTCTTTAAAGACTAAAGAAAATGCAATTTTAGTAGTTGAAGACTTCGATTTTGATACTCCAAAAACTAAAGATTTTATTAATGTTTTGAAGACGTTAGGTCTTGAGAATAAAAAGTCTTTAATAGTGTTGGGTGATTCAAATAAAGGTGTATATTTGTCTTCGCGTAATTTTAAAGGCTCAGAAGTTATAACTAACTCAGAATTAAGTACTTACAAAATTCTACATGCTAATAGTGTGGTATTGTTAGAGAGCTCTTTAGAAGGAATTGAATCGAACTTAAATAAACAATAATATCATGAGTGTGTTAATAAAACCAATTATAACGGAAAAAATGACTGCTGATAGCGAGTTGAATAACCGTTATGGATTCGTGGTTAACCCTAAGGCTAACAAGTTGCAGATTAAAGATGCGGTTGAAGCTACTTATGGTGTTTCTGTGAAGAAGGTTCGTACAATGAATTACGGTCCTTCAAGAAAATCCAGATATACAAAAACTGGTGTACAACATGGTAAAACAAATGCTATTAAAAAAGCAATTGTTGATGTGGTAGAAGGTGATATTATCGATTTTTACAGTAATCTATAAAGACAAGAAATGTCAGTTAGAAAATTAAAACCAATCACTCCAGGACAGCGTTTTAGAGTAGTAAATGGATTTGACGCCATTACTGCTGATAAGCCGGAGAAAAGCTTGCTTGCTCCGTTAAAAAAGTCGGGAGGTAGAAACAGTCAAGGAAAGATGACCATACGCCAAAAAGGTGGAGGTCATAAAAGAAGGTATCGTGTAATAGATTTTAAGAGAGATAAGCAAGATGTGCTTGCTACTGTTAAAACTATCGAATACGATCCAAATAGAACTGCATTTATTGCTCTTTTGGAGTATGCAGATGGTGAAAAGCGTTATGTAGTCGCTCAAAATGGTTTACAGGTTGATCAGCAGGTTTCTTCTGGTTCAGCTGTTGCCCCAGAGATCGGTAATGCAATGCCATTGAGTGAGATTCCTTTAGGAACTATAATTTCATGTATTGAGTTGAGGCCTGGTCAAGGTGCTGTTATGGCGCGTAGTGCTGGTACTTTTGCTCAACTTATGGCAAAAGATGGTAAGTTCGTTACTGTTAAAATGCCATCTGGTGAAACAAGATTAATTCTTTCAGGTTGTATGGCAACTATTGGGGCTATGTCTAATTCAGATCATCAATTATTGGTATCAGGTAAAGCTGGTAGAAGTAGATGGTTAGGTAGAAGACCAAGAACTAGACCGGTAGCGATGAACCCTGTCGATCACCCAATGGGTGGTGGTGAAGGTAGAGCTTCGGGTGGTCATCCAAGATCGAGAAACGGTATACCTGCTAAAGGATACAGAACTCGTTCTAAGACCAAGAGCACCAACAAGTATATAATAGAACGTAGAAAGAAATAAAAAAGTAGAAAGAAATGGCACGTTCACTAAAAAAAGGACCTTACGTTCACTACAGCTTGGAGAAGAAGATCCAACAAAGTGTATCATCCGGTAAAAAAGCGGTAATTAAAACCTGGTCTAGAGCTTCTATGATAACTCCTGATTTTGTTGGGATGACAATAGCGGTTCATAACGGAAAACAATTTGTACCTGTTTTTGTAACAGAAAACATGGTAGGACATAAACTAGGGGAATTCTCACCAACAAGATCTTTTAGAGGTCATGTTGGAGCGAAAAACAAAGGAAAAAAGTAAGCTATGGGAGTTCGTAAAAAACAGATGGCCGAAAGAATTAAGGCTGATAAGAAGAAGGTAGCTTTCGCAAAATTGAATAACTGTCCTACTTCACCTAGAAAGATGCGTTTAGTTGCTGATTTAATTCGTGGTGTAAAAGTAGAACAAGCTTTAGCTATTTTAAGGTTCAACCCTAAAGAAGCTTCTAGAAAGTTAGAGAAGTTGTTACTTTCAGCTTTAGCAAACTGGCAGGCAAAAAATGAAGATGCAAGTTTAGAAGATGCTGATTTAATTGTAGCTGAGATTAGAGTTGATGGTGGTGCAATGCTTAAAAGATTGCGTCCTGCTCCACAAGGTAGAGCACATAGAATTAGAAAACGTTCAAACCATGTTACTTTGGTTTTGGGGTCAAAAAATATAACAGAAAACTAGGATGGGACAGAAAACAAATCCAATAGGAAATCGTCTAGGAATCATTAGAGGTTGGGAATCTAACTGGTATGGTGGTAACGATTACGGAGATAAATTGGCTGAGGATGATAAAATACGTAAGTATATTCATGCCAGACTTTCTAAAGCTAGTGTTTCAAGAGTTATAATTGAACGTACTCTTAAATTAATCACTGTAACTGTAACTACTGCAAGACCTGGTATTATTATCGGTAAAGGTGGTCAGGAAGTTGATAAGTTAAAAGAAGAGTTGAAGAAAATCACCGGTAAGGAGGTTCAAATCAATATTTTTGAAATAAAAAGACCTGAGCTTGATGCGAATTTAGTAGCTGCAAGTGTTGCTCGTCAAATAGAAAGTAGAATTTCTTTTAGAAGAGCAATAAAAATGGCAATCGCCGCTGCAATGCGTATGAATGCTGAAGGAATTAAGATTCAGATCTCTGGTAGATTGAACGGTGCTGAAATGGCACGTTCAGAATCATATAAAGATGGTAGAATTCCATTATCTACCTTTAGGGCAGATATTGATTATGCTTTACAGGAAGCTCAAACAACATATGGTAAACTTGGTATAAAAGTTTGGATTATGAAAGGTGAGGTATACGGTAAAAGAGATTTATCACCATTAGTAGGAATGGAAAAGGATTCTGCTAAAGGCGGTAAGCAAGAAGGTGGAAGAAAACAACGTCGTAGAAAGTAATTTTTTAAAGAACTAAAGTAATGTTACAACCGAAAAGAACGAAGTTCCGTAAAATGCAGAAAGGCCGTATGAAAGGTCTTGCTGGTAGAGGACACCAACTTTCAAATGGTATGTTCGGTATAAAGAATGTTGATGATGCTACATTTTTGACTTCACGCCAAATAGAAGCTGCTCGTATTGCTGCTACTAGATTTATGAAGAGAGAAGGTCAATTGTGGATTAAAATATTTCCAGATAAGCCGATTACCAAAAAGCCATTAGAAGTACGTATGGGTAAAGGTAAAGGTGCACCAGAATATTTTGTAGCTGTGGTTAAACCAGGTAGAATAATGTTCGAAGTGGCCGGAGTTCCTATGGAAGTAGCAAAAGAAGCTTTAAGATTAGCGGCTCAAAAACTTCCTGTTAAAACAAAATTCATTGTAGCTCGAGATTACGAGGGCGGAAATTAAACGTAAGGAATAATGAAAAAACAAGAGATTAAAGAAATGTCTGTAGAAGGACTTACGGGGAAATTTGCCGAGTATAAGAAGCAACATGCAGATTTGAAAATGGCACATTTTGTAACTCCGTTAGAAAATCCACTTCAGATTAGAAAAGTAAGGAGAACGGTAGCAAGATTAGCCACTGAATTAACTAATAGGGAAAACCAATAATTGGTGGGCTTTATGGAAAAAAGAAACTTAAGAAAAGAGAGAGTAGGAGTTGTCACTAGTAATAAAATGGAGAAATCTATTGTTATTGCAGAAGTGAAAAGAGTAAAACATCCTATGTACGGTAAATTCGTTTTGAAGACAAAGAAGTATGTTGCACATGACGAAAAGAACGATTGTAACATTGGTGATACTGTGAAGATCATGGAAACTCGTCCTATGAGTAAAACCAAATGTTGGAGATTAGTAGAAATCTTAGAAAGAGCTAAATAAGTTATGTTACAGCAAGAATCTAGACTAAAAGTAGCGGATAACACAGGAGCAAAGGAAGTTTTAACTATCCGTGTTCTTGGTGGTACCAAAAGAAGATATGCTTCAATAGGTGACAAAATTGTTGTTACTGTTAAAGAGGCAACTCCAAACGGAGGTATCAAGAAAGGTGCGGTTTCAACTGCTGTTGTAGTTCGTACAAAGAAAGAGGTTAGAAGACCTGATGGGTCTTATATAAGATTTGATGACAACGCTTGTGTTTTATTGAATCCTGCCGGAGAAATGAGAGGAACTCGTGTTTTTGGACCTGTAGCAAGAGAGCTTAGGGATAAGCAGTTCATGAAGATTGTATCATTGGCCCCAGAGGTATTATAATATAACGGACAAGATGAAAAAGTTAAAAATCAAAACAGGAGATACGGTAAGAATTACTGCTGGTGACCATAAAGGTACCGAAGGTAAAGTGATGCGTGTGGATCTTGAGAAAAATAAAGCCATCGTTGAAGGTGCCAATATGGTATCTAAACATGAGAAGCCTAGTGCTAAAAACCCTCAGGGTGGTATTGTAAAAAAAGAAGCTTTAATCCATATTTCTAACTTAGGTTTAATCGACAGCAAGTCTGGCGAAGTAACGAGAGTAGGTTACGAAATGAAGGATGGTAAAAAAGTTAGGGTTTCCAAAAAATCCAATGAAGTAATTTAGTTATGGCATACGTTGCAAGATTAAAGAAAGAGTATAAGGAGCGAATAGTAGCTGCCCTTACCGAAGAGTTTGGTTACAGTAATGTAATGCAGGTTCCTAAGTTAGAGAAGATAGTAATGAGTAGAGGTGTAGGAGCTGCTGTTGCTGACAAGAAACTTATTGACCATGCAATAGATGAAATGACTATGATAACGGGTCAAAAAGCCGTTGCTACAATGTCTAAAAAGGATGTTGCTGCCTTTAAATTAAGAAAAGGTATGCCAATTGGTGCGAAAGTTACCTTGAGAGGTGAGCGTATGTACGAATTTTTAGATCGTTTGGTTACTTCTGCATTACCACGAGTTAGAGATTTTCAAGGGATCAAAGCTACAGGTTTTGATGGTCGTGGAAATTATAACCTTGGTGTAACAGAGCAAATTATTTTTCCTGAAGTTAATATTGATAAAATCAATAGAATTAACGGTATGGATATTACATTTGTAACTTCTGCAGAAACAGACAAAGAAGCAAAATCATTATTAACAGAATTAGGTTTACCTTTTAAAAAGAATTAGTATGGCTAAGGAATCAATGAAAGCCCGTGAGAGAAAAAGGGAAAGAACTGTAGCAGTTTATGCTGAGAGACGTAAAGCTTTGAAAGAAGCTGGAGACTATGAGGCGTTACAGAGATTACCTAAAAATGCATCTCCGGTACGTTTACATAATAGATGTAAATTAACTGGAAGACCTAAAGGTTACATGAGAACTTTTGGTATTTCAAGGGTGAAGTTCAGAGAGATGGCCAATGCCGGTTTAATACCAGGTGTTAGGAAAGCTAGCTGGTAAGATTAGAATTATTAATGGATTCAGGTTTAGCTTAATTGCTGAAAACCGTTTCCGAATTATATACATATGGTAACAGATACTATTGCAGACTACCTAACGAGAGTTAGAAACGCGAGTAGAGCGGGACATAGGGTTGTTGAAATTCCTGCGTCGAATCTAAAAAAAGAAATTACTAAAATATTATTCGATCAAGGATATATTTTAAGTTACAAGTTCGAAGAGAGCAAAGTACAAGGGACTATTAAAATAGCTTTGAAGTACGATAAGGTTACAAAAGAACCTGTCATCAAGAAAATACAGCGTATCAGTAAGCCTGGACTTAGAAAGTATGCAGGTAACGAAGATTTACCTCGTGTTTTGAATGGTTTAGGTGTTGCAATTGTTTCTACATCTCACGGTGTAATGACAAGTAAGCAAGCAAAGGCAGAAAAAGTTGGTGGTGAAGTTTTGTGCTACGTTTATTAATTGATTAAAGATTTAGAAAATGTCTAGAATAGGTAATAATCCAGTCGCAATTCCTGAAGGAGTTACAGTTGAAATCAACGACAATATCATTTCTGTTAAAGGAAAGTTAGGTGAGTTGGTTCAAGAGTTCTCAGGAGTTTTGATTAAAGTAGAAGACGGTGAGGTTTTTGTAACAAGACCTTCAGATTCTAAGGAGCACAAAGCAAAGCACGGTTTATATAGATCACTAATCGTTAATATGGTTGAAGGTGTTTCTAAAGGTTGGGCTAAAGAGTTAGAGTTGGTAGGTGTAGGTTATAGAGCAAGTAATCAAGGTCAAAAACTTGATTTAGCTTTAGGTTTTTCTCACAATATTGTTTTCGATATTGCCCCAGAGGTAAAGGTAGAAACAGTTTCTGATAAAGGTAAGAACCCTATTGTCAAGCTTACTTCACATGACAAACAATTAGTTGGTCATGTTGCAGCAAAGATTAGATCTTTCCGTAGTCCTGAGCCTTACAAAGGGAAAGGAATTAAGTTTGTAGGTGAAATATTAAGAAGAAAAGCTGGTAAGTCAGCTTAATAAAGGATATTATGGGATTATCAAAAACACAAAGAAAATTAAGAATCCGACGTAGAATACGTAAGGTTTCTTCTGGAACTGCAGCTAAACCAAGATTATCTGTATTTAGAAGTAACAGCGAAATATACGCTCAAGTTATAGACGACGTTAACGGAGTCACTTTAGTATCCGCTTCTTCAAGAGATAAGGATATCGCAAAAGTAAAAGGAAATAAAACCGAGATTGCTGCTTTGGTTGGTAAAACAATCGCTGAGAAATCTGTAAAAGCTGGCTTAGAAAAAGTAGCTTTTGATAGAGGAGGTAATTTGTATCATGGAAGAGTAAAATCTTTAGCTGATGGTGCAAGAGAAGCAGGACTAAAATTCTAATATACTAGTATGTTCCAAAAATATAAAAACGTAGAAACTGTTAAGCCAGGTGGTTTAGACTTAAAAGATAAATTAGTTGGTATTCAACGTGTAACCAAGGTAACAAAAGGTGGTAGAGCATTCGGTTTTTCTGCAATTGTTGTTGTTGGCGATGAGAATGGTGTTGTAGGTCACGGTTTAGGTAAATCAAAAGAAGTTGCAACGGCTATCGCTAAAGCAATTGAAGATGGTAAAAAGAACTTGGTACGTATTCCTTTAAATAAGGGTACTCTACCTCACGAGCAAAAAGGTAAATTTGGTGGAGCTAGGGTTTATATCCAGCCTGCATCTCATGGTACCGGTGTAATTGCTGGTGGTGCTGTAAGATCTGTATTAGAGTCTGTAGGTGTACATGATGTATTATCTAAATCTCAAGGATCATCAAATCCACATAACGTTGTAAAAGCAACATTCGATGCTTTGCTACAACTTAGAGATGCAAAGACTATTGCTACACAAAGAGGTGTTTCTTTAGAAAAAGTATTTAAAGGTTAAGAGGAAAATTATGGCAAAGATTAAAGTTACACAGAGAAAAAGTGGAATTAAGAAACCTCAAAATCAAAAAAGAACTTTAGAGGCTCTTGGTTTAAAAAGAATTGGTCAGGTTGTTGAACACGATGATACACCGAACATTCTTGGAATGATAAATAAAGTTAAACATTTAGTTTCCACAGAGGAAGCTTAAATATTAGAATAAAATGGGTTTACATAATCTACAGCCTGCAGAAGGTTCAGTTAATAGAGACGGAAAACGCCTTGGAAGAGGTCAGGGTTCTGGAAAAGGAGGAACAGCTGCAAGAGGTCATAAAGGAGCAAAATCAAGATCTGGTTATTCTAAGAAAATTGGTTTTGAAGGTGGTCAAATGCCTTTGCAACGTCGTGTACCTAAGTTTGGTTTTACGAATATTAATCGTAAAGATTACCAAGGTATCAATTTAGAAAAATTGCAAGAACTTGTTGATAATAAGATTTTAACTAACGAGGTTTCGTTAGATCTTTTGATCGAGAATGGTTTAGTTGGTAAAAATGATTTAGTGAAAATTTTAGGAAATGGTGAATTAAAAGAACCTCTAAAAATTTCAGTACATAAATTTACAGCATCTGCCAAAGCAGCTATTGAGGCAGCGGGTGGTGAAGCAATAAGTTTGTAAGCATAAACGAGAGCATGAAGAATTTTATTGATACAATATCCAATATTTGGAAGATAGAAGAGCTAAGAAATAGAATTCTTATTACTTTGGGTCTTTTGTTAGTTTATCGTTTTGGTTGTCAAATTGTACTTCCGGGTATTGATTCGACACAATTAGGTGGACTGACAGATAGTACTGATCAAGGTATATTTGGTCTTTTAAATGCATTCACAGGAGGGGCTTTTGCTAATGCTTCTGTTTTTGCTTTGGGTATCATGCCCTATATTTCAGCTTCTATTGTAGTTCAGTTGATGGGTATAGCAATACCTTATCTTCAGAAATTACAAAAAGAAGGAGAAAGTGGTCGTAAGACGATTAATCAAATTACTAGATGGTTAACCATCGGTATTTGTATTGTTCAAGCTCCTGCATACTTATACGGTTTAGAAGCATTCGGTGTTAGAGATAGTGCATTTTTATTAGGTAAAGGATTAGATTTTATGGTTCCTGCTGTTATTATATTAGTAACAGGTACTGTATTTGCCATGTGGTTAGGCGAAAAGATTACTGATAAAGGTATTGGTAATGGTATTTCATTGTTGATTATGATTGGTATCATCGCAACAATGCCACAGTCTTTTGTTCAAGAATTTATTTCAAGAACAACTGATAACAATGGTGGTTTAATGTTTATTTTAATAGAAGTAATCATTTGGTTCTTGGTTATTTTGGCCTGTATACTATTAGTAATGGCTACAAGACAAATACCTGTGCAATATGCAAGACGTACAGCTTCTGGTGGATATGAAAAGAACATAATGGGTTCTAGACAATATATTCCTTTAAAGTTAAATGCTTCTGGAGTAATGCCTATAATCTTTGCACAAGCAATTATGTTCGTGCCAGGTTTAATCGGAGGTGCTTTTGATGATACTGCCTTTGGACAGTGGATGCAAGTACAGTTCAGTGATATTTTTGGATGGGCATATAACTTGCTATTCGCAATATTGATTATAATCTTTACATATTTTTATACCGCTATTACTGTTCCTACAAATAAAATGGCAGATGACCTTAAAAGAAGTGGTGGATTTATTCCAGGAATACGTCCTGGTAAAGAAACTGGAGATTATTTAGATAAGATTATGTCTTTAATAACGTTACCTGGATCTATTTTCTTAGCTTTGCTGGCTATTTTACCTGCGATAGTTGTTAAGTTAATGGATGTTCAAGCTGGTTGGGCTTTATTTTATGGTGGTACTTCCCTATTAATTATGGTGGGTGTAGCTATTGATACGGTACAACAGGTTAACTCATATTTATTGAACAGACATTATGATGGATTAATGAAAACGGGTAAAAATAGAAAAGTAGCATAATTTATGGCTAAACAGGCAGCAATAGAACAAGATGGGTCTATTATCGAAGCATTATCTAATGCAATGTTTCGTGTAGAATTGGAGAATGGACATGTGGTAACAGCGCATATATCAGGTAAGATGCGTATGCACTATATTAAACTATTACCTGGAGATAAGGTTAAATTGGAGATGAGTCCGTATGACCTTACAAAAGCAAGAATTACATATAGATACTAAGATACAAGATGAAAGTAAGAGCATCAGTTAAGAAGAGAAGTGCCGACTGCAAGATTGTTCGCAGAAAAGGCAGGTTGTACGTAATCAACAAAAAGAATCCTAGATTTAAACAAAGACAAGGGTAATTATGGCAAGAATCGCAGGTATAGATATACCAAAACAAAAGAGAGGCGTAATCGCCTTAACCTACATTTTTGGAATTGGAAGAAGTAGGTCGCAAGAAATATTGAGTAAAGCCCAAGTTAGCGAAGATACTAAGGTTTCTGATTGGAATGATGATGAAATAGGTCGTATTAGAGAAGCTGTTTCTGAATTTGTAATCGAAGGTGAGTTACGTTCGGAAACTCAGTTGAACATTAAGCGTTTAATGGATATTGGCTGTTATAGAGGTATTCGTCATAGATCAGGTTTGCCCTTAAGAGGTCAACGTACTAAGAACAACTCTAGAACTAGAAAAGGAAAGCGTAAAACAGTTGCTAACAAGAAGAAAGCAACTAAATAATAATTAGGTATGGCAAAGGCAAGTACTAAAGTTACCAAGAAACGTAAAGTTATAGTTGATTCTGTTGGTGAGGCCCACATAAGTGCATCTTTCAACAACATCATCATCTCTTTGACTAATAAAAAAGGAGATGTTATCTCTTGGTCGTCTGCTGGTAAATTAGGTTTCAGAGGTTCTAAGAAAAATACACCGTATGCTGCGCAAGTAGCTGCTGAAGATTGTTCTAAAGTAGCTCATGAAGCAGGTTTAAGAAAAGTTAAGGTTTATGTAAAAGGTCCAGGTAATGGTAGAGAATCTGCTATTAGATCCTTACATAATGCCGGTATCGAAGTAACAGAAATTATTGATGTTACTCCAATGCCTCATAACGGATGTAGACCTCCTAAGAGAAGAAGAGTTTAATTAATTACTAATATATTTCACCGAAAGTGTAGTTACGATTATCGAAGGATAAGCCTTAATTCATAGTCTCACTTTCAAATTAAAAGAAAATGGCAAGATATACAGGACCAAAATCAAAAATCGCCCGTAAATTTGGCGAAGCAATTTTCGGAGATGACAAATCTTTCGAAAAAAAGAATTACCCTCCAGGACAACACGGAAATAACAGAAGAAGAGGTAAAAAATCTGAGTACTCTGTTCAATTAATGGAGAAGCAAAAAGCTAAATATACTTATGGTATTTTAGAAAAGCAATTCAGAAACTTATTCCAGACTGCTAAGAGAAAAGAAGGTGTTGCTGGTGAGATTTTACTTCAATTATGTGAATCTCGTCTAGATAACGTGGTTTTCAGAATGGGAATTTCTCCTACTAGAAGCGGTGCAAGACAATTAGTATCTCACAGACACATTACGGTTAACGGTGAGTTGGTAAACATACCTTCTTATTCATTAAAAGCAGGAGATGTTGTTGGTGTTAGAGAAAAATCTAAGTCATTACAAACTATACAGGATTCATTGACTGCAAGTAGCGCAGTTTATGAGTGGATTTCATGGAATAGCGAAAAGAAGGAAGGTACTTATGTTACTATTCCAGAAAGAATGCAAATTCCTGAAAATATCAAAGAACAATTAATCGTGGAGTTATACTCTAAATAAACAACACCGATCCAATTATGGCATTATTTAATTTTCAGAAACCCGATAAAGTAATAATGATCGATTCCTCTGATTTCGAAGGGAAGTTCGAATTTCGCCCTTTGGAACCTGGTTATGGATTAACTGTTGGGAATGCATTAAGACGAGTATTGCTTTCTTCTTTAGAAGGTCATGCAATTACTTCTGTTAGGATAGATAAAGTAGAGCATGAATTCTCTATGATACCTGGCGTTGTTGAAGATGTAACAGAGATTATATTAAACTTGAAACAAGTTCGTTTCAAGAAGCAAATAGAAGATTCTGAGGCTGAAGTTGTTTCAATTTCTGTAAGCGGAAAGAATCAATTGACTGCTGGTGATTTTCAAAAGTTCATTTCTGGATATCAAGTATTGAATCCTGATTTAGTAATTTGTAACATGGATGCTAAAGTTAGTATCAATATGGAAATTACTATTGAAAAAGGGAGAGGTTATGTTCCTGCAGAGGAAAATAAAAAGTCTGGTGCACCATTAGGTACAATAGCTGTCGATTCTATTTTTACACCTATTAAAAATGTAAAGTATAGTATCGAAAACTTTCGTGTAGAGCAAAAAACCGATTATGAAAAATTAGTTTTTGAAATCTCTTCAGATGGTTCTATTCATCCTAAAGATGCCTTAACTGAAGCTGCCAAAGTTCTTATTCATCACTTCATGTTATTCTCTGATGAGCGTATTACATTAGAAGCTGATGAAATAGCTCAGACAGAGACTTACGATGAGGAGTCATTACACATGAGACAATTATTGAAAACTAAATTAGTTGATATGGATCTTTCGGTTCGTGCGCTAAATTGCTTAAAAGCAGCTGAAGTTGATACTTTGGGAGATTTAGTTTCTTTTAATAAGAATGACTTAATGAAGTTTAGAAACTTCGGTAAAAAATCTTTAACTGAACTTGAAGAACTTGTAATTAACAAGGGATTAAGTTTTGGTATGGATTTATCAAAATACAAATTAGATAAAGATTAAATAATCATATTTTGCTCCTCGTTCTATCGAGTTTGGTAGCAAGATGATAAAATTAAAAGATGAGACACGGTAAAAAAATTAATCACTTAGGTAGAAAAACAGCTCACAGAAAAGCAATGTTAGCAAACATGGCTTGTTCTTTGATCGAACACAAAAGAATCAACACTACGGTAGCTAAAGCGAAAGCTTTGAAACAATTTATTGAGCCTTTGATTACAAAATCAAAAGCTGAGAATAATGTAAGTGCTGAAAAAGGTACTCATAACAGACGTATCGTTTTTAAGAATCTTCGTGATAAATATGCAGTAACTGAATTATTCAGTGTTGTTTCTGAGAAAGTTGCTGATAGACCAGGTGGTTATACTAGAATAATCAAGTTAGGAAATCGTTTAGGAGATAACGCTGATATGGCGATGATCGAATTAGTTGATTTTAACGAGCTATACAATGCTGGTAAGCCTAAAAAGAAATCTACTAGAAGAAGTAGAAGATCTGGTGGTGATGCTGAAGTTGTTTCTGCAGAGAAAGAAACTAAAGTTGAAGAAGCTCAAACTGAAACTGAAGCTAAGACAGATGATTCTAAGGAATAAAATTGTCGATAAATATTAATAATGAAAAAGGATAAGCTTTCTAGCTTATCCTTTTTTTATGTTTTTTTGTGAACGAAATAAATTATAAAACTAAAATGAAATATCAGGCAAAGAGAAAGGCAATTATTTTACTTGCAGACGGTACAATCTTTCATGGTAAATCTGTTGGAGACAAAGAAGGAACAGCTTTTGGTGAGGTATGTTTTAATACAGGTATGACCGGTTATCAAGAAATATTTACAGATCCATCTTATTTCGGACAAATTATGGTTACTACTAATGCGCATATAGGTAACTACGGGGTAAATATAGACGAAGTCGAATCTGAGTCTATTAAGATTTCAGGCTTGGTTTGTAAAAACTTTAGCTATGAATACTCAAGACCGTTGGCAGATGATAGCTTACTAGGTTTTTTAAATAAAAATGAATTGTTCGCTATCTCTGATGTTGATACACGTGCATTGGTTAGTTATATTAGAGATAATGGTGCAATGAATGCTGTAATATCTACAGACATTGATAATATAGATGATTTAAAAAAACGTTTAAGTTCAGTGCCTAGTATGGAAGGTTTAGAATTAGCTTCTAAGGTGTCGACAAAAGAACCATATTTTGTTGGCGATGAAGATGCAACTTTTAAAATAGCAGCACTAGATATTGGTATTAAAAAGAACATTTTGCGTAACCTAGTTAAGCGTGGTGCTTATGTAAAAGTTTTTCCTTACAATACTAGTTTTGAAGATATGTCAGCTTGGAACCCAGATGCCTTCTTTATTTCTAATGGTCCCGGTGATCCAGAACCATTAGTTGATGCCATTGCTGCCGTTAAAAAAATGATACAAACAGATAAACCGTTATTCGGTATTTGTTTAGGTCATCAAGTATTGGCTTTGGCAAATGGGGTTTCTACTTATAAGATGCACAATGGTCATAGAGGTATAAATCATCCGATTTTAAATTTAATTACTGGTAAAGGTGAAATTACTTCACAGAATCATGGTTTTGCAATTAATAGAGAAGAGACAGAAGCTAATTCGAATTTGGAAATTACTCATACGCATCTAAATGATAAAACAGTTGCTGGTATTCGAATGAAAAATAAAGATGTGTTTTCAGTTCAATATCACCCAGAAGCAAGTCCGGGTCCACATGATGCAGATTATCTTTTTGATGATTTTTTTAAATTAATTGAGAATTGTTCAAAACATAACGAAATAGTTTAAATAAACATTAATTAATTGGCAAATGTAGGGGGCGAATAAGCTAGTTAAATGCATGCTTTTGTATCTTTACTTTTTAAACAAACAACTAAAAAAAGAGTATAAATGAGTATTATATTAAATGTTCACGCAAGGCAAATTTTTGATTCTAGAGGGAATCCAACAGTTGAAGTAGATGTGGTTACTGAAAACGGAGTAATGGGAAGAGCAGCTGTTCCTTCTGGAGCTTCTACAGGTGAGCATGAGGCGGTTGAGCTTCGCGACGGTGGTAAGGCTTTTATGGGTAAAGGTGTTACACAGGCCGTTGACAATGTTAATAATATTATTGCAGAAGAGATATTAGGAATGAACGTTTTTGATCAAAACCTTTTGGATCAAACAATGATCGATTTAGATGGTACGCCAAATAAATCGAAACTAGGAGCAAATGCTATTTTAGGGGTGTCATTAGCCGCTGCTAAAGCTGCTGCCAATGAATTAGGACTTTCTCTTTTTAGATATATCGGTGGGGTAAGTGCTAATACGCTTCCTGTACCAATGATGAATATTATTAACGGTGGTTCACACTCAGATGCTCCTATCGCATTTCAAGAATTCATGGTAATGCCTGTTAAAGCAAAAAGCTTTTCGCATGCAATGCAAATGGGTACTGAAATTTTTCATCACTTGAAAAAAGTGTTACATGATCGCGGTCTTAGTACAGCTGTAGGTGATGAAGGTGGTTTTGCACCAAATCTTGCAGGTGGTACTGAAGATGCATTAGATACGATTGCAAAAGCTGTTAAAAATGCAGGATATACTTTAGGTGATGACGTAATGATCGCTTTAGATTGTGCCGCAGCAGAATTTTATGTTGATGGTAAATACGACTATACCAAATTTGAAGGAGAATCTGGTGTTATTAGAACTTCTGAAGAGCAGGCTCAATATTTAGCAGATTTAAGTGCTAAATACCCAATTATCTCTATCGAAGATGGTATGGATGAAAACGACTGGGATGGCTGGAAATCTTTGACCGATAAAATCGGAGATAAAGTTCAATTAGTTGGTGATGATTTATTCGTAACAAACGTTGAGCGTCTATCTACTGGTATCGAAAGAGGAATTGCAAATTCAATTTTAATTAAGGTAAATCAAATTGGTACATTGACAGAAACAATTGCTGCGGTAAACATGGCTAAAAATGCTGGTTATACATCTGTAATGTCTCATCGTTCTGGTGAAACTGAAGATAATACTATTGCTGATTTGGCTGTAGCTTTGAATACAGGTCAAATTAAAACAGGATCGGCTTCTAGATCAGATCGTATGGCAAAATACAACCAATTACTTCGTATTGAAGAAGAGTTGGGTAGTACAGCTTATTATCCTCAAGAAAAAGCCTTTAAATTAGGATAATTTTTTTAAAGATTATATAATTAAGCCTTTCTCTAGAGAAAGGCTTTTTTTTTTGGCGTACTTCAAAACTTTAACTACCTTTTGAGAATAAACCACTAATAATACCTCTTTGTTAGCGTATGAATAATTTTCTTTTTGTTTCCGCAGAGAACGATGCTATTCCAGATTGTAAAGCAGGTGGAATGGGTGATGTCGTTAGAGATGTGCCTAGAGAGATATCGAAACGAGGAGATAAAGCTCACGTGGTGGTACCCGCCTATTCAAGATTACATAAAAACGGAATTTTTAAGACTAAACTTGAATTTAGTCTTAGAGGTATGCCTTATACAGCAGAATTATATGAAGTAGTACCAAAAAAGGTAAATAAGAATATTACACATTATGTAATTCATCATCCTGAAATAATGGAAGGTGGTATTGCGCATATATATCATGATGACCCTACTGAGCCATTTTTTAACGATTTTGTAAAATTTATAATTTTCTGTACTGCTACGGCAGAGGCTATTAAGGTTGGTGCTTTCGGCGATTTGGATATTGTGCATATGCATGACTGGCATTCTGCAGCACTGTTGTTTATAAAAACATTTCATCCGAATTATCAAGATTTAAAGAAGATGAGATACGTATATACGATACACAATCTAGCTATACAGGGTATTCGCCCTTTTTATAATAATTACGCATCTGTAAGTCATTGGTTTCCAGAAGTTCAATTAGACCATAAAGCCTTGATGGATCCTCGTTATCAAGATTGTATTAATTTAATGGCGGTAGGTATTCGTTTTGCCGATGCAGTTCATACGGTTTCTCCATCTTACAAAGAAGATGTTCTTTTGCCAAGTAGAAGACCTGAATTTATTGGAGGTGAAAGTTTGGAAAATGATTTGATCAAGGCAGATAATGAAGGACGCCTTTTTGGGATACTTAATGCCAGTAATTACGATAATATTAGAGTTGCTGAAAAAGGTCTGTTGTATAGAAATACCGTCAAAGCTCTTTTTAGATGGCTACAGGATACATCAAAAAAATACAAAGCAGATTTTCTTGCACATACCGGTGAGAAAATTATGCAATATGTTGGTAACAAACCAAAATTTATTGTGTCGAGTGTCGCAAGATTAACCGAACAGAAATTTTACTTTCTAAAGCGTTCTCCTGAAGCTTTTGAGCAAATGCTAGCCAGGTTAGATGAAATAGAAGGTATTTTCATTTTATTAGGTACGGGCGATCCCGATTATGAAGATTTCTTTCGTCATATGAGCTATCAGCACAAGAATTTTGTTTTTACGAACGGACAGTCTGAAGATTTAATCGATTCTATGTATTTAGAAACAGATTTATATTTTATGCCGAGTTTGTTCGAACCGTGCGGTATTAGTCAAATGCTAGCCATGAGAAATGGTAACCCTTGCTTGGTGCATCATACAGGCGGACTAAAAGATACTGTTGAGCATTTACATACCGGTTTTGCTTTTAGCGGTAATACTTATGATGAGCAAATTAGTAATATGGTAAAAAGTTTCGATGAGGCTTTGACTATTTGGGAACATGATAAAGACACTTGGAAAAAGATTAAAGCGAATGCAAAAAAGGCTCGTTTTACCTGGGAAAAATCATTAGATGAATATTATACTTCACTTTATCTGTTGTAATGAAAGCTATTCATAGAACTTATTGTTAATTTTACCCAAAACAGATTTTTGAAATTGGTAAACCACTCTTGTTTTGTTAACTTTACGAGAAGTATTTAAAACGTAAAAATTAAAAATGTCAGACAAAGCTATTTTAGAATATAATGGTGAAAAATATGAGTTTCCTGTTATTAAAGGAACCGAAAACGAACTTGCAATTGATATCGCTACTTTGCGTTCGGTTACCAATGGAATTATAACTATTGATCCAGGGTATAAAAATACAGGGTCATGTGAAAGTGCTATTACTTTTTTAGATGGTGAGAAAGGAATTTTGCGTTACAGAGGATATTCAATTGAAGAGTTAGCTGAGAAAGCAGATTTCTTAGAGGTTGCTTATGCATTGATTTTTGGTGAATTGCCAAATGCAAAAGAACTAGCGAAATTTCATAAAGACATTAAAGATGAATCTCATGTAGATGAAGAGATGAAAAAGATTTTGGACGGTTTTCCAAAGTCTGCACACCCAATGGGAGTTTTGTCTTCTTTAACTAGTGCATTAATAGCATTTAATCCGTCGACAGTAGATGTAAGTTCTGACGATGCTATGTACCATTCGATTGTGCGTATTCTAGCTAAATTTCCAGTTCTTGTAGCTTGGACATTGCGTAAAAAGAAAGGTCTTCCATTAGATTATGGTGACGATAGTTTAGGGTATGTAGAGAACATTCATAAAATGATGTTTAAGCGTCCTAATCAAGAGTATAAGCAGAACAAACTAATTATCGAAGCTTTAGATAAATTATTGATTTTGCATGCAGATCATGAGCAAAACTGTTCTACGAGTACCGTACGTATCGTAGGGTCTTCTCATGCTGGTTTGTTTGCATCTTTATCAGCAGGTATTTCTGCGCTTTGGGGTCCATTACACGGTGGTGCTAACCAAGCTGTTTTAGAAATGCTTGAAGCTATCGAAGCAGATGGTGGCGATACTAAAAAGTACATGGCGAAAGCTAAAGATAAATCAGATCCTTTTAGATTAATGGGCTTCGGTCATAGAGTTTATAAGAACTTCGATCCACGTGCTAAGATTATTAAAAAAGCCGCCGATGAAGTATTGGCAGATTTAGGTATCGATGATCCAATTCTTGCAATTGCAAAAGGTTTAGAGAAAGAAGCACTTGAGGATCAATACTTTGTTGACAGAAAATTATATCCAAATGTAGATTTCTATTCTGGCATTATCTATAGAGCTTTAGGTATACCAACAGAAATGTTTACAGTAATGTTCGCTTTAGGTAGATTACCAGGGTGGATTGCACAATGGAGAGAAATGAGATTGAACGGCGAGCCTATTGGTAGACCAAGACAAGTTTATGTTGGTAAAAATTTAAGACCTTTTGTCGAACTGGACAAGAGGTAGATTGCTACCGTTATCAAAAAAACAAAAAGCTCTTTTAATTTTAAAGGGGCTTTTTTTTGTGCCATTTTTTAATTCATTTTAAAATATAAATATATGTTGCAGTTAAATATTAACGATGAAGTTTCAAGGTTAAAAGCTGTCGTATTAGGAATCGCTAAAAGCTCTGGACCAACACCTACCGTTGAAGAGGCTTATGACCCAAAATCATTAGAACATATTAAAGCGGGTACGTATCCGGTTGAAGAAGATATGGTCGCTGAGATGGAGGGTTTTAGAAAAGTATTCGAGAAATATGATGTTAAGGTTTTTAGACCAGAGGTTCTCGAAGACTGTAATCAAATATTTACTAGAGATATTGCATTTGTTATTGAAAATAAGCTCATCAAAGCGAACATACTACCTGATCGCGAACAAGAGGTCGAAGCGATTTTGCATGTTTTGGATAAAATTGATGATGAAAATATTCTAACACCGCCAGATGACGTTCATGTTGAAGGTGGAGATGTAATGCCGTGGAACGATTATATTTTTGTTGGCACCTATACCGCTCCCGACTATTCTTCCTATATAACTGCACGAACTAATAAAGCTGCCGTAACATATTTAACGAAACAATTTCCGCATAAGACGATTAAGTCATTCGAATTAAGAAAGTCTAATACGGTCGCACAAGAGAATGCATTGCATTTAGATTGTTGTTTTCAACCTTTAGGTAAAGGGAAAGCTATTTTGCACAAAAACGGATTCTTGGTAGAAGACGAATACCAATGGTTGGTAGACTTTTTTGGTAAAGAAAATGTATTTGAAATAGATGCCAATGAAATGTACCATATGTATAGTAACGTCTTTTCTATTTCACCAGATGTCGTAGTGTCTGAACGTAATTTTACACGTCTTAACAATTGGCTGCGTCAACAGGGTTTTACGGTAGAAGAAATTGCGTACGCCGAAATATCAAAACAAGAAGGTTTATTACGCTGTAGTACCTTACCACTCATAAGAGAATAATTTAAAAAACTATAAAGAGAAATTTAATTATTACCCCGATATGCAAATAACAAATACTATACTCATGATTCGCCCGGTGTCGTTTAGAATGAACGAGCAGACCGCTGTCAATAACTACTTTATGGAAGATATTGATATGAAGAATCAAGAAATTAATCAAAAAGCTCAAGATGAGTTTGATGCCTTTGTAACCGTATTAAAGAATAAGGGAGTTCATGTTATCGTTGTTCAAGATACTAATGAACCAGACACTCCGGATAGTGTTTTTCCTAATAATTGGGTTTCATTTCACTCAAACGGAACTGTTGGTGTTTATCCGATGTTTGCCGAAAATAGAAGAAATGAAAGAAGAGATGATATTTTCGAGATATTAGAACAAAGCGGTTTTAAGATCAATGATGTTATAGATTATACTTCTGCTGAAGACGAAGGATTATATCTTGAAGGTACGGGTAGTATTTTATTAGATAGGGTAAATAAAAAAGCATATTGCGCTTTGTCTGAGCGCGCAGATGAAGAGTTGTTTATAGAATTTTGTGAAGATTTTGATTTCTTCCCGGTGATATTTACTGCAAATCAGTCGGTTGATGGTAAAAGACTTCCTATTTATCATACCAATGTAATGATGGCCTTGGCTGAAAATTTCGTAGTTATTTGTCCTGCTACGATCGATGATAAGAAAGAACGTAAAAATGTGTTAGACCATCTTAAGAACGATGGTAAAGAAATTATAACTATCACTGAGCAACAAATGCATCATTTTGCAGGTAATATGTTGCAAGTATTAGGATCTGATGATAAGAGATATATGGTTATGAGTTCTGCTGCATACCACAGTTTATCGCCTGAGCAGATTGCCCAAATAGAAAATCACTGTGCAATTTTACATAGCTCATTACAAACTATCGAAACTTGTGGTGGTGGTAGTGCTCGCTGTATGATGGCAGAAGTTTTTCTTCCAAAGAGCTAAAAAAGGGTTCGGAGATATTCTAATTTTAAAATTGAATGGGTTAAATAAATAGTATACTTTGATTACCTTCATAGCTATCGTATTTTAATTTTTATACATTTTAATAAATAGTATGAAGCAAAAGCCAGTCTATACTTTTTTAATCTTAATGGTAATTGGAGTTTTTCTCGTATTTGCAGGTTCTCCAAAAATATCTGATTATGAGATCGTTGAAGTGGAAAATACTGTTGAAGTAACTTCTGATGATTCTTATAATAAGATGATGGATGTACTTACCCATCAACGTTGTATGAATTGTCACCCCAGTGATCACATACCAAAACAGGGCGATGCTAGTCATCCGCATCATTTTGGTATGGCCAGAGGTGAAGATGATCATGGCTTTGAAGCAACGAGCTGTAATACATGTCATCAATCGGAAAATAATTTGAATTCGGGTGTTCCTGGTGCTCCTCATTGGGCATTGGCACCAGCTTCAATGGCTTGGGAAGGACTCACTCGCGAACAAATAGCAGAACGTTTACTTGATAAAAGTACGAATGGCAATCGAAGTCATCAAGAACTTATTGAGCATATGACCGAAGATGATTTAGTGCTTTGGGCATGGGAGCCGGGCGTGGATGCTGATGGTAAGCCAAGAACTATACCACCAGTTTCAAAAGAGGACTTTAAGAAAGCTGTTGAAAACTGGTTTGCTGACGGAGCAATAATCCCTTCTAAATAATAAAACCTTATGGAAATTTCCTTGACTGTAAACGGTATTTTAAAAATCGTAGATATAGCAGATGAAAACACCCCTTTACTTTGGGTCGTTAGAGATACTTTAGATTTAAAAGGTACAAAGTTTGGATGCGGAAAAGCGGCTTGTGGAGCATGTACCTTACTTGTAGATGATGAAGCGGTGCGTTCTTGTTCTTATCCTGTAAAATTTGCGGAAGGAAAAAAAGTGACTACAATAGAAGGGTTAGGAGATAGAGAAAATCCGCACCCAGTTCAACAAGCATGGATAGAGGAAATTGTACCGCAATGTGGCTATTGTCAACCAGGTTTTATGATGGCAACGGCTGCCTTATTAAACAAAGTGCCTAAACCAACAGATGAAGATATTGATAAGAATATTATAAATGTATGTCGTTGTGGTACCTATTACAGAATGCGAAAAGCCATACATAAAGCGGCGGAGTTGCAAGCAGAGAAGGTAATTAATGAATCTAAAGAGGTGTAATCGATGGCTGATAAAGAAAAAGATTCAAAGAAAGTGTCTAGAAGAAAATTTTTGGTCAAAGGCGGATTAGGAACCATAGGTGTGGTAGCTATTGGTGCCTACTTATTTAGAAGTCCTATTCGACGTCAAATTTTAGGTGTGGTTAATTCACTTGAAGCGCCTTATCTAGATAATATTGACCAACCTATGATTTGGTTCGAAGTAACCTCTGATAATAATATCTTGTTGCATTCACCCAAAATGGAAATGGGGCAGGGCACATTTACAGGTATTGCCCAAATGGCTGCTGAAGAACTGTCGGTATCTATGAATCAGATTCGGGTAGTACATGCAGCTTCATCAACTGGAAATGTAGATAGTTTTGCCACTGGAGGCAGTACTTCTATATCTGGACTGTGGAAACCGCTTAGAGAACTTTCTGCCATGCTTCGGGTAATGCTTTTAAAAGAAGCTGCTCTTAAAATGAATGTAGATATCGATCAGCTTTCTGTCGTAGATGGCGTTATATCTGGCAACGAAAAAACATTGACTTATGCTCAGGCGGCAGAGGGAGTTGAGAATTGGGAAGTGCCAGATGTTCCTGTATTAAAAGATGCTAAAGATTATAAATATATAGGTCAACCAATTGCTAGAGTTGATTTGGATTCAAAAGTATACGGCGATCCGATTTTTGGGATGGATGCAGAAATGCCCGGTATGCTTTATGGTGCAGTGGTAAGAGCTTCTAAAATAGGCTCAACATTTATCAGTGCAGATACCAAAGCAGCAGAGAGTATGCCCGGTGTAGTTAAGATTGTGGTAGAAGACGATTTTGTTGGTGTAGTGGCAAACTCTATGATTGAAGCGGAGAAGGCAAAAGATGCTATCATTGTTACTTGGGATAGTTATGATAACCTAAATACCGATGCAATCGTAAAAATGATGACTGTCGGTAACGGAAAGTCTTCGGTGATACAAAAAAACGGAGACTCTTTTGATGACCAAGATGAAGTAGTTACTTTAGAATTTAGAAGTCCTATAGGGGCGCATGCTCAAATAGAACCAAATGGTGTTGTTGCTTTTGTGGATGGAGACACTGCGACCATAAAAATATCGACTCAAGTTGTGGGTCTTACTAGAAAAGAGGTTGCAAAGCGTTTAGATTTAGATGTAGAAAAAGTCAATGTAATACCTACATATTTAGGTGGTGGTTTTGGCAGAAGATTGCATACGCCACATGCTGTTCAAGCTGCAATTATGTCTAAAGCTGTCGGTAAACCTGTGAAGTATTTCTTTAGTAGAAAAGAAGAATTTCAACATGATATGTTTCGACCGCCAACACATCATGTTATTAAAGGAAAATTAAATACGGAGGGCTATTTAGACGGACTAGAACATCAATTCGTGAGTGGTGATGTTGCCACCGATTCTGCCTTAATACCTAATGCGCTTACTAACTTTTTGGGTGCAGATGTTGGTGCCATTCGTGGCGGATTCATTCAATACACTGCTATACCTAATTTTAAAGCGGAGTGCTGGCATGTTGAGTTGCCTTTTGCTACCAGTTGGTGGCGTAGTTTGGGGTTGTTGGCTAATACGTTCGCCATGGAAAGTTTTATTGATGAAATGGCCCTAAAAGCAAATATGAATGCAGTCGATTTTAGATTGCATCAAATAGCAGATGAACCAATTGACATTCGTTTAAAAAATGTAATCAAAGCCGCTGCCGAAAAAGCCAATTATAGCGAAGAAGTAAAAGAAGGTCGTGCTATGGGTTTTGCAGCTTCTATAGATGCGAATACGCCCTGCGCACAGGTAGTAGAAGTTTCAATTGTTGATAATGAAATTGTGGTTCATAAAGTAACCGTTGCCATGGATCCAGGTCTAGCCGTTAATCCTGATCAGATTAGGGCACAATGCGAAGGTTGTGTAATTATGGGGATGAGTGCCGTGCTTTATGAGCAAATGTTTGTAGAAGATGGGGAATTAACTCCGACCATATACGGACCATACCAAATGGCTTTAATGAAAAATGCACCAAAAGAAATTGATGTAGTTTTATTGCAAGGTAAAGACACACCAGGTGCAGTAGGGGAGCCGCCTCTAGGACCAATTGGAGCTGCAATCGCAAATGCCGTTAGACGCTTAACAGGAGAACGCTTAACTGAGTTGCCTTTAAAGCTTTCAAAGAAGGCTTAACAGAAGTTCTGGTTATTGATTAGCATTTTTCTGATCAGCGATGTTTTTAATCATTCCGCCAAAAATGAAGTAGTGGAGCGGTACTATACTGTACCAGTATAACCTACCTCGTAAACCACGCGGTCTAAACGTTGCGGTTTGATGTAGCACATTGTCTTCATCAATTTTAAACTCTAACCAAGCTTCGCCTGGTAGTTTCATTTCGGCAAATAGCAGTAGTCGTTTCGCTTTTTTATCAGCTAATAGTACCCGCCAAAAATCTAATGAATCACCAGCGAATATTTTGTTAGGATGTGTTCTTCCGCGCCTTAAACCAACTCCGCCAGAAAGCTTGTCCAAAAATCCGCGTATTTTCCAAAGCCAGTTGCCGTAATACCATCCGGTTTCACCGCCAATGCTCCAAATGCGTTCTAAAACTTCCTCGGGATTCGAAATTTTCACTTGTTTATAATCCTTCAGTACTCCAAATTTCGGGACTTGTATATGCTTTTCAAGATTATCGACAAATCTTCCGCTGATCATACTGTCCTTCCAGCTACTTATTACTAAGTTCTGCTCAATTTTTTTGAAAGCTAAATCAATAGCTTCTTTGTAGGTGTGGGGAGTAATGCCAAGAATATCTTGTAATCGAGTGTCTTTTGCGACTACTTCAATCTTCATACTATCCACCAGATTCAATGCTAGTTTGTATGATGTTGAGGTTACAAAATATAACCAATACGAAGACAGTTTTGGGGTCATTACGGGTACGGTCCATATCCAGTTTTTGAAACCCCTTACTTCTGCATATCTATGTAGCATTTCTTTATAGGTCATTACATTAGGGCCTGCAATGTCGAAAGAATCGTTATACGTTTTTTCATTCCCTAATACACCTGTTAGAAATGTAATAACATCACGTATGGCAATAGGTTGCGTTTTTGTCAATACCCATTTCGGCGTAACCATCACAGGTAATTTTTCACACAAATCACGAATAATTTCAAAAGAAGAACTACCAGATCCTACAATGATACCTGCTCTTAAAACCGTTAATTTGAAGGCACCTTGATATAAAATATCTTCTACATTTTTTCTAGATTGTAAATGTTTAGAAAGATTGTTGTCATTTACAATTCCGCTTAAATAAATTACTTGTTGAATTTGAGTGTCGGCAACATATTTATTGAAATTTTCTGCCGTTTTCGCCTCCATTTCATCAAAATCTTGTATCGACGAACTCATGGAGTGAATTAGAAAATAGGCGGCATCAATATCTTTGGGTACTACATTTTTTTTTGGTTCTTCTAGAAAGTCAATTTCAATGACATCTATTTGTTGTCTGGTTTCTTTATCTACAGAAAGTCTGGTTTCATCACGTACGGCACAAACTATCTCATGCCCCATTTCTAAAAGTTGCGGTAAAAGACGCATACCTATATAACCATTGGCACCTGTAAGTAATATTTTCATAAGTCTTCTATAGCGGTTGGTGCATTATCAGCTTTAAAGCCCAATAGTTTTTTAAAGAATTTCTGTACTGCTTTGGTGTCAGACTCAACTTTAATAAAATGATGGTCTCTATAAATGGAATAAACAGATGCTTCTCCTTTATAAAGGGTGAGTTTATAGTAGGGTATAATCAAAGCATAGCTTTCTAGCAAAGAGCGAAAACCGACAATAATACCTTTAGGTCTCATTTCTATATTACAGATATCTCTGTTATTATCTAAAATCAATAGATTTCTAATTTCTACACTAGTATTGGTAATAATGAGTTTTGGAGAGCCAATGCCGCCCAATGTCCATCGTTCTTTTAATGTAAAAGGCTTACCAACTTCTTCATTTATTTTTCTGGTAACCTCTTTATTATTGTAAGATACATTTACAAGCATGCGTATTTGATTGTTGTGTTTTTATTAAAGTTAGCGAGAAGGCGAATGAATGCCGCATCTGTTTACCTTAAAAGCCTAAAAAATGATTAGTTTTGCAGCCTTAATTAAACGTTTTGGTGAATATTCAAGAGGTACTATCAGATAAAGTAAAAGAAGCGGTTCAATCTATCTTTGACAAGCAATTGCCAAACGTAGAATTTCAACCTACGCGTAAAGATTTTGAAGGCGATGTCACTATTGTGGTTTTCCCAATGTTGCACGTGGTAAAGGGGAATCCGGTTCAAATTGGTGAGCAAATTGGTGCATACTTAGAGGAGCATGTAGATCCTGTTGCAGGCTTTAATGTTATTAAAGGCTTTTTAAATATTGTTATCAATGATGGTTTCTATTTAGATTTTTTCAATTCAATTTCTTCAGTGGAGAATTTCGGATTTATAAAGGAGTCTGAGGATGCGGTTATGGTGGAGTATTCTTCGCCAAATACCAATAAGCCATTGCACTTAGGTCATATTCGTAATAACTTATTAGGATATTCTGTTGCTGAAATTTTAAAGGCATCAGGTAAAAAAGTGTACAAGACCCAGATTATTAATGATCGTGGAATTCACATTTGTAAAAGTATGGTCGCTTGGCAAAAGTTCGGAAACGGAGAAACGCCAGAGTCGACAGGTCTTAAGGGCGATAAGCTAGTTGGTAATTATTACGTTGCTTTTGATAAAGCGTACAAAGAACAAATTGCAACGTTAGTAGCTGAGGGTACTGACTTGAAAGTAGCAGAAAAAGAAGCCCCTATTTTGCAGGAAGCTCAAGAAATGCTTTTAAAATGGGAGGCTGGAGATGCCGATACCGTTAATCTTTGGAAAACCATGAACGGATGGGTGTACAAAGGTTTTGAGGTTACTTATAAGAATTTAGGGGTTGATTTTGATAACCTATACTATGAAAGTGATACCTACCTTTTAGGTAAAGATGTGGTTGCTGAGGGATTAAAAAAAGGTGTTTTCTTTAAAAAGGAAGATGGTAGTGTTTGGATAGATTTGACCGAAGACGGATTAGATGAGAAGATTGTTCTTCGTTCAGATGGTACTGCGGTCTACATGACCCAAGATATTGGTACTGCGATACAACGTGTAAAAGATCACCCAGATGTAAATGGTATGGTGTACACTGTTGGTAATGAGCAAGATTATCATTTTAAAGTATTGTTCTTAATACTACAGAAACTCGGCTTTTCTTGGTCTAACAAATTGCATCACCTTAGTTATGGTATGGTAGATTTGCCTAGTGGAAAAATGAAAAGTAGAGAAGGTACTGTTGTAGATGCCGATGATCTTATGGCAGATATGACACAAACTGCCGCTAAAATTTCTGAAGAGTTAGGTAAGCTTGAAGATTATAATGAAACCGAAAAGCAGTCGCTTTATAAAATGATTGGTTTAGGTGCTTTAAAATACTACATATTAAAAGTAGATCCTAAAAAACGAATTTTGTTCGACCCTGAAGAATCTGTAGATTTTCAAGGGAACACAGGTCCGTTTATTCAATATACCTACGCACGTATTCAGTCTATCTTGAGAAAGGCAGAAAGTATGGGTATCGATATTTCTAAGGATGCCAAGGTTACAGAGTTACACGCGAAAGAAAAGGAATTGATCAAACAACTTCAAATCTTCCCAGATATCATTCAATTAGCTGCGGAGAATTATAGTCCGGCATTGATTGCGAATTACACCTATGATTTGGTGAAGGAATTTAATTCGTTCTACCAGCAAGTTTCTATACTAGGGGAGTCTGATGATGAGAAGAAAGTTTTACGTGTTCAGTTATCTAAGAAAGTAGCTGAAGTAATACAAGATGCATTTAGATTGTTAGGTGTTGAAGTGCCTGAACGTATGTAAAAAAAAAGATCGCCGAAGCGATCTTTTTCATAGCAACTATAATTATTAACCAACTAAAATATGTTGCTAATGTGTTATAAAGTTTTTTTTGCGGCAACTGCTGCACTATAAACAACAAGACCAAAACCTATTTTATTTATAGCATCACCAATGTTGTAAATAACATCCATATTAAGACCTATATTTCCAAGACCTTCATACCAACCAGGTGTACCTGCCATGTAACCCAGTGGATAAATTGCCCATCCTACAAGTACAAACCAACATAAAGTTTTGTGTGCGGTTAGTACGGCCCCACCTGCTTGCTCTGCCAATTTTTTTGCAGAACCAAACCAAATTTCATATACAATATAAAAGTAGGCAAGACCTGAAATCAATCCCCAAACAGCCGGACCACTGCCTGTGTTGTAAACTGCCTCTCCAAAGTATCCTGTTACTAACATTACTACTGAAGCTAAAATTAGTTTCCAGAGTAGTGATTTTTTAGCGCCAGCTACTTTAAGAATTAAATAGAACTCTACACACATTAGTGGTACAGTTAATGTCCAGTCAACATATCTAAAGAAAGTTGGTGACTCTCCAAAAGCCTCCCAGTAATCTCTCATATAAAAATAATGTACTGCGGCAATAAACGTAATGATACCAGAAACTAAGATTGATGTTCTCCATTTAGAATCAAATTGATTTAATGAAAGAAAAAAGAAAGCAGATGCAGCCATCATGGCCATAGATCCAATAAAAAAGGTAAAACCTACATAATCATCTGGTGCCATTTTGGAAACCAGAGAAATTGAAGTAATAAAATGTTCCATAGTTCAAGTTTTTATAAATTGTTTAAGTAAATTTACAAAAAGTTAAACGTTATTTGGTTAACAAAAATGTTAAAATATTGAACAAAATAAAAAATAAGCATACTGATTTTATCAAGTTAGAAAGCATAACTATCGTAGCCACGTTCTTTTCATTGTGGTTGGCGGTTATTTTTGAAGACATGATAGAGCATGTTATGGCCTATATTTTTATTCTTTCTTTTGGAATTTTACATGGTGCAAATGACCTTACTCTGCTTCAAAGGACTGAAAGCAAAAAGAAATTAACTCGAAATTACTTGAAGATTCTTTTGTATTATGTAGTTTTTGTGTTTGGCAGTATATTTATTTTTTATTTGTTGCCAAGCTTAGCATTAATTGTATTTGTGCTTTTTAGTGGTTATCATTTTGGAGAACAACATTTTATTTCTAAGACCATTCAGGCATCCTTTAAAATTAGTGCCCTTTATTTTACGTATGGAACTTTTATTCTTTTTCTCCTCTTTAGTTCAAATTATATAGCAACAGCTGAGATTATTAAAAACATAATAGGTTATTCTGTTTCTACATCTGTATTTGAAATTGGATTACTTATTAGTGGTGTAAGTACATTGGCTTTTAGTATCATCTTAATATTGAAGAAAGAATTGAAAATTAACCCGATAAAGGAGCTGTTTTTTATAGTAATATTTTTTGTGGTTTTTAAAACAGCCTCTTTGTTATGGGGTTTTACTATATATTTTATCCTATGGCATTCCATTCCCTCCCTTTATGACCAGATATTCTTTTTGCATGGTCATATTAATAAAAGGTCATTCCGCTCATTTGTGGTAACATCATTACCATATTGGTTAATTTCTGTTGCGGGACTACTTTTCTTGCTATTTATATTTAGAGATAATTTTGAAAAGTCTTTAGCTTTCTTTTTCTCTTTTCTGGCCGCTATAACCTTTCCTCATGTATTGGTGATTAAAAAGTTGAATCAAAATCAAAACTGAATTCTAAAACTAGCATTGGGCGTAATACCTAATGATAAGCGTTCAATAGTTTCAATGGTATTATCATCTTGCAACCTGTAATATGTGTTTAGGGTATTTTCTCTATTCGTGAAGTTTAATACCGATATGCCAAAAATAGCATTCATTTTATCGCCCATTTTTAAAGTGTAATTTGCTGAAGCATCTGCCCTAAAGTATTCGGGTAGTCTACTGCTATTAGGTTCTTCGTAATTTATTTCGGTTGGAAAAACGGTATCATTAATAGGGGTGTTCTCATTAGGTTGTGTAAAGGGTTTTCCTGATTTGTAATTTAAGCCGATACCTAATTTAAGGTCTCCGACGGTATAGTTTCCTGCAAGAGTGATAGCATGCCTAACATCTAAATTGTTAGGAAAAGTAGTCGGTACTAAAACATCAAACGTATAATCGTTTTTATTGTAGGTGTAGCTAAGCCATGCGCTATAGTCGTTATTCTTTGTATTGATTAAAAACTCTGCTCCTTTAATTGCATATGAGCCAATCTCGCCATTAAATTGATTCTGATTTTGGAAACCTTGCGTGTATACATTTATACCGTTTACTTCTTTGTAAAAAGCATCTATACCTAAATATAATTTATTGGTGTCATAATTGAAACCAATAGATCCCTGTTTGCTTTTGGTGATGGGTAAGGCATCGCCGTCAGAGAGTATCCAACGTCTTTTTTCTATACCTAAAAAGTTCTGTTCTAAGTCAATAATCTGATTGGTGACCTGACTTTTATATTCGCCTAATACTTCTGTTCTAAAATTTGGTAATAGTTCATAGCTGATATTAATGCGAGGTTCAAAAATGTATTCTTGAAATGTATCTAGGTTTTCTATATAGTTTAATCGACCTCCAATGAACCCAGTTAATTTCTCATCTTCTGAGCTATAGGCGATTTCGCTGAATAATCCGTGTTTTCGAATTACACCTTTTATATTACTTGCAAATGGTGGTTGATTAACATTGGTGGTGTTTTCAATTCCTGTTTCGGTAAATTCATAACCGTTCATCCAATTTAAATGCTTACCTAATTTGTAATAGGTGGTGAGTTTTATATTCGATTCTTTTACTAGATTATTTTGCTTTAATTGCTGTGATTCATTATTGGAGATGGATAAGGCATCCAAATCATACTGCGTATAATAAAAACTTAATTGAGACGAAAAATTATCTGTCCATTCACTTTGTAATTCAGCACCAATAGAAAAATTATCCTGATTCAAATTACTTCTATTTGGAGCTAGAGTATCATTTTCTGTTTCTATATAATTGAGATTATTGCTCATATTTATTAAGCTGACACTTGCATTATGGTACGGATTGATTTCATACATAAACTTCGTTGTGAAATCATAGAAATAGAATTCACTCTCACTATTTACTTCGGTATCTTGAAATGCTTTTTCTGAAAATTTAGTGTACGTGGGTGTGTTTAAGAAATCGGTATATGATCGGCGGGCAGAAACTTGTAATGCCATGTTATCTTGAATGGGAATTTCCCCAAAAATATCTCCCGAAATCAAACTGAATCCGGCTCCACCGGTAATGTTCAATGGTAATTCATCTGTGGTGTGCATGCTCAAAGTTCCGCTAATACCATCGCTATACATGGCAGATGTACCATTTTTGATGATGGTCATTTTTTCTGTTACATACGGATTGAATGCTGATATTAACCCAAAAAAATGTCCGGTTTGGTACATTTTTATTCCGTCCCAAAGAATAAGATTCTGGTCGTTAGTTCCGCCTCGTATGTTGATATCAGATACGGTTTCATCAACACTTTTAATTCCCGGTAAAGCTTGTACCGTTTGTAGAATGTCTGGTTCGCTAACTCCGGGTAAGATTCCGAATTCTGAGGGATTCAATTCTATACTTGCGTTATTAAGTTTTTGAAGTCCCGTGGTTAGAAATTGAGTAACTACGACTTCCTCTAATTCTTGATAGCTGAGCGCCATAGCAATCGATTTACATTCTTTAGTTTTTGCAAGCTCTTTCGCTTCAATGAAAATGGGCTTGTAGCCAAGGTGTTTAATATGTACTAATGAATTTACGGGAACATTTTCAAAACTGAATGAACCATTGTCATCTGTAACTCCCGATAGAGTAGATTCATAGATTTCAACTGTGGCGCCTGGTATATTATTTTCTTGAAAATTATCTAGCACGAAACCACAGATAGAAATCGTGGTAATTTTTGTTAAGGTGTAGTAGCGATTGCTTAGTTTGTCGATAGTAATTCCGGTTACATTTCGTATTTCAACCAGAATCGAATCAAGAGAATTAGATATAGGTTTTGAGATGTAAACCGATTCAATATCGGTATCGGCATAAGAGAATTTTACCTCAAATTTAGATTCTAGTTCAGATAAGAAATCGCGAAGTGCCGTACTGTCTTTTATTGTGGTTTGGGCGTAACTAGCCCCACTGAATATCAGTAATAAAAATAGGCTGATAAGAAATTTAAGGTGCTTCTTCGGCATAGAATAGCACTTTGTTTTCCTCTAAGGTATATTTAATTTTTAAAGGAGCGCTAATGCTTTTTAGGGCAAGTTCTAAATTCTCGTTAGTAAATGAACCTGTAAAAAGCTGGGTAGTATCGATATCATTAGTAGCTACCTCAATATTGTACTGTCTTTGTAATTCGTCCATTACGTAATGTAATGGTATACTGGTAAAAGAACTTTCTTTCGTTAACCAAGACGGACCACCATTAACAATAGTTTTAGAGATGGTGCTGTTTCCTGCAATTGTCATTAAAGAATTTCCGGCAGGTAACTTGGTTTCTTCACCATTAACGGTAACACTGACCAAGCCTTCAAAACAGGTGACCTCAAAAAAGTTTTCTCTAGATTCTACATTAAATTGCGTGCCTAATACTGTAACTAAGCCCTGAGATGTTTCTACAGTGAATTTTTTTCCTTTTGCTACTCTAAAATAGGCTTCACCCTTAAGGTCAACATTTCTATTGGTGTCCCATTTATTCTTGCTAAAAGCTAAATCAGATTCGGCATTCAGTATTACTTCTGAAGTATCTGGCAAAGTGATGAATTTGTTCTCAGCATATTCCGTAGAAAAAGATTCGTTTAATGAGCTTAAATAAAAGAACGACCCAGCAAGTAATATCGCCACTACAGCAGCAACACGAAGAAACTTCTTGAATGGTGATAAGATAAATACCTTGGTTTCTTCTATGACCTTATTTTGATCAATAGATTCCCATGCTTTATCCATATCAAATTCAGGAGATTCTAGCCGAGCGGAAGAATCTTTGATTTTCTGATAAGTTTCATAAGCTTCCGACTTTTTGAACTCCACCAACTCGGCTTCTGTCAATTCATCATTAAGCCATTTTGCTAAGTAATTGTCTTGCATATTTTTAGCTTTGTATTAGTATAACAACTATGTAGAGGAATACCCTACTTATTTATTTTTGTATTAAGTATTAAGGTGGTCGGTAATGAGTACTAAGTACTAAGTAAAAAGTATTAAGTAGTTGTGTTGTTTGATTGAAATGTAAAAAGTTTTTTCACTAACTCACTAACTCACTAACTCACTAACTCACTAACCTATATTCCATCAATTTGCTCTCGTAAACTTTTCAGAGCCAAATGCATCCTTTTTTCTATTGCTTTAACGCTTACGCCTTCCATTTCTGCTATTTCGGCATATTTTTTTCCGTCTATCCTATTCAATAAAAAAGTAGTGCGTTGGTTTTCTGGTAGACTGTTCAATGCATTATCTAATTTTTCTTTGAACTGATTTTCCTCCATGATAAACTCCGGAGATTCATTGGTGGTCTTTAAAGTAGCATCGGCATATTTTAACCGAACCTTTTCTGCCTTAATTACATTAAGGTACAGATTATTGGCAACCGTATATAAATATGATTTTGCTTTTTCTGGTGCTACCTTGGCGCAATTCTCCCATAGCTTTTCAAATGCCTCTTGTACGGCATCGTTTGCTTTTTCTTCATTCCCAAATTTGTAATAAATATAATTGAAGATAGTTTTAGACGTTTCGTTAAAAACCCTTTTATAAACCCGCTCTTCGCATACATTTAGTTGTTGGTCCGCTTTCAATAGATTGCTTTTCATCAAAGATATTTGAAAAAAATTAAAAAGAAGGTAGGGTATTTTTAAAGTCGGTTGTTTTAGAAGCATAATAACAAACAATACCAAGTCATTATGAAAAAATATTTCAAATATGCAATGTACGTTAGCCTACTAACAATTGCATTAAGCTTTACTGCTTGTCAAGATGAGATTGAAGAAATTAATAATGGGGAAGAGCCAACTGCAATTACAGCAAATTCTTCTACAGCAGATTTAATTAAACGTACCAGTTCTAACGATGGTTCTTGCGATAATATCGTAGATGGCACTAGTTGTTTTCAAATCAATTTTCCGTATACGGTTGAAGTTAATGGCGTAACAATTACTATCGATTCTGAAGAAGATATTGAGCAAATAGAAGAAATTTTTGATAGTATAGATGATGATGAAAATATTCTAGATATCATTTTTCCTATAACGATTACTGCAGGTGACTTCTCTGAAATCACTATCAACGGGTTAGATGAGTTACGTTTATTAGCTGCAGATTGTAAAGAAGGCGGCGAAGATGATGATATAGAATGCATAGATTTTGTATACCCTATGACGATGTTCACTTTTAATGTCAACTTAGAGCAGACTAATACTGTTGAGGTGGCTAGTGATCGCGAGTTGCGTTTGTTTTTCAAAGATTTAGGCGATGATAATTTAATAAGTTTTGATTTTCCTGTGACTTTACAATTGTCTGACGAAACTACTATCGTAGTAGAGAGTAATGAAGAATTAGCAATTGCTATTGAGAATGCTAAAGACGATTGTGATGAAGATGACGACGATGATTACAATGATGATGATTTTGATGAAGATGAATTCAAAGAAGAATTAATAGAGTGTATGTGGTTCGTAACAGAGTTTAAAAGAAACGATATTGACCAGACTCCGCAATACGTAAACTACATTTTAAACTTTAAAGAAGACGGTACGGTTAGTACAGGTTTTAACGGTGCAACTGTAATTGAGGGTACTTGGAGTACAACAGTTGGCGATGATGGTGCAAAACTTACCATGGAATTTGAAAATTCTACCGATTTCAACTTAGAATGGAATGTCTACGATTTAGGAGATGATAAAATCAAGTTATATAGTGGCGATAGTGACCGAGTAGTTATGAAGCAATTTTGTGATGAAGATTTACAGCCGGTAACTGTAGAAAGCATTACAGAAACATTGAGCGATTGTTCATGGGTCATTAAAAGATTGAAAAATAACGGTGATCAAATTAATGGATTACTAGGTAGTGAACTGGAATTTCAAGCAGAAGGTGTTCTTACCCTTACTAATGATGCTATAGTTTCTGAAGGTACTTGGGTAGTGACTACCAATCAGCAAGGTAGATGGGTGGTAGCCATGACAATGAGCGACGAGCCAACGGTAAGTTTTGATTGGTTATTGACAGATTTAAAAGAGGGAATCGTAAAATTCAATGTTGAAGAGGAATTCTATGAATTGGTGATCGTTAAAAAATGTATGGACGATAACGATGAAGAAGAAGATATCACCTTCATTAAAAGCTTATTTAATAATACGGAATGGGATATCGCTTACTTCGCAGAAAATGAAGATGAGTCTACTGAGCTATTTGCAGATGTAAAATTATACTTAGAAAATGACGGCACTTTAGAGGTTAGAAATTTAAACGGAGAAGTTTATAGCAATGGCATGTGGTTTGTATATAGAAATACATTTAGCGGTAAGTTAGAAATGATTATTTCTTTTGAAACAGGTAGTAATTATGAGCCATTAGCAAATGATTATCTGATTCTAGAGATAGAAGAAAAGAGAATTGAGCTTAAACATGAAAACGATACGGGTTTATATGACCATTTAGTTTTAGAAAGAGAATAAAAGTAAAACATCCAGAAATATACCGCCAACAGTAAAGAGTTGGGCCTCGTTGGCGGTATTGATGGAAGTTTTAACCTAGCAGTTTATGAAAATGTAATACCTTTTTTGCCCCACAATTAAGTTTAGAGCATCCATTTTATAATGGGTGCTCTTTTGTTTTGTTTATTTTATGGTACTTGCTACTGAATTTACGTTGAGATTATTAAATTTGTAACCCCTTAAAAAAGAAAAGAATGTTCGATAATTTAAGCGATAAGCTAGATAAAGCTTTACATGTACTAAAAGGTCATGGTCAGATTACAGAAATTAATGTTGCAGAGACTACCAAAGAAGTACGCCGAGCCTTATTGGATGCGGATGTTAACTTTAAAATAGCCAAAGAATTTACCAATAGGGTAAAAGAAAAGGCATTGGGGCAAGATGTTTTGACCACGTTACAACCTGGTCAGTTAATGGTCAAGATTGTAAAAGATGAATTAACTCAATTAATGGGTGGTGAATCTGAAGGTATTAATCTATCTGGCAATCCGTCTATTATTTTAATGTCAGGTTTGCAAGGTTCTGGTAAGACTACCTTTTCTGGTAAGCTTGCGAATTTCCTAAAAACTAAAAAATCTAAAAAACCATTATTGGTTGCCTGTGATGTTTATCGCCCAGCGGCAATAGATCAGTTACATGTAGTTGGTGATCAAATTGGTGTTCCTGTTTATTCCGACAGAGAAAATACAGATCCGGTTTCGATTGCTCAAGCAGGTATTGCAAAGGCAAAGGCAGAAGGTTTTAATGTAGTTATTATTGATACCGCTGGTCGTTTAGCTGTTGATGAGAAGATGATGGCAGAGATATCTGACATTCATAAAGCAATTCAACCACAAGAAACATTGTTCGTTGTAGATTCTATGACGGGTCAAGATGCTGTAAATACAGCGAAAGCTTTTAATGATATCTTGAATTTCGATGGGGTTATCTTAACCAAATTAGATGGTGATACCCGTGGTGGTGCCGCAATATCTATTAAATCGGTTGTTGATAAGCCAATTAAATTTATTGGTACTGGTGAAAAGATGGAAGCTATCGATATCTTCTATCCGTCACGTATGGCAGACCGTATCTTGGGTATGGGTGATGTTATTTCACTTGTAGAAAGAGCACAAGAGCAGTTCGATGAAGAGGAAGCTAGAAAGATTCAAAAGAAGATTGCAAAAAATAAATTCGGATTCGATGATTTCCTGAGCCAAATTCAGCAAATCAAGAAGATGGGTAATATGAAAGACCTTATGGGGATGATTCCTGGTGCAGGAAAAGCCTTAAAAGGTTTAGATATTGATGATGATGCGTTTAAGCATATCGAAGCGATTATTTATTCTATGACTCCCGATGAGCGTTCTACACCATCTAAATTAAATGCGAGTAGAAAAAAACGTATTGCAAAAGGTGCGGGTAGAGAGGTTCAAGAAATTAATCAGCTTTTAAAACAGTTCGATCAAATGAGCAAGATGATGAAAATGATGCAAGGCGGCGGCGGTAAGAAGATGATGCAGATGATGGGCGCCATGAAAGGGATGAAATAACAACCAAACAATAGAACTTAAAAAGAAGCGGACATGGAAATATTGGATGGTAAAAAAGTATCCAACGAAATAAAAGAAGAAATCAAGGCTGAGGTTGCCAAGATGCGAGAACGTGGTGAGAAAGTACCACATTTGGCAGCAATTATAGTTGGTAACGATGGCGCCAGTTTAACTTACGTAGGTAGTAAAGTGCGTTCTTGCGAGCGTATCGGTTTTGAGTCTACTCTAATTCAAATGCCTAGTACCACTTCTGAGCAAGAATTATTGAAGAAGATTAAAGAACTAAACCTTGATGATGATATCGACGGCTTTATAGTTCAGTTACCATTGCCAGAACAAATAGATACCCAAAAGGTTATTATGGCCGTGGATCCAGATAAGGATGTTGACGGATTTCACCCTACCAACTTCGGTAAAATGGCTTTGGATATGAGTACGTTCATACCTGCTACTCCGTTCGGTATTCTTGAATTATTGGAGCGTTATAAGGTAGATACAAAAGGTAAACATACCGTAGTAATTGGTCGTAGCCATATTGTGGGTAGACCAATGAGTATTCTAATGGGTAGAAAAGGATGGCCAGGTAATTCGACCGTAACACTTACCCATAGTCACACTAAAAATATTACACAGATTATTTCTCAAGCAGACATTGTAATCTCTGCATTAGGGGTTCCAAAATTCTTGAAAGCAGAAATGGTAAAAGATGATGCTGTAGTAATTGATGTGGGTATTACTAGAGTGCCAGACGAGACTAAAGAAAAAGGATATTATATTACTGGTGATGTTGACTTTGAAAATGTAAGCAAAAAAGCATCGTTCATAACTCCCGTACCTGGTGGGGTTGGTCCTATGACTATTGCAATGTTGTTGAAAAATACATTGCTAGCTCGTGAGAGACATAGAAGTAGAAACTAGTTTTTTATATAATTTATAAAATGAGCCTTGCAATACTATTGTGAGGCTTTTTTTATGCCGATAAATTCTTGATGGTTACTCCGGTTTCAGTAGTGTCATTCGGTGTTAAAATGTCAATATCATTACTATCATCATAATCGCAACTTGCTAGTATTGTTATCGAAACTCCGATTAATAAGGTGTATAATAATTTTTTCATAGCATTGGTTTTTGTGGGCTAGTAAGAAAGTCTGTGTACATAAAACGTTGAAATTATAGTCTTGGTATTTGATGTGAATAGAGAATACTGTACCTTTTGTAAAACATTTATAATGATGAGAAAAATTCTTTTGGTTTTAGTGGTCATAGTTTTTGTAATAGGGTGTACAGAACCTCCAAAATTAGAGCGTAAGTTTACCATAAATGTGAGTTATTCGGCTGAGGTAGATTCTTTAGCAAAAGATGGTCGATTGCTGCTTATGCTTTCTTCCGACGATAGCGATGAACCAAGGTTTCAAATTAATGACGGACTCAATACGCAACTGATTTTCGGTATGAATGTCGAGAACTGGGCTAAAGATTCTGTGTTGACTTTCGATGAAACTGTATTCGGTTATCCGTACGAAAGTTTAAAAGATGTTCCGCCAGGGGAATATAATGTACAGGCTCTTTTAAACGTGTATGAAACATTCAACCTATCTACCGGTCATACCGTAAAGTTGCCTATGGATAATGGCGAGGGACAACAATGGCAAAAATCACCAGGTAATTTATATAGTAAGCCTTTTAAAATAAGAGTTGCCAGTAATGGCTTCGAAAATGTGTCGGTCGATTTGGATCAGGTGATTCCGCCAATTGAAGAACCAGAAGATACGGAGTGGATTAAGCATGTTAAGGTGAAGTCAGAAAAGCTTTCTGAGTTTTGGGGTCGCGATATTTTCTTAGGAGCTCATGTATTGCTGCCAAAGGGATTCGAAGAACATCTGGAAGCTAAGTACCCTTTAATGGTATTTCACGGCCATTTTCCTTCAGACTTTGGCGGATTCAGAACTACGCCTCCAGATCCTAAAATGAAACCAGAGTATTCAGAACGATTTAGTTTAGAAGGTTATAATGTAATAGAACAGCAAGAAGCTTATGATTTTTATAAGCGTTGGAACGAACCAGATTTCCCTCGTTTTATCATTATTGAAATTCAGCATCCTACACCATATTATGATGATTCTTATGCCGTAAACTCAGCTAATCAAGGTCCGTATGGCGATGCTATTACTTATGAGCTAATCCCTGAAATAGAAAAACAGTTCAGAGGAATGGGCGAGGGGTGGTCTCGTTTTCTTTATGGTGGATCAACCGGTGGTTGGGAAGCTTTGGCGGTGCAAGTTAAATATCCTGAGGAATACAATGGATGTTTTGCGGCTTGCCCCGATCCTATAGATTTTAGAGCATATACCTTAACCAATATCTATGATGATGAAAATGCATATTATTATAAGAGTGAACACAAAACTTTAGAAGTACCATCGCATCGTAATTACTTAGGGCAAATTCAATCAACCTTAAGACAGGGCAATCATTTAGAATTGGTGTTGGGTGATAAATCGAGATCAGGTCAACAATGGGATATTTGGGAAGCAACCTATTCTCCGCAAGGTAAAGATGGATATCCGCAGCGGATTTGGGATAAAAAGACTGGCGATATCAACCCTAAGGTAGCTGAATATTGGAAAGTGAATTTCGATTTAAGATATATTCTAGAACGCGATTGGGATAAGTTGGGTGATAATCTAAAAGGGAAAATTCATATCTATTGTGGCGATATGGATAACTACTATCTAAACAATGCCGTGTACTTAATGGAGGATTTCTTGGAAAGTACTACAGAACCTTATTATGAAGGAGAGGTTTTATATGGCGATAGGGCAGAACACTGTTGGAACGGAGATCCGGATCAACCCAACGCCATTACTCGTTTAAGATATAACAGCATGTATGTGCCCAAAATTATGGAACGTATAGAGAAAAGTGCACCAAAAGGGGCAGATTTGACAAGTTGGAGATATAAATAAGACACAAGGTTTAGACATGAAATACAGAAGATTCGGACGTACAGATTGGCAAGTAAGTGAAGTAGGATACGGAATGTGGGGAATGGCTGGTTGGACGGCTTGTGACGATGTTCAATCTGCAAAATCGTTGGACTTAGCTGTTGATAACGGAGTCAATTTCTTTGATACCGCTTGGGGTTATGGTGAAGGCCATAGTGAGGAGTTGCTTGGGCAGTTGGTAAAGAGACATCCTTCGAAGAAAATATATACAGCAAGTAAAATTCCGCCAAAAAACTTTCAATGGCCTGCGAAACCAGAATATGCTTTTGAGGACTCTTATCCGACAGAACATATTATGGAATACACCCATAAGACTCTAAAGAATTTAGGTTTGGAGCAACTAGACCTCATGCAATTTCATACATGGGATGACGGTTGGAGTGATAGGGAAGAATGGCAACGCGCTATTGAAGATTTGAAGACTTCAGGTAAAGTAGCTGCAATGGGAATTAGTATGAACCGTTGGGAGCCAGAAAATGGTATAAAAGCTCTAAAAACAGGATTGTTAGACGCTGTACAGGTAATTTATAACATATTCGATCAAGCACCAGTAGATAATTTGTTTCCGCTTTGCAAAGAGCTAGATATTGCAACCATTGCGCGTGTACCTTTTGATGAAGGAACATTGACGGGAACAATGACGAAAGAAACTACGTTCCCCGAAGGCGATTGGCGTGGCACTTATTTTGTACCTGAGAATTTGATTTCTTCGGTAGAACATGCGGATGCCCTAAGGCCATTAATTCCTGAGGGAATGACCATGGCAGAAATGGTACTTCGTTTTATTTTAATGAACGATAATGTTGGTACTACCATACCTGGTATGCGTAAACAGCGAAATGTATTGGCAAATACAGCCACTAGTGATGGTCAATTGCTATCTAATGAATTGTATGAAGAATTAAAAAAGCACCGTTGGGATAGAGTGCCGACTTCTTGGTCGCAGTAGATAGTTAATTTAAGTTGATAATTTCTTTCTTTAACAATTTAAAAACAACGCTATCCTTTTGTTGAGATAATAGCCAATTATCAATTACGGTCTTAAAAACAGCATCTTTTTCAATCAAATATCCAAAATCGAAAGAATTGAAAGGTTGGTTGGGGTTAACAGCCTCCAGTTCTTTGTGAATTTGTTCTTGCATAAGCGTTTCTACTGCATCGGTTACCATAACATCAGCTTCACCGTCCACTAATTTTTGAAAAATATCTAAATTGTTATCGTTGAGTATGAGTCTAGCCTTTGGGAAATTTGCTCTAGCAAAAGCTTCATTGGTGCCGCCAGGATTAAAAATAACTCTTACGTTTTGTTTATTGATTTTTTCAATGCTATTATAATTAAGTGAGTTTTCATCTCTTGTAATAGCTGCCTTTCCACTAGATAAAACGGGTATACTAAAAAATGCCTTTGTCTGTCGTTCTGGAGTAATGGTTATACCACTCATTCCAATATCAAATTTACCATTCCTTAAATCTTCCATTAATGTTGGCCAGCTAGTCTCAATAAATGCTACTTCTAAGTCAAGAGATTTAGCTAAAGTCTTAGCCATTTCTATGTCTAAGCCTGCATAGAATTTATTGGAATCGATTTTATAAGAAAAAGGCATAAAATCTCCCGTAGTACCAACTCTAAGAGTGTCTCTATCCTTAATAGTTTTTAATGTAGAGATTTTACTATCAGTGAATGAATCAGAATGTTTTACAATCTTTGGTCCACAACTTATGGTTAACGAAGTTGTAATCAATAAAAGAAAACTATTTAATAAGTAATTATAGGTCTTTAACATTTGTAAAGTCTATTTCGCAAACAACTGCCCCATATCTTTGAAAGCTTTAAACTCTAAAGCATTACCTGCTGGGTCATAGAAAAACATGGTAGCTTGTTCGCCAACTTTACCTGCAAAACGAACATATGGTTCAATGACGAACTTTACACCTTTTGATTTCAGCTCCTCTGAAAAGCTTTGAAATACATCCCAAGGTAAAACTACTCCGTAATGTGGTACGGGAACATCATGACCATCTACAGGATTATGGTGAACGCTTTCTGTCTCAGATTTAGGTTTGTAATGGATCACTAATTGATGTCCGAATAAATTGAAATCTACCCAGTGGTCACTACTACGACCTTCTTCGCAATTTAAGATATCTCTATAAAAAGTTCTGCATTCCGCTAAGTTATGAACGGGAATGGCAATGTGGAAAGGTGTTACATTTTGCATAATCAGTTATTTCTTAAGGCTGAAATTAACTCTTTTTTGCTCATTTTGGAACGTCCGTTAATACCAATTTCTTTAGCTTGGTCATAAAGCTCTTTTTTAGTTCTTTCTTCATAGGTAGAAGCTTTACCGCCTTTCTTTCCTGCATCTTTAGTATTTGCAATACGTGCAGCTTTTTCTTTACTGTATCCTTTGTCTACTAAAGCTTCGTATTGCTCTTCGTTCTGTATTTGTGGTATGTTGTTTGATTTTGCCATTTTTATATTAAATTTAAATAAAAAGTGACTTTTGGGTGTGCTGTATACAATCGGAAATTATCCTTCTAAAAAAGAAACAATCTTTTCATTTACCCCATCTTGGTGCATAGAATGTCCTAAACCTTCTGTGCTTACCAATTCACTTCCTTTCCAATGTTTATGAACATCGACCGAAGCGTGATATGGAGCGATCATATCGAACCTGTCATGGAAAAGTAATCCTTTTTTCTGGTTACTTTCAACAAATTTTGAGCTAGAAAATTCTTTGACCGTAAACTTGAATTTATCGTACACTAAATTTTCTAATTCGTTTAAAACTTTACTATTAAAGCCTAACAAGTTCTTGTAGTGCGTCAGTATTTCATGAAACTCTGATGGTGAACCTATCGTTACTATTTTTTCTAAAGTTTTGTTTGGGTGTAGAGACTCATTATACAAAGCAGTCATGCCACCCATAGAATGCCCTATAAGCACTGTTGGTTGGTATTTGGTTAATACGTGCTGTAACGTTTCGGCATAAAGCGGCACATGTAGCATATCGCCAGAAGAATACCCATGTGCAGGTGCATCAAAGGCAATAATATTATAGTCTGCTTCTTGTAATTTTTCTATGAGTTTATGCCAACGCCAAGTATTACTTTCCCAACCGTGTACAAGTAAAACAGTTTCTTTGTTACCGGGCCAGTTGTAAACTTGAATTTCATTTGCCTCTAATGATAACACCTCTAATTTGGCTTGATCTAAAAATGCCTTTTGATTTGGTAGTACACGACCTTTTCTGACCTTTATAAAAACTAAAAAAGCCTTGTGGGCGGCTTTTTTTGGAGCAAACCATACAAGGAAGTTAAAATAGAATCCGATTAATTTAGGGATAAGCTTTTGAAGGTATACTGGCACTTGATAAAAATTTTAAATGTATAAAAGTTATCCGAAGAATAACAAATAGGTTGGTTTTGAAAATATCAATCCCAACCCACCATCATGTATTTTACTTTTGCAGTATCTGGTATTTGTACCTCTTCAATTTTGTTATTGGCATTATACCTAAGGCTTTCTGGTAGCTCTTTTTTATCTATTGTGAAATATAAATCGCTGTCTTTTAATAGAATCACCACATTGTTCATAGATGTAATGATCTTTTTAATAGGATAGTTTTCTCGTATTTCTTTAAAAGTACTTTCTTTAGAAATGCCCTTATCCGTCACGAATCTGTCATCATTAATTATCACATTCTGTATGGTAGCGATGCTATCGTTATTCGGCGTTAAGGTCAATAGTAAAGCACCACCTCTTTCGTAAATTTTTATTTTACTGGCGCCATTGCCGAAATTTAGCTTGACGGTATCTTGAACTACCGAGTCTTTTTCGAAAATTAATTCAATATCACGTGCTAAACTTTGCTTGGATAATCTGCCAACTTGATCACCAGATATTTCAAAGTCTGTATTCTTCTCATCGGTGCAGTTTACAAGTAAACCACAGCAGAAAATTAATAAAAGGGTATATCTAAAATTCATATGCTATCTCATCACTTTTTTTAATACACCAAGTACACCTCTTATGAAAGTGGCACTTGTTAATACTTTTAATACCGGATTCTGTCTTGTGCTTGTTCTGGTAGATGTTCTTCTCGAAGCGGCAGGTTTGTCCTTTTCTTGCTCTGCCAATTTTTCTGCTTTCTCGATCTTTTCGTTCAAGATTTCATAAGCACTTTCTCGATCTATAACCTCACCATACTTTTTAACCAATGATGATCTGTCATTGACTTCCTTCAACTCTTTATCTGTCAAAACATCCATACGGCTCATTGGTGCACGTAACAATGTCGCCGCAAGCGGAGTAGGTCGGCCTTTTTCATCTAACGCAGATATCAAAGCCTCACCAATACCTAAAGAAGTAAGTACTTCTTTCGTATCATAATACTCAGATTCTGGGTAATTCTCTGCTGTCAATTTAATTGCTTTTCTATCCCTAGCAGTAAATGCCCTTAACGCATGTTGCACTTTTAAACCTAACTGAGATAATACATCGTTTGGTACATCTGTTGGGTTTTGGGTTACAAAATACAAACCAATACCTTTTGAACGTATCAGTTTAACAATACTTTCTATTTGATCTAATAATGCTTTTGAAGCTTCTTTGAAAATAAGATGTGCTTCGTCTATAAATAAGATTAATTCTGGTTTGTCGCTATCTCCTTGTTCTGGGAAGGTGTCATATATTTCTGCCAGTAAACTCAACATAAACGTAGAGAATAACTTGGGTCTATCTTGAATATCGGTTAGGCGTAGAATGCTAATATAGCCTCTGCCTTGCTCGTCGATACGGGTAAGGTCATTTACATCAAATGACTTTTCGCCGAAAAACAATTCTGCACCTTGCTGCTCTAACTCAATAATTTTTCTAAGAATGGTACCGGTCGAACTTGTAGAGATACGGCCATATTCTTTTGTGAATTCTGCCTTGCCAGCTCCAGTAGCATATTGCAATACCTTTTTAAAATCTTTTAAATCTAGCAATGGCATTTTTTGATCATCGCAGTATTTAAATACTACGGCAACAATACCTGATTGCGTTTCAGAAAGGTCCAAAATACGGGATAGTAATACAGGTCCGAATTCAGATACCGTGGCTCTCAACTTAACACCATCTTGCTCTGATAACGAAAGTATTTCTACAGGAAAGCCACTTGCTTTCCATGGGAAACCAATTTTGGCGTGACGTTCGTCTATTTTTGCGTGACCTGCACTCGGTTGTGCCAATCCGCTTAAATCTCCTTTTAAATCCATCAACATTACAGGAATACCTTTTTCAGATAAATTCTCTGCAAGCACTTGTAATGTTTTTGTTTTACCAGTACCCGTAGCACCTGCAATAAGTCCGTGCCTGTTTAAAGTTTTTAACGGAATTTTTACGAATGCATTAGTAACAGCTTCACCATTTAGCATAGCTGCGCCCATATTAATGTAATCGCCTTTCGTGGCATATCCCTTTTCTATGTGGTCAAAAAAATCTTCGGTACCGGCCATTTTATATATTTTCGATAAAAATAGGGGATTTTTAACCAAACCAAAAGATAAGACCAGTCTTAAATATCACGACTTTTTAACATTTAATGTGCGAACAGTACTAGCCTGAGTACAGAATTTACCGATATATACTTCGTGTAGAATTTGTCAACTAAAACGTATCTTTGCCGAATGAAAAATGAGGAGGTACTTGAGAAAGTGAATAGAGGGGTGTATTTACCCTTAATGGAAGAGTTTTACACCATACAAGGTGAGGGATTTCATAAAGGAACCGCAGCTTACTTTATTCGTGTTGGCGGGTGTGATGTTGGTTGCCATTGGTGCGATGTAAAAGAGAGCTGGAATGCAGAAACGCATCCACCTACTGCCATCGAACAAATTGTTGATAATGCTGCCAAATATTCTGATACTATTGTTATTACTGGCGGAGAACCTTTAATGTGGGATATGAACCCGATTACAAAGGCCTTAAAGGAAAAAGGACTAAAAACACATATAGAAACTTCTGGTGCCTACACGCTTTCTGGCGATTGGGATTGGATCTGTCTTTCACCTAAGAAGAATAAATTACCTGAAGGTCGCATTTACGACGAGGCCCATGAGCTTAAAGTCATTGTTTTTAACAAGCACGATTTAATTTTTGCCGAAGAACAAGCTGCTAAAACCAACGCGAATTGCATTTTATACCTGCAGCCAGAATGGAGTGTTAGAGATAAAGTTGTGCCTATGATTGTAGCGTATGTAATGAAAAACCCTAAATGGAAAGTGTCATTGCAAACGCACAAGTATTTGAATATTCCTTAATCCGAATTAGTTTCAATTACGCCCTCCATTAGCTTGAATATCTAAAAGGCATTCCGGATCAAGACCTACTGTAGCGACACCTTTTGCCGTGTTTTGTTGTAAAAGTTTTAGAACTGTTGCGCCAGAAAGTGTACACCCAGAATTTACGCCGTCTTCATATTGAGCAAGAGCATTTGATTGTAAAGATTTACCGGTAGACCCACCAAATTGTAATTCTGCACGCATAAGGCATCCAGTTTGGTTGCAATGGTTATCACTTACTAATTGTCCGTCTTCATTTTCAGATTCAGATTCATGATCGTTTACCATATCAGAACCTAAATTCACTAAACCAAATAGGTGTCCGAATTCATGATTTAAAGTAGTGGTTTCTACATCTGCTTCACTTATAGAAGAACTTAAACCGGCTAATTCTCTTACGGTAACTTCGTGTATCACCATAGAGGTATTGCGATAAACTGCACCTAATGTAACTAAGCCATCTTCAAGATCATCGCCCTCTGCAGGTGCATCTGCAAAGTAAATATAGATAGCTAACGTGCTACCTGTATTAAATACCGTTCTATTTTTGGTTTCTAAATCTGCAATTTCTTGTAAGGTAAGTTCGTCTTCTGACGGACTAGATAATTCGTTATATACCAATTCAATTTCCTCTTTTAGCGTGTGTGCTTTTAGATAGTCGGTAAATTGTGTCATAGAAGCATCCGTTGGTTTAAAACCGGCAACGTATGCTATTTCTATTAAAAGTTTATCAAAAGTATCGTTAGAAAGTATATCGTTGGCAGAATCTCCTGTCGCCAGTAAATTGGCACTTTTATCTACTTTGGTTTCTGTAGTATCACCGTCAGAATCTGAAGAGCTTTTAGAGCACGAAACTGCAAATGTTAAAATACCTACAAGCAATAAACTTTTAAACTTATTCATAATATCATTTTGTACAAATAGGATAACGAAAAAAAAGTGTCGCTATTACTTCATATGCGTCAATCTTGCTAAATAGTCGTAATGTTCGCCTTCCATTACAAGCTCACATGTTAAATTACTATAATTTGCCGCTCTTTGTAACGTGTTATAGTCTACATATAACCAGGGGAAAGATGCACTTTTCTCCTTTTTATATTCCATTTCAAAGCTTACTTCACCGTAGTAATTAACGTTATCCGGTATCCAATACCCGCCATCTTCGTCATCTTCGAACATGTAAATAATGTCGCTTGAGTCTAATAGAATTTGTCCTCCTTCTTTTAAAAGCGATATTAATTTAGAGAAGAACGGTTCTAATCCGGCTAGCGTTCCTGCCAAGCCGACACCGTTCATTAAAATTAGAATCGTATCGAATTGCTCACCTTCATATTTTAGTAGTTCGGAGTGTACAGTGTTTTTGAGTCCGCGTAATGTACTGACTTCAATAGCACCTTTAGAAGCATCAAGCCCAATAACCGAAAGGCCTTTTTCTTGTAAATACAGTCCATGGCTACCAGCACCACAGCCAACATCTAGCACGTTGCCGTTACATAATTGCAAAGCTTTTTGCTCTAGCTCGGGCATTTCTTTAAAACTCCTGAACATATAGGGTATAGGCAAAACATCATCTTCAAGTAGAGATGAATACGTGGTAATATCTTCAGTATAGTTTCCGTTCTGATAATCTAAAAGTGCCGTACCTAAAATGTCGTTGTTCAAAATTCTTGTATTTCTAGTTGCAAAAGTCTCGATTTTTGGTACTACTTCGCTAGTTTTGGGGAATTAATTTTGCACATGGAAGAGGTTTTACGGGAATTGCCACAAAAGGCAAATGAAAAACATAACGAGAATAAAAAGTTCTTTGTCAAGCTTCGAAAGAAGCCGCCGAAGAATTTGGACTATATCATGCAAGAGCTTCATAAGGAGGAATTTAAACGCACCGATTGTTTAACCTGCGCCAATTGTTGTAAAACAACAGGGCCTCTTTTTACCAATGCAGACGTAGAGCGTATTGCAAAGTCGTTTCGAATGAAACCCCAGAAATTCATCGAAACCTATTTACGGGTCGATGAAGAAAATGATTTTGTTCTGCAGCAAACGCCCTGTACTTTTTTAGGAACGGATAACTACTGTTCTATCTATGATGTACGCCCAAAAGCATGTCGGGAGTTCCCACATACAGATCGAAAGAAGTTTCAGCAAATAAGTAACTTAACCCTTAAAAATGTAGCTATTTGCCCAGCTGCTTATAATATAGTGGAGGAAATGAAGAAGTTGATTAAGTAATTAGAAAAATAAAGAGAATTTTATATTGGAAGTCCTAAATAATAATCCAAGAGTAAAATGTTACAAATGTATGCGGCCTTCGAGCACTTGTATTTGTAAACATATTAGTACTATCAAGACTAAAACGCGTTTCATTATTTTGATGCACCCTAAAGAGTACAAGAAAGAAAAAAATGGAACGGGGTATATGACGAATCTTCAACTTGAGAATTCAGAAATTATAGTTGGTGTAGATTTTAGCGATAATGAACGTGTAAATGAAATATTGAATAATGAAGAAATTGGTTCATTCTTACTCTATCCTGGTAGAGAAAGTTTTAATTTATCTCAGAGAAATGGTTCTGAAATGCATAGTTTTTTAGGTACAGGCGCAAACATCTTCATTCTCGATGGTACATGGCCCTGCGCACGTAAAATGCTCAAGCTAAGTACGAACTTGCAAAAATTAAATAGAGTTAGTTTTGATAATAGTATAGAATCTAAATTCATTATCAAGCAACAACCCGAAGCACTTTGCCTTAGCACGATTGAGTCTGTCTATACAGTTTTAAATTTATTGAAGAAAGGCGGGGTAGAACAATGCGATACCACGGACTTCCTAATCCCTTTTGAAAAAATGATAGCCCATCAACTTGACTATATTTTAAACCCAAACAATAAAAACTATAGTTCAACCACAAAGAGAGATATTGGACCGAAGACGATGTATTGGGATAAAAGAGAAAGAAATGTTGTTTTTGAGTTAGAATAGAACGAAATGAAATCAAAATTTATACTATCAATATTCCTTTCAATTTTAATAGGACTCTATATCGCATTCCATCTGACTTTGTTTTCAGGCATGAATCCATTTTTAGATACAATTTGTTTGGTATTTGCGATATCAATTTTGATATGGAATCTAGTATTAATTTTTAAAAATTCCAGTAAACGAATTAGTTTTGTTAAACTATCGGTGTTGATTCTAGTATTATTATTAGCTTTTTATAAAGCAAAAACAGAGTTAAATTCACTTGTGGAGGAAGTTCCAAGAATTTACAATAATAGAAATTCAGAAGAAGAGTAATATCTAAGAGTTAATCAAATTATAAACGGACTTTTGGCTAAGATATCATGTGCTACTGTATTTTTATAAAAATCAAAATGAATTTATTATTCCTAAAGTATTATGAAACATCTGTCTATTTTTCTGATTTTAATAATCCTTAGCTGCAAGAACGACGCTAAGAAAGAAATAGTAAGAGAAAATGGTATTGACGCATCTGTCTATGAAATGTGGAATAACTATACCGAATCTAACCCTCAAGCTAACAAAGAAGAGTTGCCAGAATCTTGGTTTTTTCATGATAATAAAGAAGATGCCGAAAGATTGGCGGCGTTGACAGTAAACGGAAAAAAGACCGCTACTACTTCAGGATTGTATAAATGGTACGTTGAAGCAGAAGCTGATTTGCCGCTAATTGGTACAAATCATATTATAACGGATTTTGATGGTAAAGCACAAGCTATTATTGAAATTACAAAGGTTGACACGATACCTTTCAATCAACTTTCAGAAACTTTAGCGGCTTTAGATATGGGAACTGACAAAGAGCCTCTTCAAAAATGGAGAAAAGCGCACTGGGATTTTTTTCAAAGTGTAATGGTTGAAAACGGAGAAGAACCAACCGAAGATATGCTGATCGTTTTTGAAAGATTTAAAACAGTTTGGAGGAAATAATTATATTTTCGGAAGCCAAGAATTTGTAAAGAACATCAAAACAATCGAAATCGGACCAGTATCTTATTGGCTGAAAATCAGTGATCATCTGCCCATAATCTGTGAGTTTTAGTAAATATTCAAGGGTTAAATTTTTAAAAAGGGATTCTTGAAAAGTACATATATAAGGTATTAAATCAACAAAAGTTTATTATATTGGGTGATTAGCTGCGAATATATTAGAATTCACATTTATTTATTGAAGATACATTAGTTAGATTTTTAAAATATTTTTTGCGGCTCATAACTTTAACGACTCCCTCATTTAATGGAACAACTTATAACATATTTCGAATCAATCCCTGCAGCTCACAGATCACTGATTTTAGTTGGCGGAATCACATTTTTTTGGATACTAGAAGGTATCGTGCCGTTATTTAATGGGAGCTATAATAAATGGAAGCATTCTCTGCCTAACTTCTTTTTTACACTGACTACGATAGTTATCAATTTTCCGTTGGCATTTTTATTATTAAAAACTTCTGATTGGGCAGTTGCCAATGATTTTGGAATTATTAATTGGTTACCAGAAATGCCGTTATGGGCATATGTGTTTTTAGGTGTAGCGTTGCTAGATTTAATTGGGGCTTATACGGCTCATTTAGTAGAGCACAAAGTAAAACCATTGTGGATGGTGCATTTGGTACATCACACGGATCATAATGTAGATACGACCACTGCGAACAGACATCACCCTTTAGAAAGTATCATTCGCTATATATTTACTTTAGTAGGTGTTTTTGTAGTTGGTGCACCGGTAGGCATTATTATGTTGTACCAAAGTCTTTCGGTAGTATTGTCTCAGTTCAATCATGCGAATATTAAACTACCAAAGGGTGTGGATAAGGCTTTAAGTTATGTGCTGATTTCTCCTGATATGCATAAAGTGCATCACCATTATGTATTGCCTTATACAGATAGTAATTATGGGAATATCTTCTCTTGGTGGGATCGTATATTTGGTACGTATATGCATTTAGATAGAGAGAAAATTATCTACGGTGTAGACACTTTTCCTGATGAGGTTGCTAATGGTCAAATTAGCTCTTTGTTGAAATATCCATTTGTTGGGTATAGAAAACCAACGACTGATATTACGGGTGAACAGCCTTTAGTAAAGTAAATACTTCGCTCTAATTTTTTTGAACTTTTCAATGTCTTCTTGCCAAGTCGCTTTTATTTCGGCATTGGTGGCGCCGGCTATAATTTGTTTTTGAAGTCTGTTATTACCTGCATGTTTGGTAAAACCACTAGTGATAAAGAATTTACTTTTATCGACCGAATTGGTATAAGCATCTATAATGTAATCCATAGTAATCTGGTTCATGCGCTCAGTTTTTGAAAGGTCTTTTCCGTAGCACAATTTCCCTTCTTCCTTTGGGTATTTAGAACCGAAATTTGGCTCAGGAGTATAGGTGAAATCATATACTTTCGAATCTAAAAATGATGCTCCGTAGCGTTGAAACTGAAACTCCGTCCCACGACCTGCATTAATGTTGGTGCCTTCAAACATTCCTAAACTTGGGTATAGCGTAATAGAAGTGTCATTTGGTAAGTTTGGTGAAGGTCGAATTGGTAGACTATAAAACATATCATGCGTCCAGTTTTCTAAAGGGATCACGGTTAAATCTGCTTTTTTATCTCCTTCTAACCATAGTTCATCATTGATCATGTTGGCATATTCACCAATGGTCATTCCGTATACTAAAGGAATTTCAGTCATCCCAAGAAAAGAAGTATGTGCGGCTTCCATCGTTGGTCCGTCTACATAATGTCCGTTCGGGTTTGGTCTATCTAACACTAGAACAGGAATTCCTTTTTCGGCACAAGCTTCCATAACCAACTGCATAGTCGAGATATAGGTGTAAAAACGAACGCCCACATCTTGTATATCGAATAGCACCAAATCTAAACCTTCTAATTGCTCTTGACTTGGTTTTCTGTTTTTACCGTGTAATGATATTAAATCTAGTCCTGTTTTAATGTCTTTACTATTGTTTACGTGTTCACCTGCATCAAAATTCCCTCTAAATCCGTGTTCTGGTGCAAATACGTGCTTAATATCTACATCCAAAGAAAGTAGGCTATCTACCAAATGTGTATGCCCGTCAGACTTAAAAATAACACTGGTTTGGTTGGCGACAATAGCGATTCTTTTTCCTTTTAAAAATGGTACATATGCTTCCGTTCGGTTAGCGGCGACAACAATTTCTTTTGCTTCTTGCTCAATTTGTGGTTCATCTTTTTGTGATGTGGTAATGGCTTGTTCTTTAGTTTCGTTTCCGCAGGTAGCCAATACCAAAAACCATAATAAAACTGTACTTTTGAAATTGGATAAAAATAACATCATTTGAATCTAGAATATTTTATCGCCAAACGGCTTATAAAGGGTAAGGAGCATAAAATTAGTATATCTGCACCGATAATAAAAATAGCCATTGCAGCAATTGCAATAGGGGTGATTATGATGTTGGTAGCCATTGCTACGGGACTGGGATTAAAAGAGAAAATACGTGAGAAAATAACGGCTTTCAACGGTCATGTACAAATCTATAATTACGATAATAATAATTCTGAAGTTTCTGTGGTGCCCGTGAGTACGGAGCAAGAGTTTTATCCGGAATTCAACATGGTTGATGGCATTGTGCACATACAAGCTGTGGCGACCAAGGCAGGTATTATTAGAACCGAAGAAACTTTTGAGGGTATTATTGCCAAAGGTGTGGGCAAGGAATATAATTGGGATCCGTTCGATGAGTTTTTAATTGACGGTGTTTTGCCTGATTATTCGGGAGAGCTAAATTCTGATGTGCTTATTTCGAGAATAATGTCAAATCGTTTGAACTTAAAAGTGGGAGATTCTTTCTTTACCTTTTTTCTACGGGATGATGCAGCTGATAAAATACCTAACCAAAGAAAATTCACCATCACCGGAATCTACGATAGCGGTTTCGAGGAAATTGACGGACTATATATTTTTACAGACATACGCCACATTCAGCGTATGAATAAATGGAAAGATACCGAGATAGGTAATTTTGAGGTATTCTTAGAGAGTTTTGATGATATTGACGAGAAAAATATAGAGATAAGGTCAAAAACATTTTCCACACTAGATAATAGAACTATTAAAGATAAGTATTACAAAATCTTTGAGTGGATAGGCTTGTTCGATTTTAATATAGCCCTTATCATTGGCATCATGATCATTGTTGGTGGTATAAATATGATTACCGCATTACTCGTTTTAATATTAGAGCGTACGCCAATGATCGGTATTTTAAAAGCATTGGGTACAAACAACTGGAGTATAAGAAAAGTCTTTTTATATAACGCGGCTTACCTTATTGTTGTTGGTTTATTTTGGGGTAACCTTATAGGGCTTGGTATTATTTTTATTCAAGAGAAGTTTCGAGTTTTTAAATTCCCGAACCCAAAAGAATACTATATTGAGTACATACCTGTAAGTATAGACCTGTGGACTATTCTTCTTTTAAACGCGGGTGTGTTGCTGCTTTGTTTGTTGATGCTTTTGATCCCGTCATATATTATTACTAGAATAACACCCGTTAAAGCTATTCGATTCGAGTAGTTTGTTTTTGAATAGCTTATTCCAAATTTAATCTTAGGTTAAACCCCTTTTTGGTAAATTTGATGTAAAACAGACCACATGCATCAAAAACTACTACTTACCCTAATTGCTGTGCTTTTATTGACCGGCGTCAATGCACAGAAACTTTCAAAGAACGAGAAGAAGGTTGTAAAATCTATAGAGCAAAATAATGCCGAGGCTATTTCATTTCTAGAAAAAGTCGTGAATATTAATAGCGGCACCTTAAATCTTAAAGGTGTTGAAATGGTAGGTCAAGAATTTGCTTCTGCTTTCACCGATATAGGTTTTGAAAGTACTTGGATACCTATGCCCGAAGAAATGAATAGGGCGGGACATTTGTTTGCAGAAATTAAAGGGACCAAGGGCAAGAAGTTATTACTTATTGGTCATCTAGATACGGTGTTTGAAGAAGATAGTCCGTTTCAAACTTTTGAGATGGTGAACGATTCTATTGCACATGCACCAGGTGGTAATGATATGAAAGGTGGTGATGTTATTGTGCTGTATGCATTAAAAGCACTACAACAAAACGGATTGTTAGATGATGCTCAAATAATTGTTGCCTTTACGGGTGATGAAGAAAGCACGGGTAGTCCGCTAGAAAAAAGTAGACACGATTTAATTGAAACTGCCAAAAGAAGTGACATAGGTTTAGGCTTTGAGACCTCCACCGGATTCAATTATGCAACTGTTGCCAGAAGAGGTTCTTCAGGTTGGAAAGTTGAGGTAGAGGGTAAAAGAGCACACTCATCTGGTATATTTAGTGAAGATACAGGTGCAGGAGCTATTTTTGAAATGTCAAGAATATTAAATGGATTCTATACCGATGTAAGAGGAGAAGATTTATTGACATTCAATCCGGGGACATTGATTGGGGGTACTTTTGTAGAGTTTGATGAAATGACCAGTAAGGGAACCGTGTTTGGTAAGACCAATGTAGTGGCGCAGAAAGCAGAAGTCCGAGGTGGATTACGATTTATATCCGAAGAACAAAAAGAACGTGCACGGGAAAACATGAGAACCGTAGTGGCGAATAATTTACCACATACATCGGCAAAAGTAACTTTTAAAGATAGTTATCCAGCAATGCAACCTACAGATGGTAATAAGGCATTGTTGACGAAATTGAACGAAGTAAGTTTAGATTTAAAGCAAGGTGAAGTGCTAGCATATGATCCAGGTAAAAGAGGTGCGGCGGATACTTCTTTTGTAGCGCAATATGTAGATTGTTTGGACGGATTGGGGACTATGGGTAATGCCGCCCACACTCCCGAAGAAACCGTTAATTTGAATACTATAGAAGCACTAACGAAAAGGACAGCATTATTAATTTATAGATTGATAAATGAGTAATATAACAACATTAGAAGTAGGAGATCAACAGGTTGAAATTGAAGCTGGAGAGCTGGTAGGGTACCAAGTTTCTGGTCATGAGTTTATGCATCAAAAGGGAAACCCTGGGTGGCGCAGTGTAGATACTGAAATGTTTCCGTTGATCGGACCAACAAATGAGGCAGATTTTAAAGTGAAAACCCCTAAAGGTTTTGCAACTCAAGATCAGCACGGTCTATTACGTGAAATGAATTATAGGTTGATAGAAAACTCAACAAGCAAAGCCGTGTTTTCTAAAAAATATACAGAAAATACCGAGGTTTTAAATTCAAAATATCCTAATAAATCTACCGCAGAGAAACTGAGCTGGCCTTACGATTTTGAGTTTGTAAAGTCGTTTGAATTAATAGACAATTCATTGGTGGTTACCTTTTCAATTTCTGGAGAAGAGGGCATGCCTTTTATGTTGGGTTATCACCCTGCGTTTATGTTGCATAGCGATAATGCTATTATTTCTGCCGGAGAACAAAATATTACCATACCAGAGGTTATGGAAGTTGGTAGTAGAGCATTGCAAGTGCCAAATACCGATGTAATCACTTTAAAAGATGAGAAATCACTTCAAATAACATCTGAAGGATTTAGTCATTTTATGCTTTGGACGGAGGTGCCAAATATGGTCTGTATAGAGCCGATTACTTTTTATCCGTATGCGGTAGAACAAGATAATTTGGCAGAAGGCTTTATGGTATTAAAGAAGGAGCCTGCAATTTTTACAGTGGCGTTAAAACCGCTATAGTTTAAAATTCATCGCTAAAGAATAGTGTATGTGTTATGATGTTAAAACCAGTTTAGAGGCGCAGTTAAAAAGGGCAAAGAGAAGTCAAGATTTAAAGGCAATCGACGAGATTGTTGAAAAATTGGGACCATTGACCGATTTACCGCTTCACCATGCATCGGGCTTTTCACATCCTGAGGTATTAATATATACGAATGATGATCCGTTTTATCCTATTGTAGCTACTTGGGGGTTGATTCCCCATTGGGTAAATAGTGTTGAACAACAAAAGAAAATTTGGAACAGTACTTTGAACGCTAGGGTAGAAACCATTTTCGAGAAACCTGCTTTTAGAGATGCTGCCAATGAAAAACGTTGCATACTTTATGTTGATGGCTTTTACGAGCATCACCATTATAACGATAACACGTATCCGTTTTTTATCCACCGAAAAAATAATGAACCTTTAGCGTTAGCTGCATTATGGTCTGAATGGATACATCCTAAAAATGGCGGTACTATCAATTCATTTTCAATTGTAACTACAGTCGGTAATGACATGATGGCTAAAATTCATAACAACCCGAAACTGAAAGAACCACGAATGCCTTTAATGTTGGGTGATGATATGGAAGACGAGTGGCTAACTTCATCTGCAGATTTTGAGAAAGAATTAAAAGGTCTGCTGAGCTCAAATAATAATGTGGCATTGCAAGCACATACGGTGGGCAAACTGCGTGGTAAAAGTTATGCAGGAAATATAGAATCGATTACTGAAGAAGTCGTGTATAAAGAACTAGAACCAGAAGAACTTGATTTTTAAGCAATGGCTTATAGTGAGTATTTAGCAGATAGGGTTCGACCTCGTTTAAAAGGAAAGGGCGAATTGGAGGAGAAGAAAATGATGGGCGGACTCATATTTATGGTCATTACTAAAATGTGCATTGGTGTTATGTACGATAAGAAAAGCGAAGAAGATAAGTTAATGGTGCGTGTTGGTAAATTGAATTATGAAGAACTACTAAACAAACCGGGTAGCAGACCAATGGACTTTACTGGCAAACCGATTCGTGGTTTTTTATTTGTAGGTCCCGATGGATTCGACACTGAAGATGATCTTGATTTCTGGGTAGAAAAAGCGTTGGAATTCAACAGACTTTTGAATCCATAATGTAATGGTTGTAAAATCTGATTCTATGCCCTTTGAAATGATTAAATTTACGGTGTGAAAAACATTTTCCCTTTTTTGGAATGGGTTTCTACCTATAAAAAAGCTTACTTCATAAAAGATTTGTTGGCTGGTCTAACCGTTGGTATCGTTTTGGTGCCACAAGGTATGGCGTATGCAATGATTGCAGGATTGCCACCAGTTCATGGTTTGTATGCTTCTTTATTTCCTTTACTTACCTATGCACTTTTAGGAACCTCGCGAAAAATTGCCGTAGGGCCTGTTGCGATGGATTCGTTATTGGTTGCTGTAGGTTTGGGAACATTGGCAATTACTGGTGTAGAAAATTACATTATAATGGTCGTGTTGCTTACCCTAATGGTGGGTTGCATTCAGTTTTTGCTAGGTGTATTGCGAATGGGTTTTTTGGTCAATTTTCTTTCCAAGCCCGTTATTAGTGGTTTTACATCCGCGGCAGCGATTATTATTGTGTTAAGTCAGCTGAAACATTTATTAGGTGTTTCTGTGCCAGGCAGCAATAAAATCTATGAAACTATTTTTAATATCTTTTATAAACTGGGCGAAATCAATTGGGTAGATTTCAGCATAGGTCTGGTGGGTATAGTACTGTTACTTGGTTTTAAAAAATGGAATAGAAATATACCCGGTATTCTAATTATTGTGGTACTCGGTATTGTTGCGGTATACCTGTTTCAGTTAAACGTATTTGGTATTAAACTGGTGGGTAGCGTGCCATGCGGTCTGCCAATTTTTGTGTTACCAACAATCGATATAGAAAATATGAAACAATTAGCGCCTATAGCGATTGCTTTGGCATTGGTGGGGTATTTAGAGGCTATCTCTATTGGCAAGGCGATTGAAGATAGAACGGGTGAAGATACTATTCAGGCAAATCAAGAATTAATAGCGATTGGATCTTCAAATATTGTTGGGTCTTTCTTTCAAGGTTACCCGGTTACCGCAAGTTTTTCTAGATCGGCAATTAGTTATGATGCCGGTACCAAAACAAATCTATCGTCTATTTTCAGTGTCATCTTGGTGGTGCTGACCTTGCTGTTTTTAACCCCATTATTTCAATATTTACCCAATGCTATATTGGCGAGTATTATTATGGTGTCTGTCGTAAAACTTATAGATATAGCTTACTTTAAGCATTTATGGCTTAATAGAAAAGATGAGTTTTTCGTAATGTTGATTACCTTTATTATCACCTTGTTCATTGGTATTACCCAAGGTATTTTAATTGGTGTGCTGTGTTCTTTATTATTAATGGTGTATAGAACATCTAAACCACATTTTGTAGAGATAGGTAACATTGGTAATTCTGACTATTATAAAAATGTAATTCGTTTTGCAGATGAGGTTGTGGTGCGCAATGATTTATTAATAGTGCGCTTCGATTCGCAATTGTACTTTGGTAATTCAGCCTATTTTAAAAAGCAGTTATTAAAACATATTAGGGCTAAAGGACCGCAGTTAAAAGGTATAATTTTGAACGCAGAGGCTATAAATTATATAGATGCTACCGCGGCTGATATGCTTACGAAATTGATACATGATATTCGAGATAGGGGACTTCAGTTCTACATTGCAGGTGCTATCGGACCTACACGAGATATCATTTTTAATACCGGAATCATTAAAGAATTGCAACGGGAGTTTTTATTTGTGAAAACGAAAGAAGCGGTTAATTTCTTTGACGACCCAAATGAGATTTCATTATTGGCTGCAAAAGTAGCTTATGAAAATAGTAGAATGGCCAAATCTAAAAGAGGCCTAAATTAAATAAAACCTGTACCTTAAGGTGAAGAGGTTTTTGAACATTAAAATAGTATCGTATGAATATAGAACAGATATATACAGGTTGTTTGGCTCAGGGAGCATATTACATTGAGAGTGATGGTGAGGTAGCAATAATTGACCCATTGAGAGAGGTGAGTCCGTATATTAAAAGGGCTGAAAACGACAATGCAAAGATCAAGTATATATTTGAAACTCACTTTCATGCAGATTTTGTTAGTGGGCATGTAACGCTATCTAAAGAAACCGGTGCGCCTATTATTTACGGTCCTACGGCAAACCCTGTTTTCGATGCAATCATCGCCAAAGACGGACAAGAATTTAAATTAGGTAAGATTACATTTAAGGTGTTACATACACCAGGTCATACGATGGAAAGTACCACTTACTTATTACGCGATGAAAATGGTAAAGACCATGCAATTTTCTCAGGAGACACCTTGTTTTTAGGTGATGTAGGTAGACCAGATTTAGCTCAGAAATCTGCTGATATGACTCAAGAACAATTGGCAGGTACTTTGTTTGATAGTTTGCGTACTAAAATTATGCCGTTGGCAGATGATGTTATTGTATATCCGGCTCATGGTGCGGGATCTGCTTGTGGTAAGAATATGATGAAGGAAACGGTTGATACCTTGGGTAATCAGAAGAATATGAATTATGCTCTTAGGGCAGATATGACCAAAGAAGAGTTTGTAAAAGAAGTAACCGATGGTCTGTTGCCACCACCTAAATATTTTCCTTTGAACGTAAAGATGAATAAGGAAGGGTATGAAGATATTGGTGATGTACTTGATCGTGGTAATGTTGAATTGTCTCCCAACGAATTTGAAAAAGCAGCGAACGATACTGAAGCTTTGGTATTAGATGTAAGACATCAAGATGAATTTGTGAAAGGTCATGTGCCGAGATCAATATTTATCGGACTTAATGGTGATTTTGCTCCGTGGGTGGGCGATTTAATTGCCGATACCAAACAGCCTTTATTATTGGTGATACCAGAAGGAAAGGAAGAAGAGGCAATCACTAGATTATCACGTGTTGGTTTTGATTCTGCTATCGGATATTTAAAAGGAGGTATTGAAGCTTGGCAAGCCGCAGGTAAAGAGATTGATCAAATAACATCTATATCATCAACTGAAGCTAAAACCTTAATTGATAAAGGAAATGTTGGTATTTTCGATGTTCGTAAAGATGGCGAATACTTAAGCGAGCACTTGGTAGGTGCAGTACACACGCCGCTGAGTGAGTTGAATAAGCATTTATCAAAGTTTCCTGAGAAAGGAGAATTTTTAGTGCATTGTGCTGGCGGATACCGTTCTGTAATAGCTTCGTCTATTTTAAAGAGTCGTGGCATTCACAATCTTATTGATGTAAAAGGTGGATACGGAGCACTTAAAAATGAAGATTTAAAGAAGACAGATTATGTTTGTCCAACAACGTTGTAAAAATGACGGTTTCGTTTACAATTAGTTTAGTATATTTAATAGATTCTAATTAGAGCTATGTTAAAAAATTTTATAGAGCGAGTTGGCATAATGAATATTATGATGCTGTTAGTTGTAATTTCTATAATTGTCGTCTCGGAGGTTCTCTTTTTATCAGGTAAGAAACTCGATGCTATTTTTATAGCTTTTTGGGCACCGACCATTCTTGGTTTTATGAACTACTTAAAATATAAAAAATAGTGGAATTCGTCCTAATTTATTCAATTGTAGTATCCATCATATTTATGGTGTGGTTACTCTTTATAATTAGGATGTATAAGAAAATGAATGAATAAAACTGCCAATGTCTTTAAATAGAAATGGCTGATTCAGGATTTTTTCTCAAATAACTTTCAACAATACGCTGGGTTTCCAGCGTATTTTTTTGTGGTGTAATAAACATCTCAAGGTCCTCAATTTGCGCTATAGCAACATCGGTAGGGGCAAAGCCATAGCCAGCATAGTTATTTTCTCTGATAACCACAAATCCATTTTCATCCATAGTTCTGCCATTGGTTTTAATGACAAGGGTAGCTTCAACTTCTTTGATACTCTGTAAGGCATCAATAACCCGTTGGTTGTATGCTGCTACCATTTCTAAATCAGAGCAAATACCAATACATTGTTTGATTTTATAATGCGAGCATACAGTCACATTCTCTTGCAGATGGCAATACTTAGGGCAAAGCTCGAAAGTGCTGCATAGGGTTTCTAAATACTGTCTGGCCTCGGTCGGACTATAACAAATAGCAACCGGATTCGGAGTCATCTTTATTTTATTAAAAGCAAGATGTATAATGCCGTTTCGGTCTTCGTAGGTGAAAATACCATATTGTTGAATAGACCTTTTTTGTGCACTATTATATTTAGGGTAATGGTGTTTAATTTCGGCAGATTCTTTCAGTAAGGCAATAAGCTCATTACCGGTTTCTTCAAAATCTAACGAAGTAGTTTCTGCACAGAGGGTAATTTCCTTTGTTTTTTTATCGTAAAAATGACCTAGGACTCTTTTTTTAATATTCTTGGCTTTACCTACATAAATGATTTTACCTTTTTTGTCTTTAAAGTAATATACGCCAGCAGTGGTCGGTAGTTTTAGATATTCTTCTTTTGGCAATCCAGGTGGTAAAGTAGCTTCTTGAGAATTTGAATTCAAGAATTGTTTAAAAACGGAATCCGCATTTTCGGCTCTCAGTAATTTATGAAATAAAAGAACCGTAGCATGTGCGTCGCCTCTCGCTCGGTGACGATCTGTTAAAGGTATGCCCAAGGCAGCCGTTAATTTTCCTAAACTATAAGAGTTGTAGCCAGGCAATAACTTTCTTGATAAACGAACCGTACATAGTTTCTTTCTAGAGAAATCATGACCCAATAGTTTAAACTCATTTTTGATGACATTATAATCGAAATTGACACTATGGGCTACAAAAATGGTGTCTTTGGTAATTTCTATAATCTGCGGAATGAGTTCTTCTAATAACGGGGCATTACGAACCATATCATCGTCAATGCCAGTGAGTCCGGTAATGAATGCAGGAATCGGACATTCCGGATTCACCAAAGAAGTGAACTCATCTACAATCTCGTGACCATCATATTTAAAAATGGAAATTTCGGTAATTCTGTTACCCTTTATGCCGTTTCCGGTAGTTTCTATGTCAATTATTGTATACAAAAAGTGAAGAATGAATTTAGAACTGCAAAGTTAGCAGAAAATGCATTATCATTTTATTTACGGCGAAGTATATCGAGATAATATGGAGAACGTAATTGAGCTAGATAGAAGTACTGCCGATTGCATAAAAAATGCGTCGCCGAATATGTATTTCGAAAAGATTTTTAAAAAAATAAGTGCTCGAGATAAGAACTGATGGAAAGTTAAAAGATATTCGCTCATTTAAAATTTTAAAACTAGCACTATGAAAGAAATAGTGTCACTTTAAAATTCAAAGCGTATTGGTAGATATTAAATAGTATAGAAGCTAAAAGTACTAGTTACTTTCTTTTGCCTTTTCAAGGTTGATAGTAGCTACACCTAAATTAATAGTGTTCAATGAGCTAGTTGAAATTGATTTCTCAGTGTTATCACGTACAACATATTCTGATACAAGGTCGTAATCTTTACCGCAAGAAGATAAACTTAAAAGAAAAAGAACGGCTGCTACAGGGACGAAAAAGGCTTTGGTAGTATTAAATTTCATGTAATTGGTGGTAAAAATTATCTCGCTATTTTATTAGCGCATTTCGAAAATATTTAAACTTTATTCATTAACGATGAAAAGTTCGTTTTATTCGATGAAATGCACACGAATGTTATTAACACCCATTGTTGATAACATAAATCGATACAATTATTAGCATATCAACTTATATCGTATGTGACTTTAGCTAAATTTTTTTATTAAAAAAGCAAAATAAATAACCCATTCATTTTCATTACTGAAAATTTTCCCCTGATCTTGATCATTAATTGCCATGAATGACTTAGACTAAAAAAATTCATTGTTTTAAATAGGTTGTTAGTTTTAGAGAATGCTCTTTTATTGTATAGTTTAACCATTAAATAAAGTTCAGATTCGGTTTGTTCGTTCGTATTTTGTCCTAGCGATTTAATATGTCGTTCTGGGAATCTTACCAATAGTTTCAACTTATACTTTGTCTTTGAGTAATACATGGTATCTGAATCTGACCATTTGTGTGAAAGCCAGATTTGTAAAACAATTAATTCACTTTACTTACATCGTATATCTTGCCCAAAACTATGGGGAGATATACAGCAAGAACATACCTAGAAGTGGGTAAATTGAATTTATTATAAATGAGGAAGTAATTATAATTGGCAAAAGGTCCAGGGGAAATTGAATTTCGCTGAGGTATTTTTAGAAAACAAGGAATTTAAAGTTAGCTTGATGTTTAGGTAAACTTGAACTTAAGAAATGAATGCATCTTTGCATCGAGTTTAGAGTTCGTTTTGAGTTAGTAGAATTACCGATGCATCTTTATATGTGTATCGGTTTTTTTATACAAGAAATTAATCGTGTTGTATGGTGTTTAGGAATGTACGTGTTAGAACTGAACCTTTATCTCTTTAATTCTTAAAATCTGAACCCTTAATAAATTCTGGAAGATTTGAACAATACGCTCCTGGTTTTCTTCAGGAATGCGCCCACCTATAATCCAGTTTTTCTTAATGAACTTTACACTTTCTAAATTAAACTCTGACTTTAAAAGTAGTAGAGCTTCATCGCGAGTTTCGTCGTTCATTTTACTGAACATTTGTTTTATATTTTCGGTCATTATTGGTCTTGGTAGTTTCCAAAAATAATTAAAATAGTGTTTCCATCAGTTAAAAGATTTCAATAGATATGAGCAAGTTGATAACACTGTCGATTATTAGAATCTCATAGATATCTGTGGAGTGATTATTTTGGTGTCTTAACCGATAAAAAAAAAGGTATTTTATGCTAATTTTAATAGCTGTTGTAGTCTTCTGTATCTGAATACATTGTTCTATGAATTTTGACAATAATTGAAGAGTAGTACTATTACTTATAGTTCTTCGAGTTTAATATTAACGGTTAGTTAGTTTTATTGAAAAAGAATCACCCTTTTTCTAAATAGTTATTTCTAATCGTATTGATGTCCATTGCGTGATTTTTTTTGAACATCTTTCAAATAATCCTCATTTTTTCTAATTTATTGTTTAGAAATGATGGTGACTGTTGTTATCTAGGCGTTTTACTTCGTATTTAGATGATATAAAAATCAGCTTTTTCTGCTAAAAATTAGTTTTCTTTGAAAATATTTTGTAAGTTTTATCTTGTTAAATGAATTAACATTATTTTAAAGTATAATGTAGTATCAAAAAATGAATTGCTATGAAAGTTGACACAGTTTGTATTATAGACGACGACCCCATTTGTGTTTATGGCACTAAAATTCTTTTGAATCACAATAATTTTGTGAGTGCTAATATTCTAGTGTATGAAGATGGTTATGAAGCTTTAACGAATTTAACTTCTCTTTTGAAAAGTGGGCAGAGAATGCCCGATATTATTCTACTAGATTTAAATATGCCAGTTATGAACGGATGGCAGTTTTTAGATAAATTTCAAAAATTAATCTTTGGTAACAAGCCTCAGGTTTTTATTGTGAGTTCGCATTTTGATGCTTCTGAAATTGAAAAAGGTAGGAGTTATGAATTGGTTCGCGATTTTATTTCGAAACCTTTAGTTTCACAAAACCTTAAAGATATTATATCTATGAGTAAAATAGCAGTCTAAACAGAACGAATCATTTAAAAGTAAAAAACCACCCTAAAGGTTATTTTTATTAGTAGATCCGGAGGATTACCTTACGGTGTTCCCAACTAGCTCACGTTCTGTAAATGCAATTGGCTGTCCAAAAAAATGGCCAGACGCTTTAAAACAACAAAGTCCGATCAAGTAAACTTGTCGGACTTTATATGTTCTAAAGCGCAAACCAATTGCGCTTAATCGTGGAGCCGGAGACGACCTTGCGTTGATAAAAGGTCTAGTAGACCTTTTTAGCATGGTGCGAGCTGACGTGCTGGCTTTCGAATCCCGCAGGTGTAACGAAAAAAACCACCCTAAAGGTGGTTTTTATTTGTGGAGCCGGAGGGTCTAGAACCTTTATCTTTAAACGACTATATATAGGGGTTTTGAGAGCTTAAGGTATTTGTACTCACCGAATAGGTGACTTTTTAACAATCCAAACAGATTTTTCGCTGTAAATAATTAAAAATTGTGCCCAGATTTGCTTGTGTACAGTTAAACTAATGGTCCATTTTGGCACTAAAAATTATAAGAGTTGACAGTAATTGGTTATGATATCTACCATTCACCACCTTTTTGTTTTAAAGGAAAATGCAGTGATTAATCAAACTGCACTTAAATGGATTACTCATCTATGCCTAGTAGAACTTTAGAGTCCTACTATTTTCGATTTTTACAAACAGTTTGAGTCCCATAAAAGGTCAATTAACGATACTACTAAAAGAGACCACGGAGAGGACACCCTCAAAAAAGGTATTTTCTATTTTAGAAATGGTACTGTAAAACGGCCGTTTTATGACTCACAAATTTCTAGAATACCACCAAGATTTGATAGTGAATTTTAGAAAACATCCAAAAAATAACAGCCGACACCCAAGTTGTTGAATCTACCAACTTTAGATGCCGACTGTCTGAACTAACTCAATATTTATTCAAGAAATCACTAAATTATCATTATAAATCGTGTATAATTTTTGCCTAAAAACTAACAGCCGACACCCAAGTTGTTGAACCTACAACTTTAGATGCCGTCTGAACTAACTCAAAATTCATATAACTAATTAGAGCAAAAATTCAAACCATTACACGTTAAAATCTAATCCCATTGTTTTATTGGCGTGCTTAAACCTTGATATATACAAATTTCACCGCTTGCATTGAAATTACGACCAATGTCTTTAGCATCTCCAGAAATGAAAAAATGTATTCCGTTACCGCGAATACCGGTTACCAAACCTTTTTCAGTATACATTGAAAGATACCCGTTTTCAGAACTAATATCATTTCCTTTAAGTACAAAAAAATGCTCACCAGTATTATGTATCGGCAAGTTACTACCTATGTCTTCATGCCCTTCTGTTAGTTCTGCAGCTGAAACTTTCACCTTACTCTGGGCTACATTATTCCGCTCAGAGTAATATTTAAACGCAAACACAAAATTATTTTGGGGAATGCCATTACCCTCGTTAACAACGGTAGCATTGTCATATACGTAGCTGTCATTATTTTGGGCGTATTGAATAGATTCATCATATTGGTTGTCATTGCTTCCTACTAACGAAACTTCTGTAATAGTAGATCTTAAGGTTTTATATTCATCCTCCTGAATTTGTATCCATTCGCCCAGAGAAGCGGCTTCATACGCAGCTTTAGATTCAGGTGTTTTCAAAAAATACCCGATATCATCAATATCGTTAACATCTATTTGTAGAGATAAAACTTCTGATTCAGTTCCGTTAGAGGCTTCTATTTCTCCCGTAATCATTGTATTTGTTTCATAATCAAATGCAAAGGGGTTAGCTACTTCAAGTTTTCCTGAAGTCTCTCTTAATATTAGGGCATCATTCACCGATACTGATATAAACTTAAATGTTATATCACCATCTAATTGAGATTCAGCAGTAGTCAGTAAAGTTCCTGACCTAACATATTCATCTGCACTTGCAGCTACATCGGCAGAGTTAACTTCATCATCATCATTTTCGTCTTTACTACAAGAGACACAAAAAGTCATGGTTGCTATTAATAATAATACGAATTTAGTCCTTGCTTTTATTGGCATATTTCAATATTTAATTTGTTTAATAAATTTAGTTTCTATCTTATGACTCTTTATGCTTGTGTTAAACCAAAAACAATTGGCTTAAATCTAATTCATGGAGCTAATGTCATACACTATTCTTTTGTGCACAAAGCCCTATGATTAGAAAGCATATCTTCTATTTTGGTCACGACCGTTATCTACCTAAGTACCACTAGCTTGTTCATTATCAATTAATTGTCCAACAAAAGTCCGAGCTTCAGAGCTACCTATTGTGGCAGAAAGTGCACCATTTTCCGTAATATGTCCGTTGATATCCGCAGAATCTGAAGTGAATGAGGAGGTTGCCGTACCTGTGACTTTTCCTGTAGCACTTACATTAACTGTCCAAATACCCCGGTCGTCACCAGAATAGGTGCCACTCCAGTTGCCAACAAAGCTGGCATCAATTTCTTCTCCGTCTTCATCTTTAGTACAAGAGGTATTGAAAAAAAATAACATTAATACTGGTAAAAAGATTAGTTTTTTCATTGTTTTAGTTTTTAAAATTAGTTTCATTTTAGTTTAGTTGCCTTGAAAGGCTTTCAATATTCTTTTGTGCGTTTGCATAAGCATTTCTGGCCTTGGCAAGGTTCTCTTCTGTTGGATTCTGTAATACCTCAGTCAAATATGGTAAATCAGAAAAATTAAAAAGGTTACTATTCAAATCATGTTCTTTCATTAGGGTATTGACCATGTTAATAGCCTCTTGAGCAGTGGCATCTTCCTTTAATCCATATTTTGATGCTATCGTCTGTTTCATTGTAGGTGCTTTGGTAATGCCGTGGATATTGGAAATTTTCACGCCATTAACATCGAAAAAGTTAGGTTGGTAATTTGGGTTCACTTGCACCAATGCAGTCTGCATTTGATTGATAACTACTTGCATTGCCGTTACCTGTTGGGTAAGGTCATTACTGTTTATACCTACTGCAGTATTTACATAACTGTACAATTCGTTGCCATTGTAGTCAGTCCAAGAAACACCAATGATTCGTTGATAATCATTAATTTTCATCTCTTCCACAGCAACAGCTATGGCCATTCCATCACCATTACCAGATGGCAGAATGTAATCCCCTTTACTAACTTCACCAATTACTTTTACGGGCACTTGTCCCAGAAATGCAATCTGCTTATAGTATTTCTTTTGCTCATCTTTAGGCATTGCTCCTGATACAATAGGACTTTTAGAAACTACCATATAGTGATCTGCATCGATAAAGCTCTTGGAGATTACGCCACCCTTAACACCTACTACATCTCCAAAACTCAAAGGTTCATTTTCATCATTCTTTTGCAACCATTCGGCATAATCGGCACCACCCGATTCAAAAGCCACCCCTTTGTTTAATTCATTGTAACCCAAATACAGAGCCAGTTGGGTTCCCTGAATAAAAACATCGTAAAGCGACCATACAAAATCATCGCAATCTGCATCTACTCCCGGTAACCAAGTACCAAAACAGGCACCGTTCCAAAGTAGCTGAAAAGTAGAGTTAACGATATCCGTGGCCTGAATGAGAAAATTTAGGGAATAATCGTTATTAAAATAAGTATCCAAAGCATCTGGAAAATCCGTTGGATAGTCATTCCGATCGATATCTTCCTCTTCGTCACCTTCTTCTGGTTCATCATCTTCTGTAGGTTCAAATCCAAGAAGAATAGCACTTATTGATGCAAAATCAAAAGATGCTTGATTGGGCTGAAAACCTTCAATACGTCCAATTGGCTCATCATTAGCGTTCCAAAAAGACATGAAATTATCTTTTCTTCCTGGGGTATTTTCATTGAGTTGAATTGCCATGCCATGAGAACTACCAGTTAATAGTAACGGATATGCCCCCAGTCTTTCTTGGTTCGTATCTGTCATTGTCGTTTCGATAACCATCCTGTCTTGAAATTCTGATTGACCTTGCACTTGTAGCTGTTGCAGTCTTGTATCTTGTTCTACATTCACATCACCTGTAAACCAAGCTGTTCTTTGGTTGTTTACATTCAGTCCATTATTTAAATCAGTAATACCATCAGCAATTAAATTACGATGTCTAACATAAGGCACATAGCTTAACGATTGACTGCTAAAAGGGCTAAAATTATTTCCGCCTTCTAAATCAATCGCAACTTCAAGCGTTTTAGGTCCATCCCAGTTAATCAGATTAAAGCTGCCAAATCCTTGACCTGTAGGTATTCCTTCACCAATCATAAGATTGATAACTCCATAATCATCAGTTTGGGTGTTTTGAGTTTCTTGATAATCCGTATCACCAAAACTATTCAAGATGGTAAATCGAACATTCAATTCTTGATTAGGAATGTTATTGGATGGAACATCTATTCCTGGAATTTCATCAGGATTATTGTCCACTAGTACGGCTTGATAAGAAATGCCTTCCGTCTGAGCCAAGGCAATTTCGCAAACAAGACAGAATAGAAAGGATAAAAAGGTTATTTTTTTCATTTTAAAAATTATTGAAGGCACAATTACATCCTGGAAGTTGTATTACAATTCCAATTCCGATATTATGCATGTTAATACTTAGTTTTTCATTGTCTTCAGGACTGGAGTTCACTAATGAATATGTACGTCCGAAACTATAATTCAAAGAAATTGCTGCTTTATTTGATATGGGGTATTGTACCCCTAATGCCATACGAGGCACTAGCAACAAATTGCTGAATTCATCTTCACCAATCAAATCAAATACCTGATTGTTAAGTGTTTGTGACCCTCTAACCAAATATTCAAGAGACACAGTAGGCTTAACAAAAAATTGAAAAGATTTTGATTGTGCAAAAGAATAGGACAATCCTGTTTGAATACCAGCATAGGTAATATCCCATTCAAAATAATTATCAAGCAATGCATCACTGGCAACAGCACCATAATTCGTAAGTACACCACCAATAATGATATTTATTTTATCTCCAGAAAGCTGAACTTGATATCCAACATTTAAATGAGATGCATTTTTAGATTGCAAATTTTCTAATGTTCCACCCGCTGAGTTCTGATAATCAAAGCTTGAAATGGTTTGTCCAATTTCGGCATATAAAAGTTGTGCTTCTACCAAGTTAAATGTCAAAAATGTAAGGACACATACTAGCCATTTCAAAACTTTAATAATTGAGTAACTCGTTGTTGCCCCCCAGCACTCAACCTCATAAAATAAGAGCCTTGTGAAAGGTTCATTAAGGGTATAGAAACTTGAGTCGTTTCCTCAAATGAGTCGGTCAAGACCAGTCGACCAGAAATATCAAAAAGTTGCATATTTATTTCTCCCTCTAACCCATTCTTCAGATTTACGATGACTCCGTTTACAAAGGGGTTTGGGTATACTACAATCTCAAGATTATTTGGGTCGCCACCCAAAACAATAGCGGGTAAGGGCTGCACAAAACCTTGTCTAAGTTCATTTTCATTTGCCTTAAAGGTGTTGATAACACCTGACTGACCTATACTTTGAAGTAAAAAATAAGAACTAGTACTAGTTTGCACTATCTTACTATTTCCGGCTGAGGATAAAGTTTGGCGTTTTAATGACTGCGAATTAACCAAATGAACTGTGATTAAAACCAGTAAAAGTAGTAGTTTTTTCATAGGCTTATAGATTAACAGATTAAGGAACATAAGTTTATCTTACGTTCAATTTTCTCATGAAAGTCAATAAGCGACCAATGCCAAGTTGTTGAATCTACAACTTTAGGCACTAGCCGCCTTTAACTAAACTAAAGCCTAGTAATACTGTATGTTAATTCAACTTCCTCATTAGGTGAATCAGAAAAAATTAATTTATATTCTTGAGTTCCGGTAATTAAACTTAGCGAGAATGTACTTGATTCTTCGCCTAAAGCTGTTGTAAAACCTACCCCTCCATCATCTTCTCTTAACTTCCCTTCAACAATAACACTGCTTTCCTCCAAATCGGCTGAACTAATTGTAAAGGTTGTCTCACCTCCTACAGGTGTATCACTTTCGTCAACGTCTAAACTAACTGTCTGATCTACTGTCCTAGACCACAAGATTACTGTTTCGTCCGTTGTGCCCATTACTAGCGAAGTAGAAATATCACCGAATACTTCTATGGCACCGTTAGCTTCACCATCTTCAGTTAATCGCATCTTAATCAATTCTATCTTAAAGGATATATCTTCCAAGGCTATATCTTCCTCTGCTTCTGGTATTTCTTCGTCGTCTTTACTACAAGACATTGCAGTTATGGCTAGTAAGCCCATAAAAATTGATTTTAATAAAACCGTTTTAATCGTTTGTACTGTTTTCATAATTTATTTGTTTTTAATGATTCAACACCTCAAAACTAGATGCAAAACAAGCCCTCAACTAATTTTAAGTATAGACAAAGTATGGACAGGTTAAATAGATTTTAACACATTCGATTATGGACATCCCAAATATCAAAAATTGAATAAAATTCTTGAAACACCTTTAAAATATATAGCTAAGGAGTTTAATAATAATATTTCTATTGAAAATAAACATGGACTTTTTATAGACAACAGGGTTTTTATGTTCAAATCAATAGTTGAGAACGATAGATATATTGTCTATCTTGAAAATCATTAAAACAGTATCTGACGAAAAAAAATATCTCCTCTTAATAAGGAAACTGATTTGTCGTCTTTCTCTAACTACTTATAAAATAAAAGTCGGCACCCAGTTGTTATTTTGAATAAATCTTAAAGAGAGCAGTCATGAAACTACTTTTAAATATAGTAATATGTACAGTACTGGCAGCGAATGTCTATTGTCAAGAAACCAAAAAAATAGATAGCATAAAGTATACTTTGAGCGCTACAAAAGATGTTACAAAAAGGCTTTACCTACATCATGAATTGTTCGAACTACTTAAAGATAGCGATAAGAATAGTGCAAAATTACATATAGATAGTCTACTTACCCTTGCCTATAAAATTGACAATAACTATTTCATTGCTAGAGGCAATATCGGCTTAGGATATTACCACTACATAAATTCAAATTTCATCGAATCAGAAAAAGAAACCACGAAGGGCATTTACATACTTGATTCATTGAATCAAAAAGAACACCTGCCATATGCCCTTAACCAACTAGGTATAACACAAAAATATTTAGGAAAGTTTGAAGAGGCCCTTTTAAATCATCAGAAATCAGCAGATATTAATATGGAAATAAAAGGACAACCAATTGATTTAGCTAGAAGTTATTTGAATATGGGCAACGTTCTGGCCGAGGTAAGAAATTTTGAATCTTCAACTGAAAACTATAAAAAGGCTGAAAAAATTAGTATTGACAATAACCTATATGACTTTTTAGCTAAGGTATGGGGGAATATTGCTGCCAATTATATGGACGTTAAAGAATACGAAAAGGCCCTAGAATTCCATAATAAGGGTCTGAAATTAATGGAAGAAAACCCTAGTGTGGCGCTGACAAGGACATATAACAATATCGGTGTTGTTTACGACCAGTTGAGTGATTTTAAAACAGCCAAAGAATACTACCAAAAAGCTTTAAAAACCTCCGATAAATATGGAGAACCACAATTGACAGGTCTTATTATAAGGAATTTGGGTGAAATCTACTTTGCCGAGCAAAATTACCCCAAAGCTCTGGAAAATATTGAAAAGTCAATTATGATTGCCAAAGAGTCAAAGAACAGTGTTAGACTCATTCGCGGTTATATGAAAATGGCTGAGGTACATGCCGCCTTAGGAAATTATAAGAACGCCTATGAGTATGATCGAATGTATGCAGATTTAAAAGATAGTATTAGGGGCTTAGACGTTAGGGAGCGAATAAACAATTTAGAAATTAAATACCAAACCGAAAAAAAAGAAATAGAAATTGCCTTACAAGAAGAGGAAATCAACACCTTAAATGAAAAATCAAAAGTTGATAAACTTACCAAAGGCCTTTATGCCGGAGGTATGGCTTCTGCACTTGCCTTGTTTGGGTTATCGGTTTTTGGTTACCGTCAACGCATCAAAAAAAACCAAATTGCCCGCGAAAAACAAGATGAAATCTACAAACAAGAAATTGCATATAAAAAGAAAGAGCTCACTTCGCAAACCCTTCACCTCGTACAGAAGAATACGTTTATTCAAGAACTGATGGAAAATTTTGAGAATATCAAAAACTCTCCTGAAAAATTTAAAATGGAGTTTCGGCGTATTGTAATGCTTCTAAAGAAAGAGAATGCCTCTGATAAGGACTGGGAAGTCTTTAAAACCTACTTCGCCGAGGTTCACAATGACTTTGACCAAAAGCTAAAAACACTCTATGCCGATATCTCCGAGAAAGAAATACGCCTAGCAGCCTTTTTACGAATGAATTTAACAACCAAAGAGATTGCAGCCACCTTGAATGTTTTACCTGAAAGTATTTTAACCTCTAAATACCGTTTAAAAAAGAAACTGAATCTTGATAAGGAAACTGATTTAACCACTTTCTTAAGTTCTTTATAAAAAGTAAGTTTTCTTTACCTATGACCTTTACTAAATGAACATAAATTCTAGCCCATTTCTGTGTTTGTATATTGGCCGATAAAAAGAACCTTTTTTTGGACAATACAATTAAACTATTTTGAGATGACTAGCTTTTTGCCTTTGAACTATCCTTATTTTCTTGATAATTAAATTTTCAATTGTTGATAACTCAAAATTCTTTCATTTTTAATAAAAATCTAATTGTATCATTTGAATCGTTTTGAAACCAAATGAAATCATTTATATTATATGTGGTTCTATTTGTATCGATTTGACGTAAGTTATTGTTTTCCAATATTTTGTGAATAAAAATTTAAACTTTGTCGAGCTTCGGTATCTCCTTCCTATTAACTTTATCCAAAGAATTCCCTAAGGGAAAACAAAAGCGCTTTTGTTCATTTATTAATCTTAAAAAAGAAACAAATGGACATTATTTTATTGTTCGAACGGCTAGATCGTTTGGAAAGGCTATTGACGGCCAATAAAGAGGTACTAACCTTCGAGGAGACCTGTGAGTATACCGGAATATCAAGGAGCTACCTGTACAAACTTACCGCTGCGGGCAACATCCCGCACTCCAAGCCCAACGGAAAACTGATTTTCTTCGAAAAAAGGAAGCTTAACAATTGGTTGCTTCAAAATAGTAGAACCCCTACATCTGTATTTAGCGGAGCGGTTTTGGGTTGCGACCATAAAAACAAAGGATAATGACCTCGTCTGATAATGGCGAACAGCTTTACCAAGTAAAGGACGCAAAGAAAAAGACCGTTTACGACTACACGATGGAATATCTGGAGGGTAGGTACGACATCTCCTATAACGAGATATCGCATGACTTCCAGATAGCCTTTAAAGCCTCCAAACAATGGGAGTATCTGAACCTGAATTCGCTGATTATTGAATTGGCAAAAGCGGGTATAGATATTCCCAACGGGAAGTTGGAAACCCTTATCCGTTCGGAATGTATTCCCAAATGTAACCCCATAAAGGAATATTTTGAAAGCCTTCCAAAATGGGATGGGGAGAATCATATCCTTAAACTAGCTTCCTATGTGCCGACCTATGAAAAAGAGGCGTTCAACTATCATTTTGAAAAATGGCTAGTGCGTACCATTAAATGTGCTTTGGAAAAGAATTATTTTAACAAGCAGGCCTTTGTGCTTTCGCATCAAGGCCAGAACTCGGGCAAGTCCACGTGGTGCCGTTTTCTTTGTCCACCGGAACTAGCCGAATATATGGCCGAGGATATCAGCAATGATAAGGACGCACGGATACAATTATGTAGAAATTTCCTTTATAATCTGGATGAACTGGCCGTGCTTTCCAAAAAGGATGTCAACGCGCTGAAATCATTTTTCTCCAAGACCTTTATCAATGAAAGGCTACCCTATGACAAAAAGAATACCACCCTCCCCAGGATATGTTCATTTATCGGGTCTACCAATATGGCCTCCTTTCTTAATGATGAAACAGGCTCCGTGCGTTGGTTATGCTTTGAGCTAAAAGGGAAAATCGATTTCGGGTATTCCAAGGAAGTGGATATTGACGGGGTATGGTCACAGGCATACCATCTGGCCTATACCGAAGCAAACTACAATCCCGAACTATCTATAAAGGACATTCAGGAGAACGAGGAGCGAAACAAGAAATACACCAAGTTGACCACGGAAGAGGAACTGGTCTCAAAGTATTTTGAAAAGTCGGACGACTTGAAGGATTTCGTCACCGCTTCGGATGTATTGGTCCAGCTGAGCTGCCTGAACCTTCGCCTGAACCAGATAAACTTGGGACGGGCATTGTCGGGTTTCAACTTTCAAAGGGTAAAACATCCAAAGCGACAGGTGTACGGTTATCTGGCAAAACCAGTCTTCGTGGACAGCCCTTGGCAAATGGAATTTTCGAAGAAACAGGAATAGTACCTACCTAGTTACCTAAAAGATGGAAAAGTCAATAATAACAGGAAATAACTCTAGGTAGGTTCTTTAACCCCTTCTTACCTAAGTATTACCTACCCTACCTAACAAGATAACATAGGTAAGCACAAAAACCAATCCCACCTAGATAAAAACCCCCATAATCATTGGGTTAGGTAGGAAGGTAACCGAAATTGAATAAAAAGAAGCTGATGAAAAGAAAAAGAACAAAAAGACTATCGTGCGAAAGAGCCCGAGCTTTTCCCATCGAAAGGGCGCTGGCAAAACTAGGGCACTTTCCTGCTAAAACAACCCCCAAAGAAGCTTGGTTCCTGAGTCCGTTCCGCTCAGAAACCCAAGCCTCTTTCAAGGTATGTAAGAAACGTAATAGATGGTACGATCATGGAGCAGGAAAAGGCGGGAACGTAATCGACCTAATTTGCCAAATCAACAGATTTTCGGTCAAGGATACATTGCTGTTTTTAAGTTATGATGAACCTCTTTTTTCTTTTCAGCAGCAATCGATTTTTGAGAAGGAAGAATCAAAAGATGAAAAGGTCATCATCACCAATGTCAAGCCGATATCACATACCGCATTGTTGGGCTATATCAAATCAAGGAACGTTCAAATTTTCATAGCCAAAAGCTATTGTAAGGAAGTCCATTACACGTTCAAGGGAAAACCATATTTCGCCATCGGTCTACAGAACGAATTCGGTGGATGGGAGCTGCGTAACAAGTACCTGAAGAACTGTACCTCGCCCAAGGATATCACAATTATCGGAAACGGGTACGATAATCTTACAGTAACCGAGGGCATGTTCGATTTGTTGTCCATTCTTGTCTACAGACCGGAATTGCGACAAAAAAGTGATTTTTTAGTGATGAATTCCACGGTTTTTATTGAAAAAACAATATCGATTTTAAAGGGGTATTCCAGTATAGAACTCTATCTGGACAACGATTACAACGGGAGGTCGATTACCGAAAGACTACTGAAATATGGTGGTGCGAAGGATATGTCGTTCATCTATAAAGGTCATAAGGACATGAATCAATGGCTGATGGAAAATGCTAAAAAGGGACTTGGTCAGGAAGCGCGAGATGTGTCTTTGTTGCCACAAAAACAAACTCGCTTTACTCCCGGCGGTCGCAAAGTGACTGAAAAATGAAAAGGACCTATATCAAATTCCGGTGTTCCATCTACGAGAAAAAGCTACTGAAAAAGAGAGCGGAACGGGCAGGTATATCCCTTTCCGAATATTGTCGAAGTTCCGCTTTTGGTAATTCGGTCATCGAACGGTTGACCGGGGAACAATTGGCCCATTATAAAATGCTAATAAAATACAAAAGCAATTTTACGCGTATCGGAAATATGTTCAAAAGACATAACCCGAAACTGGCAAGTGAGGTCGAGAAACTGGCAGAGGAAATCCGAACGCACCTTTATAATTTCAAAAATGTAACGAAATGATAGGTAAGGGAACTTCGATAGCACATACCGGGACAAGTATCGAATACGGCTGGAACCAGGAGAAAGATGCAGAAATCGTCTTTAGCCGACATCTGGCGGGAACTGACCCCCAACAAATAACGGAAGAGTTCAAACTGATACAGGAACAGAATACCCGTTGCCAAAAAAACACCCTGAGCTTCATTCTCAGCCCGGTAGCCGAGGAGGGTAAAAACCTTTCCAAGGAACGGTTAGGGGAAGTCGCTCAAAGATTTGTCAAGCAAATGCAATTGAAGGAGAATCAGGCCATCGCTTTTGTCCATCGGGACAAGGCACATACCCATGTGCACCTTTACATGAACCGTATCGGTTTCGATGGAAAGGCTTATAACGACAGTTTTATTGGAAAACGAAGCCAATTGGCAGCAGAGAATGTGGCCAAGGAAATGGGGTTGACCACGGTAAAGGAAGTACAACTGGAAAAAGAACTGGGCACTACAAAAGTCAGGTTCCAAATAAAGAATATCCATCAGAAAGTAATGGAGACTGAAAGACCTAAAACCTTGGACTCGTATATAAAGGCTATGCAAGAAAGAAACGTAGAAGTTATTCCGAGCATCAATAAAGGGAACAAACTACAGGGATTTCGGTTCCAATACCAAGGCCATAACTTCAAGGCAAGTGAGGTACACCGTTCCATGTCCGGAGGAAGAATAATGGCGCAGCTTTCTCAAAATAATGGTATAACTAAGCCAATAAAGTTAGGGAAGACTATCAATTTACTTGGAAAAACTATGGAAATGAGTACCAATCTTGTCACAAGTATCGCCAAGAACATCATCAAGAAAACAATCAAAAGGGCAATTGACACTGGAATCGGATATTAAAAACAAGAAGATATGGGATACAAAAAACTGGATGAAGTAATGGAACTACTAAGCGATGAGTTGGACGGGTTCAACAAGTCTATAGTTAGACTGGAAAGGTTGACCGACAATGTGGAAAACATCAAAATAATACCTGATACCTCCGAAATTGAAAGGATACTCCGAGAACATGTGAATTCTGAGAAGACCAAAAATTCAAAGCTTCATGAATCCGTTCAAGATATAAGGAGTCAGATGTTAAAGGCAAAATTAGTTCCAAAAATACAGTTATGGCTCCACTATTCGATTTGGTTTATTTCCTTACTCATCGTAGGTTATTTGACTGTACAAGTCTTCCGAATTGGGGGAATTCAAGAAAAGGCATTTGCGAAGGGAGAGCAAGAAGTAATCTCCAATCTAAAAGGATATTTTGACCAATATCCAGAACATTACGAATCATACCAGAAATGGATAAAGAAAAAAGATAGTGTTCCAAATCAAAAGTAGAATGCGCCCTATGGAATTTTTGCTTGACGCTTATCTACCTGAACGCTACAAAAATCCCACAGGATCCATGCGCAGGTAAGTTATGGTAAGATTTGGGGGGAACTGGATTCCTTCAACCTGCATTAGTTTAAAAGAAAACTAAGATTTATTAAGTTTTTTGGTTCGCTTCGTGTCCATGTCTAGCAACTTTTCCTTTAAGATATCCATGTCATAAGCTACTTTTTTGCTTATAATCTTTGCATAATGTTGGGTGGTCCGCAAATTTTTGTGGCCTAACATTTTGCCAACGGTCTCGATTGGCACACCGTTGGAAAGAGTAATAGTGGTTGCAAAGGTATGCCGCGCTAAGTGGGTAGTAAGATTCTTCTTAATACCGCAGAGGTCCGCGATTTCTTTTAGATAGGCGTTAGATTTTTGGTTGCTCAAAACAGGAAGTACACACTCTTCATTGATAACTCTGGGATGGTCTTTATACTTATCTAAGATACCCTCAGCAGTCAATAGAAGTGGAATATCCAGTTTCGATTTGGTTTTGGTGCGCTCCGCCTGTATCCATAGACTGCCATCGATATGACGAACGATGTTATCTTGATTCAATTTTTGCACATCAACGTAGGCAAGTCCTGTATAGCAACAAAAAACAAACATGTCACGAACTATATTTAAACGATCGCCATCGATTTCTTTTTCTTGTAAGCCTTGCAGTTCCTCTTTGGAAAGAAAATCCCGTTCTACGATTTTAAATTGAACTTTGTAGTTGTAGAATGGGTCTTTTGAAATCCAGTCATTGGCCACGGCCATTCGGATTATCTTTTTGAAGTTGTTGACATATTTCAAAGCCGAATTATGATTACAGGCCTTGGTAACTTTTAGAAAGTACTCAAAGCCTTTGATAAATTTTAAATTGACATCACGCACTGGAATATCGCTCTGGCTGTATTCAGTCTTTAAGAATTCGTGGACATGTTTTTTGGTGGTATGATATCGCTTCCAGGTGCCAAGTGCAAATTCAACTCCAACCAACTTTTCCATTTGTTGGTTATGTTCCTCAAAAAGTTGTATTAACATTTTAGTTTTTTCTCCTTTACCAAAGTAAAGATTTTTTATGTCCGAAGAATTAAAGGGTCTGCCTTCGTCCACAAGAAGACCATGAATCTTGTTTATTTTATGTCTAACAACATCTAAATACGAATTTAATTCGTTTGTTTCTAGACTTGTTCCACGCATTTTTCCTGTCTTAGCATTCCATTTTTCTGGCTCTATTTTGCGGGAAATACTTAGTTCATTACGTTGTCCATTAACGGTCAAACGCAAGTATATAGGTACTTTCACGTCTTTTTCAAAATGTTTTCCCTTGAGGTAAAATAATTGAGAGAAAGAATGGTTCATTTTTGATATCTTTTTTAACAAAAATAAAGGTACAAAAAAGGAAAACACCATTTTCATAATTAACATTATATCAGTTAATTACAAGGAAATCGGTGAGTGTTTTATAATAAAAAAAGTACTCACCGAATAGGTCACATAAAATACGGTTTCATAACGATTCATTTGATACCGTAAAAAATAAAAACCCCTGATAATCATATGATTAAGGGGTTTTTGAATAGTTTTGATACTATTCTAGTGGAGCCGGAGGGATTCGAACCCTCGTCCAAACAAGCAATTAAAATGCTTTCTACATGTTTAGAATCTGATTGATTTTCGATGCGTACCTGACCAGAAACCGCCTAATACACACTTATCTTCTTAAGGTTTTGGTGGTGTCGCCAAAGTGAGCGGACACCCTTATGTTGACTTTTCTGGTGCTCCTATAAGAATCGCCATCAACAAGGGCTATTCAGGAACATCTCGCTTCCCTACCTGGTAGGGACGAGGCTAAATCCTACTGTAATTCGGATTAAGCGGCAAGAGCGTAATTATTTTCGCCAATTAAAAGTGTGAAAAATGAGATTAACGAGCTGTTTCCCAGCGCTCGACATGCTTACATTCCAACTGGTCTCGCTGTCAAAACCGGTCGGCCCCAATATGTAAAAGAACTTCCTAATCTAAATAATAGCGGCATCAATTCAATTGCCTTCAACTATTAAATAGTGGGCAGCAAAGCTAACAAAACTTTACGATCCCATATAATTTTTATTTTGACCGAAGCCAAGTGTTTCTAATTGTATAATTTAGTGCAATATTTATACCAAACCCATATGAAGTTCGGAATCATCAGAGAACGTAAGAATCCGCCAGATAAGCGTGTTGTTCTATCTCCAAAAGCATGTCAAAAAGTCTTAAAAGCGCATTTTAAGGCTGAAATCATAGTTGAGCCATCACCAATTAGGGCATATGCCGATGATGCCTATACGGCCATCGGGGTGACAGTTGCCGATGAGATGAATGCTTGTGAAGTGTTACTAGGTGTTAAAGAGGTGCCGATAGATGACCTAATTCCGAATAAAAAATACTTTTTCTTTTCACATACCATTAAAAAGCAGCCTTACAATAGAGATTTGCTTCGTGCTATTTTAGAAAAGAATATTGAAATGTACGATCATGAGGTAATTACCAACAAGCAAGAACAGCGTGTTGTTGCCTTTGGTAGATACGCGGGTATCGTTGGTGCCTATAACGGATTTCGTGCATACGGACTCAAATTTGACTTGTTCCAATTGCCAAAAGCTAACGATTTAGAAGATCAAGAAGCGTTGATAAGCGAACTCAAAAAATTAAGATTACCTGCTATTAAAGTGCTGCTTACCGGTAGAGGTAGAGTAGGTAATGGCGCTCGTGAGATGCTTGACGGTATGGGAATGAGAAGGGTGAACGTTGCCGAATACTTAGAGGAGACATTCAATGAACCTGTATATTGCCAAATAGACGCTGGTGAGTATAACAAGCGTAAAGACGGAGTTCGTGGTACTAAAGCCGACTTTTTTGCAAACCCACAGGAATATAAATCTAACTTTTTCAGATTTGCTAAGGTGAGTGATTTCTATATTGCGGGTCATTATTTTGGTCAAGGGTCTCCATATCTTTTTACCCGTGAGGATGCCAAGCACGAAGATTTCAAAATAAAAGTTGTTGCCGATGTCAGTTGTGATATTGACGGACCAGTTGCCTCTACCATTCGCCCTTCAACGATTGCAGATCCAATTTACGGGTATCTCGCCGAATCGGAATCTGAAATCGATTTTAAGAACTCTGATGCCATCGCAGTTATGGCCGTTGATAATTTGCCATGCGAATTACCAAGAGATGCCAGCGAAGGTTTTGGTGAGGCTTTTATAAAGAATGTGATCCCTGCTTTTTTCAATGGTGATAAGGATGGCGTTCTAGAAAGAGCGAGAATGACGCAAAACGGGAAGCTGACCGAACGCTATGCATACTTGCAAGATTATGTTGATGGTAAAGAATAAGTAGATGTTTCATATTAATTTATAGGCTGTTTTGATAGCAATCGTTTTTTGATCTCTAAGCTGGTTACGGTAAGTATACCTAGGGTGTACGCTAATAAATCTTGTATACTAAAATAGTTTCCGAAGATTAAGTTTGCCCATTTAGAATGTTCTAGTTCGAAATAACTAAGCATATTTGTTAGTTGTAAAAATTCGATGGCGTATGCTATTACCAAGGTTACAATACCGATAGTAATCTCATTTGCCTTCACGAAAGATTTAAAAAAGAAAAACATGAGAATGACTACCAAGTAGTCACCGAAAGTGTGTCTAATAAATCCGGATTTTAAGAATATTGTAATCAAGATTTCGATTCCTAGCAGTACTAAAAAGTATATAAAATAGATACGGTTGAATTTGAATTTCATTTGTTGGACATTTATGCGTTTGTTAAATAGATATAAAGCATACTTACGGGGTAATTTATAATCAGTAATATGAGCGCCATGGTATGCTCTTGTATATCTTTCGAATACCTAAGTACATTTATCAAAATTATAATCAATGCTATGCAGGTAATGATGATATAGCTGAGATATAGCATAATACCTATAACTGTAGTAATTTTAGTTTCTGGTATTAAGGCAATACACAGTAGTAAAGTTGAGACTAGAAAATACAATGAAACTATCCACACAATTCTACGGTTCCATTTATGTTTAAATAAAGCCATTATTGCGTATCGGTTTTAGCTAGTTGGGCAAACGTATATTCTTGCCATGTTTTTTCTGATTGTAAGGTGATGTATTCTTCGTGTTTTTCTTGAATACTAATCTTTAAATCATAATTAACTTCTTTCTCTTTAGCATAGTTATATAACTGAATGCTATTAGTATCCCCTAAATCGATGAGGTAATGAATATCAGGATTTTCAAGTGTACTTAAATTAAAATACGTAATTGTTTTATCCCACGGCACTGCAGCGCTTAGTACTAAGAATGCGAACATTGTGGCGATATTGGTACGTACTAAATAGATGAAACTTTTTACTTCCGCCACTTTAATATAGGCTGTAATTAATCCGGTAAGGGTGAGTAGCAAGTATACGAATACACCAATGCGTTTGTAGGTAAGACCTAATTCTTCAACATACGTGAGGTTCTTATAAGATGTAAAAACGATTAGTATACTATTTAGAGTGATCCAAATGTAGGTAAGCGTTTTTATTTGCGTATTCTCTTTATAAAAATTGAGGTTTCCTCTAAAGAAATAAAGAATTAATATAATGGCTAGTACTATCGAAAACATAAGTGCATACACACCTTGGTGAACAGATGCCGAATATTCTGCATTAGAAATATCGGTTTTTTGGAATAGGTAAATACCATCTGTTACTAAAAAGAATACCAGTAAAAAATTAAGGGCGATAAATATAAATGAGCCTAAAGTATGCTCACTTTCAAGTTGCTTTTTTTGACCTATTATTTCTATTTCGGTCGGAGTCTCCAATTCGTTTTTCTGAGATGCATCAACTGCTATTAATTCTTGTGCATCTAAAGGACGTAAAATGTTTAGAAATATAACATACCCCAAAAATGTGAAGAATACCCAAGGGAAACTTATAAAGTCAAAAGAGATTTGGTCTACCAGATTTTCAAAAACAGGATTCGCATTCTTATAAAGCGTGGCAAATAAGATTAATAGAACACAAGCGAAGAAGCCACCTTTTAAACGGTTCATCAGTTTTGGCGAAGTTTCTTTCTTCACAATTTTTTCTTCTACCGAATTTTGTCTTTGAATGAAATTTGCAATTGCCGCAACCAATAAATTGGTAAAGCCAAGTAACCACGAAAGGTATAAAGATGTTTTGCTTGAAATGGACTTGCCTACAAATACCATTAATGCCATGAAATGAACAAATATGGTAAACCCTGTCGGGTTAATGAGTATAAATATGGAAGTAATAATATAGGTAAGTGCATAGCCCCAAGACATGGTTCTAGTTTCTTTTAAGGTAGAAACAAGTGCCACTACTAAAATGGATATAAGAAATAGATTTAGACCGAAGCTTTTGCTGTAGAATAGTAAACTGAAGGCTAATGCAGATAAGATTGATTTTATATGAACGTTCATAATATGGTGTATTTAGAAGGTTATTAGTGATTTGATTTTTATGATTATTAATAAGAGATAGTAACCAAGAATGAGGTGCACTGTCTTACGGGAGTTTGAAATTTTAGATGATTCTAGTATCATGTTTCTATGGAATTAAAAATGTAGACTTTATTCGTTGGATGGGTTGATGCAGCAGTTTCTGAAAATTTAATTGATGAAAGGGTAGTGCAGATTTTCCACAGTTATATTTCGATATAAAGAACTTCCAATACTCCGGATACAGCATAGTGCCTATTAATATGACGGTAAATAGGTAAAGACTTCTTTTTCCATTTCCCATTAAATAGAACTGCATGCTTATTTCTTCGGGAACCGTAGTTCCCGTGTTCGTGAGTACATGAAATACATCATGACTCTCTAGTTTTTCTTGCAACTGAAAGCTGTTGGCAATAAGAAATACACCCATGTGATAGCCTAAAGAATTGCTCGAATACTCTTTTAACTCTTCAGCATTATATTGCCAAGCTTCATTTTTCTTGAAGTATTGATAGGGTGCTACACTCCAATCATATAATTTTTCTAAAATGGCTGCTCTCATTATCTCTTATTTTAAAAGTACTTTGAATTTCAAAGTAAAATGATAAAAAAATATACTACTTACCTATTAGTTTTTCTAAAGCATTAATATGCTTCTTAAACTCTGCTTTGCCAAGCGGAGTGGCAGAATAGCGTGTGTTTGGTTTTCTGCCTATAAATTGCTTTTCCACTTTTATGTATTCTTCCTTTTCAAGTGCTTTGGTGTGGCTGGCTAAATTACCATCGGTGGCACCTAAAAGTTCTTTTAGCATTTTAAAATCAGCATAATCGTTCACCATTAGAATAGACATAATGCCCAAACGTATTCGGTGGTCAAAAGCTTTGTTTATGTTGTCAATTAAACTCATATATCTATAGCTGGGCTGATCTTAATTTCTGTCGTACTTATAATACATTAATGCGCCATATAAAATGTGGCAAACGCCAAACCCTAAAGCCCAAAAATACAATCCATATCCTATAAATTGTGTACTAACTAGTCCTATTCCTATAAAAACCAACCCCATATATCGAACATCGCCCATGGTGTACTTGCTAGCATTTACACAAGCTAGCCCATAAAAAATGAGGGTAGCAGGTGCCACAAGACCAGCTATGCCTTGTTGCATCAATACCAAGCAGAACAGTCCGCCAACTACTAACGGAATAGCGAAATTGAATACTAGTCGCTTGCTAGTACTGTCCCAAATTTTCTCTCCACTTTTTTTAGATTTTTTCAAGGTCATTATAAAACCGGTAATTACTGCTGCTACCAAAACGGCAATAGCAATTAAAGTTAAATCGCTAACAGTATCTGATCCCCAAAGTGACGAAGACCTACCAGAAAAGTTTTCATAATTGGCAGCTGAGGTATCTTTTAGCTTAACATAAGCAAAGCCAGCTCCGATCAAAGCATAGATCCCTGCAAGTACGCCTGAGAGTCCGCTTAATGAAATAAACCGTGAAGAACGATTCATTAAATTCTTGATTTCGGTAATATCGTTTAGATACTTATTTGTCTCCATATTAAAGTACTTTGAAATACAAAGTTAAATTAAACATTTGATTATTCAACAAAACTGAAGAAAAAAAAGTAAGCGAAGATGCTTTATTGTAAGCTTAGAAAGAGGAAGATGATTAAATTTTATTACGTATTAATTTCTTTTGAACTTAATGTTTTAAGGAGGTTTCCTGTTTTGGCCAGAAATATTGTAATAAAAATTCTATGGAGAATACATATGTGCACATCAACAATAAAAATGGATGATAAAATCAGAAATCTGCGTAGAATTTCCATCAGTAATTTATATAAAAACGGACTGTATATCTAATAATAGAGTAGGTGTATAGCCTTTTTAAAGCGCTTAATTAATTAAAGAAACACCAATACCAAATGTGGTTTGTCGATGGTTGTAATCAATGAGCGTTTCGCCGTAGCCATCGAACAATTGAAAATGACCGTTGAAGTTTTCGAAAATAGGAAAAGACCAGTTGAGCTGTAAACTCCCGCGACTTTTATCTCCCAAATTCAATGAGTGTCTTGCAATTGCTCTAAAACGCTGTCTACCCCAGTCATACGTAATATCAGCTTCACCACGCCCTATATAATCAGATATATTTTCGTTGTCATCAATCTTGCTCCCTATACGTATCCAAGGTTTTAGCATTACCTGCCAGTTTCCTTTCTCGAATGCTGCATGGAAAGCAATACGGTTCCAGCTTCTAGAAATTGGGTCTGACTGTCCGTTAGATTCATGAATTATAGCGGCTCCGATCATTTTAGTCTCAAACCCCAATATCGGAAACTTAACAGGAAAGTTTGCGATTATTTCAGGTTGATAGTTCAATTCTCGAAATGGTCTTGAACGCTCTGTATTATAAATTTGCCAGTATGCGGTCTGCGAATAGCCCATCCATAAATCCATACGACCATCGAACATACCGTGAAATATTTTGGTTTTTAGACTGATTTGAAATTTTGACTCTACAGCGTTTAAACTACTAGGTTCATCTAAAACTTTCTCTGAATTTTCTGCCTGTGGAAATTCATTAGGGTTGGTAGAGAATTTTGCGGCGGTTATATATATAGGTTTGTAAGAGGTAAGAATAAATGTACCACGTTGGTGCTCATCATCGAGCTCCCATAATTCACTTAAGCTTTTACTATTGTTGAAATACCAATTGTGGTCATGGTCTTCTTGAGCGAAAGCCTTGAAATTTGACAAAACTAAAATGAAGGTGATTACAAAACCGATAGTTAATGAATGCCTGCCCATATGCTTGAATTAAGCGGCAAAAATAGTCATTACCCTATAAAAGTCTATAATTATCTTCTTCCTCTCAAATATGGTTTAAGTACCCAAAAAGATATCCAGATATAAGCTCCAAAGCCAATGATCCATAACCAAGCGTTCCAAAGTAAGAGCGATTTAAATATACATTGCATAAGTAATTGGGGTCTGGCAATAATATCCCATGAATTAAATCGAAGAAAACGACCAAGAAAAATTCCGAAACCACTTAACAAAGAAACGCCCAATAACATCATATTGGCGAGAAAAGGGTGATTGTGTTTCCGTAAATAAGAGAATACATCCATCATCGATAACACACCCAATAATAAACCGCTAAGGGCAAATATGAACAGCATGAGCATATCTAGCCAAATTGTTGCTGCAGAGTTGTCTAAATGTATGAGGTCTGTGATGATATACGGACTGTTAGGTAAAAACAGAACCCATAAAAAGAATAGTGAATACCTTAAAATTTTTGATTGCCCTAGGCGAACATTTGCCATCAACTGTCTTGATACAAAAAGGGGAATGGCAGCCAAAAATAAATTCCAGAACATGAATAGAAAATCTGTGGTGCCAGAAATATAGATTCTGTAAGCAAGTAAAACAGCTGCTAAGCCGGTTAATTGTATAATTCTATTTTGAAATATAGAATTTCTAGTGGCAATTAAATTCATGAGAATGAGCGATTTGGGGTCTAAGCAATAACGAGCCCGTAGTAATAATATTGTAAGAAAATTCCTTATTTTAAAAATTATGGATACGTATGAATTCGGATTTTGTTCTACGGATAGAACTATCTATTTGTGTATTTTTATGACCATGAAACCAGCAGAGAACTACATTTTCAATCAACCAGAACCGTATAGAGGTATTCTGATGCATTTGCAAATGATGATTGAAACGACTTTGCCAAAGGTAGAATTGAAGTTTAAATGGAATATTCCCTGTTTTTATATCGGTAAATCTCCCATCTGTTATTTGAATGCCTCGCACAAAAAGCAGTTTGTAGATATTGCTTTTTGGAACTCTGCGCACCTTACAAAACATTTGAACGTACTAATTTCTGAAAATAGAAAAGTAGTACGTTCTTTGCGTTATAGTACCCTTGAAGATATCGATAACGATATTTTAGTTGATGTATTAAATGACGCTTATGCTGTTCGTCAAAACGGATTTTATAAGCGGAAGGATTAAAATAATAGTATAATTTTAGCTTGATAGATGTCTTGTTCAAAAACAACCGCTAAGTTTATTATTCCTTTTACAACCATTTTAATTTATTTCTGACTTGTGTTTTTACATCCAAATATTCTGCAGGGACATTGCCGAATTCTAATGTTTTTATCTTTTTTAAATTGGTAATCTCCTGAGAAGGTATGTTCAATGATGAATCAAATCTTTTGAGTTGTTTTAATTGTAACAATGGTTTTAATGAAGCATCTAGAACTTTAGTGTTCATTAAAGATAAATATTTCAGGTTCTTCAGCTTTTCAATCGGTTTTAAATTCTTTATTTCTTGAGTAGACCACATACTCCCTTCTATGGCAAGTCCTTCTAGTTTCAAGCATTTAGAAATCGGTTCAAATCCATTGATTTTTTTAATGTGCTCAAGTTCTAATGTTATCAAAGAATTCATATCTGCTAAGCGCGCGATACTTTCAATTTGTGAAGAACTACCAAGATGAAAATGCTTTAATGATTTTAATTTTACAATTTTATCGATGTTTTTTATGCCGCTCCATTTAATCCAGATGCCCTCTAGATTTGGCATTTCACAAACTGCTTCAAAAGTTTTTTGGTTTACTTTAGAAGTAAACCAAATGTATTTTACTTTTGTTAGTTCAGGTAGGTAATCACACCATTTTTTAACTAACTGAGTTTGTTGGTAAGCGCTTAGATATGACTGTTGTGTAATATCTAAGTTTAATCTATCACCACCTTTATACTCATCTACTTTTGTAATTTTTTTAGGAGGCCATTCTTTTTCTGGATTAAAATGCCAAAACCCTCTGACTATATCTTCTTCGGTCATTATAAAATTTGCTGATAGAAATAATTTGACTAAAACTCATTAACAACAGCTCTCAACGCCACTAAATCTGTCAATAGTTTCTTCATCAATCCTAAATCTAACATGTTGGCTCCGTCGCTTTTTGCATTGGCGCAATCGAAATGTGTTTCTATGAAGAGTCCGTCAACACCTGCAGCAACACCTGCACGTGCCATAGTACTAATTAATGCTGGTCTACCACCTGTTACACCAGATGTTTGATTCGGCTGTTGTAACGAATGTGTAACATCTAAAACTACAGGTGCATATTGTTTCATGGTAGGTACACCTCTAAAATCTACGATCATATCTTGATAGCCGAACATTGTACCACGATCGGTAATAATTGCTTGTTGGTTTCCGGTCTCCGTAACTTTATTAACGGCGTGTTTCATACTCTCAGGACTCATAAATTGTCCTTTCTTGATGTTTACCGTTTTTCCTATTTGTGCAGCGGCAACAACTAAATCTGTCTGGCGTGCTAAAAATGCAGGTATTTGAAGTACATCTACATACTCGGCAGCCATAACTGCATCTTGCTCAGTATGTATATCGGTAACTGTTGGTACTTTGAATGTTTCAGAAACTTTACGTAGAATTTTTAATGCCTTTTCATCTCCAATACCTGTGAACGAATCTAAACGACTACGGTTTGCTTTCTTGAAACTACCCTTAAATACATAAGGTATTTTAAGCTCATCGGTTATGGTAATAATATGCTCTGCAATACGCATCGCCATATCTTCACCTTCAATGGCGCAAGGTCCAGAAAGTAGAAAGAAATTATTGCTGTCGGTATGTTTTATTTGGGGTATAAGAGATAAGTTCATTCGTCGAATATTTTTAAACAAAGATACTATTTTAAGAAGCTTACTGTTCTATTAAGATAAGATTGTCGAAACCCCAAATCGAAATGAAAATCAAACCGTGTCTAATTTTATTTTCGCTAGTATTTTTTACGTGCAATGTCAATGCTCAGTTTGGTAAAAATTGTGAGCTTAGGCAGGTGAAGATCAATCTAATTAATCCCGGTATTGAATACGAAATGGCTTTGGGCACCAATACTACCCTTGATATCAAAGCAGGTATTCAAGTTGCTTTAGATCCTTTGTTGCCAGATGTGTATAGAGAATTCGGAGTTTTTCCCGCAATAGCTGGGCAATATCGCTACTATTATAATTTTGAAAAGCGTCAGCGCAATAGAAAACAGATTTATGGTAACTCGGCAAATTATGTGGCGCCAGCGGTAGCAGTATTTTTTCCTAGTTCTCGAACAATTGCTAATGAGAATGTAGAGGGGGCTTTCGGTTATGCCGGTTTGGTGACAGGTATACAACGTAGTTTCGATTCTGGTTTCAACTTTTCTGTAGATGTAGGCGCAGCGTATTATGACGGACAATTTGAAGGCGGAATTTACCCGGTAGCGAACTTAAGTATTGGCTTCATTATTAGTGAAAAACGCTGGTGTGTAGGTCGTTAATTCCGTAAGTATTTTCTTAATATTTCATTAAATCAGATGGTTACCTTTTTATAAACATGTAGTTTTAAATGCAACTTCAATCTAACTATATGAAAAAAATTACGCTGATTTTTTTATTCTTATCTATTACGACAGCACACGCTCAGATTAGGGATTTTTCTGAAAAAGGTAACGGACTCGTCAACCTAGAGCGTCATCAATTTACAATTAATCTACTTGGTCCTGGTATTAGATATGAGTTGGGCTTATTTAAAAATGTAAGTGCATCAACCAGTTTTACTCCAGCATTTGCAAGATACCAAGAAGGCTATGCTTTAGGTTTTGCTTGGCATACCAGAATAAGATATTACCATAATTTTCAAGAGCGTTTAGATGTCAATAAGAATACGGTAGGTAATTCTGCAAATTACTTTGGTCCTGCACGCAGCATTTTCTGGGAACCTGTTCAGTTTTCTGATAATATATCTGACGGAAATAGTAACTATGCCTTTGCTTTCTATGGCGGAGTGTATGGGGTGCAACGTACCAATAGAAAGGGGTTTAATTTTAATGGGGAAATTGGTTATGGTTATTTTAGGGGTGACGGTCTGGATAACGGTCATGGTTTTATGGTAAACTTAAATTTTGGATGGGTAGCAACAAAAAGAAAATCTACAAAACCGGTTTTTGATTAAACTGGTCTGATGTTTGATATACATCCCAAATAAAACCAAACCAACTAAAATCATGAAAAAAATCACCCTTCTTTCAGCAATTCTTATGTTTTCTTTTTCCCTCTTTGCACAAAATGGTAGACAAGTAGAAGACGGACTCTTTAAAGCTAATTTGTTGGCGCCAGGGGTATCATACGAACTGGGTGTTGGTTCTAAAACAACATTAAACTTAGAGGCGTTTTTAGGTTTTGAACTTAATGGAGGGTCAGGTAGAGATACCAATTTCGGACTATATCCTGGTGTAGGAGCAGATGTTAGGCAGTACATCAATTTTGATAGAAGGCTTAGAAAAGGTAAAAATACATCTGGTAATACCGGTAACTACATTAGTTTTTTAAATCATTTACAATTTGGCAAGCCCATTATTGGTAATCTTGAATATGCATCAGACTACTTCTATAATACTGCGTTAGTGTATGGTTTACAGCGTACTTATAAAAAAGGATTCTATTTTGGACTGGCTTTCGGTCCGGCTATATTTGTAGATGAATTTAATACAGATGCGGGTATTTTAATTGATGCTAGACTAGGTTGGGTTATTGGGGGTAGAAAAAAGTAAGATTTGTATTATGGAACTCTCTCAAAATCAATAAGATAAAAATAACATAAGTTTAAGTGCAGCTATCATTATTTAAAGTATCTTTGCACGCTTAAATAAGACCTTATGTCCACTACTACAAAAAATATTGCGATCATTGCGCACGTTGACCACGGTAAGACCACCTTGGTAGACAAAATAATGTACCACTGTAGCTTGTTTCGTGAAAACGAGAATACAGGTGATTTAATTTTGGATAATAACGATTTGGAAAGAGAACGTGGTATTACCATTACTTCCAAAAACGTTTCCGTTATATATAAGGATACTAAAATAAATATTATCGATACTCCTGGTCACGCCGATTTCGGTGGTGAAGTTGAGCGTGTATTGAATATGGCAGATGGTGTTTTATTATTGGTTGATGCCTTTGAAGGGCCTATGCCACAAACACGTTTCGTACTTCAAAAAGCTATCGACCTAGGTTTAAAGCCTTGTTTGGTAATCAATAAAGTTGATAAAGAAAACTGTACTCCAGAAGAAGTACATGAAAAAGTTTTCGATCTTATGTTCGAATTAGGTGCTGAAGAGTGGCAGTTAGATTTCCCTACAGTTTACGGTTCTGCTAAGAACAACTGGATGAGCGATGATTGGAAAAACGAAACTACCAATATTGAGCCATTATTAGATATGGTTATTGAGCATATTCCTGTTTTCGAACCAAAAGAAGGGAATACTCAAATGTTGATCACTTCTTTAGATTTCTCTTCATTTACCGGTAGAATTGCTATTGGTAGATTGCAAAGAGGTTCTTTAAAAGAAGGACAACAAATTTCTTTGGTAAAACGCGATGGTAGTATCGTGAAATCTAAAATCAAGGAGCTTTATGTTTTCGAAGGTCTAGGTCGTAAAAAGGTTGAGTCTGTTGAAACAGGTGATATCTGTGCTTTAGTTGGTGTTGAAGGTTTCGAAATTGGTGATACTGTTGCTGATTTAGAAAATCCTGAAGCATTAAAGACAATTACTATCGATGAGCCTACAATGAGTATGTTGTTTACTATTAACGACAGCCCGTTTTTTGGTCAAGATGGTAAATTTGTTACTTCTAGACATATTAAAGATCGTTTGGCCAGAGAATTAGAAAAGAACCTTGCTTTACGTGTAAACCCAACTGACAGTGCTGATAAGTTTTTAGTATTTGGTCGTGGTGTATTACACCTTTCGGTTCTTATTGAAACAATGAGACGCGAAGGTTATGAAATGCAAATTGGTCAGCCACAAGTAATCATTAAAGAAATTGATGGTGTAAAATGTGAGCCTATCGAGCATTTAACAATTGATTTACCTGAAGAAGTTTCTGGTAGAGCTGTTGAAATGGTATCTATCCGTAAAGGTGAAATGACTAAAATGGAGGCAAAGGGTAACCGTATGTTATGTGAATTCCAAATTCCATCACGTGGTATTATTGGTCTTCGTAACCAATTATTAACCGCTACTGCTGGTGAGGCGATTATGGCACACCGTTTCTTAGAGTATCAACCAATGAAAGGTGATATTCCTCAAAGACAGAATGGTTCTTTAGTCTCTATGGAAAGAGGAAAAGCAATTCCTTATTCTATTGATAAATTACAAGATCGTGGTAAGTTCTTCGTTGATCCAGGAGAAGATATTTACGAAGGTCAAGTTATCGGTGAAAACTCTCGTGGAGATGATATGACCGTTAATATTACAAAGACTAAAAAAATGTCTAACGTTCGTTCTTCTGGTGCTGATGATAAAGCTAAAATTGTTCCAGCAATTAAGTTTTCTTTAGAAGAGGCATTAGAATACATTCAAAAAGATGAGTATGTTGAGGTTACTCCAAAACATTTACGTTTACGTAAAATCTATTTGACCGAAAATGAACGTAAGAGAAATAAAATAGCATAAATAGTAGAGCCCCTTTTAAGGGGCTTTTTTATGCCTTATAGAATTTTAGCCACCTAATAGGGTGGCTTTTTTGATTCTCATGCTCAAGTATTGATTTATGACTCTCTACGTATTTTGAATTTCAGCGATGTAAATGGTGTATATGCGCCTTATGGTTAAGAAAAATGCAATAAATTAAGGTAGATTTTCCTACTTCGTTAATAATATAGCTATCCTTCGTTTTTCTTCGTTTCTACATCGATTTTTATTTAATTTAAAGTGGAATTTAAACGCAACTCAAACGAACACTATTATGCAACTAAAAGGTAAAAATGTACTTATTACGGGTGGTACTCGTGGTATCGGAAAATGTATGGTTCAAGAACTTATAAATGGCGGAGTTACCAATATTGCCGTTATTGCTCGCGATAAACAGAACCTAAAACAACTCTCAGAAGAATATCCAGAGGTAACATTCATTAGAATTGCAGGTGATGTAGCCAATATTGAAGTTTTACAAGACGTTGCTGCACGTATAGAAGATAAATGGGGACATTTAGATATCTTAATAAATAATGCGGGTATCGTAGCTGCAGGTCCTTTAGAGGACATTCAAGATGAAGACCTGTATGATCAAGTTGCTGTTAACCTTACGGCAGTAATGCTATTGACCAAATATTGTATTCCATTAATGAAATTTTCTGAAGATGCATATATTTTGAATATTTCATCGGGATTAGGATTAATAGGGATGCCATTTTATGCGGTTTATGGTAGCACAAAAGCAGCTATTCGTCAGTTCTCAGATTCTATGCGTAGAGAATTGGCACCTTTTAAAGTGTCGGTTACCTGTGCCTTTCCCACTGCTACAGATACTGAAATGATGCAAAAATTTAAGGGTAGAAAGATGGATGCGCCAGAGTATGTTGCCCAACGTTCATTAGAAGGATTATTTAATAAAGAGATTCAAGTTATTTTTGGTGGTGATGACCGACTTAAAGAAAATACCTTAAATTTTGAAGCACCGGCAGAGTTAGATAAGGTGGTGGCAGAAAATTATGAGGAACGTAAAATGGCTAGTTTAGATCATAAAGCCGTGTGATCAAAATTAGGAAATCAACCAAACGGCACACAACTATGAAATTACTTTACAAATTTTCACTTTTATCACTATTTGCAGTTATTATATCCTGTAAAGAAACCCCTAAATCGGTAACTGAACCCGCTAAAGAAGTGGTTGCAGAATCTACTGTAATTGAAATACCTGAATCTTGGGTGTCTTCAAGAGTTGCAAAAACAAAAGAAAGACTAGATACTACAGAAGCAGGAAAAGTTATTTGGAACGCAATGGAAGCCCATGGTGGATTGGATACTTGGTTCGCAAACGGTCCAATTTCATTTCGTTTCAATTACCAACCTCTAGATGGTAAAACGGCTAGAGATAGTTACCAAACCGTAGATACGTGGAGCAACAGATCTGTGCATACAAGTGCTGCAGATAGTTCTGCGAAATTTGGTTGGACGGGTGAACAAGCTTGGGTAAAAGCTAAAGATAGTACGGCATTTGCATACGACACTAAATTTTGGGCGCTAACACCATTATGGTTTGTTGGTCATCCGTTTGTTTTAAGTGGGGAAGGGGTAAACCTAGAGTTGCTCGATGCCGAGAAATTTAAAGGTCAAGATTATAATGTGGTTAAAGTAACCTTTGATGCCGAAACAGGTGATGCTCCAGATGATTACTATATTTTATATGTAAATAAAGACACAAGCAAAATAGCGGTTATGAGGTACATCGTTTCATACCCTGAGTACTTTAAAGATGGTGGTCACGCTCCAGAAAAGTTTACCGAATTTATTGGCGAACAAGTGGTAGATGGTATTACTATGCCAGGCGGATTTAAAACGTACTGGACGGTGAAAAATAATCAACCGGGAGATTATATTACTAAAATTGATTTCACCAATGTATCTTTCGAAAAAGAATTGCCTAAAGACTTTTTTGATGCTCCTGCAGATTCGAAGATTCTAGAATAGTATTTTATAAATTATTAGGATAAAAAAAATCCCAAAGTTCTCTTTGGGATTTTTCTATCCTGTACTATAAGGATTTGGAGCCTTTTTTATTTTTTTACTTTGTATTGAGAGGCGACCGCAGCACCTATAATACCGGCATGATTTTGAAGCTCTGCCGCGACAACTTTAGTTTCTATATTAATCTTAGATTTAAACTCTTCAAAATCTTTTGATGCACCACCGCCAATAATAATTAAGTCTGGTGAAACGATCAATTCTACATATTCTAAAAAAGTATTAAATCTTTTTCCCCATTTTTTATACGATAGGCCTTCGCGATCTTTTGCCGATCCTGCTGCCCACTTTTCTATTTTTGAGTATTTCTTATAAGGTATCTGGCCTAATTCAAAATTAGGGATTAATCTACCATCTAAAAAGGCACCACTACCTAAACCGGTACCAATGGTAATCATAACAACAAAACCTTTTTCTCCTTTACCAATACCATAATTCATGGTTGCATAACCTGCAGCATCTGCATCATTGATTACGGTGAAATCTAAACCGGTTTTCTTTTCTAGCAATTCCTCGACATTTACGCCTAGCCAGCTTTTATGAAGATTTCCGGTTGCTTTGCAAACTCCGTTTTTTATAATTGTTGGAAAACCACAGCCCACTTTACCTTTATAGTCGAAATGGGTAACAATCTGAGCAATTACATCGGCCATTGCGTCTGGTGTTCTTGGTATGGGAGTCACTATTCTAAAACGTTCAGAGAGCATTTCTCCGGTTTCCGAATTAACTAACGCTCCTTTAATTCCAGAACCACCTACATCAATACCTAGTAAAGTCATTTTATATTTTATTATGGATTACAAAGAAACGAAAAAGAATCGGCTCTTTGAAGTGCGATTATTATTGTTCGATTTTCACTTTAATGACCATTCATTTTTGGGTATAAAAAAAGGACCTAACTAGGTCCTTTCTGTTTTTTACATTGGCATTAGCAATTCGACTATCGTGCTAACTTGAATTTCTTCATCGTCTTCGTCTAGTTCAGACTCAACAATGAATGTGATGGTAAATTGTTTACCAACAAATTTTTGACTGTTTAAATCGAATTCATTCGCAACATCATCTGTTATGTTGTTGAACTCTGCAGTGCTGCCTTCATTATCAGAAAAAACATATGCGCCATTAATATAACCTTCATACGTTCCGTTCATAGTGCTGGTATCTTTACCAAAGGTTGTCAATGAAGAAATTGCAACGAACAATACTATTAAAATTGATTTCATTTTTTTTGCTTGTTAAGTTAAGTATAGATTTTTTTTGTCCAATTTTCAAATCTGCTTTTTAGGTTTGAAAAGTTCTTGCAAATGAAATCTAATTAGTTGAATAACGATTTATTTTATCATTTTATTATGAATCTTTTTTTAAATCTTAAATCGTTGTAAGTCAGTCTTGTATTTTTTATTTATGGTGTTAAAATAATTTGTCTTTAACCGTGTATAATAGTGTAATTACATACTACCTTTGGTAAATAATCTAATATTATACAATTGAAGAACAGTAAATTAAAATCCTTTTTCGGTATACTTTTTACCGCGTTTTTTGCATTTATACATACCTCTCAAGCGCAATCACCAATAGCTGCAGATCAAATCGAATCTCTAGTTATAAAGTATAAGAGCGATATACGTGGACCATATAAAGACATTAGATGGTTCTGTACCGATGGTAGTATTCGTCAGCCTAAAGACCCTTGTCCAGAAAATATAGGTCCTGGGGTTCAGCATGCCCGTTATAAAGATGAAGTGGTTGCATTAGGTAAGAGCAATCATATTTATTTAGGTCAGATTTTGGCTTACACATCAATAGATGAACTTTGGGATACCGACCATAACCATTCTCGTCTAAAACAATATCAGTTAGATAAATATTTGAGATTGGTCGATGACGGATGGATCAATCAAAAAGGACAGTTTTATAGAGGTTCTGTTCAGGTAGAAGACGAAGAAGCTTGGGGAATCAATTTCTATAAATCAATTTTATCAAAGGATGCTGTAGTTGCCGATAACTTCTATTTTATCCGCCAATCATTAAAAGATATTCCGCATAACGGCGATGATAATGTAGCGCAGTTAATGAGAAGCGAATCGAAAGTAGTCTCAGATTTATATACTCCGTTTATGGATTTGAGAACAAAAATTCATGTCAGCCCGAAAAGTCAGATATTCAAAAAGTAATCGATTTTAAAGCTAAGAATCAGAAATCGCTAACTACCGATTTGAATAAAAAGTTAGACGGACTAGTAGTTACCATGCAAACTTTCTTTACGCCGGTAGATGTTCAGGCATTGCTGAACAAATCAAAATTAATAAAGGGAACAACACTAGGCGATAAGGTGCAATCATTTGTAAACGGCAGGTCGAATAATGAAGCGCCTTCCTACTCAGTAAATGAAACGGCACAGTTACTTTTAGAAATCAGAGAAGAACTGCTTACAGAAAAGCGGCCTTTAGCACGATTACAATTACTTGATATTTCTTTAAAATTAGAAGAGCTGTTATTTCAAAATGCGCCTAATTGGGAACCTACAACGGTAAGCGAACAGTTAGAGAAAATATGTGCTTTAACAACGGCATCGGTTGGCGCAGGATATATAGAACTGTGGGAATGGGAGCAGGTTGCTGGTACTCTTAGTAAGTTCAATCAAGATCAATTGAGCTTAGCAGAATTAACGCAAGTATTAGAAACGGCAAGAGCAGCAGTAGAATGGAGTGCAGCCATGGTAAAAGCAAATTACCAAGAAGTAGTAAATACGTATACCACATTTGAACCAAAATCGTATGCCTTTATTGATGATAGAATTAGAGGTTCGGTAGCATTACATTTAGGGCAAAGCGTTGGTGAGTTGGGTGATTTTATTTCTAAAGAATCTGCCTTGACCAATAAAGTGATGGATGTTGCTGACCAAAGTGCGTTCAGGGGCTTGAACCCTGGGTATGCTTTTGGCGAGTTGGTTGTTGTTGATGGTTCATCTGAAGATATTGAAGTGTCGGCAGATAAAATTTATATTTTTCAACGCTCACCGTCAGACTTAAAACCTGTTGCGGGTATTGCTACGGTGGCTGAAGGTAATATGGTGTCGCACGTGCAATTATTGGCACGTAATTTAGGGATACCAAATGCCGCACTATCTGATCAGAATTTACAGAGTCTAAAGAAATATAATGGCGAGCGTGTATTTTATGCGGTTTCTAATAAAGGTAATGTAATCTTGAAACCAGAATCTCAGATGACGGATCAAGAACGCGGACTATTTGTGAAAAAAGAACGTAATACCTATAAGATCGAGGTGCCTGTTGAAAAGATTCAATTGGGCAATACCGATGTTTTGAACATGCGCGATGTTGATGCTAGCGATTCGGGAGCTTTATGCGGACCAAAAGCTGCCAACCTAGGTCAGTTGAAAAAGATGTTTCCTGAGCAGGTAGTTGAGGGATTGGTGATTCCGTTCGGAATTTTCAGAGATCACATGGATCAGCAAATGCCTGGCGAGAGTAGTTCGTATTGGGAATATTTGAATGCCATGTTCAAAGAAGCCGAGCGTATGCGAAATGCAGATGTACCAGAGCCTGAAGTTGAGAATTATCAATTACGACAATTAGAAACCTTAAGAGGTGCTATCAAAAAAATGCCGTTGAAAGAAGATTTTATGAATCAGCTTGAAAGCAAATTCAAATCTGTTCTTGGGTCGGACTTCGGAAAAATTCCCGTGTTCTTGCGTAGCGATACCAATATGGAGGATTTAAAGGAGTTTACTGGTGCAGGATTAAACTTGACACTTTTTAATGTGTTAGATAAAGAGAAAGTTTTAGAAGGTATAAAAGATGTGTGGGCTTCACCATATACCGAACGTAGCTTTAAATGGAGACAAGTGTATTTGTTGAATCCTGAGAATGTTTTTCCTTCTATTTTGGTGATACCAAGTGTAGATGTAGATTACTCGGGCGTATTAATAACCAAGGGTATCAATTCTGGTAATGATAAAGATTTAACAGTTGCTTTTAGTAGAGGTGCAGGTGGTGCCGTAGATGGTCAGTCCGCAGAAACCTATACTATATATGATAGTAATGGCTATCGTTTATTGGCGCCGGCACGCGAGCCAATGTATAACACCTTACCTGCAACTGGCGGTACTGGTAAAAAGGCAGCTACGTTTCAGAATAGGGTAGTGAATGAAAAGAACATGGTCGAAATTAAGACTTTGGCGAAAACTATTCGTGAAACCTTGCCTAAAGAAACGAATTCAGATTATGAAGGTGCTTATGATGTAGAGCTTGGTTTTAAAGAAGATAAATTATGGTTGTTTCAAATTAGACCATTTGTTGAGAATAAAAAAGCGTTGAGTTCTGGGTATCTAGAATCTATTACTCCGAAAATTAATACAGAGAAAGAAATCTCGTTAAACACAAAATTGTAATATGAAAAAGATCTATTTGTTTTTAATTGCTTCATTGTTTCTTGTTTTTACTGGGTGTGATTTAGATGACGACGATGGGGTTGATGAAGAACTGCCGGCGATAACCACTGCAGGATTAAATACCTTTGGATGTCTTATTAATTGACAAGTGTATGTGCCGAAAAAAGGGAGCTTTTGTCTAGACTGTGCAAATACCCCAAAATTGCAATTGACTTATGGTGAAATTTTTGAAGGGTATCGATTTGCTTTGTGGTCTCATAATGATATAGATGGATATGTCTCTATGACATTGGAACTATATAATGGTTTAGAGCCTTTAACCGAAGGTAAATATTCCCTTTCACAAACTATATTAGAAGGTAACGATATTCCCATTGCTAATGCTTCTTGTTGGATTAATAAAAAAATTAGCGGCGCAATAATTGAGTCAGAATTTTACTCTAATGAAAACATTGGTGGAGTTCTGGAAATCATTAAAATTGATGAAGAAAAAAAGTTTATATCTGGGACTTTTTATTTTTCAGCTGTGGATGGCAATGGTCGATTCGTTAATATAACCGATGGTCGATTTGATGTTACATATAAGAGTTTTTAAGAATTAGTATTGATATGATTATGAAGAAAATTATAGTATTGTTAATTGTTGTGTTAAGTGCATCTGCGTTTACAACATACAAATATTACCCAATTGACGGTTACGAGCGCACAGGTATTAAACGTTTAAAGCGTTTAGAGATGATAAAAAACGGAGAGATCAAAGATGCATCTGCATTGCCTGCCGGAGCAATGAAATCGTACAGCGATATTCAATTGAACTTGCTATCAAGAAAGAATGATAGCGCAATGGGATTGATGCAGGTGAACGAAGATTTTCAGAAAGAAATCAGTGCACTTTTCCGCGGATTGGATAAAAGTTATTCCTTAACGGTCTTGGATATTTCTGACCCAGAACATGTTCGTTATGCCGAACGAAATGAAACGGCAGGCTATCAGCCAGGTAGTGTTGGTAAATTGGCTGTCTTATTAGGATTATTTAGGCAGTTAGAAAAAATTTACCCGGATTCATTCGAGAAAAGAACGGAGCTGCTAAAAAATAAATCTGTAAAAGCAGGAATATGGGGCTTAACAGATGAACATACTATTCCTATCTATAATATTGAAAAGAATACGTTGGTGAAACGTCAAGTAATTGCCAGCGATGTGTTCACTTTATACGAATGGGCAGATCACATGTTGTCGGTGAGTAACAATGGTGCTGCAAGTATTGTATGGAGAGAGGTATTATTAATGGCTGCATTCGGAGAGAAATATCCCGACTTAACTCAAGAAGAAACGGATGCCTATTTTAAAGAGACGCCAAGAAAAGACTTGACCGATTTAAGTAATGATGTGGTCAATTTGCCACTGCGCGATTTAGGTATTACTTCAGACGAGTGGAGGTTGGGTAGTTTCTTCACTAGAGGTCCAAATACTTATGTTGGTGATAAAGGTGGTAGTATTGGTTCTCCGCAAGGATTAATGAAATTCTTGGTGCAGTTAGAGCAAGGTAAAGTAGTCGATGAAGATTCTAGTTTAGAAATGAAGCGATTAATGTATATGACCGATCGTAGAATTCGTTACGCACAATCGCCAGTTTTGAAAGAAGCGGCAGTGTATTTTAAATCGGGCTCCTTGTACAAATGCGATAGAAGCAAAGGTGAAGCTTGTGGAAAATATATGGGTAACGTCACCAATTTTATGAACTCTGTTATCATTGTTGAGCATCCAGATAATTGTAGGTATATGGTGGTGTTAATGACGAACGTACTTCGTAAAAATTCTGCAAGTGATCATATGTATTTAGCGGGTAATATTGATAAAATTATTAGAAAGGGGTAAATTATTAGTGGCAAAGATGTAGGTGTTTAGATGTGGGTAGTCTTGATTAAATATTATAATTAAGACTGAAACTTCGCCTGCAACTCTTCTACAATAGATTCTACATTTTTATTTTTATCTACCCTATCTAGAACAACAGCTGAATTTTGGCGCTCCTTGCAATTCTTAATGGCACAACGCTCGCATGTAACGCCCACTTTTTGAGACTTTAATTTTGGGTCGTTTAAAAATTTGATTTTGCGTTCTAGTTGTTTATTCATGAGCAAACCTATACTAATACTTCTGTACTGATTGTCCTTAAACGGATCTTTTGTTGCAGAAGAGAAAACAATATAGCTATTGTCATCGCCATCATACTCAGATATTTGGCAATCAAATTCATGGTCTTTCTGGCTCATTTTAATATCGTTCAAAACTTTTAACGACACCCAACGTCGGCAGTAGTGCTCGTTGGTTTCATTAGCTCTAGGCGAATGTTGATGAGATAGGTGCAGCTCTTTTTTAAGATGGTATTTTGTACTACCTAATCGATGGGTAAAACGGAGAAAGAATAAGTTCTGTATGTTGAAGGAGTTCGGTAAAATATTAGTTAGTCGTTGATAAACAGATTCAGGAGAGGCGTTGAAACCGTTAATGAGTGCTAAGAATTTATTAGGATCAAAAGTCTCTTCTGAAAACACCTCTTCAATTTTAGGGACAAGACGAGTTTTAGGTATAACAAGTGCACCGGCAAAATACGACGCATAAAAATTATTTAAAACTTGGTCGAAATTTTCAAATTTTATCCAAGGAAAAGAATATAACCTATCAGTATAAGCTAAAAAGTTATAGGCAATTTCTTTTGCATAGATGAAAGTGCGCTGTGGCTCGTTAATATCGGCAGAGAGCAACAATATTTTGGTTTCAGGAACAAATAGCGATCTTAAATTTTCTAAGGCCTCATATTTTTTTATTTCCCCATTATTAATTGTGTATCCATATTCTTCTGTTAATATTTCTTCCAAATCTTTTGAAGAGAGTGTTTTGTTTAGATCTAAATGGTAGGCTTTGGCAAATTTTAAAACTTGCTGCTCTATATCTTCAAAATAATTATTGTTCGCTTCTTGGTAAGAGCGTAAAGAGGCAAGATAAAAGCTTTCTCTACTAAAACTATAGTGCTGTGCTATTTCTATAATGGTACTTATAAAGGCATTGACTTTTGCTGGTGCCGTAGCAACAATGTCTATTAGGTCGCTCTCTTTTATGCCAAATAATTCAAGAGGAATCTCTTTTAAAATTTTTGAGCGTAGTAAATCTCCTATAGGTGCCAGATTTTTATCCAACTTTAAAGACACCATTTGGTCGTACGGCACATCTAATTTTTCTGACAGTAAAATGATTTTATCTGGCTTCGGATATTTTTTTCCTTTTTCAATTTCGTTCAAATACGATTTTGAAAGTCCACATATTTTAGATAATCCAAATAAAGACAGATTCTTGTCGGTTCGTATTTGCTTCAGTTTTAGACCGAAAATAAGTTTAATATATTCTTGTTCCATAATATGTTTTAAAGATACTACATTTTGCGGACAACATAAAAAAAGTGTATTTTATCTACTTAGCGAACGTTCGCTTGTTTTTTAAAGTATTTTATTTTATCATTGTGTCAACAAAAACTTTTTACAATGGAAAACACGATTTTAAAACATTCGAAAATTCAGTTCGCTAATCAGGTAGATCATTACTATCCTGAGATTCTAACAGACAGTGCTTTAGAGTTTCTTACAGCACTACATGAGAAATTTAACACCAAAAGATTAGAGCTACTTAAAAACCGTGAAGTACAGCAAGAAGTCTTTGATAGTGGTAAGTATCCACACTTTCCTATAGAGACTAAATCTATTAGGGATGGAGTCTGGACTGCAGGAAACATACCAGAAGATTTACAAGATAGGCGTGTTGAAATTACTGGACCGGTAGATCGAAAGATGATTATTAATGCACTTAATTCGGGTGCCAAAACATTTATGGCAGACCTAGAGGACAGTAATTCGCCAAGTTGGAAAAATAGTATTGAAGGGCAGCAGAATTTAATGGATGCCAATACAAAGACCATTAGTTTAATTGATACTAAAAAGGGAAAGTCATACAGGTTAAATGAAAAAACAGCGGTGCTTTTGGTACGACCAAGAGGTTTGCATCTAAACGAAAGACACTTACTAATAAATGAGGAGGAAGCTTCTGGAAGTTTGGTAGATTTTGGCCTGTATGTTTTTCATAATACCAAAACAATGATGGAAAATGGAACAGCGCCCTATTTCTATTTGCCAAAATTAGAGCACTATACAGAAGCCCGTTGGTGGAACGAAGTTTTTGAATTTGCACAAGACTATTTGCAGGTACCTCTTGGTACGTTTAAAGCGACGGTATTGGTTGAAACAATTACAGCGAGTTTTCAATTAGACGAAATCATTTTTGAACTAAAAAATCATATCGTTGGGCTAAACTGCGGTCGTTGGGACTATATATTTTCATATATCAAAAAATTTAGAAATCACACGGGTTTTGTAGTTCCTAATAGAGATCAGGTGACCATGACCTCTCCGTTTATGGATGCTTACTCAAAATTGGTTATTCAAAGATGTCACAAGCGTGGCATACTTGCTATTGGCGGTATGGCAGCACAAATTCCTATTAAGAATGACGAAAGAGCGAATGCAGAAGCTTTTGAAAAAGTAAGAAAAGATAAAGAGCGCGAGGTGGTAAATGGTCATGATGGCACCTGGGTAGCGCACCCTGCTTTGGTTGAGGTTGCAATGGTCGAATTTAATAAACATATGCCTACGCCCAATCAAATGCATGTAATGCGAGAAGACGTAAAGGTGACAGAGCAAGATTTAGTAGAAATACCAAGAGGTACTATTACTGAAGACGGAATTAGAAAAAATATTAATGTGGGTATTTTGTATACAGAGGCTTGGTTGCGGGGGCATGGAGCAGTAGCACTTTACAACTTAATGGAAGATGCCGCTACGGCAGAAATTTCTAGGACCCAGGTATGGCAGTGGTTGAAGAATGAAGTTATTCTTGCAGATGGGCGCCAATTGAATAAAGGTCTGTATATGGAAATATTCGATGATGAAGTAGAAAAACTAATTACCGAAGTTGGTGAAGATAATATGAAGAACACCAAATTTGAATTGGCGATACAACTGTTCGATCAGTTGGTGGTTACAGATAAATTTGAAGAGTTCTTAACATTACCTGCCTATAAATTCATTTAAATAAAACGATCCTGCCATTGCGGCAACAATGAACAGGATCTCATTATCAATAATAAATAACGTATTTCAAAATTATGAAAAATTTAGAACAAAGTAAGTACAGTTCGGCATTAGAGACTGTAAGAAACCTAAAGCAAAAGTACGGGACAACTTGGAACGATATCAACCCAGAAAATGCTGCTAGAATGGTCGCGCAAAATCGTTTCAAAACCGGATTGGATATTGCAAAATATACTGCAGCTATTATGCGAAAAGATATGGCGGAGTATGATGCAGATTCTTCGAACTACACACAGTCTTTAGGTTGCTGGCATGGTTTTGTGGCGCAGCAAAAAATGATTGCCGTTAAAAAGCACCATAAAACTACGAGTAAAAAATACCTCTACCTTTCTGGATGGATGGTGGCGGCTTTGCGGTCTGAATTCGGACCGTTGCCTGATCAATCGATGCATGAAAAAACTGCCGTTTCTAGTTTAATCGCAGAAATCTATGATTTTTTACGCCAGGCAGATGCTATTGAATTGAACGATTTGTTCAGAAGATTGCAGAAGGGTGAAGATGTTCAGGACCAGATCGATAATTATGAAACACATATCGTACCTATCATAGCAGATATTGATGCCGGTTTCGGTAATGAAGAGGCTACTTATTTATTGGCAAAGAAAATGATACAGGCAGGTGCGTGTGCGATTCAAATAGAAAATCAGGTTTCAGATGCTAAACAATGTGGGCACCAAGACGGCAAGGTTACCGTACCGCATGAAGATTTTGTAGCCAAGCTGAATGCTGTTAGATATGCTTTTATTGAGCTAGGTATCGATGACGGGGTAATCGTAGCTAGAACTGATTCTGAAGGGGCAGGTTTAACTCAGAAATTACCGGTAAGTCAAGTACCTGGTGATTTGGCATCGCAATATTTGGCATTCGTTGAGGCAGAGGAAATTGATATAACAGATGCTCGTGAAGACGATGTTCTTCTAAAAAGAGATGGTAAATTGGTTCGCCCAATTAGATTACCAAACGGCCTATACAAATTTAGAAATGGTACTAATATAGATAGGGTGGTATTAGATTGTATTACCAGTTTGCAAAATGGTGCTGACTTATTGTGGATTGAAACCCCAACACCAAACGTGAAACAAATTGCCCATATGGTGAATAGAATTAGATCGGTGGTACCAAATGCCAAATTAGTATATAACAACTCTCCTTCGTTCAACTGGACTTTAAATTTCAGAGGTCAGGCGTATGATGAAATGCTTGCCGAAGGCGAGAATATGACGGAGTACGATAGAAATAATTTAATGTCAGAAGATTATGATGACACTGAATTATCATTTCGCGCAGATAAAAAAATTAAAACGTTTCAGGTTGATGGAGCAAGAGATGCTGGTATTTTTCATCACTTAATTACATTACCGACCTATCATACCACAGCTTTGCATATGAGCGACCTAACCAAAGGTTATTTTGGCGAAGAAAGCATGTTGGCTTATGTAAAAGGAGTACAAAGACAAGAAATTCGTAAAGGCGTTTCTTGTGTTAAGCACCAACGAATGGCCGGATCTGACCTAGGTGATGATCATAAATCTTTCTTTGCTGGTGAAAAAGCACTAAAAGCGGGTGGTGAGAAGAATACTTCAAATCAATTCGATGCCGGATCCAGCAAGAAAAAGATTCAAAAAGAAGTAGGCGTATTATCTTAACATAGTAACTTATTCTTTTTGATGTATCTTAAATGAGCTGGCCTACGGGTTGGCTCATTTTATTTATTCTGAGGTGTAAATTGCCAAAGCAAAGTTAAAAGTTTTTTTATATCAAAGCACTTGCTTAGTTTTGTAGTGTAATTAGTAATAATGGCACGTAAAAAGCAATATAACGAAACTGAAGTCATTGATAAGGCCATGCGCTTGTTCTGGCGTAATGGCTATGAAAGCACATCGGTTCGTATGTTGGAAAAAGAAATGGGTATTAACCAGTTCTCTATTTATGCCAGCTTTAAAAATAAAGAAGGTGTATTCTTAGAAAGTATTAAACTTTATAATACTCAAATCAAAGCCATCACCAATACCTTAGAAAAATCTAATAATGGGGTAGAAGGTATTAAAGAGTATTTTTTTGACTTTCTAGATTTTTCTAGAGAAGGTGCAATTTTCAAAGGATGTTTGGTTACCAATACGGTAAACGAAATTAAAGAAGATTCGAGTCCGGTTATTATGGCGGCGTTGAAACGTTTTTCTTCAAATATTAGAGAACTATTTGTAAGGAACCTAAAACAAGACGACTCAAGGGATGTAAAAGAAACAGAAGCACAAGCTGACTATTTAATGAACGCTCTTTTAGGTCTGTCAATTTCATCAAAAGTATTTAAAGAGGAACAGTTAAAAGGCATTATTAGGATTACATTTTTACACTTGTAGCATTTTTTTTAATCAATAACTAAGCAGTTGCTTAGATTTAACATAAATATAATAATTAATAGAAATAATAAGATTATGACAACTTTAAAAGTACACGACATAGAATCTGCACCAAAAGGTAGCAAAGCATTATTAGAGAACTCTCAAAAATCATTTGGTATGATTCCTGGTTTGCATGGTGTGTTGGCTTCTTCTTCAAAATTATTAGAAGCGTATCAAACACTACATCAGTTATTTACTGAAACTTCATTCGATAATGATGAGTTAACGGTAGTGTGGCAAACAATCAATGTTGAACACGCGTGTCATTATTGCGTGCCGGCACATACAGGTATTGCTAAAATGATGAAGGTTGATGATGCCATTACAGATGCTTTACGTAACGAAACTCCGTTAGCAGACGCAAAATTAGAAGCTTTAAGAACGATGACATTAACTATAGTGCGTAACCGCGGTAATGTAACAAAAGAAGATTTAGATGCTTTTTACACAGCTGGTTATGGTGAAGCTCAGGTATTAGAAATTATTTTAGGATTATCTCAAAAGGTAATTAGTAACTATACAAATCATATTGCAAATACACCGGTCGATGCAGCTTTTCAAAAGTTTGCATGGTCTAAATAATTGAGGTTTCATTTTCCCCCAGAAACCACATGTTAATTGTGTAATGTAAGCCTTCTGTATATTCGGAAGGTTTACTATTAATTTAAATAATAAATTATGATAAAAGTATCAGTAATGTATCCGAATATTGAAGGTGTAAAATTCGATGTTGACTATTACAAAAATAAGCATTTGCCAATGGTATCTAAATTGGTAGGCAGTGCAATAAAAGATATGGAACTTGACTTGGGAGTTGGTGGAAGAGCAACAGGTGAGGCTGCGCCTTATGTTGCTATTGTACACTTAAAATTTGACGATGTAGCTTCTTTTCAGGCTTCATTTGGTAAGCATGCAGCGACATTTGCAGATGATGTAAAGAATTATAGTAATGTACAAGGTGAGATTCAAATTAGTGAGTTGGTGACATTTTAGAATTATGAAAAAGAAATTAAAAATAGATATTGTATCTGATGTTGTTTGTCCTTGGTGTGCAATTGGCTACAAGAGATTAGAAAAAGCAATTGACGAACTAGGTATTCAAGATCAAGTAGAGATTGAATGGCAACCTTTTGAATTGAATCCGGGTATGCCACTAGAAGGTCAGAATATTACTGAGCATATTACCGAAAAATATGGTTCAACTATAGAACAGCAGAAAGAGTCGCGTGAGAACATGACCGATATCGGTGAAGAGTTAGGATTCAAATTCGACTATTTTGATGAGATGCGTATGTCGAACACTTTCGACGCTCATGTGTTATTGGAGTATGCAAAAGATTTTGGGAAACAAACGGAACTAAAATTACGCTTAATGACTTCATTTTTTGGAGAAAGAAAAGATGTGTCTGATAGAGAGGTCTTAAAACAAGCGCTATTAGAAGTGGGTTTAAATGCAGAGGTAGCATTGTTGAAATTGGATAATGTAGAAGCCCGTCAGGAAGTAAGGAATAGACAGGGGCAATGGAAGAATATGGGTGTAAACTCCGTACCAACTATTTTATTTAACATGAAAAGTGCCATAACAGGAGCCCAACCCGTAGCTAGTTTTAAACAAGTACTTTCTGAATTGATCGCTGAATAGAAAATTAAAAATGCAGGTTATGAGTAAAGCAGATAAAATTAAAGGTGAACTAGATGTATTGTTAGATATAAAACGCCAAGAAGCTGCAGCGAAATTTACCGAAGAGAAAAAGCAGATATATGCTGAGGGTATTTCAAGTGTTGCCGCATCGGGAGTTTTAGAAAACGCATTGAATGTCAATAGCAAAGCACCTAACTTCACGTTGAAAAATACGTTGGGTAATTGGTTTTCATTATATGAGGAACTGAAAAACGCTCCAGTTGTTTTAACATGGTACAGAGGTGGTTGGTGTCCGTATTGTAACATTACACTGCACTATTTACAAGAAAAACTTCCTGAAATTAAAAAAACAGGTGCTACATTAATTGCTATTACACCAGAATTGCCAGATAATTCTTTATCTACTTCAGAGAAAAATAAACTTGAATTTACGGTGTTGAGCGATGTGGGTAATGTGGTTGGTAAAGAATATGGCGTAGTGTATACATTGACCAATCAGGTAGCTTCTATTTATGAAGAAGGATTTGGGTTAAGTGAAGTAAATGGAGATGATAGTAATGAACTGCCGTTGGCAGCGACTTATGTAATTGATACTGATGCTGTTATTCAATATGCCTTTTTAGATGCTGATTATACCGAAAGAGCAGAAGTGACGGATATCTTAGAGGCATTACATAAGCTGAAATAAATTAATATTTGACCACCAATACTGTTAACCATGAAAAGAGATAGAATCATTTATTACATCGCTACAGGTATTTTTAGCTTGGTGATATTATTTTCCGCAGGCATGTACTTTTTTAATCACGAATTTATAAAAGGAGCCTTTTCGAGTTTGGGCTATCCAACATATTTAATTTATCCGTACGCTACGGCAAAGTTGGTTGGTTTATTTGCTATTTGGAATCCGAAATTTCATGTGATTAAAGAGTGGGCATATTCCGCATTTTTCTTTGCGATTACCTTAGCCTTTTTTGCACATATATTGATAAGCGATGGAGAGCAGATGGCTGCGGTAATTGCTTGGGTGGCATTGGTAGTTTCCTATATTTTTAGTAAAAGGATATAGCTGTTTTAAAAAAAATAGTACGTTGTTCTTGGTTAATTAAAGTACAGTTGCGCTAAAAGTATCACCCTGAGAAATATCACCAGTATCAAACCCTTTTTTAAACCATCTAATACGTTGTTCTGAAGTGCCATGTGTAAAAGAGTCAGGTACAACTTTTCCAGTTGATTGTCTTTGTAAGCGATCATCGCCAATAGCATTTGCAGCATTTAAGGCTTCTTCAAGATCACCTTTTTCCATCATTTGCGTCATGCTTTGTGAACGATTTGCCCAAACGCCGGCAAAGAAATCCGCTTGTAGCTCTAAACGAACAGAGTATTTGTTAAATTCTTTTTCGCTTAATTGTCCCCTGAGCCTATCGACTTTGGTGGTTATTCCCATTAGTTTTTGAACATGATGACCAACTTCATGTGCAATGACATAAGCTTGCGCAAAATCGCCCGGTGCATTCATTTGTTGTTCCATATCTTGAAAAAAACTTAAGTCAAGATATAATTTTTCGTCACCAGGACAGTAAAAAGGACCTGTTGCACTCGAGGCTGAGCCGCAAGCAGACGATACATAACCTGTAAAAAGAACCAAAGTAGGCTCGCGGTAATCATCTAAAAGGTTATTCCATACATCTTCGGTACTGGCAAGAATAGTTGCACTAAATTCAGCCTGCTGATTTTCTTTCGCAGTACCTTGATACGATTCTGTAGAAACAGTCTGACTGTTGCCACCTAAAAAGTTACTTATTAAGCTTAACGGGTTGTTACCGGTTATGAATGAAAATGCTAAGAAGAGTCCCGCGATAATCAAGCCGGTTTTGGAAAATAGCATTTTGATTATTGGAGCAAGTAGAGTAGGGTTAAAACCACTAAAACTCTTTCTAGAACTAGATTGACCTCTTTGATCATCTACATTTGAACTTTGACGCCTACCTTGCCATTTCATAGTATTTTTAATTTAAAAATTAGTATTTAATTTTGAAAGCCTTTCATTTTTCATTCTCTACAGCACTAAATGATTGATATTCAAATTACACCGCTAACCATTTATTTTCAAAGCTTAAATTAGTTTTAGAATTAGTTGTAACATATTATTTAAATTGTTTACCAAACGATTTTTAGAATCTTTAACTAAATCAATATGTTAGCTAGGTTTATCAGGCTTATTATAGTTAGTGCCTCTGTTAAATATGTTTTAATAATTCCGCAATAAAATTACAAAATCTACTTTTTGTAAAGTGCTCAAATAAAATTATAACTAACCAGATAGGTAGTGCATGCAATTAATTTAAATATCATTTAAATCGCAGTCGACTTTGTTAGAGAATTGGTTGGCCTTATTTTAAAATTAGATTAGTAAAGTATACATAAAGCACTTCTTAAAATATATGTGCATACCATATAAGCATAATGTATAGAATGAATTTTTTTTATGAATAACCTTCGTAAAAATCAATTTCAATGAAATTCAGGGTCAATTTATTTTTGGATATAGATAATAAGGTTGGTCGTTTAATAGTAAAATTGCATATAATTGGACTGCATGTGTTGTAATAATAATGGTTAGTGTTCTTATGTGCAGTTTAATGACTAAGGGGCTTACTAATTTAAGTCCCTTTTGTATTTGTACTTATTTAGGATTGACATACTAGACTAAAAGAGTCTGTAATTATTACGAGAACATAACGTACATATTGATAATTTAATGGAGTAAACATTTAAAAATTTAACCCTGTGAGAATTTTCTAAGACGTAATTCAATTTTATCTAAATAAAATAAAACCAACCACCAAAAATGTAATTATGAATTTAAGTAATAAATTAAAATTAAAATTGTTCTTACGAGTTTTTGCAGTACTCGCAATAGTGTTGACCATTTTTCCATTTATAGCAGTTGATCACTGGACAGTTAGGGTTTTTGACTTTCCACATCTTCAATTAACTGTTTTAACCATGTTGGCACTATTACTTTATTTTTTCAGATTTAATTTAAAAAGCAAAGTCGACATTCTTTTCGTTATCGCCCTGGCCGGTTGTTTTGTATTTCAAATGGCTAAAGTATATCCATATACCACATTTGCAAAAAAGGAAATTTTCGAAAGTAGCCCCGAAAGTAAACCCACATTCCATATTTATACAGCGAATGTGTTACAGAAAAATGATAATAAAGTTTCTGTTGTAAATGAAGCTAAAAAATTTGATGCAGATATTTTATTATTTACCGAAACCGATAAAAAATGGCAACAAGCATTTTCAAAGTCTTTAAGCAAAGATTATTTATATAAGGTGGAGGTTCCTTTAAGTAATACCTATGGCATGCTCCTTTATTCCAAATTAGAACTTTTAGAACCCAGCGTAAGATATTTAGTAGAAGACACTATACCCTCTATACATTCAAAAATTATTTTGAAATCTAAAGATACTATTCAGTTGTTCGCCATACATCCTGCACCACCAACCCCACAACATAATCCAACTTCAGTTGATAGAGATGCTGAGATGATGAAAATTGCAAAGCTTACAAGAGAATCGAAATATCCTGTCATTGTTATGGGAGATTTTAATGATGTAGCTTGGTCAGAGACTACAGAGCTATTTCAGAAAGTTAGCGGATTATTAGATTTGCGAAAGGGAAGAGGATTTTTTAGTACGTACAATGCAAAGAGTTGGATTATGCGTTGGCCTCTAGACCATATTTTTTCATCTCCCGATTTTAGGATTCTAGATGTTAAACTCGGGGATAATAATGGCTCTGATCATTTTCCATTTTACACCAAATTTAGTTTTGAACCACAGTTGGCAAAAGAGCAAATGATGCCAGCACCAACAGAAGAAGAATTAAACACGGCATATGAACAAATAGAAAAGGAAAATGAAGAGCCAAAGAAATAAAATTTTTATAGTTTAATTAAGACCAATAATCTTGATTAAAGAATAGTTTATTTTTTTTTATAAACCTGAACATATTAATTCAGCTTATGAGTGTCATTGGTAGTACCTATTACCTTATAATTTGAGCAAACAAAGTGAAATACAAAAACAGTAGAATTTAATATGGATATAACTAAAACGCATAAAAATATCAGACCAAAAGTATTGTTTTTTGATGTCAACGAAACACTTTTAGATCTTACTAAAGTTAAAAAAGAAGTAGGCAAAGCATTAGGCGGAAGAGAAGATTTACTTTCTCTTTGGTTTACAACAATGTTGCAGTATTCATTAGTGACTTCGGCTAGTGGTCAATACAAGCCATTCGGTCATATTGGTGCTGCCGCATTGCAAATGGTAGCTGCGAATCTTGATATTTCTCTTACGGAAGAAAAGGCACGTACCATTGTTTCAGGGGCTATGGGAAATTTACCTGCACACCCAGAAGTTAAAGAAGCACTTTCACAATTGAAAAATGCCGGATACAAATTAGTAGCCTTCACCAATTCATCTAAAGACGGATTAAAAAAGCAATTTGAAAATGCCGGATTGACCGAGTATTTTGATGAAATGCTAAGCGTAGAACCAACGGGAAAATTCAAACCCTTTACGGATACTTACGCATGGGGAGCAAAACAAATGGGTTTGGAACTAGAAGAGTGTATGCTCATTGCAGCCCATGGCTGGGATGTTGCTGGAGCACTTTGGGCAGGTTGGCGAGCAGCGTTTATAGGTAGACCTGGTCAACAAGAATATCCGTTGGCGCCCAAAACAGAAATTATAGTATCTGACCTTAAAAAAGCTGCAGATATTTTAGAGACCTTTAGCTAGAAATTTCGACCATTTCATTTTCAAATTAAAAGCATCTAAGAATATGTATCTTTGCTTTACCATTAACTAAAGAAAGTATTACATGTTTAAAAGAACACTATTTGTTGCCCTAATTGCACTTACCCTAACTTCTTGTTGGAAAGATAAAAGTCCGGAAGATCTTATTCGCTTAAAAGACAAATTCAAGTCTCAAGTAGACGATTTTGAGAATAAGAAAGAGACCGCTAATAAAAATGTAAACAGAGGTCTAGAATCTTTGAATGCCTTAAAAAGCGCTTTAGAAGACACCAAAAATGAAGATAAAGAATTCGCCAAGGTATATGGAGATTGGGAAAAAGTAGATCGTCGTGTTAATAACTTGAATAAGGAGTACGAAGATTTAAAAGAGAAAGCTTCCAATCTTTTTACAGCAATGGAAACACAGACCAATAGCCTAAGTGATGAAAAGAGTAAAAAAACACTCTTGGGCGCTATAGAAAAGGCGCGTACCAAATACAACGCAACTTTAGCGAATACTTCTACGGCTATAGAAAAATTAAGGTTGTTGCATGGCGATGCCGTTGAGGTCGTAAAAGCGTTAGAAGTGGCTGCTGCCCTTAACTCTTTCGATAATATCAATGATCAAATGAAAAGCATAGAAGGTCGTGTAGACGGTATCATGCAAGAGTTGAATGTTGCCGTTGTAGAGAGTAAAAAACTCTACGAGAAGAAAATCACCGAATTAGGGGAAGAATAGTTTAGATTTTTAATTTTTCCTAGAAGAAAGCCAGTATGTGTTCATACTGGCTTTTTTTTGTCATGTTCATTCTTCAGAATAGACAATTATTTACGCAACAAATTAGATTCCAGTGCGTTAAATATTTTAAGCCTTTCTAAAGAGTAAATTCCATGATACATAGATTAATTTATATAGGTATTCTATCTGTACTTTTAAGCTGTCAATCAGATGATTCTATCTCAACTGATTCTAATGAGCCAAACCCGACAGAAGCCGCTACTTATTTTCCGCCTATTAATACAAATGACTGGGAAAGTGTATCACCTTCAGAATTGAATTGGAATGTAGATAAACTTGCAGAATTAGAAGATTTTCTTATTGCCGATGATACAAAATCTTTTATGGTATTGGTCGATGGTAAGATTGTTGTAGAAGAATATTATAACGACCATACGGTTAACGATACTTGGCAGTGGAATAGTGCCGGAAAAACTTTGGTAACGGCTACCACTGGTATTGCGCAACAAAACGGATTGATAGATATAGATAATAAGGTGTCTGATTATATTGGTACCGAGTGGACAAGTACTGCAATAGAGCAAGAAAATTTAATTACCGTAAAGAGTTTGTTGACAATGACCTCTGGTCTAGACGACGAACCTCAATTGGTAATCAAAGCGAATTTGGTTTCGCTTGCCGATGCGGGTACACGCTGGGCTTATGGTAACGTATTTCAACGACTTATGAATGTAGTCGAAGATGCCAGTGGAACCGAATTTGAAACTTATTTCAATACCGAATTAGCTGCTAAAATAGGTATGGATGGATTCTGGAATAGCGGATTTATCTATCGCATATACCATAGTAATACAAGAAGTATGGCAAGATTTGGATTACTTGCTTCACATTATGGAAATTGGGACGGAGATCAAATTGTAGATGAAGATTTCTTTTTGGAAAGCACAACAACTTCTCAAGATATAAACCTGGCTTATGGCTATTTATGGTGGTTAAATGGAAAAAGTGACTTCATGTTACCATCTACGCAAACAGAATTTCCGGGATCTCTTATTCCGAATGCACCAACAGATATGATTGCAGCTTTAGGTAAAGATGAACAGCGCATCTACATTGTACCTAGTGAGAATTTGGTAATTATAAGAATGGGTGAGGCTACGGGATCTGAAGAAAATTTTGCATTATCATCTTTTGACAATGTTTTTTGGGAGAAATTTAATGAGGTAATTAATTAGAAAAAAAATGAACTAAGAGATATCTTTTTGTCTTTTAAAAGACTTTTGAAAATCAACGAATCTTCATTAATAAATTATAGAAAGCCGATATTTTAAATATTGGCTTTTTTTTTATGTATCACCTTAAATTTAAGGTAGTTATAGACTAAGTTAATGTGTGTATTTTTTAATCAATTATTGTGTTGTTATTCAAATAACTATGTAGGTTGACTTTGAATGAAAATTGTATCTTTCTTAGTCATAACGTCAATTGCACTTATTTGTGTGTAGTGCTTCATTAAAACCAACCACATCAATGATAAAATTCTTTAGAAAAATCAGACAAAAAATGTTAACTGAAAATAAATTCAGTAAATATCTGCTTTATGCTGTTGGAGAAATAATACTTGTTGTTATTGGTATATTAATAGCTTTACAGATTAATAATAACAATAATTACAACGAACAAAGAAGTCTAGAGAGAGAGTATTTATTATCTATTGAAACAGAATTTAAAAATAACTTGAATATAATAAATGCTTCTATTCAAGAAAATGAGCAACGTATAGTGTCACTTGAATATCTATTGAATTTATTTGACAAAAATGTGCTTGATACAGTCAGTAGTCAGAGAATTTCTCAAAAGTTCGCTCCTATTTTCGGTAGTTCAATTAGCTATATACCTGCAACAGGAGTTTTAGAAGATATCATTAGTTCAGGTAAGCTCAATATTCTTTTAAATAAAAGTTTAAGACAAAACATAGCTTCTTTTAATAGCTCATTGGATTATTTAAACATTCAGTTAAATGCAATGGATTTCACAGAAGAAAATTTACGTACTATTTTTTATAAAAAAGGAAGTACACGAAAACTCGTTATGGATATAGGGTATATGGATTTTGATTTCCAGTCAATTTCCGAAAATATAGATAACAAACGATTATTCGAATCAGCTGAATTTGAAAATTATCTTTTAGCTTACTATCTATCGGCTAAAGTAACGAATGGACCAAAGTTATTTGGACGTGTAAAGACTGAAATAGAGACCATTATAAAAGAAATTGAGCAAGAGCTTGAAAAATAACGAAAGCACAACAAAGAACATAGGTGAAAACCAACAACCAAATTCTTCTCTAACCTGAGACAATAACCTTTTAGGCTAAGAGAATCTATAACTTTAACTCTCTCTATTCTTCTTGCTGAATATACTAGCAATATGATGCGAATCATGCTTAAGTAGTATTAAAACAATTGTTCAATTTTGGACTTAACTCTAGGTAGTTACAAGTTTACCGCAGCTCATTTTCCTCGAAAAATTCGCGCACGATAACTCGCAACCATTCTTACGTGTGCCGAGAAAGCAATGAACGGCTGATATATTTCATTGCGAACTGTTTATATGATGGTGGAACCGACCCACCGATGTTGTCCTGCAGGGGAGAGCATCAAACCCCCATAAGGTGCTTTGGTAAAGAGCCAAGGTATTGAGCGTTATGGAAAAGGCTGCGTCAAGAGCGTGGTCAGGTATGGATAAAGGAGATGAATGCAAATGAACCTCTGATGAAGTGTCGAGAAAGTGCAACATCATGTCAAAAGTGTTTGAAGTATGACAAACATTATAAGTTTAGCGGTTACCTGTTTACTGGCTAAGCGGCAGGCGTCATTTAGGAGGCATGACCTTTATTCGGGCTTATTTACGGAACTCGGGAACCTGTACTAAGATGCAAAGTGAAATGCACAATAGCGCAAACTAGAGGCAGAATAGCAATGCTTGGTATAGGGGCGGACTAATCCGTAGTAGTAATGAAAGTTTTGTAATGAAACTGGAGCGAAGGGATTAGCTAATTTAACGTACAGTTTGCCAACTTGAAAGAGGATGAGCTATCTTTGAAAGTTAAGTTAGAAGAGCCGTATGATGGGAGACTATCACGTACGGTTCTGTGAGAGGCTCGGGGTGAAATTCCCCTTGTCTACTCGACACACAAACGTTAGCATTTATTTGAGCAAATTTTATCTCGAAAATTGTAACGAATAGATTCTTTTTTACACCAATAAGAAGTAAAATTCTTCTCTTTCATGAATATTGGAAAAATTTTTAAAATTATTGGATATGTTTTTTTCGGAATTGGAGTGCTAGTAAGAATAGGCTCTCGACTTTCTGATGGAGAAATGTCTGAAATTCTATCGGACTATCAATTTCTAAAATTCATTGGATTTATATTTTGGGTAATTGGGTTCGCCATAAACGAAATTGCAAAAAAAAGAAATAATGACAACGTTGGGAATAGTGAATTAGATAACCCATCAATAAAAGAATAGGACATGAACAAAAAAGTTAGTTCTATAGCAACATTTACAATAGGGGCTATAAGTTTATTGTTTACCATAGCATTGTTGTTCAACGGTCGCATACTTATTGGGATATTTGCAGGAATTACAAGTATTCAACTCCTAAGGCTTGGGTTACGTAAAAAAAACAAATGCAACAAAGGATTGAGATAACCGACAACCAAATTCTTAATCCGATATACTACTATTCAAAGCCTAAAGAATCTAAAATCAGATTCTTTGAGCTTTTTTTTATTAAATTATCTTGTATCTGGCAGCCACTTAATCACTCTCCTCTATTATCTCTTTGATTTATATTATTATAGTATCTTCAAACTGAGAACTAAACTATCGATTTCAATCGTCACAATTAATGGAAATAAGAAGACAAAATTGAAAAAAGAAAAAATTATAGACTTCGGTATTTTAGTATTACGCTGGTATTTAATTTTCTATATGATAAAATACGGGTGGAGTAAGGTGACGTTAAGTCAATTTGGAGTTTACGATGCATCAATTTTAGACCAACCTATTAAGGATATTGGCAGTTTTTATGTAACCTGGCATCTTTTTGGAAGAAGTACATTTTTCAATATCTCAACTGGAGTTTTAGAGATTATTGGCGGAATATTACTGATTTTCAACAGAACTGTTTTAATTGGCACCTTATTAGTTTTATCAATATTGGCTCAAATTTTAATAATTGACATAGCATTTACAACTGGTGTTCATGGATTTGCACTTCCAATCAGAATTGGTGGAATGATTTTAGCTGACTTACTAATTCTTTTTTACTACAAAGACAAAGTCATAATTGCCTTGCAAAGTCTTACAAATGAAGTGTCAACAAAATTTAAATACAAATGGTGGGTATTTCTGATTTTACCCGTAATCGGATTTTTAATGGATTTCGTTTTTGGTATACTTACATATCCTATTAAAACTTTTTTGAATTGGATTGTGAATTAAAAACAAATGTTAACTATGGTAACCGTGTTATAATCTTTTAATGAAAAATAATTACTATCGATACAAGCCTCTGTAAGGGGCTTTTTTTATGCAATGTAGAAGTTGAACGTGAATTTTCTGTATAATAGAAAAGTGTATTTCACGAAGAGCATCGTACTTAAAAAAGTTAACATCTAAACGGCAGCATTTCATTGATTCTATATTTTTTTTTAGCCAGTTTAACAGGTACAATATAGTAGAACAATTGCTCAATTTTATACTTTACTACAGGTCGTTGCAAGTTTACAACGTTAACTTTTCTTTGAAAATTCCTCGCAAATAAACCTGACATTTGATATAAATACGAGCTAATATTATTTCTATAGAACAACTTTTTGTAAACATTTAAGATTACTTTTTTCTATAAATGTAAATATATGTGATTACTTTTTTATATTTTTGTAATGTTATATGTTTACATTTATAATGTTTTGTAAACTTAAATATTTACATAAATGAGAAATAAGCAGAAACTTTTAATAGATCAGTTAGACCAAAAACTTCTATCATTCTCTGAAACAAGAAAGGTTGTGGTTCCACAGCGCGGATGGGTAAATACCATTCGTACAGCTCTCAACATGACAATGGCACAACTTGGCACTAAATTAAATATAACAAGACAAGGTGTAAATAGAATTGAGGAAAGTGAAGCAAACGGAACAATAACACTCAATTCGTTAAAAGCTGTAGCCAATGCAATGAACTTAAAATTAGTTTATGCCCTTGTTCCCGTAAATGGTACCATCAATGATTTACTTCAAAGAAAAGCAGAAGAACTAGCTAGAAGAATTGTCTTAAGAACCAATCAGAACATGAAATTGGAAGATCAAGGAATTGGAGATGAAAAACTAGCTAAAAATATAATTGAGCTTGCTGATGAAATAAAGCGAGAAATGAAAAAATCATTATGGGATTAGAATTCAATTATAAAGAAGGTCAAACACCATTAGACGAAGAAGAAAAAGAAGGACTTAAAATAAATTCGATTACTACTCAAGGAGAACTAGATGAATTTGAGCAATTGAATATAGAAAAAGCAGTCGAATGGACTATTCATAAAAAAATAAAACCTGAAATAATCTTAACAGAAAAGTTTGTAAAAGACTTACATAAAAAAATGTATGGTGATGTATGGAAATGGGCAGGCGAATTCAGAATGACCGAGAAGAACATAGGAATTCAGTGGACACAAATTGGAATTGAATTGAAAAATTTAATTGAGGACACTAAATATTGGATTGAAAACAAAATTTTTTTACCTGAAGAAATAGCTATAAGATTTAAACACCGTTTAGTATCGATTCATTGTTTTCCGAATGGTAATGGAAGACACTCTAGAATGATGGCTGACATTATTATGGAATCAATATTTCAGAATAAAATATTTTCTTGGCATCAATCGAATATGGTAAAAGCTAACGAAACAAGAAATGAATATATAAAAGCTTTAAGAGAAGCTGATAACGGTGATTGTGCTACATTAATTGAATTCGCAAAAAACTAAACCGAGATGAAAATTAACAAATTCTTCTCTAACCTAAGACACTACTATTCAAAATCTCAAAGAATCTAAAATCAGATTCTTTGAGCTTTTTTTATTTTAATAGGACTATCTCATAAAGTGTGTAAATAAAAAAATAGCGGGGGCATGCCCCCGCTATTTTTTTAACTTTAAATTTTCACACCATTATGAAGAAAGAGGAATTATTCAACGATGAGTTCTTAAAACAGTTCAAGACCGGTGACGAGCTGAACGGTTTTCTGAAAGAACTCCAAAAACGTGGTATCGAGAAGATGCTGGAAGGCGAGCTTGACGGCCACCTCGATTATGACAAACATGGAAAGGCCAGGAACGGGAACACACGTAACGGCCATTCGACCAAAAAAGTCCGTACCTCCTTCGGGGAATCAAGGATCGCGGTGCCAAGGGACAGGGATGCCAGTTTCAACCCCATGATCGTGCCCAAGCGCGGTAATATGGTCGACGGTATCGAGAACGTGATCGTATCGCTCTATGCCAAGGGAATGAGCAACAGCGATATCGAAGAGCAGATACGGGAGGTCTACAACTTCGATATCTCCACATCCACCATATCGAGGATAACCGACAAGATCTCCGGGGACATCGTCGCTTGGCAGAACAGGCCATTGGAACCGATATACCTTATCGTCTGGATGGACGGGATCGTGTTCAAGGTACGCGAGAACTCGAAGGTCATCAACAAAACGGTCTATATCGCGGTAGGATTGCGCAGGGACGGTAAGAAAGAGGTCCTTGGGCTTTGGTTGGGCAAGAACGAGTCCGCCGCTTTTTGGATGAGCGTACTGACCGATATACGCGCCCGTGGCACCGAGGACATCCTGATAACCGCAACCGATAATCTGAACGGGTTCACCCAGACCATCAAGAACGTGTTCCCCGAATCCAAGACCCAGATATGTGTGGTGCATCAAATAAGGAATGCCTGTAGGTACGTTGTCTGGAAGGACAAAAAAGCCTTTACAACAGATATGAAACTTATCTACAACGCACCTACACAAGCTGCGGCGAAGGCCGCCCTAAAGGACTTTGCGGACAAATGGGAAGGGAAGTACTCCTATGCCGTCAAAAGCTGGAGGGACAACTGGGACGAGCTTACCGTGTTCTTCGAGTTCCCCATCGAGATCAGGAAAATAATCTATACCACCAACCTTATCGAGAACCTGAACGGCAAGATCAGGAAGTACACCAAGAACAAGCTGTCCTTCCCGACGGACGATGCCGTGATGAAATCCGTATATTTGGCGGTAAGGGAGGCCACCAAAAAGTGGTCGATGCCTGTAAGGAACTGGGGCATAATCCTAAATCAGTTCCTGACGATCTATGAAAAAAGGGTCAGACTTTAGATAAAAGTCCAACCCCTGTTATTTTTAACTTACACAGTTAATGGGATAGTGTCTATTTAATTTACTTCATGTCTATCTTGGCAATTTGAAAATTTAAGATTCATTATCTGGTATTTAATAATCTTGCATCTAACCTCACCTCTAATTCTCTCTCCTTATTTTGCATCTTTGGGTTATATAATTATGGTATCTTCAAACTAAGAACTAGCTCAACCTTTGTTAACAAATTGAATTACAGTAAAATGGATACAAACCTAATCGATATAATTTATTTTGTCTTACCACTAGCGCTAATGGGATTAGTGGTAAAGTATGCTTTCCATATAGATGTTAGTATTTTACTGCCATCAGTAGTTATGCTACTACTTTTTGTAATACTAACAATTTGTTCTCCATTTACTCCCAAGAAAATGGAAACAGAGTTATTTACAATATTTTGTGTACTTCAATTAGTTGCTTTGATCGGCGGTATTTTATTAATGGCAAGACAAGAAATATTGTGGAAACACTTTTTTGTTTCTCTGCCTTTTCAGCTTATTTATTGGGTTCTGCTTTTTTATTATGGTGGCTTACAGTTTACACATAAATTTCAACTTTGAATACTTTGATGATGAACAAAACTTAAATGGGTTTTAGAACGCCAAGAAGAACTGAGTTAAAAAAATAGTTCTTTCTTAATCTAAAACAACATTATTCTTGGCTTCAATTTCTGCCGGTATATCTTTTGCAGGCTAGTGTAAATCACAACAAAACATATTCAAATACGTTGTGTTTTATACTTAATAACATCTATGAAATTAAAATGCACTTTATTTTTTCTAATTATATCACTTAATTCATTTGCTCAAAATAACAATTATTTGTCGTGGGAGAAAAAAGCAGCAATTGATATTTCTCTACAGCCGGAATATGGGAATGTTGTAAAAACTGAAGAGCAAATAGAGTCAGATAACAAATTCAGGAAAGAAATTTTAGAACATTACAAAGGGGACACCATAGCTGCGAGTAAAAAAATGAATAAGCTGGCTTTTACTTATCTATATGATAAAGGTGATTTTGTTACTGCAATGCGAAGATTCAATCAAGCTAATATGTTGAATTCAAAGAATGCGGATGCTTACTATGGTTTCGGAGCAATTTATTTTAATCTTGGTGCGCTTGACAAGGCTAGAGAGCAGTATGAGAAAGGTTTGGTGATAAATCCGAAGCATACCAAAATTTTAACAGATTATGGAACTACTTATTTAGGTGACTACTATCAACGTTTAGAAACGGGAGCATCAAATGCGAATCAACCGCTGATAACGGCAAATGAGTTTCTAGAAAAATCGCTAAAGTATGATGGTAGCGATTCAAATACCATCTATAAGCTCTCTATTATTAAAATGTATCTCGGTGATTGTAAAAAGGCAAAAGGTTTACTTAAGAAAGCTAAGAAAATGAATAATCCTAATGTAACAGAGGCTTATGAAAACGAACTTAGTGAAAAGTGTAATAGTTAAATATTTACAATCAATGAAAATCATCACAAGCCTTATTCTAATTTTATTCATGCAAACAGCTTCAGTTTGTTATGCACAGCAAACGCAAGAAAAAAATCCTAAAATGTCGAAAGAGGTTACAGAGATACTTAAATTGGTTAAAGATGCTATTGTAGCATCAGCCTTAAATTCAATTGACGGTACTATAAGTCTTGAGAATTTTACATCAGCTACGGTATTGTCAAATGGCGAGGAAGTATATGTTTCGTTTAGAAATCAATATAAATACATTCCTATAAATACGATCTATTATTTTGATGTTGGGGTAAATATTACTACACAAACGACATATAATAACTCCGTAGCAAATCCTTACAATTATTCCACTGAACGAACGATTCCCTATTTTAAATTAACAGAAGATATCAAAAAGCATATCGATTTTGTAAAACAAGCGATTGGTAATTTAGATGGATTTGAAGAAGATATAATTATTCGTGAGAATGAAGATTTTTATGCTATTGAAGTAGTATCAGAAACTCAAGAATCTAGTTATAAAATCAAAAAAAACACAGGAGAAATATATGATGAATTTCACGCGCATCTTGAACCAATTCCTTTTGATGTTGATGACTCTGAAGAATTTAAAGAGGTTATCTTTTCGGAAATTGAAGATTAAAAGAAGTTATTATAACTCTTAAATTCTTTTCTTCCTCCCTTTTATTTTACAGATTATAAGCAGTGCTATCTTTTACAGAATTCAATACAAATGAACTATGTATGGTAGAGATACCATCGATGATAGATAGTTTTTTATTCATAAATTCATGAAACTCCGCGATATCATCTAAAGCGATTTTCAATAAATAATCGAAATTACCAGATACTTGATGGCATTCCATAATATCGGGTAGTAGCAATATTTGCTCTTTAAAACTGTCTGCCAATTTCTTCTGTTGTTTCGATAAGGTTACTTGGCAATAGGCGATTAATTTTTTTTCAATTTTCGTTCTATCTAGTAAGGCAACATAGGCTTTAATAATTTTCTGCTGTTCTAGCTTTCTAATTCTTTCGTAGGTAGGCGTAACGCTCAACCCTACTTTAGCCGCAATTTCTTTAGTATTTTGCTTCGCATTTTCTTGAAGTTGCATCAATATTTTACCATCAATCGAATCCATACCAGTTTATTTTTCTTTTATTTAAATCAATAATGAGCTTAACAGTTATCTGAAACTGTTAAATTAAGTATATCAGTTCAATATTCTGTATTTAGTTTATATAAAGTAATTTATTATTAGTAATTGTAATTTTACAGTATTAAAATACGTGTACTTAAATAAGCGAATATGAATAACGAACAACAGATAGATGAGCTGTTAACCAAACTAATTCAAGAGAAAGATAGAGTTATAGGTTACCCAGTTGCAAAAGATTTTGATTATTCCAGATTATACGAGTTTTTAAAGCATCCTATAAATAACGTAGGTGATCCTTATGAGGATAATACGTATAAGGTGCAAACACATGAAATGGAGCGTGAAGTGGTCGATTTCTTTGCAAAATTATACAGAGCAGATCCCAATGATTTCTGGGGGTATGTAACAAATGGTGGGTCTGAAAGTAACTTGTACGGCTTGTATTTGGCAAGAGAATCTCATCCAAAGGCAATGGTATATTTTTCAGAATCTACACATTACAGTGTAAAAAAAAATATTCATTTATTGAACTTACCAAGTATTACGATTAGGGCGCAAGAGAATGGTGAGCTAGATTATGATGATTTAGAGAATACCTTGCAATTGAACAGAGATAAACCGGCTATTATTCTAACCACATTTGGTACTACGATGACCGAGGCGAAGGATGATGTTTCTAAGGTGAAAAGAATTTTAAAGAAATTGGCTATTCAAAATCACTATATACATTGCGATGCTGCTTTGGCGGGTTCTTACGGTCCTTTTATAGAACCTCGTATTCCGTTCGATTTTCAAGATGGAGCAGATAGTATTTCTATCAGCGGTCATAAATTTATAGGTTCTCCGTTTCCTTCAGGTGTTATTATCGCAAAACGCTCGTTACGAGATCGAATAGCAAGGGGTATTTCATATATCGGTTCATTAGACATTACCATTACAGGATCTAGAAACGGACATAGTCCGTTGTTTCTGTGGTACGCCATAAAGAAAATGGGCGTAAAAGGTTTAGAAGAGCGGTACCGTCATAGTTTAGAAACTGCCGAGTATTGTAAGCAAGAGCTTCTGAAAATAGGCATCAACGCATGGAAGAATGAAGGGGCGATTACCGTTGTGTTGCCTAAAGTTGCAGATGCCATTAAAAAGAAATGGCAGTTAGCGACCGATGATATTACGCATGTAATTTGTATGCCTAATGTTACAAAGGATCAGATAGATGAGTTTATTCAAAACATAGTAGAAGAGCAGAAGAAAGGTGCTCAAAAAGAACAAGATGCATTGGCACTTCAAGATTAAATACAAAGGTTATAATTTAAAAAATCCCCATTACGATGACAATCGTAATGGGGATTTTCTTTTGATTGAACTTCGAATTCTTCACTACACTATTCTCGCAGATCGTTGGTAATATTTCAGTAGATGAAATAGTTATCCAAATTCATTTTCATATTTATTTGAAAATTTGAATCTGATCATATCAAAATGAGGTATATTCATTCATTGAAATTTTAATGATCGGTAATACCCCCCTTTTAAACCTATTACTAAAAATGGCAAGCTTATTTTCTAGAGAGACCATGATGAAGTTAAAGTCCCTTATTGGTTCTACAAAAACCTATATTGTTCTATTGGTATTGGCGATTGCCTTGTTACTGTACACTGTTAGCGTGGGGTACAAGCAAGTAAATAGACTTCATAAAACAGGGGATCTTGTTTCTCACACACTAGAGGTACAGCGTACCATTGTAGAACTTTCTTCTAAATTTTTGGAGGTAGAAGCCATTCAACTTAAAAAACTTTTTGAAGCCGAAGAGAGTAATCTTTCCGCTATTGTGGTAACAGAAATGGGTCAGTCATTAGATAGGCTGAATACACTTACTACAGACAACGATGCACAACAAGAACGTGTTAAGGCATTACAACTTTTACATGATAGAATTAAGGTTGAAATAGATACTACCACCATTGTTGATGCTACTAAAGCGCCTGATAGTTTAGAAGTAAAAGATAGTATTATTATTCATTATAACGGTTTGCGCTATAAGCGTCATCAGCGGATTTCGAAAATTGTGGCGGAGTCTCAGGTCATAAAAGATAGAATGCTCGCTGAAGAGAACTATTTAATGGTTTCGCGTAAAGAAGAATATACCTCGCAATCGTTCTTAACGCCAATGTCATCTTTATTAGTTGCGCTAACGGCATTGGGCATCTTTTTAATCGGTTTTATAAGTATATACAAGCAGAAAGGTGAAATTCAAGAAGTAAATAGTCAGGTTTTTATTCAGAATCAAAAATTACAAGAAACAGAAGAGTTTTTAAAAGGTGTCTACAAAAGTTCGAACAATGTTATTAGCCATTTCGAACCTATACTAGATGCACAGAAGAACATTGTCGATTTTCAATTTAGGTATACCTCTAATGCCATAGAGAAAGTAACAGGATCAGAACAAGATGATATTATTGGCAGTTCTTTGTTAGAGATGTACCCAATGGTTTTGGAGAATGGACTTTTTGCTTTAATGAAAGAATGCTATGTAAGCGGCGATATTCAAGAGCATGAAAGTGTGTATACGTTCGAGGGTGAAAAAAAATACATTTTTAATACCATTGTAAAATCTGCTAACGGAATTACAAATACCGCTTGGGATACTACAAAGGTTAAAGAGGCAGAAAAAAATCTTCAAAAACTGAACGAAGATTTAAGCCTTCAGAACACCATTTTTAAAGAAGCAGAAAACGTAGCGGGTGTTGGTAGTTTTATTTGGTATTTAGATGATGGTACCGCAACGGTTTCTGATAATTTTTATAGAATTCTTGGGTTCGAACCCGATAGTTTTGAGGTGACTTTTAACTCTTATAAAGAATTTGTTCACCCAGATGATATTTGCATTTTCGAATCTTTAAGTGCTAATGATATAGAAAAAGGGGCATCTACCGTTTTTGCATATCGTGTCTTTACAAAAGAAAAAAGCATAAAACATTTAGATTTAAAAGGCAAATATGTTGAAATAGATAACAGACCGGTATCGGTGGGTATTGTACAAGATATTACCGGTCGTGTAGAAAAAGATAGGGCGCTTATAGATAGTTATGAGAAATTAAAGCATAGTAATGAAGAGCTAGAATCTTTTAATAGAGTGGCAAGTCACGATCTACAAGAGCCTTTGCGTAAAATTCAAATGTTTATTTCTCGAATAGAAGACGAAGGTGAAAAAAGCATGCCCGCTGGTATTCAAAATTATTTTGGCAAAATAAAATCCGGCACTTTTAGAATGCGAGAATTGATACAGAACTTACTTTCGTATTCGCAAATAGATAAAATAAATTCAAAATTTGAGAGTGTTACTTTGAATGAAACTATTCTAAAAATCGAAGATGAACTATCGCAGCTGATCAAAGAAACGAATACCTCTATTTCATACGAGAATTTGCCTGTTATTCAAGGCATCCCTTTTAAAATAGAGCAATTATGTACAAACCTGATCAGTAATTCTATCAAGTATGGCAAAAGTAATGTAGCTCCCAAAATAATCATTAGCTCTAAAAAAGTGCGTAATTCAGAAATTGAAGAAAACTTCAGCAAGAATTCGGAGTACTATTACAAAATATCGTTTATTGATAATGGTATTGGGTTTGAGCCCGAGTTTGCTAGTAATATTTTTGAGGTCTTTCAAAGGTTACATTCAAAAAACGAATATTCTGGTACAGGCATCGGACTCTCTATTTGTAAAAAGATAGTTGAAAAACATAATGGTTATATTCATGCCATTGGTAAGAAAGACCAAGGTTCTACCTTTATTATTTATTTGCCTGTCAACTAAATTCTTCAACTTCTATTTTTGAAGTTATATTTATAGATTCAATACCAATCACTTCAGCCATGAACAAACTCGAAATACAAACAGACCGATTAACATTAAGGCTGATTGTGAATACAGATGTAGAAGTTATTCATCGCTTACATTGCTTACCAGAAACTGACGAATTTAATACCCTTGGTATCCCTGAAAATGTGCAAGAAACCCATGAGGTCATAACCCCTTGGATAGAAGCCAATAATGTACCTAATATCAGAAATTATACCTTTGCCATTCAGCATAAAACGAATAATGAATTTATTGGTTTATTCGGATTAAGACTTGGTCCCAAAAAATATAACAGGGCAGAGGTTTGGTATAAATTACATCTTGATTATTGGAGCAAAGGTTACGCAACAGAATCTTTAAAAGCGGTTTTGAACTACGGATTCGATGTGCTTAAACTACATCGAATAGAAGCAGGTTGTGCTGTAGACAACATAGGATCTGCAAAAGTGATGGAAAAAGTAGGGATGAAACAAGAAGGTCGCAAGCGGAAAATTCTCCCACTGCAATCCGGATGGTCAGATAGTTTTGAATACGCCATACTTGAAACCGATTTGCGTAGTTAATTCCTAGGTATTATTATTTCTATCTAACAATAGAACGAATAGGATCGGTAGGGACGATATATAAACGCATAAAAGAAAATATTTCTAACAATCTGTTATAAATTTTAGCAAAAGGTGAATACCTTAGTTTACGAGGTTCATAGTATAACAGTATTAAATTTAACAAGTTAACAACGTTTTCATCTTATTAGTACCAATTAGGTAATACTAATCACTTGCTAGGTGCGTTAATGAATCTTATACTATTACAAATGGTATTTTTAACGTTATGTCCAAATTTGGATATTAAATTTGCACAACTTTTAAAACACCTGAATAGTAGTTATTTGTATTAGAAGTTGAAAAAGAAGATAGTTATAATTGAAAAAGACTTTATGGTCCATAAAAATGCTGAGGAAAAAAGATTAGCCGTTGAGGATAATTATAAAAACTGGAAAAGATGGGGTCCTTATTTGGCAGAACGCCAATGGGGTACGGTAAGGGAAGATTATAGTCCCGAAGGCCATGCATGGAGTTTTGTTGGTCATGACAAAGCACGTAGTAATGCCTATAGATGGGGAGAGGAAGGTATTGGCGGATTCTGCGATTCTAGAGAAATTCTATGTCTAGCACCTGCTTTCTGGAACGGAAAAGATTCCATTTTAAAAGAACGCCTGTTCGGGTTAACCAATGATGAAGGTAACCATGGTGAAGATGTAAAAGAACTTTATTTTCATCAGGTATCAACGCCTACACATTCGTACGCCAAATATTTGTATAAATATCCGCATAAAAAATTTCCATATGCCGAGCTGGTAAAAAAGAATAAAAGTAGAAGTCGTGAGGAAGCAGAATTTGAAATTTTAGATACCAAAGCTTTTGCCAATAACACCTATTTCGACTGTTTTATTGAATATGCCAAAGAAGATGTTGGTGATATTTTAATGAAAGTGACAGTTATAAATAGAGGACCGAGAGCTGCGAATATTCACGTACTTCCGCATTTATGGTTTCGTAATTTCTGGAAGCATAATAATAGGTTCGAACGGCCTGAAATGAAATCTATTTCAGGTAATTCGGTGCAATCTCGTAGCACACGAAATGGGCGTTACTATTTTTATCATGAAAATGGTGATCAACTATTCTGTGAAAACGAAACCAACAACCAACGTATTTACGGCGTGCCTAATGAGGTAGAATATGTAAAAGATGGTATCAATGATCACGTAATCGATGGGCAACCTTCGGTGAATCCTGATAAAAAAGGATCAAAATTCGCCGTTTGGCATAAACTCCGCCTAAAATCTGGAGAAGAAAAAACAATAAAAGTCCGCCTTAGTAAAAGAAAACTTGCCGACCCTTGGGGTAGTTTCGATGCTATTTTTGAAAAACGAATTCAAGAGTGTGAGGAGTTTTATGGGAAATTCTTAAAAAAAGAATTACCGGTTCAACAGCAAGAAATAGCTAAAAAAGCCTTTTCTGGTTTACTTTGGACGAAGCAGTTCTATTACTACGATGTATATAAATGGCTATTTGGCGGCCCAGGTGAAGCAAAGCCATACAGAACAGATTCTAGAAATGTACATTGGGAGCATTTGACCAATCGTCATGTTATCTCCATGCCCGATAAATGGGAATACCCTTGGTATGCTGCATGGGATCTTGCTTTTCATATGGCATCATTCGTAGAAATTGATCCTTATTTTGCCAAAGAGCAACTACTGTTAGTGCTTAAGGAGAGTTATATGCACCCTAATGGACAAATACCTGCCTACGAATGGAATTTTAGTGACGTGAACCCACCTGTGCATTCTTGGGCAGTGTGGACGGTTTATGAAAAAGACAAAAAACGCAACGGCAAGGGAGATTTTAATTTTCTTGAAAAAGCCTATCAGAAATTACTGGTGAACTTTACCTGGTGGGTAAACCAAAAGGATAAAAGCGGAACGAACCTTTTTGAAGGCGGATTCTTAGGCTTAGATAATATCGGAGTTTTTGATCGTAACCACATGCCCGAAGGTATTACCCGTATGCAACAAGCAGATGCTACCAGTTGGATGGCAATGTTTACCTTGAATATGTTACGTATGTCATTAGAAATGGCAACCATTAACCCTAATTATGAGGATAGTGTTGCCAAATTTTTTAGACATTTCTTGAATATTGCTTGGGCAATGCACCATATTGGTCAAAAAGATATTTCGCTATGGGACGATGAAGATAATTTCTACTATGATGTAGTCGAAATGTCGAACGGCAAAACCGACCGATTAAAAGTGAGATCATTGGTTGGTATAATACCCATGTTCGCAGTGGAGATTATTCATAAAGATTTATTTGATGAACTGAAAAATTTTAAAGTTCGAGCAGCAGAAATTGTACGTACGCGACCAGATTTGGCGTCTTTAATTTCAAATATTGAAGAATTTAATTCAGAAGGTAATTATCTATTCTCCATTATGCGTGGCTTTCGATTAGAGAAATTGTTAGCTCGTTTATTAGATGAAAAAGAATTCTTATCCGATTATGGTATTCGTTCACTTTCTAAATATCATGAAAAGCACCCCTATGTATTTCAGCATAACGGGCATCACCAAATTCAGTACGAATCTGGCGAGAGCCGTTCTAATATGTTCGGTGGTAATTCTAACTGGCGCGGACCAATTTGGTTGCCCTTGAATTATATGATCGTACAGTCGCTACGTAAATATTTCTTGTATTATGGTAAGGAATATGTATATGAGTTTCCGACAGGATCAGGTAAAAAAATGAACTTGAACGAGATTGCAAATGAGATTTCTAAGCGATTGATCAAATTGTTTGAACCCGATGCCGAAGGTAAATATGTGTATCATTCAGATGATGACCAACACGTATTTACAAAGAACGAGCATTTTAAAAAGGAACATTTCTTCTATGAGTTTTTTGATGGTGATTCTGGTAAAGGGCTAGGGGCGTCGCACCAAACGGGATGGACAGCTTTAGTCGCGAATTTAATTATGGAATTGGAGCAGAATAGTTAACCAATATTCTTTATTATATTCTAAACTCAAATAAGGTATTTTATCTACCTCGTTTGAGTTTTTTTTGCTTTATACTTCAGCAGATATAGCTTGTTGTGCTTCTAAAGCAAAACTCCTAATTTTAGGATCTTCATCATTTAGATGGCTTTCGATAATACTTAAATATCGGGGTTCTTTTTGTTGCGTTATTAGGTATAAGACCGCAAGTTTAATTTTAAGGTCGTTACTTTGTAATAGCAATTTAAAGCATTCTAGTTCTGTCGGTATTTTGTGTTTGATTTTTTGAAGTTCTTCTTCAGATGAAATATCTAATGCAGACTCTTCAATAATTGGTAACAGTTTACGCTTTAATTCTCCCGTCAATAGATTGTCTAAAAATTCGATGGCATTATGCTGCGCTTCTTGTTTCTCGCTCAATAAACCTTCGTACGCAATAGCTACATCTTTTTGCTGGTAGCGTAACCCTAACAGTTTAAAAATACGTTCTAGTCCCGAATCTAAACGGCGTTCCAATAATTCTAACAAACTGGTTCTTGCATCTCGTTCTGCATCGCCGATTTCTTTCTTCGATTTGTTTCTATTTCGGTACGATATAATAATTTGGGTATGCATTGATGACAAGGTCTGATGATGCAATTTACATTCATCAAAAATCACCGACACCACTTTATAGCGATTGAATTTTAACTGCGGATGCGTTGCCCGTATGGCGCTCAGTGCCCGAATAACTTCTAAGCGAACCGTAAGGTCATTGTCTGTCAATATGGCCAATAAATGATGCACAGCATCTTTAGAATGAAAAGATTGCATGGCAGCAGGTATAAATCGTAGTACAGATAAAGGTTGCAAGCGTTCCTGTACATTTTTGCGCAACACGGGTAAAATCTGTTGTCCGTACAGTTTAAACCCTTCTAGAACAGTAGGTCTGTAATTTTTTTGCCCCAAAAACGGAATGATATGTTGCGCCATGGCAGGGTCTGTTGCGGTGCCGATTGCCTTTATCGTTGTCATCACTACTTCTTCATTATCATGTTTTAAAAAGGCAACAAGTTTGTTATAGAAAATGGGCATATTCGCCACACCTAATATTTCGATAACCACTTCTACGTAGGATAGGTCTTTCTCGTTGGTTTCAATATTCTTTAGCGCCGCAGAAATGCGGTCTAGTAACGCGTAACTTAGTTTTAAAGAATAATTATTTTTTGCGGCTCTCGCCAAGCAGTACAATGCTGCTATGGCAATTCGCTCATTTGAATGTTCTAAATAAGCATCGAATACATACGATTTGTCTTTATGCGCGAAACTTAATACATAAGCCAATGTTGCAATGGTCAATTCTCGATCTTCGATCTTTAATAATTCAGAGACCTCGGCAGACATACTTTTAGAGTTTAAAAAGTACAAGTTCTGTATGGCCGATAATTTTACTTTATTGCTCGGGTGTTCTAACAATAATTCCACATCATCTGCAAATCGTTTGTCATTGATCTCCATCAATTTGTCAAGCATGAAAAGTATTTGCTCTTCGCTACCATTTTTAAATACGGTGCGCATGCCAGATACTATAGATACTTTTGAATGGGAGATTTTTTTAGTCTTCTTACCTCTATCTGTCAACACCTCTAAATTGGTTCTAAAGGTTTTGTAGTACTCAATTCTAACTTTATAGATAAAGTACAACCATAGACATACCAAGGCGATAATTAAAATACCAATGTAGAATGACGGTAGGTCTAGACCACGCACTACGAATATTAAAAGGCATCCCGCAACACCAGTGGCTAAACTATCTACAACAACGTCGATGAAAGATTTTGTCCTGTTTTTTAGATCGAAGGGTAATGGTAGGGTCAATAATTCCGAAGCACTTTTATGTATAGATTGTTTTAGTATACCATCCATCGCCTTAATAACCACTACGGCAGAAAGTTCGGGTAATAGAAGAAACAAAACACTTCCGCCGAAAATACCAATGGGTAATAGAAGAAGCGAAAAACCAACGCCCCAAATACCCACAATTCTATGGGTAAAGAATAGCTGTATAACAAGCGATAACAAGTTAAATGTCGAAAACCAAAAAGCAAAAAAGGCAGTAAGGTCATCGGCATCGGTTATGGCCGAAGATGCAAAATCACTAAATAGATAATCTACCAATTTGGCAACGACCACACTCACCGCAACAATACTCGCTATATAGGTAAAATGCTTAGATTTTAAAATAAGTTTTATGGGTGGTTCTGAAATATTGGTAGCCGACTTATGTTTTTTTACGCTACCATTTTTCAGTACTCTTATGTTCCAAATTTTTCTCAGTAATGGTATGCAGAAGAATAAGAGCAGTGCGGCAACGAACATTAAATTTTCATTACCAATAAGTGGTGCTAGAATAGAGGTGAGGTATCCGCCGAAAATACCACCGATAATGGCACCTGATCCAATAAAGCCGAAAAGTCGTTTTGCTTCTCTTATATTGAAGACCAAGTTTGCCAATACCCAAAATTGCGATGCAGACAATACGGCATAAATAGCCACCCAGATATAAAAAAAATACAATAGCACGCCACTCACGACATCTATGGAAAGCAGTATGCCCAAGCCTATTAATATAATAATAGAACTTATAATAGTAACCTCGATTACTTTTTTGAGCTGAAATTTTGCGACCGCTTTTGAATAGAAATAAGAAGTCGCAATTGCCGTAATTGCTACCAATAAAAAGGCAAATGGTAATTGTTCTATACCTAATTCTGAAAGAAATAGGGCATTGACCGTGGGCTTTATAATGAGTAGAACGGCAATGACCAAAAAAATGTAGGCGAGCATCCAAAGAGAAACTTTGAACTCGCCTTCACGTACATCGAATATTTTTTTAATGAGTCTTTCTACCATCAAGAAATGGAAATCTGTATTCCAAGACCTAAAGTACAGGCTTTTTTAGCACCTTTTCAATTGGTTTCACTAAATCTCTAATAATTTGTTCACCATTGGCATCATCGATCAATGCTACTAAAATATATCTTCTGTTGCTATCTTCGCCCCAAACCAATATAGAATCGGAGTGGTAGGTGCGCCAAGAACCTGATTTTCTGAACAATCTGGCGTTTGGTGCAATCTTATCTAACGTATTTACGAATTTATGGTGCAACTCTGGATCTTCCATAATATCCAACATTTGTTTCGAACGTTTTTGGTTCACTAGCTTACCGTTCGCCAATAAATAATAATACCTACAAACTTGTGTTACCGTTGCAGCGTGACTTAGATTTTTAAGTGGCTCGCGATTGGTGTCACCACCACCGCCGTAACGTTTACCAACCCAGAGTCCGCCTCCTTTTTGCTCGTCATAAAAGGCATATTTAGGGTCTGTCATTACCGATTCAAGCTTTTCATAGCCTACACGGTCTATCATTCTGGTAGATGCGGCATTGTCAGATTTACTGATCATTAGGCGCATATCTTTTTTAACTTCTGCGGTTTCTTTTAATTCACCTTTCTCAATAGCATCCATAGCTGCTAAAAGAATAGCTATTTTGGGTAAACTTGCGGCATACATCATATGATTGCCGTTTACACGCGCGAAACGAACTTGCTCTGGGTTGCTGAGGTCAACAAGACCTACCGCCATTTTCTTTTGTATAATAAGGTCGTTCCATTCTGGGTGAGATGCCAATTCATCACGTAAATTGGTTTGCAGTGAACTATCTAATAATTTTTGCAAAGGTTTGATCTTCGCATTATCTATGCGAATAGGCAATTCATTTTGCGCAAAAATGTTTACGCAAAATAAGATAGAAAAAAGAAAAAAGACTGGGGTAGATCTCATTGATTTTTGTGTTTTTAAAAATGTAGTCAAAATTAGGTTATGCACAGATTAGTAAAATGTTAATTTTTGCTATTTGTAACTATTTAAATAACCTAACAAATACGCCTTGTCGTCATATATAGCGTAAAATTCTATGTTAATTTTTTAAATATTTTCACAGAGGTCAGTAGTTAGTTACGCATTAATTTAGTTTGATAAATTATATCTGAGTTGATCATTTTAGTAACTAGATTATTAAATATAGTCGCTTTAGCTTGTGACCTGTTGATTCTAAAACAAAATTCATTAAAATATCTATTTAGATTGTGTTCGCTCACCCACGAGTATGTAGTTCTGATCCAAGATTTAACCTGATGAATCATTGTATGTAACGCTTTGAAATTTAGTCCTCCATTGCTCTTTATTTGAGTGATGTCGTAAGCCTTTGAAATAGGTCGATATCCTCGCCACTCATCTGTAACTACTTTTGCATCACGACTGATATGGTTTACAAAAATATACTGTAGAGACTGTGCCGAGAAGTCTTCTATTTTCATAGCGTACATCCTTTTTACTTTTCCATCTTTTGTGAGCTGTACAGCAGTGATAGCCTTCTTTTTCTTGCCTGAATAACTTCTTCCTGTCTTGCCTGGATCTTTACCACCGATAACAAATTCATCTACGTGAACATCTCCGTCCATAGGATTATTGCCACTTGAAGACATAGCTTCACGAACCTTCATCATAAAAAGTCTAGCGGTCTTTTCAGTAACTAACGCACAGCCATATAACTAGCTGAGAGACTCTTAGTTGTAGTAGCCATTTCAAAACAAATAAAAAAAGCCTTTCTAACACCAAACTTGACCTTGTGAAAAAGTGTGTTTGCAGTAGCAGATTCGGTGTGACCACAAATATTACATTGCCTCCCAAAATCCTTGCGAGACTGATATCTAGAATGGTCACATTTAAGACATTTAAAAGCAGTTTTTGACTTGATAAATGATAGATATTCTTTACAATCTCCATCTGATTTGAAGCGATCAGAGAACTCTAGAAGATTTTGACCCTTGAAAATATCCATAAATAGTTATTTTTATTGACATACAAGATAAGTAATTAACTACTGACCTCCGTATTTTCATATTATATACTACCTATGCGTGCCTTTTTTTTAGTATAAAGTTTACGAAACTATAAAAGGATTATTAATTTAATTACTGTACCTTAAAAAATGGAATATAACATAGCTTATGAATCTTAAAGACGGCGTAAAAACTGCTGAGAATAAAGTGTCTGCAGAGGCACGTAAACTTAGCGATATGGTTAAAGATACAAGTAAATCTTTAGTAGATCGCTTAGAGTGTTTCGAAGATATTATAAGTTTAGAAGTGGGCGATACGGGTTTGCACCGCGCCAAAACGTTAGAACGTGAGTTCAATGTGCGTCAACTTTACCTCAAATATGAAGGCGACAACCCTACGGGAACGCAAAAGGATCGTATTGCCTTTGCACAACTTTACGATGCCCTGCGTCGCGAATTTTCTGTTGTAAGTTTAGCTACATGTGGTAATTACGGTGTGGCAATGGCTCTGGCATCTGATCTGGCGGGTATTGATTGTAAAATATATATTCCAGAATGTTACCATACCGATCGTGTGGTTGAAATGGAAAGCTTGGGTGCAGAGATTATTCGTATTCCTGGTAGTTATGAAGATGTGGTTACCGAGAGTTCGAAATTGGCAGCAGAACATGGTTGGTACGATGCCAACCCTGGTGGTGCCAACACTCCGTTACAAATATCGGCCTATGCTCAAATAGCTCAAGAAATTTTCGAAGATTTAGGCGATGCGCCAAAATACTGTGCGGTACCTGTTTCTAACGGAACATTGTTTGCCGGCATTTATCGCGGATTCGTAAATCTGTATAAAAGAGGAAAAACTTCTCGTATACCTAAAATGATTGCCGCATCATCATCTCACAAGAACCCGATCGTGGAGTCTTTTTTATTAGGATTAGATCATTGTAAGGATTTGAATCCGGCAGCAATTAAGGAAACGAAGTACAATGAACCTCTAATTAATTGGCATAGTTTCGATGGGGAAGAGGCATTATATGCTTTGCAAGAATCGGAAGGTGAAGCTTTTAATATCAGTGATAAAAAATTGAAAGAGATGACTTCTCTTTTATATAAAAAGGAAGGATTTCGAATTTTACCGGCATCGACAGCGGGTTTAATCGGACTTCTACAATTAGACGAAAAAATGAATTTTGAGCCTGACCGCTTCGTGGCAGTGCTCACAGCAAAAAATTAAATAAATAGATGAAAAAAGTTATTGACGGTAAGGCACTTGTATATTGTGAGGGAGCATTTAATACTCCGAATGGTAAAACAGCCCATGGGCTGGTTCGCTTTACCGAGCGTTACGAAGTAGTAGGTGTTTTAGATGAAAAATATGCGGGCAGAGATGCCGGTGATGTGTTAGATGGTAGGCCAAACGGTATTCCTGTTTATAAAGATTTAGCGTCTGCCATTGTTGCCTTGACTGCGAGTCAGAATTTGCCAACCTACTTGGTAATCGGTCTTGCGCCAGATGGTGGTAGATTGCCAAAAGTAGCGAAAGCGACCATTAAAGCAGCTTTACAACATGGTTGGAACGTTGATAGTGGTTTGCATGATTTCTTGACCAATGATCCTGAACTTGTGGCTTTGGCCAAAGAGAAGAATGTTAAGATTAGAGATATTAGAAAGACGCCCGATCGTGACCAATTGCACTTTTTTACAGGTGATATTGAAAAAGTTGACTGCTTAAAATTAGCGGTTTTAGGAACGGATTCTGCCTTAGGCAAACGGACTACTGCTTGGATTTTGGTACATGCATTTCGTAATGCGGGTAAAAAAGCAGAAATGATCGGAACCGGACAAACAGGATGGATGCAAGGTGCTAAATATAGTATGGTGATGGATAGCTGCATTAACGATTTCGTTTCAGGTGAAATCGAACATGCCGTAGTAAGTGCCTATACTAATGAAGACCCAGATGTGATTGTTATTGAAGGTCAAGGGAGTTTAATGAACCCTGCTTACCCTGGCGGATTTGAAATTCTTGCAGCCGGTAGACCAGACTATGTAATTCTACAACATGCACCAAAAAGATTAGAGTACGACGGATTCCCTGGGTATAAAATGCACTCTTTAGCAGAGCAAATTAATGCGATTCAGGTAATTTCTGCTAAGCAAGTTATTGCGATTACCGTGAATCATGAAGACATGGAAAAAAGTGAAATACTTGATGTTTGTAAGGCTATTACCTTAGAAACTAAGCTACCTGCTTTTGATGTGTTAGAATACGGCGCAGATGATTTAATCGCACTTTTAATGGAGAAAATTAAATGAGAATAACTAATATTTCTTTTGAGCGTTTAGATCTTAAACTATCTGACCCCTATACTATTGCTTACGAAACGATCGACCGTACCAGTAATTTTATTTTAAAGGTTGAAACAGATACTAGAATTGTTGGTTATGGTTGTGCAGCACCTGATCCTGTGGTTACCAATGAATCGCCAGGTGATGTTACCCAAGCTATAAAGAATATTATTATTCCTTATTTGTTGGGTAAAGATCCTTTTACTTACGCGTTATTGTTATTAGAATTAAAAGAGCTATTGGGCAAAAGATCATCGGCATTGGCAATGGTTGATTTAGCCTTGTTCGACATTATGTCTAAAAAAGCTGAGGTGCCTTTATACAAGTTTTTAGGCGGTTTTCGTGATCACATTGCTACCAGTATTACTATTGGTATTATGGGTATCGATGATACGTTGTCGTATGCCAGTGAATATGTGAAACAAGGTTTTACCATCTTGAAAATTAAAGGTGGTTCTAATCTTGAAGAAGATATTGCTAAAATGAGATTGATTCATGAAAAGTATCCTAATATCGAATTACGTTTCGATGGTAATCAAGGCTACTCGGTAAAAGAATCTGTAGATTTTGTAAAAGCTACAGCTGCTATAGGTATTGAAATATTTGAACAACCTACAAAAGTAGAAGCAGAAGAGCGACTGGGCGAAGTAACCGATTTGGTAAGCATACCCGTAATGGCAGATGAGAGCTTAAAAACATTGACCGATGCTTTTCGCTTAGCACAGAACGAGCGTGTAGATATGGTGAATATTAAGCTACAGAAAGTAGGTGGTATTTGGGTCGGTATGCATATCAACTCCGTGGCAAAGGCGGCTAAATTAGATGCCATGGTAGGTTGTATAGATGAATGCGGATTGGGTATTGCTGCAGGATTGCATTTTGCACTTTCTAGACCGAATATTGTGTATGCCGATTTAGACGGACATTTAGATATTATTGATGATCCTTATCATTCTATATTTAGATTGGAAAAGGGAATTTTATACCCTACCGAAGAATACGGTTTAGGTTTTTCTGATGCTAACTTTTAATTATTTGCCATGTATTTAACGCTACTCGCTGTTTTTGTTGTTGGATATTTTTTTATTGCATTAGAACACACCGTCAAAATTGATAAGGCCGCCACGGCTTTACTAACAGGTACCTTGTGTTGGGTTATTTATATTCTGGGTCGAGATGTGTTTATTGCCGATATGCCAGGTGATGAATCTATACATTTTGTAACTGAAAGTCTACGAGAGAATTTAGGCGAAATTGCAGAAATTTTATTTTTTCTATTAGGTGCAATGACCATTGTCGAAATTATCGATGCCCATGAAGGGTTTTCTGTAATTACCGATAGGATCACGACCACTAATCGTGTGAAGTTATTGTGGATCTTGTGTCTATTGACCTTCTTTCTATCTGCAGCATTAGATAACCTTACAACGGCAATTGTAATGTCTGCCTTACTTCGTAAGCTCATACATGAAAAGAGAGATTTGTGGATGTTCGCGGGACTCTTAATTATTGCCGCCAACGCAGGTGGGGCATGGTCACCTATTGGCGACGTCACCACTATTATGCTCTGGATCGGTGGTCAGGTAACCGCCATGCATATTATTAAAGAAATATTCTTACCAAGTTTGGTGTGTTTGTTAGTGCCTTTGACAATTATGTCATTTAGATTTAAGGGCGATATCGCTAAATCTACAGAAATTGATGATGAGTACTCTCACGGATTTGAGGTGAGTAATTTTGATAAAAATCTAGTATTTTCTATAGGTATTGGTGCGTTATTATTCGTGCCAATATTTAAAACTATTACCCACTTACCACCATTTATGGGGGTATTGTTAGGGTTGAGTATCGTTTGGATAACCACCGAAATTTTACACAGAAACAAGACTGTCGAAGAGAAGAAAACTTTAGCAATTTCTAATGTATTAAGAAGAATAGACACACCTAGTATTTTATTCTTTTTAGGGATATTGGTTGCTGTTGGGGCACTACAGTCCGCTGGGCATTTAGCCGACATGTCACGCTAGTTAGATGCTAATTTTGATAGCATCTATGCGGTTAACTCGATCATAGGGGTTTTGTCTTCTATTGTAGATAACGTTCCATTGGTTGCAGGTACTATGGGTATGTATAGTTTAGAAACCTATCCGCCAGATTCTGATTTCTGGGAACTACTCGCTTTTTGCGCAGGTACAGGCGGGAGTATTCTTATTATTGGATCAGCAGCAGGTGTTGCCATAATGGGCATCCTTAAAATTGATTTTATGTGGTACCTAAAGAATATATCGCTGCTGGCGTTTATTGGCTACGTTGCCGGTATCTTAACTTTTATGATAGTGAATTAGAACTATTTTTCGTCTAGCTGTTCAATTAGGTTGGCGACTAAGGCCGTCCAACCTGTTTGATGAGCTGCACCTAAACCACGACCGTTTTCTCCGTGAAAATACTCGTAGAATAAAATCAAATCCTTAAAATTAGGATCTTGGTAATATTTCTCGTAGTTCTTGTTGATCGCACGATTGCCATTGGCATCTTTCTCGAACATCTTTATAAGACGCTTGCTTAATTCATCGCTAACCTGTTTTAAATTTAGCAGTTTTGTGCTTCCCGTTGGGTATTCAAAAAGAAAATCATTGCCATCATACCATTGGTATTCTCGCAATGCTTGAATAAATAGGTAGTTCATGGGCATCCAAATAGGACCGCGCCAGTTAGAGTTACCTCCAAATAACGAAACGGTAGATTCTGCAGGTTCATAATCAATAGAATAATCTATACCATCAATATGAATTTGATAAGCTTTCTCATGTATTTTAGATAATGATCGAATGCCATATTCACTCAAAAATTCTTTCTCATCTAAGAGTGCAGTAACTAATTTTTGCATTCTGTCTTTTGGTACTAATGATAGAAGTAAATCACCATTTTCTTCATACTGCTGTATCACTTCATATTTTAAATTCTCTGCACGGTACTTTTTAAACCAAAGAACACTTGCCTTAAATTTTGGGAATTTATCTAGTACACTTTTCTTAATGGTAAGTACAGCTGCCAATGCCAACATACCGGCTATAGATCGAACTTTTATAGTAGTCGATTGCCCGTCAGGTAAAATTAAACGGTCATAGAAGAAACCTTCGGCATCGTCCCAAGTGTTGGCTTTATCGGTATCCATTTTGTTCAACGCTTCTGCAATGAATATAAAGTGACCGAAATACTTCGTCGCCATATCTTCATAAGAATCGTCATGTTCAGCAATTCGCAAGCTGATTTCAAGCATATTCAAGCTGTACATCGCCATCCAAGCGGTACCATCTACTTGATCTAATATACCACCACCGGGTACACCATGGCTGCGATCGAAAACTCCGATATTATCAAGTCCTAAAAATCCACCTTGAAAAACATTATTATCATTTCTATCTAAACGATTTACCCACCAGTTAAAGTTGAGCGATAGTTTATTGAACATTCGTTTTAAGAACTTAATATCTGGTACGCCGGTAATAGATTTATCGGTACCATATATTTTTAGTGTCGCCCATGCCTGTACTGGCGGATTCACATCACTAAAATTCCATTCGTAAGCAGGTATCTGTCCGTTAGGCGACATGTACCATTCTTTTGTAAACAATAGTAATTGGTCTTTGGCAAACTCTGGATCAATAGAAGCGAACGACGCGCAGTGAAAAGCAGAATCCCATGCAGCATACCAAGGATATTCCCAGGCATCTGGCATCGAAAGTATATCGTGATTTCGTAATGTTTTCCAATGGCTATTACGGCCATCTAATCTTTCTTTTGGCGGCGGAGTGGTTTTATAGTCACCTTCTAGCCATTTTTCAACTTCGTAGTTATAGTATTGCTTCGTCCAAAGTAAACCGGCAAAAGCTTGTTTTAAAATTGCTTTATGGTCTTCTGTCGCTTTTGGGGCGATGTTGTTATAAAAGACATCACATTCTTTTCGTCTCTTTTTGAATATGGAATCGAAGTCTGCAAAAGGTGTATCAATAGTTTCTTCGGTTAGTCGAAGCTGAAAAGTTTTTGATTCGCCACCATCTAAAATCACTTGATAGAGCGGCGCAAATTTAGTACCCGAGTTATTTTTTGTCGCTAAATCGAAATCATTGTTACATACTGCGGTGTGGAACAAATCTTTCTTGAACGGATGGTCATTTTTTTCTTTATAAACCTTCTCTCTGTTGGTTTCGTTTTCGGTGAATAATAACTTTTCTGCAGGCTGAAAATAGAAATTGTATTTGCCCACATAAGGGTGGTCAATAAATACAGAAGTGTCTTTGCCCTTTTTAATGGTGCTCATTACCGGTTTTCTGGACATTTTTTTAAATGTCCAATGATTACGAATTACCAGTTGCGGCAATAAAGTTATGGGTGCCGGTTTTGAATTTCTGTTGGTAATGGTAATCTGAATAAGAATATCGGTTTCGTCAGCTTTTGAATATTCTGTGCTAACATCGAAATAGGTATTATCATCAAAAATACCAGTATCTAATAACTCGAATTCCAGCTCTTTCCGATTTCGTTTTTGATTTTCGTCAATCAGTTGATTGTACGGATATTCTTTTTGAGAATACTTGTACAAATACTTCATGTAGGAGTGCGACGGAGTATTCTCTAAATAGTAATACAGCTCTTTTACATCTTCACCATGATTACCCTGCGGACCTGTTAACCCAAAAAGGCGCTCTTTTAATATAGGATCTTTCCCGTTCCATAAACCGATGCTAAAACACATGTTGCAGTAACGATCGCTAATACCTGCAATACCATCTTCGCCCCAACGAAAAGTACGACTTCTGGCATGGTCATGCGGAAAATAGTTCCAAGCATCGCCACCTGCACTATAATCTTCACGTACCGTACCCCATTGCCGTTCACTTAAATAGGGACCCCATTTTAACCAGTCTTTTTCTTTGGTATGTTGTTGGGCCAAACGGTCTTTTTCAGGGTTTTTCATTGAAGGTTTTTTTGGAGGTACGTTTTGCGCTAAGCCGTGTGCGCAGTGATACTATTATTATAAAAATGTCTTAGTTGAAATTTACTTTTTATTTAGCCAAAAGCCAAAAGCCAAAAGCCAAAAGTCAAAAACCAAAAGCAATGTAAAGCCAAGAGCTATTTTAACTTACTCACATCAATCTTAAAAAGTTCAGCGGCATTTTTCCAGAGGATCAATTCTTTCTTTTCGTCAGTTAAATCTAATTGGTCCATGAATTTCAAGTACGATTTCATGTTAGAAATAGGCCAGTCCGTTCCATAAAGAAGATATCGTGGGTCACCAGCATAGGTAATCATTTCTTCTATTTCCTTTTTCATGTAGCGTTCAAACTTATCGGAGAAATCACCTAAAACCAATCCTGATATATCTGCGTAAACGTTTTTGTTTTTGTAGACGACCTCCATACAATCTTTGATCCACGGGTTACCCACATGGCAAATAACGATTTTTAACTCTGGATAATCAACCGCCAAATCATCGATATGAATAGGGTGGGAGTATTTTATTTTTCCGGTAGGGGCATAGGTGTCGCCAGAATGAAACATTACAGGCACATCATACTCAATTGCCATTTCATACATTAGTTTAAATCGAATATCATTCGGATAAAATGGCTCGTAACCAGGGTAGAATTTTAAGCCTTTAATGAATCCTTTTTCAAGGTAATCGCTAATCTCAATAACATCTTTATGGTTGTAATGTAAATAGCTAATACCCGATACCACGCCCAAATTGTCGTATCCTTTTACCGCTTCTACCACCTGTTTGGTACTCGGTCTGTGTTCATTGACTTTGTACGAGGTAAGCACCAGAGAATAATCAATATTATTTGCTGCCATATTATCAGAAAGCTTATCTAAACTTTCATTTAATGATACTACTCTATCTTCGTGGTAATTGTTAATGTGGGTGTGTACGTCTATGATCATGTGTAATTAATTAGTGTTCATTTTATAGAGTCAAATTGATTGGCGTATTTTAATTTCTTATTTTTTATATCGTAGATACCATAAATACTATCGGTTGAATTTTTAGTTGTATAAAATTCTAATAAAAGATTTCCTTTTTTCAATTGATACCATTTTATCGGCTTGTTTGAAATTTTTATTAAATTTTCGCCGTTTACATCTGAAAGGTATATTGCAGTTTCATCTTGTTCGTTTATTATTCCATTTCGATTTGAATCTTCTTCAGCTAAAGAATATAAAATACCTTTAGTTTCAAGGGTGTTAGCTTCTTCTACTAAAATCATATAAAATATTAAACCGTTTTTATTCAGTAATTTTCCAATTGTAGTACAGTCACTGTTTAAAAATATAATGTTGCTAGTTTCGCTGCCTACCATATTAGGTGGGTAAATAATGTATTGCCCTTCTGAGTCAAGCATCCGGTCTAGACCATAGACCTTGGGAATATAAAAATAATTTGTATTTGAAATAATTAAAGGTTCGGATTCTTGGCCATTCCATTTTATTTCTTCCGCTTCAACCCAATCATCAATATTGTCATTATTTATAATATTATTTGGTGTTGATTGATTTGAAATATAAGGGATTAATACAATTATCGAAACAATTAAAGAAAAAGTTACTATGTAAATTATATCTCTTCTTCGTTTTATTTTAAAATCACTTCTTATTCTATTTATGACAGATTGAGCTTTTTCTTTAGAAACTTTTTTAAATATCGCTTTTTGAACGTTGTCTGAGTCTGAATAGATTGAATCTCTGTTGGTTCCTTTAAATTTTTGGCGTTTTGATGCTTTTAAAGCTCGATTTTGCTTTATTCTATTTATTGCATCAATAATGTGTCCGGCTGAACTCAATAGTAGAATAGAATGTTAAATTAACTAGTTTTAAGATACGTCAACAAAATTAAACCGCCCTTTGCACTACCTCAAACACCTTATTGGCATCGCACTTAATGGTTTTAGAAGGAAATTTTAAAATCAAAGCATAATCGTGGGTTGCCATTAGTATGGTTCTGCCAGCTTTATTAATTTCTTGCAATACTTTCATGACCTCTACACTGGTTTGTGGATCAAGGTTTCCGGTAGGCTCATCGGCAATAATTAGTTCTGGATCATTTAATAATGCACGTGCAATGGCAATACGTTGTTGTTCACCACCAGAAAGTTCATGTGGAAATTTAAATCCCTTGGTTTTCATACCTACCTTTTCAAGTACATTAGAAACCTGGGTATCCATTTTTGCCTTATCCGTCCAACCAGTAGCTTTCAGTACAAAAAACATATTTTGGTTGATATTTCGGTCAGGTAGCAGCTTAAAATCTTGAAAAACAATACCTAATTTTCTACGTAAAAACGGAATGTCACTTTCCTTTAAAGTTTTAAGATTGAATTCACCAACATGACCTTCACCTTTTTGCAAGGGTAGATCACCATATAGGGTTTTCATGAAGCTACTTTTGCCGCTTCCGGTCTTGCCGATAAGGTAAACGAATTCGCCTTTTGCAATTTTTAAACTCACTTCACTCAGCACCAAGCTCTCTTTTTGAAAAATAGAGGCATCCTTAAGTTCTAAAACAATCTCTTCCATAACGCAAATGTTGATATAAAAGTAATAAGTTCCATTTGATATTAGAGAACCCTTTTTCAAAATCTTTTCTTTTGTATGAGTATTATACATACTTAGGTACAATTTTTGCCGTTATCACATGTGATAACGGTAATTCTAAATAGTTACAGAACACTATGCTTAAACAAATCACCGCTTTTATTCCATTGGTATTCGGTTTGGTCGCTTTGACCACAGCCCAAGAGTCTAAGATCTATACCCACGAACAGAAAGCATTTCAAGACGCGCTCGCGCTTTACAACAACGAACAATATCAAGCGGCACAGACCATTTTTGATAAGGTCAAAGTGTCTACAAAAGATGAGGAGACCGCTGCCAATAGTGCTTACTACGCTGCAAATGCGGCAGTACGCCTAAACCAAATGGGTGCAGACCGTTTGATGGAAGATTTTGTGGAAAAATACCCGACTTCTACCAAGCGTAATTCTGCCTTTGCCGATGTGGCAGAGTACTACTTTCAAACAGGTAAATATCCGTATGCATTAAAATGGTACGATAAGGTAGATCAAAAGTCGCTTTCTCGTGGCGAGATGGATAAGTTTAACTTCAATTATGGCTACTCTTTATTCTCATCACGTAAAACAAAAGAAGCAGAAAAGTACCTTGAAAAGGTAACGACTTCGCAGATTTACGGATCTCAGGCAAAATATTACTTAGGCTATATTTCATATCAAGAAGATGATTATGAAACGGCAAACCAACGTTTTGATCAAATTACAGATCAAGATCTGTTAGAAGAGAAATTGAGCTACTATCAAGCAGACATGAATTTTAAGTTGGGCAAATTCGATGAGGCAATTGCTTTGGCGAAAAAACAACTGCCTAAAGCGGATCGCAAAGAGGTTTCTGAATTGAACAAAATCATAGGGGAGAGTTATTTTAACTTAAAGCAATATGAAAATGCGATTCCGTATTTAACAGAATACAACGGTAAGGGTGGTAAATGGAGTAATACCGATTATTATTACTTAGGATATGCCTATTATAAAGGTGGCGATTATGCCAATGCCATTGCCCAATTCAATAAAATTATTGGAGGTACCAATAGCGTTGCACAAAATGCATATTATCATTTGGCAGAATGTTATTTGAAGTTGGATAAAAAGCAGGAAGCTTTAAATGCTTTCCGTAATGCTTCTCAAATGGACTATAGCGCCGAGATACAGAAAGATGCATTTTTGAATTATGCGCGTTTAAGTTACGAAGTCGGTAACGCCTATGAGCCAGTACCACAAGTAATTACCAATTATTTGAAAACATACCCAAAAGACACGCACCAAGATGAGATGCAGACTTTGCTGGTAGATTCATACATAACGTCAAAGAATTTCGCCGGAGCGATGAAGTTGCTTGAAGAGAATAAAAACTACGCAAGTAAATCGGTCTATCAAAAAGTGGCCTATTACAGAGGTATCGAGCTTTTTATGGAAGGTGATTATAATGCCGCTTCAGAGAATTTTGGCAAATCGTTGGGCAGTGCAGAAGATATGCTATTCAAAGCAAGAGCCAATTATTGGAAAGCGGAATCAGATTACCTGTCTAATCGCTTTGCCGAAGCTGTAAAAGGGTATACCGCATTTAAGAGTAATACATCGGCAAAAAATACAGAAATGTATGCAGATATTGATTACAACTTGGCATACGGGTATTTTAAACAGAAAGATTATAACAATGCCATTACCTTTTTCAACGCATTTACTGCCAACGGCAATGCAGAAGTAGAGAAGTTACATGATGGTTTGCTAAGGTTAGGTGATAGCTATTACGCAACCAGTAAATACTGGCCAGCTATCGAAACGTATAACAAAGCATTGGCATTAACAGGACCAGAGAAAGATTATGCATTCTACCAAAAAGCAATGAGCTATGGTTATGTGGATAGAGGTGCGAGCAAAATAGAAAACTTAGAAGAATTTGTAAACCAATACCCAAGATCAAGTTTTAAAGATGATGCTTTATTTGAATTAGGAAATACCTATGTTTCCCAAGGGCAAGAAAATAAAGGTCTCGAAGGTTACGATCGTTTAATCAGTGAGTATAGAGGTAGTTCATTGGTGCCACAAGCATTAATGAGACAGGGATTGGTAAATTATAATGCTGCTAGAAACGAAGCAGCTTTGGCTAAGTTTAAAACGGTTGTTCGCGATTTTCCAAAAACACAAGAGGCGATACAGGCGGTTGCCACGGCAAAATTGGTCTATGTAGATATGGGTAAGGTAAACGAATATGCAGAGTGGGTTCGCACGCTCGATTTTGTTGAGGTTACCGATGCTGAATTGGACAACGCCACTTTCGATGCTGCCCAAAAGCAGAATTTAGAAGGTAATGTTGATGCCGCGATTAAAGGATATAAAAATTACGTTCAACAATTCCCGACTGGGTTACATGCGGTCGATGCTAATTTTAGTTTAGCACAATTGTACTTTGGAAAAGGAGAAAAAGAATCGGCTTTACCATATTACAAGTATGTTGCCGATAGAAGCACTAGCGAATATGCAGAACAAGCATTAACGCGTGTTTGTGAGGTGTATATTTCTAAAGATGATTACGGTATTGCTTTACCATATTTGTTAAAATTAGAGAGTCAGGCGAACATTCAGCAGAACAGAACTTTTGCGCGCTCTAACTTAATGAAAGGGTATTACGGACAAAAGAATTATCCGAAGACCATAGAATACGCCGATAAGGTATTGGCAACTTCAAATATTGACAACAGAATTAAGAGCGATGCGCATATTATGATCGCTAGGTCGGCTATTGCAACTAATGATGAGGCTAAAGCGAAATCGGCATATGCACAGGTGTTACAAATTGCATCGGGCGCTACGGCTGCAGAAGCATTATACTATAACGCCTATTTTGAGCATAAAGAGGGGTCTTACGAGAACTCTAATATTGCTGTGCAAAAATTGGCTAAAGATTATGCGGCTTATAAAGAATGGGGTGGTAAAGGTTTAGTGTTGATGGCTAAAAACTATTATGCATTAAATGATGCTTACCAGGCAACATACATACTAGAAAGTGTAACTACCAATTTTAGTCAATACCCAGAAATTGTTGCAGAGGCAAGAACAGAGCTTGCAATCATTAAATCGAAAGAGGCGAAAAGTAACTCATCGGTTAATCCTAATTAAGAAATTCACGTACACCAGAAAAAGAACACCTATGTACAACAAAGATATATTTGCGCTTATATTTTTAACACTTGGCTTTCAGGTCGTTTTTGCTCAAGAAGAGGAAAAAGATTTGGGTACAGAAACCGTAACGGTTACTAAAGCATACACGCCAACTGTTTCAGATGCTTTTAAAATTAAGTCGGTTCCGAATATGAACGATTCTATCGTCTTACAGAAGAAACCTATTAACTATAGTATTTTTTCGGTACCTGTGGCATCTACATTTACACCGAACAAAGGCACGGCATCTAAGGTAGAAAGGCTGCCGCCACCAGTATTGTATAATTCGTATGCCTCTTTAGGCGCTGGATCTTATGGTAATGTGTTAGGTGAATTTTATACTAGTAGAACCATTAATAGAGATGAGAATTTTGATATTGGTTTTAACCATTTGTCTTCTCGTGGTGGTATTAATGGTGTAGAACTGAACGATACATTTTATGATACCAAATTAGATGCATCTTACGCGAAACGTGATCGAGATTTAGATTGGGGAGCTGCAATTGGGCTACAGCATCAATTATATAATTGGTACGGAGTAGAACCAGGTAGGTTTAGCGAAACGGAATTAAGCGGAATTAACGAACGCCAAAATTACTATATGGGCGAAGTAGGTGGTCATATTAATATAGAAGACGCTTACTTTAAAAGAGTCGATTTAAAATATCGTAGATTTTTTGATGCATTAAGCTCTGGTGAGAATAGAATTATTTTCAATTCAGGATTTGAGTTTCCTTTGAATGAAGAAGCTTTAAATGTTAAAGTAAAAGCTGATTATGTAGGGGGTAGTTTTACCAATAATTGGGGCGATGCCTCGGTAAATACTGTGCCAATTAATTATAGCCAATTACAAGCGGGTATTAATCCGTCTTTAAAAATGCTTCGTGATGACCTTTCATTAAACCTAGGCGTAAATTTAGTGTACGGTATGGATTTAGAGAATAGCGAAAGTAATTTTTATATCTACCCAGCGGTAACGGCATCTTATAGATTGTTAGATGAATCTGTAATTGCCTACGGGGGAGTAACAGGGGAATTGAAACAAAATTCTTATTACGATTATGTAGAGGCTAATCCGTTTGTGTCACCGACTTTGAACATAGCGCCGACCGATAGTCAATACAATGCCTATGTAGGTTTTAAAGGTCAGTTATTACCAAATTTGAGCTATAATCTAAAAGGTTCGTACGCTGCAGAGAATAGGAAGCCACTGTTTATATTGAATTCTGTGAACGATTCGCGAAGCGATTCTAACGGGTATTACCTAGGAAATTCGTTTCAAGTATTTTATGATGATATCAAGACCTTGGGTATTTTCGGAGAATTGAATATTGATGTAAACCGTAATTTTACTTTAGGTGTAAATGCTGAAATTTATGATTATAGTACCGAAACCGGTAACCCAGCGTGGAACTTGCCAAATTTAAAAGGATCACTGTTCATGGATTACCAAATAGGTGAAAAGTGGTATGCAGGTGTTAACCTATTTTATGTGGGTGAGCGAGAAGATTTCTTACCAACGGGTGTTCAAGCGGTTCCGGGTAATGGAATTCCTGCAACAATCATTACGTTAGACGGATTTTTCGATGCCAATGCGCATATCGGGTACCGCTACACAGATCAATGGTCTTTCTTTATAAAGGGAGCTAACCTTTCTAATAACGATTACCAACGTTGGGCAAATTTTCAAGTGCAAGGTATTCAAGTTTTAGGAGGCGCAACGTATAAGTTCGATTTCTAGAATACAGCTTAAACATATTTAAAATGCCCAAGTATTAGTTTCCTCTAATACTTGGGCATTTTTTTGGATTCTAATTTTAACATTTAAATCCAAACCCTCTTTAGTTTACTTCGTAGGTATGGTCGGTTCAACTAATTAAACCCAGAATATACTATGAGAAAATCTATAATTTATTTAGCAATTTTAGCGGGAGCATTATTTTTTGCCTCGTGTAGTGACGACGATGATGCCATGGTAGATGGTACGCCAGTAGCCACTTGTGATGACGGAGAGATGAATGGTGACGAGACCGGCATTGACTGTGGTGGTTCTATGTGCGAGCCATGCGGAGAAGGTATGACGGTTTTAGGTCGTCGAACAGATCTTTTTGTAACCAATAACGAAAACGGAAGTATTTCTAGATACAGTATAACCGGCGATTCTTTAGTTACCTTAATGACATCGACTACCGCTGCTGAAGGTATTTATTATGATGCCACCGCAGATGTAGTTTACCAAGCTTCTAGAAGTGCACTACAATTAGAAGCTTTCTCTAATGTAAGTACTGTAGTAAATGGAGCTGAAGTTTTAGCAGCCTTTACAGGTTCTGCAGATTTGGAGAGTCCGAGAGAATTAGCGGTAAACGGCAGTTCTTTTGTTGTCGCCGATAATGGTGCGAACAAATTCTTCGTGTATGATAACACAGGAAGCGGATTTACACTTACCAGTACAGTTGAGGTTCCTTTCCCAGTTTGGGGTATTACTTTTAAAGGCGATGATTTATATGCTGTAGTTGATACAACAGGAGATTTAGCGGTGTATTATGATTTTCTTTCTAACGCTGTAAACGGCATTTTAAGACCATCAAAAAGAGTAACTATTGAAGGTATTGTAAGAACACATGGTATTACTTATGATGGTGCTGATGATGTTATGGTATTGACCGATATCGGTGATGCTGCAGATGCAAATACCGATGGTGGTTTTCACATTATTTCTGATTTCTCTTCTAAATTCGATTCGTTGTCAGACGGCGAATTATTACCGATCGGTATGCAAGTAAGAGTCGCAGGTTCTTCGACCTTAATGGGTAACCCTATTGATGTTGCTTATGATTCTGAAACCAATACGGTGTATGTTTCTGAAATAGGAAACGGAAAAGTATTAGGATTCACTTCTATCGGTTCTGGTGGAAACTTAACTCCGTCTTTCAATAAAGATTTAGCAATGGCTTCATCTATTCAATTTAGTAGTGATGAAACCGATGGTAATACAGGCGATTCTAGCGATGCCAGAGCAACTAGACTTTATGTAACAAGCACTGCAAATGGTAATGTTAGTGTATACAATGGTACGGGAGTTTTGACGAAAACCATAGCTACAGGTTCAGATGCCACAGAAGGTATTTACTATAACGCAATGAACGATGCCTTAATACAAGCTTCTAGATCAGGTATGGCATTAGAATACTACGGTAGTTTCGCTGCTGTTACAGATTTAGCGAATATCGTTGCTGATTTTGCTGGTGGTGCCGAATTGGCTAGCCCTCGCGAGATTGCTGTTTTTGGTAACAAGGTGGTAGTTTCAAGTAATACAGAAAATAAGTTTTACGTATATGAATACAATGGTTCTAGCTTTAGTTTGTTAAATACTTTTGATGCTGGCTTTAACACATGGGGAATCACCTTTATGGGTAACACGTTATTAGCTGTTGTAGATTCTACAAGTGATTTGGCTGTGTATGATAATTTCTTAACTGCCTTTTCTGCGGATGGTGCGATTACACCAACTAAAAGAATTACAGTTGATGGTATTGTAAGAACTCATGGTATCGATTATAGCGAGGCAGATGACGTATTGGTAATGACCGATATAGGTGATGCTGCAGATGCAAATACGGATGGCGGCTTTCAAGTGACTCAAGATTTTGCTGGTAAATTGGCTGCTTTAGATAATGGCGGAACTTTAGCACTTTCTGATCAAACAAGAGTTGCGGGTTCATTGACCGAAATGGGTAACCCTATTGATGTAGCATATGACCACAAAACAAAAACAGTATTTATTGCAGAAATTGGTAATGGTAAAGTTCTAGCCTTTTCAGATGCATTGAATGCAAACGGTAACGTAGCACCAGCAATTAGTAATGATTTAATGTCTGCTGCTTCATTATACTTATATAACAACTAAAAAGATTAAGTTTAGGTTAGATTGTTTGGAGACAAAAATCCTTTCTCAGTAATGAGGAGGGATTTTTGCATTTAGGTCAGTAATACATTTTTATAAGTTTTCTGTACTTTAGAGATTCTGTATAAAGCACATGTCTACTAGAATATCACATTTTGGAACCTTAATTATAATGATACTCAGTATGCCTTATTTTGCAATTGGTCAAAATTTGGTACGTAACCCTAGCTTTGAGAAATTTATTGATTGCCCCGAAAAACTTGGTAATCTTGAAAATGATGTAATTGATTGGAACATGCCTACACTGGGCTCTACCGATTATTTCAACGGTTGTAGTATTGCCATGGGTACACCCGAGAATTTCAATGGCAAGCAACCTGCAGATTTCGGGGTGGGGTATGTTGGTTTCTACATGTACGCACCCAACGATTATCGAGAATATATTCAAGCAAGACTGAGTTCAACATTGAAAAAAGGTGAACGTTACGCTGTTTCATTCTATGTAAGTTTGGCAGAACGGTCAGATTTCGCGGTGAAAGAATTTGGCATCCGGTTTGCTGAGTTTCCGGTTGCTGTAGAAACTACCAAGGTGTTATCTGGTTTGCATTTCTCTAAGATGAAAGGTCAAATATCCGAAGAATTGGAAATATCCTATTCCAAATATTATTCCGATGAAATCAAATGGGTGAAACTGACCACAGAGTTTGAAGCCACTGGTACGGAAAATTACATGATCATCGGAAATTTTAAAAACAACAAACGGACACAGAAATATCAAACTAAAAGAAAAATCACCAAAGGTTCTTATTATTATTTGGATATGGTTTCAGTATCGAATGTAAAGTCAACATATCAAAACTCAGAGGTTATAGCACTTAAAGAATATAAATTGGATAGTGTGCACATATTTAAAAATGTCTATTTCAATTCTAATAAATCTAAAATAAGAGGGGACCACCAGCAAGAAATGGAGTCGCTGCTTTCTTATTTAAAAATGAATTTAAAAATAAATATTCAAATATTTGGGCATACCGATAGTGTTGGGTCAGATTCTTTTAATAATCGATTGTCTGCACGGCGAGCTTCAGAAGTGGTTGCTTATTTAACTGAAAACGGAATTCAAAAAAATAGAATTGCCGCTCAAGGCTTTGGTAGTTCAAAACCGATTTCTAGGAACAAAACAGAAGCCGGTAGATTTCTCAACCGGCGTGTAGAATTTATTTTAAGTAAAGCCGATTAGTAATCAGAATACTCGGTAGGGTATAGCAAATCTATATCTGCATGGCTAACCGTGTTCACGTATTTATCCATCACAGAAATTTCTTTCCATTTATCAGAATCAACAAAGTCTTTCCAAAGAGCATCACGTTTTTCCATATTCGTAAAAGTGGTCATATACATGAGGTTGGGCATTTTATCACCAGAGATGACATCGGCATAGAAAACGGCATTGAACCCTAAACTTTTAAATAGCTCTACTTCGCCACCTTCATTGAACATGTCTACCTTTCTATTGTACATGGCTTCTGTTGGGCCTTCGTAACTTCGTAACTCATACACTCTGTCAGCGCGTTCACCTTCTACTTCGCTAGGTTTCATTTTAGGCATATCTGGGAAAGCACGTAACAATATAGAACTTATTCTTTCATATGGTTTTTTATCATGTGTGGCATGTATATATGCAGCGCCAGCCGAAAGATGGGTTTTGTCTACCGCCAACATTGCTTCTAGCTTATCAAATTCAGCCAAAGATTGAAACGGGATCAATACATAAATTTTATCACTGACCTTAAACTTGTTTGGTCTCCCCTTAAAAACGCCTATATTTTCAATACCCATTCTTTTTAAGGCAGGCATGTAGGCATCTTTTAAATAGTCATCGACCATTTTTTCTTGGGTGTCATTTTTTATAGTGTATGTTTTTAGTTCGTAGTATTCTTTTTCTTGAGCATAACTAGAAAAAGAAGTAATTACCGCTAAAAAAATCAGTAGTAACGGAAGAGGAAATTTATTCTTCATGTGTTCTTATTTTTTTTCAATGAACAAGTTAATGATAAAATAAGTGGATGCTATACTTTACTTGTTCGCTTGTAAAATTTCGAGGGAATACACCTTTTAAAAAAACATGAATTAATACTTTTTGCAGGCAATTTATATTGAAGATTTAAAATGATTTATTTCACTCGAACACCGTTTATTCAGTCCAAGTTTTTTGTTCATTAGTTCTATAAAAGCTGATAATCGACAGTAAAAAAATCATTTTTAACTTTATCGGTTAACATCTTGCTATTCAAGTAGAAATCAAATTACCTTTACATAAAACACTACAAAATGGATTTGAATTTAGCAGTATTAATAGATGGCGATAATATACCATCTGCCTATGTAAAGGAAATGATGGAGGAGATTGCTAAATATGGTAACCCTACCATAAAACGTATTTATGGAGATTGGACCAACCCGCGTTTAGGGAAATGGAAAAATGTACTGCTTGAAAATGCCATTACACCTATTCAGCAATACGGGTATACACAAGGTAAAAATGCAACCGATTCTGCCATGATTATCGATGCTATGGATGTTTTGTATGCTGGCAAGGTTAACGGATTCTGTATTGTTAGTAGTGATAGCGATTTCACACGTTTAGCTACACGATTAAGAGAAGCAGGTATGCAGGTATTTGGTATTGGTGAACGTAAAACTCCTAATCCGTTTATTGTAGCTTGTGATAAATTCATTTATATAGAAATTCTTAAGGGTAGATCAGAAGAAGAAACTTCAGATGCTACAGACAAAACTCCGGCAGAAAAGAATACGGTCGATAAGATTACGCCTAAAGCATTACGTTTTATTTCAACGACTATCGATGATGTTGCCGATGATGATGGTTGGGCTTTTTTGGGCGATGTTGGTAGCTTATTACAAAAGAAACAACCTAATTTCGATTCTCGTAATTACGGATTTCAAAAACTGACTCCACTAATCAATTCCATTCCTCATTTCGAGATTGAAAGAAGAGAAGATTCTAAGGGGCGTAAAAAACTGATTTACGTAAAAATTAAGGAGAAGGCGAATTCCAAATCCAAAAAGTAAACGGTTTCTAAAATTCCGTATAATAGACTTCATTCCATAGTATCAGTTTTTGTATTTTTCAGTACAAATTCTAATACTATGATTCGTACACTTTGGCTTTTATTATTCGTTGCTGTTATTACTTCATGTAAAGAATCTTCAAAAGAAGAACAGATCGCCACAACGAAACCTATTGCTGAGGTTTTTACTGAGTTTTATGAGTTTAAGAAAAGCATCAACCCCATAGAGGCTACTAAAGCTGGCTTTTCAGAATATAATGATACTATAGCCGATTACATTTCTGATGATTATATTTTACATCTAAAAGATCGATACTCTTATTTTTTAGATGAATTAAGTAAATACGATTCCACGAACGTTAGTGCAGCAGATTATACGAGCATGCGCGTTATGCAGTGGGATTGTACTGTGAAGTTAGAAGGTGTAATGAACCCCATAGTAACGGTTGCTTCCCCAATCTACGATTTGCCAAGTTTTGAGTTAATGCCACTTTTTCAAATACAATCTTTGCATTTATATGTTGCCCAGTTAGCAGGTGGCACAAGTGTACAGCCGTTTAAGAGCATTGAAGCTTATAATAATTGGTTAAGTAGGTTAGAAGATTATTTAATGTTCTTAGATACGTCTATTGAGAAGATGAAAATAGGTATGGACAAAGGTGTAGTGTTACCAAAAGTACTAACCTTAAAAATGCTACCACAGATTCAATCGTTTATAGATGTTCCGCTTGAAGAAAATCTGTTTTACCAGCCGATAATGAATTTCCCCGATGGCTTGTCTGATGTTGATATGGATATTCTTCAAAGTAATTATGAAGATCTTATTCAAGAAAAACTGACGCCTAAATATGTAGAATTAAATCAATTCTTGACCGAGGGGTATTTACCGGCTTGTAGAGATACAGAAGGACTATTAGACCTGCCAAATGGAAAAGAAACGTATCAATATTTAATAAAATTGCATACGACTACTAACATGACCGCAGATGAAATTCATGAATTGGGCTTGTCTGAAGTGGCTCGTATTTCTAAAGAAATGGAAGCAGTTAAAAATGAAATAGGGTTTAAAGGAGACTTGAAATCATTCTTTAATTCTCTACGTAATAAAAAAGAACTGATGCCTTTTTCAAAACCAGAAGAAGTAATTGAAAGTTTTAATGTTATTAATGAACGTATTGCTTTACGAATAGATTCTTTATTTGCGTTAACACCCAAAGCAGGTTTTAATGTGCGTAGAACCGAAGCATTTAGAGAAGCATCGGCAAGTGCAGAATATGTACCAGGGTCGAAAGATGGGTCTAGAGCGGGAATTTTCTATGTTCCGATTCCTGATGTGAAGAGTTATAACATGGTGCATGATGAAGCTTTGTTTTTGCATGAAGCTATACCTGGGCATCACTTTCAATTAAGTCTACAGCAAGAGAATAAGAATCTTCCTGAGTTTTTACATCCTGAAAGTATGGGTGTTTTTGTAGAAGGATGGGCGTTATATGCAGAATCTTTAGGAAAAGAATTGGGAATTTACACAGATCCATACCAATATTTTGGAATGTTGAGTATGGAGATGCATAGAGCAATTCGCCTAGTAGTAGACACAGGTATTCATGCAAAAGGTTGGAGCAGAGAAAAAGCGATTCAATACTCTTTAGATAACGAGGCAGAATCTGAAGAAAGTATAATTGCTGAAATAGAGCGTTATATGGCAACCCCAGGTCAAGCGCTATCGTATAAAATTGGTCAGTTAAAAATTCGAGAACTAAGAACGCAGGCAGAAAAAGCCTTAGGTGATAAATTTGATATTAGAGAATTTCATAGTCAAATTTTAGACTCAGGTAGTTTACCTTTGGTACTATTAGAAGAAAAAATAACGAGTTGGATTGTAGCGAAAAAGAAATTATAGTAGTAAAAACCTTACAATTTGTAAAATAATTTTATCTTAGTATCGTTACTAATGCATATAAAACAATACTTTATAAAATGAGCACTAACCATGTTTTAATAAAAATTGTCTTATTTACAAATGTTCTATTTATGAATTCGTTTATCGAAAATCGTTCGATAAATTCATCATATGATGTAGTAGAACAGGAGCAAATAATTGATGAAAATCCTGTTTTGGGTGTTTGGGAATTTTTAATGCCTGAGGCTGATGCACCTTATAGAAAGGGGCGAATATTTATTTCAAAACCAAATGATGACTACCAAGTTGTAATTAGCTTAAAAACGGGGTCATTAAATGGTCAAGATATAAAGGTTGATAATAATCGCATCAATTTTAATATTAATAAAGAAGGTATAGATCGTATTTCTTTTGTTCTTGAAGTAGAAGGAGATAAGATGATTGGAGAATCTTATTCTGAAAGTGGCTCAAACGAAGTTTTAGCTAAGCGACAAATACCTGTAGAATAAAGATTTAAATCTTTCCAAAAAAATACTTAGTTTTCAGTAATTATTTAAAAAGGCACTTATAGCCTTGTTTGACAATTTTACTAACTAACTATTTTTTGTTTTGAAAAAACTACTTCCAATTTTACTCGTATTATTATCTGGTTGCGAACTCATGAAAGAGAAAGTCGACCTTGTAATCGTAAATGCCAAAGTCTATACTGTAGATGATTCTTTTTCTGAAGCGCAGGCTTTTGCAGTTCAAGATGGTAAATTTATTGCTGTAGGTACTACAGATGAAATTCGTGATAAATATACTTCAGACCAATTAATTGATGCCGATGGTAGAGCTATTACCCCTGGTTTAATAGATGCACATTGCCATTTTTACGGATTAGGACTTACCCAGCAAATAGTAGATTTAGTTGGGACTACAAGTTTTGAAGAGGTATTGGAGCGCGTAAGAGCTTTTCATACTGCCAACCCAAAGTCTTTTGTTAGAGGTAGAGGTTGGGATCAGAATGATTGGGAAGTAAAAGAATTTCCGACAAAAGCACAATTAGATACTATTTTTCCTGATATACCGGTAGCTTTAGAGCGCGTAGATGGTCATGCATATTTGGTGAATCAGAAAGCTTTGGATATGGCTGGTATCGACTGGAGCACTAAGGTTGAAGGTGGTGAAATTGTAAAAAAATGGGAAAATGGCTATTCTGGTATTACAGGTATTTTAGTCGATAACCCAATGTCACTTATAGATAGTATAATGCCAGCACCATCTCTAGATGATAAAATTAGGGCGTTAAAAGATGCAGAAAGAATTAGCCTGAACCACGGATTAACAACCGTAAATGATGCAGGGTTAGATAGAAGTACTATTGAGCTAATCGATAGCTTACAGCAGGCAGGTGAATTATCTATTAGAATTTACGCCATGGTGAGCAACAATAAAGAAGATGTAGATTACTTTATAAATAAAGGACCTATAAAAACAGATCGATTGAATGTGCGATCGGTAAAAGTATATGGCGACGGAGCATTAGGTTCTAGAGGAGCTGCTTTAAAAGAAGAATATAGTGACTTGCCAGGGCATTTCGGGGCTATGATTACTCCCGTTGCAGATATTGAAGCTTTGGCTAAAAAACTGGCGAATTCAGAATATCAAATGAATACACATGCTATTGGCGACTCCGCTAATATTGCCGTATTAAGAGCTTATAAAAATGTGCTACAAGGTAAATCTGATAGACGCTGGAAAATTGAACATGCCCAAGTATTGACCGAGGGTGATTTCGATTATTTTGAAGATGGTATTATCCCGTCAGTACAACCTACACACGCAACAAGCGATATGTATTGGGCAGAAGATCGTTTAGGGGATAGAGTAAAAGGGGCTTATGCCTACAAAACATTATTAAAGAAAGCAGGGACAATTGCACTAGGCACCGATTTTCCGGTGGAAGATGTGAGTCCGTTTTTGACATTCTATGCAGCAGTAGCGAGACAAGATACAAGCGGATACCCAAAAGGAGGTTTTCAAATGGAAGAGGCTTTGTCTAGAGAAGAAACCTTAAAAGGAATGACCATTTGGGCAGCGTACTCTAATTTTGAAGAAAACGAAAAAGGAAGTATAGAACCAGGTAAGGTCGCTGATTTTGTCATTTATGATAAAGATATGATGACAGTACCAGTCGAAGAAATACCGACAATCCGTGCAGAGCAGACTTTTGTAAACGGCGTAGTTCGATAAAAGAAAAAAGGTCAAAAAAAAGCCTCGGTCATTGACCGAGGCTTTTTTTAATATGTTGTGTTTCGAGTTACATAGTAATTGGAACTGCAACTCTTGTTTTGTCCCAACCCATTACTAGTTGAGTACCACCGTTAAGATCTTTGAAGGCGATTGAAAATTCTTCAAGAGACGCAGCATCAGTTCCATTAGGTACCGTTACGCGAGCCACATCAGAAGCTTCGTCATAGAAATAAGAACCCCATTGGTTCAATTTTTTGTTCAAGATAACTGTCCACTCATCAGCACCAGGTATAGTGAATAAAGAATAGGTTCCGGCTTTAACAGCTTTACCTCCGAACATAACATCTTTGTAAAATGTAATTTCAGGAGCTTCGTTAGCACCAGTTCTCCATACTTTTCCTGTTGGAGCTAATTCTTCCATAGAACGACCTTTTAATTGTGGTCTTCCGTAAATAATACGAACTGCCTTTTCAGATACTTTGTAATCTGTAGGGTAAGCAGCCATATCCATAGGGCTTTTGTCGATTCCAGAAAAGTCTTGAGCCGATACCGAAGTCGTTAAAACTAAGGCGAACATTAGTGTTGCAAGTGTAAATACTTTTTTCATAATCATTGTTTTGGTTTTCTAGGTCATAAAACTAAGCAGTTCCTTACAGTACTATTACTAAAAGGTAGTTAAATTTTTGATTGTTACATTTCATCACGTTTTAAACATGAATTAGATGCTATATATGTCAAATAGAATATGAAACACATTTTATGATTATAATTTGTAAGCAGAATGTACATATGTGTTTGTTAATTGAAACAATAAAATGATATTTGTATTCGAATTGATATAATAATTAGATTATGTGTGGAATAGTATGTGCATTTGATGTTAAGGAAAGTACTGAGGTACTTAGACCTCAACTTTTAGAAATGTCGAAGAAAATAAGACATAGAGGTCCAGATTGGAGTGGTATCTATGCAGATGATAAAGCCATATTGGCGCATGAGCGTTTGGCTATTGTAGATCCAGCTTCTGGTAAACAACCATTATTGAGTCCGAATGGTAAATTGGTATTAGCGGCCAATGGTGAAATATATAATCATAGAGAATTACGTAAGCAGTTTGAAGGTAGATACGATTTTAAGACGGAGTCTGACTGTGAAGTAATATTGGCTTTGTACCAAGAAAAAGGAGTTGATTTCTTAGATGAGATGAACGGTATTTTCGGTTTTACTATTTATGATGCTGAAAAAGATGAATATTTTATAGCACGTGATCATATGGGTATTATTCCATTATACATAGGGTGGGATAAAAACGGAACGTTCTATGTGGCATCAGAATTGAAAGCTTTAGAAGGTACGTGTACTAAAATAGAATTATTTCCTCCAGGTCATTATTTACATAGTTCTGATGGCCAATTCAAAAAATGGTATTCTAGAGATTGGATGGAGTATGATGCGGTTAAAGATAACGCTACCAGTATACAAGAAATTAAAGTAGCATTAGAAGCTGCAGTTCACAGACAGTTAATGTCTGATGTACCTTATGGTGTATTGTTATCAGGCGGTTTAGATTCTTCAGTAACATCTGCTATCGCTAAAAAATACGCTCAGAAAAGAATCGAAAGTGGCGATACTACCGATGCTTGGTACCCACAACTACATAGTTTCTCTGTTGGTTTAGAAGGATCACCAGATTTGGCAGCGGCTAAAAAAGTTGCTGATCATATAGGTACCATACACCACGAGATCAAGTTTACTATACAAGAAGGTTTAGATGCTATTAAAGATGTTATTTATAACATAGAAACGTATGATATTACCACAATCCGTTCTTCTACGCCTATGTATTTAATGGCAAGAGTAATCAAATCGATGGGTATTAAAATGGTATTGTCTGGTGAAGGAGCAGATGAGCTGTTCGGAGGTTACTTGTATTTTCATAAAGCCCCAAATGCACAAGAGTTTCATGAAGAAACTGTACGTAAATTAAATAAGTTGCATATGTACGATTGTTTAAGAGCTAATAAAAGTTTAGCTGCTTGGGGAATTGAAGGACGTGTACCATTTTTAGATAAAGAATTTATGGATGTTGCTATGCGCATCAACCCTAAAGATAAAATGATCAACGGCGAACGTATGGAAAAATGGGTAGTTCGTAAGGCGTTTGAAGATATGATTCCGGAAAGTGTAGCTTGGAGACAAAAAGAACAATTTAGTGATGGAGTTGGGTATAGTTGGATCGATACCTTAAAAGAATTGGTAAACAACGAGATTACCGACGAGCAAATAAAGAATGCGGCGTTCCGTTTTCCTATCAATACACCATTAAACAAAGAAGAGTATTATTATAGAACAATATTTGAAGGGCATTTTCCTAGTGATGCTGCAGCATTGAGCGTACCGCAAGAAGCAAGTGTAGCTTGTAGTACAGCTATAGCTTTAGAATGGGATGAGGCATTTAAGAATATGAATGACCCTTCTGGTAGAGCAATTGCTAATGTACACAGTGAAGCATACGTTAAACAATAGGGTTTGAATTAGTCATTTTATCTATTGTAAAAACCCCGTCTATAAAATAGACGGGGTTACTTTTTTTAAATTTTAGATAAACTATAAATCGTTTATCATTTTCTTTAATTTCTCTTTAGACTCTCCGGTCTTTTCTTGAATTCTACCTAATAACTCATCAGATTTACCTTCAGCGTATGTTAGGTCGTCATCTGTAAGGTCTGCATATTGTTGTTTAAGCTTCCCTTTTGCTATATTCCATTTCCCTTTAAATTGATCTTCATTCATGATATATTGTTTTAAGATTATATAGCTAAGTTAAAAGTCATATGTAAATGAAATCTTAATAAAAGCTAGAATTCATCGATAGCGCACACATTGCTTTTAATGCAGTTAATTCTACCCTGCAAATGTTAAGAATGTTCTAATAAATAGTCTGTTTTTGAGAAATTGGGACTGCAAGTAGATGACTTTTTAAATTTACTTTCGGCAAATATTTTAACCAAAAAGGAGCAATTGAATTTGGTATTAAATGAAATGGGGTATCAATTGTTATGCCTATTTTACATTTTTAGGTAAATCTCCTAATTTTCCACAATCATTGTTGATAACTTACGCTATGCAATTGCTAGAAAGACTATATTTCATGGGGTATTGCGTATATTTGTAAGATTGCAAAATTTGAAGTAAAACAACCTTAATTTTATGAGCGAAGAAGCAAATAAGAAAAATTACTCGGCAGATAGTATTCAGGCTTTAGAGGGTATGGAGCACGTACGTATGCGTCCATCCATGTATATAGGTGATGTTGGGGTCCGTGGTTTGCACCATTTGGTATATGAAGTAGTCGATAACTCAATTGATGAGGCTATGGGTGGGCATTGCGACACCATAAGCGTAATTATAAACGAAGATAATTCTGTAACTACCAGAGATAATGGTAGGGGTATTCCTGTCGATCTTCACAAGAAAGAAGGTGTGTCTGCCCTACAGGTTGTAATGACCAAAATTGGTGCGGGTGGTAAGTTCGATAAAGATTCTTATAAAGTTTCTGGGGGTCTTCACGGTGTAGGTGTTTCTTGTGTCAACGCACTTTCGGATCATTTATCTGCAAAGGTATTTAAAGATGGTGTTATTTGGCAGCAAGAATACTCTAGAGGTAAGGCACTTTATCCTGTTAAACGCATTGGTGAAACTACGGAAAGAGGTACTGAGGTAACTTTTCATCCAGATGAAACCATATTTCAACAAACAATAGAATATAGCTACGAAACTTTAGCAAATAGAATGCGTGAGCTTTCCTTTTTGAATAAAGGGGTGACCATTACTATTACCGATTTGCGTCAAAAAGACGAAAAAGGTGAATTTGTTGGTGAAACATTCGTTTCTACCGAAGGTCTAAAAGAATTTGTTAAATTCTTAGACGGTAATCGTGAATCTTTGATAAAAGAGGTGATTTCTATGGAAGGGGAGAAGAACGACATCCCTGTTGAAGTAGCAATGATTTATAATACAAGTTATACAGAGAATCTTCATTCTTATGTAAACAATATTAACACTCACGAAGGTGGTACGCATTTATCTGGATTTAGAAGAGGTTTAACCTCAACTTTAAAGAAATATGCCGATGCTTCAGGTATGTTGGATAAATTGAAGTTCGAAATACAAGGTGATGATTTCCGTGAAGGTTTAACGGCTATTGTTTCTGTAAAAGTACAAGAGCCCCAGTTCGAAGGTCAAACGAAAACAAAATTAGGTAACCGCGAGGTTTCTGCAGCTGTTAGTCAGGCAGTTTCAGAAATGTTAACGAATTATCTTGAAGAGCATCCAGACGATGCTAAAATTATCGTTCAAAAAGTAATACTTGCCGCTCAAGCTAGACATGCAGCTTCTAAAGCGCGTGAAATGGTTCAGCGTAAGAATGTAATGAGCGGTGGTGGTTTACCTGGTAAACTATCAGATTGTTCAGAACAGGATCCTGAAAAATGTGAAATTTTTCTTGTCGAGGGTGATTCGGCAGGTGGTACAGCCAAAATGGGTCGTGACCGTAATTTTCAAGCTATTCTGCCATTAAGAGGTAAGATATTGAACGTTGAAAAAGCCATGCAGCACAAGGTTTTTGAAAACGAGGAAATCAAGAATATGTATACTGCTTTGGGTGTTACCATAGGTACCGAAGAAGATAGTAAGGCATTAAATATTTCTAAATTAAGATATCATAAGGTAGTCATCATGTGTGATGCCGATGTCGATGGTAGTCATATTGAAACATTAATCTTAACCTTCTTCTTCAGATACATGAGGGAGCTTGTAGAAAGCGGTCATGTTTATATCGCTACTCCGCCTTTATACTTAGTTAAAAAAGGTCAGAGAAAGCAATATGCATGGAGTGATAAAGAGCGTGATGAAATTGCTGATAGCTACAGTGGTGGTGTTAGTATTCAACGATACAAAGGTCTTGGGGAAATGAACGCTTCGCAATTGTGGGATACTACAATGAATCCTGAATTTAGAACTTTAAGACAAATTATTATTGAAAACGCAACCGAAACAGATCGTGTTTTCTCAATGCTTATGGGCGATGAAGTACCGCCTAGAAGAGAATTTATTGAGAAAAATGCTGTTTATGCGAACATTGACACATAGAAAATACTATTTACACAACAAAAACCTGCGCCTACAGCGCAGGTTTTTTAGTTTTAGGTAAAATTAGAAATATGAAAAATCTATTGACTACCATTTTTATTGGTACGTGCTTGACAGCTTCTGCTCAAGCAGATTTTAATAATGTGCTTTCGGCAGGTGTTGAAGATGCAGAAACATTTACCACAGATTATATGGCTCCGCTTTCTGAAAGTGTAGTTTATAGCATGTCTACTGGCTGGTATAATACCGCAGATGCAAAACCTCTAGGCGGATTTGAAATTTCGATTATAGGTAATATTACAGGATTTAAGAATAAAGAGGATAAGAAGACTTTTATCTTGGACCCTAACGATTATCAAAATTTAGATTTTGTGGATAACCCCGGTGTGGCAAGAGCGGTTTCAACTGCTTTAGGCGATATTTCTGGTACAGAAGTGTTTGTAGAAGGCGAGGTTTTGGGAGTAACGGTACGTGAGACTTTTGAATTGCCATCAGGACTATCTGGTGAAGGTGTCGATTTTGTGCCTTCAGGTTATGTGCAGGCAAGTGTGGGTTTGTTTAAGGGTACAGAGGTAAAGGCAAGATTTCTGCCAAAAATAGCTTACGAAGATGCGTCAATCGGTTTGTTCGGTGTTGGTATACAACACGATTTTACCAAATTATTACCTGCAGATAAAATTTTACCTGTGGCTATTTCTGCTGTAATAGGCTACACCAATATTAACGGTGATTACGATTTAACTGAGGCAAATTTAATAGACGGAGAAAATCAAAGAATAGAGGCAGAGATTAGCAGTTGGGTATTTGGTGCCGTAGTATCTACAAAATTGCCTATTATTAATTTTTATGGAGGTGTTAATTATATTACCGGTAAATCGGTTACAGATGTATTAGGTACGTATAGAGTAACTGGTGGTCCTTTTGCTTCTGAGACATATGAAGATCCTTTCTCTATTACCAAAAAGGTAAGCGGAGTGACAGGAACCATAGGTACCAAACTTAAGTTAGGTTTCTTTAGATTGAATGCTGAATACAATTTAGGAGAGTTTAATACCGCTACAGTGGGTATTAACTTTGGGTTTAGATAAGAATATCTTTTAATAAGATAAAGTCCGATTGATCAGTTAAGATTCAATCGGACTTTTTTGTGCTTTAAATAAGCGTAGGTAACTGTAATAAAAATCTTTTCAATTGTTATTAGGGAACGACAATGGGTATAAAAAAGACTGCCCAGATCCCTCCGGACAGCCTTTTTCCCATGGCCCTGTTAAAATCATTTATTCCCTTATTGCCAATGTTTCACCATCTTTCTTTAGAAGATAGAATCCATCTTCAGTAGCTTTAATGGTAATTACATTGTTGGGCTTGCCTTCAAGACCTTTATACTCTACAGTATAAATATCGTCTTGCTTGGACCAGTTGAAATCTGTTTTTAAGGTAATGGTATTGCCGTCAATTTCATGGTATCTTCCTAAGAACACGTCATTGAAAATCCATTCTTTACGTACGGTTTGTTTAGCAGAATTTTCTGTTGTAATAGTATTAGATTGAGACCATATCCCAATAATGGGGTCGGTATTCTGTTCTATTCTAGAACAGTTTGCAAGAAACACTATGGCGCATATCGCCAACAAAGAGAGGAACTTCTTAGTCATAAGTAGGTTAATTTAATTTTGGATTTGGGATCCACAGTATTTAACGTGACTAATAATGGGTTATTACTTTAATTCGATGTATGGTAACTAATTCACGATATCTTCGTTAAAGCGCAATTTTTTTTAACAATGTCTGCATTTCATCGACGTTTTTAAGGCTTTTTCAAAGTAATTAAATCAATACTTCAATAGCATAATTTGTCAATAAATACCTATTTTTGGATTGAAAATTCAATACACATAAGGTGGGTGTTCCATTTTATATATAATAATTCATAAAATAAGAATAAATGAAAGTTACAGTTGTAGGTGCTGGTGCAGTAGGTGCTAGTTGTGCAGAGTACATTGCCATTAAAGATTTTGCATCAGAAGTGGTTATTTTAGATATTAAAGAAGGTTATGCTGAAGGTAAGGCTATGGATCTGATGCAGACTGCATCATTGATGGGGTTTGATACTAAGATTTCAGGTAGTACAAATGATTATGCCAAAACTGCTGATAGCCATATTGCTGTAATTACTTCTGGTATTCCAAGAAAACCAGGAATGACTAGAGAAGAATTAATAGGTATAAATGCTGGTATCGTAAAAACGGTATCAAGCAACCTTTTAAAGCATTCACCAAATGTTATCATTATAGTAGTAAGTAACCCAATGGATACGATGACGTATTTGGTACATAAAACTACTGGTATTCCTAAAAATAGAATTATTGGTATGGGTGGTGCTTTAGATAGCGCTCGTTTTAAGTACCGTTTAGCAGAAGCTATGGAAGCTCCTATTTCTGATATCGACGGTATGGTAATCGGTGGTCATAGTGATACTGGTATGGTGCCATTAACATCTCACGCAACTAGAAACAGTATTCGTGTTTCAGAATTCTTGTCTGAAGATAGATTACAACAAGTGGCAGATGATACTAAAGTAGGTGGTGCCACATTAACTAAACTATTAGGTACTAGCGCTTGGTACGCGCCAGGTGCGGCAGTTTCTTCTATGGTTCAGGCTATTGCTTGTGATCAAAAGAAAATGTTTCCATGTTCAACGATGTTAGATGGTGAATACGGATTAAAAGATATCTGTATCGGTGTACCGGTAATTTTAGGGAAAAATGGTATCGAAAAGATTATTGATATTCCTCTAAGTGATGCCGAAAAAGCTAAAATGAAAGAAAGTGCCGAAGGTGTTACTAAAACAAACGGACTTTTAGAGCTGTAATTCATACACGCATAAATATAAGAGAAGCCTTTATAGTTGAACTATAAAGGCTTTCTTATTATAATAAGGTAAGCATTAGAATCATATATTGTAAAAATTATACCACCTAGAATAATCTTTCTTTTTATATTTGCCGCATGAATGCAAAATGGTGCGTAAGTACTTTATTTATTATTCTAGCCTTATTGGGGCTATGTCAAGAGCAAAAGAAAGCTTCTAATCAACAAATTTTATTACAATTTGCAGATGTAGAATTAGCTTCAGAAACTGCTCATGATGAAATTTTGGCGGTTATTACCAAGAAACTAGAAGTCTTAGGTGTTGATGCTGTTCAAATTATTGAAAATGATGGTAGGCAATTAAGCATCCGTTATTATAGTGATGTTGATGCTGATAGTGTTAAGAAGTTTCTTTCTCAAGAAAACCAGCTATCATTAGCGAATGAAGAAGAACTTCCGTCAGATTATCCAAAAGAACAATTACCAGAGAAATATAATTTAGTAGTATCAGACCTTCATCAGCAAGCTGAAAATGGTGTTACCATAAAAGCAACGCTCGTTTTACCTCAAAAGCATGATGCTAAAACGTTTTCTAATCCGGTAGTTTTGCCGTTTAGTGAAAACATACTTTTTGAGCAAGATGCAATTGTAGATACCGCTTATAAGATCAATAGAACTATTGCAATAGCAATAGATAATACTTCACGAACAATACCAGAAGTAAGGGCAGGCCCTTATGTATATGGGAATAGCTAATTCCATTCAAAAATATTTCTAAGCAACGTATCTACTATACGTAGACGTTATTTGCCTTAGATTTTAAAAATATTCAAAATAATAATCAACATAAATTAAATTATTACAAATGCAAAACAAGGGACTTATAAAGCTTTTTGCTTTATTATTTGGGTTAGTTAGTATTTACCAGCTATCCTATACTTTCATTACAAGTAAAGTAGAGAAAGAAGCGAATAATTTCGCTACGAGCCGTATATCTGAATCAGAAGAAGGTTATGTAGCAAAAAGAGAATTGGTGGCGGCAAGCTATCTTGATTCTATTGGGAGCAATCCAATTTTTGGCTTTACCGATTATAATGAAGCTAAAAAGAAAGAACTGAACAAAGGTCTTGACCTTGAAGGTGGTATCAACGTTACATTGCAAATCTCTATTAAGGATATCCTGAAAGGATTAGCGAATAACACCAAAAGTCCAGTTTTCAACAAGGCTTTAGCTGATGCAGATGCTGCTTCTAAAAATAGTGATGATACGTATATCGATTTGTTCTTTGAGGCTTTCGATAAAATAAAAGGGGAAACTAAACTAGCTTCACCAGATATCTTCGCTAATAAAGGTCTTAGTGATGAAATCAACTTTCAAATGTCTGATGATGAGGTTAAGCCTATTATCAATAGAAAAATAGATGAGTCTATTGTTTCTGCTTTTGAGGTATTAAGAGAACGTATCGATGGTTTTGGTGTTACACAACCTAACATACAAAGAGTAGGTAATTCAGGTCGTATTTTAGTTGAATTGCCAGGTGCTAGAGATATCGCTCGTGCACAAGACTTACTATCAAGCACTGCTCAATTAGAATTTTGGGAAACGTACAAGCAGAGCAATACAAGCTTTAGTACCTTCCTTATTCAAGCAAATGAGAAATTAAAAACGATTGTTGAGGTTAAGCAACCAGAACAAATTAAAGCAGAGACTGAGTTAGATTCTTTATTATCTGATGTTTCTGCTGATTCTTTAGATTTAGCTACACAAGTAAATCCGCTATACGAATTGTTAATTCCTGCTAACCCAGGTAGCAACGCCATGTTTCGTGCAGCTATTAAAGATACGGCTACAATTGGTGCTTATTTAAGAATGCCAGAAATTAGAAGATTATTGCCTGCTGATATCCAGTTTACCAAGTTTGTATGGGAAAGACCATCGGCTGAAGAAACTGAAGTTATCGATTTATATGCTTTAAAATCTAACCGCGATGGTACGCCTAGAATTAGTGGTGATGTAGTAAGTGATGCAAGAGCCGATTTCGATCAGTTCAGCAAGCCTGCTGTTTCTATGACCATGAATACTAAAGGTGCTAAAGAATGGGAAAAATTAACTGGTGATGCTTATACAAACCAGACTGGTATTGCGATTGTTTTAGATAATAAGGTGTATACTGCTCCTGGTGTTTCTTCAGGTCCTATATCTGGTGGTCGTTCAGAAATTACGGGTGACTTTACAGTAAACGAAACAAAAGATATTTCTAACGTGCTTAGAGCTGGTAAACTTCCTGCTTCTGCAGAAATCATTGCATCAGAAATTGTTGGTCCGTCATTAGGTCAAGAAGCTATTGATAGTGGTTTTATGTCATTCTTAATTGCTTTTGTTATTGTTCTTTTATGGATGATTAGTTATTATGGTAAAGCAGGTGTATTTGCTGATATCGCATTAATGTTGAACATCTTATTGATATTTGGTGTCTTAACTAGTTTAAATGCGGTGTTAACTTTACCTGGTATTGCCGGTATCGTTTTAACACTGGGTATGTCGGTTGATGCCAACGTACTGATTTTTGAACGTATTAAAGAGGAATTAGCAAAAGGTAAGGGCAAGAGTCAAGCTGTTGCTGATGGTTTTGGTAATGCATTGTCTTCTATTTTAGATGCGAACATTACTACAGGTTTAACGGCGATTATCCTATTCATATTTGGTTCAGGTCCAATAAAAGGTTTCGCAACTACATTACTTATCGGTATTGTAACATCTTTATTTACTGCAATATTCATTACACGTTTGTTAATTGATTGGTATGTTGGAGGAAAAGGTAGAAGCTTAGATTTCTCAACAGGTATCACGAAAAACCTTTTTAAAGGTATCAATGTTGATTTCTTAGCGAAAAGAAAGATTGCTTATGTAATATCCGGAATTTTAATTTCCGTAGGGCTAGCATCGTTGTTCTTTGGTCCAGGCTTACAACAGGGGGTAGATTTCGTAGGGGGTCGTTCTTATACGGTTCGTTTTGAGCAACCTGTTAATCCTTCGGAAATATCTTCAGAATTAAATACTGTATTTGGTAGCGGCACTAATGTGAAGACTTATGGTGAATCTAACCAAGTAAGGATTACAACACCTTATAAGGTAGATGTTGAAGGTATCGAAGTAGATACTGAAATTCAAGATAAATTATACACCTCGCTTCAAAAGTACTTGCCAGATGGTATATCTAAAGATGCTTTTGTACTTGGAGGTATAGATGATGAGACTTTTGGTATTATGAAATCTTCAAAGGTTGGTCCTACTATTGCAGATGATATTAAAAATAATGCTTTCCTGGCTATTTTAGGGTCATTACTTGTAGTATTCGTTTATATCTTATTAAGATTTAGAAGATGGCAATTCTCATTGGGTGCTGTAACTGCAGTATTCCATGATGTATTGATCGTACTTGGTGTATTCTCAATATTCGGTAAACTAATGCCTTTTAGCATGGAAATTGATCAAGCATTTATTGCTGCGATACTAACCGTAATTGGGTACTCGTTGAATGATACTGTGGTTGTGTTTGACCGTATTCGTGAGACTTTGACAGAACGTGGCTGGAAAGGCGGTTCTAACATCAACTATGCGATTAACAGTACACTAAGTAGAACGTTGAATACTTCATTAACTACCTTGGTAGTATTATTGGCTATTTTCATATTTGGTGGAGAGTCATTAAGAGGATTCATGTTCGCAATGATCGTAGGTGTTGTTGTGGGTACATATTCATCTGTATTTATTGCAACTCCTGTAATGTTCGATGCATTGAGCAAGAAAATTACTTCTGGCGGGGTAGTTAAAGAAGAGTAGATAATACAACTAACTCAAATAGAGAAAGCCGTTCAGCAATGAACGGCTTTTTTGTTTTAAAAAGGTTTACGATTATTTAATAATTCCCGATGAACCATTTGCACTGGGTATAAGGTCTAAAATCCGTTCTGGTTGTAGACCTTTTTCTTTTCTATGCGAAACGAATATTATAGCAGTATCAGTTTCTTTTGCAAACTTATTTACTAACGAAACCAAAAGCGCAGCAGAATCATCGTCCATACCTGCAGTAGGCTCATCTAAAATTAAAATAGGTGGTCTTTTGACCATGGCACGTGCTGTCATTACCAATCGTTGTTGACCTGTTGAAAGGGTATTGAAATATCTATTTTTAATAGGATAAAGATCTAATAAGAGTAACCATTGTTTAATGATTCTCTTTTGCAACTCTGTCGGGATGGTATAAAGCCCTACGGAATCATTTAAACCAGAAATGAGCATATGCTCTATAGAATGTCTGCCATTGAACTTAAGCGTCATTGCAGGGGCATAGTAGCCTATTTTCTGTTTTATATCCCAAACGCTCTCTCCACTACCTTTTTTATTACCGAATAAATAAATTTCTTGACCGTATGCTTTCGGGTTGTCTCCAAATATCATAGAAAGCATAGTTGATTTACCGCTTCCGTTGGCGCCCGATAATTGCCAAAAATCACCTTTTTTCACGGTCCAATTAATAGCATTTAATATTTTTTTACTTCCGTAGGATATACTGACGTTTTTAAAATCGATTAGCGGAGATTCAATATTTGAGTATGTCGTGATGGATTGCGGAATACGTACTGCATTGAAAGTGCTAGTTATGTTATTATCATTTGAAGATGTATTCTTGACGATGGTGAACATATTCTTATTTAGCCTGCCATAACAATTTATGAACGATAACGTGTCTGACTTGCGACTTGCTAATTGAATAAATGAAATGTGTTTAGAGTGATCTTTTAGTATCGTTTTTAATTCTTCTTGAAAAGCGATATCTAAATTATCAAAAGGGTTATCTAGAATAACATAATCGGGATTTTCTTTCAGCAAGTAATGTAGTAGGGCTCTTTTTTGCTCTCCACTAGACATAGTTTCTAGCGCTTGATGATCAGAACTAATGATTTTTTTATCATGCTTATCTTCTTCATCAATTAATTCTTCTAAGGTGAAAGCAGAAAAAAACCTTCCAATTTTATGTTTGTAATCTTGAAGCTCTTGAGGTAATTGCCCTTTCTGAATATCTTTCAAGAAGCCTTTTTTATCAGAATTGTTATCTAAATAAATTACCCAATGTTTCATGATGCACTTATTCTAAAAATATGAACTGTATTGTTGTGGTAGGTGGTTGTAAAATCTAAAAACATACCATTTTTTAATGCTGTTTTCTGCGAAGGAATATTGTCAACTTGTATGATAGAAATTAAACTGGTTGCCCATTTTTTTGCAAAAGCTACTTGTTTACATTTTTGGGCTGCTTCAAACGCAAAACCTTGCCGCCAGTACTTTGGGAGTATTGAATAGCCTATTTCCAATTCTTTTTTACCATCTACTTCTTGAATTAATAGACCGCAAAGGCCCACTAAAGTATTAGTGCCTTTTAAGTACAATGCATTCATGCCGCCCAAGTTGTCATTATAGCGCTCGAATATTCTGTAGAATTGTTGTTGGCAGGCTTCTTTTGGGTCTGATGGTAACCCTGACCAGAATTGGCTGCTTAATGGTTCTTCATGAAAAGGTAGCCAGCTCTCAAAATCTGATGGTTGTACTTTTTTAAAAAGCAATCGTTCAGATTCTTCGTTAAATAATACGTATTCTGGCATTAGGTTGCTATAAAATATAAAAAGCAGGTAATCTATTTTCTGGTAAAGCTAATGCTGTCGCCAATAGATAGCCCCAATTCTTGTGATAAACCTCCATTAACTTCTAAAACATATTTAATGGGTACCAATGAAGAAAGCCCAGATTCGTTTAGTGGCTGTGCATTTTCTTGAAAACTAGCAATCTTCAAATCTTCTTTTATGTAAATAATATCTAATGGAAATTCTGTATTCTTCATGTAAAAAGAATGCATTCTCTCATCAGGAAAAATGAATAGCATACCTTGATTATTATCCATACCCTTTCGGTACATGAGTCCGGTTTGGGTCTCGTAATCAGTTTCTGCAAATTCAATATTGAATTTGGTTTTTACAGTGTCACTTGAATTTAAAAAGATAGATAAGTCTCCTTCATGAGTGAAATCTATACTTTGTGTAGCGATAGTTTTTTTGGACTCTTCTTTACAAGAAAAGCATAGCAGTGCTACAACCATTAAAATAACCGAATTTTTATATATCGTCTTCAATATTAGGCAGTTTTAGTTTTTCTGAACATGAAATAGAATCCGACTAATATGAAAGGTATACTCAACCATTGACCGGTTGATAGTAACCCTAAAGATTCTTCGAATCCGCCTTGGCTTTTCTTTACGAATTCTACTAAGAAACGAACAGTCCATAGTAACACAAAAAATAGTCCGAATAAATACCCTGGTTTGTTCTTTTTGTCAGTTTTCCAGTATAGGAAGTAAAGTAAAACAAATATTAAAATATAGCCTACCCCTTCGTATAATTGTGCCGGGTGACGGTAAGGAATCTCAGCTAAATATTGAGAAAATTGCGGATTGTTCTCAATTGCGGCATATGCGGCATTTAAAGTTTTTTCTTGTGTAATGCCCAATGCTTTTGATGGATGCAAGTCGTCTGAATCCCGTATGAATTTGGTAGCGAATATGAAATTTTCATCTACAATTTTACCATTGATTTCAGAATTGAAAAAGTTTCCTAAACGTACACAAAAACAACCAATAGCAACAGGTATTACCATTCGATCAAATATCCAGAGCATTTTAAATTCAGGGAATTTTCTAGTGTATAAATATGTACCGATAATAATACCGATTGTGGCACCGTGACTAGCTAAACCTGTGAAACCTGTAAATTCATAGCCGTTTATTAATCCGAATAATAAATTACCTGAATCACTTTCGCGAACGGGAATTAATATTTCTACAAGATGGTTAGAGTAGTAAGCCCAATCATAAAAGAAAACATGCCCTAATCTGGCACCTAACATGGTGCTTAAAACCGTGTATATGAAAAGGGAGTCTAGTTGCTCGACAGATTTTTTCTCGTTGAGGAATATCTTTTTCATGATAAACCAACCTAAAGCAAAGGCGGTTATCCAAAGAAGATTGTAGTACTTTATTTGTATGAATCCGATGTTGAAAAGAGTCTCGTTCGGATTCCAAGTAATTCCTAAAAAATGCATGTGTTGAATTTTGAAAGGCTAAGATAATAAAATAGAAATCTCCCTAGGCTTTAGAAATGGAAAATCGGTTTTGCATTCGTTAAAAGAGAGGGTTGAGTGAATGGAAATTAGAGAATAGAAAACAGAGAATAGAATAGAGAAGATAGATATGAGATAAAAGAGATGAGAATTGAGAAAAGAGAAAAAATGAATGGGAATAGAAATGTGAAGTTTAGGATAAACAAAGGTCTTGAGTTACTATATTATAAATTTTTTATTCAAGAAATCTTCTTATTTGTGTTTTGACTTGAACTTGAACTTGAACTTGAATTTGAGTTTTGAACTTGAACTTTATTTAGGGAACGGGATCATACCCTTTTCCACCCCAAGGGTTGCAACTGAAAATACGTTTGGTCGCCATCCACCCACCTTTAAATAAACCGTGTTTTTTTAATGCTTCTAAGGTGTATTGAGAACAGGTAGGGGAGTATCTACATGTAGCGGGAGTATATGGGGATATTGCCACCTGGTAAAAACGGACTAGAAATACAAAAGGGGCTATAAGTATTTTTTTTATTGAGATGTTCACAGGTATAAATTAATATCACAAATTTACTACAAAACTAGTAACGGTTGAAAATAACAAGTCCCGATGAAAAACATCAGGACTTGCATCTATTACTTATTATTTCTAAGCTCCAATTCTTATCGGTTCTAGATGTTCTGCTTCATCTTCAGAATACAATCTAGATTTGATTAAAAATCGAACGCCCATGGGTATTTCTAATGAAAAACTTGAACCTATACCTGGCGTAACATCAATGGTAAGTTGAGTGTGTTTCCAATATTCAAATTGGTCTCGCGACATATGAAAGTCACAACCCTCAATACTGCCTAGGCAAACGTCATTGTCATCGAGCATTAATTCACCTTTTTCAAAGCACATTGGCGCAGAGCCATCGCAACAACCACCACTTTGGTGAAACATGAGTTCGCCATGTTTCTCTTTAAGTTCTGTAATTACTGCAGCTGCTTTTTCGGTGACTATTACTCGCTTAGTTTTCATATAATATATAGTTATTAAAAGAATCCCATTTTTTTCTTATCGTAAGAGATAAGCATGTTTTTTGTTTGACGATAATGAGCCAACATCATTTTGTGGTTTTCTCTACCGATACCTGATTTTTTGTATCCGCCGAAAGGAGCGTGTGCAGGATATAAGTGATAACAGTTTACCCAAACTCTACCTGCTTTTATAGCTCTAGAAATTTGATATGCTTGGTGAGTATCTCTTGTCCAAACGCCGGCACCTAAACCATACAAAGTATCGTTAGCAATTTCTATAGCTTCAGCCTCATCTTTGAAAGTTGTAACACAAAGCACGGGACCAAAAATCTCCTCTTGAAAAACACGCATCTTATTATGTCCTTTTAAAATCGTCGGCTGTACATAGTAGCCACCTTCTAAACCTTCATTATATGCTTGCTCGCCACCAGTAAGAATTTCACAACCTTCTTCTTTACCTATTTGTATGTAGTTTAGAATTTTTTCAAATTGGTCGTTAGAAGCTTGAGCTCCCATCATAGTGTTAGGGTCTAAAGGATGCCCCATCTTAATTGCCTTGGTACGTTCGATTACTCGTTCTATAAACTTGTCATAAATACTTTCTTGAACTAACATACGTGACGGACAAGTACAAACTTCGCCTTGGTTTAAAGCGAACATATTAGCACCCTCTAAACACTTGTCGAAGAATTCATCATCCGCATCCATAATGCTTTCAAAGAATACATTCGGAGATTTACCGCCAAGTTCTAATGTAACGGGAGTAATATTTTTAGATGCATACTGCATAATTAATTGCCCGGTGGTAGTTTCACCTGTAAAGGCAATTTTGTCTATTCTTGGGCTAGATGCCAATGGTTTGCCTGCTTCTGCACCAAATCCGTTAACCACATTAAGAACACCATCTGGTAGAATACCTTCAATGATTTCCATTAATATTAGAATTGCAACAGGAGTTTGTTCTGCAGGCTTAAGTACTACACAGTTACCTGCTGCCAATGCTGGCGCCAATTTCCACGTAGCCATTAATAATGGAAAGTTCCATGGTATAATTTGACCTACGACGCCTAAGGGTTCTGTTATATTTAATGCAACTGTATTAGAATCTAATTCACTGACCGATCCTTCTTCTGCTCTAATGACTCCTGCAAAATATCTAAAGTGATCTACGGCCAAAGGTAAATCTGCAGCTCTGGTTTCTCGAATTGCTTTACCATTATCCCAAGTTTCAGCTCTTGCCAATACTTCTAAATTTTGCTCTATTTTATCGGCGATTTTTAAAAGCATATTACTTCTTTCCGTTGCAGAAGAAGCATTCCAAGATTTTGCGGCCACCCATGCGGCATCAATTGCCAAGTCTATATCTTCTGCTGTGGATCGAGGTATTTTGGTGAATGATTTGCCATCTACTGGTGAGATATTGTCAAAATATTCTCCTTTACTAGGCGCAAGCCATTTTCCACCAATGAAGTTTTCATATTGGTTTTTGAACTTGGGTTTTTGAAGTACGTCTTTTTCTACAGTTGCTGTTGTGCTCATAATATATGATTTAAGTTAATAATAGAAGTCTAATCGTTATAGGTCTGCTAATTCGATATTCTAAATGTACTTCTCACGTATTCAATTCATCTGACGCATTCTATGAATAGTGTGAACTATTCTATCATTTAATGTTATTATGATTTTTTTAAGTATAATTTTTTGTAAATTCCTTAAAATAAATTGAAAAACACTGTGATTCATTTAGCTGAAAATTTCTTAAAAGGGAGACGTTTAGAGACCATGGTTGAAAACCAAACCTCTTACACGATGAATAATGCTGCAATGCATGTTTTTGAAACTCATGAGCAAGCAGCTAGTGTTCTTTTAAAATTTGAACAACCTGTTTTGGCGAGTATGATTCAAGGAAAGAAGATTATGCACTTGCGCGATTATGAATCTTTTGATTTTTTACCAGGCGAGTCTTTGGTTTTACCCGCTAATGAAGGAATGTGCATTGATTTTCCTGAAGCAATGGCAAAGAACCCAACTAGGTGTTTGGCAATGGCTATTTCTGAGGATAAAATAAACAAGGTATTGCAATTCATGAATGAGAATATGCCCAAAAGTAATAAGGATGCATGGGGATTAATGGACTACAATTTTCATTTTGTAAATGACAGAGGTATATATCAAATTATACAACGGCTTTTATTCTTGTTTTCTGAAGAGCACCCCTCTAAGGATCTATTTGTAGATAATATGTTGCGTGAACTGATTATTAGAATTCTACAGACGAACGAACGAAAAATTTATAGTAATGCTACTTTGTCTATTAAAAAAGAAACTAGGCTGACAGAAGTTATACGTTACATTAGAGATAATGTGCATAAGTCATTAACTGTAGATGCGCTTAGTAAGATAGCTTGTATGAGTCCGTCACATTTTTATAGAACTTTTAAACTAGAGCTAGGTATCTCTCCTGTTGAGTTCATAAATAATGAGCGAATAAAGCTAGCAGTTGGTTTACTACAAGATCCTAAACGAAGTATTAAAGATGTGTATCTCGATTGCGGATTTGAAAGTAGATCTTACTTTAATAGAGTTTTCAAAACAAGGCAACAGATAGCTCCTGGTGAATACCAGTCTAAAATTCAAAAATCTAGATTTTTAGATTAAACTTAAAGGCTATACGTAGTACCTTCTTTACCGTCTTTTAATTGAATACCTAGTGCTGCTAATTGATCACGTATTTGATCAGATGTGGCAAAATCTTTATTTTCCCTTGCTGATTTTCGTAATTCGATCAATAACTCTACAACACCACCTAGCTTTTCGGTATCGGCATCAGAACTACTTTTGTTCTCCAAGCCTAAAACATCAAAAACAAAGCTGTGTATGGTGTTCTCCAATTCTAATTTGTCTTCTTCGGTAATAGATTCAGTACCTTCTTTGATAAGGTTGATGTGCTTAACGGCATCAAACAGTTTTGCAATTAAGATAGGCGAATTAAAATCATCGTTCATGGCTGCATAGCAAGATGTTTTCCAAGCTGCAACATCAAAATCGGTAGTCTTACCGGTATTTAAAGATTTAAGTGAATTGATAGCCTCCATCAATTTATTGAATCCTTTTTCAGATGCTAGTAAAGCATCATTACTTATATCTAAAATACTGGTGTAATGTGCCTGCATCATAAAGAAACGCACCATAGAAGGTGAGAAGGGTTTGCTAAGAATCTCGTTTTCACCAGAAAATATCTCACCAGGCAGAATACTATTACCAGTAGATTTCGCCATTTTTCTTCCATTCAAGGTCAGCATATTGGCATGTAACCAATAGTTTACAGGACTTTGACCATTGCAAGCTTCAGCCTGAGCTATTTCACATTCATGGTGTGGGAATTTAAGATCCATTCCGCCTCCGTGAATATCGAATGTCTCGCCTAAATACTTTGTGCTCATCGCAGTACATTCTAAATGCCACCCTGGGAAACCGTCGCCCCATGGCGAAGGCCACCTCATGATATGTTGTGGTTCAGCTTTTTTCCATAAAGCGAAATCTTGCGGATTATGCTTGTCATCTTGAGCGGCAAGATCACGGGTGTTAGCGATCATATCTTCAAGCTTACGACCACTTAGTTTACCGTACTCATGTTCTTCGTTGAACTTAGCGACGTCAAAATATACAGAACCATTGGTTTCATAGGCAAATCCTTTTTCAAGAATATCCTTAATAATTTCAATCTGTTCTATAATATGTCCGGTAGCTGTGGGCTCTATACTTGGAGGTAGAAAATTGAATTTCTCTAAAATATTATGAAAATCTACAGTATATCGCTGAACAACCTCCATCGGTTCTAGCTTTTCTAATCGTGCTTTTTTAGCAATTTTATCTTCGCCATCTTCCGCATCATCAACTAAGTGACCGGCATCTGTAATATTACGAACATAACGCACTTTATAACCTAGGTGTTTAAAGTATCTGAAAATCATATCAAAAGACATGAAAGTTCTACAGTTTCCTAAATGTACATTGCTATACACTGTTGGTCCACAAACATACATGCCTATGTGGCCTTCATTTATGGGTTTGAAAACTTCTTTTTTTCCTGATAAGGAATTGTATACTTTAATTTCCTGGTTTTCGTACAATTGCATGAAGCTATATGCTATTAAAAATGGGTATCTAGGTTTAGGTAATTTAAGAACTCGCGGCGTACTAATTCTTCTTTAAATTTACCGCCATATTCTGCTGTTACGGTACTACTATCAATATCGCGAATTCCTCTAGAATTTACACAAAGGTGTTTTGCATCAATAACACAAGCAACATCTTCAGTACCTAAAGCTTTTTGTAATTCTCTAACGATTTGAATGTTTAAACGCTCTTGAACTTGTGGACGTTTAGCGTAATAGTCTACAATACGATTCATCTTAGAAAGGCCGACCACGGTACCATTAGAAATGTAAGCAACGTGTGCACGACCAACTATTGGTAGAAAGTGATGTTCGCAGGTAGAGTAAAGAGTGATATTCTTTTCAACCAACATTTCACCATACTTGTACTTATTGTCAAAAGTAGAAGCTTTAGGTTTTTTAGCAGGGCTTAAGCCACCGAATATTTCGTTTACATACATTTTAGCAACTCGGTTAGGAGTTCCTTTTAGGCTATCGTCGGTTAAGTCTAAACCTAAGGTTAGCATAATTTCGCGAACATTTTCACGAATGCGTTCAATCTTTTCGGCATCATCCAAATCAAAGGCATCTGAACGTAAAGGAGTATCTTCTGATGTAGAAATGTGATCATTTCCTAATTCATCAAATTGATCTTCCAGTGTATCCTCAATTTTCATTTTATCTATCTTTTAGAAGCTGCAAAGATATACAATATGTGCCACTTTATGACTAATTGCGGGCATTACACAACATAAATTAGCCATAACGTTAAGGTCTAGTTAATTTTAATTTTTCAAATGAGAAGGCCTCTATGACCAAGTATGGTGTATCTATTTTAGTATTTTGCTTTTTTAGCATCTTTACCTGTTTTGCACAGGTGTCGGCAGATTGCGCCAATGCGGTTCCTATTTGCTATAATACTCCTGTAAATGGTGGTACTAATGGTTATGGTATTGACGATTTCAACGGCGCTTCTATTTCTGGTTGTATTACGCAGGGTAGTGGTACTATCGAAACAAATTCTGCTTGGTATAAATTTAAGACTGGTGAAATAGGTCAGTTAGGTTTTAATATCGGATTTGATACTACAGAAGACTGGGATTTTGCTTTGTATAGAACAAGCGATTGCAGCACACTGGGTGAGCCTGTTCGCTGTAATTATTTCGATAATTCTGATGATAGTAGTTTCATAGGAGTGGGGGAGGATCCTACAGGTATAGACAATATACAATATGATGATTGGTTAGATGTTGAACCGGGAGAGGAATATCTACTCATGATCAACAATTTTAGTAACAACAATTCAGGATTCTCTATTCAATTTTCAGGTAACATATTTGTCGAGTTTCCAAACTCTGCTTTAGATTGTGATATAATAGATAATTTATTAGGTCCGCCAGTAATAGCATGCGATAACGATACTGTGGTTTTAGATGCAACTACCGTAGATGCCTTAGATTATGAATGGTACTTAGATGCTGGCACAGGTTATCAACGCATACCCGGTGAAAGTGACCCAGAACTTTCTATTGCCGTTTCTGGTATGTATCGTGTGTTGGTAGTAAGACCTTTAGGTAATAATTTAATCAGTGAGACCCAAGTGGCTTATGCTCCTTCTCCTGAAACCTTTTCTTTAGAAGATGAAACTGCATGTTTAGATGGTACGGCCATTGATTTTAATACCAAAGATGCCGAGGCATTAGGTGCTCAAAGTCCGCTAGATTTTAGGGTGTCATATCATGAAAGTTTTGAAGATGCTTTTGATGGTGCCAACGCGCTTTCAAAAGAATTTATACCTGCACAGGTTTTGCAAACTAAATATGTAAGAACGACATCAATAGAAAACTCAATGTGTTTTGATGCTTCTGAAACTTTTGATATCAATGGTATCGAATTACCTATTTTGGATTTTGATACAGAAGTTTTTATCTGTGGTGATGAACCTGTTGTAACAATAGGGCAACGTATACCCGATGCTAATTTTACATATGAATGGAGTTCAGGGCAAACCTCTTCTCTTATTACAGTTGCGGAGCCAGGTGTATACACCTTGTCTGTGACTAATATTCAAGGATTAATACAATGTATAACTGTTAGGTCGGTTACTGTTGTTTTTTCTAGTCCGCCAATAATATCTGATGTTACTGTAGAATATGAAGACGACGCTTCGAATGTGGTCAATGTTTTCTTAGAAGAGAATGGAGATTTTGAATTTCAAGTTGATAATGAAACACCTCAAGATAGCGGGGTATTTAATAATTTATTCCCTGGTGAGCATACTATCACAGTTCGTGATGTAAATGGATGTGGTTCTGATTCTAGAGATATCGTAGTGGTCGGTTTTCCAAAGTTCTTTACACCCAATGGAGATAATGTAAATGATGCTTGGAAAGTTGATGGATTGTCAGCCTTAGATAATCCGGTAATTACTATTTATGATAGGTATGGTAAATTACTTTATCAAATAGTTGAAAATTCAACTGGCTGGAACGGTTCTTTTAATGGAGCTCTTTTACCTGAATCAGACTACTGGTTTAAGCTTACCTACACTAATTCTTTAGGGGAAAATACAAAGGCATCCTATATTAATAATCATTTTACATTAAAGCGTTAACACTGTTGTTTAGGCTTAATTAGTGTATTTTATCGATTAAACGCAAGAATCTTCGATGTAAGATACTAAAGCAGGTCATGTGTAGTTATAATATACATCACGTATACTAATAAGCTACACTTTTATGAGAACACTTCTTTGTTCTATATGTTGTTTGTTTCTTTTCTATTGGAACGTAACTGCACAGAATTCAGCCGATTGTAGAACAGCTATTCCTGTTTGTGCCGATCAGCCTATTATGGGTATTGCCGGTGGAACTGGTGATGTTGATGATTTTGACCCAGATGTTATACTTCAAACTGGGTGTTTAGAAAAAGGTAGTCTTTCTTCCGCAAATGTTGAGTTTAATACCTCTTGGTTCGTTTTTAGTGCAGGTACGGGTGGTCAGGTCGGTTTTGATATTGAAGCATTGGCTACTTCGGGCTCTACGCCAACTGCCGAGTGGGATTTTGCTGTATATGGTCCAGATGTTGATTGCGGCGATATAAGTAATGGTACTGCGCAGCCCATTCGTTGTAATTATGAAGTTAACGATACTAATTTTACCGGGCTAGGGGTTAACCCTGATAGTGGAGAAGAAGGTCGTGCATCATTAACGGGCAGTCAGAATACGTATGATGAATATTTAGATGTGTTACCTGGAGAGATATATTACATATTGATAAATAATTTTGCAGATAATTTTACTGGAGACCCTGAACCTTTTATGTTGACTTTTACAGGTAGTTCTGTAAGTGATAGTCAAGATACTGCTCTAGATTGTACTTTGCGTGACGAGTTTTTAGGATTGGATATCATTGCCTGTGAGGGTGATGATCCAATAACGATTAGTGCATTGAATTCACCTGCAGGTGCAGATATTGCTAGCGTAGAGTGGACGGTCGATTATGAAGATGATGGGGTAGTAGATGATACCTTAACCGGTTCTGGTGATTTCGGAGCAGAGTTGGTTATTATTAGTCCTAATTCTGGTCGGTATTTCGCTACAATTACTACCATAACCGGTACACCACCAACTGTGGCTGATGATAGTGGGGTTTTAGTCACCTTTTTTGGTACACCTATTTTAGACCGTGTCGAAACATTAGATAGTAACCTATCTATTGATCCTGATCAAAATAATATTGAATTTTTTGTCGAAAGTGATGGAGATTATGAATATGCGATTAACGACGGTGTATTTCAAGATAATCCTGTTTTTATGAATGTACCGCCAGGAATTAATACGGTTGTTATTAATGATAAGAATGGTTGCGGAATTACTGATCCTATAGAGTTTTTGGTAGTAGGATATCCTAAATTCTTCACTCCAAATGGAGATGGAATAAATGATTATTGGAATGTGGAGGGAATTGAAACATTAAACAATCCTGTTGTATATATTTTTGATCGATATGGTAAGTTGTTGAAGCAGCTTGGCGCAAATGATAGTTGGGACGGAAATTTCAACGGACAGCAAATGACTTCTACAGATTATTGGTTCCGTTTTGAATATAGTGATATGGAAGATAATCTACTAGTAGCAAAAACCCGAAAGACACATTTTTCATTAAAGAGATAAAAAAAGGGGAGCAAATTGCTCCCCTTTTTTTATACCTATTTTTTTAATTCTAGAAATTTATAGTGTAGCTCAAAGTCGCATTGGTCATACTTCTATCTATTGTGGCAGGTGTCGTAATACCAGCATTGAATAATCTATCACTAATATCTTGTTGAGAGCGGCTTAAGGCAAAATCTAATTTACTTCCACCAAAATTATATCCAATACCACCAGAAACGGCGTTTAAATCGCCAATGGTGTTTCCGTTTGCATACGGACTCTGTTCAAATCGATATCCTGCTCTTAGACTTACTTGTTGAATTCTATATTCACCACCAAGTCTAAATGTAGAAACAGCACCTAGATCACTCGCAATTTGAGAATTTACGGTCTGAAAACTAGGGTCGTTTGAAGGTCTTAACTCAGAATTTGAAAAATCTTGGTAACTGTAATCGAAACTTAATAATCCGTCTTTCGCAAATATAACTGCTAAGCTACCCGTCGCCTTAGCCGGAGTTTTAATGGTATATCTTTCGAATAAATTCACAATATTAAAATCAATGAAATTTATATCTTCATCAGCTAAATCTGAATTTATACGTTGAGAAAAATCATCTTCTAAATGATACCAAGTTGGCGATTGGTAGCTGCCACCTAATCGTACATTTTCATTCAATTTGGCAATTGCGCCTAGACTAAAAGAGAAGCCATTACCTTCTGTTTGCAGATAGTTGTCAAAAGTTGTTCTCTGAATTTCAGAATCAGGTAAGTATCCACCTTCGCTGAATTGATCATATTGAGTATAAAGAACGCTGTGGAAATTTAAAGAAGCTCCCAGATAAATATTCTCTTTGTACTGTGAAGCTGCGTTAATGGTAAACTTACTATTATAACCAGTGGTTCTTCTTAAAAAATCTTGATCAACGGTATCATATAGAGCGTTACTAGTATAATTGGTAGTATTGTCATCCTCAGTTTCTGGATCAAGAACACCACCATAGTATCCTAAAAATGTTTGTTGGTCTCTAAAACCTTGGGCAGAACCAATGTCAAGATAGGCTTCTTCTAGAAATTCGTTATCTTGTAAAAGAATGGACCCAAAAGGTGTACCCTGTGCATATTCAGAAAAATAGGTATCTATACCTTGGTTGCTGCGACCCGATACGTAATATTCATTATCGAAATTATTTACCAAGTCATAATGGAACGCCAAGGTGAATTTTTGCCAATCGGAATTCGAATCTGTATTTTTAAATACAAACGCACCACCCAGTTGATTCAATTCGACGTTATTGTCTTTAGTATTTAAAACGTTACCAAAATAACCGGCATCATTACTTGTATTGTAATTGGATCCCGATATGGTAAAAAGGCTATTATTGAAAACTGCAGATCCTGCTGGGTTTACATTCAATGATGATAAATCTCCACCTAATGCGCCAAATGCGCCACCCATAGCTTGAAAACGGGCAGTACCTTGAAGGTTTTCTGTGCCATATCGCAAGGCTTCGTTTATGTTTTGTGCAGTACCAATGGCACATGCCACTAGTAATACGAAAGTTAAATATCTCTTCATAGCAATGATTCAATTTTAAAGTAAGTTTAAATTTTAATTTCTTCCGCGGCTACTACTTCTACTAGAAGAGCCGGATGATCTTGATGAAGAACCGCTGCTAGAACTTCTAGAGCTGCTACCTGAGCTTCTATAAGAACTACCGCTAGAGCTACTTCTTCCTGAGCTATAGTTGCTGCTTCTTGAGCTGCTGCCAGAGCTACGGTAAGATCCACTATTAGAACCGCGTGAGCTTCTACCTGTAGAATAATTACCTGAGCTGCTGCCAGAATTTCTATATGTTGACGTTCGTGGCACGGCAACCCGGCTACTTGATCTAGCAGTACTAGAACTAGATGTTCTAGGGCTGTTGCTATATCTACTGCTATTACTATAGTTTCGAGAAGAGCTACTGTTGTATCTTGGTGTTGCTCTAGTGCTTCTACTTGTTCTATATGCTCTATTTTGATCTACGCCAACAGTTCTTCGTGTAGTCGTATTGCCTGAATAGGTTCTTGAACTGCGTGTATTTGCAGAACTTCTAGCTGTGGTTGAACGTGCAGTACTGTTTCTATATCTTGGTGAATCTCCTCTTGTGTTTACATTAGAACGACCTCTCGCTGCTGTTGAAGAGATGCCGCTATTGTTTGTATTTGTTCTCGTATAATTTCCTCTTCTTGAATTGTTAACGGCATAGCTTCTGTTCGAGAAACGGTTGTTTCTATTATAGTTTCGGTTTCCGTAACCGTAGCCATAACCATAATTAAAGCCGTTGCCATAGCCCCAGTTGTTCCAGCCATTGCCCCAATTATTCCATCCAAAACCAAAACCGCCGTAACCCCAGTTGTTCCATCCTAAGCCAAAACCACCGTAGCCCCAGTTGTTCCATCTATTCCATCTGTTCCATCCCCAAGGTTGACCCCATCCGTTTCCATAAAATCCGCCATAGCCAACATTGTTCCAGCCCCATCCATAAAGCCCGCCATTATTCCAGTTATTCCATCCATTGTCATGAATGTATATGCTGACGTCAGCATTATTACTTCCCCAGCTGCCGTAACCTTGGTAGTCATTTGCAGTGGTGTAATAATCTGTTAATTGATCTTGTTGAACATCTTGATTTAAATCATTACTAGTGTAAGAATCTACATCTGTAAAAATTTCTTCATTCAATATCTCGCCATATTGATCTGCTTTTTCACCAAAATAGTTCGTATAAGTATCCGTTTCAGGATTATTCCGTGTGTAATTTCTCTGTTCTGGTCTTCTTTCTACCGTCGTTGAGGTATCATCAGAATAAATACCATCATTGTCGTAATAAGAAGATTGTTGGTAAGAACCGCAAGAAGCCGTAATAACTGCCAAGGTTACCAACATTGTTATGTTTCGAAATTTGTTGTGGGGTGTAGAATATATCATCGGATCAAAATTATATTGTTGAACATATTAAAAATAACTAGTTTTACTCAATTATTATATACTAATATGCACAAAATTTGTGCCAAAGTCCAGATAATGAGTAAAAATTTGACTAAGAGAAGCGAGGATTATAGCAAGTGGTATAACGAATTAGTGGTTAAAGCTGATTTAGCCGAAAATTCTGGTGTACGAGGTTGTATGGTTATAAAACCATATGGTTTTGGTATTTGGGAGAAAATGCAAGCCGGTTTAGATAAAATGTTTAAAGAGACAGGGCATGAGAATGCCTATTTTCCATTGTTTATACCGAAATCATATTTTAGCAAAGAGGCTAGCCATGTAGAAGGGTTCGCTAAAGAATGTGCTGTAGTAACCCACTACAGACTAAAAAATGCCGAAGATGGTAGCGGAATCATCGTTGATCCCGATGCAAAGTTGGAAGAAGAATTGATAGTTAGACCTACTTCTGAAACCATTATTTGGGATACCTATAGAAAATGGATTCAATCATATAGAGATTTGCCACTTCTAATTAACCAATGGGCAAATGTTGTTCGATGGGAGATGCGTACGCGCTTATTCTTAAGAACGTCTGAGTTTTTATGGCAAGAAGGGCATACCGCACACGCAACGGAAAGTGAAGCCATAGCAGAGGCAGAGCAAATGATGAACGTTTATGCAGATTTTGTTGAAAACCATATGGCCGTACCTGTTATAAAGGGTACTAAAACGGAGAGCGAACGTTTCGCTGGTGCAATAGAAACCTATTGTATAGAGGCATTAATGCAAGACGGTAAGGCATTGCAAGCCGGTACATCGCATTTCTTAGGTCAAAATTTTGCAAAAGCTTTTGATGTAAAATTTGCAACCAAAGAAGGTGGTAAAGAATATGTTTGGGCAACCTCTTGGGGCGTTTCTACCAGATTAATTGGAGCGTTGATTATGACCCATAGTGATGATAACGGATTGGTAATACCTCCAAAATTAGCGCCTATTCAAGTTGTTATTGTTCCTATATATAAAGGTTTAGATCAATTAGATAAAATTTCTGAGACCGTAAATGTATTAGTAAAAGAACTTAGGGCTAAAGGTATTTCTGTGAAGTTTGATAATAGGGATACACACAAGCCAGGTTTTAAATTTAATGAGTACGAATTACGCGGAGTTCCTGTAAGATTGGCAATTGGACCAAGAGATCTTGAAAATGGCACTTATGAGTTGGTTAGAAGAGATACCTTGCAAAAAGAGACTGTTGCAGCGACAGATGTAGTAGCTAAAATTGAGTTTTTAATGGAAGATATTCAAAAGAATATGTACCAAAAAGCGCTTGATTATAGAACAAATCATATTACAGAGGTGAATTCTTACGATGAATTTAAAAAAGTTTTAAAAGAAAAAGGCGGATTTATTTCTGCGCATTGGGACGGTAGTAAGGAGACTGAGGAACGTGTTAAAAAGGAGACGAAGGCAACTATACGTTGCATTCCCATCGATGCAAAAGAAGAAGAGGGCACATGTATGGTAACAGGTAAACCGTCTAATAAAAGGGTGTTATTTGCGAAAGCTTATTAATTTTTTTAAAAAATAATAAGTAGGTGTTGTGATAGTAAAAAATATTTGTATTTTTGCATCCGCAATTGCGCAAAGTATGGTCCGTTCGTCTAGGGGTTAGGACGCCAGGTTTTCATCCTGGTAACAGGGGTTCGATTCCCCTACGGACTACTAATAAACAGTTGGATGTATTTCCAAAAAATTGACATAATGGTCCGTTCGTCTAGGGGTTAGGACGCCAGGTTTTCATCCTGGTAACAGGGGTTCGATTCCCCTACGGACTACAAAAATTGAATGGATGAGAATCCGAAGAAATTATAATAAATTATAAAATGGCAAATCACAAGTCGGCATTAAAGAGAATCAGAAGAAACGAAGCAGTTCGTTTAAGAAATAGATATCAGCATAAAACTACACGTAATGCTATTAAAAGATTACGTTCAGAAGAATCTAAGAAAGATGCAGAGGCTCTTTTTCCAAGTGTTGTTAGTATGATCGATCGTTTAGCTAAACGTAATATTATACATGATAATAAAGCTGCCAATTTAAAGAGTAAGTTAGCAAAGCACGTAGCTGCTCTATAATTTAGCTTTAAAGTAAAAACTTAGAGCCTTCCTTTAATTAGGAAGGCTTTTTTTGTTGGATCTTTTTTGATAGCCTATTTTATTTAAGTACTTCGTTTGCTATTCTAAGCCTTTTCATTAATATAAGACCTATGATAATGCAAGTGTAAAATACGCCTATAGAAATGTAGTGGTATTTAGATAAATTATGGAGGATGAAAAAGTCGTATTCAAAAGATAAGATATACATGCTTATAGGGTAGCATATGTAAAAAAACAAAATGCCAATACTTAGCCAAAATAAAAGATTTCTATATATAGGTAATCTATGTTTTGTAATTATCAGTTTATATAAATAGGTTGATACTGTGTATATTAAAATTACCGATCCGATAATGATGGCAAAATTTTGAGGTTCCGTAAAAAAGTCTTGAAGAAATAGATTGCCAATACACGTTAGTAAAAAAGTTATTCCACCATATTTAATTATAATTTTAGTGAGTCTATTATCGTTCAACTGATAATAGACATAAAAGAAATATAGAAAGAAAATAACATCATATATATTAAAAATTATGGTGTTGTAATTGTAATATTCTTGTCTGTATACTAATTGAATGTCATCTACGTCTCTTACTATTAATCCTAATACTTCTGTCAAGAATGTATAGGTAAGAAGTATTGGAAAATACCTTAATACCGTATCATAATAAAGTTGATATTTAATTAAGCTTAAAACCAACGCTATAAAATAGAGTGGCATGAAGTAATTATCCAATAGGTACGCTAACATAGTTTTGACCTTGTTATTGTAAAATTATTGATTCTTTGGTGGTGGTACACCAGATCCTCTATTTAAGGTTAAACTTTGTGACTCTTGTAGACTAAGTGTTGCTGTAGCTGTTGAATTAGAACTAGGTGCAATAGACGCATACACTTTGTTTCTTTCTTGTATACGAGTGCTGTATCCCTTTATATCTTCAAAGTCGTTAGTTAAGGGTACTGCTTGCTTGCCTTTTGCACCTTGTGCAATGTAGAAAAGGTAATCTCGTTTTCCGTCATTATAAGTAGGGGAAAGCATTATAGAATTCTGTCTAGGGTGTTTAATGGAGTCTTTTGTGTTTTCAAAAACAACTTCATTTGGGTAATTGGAAAAATAAAATCTTAAAGTCGAAATTTCTACACCCGCTTCATCTGCCTCTTGTTCTATGTATTCTAAATACTGTTTAATAGTTTTGTAATCATAGTACACAAACCTTCCTACATCAAACTCTTTTTCATCTTTATTCTGCCTGTTTAACGAATCTTCATAATGTTGAATTAGCGGTACTCTTCGCTTGCTATATGAATCATACATGCTTTTTGCTTGGGGAATTGCAACAATCTGATTTGGTGCTGTAACCTTACCGTTCCCTAAATCTCCCTCTTTTTTCTTTTGTTCACAACCACTTATTGCAAGTAGAGTAATAACACTAGTAATTAATTTCCAAATACTCGGTGATTTTTTCATTGTTAAAAAAATTAAGTTTATAATGGATTTAATAAATATAAACAATATTAAATAGGGGGGAGTAATTCAATGTTTATTATAGATATTTTAAATTTCTCAAAATTGGGAACTGCTGATCTTTTTTTTTGGTTGAAATAATTAAGACCTCAAAAGGCAATGCAATTGAGGTCTTAATTATTGTTAAAAAGCGAACTAATCCCAATGCTTTGGTGGAGGTCCACCTTGTCCAAAGTTAAATAAAGTACTTAATTGTGAACTTAAAATCTTGATTGGTTGTGGATTTAGGGTGTTTTTTGAAAAATCTAAAATATTTTCATTTGGTTTGTCAAAAGAGAAGAAAGAACAATTTCTATTTCCTTTAAGAGTTGGAGCAAAAAATAGTGTTAAGTGATTAGCATAAATTCCGGCATCTTCGTTATTCTGGTGTGCTGCAAAAACAACATTTATGCCCGATAATGAAATGTTGTTTAGAGCAGCTTGATCATCAAGAAAAGAAAGATATTCCTCAAATTCTCCCACTTCATAGTATACAAATCTGGTGTCTAATTCTACAATAGCTGAAAATGGAGCGGTTATAGCATCATGATAATTGTTGTATAGTGTAATTGCTTCTGCCGATGATATTGAATGGGAATTATGTAGGATTAAGCTTTGATCTACTGATTGTAATTTATCAAAATCTTTAACCGTACTGTATGGTTCTCCTGCAAAGCGATGTAAATAAGTGATTTTATTATTATCAAACGAAAATGCACGGTGCAGGTCTAATTGTTCATCGTATGTCACTGGCGCAATAAAAATTGTTCTTTGATTATTTTTATTAGCACCAAGCAAAAAAGCAAATCTCGATATTTTAATTTGTTTATCTGAGCAAAAGTTTGTAACGTATATAAAATAATCTTTTAATGCCTTATAATCAAACCAAACAGCTCTAAGTGAATTTTGTGTGTAATTTGCTAATCTAGTTTGGTAAAAGTTGTTATAATAGGTAGTTGCCTTATTCAAAGGAATAATTTTGCTTGGTATCTGAACCTGTCGTTTTTTTAATTCGGGTACAGCAATTACATAATCGCAATCCATCTCTTTTTTCATATTTTATAATTTAAGTTTAACAAATGATTTCTCCAAATTAAATATTTAATTTTAAATTATTTATGTTTAATGATAAATTTTTTATGGGAATTGTAATTTTTATACAAAAGGTTGTGAATAATTGCTTGTTTTCTGGATCAACAAAAATTTCTATATTGTATATCCGTTTAATGTCCATTAGCTGTAATACTTGCTATCACTAGTCTATCGAATATTCTTTCGCCAAAGTACCTTCTATTGAGCTTATAAATGAACTCATTTAAGTAAAGTTGTAGATACTTTGCTTTGAATTTGTGATAAGTTCCTACAAAATTGCGTTTTGCATTGCTTATGGCAATATGCACCCATTTTAAAGTCTCTTTTGTTGTTTGTTCGGTCGACTTCTCGCTGATATGTATATCTACATAGTAGGCAATGTTTAAATAGGATGTACTCTTATCCGTAAAAACGATAGAATCATCATTGGCTATTGCTTGTTGTAGTGTTTGGTTTGTCCCTTCCACTTTATGATCTGTTAGCACCTTTGCTTTAAAGTATCTGGCTTGCCGTTCTATTTTTCCCGTCTCTATGTCCTCAAGAATAGTGCTTTCCGCCATTATCATTACATTGTTCTTTGTCTTGCTACCACGCCCTGCCTTCTGTGTTTTGTGTTTATGAGCGGAGGCTTCTATTGTAAAATATCCTTCATCTGCCTCTATCATATCTTCCAGAGTATAGCGGTCATCTCGTTGCCCCATTGCCTTACGGAGCTTATGGACCATAGCCCAGATTGGCTCATACCGTTTTAAACCTAGTTGGCGCTGAATCTCTTTGCTGGAAAAACCTTTTTTGGTGGTACTCAATAGAAATATTGTTTTGTACCAAATCATAAAGGATAGTTTGGAACTCTCCATTATAGTGCCGCTGCGCAAGGATATTCTTGCATTACAACTCTTACATTGATAGCTCCACTTGTTCTTGAGCCAATAGTGATTTGTGCCTTGACATCTATGACAAACAACACCTTGCAGGTCTCGTTACTCTTTAAAGTGTAATCTACAACTTTGTTCATCTGTAAAATGTACCCCAAAAAGAAAATATATCCATATTTAACTATCTTATTATCAAATAAGTATACGAAATTATATTAGAATTAGGGGTGTTTACGGACATACAAAATTTCTATTATTACGCTCTACCTAAAAAAATGTAGGGAAAATTTGTAAGCCTTAAAATATCTTTAAATATTGCCGTTGAGCTAAACTTTTTTCAACCATTTTAGTGTGATTCTTAAAACAAGAAATTATCAGTGCTTATTAAATCTTTTCGTCCATAATTTAGGTTTTATTTCAATAAAAAAAGTCCCGATTTCATAAAGTAATCGGGACTTTGAAATATGTTCAAAAAATTCTATTGATTCATCGTCATCAAGAACTCTTCATTATTTTTAGTTTGTTTAAATCTTTGCTCAATGAACTCCATTGCTTCAACAGGGTTCATATCTGCAAGGTATTTACGCATAATCCACATACGTTGCAGTGTTGCTTCATCTAATAACATGTCGTCTCTACGTGTACTAGAGGATGTAAGATCAATTGCAGGGAAAATTCTTCTGTTTGCAATCTTACGATCCAATTGAAGTTCCATGTTACCTGTACCTTTAAATTCTTCGAAGATAACCTCGTCCATTTTAGACCCAGTTTCTGTTAATGCAGTCGCGATAATCGTAAGAGAACCGCCACCTTCAATATTACGGGCAGCGCCAAAGAATCTTTTAGGCTTGTGCAATGCGTTTGCATCAACACCACCACTTAATACTTTACCAGATGCAGGCTGTACAGTATTGTATGCTCTTGCCAAACGTGTAATCGAATCTAAAAGAATTACAACATCATGACCACATTCTACTAAACGTTTTGCTTTTTCTAAAACAATGTTAGCAACACGTACATGTTCTGTCGGTTCCTTATCGAATGTAGAAGCTACAACCTCCCCACGTACATTACGTTGCATATCGGTAACTTCTTCTGGTCTTTCATCAATTAATAGTATTATTTGATAAACTTCTGGGTGGTTTGCAGCAATACCGTTCGCGATATCTTTTAAAAGCATGGTTTTACCAGACTTTGGTTGAGATACGATCATACCTCTTTGTCCTTTTCCGATAGGGGAGAACAAATCGATAATACGGGTAGATATCGTGCTTTGGCGTTCTGCCAAATTAAATTTTTCTTGTGGGAATAACGGAGTCAAATGCTCAAATGACACACGGTCACGAACAATTTGTGGGTCTATACCATTAATTTTATTCACCTTAATAAGCGGAAAATATTTTTCTCCTTCTTTAGGTGGTCTAACGTTACCTAATACGGTATCTCCTGTTTTTAAACCGAAAAGACGTATTTGCGATTGAGAAACATAAATATCATCAGGTGATGATAAGTAGTTGTAATCAGATGAACGTAAAAATCCGTATCCATCTTGCATGATATCTAAAACACCTTCACTGGCAATAATAGAGTCGAACTCATACTCAGGTTCTTTATACCTATTTTTTAAATCCTTGTCAAAATTGCTTTTGTCGTGAGTAGGTCTCGGATTAGGTTTTTTACTGTGATTGTTATTCTGAGGAGAATTCTTTTTATTTGGCTGGTTTACAGCTTTAGGCCTTGGTCTAGGTCTTTTTTGCTCAACAGGTTCTTTTGAATCACCTTCTTGACTACTTTCAGTTTTAACCGCATCAACTTTTGCAGTAACAACTTTTTCAACAGCTACTTTTGCAGGAGCATTAGTTTCATTGTTCGTATTTTTTTCAACACGAGGTCTAGGTCTTGGTTTTGGCTTCGGTTGCGGTTTTTCTGCAGAAGGTTTACTAGCTACTTCTGTGGTTGCAGGAGCAATCGCCGCAGCAACTTTCGGATTCGCAGCTTGTAAGTCCAAAATTTGATAAACTAAATCTAGTTTTTTTAAGGTCTTGAATTTAGGAACCTTTAGTCCTTTCGCAATTTCCTGTAATTCAGGTAGCTTTTTTGATTTTAAATCTGAAATCTCAAACATTAAGTAGTAGAATAAATTATAAGTAGTTTGTATTGTAAGAAGTAAATATTTTTTTGGATAATCTCTAGGAATGTTTTCCTTGATTGGTAGGTGTTATGACTTGATAACGTAGCAATATTACAAATTATTTTGAATAAAATGGTTATAATTTTTGAAAAGACCTGTATTTTTGCAACGTAAAGTGGTAATTGAATTATGATTCAAAGAATACAAAGCCTTTATTTAATTATTGTAGCAATACTTACGGGTGTTCTACCGTTCTTCTTTAGTCTATGGATACATGTAGATGGTACAGAAGTATTTGCAAATAATGAAATGCTTATTTCTATTGCCTTTTATGTAAGTGCTGTTCTAGCTATTTGGGCTTTGGTACAGTTTAAAAATAGAAAAACCCAGTTTGTAATTAACAGGCTGAATATGATATTAAACTTTTTTTTATTAGGATTTTTCGTTTATCGATCGCTAAACTTATCCGGAGAGACTTTGGTTTCTGAGAAGGGTATTGGGATGTTGATTCCAGTATTTTCTATCATTTTTTTGGCCCTTGCAAATAAGGCTATAAAAAAGGATGAAGATCTTGTAAAATCTGTTGATCGCTTGCGTTAGACCTATAATCTTAGTAGTATTAGTGCGTTAAAACCCGGGGTAGTTTCCGGGTTTTTTTTATGCCCTTACTTTTCTGAAGTCAAAGTACCCATTTCCATAATTATCACAAAAACATTGCAATTCTTCTATCTCTTGTGATACACTGTTTACTTTTTCTTGAATTATTCGTGATACGGCCTTTCTATGTTTGTCCCAAGAAACAGCAAGGCTAACGATAGTCGTTAGTTACCCTGTATTTAAACTAAACATTTTAAAAATTACGATTATGAAAAACAGAAAATTTGCCCTTGTGGTATTAGCTAGTGCCATGACCACTTTCTTCATTAGCTGCTCAAATGATGATGCGGAAGTAGTAACGGTGACAGAGACTGTTGAAGTAGATTCTTCATTACCAGTTGGCGATTTATTGGTGAGCTTGAGTGGTAACTTGGTTGCAGAGAGTGGTACACCAACACAAGGATTGGTAGAAGTAGGTGTTGATACTGACAATACTAATTTTGTTCGTTTTGCAGATGATTTTACAACGGAATTAGGGACAGGTACAGTAGGTATCTTTCTTTCCACTTCTGCAGTTTTTACTCCGGATCCAGCAAATGGTAATCCAGATTTAATGTTAATAGGTAATGTAGCCGGTAATGGAGAAATGTTCATAAAATTGAGTGATACACCCGATGCTAAATATACACACATTGTTCTTTGGTGTGCTACAGCTAACATACCATTTGGAAATGTTGCTTTAAACTAATATAGTTTTTTACTGCCTTTGGGAATAGAGACACATGATTCTGTTTTTCTATGTCTCCCAAAGGCTTTTTTTATTGTGTTGTATAAAACAATAACTACACCCTAATATAAAACAATTATGGAAAAAATAAAAAACATCACATTCATATGTTGTTGCTTCTTCGCTTTTTATACCCAAGCACAAAGTGGATGGACGAGAGAGGCAAAAGGATTTTATCTTCAGGCATCGGCGGCACATTTCTCTTCAAATACCTATTATACTACAGAAGGTAGATTGGCTGATCAAGGAAGTACTTTTAATACGAGTGCACTATTAATTTATGGCGAATACGGAATTTCAGATAGGTTTACGGCAATTGTTGATTTGCCATTGGTTCGTTTAAATAGTTTTAGCACTACAGAAACTGTTGGCGGTGTAGGTAATATTCAACTAGGGGTGAAGTATAAATTATTAAAAAGCTTCCCATTGTCATTACAGGTCGCATTAGATATACCGACTAATGATGGTAGTAATTTTGCGCAATCGAATAACGCTAATGCCTTTGGTGAGTTTGATGAAATAAATCTACCGGTTTCTGATGGGGAGTTTAATGTGTGGACAACCCTTGCAGCTTCACATGGTTTTAAAAATGGTAAAACTTACGCCTCTGCTTTCTCCAGTGTTAATTTTAGAACAGAAGATTTTAGTAATCAATTTCAGGCAGGGGTAGAGCTAGGTCATTTGTTTTTTGACAAACTGTATCTAATCGGTAAGCTTAAAATTCAAGAAAGATTATCTTCAGAAAACAATGTGCAAAGTGGATCTTTCCTATTCGGCGAGGGTACTACTTTTACTAATTACGGTATCACTACTATGTACAAGGTAACCGACCATTTTAATGTAGTGGCCCAATATTCTGACTATGCCGGTTTTTTAGTGGAGCGCAAGAATATTTACGATGGCGGTACATTTTCTTTAGGGGTTTCGTTCGAATATTAAAGAGCTAAAATACAGGGTATAGATTAGTGAAAATACCCTGTATTTTATCTTTTGCCTAACTCGATTACTTCAAGGTCTTTGATATTATCACCCTCTATAACAAAACGTAACATGGTACGTACTTGATGAAAACCATGCTTTCCGCATGCTCCAGGGTTCATGTGTAAAACACCTAACTTTTTATCCATCATTACCTTTAAAATATGCGAATGTCCGGATATGAATAATTTTGGCGGATTTTCTCTGATCATATCTCGGGTCCTCATATTATACTTAGGTGGGTATCCTCCTATATGGGTTATAAAAACATCAACACCCTCACAAAAAAATCGGTTGTTCTCAGGGAATTCTTTTTGAATAATATGGTCGTCAATATTTCCATATACTCCTTTCAAAGGTTTTAATTTCGCAATAGCATCGGTTACATATAAAGATCCAATATCACCGGCATGCCATACTTCATCTGCCCATTTTACATGCTTTAAAATGGCGTCGTCTATATGCGAATGAGTATCAGAAAGTAAGAGTATTTTAGTCATTTTTAGATTTCAATTTGATTGGGAAAATAGATTCGTTGTATCGAGCAATTGATATTCTTATTTGACTTTGCTAGATCGAATGTTAAAACGTATCCTTTTTAATACCTTTGTGAAGTACAAAACTAGCACATACTTTTGAGATTCTTCATTCAATTTTCATACTTCGGTAAAGCTTATCATGGCTGGCAAAATCAGCCCAATGCTATAACTGTTCAAGAAGTGCTTGAGAACGGCATGTCTAAACTCTTAAATTTACCTGTTTCGCTTATGGGTGCAGGTCGTACTGATACCGGTGTTCATGCCAAAGAAATGTATGCCCATTTCGATATTGATGCTTTAGATAATATACCTGAATATATTTTTAGATTAAATTCTTTCTTGCCAAATGATATTGCGGTTGATCGAATTTTTGAAGTAGAAGATGATGCACATGCACGTTTTCATGCTACGGAAAGAACTTATGAATATCATATTGATAAAAAGAAAGACCCTTTTTCTACAGATTTGGCTCATTTTGTAAAGAAAGACTTGGACATAGCTCAGATGAATAGTGCCGCGGTACTGTTGTTGGGTAAAAAGGATTTTGAATGTTTTTCAAAGTCAAATACAGATGTGTACACTTATATTTGCGACCTAAGAGAGGCAAAATGGGAGCTAAAAAATGATAAACTTGTTTTTACGATTACAGCAGACCGATTTCTGCGTAATATGGTTAGGGCCATTGTAGGAACATTAATTAATGTGGGATTGGGTAAATACCCTGCAGACTATGTTAATACCATATTAAAAAGCAAGGAAAGAACAAAAGCAGGCGTTTCTGTTCCTGCAAAAGGATTATATTTGACCTCTATTGTTTACCCCAATACTATTTTAAAGAATGGATAAGGATTCTGGCAAAGCATTTGACACTCGTCTTTTTAAACGCTTACTCGCCTATACAAAACCGTACAAAATCACTTTTTATGGCGTTGCTTTGGCTGCCATATTATTGTCTTGTTTTGCGATTCTTACTCCCCTAATTGTCAAGAAAATTATTGATGAAGCCATAAAAGAAAGCAATGCAGAAATGTTGCTTAACTTAACAATTGCTATGTTGGTGGTGTTGCTTGGCCAAGTAATCTGTCAGCTAGCTTTTAATTATTATGCAAACTGGTTAGGCGAATCTGTTATTAAAGATGTTCGTATAAGTCTCTTCAAGAAAATGCTTTCTTTTAGAATGAAGTATTTTGATAATTCATCATTGGGCGTGTTGGTAACGAGAGCCGTTGCAGATATGCAGCGAATAGGTGAGATATTCAGTCAAGGATTTTTCGTTATTGTGGCAGATTTGCTGAAAATGGTAGTTGCTGCTGTTGTTATGTTATTTATAAATTGGAAACTCGCTTTAATTGTTTTTGCGCTGTTACCAATAATTATGTATGCTACAAGATGGTTTCAAAAAGCTATGAAAGTTGCTTTTACAGAAGTTAGGGCAGAGGTTTCTAACCTGAATTCATTTGTACAAGAACGTATTACAGGTATGAAAATAGTACAGCTATTTACCCGAGAAAAAATAGAAAGCGATAAGTTTAGAGAAATTAATGAAAAGCATAAGAAAGCTTGGTTGAAAACAGTTTGGTATAACTCCATTTTCTTCCCTATTGCTGAAATTGTTTCTTCACTTACCGTGGGATTAATTGTTTGGTACGGCGGATTGCAAAATGTCGCTAATATATCTACAGATATAGCAGGTACAATTTTCGCTTTTATTATGTTGATCGATTTGCTTTTTAGACCACTTCGTCAAATTGCAGATAAATTCAATACCCTACAAATGGGGATGGTTGCCGCTAATAGAGTTTTTAAAATTTTAGATACCGATAGCCATATACAAAATATAGGTTCTTTTGAAAAAGATGTAGTTAATGGCGATATCAAATTTGATGATGTTCATTTTGGGTACTTAGAAGATGAAGAGGTTTTACACGGAATTTCATTTGATGTAAAAGCAGGAGAAACAGTTGCTATTGTTGGTGCTACAGGTGCAGGTAAGAGTACAATAATAAATTTATTGAACAGGTTTTACGAGATTAATTCTGGCGCTATCTTGGTTGATGGCGTGGATATTAAAGAGTACAATTTATCATCATTACGCACGCACATAGCCGTAGTATTGCAAGATGTATTTTTGTTTGCCGATACGATTGCCAATAATATTTCTCTAAAAAACCCTGCGATAAGTGTTTCTGATATTGAGAATGCAGCTAAAGCTATTGGTGTAGACGAGTTTATAACGAGTTTGCCAGGCGGTTATCAGTATAATGTAAAAGAGAGAGGCACCATGCTTTCTAGTGGTCAGCGTCAATTAATTGCATTTTTACGGGCTTATGTGAGTAACCCAAGTATTCTTGTGTTAGATGAGGCTACATCATCTGTAGATACGTATTCTGAGCAATTAATACAGTCTGCCACAGATAAAATTACGCAAGGGAGAACTTCTATAGTTATTGCCCACCGTTTAGCTACGATTAAAAAAGCCGATAAAATTATTGTGATGGATGCGGGTAATATCGTAGAAACCGGTACACACAAACAACTACTAAAAAAAGGTGGTTACTATAGTAATTTATATGAGGCACAATTCTTATCTGAGGAGGTTGCTTAATTACGTTACCATTTTTTGAAATGTGTCAGTAAAAAGTGCTGTATAAATTTGTTTAAAAAATTAAGAGTTTCTTGAAAATTACCTACGTTAAATGAAATGCTCATTAATTAATAGATGCGAAATCATTTAAATTAAATACTCCGGTAAGCATTAAAATAAGCATTATACCCATTATCGTAATAAAGAAGATTGTAATAACTAAAAATAGGTAGATCACTGATTTCCACAATAGATTCTTAATTGAATATCTATTTAATCTTTGTAAGACATAAATTGAATAAAGAAGTGTTGCAACTAGAAGTGGCTTACTCATCTCCACATAGTAATCAGGATTAATAACTAAAGTACCTATACCTATTGGAAATGTTACTATGCTATAATGGGCCATTATGTAGATAAAAACTACAATGTATTCTGAGAAGTTGTATTTTATTTTATTGAAAAGTAGATAAGCTGGTAAAGCTAAAACAGGAAAATATATCAAAAACATAAACGAGCTGTAATCAAATACAAATTCTGAATATTTTTCTGCAAACTCAGGATTCATGTTATTTGACCCACCCGTAAAATCTATATTTGACGCATAGAATTTTTTAATCAAAAAAACGGTTATTCCAGAAAGGGTTAAGGCTATACCTAGATAACTAATTGGATTCAAATATTTCTTTCGAGTACCTGAGATATAACCACTCAATACTACTTCTGGCTTTGAGAATAGATGTAAAAATGTTTTAAGAAAGCTGTTATCTAAATTAAAATATCTTTCAAAAATATCGAAACTTAAATTTTTTAAAGTTATTCTGTGACGTATAACCTTAGCACCACAATCAGGACAAAAACTATAGTCTGTTCTTAGGTTGGTATGGCAGTTTTTACATTCCACTAAATCAAATCTTGTTTAAGCATATTCCCCAATTGGGTAATGGAATCGTAAAGAACAAATTCTCCGTTTTTAATATAAGATATCAATCCTGTTTCTTCACTTACTACGATGCTTAGGGCATCGGTCTTTTCACTTATTCCTACTGCGGCTCTATGTCGTAATCCAAAACGCAGCGGAATATTACGCTCGTTCGAAACTGGTAAAATTACTCTCGTAGCAACAATATAATTTCCAACGATAACAGCAGCACCATCATGTAGTGTACTGTTTTTGTAAAAAATACTTTCAAGAATAGGTTGGTTAATTTCGATATTCATTCGATCGCCCGTGCTCTTTATAAAATCTAAGGAGTTGCTGCGCTCGATAACCAAAATAGCTCCTGTTTTGGTGCTAGCCATTTTCTCGCATGCTTTTAATATGGCCTCAACATCTGTATCTGTGGATAAACCTTCTTGCTTTAAGAATTTGAAATGCTTTACAAAGTTTCTCTTATTTGCGAAATTTGTAGAGCCGATCATTAAAAGGAATTTTCTGATCTCTTGTTGAAAAACTATGATTAGGGCAATAAGTCCGACTTGCATAAATGCACCTACCATACTGCTAATCATTTGCATATCTAGCAATTCGGTCAATTTCCAAAAAGCCCAGACAATGACAATCCCGATAAAAATATTGATAGCAACCGATCCCCTAACTAATTTGTAGATATAGTATAGAAGTACGGCAACAAATATGATGTCTAAAACATCTGTAATCTTAAAGTCAATAAAATTTAAAAAATCCAATCAGTTCCGTTTTAGTAAAATTAAGAAAATTGATAACAACAAATAGATATAAACTTAGGCATTTAATTGTTCATAGAGTTTTACACATTCCATGGCTTCTTTTACGTCATGTACTCTAAGAATTTTAGCCCCTTTTTGCAAGCAGACCATATGTAATGCCGTTGTGCCGTTTAATGCTTGATCGGCAGTTATGTTTAAAGTTTTATAAATCATCGATTTTCTGCTGATGCCTGCCAATAATGGGTGTTCAATGATTTTCATTACTTCCATATGGTTTAAGAGCTCGTAGTTTTGGTGCAAATTTTTAGCAAAGCCAAAACCTGGGTCAATGATAATATCTTTTATTCCTAATGCCTTAGCAGCCACCAATCTTTCAGAAAAAAATGAAAGAACTTCTTTTACAACATCTTCATAATCTATTTTTTGCTGCATGGTTTGTGGTGTGCCGCGCATATGCATCATAATGTATGGTACGTGTAATTTTGCTACGGTGGGGAACATTTTGTCATCCTGCAATCCCGCAGAAATATCATTAATTATGGCAGCGCCATTTTCAATGCATTCTTTAACAACACTACTTCTAAAGGTATCTATAGAGAGTATGGTGTCTGGAAAATTCTTAAGAATTAAATCAACAATAGGTACAATCCGTTTTAACTCGGTAGCTTCATCAACTTCTAAAGCACCTGGTCTAGTGCTATAAGCGCCAACGTCAATGAAAGTGGCGCCTTCGTTTAGCATTTTGTCAACCTGATTTAGAATACTCTTTTCGTCTTTGTATTTTCCGCCATCGAAAAAGGAATCGGGAGTAACATTCAAAATGCCCATTACCTTGGGCTGATCTAATGATAAAAGTTTACCGTTGCAATTTATCGTCATTATCAATTTTTAAAAGGAATTTGTGGCATTTTCCAAGTTTAAACCGCCAATCTTGATGGTTACAATTTTTTAAGCGAAATTTACACAAATTAGATAGAATTACATGCTAGATACGGCAAAGGAATACGATGAAGTTATTGAGGTTTGTTTAAATCTGTTCCAGAAAAAAATGACAGATTACGGTAGTGCATGGCGAATTTTAAGATTGCCGTCGCTAACAGATCAAATATTTATAAAGGCACAACGAATACGTAGTCTTCAAGAGAACGATGTTCGTAAGGTTGATGAAGGTGAACGTTCAGAGTTTATTGGGATAATCAATTACTCGGTAATGGCATTAATTCAATTAGAACTTGGTGTTGTTGATCAGCCGGATCTAAATACTGAAAAAGCCGTAGAATTATACGCAAAGCATATTAAAGTTACTAAAGAATTGATGTTGAACAAGAACCATGATTATGGTGAAGCTTGGCGAGATATGAGAGTAAGTTCTCTTACAGATTTAATTTTACAGAAATTACTTCGAGTAAAACAGATAGAAGATAATAAAGGTAAAACTTTGGTAAGCGAAGGCATAGATGCCAATTATCAAGACATGATTAATTATGCTGTTTTTGCATTGATACATTTAGGCTCAGAATCAAAATAATAATAAGAATGAGGTATTTAGTAGGTGTCGTAAGAATTTTTGTTGGTATACTTTTTATTATAAGCGGATTTATAAAACTGAACGACCCTGTTGGTTTTTCTTTTAAGTTAGAAGAATATTTTAGTCAAGGTGTGTTAGATCTACCTTTTCTAACTCCTTTTGCATTGGCAATTTCAATTTTAGTGGTGATTGTTGAAGTCATGGTTGGTGTTATGCTAATACTGGGCTACAAACGAAAATTTACTATATGGACGCTAATCGCTATGATCGTGTTCTTCACATTTCTAACCTTTTACTCGGCTTACTTTAATAAAGTAACCGATTGTGGCTGTTTTGGCGATGCGATAAAGCTTACCCCTTGGGAGTCTTTTACCAAAGATGTGGTGCTTTTAGTACTAATTTTAATCATATATGTAGGTAGAAAATATATTACACCGTTAGTAAATTCAAAAGTCTTGACGACAGTTTTGGCAACATCATTTTTGGCTTGTGTTGGTTACATGTATTATGTATTAAATCACTTGCCAGTAATAGATTTTAGACCTTATGAAATAGGTAAGAACATTGAAGAGGGTATGAGTACACCAGATGATGCGCCTAAAGCTGTTTTTGAATACAGATGGAAGTTCAATGTAAATGGTACTGAAGAAATTCATATTAGTAATGGAGACTACCCAACTGTAGATGGGGAATTTATAGATGTTGAAACGGAGGAGATTCAAGCGGGTTATGAACCACCTGTTCATGATTTTACCATAGAGCAGGAAGGAGAAGACTTCGCAGCTTCTTTATTACAAGAACCAAAATTGGTTATGGTTATAGCCTATGATTTAAGAAAAACAAATTTAGAAGAGTTCAATAATATTAAAACAGTATCCGACAAGGCCATAAAAGCCGGATATAAAATAATAGGGATGTCAGCATCTGGACCAGATCAAACTGATGCTTTGGTAAAAGAGTACAACCTAGGTTTTGATTTTTACTTTACTGATGAGATTACTCTGAAGACTATTGTTAGGTCTAACCCCGGAGTATTGGTTTTAGAAAAAGGAACCATAAAACAAAAAGTGCATTACAACGATTTAGAAGATTTAATCTTCAATTAAGACATTAAAGCGAAATAGTATAATTAGAAATAAAACAACATGAGAGCAAAGATAGTAGCAGGTAACTGGAAAATGAACAAGAATTTGGAGGAAACTGAAACGCTTTTAGCAGAGTTGGCGGCAAAATTGCCAGATACGAATGCAGAAGTTATGGTTGCACCAACATATGTAAACTTGGCTAGTGCCGTACGTGCTTTAGAAAGTTCTAAAATTGAAGTTATTGCACAGAACATGCATTATGCCGAAAGTGGTGCATTTACTGGTGAGATTTCTGCAGATATGTTATTGAACATTGGTATCGATACCGCAATTATCGGACACTCAGAAAGAAGAGCTTATTTTGGTGAAGGCGATGAAATACTTTCAAAGAAAGTTATTACGGCTTTAAATAAAGGTATTCGTGTAATGTTCTGTTTCGGTGAGGAATTAGAAGATCGTAAATCTGGTAACCATTTTAAATTAGTTGAAAGTCAGTTAAAGAATGTACTTTTTAGTTTAGAGCCAGCTGCTTGGTCGAATATTGTTTTGGCATATGAGCCGGTTTGGGCAATTGGTACAGGTGAGACTGCTTCTCCTGAACAAGCTCAAGAAATGCATGCATTTATTCGTAAAACTATTTCAGAAGCATTTGATGCTACTATAGCTAATAATGTAACTATTCTTTACGGTGGTAGTGTTAAGCCAAGTAATGCAGAGGAAATTTTTTCTAAACCAGATGTTGATGGTGGTTTAATCGGTGGTGCCTCTTTAGTGGCTGACGATTTTATTGCGATTATTAAAGCTATTTAAGCGAAGTATTTAAAATGAGCGATACAGTATATATTGAATACCGTTTTACGGTAAAACCTAAAGATCCAGCTTCAGACCTTCTCATTGCAGAGTTGGGTGAAGCTGGTTTTGAAAGTTTTGTTGAAGAAGAAGATGATGTGTTGGCATACATTCAAAAAACTGATTGGTCTGAAGGTATGTTAGAGGATCTTCCGATACTACAGAATCCGAGATATGCATTCACCTACGACTATAAAGAAATAGAGCAAGAAAACTGGAACGCTACTTGGGAGCAAAATTTTCAACCTATTATTGTTGATGATATTTGTATGATTAGGGCTCCGTTTCATGATGCTATTGATGTGGATTATGACATTGTTATCGAACCAAAAATGAGTTTTGGTACAGGTCATCATGAAACAACTCATATGATGCTACAGCATATTCTTCAGCTAGATTTAAAAGGGAAGACGGTTTTAGATATGGGTAGTGGTACAGGAGTTTTAGCAATTCTTGCGGGTATGCGCGGTGCTACTATTATCGATGCCATCGATATTGATAATTGGTGTTATTTGAATGCCAAAGAGAATGTTGAGCGTAATAATATGGACTTCATTTCTGTTTACGAAGGCGATGTTGTTTTATTAGAGGGTAAGAAGTATGATTTAATTATCGCTAATATAAATAGAAACATTTTATTGGCAGATCTACCTAGTTATGCAAAATCTTTGAATTCAGGTGGCACATTATTGTTAAGTGGTTTTTACACAGAAGATTTAGAAATGATTACAGAAAAGTGCACTGAATTAGCGTTAAAGTTTGAAAAAAATCTTGAACGTAATAATTGGGTTGCTGCAAAATATGTAAATTAGGAGGTATTAATTGGAATATGATGGGTACAAGAGAAGAAATATCCGAAGAGCTACTTTTAGAAGAAGAAACGGTTCAACAAAATGAAATCGTTCTTTTTAATGATGAGGTCAATACATTCGACCATGTTATTCATACATTAATTTCTGTTTGCGAGCATTCACCAGAACAAGCCGAGCAATGTTCTTTAATTGTACATTACAAAGGTAAGTGTACGGTTAAAACTGGTGAGTATGAAGAATTAAAACCACAATGCTCTAAATTGTTGCAAGCAGGATTAAGTGCAGAAATTGTTTGAGTTAAACTCCAATGCTTTATAGAATTTTAAAATAGTATTGAAATAAAAAAATCCCTTGATTTACTCAAGGGATTTTTTTATTTCAATTAAACTCTTAAAAGAAATTTTAATAAGTCTTATTATATCAAGCTTATACTAAAGGTACTCCGTTCAAACGTTTTTCAATCTTCTTCTTTTTGACTGTAACTTCTTTCATTACATCCATCAAAGAAGAATCTTTGTTTTCCTTATATATTTCATTAATGCTTAAAATAAGTGCTTTTGCCTCTCTCGACGCTTCTACTCGGTCACTGGTAGACATATTACTCATTTTTCGACCTATAAATTCCTGAGCTTTTTCAAGTAACTCCATGTGCTGCTTTTTTTTCAAAGTTAACATAATATTCAAATTACGCAATTCTTTGTCAATTGTATATGCTTATAGGGCAATTAGATAATAGTATTTATGAACAATTTAACGAAAATGGGGTGTTTAGAGGTTAATTTTTTGGTTCTAATGTAAATTTTAGCTTTTCATTTTGTAAAATTTGTCTCTTTTGCGAGTTTGTATCATATAAATTGTGTTTAATTCAAGAGTTTTCCATTCTAAATTATAAATCGCTTAATTTGAATGATACAAATTGATAATTAATGTAAATTTCGATTGGTTTACTTGCTAAATATTTAAAATTAGATATATTTGTGTAATCGATTGCATAAAATTCAAAAGTTCTTCAAATATTATTTTAAGTTCATTTTATGCAATTGTAGAATTAGTAAGAGATGTGGTTTTATAGGTTGTGTTTGTTTTAATTCTTAATGTTGAATTTAGAATTACCAGCTCTTTAGTATAATCACATTGAATTTTGAAGAATAATGGGCATAGAATTTAGTAATTCTCTATGTAATCAGAACCGAAAAATAACGAGCAATGCTATGGTGAAAAATAAAACCTTTATAACTACTGATTTTCTATTGGAAAATAAATTTTCACAAAGGCTTTTTCATGATTACGCTTCTCAAATGCCGATCATAGATTACCATTGCCATTTACCTCCGAATGAGATAGCAAATAACCGTCAGTTTGAAAACCTGACAAAAATATGGAATGATGGTGACCATTATAAATGGCGTGCAATGCGAACTTTTGGTATCGATGAAAAATATATTACGGGCGATGCTCCAGACAAAGAAAAATTTCTTGAATGGGGTAAAGCAGTACCCTATACGTTAAGAAACCCATTATATCATTGGACACATCTAGAACTGCAACGTTATTTTGATATTGATTTATTACTAAATGCCGATACAGCTAGTGACATTTATGATGAGACGACGGCAAAACTTCAAACTGCAGAATATAGCTGCCAAAGTTTAATAAGCAAGATGAATGTTGAGGTTATCTGTACTACTGAAGATCCTACTGATAGCTTAGATCATCATGTTAAAATTAAGAGTAGTAATTTTAATACAAAGGTAAGTACAGCCTTTAGACCAGATAAGGCAATTGTTATTTCTAATGACACCTACCTTGAGTACTTAGAAAAACTTTCAGTTGTTAGTAAGGTAAATATCGATTCTTATAAATCTTTGTGTGATGCGCTTTCTTTACGATTGGACTATTTTGCTGAAAATGGATGTACACTATCCGATCACGGATTAAGCTATGTTCCGTTCAGAAAATTCACCGATGCTGAAATTGAAAATATTTTTCAAAAGAGGACGGAGAGAAAAGAATTGACTTTAGAGGAGGATGAAAAATTCCAAACTGCGATCTTATTATTTTTATGTGAACAATACCATTCTCGAGGATGGATACAACAATTTCATTTAGGTGCATTACGAAATAATAACGCCAGAATGACCCGTATATTAGGTCCGGATACTGGTTGGGATTCTATAGGCGATTATTCTCAAGCAAGAACCCTTTCCAGCTTTTTAAATGCCTTAGATTCTAAAGACAAACTTACCAAGACCATATTATATAATCTTAACCCAGCAGATAACGAGGTGTCGGCAACCATGATCGGTAATTACAATGATGGTAAGGTTAAAGGTAAAATGCAATTTGGTTCTGGTTGGTGGTTTATGGATCAAAAAGATGGCATGACAAGACAGTTGAATGCACTTTCTAATATGGGATTAATTAGTTGTTTTATAGGAATGTTAACCGATTCTCGAAGCTTTTTATCTTTTCCCAGGCATGAATATTTTAGAAGAATTGTGTGCAATCTTTTTGGTCAAGAAATGGAAAGGGGAGAACTACCACAAGATTTTGAACTGGTCGGTAAAATAATTCAAGACATTAGTTATAACAACGCTAAAGAGTATTTCAAATTCTAGAGTCGACATCAGGTCTACAAATAAAGTAGACGAATTAATTATAAAAAATACTGGTTTTAATAATCAGATAAGCTAAACATATGAAAAGTAAAAGAATACTATTTATGGTCATTTTGATGATCACCTTTATGGGGTGTGGTATTCAAAATGGAACGAAGACGTTACGTTTGGGTCACGGTCTAGATGTTAGCCATTCGGTGCATAAGGCGATGGTGAAAATGGCAGAAGATTTATCTACTCGTTCAGGCGGTAAGCTCAAATTAGAAATTTACCCTAGTCAACAATTAGGTACCGAAAGAGAATGTTTAGAACTTTTACAGATTGGCAGCTTAGATATGACCAAGGTTTCTGTTGGTGTTTTAGAGAATTTTGCACCTAAAATGAAGGTGCTTGGGTTACCTTTTTTATTTAGAGACCGTCAACATTCTTTCGATGTGCTTGACGGACCCATTGGAGAAATGCTCTTAAACGAAGGTGAGAAATATTGGTTAAAAGGTTTGGGGTATTATGATGCTGGTAGCCGTAGTTTTTATACGATGAATAAACCAATTGAAAAACCAGACGATTTAATCGGTGAAAAGATAAGGGTTATGGAAAGTGCTACTGCTGTTAATATGGTAAAAGCCCTTGGTGGTTCGCCAACTCCTATTTCATGGGGTGAGTTATACACTTCATTACAACAAGGTGTCGTTGATGGTGCAGAGAACAATCCGCCAAGTTTTTACCTATCTAGACATTATGAAGTTTGTAAATACTATTCTTTAGATGAACATACAGTTCTACCAGATGTATTATTGATTGGTACCTATGTCTATGATAAGTTGAATGAACAAGAAAAGAAGTGGCTGAATGAATCGGTAAAAGAATCTGTAAAATACCAGCGTATTCTTTGGGCTGAAGCAGAAGAGGAGGCTTTACGAGAAGTTCAAAAAGCAGGTGTACAAATCATAAGACCAGATAAAACGCTTTTTGCAGAAAAAGTACAAAGTATTTTCGAAGGTTATAAAGAGGATAAAGAAATGTATTCGCTTATCAAACAAATTCAAGAAACCAACTAGTGTACTATGCGAAGTAAAATAGATTCTGTTTTAGGCAAGACCTTGGTACTAATTATGTCAGTAATGGTCATAAATGTACTTTGGCAAGTATTTACAAGATATGTAACCGGTAATCCAAGTTCATTTACCGATGAGCTGGCTCGTTACCTTATGATTTGGATCGGTGTTCTTGGTGCTGCATACGTATCTGGGCAAAATCTACATGTGGCTATTGATATTTTACCATTAAGGCAGAGCAAAAAAACACAGAAAAAATTAAAAGTTATTGTAACCAGTTTAATTATTCTATTTGTCTTTTTTGCTTTTGTAATTGGGGGGTCAAGGTTGGTCTACATCTCTTACGTTCTCGGGCAACAATCACCAGCGCTGCAACTTCCACTAGCGGTAGTTTATCTTATAATCCCCATTAGCGGTTTACTGATTATGTATTACAAAATATCTGACCTAAAAAATATCAACTCATGATGGAGCATTTACCAATTATTGTTTTAGTACTAAGCTTTATCTGTTTGTTATCTATTGGTATGCCTGTAGCTTGGAGTATTGCAATTTCGTCATTATTGACCATGTTGGTTAGTATACCGGCAATGCCGGCATTCACTACCGTATCGCAGCGTATGGCGACCGGTTTAGATAGTTTTGCGTTGTTGGCAATTCCGTTTTTTGTTTTATCGGGAGAGCTCATGAACAAGGGCGGTATAGCCCATAGACTTATCGCTTTTGCAAAGACCTTAGTAGGCTCTTTTCCTGGCGGATTGGCTTTGATAAACGTCATAGCTGCTATGTTAATGGGAGCTATAGCAGGTTCGGCAATGGCGTCTGCATCTGCCATGGGAAGCATCTTAGGTCCTGAGATGGAAAAAGAAGGCTATTCTAAAGAATTCGGTGCTGCTGTAAATATAACCTCGGCGACTACAGGTTTAATAATTCCTCCAAGTAATGTATTAATTGTCTATTCTTTAGCAAGTGGTGGAGCATCTATAGCGGCGTTATTCTTGGCAGGATACATTCCTGGTATTATGACAGGGCTATTTCTTATGATTGTCGCATCTTTTTGGGCAAAAAAGAAAAAATATAAAGTAGGTAAACGCAGTAGTTTGAAAGAGGTAGGCAAAACATTTATTGATGCTTTACCTAGTCTATTTATGCTGGTTGTAGTTATTGGAGGTATCGTTACAGGAATTTTTACGGCAACAGAGGCATCTGCTATCGCGGTATTGTATAGTTTAATTCTTGGCTTTATTTACAAGGAGATTACCTTGCCGAAATTACCTAAAATATTATTAGATTCTTCAGCAACGACTGCAATAGTTATGTTGTTGATTGGTTCGTCTATGTGTATGTCTTGGGCATTGTCTTACGAAAATATTCCGCAAGATATCAGCAGCGGACTTTTAAGTTTAAGTGATAATAAGATCGTCATTCTTTTGATCATCAACTTGCTGTTGTTGTTCGTCGGTATTTTTATGGATATGACGCCTGCCGTTCTAATTTTTACACCGATATTCTTACCGGTAGTGACCAAACTAGGACTCGACCCTGTTCATTTTGGAATCATCATGGTATTGAATCTTTGTATTGGTCTGTGTACACCGCCTGTAGGATCGGTATTGTTTGTTGGGGTAGGGGTAGCTAAAACCACTATTGAGAAGGTATTTAAACCCTTGCTACCTTTATTTATAGCGATGATTGTTGCACTATTCTTGGTTACTTATATTCCGCAATTAAGCTTATGGCTACCAAGTTTATTTGATTTGTAGCATTACGCTATTATAGTTAAAGGCTGAATGGAGATTGTAGGTAGATGAAATTATAATTTACTTGTGTTTGATAGATGATTCCCTAATAATCAATTTAGCAGGTAGCACAACGTCTTTGTGAATTTTCACGTTTTGATTACTTTCAATCTGATCTAAGAATACTTTTGCTGCCATTTTGCCCATTTCTACGGGCGACTGATCTACAGAGCTAATAGAGGGTTCTAAAAATTGAGTAAAGGGTTCGTTACTGAATCCTACGACACAAAAATCTTCAGGTATTTTTACAGCTATGCTTTGAAGGTATTTTACGGCTCCCAATAAACCATTATCCGTAGAAGAGAAAATAGCATCAGGTGGTAGCGGTAATTTCATGAGTTTTTCAGCAGCTTGTTTACCTGCTTCCATATCACTTTTTAAGGTAATTACGTAATCGCTATTGTAGGCTACACCATGTTTTGATAGTGCATCTTTATAGCCTTTAAATCTGTTGTTATACAGTTCAATATTTTGGTCCACATTAAAATGGGCTATTCTTTTACAGCCTTGGTTTATTAAATGTTCGGTTGCATCAAAACCACCTTGATAATCATCTATGGTTACCGTACTTATATCATCAAAATGTAAAACACGATCAAAAAATACGAAGGGTGACGATTTTTTTAAAACCTGATGTAATTGATCTTTATTCTCTTTCTTAAATGAGGTCGAGACTAAAATACCATCAACTTGGGCATTTATTAAATTTTGGATAATTTTCTTTTCACGATCATTTTCTTCATAGGTCTGAGATATGATAACATGAAATCCTTTAGGGTAAAGTTCTTCTTCAATACCACGAATAACAGAGGCAAAAAAGTTTTTATTGATGAATGGTACTACTACACCTACATTATTACTTTTACCACTTTTAAGGGCAACGGCAAGCCTATTTTGTTTGTAATTTAATTTTGTTGCCGTGGCAAGAACGAGATCACGGGTTTTCTCGCTAATTTTCGGATTATTGTTTAATGCCCTAGAGACAGTAGCTGCCGTAATATTCAGCTCTTTTGCAATATCGTAAATAGTGGCTTTCTTACTCATATAAAAGTGTAGGGCAAATTTACGATTTATGAATTATAGGGCGCCTCTAAATAGCTATAATTAAAGAGGCTATTTATATTTTAAAGCAAAAACCTTCTTCAACTTTCTTTTGGTATTTATCTTCATCGAACTCAAATAGAAATGCTCCTTTTTTAGATGAGCTCATATCTTTTTCTTTCAATTTAGTTAAGAGGTCAAAAGAGTTGAATTTATTGATGAAATTTCTTTTGTCCAATTCAGTATCTAAAATTGCCTCATATAGCTTTTGAAGCTGACGCATGGTAAATTTTTCTGGCAAAAGTTCAAATCCGATAGGTTTAGTGCCAACTCTATTTCGAAGCGATGTTAGCGCATCTTGTACCATATCATTATGGTCAAAAATTAATTCGGGAAAATCTTTTAGATCAAACCATTTTATAGGGTTTTGCTTTAAAAGATCCTTACAATGATGAGCAATATCGATTAATGCAAAATATGTTACCGATATGGTTCTTTCTTCTGGGTCACGGTCTAATTTAGAATACGAGTGAACCTGCTCCATATAAACATTGTTCAGTCCGGTTAAATGATTCAGAATTCTTGTAGCCGCTATATCTAAATCTTCCTCTTTTTTAAGAAATCCGCCTATTAGAGACCATTCGCCTTTTGCTGGTTCAAAATCCCTTTGAACGAGTAATATTTTTAACTCCTCTTGATAAAATCCGAATATAATACAATCTACTGCAAGTAAGACTTTGTCTTCTTTGCGATAATTATTCAAAACCATTTATTAATTTTTGCGAGCCTAAATTAACAAGATTGAGTGAGATAAAAATGATTTAAATACGAAAAGGTTTGAGCACTATTCCCTATAGTTGTCTATTATCAAATAGGTTAGTGCAATTAACGACCATGGTTATAGAACTGTATTAGAAAAATTTACTTTCTTTAAATTTTGTGAGTTACTGAAAAATACAGAGCTCGCGAAATTTCAAGAATTATTTCAATAGTATTAATTTAGATTATTGCCATTTGAAAATAATAGTCTCATTTTTTTTAAATTCGTTTTTGTTACATCTGTAATAAAGTAGTAATTGTTGTTAGGTTAGAATAAAATTTATCGATTTATTTAAAATACCACGACATCACAAATAAATTCATGAGATTAGCTAAAGTCAATATTCTGTCAATTATAATGTATATAATTTTGACAGGATGTTTAGCTTGTAATGAAAATATGAAAAATAAGGTAGCCCCAAAAAAAGATAATACCATGCAAATTGAAAAAAGTTCTTATGGTACCACTACCAATAATGAAAAAGTAACACAGTTCATATTGCGAAATAGAGACGATATTTCGGTTACTATTATTACGTATGGGGGTATAATAACAGAAATACTGACTCCTGATTCAGAGGGGAGAATGGATAATGTTGTACTAGGTTTTGACAACCTCGAACAATATGAAAAAGAAAACCCTTTTTTCGGAGCCTTGGTTGGTCGGTACGGAAATAGAATTGCAAAAGGAAAATTTACTTTAAATGATACGGAATATACCTTGGCTGTGAACAACGGAGAAAATTCTTTACATGGAGGATTAAAAGGCTTTGACAAGGTTGTTTGGATAGTTGAGGAAGTAAAAGAATCAGATTCGTTTGTCTCTTTAAAATTAAGCTATCTAAGTAAAGATATGGATGAGGGGTTTCCTGGGAATTTAAATACTGTGGTTACGTATACTTTAAATAAAGACAATAGTTTAGATATTCTGTATGAAGCAACTACAGATAAAACTACAGTGGTCAATTTAACACAACATTCATATTTTAATCTATCCGGAGATTTTTCTAAAACGATTGACGACCATAAAGTGGAAATAGATGCAGATCAGATTGTACCCGTTGACAGAACTTTAATCCCCTTAGGTAATCTAGCGTCAGTAGAAAATACTCCTTTCGATTTTAGAAAACCTAAATTGATTGGAGATGGCATTGATGAAGATAATGAGCAAATGAAACTAGGGGCTGGTTACGATCATTGTTGGGTACTCAATAACCAAGAAAAAGGATATCGTTCAGTTGCGAAAGCTTTGCACCCAAACTCTGGGCGCTTGATGGAAGTGTTGACCGATCAGCCAGGTATGCAATTATATACTGGTAACTTTTTAGACGGAACTTTACCTATGCCAGGTGGTGGTGCCTATGTAAAGCGAAGCGGATTCTGTTTTGAAACTCAGCACTATCCTGATTCTCCAAACCAACCTCAATTTCCGAGTACTACATTAGAACCAAGTGAGAAATATATGACCAGAACAACGTATAAGTTCTCTGTACAATAACCAGAACAAATTCCTGCTGATTACGATTATTAGATAATTAGAGCTAATTTAGAATTTCATGTTACATTTATTTGAACTTCAATTATAATTCACATTTCTTAAGAGTGATTTTACATCGCTAAGCCGATAAAAGTTACATTTTCAATAGTATATTAACAACTAAAAGATATGCACGCTAAATTGTTATCTATCCTTTTTAAATTTTAAGAACTGTTGAATTTTAGTGTGGTTCTTCTTATGCCGTTTTTTAAAAATTAGAATATTTATGATGATATTCTTTATTGGAAAATAATTGTCTCTCAACAATCGATTTTTCAATTTGTAAGTTGTAATTTTTACATGGCTATAGCGTGTTAGTAATTTTAGCATTTGAGATAATTAAAGCTGAAACCGCATACTATTTTTATACACTAAAAAGGAGATTATGCAAAAACCAAATAAAAGATTAGCAGGACAAACCTGTATCGTCACCGGTTCTAGTGATGGTATCGGTGAAGCTGTAGCAAAGGCAATGGCGATGGAAGGTGCCAATATTGTCGTTAATTATCACAGTAGTAAAGAAGAGGCCGAAGAGGTAGCGCACTGGATCAGTAAAAATTCTGATGCTGGTAATGCAATTGTTGTTAAATGCGATGTTAGTAAAGAAGATGAGGTTAAGGGTATGTTCAAGAAAACTATTGCTGAATTTGGTACTGTAGATGTCTGTGTAGCTAATGCCGGTATGCAATTAGATCATCCACTTCATGAAATGCCACTAAAAGATTGGCAAAGAGTGATAGATGTAAATCTTACAGGTCAGTTTCTTTGTGCCAAAGAAGCGATAATTGAGTTTAAAAGAAGAGGAATGCGACCAGAGATCTCTAAATCTCTAGGTAAAATTATACACATGAGTTCTGTTCATGAGGTTATACCGTGGGCAGGTCATGCCAATTATGCTGCTTCGAAGGGCGGATTGGTGATGTTAATGCAAACGATTTGTCAAGAATATGGTCCAGATAGAATTAGATGTAACTCCATTGCGCCGGGTGCTATAAAAACAGATATTAATAAAGATGTCTGGAGTAACCAAGAAGGGAGAGATGGCATGCTGAAATTAATACCTTATAAACAAATAGGCATACCAGAAGATATTGGTAGTGTGGCAAGTTGGTTAGCTTCCGATGAATCTGAATATATAAATGGTACCACTATTTTCGTAGATGGCGGCATGACCTGTTACCCAGGCTTTACTGGCAACGGGAGTTTGCGCAGCAACTCCATTTCGAATAAAAATAAATGATTTGTTTTGATTTATAGGACCCTAAGCGAAGGTTTTATAGCCGGTTCTTTTGTGGTAAACTAAATTTCCAAGAAAAGGAAAGTCGCCCAAAATGGCTGAAATGGCTCCGAATAGGGCAAAAAATATGTCGACAAGCCTTTTGAGCCTGTCCTTCAACACTTTTGGGTCAAGAATGGACACAAGTCTGCTAAGGTTGTAGCATATCATGATCAGGTTTACCTCGGAGAGCACGTTCTGTTTTCCTTTCATCAATGTATGGGTGAAGCCCCATTGTCTTTTGATGGTCCCGAACTGGTGCTCGGTGATCTGTTGCCTGAGCCTATAATATTCCGGATTTTCCTCCACTCTTTTCTGGTTTTCCTCCAAGGCCTCCTGATAAATGGAGCGCTCTATGAAGCGTCCGTTCTTGTTCGTGGTACAAAGGTGCCTTACGGGGCAGACCTTGCAGGCCTGTCGGTTCTTGTAATGCTTGACCTTGTGGCCCGCCTTATTGTAAACGGTTCCATTGGTCACCAATATCTGTCCGTCGGGACAGGTATAGGTATCCATTTCCCTGTCGTATTTAAAATCGACCATGGGATAAAGGCCGTTGTGTTGGGAAGAATGCTCCTTTGGGGATGAGTAAGTTGTTATCCCGTTCTTGGTGCAGATGTCCAGGTGTTTGCCCGTGGTGTACCCTTTATCGGTAAGTGTCCTCATTTTTTCCACGCCCAAAAGTTGCTTTGCATCGAGTGCCATGGGCGAAAGTGCGTGTGTATCGTTTACGGTGCCCGTGTCGTTGTTGACGAAGAGTTTGTATTTTGCATCACACCCTGCCTGCACGTTATAGCCCACATTGATTATGTTGCGGTGCAGTACTACCGATCTGGCATCGGGATCGGTAAGGCTGATCTGTCGTTCCCCACTGGTGCGCAGCTCTTCCCCGATGTTGCGGTATCTTTCCTTCTTCGATTCCTGGTAGGCAATTTTGTCCTGTATTTTTTCGGTATCCGAATCTCCGTCCTCGGCATCAAGTTGTTGTTGGTATTCCAGTATCTTGTTGTCTATGTACTCGATATGGCGGTCGATCTTGTTCTGGTTGAAGTTGTTCTTCAGGGCGTTCTGGGCCCTTATCTTGAAGGAGTCGATGGCAATGGTCTCGCCTTCGATTAGTTCCCAATCCTTGAGCAGCACCACAAAATACCTGAATGCCCCTTTGAAGGCTTTTGGGTTACGCTTTCTGAAATAGGCTATTTTCCTTGCGGACGGCCTTAGTCCCTTCAGGAGCCATATGACCTCGAGGTTTACCTTGCAGGCATGTTCCAATTGGCGGGAGGAGCGCAGTTTGTTCTTGTAGCCGTAGAGATAGAGTTTGAGCATGTCCGAGGAACGATATGGTGGCCTGCCCTCGTTGTTCAGCACGTCCCTGAACCCCAGGTCGCCCATTGGGAGGATATCCACGAACATATCGACGATCCTTGCCCACGAATCGGGACCCAGGCAGGATTCGAAATCCATCATTACGAGTTGGTCCCTGTCAAAACCTGTTATAAAATCCATACCATTAAGATAATCAATATCAATACGTTATGGTATTGGCCGTGCTAAAGGAAATCAACAAAGTTATTAAGAAAGGGTAGGTTTTTGCGCAGTCTGACGGTTAGTTTATAAACATGAAAAGCCACCCAATGGGTGGCTTTCTTTTTTTGTTATGCAATGAATTATTTCATCATTGGCTTGTAATCAAATTTTTGTCCGCCTACAGATGCATCTGCCATTAATCCTGCTTTTGGTAAAGCAAATACGGCAACACCATCTTTATATTTAGCATTTACTGCTACGCCAGACTTTAAGGCAACTGCAGAAGCTTCTGCAGAAAATTCATAATCTCCGTCCTTAAATTCAGCCAAATCGCCTGCTGTTTCGAAGAAAATAACTTCTGTAATCGCTTGTCCGCCGGCCTGTAGACCTACACTTAATTTTTTCAAATTTGCCATACCGATCATAGTCCCATTTTCATATACTACACCATTACCTGAGGCTCCGCCGATAATAAAACCTCCTTTACCCACATTAGGGAAAATTACATACCCGGCAGAGTTAGTAAAGAACTGGTCTAAACCGACTTCCATTTTCATCAGTTTATCTTTTGCCTTACTAGCATCTTTAATAATTTTCTGATCTTTACTAGTTTGTGCGTTAAGACCGTTAGCTAAGAATAATAGCGTGGTAAATGTTATTGATTTTAAGATTTTCATTTGTTCTAGTTTTTATATTAATTTATTTTTCTTACACCAAAGGTAGATTTAAGCAAGGGTCTAGATTATCTTAAAACCTATAAATTTTGATTCAAAAGGATGTTAAATATTTGTAAATCAGTTAATTGTAAGTTAAAATAAGAGAATTTAAAATTTCCATAGCTTTATAACTGTTTCATTGAATGGAGGTTATCTTACAAATCGATATCTTAAAAATTTGTTAATTTAATTTAGATGTTCTATATTCATTAAATATTAAAATCTAGATGATATGGAGAATAACGAGAATTTTTTAGATTCGAAGATGATTGCAAATTTTATTATTGCATTTGCATTACTATTTACAGCAATCTATTACTTTAATTATTCTGAGGAAATTGAAGAAGAGGTGAATATGGTTATTGTGAATTCATTACAAGACGCCAACAATAGCTTAGCCGAGCAAGAACCTGCTCGTAAATAATAGAAATTTCTGACCATAACTATAGACTGCCAATTCATTGTATTGGCAGTTTTTTTTTGAGCTATCTTTTTCCAATAATGACGTTAGCGATTAACGCGGTAACAATCATTAATATGCCTAATAAACTCCATGTAGAATAAATATCTCCGAACCAGAAAATGCCTACCATAATAGTAAAAATCACTTCAATATATTTTAGAGGTGCTACTAAATTGGTTTTAGCTATCTGAAAAGCCTTGGTCATAAATACTTGACCAAAAAAACCGAATACGCCTAAACTTAACAAAAGAAGCCAATCTGTACCTATTGGCGTTACCCAGTTGTTAATACTTAAAAGAGCGCCTACTATAGTACCAACGAACATAAAATAGTTTACGATTACCAAAGGGTGATCGCTATTGCCTATTTTTCTGATTAGTACGTATACTAATCCGCTGAAAACGGAAGCTGCTAAGACTAGAAGTAAACCTGTTGAATTAATATTTTGGTCAAACCCTTTTAAAACCAAAACCCCGGCGAAGGCAAATAAAAAGAGAAACCATTGAATTGGTTTTAGCCTTTCTTTCAATAAAAAAACGGCAAAAATAGCGGCATATATAGGTGCTAAATATCGTAAAGAAACAGCAGTGCCAACGGGTAGGTACTTAAGAGACATAAAGAATAAACTCATTGCTATTATGCCGGCAAGTGCCCTAAAAATCATGAATTTACGATTATTGCCTAGAATGGGTATACCCTTTACTAAGATATATGCCGTAGCAAGAACTAGTGACCCTATGGTTCTAAAAAATACGATTTCAAAGGTGGGTATATGATCTAGGTATTTTACAAACGAATTCATTAAACTAAATGAAAACGTACTTATAATCATAAATAAAATAGCCTTCTTCACAGTAATTTAAATTGAATTGCAAAGTTACTTGAGGTAATGAGATTTTTTGCTAACTAATCTGTAAAATAGCAATTAGGGTATACGTTTTATCAATGTATTAATTTTAGGTAGTAAACTAGTAGTTACGAGCAGTCAAAGCAATTTTAAATAAGGACACGCTAAAAATTAATACAGCATTTTGTCAATTTAATTTTTAATGTCAATGAAAGATTGACTCCCTTTAATTACCTAGATACATAAACCTAATTGATAATCGCCAAACTATTTGTTATAATAGATAAATCGTTCGAGTTACCTTTTAGAAATCTCTTAACTTGGCATATTAAAGTTTATTTTCGATTTGGTATATGTTTACAACCGAACTGAATTTTATACATATTGAATAAAGTAGAGCTGATGAATGAATTATTGTCATTAAAAGATAAAAATTATGCGCTATCTGGCGGAACAGGGACTTTAGGTGGTTCAATCGCCAAATATTTAATTGAGAATGGTGCAACTGTGTTATTGCTGGGTAGGTCTGAAGATAAATTACAGGAAAAACAGCATGAATTAAATGCATTGGTACCCAATAGCACGTTTATCTTCAAGGTAGATGTTATGGACGAAGCCGAGCTTACCGATTTGAAGAATACGATTAAAAAGGAGTTTCATCACTTAGACGGATTAGTGAATTTGGCTGGTGGCAACTTACCTGGCGCTACCTTGAAACCTGATCAGACGGTTAGGGATATTTCAATGGACGATACTAGAAAAGTTGTTGATATAAATTTATTCGGTACCGTGATCCCGACAGTTATTTTAAGTGAATTAATGGTTGAGCAAGGTTTTGGCTCGATTGTGAATATTTCTTCAATGGCTGCAAAACAAACCATTTCTAGGGTACTGGGGTATTCAATGGCTAAAAGTGCTGTTGATATATTTACAAAATGGATGGCTAATGAATTGGCATCCAAACATGGAGATAAAATTAGAGTAAACGCCGTAGCTCCGGGGTTTTTTATTGGTAATCAAAACAGAAGATTATTAACTAATGAAGATGGATCTTTCACTGAAAGGGGAAACAGTATAATCAATAACACCCCAATGGGTCGATTCGGCGATGCTTCTGAGCTTAATGGTATGGTTCATTATCTTTTAAGTGATGCATCTAGTTTTGTTACAGGTAGTATTTTTGATGTTGATGGCGGGTTCAGTTCTTTTTCTGGTGTATAATCCAAGTTTCTTTAGTAGTACTTTTTTAATCATTTAAATTTTCTCATGCATACCAAGCTTCTTTTTTTACTTTTTATAAGTTGTGTTTTATTTTCATGTGAGCCTACAATAAAAGATGCTACTGTTTGGCTTACTGACTATACCATTGAAGAGGGTTTTAATTTAGATATTATTGCAGCTGAACCTCTTTTAAAAGCTCCCGTAGCAATCGATTTTGATACAAAGGGAAGAATTTGGGTGGCACAAATGCCCGGTTATATGGACGATTTGCAAGGATCTGGCGAGGAAGATCCTTCTGGTAGTATCGTTATACTTGAAGATTTGGATAATGACGGTATTGCTGATCAATCAAAAGTTTTTATGGACAGCCTAGTGATGCCCCGTGCTTTGGCGCATGTATATGGGGGATTGTTATATGCTGAACCTCCATTTTTATGGTTTGTAGATATTAAAGATGATAAACCGGTAAACAAAATAATGGTAGATTCCATTTATGCGGTAGACGGTAACCCAGAACATCAACCCAACGGACTAGAATTAAATATTGATAATTGGATTTATAACGCAAAATCTAATTTTAGATATAGAAGGGTAGCAGGTGTTTGGGAAAAAGAACCCACCACTTTTAGAGGGCAATGGGGAATAACACACGATAATTTTGGTCGATTATATTACAATGATAATTCTAGAATTTTATTGGGTGATTATGCGCTACCGAATACGCTTATCGATAATAAATTTTTTACACCGAAAGCTAGTTTAGATAAGTTATTGACCAATGACCAAAGAGTTTACCCTGCTTTTGCTGGCTCGGTAAATAGAGGATATGCAAAAGGTGTTTTAAATTCCGATAGTATTTTAGTGAATGCTACCGCTGCATGCAGTCCTTTAGTGTATAGGGGAGGTGAGTTTACGCCTGAATATGATGAAAATGTATTTATATGTATACCTGAGGGTAATTTGGTAAAGCGAGCTCTTTTAACTTTTACAGGAGATTCTACAATAGCAAAACAAGCTTGGGAAAATAAAGAGTTCATTACATCTACAGATGAAGGTTTTAGACCTGTGAGTTTAAAGAACGGTCCTGGGGGGAATATGTACATTCTAGACATGCATAGAGGTATGATCGGGCATCATGCATATATGAGTCCGTACCTTAGAGATAAGGCCAAAGCGAAAGAATTAGATACAATCGTAAATTTTGGTCGAATTCTTAAAGTATCTCATAAAGATGCTTCAGTTAAAGAAATACCAGATTTTGACACATTAAACGCAAGTGAATTGCTCTTATTATTAGAGAGTGATAACGGATGGATCCGCGACCGAGCTCAACATTTTCTAGTTTTTAAAGAATTTAAGAATAGTATAGAAGCAGTAAAAGATGTGGTGCTGAACTCTAAAAACCCATGGAGTCAAATTCATGCATTATATGTGCTTGAAGGTTGGAATGTTTTGACTTTTGATTTTTTAGACAAGGTTATAGCAAACGGCAATGAAAATACCACATCTCATGCTTTAATTCTTTTAAAAGATTTTTCATCCGAAGAAAATACAGAAAAAGCGGCAACTATATTTAAAGGTGTTTTAGATCGTAATATTATTGGTCTAGACCTTTATTTAGGCAGTATTTTGGGAAGTTGGATACGGGTTGATGAAAATAGATTCACACCCTTTATGATGGAAATCTTACGTCGAAGACAAAATAACAGCACCATAGTAGATGCTGTAATTGGCGGATTATCTGATGTTGATGCTATTATTTTTAAAAATAGAGAAATTCTGAACACATTAAAACATACACCCTTTGTGAATAAACTGGCACGAACAATTTCAGATAAAAATGCGGGTAAAATGAATTCAATTTTTACTCAAGAAGTTACCAATGAAGATACACGTACAAGCGGAGCTAAAATGTTTTTTCAGATATGTGCATCTTGTCATGGTGCAAACGGAAAAGGAATAGAAGGTCTTGCTCCACCACTAATGAACTCTGAGCATGTAAAGAATACAGAACGTTTGGCATTGATTGTTTTACATGGTTTAGAAGGTCCCGTTCATGTAAATGGCGAAGAGTACAATATCAACTTGGCAATGCCCGGTCTTATCAGAAACGAGACAATAAGCGATACCGACATTGCTAATATTATATCATACGTAACCAATGCCTTTTCAGATGAACCCAAAAGATTAAATACAAAACGTATACAAGAACTAAGGAGTGTGAAGTCTTCAACCGGTATGGAATTCACAGAAAGAGAACTTCAAGCACTAGATGATTAATTGAACTGATTATATACTTTTTCTAATACCCATTTCTAGTCCTCGCAGTTCAGCCAGACCTCTAAGTCTACCAATACCAGAATAGCCAGGGTTTGTTTTCTTTCTCAGATCATCTAACATTTTATGTCCGTGATCTGGTCTTAAAGGCATTCTTGTATCTTTTCTGCCAGCGGCTTTTCTTTTATTCTGTTCCTTTATTAATGCTTTCAGAACCGAAAACATATCTACATCACCTTCTAAATGATTTGCTTCATGAAAATTACCATCGGCATCACGCTGTGTACTACGTAGATGAATAAAATGAATACGGTCCCCTAAACGTTCTACCATTCCGGGTAAGTCATTATCCGGTCTTACTCCGAATGATCCAGTGCAAAAAGTTAATCCGTTATTCGGACTATCTACAGCATTGTACAAATCAACAATATCTTGTTCTGTGCTTACCACGCGTGGTAGACCTAAAATCGGGAACGGTGGGTCATCTGGATGTATACACATACGTATGCCAGCCTTTTCAGCTACGGGTATAATTTCAGATAAAAACGCAAATAAATGTGCTTTTAATTCTTTAGAACCGATGTTATTATAGGTGGATAAAATTGTATTGAACTCTTCTAACGAATACCCTTCTTCTGCACCAGGTAAACCAGCTATAATATTGCTTATTAATTTGGTTTTATCGTCTTCAGAAAGTGATTTTAAATATTCTTTAGCGGCACTTTTTTGGGCTTCTGAATAGGTGTCCTCAGATCCTGGTCTTTTCAATAGATATAATTCAAAAGCAGCGAAAGCAGTAGCTTCAAAACGTAGTGCGGTAGAGCCATCTTCTACTTCATAATCTAAGTTGGTTCGTGTCCAATCCAATACAGGCATAAAATTGTAACAGACCGTATCTATACCACATTGACCAAGGTTAGCAATGGTTTGTTTATAATTCTCATAATAAACTTTATAATCTCCTTTTTGGGTCTTTATTTGCTCATGTATAGGAACACTCTCTACAACAGACCACGTTAAGCCAGCGGCTTCTATACTATTTTTACGCGCTATAATTTCCTCTATTGGCCACACTACACCATTAGGAATATGGTGTAGAGCACTTACTACACCTGTTGCACCTGCTTGTCTTATATCTGATAATGATACGGGGTCCTTTGGACCGTACCAACGCCATGTTTGTTCCATTAATTATAATTTTTGAGATGTAATACGGAATTATATATCTTTAATTTCCCATCCTGGCTCATATGTTCTAGACCATAACTTCATGGCTTCTCTATTGAAAATTCGACCTGTAGTTTCATCAACTTCAAAAGAGTCATCTATTCTAGAAGCAATATTAGCATAATGGGTTAACATTTGGCTAATAGCACCCTCGTCAATTGGTGAAGTTAATGCAGCTTTTCCTCTTATAGCATCAAAAAAGTTAACGGTATGCAATGTAGACATATCACCACCACCGCCAAGTGCAGTGCCAGCTTCTTCGCCAGATGATAAGTTTTCTTTGATTAAGCCTCCTTTTTGATCAAATAATTTATAACCACCACGATCTATGTAAGCTGTACCCTCAGATCCCGAAACTATAGTTCCTCTACCATATTTATTTCCATATTTATGATAACCTGTTCTACTATTACCATCCCATTTTATGGTTTTATTCCCAGCAAATTTAAAAGTAGCCTCCATAGTATCGTACATTTCCCAACCATCATCTTTGTAATGGTGTTTTCCCGCATCTACAGATACATGTTCAGGGTAGGTAACGCCTAGAGCCCAGCGGGCAATATCTAATTCATGGGTTGCATTATTACCCATTTCTGCAGTACCATAATCCCACCCGTACCAATGCCAATTATAGTCCCAAGTATTATCTGTGTACTCGCGCCTTGGAGCCGGACCTTGAAAAAGGTCCCAATCTAGACCTTCTGGTGGGTTGGTTTTTGTTTGTAGAGGTACACGACCTCTTCCACTAATGTAAAATGCAGTTGCTTTATACACATCGCCAATAATACCATCGTGAATTTCTTTTATAATTTCTTGTGATTCTAATGCTGAGCGTTGTTGATTCCCCATTTGAACCACTTTATTGAATTTCTTTTGATAGGCAACTACCAATTCACCTTCACGCGGATTATGGCTACATGGTTTCTCTAAATACACATGCTTGCCAGCTTGCATTGCCATACATGCACCTGGTGCATGCCAATGATCTGGGGTAGCCATGAAAATTGCATCTACCTCTTTATCATCTAAAATTTTACGTATGTCATTCTCTAATTTTGGCTTGTTACTTAATTTATCACTTACTTCAATTAAAGCCTTATCGCGTTGACTTTTCATTACATCGCACAGATAACTAAGCTCTACATTGTTTTTCTTGTGGGATATAGCGGGTATATACGCCGGATATCTTCTTCCTAAACCTTGAATTGCCACATGAATTCTATCGTTTGCACCAATTATTTTAGAATAACTTTTAGCCGTCATTGCATTTGCGCTAGTGCTAGCAAATGTTGCACCTACGGCACCAAGGGCAGTTTTCTTAATAAAATTTCTTCTGTTTGAACTCATGATGATTATTCTTTAGTGTTGTTGATAGAACGAATTTTAATATTTTTGAAGGATACAAGATCGCCGTGGTCTTGAAGTAAAATTTGACCCTTTTCTAGCTCTCCGAAATTTGGCCATTTCGCATATTTACTTTCAGCTACTAACTTTCTGTATTCATCACTCTTTCTTTCGTATTCAAGCACTTTTGTACCGTTTAACCAATGCTCTACGTGATTGTTTTTAGAAATTATGTGAGCAGTGTCCCACTCTCCAATTGGTTGAATTGGCTTATTCACATCTGCCTGTATTAAATCATATAACGAACTAACGGTTCTACTGCCTTCATGGTTACCCAGTTTTGCATCGGGGTGAAGGTTGTCATCTAAAATTTGATATTCTAAACCTATAGAAGAGCCTTCGCCTTTGTTAATATTTGTATCTACATAATACTTAATCCCACTATTGGCACCAGGTGTTAATTTGAAATCTACTTTTAATTCAAAATCCCCATACAATTCTTCAGTAACAATATCGCCACCAGCAGTAGATTCTGCACCGCCAGAAGCCAATACACTTAAAACTCCGTCTTCAATTTTCCATCCCTGTTCTGGAAACTCTTCCAATTTGGCACCTTTCCATCCATTTGTTGTCTTCCCGTCCCAAAGTAATTCCCAACCATCTTTTTTCTCATCAATTGATAATTGATTTTTAGTGATAATTGGGATAAGTGGCGATGTTCTTGAATATTTAGAAACACTATCTGTAATGATTTTGATATTTTTCCAAATAATATCGGTTCCGGCTTTTTGATCTTTAGAAATACTATGAAGCTGTAAACTGATAAATCCTTTAGCTGTTTTATCATCTATAAGGTATGCTGCAGGTACATCATTTACCCATGTTTTTATAGTATCGCCAATAGCTTCTATGCGGTAATGGTTCCAATCATTTTGCTTAAAAGCTTTTTGTGCTTTTGGGTTGTCGGTCATTGGATTTAACCATCCACGTCTGCCTTCATCATATATTCCGCCACTCCATGCTCTTTCAGATGGGTCGATTTCCACTTGATACCCATGTACTCTACCATTCTGATAATTAGGTATACTATTACTTCTAATCTGTATACCTGAATTCATGGAAGAATCAACCTTGTAATCCAATTCTAAAATAAAATTGTCATATAATTTTTCGGTAGATAAAAAGGTGTTCGGTGTACCATGTGTGGTTGTACCAACTATGGTACCATCTTTTATAGTGTAAGTGGCCTCGCCACCAAGCTTTTGCCAACCGTTTAATGTTTCTCCATCAAATAACGCTACCCATGGGGTATCATCTTTTGGGTTTTCTTTACAACTCGCAAAAATTAAAAGAATTAGTAAAGCAATTGTGTTTGCTGTTGTTCGCATCTTGTTCATTTTGTATTTTAAATTTGGATATGGTTTGATTGTGTTATTCAGGATAAATATCGCTATTAATTCAATTTAATGCGATATATATAATGTGTAATCGATAACTTTTGTAAATATTATTGATTTTTAACTAAAATATTAAAAATTTGATAACATAAAAATTTTTTATTTTTTGTGTTTGAGTCTTTATCTAATGTATTAACAGGATGTTAACATTTGTGATTTTATCATTTCTTTTTTATTGATTTTTTAGATTAAAAAGGCACATAAAAATCATTTATGGCATCTTTTTACTCATATCTATTACCAGTACGGTCATGAAATATCTAGTTTTAATCACAACAAATTTTATGCTTTTATAAAAGATAAAAAACTAGTAGTCTTTTCTTTTAATATTCAACTGTACTAAAACTCAACAACTAATCGAATTAACAAAAAATACTTTCGGTGGTATCTGTTTTATTTTAAATAGAGTTCTTCCTTATTTCTTTCCGCTAGCTTCCATTCATATTATTAAATGCTAATCTGCCTTATATTGAAGTGTAATACTAGGACTATTGCTACTACAGTGATTCTCGATTGAACTATCGTTATAAAACTTTTTGCACGTGAAAGAGTAATCTAAAATAAGATTGAGAATGGGTTAAAGTAAGCATAATTGGCTTCTATGAATTAAATAATTTTTAGAGATAAAAGTCTAATCCCTATTTTTTATAATCGCATCATTTTTATTTAATCGATAGCAAATTTTCATGATTTGTTGCTGATGCAGATTACAATAATTCATTTTATATAACATCTAAAAAACAAAAAACCCTGCAAATTTTAAATTTGCAGGGTTTGGATTCTTGTGACCTCGACTGGATTCAAACCAGTAACCTCTTGAGCCGTAATCAAGTGCGCTATTCAGTTGCGCCACGAGGCCATTTTGATTTTTCCCTTAGCGGGGTGCAAATATATTTCTTTTTACATTTACCACAAAATAAAGAAGACAATATTAAATTAATTTTAAAAGCTTAATTAGAGATATACCTAATTTTCCGAAGGAAGGAGTCATTTTTAAAGACATCACTTTGTTACTACAAAGCCCAACTACTCTTAAAGAAACGGCAAACGCGCTGTTTCATTTATTAGAAGGACAAAAAATAGACAAAGTGGTAGGTATGGAAAGTAGAGGTTTCATATTTGGACCTATTTTAGCCGAAAAACTCGATGCCGGATTCGTGCCAGTGCGCAAGTCAGGCAAATTGCCATCTACTACCATAAGTGAAACATATGACCTAGAATATGGCACAGATACCTTAGAGATTCATATTGATGGTATCGAGAAAGGCGATAGGGTATTAATACACGATGATGTTTTGGCAACAGGTGGCACTGCAAGTGCAGCTTGTAAATTAATTGAAAAATTAGGAGGAGAAATAGTGCAATGTAATTTTCTTATTGAGCTTACTTTTCTTGAGGGCGATTCTAAAATAAGTAACTACCAGGTAAAATCTTTAATAAAATATTAGTCTAATGCATTTGTGGTAACGAAATATCGCCAGCCGATTAAAGCCATTTGTAACTTACTTGCTTTAGATAAATCTAAACGTTGTTTGCTATAAGAGGGTAGCAATACTTTATTAAGCTTGGCAATTAGTTTGTATAACTTCGTTTTCAAAGTAGTAGTTTTTACAAAAATACATAAATAACGCAGCGTTTGATCGAGTTGCAAGGTTTCTATGCATAAAGATCTGTAAAATATTTATCGATAAACCAAGGTAATGATTATACTAAAAATTAAGACAATTATTATTTTTATCAAAGCAATCATGGTAGTTGGATTTTAGTGGTTGATTTAATTTATTGATTGTTTTGGAAAGGTATAGTTGTGGTGTACTTCTTACAAATGTAAAATGTTAAATTAGACACTATCCCATTAACTGTGTAAGTTAAAAATAACAGGGGTTGGACTTTTATCTAAAGTCTGACCCTTTTTTCATAGATCGTCAGGAACTGATTTAGGATTATGCCCCAGTTCCTTACAGGCATCGACCACTTTTTGGTGGCCTCCCTTACCGCCAAATATACGGATTTCATCACGGCATCGTCCGTCGGGAAGGACAGCTTGTTCTTGGTGTACTTCCTGATCTTGCCGTTCAGGTTCTCGATAAGGTTGGTGGTATAGATTATTTTCCTGATCTCGATGGGGAACTCGAAGAACACGGTAAGCTCGTCCCAGTTGTCCCTCCAGCTTTTGACGGCATAGGAGTACTTCCCTTCCCATTTGTCCGCAAAGTCCTTTAGGGCGGCCTTCGCCGCAGCTTGTGTAGGTGCGTTGTAGATAAGTTTCATATCTGTTGTAAAGGCTTTTTTGTCCTTCCAGACAACGTACCTACAGGCATTCCTTATTTGATGCACCACACATATCTGGGTCTTGGATTCGGGGAACACGTTCTTGATGGTCTGGGTGAACCCGTTCAGATTATCGGTTGCGGTTATCAGGATGTCCTCGGTGCCACGGGCGCGTATATCGGTCAGTACGCTCATCCAAAAAGCGGCGGACTCGTTCTTGCCCAACCAAAGCCCAAGGACCTCTTTCTTACCGTCCCTGCGCAATCCTACCGCGATATAGACCGTTTTGTTGATGACCTTCGAGTTCTCGCGTACCTTGAACACGATCCCGTCCATCCAGACGATAAGGTATATCGGTTCCAATGGCCTGTTCTGCCAAGCGACGATGTCCCCGGAGATCTTGTCGGTTATCCTCGATATGGTGGATGTGGAGATATCGAAGTTGTAGACCTCCCGTATCTGCTCTTCGATATCGCTGTTGCTCATTCCCTTGGCATAGAGCGATACGATCACGTTCTCGATACCGTCGACCATATTACCGCGCTTGGGCACGATCATGGGGTTGAAACTGGCATCCCTGTCCCTTGGCACCGCGATCCTTGATTCCCCGAAGGAGGTACGGACTTTTTTGGTCGAATGGCCGTTACGTGTGTTCCCGTTCCTGGCCTTTCCATGTTTGTCATAATCGAGGTGGCCGTCAAGCTCGCCTTCCAGCATCTTCTCGATACCACGTTTTTGGAGTTCTTTCAGAAAACCGTTCAGCTCGTCACCGGTCTTGAACTGTTTTAAGAACTCATCGTTGAATAATTCCTCTTTCTTCATAATGGTGTGAAAATTTAAAGTTAAAAAAATAGCGGGGGCATGCCCCCGCTATTTTTTTATTTACACACTTTATGAGATAGTCCTTTAAATTATTGCATTTGACTACTAATATGTAAGTATTTTAATAGAATTAATTACATTATAGTATCATTAGCCTAGTCTATAGTTGTATATTGAAATCATAACATTCATTTAGGTTTTAGATTGGTATAATCGCAGGTGGTATTTTGTATGATTTTTCAAATTGTAGGCATAAAAATTGCTAAAATGGGTTAAATTTTACAGTTTCATTATTTAATACAAGAAAGCCCGATGTTTTTAAAACCATCGGGCAGTTATAATAGCTGTAAAGCTTTATTTTTTAGTAATGATCTCTATGACTCCGTTTTTACCCTCTTCCCCATATTTCTGTTTCGCAGATTCACCTTTTATTACATTCATAGAAGCAATAGTATTTGTATCTAATTTATTAACGGTTTCAGAATTGCTTTTTATGCCATCTACAAAATACATAGGTTCTTTAGTGTCATCATTCGTAGAAAATTTAAACTCACTTTTTTCATCTTCAACTATTTTGATGTCATAATCGTTGGATGTTGAAGAACTGATTGAAACTTGTTTATTTTTACGTTCTTTTGAACTTTTAGACTCGGTCGCTTTTTGATTAGCACTTTTAATTGATATACTGTTCATGACCGTATTAATTATTATATATGTAGGGTCAATAGTGTCATTGTCTGAAACTGTGTTAAAACGACTGTTTACCTCGCCTTTGGATTTGCTTAGACCACTAATTTGTAATGATAGACTCTGTATCTCTTGATTTTTATTACGTACAGCGGTGTATGATAAGTCGAAATTGTTGTCAGCTAAATAAACTTTGATTTTCAATAGCTCTGAATCGGTAGTGTTCTTGTCTATGACCGCTTCAATTATATTTTTTGTATTGATAGTTTCATTGATACTTTCAGATTTGTAATACTCTCGGGTATTAAAACTGATTAAGAATAGCCCTAGTAATGGTAGAATGCATAAACTTTTTAACGCGTTTACTTTTTTTGACTTTTGTTGATTGATCATAACGATTCGTTTTTTGATTAATGAATTAAAAAATGGATTAATGATAGATAATTGATGATTACTTATTACTTGTTGTAGAAGTGTATATTGATAAGCTTTTTTATTTTGTAATATTTGAGCGTTGTCACTATCTGCAAGAAACTCTAAATTTTGTTTTATCGCTGTTCTGTAAAACCAGGCTATTGGATTAAACCATTGCAGCGTTAAAAAGACTTCTATAAGTATAATATCAAATGAGTGTTTCTGTTTTACATGTACCTCTTCATGAGCTAAAATAGTTTCTAGTTCTTGCTTTGTATGGACATTGGGATTGTATATAATATAATGGAAAAACGAAAATGGTGCTAATTGCTCCTTTGTAGTTATATGAGTAGCTGTTCCTATATTTTCAATAGTTCCTTGATGGATAAGTCTTTTAAGTTGTACTGTTTGGCGGATTAATTTATATAAAAATATACAAAGACCAGAAGTATATATAATGATAAGGATAATAAAGGGCGATATTCTTTTTATAAGCGGTTGTTCGATATTAGATGTAGCTAAATTTGTTGAATTCGTCCAGTTTATAAAAGGTATGTCAATAAAATTGGTGATGTAGATACATGGTAATATCAATGAGACAAGTATTCCAACAATTAAATAGCCTCTATTAAATTTAAAAAGGGTTTCTTTTCTAAGTAATAGGTGATAGCACACAAAGAACAGGAACAATATGAAACTAGACTTTAGTAAGTAATAACAGAATGCTTCCATCTATTTTCCGTTTTCAATTAAATTGATAATTTCTTTTAATTCTTTCACCGAAATTTTTTCTTCCTTGGCAAAAAAGGAAACAAGGTTTTTATAGGAATTATCAAAATACCCTACCATATCTTCATTTATAAATGCTTTGTAATACTCTTCTTTTTTAATTATTGGGTAATATTGGTGTGTTTTACCAAACGCGGTAAAACCTACAAATTTCTTCTCTTCTAAATTTCTTACAATTGTAGATAATGTATTGTAATGTGGTTTACTTTCTGTGATTTCTTCCATTATCTCTTTGACAAAAGCTTTTTTTAGCTGCCATAGAATTTTCATTATTTCCTCTTCTTTATTCGTAAGTTTTTCCATCATAAAATAATTATACGGCTAATGTAAACTATTTTTATAGTTTTAAAACTATAAAAATAGTTATTTAACGATAAATTTAGTTTTCATATCATATCATTTGTCATATGCCAAGAGATATGTTCTAATTATATTTACCAAAATTCTTTTCATGCAAGATTTCTTATTTATAGTTGGCGGACTCATATTATTAATTGCAGGTGGAAACTGGCTATTGAAAGCTGCGGTAGATTTATCGTTGAAATTAAAGATTCCGAAAATTGTAATTGGTATGACCGTGGTGTCTTTTACAACATCGGCGCCAGAACTGATTGTGAGTATAAATGCGGCTCTTGACGGGTTTCCAGATTTGGCCCTAGGTAACGTGGTTGGTTCTAATATCGCAAACCTGGGTCTTGTACTGGCTATTACGATTTTGTTGAGCCCTATCGATGTCAGTAAAAGTTTCTATACCACAGATTGGCCGGTAATGATGCTCGCCTCTTTACTATTTTTCTTCTTTATATATTTTGACGGAGTATTAGAGCAATATGAAGGTATAATAATGGTCATTTTCCTCTTCTTGTTCTTAGTGTATTTGTTACGTTTTCAAAAGCCTGCGGTTATCGATGAAGAAGATGAACCAGATGTTATGATGCCTACGTATAAGACCGCTTTATTCTTAGGTTTGGGTGGCGGAGCGCTTTGGGGCGGATCTGAACTATTGATTAATGGGGCAGTGGGTATGGCGACCGTATTCGGTGTAAGTGAACGTGTAATTGCCATAACAATTGTTTCTATTGGTACAAGTATTCCTGAACTTGCAGCGTCAATAATTGCCGTCATAAAAAAAGAAAAAGCTATTTCTTTAGGGAATCTAATTGGGTCTAATATTTTTAATCTACTTGCAGTTTTAGGTATTACTTCTATAATTACCCCTATTACCGTTATGGATCAAGGTTTGCTGACAAATGATATCTTCTGGATGTTGGGTATATCTTTTCTTATTCTACCATTGGTTTTTATACCAAAAGGATTGCGTTTGGGTTGGAGAGATGGTTTGATATTAATAGGAGTCTATTTGTCCTTTATATATGTTACCATAGGGTAAGTAAAAGTTTTTAAAAATTAAACCAATAAAAAACGCCCTGAACAAGTTCAAGGCGTTTTTAGTATAATCAACAATTAATTTGGTATTAGAATTTAGCTGTTTTTACAGTTTTAATGATTCTAGCAGCAATTTTGTATGGATCACCATTAGAAGCTGGTCTTCTATCTTCTAACCATCCTTTATAACCTTTTTGTACTGCAATTAGTGGAATACGTATAGAAGCTCCTCTATCGGAAACACCCCAAGAGAAATCATTTATTGAAGCAGTTTCGTGTAAACCTGTTAAACGTTGGTCGTTAAACTCACCGTAAACCGCAATATGTTCTTTTACAAATGGTCTAAAAGATTCACAGATTGCAGCATAAACCTCTTTACTTCCACTAGTTCTTAAAGCAGTGTTAGAGAAGTTAGCATGCATACCTGAACCGTTCCAGTCCATATCTTTACCTAATGGTTTTGGATGGTACTCAATATAATAACCATATTTTTCAGTTAATCTGTCAAGAAGGTATCTTGCAATCCAGATTTCATCACCAGCTTTTTTAGCGCCTTTTGCGAATAATTGAAATTCCCATTGTCCTGAAGCAACCTCTTGGTTAATTCCTTCAAAGTTTAAACCTGCCTCGATACATAAATCAGCATGTTCTTCAACTAAATCTCTACCGTGAGTATTTTTACCACCAACTGAACAGTAGTACATACCTTGTGGTGCAGGGTAGCCTCCAATAGGGAAACCTAATGGTAATTGAGTTTTAGTATCCATAATAAAATACTCTTGCTCAAAACCGAACCAGAAATCATCATCTTCGTCATCGATGGTTGCTCTTCCATTAGATACGTGAGGTGTTCCATCAGGATTCATAACTTCTGTCATTACTAAATAACCGTTGATTCTGTCTGGATCAGGATAAATAGCTACAGGTACTAACAAACAATCAGAAGAACCGCCTTCAGCTTGTCTAGTAGATGATCCATCGAAAGACCAATTACCTAATTCTTCTAAAGTTCCCTTGAAATCTTCATGCTCTTCAACTTTCGTTTTGCTTCGCATGTTTTGTGTTGGAAAGTATCCATCTAACCAGATGTATTCTAATTTAATTTTAGCCATAATATGTTCGTTATTTTTTAATAAAAGACAAACAAAAATATGTTTTTTATCAATCTGTACGAATTTTTGAGGGGGTTAATCTGTAAAAATTAAATTTATTGTTATCAACCCCTATTTTTTATCGGGTATTTTATCATATTTCTATTTATTGAACGTAATTTTGTCAAATTAACAATGTATTTACATATGATATCATCAAGATTTGCTGCAATTGCCGAAAGCCAGAAGAGAACTAGTATTGCTGTTGAGGAGAAAGGAAGACGGTCTGACTTGTTCGGAGTCAACGTGTTCAATCAAAAAAAGATGTTGCAATATCTTACCAAAGATGCTTTAGAAAGTTTAAAAGGTACTATGGTTTCGGGATCTAAAATTGATCGCAAAATAGCCGATCAAGTTGCCGAAGCTATTAAAGGTTGGGCAATTACCATGGGTGCTACGCATTACACACATTGGTTTCAGCCCTTAACGGGTTCTACGGCAGAAAAGCACGATGCATTTTTTGATCTTTTGCCAGATGGTACGGCATTAGAAAAATTTGGTGGCGGACAATTAGTTCAGCAAGAACCAGATGCTTCGAGTTTTCCGAGTGGTGGAATTAGAAATACGTTCGAAGCAAGGGGATATACAGCTTGGGACCCTTCTTCACCAGCTTTTATTTATGGTACGACCTTATGTATACCTACTATTTTTGTTTCGTATACGGGTGAAGCTTTAGATAACAAAGCTCCTTTATTGAGAGCGTTAAGTGCCGTTGATGATGCTGCTACAGCTGTTGCGAAGTATTTCGATAAAACGGTTACAAAGGTTAACGCTACCTTAGGTTGGGAGCAAGAATATTTTTTGATAGATAAGGCGCTTGCCTATTCTAGACCAGATATAATGATGACGGGTCGCACTTTGGTGGGTGAAACACCTGCAAAAGGGCAACAGTTAGATGACCATTATTTCGGAGTAATACCGAGTCGTGTATTAAGTTTTATGAGCGATTTGGAAAAGGAATGTACTAAACTCGGTATCCCGGTGAAAACAAGACATAATGAAGTGGCTCCGAATCAGTTCGAATTGGCTCCTGTTTTTGAAGAAGCCAACCTTGCCATTGATCATAACTTGTTGTTGATGGATGTGATGGATAAAATTGCAGTTAAGCACCATTTTAAAGTACTTTTTCATGAAAAGCCATTTGCTGGTATTAATGGTTCTGGTAAACATAATAACTGGTCATTGGCTACAGATACCGGGGTAAATTTATTGAGTCCGGGTTCTACACCGATGAAGAACTTACAATTTTTGACTTTCTTTATTAATACGATAAAAGCAGTTGATACCTACGAAGAGCTTTTGCGTTCTTCAATTGCATCGGCAGGTAATGATTATCGTTTGGGAGCAAATGAAGCTCCGCCAGCTATTTTTTCCATTTTCGTTGGTACTCAGTTAAGTAGTGTGCTTGATGAGTTAGAAGGGGTTTCTAAAGGTAAGTTGTCTCCAGAAGAAAAAACAGAACTGAAATTAAATGTCGTAGGTAAAATTCCAGAAATTTTGATGGACAATACCGATCGTAATAGAACATCGCCTTTTGCCTTTACAGGTAATAAATTTGAAATGCGTGGCGTTGGTGCAAAAACAAATTGCGCTAAGCCAATGACCGTTTTAAATACAATAGTTGCTAAGCAATTAAGAGATTTTAAAAAAGAGGTCGATATATTGATCGATAAAAAAAGCTTGAAAAAAGATGAAGCTGTGTTCAACGTGCTTCGTGAGTATATAAAAACATCGAAGCGTATTCGTTTTGATGGTGATGGCTACAGTGCAGATTGGGAAAATGAGGCGAAAAGAAGAAAATTAAGTAATAATAGAAATACGCCTGAAGCTCTTGAAATATTAACCTCTAAAGAGAGTATTGCACTTTTTGAGACAATGAACGTAATGAGCGAGGTTGAAATTTGCGCTCGCCAAGAAGTAGATTTAGAAAATTATATTATGCACGTACAAATAGAGGGTAGGGTGTATAATGAATTGGTTTATGGTTACATTATGCCTGCAGCTCTAGAATACCAAAACAGGCTGATAAAAAATGTTGCTGGTTTAAAGGAGATCTATGGGGCTGCACATAAAAAATTCTCTGAGGGTCAATTAACTATGATCGAAGAAATTGCAGAGCATGTGGTCGGTATCAAGAAAATGGTAGACGCGATGGCAGATGCTCGTAAAAAAGCAAATGCTATGAAAGACACTAAAAAGAAAGCAGATTCGTATTGCAATAATGTAAAGCCTTATTTTTCAGAAATAAGAATGCATAGCGATAAATTAGAAAAGTTGATGGACAATAACCTGTGGCCACTAACAAAATACAGAGAATTATTATTTATTGAGTAAGTCGAATTCATAATTAAAAAAAATGAGGGAATATTAAGCTGAACAACAGTGGCAGTTTTAATGATTCCCTTATTTTTGCCACAAATTTAAGTTATGTCCACATCAAGCAGTGAAAGATATCAGCAACGAGGCGTGTCTGCCTCAAAGGAAGATGTACACAATGCCATCAAGAATATCGATAAAGGTCTTTTTCCGAAGGCATTTTGTAAAATAGTCCCTGATTATTTAACAGGTGATGAAAATTATTGCTTGGTAATGCATGCTGATGGTGCGGGCACCAAGTCTTCTTTGGCATATATGTACTGGAAAGAAACCGGAGATATCTCTGTGTGGAAAGGTATTGCTCAAGATGCATTAATCATGAATATTGATGATTTGATCTGTGTTGGGGCAACCGATAACATTATGCTTTCTTCTACTATAGGTAGAAATAAAAATAAAATTCCGGGTGAGGTGCTATCGGCAATAATAAATGGTACCGAAGAATTGATTAATGATTTAGGGGAATTTGGTATTACAATTCACTCTACGGGTGGTGAAACTGCCGACGTAGGTGATTTGGTAAGAACCATTATTGTAGATTCTACAGTTACTGCTAGATTAAAAAGAAGCGATGTTATCGACAATGCGAATATAAAAGCAGGAGATGTAATCGTTGGCCTAGAGTCTTTTGGTCAAGCTAATTATGAAAAAGAATATAATGGCGGAATGGGAAGTAACGGACTCACTTCTGCCCGACATGATGTTTTTTCAAACTATTTGGCAGATAAATTTCCAGAAAGTTTTGACGCAGAAGTACCTAAAGATCTTGTCTATTCTGGTACTATAAAGTTGACCGATAGGGTCGAGAATTCGCCGATCGATGCAGGTAAATTGGTGCTGTCGCCAACGAGAACTTATGCGCCTATCGTTAAAAAAATACTTTCAAAATATAGTTCAAATGAAATCCACGGAATGATTCATTGTAGTGGAGGGGCACAAACAAAAATTCTTCATTTTATTGATGAATTACATGTGGTAAAAGATAACTTATTCGATGTGCCACCACTTTTTCAATTGATTCAAGAACAGTCTGGTACAGATTGGAAAGAGATGTATAAAGTTTTTAATTGTGGTCATAGATTAGAGTTTTATCTTCCTGAAAATATCGCAAATGATATTATTGAAATCTCGAAGAGTTTTGGTGTAAATGCCCAAATTATTGGTAGGGTAGAGGCTTCAGATTCTAAAAAACTAACAATTTCAAGTAAGTATGGCACCTTTGTGTATTAACGTATACGATTAGGGTAAATAAATCGTTCTTTTTGTATAAACCTATCTTGCTATGGAAAGAAAAGAATTTTTACGAACGCTTGGGGCGGGTGCTGCCTTTGCAATTACTTTTCCTTGTTTAGGAAGCTGTTCAAAAGATAGCGACGTAGAAGGTGATATTGTAGCCCAACCAACAGATGTAGATTTTACAATTGACCTTGAGTCTACTGAAGCTGCAAAGCTGGCAAATAATGGTGGCTTTATTCTGAAAAATTTAGTGGTTGTTGTTAAAAATCTAGAAGGTGAATTTGTTGCTGCAACTCAAATTTGTAGCCATGAGCAATATGATCAAGTACGTTTTGTAAATCAAGACGGTGGTATTTTCTATTGCGATGTTCACGGATCTAAATTTTCTCAAACTGGTACGCCGTTAAATGAAATTCCGAACAGCACATCTAAGGCATTAAAAATTTACAATACCAGCCTTGAGGGTTCTATATTGCGTGTTTTTGAATAATCATCGCGCAACATATCATTAAACCACAACTACACCAACCTAACTTATTTATTCTTTATGTTCATATGTATCCCCAATTAGAGAAATAAGTGAAAAAGATTTATGCCTTAATATTATGTCTAATGACCTGCTTTGCGTACGGTCAAGAGAAAAAGTATGTAACGGTAAAAAAATCGTACGAGGTAATGGGTGGCGATTTTGATATCACGGTAATTTCTGAAGATGAAGAGCTGGGTTATATTTATATACAAGAGGCTTTGGCAGAAGTGCAAAGAATCGAAAAATTAATTTCTTCTTGGGATGAGGAATCCGAAACTAGTTTAATTAATAAAAATGCAGGTATTAAGCCTGTACCTGTAAGTTGGGAGCTTTATAAATTAATAGAGCGATCCATTTTATTATCAGAAATAACTGATGGTGCCTTTGATATTACATTTACGGCATTGAACGATATTTGGAAATTAGATGGTAGTATGGAAGCCATGCCTACCTCGAACGATGTTAAATCTATAAAGCAAAAAATCGGATACAAGAATATTATTCTAGATAGCAAAGAGCAAACGGTTTACTTGAGTAAAAAGGGAATGCGTATTTCTTTTGGTGGTATCGGTAAAGGTTTTGCGGCAGATAAGGTAAAAGCTTTGTTAGTTTCTAATGAGGTTAAGGCGGGTATCATCAATATAGATGGCGATATTACCACATGGGGTACAAAAGTGACGGGAGATAAGTGGCTTATAGGGGTGGTGAACCCTGATCAAAAAGGCGGCATATCTTCTTGGATACCGATTCTTGAATCATCGGTTGCTACTACTGGTAGCGACGGTAATTTTATACTATCGGGCAATGAAAAATACACTCATATTTTAAATCCGAGAACGGGTTATCCGGCGACGGGTATACTTAGTGTGTCGGTTTTTGCCAAAAGTGCCGAAACATCAGATGCATTAGCTACTTCAGTATTTGTAATGGGTATCGATGCAGGGCTTGCGCTTATCAATCAACTGGGAGATACAGAGGTAATCATTGTAGACAGCACCAATAAAATGCATAAAAGCAATGGCATCTTGCTAAACTAGCTTTTCTTTTAAAGAAACACATTCTTATTTTTTAATTCATACCATAATAAACACTTTAGTGTGTCTGTAATTTTATTGTAAATTTGCCATACAAGTGAAGTAAGCATATGATAGACAAGTTAAACATCGTAAAACAACGTTTTGATGAGGTTTCAGACCTTATAATTCAACCGGATATTATTACCGATCAGGAAAGATATGTGAAACTCACAAAAGAGTATAAGGATCTTAAGGATTTAATGGAAAAACGAGAAGAATACCTTGAGTTGACCAATAATATCGCGGAGGCTGAAGAAATTATTGCTGATGGTAGTGATGCAGAAATGCTAGAGATGGCAAAAATGCAAATGGAGGAGGCTAAAGGTGCTATACCAAAACTTGAAGAGGATATAAAGCTCATGTTGATTCCTAAAGATCCGGAAGATGCAAAAGATGTAGTTGTTGAGATAAGAGCAGGAACGGGTGGTGATGAAGCTAGTATTTTTGCTGGTGATCTTTTTAGAATGTATACTAAATACTGTGAGTCTAGAGGATGGAAAACTAATGTAATCGACCTTAGTGAAGGTACTAATGGCGGATATAAAGAAATTCAGTTCGAAGTTACCGGTAACAATGTTTATGGTACATTAAAATTTGAAGCTGGTGTACACCGTGTACAGCGTGTACCACAAACAGAAACTCAAGGTAGAGTACATACTAGTGCTGCTACGGTTATGGTTTTGCCAGAGGCCGAAGAGTTTGATGTGCAAATAGAACCTAAAGATGTACGTATAGATTTTTTCTGCTCATCTGGTCCTGGTGGTCAGTCGGTGAATACAACATATTCAGCAGTTCGTTTAACGCATATCCCAACCGGATTGGTAGCGCAGTGTCAAGATCAAAAATCTCAACATAAAAACAAAGACAAGGCTTTTAGAGTATTGCGTTCCAGATTATATGATATGGAATTGGCAAAGAAGCAAGAAGAAGATGCCGCTAAACGAAATTCTCAAGTAAGTAGTGGTGACCGTTCTGCTAAAATTAGAACATACAATTACCCACAAGGTAGGGTAACTGACCACCGAGTCGGATTAACATTGTATGATTTGTCTAATATCATTGATGGTGATATTCAGAGAATTATAGATGAATTAAGTTTTGTAGATAATACAGAGAGATTAAAGGAAGCGTCTGAGATTTTTTAATATATGACCACACAAGAATTAGTTGCCCAAATTCATAAAAAACAAACTTTTTTGTGCATTGGTCTCGATACCGATTTAGAGAAGATTCCAGCTTTTTTATTGGAAGAGGAAGATCCTATATTCTCATTCAATAAAGCTATTATCGATGCAACTCATGAATTATGTGTTGCATATAAGCCTAATATCGCTTTTTATGAAGCATACGGAGTACAAGGCTGGTCTGCTTTACGTAAAACTATTAAGTATTTAAATAATAATTATCCTGATATTTTCACCATTGCCGATGCAAAGCGCGGAGATATCGGTAATACTTCTACAAGATATGCGAAGGCATTTTTTGAAGATTTAAATTTCGATTCTATTACTATCGCTCCGTACATGGGGCGCGATTCTGTTGAGCCATTTTTAGCTTTTGAGAACAAGCATACCATTCTTTTGGCATTAACGTCTAACGAAGGTGCTTTTGATTTTCAGACAAAAAAGGTAGAAGGTAAAGAGCTTTATAAAGAAGTACTGTCTGTGTCGACAACCTATAAAGGTGCCGAGAATTTAATGTATGTTGTAGGTGCTACCAAAGCAGAATATCTTAAAGAGATTCGAAAAATTGTGCCAGAAAATTTCTTGCTTGTGCCAGGAGTTGGTGCACAAGGGGGTAGCTTAAAAGATGTATGTGAATATGGTATGACCAAAAATATTGGTCTACTAATTAATTCATCTCGCGGAATTATTTATGCATCTGATCAAGATAATTTTGCAGATGCAGCCAAGGTTAAGGCTAAAGAATTACAGCAAGAAATGAAGAAAGAGCTAGAAAGACTAAACTAATTCTTCTAACGTTCTTTTAATTTTCTGCGCTTTTGACTCAAAAAATTCTCCTAATTGTGTATTCGCTTGAATAGTAGAAGCTTTTTCTAAAAATATTTGATATTGGTATTCCAATAAGCTAATAATATCATTATTTGCCTCTATTGGTGTTACTGATCCTACTTTACAATACTGCTTGTTCATTATACTAGATTTGTGTTCTTACAAATATACGTTCAGATTTAAATTTTGGACGTTCGTATACTAAGCTGTACAACTAATTATTAGGTAATATGTCTTTTTTTTAACAGTATTGTAGACGAATATTGAAAAGACTATTCATTTTAAGTGAATTTTGATTATCCTAAACCAATAATTGAAAAAGAATTGATACATTGTAGATTAACTGTTTTTTAAAGAGACATTAAGTTGCTTCACTATATAACTTACCGGCATAAAACATCTTCTAAATGGGTCACGTTTGTTCATGGCGCTGGTGGTAGTTCTTCAATTTGGTATAAACAAATAAGAGAATTCAAGAAACACTTTAATGTATTGCTACTCGATTTAAGAGGTCATGGCAATTCTAAACCTAGTTTAAAGAATGTTTTTGATGAGAAGTATACTTTCGATGTTATTACTAATGACATTGTTGAGGTAATTGATCATGAAAAGATTGAGAAATCGCACTTTGTTGGTATTTCGTTAGGTACTATACTTATTCGCAATTTAGCAGAAAATCATCCTGAACGAGTAGAGAGTATGGTTATGGGCGGTGCTATTATGAAACTAAATTTACGTTCTCAAATACTAATAAAACTTGGTGTTGTTTTTAAAACGGTGATACCTTACTTATGGCTATATAAATTCTTTGCCATTATTATAATGCCGAATAAGAACCATCGGGAGTCTAGATTGCTTTTTGTTCGCGAAGCAAAGAAATTGTACCAAAAAGAATTTATTCGTTGGTTTAAGCTTACTTCAGAGATAAATCCGTTACTACGTTTTTTTCGTTCTGCCGATATTAAAATTCCAACCTTATATGTAATGGGCGAAGAAGATTATTTGTTTTTACCTAGTATTCGTAAAATTGTAAAACTTCATGAAAGTTCTCAACTTATAGTAGTTGAAGATTGTGGTCATGTGGTTAATGTAGAGCAGCCTAATTTTTTTAACGAGAAGGTGGTAGCTTATTTAACGAAACAAAGCTAAATGACCGTGCATCTAATTTGAGATAGGTAAAACTAATTCTTTTATAAAAATATTTTAGAATGAAAAAGGCCGATGCTTTACCATCGGCCTTTGACCATTAAACTAAACTATAACTCAATCTTTAATTTACATCCCAAAAAAGTGGTGTAGTTAAATTGTCCCCTCCAATAGCACTAGAAGCTGCGTCATAATTAGCTCCGTTTACTGCAGATTCTTTTACAGGATATATCATCCTTAAAGGAACTTCTTGCTGTGTTTGAGTTGATAGAGCCAATTCTGGCCAATCTAATCTTCTATACTCAGTCCAAGCTTCAAATCCTCTATTGAATAAAGAAATCCATTTTTGTGTACCTATTTTTTGTTTATAATCGCCAGTAGCGGTGGCATATGCAACAGTTGGTTGTGCTAAATAAGCATCTACTTCATCTTGCGTTCCGCCATAGTAAAGAATGGATGCAGTGATTCCTGCATTGTAAAATTCTTCGGCATCGCCAGCAATAAAACCTCTTTCAACAGCTTCTGCTTGAAAGAATGCAACTTCAACATAGTCCATAATAGACCCTGGGTATGTCGGGTCACCAACAATATCAAAGTTAAGATGTGTGTAATTTGCATAAGAGTTGTTACCTCCAATTGGACCGCCAATATATGAATCTTTGTTATCTGTAAAATAATTATCTAGACGGGGATTATTCAGTGCAGTTAACATGTTTACTGATGTTTCACCTGCGATATAATCTTCTCTTCTATTTTGTACTTCAAATAAATTATAAATAGGGTTGATGTTTGTAGTTGGTGAAGATTCATAATAAATGATTGTATTATCATCATTAGATGTAAATACACCAGCATTTACCGCTTCAGAAACTGTAGAACTAGCCAAGGTTGAATTGAAATCGGCTAAACGCATTCCCAATCTTAATTTTACTGAGTTTGCTAATTTTCTCCATTTAACAACATCACCTCCGTAGAAAATATCATTTGTTCCAAACGACTCTCCACCACCTGCTAGTGCAGCTTGTGCAGCAGAAATTCTACTGATTAGATCTAAGTAGATAGTTTCAGCATCATCATATACCGGAAAAAGGTTATTGATATCTGCTGATTCGCTATATGGAATGTTCCCATTTAAATCTACTAAATGCTGATACGTGTACACTTTAATAGTTTCAATTATTGCCAATTGATTTGATTTCTTAGTCGGCTCTAATATTTCATCGGCCTCGATTAATTCAACGGCTGAATTCAAATCATTTATTACGTTATTGTAATAGGTGGTCCAATATGCTTGTGAAGGATCTCTACCAATAACCAAATAATTAGATTCATCTACATAAGTAGCCTGAGACCAGTGTTGTGCCCATAAGCGAAACACATTTGTTCCACTTATTGTTGTAATTCTGTCCGACAAATTTTTTTCGGCGTTCGCAACAAGAGTCTCTGGTGGTACTGCAGTTGGTAACTTTGGGTCATTGTTATAATCTGTTATATCTTCTGTGCAACTAGACAGTAGCATACCTGCCGATGCTAATACTATATATATATTCCTCATTGTTTTTTTTTTAGAATTGCAATTTAATGTTAAAGCCATATTCCTTAACTGAAGGATATGCACCAATCTGGAAGCCTTGTAAGTTACCTGCTCCAAAACTTTGCTCTGGATCCGCGTATGGAAGGTCTTTACTTATTATCCATAAGTTTCTACCAACTGCAGTAAATGACACTGCGTTGAAAGGTAATTTATCTATGAATCTTTTAGGTAAAGAATACCCTAGGGTAACCTCTCTTAATTTTACGTATGATGCGTCGTAAACGAATTGTGAATCTGGTGCGTTACCGTATCTTCCATAAGGATTTTCATATGTGGTAAAGTCTGCTCTAACTGTGTTTGTAGAACCGTCTGCCTGTACGCCCGGTAGTATTACTCCACCAGAGGTGTTATCATTAGTTACAGGGTCTCTTAATGGATTTCCTAAATCATTGACACCAGCTGTAACGTCGTAAATACCAGTAGCCATACCGAAGTATGTATCTCCACTAAATACGCTACCACCTTCTTGAATATCAATTAAAAAGCTAAGGCTGATATCTTTATATTTGAAAGTGTTAGAAAGACCCATTTTCCAATCAGGATTGATATCTCCAAGTACTTCTTGTGATGATTCTGTTTTAAGATATAGCCCATCTTCACCAACAACTCTTTCGCCATTTACATACTCGTAGTCAGTACCCTTTAAAGTACCATAAGCTTCCCCTTTTGCAGCATTTAAACTTACGCCAAAGAAGCTGTTAACTAGTATGTTCTGTGAATCTTCAAAAAGATCTAGCACTTCACTTTTGTAAGCAGAAAAGTTAACGTCTGTTTTCCATGAAAAATCTGGTGTTTTGATCGTAGTAAAGTATAGTTGTGCTTCAACACCTTTGTTAGATACCTCTGCAGAGTTTACCACAGTATTGGTAAAACCAGTTGCAGGAGTTATTTCTACAGGGATGATTGCATCACTAGTGATTTGCTCATAAAGAGAAACATCAAAACCAATACGTCTGTTCCAGAAATTCATCTCTAAACCTAATTCTTTACTTTCAGTTCTTTCTTCTTTAAGATTTGGATTGTTTGATGTTCCAGGGTTAGAGTAAAGTGTTGCTCCTCCGAATCCTGCAATAGGATTGAAAGTGTTCAATAATTGATATGAGGTAGCACCGTTACCAACTTGTGCGTAACCTGCTCTAAGTTTACCAAATGAAACGACATTACTTTCAAATAAATTAGAAAAAACAAAACTCGCAGAAACAGCAGGATAGTAAAATGAATTTTGACCATCAGGCAATGTGGAGAAAGTGTCATTTCTTATAGAACCTTCTAAAAACAACATGTTATCATAATCTATACTTGCATTTGCAAATGCGCCAAATACACGTACATCTGCATCATATTCTGAACTTGCATCAAAAACAATAGGATTAACTGAATTTGAAAGTGCATAAATACCGGCTAGTTTAAGTCCACCATCGGTTGTAGCAGTAACATAATTGTTTTTCGTTTGTCTGTAATTGGTACCTAAAACACCTGAAATTCCAAATTTTTCAGAAAGGTCACCTTTGAAATTCAAGAAAAAATCATAGTTGTATTCAGAAAAGTTAATATTTTTTCTAGAGTACTCTGGAGTATCAATACTACCAATGTTATTTCTTTCTTCTCTTAGTTCTGCATAGTTATCAACGGTTGCTCTACCAAAAATCTCTAGCCATGGTAAAACATCATATGAAATACTACCATAACCAAATAGTCTATTTCTTTCATCGGTATTAAAGTTTTCATATCTGGTGAAATAAGGGTTGTCCCAATACTTGGCACCTAAGCTAGTTGGTCCTGACGGGTTCCATGAAATATTCTGTTTGGTAGCAAAATAAGCATCGCGCTGATCTTTCAAATCTGTGCTGGTAGCCCACCATTGTCTAAAATTTGTCATAATGTTTTCTGCATCATAACCAGTACCATATCTACCTAAGCCAGAGCTTTTAGTATAAGTGGCCTTTCCTGTAACAGTGATTTTGTCGTTCAAATCCATAACACCAACTAAATCGATATTATGCCTTCCGATTTCACTATTTGGTAATATACCTGTTTGGTCTAGTCTAGTATAGCTCATTCTTAAGCTACCTGTTTCAAAACCTTGACTAATTGCAATGTTCTGTGAGCTCGTAACACTATTTTGAAAAATGTATTCGGGGCCATTTTCCGGTGCTACCCACGGACTCTTTTGTAAGTAAGTGTCAAGTTGTGGAAAATAAGAATCCCATTGGTAAAGCATTAAATTAGGATCATATCTTAAACCAAAGGATCCATCTTCGCCTGTAGCTGGTGTAAGGTCTTCAATGCCATCACCGTCAACATCAATTGAGTCAAGATATCCAGCCCCGTAAAATGGGCCATATCCTTGACCATATTCTTGTTGAAAAATCGGAAAAGTATCTTTGTCATATTTACCAATGTTAACTGAGCTGGTAATTGATATGCCTAACCCTTCTCCTTTTTTTCCTTTTTTAGTGTTAATGATAATGACACCATTTGCAGCTCTTGAACCATAAAGTGCTGTTGCTGCCGATCCTTTTAGAACGTTAATACTTTCAATATCATCTGGGTTAATATCACTAGCGGCATTACCATAGTCATATCCGTCACCACCTTCAGCCTGTGAGGTCGAGTTGTTGGTGTCGTTGTTTAGTGGTACGCCATCTACTACGAAAAGAGCTTGGTTGTTACCTGTGATTGAAGAGTACCCTCTTATTACAACGTTAGCAGAGCCCCCTAAAGTAGAACTCTTTTTAATATCTAAACCGGCAACTTTACCAGATAAAGAATTAACGAAGTTTTGATCTTTGGCAGTGTTAACCTGGTCGCCTTGAACTTCTTGTGTTGCATAACCAAGAGATTTTTTTTCTCTAGATATACCAAGAGCTGTTACCACAACTTCGTCCAATGCTTGAGCATCTTCCTCCATTTGAACATTAATTGTGTTTGCTCCTCCTACTGTTTTAGTAGTTTCTTTAAGCCCGATGTACGTGAATGCTAATACATCTCCTGTGCTTGCGGCAATGGAATAATTTCCATCAAAATCTGTTTGAGTACCATTTGTTGTGCCTTTGATAAGAATGTTTACACCAGGCAGGGGTAAACCAGTTTGATCTGTGACCGTACCTGTTATACTCTTGTCTTGCGCAAAGCTAATGTACGCTACAAAAGTAAGTAACAGAGTAAGAAAATTTCTCGCGTTTGTTCTCATAAATTTAATTTGAGTGTTAGTTAGAAAAGGTTAGTAAACAATGTAAAAGAGCCGGTCGATTTTTTAGATAGCTAATCCTTAAATAATGAGATCAAAAAAAGAAATTTTTTTGAAGACAACCGACTCCTTACAATTTGTGCGAAAATAGATGGGGTTGGGTGTTAAAAGGGTAGATTCCGACCTAAGTTAATGGCGATCCGATTGAAATTTACCTTTACTACTTCTGTAAGTAGTTGTTATTTAGTGATTTGTAAAACGGGAAGTTGAATTGTGAAAATTTTAGTATAATTAAGTAAATATTATAATTACACCTTAGAAATTTGTTTTTCTATGTATTCTTTGGGAGTCATGTGCATTCTTTTTTTGAATGCTTTGTAAAAGGAAACCTTGTTGTTAAAGCCACATTCATAGATTAAATCAAGTACTTGTTTTTTTGGGTTTGATTCAATTATATTAACAGCTTCTACTATTCTGTAATCATTGATTAATTCATAGAAATTTTTATTTAAGTCTTGATTTATAACCTGTGAGACACTATACTTATCTACATTAATTACTTGAGCTAGTTTAGATAGTGTAAGTGTGTTGTCTAAATAGATTTTATCATTTTTTAATAAATCAAGTAATTGAGATTTTACCTGAACGCTCATATTTTCGGTAAGACCAGAATTTTTATATTTATTAACTGTTTGATTTGCTTGTGGAATGTCGATGATACCAAGAATGACATTTGGTTGTACAACTAAAAGAACTTCTAAAACTGCAATAAACAGAATAAGGTAAACGGCAATAAAGTATTTTGATATGTAATCAAAAACAAAAATATGTTCGAAAGCGGCTCTAGCTATTAAGAACATGATTAAAATAACAATAAATACAATTAGGGTTAGGATCCAATTTTTAAAACTATGATCTAGCAGCTTTTTATTAAGTTGAAATTCGGCAATTATAAGTATTAGATAGGCAGATAGATGTATGGTTTTTATCCAATTATCGTTCATTATTATATCTAGGGCATTTAAGAGGGGATTGGTCTCAGCGTATACGCTATCATAAAAATTGCCGAATATGACAAGTGCAATCAAAACCAAAAAGAAGGCTAAATAATGAAAAATAAGTTCTTTTCTTTTTATGGAAACACCGAGGTATTTCGTTTTAAGATATAAATATAATGAGGGTGCCCATAAGAAAAATAGAACTCTATAAATGGAAACGGAGGGTGAATATGCAAAAAAATCTTGCCAGTATAATACTAGTTCGATCAATGCTAGTGATATGGCGAAAAGAAAGATGGATAAGAAAATATTACTTTTGGTTGCCCTATGTTTATAGAAAATATAACCCGACGTTATTAACCCAATAATAGCTATTAGAATGAAGATGATATTAAGTAAATATACTTGAACCTTATGTTTGTAGTTATTAACAGCTAATTGACCGTCATTTTCTAAAACAGAGTCTTCACTTATTGGTATATCGATTAATTGTTTTCTGCACTCAATTAAATATAACTGAAGTGAATCTACATTCGCAAAACCTAATGATTTTGCGGAAATAAAATAATCATAAGCTTTTTCAAAATTTTTGCCTTTGTATTCGCATACCCCTAAAATGTAGAAGTCTTCAGCGGTATATTCATTCACCTGGATAGTAGAAAGTGTAACAGATGCTTGATTACAATCTATTAAATTTACTGCTATTGGTTGCGGAGTTGCAGAGATAGGTAAGAATAAGAATAATATGATTACTAATAAATAGTTTTTTGTAGGCACCAATAACGTTTTAGGATATTAATAACTCAAATAATTAAGTCGGGGGATGCTCTAGAAAATTTAAAACTTAACTTCAAAAGTTATATTAAGGACTATCTCATAAAGTGTGTAAATAAAAAAATAGCGGGGGCATGCCCCCGCTATTTTTTTAACTTTAAATTTTCACACCATTATGAAGAAAGAGGAATTATTCAACGATGAGTTCTTAAAACAGTTCAAGACCGGTGACGAGCTGAACGGTTTTCTGAAAGAACTCCAAAAACGTGGTATCGAGAAGATGCTGGAAGGCGAGCTTGACGGCCACCTCGATTATGACAAACATGGAAAGGCCAGGAACGGGAACACACGTAACGGCCATTCGACCAAAAAAGTCCGTACCTCCTTCGGGGAATCAAGGATCGCGGTGCCAAGGGACAGGGATGCCAGTTTCAACCCCATGATCGTGCCCAAGCGCGGTAATATGGTCGACGGTATCGAGAACGTGATCGTATCGCTCTATGCCAAGGGAATGAGCAACAGCGATATCGAAGAGCAGATACGGGAGGTCTACAACTTCGATATCTCCACATCCACCATATCGAGGATAACCGACAAGATCTCCGGGGACATCGTCGCTTGGCAGAACAGGCCATTGGAACCGATATACCTTATCGTCTGGATGGACGGGATCGTGTTCAAGGTACGCGAGAACTCGAAGGTCATCAACAAAACGGTCTATATCGCGGTAGGATTGCGCAGGGACGGTAAGAAAGAGGTCCTTGGGCTTTGGTTGGGCAAGAACGAGTCCGCCGCTTTTTGGATGAGCGTACTGACCGATATACGCGCCCGTGGCACCGAGGACATCCTGATAACCGCAACCGATAATCTGAACGGGTTCACCCAGACCATCAAGAACGTGTTCCCCGAATCCAAGACCCAGATATGTGTGGTGCATCAAATAAGGAATGCCTGTAGGTACGTTGTCTGGAAGGACAAAAAAGCCTTTACAACAGATATGAAACTTATCTACAACGCACCTACACAAGCTGCGGCGAAGGCCGCCCTAAAGGACTTTGCGGACAAATGGGAAGGGAAGTACTCCTATGCCGTCAAAAGCTGGAGGGACAACTGGGACGAGCTTACCGTGTTCTTCGAGTTCCCCATCGAGATCAGGAAAATAATCTATACCACCAACCTTATCGAGAACCTGAACGGCAAGATCAGGAAGTACACCAAGAACAAGCTGTCCTTCCCGACGGACGATGCCGTGATGAAATCCGTATATTTGGCGGTAAGGGAGGCCACCAAAAAGTGGTCGATGCCTGTAAGGAACTGGGGCATAATCCTAAATCAGTTCCTGACGATCTATGAAAAAAGGGTCAGACTTTAGATAAAAGTCCAACCCCTGTTATTTTTAACTTACACAGTTAATGGGATAGTGTCTTATATTAATGGTAAAACTATTGCTTTTTTTACAATTATAAAACAAAAAAACCGGTGCTCCCACCGGTTTTTAAATAACTAACTAACTAACTCAAAAAATAACTAACTCAAAAAATTGAAAATGAATGTTTTAATAGAGTTCCTTAATTTTTAACGCATAATTAATTAAGTTATTGTAGCGTCTGTTAAAAATCTACTTTTTATCTTGAAGCGCAAATACTTTTCTAAGCACATCTGTAGTTCTAGATGAATATTTTGTTCTAATTTCTTCCTCTTCTACGGCAATCATTTTGTAAACACCAGCAAGAGCCTCCCTAGTAACATAATCGGTCAAATCGGGATTAATGTTATTTGTAAGTGGAATGGCATTATATTTTGTAATTATAGAGCTCCATATTTTATCGGCACCTACTTTTTTGAACGAGTTGTTTATTACCGGGTTGAATTTTGCATACAATTCAGAAGTAGTCTTTGTCTCTAAGTAAGTTGTAGCTGCATCGTTACTACCTAAAAGAATATTCTTTGCATCTGCAAATGACATCTCTTTTACTGCATTTACAAATATTGGTGTCGCTTCAGATACAGCATCTTCTGCTGCTCTGTTTAAAACTTTTAGCCCCTCATCTGCTAAATTACTTAACCCTATATCACGTAATGTTTTATCTACCTTTTGTAAATCTTCGGGTAAAAGAATTTTTACTAATTCATTTTTATAGAAACCATCTGTTTGGGTTAATTTGCTTACTTGCTTTTCTATACCTTGGTCAAGAGCTTCTTTTAATCCGTTGGCAATGGCATCATTACTTAGAACACCTTCGGTTGAGCCCGGTAATTGATTTACTACTTGCTGTAATTCGGCACATGAAAAGGCTAATAACATGCATATGGTCAAGCTTGCTTTTTTAATCATCAGAATATAATTTATATTGGGTTTACTTTACTTACGAGAATATCACTGTTTTATTGTTGTACACCATCGTTTTGCGCGCAATATGAAGCTTTACTCCTCTTGAAAGCACTATTTTTTCTAAATCCCTTCCTTTGGTAATAAAATCTTCAATGGAGTGGGAGTGGGTTACGGTGGTTACATCTTGCTCAATAATAGGACCCGCATCTAATTCTTCGGTAACATAGTGGCTCGTAGCACCAATAATTTTTACGCCTCTTTTAAAAGCCGCGTGATATGGTTTTGCTCCAGCGAACGCAGGTAAGAACGAATGGTGAATATTTATAATCTTATTTGGAAACCTGTTGATAAGCGTACCACTTACTATTTGCATATATCTAGCCAATACTATAAAATCGACTTCATATTTTTCTAGTAGGGCTAGTTGCTCTTTTTCTGCTTTAGTTCTATTTTCTTTTGAAAACGGAATGTGAAAAAAAGGAATTTCAAACTGGTCTGCTATGTATTTTAAATCGTTGTGGTTGCTTAGAATAAAAGGTATTTCTACCGCGAGTTCCCCAGAACGGTATCTGCTTAGTAAATCGTACAAGCAATGGTTATACTTAGATACAAATATTGCCATTTTAGGTAACTTATCGTCAGTGTGTAAGCTCCATTCCATTTGGTAAGTGGTAGCTAACTCATTTTCAAATAAAGTTTTAAAATGATCTAAGTCGGCAAAATCGTCTTCAAATTCGACCACGGTACGCATGAAAAATACGTTTGCCGGTTTGTCTACATGTTGGTCAAGGTAGACGATGTTCCCTTTATTTTTATGAATAAAACCAGTGACGGTGCTTATAATGCCAGCTTGATCTGGGCAATTGACTAGAATAGTTGTTTTCAATGCAAAAATAATTATAGCCTCAAAAATAGACCATAATTTTTAAAATTGTACTTGTTACCAGTAAATAAGGGTGATAATAAGGCGATTATAAGTGGTCAGATTTCCAAGCTTTATATGATTTTCTAAAACTCTTTATCTCTTTTCTAAGCAAATTAATGTACTCAGTTTCTTTTACACCATGCTTCTCTAATCCCATACAATAAGAATTTATGTTTCTTATGATAATATTGATGTATGAAATTGTTTCTAAACGTTCATTACTACATTGAGAATATTCTACTTGAGCGATTTTTTGGGGTATTAATATTGAATCGGTCAAGATAGAATTAGCCATAATATCTCTTAGACTTTTGGATTCGCAAAGTCGCATTAAATCTTTATTGAAAGATACGTACGAAGCAATCTCTCTGCTCATTGTGCAGAGTTCCAATGCTTTCCTATAAATAGGCAAATGTCTAAGACTTCTATATGCCATTTGTGGGGTGTTGTTAAGGCTACATAAAATTACGTTAGTTATTTGAAAATTTTCTATTGATTATAAATGTAATTTGTATTTTTACCATTGATAATAAATATTTAAACGAAAATACTTTTGAATCCAAAGATAGACGAGCTTAACTGGAAAATACTGAAACAGTTGCAAAATAATGCAAGAGAATCTTTTGCAAACATTGGTCGTACCGTAGGGCTTACGGCGCCCGCGGTGGCCGAACGAGTAAAGAAAATGGAAGACCTTGGTATTATACTCGGTTATAAGGCTAAAGTATCTCATGCGCTTACGGGGCACCAGTTAAAAGCGATTATTACTTTAAGGGCATTTATGGGTAAATTGAAACCCTTTTTAGCGGTTGTACCAAACTTGCAAGAAGTCATCAATTGCTATAGAATTACGGGTAATGAGAATATTGTAATGGAGGTGGTTCTAAAAGATCAGTTTCATTTAGAAAGGTTTATAGATCAGCTCATTCAATACGGAGAAACTAGAACGCATATAGTTTTATCGCAGGTAATTTCTAATGCGCCAATGCATAAAATAAAATAGCTGTTTTGTATCATAGTTTTGATTAGCTTTAAATGATGGATTTAAATGTTGATTTTAATCAGATACATTTATTTTACAAAAGACATTTTCTAGAAAATTGTTTTGGCTAGATTTTTGATGGAAATTATATGATGAAAAAAATACTACTACTTGCCCTGATATTAAATTCTACCTTTTTTTATGCTCAAGAATTGAGACTGTTAAGGGGTGCCATTACAGAAAATTTAATAGTGAACGATAGTGTAAATGAAACATATTCACTTTATTTACCAACTTCTTTTAGTGTAGACAGAGCTTGGCCCGTAGCTTTCGTTATGGATTTGGAAGGTAAGGGTAAAGCAGCGGTTTCTATGTTGATGAATGCTGCAGAGCAAGAAGGCTATGTACTGGCCAGTTCTAATAATATTAGCGATTCGCTTTCAATTTCTCAAAATGTTCTTATTGCAAATAGAATGTTCAATTCTGTCTTTAATACTGTGCCAACGGCAAAAAATCGAATGTATACAGTCGGCTTCGGCGGTGGGGCTATGTTTGCTTCAATAGTACCAGCCTTTATTAATGAAGTTAAGGGCGTTATTTCTATTGGTGCTGCAATTGGTAGTTTTGAAGTTTTAAATCCTAAACAGCCATTTCAGTTTGTTGGTGTGGTGAATAGATCAGACTTTAATTTTTTATCAATGTATGAGGCTAAGTTTGAACTTAATAAATTGAAATTCCCGAACCAATTAATAGTTTTTGATGGTGATAGAAATCTGCCGGAAATTGAAACGGTTTCTAAAGCATTTAGAATGTTGACATTGACCAGTATGGCGAAAGGTTATTTAGCGCAGAATGATAGTTTAATTAAGGCGTCTTATAATGATTTTTTTGTTGATGCGAATGCGAATGTTACAAACCAGAAACCTCTTTTGGCTACGTATCAAATGTCTGATATGGAAAAGATTTTCTATCCATTTATGAAGCTGGACTCTTTAAAGGAATCTCAGAAAATACTACGACGTAGCCCTATTTTCAAACAAGCAAATAGAAGTCAAAACAGCTATTTTTTAAAGGAATCGTTTACAAAAGATGATTATAGTTATTATCTAGAAGAAGATATTATTTCTTACAACTATGCTAATTTAGGCTGGTGGAATTATCAAATGCAAGAATTGAACAAACTTGATAAAAGTTCCATTTTGTTCGAAAAACAAATGTCTAGTAGGCTGCGAGGGTATATCAATGCTTTAATTTCTGATAATATCGATTATGTAGCTGCTGATAAAGAACCAGATTTAGAGGCCCTGAATTTGTTGTATATGATTAAAACTATTACAGCCCCTAATGAATATACAAGTTATTTGAAAGTAATATCTACTAGCTCAAAAATGGAAGATTATGGTACTGCGTTGTTTTATTTAGAAGAACTATTGAAAAATGGGTATATAGATACGCAAACTTTATATTCTATAGAGCACACAGCATTATTTAGAATTATGCCTGAGTTTAACGAGGTGGTCGAAAAGTACCTGAAAGGTGCTAGATATGATGTTATTGAACAGTAAGGTGTGGTACTTTTTCTAATTCCCAATCAATAACCAGCCCTTTAGCTAGAGATTTGGCAATCTCTTTTCCGTATAAAACTTCACATAAGTATAGTGCAGCTTCAAAGCTTTTTGCACCGCCTGCAGAGGTTAAGTATTTTCCGTCGTGTACGAATAGTACATTATCTTTTATATTAAGATCAGGAAACATCTTTCTGTAATTTTCTACATCACTGGGGAAAGTTGTAGAGGCAACCGAATCTAAAATTCCCGTTTTCGCTAAAGGAAAAGCTCCATCACAATGGCTAGTCATATACAACGCATTCTTGTCGACCTTTTTGATGAAATCTAACATGGCAATGTCTTTTAAATCGCTATTCATCGAATGCTCTGCGCTGGGCACTACCAATATGTCTATTTTAGGTAAATCGTCTTTCGTGTAATTATAATCTGGTAGTATGCGCACCCCTTCAAAGGTGGTTATAGGCTCTAAGGTGTTTGCAACGGTAAACGTATTCATAGCCTTTATACCCTCTCTATATTTAGTATGCTGAAAAATATCGAAAGGTGCAGTAAATTCAGTATTGAAAGTACCATCCATAATAAGAAATGCAACGTTGTAGCTTTCAGGATTTAACTCTGGCATTATTCTAATATCTTCAGTGATGATCTCTTTTTCAACGGTAGTTTTTTTCTCTTGACAGCTTATTAAAATTATAAGAAATAGCGGTAAAATATAGGTGAATTTCATATTAAAAAAGTATAAGGTTCTAAAGTACGATTATATGTAAAAAAAACTTACAATGAATAAATTGTATTTTTGAAGTGTAAAGTTAGAGATATGAGATTATGTATTGCTGTTTTGGTTTTAGGTATGTTGATTTCGTGCGGACAAGAAAAGAAATATCATGATGTTAAGAATGATGTGGCATCTACCGTAACTTCAGATAAATTAGCAGATATTTTATTGTTTCAAAAAGAATTGAATGCGGAGTTTAAAGACCCAGAAACTTCCCCATTGGCGGATCGTTTTCGTATAAATTTTGAAACTTTAGATTTCTTTGAGGCAGATACAAATTACGTAGTTGTTGCAGAGTTTATTAGAACTCCGGGAGCACTTCCTTTTTCAATGCCAACCACTACAGATAGAGAATCAACAGAGGTGCTTTATGGTATTGCGAAATTTACATTAAACGGTAAGGCGCATCAATTAGAAATATACCAGACTCCCGAATTAATTACCCAAGAAAAATATAAAGATTATTTGTTTTTACCTTTTACCGATGCTACTAATGACCAAGAGACCTATGGTGGTGGGCGGTATTTAGATTTAAGAATACCAGAAGGGAATACTATTGTTTTAGATTTCAATAAAGCATACAACCCATACTGTGCTTATAACAAGAAATTCAGTTGCCCATTGGTGCCTTCGGTAAATAATTTAAAAACTGCAGTGAAAGCCGGGGTAAAGGCTTTTGAACATTAGGTTGTGAAACTAAAAAACCTCGGCAGGTATTGCCGAGGTTTAAAACTTAAACTATAAAATCAACCATTAATTTTATCAACTACTTAGAAAGAGTAGATAGCTGCTACTGCAAAAGTAGATAGACTATTAGTTGTGCCGATACCATCACTTTCTATAAATGGCTCAGCGTCGTTACCAAAACTATCTAATCTAAATTCCGGCTTAATAATTAAATTATCTTTTGTAAAACTTCCTGTAAGAGTTAATCCAAGTACAGGAACGTCATCATCAAGTAAATCATCAGTAAATGCAATATACTCTCCTCTTAAACCAATAGCAAAACTCTCTGAAGTTGTTAATTGTGGGTAAATTGCTGCTCCATAAAAACCAGTTCCAGTTTCTGAGTTGTCATTGTAAGCTGCATTGATGCCAAAGAAGAAATCTTCAGAAATATCAAATCCACCCGTATAATCTATTTCAAATCCTAGACCACCGCTAGTACCATTATCGTAGTATAAATTAAGGTACTGTCCTGAAACACCTAATTGTGCACCATAAGCGTATTCACCTGTAGTACTGGTGTCATTAACATCCCAAGGATTTGAAACCGATAACATTAAGCTAACATCATCTGATAAAGCGATATCAGCTTTAACACCTAAGTGAGAAAAAGGTCCATTTGAAAATAAATAAGAAACACTGTAGTTAAAATTGGCAGCAGGTGCTATTACCTCGTAACCTAAAAATGTATTCCAACGACCAGCTGTAAGTGTAACTTTGTCAGAGACATTCCAATAAGCATAAGCTTGATTAATAACACCATTTAAAACGTCGTTCTCAAAAGTAGCCTCTGTTCCTCTAGGTCCAAAAACTAAATCGACAACAACCCCAGTATTCTCCATTTCATAGCTACCTACAATGTTGGCCATACCTAATGCAAAACCAGTTTGATTAGCAAAAGATGTTCCTGTTGCTGTTGTTGCAGCACCACCATCTTTAAAAGCTGTTCTCCAGTAAGCATCAATTGATCCACTCAAGGTGAATTTTTTCTCTTCTTCCTCTTCTTGAGCTACTACACCAGCAGCTGCAAAAAGCATAAGACCTGTTGCGAAAATATTTTTTACGTACTTTGTATTAATAATCGTTTTCATAAGCTTTAAATTTTATCCTCTCAGGGATGAATTAATTTGAGTTATTATTGATAAGGTTATGTAACGGAGCGTTCTGCAAAACGCTCCGTATTTTTTTAGTGTTGATTCATTCTAAAATCAGCATAAGCATCCATACCGTGCTCATGAAGATCTAAGCCTTCAACTTCTTCTTCTTTAGAAACTCTAAGTCCCATTGTTGCTTTAAGTACACCTAAGATGATACCAGAAGAGACAACACAGAACCCACCTACGATTAATACACCGTATAGTTGCGTCATAAATTGTGCTCCACTAGCCATGCTTCCGAAAATACCTACTGCTAATGTTCCCCAGATACCACAGATCAAGTGAACTGCTACCGCACCTACAGGATCATCTAATTTAATTTTATCTACTAATGCTACACCACCAACGATGATGATACCTGCGAGGAAACCGATTACTACAGCTTCATTAGGTGACATTAAATCTGCACCTGCAGTGATACCAACTAATCCACCTAGAATACCATTTAAGAACATGGTTAAATCTAAATTTTTATATAATATAGTTGATGTAATCATTGCGCCAAAACCACCAGCTGCTGCTGCTAAACTTGTAGTAACCAATACTAGAGAAGTTAATTCTGGATCTGCAGATAATACTGATCCACCGTTAAAACCGAACCAACCTAACCATAGTATTAATACACCGGCAGTTGCCATTGGTATACTATGACCTGGTATTGCATTTGGCTTACCGTCTTTACCGAATTTTCCAATTCTAGAACCTAATAAGAAGATTGCTACTAAAGCAGCCCATCCACCTACTGAGTGTACTAATGTTGAACCTGCGAAATCATAGAATCCCATTGAATCTAAGAATCCACCACCCCATTTCCAAGCGCCTACAATTGGGTATACTAAACCTACGTAGATAACCGTGAATATCATGAATGCACCAATTTTCATACGTTCTGCCACTGCACCAGATACAATTGTAGCTGCTGTTGCTGCGAACATTCCTTGAAAAAGAAAATCTGTCCACCATGTATAACCTCCGTCTGCGTATTCTGCAGTCATTCCGCCTTCTGGGGCAGCAATACCGAAGCCTGCAAATTTTAAGATGCCCATGTCACCTTCTTCGAAACCAGGGTACATTAAATTGAAACCCCATGCGTAATAAAGTAATAGACCACCTGTAATAATAAAGATGTTCTTAAATAATATGTTTATTGTGTTCTTTTGTCTGGTTAAGCCAATTTCTAAAAAGGCAAATCCTGTATGCATGAAGAATACCAATGCGGTGGCCAACATCATCCATATATTATTAGCTGTAAATAATCCTGCGTCCATTTCGTTTAGTTTTTAGTTATTTAGTTTTAGGGTTTAGTTGATACCTGCTAAGCCGTCTTCTTTGGTTCTTATTCTATATGCTTCAAGTACTTCAGAAACAAATATTTTACCGTCACCTACATTACCGGAGTATGCAGCTGAAAGAATAGCGTTAACTGTTTTTTCAAGAAAGTCGTCTGATACTACTATAGTTAAGTACCTACGTTGAATGTCGGTAGTGCTATAAGAGATACCGCGATAAACGTGGCCTTCTTTTTCATTACCTACTCCTGTTACATCCCAGTAGCTGAAGAAGTTGACCTCTATATTGTGCAACGCCTCTTTGACATCGTCAAACTTTGATTTTCTGATAATTGCCTCGATTTTTTTCATTTGAATACGTTTTTGATATTGCCAAATATATGTTAAAAAAATTCAGACCCTAAAATTAATAGGGTCTGAATACTAATTTTTATCAGTATGATAATATATACCCCTAAAAAATTAGGGTATTGTTATTTTAAGATGATAATACTGAAGATATTAAGAAGAGCTAAAGACGATTTAGGCTACATCATAGAATAATCGTCAGGAAAATGAGTGATTATCTAACGATTGTTTAATAAAATAGCAAATACTTAAAAAAATGAATAAAAATAAAATAGTGGATGGTGAATGTTAAATCTATAACATTTTGCAAATCCATAGCCCTAGTGATATAGCTAGTATGCCAATCGCTACACTAAAACCCATATATAGGGATGCTTGGAGTAATGAAGATTCTTTGAGTAATATGTTACTTTCTAATGCATATGTTGAGAAAGTAGTGAAGCCCCCGCAGAAACCAGTGGCCAATAATAATGTTTGATTTTCTGAAATGTAATTGTTCTTAAGAGAGAGACCAATTAGTATACCTATGAATAAGCAGCCAATAATATTGACTAGAAAAGTACCTAAGTAGAAATTTGAATAATAGGCGTTGAGGTTTTTAGATATGTAATACCTTAATATGCTACCAAAACCACCACCTAAAAAAACCAGTAAAAATTGTTTCATACCTTATAAAGGTAAAAACTAAACTGCTTTCTTGTAGCTTGTAGTAAGTAAATCTAACGGATAGATTACAGAAGTTGGTTGTTTAGCCGATTTTTGAGATGGTGTTTTCGCTTTTTGCGAAACACTAATTAAGCTAACGGCAACTAACGCAATGTTAATACCTACTAATACTAAGAAAATTGTAAGAAATGTCATCATAATATATTACACCTTATAGATGAATAACGCAAAATTACGGTATTTGGTATATTAAACGCTGATATTCACTGTTTTGTTGTGAAAATGTTAATTTTTGTAGTGTAGGAAAAAAATTAACTATTCTTTTAGGATATACTTCATAATTAATAACAGTATTATGAATAGTGCAAAGAAAATGCCAATCCACTTAACGCCTTTAAAATTCTTTTGGTGTAATTTGAAGTCCTTTTTATAAGTAAAGACAATAATTATGGCGAAAACCACTGCAAAAGCGATTGCAAAAATGATTTGTCCGGTGCTAAACATATTTCATATTTTTATGCAAAGCTAACGGAAAACAGTATAATAAAGATGAAAAACAAAATCAAAGCAGTAGCAGAGTTTCATAATTCATTTGGTCTAGGGGTATCAGAGAATATGATAGCAGATTTAGGGGAGGCAAAAAATATGTTGCGTTTCAATTTAATGGATGAAGAGAATAAAGAATATTTAGAAGCGGCACAGAATAATGACTTAGTTGAGGTTGCCGATGCTCTAGGTGATATGCTTTACATTTTATGCGGTACTATTTTAGAGCATGGTATGCAGTATAAGATTGAAGAGGTATTCAAAGAAATACAAAGAAGTAATATGAGTAAACTTGGTGAAGATGGTAAACCTATTTACCGTGAAGATGGTAAGGTGTTAAAAGGGCCTAATTACTCTAAGCCAAATATTGGTGTTATATTAGATAAATAAAAAAAAGGGGCGTTACGCCCCTTTTTTTTATGCCTTTACTTTAACTCTCCAGCCATATTTGTCTTCAGACTTATTGTATTGTATGTCTGTTATGGTCTTTTTAAGTAATAGACCATAGCTATTTTCTAACTCTGGTAAATCATAATCGGTATCTCTAAAACCAAAACCTGCAATTGGTGATATTACTGCTGCTGTACCTGCACCGAACATTTCTTTTAAAGATCCGTCTTTAGCTGCATCAACAACTTCTTTTACGGTAATTTTTCTAACTTCTGTTTTAATGCCTAAATCTTTGGCAATTTCTAAAATACTTTTTCTGGTAATACCATCAAGAATTCGATCACTAGTTGGCCCTGTTAATAAGGTATCGTTAATTCTAACGAAAATATTCATGGCACCTGCCTCTTCTATAAATTCGTGGTTGGTATCATCTGTCCAGATTACTTGGTTGTACCCTTTAGCTACAGCTAATTGTGTTGGGTAAAACTGACCGGCATAGTTACCACCTGCTTTGGCATAACCAACCCCGCCATTGGCAGATCTAGAATATTTTTCTTCTATAAGTACTTTTACTTTTCCAGAAAAATATGCTCCAGATGGTGCAAACGCGATAATGAATTTATATTCGTCGGCCGGCGATGCATGAAATCCATTACCTGATGCGAACATAAATGGTCTTATATACAATGAGCTACCATCTTGTGTTGGTATAAAATCTTTTTCAAGATTTAGAAGTGCAATTAGACCTTCCATGAAATAATCTTCAGGAATTTGTGGAATACACATTCTCTCGGCAGAAATATTAAAACGCTTATGGTTTTCTAACGGTCTAAATAAAAAGACATCATTATTTTTATCCTTATAGGCTTTCATACCTTCAAAAATAGATTGCCCGTAATGAAAAATCTTTGACGAGGGGTCAAGCGTAATTGGTTGGTAAGGTGTAATCTTTGGTGTTTCCCATGCACCATTTTTATAGGTACAGACTAACATATGGTCAGTAAATACTGATCCGAAAGCAAGATTGTCAAAATCTATTTGATCAATTTTTGAAGTTTTAACCTTTTCTACTATGATATCTTTAGTTGAAATACTCATGAAATACGTAACTTTAGTTGATTAAAATTAAACAAATATCCATACTAGCACTTCTTTTTTAGTTTTAAATTGATGAGTTTTGTAGGGAAATCAACATTTTTAGGATTTATGAAAGGATTTAACATTTTATTTGTGTTTTTATTTGGCGTTTTTTCGTGTTTAGCACAACAGGAAGCTAAAAATGGATCGGCAGAATTCTATGGCGATGAGTTTAAAATTACTTCTTTAAGTAGTAAAGATGATGTAATGAAGCAATTTGCATCAATGCCAGTTTCAGATTCTTTAAATCTTCAATTTAAAACAAAGGTGAAAGAGGTTTGTAAAGTAAAAGGATGTTGGATGATTGTTGAGCTACCACAAGGCGAACAGGCTATGGTTCGTTTTAAAGATTACGGATTTTTTATGCCTGCAGATATTCTAGAGAAAGAAGTTGTTTTAAACGGATTGGCATTTGTTGAAGAAATGAGTATTGATGATCAAAAGCATTATGCAAAAGATGGTGGTAAGACAAAAGATGAGATAGCAAAAATTACAGCTCCAAGAAGAACCTATAGTTTTGAAGCATCAGGAGTATTAGTCCCAAATTAATTTGAAAAGAGAAATTATTACTACAGGCGATGGTTCTAAAACCATCCAGATTATGGACTGGCAAGAGCAGTATCACTCTAAACACGGTGCTATTCAAGAAGCTTATCATGTATTTATTAAATCAGGTTTAAATCTATTCAAAGGCCAAGAACTTCATATTCTTGAAATTGGTTTTGGTACCGGTCTTAATGCATTTATTACGTTAATTGAATTTGAAAAGCGCAATCTGCAAATTAAATATACCGGTGTAGAGGCATATCCTGTTTCAAACGAAGAGCTCGAACAGCTTAATTATTTAGAAGAATTAAAATCACTTTCTAGAAAAGAAGATTTTGATTTTATGCATTCATCACCATGGAATAAAGTGGTTGAAATTAGTCCGAATTTCAGTTTACTTAAAGAACAAAAGTTTTTCAAAGAGATTGATGCGGTCGCCGAATATGACCTTATTTATTTTGATGCTTTTGGTGCCCGCGTACAACCAGAATTATGGACGGTCGAAATCTTTCAAATCATGTTCAATGCCATGAAAAATGGCGGGTATTTGGTTACTTATGCAGCTAAAGGTAGTGTTAGGCGAGCTATGTTAGAAGTTGGCTTTCTGGTAGAGCGGCTTCCTGGCCCACCAGGTAAGCGCGAAATGCTGAGAGCAAAAAAACAATAATATTTTTCTTGTTCGTATAACTTTAACGCGCTGCACATCAATAGGTTCGGCGACAATGTTAAATCGGAATTAAATTGTGCGTCAAGAATATTCAAAATTGATACCTTTATTCCATGAAAGTATTGATTACAGGTGCGACGGGTTTAGTTGGTAGCGAGTTAGTCTCTCAATGTCATGAAAAAGGTTATTCAGTTAACTACTTAACTACGCGTAAAAATAAGATTGTCTCTGAAGATAATTATCAAGGTTATTTCTGGAACCCCAAGTCGGGCGAAATAGATTCTAAGTGTTTAGATGGAGTTTCTGTTATTATTAATTTGGCAGGTTCTAGCATTTCTAAACGTTGGACGACTAGTTATAAAAAAGAAATTATAAATAGTAGGGTCAACACCTTAGAACTACTTAAGAATACACTTTTAGCGAATGAAAATCATACGGTAAAATCACTAATATCTGCATCTGCGATAGGTATTTATCCAGATTCTGTAAGTAATTTTTATACGGAAGAAGAAGCTGCTATTGATGATAGTTTTTTAGGTGAGGTAGTTGCTGTCTGGGAGAAAAAAATTAATGAATTTAAACCCTTAGGGTTAAAGGTTGCCAAAGTTCGTATTGGTTTGGTGATGTCAAAAGACGGCGGTGCATTGCCAGAAATGGCAAAACCCGTTAAATATTATGTAGGTGCAGCTTTTGGTTCTGGTCAACAATGGCAATCTTGGATACATATTACAGACCTGGCAGCCATATTTCTTCATATTGCTAAATATGAATTGAAAGGTACATATAATGGAGTCGCTCCAAACCCCGTTACTAATGCAAAGCTGGTCAAAGAAATTGCGAAAGCATTAGATATGCCGCTAATTTTACCGAATGTTCCCAAATTTGTAATGTATACCGTACTTGGTAAAATGGCATACATTTTATTCGCAAGTCAGCGTGTAAGCAGTAAAAAAATTGAAGAAGAAGGGTTTATTTTTAAATACGCCAATATCTGTCAGGCACTAGGGGCTATTTATGATACTAATGCTGAATGTGCGCCCTCTAAAGGTAACGTGACAAAACAATACGTGTCTTAAAAGTTAATCTTTTATTCAGATGAAATGAAATCCGCTTTTGGCGGATTTTTTTTTAATCTTTTGCGACATTGTGACATTTTGACATTTTTAAAGAATTGGCAGTACTTTTGCCTGCTTTTAATCAGCGATTTAAATTACAATAAATTATGAGTGATAAAGAAAACACTTTGGATGATGAATTCTTGGAAGATGCGCTATTAGATGGCGAAGGTCAAGAACAAAAGCTAGAGAATGAAGAGGAAGAGGAAGAAAAGTCGGTAGAAGAAACGCTTAGCGACGAACTAGCAAAAGAAAAAGATAAGTTTTTAAGACTATTTGCAGAATTTGAGAATTATAAAAGACGTACTTCTAAAGAGCGTATGGATTTATTTAAGACTGCTGGGCAAGAAGTAATTGTTTCGTTGTTACCAGTTTTAGATGATTTTGATAGAGCTATGAAAGAATTGGCAAAGTCAGATGATAAAGATGCTTTTACCGGTATTGAACTGATTAATGTTAAGCTTAGAGAGACCCTTAAAAATAAAGGTCTAGAGATGGTAGAGGCTAATGCCGGCGATGTTTTCGATGCAGAAATACATGAAGCAATAACTCAAATACCAGCACCTGACAAAAAGATGAAAGGTAAAATTATCGACGTTATTGAAAAAGGTTTCAAGTTGGGCGATCGTATTATTAGGCATCCAAAAGTAGTAGTAGGAAATTAAAAAATTGGAATGAAGGAAGATTATTATGAAGTATTAGGCATCAGTAAGAGTGCAACTGCTGCAGAAATAAAGAAAGCATACCGTAAAAAGGCGTTGCAATATCACCCAGATAAAAATCCGGGCGATAGTTCTGCCGAAGAGAAATTCAAAAAATCTGCAGAAGCTTATGAAATATTAAGTGATGCCGATAAGAAAGCTCGTTACGATCAGTTCGGTCATTCTGCCTTTGAAGGCGGCGGTGGCGGCGGTTTTGGCGGTGGCGGTATGAATATGGATGATATCTTCAGCCAATTTGGTGATATTTTCGGCGGCGGCTTCGGCGGCGGGGGCTTTGGTGGCTTCGGCGGTGGCGGTGGTCAACGAAGAGTGAAAGGGAGTAATCTTCGTATTAGAGTATCATTGACGCTAGAGGAGATTGCAAATGGTGTCGAGAAAAAAGTTAAGGTAAAACGAAAAGTCCAGGCTGAAGGGGTTACCTATAAAACATGCTCTACTTGTAATGGTAGAGGTCAGGTTACCAAAATTCAGAATACTATATTAGGTAGAATGCAAACAGCTGCTGTTTGTAGTACTTGTGGTGGTAGTGGTCAAATTTTAGATGGTAAACCTGGCGATGCAGATGCACAAGGTCTAAAGGTTGTCGAAGAAACGGTTTCTATCAATATACCGGCAGGTGTAGAAGAAGGTATGCAGTTAAAAGTACCTAATAAAGGTAATGATGCTCCAGGAAACGGAGTGCCAGGAGATTTATTGGTTGCCATAGAAACTCAAGAACATAGCACACTTAAAAGGGAAGGTGATAATTTACATTATGATCTTTATGTAAGTATTTCAGAAGCCGTTTTAGGTACTTCGAAAGAAATTGATGCAGTAGGTGGCAAAGTTCGTATTAAGTTAGAAGCGGGTATTCAATCTGGTAAAATACTTAGACTTAGGGGTAAAGGTATTACTAGTTTAAATGGTTATGGTGCCGGTGATATATTGGTGCATGTAAATGTTTGGACACCTAAAGAATTAAATAAAGAGCAGAAAGAGTTTTTTGAAAAAATGCAGGGCAATGATAATTTTGAGCCTAAACCAGAGAAATCTGATAAGTCATTTTTTGAAAAAGTTAAAGATATGTTCTCATAGATCAAAATATTTTGTTTTTAAATAAAAAACGTATATTTGAGATAATATTGGGCAACCAATATTAATTTTCTTTTTCATAGCAATTTTTTTCCCATCCTTGATTTATCAAGGGTGGGTTTTGCTTTTTAGGTCAAAAATGACTTCTCTTCCCATTGATTTAAAATGTTGTTTTATAAAGGAATCATAAAGAGCATAGCTAGTCGAAACATTTCAATATCTTTGAATAAATTGAGTACATGAGTCACATTTTGGTCGCTAAAGATGTCACCAAACAGTTTGGGAGCCATACCGCATTAAAAAACGTTTCCCTCGAAATTCCTAAGAATAGTATTTATGGTTTACTGGGTCCGAATGGGGCTGGTAAAACCACGTTAATACGTATAATAAATCAAATTACATATCCTGATCAGGGGTCCGTTTATTTTGACGGCGAACTATTGAAATCTGAACATATTGCACAGATTGGTTATTTGCCCGAAGAACGTGGCTTGTATAAAAGCATGAAGGTGGGTGAGCAGGCACTTTATCTTGCTCAGCTAAAAGGTTTGTCTAAAGATGAAGCAAAAAAACGCCTAAAGTATTGGTTCGAAAGATTGGAAATTGGCGATTGGTGGAACAAAAAAATACAGGAACTTTCTAAAGGTATGGCGCAAAAAATACAGTTTGTGGTTACCGTACTGCACGAGCCAAAACTATTGATTTTTGACGAACCGTTCAGTGGTTTTGATCCTATTAACGCCAATATTATAAAAGAGCAGATCTTAAGCTTAAAAGAAAAAGGTACCTCTATAATTTTTTCTACCCATAGAATGGAATCTGTTGAAGAATTATGCGAGTATATCGCCTTGATTCATAAGTCGGAAAAAATATTGGACGGCAGACTATCAGATATTAAGAAAGCCTATAAGAACAATATTTTTAAAATTGGTTTAGAGACCGATAATCAAGAAGTACTTGTGCGAGAAATGCAAGATAAGTTTGATGTGCTTACCCAAGAGTATAATAGCATTGAAAAACAATTGAACCTAACCGTTCAGTTACCTTCTAACCAGTCTAGCGAAATTTTATCTTTCTTAGGTACTAGAGCCAATGTAAATGGTTTTGTAGAGACAATACCTTCTGCAAATGACATTTTTATTAAGACCATCCAAAATAAAAATCTGGACAATGAATAAGTTACCTCTAATTATAAAACGGGAATATATCGCGAAGGTTAGAAATAAGTCTTTTGTCGTTATGACATTTTTGAGTCCTTTTTTAATGGTTGGTATGATTTTGTTGATCGCATATTTAACCCAGTTAAATGATAATGACAAAAAGGTCATAGGTGTATTAAACGATAGTGGCTATTTTGCAAATGAATTTGTAACATCAGAAGCTACGTCCTATATAAATTTCAGAGATATTTCATTGGCTGCTGCTAAAGATTCTACCCTTAGTTTAGGCTTTTACGGACTTATTTATTTACCAGACGAACCTGATTTAGAGCAAGTTGCTCAACGTGCATTCTTTTATAGTAAAGATGCACCAAGTGCTACAATTCTAGACAAATTAGAAAATTCGATTACCGGCAGGTTACGGCAAGAAAGACTGCGTGAAATGGGGTTGTCGCCAAAAGAATATGCTGAAATGGATCGCAGTTACAATATTAATATTGAAACATTCGATGGTAATCAAAATATAAAGGGTATTAATGAAATCAAAGCGATAATCGGTGGCGCTTTTGGGTATTTAATTATGATGTTCATTATAATATATGGCGGTTTTGTAATGCGAAGTGTTATTGAAGAAAAAACGAGTAGAATTATCGAAGTGATTATATCTTCTGTAAAACCATTTCATTTAATGATGGGTAAAATTATAGGTACCTCTTTGGCAGGTATTACCCAATTTGCAATTTGGATCGTCTCTGGCGCTATTTTGCTATTTATCGGTCTGGCTATTTTCGATATTGACCCTGCTAGTTTAACCAAAGGTGGCGGTATGGCACCGGGCATGGCTAATGGTGCAAATGTAGATGTTGATGCCCTTACTCAAAATATTCAATTATACGCTCAAGAAATTTTTGATTTGCCCATTTTTGCGATGCTGTTTTTTTTCATTGTCTATTTCGTTTTGGGTTATTTGATTTATAGCTCTATTTACGCTGCTATTGGTGCTGCAGTGGATAATGAAACCGATACGCAACAATTTATTTTTCCCGTAATTCTACCATTAATGCTTGCGATTTATGTGGGGTTCTTTTCTGTATTCAGCAATCCGAACGGACCTATAGCTGTTGCATTTTCCCTTTTTCCTTTGACATCACCTATAGTAATGTTAATGCGTTTGCCCTGGGGTATTGGTGAAGGTGGCGTACCGGTTTGGCAATTGATTACATCAATTCTAATATTAATAGGTACTTTTATTGGTATTGTTTGGGTGGCCGCAAAAATATACCGCGTAGGTATTTTAATGTATGGTAAAAAACCAAGCTATAAAGAATTGTATAAGTGGCTTAAATATTCGTCATGATCCAAGAAAGTACAGAGAAAATAAAAGAAATAATAGAAGATGATATTTGGGGGTCTATAAAGAAATTTTTAGACCTAGGTTATCATTTCGGCGAAGGTGATAAGTCTATAAATATAACCATAGGGCTACTATTATTACTTACTGTGGCTTTTTTATTGACTAGTACTATTCTACAGGGAATACGTCGGTTTTTTACAAGAAAAATGGAAGCCGATGATAAACTCAAGTTTATCAGCATTTTTAAGTTTATTAAATATCTGGTATATGTTATAGTCATACTTTTTACAATGAGTGCGGCTGGTATAAATATTACCATTCTTATTACTGCATCGGCAGCATTATTCGTCGGACTTGGGTTGGCTTTACAAGAAATTTTTCAAGATATCATTGGTGGTATTTTCATTATTGTAGATAAGTCATTAAGGGTTGGTGATATTATAGAAATAGATAATAAGGTAGGTAAGGTGTTTGAAATTAAATTACGTACCACAAGAGCTATTACCAGAGACGATAAAGTGATAATAATACCAAATCATAAATTCATTAGTGATATCGTTTATAATTATACCCAGAATCATAAAACGACAAGAGAATTAGTACGTGTGGGTGTGGCTTATGGTAGCGATATTGAATTGGTGACTAACTTGCTTTTAGAAGTTGTTAAATCGCAAAGAAATATTTTAAAGAGTCCGAAACCATTTGTCATTTTTGAAGATTTTGGAGACTCGGCTTTAATTTTTGCAGTGAACTTTTATATTACAGATAGTTTTACTGATCCACGTGTAAAAAGTGAAGTGCGTTATAAAATCGATGCCGCTTTTAGAAAAAATAATATTTCGATACCATTTCCTCAAAGAGATATTCACCTGTTTCAACAGGGTCCCTTTAAGCATAGTAATGTTTCAAATGCAGAGAATAATGATAAAGCATAGCAGACTATTTCTGTATATCGGCTTGTTGATTTTTTCTATGAATTCAATGGTAGCGCAAACTCCAGATGTTTTTAGGTTAGAATATATGCTAATGCCAGAAAATAGTGGCGATGTTGAAACCTCACGAATAAAATTGGTTTTGAACGTACCTATTGCGGTTCGCGATAAAAAAGATTTTTTGGTGTTGGGTGCAGAGTATAATAGATATAACTTCGAAGTACCAGATGATTTATTCCCAAATTCAGGAGATTTAAATAAGTTTCATGTACTAGATTTAAACTTGGCATACATGTATAAGTTGAGTGAAACTTGGCGATTAATAGGTGTTGTAACGCCAAGATGGTCTTCGAATTTTGTACAAGAATTACAGAAAGAAGATTTTAATATGAACTATACCGCTGGGGCATATAAAAATATAAAAGATGTAGACAAACCCTATATGTTGGTTTTAGGTATTTCATATAATGGTACTTCGCCAATAGATGTTCCTTTGCCGTTTGTGTATTTCGAGAAACGATTTCATCCTAACTGGTCTTACACGTTAGGGGTTCCAAAATCAGGTATGAAGTACTTTACTAAAAAAGGACATTTCTTTCAGACCGAAATATTTTTAGATGGGTATTATGTAAATATTCAAAACGATATTTTGTTGCCGGGTAATAATTTATCTACCGATGTTTCTTCTACGGCATTATTATTGACATTAGGGTATCAGTATAAGATAACTAAAGATATGTCCGTTTACTTTATAGGTGGTCGGTCTATTTATCAAAATAGTGCATTACGTAATGAAGATAGAGATGACATTTTTACATTGAACGATGCATCGGGTCTTTATTTTAGAACAGGAATAAGAATAGGAATTTAAAAAGCAGTTATGTCAAAAATATTAGTAATAGAAGATGAAGCGGCCATTAGAAGGGTATTGGTCAAAATTTTATCCGAAGAAAACGATTCATACTCTGTAGAGGAGGCTGAAGACGGATTAAAAGGTATTGAAACTATTAAAAATAACGACTATGATTTGGTGCTCTGCGATATAAAAATGCCTAAGATGGATGGCGTAGAGGTACTTGAAGCTGCAAGAAAGATTAAACCTGAAATTCCGTTTATAATGATATCTGGACACGGGGATTTAGATACTGCGGTAAATACAATGAGGTTAGGCGCCTTCGATTATATCTCAAAACCGCCAGATTTAAATAGACTGCTTACTACTGTTAGAAATGCTTTAGATAGAAAAGTTCTTGTTGTAGAGAATAAAAACTTGAAGAAAAAAGTAAGTAAGAATTACGAAATGATCGGCGATAGTAGCGAAATAGGTACTATCAAAGAAATGATAGAGAAAGTTGCGCCAACAGATGCTCGTGTTCTAATTACAGGATCTAATGGTACGGGTAAAGAACTTGTAGCACATTGGTTACATGAAAAAAGCGCTAGAAGTTCAGGTTCATTTATTGAAGTGAACTGTGCTGCTATACCATCAGAATTAATAGAAAGTGAGTTGTTCGGGCATGTAAAAGGGGCATTTACATCGGCAGTAAAAGATAGAGCTGGTAAATTTGAAACTGCTAATAAAGGCACGATTTTCTTAGATGAAATTGGTGATATGAGTCTTTCTGCCCAAGCAAAAGTACTTAGAGCGCTTCAAGAAAGTAAAATATCGCGTGTAGGTTCAGATAAAGATATTAAAGTCGATGTGCGTGTAATCGCAGCTACCAATAAAGATTTAAAAAAGGAAATTGAAGAAGGTAATTTTAGAGAGGATTTATACCACAGGTTGGCAGTTATTCTTATACAAGTACCCAGTCTTAATGATAGACGCGATGATATTCCGTTATTAATAGAACATTTTTCAAATAAAATTACAGAAGAGCAAGGTATGGCTGCCAAAACTTTTTCTGATACGGCAATTAAATTGTTGAAAGCCTATGATTGGACAGGTAATATTCGTGAACTTCGAAATGTTGTAGAACGTTTAATTATACTTGGCGGTCAAGTGGTTTCAGAAGATGATGTAAAATTGTTTGCCAGCAAGTAGTCTTTAATGATTATTTAGTAGCAGCGCAATTACCAATTTTATTCAATGCTTCTTGGGTAATTTCTTTGGTGCGTAAGTTGTAATATTTACTTCCTTCCGAAATATTCGGTTTTAGTAATTGAGCTTCACATTCATCGTGAATTCTACGGGCGAATGCGGTTGCATCTTTACAGTTTACGCTCTCAACTACTTTATCAAGTGAGATACGATACTTTTCTAGAGAAATATCAATAGTTTCGAACAAGCTCTTGTTATACGATACTTTGCTAATTGGTGTTGAATTTGTGTTCACCGAAAGTGCGTCGCTAGTATAGGCACTTTCATGAGTATCGTGAGATTCTAAGACTAAGATAGTATTGTTTGTTAGTTCTATAGATGCGTTCAAATAATTAATAGTACCTTCTAATGTAGTAGATTTCGTAGCAAGTAATAATACTTCTATATTTTCAAGCATGCTTTCTTTTGCATATTTACAGCCACAAACATTTAATTGATTCTTAGATTTTTCTAAAGCACTTAGCGCTTTGTAAGCATAAAATCGTGCTTGATTTATATCTTGTGTTTGTAATGCTGCATTGATTTGCGATTTCGCATAACCCATATTAGAATTTGCATATTCGCACTCTACATTCGAGCTGAAGGAGGATAAGGATAGTAGTGCAATAGCACAGAAAAAAAAGATATTTTTCTTCATAAGTAGGTATTTTAGATGTAAGATTTGGGATCTTACACCGATAAATTTATATCCTTTACCTTGTTGAAAATATTATTTTCGATACAATACACATCAATTAGGATGAACGGAATTTGTGAGAATTATATTACTTAGCTTTTGTTGCCAAATTAGTATTCATAACTATTAAATTTTATATTTCAGAATGGATAAAATAAAAGTAGACAATTATAGAACCAATAAGAACTTTAAAATCTCTGATAATGAGACTTTTGAAGATTTTGGTAAGTCTGAAAAGGAACTGAAAAAAGAACTATCAAAAATTAGAAGAGAACTAGGGGAGTTTCAAGACACTATATATGCCCACGGTAAATATAGTATTCTGGTATGCCTACAAGGTATGGACACCGCTGGTAAAGATAGTTTAATACGAGAGGTGTTTAAAGATTTTAATGTTAGTGGTGTAGAGGTGCATAGTTTTAAAGTACCTACAGAATTAGAACTGAGCCATAATTATCTTTGGCGTCATTATTTAGTATTGCCTGCAAAAGGTAAATTTGGCGTTTTTAATAGAACCCATTACGAAAATGTATTGGTAACTAGAGTGCACCCAGAATATATTTTAAATGAACATATACCGGGTATACATACGGTAGAAGATATTGATCAGAAATTTTGGGATAAAAGATTTGAACAGATCAATGATTTTGAACGCCATCTTGCCGAAAACGGAACCTTAATATTTAAGTTCTTTCTTAATCTCTCTAAAGAAGAGCAACGTCAACGTTTATTAAGAAGGCTTGCCTTAAAAGAAAAACACTGGAAATTTTCTCCAGGAGATTTAAAAGAGCGTAAATTATGGAACGTGTACCAACATTGTTACGAAGAAGCTATTTCTAAAACAACCCACGATCATGCGCCATGGTTTGTAGTGCCTGCAGATAATAAGAAAGCAACAAGAATAATTATCGCCTCTATTTTATTAGAATCGTTAAAAAAATACAAAGATATCAAAGAGCCTATGTTGAGCGAAAAAATAATGGCTAATTTAGACAGCTATGAAGAACAACTACAAAGTGAATAGTAAACTTGCGCTTTTATTTGTTATCGCTTTCACATATGTGGGGTCGTCACAAAATACAGATCAAGAACAGATAAAGAAACTTTATGATGTAGCATTGACAGAAGGTGCTGGTTATAATTGGTTGAATTATTTATCGAATCAAATTGGTGGGCGACTATCGGGATCTATACAGGCTCAACAAGCTGTCAATTATACAAAGTCTCAATTAGATTCTTTAGGCGTTGATAAAGTTTGGTTGCAACCGGTTATGGTACCTAAGTGGGTTAGGGGCACACCTGAATTTGCTTATTACGAAACTTCGCCAGGGGCAACTACGAACGTTGCTATTTGTGCATTAGGTGGTTCAGTACCCACTCCGCAACAGGGTATTAAAGCAAATATTATTGAAGTTGATGGTATAGAGCAGTTGGCTATTTTAGGAAAGGATAAAATTTCTGGTAAAATCGTATTCTTCAATAAACCGATGGATGCTACCCAGATAGATACCTTTACTGCATATTCTAATTGTGTTGATCAGCGTTATGCCGGTGCAGAAGAAGCTTCTAAATACGGTGCATTGGGTGTAATTGTACGCTCGTTGAATCTGCGATTAGATGATTACCCGCATACGGGTTCAATGGGTTATGGGGAACAGCCGGAATCAGAAAGAATACCTGCTGCTGCAATTAGTACCAATGGGGCTGAATTATTGAGTACTTCGTTAAAATTGAATCCTGAAATTAATTTTTATTTCAAACAAAATTGTAAGCAATTTAATGATGTAGAGTCATTCAATGTTATCGCAGAAATTAGAGGCACAACGAAACCTGAAGAGGTAATCGTAGTTGGCGGGCACCTAGATTCTTGGGATTTAGGCGATGGTTCTCATGACGATGGTGCCGGTTGTGTTCAAAGTATGGAGGTTTTAAATCTTTTCAAAAAAACTGGTTATAAACCCAAACATACCGTTAGAGTTGTTCTTTTTATGAATGAGGAAAACGGATTAAGAGGTGGTAACAAATATGCCGAAGTTGCCAAAGCCAATAACGAGAAACACATATTCGCTTTAGAAAGTGATTCTGGCGGATTTACACCTCGCGGATTTACTATCGATAGTTCGGATAAGAACTTTGAGAAAATATTGACCTGGAAAAATCTTTTTGAGCCTTACCTAATTCACTCTTTTGAAAAAGGATTTAGTGGTGCAGATATTGGTCCTTTAAAACAAGAAGGATTAGTTCTTGCAGGGTTAAGACCAGATTCTCAACGTTATTTTGACCATCATCATGCCGAGAACGATACTTTTGAACATGTAAATAGACGCGAACTACAGTTAGGTGCTGCTTCTATGGCAAGTTTGGTATACTTGGTAGACAAATACGGATTCTAATTAAATAAAATATTCTGCAACAGTTTTTCGGTTTTGAACTAGACGAAATGTACAAATCGTTAAATTTCTTTACCTTTGCTGCATACTTAAAAATATTAAAATGGAAGAAGGAATTTACGCCAAGTTCAATACAAATAAAGGCGAAATACTAGTAAAATTAACTCATGATAAAACTCCTGGTACAGTTGGGAATTTTGTAGCCTTAGCAGAAGGTGATAAAGAAAATAGTGCCAAAGGTAAAGGTGAGCCTTATTATAATGGTTTAAAATTTCATAGGGTTATTCCTGATTTTATGATCCAAGGTGGTTGCCCTCAAGGTAGAGGTACTGGTGACGCCGGTTATAAATTTGATGATGAATTTCACCCAGAATTAAAGCATGATGCACCTGGTGTGCTTTCAATGGCTAATTCGGGTCCGGGTACTAATGGTAGCCAGTTTTTTATTACGCATGTGCCAACTCCTTGGTTAGATAACAAACATACTATTTTTGGTAAAGTTGAGTCTGGTCAAGATGTTGTAGATGCTATAGCACAAGATGATTTTATTGAATCTTTAGAAATTGTAAGAGTTGGTGATGCTGCCCAAAAGTGGGACGCATTAAAGGCTTATGAAGATTTTAACGCCTCTGGTGAAGTAAGATTAGCGAAAGAAAAAGCAAAGCAAGAGGCTGAGCTAGATAAAGTTGCTGCAGGTTTTGAATCTACACCCTCTGGTCTTCGTTATAAAATGATTCAGAAAGGTAGTGGAGCGCAAGCTGAGAAAGGAAAAAAAGTTTCTGTGCATTATGAAGGTTCACTTCTAGATGGTCAGGTTTTTGATTCATCTTACAAGCGTAATTCTCCAATTGATTTTCAATTGGGTATCGGTCAAGTTATACCAGGTTGGGATGAAGGTATCTCATTATTAAAAGTTGGTGATAAGGCACGTTTCGTAATTCCTTCAGACTTAGCATATGGGTCGGCTGGTGCTGGCGGGGTAATACCACCTGATGCCACATTGATATTTGATGTAGAGTTAATGAAAGTGGGTTAAGAAACCACTTCAAAATTATAGATAAGCACCTGTATTGTAATGATATAGGTGTTTTTTATTTGATGATTATTTTTTGCGGGTAATAAAACTTCCTAAAAGCAATACTACATTAACAAACATCAACACTAAAAATACGGTCAAAAATGTGGTCATAAATACATGTATAAGGTCGGGGAACCGTTCTTGTTTAATCTATAGATATGTATTTAGGTAAAAGGTTGCGTTTTAATTGAACAAATTTTTTAAAAAAAATAAGCATAAAAAAACCCGAACCAATTGGTTCGGGTTTTAAACTATAAAAAAGTTAAATCGTTACCTAGTCAAGTACCTTCACATTAACGGCGTTTAATCCTTTTTTACCTTGTTGTAGTTCAAATTCTACAACATCACCTTCACGAACTTCATCGATTAAGCCAGAAATGTGTACAAAATGATCTTCGTTTGAACCATCTTCAGTGATAAATCCGTAACCTTTAGAATCATTGAAGAATTTTACTGTTCCTTTACTCATAATAGAAAAATTAAATATTAATTAAAGCACGAAGATAGTTTTTTTTTGTTTAAAAACTTAAAATCTTATATGTTATCTTAAGGTTAACAATTTTTGTCTAATGTATTGAGGATGAACCCATTTTTAGAACTATGCAGTAGGGTCTGGTGTCATTCTCAAATATGGTTTTACCTCGGTAACTCCTTTAGAAAACATATCTTTTGCGTCAGCAGTAGATATTGCGGGGCTAACCACCACTTCTTTACCTTTTTCCCAGTTCGCCGGTGTAGCAACTTTATGGTATGCAGTAAGTTGTAAAGAATCTATAACTCTTAGCAATTCGTAAAAATTTCTTCCAGTTGATGCTGGGTAAGTCAAAGTTAACTTTACAGATTTATCTGGTGCAATTATAAAAACTGAACGTACTGTTAGGTTATTATCTGCATTTGGGTGTATCATATCATATAAATGAGATACCTTTTTATCTTCATCTGCAATGATTGGAAAGTTTACAACTGTGTTTTGAACTTCATTAATATCCTTTATCCATTCTGCATGTGACGCTGCACCATCAACACTTAGCGCAATCATCTTTACATTTCTTTTATCGAACTCATCTTTGAATTTTGCCGCCGTACCTAACTCTGTAGTACAAACGGGAGTGAAATCTGCAGGGTGAGAAAATAATATTCCCCAACTATCACCTAGGTAATCGTACAAATTAATAGTGCCCATTGAGCTATCTGCAGTAAAATTTGGTGCTTTATCACCTAAACGTATTGTTGCCATAAAATTATGATTTTGTATATTTATTTTATTATCCTATAAAATTAGTAGATTATATAATGTTGTGGGTAGGTTTTAGGTTAAAAGTCTATTAAAATTTTTACATTTAGTACATGGAAGAATTAGAAAAATTAAAGTACCCGATTGGTCTTTTTAAATGTCCTGAGCATATTTCGAAAGATGATATTGCAAATTGGATAACTATATTAGATACATTGCCTAAACGTTTGTCAAATCTGGTACATGATTTTTCTGAAGAACAGTTAAATACGCCTTATCGAGAAGGTGGATGGACGGTTAGGCAAGTAGTACACCATATGGCAGATAGTCATCACCATAGTTATACTCGGTTTAAATGGGCATTGACGGAGAATAGACCGCTTATAAAAGTTTATGAAGAAAAATTGTGGAGCGAACTTATAGATGCCAAAACAGCACCAATTTCTTTATCGCTTTCTTATTTAAAGGCATTGCATGCTAAACTGGTCTTTTTATTAAATCACCTTGAATCGGCAGATTTTGAGAAAAGTTATATTCACCCAGAGGGTAGTGTTAATGTTTCAGTTGCCGAAAATATTGGTAAATATGCATGGCACAGTAACCACCATTTGGCACATATTCAAAATTTGGTAGATAGAAAAGGTTGGTAGAATACTTACAAATTCTTCTGTAGTAAATACATTGGTTTTTCTTCTTCAATAACATTGTTGAACGGTACTTGAGTGTTCGCAACAATTGTATAAGAATGTGATAAGTAAAAGGGTAGTGCTAGACCTTTTTGCATAGACTCTAGAAAAATGGCCTTTTTAGAATAGTCTATAGCAATTTGCTCAACAAATTTTAGACTTTTAGAGCCTAAACCTTTTCCAGAGAATTCGTTAAGAATATAGATTTTGTCAAGGTATAATGCATCGGCTTGGCTATACTCTTGTAGTTTTTTGTGCAGGGTAATTTTTAGAATACCCACGTATGTCGAATTTGTCTGTATAAGATATAGAACAGTGTCTTCGTCTTGCTCTTCATTTAAGAGTACTTCTTCGGTAAAACTGTTTTTAATATAGGTAGTTGTGTCGCCATTAGGCCAAAGATGTTTGTAATGTTGATTATAGGCTTTGGTACCTATTTCAATATACGCGTTGTAAAGTTCTGGCTTCAGTAGTACAAACTGAATATTATTCTCCATAATTTAAAATAAAAAGCTATTGTATTTAAGCGTTAGATTTCCATTTTATATTACAACCAATACTAGGTTTTTGAATAGAATTAATTTCTTCGCCTTTTAATAGGTTTTCAATGGCATCTCTAAGATCTTTGCCAGTTAATGGCAATCCGTTACCCGGTCTAGAGTCGTCTAATTGACCTCTGTAAACCAATTTTAACCCTTTATTAAAAAGATAAAAATCGGGAGTACAAGCAGCATCATATTTTTTGGCTACAGATTGATCTTCATCATATAAATAAGGGAACGTATAATTTTCGGCTTTTGCCTTTATTCTCATGTAATGTGGTCCATCTTCGGGGTAGTTCTCCACATCATTACTAGATATGGCAATAAAATGAATACCCTTTTTTTGATATTCTAAAGCCATTTTAGTTAGTTCGGGATTTACATGAATAACAAACGGACAGTGGTTACAGATAAACATGATGACCGTTCCTTTACTACCATTTAAAGAGTGAAGGTTCATGGTTTTTTTACTAACCGTATCTAACAGACTAAATTCTGGTGCAACGGTACCTAATGCCAACATTTTGCTTTCTGTTCTTGCCATATCAATTAATAATTTATGGTACTAAGTTAACGAATTTATTACCCTTGTCTTTTCTTTATAGTGTTCATAAAACTATAAAAATGACTATTATGGAAAATTCATATATTTCTTTATCTATCGCAATTAAAGCTTTGCAAAAAGAAGGTTACACCGAAGATTTTAATCTGTGTGATGCCGGTATAGAAAATAAAAGCAAGAAGAATATTCATAACGCTACAGAATTAAATGTTGTAAAATTCTATCGTTTCGAAGGTATGAGCAACCCCGATGATAACACTATATTATATGTTATTGAAACGATTACTGGTGAAAAGGGCTTATTAGTAGATGCATATGGCATGTATGCAGGCAATGTACCTAAAGATTTAATAGAAAAGCTTAAATTGAGCTAATGGAAGAACCTATTTCGTGGCAAGATTTTAGTAAAATAGATATGAGGGTAGGCACGATCATAGCCGCTCTAGACTTTCCTGAGGCTAGAAATCCGTCGTACAAGTTACATATAGATTTTGGTGAAGAAATAGGAGTGAGAAAAACATCTGCCCAAATTACAGAAAAGTATACTAAAGAGGAGTTGATCGGACTTCAAGTGACTGCTGTTATTAATTTTCCGAAAAAACAAATTGCCAATTTTATGAGTGAATGTCTTATATTAGGTGCTGTAGACAATAGTTCGGTGGTGCTGCTTCAACCTCAAATGAAAGTGCCAAACGGACTAAAAATTTCCTAATTTTTTGACTGATACTATCTTAGATAACATTCATATAAATTTTGATTCAGGTTCATTATGGATAATGAACATTGTTTTAAGTTTGGTAATGTTTGGCGTAGCCTTAGAAATTTCAATATCAGATTTTAAGCCCCTTTGGTCAAAACCTAAGTCTTTATTAGTTGGGTTATGTAGCCAATTTATTATTCTGCCAGCAATAACCTTTTTACTTGTTTATATTATAGAACCGCTGCCCAGTATAGCTTTGGGTATGTTTATGGTGGCTGCTTGCCCAGGCGGCAATATTTCTAATTTTATATCTTATTTATCTAAAGCAAATACGGCATTATCTGTTAGTCTTACTGCCATTGCTACTATGTTAGCGGTTCTAATGACACCATTGAATTTTCATTTTTATTCAATGTTGTACGAGCCTAGTTCTAGGCTTATTCAAGATATAACCATATCACCTATCGAAATGATAAAATTGGTTTTTTTGCTTTTGGGTCTGCCTTTATTATTAGGTATGTATGTGAATTACAAAAATCCGGTGTTAGCTTTAAAAATTGCTAAGAAGCTTAAAATAGTGTCTTTGGTATTTTTCATTGGCTTGGTATTTATTGCCTTATACAATAACCGAGTCATCTTTATGGATTATATTTTTTATGTTTTTTGGATTGTTTTAATTCATAATCTAATAGCATTGTCTACAGGGTATAGCCTTGGTCGAATTTTTAAATTACCAGAAGATAGTGTTCGATCCATAACCATAGAAACAGGAATTCAGAATTCTGGATTAGGATTGTTATTGATTTTTACTTTTTTTGACGGATTAGGAGGTATGGCTCTTCTTGCGGCCTTTTGGGGAATTTGGCATATAGTTTCGGGGTTAATTTTGGCTGCTTTTTGGAAAAGAAAACCAGTTGTTAAAGAGACGTTAGCGTGAGTACAATTCTATATTCGTTAGTAAAATCTGTAGTAAAAACAGGGCTCTACGGCTACCATAAGAAAATTGTTATTTCAGGGTTGGAGCATATACCAAAAGATAAGCCTGTAATGTTTCTGCCTAATCATCAAAGTGCATTGATTGACGTATTGTTGATTGCTACAGATTGTAATCGAAAACCGTACTTTCTAACCCGTTCAGATGTTTTTAAGGGTAAATTGCTAAAACGTATTTTTTCATATTTTCAAATGTTGCCAATTTACAGAATGCGCGACGGTCGAGATACGCTTTCTAATAATGACGCTATTTTTAATTCATGTGCAGAAATTTTAAATAGGGGTGAAGCCTTGCTTTTGTTTCCTGAAGCCAATCATAATTTACAGCGTAGGGTTAGACCATTGAGTAAAGGTTTTACAAGAATACTCTTTAGAACTTTTGAAATGTACCCAGCGTTAGATGTTCAATTGATACCTGTTGGGTTTAATTATAAGCACGCAGCTCATTTTCCTGATGAGGTGACTATATGTTACGGAAAACCAATTTCGGCAAGAAGTTTATTTGATGGGAATGATTTGAATACTTCTTCCATAAATATAAAAAATCAGATTTCGTCAAGTCTAGAAAATTTGACTACTCATATTCTAATTGATGAAGATTACGATGCCATTTTAAATAGGTTAAAAGCAGAAAAGGTTGATTTTCTTAATCCTACCTCTGTCAACGAAAAAATAAAAGTACTAACCCAGCCAGGTATAGATAGCTCAAATATGCCAGTCTCAGAAAAGCGAAAGTTCAATTTATTTAGTTGGCTGTTTGCATTTCTAAACTACCCAGTAATAATAATTTGGAGATTATGGGTAAAGCCAAAAGTACTCGAAGATGAATTTTTGGGTACGTTCAGGTTTGCGTTTGCGATGATATCTTATCTTATTTATATGATTTTTGTTTTTGCGGTTATAGCAATAGTATTTACGTCATATATTGCAATAGGTGGTATCTGTATTTTGACTTTACTAAATTTATGGATGGTGAAGTATGCATTAAAGTAATTATCAAATACCCAGAAAATAAAAAACGACCCTTAAAAAGAGTCGTTAATTTTTTAAAAGATAGTTTTAAAATTAGATGTCTTCGAAACGAACATCTGTAAAACTAGAAGTAGTAGAGGTGTTTTCTACTGGTATTTCAACTTCTGTTTCAGAATCTTCTTTCTTAAAATCTTTTTGATGTCTTTCAGAAATTACTTCAGAACCTTTTTCGTTGATGATGAAATCCATCATTTCTTCTACATTTTCTTTAAAGGCGTCGAAGTCTTCTTTATATAAATAGATTTTATGCTTCTTATAATGGAACGAACCATCGTCATGTGTAAATTTCTTACTTTCTGTAATCGTTAAATAATAGTCCCCTGCCTTAGTACTTCTTACATCGAAAAAGTACGTTCTTCTACCTGCGCGTAAAACTTTGGAGTGAATTTCTTCCTGATCTGATAAATCTCTTTCGCTCATTTCTAATGTTTAGTGTCGTTATGCTATCAAAAATGAAAAAAAAATCGTTATCCGACAACAATTTTCTAACTTTCTTTCTCTGAGAGCTGTTTGCTATAGAGGTCTTTATAATACCCTTCTCGAGTATTTAATTCGTCGTGCGTACCCTCTTGAATGAGTCTGCCGTCATCTAACACCAATATTTTATCGGCATTTTTTGCCGAAGAAACCCTGTGACTTACAATTAATGTAGTTCTATTCTTAGAAGCTTTTTTAAGGTTGCTTAAAATTTCTTCTTCTGTTTCTGTGTCAACAGCAGAAAGACAATCATCGAACAAATAAATTTGCGGTTTTTTAATTAATGCTCTTGCAATCGACACACGCTGCTTTTGTCCGCCACTTAACGTAATACCTCTTTCACCTAATACCGTATCGTATTTTTTAGAGAAGCCCATTATGTTTTCGTGAACAACGGCATCTTTTGCGATGTCAATAATTTCTTGGTCTGTAGCGTCTTCTTTTCCGAATTTAATATTGTTCTTTATACTATCAGAAAATAGAAATGCATCTTGTGGTACTGCCCCAATAGATTCTCTTAAACTGGTTAGGTCAATATTTTTAATTGGCTCGTTATCTATTAAAATTTCACCCGATGTAGTATCGTATAACCTGGCAACTAAATCTAGAATTGTAGATTTGCCTGATCCTGTTTTGCCAATAATAGCTGTGGTCTCCCCTTCGTTTATAGTAAACGATAAGTGCTTTAAGGCATTGATGTTGGTATCTTGATAAGTAAAATCAACATCTTTAAACTCAATTTTTCCTTTTACCGTATGCTCGTGAGTGGGCGTGTTTTTAATTTCTGACTCCTGATTTAAAAATTCGTTGATACGTTCTTGACTTGCAGCAGCTCTTTGAACGATAGATGTGAGCCATCCTACAATTGCAACAGGCCACGTTAACATGTTTACGTACAATATAAACTCCGCAATTAAGCCAACTTCAATTTCACCCGCCAAATATTGTTTTCCTCCTATATATATGACCAAAATATTACTGATACCTATTAATAGTATCATTAGAGGGAAAAACCAAGCATTTACTTTTGCCAGACTAACACTCTTTTCCTTTCCTTCAATGGCAAGTTTTTCTAAATCTTTATTAGTTTGTGGCTCTAACGCATATGCTTTAATAACCGAAACACCTGAAAATATTTCTTGTGTAAAAGTTGATAGCGTAGATAAATATTGCTGTACAATGGTACTTCGCTTGTGTATTACTTTACTTATTTGATAAATTAAAACAGATAAAAAAGGCAATGGTAATAAGGTGTACGCAGCCAAAGTAGGTGCTTTGATAAACATTAGTGGAATTAAACAGGCAAATAAAGTAAGTGTCTGTATGCCGTACATAATAGCCGGACCCGCATACATACGTACTTCATTTACATCTTCACTTATTCTGTTCATTAAATCTCCAGTTCTATTTTTCTTATAGAAGTTGAGACTTAATTTTTGGTAGTGATCGAATATTTCGTTTTTAAGGTCGTATTCTATATATCTCGAAATATTGATAATTAATTGACGCATTAAAAAAGTGAAGAATCCAGATAATAAAGCGGCGCTTACTATTATTAGTATGTACTCCATTAACAAATCTTGCGCGGTAGATTTTTCTATTTCAGCTTTTATATATTGCTCAACTACGGTAATAGAATTATTGACGTAAGACGGCATGATCAATTGAAATAGCCTGGCTATTACAGTAATTATAATCCCGAAAAAAAGCTTAAGCCAGTATTTTTTGAAGTATTTATTTAGATGCTTAAGTTCTTTCATAAGTAGTAGAAAAGGTAATAGTATAAATTTCTATGGGCAAAGATAGTTTTTTGACCTAAAACGATATGTTATAAATAAGCTAAGATAAATACGATTGCTATTGTGACCCTTTAAATAGATACTTACCTTTGCGGCTTTATTTACTCGATAATCGAGATTTAAAAGCTTCGACGCCTGCCTGAAAGGCGCTTGCGTGGAAATATTAATTATGTTTTAAATTCAATGCCTCGCGGGCTTGTCCCCAAGGTAATTTACTAATATATTAAATAAGTTCTTTCAAATGCTTACAAGAAGGCACATTAGGGTTAAGGTAATGCAGAGCATATACGCACTCATTCAATCTAAAGATGATTCGTTACAAAAACAAGAGAAGTTTTTAAAAGTAAGCATAGAAAATACCTATACGCTATACTTGTTGTGGCTAAGTCTTTTTGTAGAGATACAAAAAAGGGCAGCAGACCAGATATCTTTATCTGCTAATAAATACATTAACGACAAAAAGAAAGAATTTTCTAATCCTAAAAAGTTTATTCAAAACAGATTGCTGTTGCAAATTGTTGAGAACAAGACTTTAGAGGAAGAAATTACTCATAGAAAGTTAGATAACTGGTACTTGAACGAAGAGTATGTAAAACTTATCTATAAAGAGATTATCGAGAGCGAGGCATATCAAGAATACATGTCTACACCTGAAAGCGACTATGCGGCAGATAAAGAATTAGTGCTGAACTTGTTTAAGAACATTATAGCCCCCAACGATAAAATTTACGATTACTTTGAAGATGATAAGTTAACTTGGGTAGATGATATACCTATTGTTAATACCTTTATATTAAAGCATTTAAAGAAGGCAAAACAAGTACACCCAGAATCTTACTTTTTGCCAAGTTTGTTGAAAGATGATGATGATATGACTTTTGCCATGCAATTGCTATCTAGAACATTATTAAAGAACGATGCATTAGAAAAAGAGATTGAAGGTAAAACGCCGAATTGGGATAAAGATCGTATCGCAGGTATTGATAGTATATTATTAAAAATGGCTATTTGCGAGTTGTTACATTTTTCTTCTATACCAGAAAGGGTAACCATAAATGAGTATTTAGAAATTGCTAAAGAATACTCTACACCAAAAAGTAGCATATTTATAAACGGAATTCTCGATAAGCTTACTAAAGAATACAAGTCAGAAGGAAAGCTTAACAAGATCGGAAGAGGTCTATTATAAAAATATTTTATAATTTTACAAATAATTGATAAATCTAAATAGTATGAAAAAAATAGTTCTAATTGTTGGTCTTGTATCAATGGTAGCTTTTACTTCTTGTAAAGACAACGCATCAAGTAAAATTAAAACTGATAATGTAGCAGAGGCTGCGGTAAGAGATGAGGCTGCTAAAGCAGTACCTGTAATGTCTTTCGAGAAGGCAGAGCATGATTTTGGTACAATTGAGCAAGGTACTCCACAAGAGACTGTATTTGTATTTACCAATACTGGTAATGCCCCATTAATTATTACCGATGCTAAAAGTAGCTGTGGTTGTACAGTTCCTAATCCTCCAAAGGATCCTATTGCACCAGGTGAAAAAGGTGAGTTGAAAGTTAATTTCAATGGTTCTGGACAAAACCAGGTTACTAAAACTATTACAGTTACGGCTAACACTGAAAAAGGTTCTGAGCTTTTAAGAATCAAAGCTTTCGTTAACCCAAAAGGAGCAGCTCCATTAGGACCTGTTAAATAATTATAAATTACAGATATACCAAACATGGGTGATATAGGGCAGTTTCTTCCGATGATTTTAATTTTTGTGGTCGCATATTTTTTTATGATCAGACCTCAAATGAAAAGACAGAAGGATGAAAAGAAATTTTCAGCAGAATTAAAACGTGGTGATCGTGTTATTACCAAAAGTGGTCTGCACGGTAAAGTAGTAGATTTGAACGACAATGATTTTTCTTGTGTATTGGAAACAATGGCCGGGAAGTTAAAGTTTGATAGATCTGCCATATCCATGGAAATGAGCGCTAAATTAAACGCTCCAGAGAAAAAGTAATTCTTTCTGAATTCATATAAAAAACACCGATGGAAACATCGGTGTTTTTTTTTGCTCAATTGTGTTATATTTAAGTGCACTTAAATCAATAACATGCTACAAAATAGAAGAAATTTTATAAGAAAAGGAACTGCAGGATTGTTAATGACTGGAGCATCGTTTATGTTTCCTATGGAATTGTTATCAATGATGCGAAAGAAAGTTGGGGCAAACGATACTATAAATGTGGGTTTGGTAGGTTGTAAAGGAATGGGGTTTTCAGATTTGAGTTCTTTTCTAAAAATGAGCGAAATTAATGTTATTGCTCTGTGTGATGTTGATGAGAATGTGCTAAGAGAGAGAACTTCCGATTTGGAAAAAGCAGGAATTAGAAAACCAAAGTGGTATAGCGATTATAGAAAGCTATATGAGAACAAAGATATTGATGTAGTTATCATTGGTACACCAGATCATTGGCATTGTCTACAATTAACAGATGCGTTGCAGGCAGGTAAAGATGTCTACTGTGAGAAGCCAATTGCTAACTCTGTGCAAGAAGCGAACATTATGCTAGATTTTGTGCAATCTCGAGATAGAATGGTACAAATTGGGCAGTGGCAACGTAGTCAACCGCATTTTGTAGACGCTATTAAATATGTGCATACGGGCGCATTGGGCGAAATACGTTTGGCAAAAGCTTGGGCATACCAAGGATGGATGAAACCTGTGCCTGTAGTAGCTGATAGTGCTGCTCCTGCGGGAGTTGATTATAAAATGTGGCTGGGTCCTGCACCAGAAAGAGCATTTAACAAGAATAGATTTCATTTCGATTTTAGATGGTTTTGGGATTATGCAGGCGGATTAATGACCGATTGGGGAGTTCATTTAATGGATTATGCTCTGTATGGTATGAAGGCTGAAACTCCTAAATCTGTAATGGCTTTAGGTGGTAAATTTGCGTACCCGAACGATGCATCAGAAACTCCGGATACATTACAAACAGTATATGAGTATGACGGATTCTCAATTCTATGGGAACATGCAACAGGTATTGATGGTGGTAATTACGGTCGAAATCATGGCATTGCTTTTATAGGTAATAATGGCACCCTTGTTTTAGATAGAGGTGGCTGGGAGGTTATTCCTGAAAATGAATTTAAAGGTTGGGGTAAAGATGGTATTCCAAAAATGGAAGCGATGACATATGATAATGGTGGACTTAGTGGATTAGATTTACACACACAGAATTTTATCGATGCGGTCAAAAGTAGAGATAATTCTAAATTGAATGCACCTATAAAAGTAGGTTATGATGCTGCTTTGGTATCGCATATGGGTAATGTTGCCTTTAAGACAGGAAATAGAATTTATTGGGATGAAACTACAGGGCAATTTAAAAATGAAGAAGCTAATCAATTCTTAAAAGCTAATTATCATAATGGATGGAAGCTGCCCACATTATAAATAATTTTTTCGGTAAATGTCATGTATTCCCCTGCCAGCTAATATCAACGGAACTATCTTTTCTAATCTAGATAGTTTTGTTTTCTCTTGTTTGGCGGTTGCAATGTACTCGGCATAGTCTTTTTGTTTTGAATAGGTTAATTTGTTAAAAGCATTTTTTATGTCCTCGTTGTTTTCAAGTGTAATTGATAGGTGAGTAGGAATGACAATTTTTGTTTTCGGCTTTCTATTTACCTTTATTTCTAATCCCTTCTTATGATTTTCTATAGCTTCCGTTAAGTACGCTGTAATTTCCTTTTTATCGATAGCTTCAAGTGAAGAAAATTTCCAATGTCGCATTGCCATGGTTTTTCCTTCTTGTGCATTTTCTAATACATTTCTCGAATCACTTAAAAACACTCCGTTAAAGAACCAGATTCCGAAGTGGTTTTTGAATTTGTTTATGGCGATGATATTTTTATTATCTACCATATATGTGGGGAAACTCCATTTGTAAGTTTCTGTCATTCCACAGGCTAAGGCAAGAGTTCTTAATATTGCTACTTCATTTTTAAAGTGATGTGGCTCATCATAGAATTCATCTAATTTCTCTTGCTTTTCCATCGTATCATTGATTTGCTGTTAGCTCACAAATACGTACAATAACTTCAACCGCTTTTTGCATACTCTCTACGGGCACATATTCATACTTACCGTGAAAATTATGTCCGCCAGCAAATATGTTAGGGCAAGGTAAGCCCATATAACTTAACTGAGAACCATCGGTGCCACCGCGTATTGGTTTAATAATTGGTTTTATGCCGATATCTTGCATTGCCTTTTTAGCGATTTCTACAATATGAAAAACAGGTTCTACCTTTTCTTTCATATTAAAGTATTGATCTTTTAATTCTAGCTCAATACAATTGTCGTAAACGTTATTAAATTTTTGGACGATGTCTTTTACTAATTGTTTACGTTGCTCAAAATGCTTTAAATCGTGATCTCTAATTATTAGCTCTACAGTTGCATTTTCGATTTCTCCGTCAAAATGATGTACATGAAAAAAGCCTTCTCTACCAGATGTTTCTTCAGGTACTTCGTGCTTGGGTAAATCGCTTATAATTTTATTGGCTATTAAAAGTGAATTTACCATTTTGCCTTTTGCATAACCTGGGTGTACACTTTTTCCTTTTATAGTTATTTTGGCACCTGCTGCATTGAAATTTTCATATTCCAATTCACCAATCTGGCTACCATCCATAGTATATGCCCATTCTGCACCAAATTTTTCTACATCAAATTTATGTGCACCACGACCAATTTCTTCATCGGGTGTAAACCCAATTCTTATATTGCCATGCTTTATTTTAGGATTATTGATCAAATACTCCATAGCTGTTACAATCTCGGCAATACCTGCTTTATCATCGGCACCTAACAATGTTGTGCCATCTGTAGTAATTAGTGTCTGACCAATATACTGCAGTAAATCATCAAAATAGGATGATGATAGAATGATGTTTTTTTCCTTATTCAGAACAATATCTTTACCGTCGTAATTTCTGATAATTTGCGGATTTACATTAGTGCCAGAAAAATCAGGAGAGGTATCAACATGCGAGATAAAGCCTATAGTAGGTACATCATGTTCAACATTAGATGGTAGTGTTGCCATGATATAGGCATTTTCATCTATGGTCACATCAGATAAGCCTATTGAACGTAATTCATCAACTAATTTATTCGCTAAATTCCACTGTTTTTCAGTACTCGGGGTGGTCTCTGATGATGAATCGCTTTGCGTATCAATAGTAATGTAGCTTATGAAACGGTCAATTATATGTTGCATTGTAAATGGTTTTATCAAAAATAAGCTTATATATTGTAATTTAGTAGACGTAAGATTTTATAAATTTTGATATGAATAATTTTAGATTTTTGGTACTAACGGCTTCTGTTTTATTTTTCGTAAACGGATATTCGCAAGCAGATTGCATATTAGGGGTAGGGGTTACCGATGATGCTACTATAGCAGAAATTTTTCAATTCAATGAGTTGCAAAATGAAAAATTAAAAAATCTTAGTGCCGATTTAAAATCTAAAAGTGATGAGCTAAATAACGAATTGGTAAATATAAAAGACAGTCACCCGCAGAGCAGTGTTACCGAATTGCGCCAATTGGCAGATAAGTACAAGGACGTCATGGATAGTTTGGGAAAAGTTCAAGCAACTACTGATAAAAAAATGTTGGCTTTATTCAACCCCAAGCAATACGAACTGTACCAATCTTTATGTAAAGAGGCTTATCGTTCTCCTTATATTGTTGCGCCCACAATGTACACAGATAGTATTGTTGATGAAAACAGATAAGTTCTAACTAACTTTCTCATTTACAGTTTGTATTTTTACGGCTTCTAAAATATAGACATGTATAGGCTTTTTATTAGACCTCTTTTATTTCTTCTTGATCCCGAGAAAGTTCATCATATTAGTTTTACAAGTATTAAGTTTTTCTCTAAAATAGGACTATCTGGTCTTATTAAATCTATGTTCGTTATTGAAGATAAATGTTTGGAACGTGAGCTATTCGGATTGAAATTTAAGAATCCGGTTGGTTTGGCCGCTGGGTTTGATAAAAATGCTGTTTTATATAATGAACTTTCAGATTTCGGATTCGGATTCGTAGAAATTGGCACCCTTACCCCTAAACCGCAAGACGGCAATCCGAAGAAAAGATTATTCCGTTTAAAAGAAGATAAGGCAATCATAAACAGAATGGGTTTCAATAACCACGGAGTTTTCGAAGCTGTAGAGAATTTAAAGAAAAACCATAAGGTGCTTATTGGTGGTAATATTGGTAAGAACAAAGTGACACCAAATAATGAGGCAATTAAAGACTACTTAATCTGTTTTGATGCCTTATTCGATCATGTAGATTACTTTGTTGTGAATGTAAGTTCACCAAACACACCTGGCTTAAGAGAATTACAAGATAAAGAGCCATTAACGGCTCTGTTAAATGAGCTTCAAATAGAGAATTCAAAACAAAGTGAACGCAAGTCGACTGTACGTAAACCTATTTTATTAAAAATTGCGCCAGACCTTACCGATAGCCAATTATTAGATATTATTGATATTGTAAAAACAACAACTATTGATGGTATTATAGCTACTAACACTACCATTTCTAGAGAGAATTTAAAATCTCATGCTTTGGTAACGGAAGAAGCTGGCGGACTAAGTGGTGCTCCATTAAAAGATAGAAGTACTGAGGTGATTCGTTTTTTAGCGGAGAAGAGTAACAAGGCATTCCCTATTATTGGTGTAGGTGGCATAAATTCTGCTGAAGATGCTATCGAGAAATTAGAAGCTGGTGCCGATTTAATTCAATTATGGACGGGCTTTGTATATGAAGGTCCGGCTTTGGTAAAGGAAATTAACAAAGCGCTTATAGAAAAAGCTGCTGTTTAGATATTTATTACTGTGGTAAAATATAAATGCCCTTGTACAAATTGTGCAAGGGCATTTTATATATGTAAGATTTTAATTTACATTTTGGTCCAGTAATCAACTACAAAGACATCATCTAAAAACGGAGTCAGCACAGCGCCAAATGCTTTGTGGTCGGGGTGCGGTAAGTAAATGGCGCGATCCTCCTCACTTTCAAATGTTAGAAAAAAGGCATGTGTAAAGCCTTTGTTCAAACCTTCTGGACTATTGTTTAATCCCCATTCATACCCTTTTATTTGTTCGATTTTTGAAGGTAATGCGCTGAAAGCATCTTCTACTTTTTTCATTTGTTCGGCAGTTGTACCATCTTTGAACTTAAAAAAAACAGTATGCCTTAAAAGACTATCGCTTTGTATCATGTTTGTAGTGGTCATGTTTTCATCTGTCGTGGCAAAAGCATTAGACATAAATGAAATACTAATTAGTAATACAATTAATTTGATTTTCATAGTGTATCGATTTTTAAACAAGATATTAAAAATAGGTGTAATTATAGGTTATTCGTACATTTCATGTAGAACTAAAAACCTTAAAATTGAATTACGATATTTTATTAGCCTTTTCTGTAGCAACCTTTGTTTTGTCTTTGTCGCCTGGTCCTGACAATATTTTTGTTCTTATACAGAGTATAAGTAATGGTAAAAAACAAGGATTGGCTGTTGTCGCAGGTTTAATGTCTGGTTGTTTGGTGCATACTACTCTTTTAGCATTTGGTGTTTCTGCGGTTATAAAAGATAACCCAACCATATTTACGGGTATTAAAGTATTTGGTGCTGCGTATTTATTGTATCTCGCAATAATGGTTTATAGAGGAGGCGATGCCATTGCAATAGAAGGAGAGTCAAAGAATAAAAAAAGTCTATATGCATTATATAAACAAGGGTTTATAATGAATGTATTCAACCCTAAGGTGATTATTTTCTTTTTAGCCTTTTTTCCCGGATTTCTATTTTCAGACTCTTTAAGTACTGTACTCCAATTTTATACGCTTGGTTTTCTGTTTATTTTGGTTTCATCGGTTGTGTTTAGTGGTATCGCCATTTTATCTGGTCAGATTTCAAATTTTTTAAAAACTAAAAATCGAACAGGCTTTATATTAAAATGGATTCAGATTGTGGTCTTCATTGGCATTGCTGTTTATTTATTTTTCGGTTAGTTTATTTGAATTATTAATAGGAGATACTTATTTAGAGTTTGTATTTTTACGAAATGTCTAATTCAAAGATAAAATTAGTAGAATGCCCACGAGATGCCATGCAAGGCATTAAGATGTTTATACCCACCGATGAAAAGGTAAGGTATATACAATCGCTGCTGGGTTGTGGTTTTGATACCTTAGATTTCGGAAGCTTTGTTTCGCCAAAAGCAATACCGCAAATGGTAGATACTGCTGAGGTTTTGGCAAAATTAGACTTATCAAAATCGAATACAAAGCTACTTTCTATTGTAGCTAATGTACGTGGTGCAGAAGATGCAGTTTCTCACCCTGAAGTTGATTATTTAGGTTTCCCTTTTTCTATTTCAGAGAACTTTCAAATGCGTAACACGCATAAGACTATTGCGCAATCTGTAGAAACTTTACAAGAAATATTCAACTTGGCAGATGCCGCCAACAAAGAAGTGGTGACTTATATTTCGATGGGATTTGGTAATCCTTATGGTGATCCTTGGGATGTTGATATTGTAGGGGAGTGGACAGAGAAGTTAGCAAAAATGGGCGCTAAAATATTATCTCTTTCAGATACCGTTGGTTCATCTGATCCCGAAACTATTTCATATTTGTTCTCGAATCTTATTCCTAAATATCCGAATATCGAATTTGGAGCACATTTGCATACGACACCAACTAAGTGGCACGAGAAAGTATCTGCTGCTTACGAATCTGGTTGTAGACGTTTCGATGGTGCCATACAAGGTTTCGGTGGTTGCCCAATGGCTAAAGATGACTTAACCGGTAACATGCCTACCGAGAAAATGCTATCTTATTTTACTTCAGAAAAAGTTGACTCGGGTGTTAATTGGATGGCTTTTGAAGCTTCTTACAATAAAGCTACTGAGTTGTTTACAGCCTATCATTAGGTAACTTATTATATTTCAACCTCATATTATTTAAACGTTAAGTTTATTTAGATTTAATACAGATAAGCTTGTTTCGTATTAAAACATGTTATACGTTTGCATTATTATTTAAAACAAGTCTAAATAAAAACGGATAATAAAATGAATAAATATTTTTTGGCTTTTTCTGCCATTGCAGGTTTAACCTTTACCTCATGTAGTTCTGATGATGATAGTTTAGAGCTTTCTCCATGCGACAATTGTTTTGTTGAATTTGAAGTGCCAGATTCTTACGTATTTACTAGAAACGGAGCTTCTACGGTTAGTTTTGATGGGCAAACCACTAGAATAAAAATGGGGCAAGAGCTTCTGTCAAATTTTAACATACCAACCAATACGCTTGATGATTTAAGTGGAATGTTCGCTCATGTCGAAGGAGATATCGATTTTGAAGAAGCTGCATTAAATGAGTCAGATAAGAGTCTTCGAAGTAAGGTTGCCGCTTCTGCAGATTATTTTTCTACAAATGCAACAGATCAAGCTATAATTCGTGGTGATCTTGATGGATTTATTAGTGCTCAGGTTACAGACATTTATCCTAATTGGGAAGTTGCCGCTACAGCTGGTACTGCAGGGCAATTAGCTGATGGTGAAAGTACACGTTATGTAAATGCGAATGGTTTGGAATATAATCAAATGTTCGCAAAGTCATTAATAGGTGGCTTAATGACAGATCAGATACTTAATAACTATTTAAGTACTGCTGTATTGGATGAGGCAGACAATGTTGCTAATAATGATGCAGATGTAGTAGAAGAAGGTACGGACTATACTACGATGGAGCACAAATGGGATGAAGCTTATGGTTATGCCTATGGTTTAAATGCCGATCAAGCAAACCCTAATGCCGATTTGGGGGCAGATAGTTTCTTGAACGAATATATAGAACGTGCCAATGGAGATTCTGATTTTGAAGGCATTGCAGATGATATATTTGACGCTTATAAATTAGGGCGTGCCGCAATTGTTGCCAAAGATTATGATATTAGAGATTTGCAAGCAGAAATAATCAAAGCGAATATTTCTAAAGTAATCGCTATTAGAGCTGTTTATTATTTACAAAATGGTAAAATAAAATTAGACGGTGAATCTCCTAATATTGGTGGTGCGTTCCATGCACTTTCAGAGGCATACGGTTTTATCTATAGTTTACAATTTACTAGAAAACCAAACTCTGCTGATCCTTATTTTACAAAAGCTGAGGTTGATGCATTCTTAACAGATTTGTTAGATGATGGTGATAATGGTCTATGGAATGTAGAATCAACGACATTAGATTCTATTTCAGAAGATATAGCAGCCAGATTTGATTTTACGGTACCACAAGCTGCCGAATAATAGCGTAAAAAAAAGCTGTTCATGCTGATAAGTATGAGTAGCTTTTTTTATTTTTGCATTTAATTAGAATAAATAAAAATAAGAGATGAAAAGAATTATTGGATTTTTTATTGTTTTAACCTTGGTTTGGGCATGTTCCAGTGATACTGATGATACGGTGATTGTTGATCCGTTGGTTGAGGTTTCTTTTGAGCGTAGTGCCATGTTAATTAACTGGGCCGATAATATTATCGTACCATCATATGAAGCATTTTCTGGTGATTTAGATGCTTTAATAAATTCATTCAACACTTTTAAAGTTGATGCTAATGAAAGTAATTTATTGACATTTCGCTCTGCATGGGTAAATGCCTATACATCTTGGCAACGTGTTGCTATGTTTGAAATTGGTCCTGCAGAAACGGTAGGGTTTCAGTTGAATATGAATATTTATCCTACCAACACCGATAATATAGATGAATACATTTCTACAGGTAATTATGATTTATCGCTTTCTTCGAACAGGAGCTCTAAAGGTTTTCCAGCATTAGATTATTTGTTGAATGGTTTAGGAGAGGATGATGCATCAATATTAGCTTTCTACAATGGTGATGGTAAAGATGCTCTGTTTACGTTTACAGAAGATGTTTTGTTAGATATGAAATCGCTAACAGATACTGTCCTGTCAGACTGGAAAGAGGGCTATAGAGATACGTTCGTTTCTAATGATGGTGCTTCATCTACTGCCTCTGTAGATCGTATGGTAAACGATTATATCTTTTATTATGAAAAGTATTTAAGAGCAGGTAAAATGGGAATTCCTTTAGGTGTTTTTTCTGGAGCTCCTTTACCTCAAAATGTTGAAGCGTATTATGACGCTACTGTTTCTAATGAATTATTTTTAGAAGGATTAAATGCTGTTCAGGATTTTTTCAACGGTAAACATTTTAATTCCGAAACTGAAGGGGAAAGCCTTGCTTCTTATTTAGATGCGTTGAATACAGTAAAAGATGGCGAAGATTTATCTTCTCTTATTATTACTCAATTCAATACGGCAAGAGATATGGTTCAAGATTTGGCAGCCTTTAGAGAGGAAATTGAAAATAATAATACGCCAACTGCTATGTTTTTAGCATACGACGAAGTGCAAAAAGCAGTGCCAATGTTAAAGGTAGACATGGTTTCTGCCATGAGTATCAGTATTGATTTTGTTGATGCAGATGGTGATTAATGAAATCGATAATAGATACATATATAAAAGCTCCCGTAGAGGCCGCCCCATTGGCGGTCTTTCGTATTTTATTTGGTTTAATGATGCTTTTAAGTATTGTTAGATTTTGGGCTTATGGGTGGATTGATAAATTTTATCTGCAACCAAAGTTCTTTTTCTCCTATTATGGATTTGAATGGGTAAAACCAATTGGCGAATTCACTTATTTAATTTTTATCGTTTGTGCAATTTCTGCCATATTGGTAGTTCTAGGTTATAGGTATAAACTGGCTATTATAGTTTTCTTTTTAAGCTTTACCTATATAGAGCTTATGGATAAGACGACGTATTTAAATCATTACTATTTTATTAGTCTGTTAAGTTTTTTGATGATTTTTTTACCGGCAAATGCCTACTATTCTTTAGATGCTTATAGGAACTCCAATAAAGCTTTTCAATACATACCAAGTTGGACTATAAACAGCATAAAGTTGTTATTAGGTATCGTATATTTTTATGCAGGTTTAGCAAAATTAAATTCAGATTGGTTGCTAAAAGCCATGCCTTTAAAAATATGGTTGCCCTCTAAATTTGATACTCCCTTAATTGGTAGTTTTCTTGGCGAAGAGTGGGTGCACTATGCTTTTAGTTGGTCAGGTGCTTTGTTCGATTTATGTATTCCTTTTTTACTTCTCAATAAAAAGACGAGAACTTTTGCATTCGTAATGGTGGTAATATTTCACGTGCTTACTAGGGTGTTGTTCCCAATTGGAGTTTTTCCTTTTGTAATGATCATATCTGCCATGATATTTTTCGATGCCAGTATTCATTTAAAAATAATAGGCTTCATTTCCAAACTTTTTAAGATTGATTCTAGTAGTTTCAATACAGGGAAAGTTTTTAAGCAAATACCGACTTTTAAAATTAAAATAAAATATGGAATATTAGCACTTTTCTTTTGTTTACAGCTATTGTTGCCATTTAGATACGTATTGTATCCGGGAGAGTTGTTTTGGACAGAAGAGGGGTATCGTTTTTCATGGCGTGTTATGTTAATGGAAAAAACGGGATATGCGCAATTTAAAATAGTGAATGGAGATACGGGTCGATGGTTTTATGTGAATAATTCAGATTTTTTAACTCCTATTCAAGAAAAACAAATGGCTTTTCAGCCAGACTTTATATTGGAATATGCTCATTTTTTGAAAGAACATTTTGAAAACGATGGACATGAAAATGTACAAGTATATGTAGACTGCCAAGTAAGTTTAAACGGAAGATTAAGTACAAAATATATAGATTCTACCATTGATTTGTCAAAGGAGGAAGAGTCTTTTTTACATAAGAATTGGATAACACCATTTAAAGATGAGATTAAAGGAATTTAGTTTTTTGCTATTGTTAGTATTTCTGTCGTTCCCTGTTTTTGGGCAATTTAGTATTACTGGGCAAGTATTGGATACAGAAGGCGAGCCAATACCAGATGCAGAACTGTATATTAAAGAATTAGAACGCTTAGAAACTGCCAATTCTCAAGGTGATTATGTGCTAGATAACTTAAGTTCTGGTACTTATACACTTGTTGCATTTGCATATGAATTCGAGATTTTAGAACAAGATCTCGTTGTCAACGCTAATACGACATTCAATATAGTTTTGCAGCAATTAAAAACTCAAAACCTGTCAGAAGTGGTACTTACGCAGAAAAGAGAAGAAGTTTTTGCTTTAAAACAATTAAAGAAAGTAGATGGTACCGCAATTTACGCAGGTAAAAAAAGTGAAGTGGTATTATTAGAGGGTATAACAGGAAATTTGGCAGCCAATAACCCTAGGCAAATATATAGTCAAGTAGTGGGGCTAAATATTTATGATAATGGTGATGCTGGGTTGCAACTTAATATTGGTGGTAGAGGTTTGGATCCCAATAGAACGGCAAATTTCAATACAAGGCAGAATGGGTATGATATTAGTGCAGACGTTTTAGGGTATCCCGAAAGCTATTACACACCTCCAGCAGAGGCGCTAGAAGAAATTCAAGTAGTTAGAGGAGCTGCTTCTTTGCAATATGGTACTCAGTTTGGTGGTTTGGTAAATTTTAAATTTAAGCAACCAAATACAACAAAGAAAATAGAATGGGTTAGTAGACAAACGGTAGGGTCTTATAACCTTAAGACTAGTTTCAATAGCTTAAGTGGTACTGTTGGTAAAGTAAGTTACTATACCTATTTCAATTATAAAGAAGGGAGTGGTTTTAGACCAAATTCTGATTATAACAGCAGAAATTATTTTGCTCACGTGGGTTATGAGTTTTCAGATAAAACGAAGGTTACACTAGAGACTACATTTCTTAATTATTTGGCGCAACAGCCAGGTGGTCTTACAGATGCCCAATTTATTGAATATCCAACTTTTAGTAATAGGGATAGAAATTGGTTCGATGTTGATTGGAAATTATATTCACTTCGTTTAGATCACAAATTCTCTTCAAAAATGGATTTTAGCTTAAATGTGTTTGGCTTAGATGCATCAAGAAGTGCACTTGGGTTTAGAACCAACAGGGTTTCACAGCCAGATGATGTTGAAGAGCCAAGAGAATTACTAATAGATAATTTTCAAAACTGGGGTGCAGAGGCTAGATTGCTTACTAGGTATAAGCTTGGTGAAACAGAATCTGCCCTATTGGTTGGGTCTAAAATATATAGAACAGATAATAATCAAAGACAGGGGCCTGGAACAACAGCTGCAAATGCCGATTTTAATTTCGCTGATGATGAGTTTCCTAATTATGAAAGGCAGTCTCAATTTAACTTTCCAAATTCCAACCTTGCTTTTTTTGGAGAGAATATTTTCAATATAAATACTAAATTGACATTAACACCTGGTTTTAGATTAGAGCATATTAATACAGAAAGTATAGGCAGCTATAAGAACATCGTTTTAGATTTGGCGGTTAACTCATTGCTAAATGAAGATGTAGAAGATAATAGGGCTTTTGATAGAACATTTTTATTACTTGGTTTAGGTGCTACGTATAAACTAAACCCAAGTGTAGAATTTTACGGCAATTTTTCTCAAAACTATAGGTCGGTAACCTTTAGTGATATTAGGGTTGTAAATCCTTCTTTTCAAGTAGATGAGAACATTAGTGATGAAGATGGTTTTACTGCAGATTTAGGGTTGCGTGGAAGGCATAAAAATGTTTTTTCTTATGATGTAAGTGCTTTTGGTCTGTTGTATGACAATAGACTTGGAGAAATTCTTAAAAGTGAAACTCAGATAAATGCAGCTGGCGTAGAAGTTGAGACGGGAAGCATTATTCGTTTTCGTGGTAATATAGGTACTGCTTTTATGTATGGATTAGAAAGCTTTGGAAACTGGAGCATCAAGGAAACTTTTTTTACTGGAAATGATAAATTAAAATTGAACTACTTTTTAAACCTTGCCCTTACAGAATCTGAATATTTATCTTCAGAAGAGACAAATGTAGAAGGTAATAATGTTGAGTTTATACCGGCTGTAAATTTAAAAACAGGATTAAATTTTGGCTATGATAACTTACTTGGAAGCTTACAGTATACATATTTATCAAGACAGTTTACAGATGCTACCAATGCTCCGCAAGATGTTAATGATAACCAAAGAGGAATTGAGGGCGAAATACCAGCTTATGATATTCTTGATTTTTCATTAGCATATACATACAAGAACTGGAAGCTTGAAGCAGGTATAAACAACGTGTTTAACAACAGTTATTTTACACGCAGAGCTACCGGTTATCCTGGTCCGGGTATTATACCTTCAGAACCTAGAACGTTTTACACAACACTGCAATTTAAACTTTAGAATACTAATCTTAATTTTTTGTGGTTACTTATGGTGTTTCGGTTATCGGTATTTTTAAACTACTGATGTTTAATTAATGTGAAGCTTTTACTAAGGTTTCATGAAGAATTTAAAAACCAACTATATTCACTATATTTGCACGCAATTAAATCCTTAATTGCTATGCAAGCCCACCAAAACAAAATTCTAGGAGAAGGTCTAACGTACGACGACGTATTATTAGTACCTGCATATTCTGAAGTGCTTCCAAGAGAAGTCAGTATTCAGACAAAATTCACAAGAAATATTACTATAAATGTACCTATTATATCGGCAGCGATGGATACGGTTACGGAGTCTAGAATGGCAATTGCCATGGCTCAAGAAGGTGGTATTGGTGTGTTGCACAAAAATATGAGTATTGAGCAACAGGCAATGAAGGTGAGAAAGGTGAAAAGAGCTGAAAGTGGTATGATCTTAGATCCTGTTACTTTGCCGCTTGACTCTAAAGTACAAAATGCTAAAGCTAGTATGAAGGAGTACGGTATTGGAGGTATCCCGATCGTAGATGCCAATGGTAAACTTTTAGGTATTGTAACTAATAGAGATTTACGTTTCGAGAAAAATAATGAAAGACCAATTTCTGAGGTAATGACTTCAGAGAATTTGGTGACAGCTGCAGAAGGGACTTCACTTTCAGAGGCGGAAGATATATTGCAAGAGCACAAAATCGAAAAATTACCTGTCGTAGATAAGAACTATAAGTTGGTAGGTTTGATCACATTTCGTGATATTACAAAACTTACTCAAAAGCCTAGCGCCAATAAAGATCAGTTCGGTAGGCTTCGTGTTGCAGCAGCTTTAGGTGTTACAGCCGATGCTGTAGAAAGAGCAGAAGCATTGGTTAATGCAGGTGTAGATGCAGTGGTGATCGATACTGCTCATGGTCATACCAAAGGAGTGGTAGAGGTGTTAAAAGCAGTAAAGAAGAAATTTCCTAATCTAGATGTTATCGTCGGTAATATCGCTACAGGTGCGGCAGCAAAATATTTGGTAGATGCAGGTGCAGATGCCGTTAAAGTTGGTATTGGTCCGGGTTCAATTTGTACAACAAGAGTTGTTGCAGGTGTTGGTTTTCCTCAGTTCTCTGCGGTATTAGAAGTAGCAGCAGCTATAAAAGGTTCAGGTGTTCCAGTAATTGCAGATGGCGGAATTCGTTATACGGGTGATATCCCTAAAGCGATTGCAGCAGGTGCAGATACGGTAATGCTAGGGTCACTTTTAGCAGGAACAAAAGAATCTCCGGGAGAAACGATTATCTATGAAGGTAGAAAGTTTAAATCTTACCGAGGTATGGGTTCTGTTGAAGCGATGAAGCAAGGTAGTAAGGATCGTTATTTTCAAGATGTTGAAGATGATATTAAAAAATTAGTACCAGAAGGTATTGTAGGTCGTGTGCCTTATAAAGGGGAACTATATGAAAGTATTCACCAGTTTATTGGCGGGTTAAAAGCCGGAATGGGATATTGTGGAGCAAAAGATATTGCCACTTTACAAGAGACAGGCAGGTTCGTTAAAATTACCGCTAGTGGTATTAACGAAAGTCATCCACATGATGTTACTATCACTAAAGAGAGTCCTAATTATAGTAGATAGAAAATATAGTATTACATATAAAAAAAGAGGCCTTTTAGGCCTCTTTTTTTATGTCTTATAATTTAATCTAAAGAGGTGTCAATAGGTTTTTGTAAAAGTTGAACTCTTCTCAAATCATCTGAAGCTTGAAGTACTTTTGATTTTAAAGATGAATTTAATTCAGGATTCTCATCTAGAAAATGCTCTAAAATTTCATAAGCTTCTGGTGAAGTGTAATTACCTATAGTGCTACTTAACCATCTTTTTGGGAAAAAGATATCACCTGTTTTTTGTATTTCATCAACCAAGTCTAGACTCGCCCTTAGATATTGAATGGATTCTTTTTGATGTAAAGGGTGATTTAAATTATTCATTGCATTAGCCACCCATGGCTCTTTAGCTCGGTTTTCTTCTATTTCTAATGACTCGAAAAAATCTTTACTAGTTTGTTGATCTTTCGATAAAGACGGTAATAAGAACTTAAATCTGTTTAATTTGTCATTATTGCTAATTGCCTCTTCTGCTGTTTTTAAAATGTTTTCACTTTCTGGGTGTCCGTACAAGGCTAAATCTATCGCCAATTCAGTAAAGTTGTCATCGTTAAGTTTTAAATTATTGATCACAAATTCTTTCTTCCAAATTTTATATAAATGGTCTAATGAAATATCAGTGTATCCAATTGATGTGTAGGTGGAGTATAAGGTCTTTTTAATATTAGCAGGTAATTCTTCTTGTAATTTAGACCATACTTGCTCACTAATTTCTTTCTGATAAAATAGGCGCTTTTCTACAATTAAGTACTGCCAAAAAATTGAAGTGGTATACCTAGAGATGAGATTGATTAATAATTCATTCTTTTCATTAATTAGCCCTTTTGAGTATAGTTTTATTGCTACATCGGGAGTAATACTACCATTTAGCATATTCTCATACACATTAATATAGGCGTAACCACGAGCCACTTGGTCATTTATGGTCGGTATAATATCTAGATCTTTTTCTTGAATAGGAAACACTCCGTAACCTTCGGCGTTTGAATTATAAAGTATTGAACTTGGTCTAGGTAAACCAATAGCCTCTTCTATAACCAATTCGCTATCAATCATATTGACGGTTAACGTTTTTGTGTTTTCAGGATAAAGAAACAGCACTTCAAATTTCTGTGGCCACGAATGATTTGATTTGTCTTCTGCTTTTTGAGATAGTTTGAAGGATGTGATGTTGTCATCACCATCATATTCTATAACGTCACTAAAAATGGGTCTACTAGAGTTATTAACCCAGACATCGCTCCATGCGACCATATCTGTAGCTGATTTTTTGTCTAGAATGTCAATTAACTCACCCCAAACAGCATTCTTGAATGCAAAGGTTTTAATGTATTCTTGAATGCCTGTTTGAAATGCCTCTTTACCTAAAACGGTTTCTAGTTGACGCATCATTATTGGCGCCTTGTTGTAAATGATACTACCGTAAAGTGAACCTGCGTTGTTGAGGTTTTCTAAGTCTTGGCGAATAGGGTTTGTACCCAATGTTCTGTCTTCACCATAAGCATTGGGGTAGTGGGTGATCATGAAAGCCAATTGATGGTCTATATCTGGGAAAGCGGGATTCATAATTTTATCTGCCATGAAATTGGCAAACACCTCTTTCATCCAAACATCATTAAACCAATTCATAGTAACTAAATCGCCAAACCACATGTGCGATGTTTCGTGAGCAATTAGTTTTGCACGGCTCAATTTATTATTTGCGGTTGCGCTTTCATCTAAAAAGAGCGAACTCTCTCTGTATTGAATGGCACCAACATGTTCCATTCCGCCATATTGAAATCCGGGTATTGCGGCAAAATCCATTTTTTGAAAAGGGAAAGGATATGCGGTATACTTCTCTAAAAATGATAGGGATTGCTGATGTAGATCAAAGATGGAGTCTAAGCTGTACTTAATTTTTGTGCTATCGGTTTCTCGGTATAACATGGTCATATCCATATTTGCCGGTTTTTGAGTTACAGATTCAAATTTGCCTGCCACAAACGAAAATAGATAGGTGCTCATTTGATCAGAAGCACTAAAATTATGTTGTGTGTAGTCTCCTTTCTGAGTTTGCTTTGCTTCTTTTGCACCACATAAAACTTTCCAGTCTTTCGGTGCTGTAATATTCAGCGTATAAATACCTTTTATATTAGGTTGGTCAAAACAAGGGAAAAGTGTTCTTGCACGATCCGGTACTAATAAGGTATATAGGTAATCTTCATTTCTATTTAAAGAAAGTTCACCGGCATTAAAGGCAATGGTAATAGTATTATTCCCCTTTAATAAATACTCCTTTGGTAAAATGATATGTTCCTTTTCATGAAGAATAGCGACATCTGTTTCATTAATAGATACCGATTTTATATTTGAAGTCTCCTCTTTAAAATCTAGGTAAACAGGTTCTCGAAGTTGCTCAAGATCAAAATTTAAAACAAGTTGAGAAGGTATAGGGGCTTCCTGTTCTTTAGGGATGTCAAAACTTAGGTTGTAATGAACATTTGAGATTTGTGAAGCTCTTTGGGTTGCCATAGCTTCTGATACTCCAGGTTCAAGTGGCTTTGCCGAGTCCTTTTCGTTAGCGCACGAAATAAAAAATACAACTAAAAAACTAGCGTAAAATAGGTACTTCATAAGTTAGAGTTATACGTTGTTGTGAAAGTACTTTAATGGAAATTACTTTCCAATTTTTCAACAACTTATAACTTTAAATGAGAATAACTTTATAGATGAGTCATTAGAGATATGTAATGACTATAGTAGACAAGTGTATAGTCTAATAATTATTTACCAGCTTCGCCAGTATAGGCTTTCCAGTCTTTTTCTTTGTATATGTCACTACCAAAATAACGAGCTATTTCTAGGAATGGCTCTGGTTTTTGATAGCCAGGTATTGGAGAAAGCATGTTTAATTCTTCGTCTAAGAAAATAGTAGTTGGGTAACTTAATCGACCTTGCATTAAGGCTGCTGCAAATTCATGATAACCTTTTCTGCCAGAGGGAACAAACTTGTATGTCTTCCCTTTGTATTCGATAGGATCTTTACCTTCTCCATCAAATTTAACCATGTAGTAATTCTCTGCCATATAAGCAGCTACTTCAGCATTTTGAAAAGTGTCCTTATCCATTTTCTTGCACCATCCACACCAATCGGTGTACACATCGATAAAGACTTTCTTTGGGTTTTTATCGGTTGCTGTTAATTTAGCAGCCTCGTCCCAAGAAATCCAATTTACCTCTTGTGTATAACTTGCAGCCGATACAAAAAGTACGGCTAAAAATAAAAATGATTTGGAAAAAGATAAAGAATACGTCTTCATGAGTTTTATTTGAGTGTTTAGTCCAACTAGTATACCAAAACTAACGTATTTTTAAGTGCTTTATTTCACTTTAGCTGTTTCTTTAACAGCGAACAAATCTTTTACGTCAACTTGATTGCGAATTAAATCTTCAAAAGTTTCTCTTTCACATATAAGAACTGCCTTCCCTTTATGCCAAAGAACTTCTGCTGGTCTAAATCTCGAGTTGTAGTTACTTGCCATGGTAAAGCAATAGGCACCTGCATTTTTAAAGCAAAGAATATCGCCTTCAGTGATCTCGTTTATTCTTTTATTACTGGCAAAAGTATCGGTCTCACAGATATACCCTACAACAGAATAATAACGTTCTCTGCCTTTTGGATTAGAAATGTTATTAATGGTATGCGTAGCGCCGTAAAGCATGGGTCTTATTAAATGATTAAAACCAGAATCTACACTTGCAAATACTGTTGATGTCGTTTGTTTAACCACATTTACTTTTGCAAGAAAAACACCTGCTTCACTCACTAAAAATTTACCTGGCTCAAAAGCCAATGTCAAATCTTTGCCGTATTCTTTACAGAACTCATTAAAACGAGTACTTAATTTTTTACCTAGTTCTTCAACATTGGTTTCAATATCACCTTCTTTATAAGGTACTTTGAAGCCGCTACCGAAATCTATAAAATCAAGATTTTTGAAATTACGTGCAGTATCAAACAAAATTTCAGAGGCATATAAGAAAACGTCGATATCTAAAATGTCGCTACCTGTATGCATGTGAATACCGTTGATATTCATTTTAGTTAATTCTACAATACGAAGTAAATGCGGAATTTGATGAATACTGATTCCGAATTTAGAATCTATATGACCTACAGAAATATTAGAATTTCCGCCCGCCATTACATGCGGATTGATACGAATACAAACAGGTATTTTAGGATGCTTGCTACCAAACTGCTCTAATATAGAAAGGTTGTCGATATTAATACGAACACCCAATTTTGCTGCTTGTTCAATTTCTTCCAAAGAAACTCCGTTAGGGGTAAATATGATTGACTCTGGTTTGAAACCAGCTAATAATCCTAATTGTACTTCTTGTATAGATACGGTATCTAAACCACTACCTAAACTATTCATTAATCTTAAAATAGTAATATTAGAAAGTGCCTTGGCTGCATAGTTAAGTTGCAATTTCTTTACAGAACCAAATGCTTTGGTCAGTCTATTGAACTGTGAAACTATTTTTTCCGAATCATAAACATATACCGGATCACCATAGGTTTTTGCGATTTGCAATAAATCCTCATTTCTCATACTATACAATTTTGCTCAAAGTTACTTTTCTAATTCATCAAGAACAAAAATAATAACATAAAAATGATAAAAATAACAAATTGTGATATTTGTAACTTTTGAAGATTGTATTTATTTTGGTGCTAAATAAAGTCCTTTGTACATTTAGCACATGAAATTACCTTTGTTTCCATTACAGTCTATTTTCTTTCCAGGAGAGACCGTGCCGCTGCATGTTTTTGAAAATCGCTACAAACAATTAATACAAGATTGTAGAGATGAGGCGATTACTTTTGGTATACCAGTTTTTATAAATAATAAGATGGAATATGGGGTAGAAGTACAGCTGGTAGAAGTGGTGACAACGTACGAAACCGGAGAGATGGATGTGGTATGTGTTGCGAGGCAAGTATTTAAATTGCTGGCTTTCGACAATATCATGGATGATAAGTTATATTCTGGTGGAATTGTAAAGTTGTTGGAGTACGATTATGAAGCATCCGAAGAAAAAAAGCAAACTATTATCAATGGTATAGAGCAGTTATATGCTATTATGGATGTGCCATATACCAAACTCAACGTAAAAGAATTTAATAGTTTTACGCTGGCCCACAAAATAGGATTGTCTTTTGAGCAAGAGTATCAACTATTACAGATACCTTCAGAAAATGATCGACTTAATTTTATAAGTCTGCATTTAACTTCTACGATTACGGTACTTTCTGAAGTGAACAGAACCAAAAAAACAATCGAACTTAATGGTCATTTCAAAAATTTTGACCCATTAGATTTTAAAGATTTAGAGATTTAGGTCGTTTTTCAGGTACAAAATTCAATCGTATTGCAAGCGATTTGGGTTTTTATCAGGTTAATTATACTAGTTATTCTAATTAATCACCAGTATTTTTAGATTATTACTTCCTGTTTCCTATTTTTGCTTAACAATTAAATTCACCATATATATGAACCTTCACGAATATCAAGGAAAAGAGATATTAGCAAGTTTTGGGGTGCGCATCCAAAGAGGAATAGTTGCCCAAAATGCAAAAGAGGCTGTTGAGGCTGCAAAGCAATTAACTGCTGAAACCGGAACTGGATGGCATGTTATAAAAGCGCAAGTACACGCAGGTGGTCGTGGTAAAGGTGGTGGAGTTAAATTAGCCAAAAACCTAAAAGAGGTAGAAGAGATAGCAAACCAGATTATTGGTATGAACTTAATTACACCGCAAACTTCTGCGGAAGGTAAAAAAGTACACCAAGTATTGGTTGCCGAAGATGTTTACTACCCAGGCGAAAGCGAAACTAGTGAATTCTATATGTCTGTTGTATTGAACAGAGCTACTGGTAAGAATATGATCATGTATTCTACAGAAGGTGGTATGGACATTGAAGAGGTTGCTGAAAGCACTCCGCACTTAATTTTTACAGAAGAAATTGATCCAGCTACAGGTCTATTAGGTTTTCAAGCAAGAAAAATTGCTTTTAACTTAGGTCTTTCAGGTACTGCGTTCAAAGAAATGACAAAATTCGTTGCATCATTATATAAAGCATATGTAGAAAGTGATTCTAATATGTTCGAAATTAACCCAGTATTAAAAACTTCTGATGATTTGATCATGGCTGTTGATGCTAAGGTTTCTATCGATGATAATGCACTATACCGAAGAAAGAAGTATGCCGATATGCGTGATCTTAGAGAAGAGAATGCTATTGAAGTTGAAGCAAGAGAAGTTGGTCTTAACTATGTAGATCTTGACGGTAACGTTGGTTGTATGGTTAACGGTGCAGGTCTTGCAATGGCAACTATGGATTTAATTAAAATGGCGGGTGGTGAGCCAGCTAACTTCTTAGATGTTGGTGGTACAGCAGATGCTAAAAGAGTTGAAGAAGCTTTTAGAATTATCTTAAAAGACCCTAATGTTAAGGCTATTCTAATCAATATTTTTGGTGGTATCGTTCGTTGTGATCGTGTAGCGCAAGGTATTGTTGATGCTTATAAGAATATGGGCGACTCAATTAAAGTGCCGATTATCGTAAGATTACAAGGTACTAACGCTGAGTTAGCAAAAGAGATTATTGATAACTCTGGACTTGCAGTACAATCTGCTGTACAGTTTCAAGAGGCTGCAGATAAAGTAAAAGCTGTATTGGCTTAAACAAGTTTGCTTATCATAATTATATAAAGACCATTCATTTTGAATGGTCTTTTTTTTGTTTTAAGATTAATGTTATTATTGAAAATGTAGTTTATATAGCTAAAAGCTATATATTTTATCAATTTAATATTAAATAGATGTTAAAATTATCATATTAATATTTTAAATATGTTATTTTGTGGTATAAGCAATATATATGTATAATTTCAAACCTTTAAAATATATAGTATGAAAAAAGTCAAAATTATTTTAATCGCAATGTTAGCATTTGGGATTGGAACTGTTACGGCTCATGATACCGAGTCGAATGAGGATAAAGGAACAAAGTGGATTACTGCTCAAATTCATGAAATGTTAGCCGATGAAGCAATACCTGATCAAATACGAGGTGCCAAAGCTGAAATTAAAATTGCCGTTGCAGAAGATGGTATGTATAGGTTATTATCAATTGAATCTACCAATAGTCAATTAAAAGAATTTTTAAAGAACGGTATCGATTTTAAAAATCTTGAACCAGGCAATTCAGATGTAGTTTACGTTATTCCAATAGAGATAGCAGACTAGTAGAATTACTATTTACCAAAAAAAAGAACGCTTATTTAGCGTTCTTTTTTTTTGGCTACATGTTACCATTGTTTTCTAGATATGTATTTATAGTATCTGTAGGTTTAATTTATTGTAATAATAATAGGATTGAAAGACTACTTAAGGTTACTGAAATGAAATAATGTTTAAGCCTTTAAAAACCTTTTTTTTCTATGTTTTGTATTTTTAAATTTGGCAAGGATAATTGAGGAATTTATATTAAAGAGATGTTAAAATATGCTCAAATTGTAACATTGTCATTTTTCAGTCGTCTTTTAAGTAATTCATCATCAATCAATTTTAATCATGCTGCAGTACAAATTGTAGCAAAAAACAAAAAGTCATGAGAAAATTAAGTTTAGTAGTCGTAGCTGCAATGCTATTAGCAACAGGTAATGTATTGGCAAACGATGCAAAGGGCGAAAACCCAACCAGAAATCTTTCTAACCAGATATCAGAAATGCTATCTGATAATAGTTTTTCTATTGAACATAACGATTTAACCGCACAGGTACGTTTTACCTTAAATGCAGATGGTGAGATCGTTGTATTATCTGTGAATACTGAATATGATGAAATGGAAAGTTTCGTCAAAGCCAAACTAAACTATCAAAAAGTTAATTTGGCAAATGTAGAGGAGGGTAAAGTATACACAATTCCTGTACGTATCGAAGGGTAACCTTGTAAAAGGTTAGCGTTGAAAAAAATCTTAATACACCGAGGTGTATTAAGATTTTTTCTTGTTTTTATACTTCACAGAACTTATGGCAGTATCTACCTTTTTCATCTGCTTAGTTTTAAAATCTCTTTTACTGATATTCTTTTGAGCTGGTTTTTGAGTCGGTTTTTGTACTGGTTTAGCGGTATTGCCAGCCATACCTAAAAGTACTTCTCCAGGTGTTTTCGGATTTTCTTTCGTTCCACGAAGATGAAGAACCAGTCCGTTTAAAAAATTACGCAGTACCTGATCTCCACATTCCATATAATTAGGATGATCTTCGTTTCTAAAGAAAGCTCCTAATTCACTTTTTGAAATTTTGAAATCTACAAGCTCTAATATCTCTACGATTTCATCATCTCTAAATTTTAAAGCTACTCTTAGTTTTTTAAAAATATCATTATTAGTCATACCACAAATTTAAGGACTGCAAGTTATTATAAAAATATGACGTGTTGGTTGCTATGCCTTATTATTAGGTGGTTCTAAGATGCATATTGTATTTTATATACTTCATAGAATATAGTTTATCGATGAATTACATAAATATTTTTGACAAAAAGATGCTTCATGCTATTCCAATAAAAATTGAAGTGTAGATAAACATGTGGGTTGAAACTATATTACGAAATGAATTCTCATTATGAGTGTAAAATTAAGGGCAGCTAAATATGTTTAAATGAAATAAAACAGCTCACTTTTACGTTAAAAATATGTAGCATCTGAATATCAATTTGTTACGTAAGAGTATGCCTACTATTAAAGAGAAATTAAGTATTTTGTCAGAAATGATCTCGTTTGCGAAAGTAAATAACGAAGTGAAAGAATCTGAGTATGATTTTCTGTTTTCGGTTGCCCAGCAATTAGAAGTAAGTAAAAAAACTTTTGATAGTCTTTTTACTTCAAATGTAGAACATGTGATACCTAAATCAGAATCAGAACGGTTGTTGCAATTTCACAGGTTGATTTTGCTAATGAATGTTGATAATGAGCAAGATATTCATGAGGTCAAAAGAATATATGATATCGGTCTAAATATGGGTTTGCCACCTGGTGCAATTCAGCAGGTTCTTTCTATAATGCATACTTACCCTAATAAAGTTGTGCCACCAGAGGTGTTGATTTCAATATTTAAAGCGCATTACAACTAAGACCACGATATAAAGTCGGCATCAAGTTCACTAAGGTCTCTCTTGTTTTCGATGTTGCCATTCGCATCTGCTTTTAGCTCATTTACTTCAGCCTCTATAATTTCTAACTGGGTAGAATTTATTACATGTTCGCTAAGTGCCTTTAACATGTGCATTAGTTTTCTCATAACAGTTATATCATGTTTGCAATAAAGGCGATAGGTTGCCATTACGTTAAATAGCACTTCTGAGAATTTGGCGCATTTTATTTGAACCCAGTTCGTACCCTTTTCATCATTTATATATTCGTAGTCTGCTTTTCGCATTAAATCTATGAAAAGCGAAGTCAGGTAGTCAATAGTATTTAATGCGGTACCTGGGTCATTAATTCCGGGGGACATCGCCTTTACACCAATCTCTGAAATTTGCCTAAACCCATAAATATAATTTTCTCCGATCAGTTCTTCTTGACTGAACAATAAGGTGTCCATTACCTTTTTTTTAAATTTAGTGTCTATTGGTTTTTCGGTTAATAACCCTATGGTGCCATCTAATATGAACTGACCTTTGTGTAATTGGATCATAACTTTCATAGAATTTTCTTTACATAATTCTAATAAGTCCTCATTAAGTATTCCGTAGAAATAACCTGTTTTAACAATTTCATATTTTTCCCAATGCTCATAATTGGGGAACTCGAAAGAATTCTTTTCTTGATTTTCGACGATAGATAGTATTTCAGATTTTGTTCTAGCATGAATAGCGGTAAGAATATTGCCTACTTGTATAGCTTGTGAAATATGATGGATGAAGTATATAAAAGCCGCCAAACATATCACTACTAATATAATGCCCAATAATACAGAAAAGCCGGGAGTTTGATATGAGTTTTCTGTGGGCTCAATAGAGATAAGAATAAAAATATTGTAGAGGATGGTGGCAATGTAGAGCCCCAATACGATTTGATGTTTCTCGTCTGAAATAATACCTGGTAATACTCTTGGTGAGAAGTTGCTAGATGCTTGATTCAAAAGAACCATCACCATCGAGAAACTAAATACGGTTAATGAGATTAAACCACCTATAAGCGTACTTAAAATTGTTTTAGCTGTATCGGTATCATCTATTACTAAAGCGGGAGCAACATCAATCAGATACGCTGAAATGCTGTTTTGTTCTAGATAAATCATTAGAAAAGCCAACAGTAATCCTGCTAAAGAGATAATTGTGGGAAAAAAGGCAATTCTAGTTCTAATTTGGTCTATGAAGTTGGTAAGTCTATCCATTTAAATAATTCTGTCTATAAAATTAGTGAATGTGCGAACAGATAACTGTCTTACATGCTAAAATTACAGACTCTTAACATGTAAAAGCGCCAATATGTCGCTAAATCAAATATAAAATACGCCATATTGTCATGTTAATTCAGTTGGTATAGCATTTGTTCTATTCAAATCGACTATTAAATTAATTTATTTAAAAAATACGATTATGAGTTTAACAAAGAGAAACGATGTTTTGTTCCCAGCATTAATGAATGAGATTTTTAGACCAGATTGGTTTGGTGGAACTGAGAATTCACGCTCATCTGTGCCGGCAGCGAATATTAAGGATAATGAAAAAGATTTTGAGTTAGAGCTTTTTGTTCCTGGAAGGTTAAAAGATGATTTTAAAATAGAAATTGATAAAGATGTGCTGACAATTTCAGCAGACGTTAAAGAGGAGAATATTGCAGTAAAAGAAAATTTTACGCGTAAGGAGTTTAATATCTCATCTTTTAAAAGAGCATTTACTATGCCCGATACGGTTGCTACTGATAAAATTGAAGCTACTTATGAAGGTGGAATTTTAAAGTTTAATCTTCCTAAAAAAGAAGAGGCTTTACCAAAGCCAAAAAGAATGATTGAGTTAAAATAAGTTTTAGTTAGTACGTTTTTTAGGTTGGTTTAAGTTGTTTGGTTAAGTGCTTTGAGAGATCAAAGCACTTTTTTTATGGTAGTTTTTCAGTTAAAACAGCAATACATGAAATTATACCCTCTCTGTAATTACCCATTCTCAGGTTTTCGTTAGGGGCATGTATATTATTATCTGGGTTAGGTATTCGAATAGATACCGCCGGTATATTTAATGCTTCTATAAATGGAGCCATGGGTTGAGATCCGCCGGTAGTTCTCATATTTACAACAGTATTGCCAAACACTTTAGTTAAAGCCGAATTTAAAAATTCGCCAATTGAACTATCCATTTCGGTTCTAAATGGTTTTGAGCCAATTCTGTAATTAAACGACACAAGTTTAGGGTAAGTTGCTCTTTCTTCTTTGGTTGGAATGGAGTCGACCATATGAAACCCTTCTTTTTTAATATGTGCCCGTAATAATTCTATTTGCCTTTCCCCAGGTGTCTCAGGTACTAATCGCATATCTATTTCTATGATAACTTCTTCGGGTATCAGCGTACGGACTTCCTTGCCTGTCCATCCTGCTTTTAAACCTCTAATGTTGAAAGATGGAAATTGTAATGCCTCTTGATACGTGTCTGCAACTTCTTCAGGAATGGCTATACCTAGTCTTGAATTAAGACTGTCCATATTTTCTGGTATTTCACCAAGTAGTTCTTTATCGCGTTCTGATAAATAGACACCATCATAAAACCCAGAAATTTTAACTATGCCTTTTTCATCTTTAAAACTATTTATTAATTGTGCTGCTTTAAAAACGGGGTTCGGTGCATAGTTTCCATATTGACCGCTATGCAATGCATCGGTCGAACCAAAAACGGTAATTGTTGCTGTGGCAATTCCTCTAGCGCCATATGTCAACGTCGGTAAATTAGAAAGATGTCTAGTGCCGTCCATGATCAAGAGCATTTCTGATTCTAATAAGTTTTTATTTTTAATAACCGCTTTTGGTAAATCAGGTGAACCAAGTTCTTCTTGAAAATCCATGATTACTTTAATGTTGTATTCGGGATTGATTTGTTGTTCCTGTAAAATTTTCAATGCTGAAATTAATGACATTGCCGGACCTTTAGAATCGGATGCCGATCTGGCAAAAATTCTAAGATCATCGGGTATATTTTTTTGAGTAAAATCGAATTCTTCGGTAGTCCATTCTCCATTTTTTAAGGTCTTAAAAACGGGTTCAAAAGGATCGTTTTGAGACCACTCCGATCGGTCTATAGGTTGCCCGTCAATTTGCAAATAAAATAGGATGCTCTTTCTGTCTTTGTGAAATATTTTTTCGGCAAAGAGTAGGGGTGCACCATCGGTAATTATGGTCTGTGTTTTAAATTTTAAACTCCTAAAAACACTATCGCACCACGCTTTATTATTTTCAATTTGTTCTTGAAAATTACCGTCATTTGGTAATCTTAAAAAATGATGTAAATTCGTAGTAGCGGTCATGAAATTTTCATCGACCATCACTCTAATGTCATCGCTTTTTAATCGCTGTGAAAAGCTATTTAAACTACTGCTTATACATACTGCAATAAGCAATAAATTCGCTAAATTTTTCATTTTATATAGAAATTAAAAGATTTAGTCTTGTCTAAAAATTATACTTAACTATTTATTATCCAGTATTTAATGTCATTTATTGTGAAGTAGAAATGGAGATCTTATCTATTTCAATATAAATGTATAAAAATAGCCTTACTCTTGTTCTTGTAGCGACTTTATTTCATCTCTTAACTTCGCCGCTTGCATAAAGTCTAATTCTTTTGCTGCTTTTTCCATAGCCTTTCTTTTGTCTTTTATGAGCTTCTCAATTTGCTCTTTTGTAAGATAATCCATGTCTGGTTCAGCAGCTCTTAACTCCTCTTTTATGAAGTGATAAGTGGAGACCGAATTCTTAGACAGTACATTGTCTAAACTCTTATTTAAAGCAGTCGGAGTTACATTATTATCCGTGTTATATTGAATCTGTTTTTGTCTTCTATAACTTGTTTCGTCGATGGTTTTTTGCATGCTTGCAGTGATCTTATCTGCGTACATAATTGCACGACCATTTAGGTTTCTTGCAGCTCTACCAACCGTCTGTGTTAAAGAACGATTACTACGTAAAAATCCCTCCTTGTCAGCATCTAAAATAACCACTAAAGAAACCTCTGGTAAATCCAATCCTTCACGTAATAAATTCACCCCGATAAGCACATCAAAAATTCCTTTTCGAAGATCTTGCATGATTTCTACACGTTCTAAAGTGTCAACATCACTATGAATATATCTACATCGAATATTGATTCTGTCCATATATTTAGCCAATTCTTCTGCCATTCTTTTTGTCAAAGTGGTGACTAGTGTACGCTCATCTTTTTCAACACGAATTTGAATTTCTTCTACCAAATCATCAATTTGGTTTAGACTTGGTCTTACTTCAATTATCGGATCTAGAAGTCCGGTTGGTCTAATTACTTGCTCGACATAAACCCCTTGACTCAATTGCAATTCGTAATCTGCAGGTGTCGCACTTACATATAATACCTGATTCTGTAATGCTTCGAACTCTTCAAACTTTAATGGTCTATTGTCCATTGCAGCAGGTAAACGAAAACCGTAATCAACCAAGTTTACTTTTCTTGAGCGGTCACCGCCATACATGGCATGTACTTGAGGTATGGTAACATGACTTTCATCAATAACCATTAAATAATCATCGGGAAAGTAATCTAACAAACAGAAAGGTCTGGTGCCTGGCTCACGACCATCTAAATATCTAGAATAGTTTTCTATACCTGAGCAGTACCCAAGTTCACGTATCATTTCTAAATCGAAATTGGTACGTTCTTCTAATCTTTTTGCTTCTAGTGGCTTTCCAATTTCTTTAAAGTAGTCTATCTGTTTAACCAAATCATCTTGTATGCTATGAATGGCATTTTGTAAAACATCTTTAGAGGTCACGAACATATTCGCTGGGTAAATAGTAAGTGTCTCGTAAACTTCTATAATATTATTATTAAATGGGTCGAAAGCTTCTATTTCTTCAATTTCATCGCCAAAAAAGTGAATTCTATAGGCATGGTCGGCATAACTAGGAAAAACGTCTACAACATCACCTTTTACCCTAAAATTACCGTTCTTAAACTCCGCCATAGTTCTAGAATATAGCGATTGCACCAATAGATGCATTAGCTTGGTTCTGGCAATGACTTGATCTTTTTTTATTGAGATGACATTTTTCTGAAATTCAACGGGGTTACCAATACCATATAAGCAAGAAACTGAAGCAATAACGATGACATCTCTTCTACCTGACAATAAAGAAGAGGTAGTACTAAGACGTAATTTCTCAATATCTTCATTAATGGAAAGATCTTTTTCAATATAAACACCACTTGTTGGTATAAATGCTTCTGGCTGGTAATAGTCGTAATACGATACAAAATACTCGACCGCATTATCAGGAAAAAATTGCTTGAACTCCGAATATAACTGGGCTGCCAAGGTTTTGTTGTGCGCTAATAAAAGTGTCGGTTTTTGAACTTCTTCGATTACATTGGCTACCGTAAAGGTTTTACCAGAACCGGTAACACCCAATAATGTTTGATATTTTTCTTTCTCGTTTATACCTTTTACCAATTCTTTAATGGCATTTGGTTGATCCCCAGTGGGTTTGAAGTCTGATACTACTTTGAATTTCATGCTATAAAATTACGAAAGAAGTGCCATTTAAAAGAGTGCAATAAGAATAATCATTAAGTCTATCGAATTAGTGAAAAGTGACCGATTATAGGTCTCTGATTAAGAAAACTAGCCCTATACCAATAATCGGATTGTGGCATTTCTTTAGTATTAAAAGTACCGTCCCATCCAATACTATTTGGGTTGATTTGTTGTATTAAACTGCCAAATTGATTGAAAATATGTATTACGTCTATAACAGATTCAAAGTTTTCAACAGGCGGCACATACTGCCAGTAATCATTAATGCCATCTCCGTTAGGTGTAAAGAACGAAGGAAAATCTTTTTGAGAAATATCTCTATCAACCGTTCGTTGGGTAATGCCGCATCCATTTTTATCGCGAACAAAAGCAGTATGGTCACCACCTAATACTTTTGTAAATATGGGTGAATCTTGGTAAGGTCCATCTCGGTTGTCTAAAGAGTATTCATATTGACCATCACCTGAAGCATTAACTGTTATCGTTTTGCCGATTTTCGTATTGGTAATGTCTATTGCTGTAATTGTAGCTTCTTCCGATGCTACCACGTCTATAAGTTTAGAACTAACGCATTCAATATCGCCAGCATCGGTTGTTATATTATTGTATGCTTCAAACCGATATTTACCTGGCGCAGAAATAGCTACGCTATGAGTTTCTGATAACAATGTTTCTTCGCTACCGCTATTTGTTAAATACCATCTAAATCCATCGGCATTATCGTTCGATGAAATGGTATAGGGTAGTTCGTTACTGCATATACCTACAATATTAGGTAAATTAATAATTGGCGCCCGGTATATTAATTCGCCTGTAATTTCAGAAATATATGGGTCGCAAACATAAACGGCAAAACTTGTAGTAAATATTTCTTCTACACAAGATGACGCTATGCCGATATTATTATAGGGTTCAATTCTTACATATATATTTGAGTTTTGTGGTAAATCTTCCGGCGGGTTGTAACTCAATTCATTTTTAATATCAAGATTGCTTACTAGTTCATTACCATTTGGTGTAGTTCCTATTGATAAATAATAGCCCGTTGCTGTCGGTACATATGCCCATTCAATATCTGTGATAATAGTTACACTACCCGCATTATTATCTGGAGTGATTAATATGGAGCAAGTAGGGGGTGTGGTAACTTCTAATGTTGTAAAAACGAGTTCGTCACAATTGATTGGCGGACCGTCATACGGAACTAAACTTAATGTTGCGTACATGGTGGTGTCGTCTGGTAAACCTAATGGCGGAGTGTAGAAAGGGTTGGTGCCAATAGGTTTTCTGTCTAAAATATCAGTGCCTTGCGGAGTGGTACCAATAGAAAGTATATAACCGTTATAGCCTAACACTTCGGTCCAAGTTAGTGTAGTGTTTACTTCAATGTTACTTGCACCGTTGTTCGGAAAAGTAAATTCTGTACAATCTTGCCCATAAAAAAATGAACTTGTCAAAAAGAGGCATAACCACCTCAAGAAGAAAGACATTTTTTTGATTTTCATTTTGTGTAATTTAATTTATCGTTTCAAACTAAAATGACCTTTGATAATTTTGTTATTGGTGGCAATAGCCTTGAACCAGTAATTTGATTCGGGAAGCGCTTTACCATTTAAATTTCCGCTCCACCCGATTGTATTTGGAGCTACTTGGGCTAGTAGTGCACCGAATTTATCAAATATATAAATTACTGATACATTATTTTCACCAGTTTCAACTGGTGGTATAAACTGCCAAAAATCATTAATGCCATCACCGTTTGGGGTAAAGAAATTTGGGAAACCGTTTACTGTTAAATCTAATTCAACCAAACGTTCTGCAGTACCACAGCCTGCTTTATCACGAACATAGACAGTATGGTTCTGTAATGTTATGTTGGTAAAACGATTTGAGTTTTGGTACGGTCCGTCTTCGTTATCTAGCGCATATTCAAAATTGCCATTTGTGGTTGTAGTTATTTCATAATTAAGCATATTGCCACTTATATTTACCGCTACATTTTCGATAACAGGAGTTTCAGATATTAATACTTGAAAGGTTTTTGATGAAGCACATTCAAACGTTCTGTCTGAATCTTCAAAAATATCATAAGCCTCATAAATATATAGCCCTTCTTCATTTATCCTAACTTCAGAACTACTTGACAATAATGTTTCATTACCTCTATCGTCTAATTTGTACCACCTAAAGCCATCAGCTTCATCAGTTGCCGTAATTAGATCGAGCTCATTATTTAAGCATATAGTAATGGTATCAGGGAAGGTCAAATCAGGATTCAATACTACTAATTGGCCACTTACCGGGTCAAAATATGGTCCGCAGCCAACCAGTGTAGAAAAGGTTTCTTGAGTGCAACCTATTGCTTCACCTGCTTCGTTGAAAGGATAAATCGATATAAAGAATGTCCGGTTAGGTTCAAAATCGATAATCAGCGTTGAGGTTCTATAAAAAATAGCATCTTCTAAAATATTCTTTTCGAAAGGTGATGTGCCTATAGATACTCGGTAGCCCGTTGCATTAGGTACTGCGTTCCATTCTAGTGTCGGACTCAAAAGCACATTCGTTTCACCATTTAAAGGGGAAATCATACTTGTGCATAAAGGTAATACTGCAGCCGCAGCCGTGGTAAAGACCGAAGAGCTGCAACTAGCTGCTGAACCAATTCTATTATAAGGTGTAATTGTAACGTAAATATCAGTTTCCGTAGGTAAATCTGTAGTTGGATTATAGCTTAACGTATTTGCCACGTCGGTAGGTACAAGAATCTCCTCTCCATTTTGTGTGGTGCCAATCGATATAAAATACCCTGTTGCACTAGGTGCGGCATTCCATGAAATGTTAGTTGCTGTATTTATATCAAAGGCATTGTTTGCCGGACTAATAGATGTACTACAACTAGGTACTTCGCTTAAGGCTGCGGTCGTAAAACTTTGGCTATCACAAACAATATTCGGTTGATTGAAAAAGAAGAGCGTAATGGTGATGAATATTTCGGTGCTCTCTGGTAACCCTGTCGCGGGTGTAAAACTTGTGGCAGATCCAACATTTCGCTCATTTAAAATATCATTACCGCCCTCTGTTGTACCTAATGAGATAATAAAACCCGGTACACCTGTTACAGCTTCCCAACTAATAGTCGCATCTACGGGAACCAACATAGTACCATTTACGGGATTTAAAAGAGCGGGACATTCTTGTGCCGACGTTATGAAAATTCCAGATAGCAATGCCATGAAAAATATTGGCACAGCCAATATTTTGGGTACTCTGATGTCCCATTTCTTTCTCATAGCATATTCGTAAACATTACAATATACTACAAAATGAAAATCTAAACTTTTAGAGGACTGTTAATTAGGATTAATTACCTCTTAGTACAGATAAGTTAAAGGTCTCGCTTTTTTAAGATTGCATAAGATCCATAAATGAAAATGGCTATCCATGCCATAACTATTAGAATTTCATACCAATGTATGTAATAATCTAGTTCGAGTTTTTCACCCATTTGATTGGCAACAGATTGTACGGCACCTAATCTAGAGAATGGTTCTTTGATAATATTGAACATGGCTTGCAATGGAAAAAAGCCCATGATAATATCTGTGGTTTCGCCATCAAAAAACTTCCATCGTATGATGCCTCTAAAAATACCTTCGAATACTTGCCATAGAATTAAAAAACCAAGTGCAAAGGCTGACCTTTTTACCAAAACACCTAAGAAAAGACAGAAAGAGAAGAAACCAGTTAGTTTAATGAAAAATGCTAAAAGAAACTCTAAATCGCTAAGAATGATAGAAATTTCGGTAAAATCGGAATAAATAAGTCCTAAAACCAATGAAACTAGAAATACAAAAATTGTAGAGACTAACGAGAATGTAATCACGGTCAAGAATTTTGAAAGTATAAATTCCTTTTTCGAAAGTCCGTCAATTAAATTCTGTTTTATCGTCTTATTACTATATTCATTAGACATCATGGATACAATAACGATGGCTAAAAATAGCTTGAAGAATGCGGTTATGAATGTGTTGAAATGCCAGATATACGGAAAGTTAAAAATACCCTGGTCTGCTAAATTGAACTTTATTGGGCCGATATCGAATTTTATAGCCGCTACCAATGCGATAGAGGTTAAAAGTGCGAAGTATGAAATAATCAGTACTTTACTAGCCCTGTTATTCCAAAGTTTTATGAATTCTATTTGAAGTAATCGTATCATGATGGTGGTTGTTAGGCGTTAGCATTTTTAGTTAAGGCAAGAAATTGTTCTTCTAAACTTTCTTTTCGTTTTACTAAATGAGATACTATAATACCTTTTTCAAAAAGTAGTTTGTTCAATGATTGTGCATCTAGTTCTGAAGTTAAGATGGCCGTAACCAAACCATTTTCTTGTTTTATACTACCAAAATGTTCATTGGTACTTAGGTAAGATGTTAGTTTTTCTAAATCATCACATTTTAATTCGAAAAAGCCGAAACTTGCCTGTAAGCTATCTACTCTGCCAGCGTACAATTTTTCTCCTTTTCTTAAAATAACAACATGAGAACATACTTTCTCAACCTCATCAAGCAAATGTGATGCCAACAAAATTGTAGTGCCTTTTGCAGCAATTGTCTTTATGATTTCTCGAATCTGATGAATACCTTGAGGATCGAGACCATTGGTAGGTTCATCTAAAATTAATATTTCTGGGTCGTTTAATAGGGCAGATGCAATAGCCAAACGTTGCTTCATTCCAAGGGAAAAAGTCCTGAATTTGCTATTTTTTCTATCTAGTAGTCCGACTAAGTCTAGCTTTTCTTCAATTTTGTCTTCTGATACATCTTTGATTTTGCATACTAATTTTAAGTTTTGCAAAGCCGTCATGTAGGGGTAGAAGTTAGGGCGTTCGATGATTGCGCCTACTTTTTTTAATGCTTCATGCGTTGAAGATTCACCGCCAAACCAAGCAAATTCGCCACTGGTTTTATTGACGACGTTTAATACAATGCCCAGGGTAGTTGATTTGCCGCTACCATTAGGACCTAAAATTCCGTAAACATTACCTTTTTCTATAGTAAACGATAAATCTTTTACAGCAGTAAGGTGTCCAAATTTTTTGGTAAGATGATTGACTGTTAGAATAGTACTCACGTCAAGTGTTTTTTGATTGGTTACGTATACTTGACGAGAAACTTGACGGAATGTTACAAAAGAAATTAATTTGCTGTTGCCCTGAAGGTAATTCTTCTGTTAGTATTTACTGTTGTTGGGGTATTAAAATTTACGGTTACTGTTTCAGAAGGGTCATCTGTAGTAATATTAGTATCTGTTTGATCTTGAGAATTACTGATATTATTTATGTACGTTGCGGTCGATGTATTTACATTGGGTAAGCTTACGCGTGTAACTAAGGTCAAAGTTTCTAATTCTCCACTATTCATACCACCAACAGACCAGTTAGGGTAGGTAAAACTACCTTTAGAAACCGAAGATGAAAGTAATGAAATTCCGTCAGGTAAAATATCTGTAAGTACGAGATTAGAAATAGCGTTAATACCAAAACTTTCGACGGTAATTGTAAATGTTACCGTTTCGCCATCGCTAACCGTATTTTTGTCTGCCACTTTTTTGATGACCACATCTGGGTCACAATAATAGGCAGTTAATGGTTGAGAATCATAGGTGCAACCACCTTTTGTAACTCGAACATAGTAATCCCCAGCTTGTGTAGGCGTATATGTAGCACTATTTGCACCTACAATTAATACTCCGTTTTCAAACCATTGGTAATCATCAAAATTGGGGTCAATAACTTCTACTTCTGCTGTTGGTAGGCATCCGCCTCCATTGACTTCCAGGTCAACTTCGGGTACGGTATCAAATCCAGAGAAATAGCCTGCAATACCACGATTGGCATTTACACCGAAAAAGCCTACAGCAATTGGTCCTGTAGATTGTACACTTACATTTCCTGTTAGGTTAGAAATATAAAATGTTTTCCAATCTGTAGATCCTGCAACAGATAAAGAAGCTGGTAGTATTACGGCTCCTGAACCATCTGATACCGAAATATTTCCGTCAGGTGTTGATGTAGATGCGATGATGGTAATACCTCCGGTAAGAGTTGTGCCGGCTGAATTTGTAATATCGGAAATGTTATCTAAATTATCTGGTAATAAACAGTTTACAGGTGCAACAAAGTTTAAACCGATGGTCTGCACCCCAGAACTACCTGCTAAGTTTTGATACGCATAGGCATCTTTTGAAGTAGTGACCAACATGTTGGCGCCTGGTGAACCACTTGAATAATTTGAACCAGGAACCAAAAAGTAATCACCATTATTAATAGTTGCTATTGGGATTGTGGAACCATTTACAAATATATCGGTATTGTTTTGAGTACCGATAATAATTGGAAATTCTGTACTGTTTTGTCCATTCCCTCTTATAAATACATACTCCTTACCAATTTTATTTATTGGTACTGGTTGGTCTATACCGGCGTCTCTACTGCCTGATGAGCTGGATACAACCCCGTAATTTAAACCACCATTACTAATGGCTATGTCTTTAGTTGAAACTATGGAGGCGCCTAGCCACCCATCTATGTTCGCCGAAGTTTCGTTCGTATAGGCTTCAAGCACAAAACTTTCATTTTTGTTTAAAGTAATTTGGATATTATCACTTGTAATTCCATCTCTATCGTTTTGCAAGCGAAATTCACAATTAAAATCATAGCCGGTAATATCTACTACCGTATTATCTTCTGTTGCCATTATACCCAAAGATGTTGATATATCTGAGGTAGTTGCATAATTTGGCGCGCCGCCCCATTTAAATTTTGTACCTAAGGCTTGCCTTCCCTTAGAAGTTAAAGATGTTGCTTGTGCTGAAGAGGTACCTCTATAATTTACATAGAATTTTTCACCTCCTGGAGATTCAAATCGGAGTCCGCTATTGTTTATAACAATCCCTGTGTTACCATTTTTTACCATGGTAACATCATTGTCACCATTGGCCAAAGTATAAACCCCTGGAGATATATTAGAAATAGAGAATGTTGCATCTGGTGTTGTAGCTGATCCAATATAAGCATTAACTGTAAAGGCGGTTGTTTCTGGAGTAGAAAGATAAATGGCTTGTTCTTTAACTGATGAGTTGTTACTACCCTGTTTTAACGGCGGCAAATAATGAAGGTCGCTTAACTGGGAAAAGCCAGTTGCGGAAACCATCATCAATAAAATTAATAAAATAAACTTTTGCTTCATACTAAGCTTGCCCGGGTAAAGTTTTAAAAAATAAAGAAAATTAAATCTTCATTAAATCTTCATTAAATCACAATTATTAGTTGTAAAACCCTAGTAATAAGTGGTTATCGGTTAAAAAGAAGAGGTAGCTGAATTAGCTACCTCTGTTAAATTGTTTATCTGTAAAGTGTGAAGTTTCCGACAAATTCTCTAGTGTCCGCTGCACCATTTAATTTAATGACGTACCAGTAATCTCCAGTTGGTAGCTCATTTTCCTGATAGAATCCGTCCCAACCGTCTTCATTATCCTTAAAGGTGTAAACTGAACGACCATATCTATCATAGATGCTAATGAAAATCTCTGGATAAACTTCTATGTTATCCGGCATCCAAAAATCGTTTTGTCCATCACCATTAGGAGTAAAGAAATTAGGAATTTCAATATCAATGAATTCAATGAACAGGCTAGCTGTTGCTTCACATCCGTTTTCATCTACTACGGTAATCGCATAAGTGCCCGTTTCGGTAATATAGAACACATTTTCAGAACCTCTATTCTCATCCTCAAAGTAGAAAGTATAGTTTTCTCTGCCTCCTACAACCGTTGCGGTGATCTGATTGATATTACTTTCTTCAACGGTAATTTCAAGAGGATCGAAAGCCAATATCTCAACATCGTAGGTGGTTAAACAACCATTTGCATGAGAAATACTGATATAATGCGTACCAGGAGTCAAATCCCTGAAAATTGGTGTTAACTGCATTTCTAAAGGATCTACAGTATCTAAACCAAATAGCACATCATTTTCTATACTTGGGTCATTTAAAATAATATTTACATAGTTGCTAGGTATTGTGCCATTACAGCCATAAACCGGCTCTACGGTTGCTCCTAGATCCACACCGGGATCAATGGTAACTATTATTGTTTCCTCACAACCTTGTGCATCTTCTATGAAGATGATGTAATCACCAGCTGCTAAGTTGGTAAAGTTTAATCTGTCTTGTACAAAATCTGTTTCACTCTCTAAACGAGTACTATATGGAGCAGTACCACCTATTATGGTTAAATCTATAGTGCCGTCTTCTTCACCTACACAAATTTCAGGAGTGCTAGAAGAAGTTACCTCTAGGGCGTTAGGCTCCGTTATAGTAACTTCCACAAGTTCAAAACAACCATTTGAATCCTGTACAAATACAATATAGTCACCAGGCTCCAATTCGTTAAAAGTATTTTCATCACCTAATCGCTGTAAGTCCTGTGAATTCGCAAGAGAAATGGAATAAAAGAAGATTCCGGTACCACCAGATGCGTTTACGGTAATACTACCATTATCTTCCCCAGCACAGGTAATTGGACTGATTATCGGTTCTTCTACGACCACAGGGTCTGGATCAATAACCGTAATCGTAGCAACCTCGGAACAATCTCCACTGATTACCCTTACATAGTATATATTACTGGCCAAGTTGTCAAAAATACCATTGGTATTTGTTGCTAAAGTTGAAGCTGAGGAGAATGAGCTATCCGTTGCTAAGCTATATTCATAGTCGCCAAATGCACCATCTGCCTCTGCAATGATAAGTGCCGTGGCTTGCCCAGAACAATTTAATGTAGGGGCAGAATTAGCCAAATCAAGTGTTAACGGCTCAATGGAATCTATAGTTACTTCATTTGACACAATAGAGCTACAATTAAAACTATCTGTCACATAATAGGTATACGTACCGATGCCTACCGTGAACGTTTGTGTAGTGCCAGTCATCATATTAGAAGTTCCACCAAGCGTCGTACTCCAAGAATAAGGAGCCGTACCACCAGAGGCCGTTAGTAAAATATCGGCTGTTCCTGTAGCACAATCAATTTGTCGGTTGATTACTAAGAGCGAGTTCACATCCGTTGGTTCCTCAATTTCTATGATAGTGGTCGTAAACGGACAACTATTTATATCATCGGTTACGGTGATACTGTAAAAACCGGACCCTAGATTATCAAAAGATGCACTTTTCTGGATGGCAGTAGTACGTAAAAGAGTAGTGCCCGCTATATCATCGTACCTGTTAAGTACGTAATTGTAATTAACCGGAGTAGCGGTAATCGTCGCTGTCATCTGAAAATAGATTTGGGCATCGTTATCGCCAGCGCATTCCAGCTCTTCGTCTACAATTAAGTTTCCGGCTATTGGAACTTGTGCTTCCAATGTTACATCAGAACCAGTAATTGGACAGCTATTAGAATCTGTAATGCTAACGGTATAGGTGCCAAAACCTAATCCTTGGAATAAGTGTGCACTAGGTAACCCCGTTTCGGTTATTGGTCCACTTCCATTATCTATAGTGATGGTATACGGTGCAACACCGCCAGTTACCTCCACTAAAATAGCTCCTTGATCGTTAGCACAACCTACTTCAGCTACACCGCTGGTCGTACTCATAATTTCTGGCTGGGTAGTAATATTGAAACCTCTTTCTTGCGGACAAGTAGGTGCACCTTCTTGAATAACGCTTACAATATAGTCCCCAGTTGGCAGAGCAATCGGTGCCGTAGTACCTAAAGTAACCCCTGTTTGGCTACTTACCGAAACATCATCTCCGGTAGTTGTTGTATTTTGAGTATTAAAAATTTCATAACTAAAAGTGCCTGTGTAGGCCGAATCACTCATGGTGAGGGTTATACTACCGTTATCACCAAAACAAAGTACATCCGATAATTTGTTAACCGTTACATCAAAAGTGTTGGGGTCACTTACCACGTGGTCCACGAATATTTCACAACCTGTACTTATATTCCGGACACCAAAAGTATGTGTGCCAATACCTAAACCGCTGAATTCGTTATTTCCAGGAGCTTGATACGCCGTAGCGGGTAACTCCCTAAATTCATAGTTAGTAGGGTTACTGGCAAAATCAGTGACTGTGCCGGTTACATTAGTAATCCTAATAGTTTCCGTTGAGGTCGGGTCGGGATCTGAAACAGTACATTCAATTGCGTTTACTACAAAAACATCCGTCGTTGATAAAGGTTGCAATTCATCATAAGGTGCTATTGTGGCAGTTTGTGAACCAACACATCCCTTATCGTCATATACGTTGATGGTGAATACGCCACCTGCGTTATCCGTTTCTATATACGTAGTACTCATGCCATTTTGCACAGTAACTGCGGTTTCCACAGCTAGCGTGTTAGGGTCATCCTCCTCAATAAATTCATATCTCACATACGAGCCGCTACCACCTTGAACGAAAGGAGTTACGTCATTTACCGTGATAGATGCATTGCTAGAAGAATTACCAGTGCCACAAGCAAATCCTACCACAGTTGGCACTGGGACGGTAATCGTTGATGGTTCCATAATCGGAATTGCTACGCTGGTAACAGCACAATTATTTGTTGCGGTGTCACCTGTTATTTGAATTACATAGCCGGTAGTTGCGGGAGCTAAATTTGTAAACGTAGCTGTGTTACCGGTAGGAACCGTGGCGGGTAAAATACTTGTTGGAGTACCATCTTGAGAAATAATTTCAAAAGTGTACGGTGCCGCCGCTCCATTTGTGGTAGCAATTGTGATACTACCGTCATCGGCATTAAAACAAGATACGTTAGTCGTTATAATGTTAGGGTCGATAATAGGTTCTACTTTTTGTGGTACATTTATAACTAATACCCTATCGCAGTCTGCGCTACTAGGAGTAGAGGTGTCATAAATCGTAATTGTATAATCTCCAGCTGCAGAAGCCTGATAGTCAAAATTTGTACTGGGAACGTTAATCTGACTTACATCGGTGCCAGGACCGGTAATACTATATTGATAATTGTTGGACCCGTTCAGAATTTCAATAGAAATTGTTGCATCTGGTGAAGCGGTACAATCCAATAATTTAGCTAAGGTCGCACTTGCGGAAAGTACTGGATTTACTACAAAATCAGTTTCTACAGCGGTACAGCCGTTCCCATCAATTACATAAATATCATAGGTGCCTGAAGCTACGTTCGTAAATTCGCCAGCATTGTCTACAAAAGAAGTGGGAGCTGAACTTCCAGCGGTCACAATGGCGTAACGCAAGTTACCCGCGGCGGAATTTCCTGATGCATTTACCGTTATCGGAGCTGCACAATTATCTTGCGTAGTAGAGTTCAGGGTTGGATTTAGTGATACGCTCAAAGCAACTGTATTCAGTACCAAGGAGCAACTATACTGATCATATAAAGTAACCGTGTAATCACCAGCCGGTGAATTTACAGGTATCTCAATGGGGTTGTTGGTTGTTCCTGTTAGTGCGGTAAAACCAGCTGGACCAGTAATATCATAAGTATATGGAGCACCTCCGCCCCCAGATATTCTGTTGATGGAAATTAAGCCCGGAAGGTTACAGGAGATATTCCTTGTTGGAACAGCAGTTGCAATAAGTGGGGCTAATTCTGTTACATATGCGTTTTCACTAGCTCCACGACAAGCATCCGTGTTCGTGTTATCCACTTGAACAATGTCAATATAATACTCTCCCTCAGCAAGCCCTACTGTCGTTGAAATAGCATTGGTATATGCAACGTTCATAGCTGTAGCACCACCTCCACTTACTTCAATGGGTGTAGCGTTTCCTAGTTCATAAATTTCCCAACGCATAGAAGGGTATGCCGTAGATGGGTTCAGTTCAAATGTGATGGCACCATTAGCGGCAACGTCACAAGTAGGGGTAATGTCCGAAGTAATATCAATTGGTAGTCCAATGCCAGGTATATCATTTAAATTAACGTTACTTTGTCTGATACAACCCGAACCATCCCTTACATAAAATACATATGTCCTTCCAGGAACCAAAAGCGGTACTTCTGGGTATTGAGGTGTTGTTGAATTTATGTTCTGAAAGGTGTGTGATGTCCCGTCGGGTACATTTTCTACCCATACATTTGGATTGGTGATAAATGCGTTAAAGTTGGCCGGGTCATCCGTATACGTATAATCATAACCACTTGTATTGTCACCTTCACTTCCTTCAACCGTAACTCGTAAATCATTACATCCGACAATTACGGCAGATAAGGTAATATCCAAATCATCTAAAGGGAAAGGTATTAGATATCTTGGAAAATCTTTCTGACAGAACACAGTCGGAGCTACTTCTACTCTTATTGATGGGAAAACCTCTGTTCCCGAGAACGTAGGATTGGCTACCGTTCCTCTGAGCTCTGGAGAGGTCTGCCAAGTAGTTCCACCATCATTGCTATATTCAACAGTACCTGTAGGGCTATTTATATTGTCAAATTCAAAACCATAATCGCTTTCTATCGTGCTTGAACAATTACTTGGTAGAATGGGTAAAATATCTGCTGTAATCTCAATGGCGTTGTTGATTGTCGCCGTTGATGAGTTCAACGTACAACCAGCAGCATCCGTTATGGTTACTTGGTAATTACCGACCCCAATCCCATTAAAAGTCAAGTTGGTACTAAAAATGTTCGAATTGCTATTGCCATAATCGATACCATCCGTAGATGTCATATCTACCAGCGTATATGTATACGGTGCAGTTCCACCACCTACGGCAATATCTATAAAACCAAGACCATCAAAACACTCAGGATTTGAAGGCCTCGCTGTTACCGATAAAGTACTTACCGGAGTGAAAATAATGTCTTCACTTAAGAAAGAACATAACGGAGTGGTTCCCCCACTATTATCTTGTACATAGACATCGTATCCCGCTGTGTTGGCAGCTGCCATAGCTGCGGTAACAGTGAAAGTGTTCGTTGAACCGTAAAGGCCTGCGGGATTATCGTCCGCTGGCACGAAGGCATATTCCAGTGTACCATTTCCTCCTGTAGCGTTGATCGTAATTGATCCATCGTTACACGAACTAAGTGGCGTTATATTTAAATCAACAATTAATTGTGGACTAATAATAACCGTCTGTAGGTTTGAGGTAGATGGGCATCCCAATTTATCTCTAACCTCTATATCATAACTACCTTCAGATAGACCATTAAAGGAATGACTAGTGGCTGTAGAAGGACTTGAGGTAATCCATGGACCACCATCAATCCTAAATTCATAGTTTCCGTTACCTGCGGTAACATTAACTAAAATTGAGCCGTTGCTAGCACCTGTATAACAAGCTGTAGGCGTGGCGTCAAAAGTTACATCAGCCGGATCTGCCACGGTAACCACATTCGCTAGAGGTAAGAGTTCTTCGCAGTTGTTCGCATCAAGGACCTTAACCAAATAATCCCCGGCAGGAACATTTGTAAACCTACCATCACTTTGATAAGCAGCAACCAAGGCTCCTGCGGTGGTCTCCAATTGGTATTGATATGCAACCGTGCCTCCGGTAGCGGACGCCAGTAAAGTAGCACCTGTGTTAAAACACGTAAAGGCTGTTTCTAATTGTAAATCCGGCACTAGTGGAGTAGGGGCCGCAAGGGTTACGGGGAAATTTACCGTACAAGCTGTATCATCCTGCTTATAAACGATGATTGTATAGGTTCCAGCAGCATAATTTGCAGCGGAAAGTTCTATTAAGTTCGTGGAAGCGAAAGGACCAAATGTAGTTGTACCATCGTTAATGGTGTATTCATATCCCGCAGTTGCATCAAAGTTGGATACTTCAAATCTAAACGCTCCATTGGTGCCATTGGCACAAGTTGGCTCGGTTACGCCCAATAACGCAGCTTCAAAAGCTTTGTTATCTTCAACTACTACGTTCAATGTTTGTGTTCTTTCGCAGACTTCCGGAAGCTGTGATGCTTGAATATCATCTAGTACCAAATAGTTTCCGGAATTGCTATTTAAGTCGGTACGAATTATAATTCCTACGCTTGTATTTGTACCTGGATTAAATGTACCTGTTACAGCGTACCATGAGTTGGCGTTATCATTTTTCGGAATATCGGCAGAAGTAAAACTATCTATAAGGTTACCGGAAGCATCTACCAATTCAATCAATAAACGTGGGTCATCGCCTGTTTCACCCGCTCTTAACAAGTTGTAGGCTTGTAACGAAAAGTTGATGTCCTGATCTGCTAAAACTTCTAAATCGGTCCTTTGCCATAGAATGTTGTTCAATCCCGGTGTGGTACTTACAGCAATGGCAAAAAAGCGACCATCCATTAAACCATTAAAATCGTTAGGAGTTCTCCATGCTGGTACCGGATTGGTTACTGTAGCCGTTACCGAATATTCTCCATTAATAAGAATGCCTGCAGGACCAACATTACATGCTGCGGCAGTACCATCTTGAGGTTGGTAGCAGTATCCTGGTCCAATCTCGCTTATGGCCGTATTGGGTCCGCTACCGAAAGTTTCGAGTAGAAAATTACTTTGGCTTGGAGTCAAAGCTGAGGAATAGTTAACGGTAACCGTTTGTGTCCCAACAGGCACGCCTGTAAAGAAATTATCTTTTTGTATGGGATCGGCGTTCAAGGAATAGGTATAATTAAAATCTACAGTATTGGAGCTAGTAACGGTAACGGTAGCATCACCGTTGCAGTCATAATCTACGGTTTTTGATAAGCTAGGGTCCGCTACTGATTTAGGCACTGTAATGTCCATTTCAAAAGTACATTCCATATTATCCTTAACCACTAATACATAGTTGCCTGCCGAAAGGCTACGTTCACTTGTGGTACTAAAACTAGTTCCACCATCAAAACTATAGGTATAAGGAGCCGAGCCTCCGGTGGCATTCAGAATTTTAACTAAAGTACCTGTCGCGTTACAAGCTATGTCCTCTACTATTGCTGCGGAGGCATTTATTTTAAAAGGTTCCGTAATCGTATATTCCAAAGTTTCCGTGCATCTTAAAGTAGCTATGGATCCACCGAAATCCCGTACGGTTATGTTATAAATACCAGCACCTAAATTGGTAAAAGTATTGACTGTTTGATAGGTTTTGCCATCATCTAGACTGTATTCGTAGGGGCTGGTACCGCCGTTTGCATTGATAGTCAAGGTAGCTGTTGTCGCATCGGCACAAGTGATAGTGGTATTGCTTGCAGCGATGGTTACAGGACCTAAATTTTCTAGTGTTACAACATTTGAAAGGTCGGAACAATCATTACTATCAAAAACGATGAATTGGTATTGTCCAGCATCCGCGGCATCCAAGAATAAGAAGTCGTTTATGGATTGGAAGGTTGCATTGGCAAGTGCATCCGCCTCATCCGTGTAAAGAACCGTTCCTTTCTCCATCCATATAGCCATTCTATAATTAGGGTCTGGTACCCCACCACTAGGAGAGAGCGAAATTAAACCGGCATTACAGGTTAATTGATCAGATATTACGGCATTAAGGTTAACATCCGATATTTGGTTTATGGTAATATCCTGAGAATCCATACAACCATCATCTGTACTTGTTACAATGGTATAGTTCCCTGGAGGAACACCGGTAAAAGTATGAGTATTGTCTGTCGATCCTAAACTTGAGGGTAATTGTGCTGTTGTACCGGAAATGAATATACGATAATTATATTCTGGAAATACGTTTAAGGCTTGTACTGATATTTCACCAAAGCCAGAACAATCGGCATCCTCTTTGGAAAGCCTTACCTCAAAGTCCTTTTCCAAGACACTTATCTGTTCTGTCTCAAATATACAAGTACCGTCTATAGTTGTATTAGTGCCAGGGGTCAAAGCTGCTATTTGAACTTTATAGTTCCCGCCCGTTGCAATGTCAAAACTAGAGCCATTACCTGCTGAAAATGGTATTACTGTGATATTCGTATCCGCGTTTATAAGCTGATATCCGTATCCAGAAGGTACGCCCGTAATACGGATATTGCCATCTGTATCACAAAGAATATCGGTAGGCGTTTGTACTACAAAGGGCAAGGTGTTTTGAAATACGTTAAAGTAAAAACGACTGGAACAACCACCGGCATAAAGTACAGATAAACGATACCTGCCTGGATTATCTACCAAAAAATCACTGCCAGTATCAACTTGATCCCAAGTACAGGCAAGATCTCTGGTCAAGCAACCCGAATCAGATTCAATGGAACAAGTACTGCTCTCATCCAATTTTTCCCAAAAAAGTCCACCACCTGCATCGGTAATATTCATTTGGAGCAAGGCAGAATCGGAAACGCCACATAAGAAAATATCTGCAAATTCGGTAACACCGTCATTACAATCCGTACCAATTTCGCCTGCAATGTCATTATCCGGATTCGCATCACTATTTACTTGATTAAAGAAATCTACAATAGGATTTGTTTGGGTACTACCAAAAAGTTCTACCGTAAAATATTGAACAGCATCTGGGCATCCGGTCGCCCCTGATTTTTCAACAATGTAGTTACCAATAGATGTTACTACAAGGGTTCTTGGGTCACCATCACCATCAGTAAGTTCTGTTTCTGAAGCGTCTATTTGGCCATTGCCGTTCGTGTCTATCGCCCATTTGTACGTGGTAAAACCGTTACCGGCCGTAAGGGTTTCGGTACCGTTACACAGTTGTGCAACCTCTGGTTCATCACACTCCGATAAATCAACACTATTCGTTGCTACAGGTATTGCCGGACTACACACCGGTAGGTTGGTGGATCCAGGTTCATCGCTATATATTCTGCCATTGGAAACACCTTGATAGGTGGTATATGCTATATTTTCAAGGTTATTGGAACATGCGTCTACGAAAACGCTACAGCGGTCATCTATTTGTACTGTAATTCGTAAGGTGTAAGCTGGGCGGCCTACTTCTACCAAGTTGTCAGGTATGGTAAACGTAACCGAATTATCAGCTGCATTAGGAGTTACTCCAATAGGCAGCCCCGAAAGATTAGAACTTACATAGGTTACATTTGCAGGTAATACATTTCGTATGGTGTACCCTGTTGCAGCATCATCGCCGATATTTTGAAAATTAAGTACATAGTCAAAGATATCACCTCTTGCCACTTGTTGTCCCTCAATAGAAACTCCAGCATTTTCGGGCGTATTTGTAAGTGGTATCTCGGGTGCTAAAACCTTGGTATAAGGTGCGGCGATTACTGTACCCAGATTTGGGTCTACTACTGGCGTACCGCTACCATATTCTCCACCATCATCCGCATCTGCATTATTATCTTTATACCACTCATCTGCATCTGAGCAGCCATCATTATCACTATCCAAATCTATATTGTCCGGGTAGCCATCACCATCGGTATCAATGCAAGCTCCAGGAACCGCCACACTAATGCGAATATCGTCAATAAAATTACCTACAGAGATACTGGATGCGGTTTTAACCGCCTCAAAAATAAATACCGTATTGTTCTGTCCTGCGGGTACGGTATAAGTACCCGAATATAGCTGCCAAGCCACATTACCGGTGACCATGGTTTCCTGTATCGTGGCACTTGCCAAATCTGCACCTATACGTAGTTGCATGGTATCCTCGCCAGCCCTTCCTCTATGACGTAAGGTCCAGCTCATTACAGAACCGGGCGTTAAACATAGGTTTTGGTATAATGCACCGTTTCTGGTGGCATTTAATTCTGCATGTTGATTACCATTATAAGAATCAACTCCTTGAAAGCCAGAACGCCAAAGTTCAATATTCGAATCTGTTGCCGTAGTAAACCAACCCGGTACCAAAGATTCGTTCATTATTTGGAAATTACTGCTTAAAACGGGTTCCTCAAAGCTTTCGTTTATGATGTTTTCGAAGCAGAAAAATTCTGTACATTCATCCGTATCATAAATACCGTCGTTGTCATCATCTAAATCTACGTTATCCCGTACACCGTCCTTATCAAAATCATTGTGTACTATTACCGTCGCGGATAAGATATCTTCTGTAATATTGGTATCTACTTGATCTTGTGTGTGAGACACGGAATTTGTCAAGGCAACGGACTGTAAACTATCTAGTTCATCACCGCTAACTTCTAACTCTAAAAATACAATTTCTCCTGGGTTTAATGTGCCAATATTCCATACCGGATTTGTCCAAGAACCCTTGGTAGTATTACCGCTGATAAGAGTAAGTCCCGCGGGTATATTATCCGTTAACCGAAGATTCGTGATAGGTTCAAAAAATAAGTTTTCTACCCTAATCGTAAAAGTTGTGCTTTTGCCCTCTGTAATTTCAGCATCTTCTACCGATTTGATTATCTGTATATCTGGGTCACAAAAGAAAACGATAATAGGATCGGAGTCATAAGGACATTCGCCTTTATAGCCTTGTACGTAATATTCTCCCGCTTCTGTCGCCGCATAATCAGGAGAGGTGGCACCGGGAATGATTTCACCCTCATAATACCACTGGTAGGCATCAAAATTTTCCGTAGCTATAAAAATACTGGAGCCGGCAAAGCATTCCCCAACCACACCACCGTTGATGTCCAGAATTACCTCTGGTGCGGTATCAAAACCAGAGAAATAACCGGCTACACCTTGGTCGCCGTTAAAGCCTACAAAACCAACGGCCATGGGGCCAGTTGATGTGGCACTAATATCACCATTTAAATTTGGTATATAAAAAGTTTTCCATTCTGAAGAACCTGCTACAGGACTTGAAACACCCTTTCTCGCATCTGAAATTGCAATACCATCTTCAAAAACCTGAATATTGGAATCCAATGTTCTTGTGGATGCAATTATCGTTAATCCTCCACTTACAGTTGTTCCGGCCATGTTACTGATATCTGGAATATTGTTCAATAAATCAGGTAACAGGCAATTAACAGGAGCTATAAAATTTAGCCCAGCTGTTTGATTACCAGTTGATCCGGCTAAACATTGGTACGCATATGCGTCTTTAGAAGTTACAACGAACATGTTGTCTCCTGCGGTTGTACCGGAGTAAAAAGTACTAGGTATTTGATAATATTCACCATTATCAATGGTGGCTATTGGCGTAGCAGACCCTTGTACATATATATCTGTATCGTTTGCAGTGGCTATGATCAAAGGGAATTCCGTTGCTCCGTCTACGTTACCGTTTCCTCTTACAAAAACATACTCCTTACCTAAATTTATAGTTGGTACCGGTTGGTCAATACCGGCATCACGATTTCCACTGTTTGCAACTCGACCAAAGTTCATAGCACCGTTACTAATGACAATTTTTTTGTCAGCTATTACTGAGGCTCCAATCCAACCATCAATATGTGATGGAAAATTTCTAGTACCTACATAGTTTTCAAATACAAAAGATTCATTGGCATCTAAAGTAACTGTAAAGGTATCGGCCGTTATACCATCTGCATTTGCTCCTAATCTAAAAGTACAGTCAGGATCATAGCCAGAGAGCGTAACCGTGGTATTATTTTCGGTTGCCATTATACCTAGGGTATTGGATTTTGATGACTCGCCCCCTAAATTAGGTACACCACCCCACCTAAAACTGGTACCCATGGCCTCTCTACCTTTTGAGGTTAAAGATGCCGCTTGTGACGCTGATTGCCCTCTGTAATTTACATAGAACTTGCTGCCAGCTGATTCAAACCTTAGACCGCTATTTGTTAATACAATACCTGTGTTGTCATTGCTTACTAGGGTTATATTATTATCCCCATCGGTTAAGCCCTCACCAGCGTCAATTAATGCGGGGTTCGTATTATTGATATTATAAGATTTCCATAGCGTGGTATTGGTGCCAATGTAAACATTAACCGTAAACATGGTGGTTTCAGGAGTAGAAAGATAAATTGCCTGTTCTCGTATACCCGCATTATTTTGACCTTGCTTCATTGGTGGTAAATAATGAAGGTCGCTCAACTGTGCAAGTCCCAAAAATGAACTGAATGCAAGTAGTGAGAACAGAAGAAATTTGATGTTGGTTTTAAAATGCTTTATCATCGGTATGGTTTCAAGTAGTACTAAAACAAATAAAGCGAGTTTTTAGCTCTTGGCTTAAAAAATGTTGTGTACTGGCTATTTATGTTGTTGTAAGGGTTAATTCTATATGCTTGATAAAAATTATTTAAGTGAAATGATTAATTTGTAAGTAAATTTGAAGCATGTCAGAAGAAAGATTAATGTCGAAGAAAAAACCCGCTTACCCAGTAAGTGAGGCGTTAGATGGTTATTTAGAACATTATAGCCGTAAGATTGAAATTCCTATATTTTACGACGATTTGCTTCGTTTTTCAGGTTCGGTTGTAGTGTATGATAAAAATGATGAAGACACTCTTTGGGTACGAGCATACTATTCAGAATATGAAAGAAAAGAAATAGATGATAGTTTAAAGAAAGTCTATTCAATTTTACATTCTGATGGAAGTGATAATATTCATCAGTATTTAAATGTTGATGCCGTTGATTTCTGTACGTTCGGAAATTCTAAACCTTTTCGTATTAAGATTCGAAATATATTGAACGATAACTTCACTTATTTCTACATAAAAAAGACGGATGCATCGCGTATTTATGGCTTAGAATTAGAGCATATGCTTTCGCCGTATAATCTTAACTTTTTGGTGTATAAAGACACTCTAATTGAAGAGCATATTGCAGGTATACCTGGCGATGAATTTATTAAACATAATTTGCCGCTCTGTACGCCTAGTGAAAAGGCACAGTTAGCGAAAGAATTCGTAAAATTTAATGAACGTTGCATGATCAGGCTATTGGGCGATATGAGGTCATATAACTATGTAATTGTACCTACCCATGATTTTGACCATGTTGTTTATAAAATTCGTGCTATAGATTTTGATCAACAATGTTTTGAAGGAAAACTAAAAGTCTATAGACCTCAGTTTTTTAAAGAAAATTATAAAATGGTAGAGTTGGTTCGTAAAAAACTGACCCACGATTCTGTTGATCAGTATAAATTAGAAGAACGTTCAATGGTTGCCAAGAGAATTTTAAGTTCTGGTAATAGAATTAAAAAATTACGTGCCATTTGTAAGACCGATGAAATCTCAACACCCGAAAACATTGCTATGCTAAGAGAACAGATTGAAGTTCTTACGATGGACATGGATTTTCAGAACTGCAAGACAATGGGAGAAGTGCTAGATTTAGCGCTCAATTTTGTTCGTAGAAATTATGAAGATGTAAGTGTAAAACAGATTATAGAACACAATATTAAAATTAATAACTAACACATGTTTTAATAGCTAAAAATCGAAAAAGCCCATTATTTTCTTTAGAAAATAATGGGCTTTTTGCTTGTTGTAAGCTTGGCGTATTTAAGGAATACTAGCTCTTTTGTTCTTTATTGAAGTATACTAAGTAATAATACATTTGTCTTTCTTCGTCCCAACCTTTTTCCACATATTTCTCTGCAGATTCAGGGTTGATGAAGTCCATTTTTATCTGAATATTCGTATCCAAATTAATGACATTTTTTATTTTTTTACGCGCATCAGATACTGCCTTGTTCGCAATGTCGAATGTAGAAACATCTTCAATGCTGTACTTCGGACCTTTTTCTGTTTTGTAATGTTTGAATTCTGGTATCAATTCGGGGTTTTCCATTACCTCGTTCAAAAAAGTAGACTCTTCAAAAGAATCGTTTTTTGCAAAATGGTTTACTGCACGGTTCATGAACAATACCTCTTGCTGCTTGTCTTCCGCTGGTAAAACCACATCTTTTGCGAAATTCTGGCAAAATTTCAAGTAGTTTTTAGTTTTAAAATTGTCATCCGATAGCGGGTTTACACCTAAGAAATTTTCAATCCAATATTTGGTATCGTACTTGTTGCTATCTACAGATAATACTTTGTAACCTTCTTCTTTGTCAACATTAAAAATCAAACACCCTTTATCTAACTTATTGATGTTGATACCTTGTTGAATAACGATATCTAGGTTGCTGTTTTTTTCTTCGAACTGTATAAAATCGTGTTTTAACTCACTTTTAAATATGCCTATGGCATCTACTTTTTTATTATCTAAAAGTAAATTAGAAAGGTAGGCAACATATACCTCACCACTTTTAATATGTGGGTGGTTAGATTGTTCGAATAATAAAGAAGCTATTTTTTTAGAATTTATATGAGCCTTTGAGTTGTCTTCAAAAACTTCACTAACTATTTTGTATAATTCATTGAATTCAACATCAACTTCATTAGCCAATTTATAATAGTTCTCTTCCTTTTCTCTAAAAGGCTTAAAAAAGTATTCTTTTAATAGACCGGTGGTTTCATCGTTAAGTCTAAAGGGTTCTTCTGAAAGAAAAACACCTTCATTCTTATTTTTGTTACCAACTCTATGTATAGAAATACTTTCGATTTGGGTAGCATATAGGTTAATCATAAAATGTTCTAAATTAAATGGTTAGCAAGGTAAAGTGAAATTTTTTACGCGTAATTTAGTTCCAATTTTCATCGAAATCTAAATCGTCATAATTATCAAAGGTATCATCAAAGTCGAAGGTATCGCTCTCTACTTCAAAGTTTTTTTCTGGCGGAGTTTCTGGTAGTTCACCAAATGAAAAAAGTATATTAGGGTAAGAACGACCATCTTCATTTTCTTGAATATCTGCAAGCTCAACGAAAAACGTCCACATGTTCATAAAATCATAAACGTATATCAGTTTGGGGTTGTTCTCGGTAATGATATCCTCTAAAAAGGTTTCGTTCATTAACTTAACATCAGAGCCAGATTCGCTCATGTCAAAAAGTGCAATCTCTTCGTCTTGTTTCCACTCTTCATCACATGTATAAAAAGATGCCATTTCATTACCTAAAAAACCAAATGCCTGTGTAATGGCATTATGAAAGTCTTCTAATGAATTATGCGCCTCTATCTCTAGATCTCTGAAAATATCTTCATCAGCGTCTAGAATTACACGAATTTTATAAATCATACTTTAATTTTTGTGGGAGGGCAAAGTTACGAAGTTTTCGAGTTTATTCTAGGCATTAATGCATCTAAAAGTATGTAGAATTGTACACCAAATAGAATAGACGCCAATACGAGGTGCAATGGCTGACTCGCAAATGGAAAGTCTAAATAGTTCATGGCAATACCCGTAAACACTTCCACTACCAGTAAAAACAAGACCCAGTAAATTTTAAAGTGCCCTAAATCTAACTTTGTAATTCTATATGCCAAGAATGCGTTTACTAGAATGACTAGAATAGAAAATGAACGATGTATATAAAATAATACTTCAGGATCTCTTAACCAGTTATCTCTTGCATTGTATCCGAAAATATCTATTTGCTCGTCTATAAATTGTCGAACCTGTGTACCCAGAGTAATTTGTACAAGGGTTAATACAATGGCTACAATACTAATGTTCAATACCAACTTATCGTACTTAATGCGTTTATTCTCATTGTTGGCTAAATAGATGACATACAGTAACATCGCTACGATTACCAATGCCATAAGCATGTGAACAGTGATTTTGGCGGGTTCTAAAACGGAGTACACTACTGTTGCGCCCAGCCAAGCTTGAAAAACCATGCCTACAACCACTAACCATGATAGTATGGGTATACGTTTTTTCTTCTTCCAAAATTTAATCGACATGATAGCCAATAGTAAGGTGGCAAGACCTGCCAATGCTCCCAATAGTCTGTTAATATATTCGATCCATGTGTTCCACGGATTAAATTCTGCGTAGTCATGTTTCGTATATGCTTCCCAATTGGTAGCGTCAAAAGCATTTGTTGTCGTGAACGTTTTTTTTGAAACTTGTAAGGTCTCACGATGAATAATTACCTGACCTTTTTCGAACAATCTATCTGGTTGCCATTGTATTTCTGTAACCTCTGTTGGTGGTATATAATAACCAAAACATTTGGGCCAATCTGGGCACCCCATTCCGCTACCGGTCATTCTAACCACTGCGCCGGCAACAATTACTAAATAAACCAATGCCAATGATATTTTGGCTATTTTTCTAAATGTAATATCCATAAATAATATTCATTCTATTTTGAACTCTGTAGACCCAATTCTGCACCCTTAAGATACATAAAATCTTGTGCCGCTTTATATTCATTCGGAATTTCTCCTTCTAAAATCGCTTCTTTAATCGCTTCTTTTATAATTCCGATTTCCTTTGATGGTTTTAACGAAAAAGTTTCCATTATTTCTTCGCCACTAATAGGTGGTTGAAAGTTTCTAACATGATCGCGAGCTTCTACTTCTTCAATCTTTTGGCGAACAATCTTAAAGTTTTGATGGTATTTACGCTGTTTCTTGGGGTTTTTAGTAGTGATATCCGCCTCACACAAAGTCATTAGATCTTCTACATTATCGCCGGCATCAAAAACCAATCTACGTACAGCTGAATCGGTCACATAATCTTCAGAAAGTATAATAGGTCTTGAACTCATTAAAACCATCTTCTGAACGAATTTCATTTTCTCGTTCAATGGCATACGTAAACGTTTGAATAATTTAAAGACCATCTTGGATCCTACGAATTCGTGCCCGTGAAATGTCCATCCAATTTTTTTATGGAATCTTTTGGTCGGTGCCTTACCTATATCGTGTAATAAAGCAGCCCAGCGTAACCATAGGTCGTCTGTAGCTTCAGATATATTATCGACTACCTCTAAAGTATGCCAAAAGTTATCTTTATGTTTTTGACCTTCAATTTCTTCTATACCTTGTAGAGCAGTTAGTTCTGGTAGAATTAACTCTAGTAATTCTGTTTTATGCAGTAACGAAAAGCCTAAAGAAGGTTTTTTGCATAACATAATTTTATTAAGCTCGTCTAAAATACGTTCGTTCGATACTATTTTTAGGCGGTCTTTATGTTCTGCAATCGCTTGTAATGAGGGTAGTGCGATCTGAAAATCTAATTGGGTGGCAAAACGAATCGCACGCATCATACGTAAAGGGTCATCTGAATACGTAATGCCTGGCTCTAGGGGAGTTTTTATAATCTTGTTCTCTAAGTCTGCAATACCGCCAAAAGGATCGAGAAGCGCACCGTAGTTAGCTTTGTTCAATGAAAGCGCCAAAGCATTAATGGTGAAATCTCTTCTTTTTTGGTCATCTTCTAAAGTACCATCTTCAACTATGGGCTTACGACTATCTCGGTTATAACTTTCTTTTCGAGCTCCAACAAATTCTAATTCAATACCGTCACTTTTGATCATGGCAGTACCAAAATTCTTAAAAACAGAAACTTGGGGCTTGCCTTTTAATTTAGAAGCTACCTTCTCGGCAAGGTCAATACCACTGCCAATAGCAACTACATCTATGTCTTTTGGTATGTTTCGTTTTAAAAAATAGTCTCTTACAAAACCTCCAATAACATAACAATCTACAGAAAGTTCTTCTGCAGCTTCTGAAATTATTTTGAAAATTGGGTTGTTTAAAGCGTCTGTATAGCTCTCTTGCATGTTCTTATTCTCGAATAATCTTCACCGTATTGTCATTAGAAAGTCTAATAATTGATGAGGCGGAGCTATTCTGTTTCTCACGATGCAAATTTACCACATAGTCTACACCTTTTAAAATGGCTGAATCTATATTTTGGAAAGATTTTGGAGTAGGTTGTCCAGATACGTTGGCAGAAGTAGATACAATAGGCTTTTTAAACTTACTGATCAGGTATTGGCAAAACTTATCAGATGCTACTCTAATAGCTAAGGTATCGTCTTCTGCTATTAAGTTTTTAGCCACACCACGAGGTTTATCGAATATAATAGTCGTCGGCTTGGTAGCAAGGTCGATAATATCATAAGCTAGGTCAGATACCTTTTCAACATGCTTTTCGAGCATGGCATCATTGGCAACTAAACATATCATTGCCTTACTATCATCGCGTTGTTTTAATTTATATATCTTTTCGACGGCTTTTTCATTTGTAGCATCACAACCAATTCCCCAAACCGTATCGGTAGGGTAGAGTATGAGTCCGCCATTTTCTAGAACTTCTATGCATTTGTTGATTTCCTCTGTCATTTGTTTTTTGCTTGTATTAAAGAAAATTATCTGGAGTAATGTTGAAGTAATTAGTTATAGCTAGCCATTGAGTCTTGTTTTTATCTCCTCCAATATTCGACTTTTTTAGAGATTGCTTTTGAGACCCTATTATAGGTATGGGGGTTTTAGCTTTATTTGTTGCTTGCTTAGACTCGGATCCTTCTAAATAAGCCATGGCTTTAAACCACAGGTCATCTGCTTTCGGAGCCAATTCTAAAAATAATGTTGAGTCTGTTACTTTTTTGGAAAGGCTATTTGGTGGATATAAAACGCCCTCGGCACCAATTGGTATTACAGCAGAGGTTTTAAATTTTGAATCTTTATCAAAGACCCAACATTTATACGATTGTAATTCTCCAGCCATGTTATATGTAATATATCTGGTCTGATTCGCGATAACTTTGTTAGGATGTAATTGATGTTCTTCATGTAATAAACGAAGCCAGTTTGGTCTATAAAGCATATCATCATCACAAGTGACAATTATTTCATTCGGGAATAATTCTAAGCTATGAATTAACTTTCTGTGAGAACAGGTTAAATCTGAATACATGATTTCAAATACTTCACTTTCTAAAGACGCCAGTTTTTTTGGAATTTCGTTTTTCAACGAATGATGTAACCATAAAATAATTTTCTTCGGTCGTACGTCTTGATTTAAAATGCTTCTAATGGTTAAATGAAGTGTGCCTAACCTTGATGGAATCGAGGTTAAAGAAACTATTACCGGTATTTCTTTTTTATTCTCGGTTATCATACTTTTAGACGAAAGGGCTAAAAGTTTAACCGAATTGTAAATTGATACAGGAATTTCTTTTAACTTCATTTTACAATGCTGTAATTTGTCCCTTTATTCAGAGACCTTCTTTTCTAGCTCAAAGATAGATAAGAGTTTTATATTTTTGCAGTAATTTGAAACGTAGCATGGAGATTCCTAAAATAAGTATCATCGTTAGTACATATAATGCCGAAGAGTGGCTGAAGAAGGTACTATGGGGCTTTGAGCAACAAATTTTCAAAGATTTTGAAGTTGTTATTGCCGATGACGGATCGAAGGCACCTACTAAAGAATTATTGGCTGAGATGGCTGAAAAGGTGCATTACCCAATTGTGCATGTTTGGCAAGAAGACGATGGCTTTCAAAAATCTAGAATATTAAATAAAGCGGTAACTGCCTGTTCTGCTGATTATATTATCATGACCGATGGTGATTGTATACCTCGTGAAGATTTTGTTCAGGTACACTACATTAATAAAGAACCAGGTTATTTCATTTCTGGCGGATATTATATGTTACCCATGAATATTTCTAAATTGATCACCTTAGATGATATTGAAAATCAACGTTGTTTTAATATTCAATGGTTGAAAGAAAAAGGAATTCCGCAAACTTTTAAAAACAATAAGCTTACTGCTCAAGGTTTTATTTCTAAGATATTAAATTGGGTTACGCCTACCAATGCTAGTTGGAACGGACATAATTCTTCTGGTTGGAAAAAGGATATTGAAAATGTAAACGGCTTCGATGAACGCATGCAGTATGGCGGTCAAGATAGAGAGCTCGGCGAACGTTTATTCAATTTCGGGTTAAAGTCTAAGCAATTGCGATATAGTGCTGTTTGTATACATTTAGACCACAAACGAGGGTATAAAACACCAGAATCTATTGCGAAAAATGTGGGTATAAGAAATGCTACTAAAAAAGAAAAAAGCGTGTGGACGTTCTATGGCATCACTAAGTAATACGCAAGCTCATTTTTTTGTTCTAATTTTTTAAGCTCCTTGTAACGTTCTAGAACGCCCAATGAGTTTAAATAACAGATGGTAAAACCTTTTTTACCGTCAAGTATACCAAGACGTAATATGTAATGGTTGAAAAATTTCCAACTAGTTTTTAACACCATCATTACATAAGTAAATTTCTTTTCTCTGTAAAAAGATTCAACAGCCTTTAATTGACCGTATTTTAACATTTTACCTTTGTAATCTTCGTAATTCTTATAACAGTAATGGGTCAGTTTTTCATTTAAGATACCAGAAGTACCATCAACGTCTAATGTTTCATGAACAATTTTACAGTCAGAAAATACAGCTTTGCTTTTTCTAAAAAGTCTGTAGTTTTTATCGGTTTGCCATCCGCTGAAATTCAATTTTTCATTCTTGAACATGAACTGGCGATAGAACCAAAATGCCGCAATATCAGTATCGCTAGATACTGTTTCTGTAATTTCATTTTGTAGAGCGTTAGAAACAATTTCGTCAGCATCTAAAAATAAAACCCAGTCATTGGTAGCTTGTTTTAAGGCAAATGATTTTTGAGCAGTGAAATTCTCAAACGGATTTTGAATAACTTTTACTTTCGGGTTATCCTTTAAATATTCATAGGTTCCGTCGGTACTAAAAGAATCAACTACAATAATTTCATCGGCAAAAGAAACTGATTCGATACACTTTTCGATGTACCCAATTTCGTTATACGTAATTACTAATGCGGTAAGTTGTTCTTTTTTGGTAATCATACAATCCAATTTGATAGGTTTGCTCTAATCGGAGCGAACAAAGTTATAACAAAAAAAGAATTAAAAAATTGTGTTAAGCAGTAAAATTCTTACACAATTGAAATCCAACGTTATAGCATGGTTCAGTTTATAAGAGGGCGTATTTTAGAATGGTTGCGTTTAATTATCAAAAAGTTTTTTAGTTTTTGCTAATGCTGCGCCGATAACCTGATGCATATCGTAATACTTGTATTCTGCTAGCCTACCGCCAAATATCACTAAGTCTTTGGCAGCCTTGTTCTTATACTGTAAATACCTATTGTTGTTCTTGTCGTCATTAATAGGATAATATGGTTCTAAATCTGTTGAAGCTTCTAACGGGTATTCTTTTGTAATAACGGTTTTCTTCTGTTGCCCGAACTCAAAATGCTTGTGCTCTAAAATTCTTGTATAGGGTATTTCTGCTTCTGTATAATTTATTACCGCATTACCTTGGTAATTTTCCATGTCTAAAATTTCATGGTCAAAACGTAATCCACGATATTCTAATTTACCAAATTCGTAGTTATAGTATTCGTCAATTTTACCCGTAAAAACAGTTTTATGAGCCATGTTGTCAAGTGCTATTTTATCTTTAAAATAGTTGACACCAAGTTGTACATCGATACCTTCTAAGAGTCCGCCACTTAATTCATTATATCCTCCTACAGGTATGCCTTGGTAACTATCGTTGAAATAATTATTGTCGAAAGTGAATCTTAACGGTAGTCGTTTAATAATGAATGCCGGTAATTCAGAAGCTTTTCTTCCCCATTGCTTTTCAGTATATCCTTTTATCAGCTTATGATAAATATCTTCCCCAACAAGTGAAAGTGCTTGCTCTTCTAAATTTTGTGGTTGTATTTTTTGATATTTCTTACTTTGTTCTTCAATGATGGATTTTGCCTCGGTCGGTGTTTTTACTCCCCATAATTGGTGAAAAGTATTCATGTTAAAAGGTAAATTGTATAATGAACCTTTGTAATTGGCAACCGGTGAATTCGTATACCTATTGAACGGGACAAAGTCATTTACATAGTCCCAAATTTTCTTGTCATTGGTATGGAAAATATGCGCTCCGTAGGCATGCACATTAATATCTTCTATTTTTTTACAAAAAGTATTTCCACCAATATGTTCTCTTTTGTCTACTACCAGGCATGTTTTTCCTCTTTTTTTGGCTTCATGGGCAAAAACTGCTCCGTATAATCCGGCGCCTACAATAAGAAAATCATACTTTTTAGTTGACATCATTCTTCAATATTAAAAGCGCAAAGATACTGTTTGAGATGGAAATTAGTTAACATGAAAAGGTCTACTATAATTGAAATTTAATATTTCATATGTAGTTTTATATCGTTAAAATTGCAATACTTAAACCATAACTAATAATTGAATGAATTCTGATAATCTCTATTTTATTTCTAGGAATTACAAATTTTCAAAAAACGCAGCTTCCAAACCAAAGATGGACTGCGAGACGGTTCTAGAAAAGAACGGATTCAAGAATTTGGGTTTTAGACAAAGTAATCACTCCAGCTCGGCAATAGGTGCTATTATCAGTTTTTTCGGAATAACAAAAGGATTGTTTCTACTACCAAGAAAATCCGTTTTCTGTATGCAATATCCGTTAAGCAAGTTTTTCGGATATATAACTAGCATTGTTTCTTTGAAGAAATGTACCCTCATCATTATTATACATGACGTAAAATTTTTAATGGGTAAGTCTACTGATTTAAAGGGAGAAATGGCAAAATTCAATAAAGCCGATTTTATCATCGTTCATAACGAATCTATGAAAAAGTGGTTTCAAGAAAATGGATGTACTGCTCAATTGGTAAGTTTAGAGTTGTTCGATTATATTCATGCCAGTAATAAACATGCAACACTAAGCACACCTTATGATGTAGTTTTTGCAGGAGGATTAGGGAAAGAGAAAAGTGAGTTTTTATATAGTATGGATAGCCTTAATCCCTCAAATTATAAACTGAAATTATATGGTAATGGTTTTAATGCTGCCGATGCTGAAAAAGATAACTCCATTTTAGATTACCAGGGTGTTTTCTCACCAGACGAAGTAATTGATGAAATACAAGGTTCGTTCGGTTTAATTTGGAACGGGAATGCATTGAACGAATGTTCAGGAGATTTTGGAAAGTATCTTTTATTTAATAATCCGCATAAAACATCTTTATATCTCTTGTGCGGATTGCCGGTTATCGTTTGGAAAAAAGCTGCTATTGCTAAATTCATTGAAAAAGAACAAATTGGTATTACCTTAAATTCTTTAGATGAATTGGATGATGCATTAGCAAACCTTGATCCCAAAGATTATGCTACTATGATTTCTAATGTAGAAAAGGTAAAAACCAAAGTTGCCTCTGGTCATTACCTTTCTCAAGCTATTAACAAAGTAGTTGAATTGATTTAAAAATTAAACCGCAACATCATACTCTCTAAGTGCATCGTTCAATGATGTCTTTTTGTTTGTACTTTCTTTTCTTTTTCCTATAATTAAAGCACATGGCACTTGAAATTCACCTGCCGGGAATTTTTTGGTATAACTACCAGGTATCACTACTGAACGTGCAGGAACAACACCTTTTGTTTCTACGGGAGTTTCACCTGTAACGTCAATTATTTTGGTACTCATTGTTAAAACAACGTTTGCGCCAAGTACTGCTTCTTTTTCAACTCTAACACCTTCAACTACAATACAACGAGATCCAATAAATGCACCGTCTTCTATAATAACTGGTGAAGCTTGTAATGGTTCAAGAACGCCACCAATGCCTACACCACCACTTAAGTGTACGTTTTTACCGATCTGTGCACAACTACCTACAGTAGCCCAAGTATCTACCATGGTACCTTCGTCTACATATGCACCAATATTTACATAACTAGGCATTAAAATAGTTCCTGGGGCAATATATGCGCCATGTCTTGCAACGGCATTTGGTACAACACGAATCCCTTTTTCTTTATAGCCTCTTTTTAAAGGCATTTTATCGTGGTATTCAAAAATACCTGCTTCTAAGGTTTCCATTTTTTGAATAGGGAAATACATAACAACCGCTTTCTTTACCCATTCGTTAATTTGCCACCCGTCAGCTGTTGGCTCGGCACATCTTAATTTTCCGATATCTAAAAGGTTAATCACCTCTCTTATGCTGTCTTGGGTTGCAGATTCCTTTAAAAGGTCTCTGTTGTCCCATGCTTTTTCTATTTGTGCTTTTAATTCTGTCATTTTCATAAAATTTTCTCAAATATAAGTTGAAGTACAGTAATTCCCCATGCGCATGGGCACATATAACAAATTATCCTTTATTTTTGCCAAAAATTAAGTTTGGGAAAGATTCTTGCAATTGATTACGGAGAAAAACGTATTGGCCTAGCGGTTACCGATGATATGAAAATGATAGCTTTCGGATTAACCACTGTAGCTACCTCTGAGATCTTTGACTATTTATCTGACTATATATTAAAAGAAAAAGTAGAGACCATTGTGGTAGGCGAGCCGAAACAAATGGATAATACGGCATCTGAATCTGAACTGCATATTGCTCCATTTTTAGTGAAGTTGGCAGAGAAATTTCCAAGCGTTCCTATTAAAAGGCATGACGAACGCTTTACATCTAAAATGGCTTTTCAGACCATGATAGATAGCGGCTTAAAAAAGAAACATAGAAAAAACAAAGCATTGATCGATGAGATTAGTGCTACTATTATATTACAAGATTTTTTAAAGACATTATAAATGATTTTACCCATTATAGCATACGGCGACCCCGTATTAAGAAAAGTAGCGGATGATATTGATAAAGACCATCCAAAACTGAATGATTTGTTGGCCAACATGTGGGAGACCATGTATAACGCCAGTGGTGTAGGTCTTGCGGCTCCACAAATAGGATTGCCTGTTCGTATATTTTTGGTAGATACTACTCCGTTTTCGGGCGATGAAGATTTAACACCAGAAGAGCAGAAGCAATTAGATGGCTTTAAACAAGTATTCATCAATGCAACTATTGAAGAAGAAACTGGAGATGAATGGGCTTTCAATGAAGGTTGTTTAAGCATACCCGATGTTCGCGAAGATGTAAGCAGAAAAGGTGTTATTAAAATTACATATTTAGATGAGAATTTTAAACAACATTCTAAAACCTTCGATGGTTTACTGGCAAGAGTTATACAACATGAGTACGATCATATAGAAGGGGTGTTGTTTACAGACAAATTATCTGCCTTAAAGAAACGAATGTTAAAAGGTCGATTAACCAATATTTCTAAAGGTAAGATTAGTGTAGACTATCGCATGAAATTTCCTGCAATGAAAAAAGGACGTTAAAATGCCTCCATTATTAATAGAAAAGTATAATATTTGTTTTCTGAAATTTTAAAAGAGTTTATGGGTTTAGAGAAAATTTTATCTGTTGCAGGAAAACCAGGTTTGTATAAATTAATTACCCAAACCAGAACAGGTTTTGTAGCAGAATCTTTATTAGATGCAAAAAGAATAACAGTTAGCCTACGTAGTAGTGTAAGTGTACTGTCTGAAATCGCAATTTATACGCTTGAAGAAGAGGTTCCGTTAAGAGAGGTTTTTCAAAAAATTCAAACAAAAGAAGAAGGCGGTAAAACTTCAATTAGCCATAAAGACGAAAAAATTAAATTAGAAGAATACTTTTTTGAAGTGTTACCTAATTATGATGAAGATCGTGTTTACGTTAGTGATATTAAAAAGGTTATACAATGGTATAATATTTTGACCGATAATAAAATAACCGACTTTTCTAGCGAAGAAGTAACAAGTGAAGAAGGTTCTGAAGAAGAATAGTTTTTCTCTTATACTATATGTAAAAAGCCCTTTTAGGGCTTTTTTTTGTTTCAAACCTAATAGTAAAGCAATTTTGTTTTATTGCTTAAGCTGTTCATCTACAGTTTTTTGTCATTCATCTACACCTTTCTCTTATCCAACATATATCAATTGAAATAAGATATTAAATGCTGCAAATTTGTGGTGTAGCTTAATAGCCTTAACAAAATTTGAATGATATGAATACTAGTGAATTTGACATTGATTGTGAATTAAAAAGTGCTTTTTTCGAAAATGCATATTCACCATTTGTGATTTTAAATCGCGATCTGAACTTTGTTGATGTAAATCAAGCTGGTGTTAATACCATTGGCATTTCTAAAGAAAATTTCATAGGTAAAAATTTGTTGGACATTTTCCCTTATTTAGAGGGAACTGAGCGGTACGATGCTTATAAAAATGTTATAGAAACAGGCGTACCAATAGGTTTTGATGAGTTATTGTTTAAAGGTGAATTTACTGAGATGACTTTTATGTCAAGGGCATTTAAAATTGGCGATTACTTAGGTATAACAACACTTGATGTAACGAATGTTATCGATGTGATACAAAAATTAAAAAGCTCACAAACCTCATTAACAGAAGTTAATGAAAATTTGAAAAAGAAAAATCAAGAGTTAGAAGATTTTTCATTTGTAGCAGCACATGATCTAAGAGCCCCGCTTACGAATTTAAAGAGCCTATTGCGAATGGCTTTAGAATCTGATATTACCTTTAATGAGGTAATGCCTATAGTTGAAAAAATGAATGTGGTCACTAAAGTAATGTGCGATAAGATTACAGGCTTAAATATGGTGATTGCTACAAAGTCTAATTTTGGGGCACCTAAAACCACATTAGAATTTTCAGAGGTTGTTGGTAAATTAAAAACTAGTTATTCTAAAGAAATTATAAAAGATAGAACAATTATAAAAGAAGATTACTCGGCATGCCCTTCAATCAATTATAATAAAATGCAACTAGAGGGTGTACTTCAAACACTTATGTCAAATGCGCTTAAGTATAGACACCCTAAAAGAAAGCTAAGCATCAAAATTGAAACAAAAGATGTCAATGGTAGAGTTCAATTGTCTTTCAAAGATAACGGACTAGGCTTTGAACAAGAATTTTCTGATAAAATTTTCGCCTTATTTAAACGTCTGCATACCCATGTTGATGGTTTAGGTGTCTCATTATATATTATGAAAACCATAATTAACGAAAACGGAGGTACAATCGATGTATTAAGTCAAGTAAATAAAGGAACAGAGTTTATAATAATTTTTTAAAACAAATAATCAAACCATTTAAAACCCCACAAAATGATACGAATATTAATAATTGAAGACGACGAAGTAACGAACTTTATTGCTAAAACAAACCTCGAGAGATTTGGCTATAAAAACATTTCTATTGCCCTAAATGGTCAACTAGGACTTGATTATTTAAAGACCAATATCTCCCCTGATATAATTTTACTGGATATTAATATGCCTGTTTTAGACGGATGGGATTTTCTTAATAAGTTAAATGAACTAAACCTAGCTTCAGAGATACCTGTTGTAATTACAACTTCTTCATTTAGGGGAGATGATAAAATAAAGGCAGATAGCTACCCTAATATCATTGAGTACTTAGAAAAACCAATAAATTTTCAATATTTAAATACTATTTTATCCAAGGTAAAATTGAAATCTTATGATTTATAAATAAAAAAGCCTTGATGTATTTAGATCAAGGCTTTTTAATTGTCTTTATAGGTAGTTAGTCCTTCTTTATGGTTTCATACGTAAAGTCGCTCTTCTTCCAGTCGATAAGCGCAGAAGGGTAATACTTTACATCCATTCTGTCTAGAAAGGGTGCTTGGTCTGCTAATCGTACTTTATAATCATCCCAGTTTCTATTTTCTTTTGTACTCCAGCTTAATTCAGAATAGCCAATAATTCTTGGAAAAGCTAAGTATTCAAGCTCATCTATATTGCTGATTGTTTCTGACCATAGTGGTGCTTCAACACCTAGAATATTTTCCATTGGTATGCCATATTCTTCGGGTGTCCAAATATATGCAGTATCAACTGGTATGTATGCCGCCCAGTGTAATCCGAATTTAGATAGTGTATCATATTCCATATCTAAATATGCCTTTTTAGCTGGTGAAACGATAATTTGCATTCCCTTATCTACTGCTTTTTTAGCATTTTCTTCGCTGGCCCACCACTGAGAAATTGAGGTGGAATCTACATCGGCAATGGCAACTTCGTCCCAACCGATCATTCGCTTACCATGCTTCTGTACTATTTTCTCTACCTTATTAATGAAGTAGATGTAATCTTTCTTTTTTGTTACATGACTTTCATCGCCACCAACATGAAAATAAGGACCGGGAGTTATCGCTGAGATTTCTCTAACTACATCGTCTATAAAAGTATACACAGTATCTTTATGCGTATCAAAGGTGCTGAAGCCAACATGCATACCTTCATATAGCTTCGGAGTTTTTCCATTACCGTTCAAGAACGGGTAAGATACAGATGCTGCATTGGTATGACCGGGCATATCAATTTCAGGTATAATAGTCATATATCTTTCAGCGGCATAACGTATAATTTCTTTGTAATCTTCTTGTGTATAGAATCCGCCAGATTCGCCGCCAACTTCGGTACTGCCGCCAACTTCTGTAAGTTTAGGCCACGATTTTATTTCAATTCTCCAACCTTGGTCATCACTAAGGTGCAAATGCAGCACATTTATTTTATAGTAAGATAGTAGGTCAATATATTTTTTAACATCATCAACACTAAAAAAGTGTCGTGCAACATCTAACATAGAACCTCTATATGCAAAATTAGGGTTGTCAATAATTTTCCCAGATGGTACTGGCCAAATTTTTTGCAAAGCCAATGTGTCGTTACTTTCTAGGGGTACTAATTGTCTAAGCGTTTGTATACCTCTAAAAGCGCCTTCTGCGGTGTTAGAGTTAATAATAATTGAATCTTGATTTATGTATAGTTGATATGACTCTGGTGATGCCAGATCGGTACTATCGCTTTGGTTAATGTAGATAACTCTTTCTATGGTATTCGCACCTTCAGTATTTACAGGTATACTCAGATTTATTTTTTCTTTTAGTTTAGTTGCCAAAAAAGTACCGACTTCTTCAAAACCAGTTGCGTTTTTAGAAGTGTAGATTGCCGTAAACTGGTCCAATGCAAAAGCAGAGTTTGTTGGTATGGTCTTTAACGGCTTGGGTATTAAGCTAGCTTTAGATAAATCTGTAGTTGGCATTGCAATACGCTCTTTCTTCTCTTCGCTACAAGCAATTAATAATAGTGTTAAGCTTGCAAAAAATAGACTTCGAATACAAAAGGTCTTCATTGTGTAGTGTAATTAGTGTTGGTTTACTAAATCTTTCATGGCTTCATACCAAATATCGTAACCTTTTTGGTTCATATGCAGGCCGTCTTCAATAAATATATCGGTTTTTAGCTTTCGTTTGTTTAGCATTGGTTTCCAAACATCTACGTAATATAATTGTGGGTCGTTTTTGGTAAAACGTTCCATTTTTCTATTCAACCTTTTATATTTTCCTCGAATCTTCCATCTGCTGATACTTGGCTTTGCCGCAATCAAGATAACTTCGGTAGCAGGATTTTTAGATTTTATTCGACGGATGATCTCTGCGGTCGTATCAAGAACATCTGCAGGTCTTTTATCTGCCCATAAGTCATTATCACCCTCGTAAATAAATACTTTTTTAGGATTGTAGGATAAGATCAATTCATCGGTAAATACTAGTAAGTCTGATGCTTGTGAACCTCCAAATCCGCTGTTTACAATTTGATGGTTCGGAAACTCTTGTTCTAATTTTCTCCATAAACGAACACTAGAACTACCGGTGAAGACTATCGTTTCCTTTTTTGAATCCCAGATAGTATCATATTTCTGAGTAATATTTTTTACCTCTTCGGCGAAGATATTCTCTGTTTGAGAAATACAATAATTACTTGTTGAAAGTAGAAAAACCGTTATTAAAAATGAAATCTTGAAATTACTCATAAATGCAAATATGACTGATTAGCTTACTAATTAAGTGTTAGTTTTGTTAAACCTTCTGTAAGTGCCCAAGCATAAAATTGTTCGATCCAGTTATCAGAAGCTAATTGTTGTTTTTTCATTCCAAAACCATGTCCTCCTTTAGAATACATATGCATACCTGCATTTTTTCCACTAGTTACCCAATCTGTATACAGTATAGTACTTGGTCTGGCAAGTCCAAGTGGGTCATCTGAAGCACATATTACTAACATTGGCGGGGCATCTTCAGGAATTTTATATTCACCAATAACTGTCATCCAAGGGTAAACAGGTACTATGAAATCTGGTCTAGTAGCCTTGGTATAGTTAAAGGTAACACCCATAGTCACTGCACCACCAGCTGAAAAGCCCATGAACCCAATTTTGTTTGGATCTAATTTCATAGTCTTTGCATTTGTTCTTACATAAGTAATTGCTGCAAGACCATCTGCAATTGAAAGTGGTAAAACGGGAGCAACTCTTTCCCCGATCTTCGCCGGGTCGTTAGTGCTCTCATCTGTAATTTCTTTAATGCCATCTACACCGGTGGGTACTAATCTATATTTAAGAACAAAGGCTGTAATACCACGATTGTTCAACCATTTCGCAACATCTCTACCTTCACTATTAATACTTAAACCGTAAAGTCCGCCACCAGGGGCAACAATAACACTCGTGCCATTTGGCTGATCTGCCTCAAAAACTTCTAATCGAGGTATAGCCACGTTGGTTACCACATTTGTTTCCCATATATCTGAGTAATATTCTTTTTCAGCTGTCGACCAATTTACATCGGCATTTGTTTCATATTGTAAGTTTACCATTTTTTGGGCAAGTACAGTCATAGACGTAAAGATGCAGATAAGTAAAATAAGACTTTTCATAGTTGTAAATTTTATTGAATTGTTTCAATGAGCATAAATACCAAGGCAGCTAAAACTCCGCCAATTATTGGTCCTACTATTGGTACCCATGCGTAACCCCAATTACTATTTCCTTTATTTTTTATAGGAAGAATTGAATGTAGTAAACGCGGACCAAAATCACGGGCTGGGTTAATGGCGTAACCCGTTGGGCCGCCTAAGCCAAAACCGATACCCATTACCAATAGTGCAACTGGTAGCGCGTCTAACGACCCTAGTGAAACTGCACTGTCACCCATGGTGCCACCGGCAATATAGAATACACCGAATACAAGTGCGAAGGCTCCAATAATTTCGGTCATCAAATTCCAAAACGGACTCTTAATAGCTGGTGAAGTGGAGAAGGTGGCTAAAATTGCATCGATGTCTTCTGTGGCTTCGTATTGTTTTTTATAATTAAGCCATACTAAAAGATTACCCATCATGGCACCTAATATTTGTGCGACTATATAACCTGGTACTGCTGCCCAAGAAAATTTTCCGGCAACGGCAAGAGCTACCGTTACTGCAGGGTTAAGGTGAGCGCCACTGCCATCGGCTGAAATGTACACACCGATAAATACGGCAATACCCCATGCAAGAGAAATGCCCGTCCACCCGGCATCGGCTCCTTTTGTTCCCTTTAATACAATGTTCGCAACAATGCCATTCCCTATAAGAATTAGCATTGCAGTACCGATAAATTCAAAAATGTATGTAATCATAGTTTGGTTGGATTTTAAGTCGTTTAAGATAATTAAAATCAAGGAATTAATAAGAAATAAAACCCTTTGTTGAGTAATTGACAATTATTGCCTTGTAATTATATGAATTTCAATATAGTGTCTTTGAAAAATACATTTGAATACTTTGAGAAGGTTACTGCTTTTATCAATTTATTATTATCGAATGCCTGGTTATGGCAACATCTTTTGACTACCTTTCATATAGAATTAACCTATTTTGATAGTATCATGAGAAAATATATCCTTTATTTTATTACCTGTCTAGTGCTACTTTTTACAGGTTGCTCCTCTGATGATGGCGATGCTACAACTGATGATAGTGCCTTGGTTATTGGCACCTATATGTTAACTGAAATAAATGTGAATATAGCCCAAGATGTTAATGAAGATGGTACTGCTTCTAATAATATGTTAGATGAGCTCGACTGCCTAAACGGCACATTAGAAATTAATGCAGACGGCACTTGGGATCTTGATATGGTAGCACTAGATATTACCAGCGTAACCGGTGATTTTTATGCTATTCGTTGTGGTAGAACTGATACCTTCACAGGTAAGTGGACTTTTCAAAGTAGTGTGCTTGATTTAAACGCAACTAATTTTAGTACTATGGTTTTAAATTCATCTATTCTAACTGAAGGTGTAAATGAAGAATTGCCAGGTGTGTTAAATAGAAAATTTACCAAGCTGTAAATCTAATATCTAACACCATGTACATTCATTTGCAAAGTGTACACCGACCCCATTGCAGTTATAAATAGAACATCTTGATTTTCGCCACCAAAAGTAACATTGGCTGTCCAGTTTTCATTGATGGGTATATTCTTTAACTGTTCGCCCTGCGAATTGAAAATGGTAACACCTGCACCTGTTAAATAAACATTGCCTTTGTTATCGATGGTCATACCATCTGAGCCCATGTCTGTAAAAAGTGTGCGGTCACTTAAACTGCCATCTTCTTGAATGGAGTAGGAGTATGTTTTTTTGTCACCTATATCTGCAACGTAAAGTGTTTTGCCATCTAGGGTGCCAATTATTCCGTTAGGTTGTGCTAGCCCTTTCGCTACTATTGAGATGTTTTTTAAATCTGGTGAAATATAGTAGACATTTTTTTCTTTTATATCAGCTTCTGTCCTTGTCCAGTATTCTCTTTGGTAGTAAGGGTCTGTAAAATAGATTCCTCCTTTTAAATCGACCCAAAGATCATTGGGTCCGTTTAATTTCTTGCCTTCGAAATCAGTAATTAAGGTATCAATTTCACCTGTTTTATGAATTCGCCATAACTCATTTTCATCATCGGCAGCGGCCAATAAATTTTCATCATTGTCGAAATACAAACCATTTGCCCTACCTGACGATTCCATAAAAGTACTTATAGAATTGTCGGCGTGGTTCCATTTCAGAATTTTATTGTTCGGCTGATCGGTAAAGTATACATTACCATTTTTGTCTGATGCCGGGCCTTCGGTAAAGCTGAAATTATTAGCGACTTGCACAAGCTGTGCCCCATCAGATACCAAAGGTCTCTGTTGAGATTTGCAAGAGATTACAATTGTCAAAAGTAAAGATGTGAGAATAAATTTTATATAAAATTTCATAGGTGCGACTAAAGGTTTTTTAAATAGGTCATGTTGTGCTGCATGCTATCAAAAGGGGTACTTGCGTATTCTTCTTGTTCTATATAAATATGTTGAACACCAGATAGTTCTTTCATTTCAAGCATTAACGGAACATCTAGTATACCCTTACCGAATTCTGTACTTACTTTTTCATGCATATCCATATCTTTTAAATGCCAAAGCGGGAATCTGCCTTGGTATTTTTCAAAATATCGCAAAGGGTCTTTACCAGCAACAACTACCCAGCCCAAGTCTAGTTCCATATGAACTAATTCTTTTTGCGTATTATCCATAAGCACATCATAAAGTACTTCTCCGTTTTCAGATTCAAATTCGTACTCATGGTTATGGTATCCGAATTTTAATCCGAGTTTATTACATGCTTCGCCAGCAATATTAAACTGCTCTGCAACTTTTTTATAATTATCAATTGTTTGACCATCACTAGGTAGCGAAGAACAAATAAGATACTCTTGACCAGAAGCTACCGCATCTGCCATAGTTTGTTCAAACTTTTCATCTAAATGCACATGACCGCTTGTAAGTTTCATACCTAAATCTTTGCAAGCCGTTCTCATTTGTGCGGGCGTCAATCCATAATAATACCCTTTTGAAGATCCGGCACTTTCAATTTCCTTAAACCCAAGGTTAGCGATTTTCTCTAACGTTTTCATAGGGTTAGCAAGCATGTCGGTCCTGAACGAATATAACTGAACACCATAGCTAGATTTTTTAGTAGTCGCCATTGTTATTTGGGGCAGTAATACAGTAGCTGCACTTAATAACCCGGTATTTATAATAAACTTTCTTCTTGTATTCATTGGTATAGATTACAATGTTGCTGTTTGATTCTTTTTTACTATCTAAAATCCGCTTGAGTAAATGCTGATGGTCTCAAATAAGATTGTGATTTTAAATGTACGAAAACTAAACAGCATTTTTAGTGCGTAAAGTTGGTGTTGCGTACTTTTGTAAAAATTGTAGCAATGAATAGCAGAAAGGAACAATTAGAGGCATTAGATAGGTTGTTGACCATTATGGACGAGTTGCGAGAGCAGTGCCCGTGGGATAAAAAGCAAACGATGCAATCGTTAAGACACCTTACCATAGAAGAGACTTATGAACTTGGTGATGCTATTTTAGATAATGATCTCAATGAAGTGAAGATGGAGTTGGGCGATGTGCTTCTACATATTATTTTCTACTCAAAAATAGGGTCAGAGACCAATGATTTTGATATTGCCGATGTTGCTAATGCTATTTGCGATAAGTTAGTGAATAGGCACCCACATATTTATGGCGATGTAAAAGTTATCGATGCAGAAGATGTAAAAAGAAATTGGGAGCAGATCAAGTTAAAAGAAGGAAAGAAAAGTGTGCTTGAGGGAGTGCCAAAGAGCTTACCTGCTTTAGTAAAGGCAAATAGAATTCAAGATAAAGTTTCTGGTGTTGGGTTCGATTGGGAAGAACCTAAACAGGTGTTTGAAAAAGTACAAGAAGAGCTGGCTGAGTTACAGGTAGAAGTAGAAGCAGGAGACATGGAGAAAATTGAAGCGGAATTTGGCGACGTACTTTTCTCTATGATTAATTATGCACGATTTCTTGGGGTAAATCCCGAAAACGCTCTCGAGCGAACTAATAAAAAGTTTATAAAACGCTTTCAATACCTTGAGGTTAAGGCAAAGGAAATTGGCAAAGAACTTAAAGATATGTCCTTAGAAGAGATGGATATATTTTGGAATGAGGCAAAAACTAAAGAATAATTTTTAGTGTTTTAATTCTACATTTAAAATTCTAGAGAGGTCTCTATGTTTTATCGGTTTTATGAAATAGTCAGAAATTTCAGGAAACGTTTTTGCATGGTCAACATCTTCTGCATTTATTGAAGAGGTCAACATAATGATTTTAATCTTTTTATCGATTTTCATCGCTACATCTTGAAATTCTTTGATGAATTGAAAACCGTTTAATACCGGCATGTGCAAATCAAGGAAAATGATATCAGGTAATTCTTCATTAGAATTATAATTATCCTGAATAAGTTTCAGCGGTTGAAGTGAATCTGGAAAACCGATAATATTTTTTACCGATAATTGATTGAGATATCGCTTCATTACATATTTAGATATATCGTCATCGTCGATAATCCAAACTAATGGATCTTGGTTCATAAAACTAATAATTAATGGTAATTGGTGTGTTTGTAGTTAATAACGACACGGTACTACATATTAGTATTCTTAAAGTGTATAGTTTAACAAAAATCAAGTGCCAATGGTTCGATTTGTTGTGTGTATTTAAGAGTTATTTATTATTTATAATATTGAAAATTAAATAGTTATAATTACGATTCTTGTTTTAATTCTTCTTTTTTATACTTATTTATTTGAGCTTATGTTTTGAGATAATCGTAAAGTATAACATACCTTTTTATAATTTTATCTTCAGCACAATAATCGTAATAAATTGAAGACCAGCCTTCTTTAAACCTCTTTATGAAGTGAATAAATCGTTCAATTAACGGTACCTTTGCAAAAAATTTAGTTTAAGTTTTGTTACAGAATTACACCAAAGAATTTCGCTATAATATTAAACTTTCGGTTCCTGTTATTTTAGGAATGTTAGGGCACACTTTCGTGCAATTGGCAGATAATATTATGGTAGGTCAATTGGGTACTGCAGAACTGGCCGCGGTATCTTTAGGTAACAGCTTTGTGTTCGTTGCCATGTCTTTAGGTATAGGTTTTTCGACCGCAATTACTCCTCTAGTGGCAGAAGCTGATGGTGCTGGTAATAAAGAAAATGCCAAAAGTGCTTTAAAGCATGGTTTGGTATTATGTACGGTCTTAGGGTTGACATTATTCGGAGTTATTTTATTGGCAAAACCGGTAATGTATGTAATGAAGCAACCTATTGAGGTTGTAGAATTGGCATTGCCATATTTAGATTTGGTTGCTTTTTCATTAGTGCCACTTATAATTTTTCAAGGATTTAAACAATTTTCTGAGGGGTTGTCGCAGACGAAATACCCAATGTATGCCACTATAGTAGCCAACATTATCAATATAGTTTTAAACTACCTTTTGATCTTCGGTAATTTCGGATTTCCAGAAATGGGTATTGTAGGTGCAGCTATAGGTACATTGGTCTCCAGAATTTTCATGGTACTCTATCTATGGTTCATTTTAAAAACGAAAGAGAAGTTTAAGTACTATGTAACCGGATTCAATTTTAAAAAAATTGAAAAAACGGTAATGAAAAAGATTATCGAACTAGGTTTTCCATCTTCATTGCAAATGTTTTTTGAGGTCGGTATTTTTACCTCTGCAGTGTGGTTAAGTGGTGTTTTAGGTAAAAATGCACAAGCCGCGAACCAAATCGCCCTCAACCTAAGTAGTATGACCTTTATGTTCGGTATGGGTCTGGGTATTGCCGCGATGATCAGGGTTGGTAACCAAAAAGGATTAGCGAATTTTAAAGAGCTTAGACGTATTGCACAGTCTATATTTTTATTGACATTCTTATTGGAAATTGTATTTGCAGCACTATTCTTATTAGGTAGACATTGGTTTCCGTCGCTATATTTAGATATTGATGATATGACCAATTTTGCAGATAATACCGAAGTGTTGATTATAGCTGCCGAACTATTATTGGTGGCAGCTTTCTTTCAAATTTCTGATGGTATACAGGTAGTCGTTTTGGGTGCTTTACGCGGATTGCAAGATGTAAAAATACCCACTGTAATTACATTTATTTCGTATTGGATGATTGGCTTTCCAGTAAGTTATTACTTGTGCCTACATACAGATTTAAAAAGTACCGGAATATGGATAGGCTTGCTTACCGGTTTATCGGCGTCGGCTATTATGTTGTATCTTCGATTTAATTATTTAACCAAAAAACTAATCGCACAATAACGGTCTAGTCATCGCTATTTGCACTATAGTTCAACTTTATATAGTACATTTTTTATGGAATTTCCGAAATTTTTATTGGGTGATAATACAGATTATCCGACAGCAATATTTGTAGTGCATACCGAGTTTCCAAGGTTTATAATCAATCTTGAAGATGATGAAGTAGAATGGCTTGAAGAATTTTCTAAAGAAGATGAAAAAGAATTAGAAGAAGAGGCAGAAACCTTAATCGCTGCTGCTACCGCTTTTTATGATCGCGAAGTATCTAGATACGAAGATTAAATTATGCTTCAAGAGCTATTACAGTTAGATAAAGATGTTTTTTTATACCTCAATGGACTAGGTACGCCACAATGGGATAATTTTTTTCTATTCCTGTCCCATAAGCTTAGCGCTATACCGCTTTACATTTTTTTGCTGATTGTTTCTTTTCAGAAATATGGAGGCAAAAAAACGGTGGTGCTATTAGTTTCTGTTGCTCTTTTAATAACGGTTACCGATCAGTTAGGTAATTTTTTTAAGTATGGCGTTGCTCGATTACGACCTTGCCATGATCCAGAAGTTGAACCCTACATGCGATTGGTAAAAAGTTATTGCGGCGGTAAATTCGGTTATTTCTCTGCACATGCGTCCAATTCTTTTGCATTAGCTGTTTTTTTTGGGAATATTTTAAAATCAAGACTTAAATATTTAGGTGTCTTTTTAGTCTTATGGGCAGCTATGGTTGCTTATAGTCGAATATATCTTGGTGTACATTTTCCGCTTGATGTTATTACCGGTGCTCTTATAGGCTCGTTATTCGGCTGGTTGTTTGTAAAGTTATTTATATTTGCACTTCGCAAATTTTCCCTATGATATCTAATCTAAGGTATTGGTTTTTAATTCTTTTGATTTTTTTAGTATACGTTGCAGGTATGTTTGTAACGCTATTCGAAAATGATTCTGCGCAATTTTCTGTAATGGCAATGCGTATGGTACAAGAGAATGATTTCTTTAGCCTGTTTAAAGGTCCTGAAGAATATTTAGATAAGCCGCACATGCATTATTGGTTGGCAGCGTTATCGTATAAGATTTTCGGTATTCATGAATGGTCTTATAGAATACCCGGCATATTAGCAACCTTGTTGGCGGCGTATAGCTGTTACGGCTTGGGTAGTCTACTTTATAATCAGAAAGTTGGTAAGTTGTCTGCATTGATTTTCATGACTGCACAGACTATTGTATTAGGGGTTATAGATGTGCGTACAGATGCAGTTTTAACGGGCTTCAGCATTTTAGCAATTTGGCAGCTAGCAAAGTATATAGAGAAAGGTAGTGCTTCTGCCATAGCTATTGGCGCATTTGCAGCGGGTATTGCTTTTTCTACTAAAGGCCAAATTGCACTTTTGGTTATCGGGCTGCCTATTCTATGTCATCTATTTTATACCAATAAATGGAAGGCTTTTATTAGCTGGAAAGTATTATTGGCTCTTTTGGTGTTTGTCGTAACTATAACTCCAATGTTATATGCTTATTACCTACAGTTCGATTTGCACCCCGAAAAGGTGATTCGTGGAAAAGATAATCGTAGCGGAATATTTTTTATTTTTTGGGAACAGAGTTTTGAGCGCTTAAGTGGTGAAGGTATCGGTAAGAACAGCAGCGATTACTTTTTCTTTTTTCATACCTTCTTATGGGTCTTTCTCCCTTGGACAATTTTAGGAATTACTGCATTCTATAATAAGGTAAAGGGCTTTGTGAAAATCAAATTTAGATATGAGCCTGGTTTTGAGTTTTTGACCATTGGTGGTATTACGCTCATCTTCGTTATAATCAGTTTTGCGCAGTTTAAACTGCCACATTACTTGAATATTACCATTCCGCTGTTTGCCGTAATTACTGCCTCATATATTTATAACCTATATAGAACAGATAAAGCAAAAACGATAAAATTGTTAATGATAGGGCAATACTTTGTATTGAGCATTGTCTTTATAGCATCGGCGTTAATATGCTTCTATGTTTTTAAATTAAGAAGTATTGTTGCCTATGTTGTCTTGATTTTAGCTGGCATTTTTATAATTTATTATGCTTTAAAAAGAGAAGGGCCTTATGTAAAATTAGTGACCATGTCTGTTTGTGCTTCGTTACTTTTAAATGCCGTTTTAAACTTACATTTTTATCCGAATTTATTAGATTACCAAGGTGGGTCTTCAATGGCAAAAATTATTTCTGAAAAAGATATTCCTGTGGATCGTATTTATAAGGTGGGTAAAGATTATAGTTGGTCGTTAGATTTCTATAATCAACATCCTGTTCAGCTTACTACGCCCGCTCTATTAAGAAATCAAAAAGATATTTGGGTATATGTAAATGATGATGAAATGCGTATGCTAGAAAATAAAGGTTTCGATTGGGATTCTCAAATCTCTGTAGATCAGTTTAGAATTACACGGCTTCAGGGTAAATTCTTGAATCCGAATACTCGAAAAAAGGTCGTTAATAAGATGCATTTGCTGCATATTTATTAACAGGTACTTGGTTATTGAGTAGTCATTTGTGCCAGTTCTAATTTTACCTTTTTAAAGTGATACCAAGCGCCAATAAGCGAAACTAAGGCGGTAATTAAAAAGAACAACACACTAATACCTACCGAAATACTTTGATCTAGACCTAAGAGCTTAGCGCCATAGTAGAAAGTTACTTCTCGGCTACCAATGCCACCTAAAGTTAAAGGTACTACCGCTACTATAGATGAGATTAAGAATATGATGAGATATGAAATCTGATTCATTTCAATGTTCAGGGCAAGCAAAATAAACCAAATACAAATTAACTGTGCCAATTGCACCAACGCAGATAATGCGGTCGATTTCCAAAAAATGGGTAATACAAAATTGAAGAACTTCTTATTTAATAGCCAAAATACAATGACCGATAGTGGTATGGCCACAATGAACATCCACCGATAACCATCTAGTAATTCTATTTTAAGAAATGCAAGAAGGCTACAGGCATAAATGAACAGTAATAATAGCCCACCTAATCTGTCTAATACTAATACGCTAACTATTTTTTTAGTCTTTATGTCAAAGGTTTTCTTTAGAATGTAACCTTTGTATGCATCGCCACCAATACCGCCGGGTAAAAATAGGTTGTAGAACATACCCAATAAGTACAGCTCAAAATTACTCTTATTGGTAAGCATAATTTTAAGTTGATGAAAGTATAGATTTAGGCGTATTGCCCCAAGAAACTTAGAAATTATAAATAAAAAAGTAGCTAATAATAAGTAAAGCGGATTGCTCTTTATCAAGATGTCTTTTATCTCAGTTACATCGATTTTTGTAAAAATGAAATAAATTAAAACAGCACTGATAAGGACTTTTAATGTGGTAGTTACTTTCTTATTTAACTTCGCCACCTACGCTTATTTTTTTAATGCGGTACGGTCTTTTGTTCTGAGATTCATAATAAGTACGAATTAATAACTCCATTACGATACCTATTGTAAATAATTGAATACCAGCAAAAATGAACATCATACCTACTGTCAATAAAGGTCTTGTGCCAATATCTTTCCCAAAACCGAACTTTATGATCATAAGATAAATGTTAATAAAAACACCTGCCATAATCATTAAAGAACCAGAGATACCGAAAAGGTGAATTGGGCGTTGAAAGTATTTACGAATAAAAAGTAATAGCATCATATCTGCCACTACTTTGAAAACGCGCTCTAATCCGTATTTAGAAACCCCTGCATGGCGTGCATGGTGTTTTACCGGTACTTGCTTAATTTGACCACCTTCAAGAAATGCCAATAGGGTAATAAACCGATGCATTTCGCCGTATAAGTTTAAATCTTTGGCAATATCTCGGGTAAAAACTTTTAAGGCACAACCATTGTCCTTAATATCTAATTTGGTAACGCGCCTAACCAAGAAGTTGGCGATTTTAGAGGGAATTTTTTTAACTAAAGAATCCTTCCTTTTTTGACGAATACCGGTTACAACATCAAATTCACCGCTAACGGCATAGCTCAGCATTTGAGGAATATCTGATGGGTCGTTTTGCAAATCACCATCCATCGTAATAATATACTCTCCTTCAGCATAATCAAAACCTGCAGCCAATGCTAGACTCTGACCATAATTCTTCTTCAATTCGATTAAATGAACCTTATCATCTTTAAGTGCTTTTACTACTTTTTTGGTATTATCGGTCGAGAAATCATCGATGTAAATAATTTGATAATTGTAGCCAACCAAGCTTTCGTGGATTTTCTGTGTAAGAAGAGCCGCGTTGTCTTGCTCGTTATATAAAGGAACAACGACCGAAAGTAGAGAAGTGGTAACAGGTTGCATTGGGTTGTTTTTGAAATCGATGCAAAGTTATGTTTTTTATACTAAAGAAGATGTACTCGAATCGTAGTAACATCGATAACCGTTTAGCTCGTTTTTAAGACTTTCAATAGTTTTTCAGCAGCTAAAAATGGTGATGTATGACCCGCAATAACTTCTTTTTTCAATTGAGGTAGCATTTCTTTGGTCTTCGGATGGTGATAAAATTCGGACAATAATTCTTGTTCTAGATATTGAATAAGCCAATTTTCATTTTGTTGTTGTCGATTAGTTAAGAAAAATCCGGATGCTTTCATGCTATCACAGTAATTAGCTATCAATTGCCAAATTTTATCTAGGCCTCTATTTTCAATGGCGGAGCAAGTCAGCACTTCAGGAGTCCAGCCATTTTCCTTCGGCGGAAACATATGTAATGCGCGGGTGAATTCCATTCTCGCAAAATCTGTTCGTTTTATATTATCTCCATCAGCTTTTGTAATGACAATTGCATCGGCCATTTCAATAATGCCTCTTTTTATGCCTTGTAGTTCATCGCCTGCACCAGCTAATTTTAATAATAGAAAGAAATCTACCATGTCATGAACTGCCGTCTCGCTTTGCCCAACACCAATAGTTTCTATTAAAGTGCAATTAAAACCCGCGGCTTCTAGTATAAGAATACTTTCTCTAGTTTTTCGGGTAACACCACCCAAAGAAGAACCCGAAGCTGAAGGTCGAATATAGGCATTGGGGTTTTTGACCAACTCTTCCATACGTGTCTTATCACCCAAAATACTCCCTTTTGTTCTGCTGCTAGAAGGATCTACGGTAAGTACTGCCACTTTTTTACCTAAGTCTGTAATCATACCACCAAATTGTTCTATAAAAGTACTTTTGCCTGCCCCGGGTACACCGGTTATTCCGATTCTTATAGTATCATGTTTTTTGGCAATACAGCCGGCAATAATCTCATTAGCGATTATACGGTGCTCAGGTTTTGTGCTTTCTACAATAGTAATGGCTTTACTTACAATAGCGACGTTATTGGCATAGATGCCTTCAAGAAAATCTGATGTAGTAAGTTTAGCTAAATTCATTGTAACAACTTAAAATATGCAAGTTTTGCATAAAGGTACTATTTGTAAATAGGAACCATAATTTTGGTAGAATCCCAAGCTAAACTTAAAAAGTCTAGTGTTTGCTGATTTTCTATAACAATCTCAAATTGTATCGCTAAGTCTTCAACGGGTTCTTCTAATTTTTTTACCGGTACCTCAACCATTAAGTAATCATGTTTACTTTCGTGCGTGGTTTGGTTACCATCTACGCGGGTTACGCCCCAATCGGGTATTTTAGTATTAAAGATTACCTGCCAGCTATCTTTATTAGGTATTGTCCAAAGCGAATATTTGCCCGGTGGCAGTGTCTTGTCTATAATATGTATTGCCTGGGTAGTGGTAAAAGTGGTGGGTTCATTAGCACCTGTACGCCATATTTTACCGAAGGGTACCAATTCTCCGAAAATAACACGTCCCTTTTTTGACGGACTAGAATAATCTACCTCTAACTCGCTGCCTTTTAAATCTAAAAGAGCTGTTTTTGAAGGACTGAATTTTTTGGCTTCACTATGTATGTAAGGTATAGCTACTAGATAAACGAGTGCTACGATTACTACAATACCTATAATAAGCTTTTTTAATAGTTTCATGTAAAGAATCGAAATGCTAAACTATATGTTAACTCGGTGTGCCTAAATCAAATTTAAAGATAGAAATGTTGTTGTAGATATCACCAGGTCTTAAGAGGCTTTTAGGAAAATCTGGCTGATTTGGTGCATCGGGGTAATTTTGAGCCTCAAAACATATACCCGGAAAATCTGCAGGAGTATATACTACCAAAGCAGGTTGGTTGGTATACACTTTCATGTTTATACCAGACGTTTTCGATTGTAATTCTGCAACTTTTTCATTACCGACATCCTTTATAAATATGGTATCTAAACGTTGTACTCCTATTTTTCTTGGTAAAAGAAAATCGTTTTCGCTTTTACGTACGGGTATTATATTACCAGTAGGCAGTAAGTTTTCTTTTGTCTCTAATCGATACGGGCAATTCAATTGTAATTCATAATCATCGATGTACGGGTTGGCATCTAGTTTAAAATAAGAATGATTGGTAAGGTTGATCACCGTACTTCTATCCGTCATTCCTTCATAAATAATCTGCAACGCGTTATTCATTAATTTATAGGTAACGCTTACGTTTAAGTTGCCAGGGTATCCTTCCTCTAAATGCTTACTTGCATAGGTAAGTTTAATGAAGGGTTTATCGCTTTGGTCTACCTCGTCGATGATCCAATATTTTTGATGAAAACCTTCTTTGCCACCATGTAGGTGAACTCCATCCTCTTGAAATAAATCATACCTAGTTCTGTCAATCACAAATCCGCCATTAGAAATTCTACCTGCATAGCGACCAACACTGGCGCCTAAAACATTATCATCTAAACGATATCGACTTGGGTGGTTATAACCTACCACGACATTAGTGTACTCACCATCTGCACCTTTAACAAGTAATTTTTGAATGGTGGCACCATAATCAAGGACCATTAAGGTCAAATAGGCATTTGAAATTGTAACTTGTTTCAATGAAAAGATTTAATAGTATTCTGTAAAAATAAAAATTTTTGCCACATTCTATTTTTTATATCGTCCTTATTATAACAACGACCCAAAACCAATCTAATTAATTCATGTTTCAAAGCGCTATTGTAGAGAAATGTAAGGCAAATGACCGTACGGCACAAATGCAATTATATCGTAAATATTGCGATGGCATGTACATTGTAGCCATGCGATTTGTGAAAAATGGAGATGATGCAGAAGATATTTTACAGGAGTCGTTTATTAAAGCTTTTCAAAAAATACATCAGTTTAAAGGTGATGTAACTTTTGGAGCTTGGTTAAAGCGGATTGTTGTGAATCAAAGTATTGATTTTTTAAAAGCAAAGAAAGATCAAGAGGTTTCGTTAGACGAAGGTTATATGCAAGTGGTTGCAGAAGATGATAATTGGAATGTGTCTGCTACTATTAGCATTGAACATGTTAGATGTGCTATTAATGGGTTACAGGATAAATACAAATACGTGGTGCTTATGTTTTTGGTAGAAGGGTATGATCATCAAGAGATTGCTCAAGTATTAGAAATTTCTGAATCTGCCTGCAGAACAAGATTATCACGAGGAAAAAGTCATTTAAAAGAACTATTAAAAGGAAATAAATATGGAACAGGATCTTAGGGAAATGTTCAAAAAAGAACGGGAACAAATACATACTATTAAAACAGATCATGAAGAACGATTTTTAAAGAAGTTACAAGAATCATTACCAGAAGAAAAAAAGCCCACTAGAATGTGGTTGAAAATTGCAGCTTCGATAGCAGTGCTTTTTAGTATTGGTTTTGGGTATTTGTATTTGAACGACAACAATGATAATTCGCCAGTTGTAGTAGAATCTACCCCAGACGAGGATAATAAATCTGAATTCACTTTCGGGGATCTTTCTCCGGATTTGAAAAAGGTAGAAAGCTATTATGTAGCCAATATTAATTTAGAATTGGCAAAACTAGAAGTGTCGCCAGATACTAAAGAGTTGATTGATAGTTTTATGGAACAACTCAATAATTTAAACCTGGAATACAAAACTTTAAATAATGAGTTAAAAGAATTAGGACCTAACGACCAAACTATAACCGCATTAATAGAGAATTTACAGTTACGATTACAATTATTACAGAAATTAAAAAGAAAGTTAACCGAATTAAAATTATCAAAAAATGAACAGATCATTGACAACAGTATCTAAGCAACTCATCATTGCATGTACACTTTTAACTTCTACCGCATTTTTGGCGCAAGAAGAGCGTAAAACATTTCAAGAACGATTTATTGTAGCAGAAGACGCTGTCATAAACATCAATACCAGTTACGCTGATATTGAATTCGAAACTTGGGATAAAGACGAGGTGGCTATCACAGCCACCATTACCCTAGAAGGAGCTTCGAAAGAAGAAGCTGAAAACTATTTTAAGAATAGCCCAATAGAAATTATGGGTAATAGCAAAGAAATTAAAATATCTTCAAAATCTAAGAATAATGACTTTTTTACAAGTTTTGATTCTAAAAATAGCTTTAATCACGGCGGTATGCGAATAGCCGTTCCTGAAATTGCATCGTTTGTAGTAAGTGTACCTCAGATAGCTCCTTTTCCAGAAATGCCACCACTACCATTAACAGATGCGTTTAAATTTGATTATGAAGAGTATCAAGAGGATGGAGATAAGTACATGAAAAAATGGCAAAAGAATTTTGAGAAAAGTTTTGATAAAAAACACCAGAAACGATTAGAAGAATGGGCTGAGCGTATGGAGGAGTATGCAAATAAGGGTGAAAAAATAATTGAGAAGCATAATGAAGAGCGAGCTGAATTTATAGAGAAAAAAGCCGAATTACGTGAAAAACGTAATCAAGATTTACAACAGAGACTAGAAGAATTAGAAGAGAAACGTGCTCATGCAGAGAAAGAAAGAGAAGAGCTTCGAACATTTATAAGTTCTTCTAGAGAAGATAGAGCAGATGTACCCAATGTATTTTACTTTTCAAATGAAGGAGAACAAAAGAATTTTAAAATTAAAAAGACTATAAAGATTAGCTTGCCCAAGTCAACCAGAATAAAAATGGATGTACGCCACGGTGAGGTTAAACTAGCTGAGAATACCAAAAACTTGAATGCGAACCTTTCGCATTCAAGCCTTTGGGCAGCTATTATAGACGGGAAAGAAACTACAGTTTCTGCATCATATACTCCGGTAACAGTTAAAAAATGGAATTACGGTCAACTAAGCACTTCCTATTCAGAAGAAATTTCATTGTCCGAGGTGGTTGAATTACAATTACAAGCCACTTCGTCAGAGGTTACTATAAATAAACTTCTGAAAAATGCTTTTGTAAAAAACAACTTTGGTACAGTGCATATTTTAGAGATTGGCAACGATTTTGAAGCCTTAGATGTAAGCGTAAAGAATGGCGAACTTAATTTAAGATTACCAAAAGTGGCTACCGGTATTTATGTAAAGGGCAACTCTTCAACGTTAAAATTACCAACAGGTTTACAGATAGTAGAAACTAAGAATGGGAATACAACAATTCATAAAGGGTATCACTTGAAAAATAATAGCAACCGTTCTGTGGTAATCACATCAGATTATAGTGAGGTAGTGCTGCAATAATTATTTTACCAATTTTAAGGTTCCAAATACATTGGCATCTATCCATCCCTTGTTTTTATTTTCGCCTGCGACAAATACAGAACCGATTAAGTTCTCGCGCTCTTCACTACTATCATTATCTGCATAGGCGAGTGCAAAACCAACTCTTTTATTCTCGGTAAGTACAACCGGCTTTATTGATGGCTCATCATTATACAAACTAGGATACACTTTTACAAGCATTTCCCAATACGTGGTGTTACCTTCTGTTTGGTGCTTAGAGGTAATATGATCGTTATATAGCGTTGGCTTTTCGTCTACACCTAAGTCAACCACATTACCATCTAAAGCTACATGGTAAGTGAATGCATTATGGTTAAACCGGTGTTGCCCGCCAGAATTGTCTTCATCTACATAAACAATAACACAGTCATCGTTCCACCAAAGTTTTAATGGGTCTTCGGTTTTATCTAAAATAGTATTGTCAACTATTTCTAGAAGAAGGTAGAGTCCGTCTTCGTTCCAAGCGATTTTATACCTGCCATTATAATCATCATGATCAAATGGGCCGCCGATCCAATTTTGGTCGATTGGTTTCCAATCGAGTAAATTCCAATAATTTTCTATAGCTCTACCATCTAAGGTAGGGGCATCTTTAATATAAGAAACAGGGGTTGCTTGAGAATTTTTCTTGTTCTTAACTTCTGCACATGAAATAACGGCTAAAAGAAGTAAAAGGTAAATAGTCCATTTCATAATACTAGTTTGGAATCTATAGTTCAAAAATACCATTTTCTAAAGTTATGTAAGATTAATAGTACTTATTTAAGTGGCGATAAGATATAATCAAATATGAATAACCTACTTATGGTTAGGTTAACTGATGTGCTTAGTAATTATTGTACAGTCTGTTGCACAAAAAAAGCATCCTAGGTAGGATGCTTTTATATAAAATATTTTGGGAGATCTTTTAATGGGCACTCTTCTTTAGATAATCTCCAAAGTTTTCTTTAAATCTATTTAATCTCGGTATAGAAACGTTTCTTATATATGAGTTGTTAGGATTGTTCTTTTCATAATCTTGATGATACGACTCTGCTTTGTAAAAGATAGTATAAGGTACAACTTCTGTCGTAATTGGATCATTATCATACACTTTTTTATCAGTAAGTGCTTGAATATAATTTTCAATGATTTTCTTTTGCTCTTCATTCTTGTAAAAAGCGATCGAGCGATATTGTCTACCACGATCGGGACCTTGTCTATTTAATTGAGTTGGGTCATGAGAACCAAAGAATACTTGAACCAATTGGGTGAAAGAAATTTCATTTGGATCATAATAAACTTCAACAGCCTCTGCATGGTCAGTTTTACCATAACCAACTTCTTCATAAGTAGGGTTTTTTTGTTGGCCGCCAGCATAACCAGATACAACTTCTTTAACACCCTTTACACTTTCAAAAATAGCCTCTACACACCAAAAGCATCCGCTGGCAAAATAAGCGGTTTCGTATGTACTTAATTGCTGCGGACTCAATTTTACTTCTTCCTCAACCTCTTCGTGTTGTGTTTCACCCATTTCTGTATTTTCAGAAATGATATTTTTTTTGACTTTAGATTGGCAACTGGTAGCAATCATTGTCGCGCAGGCCAATAAAGTGATTTGTAATAATTTCATAACAATTTTCTTTTAGCAATTTGTAGGTAATTTACAAAGACCTTACGAGGAAAATGGTTAAAAAATGTTAACGATAGTAAAGGATACTATATTTTTGAGATATGAATACACTAGCTCAAGCCCTAGAATCTTACGCTGTAAAAACTATCTATATTTTAGATGCCACTATTTCATCTGAATTATATGTACCATTAGATCTATCTATATATAATGAAGATTTGAATGATTTAGATATCACCGAATATTCCGTTTGTCAATCTTATATTGATGGCGTGCTTGAAAATAAACAAGGTGTTATTGCCTACGGCGGATATTTAGAACAAAGAAATCTATATAGTGATAAGGAAGGTTTTACCTCTAACAGTAAACCTTTTCGTAATATTCACTTGGGAATTGACTTTTGGTGTGATGCAGGTACAAAGGTCATTGTGCCATTAGACGGAAAGATTCATAGCTTTAAAAACAATAATACTATTGGTGATTACGGACCAACTATTATTCTTGAGCACATTTTAAATGAAATTACCTTTTATACCTTATATGGTCACTTAGCTGTAGATTCTTTACTAGACCTATATATAGGAAGGACTTTTGAAGCCGGAGATGTACTCGCAACTTTAGGTACACCTGATATTAATGTAAACTACGCCCCACACCTTCATTTTCAAATTATTCAAGATTTAGAAGGTAACATAGGTGATTACCTAGGTGTATGCGCTGAAGGGCAACTATCCTTTTATAAAGAGAACTGCCCTGATCCTAATGTGCTATTAAAGTTATAATAAAGTAAGTAGAGGTAAGTACAAAGTAGTAAGTACGAAGTATTAAGTCTGAAGTTGGAAATATTGAAAATAGAAAATAGAGTATAGAGTATAGAGTATAGAGTATAGAAAATAGACTTGTTACGAATTGTAAAATCGGTAGGACTAGATTGCAAAAGAGAAAATAGCGTATTTAGTAAAGCGAATTACTAGAGCAATTACTAACGTAATATCTTAGTACTTTATACTTATTACTTAATACTAAAAAACACGAAGCGTTAAAGCAAACAACCAACATCTATATTCTTTCCTCTTTCCTCTTTCCTCTTTCCTCTCTTTTCTTTTTTTTTGAACTTGAACTTGAACTTGAACTTGAACTTGAACTTGAATTTTGAACTTGACTCTAGAGCCTGTACAATCTCTTCCGATATCGTTTAAAAACCTCAATTATTGGTAAGGTGTTTTTAGCGGTGTTGTCGTTTATCGATTCGATTTTACACTTCATCTGAAGTTATGTCAAGTAACGAGAATTAGGGCTTTTTCAGCGATTCATCACCTAGTGAAACAAGGCCTGCGGCGTTCTATTATTGTAACAAACGCAAGTCATGAAAACAATAATAGCAACAATCTTCATCATCTTTTTAAGCTTCACAGCACAAGCACAGAACACTACTGAAGAAGTTAAAGTTGAAACTATTGAGATGAGCATCGTTACTGAAACAACATATGAAGTAGAAGCTAATACTACTTGATGACACCCCACTTATTAGGACAGTAAATAGCCTAATTTAAGTTCTATTTATATTAATTACGCGGCTTTCAGTTGTTTAATCAAATACCTTTTAAAAGGTATTTGATTTTTTATTCCTTGATGTCTTCTTTCATTATTATAGTAGTTAAAGTACCATTTACATTGTTTGAATAAATCGACTCCAGAGCAGGGTGGGTTTAAATAAATACTTTCGTATTTAACACTTCTCCACAGGCGTTCTATGAACACATTGTCAATAGCTCTTCCCTTTCCATCCATGCTCAATTTAATATCGTTAGATAGCACTGTGCTTGCAAATACTTCAGAAGTATATTGACTTCCTTGATCGGTATTAACGATTTCTGGCTTACCATGAAGTGTAATTGCTTGCTGTAATGTATCAGCGCACCATTGTGCATCCATCGTATTGGATACAGACCAATTTAAAACATACCTACTATGCAAATCAATAATTGCCGTCAAGTACATGAATCCTTTTTGCATGGGGATATAGGTGATATCGGTTGCCCATACTTGATTAGGATTTTCTACTTTCAAATTACGGAGTAGGTATGGATAGGTTTTATGAGCCTTGTTTCTCTTTGAGGTCTGCCTGCCTGGCATAACTGCACGTAACCCCATAACATCGTAATACAAGCGTTCTATTCGCTTATGGTTAACGTTAAATCCTTTATCCATTGTAAGCCAAGTATGCATACGTTTGGCACCTTTGAAACAATAATGTGTGTAATGCTCATCCATTAATCGCATAAGCTCTAAATTTAAACTACTCTCTGATTTAGGTTTATAATAGAGTCCTGAACGGTGTACCGATAAAAGATTGCATTGTTTGGATATACTAAGTTTTGAATGACCCTTGCTTATCATTTGTCTACGCTCTTTTAAAGGTTTTATCGCAAGGCCTTGCTTAAAAAATCATTCTCCACTTTAAGTTGACCAATAACTTTTAAAAGGTGGTCTTCCTTTTGTTCCAATTCGCTCTTCTTTGATGCTTTAACCTTATCAAATAATGATTCCGCTTGTGAAACAAATTCTCGTTTCCATAGATTAATCTGTTGAGGGCTAATGTCAAACTTCTGAGCTAAAACCTGAATAGTATCTCGCTCTTTCAGAGCTTCTAAAACTACCTTAGTCTTGAATTTTGATGTGAATTTTCTTCGTGTCATTACAGTAAATTTAAGTTTCTTTTTTTGAACTTAATTTACTGTCCTAATTTTGGGGGTATCTTCAACTTTAGAAGTTGCTAGATTATACAAATTCAAAAACTCAAGAATCAAAAGAGATTTAAACTTCTTAACTAAAGCGAATAAACCTAAGATGGCTTAATTTGTTAGTATTAAGAGAAGAGTATTAAGTACGAAGTACAAAGTACAAAGTAAGAAAATAGAAGTTCCAAATAGAAAATTTAGCTTTGCTAAATTTTCTATTTGGAACAACGGACAACGGACAACGGACAACGGACAACGGACAACGGACAACGGACAACGGACAACGGACAACGGACAACGGACAACGGACAACGGACAACGGACAACGGACAACGGACAACGGACAACGGACAACGGACAACGGACAACGGACAACGAACCACCAAAATCTATTTTCTCAATTCTATTCTCTAACCTCAATTCTCTTTTAAAAACTACCTTCCTGTAGTCACTCCAATTATCAATATCTAATTTTTGTAAGAAAAAGTTTATTAACCCGATGAACTGCACAAATTCGGGGTCTAGCGGAAGATTATTTTGTAGGAAAACGGACTACAAAAAGAAGTTATACATCGAAAAGTAAACTTTTCATCGTAAAAATCGTACCTCTTATCGAATTCGAAATACGTTTACTTACAAGTAGATGGTTATCTATAAACCAAATTCACCTACTTTATTAAGCGTACAATTATTTTTTTATTCCTTGTTATCTGTTTGGGAACCCAGTCCCAAGCACAATCGAAGTCACCAGACATCAAAGTACAGACTATTGTTATGCCCATGGCAGATGTAACAATAAAATCTGATGTAAACGCTCAGGGTTTTCAAACAGCTGCAAGGTTTTTCAAAGTCAAAAATGCAAGAGTTAAACAAGCCTTACTTTTTAGAATAAGAGTACGAACAGTATTTTTTGCTTAGTTTAATTCTTCTACAAGTTCTTCAGTTACCTCTGTTCCCCCTTTAGGTAACACGATAGTTTTTAAAATTTCCCAAACATTTTCGGTTACTATTCGCTGCCCTTCTTCAGTTGGATGAATTCCATCTTCTAAGTTTAATTTCGGAATACCGGCAACACCTTCCAATAAAAAGGGAATCAATAGTATATTATTCGATTCTGCCAATGCAGGATACATCATCTTAAATTGAGAAGCATAATCTGCACCCATATTTGGCGGTATTTGCATACCTGCCAAAATTATTTGAGTTTCCGAATTTTTACCTTTGACCATATCTATCATCTCCTGTAAGTTATTCATAGACTCTGTAATAGGTATTCCTCGCAATCCGTCATTGGCGCCCAATTCCAAAACAAAAATATCTACCGGCTGATTTAGCACCCAGTCTAATCTATTTAACCCTCCAGAGGTAGTTTCTCCGCTCAATCCGGAATTTATCACCTTGTAATCCAAGCCTAAAGAATCTAATCGTTGTTGAATTCTATTTGGGAAACCTTCCTTTGTATCTAAGCCATAAGCAGCGGTAAGGCTGTTTCCGTAGAACAAAATCACGCTATCATCCGCAGAAATATCTTCCTTTTCAACACTACTTACAGCTTCTGTTTGGGTGTCAGATTTTTTCTTTTCTGTACTTTCTCCACATCCAACGAATAACAACACCAATAAAAAATAACGAAACTTTAATACTTTCAACATAGTCTTACCTGATTAGATTCAAAATCATTTGTTTATTTTGTTGTCTTGTACCAAAATGATTTATGACAAAGATATTAAACGTACGTAATCTAAAGAAAACGTATTCAAGCGGATCTAAAAATTTGACAGTAATTGATGATATTACTTTTTCTATTGAAGAAGGTGACACTTTTGCTATTGTTGGTCCGTCAGGTAGTGGCAAGACCACATTGTTAGGACTCTGTGCCGGATTAGATGAAATAAACGAGGGAGTGATTGAACTTTGTGGGGAAGATTTAAGCGCATTAAATGAAGATCAACGTGCATTGCTTAGAAATGAAAAAGTGGGATTTATTTTTCAAGATTTTCAATTACTGCCCACATTAACGGCTTTAGAGAATGTAAGTGTACCTTTAGAATTACAGGGTGCTGCCAATGCTTCTAAAGATGCTATGGAGCTTTTAAATAAAGTTGGTTTGGGGGATCGTCATGATCATTATCCATCTCAATTATCTGGTGGTGAACAGCAACGGGTTGCTTTGGCAAGAGCATTTTCTAATAAGCCTTCTATACTTTTTGCTGATGAACCTACGGGTAACTTAGACGAGGAAACTGGCGAAAAGGTCATTAAATTATTATTTGACCTTAACAAAGAGATGGGTACTACATTGGTAATTGTTACCCATGATCTAGAATTGGCTAACCTGAATAAACATGTATTACGACTTAAGGGTGGTAAAATAGTAATAAACGAAACCACCTCTATATCTTGAATCAAACACAAAGAACACCAAAAGCCGGTTTTAATTGGTTGTTGAAAATGGCTTGGCGAGATGGCAAAGCCAGCGGTAAACGACTGTTATTATTCATGGCATCTATTATTTTAGGTATCGCAGCAGTGGTATCTATTCAATCTTTTAGTGATAATCTTAAAGATAATATTGGGTTACAATCAAAAGCACTCATGGGTGCCGATTTTCTTATGGATAGTAATCAGCCGGCAAATGAGCGTGTTACTGAATTGATGGATTCTTTAGGTGGTTATGATGCTAGGGAGGTCAATTTTGCCTCGATGGCAGCCTTCCCCAAAAGTCTAGCTACAAAATTGGTGCAGGTACGCGCTATTGAAGGTAATTATCCTTTTTATGGTGAGTTAGAAACTGAACCTGCCTCGGCTGCAAAAGAATATTTAGAAAAAGGCGGGGCGTTGGTCGATGCCACCGCAATGCTTCAATATAATTTAAAACCAGGCGATAGTGTAAAATTGGGAACAACCACCTTTGCTATCGTTGGATCGTTGATCACGGCACCGGGTAGTACAGGTATCGGTGCGATAGCTGCACCACCTATTATTGTACCATTTCGTTTTATGGAAGAAAGCGGACTCTTGCAGCGTGGTAGCCGTTTGGGGTACAATTACTATTTCAATAATGATAAGGCAGATTTAGAAGCACTTGGTAAAAAAGTGGATCCATTATTAGATGCTGAAAATGCAGACATGGATACCCATATCGATACTAGCGAACGATTAGGTCGCAGATATGAAAATGTAGGTAGGTTCTTGAATTTGGTAGCCTTTATTGCACTTCTGTTGGGGTGTGTAGGTATTGCCAGCTCTGTGCATATCTATATAAAAGAGAAACTAAAAGCAGTTGCAGTTCTTAAATGTTTAGGGGCTACACGAAAGCAAACGTTTTTAATTTATCTGATTCAAATTGCAGGAATGGGCTTGTTAGGCGGACTCATAGGTACGGTAATAGGCTTGCTTTTGCAACAAACTTTTCCGCTTATACTTCAAGAGTTTTTACCTTTTCAAGTAGAAATATCAACTTCTTTTCAAGCGATATTTGTCGGCTTATTGCTGGGTGTTTGCATGTCGGTTTTATTTGCCTTGTCGCCATTAATAAATACATGGTTTGTTTCGCCTTTACAGGTATTACGTGTGCAAGAAAATACTAGTAAAAAGGCTAGACCTTATCAAATTTGGGTTGTCGTTGCCATCGTTCTTTTTGTACTATTGTTCGCTTATTATTTATTGGGTAGGTGGACCTTCGCATTGAGTTTCGTAGCAGGAATTTTGGTAACATTTTCCATTTTAGCGGGAGTGTCAATTCTTTTTATGCGTTTGATAAAAAGCTACTTTCCGAAGTCTTGGAGCTTTGCAGCCAGACAAAGCTTATTGAATTTATTCCGACCAAATAATCAAACTGTAGTATTAGTTTTAGCTATTGGAATTGGTACATTTTTAATCAGTACATTATATTTTACAAAGGATTTTCTACTTGCAAAAACCTCCTTCGAAGCTAGTGCAGAGAGTCCAAATTTGATATTATTTGATGTCCAGACGGATCAACGAGATGCTGTAGCGAACACCATTACTCCGAAAGGATTGCCTGTCATAGATAACATACCGATTGTTACCATGCGTTTAGAGCGTATAAAAGATCGAGAGGTTAATGATATTCGATTAGATACTACCACCCGAGTAAATAAATGGATTCTTAACCATGAGTTTAGAACAACGTATAGAGATTCTATGATTGGTTCTGAAAAGTTGTTGGAAGGAGATTGGATACCTACGATTGCCCCGAATGCCAAAGTGATTCCTATTTCGTTGGCGGATAATGTAGCAAATGATGCTTTAGTAACTATTGGTGATACCTTAGTATTCAATGTTCAAGGTAAACTCATGACTACGGTAGTGGGTAATATTCGTCAAGTAGATTGGGCACGTATGCAGCTCAATTTTTCTATAGTCTTCCCTAAAGGAGTATTAGAGAATGCACCCCAGTTTCATGTGGTTACCACAAATGCACCAGATAAAAAGTCTTCAGCTGATCTACAACGAGAGTTGGTGAAAAATTTCCCTAACGTATCTATCATAGATTTAAGACAGGTAGTTACGTTAGTTGAAGATATATTGGATAAGATTTCATGGGTCATATCTTTTATGGCTTTCTTTAGTATTCTTACCGGTATCATTGTGTTGATAGGGTCTGTTAGAAATAGTAAATACCAACGAATTCGTGAAAGTGTTTTACTAAGAACACTTGGTGCTCAGAGTAAACAAATATTAAAGATAAATGCTTTAGAGTATTTTTTTCTTAGTGTTTTGGGTAGCGGAGTAGGAGTATTACTTTCTTTACTAAGTAGCTTTTTACTGGCGTATTTTATTTTTGACACTCCATTTGTTCCTTCATGGGTACCATTTTTAGTGGTGTTGCCGGGAATTACGCTATTGGTTCTTGCCATCGGTTTAATGAATAGTAGAGGGGTCTTGAATAGTCCGCCATTACAGGTATTGAGAAAAGAAGGTAATTAAGAAGGTGTTTTTAACGGAAATTCTAACAATTACATTCTTACTTTTCTACCTTTAATAGCATGAAAAAGCAACTATTTTTTTTATTGGTGATTACGTTATTAGTATGCTCTTGTAGTACTGATAGTGTAAAAGCAGATTTGATAATAACCAATGCCAATATTTGGACAGGTAATACTGATTCTCCAAAAGCCGAGGCTATGGCTGTAAAGGCAGATACTATTTTGGCTATTGGCTCTTTAGATGATATTCATAAGTTTAAAGACTCAGATACTGAGATAAAGGATGTAGGAGGAAAATTCATCACACCAGGATTTATAGATACTCATGTGCATTTATTAATGGGAGGTAATAGCCTTTTAAGTGTGCAATTAAGAGATGTAAGTACAAAGCAGGAATTTATCGATAGAATTTCTGGGTTTACTAAAAAGATAAAACCTGGTCAGTGGATTGTTGAAGGTAATTGGGATCATACCCTCTGGGGAGGAGAACTACCTAATAAAGATTGGATTGATGAATTTACAGGTGATAATCCGGTTGCTATTTATAGAATGGATGGTCACATGATTTTAGCCAATTCTGCAGCACTCAAAATTGCAGGTATAGATAAAAATAGTGCCGATGTAGAAAATGGAGAAATTGTTAAAAATGCTGATGGAACGCCAACCGGTATTCTTAAGAGTGAAGCTATGTATTTAGTTTTGAACAAAATACCAAAGCTTACAGATTCTGAAAAGGAAGAAGCATTAAATGCGGCGCAAGATTATTTAGTGTCTCAGGGCGTAACCACCGTACATGATGTAGATAGTTTAGGTGGTTACAAGATTTTAGATAAGATGAATTCTAATAAACAACTGAAGGTAAGAGTTTATGCTGCCGATCCTCTTAAGTATTGGAAAACAGTATCTAAGGATACAAAAGATATAAAGTGGTTGAAAAATGGACTCATGAAAGGTTTTGTAGATGGGTCTCTGGGGTCACATACGGCAGCTTTTGATGAACCGTATTCAGATAAGCAAGATGATAATGGTCTGTTTATTGTCGATGTAGATAGTTTAAATAGTTGGATCTCTAGTGCCGATAAAAAGCAATTACAAATTACCGTTCATGCTATAGGTGATCGAGCAAACAGTACTATTTTAAATATATATGATAGTGTAGTTCAAAATAACGGCAAGCATGACCGACGATTAAGAATAGAACATGCGCAACATTTAAATATAGAAGATATCATTAGATTCTCTAAACTAGATGTAATAACAAGTATGCAGCCTTATCATGCTATTGATGATGGTAGATGGGCAGAAGAACTTATTGGTCCAGAACGTATAAAAACCACCTATGCTTTTAAATCTCTATTAGATGCAAATACGACAATGGTATTTGGTAGCGATTGGCCAGTAGCACCTGCTTCTCCGCTATATGGCATTTACGCAGCGGTTACCAGACGCACATTAGATGGAAATAATAGTGATGGTTGGGTTCCTGAACAGAAAATTAATGTGGAACAAGCATTAACTGCGTATACAAAAGATGCTGCTTACAGCTCATTTGATGAAGACATAAAAGGAACATTAGAACCAGGCAAGTTGGCAGATTTTGTTATTCTGAGCGAAAATGTACTTCAAGTTGAACCAACGACATTAAAAACTGTGAAGGTTTTGGAGACATATGTTGGTGGTAAGAAAATTTACGACCAGAATTTAGATAGTAATAAATAAGTTACTGGTAATATTGAGTAAAAAAAACAAACATTTATGTCAGTTCTACTCATTATTAAATACACCTTTTTTATTTTGTTTATACCTCTAAATTTAAAGGTATATTCTTTCGATATATACGTAAAATAAATTCAGAATGTATCTTACAAATGGAGAGTTAATAATATTTTGATTAATAATAAAACCACCATCTACCATTTGTATTTGGGTCTATAAATTTGAAAATTTTTAATTTGATAATAGGTAATTGAAAGTCCCTTTCGTCATATACTTCCAATAAAATAGATGCATAGTCAGAATAAGTCAAACCTCCATTTTTCATAGCAATTGCTGAAGATTTTTCGTTTAAAAGTAAATTTTTCGCATTATTATCAGAATAACTTAGAACTTCATCTGATGTCAAGATGCTCATATAATCAATTTTGTAGTGTTTAGATATTTTTATAACGGAATCACCGATTGCATATTCGCTAACTACTTTGTAAGTACTATCCTTGCTTATTTTGGTTAAGACTTTGACATAATTTTCAAAGCTACCATCTGAAAATACTTCTTTAATGATAAGTTCTTGCTCAAAATCATCTAATACTTTTAGTAGTGCTGTGTGGTATTTTGGGTATTGTTTGGCAATGGCATCATTAAAGGCTTCATCATATGTCTTATTAGTCACTTGGGCAGAAAGTCGATATATTAATAAAAGAAATATTGATACGAATAGGAGTGTAGTTGATTTCATTAGATAAGAATAATCTGTTCTATTTGAAATATAATATTTTAATTATATTTATTTTTATGATTTAAGTGAATACTCAATTTAATTAAATCAAACGATGATGGAAATACTGAAAGACTTCTCATTTACTCTATTTGCTTGGCAGTCTTTTTTAATTATAGTTCTTTTAGTTTGGGTATATTGTATTGTTGATGTTTTACGACATAAATTCAAAAACGAAGGTAAAGCGACTTGGCTTCTAATTGTTTTATTTCTTCCAATTTTAGGTTCTATTCTTTATTTATCTACAGGAAAAAGTAGACGGATTTTGAATGATTAGTATAAAATACCCATTACTCTTTTAGATTTAAAAGTCATTTTTGACTTAATTACCGATAAATACCTCACTTAGCGTGATTTGTCAACTAATCGACATAGCTTTGCGCTTTAATTACAAAAGTGATTGTTATGCCGTTGTTTACCGATTTAAAGATATCTAGAAACTTAGAAAAAGCACTTGAAGATTTAGGTTTTGAAAATACTACTCCAATTCAAAAGAAAGCTTTCCCTATTGTAATGAGTGGTAGTGATGTTGTAGGTATAGCTCAAACGGGTACCGGTAAAACATTTGCCTATCTGCTTCCTATTTTAAATACACTGAGTTTTTCTAAAGAAATACATCCTAAGGTAATAATTCTTGTACCTACTCGTGAGCTTGTGGTACAAGTGGTCGAAGAGGCAGAGAAACTAGCTAAATATGCAGGTATTCGTGTGCTGGGTGTATTTGGTGGTAAAAGTATGTTGCGCCAAAAAGATGCCTTGGCATTAGGTACAGATGTTCTTGTCGCAACTCCAGCAAGATTATATGACTTGATCTTAACAAAGGCTGTTCAGTTAAAACAAGTAAAGAAACTTGTTATTGATGAGGTCGATGTAATGCTAGATTTAGGCTTTAGGTTTCAGCTCGTAAACATTTTTGAGCTTTTACCACAAAAGAGACAGAATATTATGTTTTCGGCTACGATGACCGATGATATTGAATTGTTCATTACCGATTTCTTTACAGGTGTTCAGAAAATTGCGATAGCAGTTAGTGGAACTCCTTTAGAGAATATTACCCAGTACGGGTATGCTACACCTAACTTTTACACGAAAGTAAATTTGTTGGTGAATTTATTACAGAATGTAGAAACCTATCATAAAGTATTAGTATTTGTTTCAAGCAAGCGTAGTGCCGATTTATTGTTTAAAGAGTTGGCAGAATTTTTCAGTGAAGAAATCTGTATTATTCACTCCAACAAAACACAGAACTATAGACTACGTTCTATTAATCAATTCGACGAAGGTAAGAACCGTATTTTGGTAACTACCGATGTTATGGCTCGTGGTTTGGATCTACAAGAGATATCTCACGTTATAAACTTTGATACGCCAATATATCCAGAAAACTATATGCACCGAATCGGTAGAACGGGTAGGGCAGAGAAAGAAGGTACTTCAATCTTATTATTTACAGAGCAAGAAGAAGAGGCTAAAGATGCCATTGAAGACTTAATGGATTATAAAGTCAATTTATTGCCTTTACCTAATGATGTTCAAATTGCAACTCAACTTACTTTCGACGAGCAACCAAAACACAAAGAGCACGAGAATCCTTTAAATATTAATGAAGATGAACGTGGAGCTAGTTTTCATGAAAAGTCTGACAAGAATAAAAAGGAAAATCAAGGTGGTTCGTATAAGCGCATTATTAAAAAGAAATATACGAAATCTAAAACTCGTGGCGATAAGAACTACGGTAAACGCGGTAGACACAAATTTTAAACCCAATTAACTATTCATTTTGAGGCTTTGTTTTAGTAGCAAAGCTGTCTGATATTGCTCAGTTTTTAGCTAACAGCTATTAAGTCCTAAATTAAAAATACCGATGAAATACACACCAAGTCGGTGTGGTGTTTTTAGGTCAAAAACCGTTTGTCGACACTTTTTGTCGATTCATCGCAGATTTTTACACTAGCCGAAAATTATAGCAGTTCAGCGAGGTCACAATGCTTAATCTTAGACCTCAAGGTACTTTTACATTGTTCAATACTACAATATGAAAGCACTAATAACCACACTAATAGTAATTTTCGCTGGCGCATTAGCAATAGCACAAACACCCCAAACAGATGATAAAGTTAACGCTACTGAAGTGGGTATTGTTTTGGTTGATAGCCTTAACGATATTAGCAACAAGAAAACGATTACAATTACTACTGAAACGTCAATAGTACGTTTGTACAGATACAAAAATGCTAGAGTTAATAAAGAATTAGCATTTGCTACCAAAAAGTCATACGGTAAGTTGGCATAATATTTGCCCTATATTAAAAGGTGCAATGAAGCACCTTTCAAATTTAAAATTATGATGTTACTTTCAATTATAATACCAGCACTTATCGTTATTGCAACAATTGCTTTTACTTCAAAAAACGAAAAAAAAGTACGTCCAATTAAAGTGCCGGTAGACAAGCGTAAGTTTTAATTTTTTATACCAGGCTGCTTAATAGTATAATTACTTTTAGCTTTTGCCTCATCTACTTGTCTTTTAACATCTGCCAATAATGCTTTGGAATCATAAATGATTCCATCTTTGACGGTATATTTTACCCCACCAACACGAACCACCTCATTATCATCGGTCAGTTTTATAGCTCCCGTACCATAGAGTACTTTGAAATTTTGAAGCGGATTTTCCTCAACAATTACGAAGTCTGCCAATTTGCCTATTGTCACCGAACCTAATTTGTCATCCATTCCTAATGCTTCAGCTCCATTTAAGGTTGCAGATTGTATAATTTCTAACGGATGAAAACCTGCTTCACGCATAAGTTCTAATTCTCTTATATAAGCAAACCCGTACAGTTGGAAAATGAATCCGGAGTCTGATCCCGTGGTTACTCTACCACCTCTATTTTTATATTCATTGATAAAGGTCATCCACAGTTTATAATTATTTCTCCAGGCAACTTCTTGCTCTGTACCCCAATCATGCCAATAAGAACCGTGAGATACTTTACTAGGTTGATAGAACTCCCATAAAGAAGGCAATGTATAATCTTCATGCCATTCAGCTCTTCTAGCACGCTGTAAATCTCTACTAGCTTCATAAATATTGAAAGTTGGGTCCATCGTAAAATCCAACGCTAATAATTCATTCATAACATTATTCCAATGCTCAGAATAGGGTTCTGCAGCTTGTGCCCATAATTTACCGGCATTCTCAAAACGGTGTTGTTCGTTTTGGTAGTTATAATCCAATGGAAAATCTTGTACTGTTCTATCATCGAACAAAGCCTCAGGTAAACCATACCAATGCTCCATAGAGGTAAGACCTGCTCTGGCGGAATGTAAAACGTTCCAACGGGCAACACTCATTTGTGCATGGTGGCAGGCAGAGCCAAGACCTAATTTTTTATTTTCATCAAGTGCTGCGGCCATAATTGCGGGTTCGGCTCCGAAGAACTTAATACCATCTGCTCCCTTTTTTGCATTGGCACGAACCCATTCTCTTGCTTGTTCGGGAGTAGAAATCGGAATATCGTTTAGCGGATTGAATGATTTACTTGTTTGCCCAAATGCAGTGTAGGAAACAATTCGTGGTGCTATGATTTCGTTCTTCTCACTTTTGCGTTTTAAATCTAAAGCAATATCAATACCTCTTCCTGCAACTTCACGTACGGTAGTTACACCATGTGCCATCCAAAGTTTAAATACATAATCTGGATCTGCACCTTGGGCATCGCCACCAATATGAGTGTGCATATCTATAAACCCAGGCATTAAATACATACCGGTACAGTCCAATTCTTTACCACCCGCTTTTAATTGCGGTCTTTTTGAATCATCAATGGCGACCCCAGGATAGCCCACAACTGAAATTTCTTTAATAACATTATTCTCAACTACAATATCAATGGGGCCTTGTGGTGGTGCTCCATTACCGTTAATGAGCATAACGCCCCTAATTATTAATTGTGAATGTGGACCATCGCCTTGCAATGATTGGGCATTGACCGTTAGCATGACAGAGAAGGTCATTGCTGTCGTAAGAAGTAATTTACGTAACATAAAGTGGTTGTTTGAGTTAGTTACCTTAAATATAGATAAAGCAATAGAAATTATAGGAACTGTTAACCAACTTTAAATTGGAATAATGATTTTAGTATTTAAGAGAGGTATTCTTTAGGCTACAGGAGATAATTGCTGCTTTATTTCTTGAAACTTTATAATGTAATTAGTTCCCTTTTTAGAATTGTCACGTTTTATGGTTCCTCTTAATTGACGTGTAAGGTTATGAATTAATTTTAGCCCTAAAGATTTTGTGTTTTTATAGTTGATCGTTTCTGGAAAACCTATTCCGTTATCACCAATCTCTAAAATATAACAGTGCTCTTTTTCTAAATCTTTCTGTAGTTTTATGCTGATTGCGCCATTATTTTCGCCTTCAATACCGTATTTCAGAGCATTTGTCAAGGTCTCGTTTATTAATAATCCTAAAGGTATCGCTGTGTCTATGCCTAATTTAATATCAGGAATATCTATTAATAAATCTACATTGTTTTCATTTCCTTTTATTGAACGAATTAAATACTCTCCCAATTCTTGAACGTAAGATTTATACTCAATATGGCTAATATCGTTACGCATGTATAGCATTTCGTGAACCATTGCCATCGCAATAACTCTATTCTGAGTACCCTTCAAAAGCCCTCTCATTGGTCCTGCTTCTATATTTCGCGATTGTAGACTTAATAGACTAGAAACGGTTTGTAAATTATTCTTTACCCTATGATGTACCTCTTTTAAAAGATTTTGTTTTTCGCTTACCTGTATCGCTAAATCTTTCTTGGATCTGTACATGTCGTTATAAGTCTTCAACAGTGTTTTTACTAAAGTGTTACCTAAAATAAAGACTGAAAATAAAACAGAAACTAGACTAAATATAGCACTAGAGCTTTCTGGAACTACGTTTTCTGTAAAACTAAACTCAGGTATTGATTGTGAAAAAACTAAAAGTATGAGTACTACAATGATATTCAGATAGACTCTACCATATCGCGCACTTGTAATGAAACCACCAACGGCAATAAGAGGTATCATAAATATGAACGGACTATGAATGCCGCCACTATACAAGGTTACAATTACTGCGCATATCAATCCGAAAATTGATGAAATATTGAATGTTGGTAAAATGTTCTTATGAACTTTGAAATACAGTAAATTGATAATATTTAATAAGGCAAAGCCAAATAGTACAAATGGAATGACTTGGGTAATATTCAGAACAAAATAACACAATGCTCCAAAAAGGAACGAGATGATACTTGTGGTATAATTTACCCTTAAGAAAAGTTTGGTTTTATCCTGAAGACGTTCTTTGTCAATGGTAAATCCGGGCATAGATATTATTTAGGTACTATAAAATATACGAATTACGTAATGTAAATCTAATTATGTTTTTATCATTATACTAGTATTTTCTGCTTTAGTATGATAAAAACTAGGAATATTTTTCTGAATTACATATTTTTTTTACCTAAATAATGGTTAAAAATTTTAAATCAATTGTTAATTATAGTTTTCTCTGTATGATCTTAAAATAGAATAAATATTTTCATTCTTTTCTATCATGTTTATTCATAGCTCGTTAGAAAGAGCAAATTAAAAAGGCATCCGATTGGATGCCTTTTTAATACTAATACTATTATACAATTTAATCTTTGGTTAACACCCATGAACCATTTTGTAAAAGTGGTTCAGCTTGTTTGAACTTTACCGTTTTACTTTCACCGCTCATAACATTTTTAATGGTAACGCGTTCATTACGGCCAATTTTTGGTTGTTCTCTTGTAATAGTTTCTGTAACTGAAGGACGTTCAGCTTGATTTTGACTAACCGCTCTGCTACGTGCCGCCATTTCATCACTATTCGGAATTTCCTCTTTTGAAGTCTGTAAATTTTCTTTACGTTGAACGTTTCTTTCCTCTTGTATCGCATTCGGATTTTCAGAAGGTAGTTCTCCTTTGAACAAGAAAGAAACAACATCTTTGTTCACCTTTTCGATCATTGATTTAAAAAGTTCAAATGCTTCGAACTTATAAATTAATAAAGGATCCTTCTGCTCATGTACCGCTAATTGTACCGACTGCTTTAACTCATCCATTTTACGAAGATGTGTTTTCCACGAGTCGTCTATAATAGCCAATGAGATATTTTTTTCAAAATCGGTAACCAATTGCTTACCGTTACTGTCATATGCTTCTTGAAGGTTCGTTACTACATTCAAGCTTTTAATTCCGTCTGTAAAAGGAACTACGATACGCTCAAAGTTATTGGCATTATCTTCATGTACCTTTTTAATGACTGGAAAAGCCGCCGCAGCATTACGCTCCATCTTATCATTATAATATTCGTATGCAGCCTTATAAATTTTACCGGTAATTTCTTGAGCGGTCATTTTACCAAATTCTGATTCATCTACAGGCGATGTAATCGAGAAGTATTTGATCAATTCAAATTCTAAATTCTTAAAATCACTTGCAGCTTTATTGCTTTCTACGATTACCTCACAGGTATCATAGACCATATTGGCAATATCTAGCTTTAAACGCTCGCCTTGTAATGCATGACGTCTTCTTTTATACACAACTTCACGTTGCGCGTTCATAACATCATCATATTCTAAAAGACGCTTACGTACACCGAAGTTGTTTTCTTCCACTTTTTTCTGAGCACGTTCAATAGATTTGGTCATCATGCTATGCTGAATAACTTCACCATCTTCCAAGCCCATTTTATCCATCATCTTAGCAACCCTGTCAGAACCGAATAAACGCATTAGGTTATCTTCTAAAGAAACATAGAATTGAGAACTGCCTGGATCTCCTTGACGACCAGAACGACCACGTAACTGTCTATCTACACGACGAGAATCATGTCTTTCTGTACCTATAATTGCTAGTCCGCCTGCTTTCTTAACAGCCTCAGATAGTTTAATATCTGTACCACGACCCGCCATGTTGGTGGCGATAGTTACCACACCTGCATTACCCGCTTCGGCAACTACATCTGCTTCTTTTTTATGAAGTTTTGCGTTCAGTACATTATGAGGTACTTTACGTACACTCAATAATTTAGATAACAATTCTGATATTTCTACAGAGGTGGTACCAATCAATACAGGTCTGCCTGATTGGCTTATTTTGGTTACTTCCTCAATAATTGCATTGTACTTTTCTCTTTTCGTTTTGTAGATAAGATCATTTTTATCTTCTCTTGCAATAGGTCTGTTGGTCGGAATTTCCATTACATCTAACTTGTAGATTTCCCAGAATTCGCCAGCTTCAGTAACAGCAGTACCTGTCATACCAGCAAGTTTGCTGTACATTCTAAAGTAGTTCTGTAACGTAACCGTTGCAAAAGTTTGAGTCAACGCCTCGATTTTTACATTCTCTTTTGCCTCAATTGCTTGGTGTAAACCGTCGGAGTATCTACGACCGTCCATAATACGACCGGTCTGCTCATCTACAATCATTACTTTGTTTTCCATGACCACATACTCCGTATCTTTTTCGAATAGGGTATAAGCCTTTAATAATTGGCTCATGGTATGTATACGCTCGCTCTTAATAGTAAAATCTTTAAAAAGATCTTCTTTAAGTTCAGCTTCTTTTTCTATCTCAAGATTTTGATTTTCAATCTTAGCAATTTCTCCACCAATATCTGGCATCACAAAGAAATCTCTATTTTGCTCTCCAGAAATATAATCGACCCCTTTATCTGTCAATTCTATTTGGTTATTTTTTTCATCGATTACAAACAATAAATCTTCATCAACAACCGGCATTTCCCTGTTGTTGTCTTGCATGTAAAAATTCTCGGTTTTCTGAAGTAATTGTTTTACACCTTCTTCACTTAAGAATTTAATTAATGCTTTATTTTTAGGTAAACCACGATATACACGAAGTAAAAGAAAACCACCTTCTTTTGTATCACCTTCTGCGATTAATTTTTTAGCTTCTGCTAATACACCTGTTAAATGCTGACGTTGTTTTTTTACAATTTCGTCAACCTTTGGTTTCAGCTCATTAAATTCATGACGGTCACCTTCTGGTACCGGACCAGATATAATTAGTGGCGTACGAGCATCATCGACCAAAACTGAATCGACCTCATCGACCATTGCATAATTGTGCGGGCGTTGCACCAAATCTTTTGGCGTATGCGCCATATTATCCCTCAGGTAATCGAATCCGAATTCATTGTTTGTACCATAAGTAATATCGGCATTGTAGGCTGCGCGTCTACCATCAGAATTTGGTCTGTGGTGATCGATACAATCTACCGATAAGCCGTGAAATTGAAATATAGGTGCCATCCAAGCACTATCTCTTTTTGCCAAATAATCATTTACGGTTACCAAATGGGCACCGTTACCGCTCAAAGCATTTAAATATAAAGGTAGGGTTGCCACAAGGGTTTTACCTTCACCAGTTTGCATCTCTGCAATTTTACCTTGGTGCATGGCTATACCGCCAATAAGTTGTACATCATAATGTACCATGTCCCAAGTAACTTCTTTACCGGCAGCGTTCCAAGAATTTTTCCAGACGGCATTAGCACCTTCAAGTGTGACATAATCTTTAGAACCTGACAGTGTTCTGTCATACTCAGAAGCAGTTACTTGTAACGTTTCGTTATTGGCAAATCGCTTGGCAGTTTCCTTTACTACAGCAAAAGCTTCAGGTAGTAATTTGTTCAAGGTCTCTTCAGAAATGGTATAAGCCTCTTCTTTTAGTCTATCTATTTCGGTATAGATATCTTCATTCTTATCAATATCGGTAGAGTTTTTAACCTCTTCTTCTAAAGTGCTTATTTGGTCTGTTTTCTCTTTTATAGATTCTTTTATAACCTTCTTGAATTCTATTGTTTTCTGCCTAAGTTCGTCATGACTAAGACTTTCTAACTTTGATTCGAATGATCTTATTTGATCTACTAAAGGCTGTAGTTCCTTTACATCTTTTTGTGATTTATCACCGACGAATGCCTTTAGGATGGAATTAATGAAACTCATATATTTTAAACTATTAGAAATGAAATTTACCCAGCCATTTTTATGACGAAGATTCTATTCAAATTATTATAGAGTCGACAAATATGCTCGACACGGTAAAATAGCAAAAGGTATTCCAGTCTTGTTTTTTCAACCGTTTAACCTAATAACCTGCCAAAATTACATAAAAAAAAAGCCTCCGAGGAGACTTTTTTGTAGTTATTATAATATCGAATATTAATATTCGTCCTCGTTCCAGAGGTAGTCTTCTTCCGTAGGGTAGTCAGGCCATATCTCTTCGATAGATTCATATATTTCGCCACCTTCTTCTTCCATAGATTGTAAATTTTCTACGACTTCTAGAGGGGCTCCAGTTCTGATGGAGTAATCTATTAACTCATCTTTACTTGCCGGCCAAGGTGCATCACTTAAATAAGACGCTAATTCTAATGTCCAATACATAGTAATTGTTTGATTTTAATTTTTTGCAAAAGTAATTTTTAAATCGAGACAGCAAAGAAATTACTTATAAATTTCATCTTTTTCTCAATTTTTTTTTGCATTTGTTTATTGATAACGAATAAATTACAGATTTATTAGTCCTTTTTTTTAGGAATCCATTTTATTTCTTTCGCCTTTAAATCATAAGACAATTTTCGTGCCAATACAAAAAGATAATCTGAAAGCCTATTGATAAAAGATAGCACATTTTTATCAAATGGCTCATTTTGAAATAATAAAGTTGAAATTCGTTCTGCTCTTCTGCATACAGTTCGTGCAATATGACAGTATGACACTGTTGTATGACCACCCGGAAGAATAAAATGGGTCATTGGTGGCAATTGACTATCCATTTCATCTATAACTCGTTCTAAAAACTCAATTTCAATAGTACCTACTTTGGTAATCTTCAAGCGATTTTTGCCATTTTTAAGTATTTCCTTCTCTGGGTCGGTAGCTAAAATAGCCCCAACGGTAAATAAATGTTCTTGAATGGCAGTAAGTTGTTGTTGGTAAATAGGGTCTATGTCTTGATCTCTAATGAGACCTAACCAAGAATTCAATTCATCGACCGTACCATAGCTATCGATACGAATATGATGCTTTGGTACACGTGTGCCCCCAAAAAGTCCGGTAGTGCCGTCATCTCCTGTTTTGGTATATATTTTCATTTTATAAATTGTAGAAAGTAGAGGTGTAGATTATTTAATACTAGATATTGAGAATTATTACGATATAAACTCTGAACGATTAATTCTCTTTTTTGTCTTTACGTTCATAATCTCCCATGAATTTTCTTGATTTTCGGTCGCTAGATTTACCTTTACTGGTAATACGAATAGCTAAGTAAATAGCGAAAACGACACCCAGGGTAATATAAATAGTATTACTGCTCATTAAAAATTTACTTTAGTTTAAAATTACTGGTTTATATCCGTATTTTAAAATGTTCCTTTACTTGTTCTTTTCTAAAGAATATGACTCCGCAGTAAAACAAATCTAAAGATACGCTTACATGTTCTAAGGTTTTAATGTATTCCCAGTTCTTAATATTTTCACTGTTTTTATGAATTCCGTTTATAAGTAGCATTGATGCACTCGGTAGTTTGTTTACTTCGACATCAGTATTCTTTAAATCAGCAATGTTACCGAAAATAACATCGGCATTGTCGGCAATAAAAGAGATGCTTGGGCAATGTTTTTTTATGATTTCTTCGGATGCTTTATAATCTCCTATTAGACGTATGGAATTATATTTAAAATAGGCAATACTTTTAATAAGCACCTTTAAGGTTGCCGGAAGCTTAAGTTGCTTTTTCTTGTAAAGACATTTTGTAATGTAATTATATACAAAAGGGGAATGAATTCCGTGCTGATTGTTAGAAGTAAGAAGAAATTTAATATGAGATATAAATCGAGACACTAGTTACTTTTTCAAATTTTGACAAAAGTAAAGATTGTCATTGAACTTGAGTTTGATTTTTGAGTTTGAGTTTGTATTTGATTCTTGAACTTATAAAGTAGGTTTTGGTAAGAAATGGGGCAGGTAAAAGATTGGGGTGAAAAGGGTATTTAAAAATTGTATTAAGAAAGTTTAGCGTTGTTCATTTTTGTTGTGAATTCTAAAGCCTTAATTACTCTGTTGTTTTTGTTCTTGTACAATCTTGCAACTTCCATTGTGTTTTCAGTTTCAATTGTTGGAACAACGATATCATTACTTTCAATCGTTTGAACCATCTCTATTTGTACAGTTTCGATTTCAACAGAAACATTCTCGTTGTTAGCTTGCGCTTGTACTAAGAAAGTAGAGAAGAAAAGAGCGGTTAAAAGAATAATTGATTTCATACTATTTGTTTTACACTGCTAAAGTACAGGGATGAACAAACATATTTTGCCGCTCATAGTTCGGCGTCATTTAACTATAGACGAATGGTAATTTAGGTTCGGTTATTAAATTCATAGAAGGTGAAATAGGAGACAAGTTTAATATTTAATAGTGCGCTCAATATGCGTAGGTATTGATGTTACCTGCTTTTCTGTTTAAACCGTAGTTGCTAATTGGACTAACGTGTAATAACCGCTTGGATGGATGTTTGAATTTGATTTTTGAATTTGAATTTGAATTTGAATTTGAGTTCGAACTTGGTTCTTGAACTTGAACTTGATTCTTGAACTTGTATTTAAAAGTAGGTAATGGTAAGAAGTGGAGTAGGTGTGAGATTTGGGGTGAAAAGGGTATTTAAAAATTGTATTAAGAAAGTTTAGTGTTGTTCATTTTTGTTGTGAATTCTAATGCTTTGATGACTCTGTTGTTTTTGTTCTTGTACAATCTTGCAACTTCGATTGTGTTTTCAATTGTTAGTAGAACGATATCATTACTTTCAATTGATTGAACCATCTTAACTTGTATAGTTTCTATTTCTACAGAAACACTCTCGTTGTTAGCTTGCGCTTGTACTAAGAAAGTAGAGAAGAAAAGAGCAGTTAAAAGAATAATTGATTTCATACTATTTGTTTTACACTGCTAAAGTACAGGGATGAACAAACATATTTTACCGCTCATAGTTGGGTAGCATTTAACTGTAGACGAATGGTAAAAATCATTCGTCTACGGTTAATGTAGTTTTAAAATGTATTCGGAAATTAATGTGTTAATGGGGTCTAACCTTCCATTAGTGCTGAAAGCTCAAACCAACGCTCAGTCTTACTCTCAATCGTATCGGTTACTTCTTTAAGTTCTATACCTAGGTCTTTAATATCATCGCCACTTAATGTGCCATCGGTAAACTTTTCTTGTAGCGTAACCTTCTTTTTTTCTAATTTTTGAATTTCGCGTTCTAGTTTTTTGAACTCCTGTTGGTCTGCATAAGATATTTTAGGTGAAGCATCTGGTTCTTTCCAGCTAGTTTTAGGAGCACTTTGAACTTCTTTTTGCTCACGTTTCTCTAGTACCTGACTGTCTTCGTATGCTCTGTAATCTGAATAGTTACCTGGAAAATCTTCTACAACAGCATCACCTCTAAATACAAATAGGTGATCTACAATTTTATCCATAAAGTAACGGTCGTGAGATACTACCATTAAGCATCCTTGGAAATCCATTAAGAAGCTTTCCAATACATTTAGCGTTACAATATCTAAATCGTTGGTAGGTTCATCTAATATCAAGAAATTCGGATTCTGAATCAAAATAGTACATAAGTATAGTCGCTTACGCTCACCACCACTTAGTTTGTCAACGAAATCATATTGCTTTTTTCTGTCGAATAGAAAACGTTCCAATAACTGCTGTGCAGAAATCTGTCTGCCTTTCATTAAAGGAATATAATCTCCGAATTCACGAATTACATCGATTACTTTTTGACCAGGTTTTATATCAATCCCTTTTTGCGTGTAGTAGCCAAATTTAATTGTTTCACCAACAATTACTTTACCGCTATCTGGTTGGTCACGACCACTAAGAATATTTAGAAAGGTAGATTTACCGGTACCGTTCTTACCAATGATACCAATACGCTCTCCTTTTTGAAATACATATTCGAATTTGTCTAGAATTGGCTTACCTGGGAAGGATTTAGAAATCTTATGAAGTTCAAGAATTTTACTGCCCACACGTTCCATATTCAACTCTAGCTGAACTTGGTGGTCTTTTCTACGTTGGCTCGCTTTGTCTTTAATTACAGCAAAATCATCTATTCTCGATTTAGATTTTGTGGTACGGGCTTTTGGTTGCCTACGCATCCAATCCAACTCCTTTTTAAATAGTAATTCTGTTTTATGCTGTTCGGTTGCTTCTTGCTCAATACGGGCTTCTTTCTTTTCTAAGTAGTAAGAATAGTTTCCTTTATACGGGTAAAGTTTTCCGTTTTCTAATTCAATAATTTCATTACACACACGCTCTAAAAAGAAACGGTCGTGCGTTACCATAAATAAGGTCATGTTCTCTTTCGCGAAAAACTCTTCTAACCATTCGATCATTTCTAAATCTAAATGGTTGGTAGGCTCATCTAATACCAAAAGGTCTGGCTTATTTATTAGCGCATTTGCTAAGGCTAAACGTTTCTTTTGTCCACCAGATAGTTTGCCAACTTTAGCATCTAAATCTTCTAGTTTTAGCTTAGATAGAATTTGTTTGTATTGGGTTTCAAAATCCCAAGCTTCAAAACGATCCATGGCATCAAATGCTTTTTGGTAAGCATCTGCATCTTCAGGGTTTAGTAATGCTTTTTCGTAATTTTCTAAGACTTTTAAAATCTCATTATCAGAAGCAAAAATAGTTTCTTCCACAGTTAAGTTTGGATCCATTACCGGCTCTTGATCCAAAAAAGAAACGCGTGTAGATTTACGGTAGTTTACCTGACCAGAATCGGGTGTGTCAGCCCCTGACAATATATTAAGTATAGAAGTTTTTCCTGTACCGTTTTTAGCGATTAAAGCAATTTTTTGGTCTTTATTGATCCCAAAAGATAGGTTTTCAAAAAGAACATTTTCGCCATAGGATTTCGAAATATTTTCAACGGTAAGTAGATTCATGTAAAGTAACTTGATTTTATTTTTTAGTTAAATATGTACTCTTAAAATAATAGATGAGATATAAATAACGGATAGCTAACGCTAATAATACGATGATTAGTAATATGGAAAACACTTGAATTTTGAACATCCACAGCATACAAGTGATACCTAATAATATGGTTAAAAATATGATGTAAGTGAGCATCCATGACGGAATCTGCTTTTTAATCATCATAAATGCGATTACTATATTCGGTGCGAATGCCCACAACGAGTTAAAATTTGCCTTCGTTGCTAAATGGTCTGTACCAAACCAAAGGAAAAGGATAAGAACACCAACTAGTCCTGTAACTGCGAACAGCCCGAAATCTAGCCATTTATTTCTTCGTAAGTTTTTAAAATCGGTATAGGTAATATAGCATACTAAAACTAGCAGAATACTTAGCCAAAATAAAGGAGTTAAAAATATAAGAGAGCGGTATTCTTGTTCAGGAATATCTAAAATAACGGACTCACTTTTAACTATTGGCTTGCCATTTAGCGTGGTGTGTTTCATTTGCTCGTACACATAAATTGGTAAGAATAAATGTTCGTATGGTGTAGCTTCTCTATCAATTACGGAACCTAACGCAAGATCAATACCGAAATTAGACCACGAATTCGGATTCAACTTCAAACGGATTAATTCCCTAAATGTTAATTGATCTTCTAGGTGGTTATAATCGAATTTGAATGTGTCACCCAAAGTCTTTTCAAATACCATTGGTATTCTAGTGGCACAGTTATCGAACAAAAAGTCATATTTATACTTTTTGTTTTTGGGTAACAAGTTATGCTCTAAGAATGTTACTATATCATTACGTTGTTCTAAGTTTATATCTAAAACTTGTTCTCTGATCCAACGTTTTTCTTGCTGGTAAGAATAATCAAAGTATTTGAACGGAATTCTAGAAATGGTGTATGATAACTTACCTCTAGTGAAATTCAGATAAAAATTTGGGTCGTCAAAATCATAGTTTCCGTAACCGTAAACTTCATCAATACCTAAAGTTGGGTCTTGTAGTCGTATAGCGCTATGCCCGAATTTGGCTGCTAAATCTTCACCAGTGCCAACAGTCAATAAACTGATTTTTGATAATGGAGACAGTTGTGCATTTTGAGAATATCCCCAAAATGCAGTAAAAAGTAAAATTAAAAACGTGATTTTTCTGAACATACTTTTACTCGCGCATAGCAGCTGCAAAGATGCGAATAATAACAGACTTCATAGATATTGCTTTTTTATAATTTTATGACAATTAACTATTTATGTATAGTGTTCTCTTTCAGAAATATAAAAGCCACCTCTAGAGGTGGCTTTTTAAATACATTACTTACATTTTAATTGCTATTCGATAGTTACAATTAGATCGTCTTGCTTTACCATACTGCCTTCTTTTAGACTCACAGAAGTAACCGTTCCTGCTTTAAAAGAAGTTACGGTAGTCTCCATTTTCATGGCTTCAATTATAAATAAAGGATCGTTCTCTTTTATGGTTTGACCTTTTTTTACCAATACCTTGTATAAAGAACCTTGAAGCGGAGCTCCAATTTGGTTCGGGTTCTCTGAATCTATCTTTTCATTCGATTCGATTTTAAGATTTAAAGAAGTATCTAGAACATCAACAAATCTATTTTCTCCGTTTACTTGAAAGAACACGGTTCGCAAACCTAGTTCGTTAGGTATACCAACAGAAAGTAACCTTACGATAACCGTTTTACCCGGTTCCAATTCGATTAAGGTTTCTTCACGAAGTTTCATACCGTAGAAGAAATGCTTTGTTTGTACCAGCGCTAATTTGCCATAAAGCTTATAGTTTTCATGTGCTTTTTCAAACACTTTTGGGTATAAGGTGTACGAAAGAAAATCTTCCATTTCAATGGCACGTGTAAAGCCTTTTTGAAACTTCTTTTTAAAGGCTTTAAATTCCTTGTCAAAATCAGTTGGTGCTAAATGTGCATTTGGTCTGTTCGTATATGGTTTTTTGTTTTTAAGAATGATTTTCTGAAGCTTCTTAGGGAATCCGCCAACGGGCTGACCTAAATCTCCCATAAAGAAACTAATTACAGAATCTGGGAAAGATATTTCCTCACCACGTGTCATTACATCTTCAGTAGTCAAATCATTGGTCACCATGAAAATAGCCATATCACCAACCACTTTTGAACTCGGTGTTACTTTAATAAGGTTACCAAATAGTTTATTTACCTCGGCATACATCGTTTTTACTTCTTCAAATCGGTCACCTAAACCTAAGGCAGTTGCTTGCGGACGCAAATTAGAGTGCTGCCCGCCAGGTATTTCATGTGAATATACTTCTGCTGTACCCGCTTTTAATCCCGATTCAAAAGGGTAGTACAGTTCTCTTGTATCTTCCCAGAAGTTAGAAAACTGATTCAGTTTCGGCATATCGAACGCATGTTCCCGTGGCTGACCTTTCATCATCTCAACTACCGAATTAAAGTTCGGCTGAGAAGTTAATCCAGATAATCCGCCTAAAGCGACATCAACAACATCAACACCAGCTTCAATTGCTTTTAAATATGTAGTCGTTTGTAAAGATGAGGTGTCATGCGTATGTAAATGTATGGGCAACTTTACCGTGTCTTTTAACGCTAAAACCAATTCAGTAGCTGCATATGGTTTCAAGAGACCAGCCATATCTTTTATGGCTATCATATGCGCACCTGCATTTTCTAAATCTTTCGCTAGTTGTGTATAGTATTTTAGAGTGTATTTGGTTTCGTTTACATTTAGTATATCACCCGTATAACTTACAGCTGCTTCTGCAATACCACCCGTTTTATTACGTACATAATTAATACTTGGTTCCATCGCTTTCACCCAGTTTAACGAATCGAAAATCCTAAAAATATCGACACCGTTCTCCCAAGATTTCTCAACGAACTTTTCAATTAAATTGTCAGGGTATGCTTTGTACCCAACCCCGTTAGAACCACGAAGTAGCATTTGGAATAATATGTTAGGTACTGCTTTACGTAATTCGCGTAAACGTGTCCACGGACTCTCGTGTAAGAAACGCATACAGACATCGAAGGTTGCGCCACCCCAAACTTCCATACTAAAGGTATTTGGGTGATTCTTCGCATAGCTTTCTGCAACACGTAACATATCGTACGTGCGCATTCTTGTTGCCAATAATGATTGGTGAGCATCGCGCATGGTAGTATCTGTAAAATGAATTTTCTTTTCATCCATTAACCACGCACAAAATTTCTCCGGACCCATTTCGGTCAGCATATCTTTTGTTCCCTTCGGATGTGCATCTAATGCATTAAATTTTGGAACCTTCGGATTTCTGAAAACTTTGCTTTGATCTATATACTTGACATCAGAATTACCGTTTACAATTACTTCTGCCAAAAAGTTCACCACTTTCGATGTTCTATCTTGTGGTAATTTGATTTTGAATAGGGCAGGGGTATTCTGTATGAAATTGACAGTTGCCTTACCATCTTTAAACGTAGGATGCTGAATTACATTCTGTAAAAAATGAATATTTGTTTCAACCCCTCTAATTCTGAATTCTTTTAATGCACGTACCATTTTACGGGTAGCACCATCTAAGGTTCTACCATGAGACGATACTTTTACCAGCATCGAATCAAAGAACGGACTAACTTGATACCCTTGGTAAATACTACCAGCATCTAAACGAATGCCCATACCAGACGCACTTCTATATGTAGTTACTGTACCATAATCGGGAGTAAAATTATTGCCCGGATCTTCTGTTGTTAAGCGACATTGTAATGCAAAACCATAGGTAGCAATCGTTTCTTGACCAAATATTTTAATTTGCTGACTGTCTAACTTATAATTTCCGGCTACGAAAATCTGAGTTTTTACCAAGTCAATTCCTGTGACCATTTCGGTAACGGTATGCTCTACTTGAATTCTTGGGTTTACTTCTATGAAGAAGATATTGTCATCTCTATCTACTAAAAATTCAACGGTACCAATATTGTTATAATTAACCTCCTTGGCAATATTAACCGCGTATTTATATAGCATCGATGAAAAAGCAGCAAGTCGAGTATCTTTAAAGTTCTCTAAAACAATAAGATATGAACACTCAACAAACTGCTTGCCCGAAGTTATACATTGGTATCGATATTCACAAACGAAGTTGGAAAGTACATTGTGCAACAGATCTGTTCGCTGGTAAGTCTTTCAGTATGTCGCCCGACCCAAAGCAATTACATAGTTATGTTTCAAAACATTTCAAGGAGTATGAAGTTACCGTAGCTTATGAAGCTGGTTGTTGCGGTTACCACGCTCATCGTTGTTTTGAGGGTTACGGTTGGCGAAGTCTGGTAGTCAATCCAGCAGACATTCATAGAAAGGGCAAAGAGAAACATACCAAGACCGATAAGATAGATGCGCAGTTGATAGCGAGAGAGTTGAAGGATAACCGATTGCAGAGTATCATAGTGCCGGACAGGAAACGTGAAGAACTTCGTAGTCTTTTCAGACGCAGAAATGACCTTGTAAAGGATTTCAGAAGGGTCAAGAGCTATATAAAGATGCAATTGTTGTATTTCGGAATCAGGGAACCTGAAGAGTTCGACAATGACCATTGGAGCCATAAGTACAGAAATTGGTTGGATGATATCATTTTCGAGTACCCAACGGCGAAGGCCACATTAGAGAGTAGAATGCGTTTCTTCCGTTTTGTGGACCAAGAGCTTCGCGATGTGTCCACACAGCTAAGAAGGTACTGTAAAGTGAATTATAAGAAGGATTATCTATTACTGAGAAGTATACCTGGTATCGGAGGTATCGTGGCCTGTGGCATATTATGTGAACTGGGGGATTTAAGACGTTTCAACAACATTAAACATTTGGCAGGTTACGTAGGTCTGGCACCAAGTATGTATCAAAGCGGAAACAGTCAAAGGACAATGGGAATGACCCCACGTGCAAACCGCTTATTGAGAAGTTATTTTGTAGAGGCATCTTGGCAAGCGATACGTGCAGACCCCGTAATGCAGGCCTACTATCGTAAACATCAAGGCAAGAACGTAAAAAGTATCATTGTCAAAGTAGCTAGAAAGCTACTAAGTAGAACCTTGGCGGTAATTAAAACAGAAGTTCCATATACCATTGGGGTCATTGAATAATAAGTAGAAAAACTAACAAAATAAAAATCATAACAAAGCTCTAATATAGTAGTGAGAACCGTATCACAAAACAAAACCCGTGACCTGTACTATTTAGGATCACATTTTTAGCAAGTGACCGGTTTTATTATAATTTATAATCATACAGATGCCGGTGACGTTTCAAGTTTCGAACCGATCACACATAGGAGTGCGAGCAAGTTATATTAAAAGAAAAAAAGGTGGTTTAAGGCAAAAAAGAAAATATTAATTAACTTTAAGAAACTGGACAAAGGCTTTTCATAGGAGGTTTTGTTTTACCTCTTCACTTACATTATGCGAAGGTGCGATCTCTACCACTTTTTGGTGACGACGTTGCACAGAACAATCGCGCTCATGTAAATGGCGAATATTTCCGTGGTTATCTGCTACAATTTGTACTTCTATATGTTTTGGGTTTTCCACATATTTTTCTAGAAACATGGTGTCATCGCCAAAAGCATTTAGTGCTTCGTTTCTGGCAGAATCGAAATTCATTTCTAGATCTTCATCTTTTCTAATTATTCGCATACCACGACCACCACCACCAGAGGCAGCTTTTAACATTAGCGGATACCCAATTGTATCAGCTTCAGATAATGCGACCTTAAGATTGGTCAATTGCTTTTTGTTACTTTCTATAATAGGTACATTACATTTTACGGCAACTTTTTTAGCGGTGATTTTATCACCAAGGGCATCCATTACTGCGGGATCCGGACCAATGAAAATAATGTCATTAGCAGCACATTGTCTTGCAAATTCTGAGTTTTCAGAAAGAAATCCGTAACCTGGGTGTATAGCATCTACATTTTTAGCCTTTGCCAAAGCTATAATTTGAGGAATGTCTAAGTAAGGTTTTAAAGGCTGATTATCTTCACCAATTTGGTAAGATTCATCGGCTTTATTTCGATGTTGCGAATAGCGATCTTCATACGTGTAAATAGCAACTGTTTTAATGTTTAGTTCAGAACAGGCGCGCAATACACGAATTGCAATTTCACTTCGATTGGCTACTAAAACCTTTTTAATCTTCATTTTTTGGCAATGTATTTAATGGTTAGTGTTAATATGTATTTGTTATAAAACTTCATTTATTCTCTGAAATTGTTACAAAGTCTATAATTTAATTCTAATATATCAACTAAACAATACTATGCATGCATAATATTTTTCATTTCTGAATTAATTTGTGATATCCTGCAATAGAAGGTAGTTTATATTTTGTTGCAATATGTTTAAGTGGTTGTGAATTTGTTCATTAGACTGCATTTATTTTTTATAAAATCAATTTCAAACGCTTTTATAAATTACACTACTATTCCTTTTTACGGTTCAATGTCAATACCACCATATAATTATATTAATTTAGAGCAATAATTGAGCAGGGGCATTTTGCCTTACTGAATTTTGTCACATTAGACCAACTATTATGAAAAAGCACATTCCTAATTTTATAACCTTATTAAATGTTTTCTGTGGCTGTGTGGCTACTATGTTTGCTGTCATGAATAGATTAGAACTTGCTGCGATCTTCGTTGCACTTGGTATTTTCTTTGATTTTTTTGACGGATTAGCAGCGCGTGTTTTAGATGTAAAAAGCGAATTAGGTTTGCAGTTAGATTCTTTGGCAGATATGATTACTAGCGGCCTCGTACCAGGAATTGTTATGTTTCAGTTATTGGCAATGTCACAAACTAGCGGATGGGGAGATGGTTCTCACTTTTTTATGGAAGCTGGTAAATTTCAATTCATACATTTAATACCCTTTTTAGGCTTTATCGTTACCATGGCATCTGCATATCGCTTGGCGAAATTCAATATTGATGAAAACCAGACGTCTTCGTTTATTGGGTTGCCAACTCCTGCAAATGCACTTTTAATACTTTCATTACCATTGATACTTTTATATCAAAACAACGATTTCTTAAATAGTATTATTCTTAATCAATGGTTCTTGATCACCTTAACATTGATAAGTGCATATTTACTAAATGCTAATTTGCCACTGTTTGCTTTAAAATTCAAGAATACGAGCTTCAAGGATAATGCTATGCGTTATATCTTTCTGATCATTAGTCTTGTGCTAATCGTTACCATGAAATTCATGGCTATTCCCTTAATTATTCTGTTTTATGTAGTAAGTTCTGTCTTACAAGAGAGACTTTAAACTTAGATTTATTTAGGAAAACGATTATGGAAAATGAAGAATATGAGTTTTGGTTAAGCGGACCTATACAAGATGTGCCAGATTTATTACAACCTGCCGCACATGCATTATTGCAGTCTGAACGTGAATTGAAAAATTACACTTCAGATTTCCCGAAAGAGTTGTTATGGGCAAAAACGGCAGGCAGAGCTTCCGTCGGTTTTCATATGAATCATATTACGGGAGTGTTAGATAGAATGCTGACTTATGCCAAAGGCGAATCGCTTACCGATGAACAATTTCAATTTCTAAAAAAAGAAGGTGCCTTTAATTTAACTACCGAGGTGGTAGACTTACAAAATCAATTTTCAACTAAAGTTTCAGATGCATTAGCATATTTCAAAACGATACCAGAACAGACACTTTCAGAGAAAAGAACTGTCGGTAGAAAGAAATTGCCATCTACTGTTATCGGACTCCTTTTTCATGCTGCAGAGCACAGTCAAAGGCATATTGGGCAATTATTAGTAACTGCCAGTGTATTGCAATCAAAGACTTTATAATTTTTTGTACCATATGAATGTAGAAAGGAATAATGTCAGTTCGAGTGCTTTATTTTATAATATTTTCATTGAATAATAGAGTGTATCCAGAACCTTTCTGCCTAAAAGGTTCTCGATACAATTTATGTTCCTAAAAAGGGAACAAAATCACTCGAACTGACAGTCGATTTTAATAATTCAACAAAGTTGGCAATAGCTATTTTATAATACATTTTTAAGAAGAATAACTTTATAACATGAATACATCGGTAGTAATTATCGGCGCAGGATTAACGGGTTTGTTAACTGCATTTCGTTTGCAAGAACTTGGTTTTGATGTTGCAGTTCTGGAAGCTCGCAATAGAATTGGGGGTAGAATTCATACGCTTGAATCTGGGAAGGCTAAAGTTGAAATGGGTGCTACTTGGTTCAATGAAGCTCATTATCATTTATTAGATGTAATTGAAGAATTTAAGGTTCCGTACTTCGAACAATTTATGACCGGTATCTCGTATTTTCAGACATTTTCTAATGTGCCACCACAAGAAATTACAGTACCAAACGACAGTCCTAGTTACCGATTTAAAAACGGAACTATTGACTTGCTGAATTCCATAGTTGCTAAACTCAAACCAAATACCATCTTTTTAAATGAAGTGGTTAATGAGGTCAATGTTATTGATGATGTTGAAGTAAAAACCAATTCTCGCACATTAAATGCCGATATCGTTATTACGACAGTGTCACCGGCGGCATTGATAGACCAAATAGAATTTTCTCCTGCGTTGCCAAATGATATAGTTTCTTTAGCAGAACAAACCCACACATGGATGCAAGATTCTATTAAAGTTGCATTGACTTATAAAAAACCATTTTGGCGAGATCAAGGCAAATCGGGCACTATATTTAGTAATGTTGGTCCGCTAACCGAATTTTACGATCAGTCAAATCTAGAGAAGGAGTCATATGCACTTGTTGGTTTCGCTTCTGGCAGTTGTGCTCGTTTTACAAAAGAACAACGTTTGGAGAAAATAGAAGCACAATTAAAAATGGTTTTTGGCGAAGATGCGTTACAGTATGAGTCTTACCATGAAACTCCGTGGTATCAAGAAGAGTTTACAAAATCTAATAGGCAGGCAGAAAACTTGTTTCCGCATCAAAATGGGGGGCATGCACTTTATCAGGCACCTTTATTTGAGAATAAATTATTTATTTCTGGTGCAGAAACCTCAAAACATCACTCTGGTTACATGGAAGGCGCTATTTTTGCAGCTGAATCTGTTGTTGCACAACTGAAAAGTTTGCACCTAACGCAGTAATAAATACATGTCAGTTACCTTATTATCATCCCCATTACAGGGTTTTACCGATTTTAGATTCCGAAATGCGTTCCATAAATATTTTGGAGGTATCGATACGTTCTACGCGCCATACATTCGATTGAATGGTAAAATGGTGATTAAAAACTCGTATCAGAAAGATTTACAACCAGAGAATAATACCACTTTAGAGGTTATACCGCAGGTAATGACGGGCGATGCCGATGAGTTTCTGTTCGTTGTAAAATACATTCAGAGTTTAGGGTATAAAGAACTGAACTGGAATTTAGGTTGCCCGTACCCAATGGTTACGAAGCAGGGAATGGGTAGCGGACTCATTTGTAATCCCGAAAAAATAGATCATATTTTAAAACGTGCTCATGAAGAAACAGATGTTATAGTTTCTATGAAAATGAGAATGGGGTACGAAAATGCAGAAGAAATTTTAGATGTGTTTCCTATTTTAGATACCTATCCGCTGCGCAATATTGCCATTCACGCCCGTATCGGTAAGCAATTGTATAAAGGTGGAGTAGACCTTGATGCCTTTCAGAAATGTGTTGAAAGTACCAAGCATACTTTATACTATAACGGTGATATAACTACGGTAGCAAAGTTTCAAGAAATGCAAGAACGTTTTCCTTCCATAGACCATTTTATGATGGGAAGAGGATTAATTGCCGATCCATTTCTACCAAGTATGATAAAGAATAATACTACCGAATACCCAAAAGACCGTTGGAAGATTTTCTCAGAATTTCATGATACTATTTATCAGCAGTACGATGAAGCCTTATCTGGACCAACGCCTATTAAAATGAAAATGCAGGGCTTTTGGGAATATTTCGCTCAATCAACTTCTAATCCGCAAAAGGCATTCAAGAAAATAAAGAAAGCCAATAACCCAAAGGCATATCAGCAAGCGGTGCGTGAGATATTGAATAATGAAAAATAATTAATTGTTATATTAGTAGTCTTAACCAATTAAATTTCAATAGTATGGAAAATAAAACAATTAAGTTTCTGTTGAAAATATTGATAATTTTTCCAAGTCTTTTTTTTTATTACTTACGTATTGAATGGCTTTGATTTAAAGTTTTGGGTTTTTGAGATTATTAGTAGTTTCATGATGTCTTTTTTTATTGTTTTTTGGCAACTGTTTGACTACGAAAAGTATAACGAAATTTCTTATGAAGATTTTTTAGAATCTAAGCATAGCTTGAGACTAAAAAATAGTGATGAAAATTGGCTCCAGTTCGAAGAAATGATAAAAAATCCGTTACTAAACCTTAAAGTAATAGAAAAGACTGAAGACACATTGAAAGTTCAAATAGAGCGAAAATTTATTGATTCTATACTTACAGTAAATAGAGCACCTGATGCTATTATAGTGAATATTGAAAAAAAGTTTTATTCTTCTTTGCCGGATCGTGCAGAAAATTATCGCACTCTTCAGAAGCTTGCAAAAAGTAGTCAAGAATCTAAGAGCATAATATTAAGCGGTACGTGAGATATTGAATAATGAATAAGGTAACCGTTATCTTTGCAGCATTGTTCTAAAATAACTTTGTGAAAGACCTTCTTTTAATAACACCACCTTTTACCCAATTAAATACTCCTTATCCGGCAACGGCATACATTAAAGGGTTTTTGAATACAAAAGATATTTCTTCTTTTCAGTCCGATTTAGGGATTGAGGTTATTTTATCACTCTTTAATAAGAACACCTTTCAGCAGCTTTTTGAAATGGCTTTTTCATCGGATGCTATTGTGTCTGAAAATTGCCAACGAATATATGCGCTTCGCAATGAATATTTGAAGACGCTAGATGCTGTTATTCTTTTTCTACAAGGAAAAAATGACACCTTGGCAAGGCAATTATGTACCGATAATTTTTTACCACAAGCTTCTCGATTTAATCAGTTAGATGATTTAGAATGGGCTTTCGGTAATATGGGTATGCAAGATAAAGCCAAACATTTGGCAACCTTATATCTTGAAGATTTATCAGATTTTATAGTAGAATGTATTGACCCAAATTTCGGATTTAGTCGCTATGCAGAGAGATTGGGGCGAAGTGCCAATTCATTCGATGAGCTTTATAATCACTTAAATTATAATCCAACGTTTATTGATGAATTGACTCTGAAATTACTAGAAAAGCAATTAGAAACTGTACAACCAAAATTGGTGTGCTTTTCAGTGCCTTTTCCGGGTAATTTATACAGTGCTTTTCGTTGTGCGCAATTTATAAAAGCAAATTATCCTGATGTGAAAATTGCCATGGGTGGCGGTTTCCCAAATACAGAACTCCGCAGCCTTACCGATGTTCGCGTGTTTGAATTCTTTGATTTTATTTCGTTAGATGATGGGGAACTTCCATTAGAATTGGTGTATCAATATGTGGTTAATGGGGTTGGTGAGTTAAAACGAACTTTCATTTTAGAAGATAATAAGGTCGTTTATAAGAATGATAGTCTTCGTTCCGATTATAAACAAATTGATGTTGGCACACCAGATTATGCTGACCTTCAATTAACCAATTACATCTCGGTCATTGAAATTGCAAACCCTATGCATAGTCTTTGGAGCGATGGTCGTTGGAATAAATTGACCATGGCACATGGCTGCTATTGGGGTAAATGTACTTTTTGCGATATATCTTTAGATTATATTAAAATATACGAACCTGTTGCGGCAAGTCTTTTGGCTGACCGCGTAGAAACATTAATGACCCAAACAGGGGAATCAGGTTTCCATTTTGTTGATGAAGCAGCACCGCCTTCATTAATGAAAGCTTTTGCATTGGAGATTTTGAAAAGAAATTTGACTATTACTTGGTGGACGAATATTCGATTCGAAAAGAACTTTACTCAAGATTTGTGCTTTTTGCTGAAAGCATCAGGTTGTATAGCGGTTTCTGGCGGATTGGAAGTGGCATCAGATAGACTTCTGAAACTCATAGATAAAGGCGTAACGGTAGAACAGGTAGCGCAAGTAACGCGAAATTTCACCGAAGCGAACATTATGGTGCATTCGTATTTGATGTACGGCTACCCAACACAGACCATTCAAGAAACGGTAGACAGTTTAGAAATGGTTCGACAGTTATTTGAACTGGGAATCATACAATCAGGATTTTGGCATCAGTTTGCATTGACAGCTCATAGTCCGGTTGGATTGCATCCTGAGGAATACGGAGTAATGCCAGATTTAAAAGATATCACCTTTGCTAATAACGACATCGACTTTAAAGACAAAATAGGAGTAGATCATAGTAAGTTCAGCTTCGGATTAAAGAAATCGCTTTTCAATTTTATGCACGGTATCGGTTTTGATATGAGCTTGCAAGAATGGTTCGATTTTAAAATTCCGACTTCAAAAATTTCCGCAGATTATATTTACAATTGCCTGCAACAAGAATTGGTTTTGAATACGAAACCAACCGCAAAAATTGCGTGGATCGGTCCTATGCCTTTAGCTACAGAAAGAGTAAAAAAGAAAAAAGGTATGACTTGGCAACAGTTAGAGTTGGGTTTTCATACCAAGACTGATATGTATGAAATAACAGTAGATAAGGACAAAGGCGAATGGTTACTTGCTACGCTAGAACAATTGAAACCAGAGAATAAACCGGTAAGTTACGGTCAGTTAAAAAAAGATTATGAATCTCAGTTAGAAGATTTTGAATTGTTTTGGTACTCTAAACAAGTAGCAGGTTTACGTAATCATGGGTTGTTAGTACTATAATATAGGTTATGAGTATATGAAAATTGAAAACGTTCGAATAGAAGAAATAGATGAGATTTTCAGGCTGTACGATATAGCTTCCGCTTATCAGAAGAGTAAGAAAACAGTTGTGGTGTGGCCAGAGTTTGATCGAGATATGGTCATCAATGAAATAGTAGAAAACAGACAGTTTAAGTTAGTAATAGACAATACGTTTGCTTGCGTGTGGGCCATCACTTTTTCTGATGCTCAAATATGGGAACAGCGAAATGAAGACCCAGCTATTTATATTCACCGCATTGCTACGAACCCAGACTTTCGTGGGCATGATTTTGTAGGTTCTATTGTGAATTGGGCTAAAGATTTTGCTAAAACTAATGACAAACAATATATACGCTTAGATACCATTGGCGATAATACCGGTTTAATTAATCATTATTGCAAATGTGGATTTAATTTTCTAGGTATGTTCGAGTTACCGAATGTAGATGAACTGCCACCACATTATAAAGAAGGTCCCGCGTGTTTATTTGAAATTGATTTAAAAAAAGTTAAAAATGACTCCTAGAATTGTTGGTTTGAAATCTAAAAATCTAGTGGGTCTTTCTCAAGAAATGAGTTTGGTCGATAATACAACTTTTGAGCTTTGGAAGAATTTCAGAGCCCATAGTAAAAAAGTTTTAGATAGCTCGTCTAATGATTTTATCTCGTTACAAGAATACCCTAAAGACTATTTTCAAGTATTTTCTCCGGCTAAAAAATTTGTAAAGTGGGCTTGTGTTGAGGTTGTGAATTTTGATTCTGTTCCTGAAGAAATGAATAGGCTTGTTTTAGAGGCTGGCTTATATGCAGTATTCAATTATAAAGGGACCGCGCAAAACGCGCAGGCATTTTTTCAATATATTTATGGGGAATGGATTCCTAAGTCTAAGTATAATTTAGATGACCGTCCGCATTTTGAAGTGCTCGGTGATAAATATAAAAACAACGATCCAGATTCAGAAGAAGAAGTTTGGATTCCCATTAAAACAAATTAAAATAGCTTTGAAAGCATTTAAGTGATAGTCGCTGTCATTAGTTTTAGTGGCATTTAAAGTTATTATACTACTCCTTTTTAGGGTACTATTGTTAGTTGTATTTTTACTAAGTAGAAGAATAACTGCGTTTAGTTACATTAAAATTTATGGCAAATCAATTAATAAAGAATCCAAAAAATCTAAATCTATTTTTATCGGGAGTTATCGTTATTATAGCCGGTATAGTCTACGGCGGTCACCCAACGTATATTATGCCCGAACTTTTGGGTTTTGAAGTGGTTGATTTAGAGCTAAAGAATATTCTACGTGCGGTAATGGGTATTTATATGGGTGTAGGACTGTTTTGGGTTTTAGGGTCGTTTGAGCCTAAACTTTGGTACGCTGCAACTTTATGTAATGTACTTTTTATGGGCGGAATTTCATTTGGTAGAATAGTAAGTACAGTCTTTGATGGTGTATCGCCACTATTCACTCCCGCATTAATGCTAGAACTATTGTTCTTTGGGTGGGGATTGTATAATCTTAAAAAATATTCGGAAATGGAGTAGGTGTAGTACTCCTTAGAAATCTAACTTCTTCTTACGAAGTTCAAAGTTCTGACCTAAGTATACTTTACGTACCATTTCATCGGCAGCCAATTCTTCTGGTTCGCCAGATTTTAAAATGCCACCTTCGAACATTAAGTAAGAGCGCTCAGTAATAGCAAGTGTCTCTTGTACGTTGTGATCGGTAATAAGTATACCAATATTTTTGTCTTTTAACTGTGCTACAATGCGCTGTATGTCCTCTACAGCTACTGGATCTACACCGGCAAAAGGCTCATCCAATAAAATAAACTTTGGATCTGTTGCCAACGCACGTGCAATTTCAGTTCTTCTTCGCTCACCACCAGATAATAAATCACCACGACTTTTGCGAATATGACCTAAACCGAACTCTTCAATAAGCGACTCCATTTTCATGTGTTGCTCTTTCTTGCTCAATTTGGTCAATTGAAGTACGCTCAGAATATTCTTTTCAATACTTAGTTTTCTAAAAACAGATGCTTCTTGTGCCAAGTAACCAATACCATTCTGAGCTCTTTTGTACATGGGGAATTTTGTAATCTCCATGTCATCTAAATAGATGCTGCCACCATTTGGTTTTATAAGTCCAACAATCATGTAAAAGGAGGTTGTTTTACCAGCACCGTTTGGTCCAAGTAACCCTACGATTTCACCTTGGTTAACCTCAAGGGAAATTCCTTTAACCACCCTACGACCTCTGTAGGACTTCATAATATTGTCGGCACGTAACTTCATGTATTCAAATCTATTGGTTATTGGTCTGTTAGAAAAGTTATTAGGGATTATTTAACCTTGTTGGTTTTCTAATTCTTCCCAATACTCATATGCTCTTCTTAAATGTGGTACCACAATTGTACCGCCAACAAGAGTAGCAATGCTTAAAGTTTCCATTACTTCTTCTTTAGAGGCACCTTCTTTATGTGAGCTTTCTAAATGGTACTTTACGCAATCGTCGCAACGCAAAACTGCTGAAGCAACAAGACCTAACAATTCTTTGGTCTTAACATCTAAAGCACCTGCAGCATAGGCATTGGTGTCTAAATTAAAAATACGCTTAATTATTTTATTGTTATCGGCCAACAGCTTTTCGTTCATCTTAGAACGATAGGCATTAAATTCTTCAATTTGGTTTGACATTTCTATTTGCTTTTTTTTCTTTTTCAGCTTTTCTTCTTTCTTTTCTAAGTACCATGGCAGATATATAAATACTTATTTGGTATAAAAATATTACCGGTATCGCAACTATAATTTGACTTGTAACGTCTGGTGGGGTAATTACCGCAGAAAGTATTAGAACAATTACCAGTGCAATTTTTCGATACTTTTTCATTAATTCTGGTGTCACCAAGCCTACCTTGGTCAAGAAGAAAATAATTATCGGTAGCTCGAATAAAATACCACAGGCAAGTACAGATATCTTTAATGTGCCGATATAAGAATCTAAATCGAACTCGTTTAAAACGGAGTCACTAACAACGTAAGATCCTAAGAAATTGATAGAAAGTGGTGCTACGATATAGTATCCGAATAACACACCAACAAAAAATAATAGAGAGGCAATTAGTATAAATCCTCTAGAATTCTTGCGTTCGTTCGCATGCAGACCAGGACTAATGAATTTCCACATTTCATATAAAATATAGGGAAATCCGATAATTACACCTGCCCAAATAGAGGTCCAGATGTGAGCAGAAAATTGTCCGCCCATTTCACGGCTCTGAATGGTAAAAGGAAATTCATCACCACAAAAAGAGGAATCTATTACCGTAAAAGATTGAATTTCATTTAACCATGTCGCTATGTTGCAAAAGAAACGATAGGTAGGGAAATCCATATTTTTAGGACCGAATATAATCGTGTCAAAAATGAAACCTTTCATTAAAAAGGCAACACTTGCAATTATGACAACAGCCAAAGTCGATCTAATTAAATGCCATCTTAATTCTTCTAAATGGTCGAGAAAAGACATCTCGTTTGGTGGCGTGGTAGCTTTGGAACTCATTATAAAATACCTTCGTTTATTAAATTATGTAAATGGATAACACCGACGTACGTGTCTCTGTCCATGGCTAATAATTGAGAAATGCCCTTTTTCTGCATGTGTTCTAAAGCTTTAATAGCCAGGGTATTTGCAGGTATGGTTTTAGGGTTGCTGGTCATAATATCTTCTGCGGTCAGGCCTTTAATATTATCATGCTTATTTAGCATACGCCTAATATCGCCATCGGTAACGATACCGACTACTTTTTCGCCATCAAGAACAGCGGTAACACCAAGCATTTTTTTAGAAATTTCTACAATCACTTTTTTGACCTCTTCGCCTTTTTGAACTTGAGGTACTTGATTTTTACTTACTAAGTCTGCAACTCTTAAATATAATCTCTTACCCAAAGATCCGCCTGGGTGGTATTTTGCAAAATCAGAACTGCTGAAACCTTTAATTTCTAAAAGTACAATTGCAAGTGCATCGCCCATAACTAATTGAGCTGTAGTACTTGTCGTAGGTGCTAGTCCGTTAGGGCAAGCTTCCTTCTCAACATGGGTATTTAGAATATAATCTGCTTGTTTTGCCAAAAAAGAATCGGTGTTACCCGTCATGGCAATTAGCTTGTTAGTACCTCTTTTTATAAGCGGAACCAGCATTTTAATTTCTGGGGTATTACCACTGTTAGAAATACAGATTACTACATCATTATCTTGTACCGTGCCTAAGTCTCCGTGAATAGCATCACCAGCATGCATAAAAATTGCAGGAGTACCAGTAGAATTAAGGGTAGCTACAATTTTTGTTGCAATAATGGCACTCTTGCCAATACCAGTAATGATAACGCGACCTTTAGCCTCAATAATGCAGTTGACTATTTTTGCAAAATCATCGGTTAAATGAGTGGTTAGTTGTGCTATAGCATCACGCTCAGTTTCAATGGTTTTTTTAGCTAAGTCAATAATGGTGTCCGTTGCAATCAATCTATTATTCAAATTATGGATTGTATTCCTAAAAGAATGTATTATCTTTAAGATGACAAAATTAAACAAACTTAATTTTATATGTCGATTATCGCATAATAATTTAGAAACGCCAAGTCTGGTATTTTGTAATTTTGTTCGCTTATAAATTTAAAAGCAAGTAGTGTCCCCTTAAATGTAAAATGTGACAGACAGTAAAGAATTTGACAATATCGATTTACATTCCTCTTTAAAAAAGTTTTTTGGTTTTTCTCAATTTAAAGGACTTCAAGAAGAAGTAATCAAAAATGTTTTACGACAGAATAATACGTTTGTAATCATGCCCACTGGTGGTGGTAAATCTCTTTGCTACCAATTGCCTGCGCTTATGCAAGAGGGTACGGCAATTATTGTATCTCCATTAATCGCTTTAATGAAGAATCAAGTAGATGCCATTCGTGGAGTTTCTTCTGAAATAGGAATTGCCCATGTGCTAAACTCATCTTTAAATAAAGGTGAAATCAAGCAGGTAAAGCAAGATATAACAGATGGTGTTACTAAATTGTTATATGTAGCGCCAGAATCATTGACTAAAGAAGAGAATGTAGAATTCTTGCGTTCAGTTACGGTTTCTTTCGTGGCTGTAGATGAGGCACATTGTATTTCTGAGTGGGGTCATGATTTTAGACCTGAGTATAGAAATCTTAAATCAATAGTGGAGCGTCTGGGAGAGAATATTCCGATTATCGGTCTTACAGCTACCGCGACACCTAAAGTACAAGAAGATATTATTAAGAATTTAGGTATTGGAGGTGCGAAGCTGTTTAAAGCTTCATTTAACCGACCTAACCTATTTTACGAAGTACGTACCAAAACAGAGAATATTGAAGCTGATATTATTCGTTTTGTAAAGCAAAATTCAGGTAAATCAGGAATTATATATTGTCTAAGCCGCAAAAAGGTTGAGGAGTTAGCACAGGTTTTGCAAGTAAACGGTGTAAGTGCCGTGCCTTATCACGCAGGATTTGATGCGAAAACAAGATCGAAATATCAAGATATGTTCTTGATGGAAGATGTAGATGTGGTCGTTGCTACCATTGCCTTTGGTATGGGAATCGATAAGCCAGATGTACGTTTTGTAATTCACCACGATATTCCGAAAAGTATAGAAAGTTACTATCAAGAAACCGGTAGAGCTGGTCGTGATGGTGGCGAAGGGCATTGTTTGGCGTATTACTCCTATAAAGATATTGAGAAGTTAGAAAAATTTATGTCGGGTAAACCGGTCGCTGAACAAGAAATTGGGAATGCACTTTTGCAGGAAGTTGTAGCATATGCTGAGACATCGATGTCTAGACGTAAATTCATGCTTCATTATTTTGGTGAAGAGTTTGATGATGTTAATGGTGATGGTGCCGAAATGGATGATAATACCAGAAACCCTAAAGAGAAGGAAGAAGCTAAAGATAATGTTGAAAAGCTGCTTAAAGTTGTAACAGGTACTAGTGAGAAATTTAAATCTAAGGAGATTGTAAATACATTGCGTGGTAAAATGAACGCAATTATTTCTTCGCATAAAACCAATGAAAAAGAATTTTTTGGCATTGGTTCTGATAAAGATAAAAGCTATTGGATGGCGTTGATTCGCCAAACCTTGGTTGCCGGACTTCTTAGAAAAGAGATAGAGCAATATGGCGTATTACACGTAACTGATAATGGTAAGGCATTTTTAAGTAAACCATCATCTTTTATGATGACCAAAGATCATGTGTATAATGCTGAAAATGATAATGCTATTGTAGGTGCCGCAAAATCTGGTGGTATTGCCGATGAAAAATTATTGAAGCAATTAAAAGATTTGCGAAAAGCGCAGGCGAAGAAATTAGGTGTGCCCCCGTTTGTAGTATTTCAGGATCCATCTTTAGAAGATATGGCGCTGAAATACCCAATTTCGCATGAGGAGTTATTAAATGTTCATGGTGTAGGTGAAGGTAAGGCGAAGAAATACGGTAAACCCTTTCTAGCTTTTATAAATACCTATGTTGAGGAGAATGAAATTATTAGACCAGATGACCTTGTAGTAAAGAGTACAGGTGCAAATTCTGCGTTGAAATTATATGTCATACAGAATGTGGACAGAAAACTTCCCTTATCTGATATTGCTTCATCAAAAGGATTAGAAATTCCGGACTTGATTAAAGAGATGGAACAAATTGTATACAGTGGTACCAAGTTGAACATCAATTATTGGATCGATGAGATTTTAGACGAGGATCAGCAAGAAGAAATTCATGAATACTTTTTAGAAGCCGATACTGACGATTTAGAAGAGGCTATGGCTGAATTTGATGGTGATTATGAGGAAGAGGAATTAAGACTCTACCGTTTAAAATTTATTAGTGAAGTGGCGAATTAATCTGCATAAATTATTTATTTATAAAATCCATCAAACTCTCTTTGTTAGTTTGATGGATTTTTATTTTGAGTCTAGTGTAAATAGAATTTGAAATACTATTTACAGGTAGATTTTTTGTTGAAAATGTGCTATTTGCCTTGTAATAAAATTGGTTATAGGTTTTGTATCTTTAATTTAACCTGTTAAGTAATTGATTATTAGTTATTTAAAAACTGTTTAACTTTTTTATTAAAATTTTAAACAAAATTTAAGACTATTAGTTGAAGTTCCGTTATACTTTTACAGAAATTTAAAAAAAGGAACTATGAAAATTTTAAAAATTACATTATTAAGTGCAATTACATTATTTGCAACGAACATTTACGCTCAGTCAGAAACTATTGTAGATGTAGCGGTATCAAATGACAATTTTACAACTTTAGTTGCGGCTGTTACAGCTGCCGATTTGGTTGAAACATTAAGTAGTGAAGGACCGTTTACCGTTTTTGCTCCTGTAAATAGTGCATTCGAAGCCTTACCAGCTGGTACAGTTGAATCTTTGTTAGAGCCAAGCAGTAAAGATGCCCTAAGTGGTTTGTTAACGTATCATGTAGTATCTGGTAAGTTTATGGCTTCTGATGTTATTAAAGCTATAACAGATAACAGCGGTTCTTTTGCTGTAAAGACAGTACAAGGTGGTACAATTACTTTATCCTTAAATGGAGATAAAGTGATGTTAAAAGATGAAAAGGGAAATATGGCAACTGTTGTAATGGCTGACGTAGCAGCTAGTAACGGAGTAATTCATGCTATAGATTCTGTAGTAATGCCAAAATAAGTTCAATATATTACAAGTAATAAAAATCCCTTTGTTATTCTTTCAACAGAATAGCAAAGGGATTTTTTCTAAACACTACTTAAAATCTTTATTTTTTTAGCGTGCCGCTGTACCACTACCAGATTTGTCTTTTCGCAATTGTCTCTGTATTTTCTTAATCGCAGATTCAATTGATTTCTCAGGTTCTATGATATTATATTCTCCCCAGAAATCTGGATCAGCAAAACCGATTGCCTCGTCACTTAATATAATAGAGGACTTCATTCTGTCTTTAGACTTGGGTATACTGTTGTCTATATTCTTTTCCCAGTCGGTAATTGCCATTTCACAGCTCATGCTGTAGACAGAATTGAACAAGCGCTTGTCCCAATTAATTTTAAATTCTAAAAGTACATTGCTATACCCATAGTACCATTTACCATTTTTCTCGCGGTAGTCGACTCGGTACGAAACCTCTGTTGGCCAAACCTCGGCATTCTTCGGCTTTCTTCGCACGAACATTTGAGATGCTAATCTCTTATCGGTAATGTTTAAAGAATATACAGCACTGGTTAAAATTTTGTTCTTTGCATCTATATATAATTTACCATTATATAAGGGATCAATAATTTCAGGCTTTTGTTTAAAATCTATAACATATATTAATTGATCATTTACACGGGTCGAAGTATCGAACGAGAAATCGTAATATTTCAATGTCTTTTCGGTGAATATATAATTTGGATACTTTACCATATCAACAAATAAGGTGTTGAACGGACCACCTTGTAATTTTAATGCAACTGTATCTAATTTAGAATAGTCGGTGCTTTTACGTGCTTTATAAAGCTCAAGAGCATCGGTCTTATTAGAGGAATATGGAGTTTTGTATATATTTACAACTGCCTCAGAAAGACTAACATTGGTTTTTCTTTTCTTAATCGTTTCTCTGTAAAAAGCGGTCATTACCGTATTTTCATCTAGGTAATTATCACCTTTTTTGTCCAGAGTTTCTTTGACTAAGGCTTCTGCATCGTTTGGAGCATCGATACGCGCTTCAGCTAGTGCAACGACAAACTCATCCATAACTATTTTATTCTTCTCCAGTTCTAATTGAGTAATAGCTATTTGCTTGGTCTTATAGCCTAAAAAGCTAATTGTTAGGTTGTTGCTGAGGTACTCATTGGGTACTTTAAGGGAAAATTGTCCTTCAGAGTTCGTAATGGTAGTAACGTTGGTATTATTGATTGTTAAGGTTGCAAAAACCAAAGGTTTTTTACTTTCTGCATCTACAACTTCACCAGAATACTCTGTAAAGTTGTTCGTTTGTGCATTGATGGTCGTAAACATAGATCCTGTTAAAAAAAACAGAACCAATACATACTTTAAACTTAGAGGTTTAATAGCGTTAAAGTTTTTTCTTGACATAGCGTAACTTTTTGTTTTAAGATAATGATTTTTAGTCAATTAAGGCCTTATTTTTTCTTAAATTAACTGTGCTGACCTTTAGAAAAAATAGCTAGTATGTAATGATTATTTCTTGCTATCAAATGTTTTTGATGACGTACTAACTAATCTATTTATCTCTTTTAATTCTTCTTCGGTAAGATCACGCCATTTTCCGACAGGTATATCTAGTTGAACATTCATAATCCTAATTCGTTTCAATTTCTTTACCCTATAGTCTAAATACTCGCACATTCTACGAATTTGACGGTTAAGACCTTGGGTAAGAATTATTCTGAATTGATATGTGCTTACTTCAAAGACTTCACATTCTCTTGTTACTTGGTCTAGAATAGGAATGCCTCTTCGCATCCGATTTAAAAAATCTATAGTAATAGGTTTGTCTACAGTTACCAAATATTCTTTTTCGTGGTTATTACGGGCACGCAAAATTTTATTTACAATATCACCATCATCGGTTAAGAATATGAGTCCCTCACTAGGTTTATCTAATCTACCAATAGGGAAAATACGTTTTGGGTAATTAATATAATCTATAATGTTATCTTTTTCAACACCGGTATCTGTCGTACAAACAATACCTACAGGTTTGTTGAATGCCAAATAGGTCGATTTTCCTTTTGGTTCTTTTATTAGCTCGCCGTCAACTTTAACAACATCACCAGCTGATATTTTAGTACCCATTTCTGGTACCTCTCCATTTATGGTAACTCTACCCTGATCAATAAGTTTGTCTGCAGCTCTACGCGAGCAATAACCAGCTTCACTTAGGTATTTGTTAATTCTTGTTTTATTAGTGTCGTCTTGCATAGTCAACTTACTGTTCTATTATTGTTTTCTATTTACTTCTTGATTGTAGATCTCTCGTCCTAACTGCGCTAAAAACGGAATTCCGATTTCATCATATTCATAGGCGTCGTCATTAAAGATACCATCTTTGTTGACCAAAATAGTTGCTGTTAAAAGAAAGTCTATATTCTTTTCTGTGTCTTTTATATATGCGCAATCGGTTAGCGTACCGTAAGCAAATCCTACTTTATTATAAATTTCTATATGCTCTGGTATAGTATCTTTAGTATCACCATAAATAAAGAACTTACAGTAGCCATCGTAATAGGTGGTTGCATCGTAACCCAGTTTTTGAGGCACAGTGTGCATCGCTTTTAGAAGATATTCGCGCTGATCATTGCTTATATGAAATCGTTCTGATGCATCGAAATTCTCTGGAAATATCACTCTTTTTAATAGGTTATGCTGAGATGAAATAGGATAATAGTTTTTTAGGCCGAAATCGAACGGGACCTGAATTAGCTCATCATTTTCATAATAACCTTTTCCTTTTTTAATGTTCAGTACCGCTAACTGTTTCGGAGTTTTATCGAGTAAAGACTTGGTGATACCCGTTGTTGAATCGTTTAAGTAAACTATTAATGGTTTGGTTCTTAAGTCATCTGAATTATACCCTAATCGATGACTTATTCTAACTGGTGAAATACCTTTGTCGGTTAAATTCTGATTAATAGCTTCAAAGCCTAAAAATTCGACCAGTCTATTATTTGCTAGATTATCGCTTACCGCAAAAATTTGAGATACATCTTTGGCTACCGTACTTTCAATTGTATCACCTTCTATGTAATATCTGGTGTTTAAGGTTAAGCTATCTATTTGGTTAAGCTTTTCTAAAGCTAATACCGCCACGGGAAACTTTACCGAACTCGCTGGGTAAAAATATATGCTATCATTAACCTGAAAATCGTAGTCGGTAAAAATAACACTGTCATTTCTTCTATCTATCTGTGTGTATCGTATTTGAACTTGATAATTATCTAAGCTATCCATTACCCTTTTAATTCTTGAGTCATTTGAGGATAGTGCGACTTCAAGAAAATTTAAATTCTGCTTTTCTTGGGCGCAAGAGAATAAAAGTACAAGGCATATAAAAAGAAGAAAATGCTTCATAGTCATATTTTAGGGGGTGTAAACTTCACCTCTGTGCGGTTTCAATATATCTCTTACCGTTATCATTTCTTTCTCTTCTACCACCATAAATGCAATGCTATACATATCATTAAGTTCTTTGAAACCCGTAATGTTCAATGCGGTTTTCTCAATAGCTATAAATTCATTAAGGTGCTTAACATGATGTTCTGCAGTTTTTAATGCTGCCGGACCCCGAAAATCCCAAATTAATTTTATTTGTCTGTTCAAAAATAAGTGGTGTTAAATTAAAAATATAAGTATACAAATTTACCTAAAAAATGGCAGTTTATAGTGAGTTCGCGGTCAGATTACAATTTTCTCAATTGCTAATTTTAATTGATTATTAGGTATTTGTTATATCTTGTAATCCCTAAAAACGTGTTAAGTAAATCATGAAGCATTTGCACACGATTTGGTAATTACTATTTTTGCTCGATGTTTTTTAAGAAATCAATGTTTTTACTCCGAAAATTTTATCCTATAATAACCATAGGGTTAATTTCTATCGTCTTTATTTCATGCGACGGTCTTTTTATGAAAGAAGAAGAAAGAAAAGTTATCGCTAGGGTAGGCGAGCGCTTTTTATATCAAGAAGACTTAGAGCCGTTGTTAACAGAAAATATGACAAAAGGGGACAGTGCTTCTTTTGCTACAAATTACATAAATAATTGGGCTTCCAAACAACTATTGCTTTCTAAGGCTAAAATTAATTTATCTGAAGAAAAACTTGCAGAGTATAACGCTTTGGTCGATGATTATAGAACCGATTTATACACACGTGTTTATAAAGAAGCTTTGGTTGCACAGGCTACAGATTCTGTAATTACCGATGAGCAATTGAAGGATTTTTACGAAAAAGGTAAAGAGAATTTTAAGCTTAAAGAGCGCATAGCAAGAATTCGCTTTGTAGCGCTACCTAAAGGTTTTTTAGATCAAGATGAGGTAGGTAAAAGACTAAAGAGATTTAAAAAAGATGATGTTCGATATTTAGATTCCATTGGTGTTCAGTTTAATAAACTGAATTTTAATGATTCTATTTGGGTACGCTACACTAGAATATTTGAAGAAATACCGCCAATAAACGTCGACAACGCCAATAAGTACTTAAAAAATTCACAATTTTTTGAATTGGAGGATTCAATCGGGGTATATTTGGGACAAATAGAGGAAATTAAAGATGTTAATGATATTGCACCTTTGTCCTTTATAAAGCCTACCATAGAACAAGTTTTATTAAGTCGTAGAAAAATGGACTACCTACGCAAATTAGAAACTGAATTATTAGATGAAGCAATCAAGGATAATGAATTTGAACTTTTCGAAAACAAAAAATAGTATTTACATCGGTGCAGTGTTGCTGTTCTCAGGTATTGTAACAGCACAAGATTCTATACCAAATGTTCAAGAAGAACAGATAGAGCCAATGGAAGCTATTGCAGAAGCTACTCCCGTTAAAAGAGACTCGGCAATTAATTTCAAGAGAATTAAATTAGATGGTATCGCTGCAGTTGTTGGCGATTATGTAATCTTAGATTCTGATATTGAGAAAACACTTATAGATCTTAAAAGTCAAGGTGCATCTACAGAAGATATTACGCATTGCGGACTTCTAGGAAAGTTGATGGAAGATCGTTTGTACGCTAATCAAGCAGTTCAAGATAGTATTTTGGTGTCAGATGATGAGGTAAATGCTACTGGTGATCGTCAATTACAATCATTAGTACAGCAGATCGGTTCTATGGACAAGGTGTTGAAGTACTACAAAAAAGAAGATGAATCTAGCTTTAGAGAAGAGCTTTATAAAATAAATAAGTTACGTATGCTGTCTGAGCGTATGCAACAAGATATTATTAAAGAGATTGAAATTACACCTGAAGAGGTTCGTCAGTTCTTTAATAAGATTTCTGAAGATGAGCGCCCGGTATTTGGTGCTGAGTTAGAAATTGCCCAGATTACAAAAGAGCCAGAACCATCTGAAGAAGAAAAGCAAAAGGTTATTGATAAGTTGAACCAAATTAAGGCAGATGTAGAGGATAATGATTCTAGTTTTAGTGTAAAGGCTATTTTGTATTCTCAAGATCCTGGGTCAAATACAAAAGGTGGTTTTTATACGATTACCAAAGAAAGTGGATTTTATAAGAATTTTAAAGATGTCGCCTTTAGTTTAAGAGAAGGTGAAGTTTCTGAACCTTTTAAAACCGATGTTGGTTATCATATAATATACGTTGAAAAAATTAGAGGTCAAGAAAGGGATATACGTCATATTCTAGTTATACCAGAAATTTCACAAAATGTATTGGATGAGTTAAAAGCTGAGTTGGATAGTATTCGTAAGAAAATAATTGATGGAGAATTTACTTTTGCAGAGGCTGCTTTAAATTTCTCTGATGAAAAAGAAACGAAGTTTGATGGCGGATTGTTACGTAATCCTGTAAATTTCGATTCTAAGTTTGAATTGACTAAAATGGATCCGACACTTTATAATCAAGTCCAGAACTTGAAGGATAATGAAATTACATATCCTGTATTAGAAGAAGATCCAAGAGGTGGTGCACCGAAATATAAAATTTTGAAAATTACCAACAGGTACGATGAACATGTTGCCGATTTCTCTAAAGATTATACTAAAATTCAAGAATTAGCACTTACCGAGAAGAAATACAACGCCATTAAAAAATGGATGGACAAATATATTAAGGATACCTATATAAGCGTTAATGAAGACAATCAAAATTGTGATTTCGCTAATAAATGGGTAAAAGAATAAATATATGTCAGACGTTGCAGCAATAGAACGCCTAGTAGTAAAACATGCGGAGCTTAAAAAGGAAATAGCCAAAATCATTGTAGGTCAAGATGAGGTTATTGAGCAGATACTGCTTTCTATTTACACAGGTGGTCACTCATTGTTGATCGGCGTGCCAGGCTTGGCAAAAACTTTAATGGTCAATACCATCGCCCAGGCAATAGGTCTTGATTTTAAAAGAATACAATTTACGCCAGATTTAATGCCAAGTGATATTCTTGGTAGTGAAGTGTTAGACCAGAATAGAAACTTTAAGTTTATAAAAGGTCCAATATTTTCAAATATTATTTTGGCAGATGAGATCAATAGAACTCCCCCAAAAACTCAGGCAGCACTTTTAGAAGCGATGCAAGAAAGGGCGGTAACTATTGCAGGTCATCAACATAAACTAGAATTACCATACTTCGTTTTAGCTACACAAAACCCAATTGAGCAAGAAGGTACTTACCCGTTACCTGAAGCGCAGTTAGACCGTTTTATGTTTGCTATTGAATTAAAATACCCCTCTATAGCAGAAGAAATTCAAGTAGTTAAAAATACGACTGCAGATAGAAAGCAGGTGGTTAACCCGCTATTTAACGCAAAAGATATTATTGATATTCAAGAGTTGGTGCGCAGAATACCTGTTGCCGATAATGTTGTCGAGTATGCAGTTAAATTAGTGAATAGTACAAGACCTAATCTTGACTCGGCTTCAGATTATGTAAAGCAGTATTTAGATTGGGGTGCAGGTCCGAGAGCTTCTCAGAATCTTATTTTGGGAGCAAAGGCAAATGCAGCTATTCATGGTAAATTCTCACCTGATATTGAAGATGTACATGCCGTGGTAAAGGGAATATTACGTCATCGTATCATTAAAAACTACAAAGCTGAGGCAGAAGGTATCAGCGAAGAAGATATTATAAATAAATTGCTTTAATCGAAGTACCATTTTTTAAAGCCTTTCTTATATTTATTAGTATATATCACGAATTTGTTTTAGAACACTTGTCTTTTTACTTCATTTGATAAAAAGCTCCTTATCATACTTATTTAGTTTTAAATGCGTTCTATAATGCGTAATTTTACTGAATTGCGTTAATCTAAAATTATATAACGGATGACTTTTAATATGATTATTGGCGACTATTCTGCTCTTATTCAACATAGTAGTATTCAAAAATCAAGGTTATCATCCAAATTGGACCAATTGTGATAGTACATTTATCTTCAATTCTACTGTTACGATGATGAAAATCGGACCTCAATATTATTCCAAAATTAATATTCAAATTACTTTTTAATGAGCATTTATAAAGATTACCTAAAGGAGATCGAAGATCGTAAAGGTCAGGGTCTTCACCCGAAGCCGATTGATGGAGCTGAATTACTTAGCAAAATTATTGAGCAGATTAAAGATGTAGATAATGAATACAGAGAAGATTCTCTTCAGTTTTTTATCTATAACGTTTTACCTGGTACCACTAGTGCTGCCAGTGTTAAAGCTAAATTTTTAAAAGAAATTATTCTTGGTGAATCGGTTGTAAAAGAAATTACGCCAGCATTTGCTTTTGAACAATTATCTCACATGAAGGGTGGCCCTTCGGTTAAAGTGTTATTAGATGTCGCTTTGGGATCTGATGTTGCATTGGCAAAACAAGCAGCCGATGTTTTAAAAACACAGGTTTTTCTATATGAGGCTGATACTTCTCGTTTAGAGGATGCTTTAAAAAGTGGTAGTTCAATTGCAAAAGATATTATAGAAAGCTACGCTAAGGCAGAGTTTTTTACGAAGCTTCCTGAAATTGAAGAAGAAATAGAAGTAGTAACTTATATTGCTGGTGTCGGTGATATTTCTACAGATTTATTATCGCCAGGTGGCGATGCACACTCAAGATCAGATCGTGAGTTACATGGTCAATGTATGTTTGAGCACAATAAAGACATGCAAAATGAATTATTGGCTTTAAAAGAGCAACATCCTGATAAGCGTGTGATGCTTATTGCCGAGAAAGGTACAATGGGTGTTGGTTCTTCTAGAATGTCTGGCGTGAACAACGTAGCATTATGGACAGGGGTGCCTTTTAGCAAATATGTGCCATTTATCAATTTTGCTCCAGTTATCGCTGGCACGAATGGTATCGCTCCAATTTTCTTGACCACTGTTGGTGTAACCGGTGGTATTGGTTTAGATCTTAAAAACTGGGTAAAGCAAAAAGATGAGGCTGGTAATACTGTTGTTGATGCAGATGGTGAGCCAATTTTAAAGCAAATGTATTCTGTAGCTACAGGTACAGTACTTACCATAAATACTAAAGAGAAAAAACTTTATCACGGTAAAGTAGAATTGAAAGATATTTCTGCAGCATTTACTCCGCAAAAAATGGAGTTTATGAAAGCAGGTGGATCTTACGCTGTTGTGTTCGGTAAAAAACTACAAACTTTTGCATCTAAAGTTTTAGGTATACCTGTAGTGCCTGTATACGCTCCTTCAAAAGAAATTACTATTGAAGGTCAAGGTTTAACAGCGGTAGAAAAAATATTCAATAGAAATGCAGTAGGTACATCGGGTGCAACTTTGCACGCTGGTTCTTATGTACGTGCAGAGGTAAATATTGTAGGATCTCAAGATACCACAGGTTTAATGACTTCTCAAGAATTAGAGATGATGGCCGCAACGGTTATTTCTCCAATTGTTGATGGAGCATATCAATCTGGTTGTCATACGGCATCCGTTTGGGATGATAAATCTAAAGCTAACATTCCAAGATTAATGAGCTTTATGAACGATTTTGGTTTAATTACCGGTCGTGATCCAAAAGGAAAATATTTTCCGATGACAGATGTTATTCATAAAGTATTGAATGATATTACAGTTGGTGATTGGGACATCATTATTGGTGGAGATTCGCATACACGTATGTCTAAAGGTGTTGCTTTCGGTGCAGATTCTGGTACGGTAGCTTTAGCGTTGGCTACAGGTGAGGCTTCAATGCCAATACCTGAGTCGGTTAAAGTAACTTTTAAAGGACAAATGAAATCTTATATGGATTTCCGTGATGTGGTACATGCAACGCAATCTCAAATGTTAAAGCAGTTTGGTGGCGAAAACGTATTTCAAGGTCGTGTAATAGAAGTTCATATAGGTACATTAACCGCCGATGAAGCTTTTACATTTACTGATTGGACCGCGGAAATGAAAGCTAAAGCATCTATTTGTATTTCTGAAGATGATACCTTAATTGAGTCTTTAGAGATAGCAAAAGGTCGTATCCAAATCATGATCGAGAAAGGAATGGACAATGCCAAGGGAGTACTTCAAGGTTTAGTTAATAAGGCAGAAACTAGAATTACAGAACTTAAAACGGGAATCAAACCTTCTTTAAGACCAGATGCAAACGCTAAATATCATGCCGAAGTAATTATTGATTTAGATGAAATATCTGAACCAATGATTGCAGATCCAGATGTAAATAATGATGATGTTTCTAAACGTTATACACATGATAATATTAGACCATTATCTTACTATGGTGGCACTAAGAAAGTAGATTTAGGTTTCGTAGGCTCTTGTATGGTTCATAAAGGCGATATGAAAATATTAGCTCAAATGTTGAAAAATGTAGAGGCTCAATATGGTAAAGTGGAATTTAAAGCACCATTAGTTGTTGCACCACCGACATACAATATTGTTGATGAGTTGAAAGCAGAGGGCGATTGGGATGTTTTAGTAAAATACTCAGGCTTCGAATTCGACGATAACGCACCAAAAGGTTTGGCACGTACCAAGTACGAAAACATGCTATATTTAGAACGACCAGGGTGTAACCTATGTATGGGTAACCAAGAAAAAGCAGAACCAGGTGATACGGTAATGGCAACATCTACCCGTTTATTTCAAGGTAGAGTTGTAAAAGATTCTGGTGAGAAAAAAGGGGAATCGTTGTTATCTTCTACTCCAGTAGTAGTATTATCTACCATTTTAGGTAGAACCCCTACTATGGCAGAATATGAAGCTGCAGTAGACGGTATTGTTTTAACGAAGTTTAAACCTTCTACAAAACAGTTGGTTAGGTAACTAATTTCAAATTATATAGTAGTAAAAGAGCCTGAGTAGTTAACTCAGGCTCTTTTTTTGTTGCATTTTTTTGTAGATATTCTTTATTTCAAATGCGGTTTTAAATTCATTGTACATTTCGTATATTGTACAGGTAAGATAGAATAACAATTTATATAAATAGATTTTATGGCTTTTGACATAGATATGATTAAAAAGGTTTACGCTTCCATGTCGGATCGTGTAGACAAAGCAAGAGAGATTGTGGGTAAGCCACTTACTCTTTCAGAAAAAATTTTATATTCTCACTTGTGGGAAGGCACGCCAACCAAAGCATTCGCGAGAGGAAAAGATTATGTTGATTTTGCTCCTGATCGTATTGCTTGTCAAGATGCAACCGCTCAAATGGCGTTATTGCAATTTATGCAGGCGGGCAAGCCAAAGGTTGCGGTACCGACAACTGTGCACTGTGATCACTTGATCCAGGCTAAAAATGGTGCCACTGCCGATTTAAAATCAGCAAATACTACAAGTGCAGAAGTATTTGATTTCTTAGAATCTGTTTCTAATAAATATGGAATTGGTTTCTGGAAACCAGGTGCAGGTATTATTCACCAAGTAGTTTTAGAAAATTATGCTTTCCCTGGCGGGATGATGATCGGTACCGATTCACATACAGTAAATGCAGGTGGTCTAGGTATGGTCGCTATTGGTGTTGGTGGTGCAGATGCTGTTGATGTAATGGCAGGTATGGCTTGGGAACTTAAATTCCCGAAACTAATAGGTGTAAAGTTAACAGGAACTATTTCTGGATGGACAGCACCTAAAGATGTGATATTAAAAGTTGCCGAAATTCTTACCGTAAAAGGTGGAACAGGGGCAATCGTTGAATATTTTGGTTCTGGTGCTAAGTCTTTATCATGTACTGGTAAGGGTACAATTTGTAACATGGGTGCAGAAATAGGGGCTACAACTTCAACTTTTGGATATGACGAATCTATGGAGCGCTATTTAAGAGCTACCGATAGAGCTGATATCGCCGATGCTGCAAACCAAGTAAAAGAACATTTAACTGCCGATGCAGAAGTGTATACAAATCCTGAGCAATATTTTGATGAGGTTATTGAAATCAATTTATCAGAATTAACACCATTATTGAACGGACCTTTTACTCCAGATTTATCTACTAAAGTAGGTAAAGACATGACAGAAAAAGCGACTTCTCACGAATGGCCTTTAGCTGTAGAATGGGGATTGATTGGTTCTTGTACCAACTCCTCATATGAAGATTTGTCTAGAGCTTCATCTATTGCACAACAAGCTATTGATAAAGGAATAAAAATGAAGGCTGAATTAGGGATCAACCCTGGTTCTGAGCAAGTACGTTATACTGCTGCACGTGATGGTATTCTTGGAATTTTCGAGAAATTAGATGCCAAGATTTTTACCAACGCATGCGGACCATGTATTGGTCAATGGGCACGTTACAGTGATCCTAAAAATGCGCCTAAGAACAGTATCGTTCACTCTTTCAACAGAAACTTTGCAAAACGTGCAGATGGTAACCCAAATACACATGCCTTTGTAGCTTCACCAGAAATTACAGCGGCAATTGCAATTGCCGGTAGATTAGATTTTAACCCGATGACGGATAAATTGATCAACGAAAAAGGCGAAGAAGTAATGTTTGACGAACCAACAGGGTGGGAGTTACCTCCAAAAGGTTTCGAAGTAGAAGATGCAGGTTTTCTTGCCCCAGATGCAGATGGCTCTGGTGTAGTTGTTAAAGTTGCAGCAGATTCTGAACGTTTACAGTTGTTAGAACCTTTTACACCTATAAAAGACGAAAGTTTAATGGGTGCCAAATTATTGATTAAGGCATACGGTAAGTGTACAACAGATCATATTTCTATGGCAGGACCATGGTTGCGTTTCCGTGGGCATTTAGATAATATTTCTAATAACTGCTTAATCGGTGCCGTTAACGCATTTGGTCATAAGACAAATTTGGTTAAAAATCAATTGAATGGTGAATTCGGTGGTGTACCAGATACCGCACGTGCATATAAAGCAGCTGGCGTAAGAAGTATTGTTGTGGGTGATCATAATTACGGTGAAGGTTCTTCTCGTGAGCATGCTGCAATGGAGCCTCGTCACCTTGGTGTTGCCGCAGTAATCGTTAAGTCTTTTGCACGTATACACGAAACAAACCTTAAAAAACAAGGTATGTTGGGGTTAACTTTCGCAAATGAAAGCGATTATGATCTTATAAAAGAAGACGATACTTTTAACTTTATAGATATAGCAGAATTTGCTCCCGATAAACAATTAACCGTAGAAGTTGTTCATGCAGATGGTAGTAAAGATGTAATTAAAGTAAACCATACTTATAATGAAGCTCAAATTGGGTGGTATAGAGAAGGTTCTGCTTTAAATGTGATTAAGAGAGAAAATGCCTCTTAATTCAATACTTTAAAATTTATAAGGAAAACTCCTGATATTGTTCAGGAGTTTTTTAGTTTTGACCCCTATTAAACTTTTATGAAGAGACAAACGTTTTTTACCTTATTGATTATGGCTTTTGTGCTTTCTTTTTTTGTCACTCCTTTAGGTGATTATAGTAAGATAATGCTCAACAGGGTTTTTGCTACTTCACCAACAATTATAAAACTTGATAAAAGAGGTAAGATAGCCAACTACGATTGGAAGTTAAAAGACGAAAATTGGAAATTTATAAATTTCAACGAAGCAAAAGGTAAAGTTGCTTTTGTTACTTTTTGGATTTCTTGGCACATGCCATCACAGGCGCAATTAAAAGACATTCAATATCTTTTTGATACCTATGGTGATAAGGTTAAGTTTTATGTCATTACTAATGAGGAAAGAGCTCCTGTAGAACTTTTTATGAGTGAGCAAGGGTATACTTTTCCGGTAACCTATCAAATTATAGGCGAACCGAGTCCGATTTCATTATTAAAGCCACCAGGATCTTATGTAATCGATAAAACTGGTACTATCGTTATACACCAGAATGCTATTGCAGACTGGAGTAACGAAAAGGTAAATACGCTTTTAAACGAATTGATATCAGAGTGATCAGATGTCTCAAATTACAACAATAACCTTCTTTAGATATACTACTTTTTTCAATAAGGCTTGGGCTTTTGGAATGATGCAATTTGCGCACAGCCCATTAAAAAAAGTTAATGGACTGCAAGAGTATAAACTCATGGGAAGTGGAAAGGATGGTTTTGATCCTTTTGCAGATTGGTCGGTTTATGCATTACTTCAAATATGGGAAAATGAAGAAGCGGCAAATAACTTTTTTTCAACCTCTAATTTAATTGATCGATATCTAGAAAGGACTGAAGAACGGTATACCTTATTTTTAAAAAACACCAAATCTAGGGGGTTTTGGTCTGGTAAAAATCCTTTTATAGAAAGTGATACTATTAGTCAAAATAATCCTTTTATAGCGGTAATTACCAGGGCTACGATAAAAATTGGGTCATTATATAAATTTTGGAAGTATGTTCCAACTTCTCAAAGACCATTAGCAGGTAATAACGGATTAATTTATACAAAAGGAATAGGGGAAGTTCCCTTTTTGCAAATGGCTACATTTAGTATTTGGAAGGATGAAGAATCTTTAAAGCAATTTGCATATAGAAGCAAAGAACATGCAAGGGCAATAGTAAAAACTAAAGAGCTAGATTGGTATAGTGAAGAATTATTTTCGCGCTTTCAACCCTATAAATCTATAGGAAAGTGGAATGGTATTGATGAACTTCCGTTTTAAGCCTAGAAATAAAAATATAAAAAGAATATAAACTGAGCCAAATATAAATTCAGTGATAATGTTCGGTTGCCCTGAATATTTAAAATTTTTACAACAGCCTGAAATATAATCCCCAGTAAAAACCAGGTCCAATAATTTTCAAAAGTTGGCATACCTCCGGTAAACTCCCAAAAGTCAAAAATTGGTGCGCTTTTTTCCATTGAAAAATCTAAAAGCACCATTAAACCTGCAGCTCCAATAATTTTAATTCTATAGGGTAGCTTTGTAAAGTCTAAAATACTTGCGGTAATAAAGGTTAAAAGTGCCCAGTAAGCTCCAATTAGATATGGTACACCATCTAACTTAGGTCCAAAATTACTTCCATATTTATATTCTCCAAATAAAATTTGATAGTTTACCCCAAGCCATTCGGCAAACATACCACCAATAAAAAATAAGAGTAAAGCACCAGTTTTTTTTAGATTGTTAATAGGGTAAATTAACAAAAACAGTAAAAAAGATAGTCCAAGATTTATGGGTGTTTTTTTTATGAACCAGTCTAAATAACCCAATGATATTCCAATAATTGCAGAAATATGAAATAGCCATATTACACCAACACTTAAGCGCACCTTATTTTTAACGAATACTTCAATCATATTATTTAGATTTTGGCACAAGGTCGCTTATAATTTTAGCGGAAAGTAAGCATAAGGGTATACCGCCACCTGGGTGAACAGAACCTCCGCAGAAATATAAATTTTTAATTGTGTTAGAAAAATTTGGGTGTCTTAGAAATGCTGCAAATTTATTATTACTTGCCGCCCCATAAAGCGCTCCACGATATGAACTTGTGTTTTTTTCAATATTAACAGGGTCTAAAATATGTTCGGTAATTATTAATTTATCTAGATCAATATTCAATACTTTATTAATTTTTGAAATAATATTTTGACGTGCTTTTACTTTTAGCATTTCCCAATCTTGGCCATAATTTCCAGGGGCATTTATCATTACAAACCAATTTTCAGTTCCTTTAGGAGCATCTGAAGGATTGTCTTTAGAGGTGATATTGATATAAACAGTTGGGTCGTGGAATAGTGATTTATCATTAAAAATTGCATTAAATTCTTGTTCATAGAATTCACTAAAAAGAATATTATGTAAATCTAATTCTGGAAATTCTTTATTAATACCCCAATAAAATATAAGTGCGGAACTAGATCTTTCTTGGGCCAACGTTTTTTCTGGAGCTTTTTGCTTTCTTAATAAACGCCTATAGGTAGGGTAGATGTCCATATTAGAAACAACGATATCTGACTTATAAGTGTTTTTCGTTGAAATAGCTCCGGTTACCTGATTATCGACTACGGTAATCTCTTGTATCTCTTCATTAAAATTGAATATGATGCCTTCATCTAAGGCTAATTTGTATAAGCTTAAACTAATTTGATGCATACCACCCTTTGGGAAAAAGGTGCCAAAGTCCATCTCTAAGTGGGGTATCATTGACATAATACCGGGAGTTTTATATGGTGATGAGCCATTATATGTGGCAAAACGGTTGAATAACTGTACTAGTTTCGGATTGGTGAAAAATCGCTTATTGGTTTCGTTTAATGTATCGTTAATATCTAAAATACCCATTTGAAAAATGGATTTTAAAGTTTGCACCGATAAGTAAGTATCTAATTTATGTAGCGTTTTTTCAAGAAAAATAGGAGCAGTTAACTCGTACTTCTTTTTGTTTTTATCTATGTATCTTGAAATATTAGAATGCGGTTCGTCAAAAATTATTGCAGCCTGGTCTATAAAATCATTTTTATTGGAAGCCGCCGTAAAACGAAGTCCATCTTCCCAAAAGTAATTACAAATTGTATCCTTTTGTTTGTATTGGAAATGGTTTTCAGAATTTTTACCGAATAATTCAAATAGTTCAGTAACTAAATGTGGCATAGTAAATAAAGATGGACCAAGATCGAAACGAAACCCTTCTTTTTCTATAGCATGTAATTTGCCACCAGGATAATCATTTGCTTCCACTACGGTAACTTCGTACCCTTTTTTTCGTAAACGTAATGCACTGGCAATGCCGCCTATGCCAGCACCTACGACCAGAGCTTTTGGCATTTTTATTTTTTAAAATATTTGAAAGGAACAAACAACATTCCAAAACATTCGCCATCACCTTTGCCTAAATGCTTATGATGCATTTTATGAGCTCTTCTAACACCTTTGCTATACCAGTTATTGGCATTTCTAAATAATTTAAAACGTTGGTGAATAAATATGTCGTGTACTAAAAAATAGGCTATCCCGTAAGCTAGAATTCCTAAGCCTAATGGGTACCCATACCAAAATCCATTGGCGCCTGTATAAAATAGAGACATACTAACAATTGCATAAAAGATAAAGAAGGCATCGTTTTTTTCGAACCACGAATCGTGGTCTTTTTTATGGTGATCTTTATGAAGACTCCAAAGAAAACCATGCATTACATACTTGTGCGTAAACCACGCCATGAATTCCATAAACAAGAATGTTCCTAGAAAAATCAGAATTCCAATAACTATATTCATTATACCAAGTTCATTTTAAATTTAACATAAGAACGCGCTAGCAATCCGAATTTCTGATAATTCGGGACTCTAATTCGCGCATTTTTAATTTCTAACGACGGTGTACATTGTAATTTATATAATAACTTATAATAGTATTTATAAGCTGTGTAAACTCCGAATTTTGCTTCGGTGGGTAATCCTACAATTCCTTCATACCCTTTTTTAAAGTCTGCCTTTATTTCATCGACAATTCGTTTTTTAGACGCTTCGTCTAATTCTTTCAAATTGGTATTGGGAAAATATGATCTGTTTAATTCTTCAAAATCTGCTTTTACATCTCTCAAGAAATTCACTTTTTGAAAAGCTGATCCAAGAGCCATAGCCGATTCTTTTAATTTGTTGTATTCTTCTACATCACCCTTTACAAAAACCTGAAGGCACATTAAGCCAACAACATCAGCAGAGCCATATATGTATTCTTTATACTCGGCATCGGTGCGGTATATGTTCTTTACCAGATCCATTCGCATACTTTTCATAAACGAGTCTACCAAATGCTTAGGTATATTAAAGGCATGGTAGGTGTGTTGAAAAGAGTTCAAAATAGGGTTAAGACTTATTTTATCTCGTAACGAAGCTTCAAGTTCCTCTTCAAATTTATTAAAGAGAATTTCTTTATCATAGTCATGAAAGGTATCTACGATTTCATCGGCAAAGCGAACAAAACCATATATATTATAAATATGACCACGTATAGATGAGTGTAGCATATTGGTGGCTAATGCAAAAGAAGTACTGTATCGTTTGGTAACAATCTTACTGCATTGGTATGAAACTTGGTCAAAAGTATCTTTCATAAATTAACTAATTATCCTTTATAATTAATTCTGACACTAACTTACCGGAGATCAATGCGGGTGGTACACCGGGACCAGGAACAGTCAGTTGTCCTGTAAAATATAAATCAACTACTTTTTTACTTCTTAAATTAGGTCTTAAAAATGCAGTCTGTGTTAAGGTATTTGCCATACCATATGCATTGCCCTTGTACGAATTGTATCTCTCTACAAAATCATTGACACAGAATGTTTCCTTGAATATAAAATTATTTCTAATGTTTTGTCCTGTTCTTTTCTCAAAACGATCCATTATTATGTCAAAATATTGACTTCTTAATGCTTCGGTATCTTCTAGAGCGGTGGCAATAGGTACTAGAAAAAATCCGGTTTCACAACCATCTGGTGCCATGCTCGCATCTGTTATAGACGGAAAATTAGCGTAGAACAATGGGTTCGTTGGCCACTTAGGGGTATCGTAAATTTCTTTTGCATGTAGCTCAAAATCGGTATCAAAAAATAGATTGTGATGCTCAACATTATTCAATTTAGTATCAAACCCAATATAAAATAATAGTGACGATGGCGCAAAAACCTTTTTATCCCAATAGCTTTTAGAATACTGTTGGTGTTTTTCGTCTAATAAGCTTTCTGAATGCTGATAATCGGCTCCACTTAAAACAACATCTGCTATAATCGTTTTACCATTGCAGATTACTCCCGTTGCTTTACCATTGGTAACTTCAATTTTTTCTATCGCTGAGTTCGTATGTACTTTTACACCAAGCTCTTTTGCAAGACTCGCCATCGCTTTTATTACTTCATACATGCCACCTTTTGGGTGCCAAGTACCTAAGCCAAAATCTGCAAAGTTCATAAAATTATAGAAAGAAGGTGTGTTGCTTGGTTTAGCACCTAGAAACAGTACCGGAAACTCTAAGGTAGATACCAATTTCGGATTTTTAAAAGACTTTCGCACTTGCGAGCTAATCGTCTTAAAAAATTGGTCAACTTTTAAAATAGTTTCTTTTGTTACCAATTCTAAAGGCGAAAGACCTGGTCTTAATACTACTTTGTTGATAGCAATATCATAATTTTCTTGTGCTTTGTCGATAAACTTTTTTAAAGCTTTTGAGCTACCTGGTTCTATTCTTTCGAACTCAAGGCAAATTTTATCCATGCTATCACCTATAGTAATAATATCATCACTAAAGAAAATTTTATATGCAGGACTAAGTTTGTCTAACTGATAATAATCTGATGTCTGTTTATTAAAATCTGCAAAAAACTTGTCAAAGATATCTGGCATCCAATACCAACTTGGTCCCATATCGAAGGTAAAGCCGTCTTTTATGAATTGAGAAGCTCTACCGCCAACCGTATCATTTTTCTCATAAATAGACACATCCCAACCGGCTTTTGCCAAGTAACATGCCGCTGATAATGATGAAAAACCAGAACCAATTACAATGCAACTTTTATTCATTTCTATCAAATTGATTATAAATTATTTACCAAATTATCTATAGAAGTGAATGTTCTACAAAATTTAGGTTTAGTAGCCGCTTCTATAAAATTCGTTTGTCTTCCTAAAATCCAGAAATTTGGGTTATTATATTCTGAAACTAGCTTAGCGAAATCTTCTAAGTACTTGTCAATTTTGTCTTTTTCAGGAAATACTGTAAAATAAGACACGAAATAGATGTCATCGAAATACTTCAATACATCCTCTAGATTTTCCATTGGTATGGTAGGTCCTAAATAAATACACTTATAACCTTTTAAAATAATTTCGTAATTTAAATACAATAATCCTATATCGTGTATTTCATTTTCAGGTAAAAAAGCAACAAACACTTTGTCTTTTCTGGTAGGCTCTAAATGTTGAAGCTTTTCGATATTAAGAAGAATCTTCTGTTTGATCAAACTGGTCATGAAATGTTCGTGCGCCGGACTAATAGTGTCTGTTTGCCATAAAAGACCTAGTTCGTTCAAAAGAGGAATAAAAGTATCTTTAAATATTTCTCGGAATGAGTTTTCACTCAACAACGCATTGTACGTATTAAAAAACATTGTTTGATCAAAATTCATCATTGCCAACTTAAATGCATTGATTGCTTGGCTCTTATGACTGTGTTTTGCTACTATTTCGCGTACTACGTAAGGTATATCTTTATCAGATATCTTAGCAATTTTCGATATTTTGTGTCCGGTATTATACAACAATGTAACATTAAGTAACTTCTGTAGGCTCGAAAGACTATAGGTTCTAATGTTTGTGTCGGTACGTTCAGGAGATAAAAGATTGTATCTTTTTTCCCAAATTCTGATAGTATGTGCTTTTATGCCAGAGAGGTTTTCAAGGTCTCTAATACTAAATTGCTTTTTTACATTGTTCATGTTTTCTGAAAAAGGATTAAACAAATCTACAATTTATTAAAATGTATTAGGGTACTTGATAGTTAAAATTATCAAAATAAAAAAAGGTTAGACTTGAATCTAACCTTTTTGTGCCCACGACTGGATTCGAACCAGCACGTCCTTACGAACACTACCCCCTCAAGGTAGCATGTCTACCAATTTCACCACGTGGGCATACTTGTAGTATATTGGAGCGCAAATATAGAAACCTCTCATTCAATTCTAGATATATTGATAAAAATTAATAAGAGAATTTTCTATAAGACTAACGATTTTTGATACTGGGTTGGCGTTAAGCCTTTTATCTTTTTAAATTTCTTATTAAAATTAGAAATGGAGTTGAAGCCAGATAGGTCAGAGATCATATTAATATTCAGTTCTTTTTTAGAATTTAATAATTGGCACGCATGTTCTACACGAAGCTCTATTAAAAATTGAAAGAATGTTTTATTCGTGCGTTGTTTAAAAAAACGACAAAAGGCATTTGGGGTCATATAGGCCATTTTAGAAATGTCATCTAATACTATAGGATATTGAAAATTCTTGAAAACAAAATCAAATATTTCCTGCAAGCGTTCCCCTTCATTAGAACTTAAAGTTTTAGCATATATAAATCTGCTTAAAGGCTCTGTAGCTGCCTTGCTCAATTGTTCTAATAGCTCTAAAAATGATGTAAAGCGTTTTAGTTTATGTTGAGATTGTAGCGCTAGAAGTTGATGAGTTAGCTGATTTTTGTTCGACTTAACTTTAAAACCAGAAGCGGCATTTATAAAGAAATTTTGTAAATCTTTAAAATAAGGTAGGTTGAAGAAGTCTTCGCCAAAGGTACTGTCTGTAAAGAAAACTGTAAGCATATGGGCATCTTCATCACCTGCTATACTTTTAAAAACATGGGGTAGATTACTGCCGATTACATAAATATCGCCGGCTGAAAATTGCTGTACACTATCACCGACCAACAATTTACCGTTACCATTTATAATATAACTTATTTGAATTTCTTCATGTTGATGTAAACGATTATAAAATATTGGTTCTTTATCGATTTGAACTATTAAATGCTCATCTATTGGTTTTGGTATTTTAAACGGGAAGACCTTCATAATGCATCTAATTTAGCATAATATATTGTAATAGTATGATTAAGATGGTAAAATAGTACCATGTGTGGATAATATGAAAACAATTGAATTCTATAACTACCCGTAGATTTGAATATCATCAAAAACAATATATAATGAGTATTTCATGGACAGGCGTTATGCCAGCAGTAACAACAAAATTTACCGATAAAGATGAACTTGATTTAGATATGTTCTCGGTCAATATCAAAGCTCAATTAGATGCTGGGGTAAGCGGAATTATACTTGGCGGAACTTTAGGGGAGGCAAGTACGCTAACCTATGACGAGAAAAAGGTTCTGATGAAAGAAACCGTAAAGTTGGTAAAAGGTCAGGTGCCGGTCATTATTAATATTGCCGAACAAACAACAAAGGGTGCTATTCATGCTGCCGAAGTTGCCGAAGAATGTGGTGCAACAGGCTTAATGATGCTACCACCAATGCGCTATAAAGCGAATGACCATGAAACGGTAACCTATTTTAAAGAAACGGCAAATAGTAGCGATTTGCCTATCATGATTTATAATAACCCGGTCGATTACGGTATTTTGGTTACTCTAGATATGTTCGAAGAGCTTATGGTTTGCGATAATATTCAGGCGGTAAAAGAATCGACCAGAGATATTTCTAATATTACCCGTATTAAAACAAGATTTGGAGATCGATTGAATGTGTTGACCGGAGTTGATACTTTAGGTTTAGAAAGCACATTAATGGGTGCCGATGGTTGGGTCGCTGGTTTGGTTTGCGCTTTTCCTGCAGAAACCTGTGCTGTTTTTGAGTTGGCAAGAGCTGGTAGAATTAAAGAAGCATTAGAAATTTACAGATGGTTCTTACCATTATTAGAATTAGATATAAGTCCGCAATTGGTACAAAATATTAAAATGGCAGAAGTTGCTACAGGTATAGGCACCGAGAACGTTCGTGCACCAAGGTTACCGTTAATCGGTGCTGAGCGCGAGAGAGTAGCAGCGGTTATAAAACAAGGTATGGCAACCAGACCAACATTGCCAAATTATAAAGATATTAACTAATTGAAGCATTGTTTTATGTCTCAATAATGTTATTGGGCATATTTAGAAATGTAAAGAAAGAATCGAAATTTGTTTCGGCTTCTTTCTTTACTTTTGAGTAACATCAGAAAAATAAAAAATGATAAGCGGTACAAATGCAATAGGAAGCAAATCTTCTAAGCAAGGAACTAATACTTTTAAGACCTTTAATCCAAAAGAAAATAAAGAAACAGAATGGACTTTTTATGAAGCATCTTCTTCTGAAATTGATGAGGCGGTAGCCTTGGCCACTGATGCTTTTAAAGTTTATAAAGATTTTTCAGGTGCTAAAAAAGCGGAGTTTCTAGAAGCTATCGCTGAGGAAATTGAAGATCTTGGCGATGAACTTATTGAAACCTATTGTAAAGAATCGGGTTTACCAGATGGTAGAGCAAGAGGTGAACGTGGTCGTACTATGGGGCAATTACGTGCTTTTGCTAATTTATTGAAAGAGGGTTCTTGGGTAGAAGCGGTAATTGAAAAAGCCCAGCCGAATCGAGAACCAATGCCTAAGTCAGATATTCGTAAAATGTTATTTCCGTTAGGTCCGGTAGTGGTATTTGGTGCTAGTAATTTTCCGTTGGCATTTTCTACTGCAGGTGGTGATACTGCTAGTGCACTGGCAGCGGGTTGCCCAGTAATCGTTAAAAGTCACCCTATGCATGCAGCTACAGGTGAACTAGTTTCATCGGCAATTATAAAAGCAGCAGAAAAAACAGGAATGCCAAATGGGGTATTTTCAAACTTAAATAGTAGCGGTATAGAAGTAGGTCAGCAGTTGGTAAAACATCCAAAAGTAAAAGCTGTTGGGTTTACAGGTAGTATAAATGGCGGTACGGCACTTTATAAATTAGCGAACGAAAGAGATGAGCCGATACCTGTATTTGCAGAAATGGGGAGCATCAACCCTGTAGTATTACTTCCATCTGCACTAGAGAATGATGGTGATGCATGGGCTACTAAATATGCTTCTTCAATAACCATGGGTGCAGGGCAATTTTGTACCAATCCGGGGTTAGTATTAGGGCTGAAGGGAACAAATTTAGATAGTTTCATCAACACCTTATCCGAAGAAATTCTAAAATTAGAGCCAACATGTATGCTGCATCCGAATATATATGCAAAATACAACGAAGGCAAAAAAGAGCTATCTGCCCAAAAAGGAATTACCGTAACAGCAGATTATAAAAAAGCTACAAATCCGAATACAGCACAACCTTCTATTTTAAAAGTTAGCGGTGCCGATTTTTTAGCAAATACAAATTTGCATAAAGAGGTTTTTGGTCCTTTCTCAGTTGTGGTAGAATGTGAAAATCCTGACGAAATGGAAAACATTTTAAATCATTTAGAAGGTCAGTTGACAGGTACTGTTTTAGGTTCTGAAGAAGATTTGGCTGCACATGCGGGTATCATAGATGCTTTGCAAAGTAGAGTAGGTAGAATTTTGTTCAATGGTGTGCCAACGGGTGTAGAAGTGAATTCTTCTATGGTTCATGGTGGTCCATTCCCTGCTTCTACAGATGCGCGTTTTACATCTGTTGGTACATCGGCAATAAAGAGATGGGTGCGCCCGGTTTCTTTTCAAGACTGGCCAAATAGATTATTACCATTGGCATTGCAAAATGAGAATCCGCTTAAAATTACACGTCATGTTGAAGGCGTCTATACTAAAAATTAGAATTATGAAAAGGTTGGACTGTAGATTAAAATATGTTTTGGCGTTTATTTCGTTAGTATGCGTTTTAGTCTACGGTCAAGCCCAAAGTTCTTCAGAAGCATTAACCTTACTAATTAAAGAAGTTGAAGATTATAGTGCATATGACAGCGCTGACTTTCCGTTGGGTGTGTACCAAGAATCGCTGGAGCGCAAGAATGCCGAGTTTGCAGAAAAACAACTTGGGTCTCTAAAAAAGTTGAGTGAAACCGATCTTTCAGAAACTGAACTTATATCTAAAGAGCTGTTGCGATTTCAGCTTCAGAATAGTATAGATGAGTTTACTTATAAAATGTATCTAAATCCTATTCAGGCAGATCAAGGCTTTCATTTAAATCTAAACTATCGTATTAAACCAATTCTTACTTATCAAGGAGCAAAAGATTATTTGAATATGCTTAGCGCCATACCACAATATGTCGATGAGCATTTGGTTTTGTTAAAAGAAGGTCTAAAACAAGGGCTATCTCAGCCTAAAATAATTTTTAACGGTTATGAATCTACTTATGATACGCATATTGTAAGCGATTATAGCCAAAGCAGTTTTTATTCCCCGATTACTGATTTACCTGCAGCAATGAACCAAAAGCAGCAAGATTCTGTAACCAATGCGGCTCAGGTTCTTATTATAGAAAAAGTGGTGCCTGCTTTTAAAAAGATCAAAACTTTTTTTGAAACCGATTATATACCCAATACCAGAACAACTACTGGGGTTTCAGAAACACCAAATGGCATTGCATTTTATCAGAATAGAATTAATTATTATACCACGACTACTGAATATACAGCAAATGATATTCATGCTATCGGTTTATCTGAAGTGGCACGAATCAAGGCTGAGATGGAGGCGATAATTAAGCAGGTCAATTTTGAAGGCAGTTTTTCTGATTTTCTAAATTTTCTACGGGCAGATGCACAATTTTATGCATCGACTGGAGATGAACTACTAATGCATGCACGAGATATTGCCAAACGGATTGATGCAGAATTACCTAAGTATTTTAAAACATTACCACGTAGACCATACGGGGTAAAAAAAGTACCAGATGCCATTGCACCAAAGTACACTGCTGGTCGTTATTCACCACCATCTTCAGAAGATCAGCCAGGTTTTTATTTGGTAAACACCTATAAATTAGAGAGTAGAACTTTGTATACTTTACCCTCGTTAACTGCCCATGAAGCTGTACCTGGTCATCATTTACAGGGTAGTTTAAATAAAGAATTTGGCGATAGTATTCCCAAATTTCGAAGAAATATGTATTTATCTGCGTATGGTGAAGGCTGGGCTTTGTACACCGAGTTTTTAGGTAACGAGCTTGGTATCTACACCACACCTTATGAAGAGTTCGGTAAATTGACTTACGAAATGTGGCGTGCTTGTAGATTGGTAGTTGATACCGGTATTCATGTAAAAGGGTGGAGCAGGAGCGAGGTTGTAGATTTTATGTTGAATAATACAGCCTTGTCTGAACATGAGATAAATACAGAAACCGATCGTTACATAGCATGGCCTGGTCAGGCACTTTCATATAAGATGGGAGAATTAAAAATACGAGAGCTTCGAAAAAAAGCAGAAAAGGAATTGGGTAGTAAATTTAATATTCGTGATTTTCATGAAGTTATTCTGGAGCAAGGTACAGTTACCTTACCTATTTTAGAACGTAGGGTCAACGCATATATCAACAAAACTAAATAAAGCATTATGTCTAGTAGCACTTTTGTTTGTATCGATGCGCATACTTGTGGTAATCCTGTTCGGGTTATAAAAAATGGTGGTCCTGATTTGGTCGGAGCGACCATGAGCGACAAACGCCAGCATTTTTTAAAGGAATATGACTGGATCCGTAAAGGACTCATGTTCGAACCCCGTGGTCATGATATGATGAGCGGTAGCATTTTTTATGCACCCAGCGACCCCAATAATGATTTCGGAATATTGTTTATTGAAACTAGCGGATGCTTACCCATGTGTGGTCATGGTACCATTGGTGCTATTACCATTGGTATTGAAGAAGGATTGATTATACCTAAAACACCCGGGAAAGTTCGAATGGAAACTCCCGCTGGCTTAGTACATATATCGTATCAACAAACGAATAGCAAAGTAGACTGGGTAAAATTGACCAATGTAAAGTCGTATTTGGCTGCGACAGATTTAACTATAGAATCATCTTATTTAGGTGAGGTTGTTTTTGATGTATCCTACGGAGGAAATTTTTATGCTATTGTGGATGCACAAAAGAATTTTAGCGGCATTCAAGATTACTCCGCAAGTCAATTAATTCAATTCAGTCAAGAACTACGAGAGAAAATCAATCTGAAATATCCCGATTTATTTATCCATCCAGAAGATTCAACTATTAGAAATGTGAGTCATATGTTATGGACAGGCAATACTATTTCTGATTCTGCCACCGCAAGAAATGCCGTGTTTTATGGCGATAAGGCTATTGACCGTTCGCCGTGCGGTACAGGTACTTCTGCACGAATGGCGCAATGGCATGCAAAAGGCAAATTACGTGTAGGTGAAGATTTTATTCACGAGAGCTATATAGGATCTCAATTCATAGGTCGTGTTGAAGAAGAGACTACCTTGTTTGATACACCAGCGATAATACCGAGTATTACCGGTTGGGCAAAAATATATGGTCAAAACACCATTACTATAGACGACGATGATCCGTATGCTTATGGATTTCAAGTAATTTAATTTCTAGTACTAAAAAATGAAAAACGTCCTTATCATTGGCGGAGGTATTGTTGGTTTAAGCACCGCCTATTTTTTAACTAAAGAAGGTTTTGAGGTTACCGTAATAGATAAAAGTGATATCACATCTGGTGCATCTTTTGTAAATGCAGGGTATATAACCCCAAGTCATATAATTCCGTTAGCATCGCCAGGTATGATTGCTAAAGGGATAAAAATGATGTTTAATTCTGCTAGTCCGTTTTACATGAAACCAAGACTAGATGTCGATTTTTTGAAATGGTCTTGGTATTTTAACAAGTCTTCAACAAAGGCAAAAGTTGAAAAGGCGATTCCTTTAATTAAAGATATAAACCTTATTAGTAGAGAATTATTTGCCGATATTAAAAACTCGGGCGATTTAGGCGATTTTCAATTGGAGCGAAAAGGTTTATTGATGTTGTATAAAACTGAAGCTAGTTACTTGCATGAAAAACATGTTGCCGAAAAGGTAGCTTTTGAAGGGCTAGAGGTATCTGAGTTAAACAAAGCAGAACTACATAAATTAGAGCCTAATGTGAATATCGATGCAGAAGGTGCTATACATTATGAATGTGATGGGCATACGACCCCAACAGAGATCATGCCGAAGTTAGTAGCATATTTAAAGAGTAAAGGTGTAGTTTTTAAAACAAATGAAGAGGTACTAGATGTTAAGATTTCTGGAGACCATATAAAAGAAATAGTAACTGATAAAGATTTTTACCAGCCAGATGAGGTTGTTTTAGCTGCCGGATCATGGAGCGGCGAATTGGCTAAAAAATTACAATTAAAGTTACCTCTGCAAGGTGGCAAAGGGTATCGAATAGATGTGAAACGTGAAACAGGTATTTCTATGCCCGCCATATTGATGGAATCTAGCATGGCGGTTACACCCATGAACGGATTTACAAGATTTGCCGGTACGATGGAGTTTTCTGGTTTAAATGATATCATTAGAAAAGAAAGAGTAATGGCTATCGCGAAAGGTGCACATGCTTTTTATCCGGATCTTGAAATGAACTACACCGAAATAAAAAATGTGAAAACAGGGTTACGACCAGTATCGCCAGATGGGTTACCATACATCGGTAAATCTACTAGAATTAAAAACCTAACCATTGCCACTGGGCATGCTATGATGGGGTGGAGTTTAGGGCCCGCTACAGGTAAACTAGTTGCAGAGTTATTGTGTGGTACTAAGACGGCTATGAACATCGCAGCATTTAGCCCTGATCGAAGATTTTAAAGAATGTTGAAAAATACTCGTCGGTAGAGAATTACCATTCACCGACAGTAAACTGCCATTCACCCATAGCAGATAATTTATACGATAAGATTGTCAGACTTTTGAATCTCAAATATTTATGTTATGGACATATTACTTATCGAAGACGATTTAATAGAAGTTATGAAGTTGAAACGTACCGTTTCTAAACTTAACTTAAAGCATTCGATTATAGAAGCTAAAAATGGTGAAGAAGCTTTGGTTTTTTTAAGGTCTGGCGAAAAATTACCAGATATTATTCTTTTAGATTTGAATATGCCTAGAATGAACGGTATTGAATTTCTAGCTATTTTAAAGGCAGATGAATTACTTCAATATTTACCTACAGTTATTTTAACAACCTCAGAAAATAGAGCAGATTTGTTGAAATGTTACCAAGCTGGCATTGCAGGTTATGTAATTAAGCCATTAAAATATGAAGATTACGAGTATAAATTAAACGCTGTTTTAGAGTACTGGAATGTTAATCAACTAGTAAGAGGCTAACAAAAAAGCTCATTTCACAACATTTTTTTCTATTTACGTATTAATTTTCCTACGTTTGAGTGTATTTAAAAAAATCAAATGAAAGGAATTATATTTACCGAGTTTTTAGAAATGGTCGAATCTGAATTCGGTTTAGAGACTGTTGATAATATTATTGAGAAATCAAATTTACCATCAGATGGTATTTATACCTCTGTAGCTACCTACGAATTCAATGAAATGGTAGCACTGATTACCCAGCTTAGCAAAGAGGTAAATCTACCGGCTGGAGATTTAATTTATGCATTCGGACTCTACTTGTTCTCAAGTTTAAAGAATGCGCACCCAGAAGTTATACAAAGCTACAAATCGCCAATAGGGTTATTATATTCTATAGAAGATCATATTCACGTTCATGTAAAAAAGCTTTATCCAGAAGCTGAACTTCCTACCTTTAAAATTCTTGAAAAGACCGATACTTCCATATCCATGATATATTCTTCTTCTAGGGGGCTATATAGATTGGCACACGGTTTAATAGAAAAAGCATTCGAACACTTTAATGGCAAAGCCGATATTACCTATGAACTTCTTAAAGAAGACGGTACTGAAGTAAAATTTGATGTAGTACAACATGGATAATAAAGAAGTACTTCTCTTAAAGAAAGCGCTCGAAAGACAGAAAAAAGCGCGTCAACAAGCTGAGAGCATCTTAGAACAAAAATCTAAAGAACTTTACGATGTTACCAGTCATTTAAGGGAAACCAATAATAAACTTGAAAATTTACTGAGTGAAAAAACCTCAGAACTCGATGGTATTTTTATAAATATAATAGATCCTTACGTAGTAATGGATCTTCAGTTCAATGTTATAAACATGAACAGGTCTGCCAAAGATTTTTTAGGTTTTGACCATTTAGATAAATTGGTAAACCTTTCTGAATTTGTACATCCAGATTTTTTAGCCTACACCCAAGAGTCCATGAGTTCAATGATGGAAGTTGGTAGCCTAAAAAACTATCGTGCAAAGATAATTCTTCAAGGAGGTATTGAAAAATGGATTCAGATAAATGCTAGTCTTGTTTATGATAAACATAGAAGACCTATTGCCGCACAAGGTATTATAAGAGATATTTCACAAGAAACAGAAGTAAAAAGACTCGTTGCAGAACAAAAAGCGCAATTAGATATTATCGTTGAGAACTCTCCATTAGGTATTGTGTTATCTGTTGATGGAAAAATTGTTAAAACCAATAGTACTTTTGCAAATATGCTTGGGCATAAGGAGTTAGCGCTTAAAAATGTTTCGTTTAAATCTATTTCTGTACCAGAAAATGAATTAGAAGATAATCTTTCATTAGATAAAATGTGTGCCGGTAAATTAAAAAAATTTACTGAAATCTGGAAATTTAAGAAAAACGACGGTTCTACCATTATGGCAAAAACCATGATGACCGCTATACACGACGAACATAGAAAAAAAGATTATCAGGTTGCCATTATAGAAGATATCTCTAGCCAATTGGAAGCCGATAGAAAATTAAAAGCTTCTGAAAATAGATTATCTGCATTGATTTCGAACTTACAGACAGGGGTGTTATTAGAAGATGAAGATGGTAAAATTGCACTGACCAATCAAATGTTCTGTAATATATTCGGTATTAAAGATAGTCCAGAAAACCTTATAGGTTTAGACTGCGCAGAATCTGAACAAGAAAACAAGAAATTTTTCAAAAAACCTAAGGCATTCGTTAGTAGAATAGAAGAGATTCTTGCTAAAAAAGAGCCTGTTCTAGCCGATGAGTTAGAGATGATTGACGGTAGAATTTTATCGAGAGATTTTATTCCTATTAAACATGAAGGTGATTATAAAGGGCACTTATGGGCTTATCAAGATATAACTATAAGTAAAAATTACAGAAAAAATTTAGAGACACAGCGAGAAAAATATAGTAGCATTATCGCTAATATGAATTTAGGTTTGGTTGAGGTCGACAATGAAGATTACATACAAATGGTTAACCAAAGCTTTTGTAATATGAGTGGCTTTGAAAAAGAAGAACTTATTGGTAAAAAAGCTTGTAACGTTATACAACTTAAAGACTCGAATATAATTGAAAAGAAAAATCAGAATAGACTAGAAGGTAAATCTGAATCTTACGAAGTCGAAGTAATCGGTAAAAATCAGAATATAAAACACTGGCTTATTAGTGGAGCACCTAGGTATGATGATACCGGTGCTGTTATAGGCTCTATTGGTATTCATCTAGATATTACAGATCAAAAACAATTAGAAATTCAGAAAGAAAAGTTGCTGAGCCAATTAGAAAATAGTAATCAGGGTTTGCAAGAGTACGCCCATATTGTTTCTCATGATCTTAAATCGCCACTGAGAAGTATAAGTGCATTGGCAACTTGGCTGAGTGATGATTATAAAGATGTTTTAGATGAAGGTGGTCGACAGAATCTTGAGCTTATGCAAGAGAAAGTTGCTTCTATGGATAAATTGATCCATGGTATACTTGAATACTCTACAGCCAATAGTTCTGCCTTAGATGATTCTAAAGTCGACCTAAATACGGTTATAACCGACATAGGCGAAACAATATATATACCTGATCATGTTCAATTAGTAGTACCCAAGTCATTACCGACGATAATGGCAGATAGAATTAAAATGCACCAGGTTTTTCAAAATATAATCGGTAACGCGGTGGTGCATATTGAAAGAGAGATTGGGCTTGTAGAAGTACTCTTTAAAGATGAAGGCGAATTCTGGCAATTTACTATTAGTGATAATGGTGTTGGTATACCAGAAGAATATCATAAAAAGATTTTCGATATATTTCAATCTATAGGTAATGATGAAAGATCAACCGGTATAGGGCTCTCCATCGTAAAGAAAATTGTAGATCGTTACCAAGGTAGCGTTTGGGTAGATAGTGTAGTTGGCGAAGGCACCCAATTTCATTTTACAATAAAGAAAAACCATAACTAAAGATTCATAAAATGAAAATAGTTCAAGGAATAAAGGAATCTAATAAATCTTTTGTACTTAACGATTCAATAAAACTAAATGAACCTTTGGTGTTGGTCTTTGGTAATAGATATATGTTAGAAAGTGAACATATATATGATGAAGTAAAAGAGTTGTTTCCGAAAGGGCATATTGTATTTGGTACAACCTCTGGTGAAATTATAGATGATACTGTCTTAGACGGATGCGTTGTTTTAACAGCTATTGAATTCGAAAAAAGTTCAATACTGGTAAAAAGAAGTAATGTTGCAGATTTTCAAAATGATGATAAAACATTAGGACAAAATTTAATAGCAGAATTCCCAAAAGAGAATTTGAAACATTTATTTGTAATATCGGAAGGTAGTACCGTTAATGGAAGTGCTCTTATTGAAGGACTCGAACATTTAGGTAATACACATTTCGGACTCTCTGGCGGATTATGTGGAGATGATGATCGTTTTGAAAGAACATTGGCATCTTACAATGAAAACCCCAAAGAAGGGGAAATAATAGCTATAGGTTTTTATGGTGATACCTTAGAAATCACAAGTTCTAATTATGGCGGTTGGACTACTTTTGGTCCAGAACGTATTATTACAAAATCTGCGGGTAACGTACTTTATGAGCTAGATGGTAAACCTGCATTAGATCTTTACAAAACCTATTTAGGTGAAAAAGCAGATGAGTTGCCAAAGTCTGCATTGCTATACCCGTTGAGCGTTAAGGTGAGCGAAGATGCTGAACCTTTGGTGAGAACGATTCTTAGTATAGATGAAAAGGAGAATACTATGACACTTGCAGGTGACATTCCAGAAGGAGCAAGGGTTCAATTAATGATGTCTTCTGTAGATGATATAGCAAATGGAGCTTTTCATGCAGCAGAGCTCGCTATGGGTGGTAGAAAAAAATCTCCAGAGCTTGCCTTATTGATTAGTTGTATTGGTAGAAAGTTGGTCATGGATCAACGTACCGAAGAAGAAATTGAAGAAGTTAAAGCTGTTATAGGAGACGATACGGTAATAAGCGGATTTTATTCTTACGGTGAAATGGCACCTTTCAGTGGTCAAGATAGTTGTAAATTGCACAATCAGACCATGACTTTAACCTTATTTAGCGAATAATGCACTCCCTGTTAAAAAGACAAATCCGAAAATATTTACCTGAAGATCTAAAGGCGCATCCAGAAATGGAAAGTTTTTTAGAAGCCGTCGAAAAATCTTATGAGAATTTTGATGATAAATTTTCTATGCTCCATAGAGCTTCAACGATAAGTTCAGATGAACTATTTGAAGCCAATAAAAGCTTACAGAAAGAGGCATCACAACAAAAGAATATCCTTGTTTCTTTAGAAAACGCTATACGTAGTTTAAGAGAGAATTTGAATGATGAAAAAGATATTAAGATTCAAGACGAGTTTAATACAGAACAACTCGCAACTTACATAAGTAATTTGGCATCTCAGGTTTCTGCGATGTCAACCGAAAAAGATAAACTTCTAATTAGTTTAGAAAATCAGAATGAATCTTTAAATAATTATGCGCAAATGGTATCGCATGATTTAAAATCGCCCATAAGAAATATCAATGCGTTAATGAGCTGGATTATGGAAGATGAAAAAGATAAGTTTTCTGATGGTAGTAAAGTAAATTGTTCATTGGTATCTGAAAATCTTGCCAAGATGGATAAGCTTATTAGTGGTATACTAAAACACGCCACAATGGGTGAAACAGAAGAGCACAAAGTAACTTTTAGATTAGAAGATAGCCTTAGAGATATAGAAAAAACAATTTACGTACCTGAAAACATAACTTTTGAGTATGATAAAGAATTGCCAGAAATGTTCTTTGAAAGAGCACGATTAGAGCAATTGTTCATGAATTTATTTACCAACGCTATAACGGCGACCGAGCATTTAGAAAATGGAGTTATAAAAGTTGGTTACGAACCAGATGATACTTTCTGGAAATTTAGTGTTTCAGATAATGGCAAGGGAATACCAGAAAAACATCAAAAAGGAATTTTTGAAATGTTTAAAAAGCTAGAGACAGCTAATAATGCCACTGGCATCGGACTTGCAATTGTTAAGAAAATTGCGGTACTTTATGAAGGCGATGTTCGGTTAGAATCAGAAGAAAACGTTGGTACTACGTTTTATATCACATTAAAAAAGAATTCATGATAGAACAACCTAACCTTAATTATGTAGACGAGCTTGCTGGTGACGATATTTCTTTTAGAAATCAGTTTCTTGATATTATTAAAAACGAGTTTCCTTTAGAAAAAGAAGAGTATTTTGGTCATGTTAAAAATACGAGAGTAAAAGAAACTGCCGAAATCGTTCATAAGCTAAAGCATAAGTTCAATATTTTAGGAATGGAAAATTCTTATAAGCTAGCAGTAGCTTATGAAATGGAATTATTGGAAGGCAAGCACGATAGTCAATCTAAATTCATTGAAGTATTAGATACTATTGAAAAATACATTAAAACAATATAAATGAACTGTATTATAATCGATGATGAAGCCACGGCTAGACTAGTTGTAAGACAACTATGTTCAAAAATACCTGAGCTCGATGTTATTGAAGAATTTGACAATGCCATTTCTGCAATCAAATTTTTAAATCAACAAAATATTGATGTTATTTTTCTAGATATTCATATGCCAGGTTTTAGTGGTGTCGATTTTATACAAACACTTAAAAATCCGCCAAAAGTGGTTATGACTACTTCAGATACCGATTTTGCCTTAGCTGCTTATGAATATGAATGTATCGTTGACTACTTAGTAAAACCGATCACGTTAGAGCGCTTTGAAAAAAGTATAGAAAAAATTAAGAATACTTCTGCTAAAAAGCCACAAACGCAGGCAGCAACACAACAAAATTCATCTGAAGGTGAAGATTTGTATATTAATATTGACAGAAGGTTGATTAAGTTGAAACTCAATGAAATTTTGGTTATTGAAGCCAAAGGCGATTACATTGATATTAAAACAGAGAAAGAAGAACATAGGGTACATACTACCTTGAAAAAAATAAAAGATAAATTACCTGAAAAGTTATTTATTCAAATACACCGATCGTATATTATCAACTTTACCAAAATTATTGATATTGAAGATAATAGTGTACTTATTGCTAAAAATGTGGTGCCTATTAGCCGCTCTAACCGCCCAGAGTTAATGAGGCGATTAAATTTGCTTTAAGTTTTTTAAACTAATATCTACCAATTTTCGAGGTAAATCTTTTTGAATATTTCTGCTAACTGATCTTTGTTTACGGGCTTTACCACATAACCTGTAAGCTCTTCAAAACTAGATGCTCTTTTTACATCGCTTTCGCGCATAGATGAGCTGACCATGTAGATATTAATGTTATTAATAATTTTAGGCTTTAATTTTTTGAATTCATTTAAAAAGCCCCAGCCATCTAAAAATGGCATATTTATATCTAAAAATATAACTTCAGGTAGTTCAACCTGCTCTTCAGTACATTTTGAGATATATTCAACAGCTTGTTCTCCGTCTGTAAATGTCGTAACCACCAATTCCTTTGATATTTGATGTATGGTTTTTTCCATTAAATACAAGTACAGTTCGTCGTCATCGACTAGTAATATGTTCGGTTTTGTATTCATTTTTCGAATATTAATTTAAATGTAGTTCCTTGGCCTACTTTACTATCTATTGTTATTGTTGCATTTAGTGCTTCTAATTGAGATTTAACCAAAAAAAGTCCCATTCCTTTGCCAGAGATATTTCTATGAAAGCGTTTGTATAACTTAAAGACATTATCACCATGTCGTTCTAAATTTAATCCTATTCCATTATCTCGTACATACAACACCTTTTGTTTGTTTTCTATTGCAGATTCAAATTGAATATGTGAATCGACATTGTCGCGTTTATATTTAATTGCATTGGATATAAAATTATGAACGATACTTTGTAAATAGAATTTTGAATATGAAATATGATTCCAAGCTTCTAAATTTAGTAGTACCTCAAATCCGCTATTATCTAAAAGTGTTTCTGTAAATTCATTTTTTACTTCGAGTATCAATTCTTTCAAATTGATATCAGTAATTTTTATTTCTTTAGTATCAAGTATAGCTACATAGTCGTTGATGTCTTCAGTTAAATGAGTTATACTTTTGGCAACATCATCAAGTTTAGGTAATAATTGATGTAATACTTCTGGGTTTTTTTCTTTCTGTATCATTTCAACAATTACAGACATGCTTGTAACTGGTGAACGTAGATTATGAGAAATTAAATAGTTGAAATCACTTAATTGCTTATTTCTAATTTCTAAGCTATTGTTCATTTCATTGACCATTACATTATTCTCCTCTAATTGGTCTTTACTTCTGGTTAATAAGATGTTCTTACTTTCCAGCTCTTTATAGAATTGCTCTTTTTCTAATTTCTTTTTTTGAAAAATATAGCATAGCGTTAATAGACTAATAATTGAAATAATATTAAAGGTTAACAGGCTTTTAAAGACAGGCTGTAATTCGGCTTTTACTATTGTTCGAGGTATTTCCAAGGCCAGAAGCCAATTAGACGGGGTTACTATTTTTGTTGGTAAATTTGATATAGAACCAAACGTAAATGTTGCTCCATTTAAATTAATAGATTGCTGCGACCATATATGACCATTTTCAACAAAAGTGCTGTCTCGATTATGGCTTATTAATGTAGTTTTTAAAATACCCTCTATGGTACTAATTTTATTTCCTAATTCATAGGGTAAATCTTCTTTTATAGTACTTGAACTTATAACTCTGTAATCCTCATCTAACAAATAAACATTTTTGTCTTCAACTGTGGATTTCATTTGGTCCAAAAAATTTTTCATTTTAAAATTAATGACCACTAAACCTATTTGATTTTGTTCATTATCAAAAATAGGAGCCACAGTTCTAATAACTGGTTTATAAGGTTTTTCAATTACGCCATTTTCTCTATTTAAGCTTATTTGAGAAAGAAATATTTGATTTCTTTTTAATTGTAATCCTGCTTTTACATAAGGTTGGTGTTTTTTATTTTGTAAAGCGCTAATTATAATAGAATCGTTTCCAACCCGTTCGGCTCTAAAAATTTCTTTTCCTTCTAAATCTATAAAGCGAAATTGATCATAAATAGTAATATATTCAATAAGTTCTAGATAAGAGCTTAAGAATGAGGAATGCTCTTCTAAAGGATCAAAATTCTTTGGATATTTTAGACTAGCCCAATAATTGGTATTACGTAAAAAAGAATGGCATTCTTCTTCAAAAGAAACTTTCTTCATCGTGGTTGCACGAATCTGACGCTCCGTAATATTTTCAATTTGTTTTGCCTTTTGGGAGTAATATAAAAAAAGGGTAAGTACAAAAAGTGGCACATAAAGGCCAATAAACATTTTTAAAATTCTTTTCCACATATAAGTTCAGTTAGAATCTCATTTTCATAAACTTGTGCTCAATTTGGAAAATTTTTTACCTACGCTAAAATAAGTAAAATTCTTACATTTATCTTGTATTATAAAGACTTTTTTATAAAAAATGTGATGTTATTACCTACTAAAACCCAGCGGACTGTAAGAACTTATACGTTGGATTCGTAGTATTACTTTTTTACAATTGAATAGGGTATAAAAAGGTTCAAAATATTCGATTTAACTTATTGATCTAAATTTAACTTTTTGTGGAATAATGGTTTACTTAGAAACAACCATTTTGCTTTTATCCCGATTTCGGTAAACTCGAATCCGGCTGCTGTGGCAGAGGCGATATTACTATACTTGCCATATACATTTAAACTAAATCGTTTCGAGAATTGACGTTGTACAGAAGCTTCAGCCCTAAAAATAGCCGTTTTAGCATCATCCTCTACTTGTTGAATACCTGTGGCCGCACTAGCCATATAGGTCGTTCTTTCTGAGATGTTACCTCGTATATCTGCAAATAATTCGACTGCTTTGTATACTTCTGGACTAAAATAAATGGTAGGTACTTGGTCTTTAAAAGTAATATATTGAAAGTTAACCCCCATTTTTAATGCAGGTTTACGCAGTACGTTATAGTATAAAGAAGTAAATAATAAATTTCTAACGTTGTTATCGCTCTGTTGGGTGTGCATTAGTTGCGTATACCATCCAAAATTTACATTAGTACCAAGGTTATAATTAAGTCCGTAATGGTTTTGTACAATTTCACGTTCTATTAATTCAGCGTTAAAACTCTGTACTTCTCTTTGATACCCAAGTGTTAAGTTTTGCAATTTAAAAGGTTGCATGTCTAATTTAATATCTAAAACCGGTTGTGTATATGCATCATCTAAAAACCTAGAGTTGTTTAAACCTAGTACCGTCTTTAGCACCGTTTTCGGAAATAATTTGTATTGTAAGCCGGCCAATAAAACATGAGAGGTTGCTTTATTATCGGTAACACTATTCTCTGTCGTTCTAAAAAAGTAAGAAACCGTAGTTCTAAATTTTGTACTAAAAGGGACATCAACGGTAGTATTGGTAAAAAATGCGACATTATTACCATTGTCAAAAGTATAGGCTGCATGCTCTTCAATGGTAGGTGTATGCATTAAATTTAGCTTCTCAATAAAGCCTTTGGCATCCTTTTGATTTTCATAAAATTTTAGTGTTTGGTTCGCCATAAAGTAAGCTGGTAAAATTTTGTCAGATGCGAATAATGCATTTGCCTTACCTAAGTTACCATCAAAAGAAGCGCTGTCATTAACTAGGATTCTATCATAACTTTCAACACTAGATTTTGCATCACCGGTGTATAACCCTAAGGTGGCTTTTAAAGCCAAAATCCAATTTTTATTAGGGTAATGAACTTCTAGACTATCAATCTTATTTCTGGCAGAAATAAACTTTCTGTTCCATATTAAAGCTTGAACATAGCGATCATAAGTGCTTTCGGTTAATTTAATATCATCAATTTTATCAACCTTTACTGTAGCTGTTTTAGAAATAATAAGTGCCTCTTTATCATTTTCATCGATATGTTCTGCCAGTGCGATACCGTTTAAAGCCGTAATAGAATCTTTTGGGGTAGTTGCATATCTAATATAAATATTTTTTGCCTTGTCTGCCTCTTTTATAATGAGATACAAGTTCGCCAAATTGATTAATACATCTTTATCTTCAGGAAAATCTTCAAAAATCTTTTTTAAAGTTTGCTCTCCTTTACCATATTGCTGATTGTTTACAAACTGATTTGCATAACCTAAACGCATAAATTTTCGAGAGACCTTTGCACTTGCATTTTCTGGATCTAGCGCAATTGCTTTTTCAACCCAACTTAATGCCAGTTCATATTCTTTTAAATTACTTAAGGTATTGGCATACCCTAATACTGCACCGAATTTAGTCGGAAATTTTTCTACCAAATCTGCATACAAAGGTTTTGCTTGTTCATACTCTTTCGCCCATAAATAAGATTCGTTGTAATTAATTAAAATTTCAAAATCACCAGGGTAGTCTTTTAAAAGGTCAGCGAACAAACCAGTTGATTTTTGTGGTTCTCCACTCAAACCAACTGCACGACCATAACAGAGCAATGCCGTTTTATTATTTGGGTCTGTTTTAAGATAGTCACCAAAAAAAAGTTCTGCTTCTTGAAAATCACCTTTCTCTAATAAACCAAAGCCTTTGGTCATATCAGATTGTGCCTTTAAGAAGGATGAGGTTAACAGAATAAGGAATACTAAATTACGAATCATTCAAAGTGAGATTAATACTACAAATACCTAACGGTAATTATTGCGATTTATTTGTCTTTTTCAATATTGTAAAGATAAAATTGACTTCACCATTACCGAAGTACGATAATTGCTATTCGTCTACAGTAAATGGTCAACGACCTAAAGCCCTTATAATTTAAGGTTAGCCTTTATGATATTTGATGTAGAACCAAGTCAATATTTAGACTTAAAAAAATATGATTATGACAGCTATTAGACTAGTACTATATAACATTTCTCCTGAAAAATTATTTATTGGAAGCGTACTTGTCGTAAATGGTGGTAATTATCTATATAATCTTATTTTGGGTAGATTGCTTGGTCCGGCTGTATATAGTGAGGCTGCTTTGCTAATTACTTTCCTATTGGTGCTTTCTTTTTTAGGTATGACTTTTCAACTTGCTACCGCTAAGTTTGCAATCTTGTTCAGCAATAATGATTGGGTTGCTTTAGAACAAATGCTCTATAAATATGCTTTAGGTTTTGGTTTACTAATAGGTATTCTACTATTTGCCTTTGCAGATAACTTACAAGAATTATTTCATACAGAATCTTCTCTGTTATTTAAAACCTTTGCCGTATCGGTGCCTTTATATTTTTTTGTGTCGGTCAATAGAGGTAAATATCAAGGCAAGCAAGATTATCAGAAATTATCGCTTACATACCAAGCAGAAATGTGGGGAAGATTGGTGGTTACACTTGCTTTATTGTGGGTAGTGCCTTTTAAACCAACTTTTTTAGTAGCATTAGGTATCTCATTGTCGTTTGTTTTCGGGTTGATTCCTACCGATTTTAATATAAAGAGAATCATTAAAAAGGTTAAGTTGTCTAGAGAAAATAAAAGAAAAGTAATGACTTTTATAGCACTGACCGCCTGTTATGAACTAACCCAAATTATAATAAATAATAGTGATATTCTTTTAGTAAAACACTATTTCGATACCTTCAACGCCGGACTCTATTCTTCTTTAGCCTTAATTGGTCGTGTCGTTTATTTTGTCGCTTGGATGTTCGTAATGCTATTATTGCCTACCGTTGTTCAAAAACAAAAAGATGGAGAAGCAACAGCTCCTATATTAATAAAATATGTTAGTTATATTGGGCTATTAGCTATCGCTATAATTTTCTGCTGTGCGGTTTTTCCTGAATTCATAGTTCAATTAATGTTTGGCGAAGCTTATGTTTCAATGGCACCGTTGTTATGGCAATATGCCTTGGCGACTTCTTTATTCGCAATTTCAAATATTTTTGCCTATTACTTCTTGTCGCTAGATAAATATATACCTGTAATACTTTCTGGAGTTTTGGGTATATCGCAAATTGTCATGATCATGTTCTTTCATAGTACATTATATATGGTGGTACAAGTTCAAATAATAGCCATGGTTGCTTTGCTGGTGGCTCAACTACTATATTTTGCTCATAATAACATACTGAACAAGACCTCTTAATACTTTAATATTAGGTGAGTCTAGCCCGAAGAAATCCCCCATCTTCGGGCTTTTTCAATTATTATAGTTTCAGATTATTTAAGAAGAATCAATTGTATTACCGATAAATCAATTTTAAGAATGGCTTAACCAATTAGAACTTCCATTCGTCTACATTAAGCTTTCATCCACCTAAAATCACCCCAAAATACTTCATCATTGTTAGATATTTGTAGAAGAAATAGCCCAATAGTATTTTAAACCTTAACCTATGAAACTTGCAATTGTAACCGCCTATCCACCAAGTAAAGTAACATTGACCGAATACGGTTATCACTTGGTAAAGCATTTCAGACTTCAAAAAGAAGTAACAGAAATTATCTTGATCACCGATAAGACTGAAGGTGATAAGGATTTAAATTTTAATGAAGACGGATGCAAGATAAGCGTTAAGGAATGTTGGAATTTTAATGATTATAAAAATATCTTTAAGATTAACCGAGCTATTTCACAAACAAAACCCGATGCTGTACTTTTTAATCTACAGTTTTTAAAATTCGGAGATAAAAAAATACCAGCAGCACTTGGTTTATTGCTACCCTTAATGTGCAAGCTAAAAGGTATACCTACTATTTCTTTACTACATAATATATTAGAGCAAGTAGATTTAGAGCATGCTGGTATTACTTCAAATAAAGTGATGCAAAAAGTTTACAATGGTATAGGCAATGTATTGACAAGGTTTGTATTGGCTTCAGATATTGTTGCGGTAACTATTAGTAAATATCAATCTATTTTAGAAAATAAATATCAATCTAGAAATGTGGCTTTAATTCCGCATGGCTCTTTTGAAACTCCCCCAACCCCAGATTATAGTTTACCTGCAGGACCAAAAAAAGTAATGGCTTTTGGTAAGTTCGGTACGTATAAAAAGGTTGAGATTATGATCGAAGCGATAGAGTTAATTAGACAACGTACCAATGAAGATATAGAAATTGTAATTGCAGGTACAGATAGCCCAAATACACCGGGGTACTTAGAAAGTATGAAAAACAAATATGCTCAAGTAAACCAGTTAGTTTTTACAGGTTATGTTGCAGAAGAAGATGTACCGGTATTATTTGGTGATAGCGCTGTAGTTGTTTTTCCATATACATCAACAACTGGTAGTTCTGGTGTATTGAACCAAGCTGGTAGTTATGGTAAAGCCGTTGCGTTGCCAGATTTAGGTGATCTTAGTATACTGGTAAAAGAAGAAGGTTATAAAGGAGAGTTTTTCGAACCTGAAAGTGCAACTTCATTGGCAGATGCCATAGAAAATATTTTAATGCATGATTCTTATAGAACATATTTGGCAAAAGCTAATTATAGGGCAGCGTGTTCTTTTCCGATGGAAGATATTACGAAAATGTATGTAGAATATTTTAAAGTATTACAAGTTGCAAAACTTAAGGGGTTCACTTTAGATGTAACCATGGTAGAAAAAGAATTAATGGCATAAACTTTTTGGTTAGGTTTTGTGAAAAAGGGGATAGTGTGGTTAGCTATTCCCTTTTTATTTTTTTATCTAATTGTGTATTTTCTCCTTTTACTAATACTTTATTATTATTATTTTATTTTCTATCAAAGGTGTATTTTAACGATTACGCTGGTTTTTAGGTAGAGAAGAGGCGTTTGGCTACAATATTTATAAAATTACAATTATAATTTTTTACTTGAAAACTACAATTTTTACAAAAATATACGTTATATGTAGGTTAAATCTTACTTACGTAAACCATGAAAATACTAACCATTGATGATCAACAGCTTATTTTATTGTCTGTTGAGAAAAGACTTACCGAATTAGGTTATGATGTAAAAACTGCCGATTCTGGTCAAAAAGGAATAGAAGTATATGATTCGTTTGAACCAGACTTAGTTCTTGTTGATATAAATATGCCAGATATGTCTGGTTTAGATGTTGTTAAGCATATTAAAGGAGGTTCTAAAAAAGAAACCCCAGTTTTGGTGATGTCTGGTAATACCGATGAAACCATTATTACCGATGGCTTTACTTTAGGCATCGACGATTACATGAAAAAACCAGTGAGTTTGTCTGAAATGGCGGCTCGTATTAAAAGGTTGATCGGCGCACCAGTTATAGAACTGAATGCTCAAGAGTCTACTAGCGCTAGAATGTTGCAAAAAAATTGTGTTGGGGTTGTTATACCTTGTTATAATGAAGAAGAACGCCTTTTAGGTAAAGAGTTCAGAGACTTTGCACACAGTAACCTTGGCTACCATCTTTGTTTTGTAAACGACGGTAGTACCGATAAAACCTTAGAAGTTTTAGAAGAATTAAAGAAAGGCAACGAAAGCAATATAAGTATATACGATTGCGAGAAAAATGGTGGTAAGGCCGAAGCGGTTCGCTTAGGTATGCTACTCTTGGCAAAAGACCCTCAATTAGATTATATCGGATTTTTAGATGCCGATCTGTCTACCGATTTTAGAGATTTTGACGATTTAGTTGAAACCTTAGATAACTCTGAATTTAAGATTGTTAGTGGCTCGAGAATGAGTAGAATGGGTGCGGATATTACTAAAGAATCTGCGCGAAAGGTTATTAGTATGACTATAAACCTGATTATTAGAACCATTTTAAGAATGCCATTTAATGATACCCAATGTGGTGCAAAAGTGATGGATCGCTCAGTAGTTCCTTTACTTTTTAGTAAACCTTTTATTACCAAATGGTTGTTCGATGTTGAAATGTTCATACGAATGAGAAAGTATTATGGTAAAACAGAAGCGAAAAAACTTATTTGTGAGCAACCATTAAAAAGATGGATACATGCCGATGGTTCTAAACTATCCATGAAAGATTCTGTAAAGATCGTTGGTCAGTTGGCAAAAATCGCTTTTGTCTACAGATAAAATAAGTACTACCGAACCCACGAAAACCCTATCAAATTCATGACAGCAATTAAATTAGCTTTAAAGCGTATCTCCCCAAAACATTTGTTTATGGGCAGTGCTTTGCTGGTAAATGGCGGTAACTATTTATACAATTTACTTTTAGGTAGATTGCTTGGTCCTGAGGCTTTTGCCGATGCCGCACTTTTAGTGACATTACTTTTAGTGTTGTCTTTTGTTGGTATGACTTTTCAATTGGCAACCACAAAATTTGCTGTGTTATTTACAGATTATACCTGGATCGCATTTAAGAATACTATGTATAGATATGCTTTGGTATTCGGTGTATTTACTGGAATTCTTGTACTTATTTTTTCTAAAAATTTACAAGCACTCTTTAATACGCAAAACCATTACATGTTCATGATATTCGCTGTGGCCATACCCTTATACTTTGTTATGAGTGTTAACAGGGGTAGGTTTCAGGGTAAGCATGACTTTGGTAAATTGGCAGGTACCTACCAAACAGAAATGTGGAGTAGGTTATTGATCACTTTTGCCTTATTGTTATTGTTGCCCTTTGAACCAGGAATGTTAATTGCAGCCGGTATTGCACTTTCTTTTGTATTCGGACTTTTTCCGTCAGATTTTAAAGGTGTTCAAGTTTTTTCAAAGGATAAATTAGCTGCGGTAGATTTAAAACAAGTCTGGATTTTTATTGGTCTTACGGCTGGTTATGAACTTACACAGATTATTATAAACAATAGTGATATTCTATTGGTCAAGCATTATTTTGATGATAAACAGGCTGGCTTGTATTCATCATTGGCATTAATCGGTAGGGTAGTGTACTTTGTTGCTTGGATGTTTGTAATGCTATTAATGCCAACAGTCATTCAAAAACAAAAAGATGGTGAGCCAACGGCTCCGGTACTTTTTAAGTATGTATTCTTTATTGGTGGCTTATCGACCTTTATAGTTTTTGTATGCTTTCTGTTTCCGAATTTGATTATTACGTTAATGTTCGGTGACGCGTATTTGTCTATTGCACATTTACTTTGGAAGTATGCTTTGGCGACATCACTATTCGCAGTATCTAATATTTTTGCATATTACTTTTTGTCGTTAAATCAATATTCACCTGTCATATTATCAGGATTGTTAGGCTTTTCTCAAGTAGCACTCATCATGCTTTATCATGATAATCTTGAAACCGTGGTTCATATGCAGATTATAGCCATGGTCATATTATTGGTAGCACAGCTACTATTTTTCATCATCAAGAATAAAAAGGATTCATCAGCCTTAAAAAAACAAAATAATTTGGTTTAGCACGACTATGCCAACACAAAATAACCCTGTATACTAAAATTTATTTCAAATGAAATTAGCAATCGTAACCGCCTATCCGCCTAGTAAAGTAACTTTAACAGAGTACGGTTATTACTTGGTAAAACACTTTAGACTTCAAGAAGAAGTGACCGAATTAATTTTGATCACCGACCGAACCGATGAACCTAAAGATTTAAACTTTGAAGAAAGCGGTTGTAAGATTACGGTAAAGGAATGTTGGAGTTTTAATAGCTACAGTAATATCTTTAGCATTAGCAAAACTATTTCGCAAACCAAGCCAGATGCCGTTTTATTCAATCTTCAGTTTTTAAAATTCGGAGATAAGAAAATACCGGCTGCACTAGGGCTAATGCTTCCATTTATTTGCAAATCTAAGGGTATACCGACTATTTCACTTTTACACAATATTTTAGAACAGGTTGATTTAGAGAATGCAGGTTTTACTAAAAATAAGCTGCTACAAAGTATCTATAATTTTATAGGCACCACGTTGACAAAGTTTGTATTGGCGTCAGATATACTTGCTGTTACTATTAGTAAATATGTAACTACGCTTGAAGATAAGTACAAGGTTAAGAATGTAGCTTTAATTCCGCATGGCGCTTTTGAAACTCCGCCAGAGCCAGATTTCAAACTTCCGGCTGGTCCAAAACAGGTAATGGCATTCGGTAAGTTCGGTACGTACAAAAAAGTAGAGATTCTTATTGAAGCCGTAGAAGAAATTAGAGCTCGAACCAATGAAGATATAGAAATCGTTATTGCAGGTACAGATAGCCCAAATACCCCTGGTTACTTAGAAGAAATGAAGCAGAAATATAGCCATGTACCTCAAATTAGGTATACAGGTTATGTAGCAGAAGAAGATGTGGCGAAAATATTCGGTGAAAGCGCAGTAACTGTTTTTCCATATACCTCTACAACAGGTAGTTCTGGTGTATTGCATCAAGCTGGTAGTTATGGTAACGCTGTTGCCTTACCAGATTTAGGTGACCTAAGTGTTTTGGTTAAGGAGGAAGGTTATGTAGGCGAATTTTTTGATGCTCATGATACTTCATCTTTGGCAAATGCCATTGAGAAAATTATTACCGATGATGCTTATAGAATTCAATTGGCGAAACAAAATTATAAAGCGGCATGCTCTTTACCAATGTCTGCAATTACTCAAATGTATATAGATTACTTTAAGGCAATCCAGAAATCGAAAGAAACCGGTTTCAATATTGATATATCAACTATGGAGAAGAAATTGGTTCATTAAGAATCGATATGGTTAGTATTTTGAAGGCTGGTGTGGTAACCAGCCTTTTTTTATGCCTCATTTTTCGAAACCGATAATTGAATTAGATAGCAGAAAAATAGTGAGTTACTTTTGAATTGTCAGTTCAAAATAGGATGGCTTCTTATTTCCTAAAGAATCTAAACAACCGAAGAAATGTTGTTTTTTGGTTTTCCATGGTAGGCTACCCGCAACTGAACTAGGTACTTTTTCAAAGTCATAAAGCGTCCAAAATAAATAGGGAATATTCTCTTTTTCTAAATAGCCCTGCATTTCTTTATAATAAGCCGCTTGTTTTTCGTTAGAACCTGAAAATAGACTCCACATGCCATCATAAGAAGAATCACCATATTCCTGTAAAACAATTGGTTTATTGGGTGTTAAGTATTTTAAAATCTTATAAGATTCTACAAAGTATTGCGGTTTTTTATAATAGTGAAAAGAAATAAAATCTACTTCATTCGATAGGTTTAATGCTGCTTCTGAGGTAGACCAGCCAATGGTTATAGGGTTCTTTTTATCCCATTTTCTAATTTCTAAAATCATTTGATTCAACCATTGAATGACAGTGTTCTCTCCTCGAGAATCAAAATCTAGGTCGGGTTCATTTTTTATATCCCAACCTAAAAGAGCAGGGTGGTCTTTGACGGAATTCACTATGGCTTCTGCATGTCTGTGGGTGAGTGTCCAGTTAGAAATATCATAATCCCCATAGAAATCAAATAAAGTGATCAAAACGTCTAATTTGTGACCTTGAGCCTTATCCAATAGCGTCTTTAAAAGTGCAAGTTTTTTTTCATCGACCCTGTTTTTACCAAAATCTTCATATTGTAGAAATACACGAATCGTATTTAAGCCCATATCTTGAATGATCTGAAAATCTTGATCGATAATAGTATCATTGAACCTTTTGCCAAAAGTATCCCAAGGAGAATCCTTAGGATAGTAATTAATGCCTTTCTGGTTCTTTATTTTTTTAAGTTTTGGGGCTATGTTCCGCTCAATTACTTTAGAAGTATCTTCGGGAGTCGGTATTTCTTTTAAATGTCTAATACGCCAAAATCCGTTTTCTAAAAGCATCATGACTTGGTAGCTGGTGGTATCTTTTTCTTTAAGAATAAGTGTTTCGCCTTCGTATGTTTCTTGGTACTCTTCAACATTATAATCTTTAAAGACTACCATAGTACCATCTGCCGTATAAAAATCTAAAGAAGAATTATGGTTTAAGGTTGTACGCTTGTACCAGTGATTATTTTTTTTGTTGAGGTCAATGTTATCGTAAAGTCTGGCTCTTGCACTATCGGTATAAAAATCTTCAATACCGTATCTGTCATTTTTCTTAAATGCGATATTACGAACGTGCCATGCTTTCATATAGTCGTTGGTGATTTCGCCCAAAGCTTGCTCTTCCATTGGGCGCCCTGGGTTATCTAAGTTTGACCATTCTAGATTAGGTTTATACACATCATCCATCGGTACTTCTAAATGCAGCATAGAAGTTTTATCTGCACCGGTGTTCATAAATGCCCATGCAGCCCCTATTCCGTATAGAATAAGTCCGTTTATAGCCAAAAAGGTGACTATCAATACGGTTCTGTATAATGTTTTATTTAACTGTATCGCCATGTATACTTTTTGTAAATTCTTTTGTGATACCTGCAGCCGTTAATTTAAATACATACTCACCATCAGGTAAAAAATACTCCCCTAAGAAGATATTACAAACTCCACTTTTAGTAGTTGTTATTTTAGATTCTTTAAAATTACCTTCAGTATCATAAATCTCTAGTTGTAATAGGAGTCCGTCGGGAATAAGCTGTTTCATGAAGCTCTCGAACGGACCAATATCTATATTTCTGTTTCCTTTTGAGAAATGAACGGGATAGTCTTTTATGGCAGCTTTAAACTCAAATTCTGCGGTATTACTCTCTGCGGCACCAGTTACAAATGCCTGTATTTCCCACGAAGAGGCTTTATCTGGGTGCAATGTTTTCGCCTCTGCAATACCGTTTATAGTGGTACCTATAGTATACAGATAAGAATCGTTTTCATTTTTAATAACAAAGGTTACCAACGTACCATTGGTGACCATATTCCCAAATTCATCTTTTATAATATCAGATTTAAATGTTACAATTTGGTTGCCATCTGCAAAGTTGTGCGCACTAGAGCTACTGATGTTAAAGTTGACCGCATTCGCAGGATAAACAATTGTTGCCAGTTCTTTTGAAGCAGTACCATTACATTCTGATGTTACTAATATTCTCCCTGATTTTAAAGTGGATGCCACATTGTACCAGGCTATAAAGTTTTCCGTCGTTATTTTTAATTCATCTATATTATCTAAAAATTGATATTTAACTGTTATCTCGGTGCCATCATCTAAAGGGTTGTCATAAGCATCTGTAGGCGATATGGTGAGCATAGAGAAATCGTTTCTGCCAGCAGTTATGCTACGCGGTCCAAAATACGATTCTACATGGGTAGCTTTAGCTGCATTAGTGGAAATTGAATGTGTACCGTTGCGTAAGGTTTTACCTTGCAATAATAACTTCCACCGAAACGGACCAGCAATTCTGGTAAAGTTTTTAGGAATGTTAAAAGTGATGTTTTCAGCAGTTGAATTATCAGGAATTAATAACACATTTCCGTATGTATTTTTTATTTGTAGTTTATAATTCGCAGTTGGTATATCTGTATTAAAAGCCAAGGAAATAGCCTCGCCAGCTACACTTGTATCTGTAGTGGTAATTAAAGCAGTATTTGGGGTGTTCATTTTCTTTGGTTGTTCTTTCTCTTTACTAGAACAACCAAGCAGTACAAGACTTAAAATCATTAAAATTTTAATACGCATACTATTTAGGATTACCGATATAACTGTTAATCTCCAACTTTATGTACTCATATCCTTTTCCTTTAAAAGGCTGTGCTTGCTGCATGCCATGCGCCAATTTTCTATTCGGGAATAATTTATCGGCTATAGCTTTATTAGGCGAACCGTTTACAAAGCAATTTTCTAAACTACTATTTACAACTTCTAAACTATCAAGATCCAAAGGTTTGTAGTTAAAGAACTGTTTACGCTGTATTCGTACCCCTTCGGTTACAAATTTATGATCTACCCAAAGTAACTTGCCCTCTGCGTCGTAATACGAGATTATAAGTTGCGGTATAGTTACTTCTTGTACACCCGAATTAAACAATACGCCATTGAAACCTTGTTCTGTGTACACTAAATCTTGTAAAGCGACATGCTTATACAAATCGGTATTGGCAGTGTTACCTGCAGATTGCAAGTTGAATTTTGTGGGTTGTTCTTCAAAACTTACTGGAGTAAACTCGTCTGGATTAAAAGTTGGTGGTAATGTGTCTTTGGTAGAAGACCATGCTATACCTTCAAAGTTGATTTTGAACGTGGTCGTTTCTTTTGGCATCAACTTATGCTTAATTTGATGCTTGGCATTGTAATTCGCCAACTCTTTATTATTGTCATTATATAAGGTTGCTTTAATGACAATATCTGCAGGAGTATTGTCCACATTTTGCAATTCACCGATGATACTGAATTGCCCTTTATATTTTACCAGTTTAGCAGATAGAATTTCTAGAATGGGTTGTTTTAATACATCTTCATGATAGGTTTCTTGGGTCGTAATTTTTCGTCTACCGTGATTGTAATAGGTGGTGCCGTTTGCTGTAAAGAGTTGATCTGGCGGAATGTCATTATCTACTTTTGATGATTTGACATACCACTTATTTTTTCGTTTTACCAGTTCGTGGTGGTCGTTGTTGAATACATTTTCTAATGGAGTGATCCACCTTGTTGATACCTTCGCTTTTGCGCCATTTTCGGTTTCATCGTAAATTTCAATACCCAAAGAATCTAGTTTTGCATATGAACTTAAGATTCCATCGGTCACCGAAACCTCTAGCATATACTGGGCTATGTCAATATGCTGCTCTGGGTCTATATATGAATGCGCTCTTGAGAATTCTTTAAAATCTAAGGCATCATAATAAGATTCTACAACGTTGTTCGGTGATAATTGTGTTGCATTTTTTACGTAAAATATGTACATGCCATAACCCATACAAATCAATATTAATAATGCCCACCAATGTGAGAAGGTTAATAGCTTGGAGGGGAATTTATTGTACGGCAGTTCTAATTTCATAAAAGAATGCACCGGAACTTTTTTGGACTTTAAAAGCCGCACCCATATCATTTGAATATTTACGAATATGGCAATCAGTACTGTCGATAGCGGAATGATACCCCACATAATCTTCATTATGGTAGGTACATCTTGCTTGGGCATGATTTGCGGTATGGGTGCCACATTCAACTTCTCCCAAACCATAATACCGTTTTCTAATTGCTGCAGCCGTTGCCAGCCACAATAGTAAAGGATGGGGTCATAGAATTTATCGTTCGAGAAAATGTATTTTAAATTATATTTTTCAGGTACGGTCAAAAATTGCTGTAAGGATCCAATACCCTCGACACCTCTAAATTTGGAGTTTTCTATACGTTCGATCGCTCTGGTGGTTAATTCTGGTAATCGCCGTGCAGAGTGGTAATTACCATCAACGGTCATTGCGCCAGTTTGTGTAGATAACCATGCCATTTGATCCCCAAAACCTAGCGGTAAATAGCGCCAAGAATCATGTGAATCTGCCCCTAGAAAGTTGACAATGGGCAGCATCTTTATTTTATCGGGCTGCGAGGGTCTAAAATACCCTAAGGTCATGGTAAATAGTACCATAAATAACATTCCGCCGGCAATCAATCCGCCTAAAACTCTATGATACACTCCGCCGAATCTTTCTTGTATCAATGCTTTTAAATCTCCTTCGACCATCCGGTAGGCAAACTCTGCGAATATGGGGAGTGCCATAATGGTTGCCCATAACGTAAACCTATCCAAGGTAAGAATATTGAAAGCCATTTCGCCCAACATCATACGCGGAATAGGGGTAGTGCCACCGGTTCCTAATATGGTTAATAGTGCAAAAGACAATCCGAAAAACACATACCTTTTACTAAAATATCTATAAAAAAAATAAGGCAGAATAAATAGAAATACTCCCCACGGAATTATGAAAAACACGAGTCCCGATGAAGTTATTTCTAAGAAATTATCTCTTGACCCATGAGGTATAGCTACCTGGGTAATCGGGTTTCTTTTAGAATTATACCAATACGGAAAAATACAGAATATGAGTAAAAATATTGCGGTACCACCAAACTTGGCTATGCGCCAAAAGTGTTGTAAAGTGGTGCCCCAAAATACTTTAAATGTAAGCGCTTTGTATGATTCTACTTTTTCTCTAGCGGCATCCATTACTGCCATACCCATTAAAGGTGCGATGAAAAAGACCATACCAAAAAGCGGAGTTACATGATGTGAGGTAACTGTTACGGCTAGCATTGTCGCCGATGTTATAAAGTAGCGCGTTTTACCTGTTTTGATATACAGATATATTTCGGTCATGGAATGCAGCAGTATCGATAATGCCGAAATACTTGGTAATTGTCCGAAGATATGAAGGGTCTCAACAAAAGTAGATGAGAAAACAGCCATAACTGCCCCATAACCCGCTATTCGCCGGCTGCCCGTCATTAAAAGTGTAAACCTATATGCCCCAGTAATAAATAAGACAATTGCAATTAATGCCACGGTGTACATACCGAATTTTAAGCCGCCAATGTAAGAGAGAATACCAATAAGTTGATGTACTAATGGTGGGTACGACTGTACTGTAAAGCCCGTATACCAACGATATTCCCACGGATCAAACCAACTATTGGCGTAATGATCGGCGAAAAATAAATGAATTAGTGCGTCGTAAGTCGATTCTAACGTAAAGAAAATAGCAGAACCGTGAAAAGCAAGCCCTACGATTAAAGCTAATATTAAGAGGGTATTGGTTTTTTTTTCCAAAGGTTAGATTAGAATCAAATTCTATATAAAGGTATTAAATATATGAGATGATCAATACAATAAAAGGGGAATAGTTGAAATTTTAATAATAGAATACCTACAATATGCTGTTCTTTTATTATCAAATAGTGAAAACCGAAAGACTATACGTTTTAAAAACGAGTTATTATCGAATGTTATTAACCACTCATCTACAGTAATCTGTTACCCATCTTGTTTGATTTAAAATCTTAGAGCTTGGTAAGTAAATTTGTCAATGCAAACGATACATAAAGAGAACCAACCGCATGAAAATTCTAGCCATTGATGACCAAAAACTTATTTTACTTTCTGTTGAAAAACGATTGTCGGAATTAGGATATGAAGTGCAAACTGCCAATTCAATTGAATCGGGAATACAACTATTTAATTCATTTAAACCAGATTTGGTTTTACTTGATATGAATATGCCAGAAATGACTGGTAAAGAATTGGTTTCGTGTACGGGTACAGAAGTAGTAAAATATATTCGGTTATTCATGAAAAATGATACGCCAATTCTCGTAATGTCTGGTAATACAGATGAGAACCTTATTATGCAAAATTTTGATTTGGGCGTAAACGATTATCTGAAAAAACCGGTAAGTCTAGATGAAATGGCCGCTAGGATAAAAAGAATAATCGGTGCACCTGAAAATAAGGGAGTAGTTGCTGCGAAAAAATCAGATACACGTATACTTCAGAAGAATTGTATTGGTGTCGTTATACCCTGTTATAATGAGGAAGAGCGACTTTTAAGTGAAGAATTTAAACAATTTGCACATAAGAATCTTGGGTATCATTTGTGCTTTGTAAATGATGGCAGTACAGATAATACCTTGTCAGTTTTAAGAAAATTAAAAGAAGATAGTCCTGATAACATTAGTATTTATAATTGTAAACATAATGGCGGCAAGGCAGAAGCTGTTCGCCAAGGTATTTTACACTTGGTAAAAGACCAACAGTTAGATTATATAGGATTTTTAGATGCCGATCTATCAACAGATTTTAGAGATTTTGATGATTTGGTAAAAACTATTGAAATTTCAGATTTTAAAATAGTAAGTGGTTCGCGTATTGCAAGAATGGGAGCAAATATCACCAAAGAATCGGCACGTAAACTAATTAGTATGAGCATTAATCTAATTATACAAACTATTTTGGGTATGCCTTTTAAAGATACTCAATGTGGCGCAAAAGTGATGGATCGTGAGATTGCCTCTAAAATGTTCAGTAAGAAATTTGTTACCAAATGGCTTTTTGATGTTGAGTTGTTTATGAGAATGAAAAAGTACTTTGGTAAAATAGCTGTTAAAAGCATGATTTGCGAACAACCTTTAAAAAGATGGATACATGCCGATGGGTCTAAACTTTCTATGAAGGACTCGGTTAAAATTGTAGGTCAATTAGCTAAAATTGCTGTTCATTACAGATAATTATACTTAAAATTTAAATTCACATTTTTTAAGGTTTATTATAGGTGCTGAGATTTCATTATCTCAGCGCTTTTTGTTTTTATGTAGTTAATGCGTGTTACCACCAAAGTGTATCTTTGTACTTGATTCTATAGGTGTTGAACAAAATTCAAAATTTCATTTCTGTTTCTTTAAAAGAACTACTACAATATTTGGGTAGTACTAGTTTTTCTAAGTCGGTACTTACCGTAGTTGCGGTTATTACACCTTTGTCAATTGGTATTTCTACTGGGTATACCGAAATAGGTGTTGCCATATGTTTTGGTGCTTTTTGGTGTAACCCCAGTGATGTCAGCGGTAGTCAAAAACATAAAATTTACGGTATACTTTTTTCGGCTGCTTTAGTAATGGTCGTTAGTTTTATTGGCGGGTACTTACACTATGCTACTTGGCTTGCCCTAATTATTTTAGGGGTTGCAAGTTTTGCAATTTCTTTGATTTCATCTTATGGATTTAGGGCTTCACTAATTAGTTTTTCAGGACTTTTAGCTTTGATACTAAGCTTTGCCCATACTCCAGATAAATTGGAAATTTATGAATATGCTTTGTTGGTAGGGCTTGGCGGACTCTGGTATTTGGCATTATCTTTATTATGGTATAAAATAAACCCGAAAGGGCAGACCGAAGAAATTTTATATGATACCATAGGGCGTACCGGTAAACTTCTAAAGAAACGTGCGCAGTTAATAGATGAACAATCTAATAGAAAGAAATTGCAGCAGCGGTTGTTTCTACTACAAAGCGAACTTACTGAACAACATGATACACTACGTGAAATTCTTATTCTATCTCGTAAAAACTCAGGTAGGTCTACCTACAATGGTAAGCGGGTTTTGGTATTGGTACAATTGATAGAAATGCTGGAAACGGCAGGTGCGAATCCGGTAAATTATACAAAGATGGATGAGCAATTTAAACTGTATCCAGAATTTACCAAGTTGTTTCAAAACCTGGCTTTTGAGATGGCTAATCAATTGCAATTAATTTCTGAAGTTGGTAACAAGCCTAGTAAAATGCCAAAGCATGATGCGCTAACCAATCATTTTGAAGAATTGCGAATTAAGATTTCTGCACTTGGCACGATAAAAGAAGCTAAAGCTTATGAAGCTTTCATTATGTTTCAGAATTTGTTAGACTATCAAGAAAAGCAATTCGATAAACTTAAAAGAATGAAGTGGCTGCTGAGTGATCACGATGTGGCTTCAGAAGAATTTATTGATAAAGAAATTTTAAAACGTTTCTTGATATCTCAAGATTATAGTCCGCGTATATTATTACGAAACCTCAGTTTTAGGTCCACTATATTTCGACACTCCTTACGTTTAGCGGTTACCTTAATGATCGGATTTGTGGTGGGTAATGTGTTTGAATTTCAGAATCCGTATTGGATACTTTTGACTATCATTTTAATCATGAGACCAAATTATGGTCTTACAAAAACACGTTCTAAAGACAGAACTATGGGTACAATAATCGGTGGTGTTATTGCCACGGTGATTGTATACTTAGTACAAGATATTTATGTGTATGCAGTGTTGGCATTGATTTCATTTATAGTTGCCCTATCAATGCTGCAGAAAAACTACAAATTGTCAGCAATCTATGTAACCTTAAGTATTGTATTCATTTACGGAATTTTACAACCCGATGTAATGACTGTAATTCAATACCGAATTTTAGATACGCTTGTTGGTGCAGGATTGTCATATTTAGGATTTCTATTTTTATGGCCCAGCTGGAGTTTTCAAGAAATACAAAAAGATGTTACCAAAAGTGTTGAGGCAAACCGAATGTATCTAATTGAGATTGCGGATTTTTATAGACACAAGGGTAGTGTGCCTACCAGCTATAGATTGGCGCGTAAAAGTGCTTTTCTAGAAACTTCGAACTTAAGCTCGGCATTTCAGCGTATGACCCAAGATCCCCATTCAAAACAAAAAAATCTGAATAAAATATATGAGTTGGTAGAGTTAAACCACAACTTTTTATCATCTCTGGCATCATTAAGTATCTATATTCAGCATCATACCACTACAGATGCTTCAGAACGTTTTAATAGCATTGTTTTTAAGATAGATGAAAACCTTAGTTTAGTGATGAAAACGCTTTCTAATAGCATTGCTACTGGCGATGAGCCGAATTTTGAAGAAGTTGGTTCGTTTGAGAAACAATTGCCTAAGTTCGATTCTGAAAATGTGAATTTAAATGCAGAAGATAATAATGCGTTAAAACGAAATCATCAAGAAGAGCAACTAATTTGGGAACAATTACGATGGTTATATTCTTTAAGTTCTACGATGATGAAGTTGACTTCAAGTTTGTGATAAGTAGAGGTTTTATGCTATTCATTAGAAATATCTGAACTCTTAAATTCTACACTTTTAGTTTCTAGGTATGCCCAAATTTCTGCCATATTTCCTGAGTCTGATAGTTCGTTGAAATCAGGTTGAGAAAGGCAATAGGTAAGAAAGCCGTTAACGTTTGATTCAGGTATGTCAAAATTTTCTGCTATTGTTTGCTTTGAAAACTTATATATGATTTCTTTTTCTAAATTCATGTTTTGGTCGCGCTCCACCATTTCTTCTAATGATCTAGTTCTGCCAGAAACTTTGTTCATGATTTTATGGGTGTTTACTTTAACACTCAACCCAACATAACTCAAAATTTCATTTAGCTTACCGTACTCATCCATTGTTTGTAGACTTACATATTTTCCTCTATCAGCTTCTTGTAATAACCTTTCACTTTGGGTCATTTTGGTGACATCTGCATTTTGTAGCCCTAAGGAATATGATGTTACGGTGGGTTCTATTTGTAACCTATCAATATCTCTATCAATCTCACCGGTTAAATTATAAGGGGTAACCGTAACTTCATTTAAATCAATAATATTATCAATGAGTTGAATCGTGATCAAACTACTATTTATGTGAGATTCACTAATTACTATTTCTTTTGGCAGGTATTGTACGGCAGTAATACGTACAGAGTCTTTTAACTTTACCTCAATAGAAAATAAACCTAGGGAGTCTGTTATGGTAGATTTTTTAGAATTGAGATTAACGATTAATACATTAGAGACATCATTTTTAGAACTTGAAACCTTACCATTTAGTAGGGTAGATTTGTCTTGACCAAACCCTAAAAAGGAGGCTAGTATTGCTACAAGTAAGAATATTGAATGCTTAGGCAATGGTTGTGTTTGTGCTAAAAATACTATGCCTTTATTAAAAAAATGAAAAGATTAAGTTAAAACAGGAATACTGATTATTAATGTTTTAGAATTGCTTAAGGTGTTTAATAAGCAGAAAATGAGAAATAAAAACTATAGGCACTATGCAGGTGGGTAAGAAACTATAAGGGAATTCTAAAAGAGCCACATTTGGTTGATCAAACGCAAATTTCTGAATAGGTAGAGGCGAAGATAAAATGGCAATTATAACTATGACGGAAAGGAACAATAGCCCAATGACATTCCAAAATAAAAAAAAATGTCGTGCTAAATTCTTCTTCTTTACGAATTGATAAATTAAGATCGCAAGTGCAGAGAGTCCTATTAAAATATCAAAATTCCAACCGGTAAAAGTCATTATTTCGGGAATTTGACCTTTAAGAAAAAGTTGATACAGACATAATTCTACTGGTATTCTTAAAATATGTATTCCTAGCAAGTAGTTTGTGTTTAGCTTTTTAATTGAAACCATCTTAAAACTCAAAAAAGATAGTAGGGTAGTGGCAATGATTGCTAGCGGGAATAATAGCGGCTTTTCTTTAAAAACTTCAAAAAATGACAAAAGCCCTATTACTAACTGCCAAGCAATAAAAATAAGTACTACCCTTAAGTTTTTTCCTGTTCCAATATAAAACAAGAATAAGGTCAAAAGGGTAATGAGTAAGAATATTGCTTGTAACATCATATGTTATTATCTGCCAAATTGCTTTAAATGGTGATCTGTATGCTTGTAAACAAATATGCCAATTTCGTCATTGGTCATTTTTCCGAAGAATGGATGAATAAAGTTAGAGCTTGAATAACCGTTGTAATCATTTAATAAACCAATCCATTTTTCCTTTTCATTATTAAAATCTCCTGTCCCAGATATTTTAAATTCCGGATGCGTAGGCTGGTTTTTCTTCATCGGAAGCTCATTTTTTATAATTCCCTTCAATGCCATTCCGCCAAATAATCTGCCAATAAAAAGCCTTTTATACTCCTTTTTACCTTGAAACATTTCTTCACCCAGCGTACAATGTTTTAGCATTTGATATGGGTCCATTTTGCCCCATTTCGCATTGTCAGATTCTTTCAAAGATTGAACGCGCTCAATTAATTCTTTGTTAGTGTTCTTATCAAATATTGTTTTCATAAAGTGGTTTTATAGTATTCGCCTTTTGAACAGACGTGGTTATAAAAACAAATATATATGTCACTTTCCACTAAAAAATTGCCCTATGGCAAAAACGGACTTTACGATACTATTTCTTTTCGAATACGACTTAACGAATACTTGGTAATGCCCAAATATGTAGCAATATGTTGTAACGAAACGTTTTTAATTATATGTGGTTTCTCTTGAACCAATCGTAGATAGCGTTCTTTTGCTTCATCTGCAATGAACGATACTCGCTGATTTTTAAGTGCAAAATAACTACCGACCAATTTCTTACGACCTTGTTCTCTAAAGGGTTCAATACTATGAAAGAGTTGTTGAAAGGTATCAAAGTCTAATTGCCAGCAAACAATGTCAGTCAAGGCTTGAATGTTCTCTCGTGTAGGGTTGCGAAGAAAAAATGATGACCAATCTATTGCGATTTCGCCTTGCCCATAAAAGTCAGTAGTAATATCGTTGCCTTTGGTGTCATTAACAAACGAACGGGCAAAACCGCTTTCTATAAACCAATAGTGGTTTTCAGTTTTACCTTCTTTTAAGAGAAAGTCGTTTTTACGAAAGCTTACTTTTTTGAATTTTGGAATAATGATTTTCAGTTCGCTTTCTGAAAAAGTAGTAGGAGAGAATATATTTTTTAGGAAGTGCTCGGTTTGCATTATAAATGGTGGTTTTTAAAATAAATTAATGCTGACTAATTTATTTCTAAACTACTTATAATTTGCTTCTGACTAATTACTTACCTCATATTATTTTGTTGGCTTTCAGTTTAATATGCTATTGCCCATTCTTAATTTGCTCAATACCTTCTTGATACGTGGTAACCGAAAAATCTGGGAATCTATTTTTAAACTTGGTAGAAACGAAAATGTTATCGCTCTTATACCTTGGTAGCAATTCTTGTAATTCTTTCATTTGTGTTTTGAAAACACCACCTATTTTAAAAGCAATTTTAGGTACAACGGTATATGAAAATTGTTTGCCGTAAATCTTAGAGCTCAACGCTATAAGCTGCTCATAGGTTAATCGGTTATCATCGCAGGGTAGGTGCCAGGTTTGATTGTAGGCATTTGGCGTGTTGCCTATTAGAGCCATTGCCTTGCTGGCATCTGGTGTCCATATTAATGTTCTTAAAGTCGCATCACCAATAAATGCTTTTAATTTTTTGCCTTGCTTTATATTGTCGAAAATGATGGCGTTGGTGATACTCTGCGTTTTGCCAGGACCGTAAAATTCTGGTGCTCTGCAAATGACTGCTTCTAGATTAGACGAATTCATTTCCTGTAAAAGCATGGTAGTAATTTCAGCTCTTACTTTTCCTTTTGGTCCTACAGGTGCAAATTCGCTCTCTTCGTTTAATGGAGTTTTATTTTTGGCATACATATAGGTGTTATCAAAGAACACCAATTTCGTATGGTGCTTTTTACAAGCATTGATAACATTACGCATCATCGTAGGAAACTGATCAACCCACATTTTAGTGTTCATGGGTAGACCAACCGTTAAATATACAATTTCACTCCCTTTTACAGCTTCTTCAGTTTTTTGCTTGTCTAATAAATTAGCAGAAAAAAGTGTATCGGTATCGTTTACTTTTTTCGGATTTCGACTTACCAGTCTGATATCAGAAGTGTACTTCTTTTTCAACTCTTTCGCTAATTCTATAGCGATTTGACCATTAGCCCCAAGTATAGTTTGCATCTAATTATTTATTGCTTTCTGATCCAGTATTGAGTTCTTCCTAATAACGAAAAGCCTAAATAACCTCTCACTTTCAATTTGTTAGGTTCTTCTAGTTCTAAATAGCACTTGTATTCTTTACCGTTTTCTGGATCTAAAATAGTACCGTCATTATATTCATCACCATCTTTCTTAATATCTTCTATGATTACTAGACCTCTAATTTTTTGTCCTTTTTTTGATCCTTTACAGTTATCGCAAACTTTGTCCGCATCACTTTTATAGCTATTCACTATTTTGGCAAAATAGGTATCGTTCTTTTTATAGATTTCAATAAGTGCTTTTTTCTCGTTTGTTTCCTCATCGAAGGTTTCCCATTGACCGGTAATCGTTTGTCCATAGCTAATAAAGCTTATTGTCATTACTAATAGGAAGAATAATTTTTTCATGTTTGAATTCTATTTTTTATTGTTAAAAGATGTATTACCCTTTTTTGTTATCGAACTGTTGAATAAAATGGAGTAAAAAATAAAGATACTATTTCTACGATTATTCATAGCCTTTGAACATTTATTGCATTAAAAATTCAACTGAAATTTTAAGAATTTATAAGATTTATACAACTCGATTTCAGTTGATTATAATTACTAAAGCGTAAGTTCATTTTTTTTTAATTTCTTAACCAACAACCAACAACCAACAACCAACAACCAACAACCAACTAAGCACTGGCCACTTGTTTCTTCTTTCGCTTCTCTTTAAAATACGCTTTGTTAGCTATGTAAATTGTTTTTTTAACCTCACAAAATACTTGGGTTTTTTCTTTATTGGTGAGCTGGGTGGTTTTAATAACATTAACTTCTTTCTTTTCGGCTACTTGTGCTCTAATTTCTGCAAGCTCTTCCTTAGAAAAATTAAAGTCAGCATATAGATTTTCTTTTGCCGGTTTTTTAAAGAATATTTCAGCAGATTTATCCCAAACGACATAGTCGTTTCCCATAATGCTCAATAACTGAATCATTGGTATAGGATCTACCGCAGAAAACATACTACCTCCAAAAATGGAGTTCAAATAATTTTTGTTCTTGTAACTTAATGGTAAAATTATTTTTACATGCAATAGATCTTCAGACACCTCAATTAATTTCGCGGTACTTCTTTTGTACATTGGCGACAGATTAAAGCCATATCTAAATATGGTATTTTTCTTAAATACTTTTGATGCTAATGCTTCAACTTTCTGATAAACTGACATATTCTTTTAATAATTAAAAAGGGAAGTAAAATTAATTGAACTTCTAAAGTTCTTCTAGTTTTCTAACCGATAATTTTGTCGCTACAACACTAATTATTAGTATTTGTATGGCGTGAAACAACATGAGCGGTAATAATATGATACCAATAGATGCCATGTTGCCAAATAGTATTTTAGAGAAAACGGTACCATGAACTAACGATTTTTTTGTACCGCAAAATTGAGCGGTAATTTGGTCTTCTGTATTGAGCTGTAGTTTTCTTGAAACTAATTTGGTGAGATAAAAGACAATAGAAAACAAGCATATGACACCTATTAAAATGAGAAGTAAATCTAATATAGAGACAGCACTAAAAATATTCTTTTCAAAAGACTCACTAAAGCTTTTATAGATAATCAATAGAATTATCGATTTATCGAACAGTGTTATTTTGCTATTATGTTTCTGTACAAAAGAACCAAAAAAGCGATGTAAAAGAAGCCCTATTAGTACTGGTATTATTATTTGTACAATTAGTTTAATGTAAATTTCTGTAAAATCGAAATCTGTTTGTAAATCACTCACAAAAAGTCCCATCCATAAAGGGGTAAGGGCAATACCTATTATGCCAGAAATACTGGCGTTAAATATTGCTGCGGGTATATTCCCTTTTGCTAATGAGACCATTAGAACTGAAGATGATACTGTAGATGGTAATGCAGCTAAAAAAAAGAATCCCAACCAAATGTTTTCTTGTTCTTCATTTTGAATTAATGGATGCAACAGTAAAACCAATAGGGGAAAAAGTAAAAAAGTAGCTCCCTGCACCAATAAATGTAATTTCCAGTTTTTGAGTCCTTGTTTTAATTTCTCGGGACTTAATTTGAGTCCGTAAAAAAAGAAAATTAGTGAAATACCTATACTACTAATTGCGTTTAACGGAAGTTTACTTTCTTGTGTTCCCCATTGAGGAAATAAGTATGCTAATGCTATGGCAATAATTATAAAAAAGACAAACTTATCAATCTTCAATTTCATGAATATTCTTTACCGCAAATAACTGAATTTTATTTGATACCCTCGGTGAAGAGGTTTTTCTAAATTGAATGAATTAACATAAGCTTAGTATTAACCTTCTGTCGAAAAAAAAATATGATTTTTGATGAATGAAATTGTAGCCATTTGAAATAGCAGCAGTAATGAATTTTATATGGATTTTTTAATGTTATAGGTAAATTGTAACACTCTAAGATTCCACAAAGTCAAAGTTTGTATTGCTGTTATTTTTTCATTTTCAGAACTTACTACAAGATGGTTGTTTCGTTTGAGTAAAGGAAGAAAATCCTAATTCAAATATTTCGCTTCTTCAAAAGCGCTTCCAGTTCATTGTTTTTGTTATAGTTGTTATCGTTTCAGATATGGTTAGTGGGGCAGGTGATAAGCATTTATATTTACGCCAAGCTCGTCGCTATAGCTTTTGCATTTTATTTGTCTTTTCTAAAAGCTAAATCAAAAGATTTGGGGGACTTTGCAAGCACTTCCAAGCCTGTGGATGCAGAACTTACCGCCCTATTTACTATAGATATGGTTGTAAAACGTACTTTTTTACACTTTGATTGAAATCGTAACTTTTCCGCCAAGACCTTTTTCCACAATTTCATAAAGCGTTTTCAAGGTCAGATTGCTACCGTTGTTTTCCACTCGCGAAATATAAGTCCGTTTTTTATCTATTAATTCGCCCAGTTGTTCCTGTGTAAGGTTCTTTTCTTCCCGTGCATTTCTCAAAAGTAAACCGATTTTAAAGGACTCAAAATCTCTTTCCAATCCGTCTCTACGTTCCGTTCCTTTTTTTCCATAAACGGTGTCCTTGATTTCTTTCCAACTCTTGGTGTCCAACTTATTTGTTTTTGTCTTCATAGTAAGAATTCATTAGTCCGACCGCTTTGTCGATCTCTTTTTTTGGTGTTTTCTGCGATTTTTTGTTAAAGCCGTTCAAGAGTATTACTAATTTTCCTTTGTCGAAAAAACAGAAGACTCTCCAAATGTCCGAGCCTAATTTTATTCGGGCTTCGTAAAGTCCTTTAGTACCGACAATTGCTTTCAGATAAGTTGAGGGAACTATTTTATAAGTCTCGATTATTTCGATTACTTTAAATATCTTGTCCTGAACCTTTTTCGGTTATTTGAGCAAGAATTCTTCGAAATACCCTTTATACTGGATAACTTTCCTTACTTTTTCCATCACTCAAAGGTAACTTAAAAGTTACTATTTTCAAATTATTTTGTTGAATTTACGTTTGTCACTCAAATTAAGTAGTATGTTTTACAACTATTCGATATATAAAATACATAGGAAATAATAACGGAATCAGTATCGAGTAATTTTTTCCGTAAATAGATGAAACCAGGCCTACAGCTACTATGCTAGTAAGAAATCCAATTACAAATGCATTAATAATTTTGGACTTTTTTAGTTTCTTTTTTTCAACTATTAATTCTTTATCTGTTAGTTCAGATAGATTCTTTGTATTCATTACTAGTATGTTTTATTGCATTTGACTATTGTTAATTGCTGTGTTTTCATCTTTGTAAAGTTTATTGACTTTTGGTTGAATTATACACACGCCAATAAAATAAAACCATAAGAGAAAAAACTCTCCGGCAAAATCTCCAAATTCTACTTTCCTTTTCAATTCTGCAGTTTTTATTGTTTTCGCAACAAAATACATACAATAGAAAATACAGAACATGGAGAATAAGTGCAGTAGTAGAATAATGTACAAAGGCCAACCAATAAATGAGAAACTATTAATTTCTGTTCCAGAAAATAGTCCGGCCATTAAAAGCAGTATAGATATGATATAGATAAGGGGTATGAAAAATAAAACCTTAAACTTTTTAACCTTCATTTTAATTTCTGACGGAATATTTTGTTGAAGTCCAATTGCTATAGACCACAACCAACCGAAGAACATAACGATATGTAAAATCATTACATATGGGAAATAGTCAAAATAAAAGATGTTGTCATTTAGTACTTCAGTTACGCCAACACCACCTTCTGATATTGAATTTGAATGCGTTTGTAGTCCAAAAAAATGAGATATTGTATAAAGTTGGTATGCCAACGGAATACCCAACATTAGAATGAATAGTTGCCAATGTTTTGCTTTTAGATAGAGGTTGATCATGGTTTTGGTTTTTAGATGTATTATGCCAAATTTTCTACTATAATTTACACTGAATTATTAGTTTGCAATCTTCTTTGCACTATTTAATAACATACAATTTGATTGCCTTTTTTTTGTATTCAAACACTATCAAATTTGCCTTTTTCTCGGTTATGAATTTTATATCATCTTTGGTAACTACATAACTTACTTTAGTCATCCACCGATTGGATACATTTGAATAATCGGATTCAATTTCTGTTATATCAGAATCTAGAATCAGTTCATCGTTATCGCCAATAAAAGATAATTTTGCACCTTTAAATGTTTTAATATTTTCTCTACTTAAAATAATAGATTCTAGAAAGTCAAACCCAGCTAGTTCTTGAAACTCTACATATAACTGACCATCTTTAGATTCGGCAATTTTTACTCCAGATATGTTTGTAATTAAGTTTTCGGTGAAAGTGTCAATGTAAGCTTCCCCAAAAACCGAACTGTTTAAAAGTAGAAAAATAGTTTTAACTTTAAACAGTAATTATGAAGACAAGTAAATTTTCACCCACCCAGATTGCCAAAATTCTAAAAGAATTCGATAATGGCAAAACCGCTTCCGAGATTAGTCGGGACCATGGTGTAAGCACAGCCGCTTTTTATAAATGGCGAGAACGTTATGCTGGTATGAGCGGTAAAGAACTCAAACGTATTAAAGAGCTCGAGGAGGAAAACCGCAAGCTCAAACAGATGTATGCCACTCTAGCATTGGACCACCAGATGGCCAAGGAGATCATTGAAAAAAAGTTCTAAAGCCCTACCGTAAACGAGCTATCAGTAAAGAACTTGCGCATTACGGTATCAGTAGGGCATGCCGTGTGATGAAAATGAGCAAGAGTGTCTATTACTATACTCCTTTACCCAAAGATGATTCTGAAATCGAAAAAGCCTTGCAAGAAAAAGCTGAGGAACGTTCAGAGGAAGGTTTTTGGAAAGCGTATGAGCGTCTTCGAGATGAAGGTAAACCTTGGAATCACAAGCGAGTGCATCGAGTATATAAAACCTTAGGACTTCCCTTACGACGTAAGGCAAAGAAGCGCTTGCCAGCACGTATAAAGGAGCCTTTAGCGGCTCCTTTAGAGCTTAACCATACATGGAGTATGGATTTTGTAACTGATGTACTTGAGAATAAGAGACGGTTCAGAGCCTTTAATGTCATTGATGATTATAATAGGGAGGCATTACACATCGAAGTAGATTTTTCATTGACCAGTAACCGAATTGTATGGGTTCTCAACCATTTGGTAAATAAAAGGGGAAAGCCTCGTAGAATTCGAATGGATAATGGCCCAGAGTTCGTTGCTAAAATAACAGCAGTATGGAGCGAAATGCAAGAGATAGAATTTAAATATATCCAACCAGGAAAGCCAACACAAAATGCATTTGTGGAACGTTTTAACGGAAGTTTCAGAAGAGGAGTTTTGAACAAATACATTTTTGAACATATAGATCAAGTTAGAGAACAAACAGAGATATGGATGCAGGATTACAATCACAAAAGGCCACATGATTCCCTTGGAGGAAAGTCACCCAAAAAATATGCAGAAGAAAATTCTCATGGGGCTAGCCCCATGAGAATTAAAAATAATAACTTTATAGAGATATTAGACAATTAAGCAGTTCTAATCAAGGGAAGCTTACATCAACATGAGTTCGCTCTAATGCTTTTATATTTCCAAAAGCACCAAGTACTTTATCAATTTTTCTAAAAATGCTCATATTTTAATTTAGGTAGTTTTTTTAAATTCTATTTTCAATAATACTGATTAAAGATTAGTATCTACGCCTTATATTTTGCAAAAGCAGATTCCATTATTCTTTTATCAAAACGAATCTAGTTCTCGTTTCAAGTTCTGTTTAGCTTGTGTTTCAAATTGGTTGTAAAAAAAGTCAGTTTTAAATATCCTGTCCATTGATAAAAAATGATGTAGAACTTTTTTACGTCCAGGGTTATAAATAAAGGTAGGATAGATAGCATATTCCTTTCTAACATTTTTGTAGTATTGAGTGTATGTTTCCCAACTTTGACCTAATACGGAAAGGTCGGCATCTGTAAAATAGTTAGTATCGCTGTCGATTGATTTATGGTGCGATTTGGTAGCTAAAATTTGCTTTTTGCATTGTTCAATAATGTTGCTAGAAACAGAAATCTCTTTCATACGTTTTTCGGCGAGTTCAGCACTTTTTTCTTCGTTGTCTGATTTTGTAGCATTGTAAATTATATCGTGGTAATAAAGTGTAAATAAGGTGGTTTCCCAGTTCTTTATTTCTCTCTTTACAATAGTTAGCTGAGATAATAAATTGTCAAGATGTTGTAATGTATGATAATGCCTTTTTTTGCCAGAGTAGTTTTTCTCTATTTCTGTCCATAGTCCATTTATCAAACGTTTATCGTCTGTATATTTTAACAGAAGTTCTGTGAATGTTTCTTTTAGCATGAGAGTCCTTTAATAACAACCAACACAAAAACATGTGCAGCGGTATTATCACCAAAGAAAGATACAATTTTCAATTAAAGGCAAAAGAGCTGGTAGATTAAAAATCAATGAAAGAACGTGAAAATTGACAAGTTATTAAGTAGTTACTGGTACAGGTATTTCATATACCTGTAAATCGAAATAGGGTAGGGCAGACAGAAGGTGATCAAAGATGTCTGCCATTACATACTCGTAATTCTCCCAACGTTTGTCTGAGCTAAAGGCATATACCTCTAAAGGTATACCTTGTGGTGTTGGTGCTAATTGACGCACCATCAAGGTCATACCTTTATTTACAGCAGAATGACTTTGCAGATAGTCGTTTACATATTTTCTGAACACGCCAATATTCGTCAAATTTCTGCCATTTATAGCAAGCTCTTTGTCAATGTTATTTGCTGTGTTATAGGTGTTGATCTGTTCTGCTCGTGTTTTTAAATACGGCTGAATTAATTGAATCTTTTGAAACTCTTCAATATCGGCATCCGACAGAAATCGAATGCTCTTTTGACTAATGATCAGGGCACGTTTTATACGCCTTCCGCCAGATTCTTGCATTCCGCGCCAATTTTTAAAAGAATCTGATATCAACGCATAGGTTGGTATTGTGGTAATCGTATTATCAAAATTTTGGACTTTTACAGTTGCAAGAGTTATTTCGACCACATTACCATCTGCACCAAATTTATCAAAACTGATCCAATCACCAATACGAACCATATCATTGATGCTCACTTGTATACTTGCCACAAGACCAAGAATAGAATCTTTAAAAATTAACAATATCACTGCTGACCCGGCTCCTAGAGCAGTGAAAAACTTCCAAACCTGTATTTCTGTTATTATAGCGAATATGGTAAAAATACCCACTACCCATGCAAAAATCATGAATACCTGTATGTAACTATCCATAGGTTTATCTCTAAACCTTGATTTGGTCTTTAAATAATCATTGATACTTCGAAAAATATTTTTTACTAGGTAAAGGGCAAGAATTACAAAAAGTACATTTAAAAATTTTAAGACTATTTGTGCGGCATAATCAAAACCAATAAAACCAAAGGGCACAAGTTCAACTAATATGCTTAAGGGTATAATATGGGCAACATACCTTGGTACCCTATTAGCTACTAGAAAATTATCAAAATTAGTTTTAGATTTTCGGGCTAGTTTAAGCGATACTGACCGCAGTACTTTCCAAATTATAAGATCTAAGAAATAAGCAAATACTAGGGCGGTAACTAATAAAATGGCAAGGTTCAAATACGATGCCGCGGTTTCATTTAGGCCGCTTTCTACAAGGTAGTTATATAGTAATCTGTGAAAATCGTCGTTCATAGTCCTTGATCATTTTTGCGGTACAAAGGTACGATATGCAAGAGCTAGAAACGACGAATATAAACTTAAATGGCTTATTTGGCGTGTAGTGCCAAAACTGGTAGGTGGGCATAGTAACCCAATTTGCTCAGCGATAGTTTACCAAAACCAAGTCGCTCCCAAAATGAAGGTTTTTTATCTATATAACTGATCCTAATAGAGTCTCTAAAAGTTAGAAAATTCTTTTTCTGTAAGTAATTCTTAAAAGCCAAGCATGTAGTTATGGTCAACAAGTTCAATTGGGGTACACATAGGTTAACACTATTTTGAAAGTATGATAATAGTGAATAATAAATTATTCTTTGCTAACAAAAAGGAACAATTAAATACTGTTACAAGTATTTAGTTACGCCAAAAAGGAAGTGGCTATTAAATGATATTTAAAAATTTAAATAGGTGTAAGAAAATAATTTTTAATCTGTTTAAATTTTAATAAGTTCTAATTGTTTTTTTTTGTAGGAAAATTTTATAATAAAATTATTCTTCCGCCTGATTTTTACACTTGCTCACAGAGATTTATATATTTTTAAGATTTAATTATTCACCTCTTTAAGTCCCTATTTAATTGAGTTTATGTCTAAAATTAAATTTTTATCATTTTTTGCATAGAAAATATACGCTTTGAACGAACGATATAGTTGACTTCATCGATAAAGTGCAATAAAATTTCGATATTACACATACGTTTTTTAACATTTGCCATACAACTATCTTCTTTTTACAACAAAAATTATAAAACACTTTAGCCTTCAATTAGTTTTGTATCTATAACATATATTTTGTAGTACTAAACTTTCTTTTTAAGTAGTACTTTAAAATATAAACACTGACCAGTAATTATGATGATCTTCCTGAAAACTAAAATTGTACCACGAATTTTAAAAAATTCTTGGATAAAAAACCAGGTAATTGAAAATCCAGTACGGCAGTAATTTAAAAATCAATATAAGTTATAGGTCTTTTATTATTAAGACTAAAAAGCGTCATTCTTTTATAATGTTAGGAGCCAGTCAACGACACTTTTAAATCATTGACCTATAGAAATGCTGAGTTAGTATTTGAAAACAAATTTTTAAGACAAAAAATATTTTTCTTTGAATTTATCATTGAAACCAAATTTAAAAGACCAGACATATTTGAATTAAAAAGCCAAAAAATTTATGAAAAATTTCAATAAATATTCCGATATTATATCCTATGTAAAAACTATTACTTTTATAATATTTTCAATTTATTCAATAAATATAAATGCTCAATACCCTTCTGGAACAGATGTTTCTACATTAACAAACCCTTTTAGTTGTACAGGAGAAGCGTATATAGTATATGCTCCAGATGCATCAACAAGTTCTACATTAGCTTTTATATCCCCGAGTACTCCAAGTGTAGAAAATTCTTCATTTGTATTTAACAATGTAACGGTAAACCCTTTAGCATATAATGTGTCAGTAGCTTATGGTTATGGGTTTATAACAGGTGATCAAGATGCTAGTTCTGGACCTAATCGCTATGATATCATAATATTTGATTCAAAACACAAATAAAATAACCATACAACTAAAACCATGAAAAAAAGATTCCCCATACTTTTCTGTTATTGGACCTTTAAATACCAACCTTTTATTTTTCCTCTTCAAGTAAAGCAAAAAATAAACATATTTTACAAACACTAACCCCCATTTTCAAATTATTGTTATTATGAAATATAAATACATGTATAAATCTTTTGATGTTGATAGACCATCGTTTAAAATAGCGATGACGTTTATCATAATTTTATTAAACCTAGGGCAGGTTTTTTCACAATTAGATAATGTGCATTACCTACCGCCTATGAAGCAAGCTATGGCTAATGGAAGTACATCACCAACGCCTCAAATAAGCGTGCATGAGGTGTATCTTTCAACACCGTCTACCACGCCTATAACAGTTAATGTTTACAAAGGGACAAATTTTACAACCCCATTTGCAACTGTATCTGGTTTAACAAATGCAACTCCACAAAAACTTTCTAGCTTCGTGTCATTAGGAACTGATAGTAATGATATAACATTAGTTACTGAAGCCAATACAGGGGTGGTCTATACAGATGCAGGTCTTTATTTTGAGGCAACCAATGCAGCTGACGAATATTTTGTGAATTATAGGGTTAATTCGAACGCACAGGCAGATATTTTAACCTGTTTGGGAGAGGCAGCTTTGGGAACGGATTTTCGCTGGGGGGGCACACCTGCTTTTAGAGTACAGAACTATAACTCTGTAAGTCTCGGGATCTATGCTACCGAAGATAATACGGAAATTACGATATCCGGATATGATACAGAACTGTTCAATACAACTTCTCAAATAATGAATTTGTTTAACACGGATTTTACAGAAGATTTAGTTGCAGAAGGCGGTCTTAATTTAATAATTAAAAAACCGTTTCAGCTAACTAGTAGTTAATTAAGATAAAAGTAATCAAAAGCTACTTACTTCATAAAGTGAAGTAATGGTTAGATAAATACACTTTGCTTTTATTACAGTCAAAAGTTGAAAACAACAACATTTTTATCAACCGCTTATAAAAATAAAAAAATTATTTAATATGAATGAATTTACTACAAAAAAACAAGGTACGCTAAAGAAATTAAGTAAAGTCATGTGTTTCATGGTGTTACTTTTGTTTTACAGCTTAGAAATGCAGTCTCAATCTTGTGTTACCGCTTCTACAGGTGAAGCATTAGATGGTACTGAATCACCTTACGTGCAATCAAGTTCATGCTTGAGTTTAACAAATGCTGATGCGGTAAGTTTTAGGGGATATATGTTTGGTTGTGGGCAATCAACTACGTGTACAGGTGTGTCTACAACAGGTACACCTACTATTACCCCAACAGCAGCTTGTCCATTGGTAGAGGTGGAATACCAAGAGGTAGAGCCAAATCCAAGCGGTAATTTAATTTATATGCAATATTGGAATAATGGTTTATCAACAGTAAGTGGTTTGCCAACAGGTATAGCTGCAAATAGGCAGGGATTTATAAATCAAATGTTTTGTGATGTAGATGCCAATGGATACCCAACGGTGCTTGCGGCTGCAGGCGCACCAGCTGAGGGTACCGTGTCAGGGATTCCTGCTGGGTCGGGAGATGTTGCGGGATTATTAGCAGAAATAGATCCAAGTGAAACTTACACGGCTGGTACCTTAGAATTAATTCAAGCAGATTTTTGGATCATTCTTCCTCCAAATGTTACTACATTAGGTTTCAGTTTATCGGGTGGAGCAGCAGATGCTGGGTTATTCATGGTAGGACCTTCACTAACAGATATGTGTGCTACGGCAGACTTTTATAATTTAGATGGTAGTGCAATTCCAACAGAAGGAATAGCACAAGCTTATTATAATGTGCCTGCTACTACGCAAAGCGTTTCAGGAGGGAATGTGTTTAGAGTGCGTTTGTATATTTCAGATGTAGCGGCTGGGTTTAATGTTACCCCACAAGTAGATGTGGGTAATGGTTTTGAAGATTTAGATAGTATTACAGGAGCTGCTATTTATTCATGTACCTCTCCAGATGATGATGATATTGCGGCATTACAAACAAGTATTAGCTATTCTGCAACACAAACAGGTGGTTATGTAGATGCAGATGGAAATGTTTATGCGTATGATGCAACCGCAGGCACTTATACTTATGTGCCTTTAGCAAGTATAGTATCCAGTAGTGGAACGTTAGATGCGTCGTGTACAGCTTTTACAACCCCTTTTGCTGTAGATGACAACGAAACAACATCGTTTGAACAACCAATAGTAGTACCTGTGTTTGATAATGATACTAATGTGCCAACCGATGGTACTATAACAGTAACACAGCCATCAAACGGTACAGTTACGGTTGTAGATGTTAATGGTACTCCAGACGATCCTAGTGATGATGTGGTAACTTATACACCAGACACTGGATATACAGGAACAGATAATTTTACGTATACAATTTGTGATAATGCGACACCAACAGCAAACTGTAGTACAGCAACTGCTTTTGTTACAGTAGAACCTGATTCAGATGCAGATGCAGATGGAGTCGGAGATACTACCGATTTAGATGACGATAATGATGGTATTTTAGATAGTATTGAATCTGCTATTGATACTGATAGTGATGGCACACCAGATTATTTAGATTTGGATAGCGATAATGATGGCTGTAATGATGTTTTAGAATCTGGTGGTACAGACGATGACGGTGATGGAATTTTAGGTGATGCTACAACGACAGTAGATGCCGATGGTTTAGTTACTGGCGGTGGTGATATTTCTGGTGCTTATGATGGTGCAAACGGAGATGAGACTACAGCAGTTGATGCCTCTATTACAGTTGTACCAACTGATCAAACAGAGACTGAAGGAGATACAGCTACTTTTGGTATAACTGGTGTTGCTACCAGCACAACCGATTATACGGGTACTGCGCCTACAACAACTCCTGATTATACAGGAACATCAGCAACAGATCTATCATCTTCTTTTGTGTACCAGTGGTATCTTGGAGATCCTAGTTCAAGTGGTACATTATTAGCAGATGATGCAGTTTATAGTGGAACTACAACGAGTACATTAAGTATTGTAACTAATGCTAGTTTAGATGCTAATGAATATTTTGTAATGCTTACACATCCAAATAATGTGTGTTTCTCACAAACTGAAAGTGCTATTTTAACAGTAAACCAACCACCGGTAGCAGATGATGAAACGGTAACTTTAGATCCTGCCGTGGCTACAAATGTAGATGTGTTAACGGGTGATGATGATCCTGATGGAGACAATGCCAATCTTACAATAACTGAGATTATTGATCCTGCTGATACGGCTAATCCTTTAGCCATTACTCCGGGTTCTAGTGTTACTTTAACAGACGGAACTATTGTTGAATTATTGACCGATGGAACCTTAAATGTAACGCCTCCTGCGGGTAGTACAAGTACTGGGTTTGACTATACTTTAGAAGATGAAGATGGTTTAACTGATACGGGTAGCGTAGCTATTACGGTAAACCAACCACCAGTAGCAGATGATGAAACGGTAACTGGGGCAACCATAAATACAGATCTTACCGTTGATGTTTTAGATGGTGATAATGATCCTGATGGAGACAATGCAAATCTTGTTATCACAGAAGTAGAAGGACAAGCTATAAGTACGACTAGTCCAGTTACCCTTTCTGATGGTACTATTGTTTCTCTTAATACGGATGGTACTTTAGAGGTAACGCCTCCAACTGATAGTACGGAGCCAATCAGTTTTGACTATACAGTAGCAGATGAAGATGGACTTACTGGTACTGGTAGCGTAGCTATTGCATTTACACAATTACCACCAGTAGCAGATGATGATTCAGCAACGATAGATCCTGCTGTTGCAACAAATATTGATGTTTTAACTGGTGATGATGATCCTGATGGAGACAATGCAAATCTTTCAATAACTCAAATTATTGATCCTGCTGATGTTGCTAATCCTTTAGCAATTACTCCGGGTGCTAGTGTTACTTTAACAGACGGAACTATTGTTGAATTATTGACCGATGGAACCTTAAATGTAACGCCTCCTGCGGGTAGTACAAGTACTGGGTTTGACTATACTTTAGAAGATGAAGATGGTTTAACTGATACGGGTAGCGTAGCTATTACGGTAAACCAACCACCAGTAGCAGATGATGAAACGGTAACTGGGGCAACCATAAATACAGATCTTACCGTTGATGTTTTAGATGGTGATAATGATCCTGATGGAGACAATGCAAATCTTGTTATCACAGAAGTAGAAGGACAAGCTATAAGTACGACTAGTCCAGTTACCCTTTCTGATGGTACTGTTGTTTCTCTTAATACGGATGGTACTTTAGAGGTAACGCCTCCAACTGATAGTACGGAGCCAATCGGTTTTGACTATACAGTAGAAGATGAAGATGGACTTACTGGTACTGGTAGCGTAGCTATTGCATTTACACAATTACCACCGGTAGCAGATGATGAGACGGTAACTTTAGATCCTGCCGTGGCTACAAATGTAGATGTATTAACTGGTGATAATGATCCTGATGGAGACAATGCCAACCTTTCAATAACCGAGATTATTGATCCTGCAGATACGGCTAATCCTTTAGCCATTACTCCTGGATCTAGTGTCACGTTAACAGACGGAACTATTGTAGAATTATTAACCGATGGAACCTTAAATGTAACGCCTCCTGCAGGTAGTACAAGTACTGGGTTTGACTATACTTTAGAAGATGAAGATGGACTTACAGATACGGGTAGCGTAGCTATTACTGTAAACCAACCACCAGTAGCTGATGATGAAACGGTAACTTTAGATCCTGCCGTGGCTACAAATGTAGATGTATTAACTGGTGATAATGATCCTGATGGAGACAATGCCAACCTTTCAATAACCGAGATTATTGATCCTGCAGATACGGCTAATCCTTTAGCCATTACTCCTGGATCTAGTGTCACGTTAACAGACGGAACTATTGTAGAATTATTAACCGATGGAACCTTAAATGTAACGCCTCCTGCAGGTAGTACAAGTACTGGGTTTGACTATACTTTAGAAGATGAAGATGGACTTACAGATACGGGTAGCGTAGCTATTACTGTAAACCAACCACCAGTAGCTGATGATGAAACGGTAACTTTAGATCCTGCCGTGGCTACAAATGTAGATGTATTAACGGGTGATGATGATCCTGATGGAGACAATGCCAACCTTTCAATAACTGAGATTATTGATCCTGCAGATACGGCTAATCCGTTAGCGATTACTCCTGGATCTAGTGTAACCTTAACCGATGGAACTATTGTAGAATTATTAACCGATGGAACCTTAAATGTAACGCCTCCTGCAGGTAGTACAAGTACTGGGTTTGACTATACTTTAGAAGATGAAGATGGTTTAACTGATACAGGTAGCGTAGCTATTACAGTAAATCAACCTCCAGTAGCAGATGATGAGAACGTAACTTTAGATCCTGCCGTGGCTACAAATGTAGATGTATTAACGGGTGATGATGATCCTGATGGAGACAATGCCAACCTTTCAATAACTGAGATTATTGATCCTGCAGATACGGCTAATCCGTTAGCGATTACTCCGGGTTCTAGTGTCACTTTAACTGATGGAACTATTGTTGAATTATTAACCGATGGAACCTTAAATGTAACGCCTCCTGCAGGTAGTACAAGTACTGGGTTTGACTATACTTTAGAAGATGAAGACGGACTTACAGATACGGGTAGCGTAGCTATTACTGTAAATCAACCACCAGTAGCAGATGATGAAACGGTAACTGGGGCAACCATAAATACAGATCTTACCGTTGATGTTTTAGATGGTGATAATGATCCTGATGGAGACAATGCAAATCTTGTTATCACAGAAGTAGAAGGACAAGCTATAAGTACGACTAGTCCAGTTACCCTTTCTGATGGTACTATTGTTTCTCTTAATACGGATGGTACTTTAGAGGTAACGCCTCCAACTGATAGTACGGAGCCAATCAGTTTTGACTATACAGTAGCAGATGAAGATGGACTTACTGGTACTGGTAGCGTAGCTATTGCATTTACACAATTACCACCAGTAGCAGATGATGATTCAGCAACGATAGATCCTGCTGTTGCAACAAATATTGATGTTTTAACTGGTGATGATGATCCTGATGGAGACAATGCAAATCTTTCAATAACTGAGATTATTGATCCTGCTGATGTTGCTAATCCTTTAGCGATTACTCCGGGTTCTAGTGTCACTTTAACTGACGGAACTATTGTTGAATTATTAACCGATGGAACCTTAAATGTAACGCCTCCTGCAGGTAGTACAAGTACTGGGTTTGACTATACCGTAGCAGACGAAGATGGACTTACAGATACGGGTAGCGTAGCTATTACTGTTGAATGTTCAGATATTACTGATACTGACGGTGATGGATTAACTGATTGCGAAGAAAGCACTGGAATCGATAATCCGAGTACAGTCTTAATACCTAACGGAACTAGTGACCCATTAAATGCCTGTGATCCTGATCTAAACCACCCTCTTTGTGATTCTGATAATGACGGACTTACAAATGAAGAGGAAGCATCTTTAGGCACAGATCCTAATAATCCTGATTCCGATGGGGATGGTATTCTTGACGGTCAGGAAGTATTGGACGGCACTGATCCTTTAGATGATTGTGACCATGTAGATGGAACTGCTTTACCAGATAGTGATTGTGATGGAGATGGTCTGACGACATCTGAAGAGGATGCGATAGGAACAGATTCTTACAATGCGGACACCGATGGAGATACTATACCGGATGGTCAAGAGGTCGAGGACGGCACGGATCCATTAGATCCATGTCATTCCATAGGCGGAGTTCCAAGTCTAGATGCCGGTTGTAACGCAGAAGTAGTTGACTCTGGCATAGCGGTTTCCAATGAGGTCATAACACCTGACGGTGACGGTACGAACGATTTTTTCAGAATAGAAAATATCGAGTCATTCCCTAACAATACGGTACAGATCTATAACCGATGGGGAATAGTTGTTTACGAAATGTCAGGTTATGACAATGTTACAAATACCTTCCAAGGTGTATCTAACGGTAGGGCAACGATTAGTGAAGACTCAGAACTTCCTGTAGGCGTGTATTTCTATATCATCAAGTATAATAACAACGGAGATAACTTGGACAAGTCGGGTTACCTATACATCAACAGATAAAAAAATCCCTTTAAAAAAGATACGATGAACAAATATTTTCTAACCATTATAATTACCGTAGCGGGACTCTTTATGGGCCATGCGCAGCAAGACGCGCAGTACACGCAGTACATGTACAATACGATATCGGTGAACCCTGCGTATGCAGGTTCACGGGGAGTATTGAGCATAGCGGCCCTTCACCGTTCGCAGTGGGTGGGACTTGACGGCGCACCGACTACGCAGACACTGAACTTCCATACCCCTGTCTCGGAACATGTAGGATTGGGACTATCGGTGGTAAACGACGAGATCGGAAACGGTACCAACCAGGATACGTATATCGATGCCGCGTTCAGTTATACGGTAAAGACCTCGGAGGAAGGGAAGCTTTCCTTCGGACTAAAAGCCGGCGGACACCTTTTCAACGTAGATTTTACGAAGCTAAGAAACTACGGGGCGGAGACGAACCTACCGAACATCGACAACAAATTCTCACCGAACTTCGGAGCGGGGATCTATTACCATACGGACCAGTTCTATGCGGGATTATCGGTACCGAACTTTTTACAGACCGAGCATTTTGACAGTTCGGATACGAACAGTTCCAGTTTGATCGCACAGGAGCGTATGAACTTCTATTTGATCACGGGCTATGTGTTCGACCTGAACCAAAACGTAAAGTTCAAGCCCGCTGCACTTATCAAAGCTGTAAAGGGAGCACCTTTACAGTTAGACCTTAGTGCGAACTTCCTTTTCAACGACAAGTTCTCTTTGGGAGCTGCGTATAGATGGGACGCGGCGATCAGCGCCCTGTTCGGTTTCCAGCTGAACGACCAGTTGATGTTGGGTCTGGCATATGATAAGGAAACGACCGATTTGGGAGCGACAAGGTTCAACGACGGTTCTTTCGAGATCATGCTTAGATATGAATTTTTGAACAAGTACAAACGAGTGATCACCCCAAGATTCTTTTAATAAAAAACGACATGAAAAAAACAGGATATATTTTTTGTGGCTTGGCGGTAATGGCTATGATGTCAAACGCACAGGACAAGAAGATACAGAAAGCGGATACAAAATTCACGGACTACGCCTATGCCTCGGCGATACAATCGTACGAAGAGTTGGTCAAGGACGGAAATACGGAGGAGGATATCTATAAGAACCTAGGGAACGCAAACTATTTGAACGCGAACTATGAAGAGGCATCTAGCTGGTACGGTAAACTGTTCGCATTGGAAGGAACGGATATCGACCCGGAGTATATGTACCGTTATGCACAGACCTTAAAATCTTTAGAAAACTATACGGAATCCGACACTTGGATGAACAAGTTCAAAGCGGCAAGATCTAACGATCAACGCGGATTACTATATAGCGATAACCAAGATTATCTGGAACAGATCGAGGAACGTTCGGGCAGGTACGAACTAAAGAACATAGGGCTGAACTCGAAGGTATCGGACTTTGCACCCTCTTTCTATGAAGAAGGACTGGTGTTTTCTACGGCAAGGGACAGCGGACTATTAACGAAGAACATCCATAGATGGAACAACGGATCTTTCTTGAACCTGTACAAAGCGGAACAGGACGACCAAGGTAACTTTACCAATGTAGACAAGCTCAGTAAAAGATTGAACAAGAAGACCCATGAATCCTCGACTGCATTTACCAAGGACGGAAGTACGATGTACTTTACACGTAACAATTCCGATGAAGGCAAGTTCGAAAGGGACGAGGAAGGAGTCAGTAGACTAAAGATATACAGGGTTACCAAAGAAAACGGCGAATGGAAAAATATCGAAGAACTGCCCTTTAACGGGGACAGCTACTCGGTGGCACACCCAACGCTGAATAGCGACGAGACGAAACTATACTTCGCCTCTGATATGCCGGGAACGAAAGGGGAATCGGATATCTACGTTGTGGACATCAACAAGGACGGTACATTTAGTACACCACTGAACCTGGGAGAACGAATCAATACAGAGGCAAGGGAGACCTTCCCTTTTGTGACCATGAGCGATAAACTCTATTTCTCTTCCGATGGGCATCCGGGACTAGGGGGACTTGACGTCTTCGCAACGGACCTGAACAATGAAAAGGGAGAGATCTACAATGTAGGACGCCCTTTGAACGGAGAGGAAGACGACTTCTCATATATTATAAACGAAGAGACCAAGAAAGGCTTTTTCGCTTCGAATAGAAAAGGCGGACAGGGCAATGACGATATCTACAGTTTTGTAGAAATGACGCCGTTGGACTTCACCTGCCATACAAATATTACGGGAATCGTGAAGGACCAAAAAACCAATGCACTGTTAACGGATGCATCGGTAACGGTATACGACAAGGATAACAAAGTGGTATCGAGCTCGAGCACCGATGCCAACGGAGCATTCGAAATGGAAGGCAACTGCGCAGAAGGTAGTTATAAGGTAGTAGCCACCAAGACGGATTACGAAGAAGGTAACAAGACCTTCATGACCGTCAAAGCTGAAGACGCCATGGGCATAGAGATCGTACTGGCACAAGTTGACCCATCCGCACCTGTAGGCACCGACCTTGCGAAATACTTGAACATAGAACCGATCTACTTCGATTTTGATAAGTACTTCATCAGAGAGGATGCAAGGATCAGTATCAACAAGGTATTGGCATACCTGAACGAATACCCGAACGTAAACGTACAGGTACGTTCGCATACCGATTCAAGGGCGAACGATGCGTACAACATGCGATTATCAGCTAACAGGGCAAAGGCAACTGCGGAATATTTGATAGCGGCAGGTATCCCGAGCGACAGGATTTCATATGAAGGTTACGGCGAAACGGAGCTTACAAACAACTGTAGCAACAATGTACCATGTAGCAAAGAGGATCATCAACTCAACAGAAGGTCGGAGTTTATTGTGGTAGAATAACCAACATAGACCAATACATATTGAAAAGGGAAGGAGCTTTGCTCCTTCCCTTTTTTTGTGGATAAATCGCAATAAAAACTAGTATATGATTTGTTCTGTTTTTGAGATAAAAATGGAAGATCAGGTGGATGTTAAATTGTATAGAAATCAAAATTCTTACAAAAATTCAAGTTTTATAAACTGTTGATTTTTATATTCTTATCGATGAAATGCATGTTTTTGTAAGATTTTGATATACAAAAAGCGTCATTTCACAACATTTTATTCTTGGTAGACAACAATAGTTGAACTAATAAGTGTCTCTCGTTCTATTTTTATGAAAAATTACTATTATAGTGTAGCTCAAAACTTACACAAATGATTTTATTAATAACCGAAGGCTATGATTTATGACACTGTTTATATAATGATATACAAAACCAACTTGATCTATTATAAAACAAGCATAACTTAAAAACACCTCACCACTTAATTCGTGTAATTCATCTACAGCTTTACGTAGCTGATAACAAATGCTGTGATGTAATAAAAATTCTAATATATATTTGTAAGAAAATAAATAATAATATAATAATTAGGCTACAAATAAAATTTTAAATTATTTGAATTTAGTAAGAAATGATTTCATTGTGACTTAATTTTAATAATAGTGTCTTAAAGTCAATTAAGATGAATAACAAATTTATTTTGGTTTATATAATCTCCGTCTGTAATGAGGGTAACTCAAAAAGTCTACACCATTTAAAAAATAATAGTTTCACAACATTATCTAAGATACAGACAACAAAAAAAAAATTTAAGAAATCTACAAGGGCCATATTTGCCAAAGTTTTAACAATGCCAAACTAACCATACAACTAAAACCATGAAAAAAAGATTCCCCATACTTTTCTGTTATTGGACCTTTAAATACCAACCTTTTATTTTTCCTCTTCAAGTAAAGCAAAAAATAAACATATTTTACAAACACTAACCCCCATTTTCAAATTATTGTTATTATGAAATATAAATACATGTATAAATCTTTTGATGTTGATAGACCATCGTTTAAAATAGCGATGACGTTTATCATAATTTTATTAAACCTAGGGCAGGTTTTTTCACAATTAGATAATGTGCATTACCTACCGCCTATGAAGCAAGCTATGGCTAATGGAAGTACATCACCAACGCCTCAAATAAGCGTGCATGAGGTGTATCTTTCAACACCGTCTACCACGCCTATAACAGTTAATGTTTACAAAGGGACAAATTTTACAACCCCATTTGCAACTGTATCTGGTTTAACAAATGCAACTCCACAAAAACTTTCTAGCTTCGTGTCATTAGGAACTGATAGTAATGATATAACATTAGTTACTGAAGCCAATACAGGGGTGGTCTATACAGATGCAGGTCTTTATTTTGAGGCAACCAATGCAGCTGACGAATATTTTGTGAATTATAGGGTTAATTCGAACTCACAGGCAGATATTTTAACCTGTTTGGGAGAGGCAGCTTTGGGAACGGATTTTCGCTGGGGGGGCACACCTGCTTTTAGAGTACAGAACTATAACTCTGTAAGTCTCGGGATCTATGCTACCGAAGATAATACGGAAATTACGATATCCGGATATGATACAGGATGTGAGTTTAGATTGGGTACAGATATAGATGGTTTAACCGACGACACCATTACCAGAATACTCAATAAAGGAGAAACCTTTGTCTTGGAGGCCCATAGTCAAGAAGGCTTAGGCAATGCAAATAAAGATGGTTGGCTGGGCGCTACCATAACGGCTACCAAGCCCATTGCCTTGGCCAATGGCCAATTGGTTTCTAGTCCACTGACTACAGGAGGCCAAGACGCCCTGATGGCACAGCCAGTCCCCATTTCTACTTTGGGTAGGGAATACGCCTTTATAAGAGGTGCGGGTTTAGATGCTTATGAATTTCCCGTTATCATTGCAACTGCGGATAATACGGATATTTTTGTAAATGGTTCAACTACGGCCATTGCTACCATAAACGATGGAGAGTATTTTTCAATTCCGGCCACTAATTACCTTGGTGGTGTTGGGATAGGCGATAATATGTTTATAGAAACTTCAAGGAGTGTCTATGCATACCAACACTTAGCAGGTACTAGCGCGACTAACACTGGAGGGATGAACTTTATTCCCCCGCTAAGTTGTTTAAATCCAACAGAAGTGAACAATATATCGGCTATCGATGATGTGGCGGGCAACGCTTCCAATTATTCGGCCGTTACGATTTTGGCTTCCACCTCGGTTACCAACATACAGGTTACCGATGGCACGGGCACTACCTTGTCATCTTCGGTAGGTGATTTTTCGGCATCGCCCTTAATGGGAAACAGTTTTTACGAAACCTATTATGTCTCCGGTTTAACGGGAGATGTTAGCGTAGTCGCGGATAATAGCATTGCCGTTGGGGTCATTGGTTCCATGGGACCCAATGCTGGTTTTTCAGGATATTTTTCCGGTTTCGGTGATACGCCAGAGATAACGATCAACACTACAGTTGCTGATTGCTTCACGTCCGGGAATACTTTGGATATAGAAGCTTCCACAGGGTACTTGAGTTATGAATGGTTTAGGGATGGTATTAGCCTAGCGGTAACCACTGCCAATACATTTACCCTAAGTCAGGCAGGTGTTTATTTTGTAAGAGTAGAACAGGCCGCTGGGTGTTACTTCGATTCTCCCCCGGTAGACTTTTTAAATTGTATTGAGGCTAATAATGATTCATATGCAACACTAGCGAGCGGAGAAATTACACCAAGTGTTATTTTAAATGATAGTTTTTTTGGAATCACGCCACCAACAATTGGTACAGCAGTAGGTGAAGTAAGCATTGTAGAGGTTGGAACACAAGCGAATTTAACATTAAATACAGATGGTACTATAACTGTAAATCCAAATACACCAGATGGTACATATATACTTATGTATGAAATATGTGAAGCTGATGTTAATTATACTACTAATTGTAGCACAGCCACAGCTACTATTCTTGTTGCTGATGCAGATGGAGATGGTGTAAATGATGTTGCAGATTTAGATGACGATAATGATGGTATTTTAGATACAGAAGAGGAAAATTGTGATCGTTTGAGATTCGGTTTAACAGTAGATGATACAGCACCATCAGGAACTGTATTTACAGATTCAGATACTGGAATTTCTGTAACTCCAACTTTTACGGACACTTTTGGTATTAATAGCAGTAATGCCATTTCTGATTCTGATGCATTTGAGGTGTCAAATACATATAATAATTTTGATGAATATATTACCTGGGACATCGATGTTTCTCCTTTAAGTGAAGATTTATATTTAATATTTACCGATTTTGATCAAAATAATGCTGCAGATATAGGAGAAACAGTTTCTGTGAATTTTTATAACGGAGCAGATGAAGTTAACTATTATGTCAGTGAAATTGGAATTAATATTTCACAATCAGAAAATACGTTTTCAGCATTTCAAAATGGTAATAACGCTACAACTTCAAGTACTGGTAATACAAATCCAGCAGATAATACGTTAGTTCTCAAAATTCCTAATGGAATAGATCGTATTGTTATTCAAGTAACTATTACTTCATATGGAGCTACAACTCCTTCAACAGGAAATGCAAATACAAACTTCCGTATTGGGTCTTGTTTCAATGATACGGACTTAGATGGCACACCAGATTATTTAGATTTGGATAGCGATAATGATGGCTGTAATGATGTTTTAGAATCTGGTGGTACAGACGATGACGGTGATGGAATTTTAGGTGATGCTCCTACTAATGTTGATGTTAATGGTCAAGTAACTGGAGGAGGTGATATTTCAGGTGGCTATGATGGCGTAAATGGAAATGAGACTACAGCTGTAGAAGCAAGTATCACCACAGCACCAACAGATCAAACTGAAGATCCAAGTACTACGGCTACTTTCCAAGTTGTAGCACTTGCAACTAGTACCACTGATTATACGGGTACTGCACCTACAACAACTCCTGATTATACAGGAACATCTGCAACAGATCTATCATCTTCTTTTGTGTACCAATGGTATCTTGGCGACCCAAATTCTGGAGGTGTATTACTATCAGATGATGCTACATATACTGATACTTCCACAAATACATTAAATATTTTAACTAATACCAGTTTAAATGGTAATGAATATTTTGTTGTAGTAACGCATCCTAATAACTTATGCGTATCACTAATTGATAGTGCTATTTTAACAGTAAACCAACCACCGGTAGCAGATGATGAGACGGTAACTTTAGATCCTGCCGTGGCTACAAATGTAGATGTGTTAACGGGTGATGATGATCCTGATGGAGACAATGCTAACCTTTCAATAACTGAGATTATTGATCCTGCCGATGTTGCTAATCCTTTAGCCATTACTCCTGGATCTAGTGTAACCTTAACTGATGGAACTATTGTAGAATTATCAACCGATGGAACCTTAAATGTAACACCTCCAGCAGGGAGTACAAGTACAGGTTTTGACTATACTTTAGAAGATGAAGATGGTTTAACTGATACAGGTAGCGTAGCTATTACGGTAAACCAACCACCGGTAGCAGATGATGAAACGGTAACTTTAGATCCTGCCGTGGCTACAAATGTAGATGTATTAACTGGCGATAATGATCCTGATGGAGACAATGCAAATCTTTCAATAACCGAGATTATTGATCCTGCCGATGTTGCTAATCCTTTAGCGATTACTCCTGGATCTAGTGTCACGTTAACAGACGGAACTATTGTAGAATTATTAACCGATGGAACCTTAAATGTAACGCCTCCAGCAGGTAGTACAAGTACAGGTTTTGATTATACGCTAGAAGATGAAGATGGTTTAACTGATACGGGTAGCGTAGCTATTACGGTAAACCAACCACCGGTAGCAGATGATGAGTCAGCAACGATAGATCCTGCTGTAGCAACAAATGTTGATGTATTAACTGGTGATGATGATCCTGATGGTGATAATGCAAATCTTTCAATAACTGAGATTATTGATCCTGCAGATACGGCTAATCCGTTAGCCATTACTCCTGGATCTAGTGTAACCTTAACCGATGGAACTATTGTAGAATTATTAACCGATGGGACCTTAAATGTAACACCTCCAGCAGGTAGTACAAGTACAGGTTTTGACTATACTTTAGAAGATGAAGATGGACTTACAGATACTGGTAGCGTAGCTATTACGGTAAACCAACCTCCTGTTGCTGATGATGAAACGGTAATTGGGGCAACCATAAATACAGATCTTACCGTTGATGTTTTAGATGGTGATAATGATCCTGATGGAGACAATGCAAATCTTGTTATCACAGAAGTAGAAGGACAAGCTATAAGTACGACTAGTCCAGTTACCCTTTCTGATGGTACTGTTGTTTCTCTTAATACGGATGGTACTTTAGAGGTAACGCCTCCAACTGATAGTACGGAGCCAATCGGTTTTGACTATACAGTAGAAGATGAAGATGGACTTACTGGTACTGGTAGCGTAGCTATTGCATTTACACAATTACCACCGGTAGCAGATGATGAGACGGTAACTTTAGATCCTGCCGTGGCTACAAATGTAGATGTATTAACTGGTGATAATGATCCTGATGGAGACAATGCCAACCTTTCAATAACCGAGATTATTGATCCTGCAGATACGGCTAATCCTTTAGCCATTACTCCTGGATCTAGTGTCACGTTAACAGACGGAACTATTGTAGAATTATTAACCGATGGAACCTTAAATGTAACGCCTCCTGCAGGTAGTACAAGTACTGGGTTTGACTATACTTTAGAAGATGAAGATGGACTTACAGATACGGGTAGCGTAGCTATTACTGTAAACCAACCACCAGTAGCTGATGATGAAACGGTAACTTTAGATCCTGCCGTGGCTACAAATGTAGATGTATTAACGGGTGATGATGATCCTGATGGAGACAATGCCAACCTTTCAATAACTGAGATTATTGATCCTGCAGATACGGCTAATCCGTTAGCGATTACTCCTGGATCTAGTGTAACCTTAACCGATGGAACTATTGTAGAATTATTAACCGATGGAACCTTAAATGTAACGCCTCCTGCAGGTAGTACAAGTACTGGGTTTGACTATACTTTAGAAGATGAAGATGGTTTAACTGATACAGGTAGCGTAGCTATTACAGTAAATCAACCTCCAGTAGCAGATGATGAGAACGTAACTTTAGATCCTGCCGTGGCTACAAATGTAGATGTATTAACGGGTGATGATGATCCTGATGGAGACAATGCCAACCTTTCAATAACTGAGATTATTGATCCTGCAGATACGGCTAATCCGTTAGCGATTACTCCGGGTTCTAGTGTCACTTTAACTGATGGAACTATTGTTGAATTATTAACCGATGGAACCTTAAATGTAACGCCTCCTGCAGGTAGTACAAGTACTGGGTTTGACTATACTTTAGAAGATGAAGACGGACTTACAGATACGGGTAGCGTAGCTATTACTGTAAATCAACCACCAGTAGCAGATGATGAAACGGTAACTGGGGCAACCATAAATACAGATCTTACCGTTGATGTTTTAGATGGTGATAATGATCCTGATGGAGACAATGCAAATCTTGTTATCACAGAAGTAGAAGGACAAGCTATAAGTACGACTAGTCCAGTTACCCTTTCTGATGGTACTATTGTTTCTCTTAATACGGATGGTACTTTAGAGGTAACGCCTCCAACTGATAGTACGGAGCCAATCAGTTTTGACTATACAGTAGCAGATGAAGATGGACTTACTGGTACTGGTAGCGTAGCTATTGCATTTACACAATTACCACCAGTAGCAGATGATGATTCAGCAACGATAGATCCTGCTGTTGCAACAAATATTGATGTTTTAACTGGTGATGATGATCCTGATGGAGACAATGCAAATCTTTCAATAACTGAGATTATTGATCCTGCTGATGTTGCTAATCCTTTAGCGATTACTCCGGGTTCTAGTGTCACTTTAACTGACGGAACTATTGTTGAATTATTAACCGATGGAACCTTAAATGTAACGCCTCCTGCAGGTAGTACAAGTACTGGGTTTGACTATACCGTAGCAGACGAAGATGGACTTACAGATACGGGTAGCGTAGCTATTACTGTTGAATGTTCAGATATTACTGATACTGACGGTGATGGATTAACTGATTGCGAAGAAAGCACTGGAATCGATAATCCGAGTACAGTCTTAATACCTAACGGAACTAGTGACCCATTAAATGCCTGTGATCCTGATCTAAACCACCCTCTTTGTGATTCTGATAATGACGGACTTACAAATGAAGAGGAAGCATCTTTAGGCACAGATCCTAATAATCCTGATTCCGATGGGGATGGTATTCTTGACGGTCAGGAAGTATTGGACGGCACTGATCCTTTAGATGATTGTGACCATGTAGATGGAACTGCTTTACCAGATAGTGATTGTGATGGAGATGGTCTGACGACATCTGAAGAGGATGCGATAGGAACAGATTCTTACAATGCGGACACCGATGGAGATACTATACCGGATGGTCAAGAGGTCGAGGACGGCACGGATCCATTAGATCCATGTCATTCCATAGGCGGAGTTCCAAGTCTAGATGCCGGTTGTAACGCAGAAGTAGTTGACTCTGGCATAGCGGTTTCCAATGAGGTCATAACACCTGACGGTGACGGTACGAACGATTTTTTCAGAATAGAAAATATCGAGTCATTCCCTAACAATACGGTACAGATCTATAACCGATGGGGAATAGTTGTTTACGAAATGTCAGGTTATGACAATGTTACAAATACCTTCCAAGGTGTATCTAACGGTAGGGCAACGATTAGTGAAGACTCAGAACTTCCTGTAGGCGTGTATTTCTATATCATCAAGTATAATAACAACGGAGATAACTTGGACAAGTCGGGTTACCTATACATCAACAGATAAAAAAATCCCTTTAAAAAAGATACGATGAACAAATATTTTCTAACCATTATAATTACCGTAGCGGGACTCTTTATGGGCCATGCGCAGCAAGACGCGCAGTACACGCAGTACATGTACAATACGATATCGGTGAACCCTGCGTATGCAGGTTCACGGGGAGTATTGAGCATAGCGGCCCTTCACCGTTCGCAGTGGGTGGGCCTTGACGGCGCACCTACGACGCAGACACTTAACTTCCATACACCGGTATCCGAACATGTAGGATTGGGACTATCGGTGGTGAACGACGAGATCGGTAACGGTACCAACCAGGATACGTATATAGATGCCGCGTTCAGTTATACGGTAAAGACCTCGGAGGAGGGGAAGCTGTCGTTCGGTCTAAAAGCCGGCGGACACCTGTTCAACGTGGACTTCACGAAACTGAGGAACTACGGGGCGGAGAGCAACCTACCGAACATCGACAACAAATTCTCACCGAACTTCGGAGCGGGGATCTATTACCATACGGACCAGTTCTATGCGGGACTATCGGTACCTAACTTTTTACAGACCGAGCATTTCGACAGTTCGGATACGAACAGTTCTAGCCTGATCGCACAAGAACGTATGAACTTCTATTTGATCACGGGCTACGTGTTCGATCTGAATAACAACGTAAAGTTCAAGCCTGCGGCACTTATAAAAGCTGTAAAGGGCGCACCGTTACAATTAGACCTAAGTGCGAACTTTTTGTTCAACGACAAGTTCTCTTTGGGAGCTGCGTATAGATGGGACGCGGCGATCAGCGCCCTGTTCGGTTTCCAGCTGAACGACCAGTTGATGTTGGGTCTGGCATATGATAAGGAAACGACCGATCTTGGAGCTACCAGGTTCAACGACGGGTCTTTCGAGATCATGCTTAGATATGAATTTTTGAACAAGTACAAACGAGTGATCACCCCAAGATTCTTTTAATAAAAAACGACATGAAAAAAACAGGATATATTTTTTGTGGCTTGGCGGTAATGGCTATGATGTCAAACGCACAGGACAAGAAGATACAGAAAGCGGATACAAAATTCACGGACTACGCCTATGCCTCGGCGATACAATCGTACGAAGAGTTGGTCAAGGACGGAAATACGGAGGAGGATATCTATAAGAACCTAGGGAACGCAAACTATTTGAACGCGAACTATGAAGAGGCATCTAGCTGGTACGGTAAACTGTTCGCATTGGAAGGAACGGATATCGACCCGGAGTATATGTACCGTTATGCACAGACCTTAAAATCTTTAGAAAACTATACGGAATCCGACACTTGGATGAACAAGTTCAAAGCGGCAAGATCTAACGATCAACGCGGATTACTATATAGCGATAACCAAGATTATCTGGAACAGATCGAGGAACGTTCGGGCAGGTACGAACTAAAGAACATAGGGCTGAACTCGAAGGTATCGGACTTTGCACCCTCTTTCTATGAAGAAGGACTGGTGTTTTCTACGGCAAGGGACAGCGGACTATTAACGAAGAACATCCATAGATGGAACAACGGATCTTTCTTGAACCTGTACAAAGCGGAACAGGACGACCAAGGTAACTTTACCAATGTAGACAAGCTCAGTAAAAGATTGAACAAGAAGACCCATGAATCCTCGACTGCATTTACCAAGGACGGAAGTACGATGTACTTTACACGTAACAATTCCGATGAAGGCAAGTTCGAAAGGGACGAGGAAGGAGTCAGTAGACTAAAGATATACAGGGTTACCAAAGAAAACGGCGAATGGAAAAATATCGAAGAACTGCCCTTTAACGGGGACAGCTACTCGGTTGCACACCCAACGCTGAATAGCGACGAGACGAAACTATACTTCGCCTCTGATATGCCGGGAACGAAAGGGGAATCGGATATCTACGTTGTGGACATCAACAAGGACGGTACATTTAGTACACCACTGAACCTGGGAGAACGAATCAATACAGAGGCAAGGGAGACCTTCCCTTTTGTGACCATGAGCGATAAACTCTATTTCTCTTCCGATGGGCATCCGGGACTAGGGGGACTTGACGTCTTCGCAACGGACCTGAACAATGAAAAGGGAGAGATCTACAATGTAGGACGCCCTTTGAACGGAGAGGAAGACGACTTCTCATATATTATAAACGAAGAGACCAAGAAAGGCTTTTTCGCTTCGAATAGAAAAGGCGGACAGGGCAATGACGATATCTACAGTTTTGTAGAAATGACGCCGTTGGACTTCACCTGCCATACAAATATTACGGGAATCGTGAAGGACCAAAAAACCAATGCACTGTTAACGGATGCATCGGTAACGGTATACGACAAGGATAACAAAGTGGTATCGAGCTCGAGCACCGATGCCAACGGAGCATTCGAAATGGAAGGCAACTGCGCAGAAGGTAGTTATAAGGTAGTAGCCACCAAGACGGATTACGAAGAAGGTAACAAGACCTTCATGACCGTCAAAGCTGAAGACGCCATGGGCATAGAGATCGTACTGGCACAAGTTGACCCATCCGCACCTGTAGGCACCGACCTTGCGAAATACTTGAACATAGAACCGATCTACTTCGATTTTGATAAGTACTTCATCAGAGAGGATGCAAGGATCAGTATCAACAAGGTATTGGCATACCTGAACGAATACCCGAACGTAAACGTACAGGTACGTTCGCATACCGATTCAAGGGCGAACGATGCGTACAACATGCGATTATCAGCTAACAGGGCAAAGGCAACTGCGGAATATTTGATAGCGGCAGGTATCCCGAGCGACAGGATTTCATATGAAGGTTACGGCGAAACGGAGCTTACAAACAACTGTAGCAACAATGTACCATGTAGCAAAGAGGATCATCAACTCAACAGAAGGTCGGAGTTTATTGTGGTAGAATAACCAACATAGACCAATACATATTGAAAAGGGAAGGAGCTTTGCTCCTTCCCTTTTTTTGTGGATAAATCGCAATAAAAACTAGTATATGATTTGTTCTGTTTTTGAGATAAAAATGGAAGATCAGGTGGATGTTAAATTGTATAGAAATCAAAATTCTTACAAAAATTCAAGTTTTATAAACTGTTGATTTTTATATTCTTATCGATGAAATGCATGTTTTTGTAAGATTTTGATATACAAAAAGCGTCATTTCACAACATTTTATTCTTGGTAGACAACAATAGTTGAACTAATAAGTGTCTCTCGTTCTATTTTTATGAAAAATTACTATTATAGTGTAGCTCAAAACTTACACAAATGATTTTATTAATAACCGAAGGCTATGATTTATGACACTGTTTATATAATGATATACAAAACCAACTTGATCTATTATAAAACAAGCATAACTTAAAAACACCTCACCACTTAATTCGTGTAATTCATCTACAGCTTTACGTAGCTGATAACAAATGCTGTGATGTAATAAAAATTCTAATATATATTTGTAAGAAAATAAATAATAATATAATAATTAGGCTACAAATAAAATTTTAAATTATTTGAATTTAGTAAGAAATGATTTCATATGGTATAGGTTCCGACCATACCAACCTTTAACGTAAAAATCGTAATAAACCTAATTGGGAAAGCCTTTGACTACAGCTATGCCCTTTTATAGTTTGCCCTAATTTTAAGTATCAACATACCATTATTTTATGAAACCCTCAACCATTTTATTTAAAAAGCAAATTTGGAGTTTAATTCTTTTGCTAACTTTTGCAAGTTATATTTCTGCCCAAAATATTGCAGTGCCTAGCATCCCAACCGAAGTGGTTGGCTGTGGGGATGCCTCCCAATTTACGTTCAGGCTTTTTGGCCCCATTAGCGCAGGAGCGGAGGTTAGCGTACAGCTACCCACGGCGGCAGAATTTGATACTCTTGTATCAGGTATAGGAGTTACAGTAGACAACTCGGTTTTAAACAAACCTATCTTTACTTTCGCAAATACACTTGCGACAGCAGCAGATTTTGTTGATGTAGTTTATACAGTAAATACAGGGTGCGCTTTTATGATAGATCCAAAGTTGCTGCATATCTTGGAGGGCACCGCACTGAGCACTGAAGTAGATTACCCTGCTGTTGCCCAATCGCTCTTAGAAGTTAATAATACAATTGCTACAAGTGGTTCTACCGTTTTAAATGTTGGAGAAACGGTGGATTATACTTTTACGATAGGGAATGATCCTGTAAATGTAAATGCTTATGTCAATAAAATCATAACATATATTCAGCATAGCCCTAATGTAGTACTTAGCTATTCGGGCTCTGGAACGTACACCCAGGGAACCAGCCTTTCAGGAGGTTTTTATACTGATATTTTGGAATTAAGTGCTGTACAAATTGCCACCGTTGGTAATATGGATTCAAAGTTTGAAAAAGGAGAGAATATTTCGGCCACGATAACGGCAACCTTAGTTAGTTGCCCCTCTGGTGGTGAGACCATAAGCTATCAGGCAGGGACCGGTTGCTTAGCAACCGATACTGTTTGTGAAACGGGTAATGTGGCCACCTCTAGTTTGTCTATGAACGCAGGTGTTGACGGACTTAGCATTGTAACTACCGATCAGGCCTATCCCAATATATCTACACCAGATACCGCTACAATGACCGTAACCAATACGGGTACCGGCAATGCGCCCTTATTTAATTTAGAAATACAGTTGGGGATGTCTAATGGGGGGGGGAATTCTACCAACCTCAGTAATATTTCATTTTATTCTTGGGATAATTTTATGGTGAATGGCATTTCGGCCGGGGCAAACAGTGCCACGAACAGAACCAACTTGCAATTTTCTTCAGACCCTGATGGTGCTGGGGTAGGATTGGAAGATTTGGATGGTGATGGTTTTTTTGATGATTTGGCTGTTGGTGAAAGTTTTTCCCTTGAAGCTACCCTTAGCTACGATTATCTTGCTCATGTTAATGATGTAGAATGTGCTTCTTTGAGCGGGAGCTTTATAAAAACAGGCGCGCTTGCCTATGCAGAGGATAAATGTGGGTTTACCTTTACCCCTACGATATTCTCCAATGATTTTGGTGCGTGGAGACCTTGGAGCTTTTATAATGTAAATAAAACCCCAAGCTTAACAAATATGCCATTGGGGGGGTCCACAATTTCTGTTGGGGATGATTTTACCTTCCTAATAGAACACATTACAAATAATGATGCTAATTTAAATATTAATACCTATCCCAATACCTTTTGGCAAGTAGAATGTACCTTACCTATAGGTGTTATACCTAACGGTACTGCTACCTGGGGGAGTAGCACTATGACTCAAGTCAGTTTTGACCCTAGCACAGGTGTTGCAATCTATGCATCTTCTAATACTACTACAGGGGCAAACTTATCAAACGACGTTAGCATACCCTTAACTTTGGCAAGTTGTACCGCCAATGAATCGGTAACGATTAGTTATAAGTACCGGCTTATGGGTAATGATGTTACCAACACGTATTTTCCAACAGCCTATTGCAATACCTCTTCTAATTTTATTATTAATTGCCCTACGGCACCTTGTGAAGGTGTTACGGTAAACGATTTCTCACTAGATAGAACAACTTTTGGATATACCGATGATACAGAAACGACGCCAGTTACAGCGGCCACCGCAGGAGTGCGGGTAGATCAGGCTATGGAAGGAGACATGGCACGTTGGTCAACAACCTTGAGCGTAAACGAAGATAACTTAACCAGTGCCATTGCCCTGTTAACCTATGAGACCAAAAATTGGTTCACCAATACTGCAACTAACGGTGGAGGTATAGAGGCTATAACCATTGACTATTATGAAGCGGGCAACGCTACAACAACACCAGATTTTACTTCTACTGATTTATCACATTATTCGTATATAGAGGACAATGGAGGGCTCACCAATCATAGCATTAATTTATTGGATGGGGATTTAGCAAGTTACGTTCCAACAATTGGTGCAAAATACGTAATTACGGTCGACCTCGAAGTATCAAGAGCTTGCGCTATAACAGGTGACTTTGAAAATCTTACAGAACTATTGGTTTCTGCACCCACATCTTCATTGGCAAACCCCTCTTATGTCTGTAATTTTGGTACGGACACTTTTGGGGTTTACGATAATATAAACGGTAATTTAGTCGCACAGGGCTTTACCTACGATGGCTGTGGCACATTTAATTTTGGTTTTATTGGAGATTTTGCTTTCTATCCCAATGCTACAGTTGCTTTTTCTAATGAGTTTAGGAGCTTTACAGAGCCTATAAATATAGATATACTAATTCCTGATGGAGTAATCTATGCGCCAGGGACTTCTGCTTATTCTAATCAAACAATTGCAGATCCAATAATTACATATAACTACGCCCCAGGCTTCCATAAATATAGCTGGGTGAATGACGGTAGTTGGCAAAAGTATGATACTGGTTCTGGTCGAGATCTTAAAAGACTATATGCTTCTTTCGCTGCAGTATGTTCTGATGAATCTAGTGCGGTATTTGCAGGGAGCACTTTTAATTCAACTATTCTCAGTACCACACAGTGGAGTACCTATAGAAACAGACCTACTCCAATTCTTCGTAATTCTGCGCAGTATAATTCTAACCGCGCATTTACTTATAATCCGTATACCTATAGCTTAAGCTCCCCTGCACTAACGGCGACTACGTTAACCAGTGCTGCTTCTTGGGATGTAAATATTAATAATACCAATAGTGGGGGAGAAGTTTTAGAAAACACTTGGGTAGCCATTGAGGTCCCCAATAATAATATTGTTCCTACACTTGAAATTGGCGGCATAGCTACGCCCTTAACTAGTTATAGTCCTGGTAAATATTGGGCACAAATAGGAGATGTAGCTGCTTCGGGAGCAACAATGACTATTAATTCAGATGATTTTGCAGTTTGTGGGACTGATTATTTTAATGTTGTTGTAGGCCAAAATTGCGGAGGCTATCCCACCAATCCCGATGCTGGATATCCTTCAGGAACTTTTGGGGCTTGTAATGAGGAATCTTTAGAACTAGCCTTGGCAACACAAGATCCAGCAATTACTGCATCGACCACATTGGGAGCTAGTACCTATGGTTTTTGTGATGTAGTACCGTATCAAATAGATGTAAACAATGGTGCCAACGGATTTGCATATATCATTGCTGCGGAAGTTTCGCTTCCCCTAGGAATGATATTAGACAACACTTCTGGTGTGCTAATTTATGATGGAACAAACTATCCTATTGATTCAAATTTGGTCAGTTTAGATGTTCCGACAAATACATATACCGTAGATGTTAATGGTGTAGTGGGTTCTCCTATAGGAAGCACAAACGGTCTCCCAGGAACTTCCTCTACCGACCCAAATGCCTTTTCCCTTACATTTGAATTGGGTTTTACCTGTGAATTTGTTTCAGGCACAAAAGTAGGGATGGTAATTACTGCTGAAAAAGCTTGTCAAGAGGAAGTTGAAATTATTAACGGACAAAATGCGATACAGTCAAATGCTATTAACCTAGACGAGGTGCCTACAGATATTACCTATGCGCTTACCGCAATGGGAACCGACGAAATCATCAAAGCTTGCTCGGAAACGGAACGAATCAATGTTTCCATTACCAATCAAGGCGCAAGCAATACGAGCGGTGCTTTGGAAAAAATTGTAGCCGTTATTAACGATGCCTTTAACTATGTTCCTAGCTCTTATGTTGGTGGTATCAATGCGCCTGTAGATGAACCTACCGTAACTACCAATAGTACTGAAGGTACAAGGATTTTGACCTGGCCTATGCCAGACGGCATTGCCCCGGGAAGTTCCATAGCTTTTGATTTTGAAGTGGAAGTAGTTACACCAGTAGACGTGCTATGCCAATCCTATGATTTAAATGTATCGACCAGAGTTTCGAATGGTATAGATTGTTCTGCTACCGGTGGCTTGAGTTGTGTTACTTTAGAGAGCATTACAACACAAGAAGATGTAGCCTTAACAGTAGAAAAAGGAGATTTAATTATACAATCTACAACGACTACTAGCACCATTACTGGTACGGATGAAGATTTAACTGTTAATTTTTCAATAGAAAACACATCGTCCATTGCAATAGCCTCGGGTACTATAGTAGACCTTTACTACGATGACAACTTAAATGGTAGCTACGATGCTGGGGAGACGTTCCTTGCGACCCATACGGTGGCAACAGCCATAGGTGCATCAATGACAATTATCGATAATTTTACAACTACTTTGACCCCAAGTCAAGTATGTAATTTGGTATTAGTCCTAAATACTGAAAATAATGCTTGTATCTGTTTAGGAAGTGAGGATACTGTAGAAATACCCACGGATCTTCCTGGCATTGCTGGATCTGATGGCACCGTTTGTGAAGTGAATGATACCATACTTTTGGGAATTGCGGAAAATTCCGAGTATTCCTATACCTGGAGCGGTGCTAGTAACATTGAAACAGCTTATTTGGATGATGCTACCTTAGCACAACCTAGTTTTAGTTATTCTGGAAATGATATTACTTCGGATACTACAATTAGCTATACCCTTACAATTGCGCGTCCGGATGGATGTACTTCAACAGATGTAGTTGATGTTACGGTAAATCCTTCACCAACACTAACACAATCTGCTATTGCTGTTTGTGATACAGATATGGCAAACTATTCGCTATCCGTATCAACAAATGCGGACGTTTTGAATGCCTCTGCAGGTGTTGCTACTTTTATTTCGGGAACAAACTGGGATATCACCGCAGTACCTTCTGGAACAGATATCTTTGTGACAGCAACGAATACCGCTACTGGTTGTGAAGAAACCTTAACTATAACCTCGCCTATTTGTATCGATACTGACGGTGATGGCATCTCCGATGATCAAGAAGGCGTAGATGGTACCGATCCAAATGACGATTGTGAATCTATCGGGGGTACTCCACTAGATTCCTCCGATTGTGATGGTGATGGCGTTACCAACGGACAAGAAGTAACCGATGGTACGGATCCTCTTGATGATTGTTCCTATCTAACGGCAAGCATATCGGTAACAGTTACCTCTACAAGCGATTGTGACGGTGATGGAGTTCCTAATAACGTTGAAGCAACTGATGGTACGGACGGACAAGACCCTTGTTCCTTTGTACTGGTAAATGCAACAATAGCACCAGATGCTGCTTGGAACGCTGCCGATTGTGATGGCGATGGGGTAACCAACGGACAAGAAGTGACCGATGGTACGGATCCTCTTGATGATTGTTCCTATCTAACGGCAAGCATATCGGTAACAGTTACCTCTACAAGCGATTGTGACGGTGATGGAGTTCCTAATAACGTTGAAGCAACCGATGGTACGGATGGACAAGACCCTTGTTCCTTTGTACTGGTAAATGCAACAATAGCACCAGATGCTGCTTGGAACGCTGCCGACTGTGATGGCGATGGGGTAACCAACGGACAAGAAGTGACCGATGGTACGGATCCTCTTGATGATTGTTCCTATCTAACGGCAAGCATATCGGTAACAGTTACCTCTACAAGCGATTGTGACGGTGATGGAGTTCCTAATAACGTTGAAGCAACCGATGGTACGGATGGACAAGACCCTTGTTCCTTTGTACTGGTAAATGCAACAATAGCACCAGATGCTGCTTGGAACGCTGCCGACTGTGATGGCGATGGGGTAACCAACGGACAAGAAGTGACCGATGGTACGGATCCTCTTGATGATTGTTCCTATCTAACGGCAAGCATATCGGTAACAGTTACCTCTACAAGCGATTGTGACGGTGATGGAGTTCCTAATAACGTTGAAGCAACCGATGGTACGGATGGACAAGACCCTTGTTCCTTTGTACTGGTAAATGCAACAATAGCACCAGATGCTGCTTGGAACGCTGCCGACTGTGATGGCGATGGGGTAACCAACGGACAAGAAGTGACCGATGGTACGGATCCTCTTGATGATTGTTCCTATCTAACGGCAAGCATATCGGTAACGGTTACCTCTACAAGCGATTGTGACGGTGATGGAGTTCCTAATAACGTTGAAGCAACCGATGGTACGGACGGACAAGACCCTTGTTCCTTTGTACTGGCAAATGCAACAGTAGCACCAGATGCTGCTTGGAACGCTGCTGATTGTGATGGCGATGGGGTAACCAACGGACAAGAAGTGACTGATGGCACCGACCCTTTAGATGATTGTTCCTATGTAACAGCAAACATATCGGAAATAGTTACCTCAACAAGTGATTGTGATGGTGATGGGGTACCGAATGATGTAGAAGCAACGGACGGCACGGACGGTCAAGAACCATGTTCCTTTGTACTGGCAAATGCAACAGTAGCACCAGATGCTGCTTGGAACGCTGCCGATTGTGATGGCGATGGGGTAACCAACGGACAAGAAGTGACCGATGGTACGGATCCTCTTGATGATTGTTCCTATCTAACGGCAAGCATATCGGTAACAGTTACCTCTACAAGCGATTGTGACGGTGATGGCGTACCAAACGATGTAGAAGCAACAGACGGCACGGACGGACAAGACCCTTGTTCTTTTGTACTAGCAAATGCAACAGTAACACCAGATGCTGCTTGGAACGCTGCCGATTGTGATGGCGATGGGGTAACCAACGGACAAGAAGTGACCGATGGTACAGACCCTCTAGATGATTGTTCCTATGTAACAGCAAGCATATCGGTAACCGTAACCTCAACAAGTGATTGTGATGGTGATGGGGTACCGAATGATGTAGAAGCAACAGACGGCACGGACGGACAAGACCCTTGTTCCTTTGTACTAGCAAATGCAACAGTAGCACCAGATGCTGCTTGGAACGCTGCCGATTGTGATGGCGATGGGGTAACCAACGGACAAGAAGTGACCGATGGTACGGATCCTCTTGATGATTGTTCCTATCTAACGGCAAGCATATCGGTAACAGTTACCTCTACAAGCGATTGTGACGGTGATGGAGTTCCTAATAACATTGAAGCTACCGATGGTACGGATGGACAAGACCCTTGTTCCTTTGTACTGGCAAATTCAACAGTAGCACCAGATGCTGCTTGGAACGCTGCCGATTGTGATGGCGATGGGGTAACCAACGGACAAGAAGTGACCGATGGTACGGATCCTCTTGATGATTGTTCCTATCTAACGGCAAGCATATCGGTAACAGTTACCTCTACAAGCGATTGTGACGGTGATGGAGTTCCTAATAACGTTGAAGCAACCGATGGTACGGATGGACAAGACCCTTGTTCCTTTGTACTGGTAAATGCAACAATAGCACCAGATGCTGCTTGGAACGCTGCCGACTGTGATGGCGATGGGGTAACCAACGGACAAGAAGTGACCGATGGTACGGATCCTCTTGATGATTGTTCCTATCTAACGGCAAGCATATCGGTAACAGTTACCTCTACAAGCGATTGTGACGGTGATGGAGTTCCTAATAACGTTGAAGCAACCGATGGTACGGACGGACAAGACCCTTGTTCCTTTGTACTGGCAAATGCAACAGTAGCTCCAGATGCTGCTTGGAACGCTGCTGATTGTGATGGCGATGGGGTAACCAACGGACAAGAAGTGATTGATGGTACGGATCCTCTTGATGATTGTTCCTATCTAACGGCAAGCATATCGGTAACGGTTACCTCTACAAGCGATTGTGACGGTGATGGAGTTCCTAATAACGTTGAAGCAACTGATGGTACGGATGGACAAGAACCATGTTCTTTTGTACTAGCAAATGCAACAGTAGCACCAGATGCTGCTTGGAACGCTGCCGATTGTGATGGCGATGGGGTAACCAACGGACAAGAAGTGACCGATGGTACGGATCCTCTTGATGATTGTTCCTATCTAACGGCAAGCATATCGGTAACAGTTACCTCTACAAGCGATTGTGACGGTGATGGCGTACCAAACGATGTTGAAGCAACAGACGGCACGGACGGACAAGACCCTTGTTCCTTTGTACTGGCAAATGCAACAATAGCACCAGATGCTGCTTGGAACGCTGCCGATTGTGATGGCGATGGGGTAACCAACGGACAAGAAGTGATTGATGGTACGGATCCTCTTGATGATTGTTCCTATCTAACGGCAAGCATATCGGTAACAGTTACCTCTACAAGCGATTGTGACGGTGATGGAGTTCCTAATAACGTTGAAGCAACCGATGGTACGGATGGACAAGAACCTTGTTCCTTTGTACTGGTAAATGCAACAGTAGCACCAGATGCTGCTTGGAACGCTGCCGATTGTGATGGCGATGGGGTAACCAACGGACAAGAAGTGACCGATGGTACGGATCCTCTTGATGATTGTTCCTATCTAACGGCAAGCATATCGGTAACAGTTACCTCTACAAGCGATTGTGACGGTGATGGCGTACCAAACGATGTTGAAGCAACAGACGGCACGGACGGACAAGACCCTTGTTCCTTTGTACTGGCAAATGCAACAATAGCACCAGATGCTGCTTGGAACGCTGCCGACTGTGATGGCGATGGGGTAACCAACGGACAAGAAGTGACCGATGGTACGGATCCTCTTGATGATTGTTCCTATCTAACGGCAAGCATATCGGTAACAGTTACCTCTACAAGCGATTGTGACGGTGATGGAGTTCCTAATAACGTTGAAGCAACCGATGGTACGGATGGACAAGACCCTTGTTCCTTTGTACTGGTAAATGCAACAATAGCACCAGATGCTGCTTGGAACGCTGCCGATTGTGATGGCGATGGGGTAACCAACGGACAAGAAGTGACCGATGGTACGGATCCTCTTGATGATTGTTCCTATCTAACGGCAAGCATATCGGTAACAGTTACCTCTACAAGCGATTGTGACGGTGATGGCGTACCAAACGATGTAGAAGCAACAGACGGCACGGACGGACAAGACCCTTGTTCTTTTGTACTAGCAAATGCAACAGTAACACCAGATGCTGCTTGGAACGCTGCCGATTGTGATGGCGATGGGGTAACCAACGGACAAGAAGTGACCGATGGTACAGACCCTCTAGATGATTGTTCCTATGTAACAGCAAGCATATCGGTAACCGTAACCTCAACAAGTGATTGTGATGGTGATGGGGTACCGAATGATGTAGAAGCAACAGACGGCACGGACGGACAAGACCCTTGTTCTTTTGTACTAGCAAATGCAACAGTAGCACCAGATGCTGCTTGGAACGCTGCCGATTGTGATGGCGATGGGGTAACCAACGGACAAGAAGTGACCGATGGTACGGATCCTCTTGATGATTGTTCCTATCTAACGGCAAGCATATCGGTAACAGTTACCTCTACAAGCGATTGTGACGGTGATGGAGTTCCTAATAACATTGAAGCTACCGATGGTACGGATGGACAAGACCCTTGTTCCTTTGTACTGGCAAATTCAACAGTAGCACCAGATGCTGCTTGGAACGCTGCCGATTGTGATGGCGATGGGGTAACCAACGGACAAGAAGTGACCGATGGTACGGATCCTCTTGATGATTGTTCCTATCTAACGGCAAGCATATCGGTAACAGTTACCTCTACAAGCGATTGTGACGGTGATGGAGTTCCTAATAACGTTGAAGCAACTGATGGTACGGACGGACAAGACCCTTGTTCCTTTGTACTGGTAAATGCAACAATAGCACCAGATGCTGCTTGGAACGCTGCCGATTGTGATGGCGATGGGGTAACCAACGGACAAGAAGTGACCGATGGTACGGATCCAACGGATGAGTGTAGCTTAGTTACTGCAAACCAAGATGCCACACCAACTGCTGCATGGAACTCACTGGACTGTGATGGTGATGGAGTAACCAACGGTCAAGAAGTAACAGATGGTACTGACCCAACGGATGAGTGTAGTTTAATTGCTGCCAACCAAGATGCAACACCAACTGCTGCATGGAACGCACTGGACTGTGATGGTGATGGTGTAACCAATGGTCAGGAGATTACCGATGATACCGACCCAACAGATAGTTGTAGTATAATCGCTGCCAACCAAGATGTAATACCAACTGCCGTATGGAACGCACTGGACTGTGATGGTGATGGCGTAACCAACGGTCAAGAAATTTCTGATGGCACTGATCCATTGAACGATTGTGATTCAAGTGGAGGAGCTCCATTAGGAACTTCGGATTGTGATAACGATGGTTTGACAACCGATGAAGAAGCATCTTTAGGAACAGATCCTAATAATCCTGATTCCGATGGGGATGGTATTCTTGACGGTCAAGAAGTATTGGACGGCACTGATCCTTTAGATGATTGTGACCATGTAGATGGAACAGCTTTACCAGATAGTGATTGTGATGGAGATGGTCTGACGACATCTCAAGAGGATGCGATAGGAACAGATTCATATGAAGCCGATACCGATGGAGATACTATACCGGATGGTCAAGAGGTCGAGGACGGCACGGATCCATTAGATCCATGTCATTCCATAGGCGGAGTTCCAAGTCTAGATGCCGGTTGTAACGCAGAAGTAGTTGACTCTGGCATAGCGGTTTCCAATGAGGTCATAACACCTGACGGTGACGGTACGAACGATTTTTTCAGAATAGAAAATATCGAGTCATTCCCTAACAATACGGTACAGATCTATAACCGATGGGGAATAGTTGTTTACGAAATGTCAGGTTATGACAATGTTACAAATACCTTCCAAGGTGTATCTAACGGTAGGGCAACGATTAGTAAAGACTCAGAACTTCCTGTAGGCGTGTATTTCTATGTAATCAAGTATAATAACAACGGAGATAACTTGGACAAGTCGGGTTACCTATACATCAACAGATAAAAAAATTCCCCTAAAAAAAGATACGATGAACAAATATTTTCTAACCATTATAATTACCGTAGCGGGACTCTTTATGGGCCATGCGCAGCAAGACGCGCAGTACACACAGTACATGTACAATACGATATCGGTGAACCCTGCGTATGCAGGTTCCCGAGGGGTATTGAGCATAGCCGCACTGCACCGTTCGCAGTGGGTGGGACTTGACGGCGCACCGACTACGCAGACACTGAACTTCCATACCCCTGTCTCGGAACATGTAGGATTGGGACTATCGGTGGTAAACGACGAGATCGGAAACGGTACCAACCAGGATACGTATATCGATGCCGCGTTCAGTTATACGGTAAAGACCTCGGAGGAAGGGAAGCTTTCCTTCGGACTAAAAGCCGGCGGACACCTTTTCAACGTAGATTTTACGAAGCTAAGAAACTACGGGGCGGAGACGAACCTACCGAACATCGACAACAAATTCTCACCGAACTTCGGAGCGGGGATCTATTACCATACGGACCAGTTCTATGCGGGATTATCGGTACCGAACTTTTTACAGACCGAGCATTTTGACAGTTCGGATACGAACAGTTCCAGTTTGATCGCACAGGAGCGTATGAACTTCTATTTGATCACGGGCTATGTGTTCGACCTGAACCAAAACGTAAAGTTCAAGCCCGCTGCACTTATCAAAGCTGTAAAGGGAGCACCTTTACAGTTAGACCTTAGTGCGAACTTCCTTTTCAACGACAAGTTCTCTTTGGGAGCTGCGTATAGATGGGACGCGGCGATCAGCGCCCTGTTCGGTTTCCAGCTGAACGACCAGTTGATGTTGGGTCTGGCATATGATAAGGAAACGACCGATTTGGGAGCGACAAGGTTCAACGACGGTTCTTTCGAGATCATGCTTAGATATGAATTTTTGAACAAGTACAAACGAGTGATCACCCCAAGATTCTTTTAATAAAAAACGACATGAAAAAAACAGGATATATTTTTTGTGGCTTGGCGGTAATGGCTATGATGTCAAACGCACAGGACAAGAAGATACAGAAAGCGGATACAAAATTCACGGACTACGCCTATGCCTCGGCGATACAATCGTACGAAGAGTTGGTCAAGGACGGAAATACGGAGGAGGATATCTATAAGAACCTAGGGAACGCAAACTATTTGAACGCGAACTATGAAGAGGCATCTAGCTGGTACGGTAAACTGTTCGCATTGGAAGGAACGGATATCGACCCGGAGTATATGTACCGTTATGCACAGACCTTAAAATCTTTAGAAAACTATACGGAATCCGACACTTGGATGAACAAGTTCAAAGCGGCAAGATCTAACGATCAACGCGGATTACTATATAGCGATAACCAAGATTATCTGGAACAGATCGAGGAACGTTCGGGCAGGTACGAACTAAAGAACATAGGGCTGAACTCGAAGGTATCGGACTTTGCACCCTCTTTCTATGAAGAAGGACTGGTGTTTTCTACGGCAAGGGACAGCGGACTGTTAACGAAGAACATCCATAGATGGAACAACGGATCTTTCTTGAACCTGTACAAAGCGGAACAGGACGACCAAGGTAACTTTACCAATGTAGACAAGCTCAGTAAAAGATTGAACAAGAAGACCCATGAATCCTCGACTGCATTTACCAAGGACGGAAGTACGATGTACTTTACACGTAACAATTCCGATGAAGGCAAGTTCGAAAGGGACGAGGAAGGAGTCAGTAGACTAAAGATATACAGGGCTACCAAAGAAAACGGCGAATGGAAAAATATCGAAGAACTGCCCTTTAACGGGGACAGCTACTCGGTGGCACACCCAACGCTGAACAGCGACGAGACGAAACTATACTTTGCCTCGGATATGCCGGGAACGAAAGGGGAATCGGATATCTACGTTGTGGATATCAACAAGGACGGTACTTTCAGTACACCACTGAACCTGGGAGAACGAATCAATACGGAGGCAAGGGAGACCTTCCCGTTCGTAACGGAATCCGATAAATTATATTTTTCATCGGACGGGCATCCGGGACTAGGGGGACTTGACGTCTTCGCAACGGACCTGAACAATGAAAAGGGAGAGATCTACAATGTAGGACGCCCTTTGAACGGAGAGGAAGACGACTTCTCATATATTATAAACGAAGAGACCAAGAAAGGCTTTTTCGCTTCGAATAGAAAAGGCGGACAGGGCAATGACGATATCTACAGTTTTGTAGAAATGACGCCGTTGGACTTCACCTGCCATACAAATATTACGGGAATCGTAAAGGACCAAAAAACCAATGCACTGTTAACGGATGCATCGGTAACGGTATACGACAAGGATAACAAAGTGGTATCGAGCTCGAGCACCGATGCCAACGGAGCGTTCGAAATGGAAGGCAACTGCGCAGAAGGTAGTTATAAGGTAGTAGCCACCAAGACCGATTACGAGGAAGGTAACAAGACCTTCATGACCGTCAAAGCTGAAGACGCCATAGGCATAGAGATCGTACTGGCACAGGTAGACCCATCGGCACCGATAGGCACCGACCTTGCAAAATACCTGAACATAGAACCGATCTACTTCGATTTTGATAAGTACTTCATCAGAGAGGATGCAAGGATCAGTATCAACAAGGTATTGGCATACCTGAACGAATACCCGAACGTAAACGTACAGGTACGCTCGCATACGGATTCAAGGGCGAACGATGCGTACAACATGCGTTTATCGGCGAACAGGGCGAAGGCAACGGCCGATTACCTCATAGCAGCGGGTATACCGAGCAACAGAATCTCGTACGAAGGTTACGGCGAAACGGAGCTTACAAACAACTGTAGCAACAATATTCCATGTAGCAAAGAGAACCATCAACTTAACAGACGATCGGAGTTTATCGTGGTAGAATAACCAACATAGACCAATACATATTGAAAAGGGAAGAAGCATAGCTCCTTCCCTTTTTTTTGATTGAGTAATGTATTAGCTATTTTAGAAATTCTCATTTATCTAAATGATCTAGTATATTTACTACCCTAGGAGATTATCATAATTTTGGAGTAAATTCGAATTTTCCATGATTATATTTCATTGACCATTAAACTCTTTATTATAATAGAAAGCATGAAAATATATATATTAATTACCTTCTGTTTATTTGTATTTAGCCATAGTAACTATGCTCAAACAAAATTAGATGTTGTAGTAGAAAATAAGATAGATTCTTTAATGGAACTTATGACTCTTGAAGAAAAAGTTGGGCAAATGAACCAGTATAATGGTTTTTGGAATGTTACAGGTCCTGTTCCAGAAAAAGGTGATGCCTCTAGTAAATTTGAGCATCTTAAAAATGGTTGGGTAGGCTCTATGTTAAATGTTACCGGCGTAGAAGAAGTTCGTAAGGTACAGAAGATTGTGGTTGAAGAATCAAGATTAGGTATCCCTTTAATTATTGGTTATGATGTAATTCATGGATATAGAACACAGAGCCCAATACCATTGGCAGAATCTGCTAGTTGGGATATGGATGTAATTAAAGCTTCTGCAGCAATGGCTGCCGACGAAGCATCTGCAACAGGCATAAACTGGACGTTTGCCCCAATGGTAGATATATCAAGAGATGCACGATGGGGTAGAGTAATGGAAGGCGCAGGTGAAGATCCTTATTTGGGTAGTCAAATAGCCAAGGCAAGAATTACCGGGTTTCAAGGAGAAGACCTTTCAGCACCAAATACTATAGCGGCAACAGCTAAACATTTTGCTGGGTATGGCTTTTCTGAAGCGGGTAGAGATTACAATACGGTAGATGTAGGTACGTCAACATTATACAATACTATTTTTCCTCCGTTTATGGCAGCGATAGAAGCAGATGTAAAAACATTCATGAATTCATTTAATGTACTTAATGGTATACCAGCTACTGGAAATTCTTTTTTACAAAGAGATGTTTTAAAAGAAGAATGGGACTACCAAGGTTTTGTAGTTTCTGACTGGGGTTCAATGGCTGAAATGGTTGCTCATGGGTATTCTAAAGATGCCAAATCTGCTGCTGAAAGCGCTGCAAATGCCGGTAGTGATATGGATATGGAATCTTATTTATATGTAAAACATTTAAAAAATTTGGTAGATGAAGGTAAAGTTTCCGTTGATAAAATTGATGATGCCGTTCGAAGAATTTTAAGGGTAAAATATGAATTAGGTCTTTTTGATGACCCTTACAAATATTGTAACGAAGAGCGAGAAAAAGCAGTAATAGGAAGCGATAAAAATAAAGCTATAGCGCTCGATATGGCAGAAAAGTCTATAGTGCTTCTAAAAAACGAGAACCAATTATTGCCTTTAAAGAAGAAGGGAATGAACATAGCGGTTATTGGTCCGTTGGCGGCAGATAAGAATAGTCCATTAGGAGGTTGGAGACTTGCTGCGGAAGATAATTCTGCAGTATCGGTAATGGAAGGCTTAAAGAAATATAAAGGTAATAAACTGTACCATGAAAAAGGAGTGGAGTTGGTAAAAGGTAAGGAGGCTTTCGTCTTTGAAATTGATATAAACACTACAGATAGAACTGGTATTGCAGAAGCTGTAGAAGTAGCTAAAAATAAAGATGTAGTAGTAATGGTTTTGGGTGAGCATGGTTTTCAATCAGGCGAGGGTAGAAGTAGAGCAAATTTAGATTTACCTGGTTTACAACAAGAATTATTAGAAGCTGTGTATGCGGTGAATAAGAACATAGTTTTGGTTTTAATGAATGGAAGACCGTTGACTATTAATTGGGCAGATGAAAATATACCTGCCATAGTAGAAGCTTGGCAATTGGGTTCAACTAGTGGCGATGCTATAGCTAAGGTACTTTATGGTGATTATAACCCAAGTGGAAAATTACCAATGACTTTTCCAAGAAATGTTGGGCAGGTACCTTTGTATTATAATTATTTAAGTACAGGAAGACCAACGTATCCTGGTGATGATCTTGTTTTCTGGACGCACTATACAGATGAAGTAAATACACCTTTATATGAGTTTGGTTATGGATTAAGCTATACTGAATTTACTTATGACAACTTAAAGTTAAATACCAATTCCTTAAGCAAAACTGGAGAGTTGAAAGTCAGTTTCGATTTGTCTAATACCGGTAAATATGAAGGTAAAGAAGTGGTTCAATTATATATTCAAGATTTGTTTGCCAGTATTGCTAGACCTGTAAAAGAATTGAAAGATTTTAAAATGGTTTCTTTAAAGCCAGGTGAGACTAAAAATGTAAGCTTTACTATCACTACTAAGACGTTAGAATTCTATTCTGCAAATAATATATGGGAATCTGAAACGGGCGACTTTAAGGTCTTTATTGGTGGTAGTTCTACTACTCAGTTAGCTTCTGATTTTACTTTGAACGACTAAAAAGAATAGCTTCTAATTTTCAGTTTCTGAAAATTAGAAGCTATCATTAGTTTATTGATCTTACCAATCTTATATAATTAATTATTCTTTGGTCATCACATTTAGGACCATGCCCTGTGGGCAATTTGTAGTGTCACCATTTTTTGATTTGCAACTATACGTGACTGTCCCGTTTATATTCAACTGTAAATCTTTCATGTTGTTATATCAATTTGAATTATTTGTGCTTTACCAATAAAAAATGACAGTCTTTTTAAAATTGTATTTTTTAAATATTTTAAAACTATCTATAATCAACTTAATAGATTCGTATATTATATTTTAGATAGTAATGTGTTAGTATAGATTCAGAAGGAGAATAGTTTGGGTTTAGTTAGAAAAGTGCTTCTTTAAGAACTATAAAAATTAGTAGAAACAAAAAAACCTCCAAATAATAAATATTTGAAGGTTTAAAAGTGACCGGGCCGGGGCTCGAACCCGGGACCCTCTCCTTAAAAGGGAGATGCTCTACCAACTGAGCTACCAGGTCAATAAGTTAAAGAACTTAAGCGTTTACCACTTATAAAAGCTGGATCAGACATTTAAATAAAATAGCCTCTTTTCTTTAAGAGGCTATTTTATTTGTGACCGGGCCGGGGCTCGAACCCGGGACCCTCTCCTTAAAAGGGAGATGCTCTACCAACTGAGCTACCAGGTCAAAAGCAAATTCGGAAAATAATTCCCTCAATGCGGGTGCAAATATAAGTCGATTACTTTATTTTCCAAACCCTTTTCAAGATAAATTTATTTTTTTTTGAAAAGCGTATTAATTAGTCCAATTTTGTACAAATGAAAAATATGAAAATAGTATTGCTAGGGTATATGGGTAGTGGTAAATCTACCGTCGGTAGAATCGTAGCTAACCATTTGAATATTAATTTTTTAGATTTAGATGAATATATTGAAGAAGGTGAAGCGATGTCTATTGCTTCCATTTTTGAGACCAAAGGAGAAATCTATTTTAGAAAAAAAGAAATAGAATATCTCAATGAAATATTTTTAAATAAAAACAATTTTGTACTCTCTTTAGGTGGTGGTACTCCTTGTTTTGGCACTAATATGGACTTCATAAATGAGAAAACCGTCAATTCTTTCTATTTGAATGTGGGTATAAATGAACTCTTTGATCGCTTAATCAAAGAAAAAAGCCATCGCCCTATGATCGCTCATTTACAAGATGATGAATTGACCGAGTTTATCGGTAAACATTTATTCGAAAGAAGCTACTTCTATAATAAAGCACATCAAAAAGTGAAAAGTAATAATAATACCCCTACCGAGATTGCTGAAATGATAGTGAACAAACTAGTCTAAATAGACTCTATCGTTTTTTGATTCAAAATGAACATTTACATGCTCTTGTAACGAGGTAGATAATGAAATACCTTTGTAATCTGCTTTAACCGGATACTTCTTATGGTTTCTATTTACCAAAACAGCAGTTTTAAGTTGCTTTAATGGGGTTTTTAGAAAATGATGCACTCCATATATTAAAGTAGTACCAGAGTTTAATACATCATCTACAATTACTACCGATTTATTAATAAAATCTGCATCGGGCAACGATGTTGTTACTCCGCTTGATAAGGGATCTTTCTTATCCATAGATAATTTACACAGCACAATTTTTGCGTCAGTAATTTTTTTGAGCTTAGCGACTATTTTCTTTGCAAAATCGAGTCCGCCGCCTTGTATACCTGCAATAATTATTTCTTCTTCAGAAACATTCGCCTCATAGATTTGGTAGGCTATACGTTCAATTTTATGTTGAATCTGCTGGTGCGAAAGTATGGTATGTTGCATGTATTGTTCTTAAAATAATAAAGATAGGTATGTTTTTAAAAGTTTAGGCTAATCTTCAACTTCTTTACTTTTATTTTCAACCTCTGTGGTACCTGTTTCGTCGTTTTTGATATCGCTATCTAAATAATCATCAATATCTCTTCGGTCTTTTTTGGTAGGCCTACCAACACCTTTTTTACGATAATAATCTTTGGAGTATTGTAAAAGTTCGTTATGCTCAAAGGCTTCTTTAGGTGTGGTATCTTTTCTATAAATGTCAACGAGTTTAGCGCCAACGCGACTTGGCGGTATATCAAGAACCGTAAATTTATAGTCAATTTGGTTTTTGCGTACCACAATTTCATCCATTGGGTACACTTCTCTACCTGGTTTAGCAGCGATACCATTTATTTTTGCATGCCCTTTTTTACAGGCGGTGGTAGCAATGTTTCGGGTTTTAAAATATCGTAGACTCCACAAGAATTTATCTATACGCATTATAGGTTGTATTTCTTTGTTAACTTCCAAACAAAAATAGGGGAAAATTGTATCTTGCGCGTTCAAAATAAATTATTGATGAAATTGAAAAATGCCTATTTGCTAATAGCAGGTTTACTAATAATAAGTTCTTGTAAGAATGATGACGATGCTATAGGTGAAGTTGTACCGCCTAGGTTATTAAGTGAAGTTACTGTAGAGGATGATGCTGAAATCATAGAATTTTTAAAGACACATTTCTATAATAAAGAAGATTTCGATACACCACCAGAAGGTTTCGATTTCAAAATTAAATTTGATACGATTGCTGGTGTAAACAGCACTCAACCATCTTTATTTGATAGTCCGAATTTAATTACCCAAACGATTTCTGTTAATTCTGAATCTTTAGGACGAGCAGATGACAATGAAACAATCGATCAAAAACTATATACTTTAGTTGTAAGACAGGGTGTAGTAGCAGGTAAACCAACTATTGGCGATAATGTTATTTTGAGATATGAAGGTTCATTTTTAGACGGTAGTTTGTTCGATGCTTCTTCAAATCAACCAATACCTCTTAACTTATCTGGTGTTGTACGAGGCTTTGGTAATGGTATGAAAAACTTTCAAACTGGTAACGGTCCCATTGAAAACGGAGATGGTACTATTAGTTATGAAGGATATGGAATAGGAGCTATTTTTATGCCATCTGGTCTTGGTTATTTTGATTCTAGTTCAGCTAGTGGTAGTATCCCAACTTATTCACCATTAATATTTAAGATTGATGCCTTTGGTTATGAGGTCGATACTGATTTTGATGAAGACGGTATACCTTCGATTTTAGAAGATTTAAATAATGATGGAAACTTAAATAATGACAATACCAATGAAGAGTCAGAAGCTAATTCATTTATTTATGTTGCGAATTATTCTGATCCAGATGATGACGGCGATGGTATTTTAACTATCGACGAAATTGAGCTAGATGCTGAGGGAAATTTTATAGGTTTCTTAGATACAGATGGTGATGGTATTCCTGATCATCTTGATAATGACTTATAGTAAATACTTTTAAAGCATAAAAAAACCTCTTAAGTTTCCTTAAGAGGTTTTTTATTTCTTGTGTTTATGTTTACAGTGCCAAAGACAAACTTAAAATTAATTGGTCTGGTCTTGTATCTATTCTACTCGGACCTAAATTTGTGATGTTCGTATTGACGAAAGTAGCTTCGTTATCGCTAAATCCTCTTTCGTAACGTAAATCTATCCCTAATTTGCCGAGGTTAACTCCGGCGCCAATATTCATCCCAACGGAAAAATCATTTTCTACATCATCAATAGTAACACCATCAAATTCGGTATCTAAAATATATTGAAAGCTAGGTCCGGCAAATACATGTAACGGCCCAATTAGATTAATTCCTAAAAGGACAGGAACATCTAATTTACCCATATCAAAATCTGCTCCGTCATAATCAGATTTAGTTTTGGTGTATACCAACTCTGGTCTCACATAGACTTTGGAAGCTCCGAATTTTCCGAAGATACCTACATGATATCCAACGTTTCTATCCGGATTTCTTGCTGCCTCACCTACCGATTCAAAATAATCTCCGTTGGCGTTGTAGTTTAATCCTCCTTTAATTCCGAATCCCGAATCGCTCTGCGCTACCCCATAAAACCCAGAGAGTGCCATAAAGGCAACTAAAATTGTTTTTTTCATATTCATTGTTGTTTAGGTGGAACAAGTAGCAAATACGATACCAAATGTTCCATTTCTCGTTATACCATCAGAACGGAGGTAAAATACCTTTATTGTTTACTGATGTTTTTGAATTAATTAAAGTTTTTTAAAGTCACAATATTCAATTACATCGTTTCACTATTTCAGTAACATCTTTGCTTTTTATTAAGTTTTTCCCACACACAGTTCATTATATTTGCAGCTAGAATTAGAAAGTTTGAAGTTTACACTACACAATACCGATTTACAATCAAAGGCTAGGGCAGGTACTATTGTTACTGACCACGGTACTATTGAAACCCCAATTTTTATGCCGGTGGGTACGGTAGCCTCTGTTAAAGGAGTGCATCAAAAAGAGTTGAGAGAAGAGGTCAACCCAGATATTATTCTTGGTAATACCTATCATTTATTTCTTCGCCCTAAAACAGAAATTTTAAAGAAAGCAGGCGGACTCCATAAATTTATGGGTTGGGATAGAAATATTCTTACCGATAGTGGTGGGTACCAAGTGTATTCTTTATCTGCGAATAGAAAGATAAAAGAAGAAGGGGTAAAATTTAAATCGCATATAGATGGGTCTACCCATTTATTTACACCAGAGAACGTTATGGAAATTCAGCGTGTAATTGGCGCAGATATTATCATGGCATTTGATGAATGTACACCTTACCCTTGCGATTATAATTATGCCAAGCGATCAATGCATATGACACATAGGTGGTTAGATAGATGTATTACTCATCTAGCAAAAACACCTTTTGAATATGATTATGAACAAACTTTTTTTCCGATAGTTCAAGGGTCTACCTATAAAGATTTAAGAAGGCAATCTGCTGAATATATTGCGAATGCGGGTGCAGAGGGTAATGCCATTGGCGGACTCTCAGTTGGTGAGCCGGCAGAAGAAATGTATGGTATGACCGAGGTAGTATGTGAAATTTTGCCAGAAGATAAGCCACGATATTTAATGGGTGTTGGTACACCTATTAATATTCTTGAAAACATTGCCTTGGGTATAGATATGTTCGATTGTGTGATGCCTACCAGAAATGCAAGAAACGGTATGTTATTTACAGCACACGGCACTATAAATATAAAGAACAAGAAGTGGGAAGATGATTTTTCACCTATTGATGAAATGGGAACAACATTTGTAGATCGAGAGTATTCAAAAGCATATTTAAGACATTTGTTTGCTGCTAATGAATATTTAGGAAAACAAATAGCAACAATTCATAACTTAGGCTTTTATATGTGGCTCGTGCGGGAAGCTCGTAAGCATATTATTGCAGGTGATTTTAGAGCTTGGAAAGATATAATGGTAAAACAAATGGATAAAAGGCTATAATGCTATCAATAATAGATAAATACATTCTAAAACGGTATCTAGCGACTTTTTCGTTGATGCTTTTACTATTCATTCCCATCGGTATAATGGTAAATTTGGCAGAGCAGATCGGTAAAATGATCGACAACGAAGCACCATTTAATGAGATTGTGATGTATTATGTGAATTTCACTATTTATATCGGTAATCTATTATTTCCTATTTTTCTATTCCTCTCCGTCATATTCTTTACCTCTAAGTTGGCGAACAATACCGAAATTGTTGCCATATTAAGTTCTGGAGTCTCTTATGGTCGATTTCTAAGACCTTACGTGATAGGGGCTTCTATGATTGCGATTTTAATGTTCTTTATGACCATGTTTATTGTGCCTAACGCTAGTGTGGGCTTCAACGAATTTAAATACAAATACCTAAAAAAAGGAAAACAGGATCGGGTTACCAATAACATATTCAATCAGCTCAACGAGACAGATTTTATATACGTAAGCAGTTTTGATCCCGCCAGGCAGTTAGGTCATAACTTTACCTTTGAAAGGTTTAATAAAAACAACGAGCTAGATTTTAAGATATCTGCAGCTAATATTCGTTGGGTAGAGAAAGATTCTAGTTACCGCTTAACATCTTATAAAAAAAGAACTGTACTAGGTGATACCGCAATTATTGAAAGCAAACGCCGGCTAGATACCATTTTTGCTTTTGATATTGGTGACTTAACTCCTGTTTCATATGTTGCCGAAACAAAGAACCTTTTTGAATTAGATACTTTTTTAAAAGATCAAAGAAGAAAGGGAGCTTCTAATATTAATACCTATGTATTGGTAAAGTACAAGCGTTGGGCATTGCCATTAACAGCGTTTATTTTGACCATTATTGCCGTTTCTGTTTCTTCTGTGAAGAGACGTGGTGGTATGGGAGCTAATTTGGCTTTCGGTATTTTAATCGCATTTATTTTTATATTTTTTGATAAAGTATTCGGTGTACTCGCCGAGCAATCGGGCTTTTCGCCTTTGCTCGCCGTAATTATACCAAACGTAGTTTTTGGATGTCTGGCCTTTTATCTACTACAAAATGCAAAAAGATAGAATTCATAACCTTTTCCATTTACATTTCATAGTCTTTATATGGGGCTTTACAGCTATTTTAGGCAAATTGATAACTATAGATTCATTACCGTTGGTATGGATCAGAATAGGGTTGGCGACACTGTTTATTGCGATTTATATTCTTTTTGCAAAATTCAGTTTAAAGGTTTCTAGAAAAACATTTTATTGGCTGGTTGGTGGTGGTATTGTGGTAGCATTACATTGGGTAACCTTTTTTCTCGCCATAAAAGTATCTACGGTATCGGTAGCATTGGCTATGATGTCTACAGGCGCCTTTTTTACTGCATTAATGGAGCCATTTTGGTATAAACGCAAAATTATAGGGTACGAGATTATTTTTGGCCTAATGGTCGTTGCAGGGCTATATCTTATATTTAAAGTAGAAACGGAGTATATCTATGGTATGGTAATCGCATTGATATCAGCTTTTTTAGCAGCTGTTTTTTCATTGATCAATGGAAAGTTGGTACAAAACCACAGACCATCGGTCATTTCTTTTTATGAGTTAGGCGTGGGCATGGTTTTCTTATCTTTATTATTGCTGGTTAAAGGTGATTTTAATATGTCATTGATTACACTACCTCAAATGGACTGGGCCTACCTAATTGTATTAGCGCTTATTTGTACTGCATATGCATTTATTGCATCGGTGAAAATAATGCGTGTACTAACGCCATATACAGTTATGCTTACCACAAATCTAGAACCTGTTTATGGTATTCTCTTGGCTTGGCTTATTTTTGGCTCCGAAGAAAAGATGAAACCTATGTTTTATGTGGGAGCCCTAATTATACTCAGTACGGTCATTGCCAACGGTATTTTAAAGCAAAGAGCGAATATTAAAAAAAGGGTACCCAAGATTTAGGTATTAAAGTTTTATCTTTGAGCCGCAACTAAAGAAACTTTATAGAAATATGGAATATTTGGATTTTGAACTTCCTATTAAAGAACTGGAAGAGCAATTGGACAAGTGCATGATTATTGGCGAGGAAAGTGATGTCGATGTATCAGAAACTTGTAAGCAAATTGAAAAGAAACTTACCGAGACCAGAAAAGATATTTATAAAAATCTAACTGCTTGGCAACGCGTACAGTTATCTAGACATCCAAATAGACCTTATACATTAGATTATATTAAAGCTATTTGTGGTGATACTTTCTTAGAACTACATGGTGATCGTACCGTAAAAGATGATAAGGCTATGATCAGTGGTTTAGGTAAAATCGGTGACCAGAGCTATATGTTCATTGGTCAACAAAAAGGATACAATACAAAAACACGCCAGTATAGAAATTTTGGTATGGCCAACCCAGAAGGGTATAGAAAGGCTCTACGATTAATGAAATCTGCAGAAAAATTTCAAGTACCTGTTGTTTGCTTAATAGATACACCGGGTGCTTACCCTGGTATTGAAGCTGAAGAACGCGGACAAGGAGAAGCTATTGCAAGAAATATTATTGAAATGACCCGCTTAAAAGTGCCTATAATTGTTGTAATTATTGGTGAAGGTGCATCTGGTGGTGCTTTGGGTATAGGTGTAGGTGACAAAGTTTTAATGCTTGAGAATACTTGGTATTCAGTTATTTCGCCAGAATCTTGTTCTTCAATTTTATGGAGAAGTTGGGAGTATAAAGAAATAGCTGCAGAGGCTTTAAAATTAACTGCTACCGATATGAAAAAGTTGAAACTAATAGATGAAATCATTCGCGAACCTGCAGGTGGTGCTCATGCTAATAGAGAAAAAACTTTCGAAATCGTAAAAAATAAAATTTCTTCTCATTTTGAGGATTTAAAAAAGTTATCACCAAAAGAATTAGTAAATCAGCGTATGGATAAATATGCCCAAATGGGTGTTTTCAACGGCTAATCTACATTTTAGGCTTCTTTAAAATATACCGAGGATTTTATTCCTCGGTTTTTTTATGTTATTAACAGAAAATCGTAACTTATAAACAATCAATTGTTAGTGATCTGTGAACATCACAACCGATGTTTAACACGTTAACTAAAGGTTAATTGCATACTTTCGCACTATGGAGAACACGAAACCTTTTGTCGGTCGTAAGATCGATAAATCTACTATTATAAACCTTGAAAGAGGTAAAATTCCACCACAAGCCGTTGATTTAGAAGAGGTTGTGTTGGGTGCTATGATGATAGATAAAAAAGGTGTCGATGAAGTAATCGATATTTTACACCCCGATGTGTTCTATAAAGACGCTCATAGATTTATTTATGAAGCCATCTTTGTACTCTTCGAAGAGTCGCAACCGGTCGATTTATTAACCGTTTCGTCACAACTTAAAAAAGCAGGTAAATTAGAGGTTAGCGGTGGTGATTTTTATCTCATAAAACTGACCCAAAAAGTAGCGTCATCTGCTCATATTGAGTTTCATGCACGTATTATTCTTCAAAAATATATTCAACGTAGTTTAATAAAAATTTCAGGGGAAATTATTGAAGAGGCTTATGATGAATCTACCGATGTATTCGATTTATTAGATGCTGCGGAGGCTAAACTTTATGATGTTACCCAAGGTAACTTAAAACGTTCTGCAGAAACAGCACAAGACTTGGTTATCCAGGCAAAAAAGCGAATTGAAGAAATTGCCGGTAAAGAGGGTATGAGTGGTATACCATCCGGATTTGATAAATTAGATAAGCTTACTTCTGGTTGGCAGCCGAGTGATTTAATTATTGTTGCTGCACGTCCGGGTATGGGTAAAACGGCTTTGACATTATCTATGGCTAGAAACATGGCCGTAAATACAAATACACCTGTAGCGTTCTTTTCTTTAGAGATGTCTTCAGTACAGTTAATTACAAGATTGATTTCTTCTGAAACAGGTTTGTCTTCAGAAAAATTAAGAACAGGAAAGCTTGAAAAGCATGAGTGGGAGCAACTAAACGTAAAGGTGAAAGCTTTAGAGAAGGCACCTTTATTTATAGATGATACACCATCTCTTTCAATTTTCGATTTACGTGCAAAGGCAAGACGTCTAGCTTCGCAACATGGTATAAAAATGATCATGATCGATTACTTGCAGTTGATGACGGCAGGTGGTAGTCAAAAAGGAGGAAACAGGGAACAGGAGATTTCTACAATTTCTAGAAACTTAAAAGCACTAGCAAAAGAATTAAGTGTACCTGTAATTGCATTGTCTCAGCTTTCGCGTGCGGTTGAAACACGTGGTGGTAGTAAAAGACCAATTCTTTCGGATTTGAGGGAATCTGGAGCGATCGAGCAAGATGCCGATATTGTATCGTTCATTTATAGACCTGAGTATTATAAAATTGAGGAATGGGATGATGAAGAACGTACTCCGACTCAAGGTCAAGCAGAATTTATTGTAGCAAAACACCGTAATGGTGGTCTAGAAAATATTAGATTGAAGTTTATCGGTAACCAAGGTAAGTTCGATAACCTCGATGATTTTGACTCTCCGTTCGAATTCCAGTCTAAAATGAATGCAAATGAAGAGAATCCGTTTGCAACTAAAAACTTGCCAAGTGCAGATGATGCTTTTGGTAGTAGTATGAATAGTAGTCCTGATTTAGATGAGGATAATGATGTTCCATTCTAAAGTAAAACATAATTGTAACTTTAAAAGTCTCCCATTCGGGGGACTTTTTTGTTTTAAAACCAATTGGTTTTCGGTAAATACAATTATCATAATTACAATAGCTTTAACGGCACTATAAATACTGCTCCAAAGAATTTACTATATCTTTGGGTGAATACATTGATAATACTTTATGTCCAAAATAATAACGTCAATCTTCTTTCTTCTACTTACGGTACAACTTTTTGCATCTTCCATATTAATTCCGATGGATGCCGATACTCAAAAAAATCATTTAAAAGCATACGGAATTACGTATTGGGTTTTGGCAAAGCAACAAAAAGTACAATGGCTATTAAATTATAGGGGAGGATCTTTTTTATTGCCAGATGGGGAGAGTATTAGAAAAGAATGTCAAATAAGGGGAGTCAGTTTTGAGATTTTATCTGATGTACAAGCAAACGGAATTTTAGATGAAATCAGTAGCCCTTCAGTGAATCAAGATGCTGTTATACTAGAAAAAGCTCCGCGAATTGCAGTGTATTCTCCACAAGACAAACAACCTTGGGATGATGCGGTAACTATGGCATTGACGTATGCTGAAATTCCGTATACCACAATTTATGATGAAGAAGTATTGGGAGATAAGTTGGCGTTGTATGATTGGCTTCATTTACATCATGAAGATTTCACAGGTCAATATGGTAAGTTTTATGGGGCATACAGAGCAACACCTTGGTATATTGAAGGGAAAAAGAATTCTGAAAAGCTAGCTAAGAAATTAGGATTCGATAAGGTGTCTGAAGAAAAAGGAGCCGTAGCTTTAAAGATAAGAAACTATGTTATTGGTGGCGGATTCATGTTTGCCATGTGTTCTGCAACAGATAGTTTTGATATTGCCCTAGCAGCTGACGGAATCGATATCGTTGAGCCTATGTTTGATGGTGATGCTTCAGATCCAAATTACCAAGCAAGTTTAGATTATGGTAAAACGTTCGCTTTTACAGATTTTATATTAGAGAGAAGTCCGCTGAAATATGAATTCTCTTCTATTGATATGACGAATAAAAGAGGAAATGTAGCTAAGGAATCTGATTACTTTTCGTTGATGGACTTCTCGGCGAAATGGGATCCGGTGCCTACGATGTTATGTCAGAACCATACTTCTTTGGTAAAAGGTTTTATGGGACAGACAACTGCTTTTACACGTTCAGAGATAAAACCAACTGTTTTAATTTTGGGTGAAAATAAGTTAAACGAAGAAGCAAGATATATTCACGGTATAAAAGGAAAAGGCTTCTTTACTTTCTACGGTGGCCATGATCCTGAAGATTACCAACATAGAGTAGGGGACCCAAAAACAGAATTAGAGTTGCATCCAACTTCACCAGGCTATCGTTTAATACTTAATAATGTATTATTTCCGGCAGCCAGAAAGAAGAAGCAAAAGACATGAGTTCAATTTATGTACAGATTGAAATAAAAAAACCGTGATAAATACGAAAGTATTGATTACGGTTTTTTTTAGCTCTTTAGTTTTTAAGATTTTTTGGTCTGAGAACTGTAGGTGCTTTCAAATATTTTATCTGCATTTGCAGATTCAAAGCCATCTCTTCTTCGAGTAGGCTCAGTGTCATTTGTAGATTTTGGATACGGTAATCGTTCTGCAAACTCCACATAACTACCAGATATTTCTAAGTGTTCTCCATCTTTAAAAATTGCATCTATCATTTTAGCTACCGAACTCGTCTGCTTTAGTAAGCCATCAGCACTTGTTTTAATGACTCCGCCAGCCGTATTTAAGGTGATACCAATGCTTGTCAAAAAATTATTAAAGTTTTCTAGTGAATTATATGGCTGTATTAAATCGTGGACACTTATAGTGTAATGGTTTAAATAATACCTATTGTACAATACCCAAGCAGCATACTCACTAATTTTTTGAAGCTCTTGATAATCGGTAATTGTAGGAAGGTCCCAAAGTGGTTTATAAAAAAAGTTTCCAACAGACTCTACATTGTTTAAATCAATGCTATCTACGGGGTCTTGGAGAATGTCTTTAGTATATTTATTTAATATAGTTTTTGCTTTTTCAGGTAAATCATCTACCCTTAATTCACTTATAAAAATGCGTGGATATTTAGGTGATGGGGGTGCGTACCAATAGGCATTTAACTTTTTTTCTTTAAAAAAATAATAGTCCTTTTTTACATAACCGTAATGTAAAAAAAGCTTTTCGAAAGAGGCTATACCTAAATTTGGAACTCCAAGAGTTCTAAAAGCAATATGGTCGTTTACTATTTCATCTTCTGAACTAATAATTGCATGTGATAGTAACGCATCTATCACTTTTTGAACATCTGTAACAGATTGTTTGTAGGGAGTAAATAGTGCTCCCATTAGGCTATCTAGTTTTGTGTCATCAGTAAAATCCATAGTTAACTATTTAATTTTCTTTAAAGTTACAATTGTTTCTAGACTAGCTGTCAAATATATTTTTGAAATCATGCCTATTACTCTTTGGTTGTGGGTATTTCTAGGTACAAATTTAAAAATAATAATAGTGTTTAATTGATTTAAGTATGAGTTCATATACACAGTTAGTTTTTAGAACTGTTTGTAATCAAAAATTTTTTACAATTTGATTTTAGATTTTATGAGCTCTTTTAAAATACGTTCAACACCTAAATTATCGTTACTTGTTGTGCTATATGTAGCTACTTCTTTTACGTTGGGGTGGGCATTTTCCATAGCGAATCCGAAATCTGATAATGCCAGCATTTCAAGGTCATTATTATAGTCGCCAAAGACCATTACTTCATCAGACTTTAAGTTATAGCTTTCCATAACTTTGGTTAAAGCATACCCTTTATGTGCATTCATGTTAGAAATATCCAGCCAATTTTGTCCAGATACTTTTACCTTTAATTCACTTTCAAAATGTTTCACAAACGGATAGATATATTGCTCACTATTTTCGAAATGATAAATGGCAATTTTGATGACTTCAGAATCAAAAGATAATAAGTCATCAATTATTTCAAACTGGGTATAATACTCGGCAAGCTTGTTTACAAACTCATTTGACTTGCCGGTTAAATAAGCTTTATGTTTACCACAAAGCACGGGGTGTATATTGGGTATTTGATTTAAAGTTTCAAGAATTTCTTGTACATGATTTTTATCAAGGGGTGTAGCCAGAATTTCAATATTCTGCTTCATAGCAAAACCACCGTTTTCTGCAATTACAATGATATCGTCTTTGATGGTATCTAATTTGTCTATAATACTATTGTACTGTCTACCGCTCGCAGCAACAAAGGTGATACCTTGAGATTTTAACCCTTTAAAAAGTTCAAAGAATTGATCGCTGACTTGGTGGTTAGAGTTTAACAAGGTCCCGTCCATATCAGAAACAACCATTTTAATCTTCGATAAATCCATGTAGTATTAATTTTTTGTAAAGATATTTCAACGAAGTTTAGCAAGGTAGCTAAAGAGCAAAGTTTTACCTTTATTTAATAATATTATGCAAATGAAATTATTTCAAAAAGAAGTTAGCTTAAGGGCGTATTCAAGAGGTTTTCATATCATTACCGATGATTTACTTGCGAGAATGCCGGAAATCAAAAAAATAGAGCAAGGTTTTCTGCAAGTGTTTATTAAACATACATCTGCCAGTTTAACCATAAATGAAAATGCGGTTCCAACAGTTAGAGATGACTTTGAGTCTCATATGAATATTCTAGTTCCTGAGAATGCACCGTACTATAAACATGACTATGAAGGTTCAGATGATATGCCTGCCCATATTAAGGCATCTTTGATGGGAGCTTCGGTGCAAGTACCTGTCACCAACGGCAAATTGAATATGGGTATATGGCAGGGTATTTATCTTTGTGAGCATAGAAATTATGCAACGGGTAGAAATATAGTCTTGACGTTGTGGGGAAATTGAATTATCACTAAATTGAATTAAAGCAAAATGATATGACGACAGAAGAATCTATTTTAAATAAAATTCAAATTCTTATTACCAATCATTTCGAAACTCCTGAAATGGCATTTAATTTTTTTGACGAGGATAATGACCAGAAACTTACAAAAGGGGAGATAGTCAAGCTATTGAAGCAAGCTGAAATAAGCGGATTTATAAGAGGTATAGTGGGATCCAAGCTTATTGAGGGTTATGATAAGAATAACGATGAACTAATAGATTGGGAAGAATTTAAGGCGGCTATAGCTAAAATTAAAAAATCCGATTCGTGAGAATCGGATTTTTCAAAAAGTGAGATTGTTAATAATTTATTTTACCTGATCTACAACTGCCTTAAAGGCATCTGGGTGGTTCATCGCTAAATCTGCAAGAACTTTTCTGTTAAGTTCTATATTTCCAGCTTTTACTTTTCCCATAAATTGAGAGTAGGACATTCCGTGTTGTCTGGCACCTGCATTAATACGGGTAATCCATAATGAACGAAAAGTTCTTTTCTTGTTTCTACGGTCTCTGTAAGCATATAACATTGCTTTTTCAACCGCATTCTTGGCTACTGTCCAAACGTTTTTACGTCTTCCAAAGTAACCTTTGGCTTGCTTCATTACCTTTTTTCTTCTGGCTCTTGAAGCTACTGCATTTACTGATCTTGGCATTTTTTTCTAATTTTTTTGTAGTAGGCGTCCTTTTAATTTAAGAAACTTTTAAAGCCTAACTCCATGGTTAATAATTTTACCTTCTAAAGAACTTGAATTACTTTAAACGTAATTGCTCTTTAATACTGTTAACATCTGCTTGATGAACTAAACCATCATGTGTTAACTTAAGCTTACGCTTTTTAGACTTCTTTGTAAGAATGTGACTCTTAAAAGCGTGCTTTCTTTTAATTTTACCTGTACCTGTAAGCTTAAAACGCTTCTTAGCACTGGATTTTGTTTTTTGTTTAGGCATTTTCTCCTAGTTTATATATATTAATCTCACTTTTCATGTTAAACGCTGCTCACAAATGTAGGCAGCGTTTAGTATTTTATAAATGCATTCGGTCGCTGAGCGAAGCCGATGTATTATTTTATTTACTCTTAGTCTTAGGGGCGATGAACATAGTCATACGCTTTCCTTCTAGCTTAGGCATCTGTTCTACCTTTCCTAATTCTTCTAACTCAGAGGCTAATTTTAGTAATAAAATTTCACCTTGATCTTTGTAGACGATAGAACGACCTTTAAAAAATACGTACGCCTTTAATTTAGCACCTTCTTGAAGGAACTTTTCAGCGTGTTTCTTTTTAAAGTCATAATCATGGTCATCTGTCTGAGGTCCAAATCTTATTTCTTTGACAACAACCTTAGAAGCTTTCGCTTTCATGGCCTTGTCTCTCTTCTTCTGCTCGTATAAAAACTTTTTATACTCCATTATTTTACAAACAGGAGGGTCTGCCTTTGGGGATATCTCCACCAAATCCAAACCTAATTCTTCTGCTTTCTCAAGAGCCTGAGGAAAAGGATATACACCTACTTCTACATTGTCACCTACCAACCTAACATTTGGGGCCGTTATCTTTTCATTGATATTGTGGGGATTCTTATTTTCCCTTCTAGGTTGTGGTCGAAATCTTTTACGTATTGCTATGACTAAATAATTTTAATTAAACTTTTATTCTTTAAACGTCTTTAAGGTACTCTTTATTTCTTTGTTGACCAAGTCTGTAAACATAGTTACGTCTATCGCTCCTAAGTCTTCACCTCCATGTCTACGCACAGAAATAGTGTTTGCAACTTCGTCATTTTCCCCTACGATTAGCATAAATGGTACTTTACTCATTTCTGCTTCACGTATTTTCTTACCTATAGTCTCGTTTCTACTATCGATAAGAGCGCGAATTTCGTTATTTTCTAGGGATTTTAAAACTTTTTCAGCATATTTTTCATGTTTTTCGCTAACAGGAAGAATAATAGCTTGTTCAGGGGTTAACCATAACGGGAAATTACCACCCGTGTGTTCTATTAATAATGCTATAAACCGTTCCATACTACCAAATGGTGCGCGGTGTATCATTACAGGTCTGTGAAGCTCATTGTCACTACCTTTATAAGTTAAGTCGAACCTTTCAGGTAGGTTGTAATCTACCTGAATTGTACCCAATTGCCATTGTCTGCCCAAAGCATCTTTTACCATGAAATCTAACTTAGGGCCATAAAAAGCAGCTTCACCACTTTCTATAACATAATTAAGTCCTTTTTCTTTGGCAGCATTAATAATTGCTTGTTCTGCTTTTTCCCAGTTTTCTACCGATCCAATATATTTTTCTGGAGTATCTAAATCACGTACCGATACCTGAGCTGTGAAATCTTCAAATCCTAAAGATCCAAGTACATATAATGATAGATCTATCACTTCTTTGAACTCCTCATCTAATTGTTCTGGTGTACAAAATATGTGTGCGTCATCTTGAGTAAATCCTCTAACCCTGGTTAGTCCGTGTAACTCCCCACTTTGCTCATACCTATATACGGTACCAAATTCGGCAAATCTTTTAGGTAGTTCTTTATAGCTAAATGGTTTGGCGTTGTAAATTTCGCAGTGATGTGGGCAATTCATTGGTTTCAACAAAAATTCCTCATCTTCTTTTGGCGTACGAATGGGTTGAAAGCTGTCTGCTCCATATTTTTCATAATGACCAGAGGTAACATATAGTTCCTTTTGACCAATATGAGGTGTAACCACCATTTCATAACCAGCTTTCTTTTGCGCCTTTTTCAAGAATTGCTCTAAACGTTCTCTTAGTGCGGCACCTTTAGGTAGCCATAATGGTAAACCTTGACCTACCTTTTGAGAGAAAGTAAATAACTCTAATTCTTTACCTAATTTTCTATGGTCACGTTTTTTAGCTTCTTCTAAAAGCTCTAAATATTCGGTCAGTTCTTTTTGCTTCGGAAATGATATACCATATATACGTGTAAGTTGGGTATTATTTTCGTTCCCTCTCCAGTATGCTCCAGCAACACTTAATATCTTAATTGCTTTGACGATACCGGTATTCGGTATGTGCCCACCACGACATAAATCTGTAAAAGAATCATGATCACAAAAAGTAATGGTGCCATCTTCAAGATTTTCTATCAATTCTACCTTGTACTCATTGCCTTGATTTTTATAAAATGTAAGAGCATCTGCTTTTGAGACATCTCTCATTTTATAATCATGCTTGCCTCTTGCAATTTCTAAAGCTTTCTTTTCGATGGATGGAAAATCTTTATCAGAAATAGAACCTGTGGGAAGTTCTACGTCATAATAGAATCCATTATCAATAGCCGGACCAATAGTTAGTTTTACCCCTGGGTACAATTCTTCTATAGCTTGAGCTACAATATGTGAAGTAGAATGCCAAAAAGCGGTTTTACCTTCCTTATCGTTCCACGTATATAACACTAAGCTACCATCGGTTTCTAGTGAAGTGACGGTTTCAACAATAGTGCTGTTGAATTTTGCTGAAATAACATTACGAGCTAAACCCTCGCTTATGCTTTTTGCAACCTCCATAGGGGTTGTTCCTTTTTCAAATTCCTTAACCGATCCATCGGGAAGTGTAATTTTAATCATTTGCTATTCATATTATAGGTTAGCAAAGATAATATGAACTATTCACCTCTACAATATAATGATGTTATGTTTTGATCAGATGTTTAATAGTTAGTATAATGTACTTTATTTAGTTCAATGTTTTTATAGGGTATTGGTTGTATTCTGTATTGATTAGACGGTAAATGTTTAGCGTCATTAACTATTCTTGTATTCATTTTCTTGTTAAATGCTATGAGGCATTTTTTTATTTTACGGCTAATTGGTTATGGAATAGAATGTTGTGGGAATACATTAAAAAACTTTGTTTTTTTATTTTAAAAAAGCATTGTGATATTAAGAATAGTGTGTACATTTGCACCCCGCAAACGGTGAAGATAATATCTGAACCGGGCGTTGGAAAAAGGTTCATATAAATGTTGATTATGTCTGGGAAAAAAAGAAAATAATTTTTTTTCGATAAAAGTTGCCAGGTTAAAAAACAGTTGTATATTTGCAGCCGCTTAGGGAAACACCTAAGGGAAACGAGGCGAGGAAATCGAGAGATTTGGAGCTGAGTGGATAGAAGTTCATTGAAATATTGTGGAGATAAGAATCGAGTTCAGGTGAGGACCTGGATGAGAGGAACAAGAATTAAGGAAACATACAATTTAGTATATCGCAAGGTATATATAAGGAATTGAATCGAGAGTCGGGGCCGGGAGAGATTTGGACTTCGTTGGGACGAATATTTACAAAACAACGATGAAGAGTTTGATCCTGGCTCAGGATGAACGCTAGCGGCAGGCCTAACACATGCAAGTCGAGGGGTAACGGGGAGCTTGCTCCGCCGACGACCGGCGCACGGGTGCGCACCGCGTATGGAACCTACCTTGTACAGGGGAATAGCCTTTGGAAACGAAGATTAATGCCCCGTGGCACCACGCCCCGGCATCGGGATGTGGTTAAAGCCTTCGGGCGGTACAAGATGGCCATGCGTCCCATTAGCTTGTTGGTAAGGTAACGGCTTACCAAGGCTACGATGGGTAGGGGCCCTGAGAGGGGGATCCCCCACACTGGTACTGAGACACGGACCAGACTCCTACGGGAGGCAGCAGTGAGGAATATTGGACAATGGAGGAGACTCTGATCCAGCCATGCCGCGTGCAGGAAGAATGCCCTATGGGTAGTAAACTGCTTTTATACAGGAAGAAAAAGAGCTACGTGTAGCTTACTGACGGTACTGTAAGAATAAGGACCGGCTAACTCCGTGCCAGCAGCCGCGGTAATACGGAGGGTCCGAGCGTTATCCGGAATTATTGGGTTTAAAGGGTCCGTAGGCGGGCCGATAAGTCAGGGGTGAAAGTTTGCAGCTCAACTGTAAAATTGCCTTTGATACTGTTGGTCTTGAGTTATAGTGAAGTTGCCGGAATATGTAGTGTAGCGGTGAAATGCATAGATATTACATAGAACACCGATTGCGAAGGCAGGTGACTAACTATATACTGACGCTGATGGACGAAAGCGTGGGGAGCGAACAGGATTAGATACCCTGGTAGTCCACGCCGTAAACGATGGATACTAGCTGTCCGGGACCTTGAGTTCTGGGCGGCCAAGCGAAAGTGATAAGTATCCCACCTGGGGAGTACGTTCGCAAGAATGAAACTCAAAGGAATTGACGGGGGCCCGCACAAGCGGTGGAGCATGTGGTTTAATTCGATGATACGCGAGGAACCTTACCAGGGCTTAAATGCATATTGACAGGTCTAGAGATAGATTTTCCTTCGGGCAATTTGCAAGGTGCTGCATGGTTGTCGTCAGCTCGTGCCGTGAGGTGTCAGGTTAAGTCCTATAACGAGCGCAACCCCTACCGTTAGTTGCCAGCATGTCATGATGGGGACTCTAACGGGACTGCCGGTGCAAACCGTGAGGAAGGTGGGGATGACGTCAAATCATCACGGCCCTTACGTCCTGGGCCACACACGTGCTACAATGGCAGGTACAGAGAGCAGCCATGTCGCAAGGCAGAGCGAATCTATAAAACCTGTCACAGTTCGGATCGGGGTCTGCAACTCGACCCCGTGAAGCTGGAATCGCTAGTAATCGGATATCAGCCATGATCCGGTGAATACGTTCCCGGGCCTTGTACACACCGCCCGTCAAGCCATGGAAGCCGGGAGTGCCTGAAGTCCGTCACCGTAAGGAGCGGCCTAGGGCAAGATCGGTAACTAGGGCTAAGTCGTAACAAGGTAGCCGTACCGGAAGGTGCGGCTGGAACACCTCCTTTCTAGAGATTGTCCTTTAAGGACAGTCCCTGACGAAGTAAAGAATGGAACTACGGTCCCGGTCTTTTGATTTAATAATAGTTTCTTTAACAATGTTCCAATATAATGATCTCCATAATTATGATATATAAGTAATTGCTTTTTTCGCGAGGTATTTATTGCCGAGAGGAAGGAGTAGGGACAGTCCCATAGCTCAGCTGGTTAGAGCGCTACACTGATAATGTAGAGGTCGGCAGTTCGAGTCTGCCTGGGACTACTGAAAAGTACGAGGTACAAGGTAAAAGAGGTACGTAGTACGAACGTTCATAAAGATTGAAATATTGAAGGAAATTTTAGAAGTTGAGGAGTTAAAGGGGTTGTTACTCATAACTCTTAACTAATAACTCATAACTAAAATAAATGGGGGATTAGCTCAGCTGGCTAGAGCGCCTGCCTTGCACGCAGGAGGTCATCGGTTCGACTCCGATATTCTCCACTAGGCGATGCCCAGGGATAATTAAATTTATTCTCGAAGTATCGTAGATGAGATAGATAGGTATTTAATTGCCTGTCGTGGCTCACGACAAAGTTCATTGACATATTGGAACAGGAGGTAAGACATTTTAATGTTTTATCGACTAAAAAAGAAAGAAACACGAATCTTTATTAAGTAAAGAGTACGAATAAGATAGAATAGATTAAAGATCTGGCGACAAGCTGGAAAAGGGCGTATGGGGAATGCCTAGGCTCTCAGAGGCGAAGAAGGACGTGATAAGCTGCGAAAAGCTACGGGGATCGGCACACACGATATGATCCGTAGATATCCGAATGGGGCAACCCGGCATATTGAAGATATGTCATGGCGAAAGCCAAGCAAACCCGGGGAACTGAAACATCTAAGTACCCGGAGGAGGAGAAAACAAAAGTGATTCCGATAGTAGCGGCGAGCGAAATCGGATTAGTCCAAACCGTACATGTTCCGGCATGTGCGGGGTTGTAGGACCACGATATTCGACATGTAATGAACTAGAACGCTTTGGAAATAGCGACCATAGAGGGTGATAGTCCCGTATAGGCAAAGAGCATTTAGATAGTGGTATCCTGAGTAGTGCGGGGCACGTGAAACCCTGTATGAATCCGGCGGGACCATCCGCCAAGACTAAATACTCCTGAGAGACCGATAGTGAACCAGTACCGTGAGGGAAAGGTGAAAAGAACCGTGAATAACGGAGTGAAATAGATCCTGAAACCATACGCTTACAAGC
>NZ_CP187138.1:3740000-4897888 GCF_049603095.1 Maribacter sp. IgM3_T14_3
ACCAGATGTAGATGTAAAAGATCCCGATCTTCGAATAAATATTCATATTCATAATAATGATTGTAACGTATCATTAGACAGTTCTGGTTACTCATTACATAAAAGAGGTTATCGTACGGCAACGAATATCGCACCTATAAATGAAGTATTAGCTTCTGGCTTGCTTCTATTAAGTGGCTGGGATGGTCAGTCAGATTTTCTTGATCCTATGTGTGGTAGTGGTACTATGCTGACTGAAGCCGCTATGATAGCTTGTAATATACCGGCCAATATTAATAGAAAAGGATTTGCTTTTGAAAAATGGTCAGACTTTGATGCTGATTTATTTGAGAAAATTATTGATTCTTGCTTAAAGAAAACCAGAGAGTTTCATTTTAAAATTATTGGTTACGATAAAGCACCCTCTGCGGTAAGAAAGGCTCAAGATAATATTGAAAATGCTAATCTAACCGACTATATTACGGTAGAAAGAAAAGATTTTTTCAAAACCGAAAAAGAATCACAAGGCACACTACATATGTGTTTTAACCCTCCATACGGTGAGCGATTAGATATTGAAATGGAGAACTTTTACAGTGCGATAGGTGATACCTTAAAGCAAGGATACCCAGGTACGAATGCATGGTTTATAACAAGTAATTTACCAGCTTTAAAGTTTGTAGGTCTAAGACCATCTCGTAAAATTAAAGTGTTTAACAGCCACTTAGAGTCTCGATTGGTGAAGTACGAGATGTACGAAGGAAGTAAGAAGGCAAAATTTCAAAAAAATACGGAAGAATGAAGCTAAATCACAAAGTTCTAATCTATAATTTTTTGAGTTTCGCGGTACTATTTGTTTTATTTCGTTACATTTTATACATCTCTGTAACTATGAACTCTCTTTATTTATCAGCTATTGCCGCTATTACTGCTTCTTTTTTAGCTCCTAAATTTGCTGTTGCCAAAATTGAAGGTGTCGATAAAATTGTGATGAAATGGATTTTTATAAAGGGTTTTAAAACTTTATAGACGCTCTTTTGGTTTTGGTGGACCTTGGGGTTCACTAGATAATTCAATCTTTTTCTTGATCTTATTCTTCTTTTTATAGAGCGGTAAGAAATAAGAAATGCTGTAGTTATAGCCTATCCCGAAATTACTATCCCAGGTTACCTTATTAAAACCTGGTATCCAAAGATTAGGGAATCTGTCAAAATCATTATTATTGGAAGATACAATGAGACCTAAGCGTATACTTGCGCCCACATACACGTTAGAGAATAATTCTACTTTTGTACCAAAAACACCCTCTAACCAAGTGACATTTAGACCAGAAAATTTCTCAGGTATATCAGAGCCGTTTGCAAATCCGTCAGGACTCCAATATCTATTCGTGTCAAAATATTGATAATTGTTAAGTGTGTTATCGAATGTGCTAAATGCCAATCGACCACCCATATAAATTAAGTTTCGCTCACCGTACCAGTTTGCATAATTATTTTTGTTTACACCTATTTTTATATAATTGCCAGAAGTGGTAAAATTATATAAATCTTCTTGTCGTGTTTTCTCTTCAGTCCCTATCTCTGCAGCTAAATATAAATTTTGAGTTAGTCTATAATCTGCAACTATTTCAAAGCCTTTATAATTATCATCTAAAGCTCCTGTTATAATTCTTCTTAAATCAATACCCAAGCCTAAGCCATATGACTGTTTATAACCGACAGTATCTTTTGGGTTTAGATCAATAGGCTTGCTTTGGCTAAATGCCGAACAAGTAATTAATAGGAGTAAAAGATTAATGAAATATCTTGACATGTGTAGAATCTGAGTTGGGGACTAACGATTGTGTTATTTCGATATCTTGAATCCAATTATTGGTGTCTGCTGTTACCTCGGCTACTAATTCATCATAATTGACTATAAAACCACAGCCACGAGAGAGAAAGTCTTCAATTCTTGAATACGTAAAAGTTATGGTATCAACATTGCCTGTTTCTGTACCATCTTCGGCTGCAGCAGAACTATTTATGAGTATAAAACTAGTAGTGTTCTCATCTGTTTTTAATGGAATGGATATGGTACTCAAATTGCTGCGGTCTGTTACTGTATTTACGGTTACCGTTTGTCCAACACCTACAACTCTCAAAGTTGGAACTTGCTTTAAAGTTGTGGTATCTGAAATATCGTAAAATTCTATGACCAATAGGGGAGTGTCACCTTCTACGCAGATATCATCTTTCTCGCATGATGACGAGAGAACTATCCCTAGAAAAATCAATAATCCGATTTGAAATCTTCTCATTTTAAACTTTCTTTTCTAAAAGTACAACATTTTCTACGTGATGGGTCTGTGGAAACATGTCTACAGGTTGAACTCTAGTGACAGTATACATTTCTTTCATCATTTCTAAATCTCTAGCCTGTGTAGCGCTGTTACAGCTTACATAGACAACCTTTTTAGGAGCAATGTTCAATATTTGTTGAACTACATCTTTGTGCATACCATCGCGTGGTGGGTCTGTAATAATTACATCTGGCACTCCATTCTGAGCTATAAATTGTTCGTTGAAAACATTTTTCATATCACCGACAAAGAAATCTACGTTCTCAATTTCATTACGAACAGCATTTGCCTTTGCATCTAATATAGCTTCAGGTACCGATTCTATACCTACTACTTTCTTTGCCTTCTTAGCAACAAATTGAGCAATAGTTCCTGTACCTGTGTACAGATCGTACACCAATTCATCACCTTTTAAATCAGCGAAATCTCTGGTTATTTTATATAACTCGTAAGCTTGTTCTGAATTTGTTTGATAAAAAGATTTTGCATTAATTTTGAATTTCAATCCTTCCATTTCTTCGAAAATATGATCTCGACCAGAAAAACAGATGATTTCTTGATCGTAAATGGTATCGTTCTGTTTCGGATTGATAACATATAATAAAGAGGTAATCTCTGGAAACGTTTTAGCAAGATGATTTAGAAGCAATTCTCTTTTCTCTTTATCATCTTCAAAAAACTGAACCATTACCATTATTTCACCAATAGATGTTGTACGAAGCATAAGAGTTCGCAACATACCATATTGATTACGCGGATTGAAAAAAGTTAATCCGTTTTCAACGGCAAATCTTTTAGTTTCTATACGAATGGCATTTGATGGGTCTTTTTGAAGGTGACATTTTTTAATATCCAATATCTTATCCCACATGCCTGGTATATGAAAACCTAATGCATTTTTATCTTCAATTTGATTGTCAGATTGTATTTCGTCAAGAGTTAACCAACGGCTATCAGAAAATGAAAATTCCATTTTGTTTCTGTAGAAGTATTGTTGTGCCGAGCCAAGTATAGGTATCATTTCTGGTAAATCTAAATGCCCGATTCTTTTTAAGTTATTCTCTACTTCTTTCTGCTTATAAAAAAGTTGATGTTCATAGCCCATATCTTGCCATTTGCAACCCCCACAAACGCCAAAATGTTGACAAACAGGATCAACACGTTTGTCTGATAATGTATGAAAGTTAATGGCTGTACCTTCAAAATATGCTTTTCGCTTTTTTGTGGTTTGTACATCAACTACATCACCCGGTACTGTATTATTTAAGAAAATTACCCTGCCATCTGGGGCTTTACCTATAGTTTTTCCTTTTGCAGCTGCATCGGTTACCGTTACATTTTCAAAAACTAGTCGATTTGTCTTTTTTCGCATGACGCAAAAATAAATGGTTTCTTTGAAATGAGAAGCAGTTGTTGATAGTATTAACAAGATATTGGAACCATTCGCCGTAATTATTATATTTACAGTCAATAATTCGTATTTTTGAGATTCTACAAGGATGATTTCTCTCCCACGCTGAATTTTCGCCCCGATAACTTTTCGGGATTTGAAAGGAAAAAGGTATAGAAGGAATTGCTAAAGTTTTATTTAAAGTAATTTTTATCATGTCAATTTTAGAAAACATCACTTCTAAAGATGCAATCGCATTAGAAGAAAAACACGGAGCTCACAATTATCACCCATTACCTGTTGTATTAAGCAAAGGCGAAGGTGTTCATGTTTGGGATGTGGAAGGGAAAAAGTATTATGATTTTCTTTCTGCTTACTCTGCCGTAAATCAAGGTCATTGCCACCCAAAAATCGTAAATGCAATGACAGAACAGGCTAAGACCTTGTCTTTGACCTCTAGAGCATTTTATAATGATATGTTGGGTAAATATGAGAAGTATGCTACCGAGACTTTTCATTTCGACAAATTGTTGCCTATGAATACTGGTGCCGAGGCGGTAGAGACTGCTTTGAAGATTTGTAGAAAATGGGCTTACGAGAAAAAAGGTATAGCAGAGAACAAGGCTGAAATAGTTGTTTGCGAGAATAATTTTCATGGTCGTACAACGACGATTATCTCTTTTTCTAATGATCCAGTAGCTCGTAAGAACTTCGGACCTTATACTGACGGATTTATTAAAATTGAATATGACAATTTATCGGCTCTTGAAGAGGTTTTAAAATCAAATTCAAATGTTGCCGGCTTTTTAGTAGAACCTATTCAAGGTGAAGCGGGAGTTTATGTGCCTTCTGAAGGTTACTTAAGCGGAGCAAAGGCATTGTGTGAAAAATATAATGTATTGTTCATTGCTGATGAAGTACAAACAGGTATTGCTAGAACAGGTCGTTTATTGGCAACTTGTGGTAACTGTTCTTGTTCAGATAAGCATTGTAGTGGTACACCTGAAATAAAGCCAGATATATTAATTCTAGGTAAAGCGCTTTCTGGTGGTGCCTACCCAGTTTCGGCAGTTTTGGCAAATGATGCCATTATTAATGTTATACGACCAGGAAACCATGGTAGTACTTTTGGAGGTAACCCAATTGCTGCTGCTGTTGGTATGGCTGCTTTAGAAGTCGTAAAAGACGAGAAGCTTGCACAAAATGCCTTTGAATTAGGAGAGCTTTTTAGATCGGAACTAAATAAGTTTATACCTACTACCGATTTGGTAAATAGTGTTCGTGGAAAAGGTCTTTTAAATGCAATTCTAATTAATGACAGCGAAGATAGTTCTACTGCTTGGGATATTTGTATGGCCTTAAAGGAAAACGGATTATTAGCTAAACCTACCCACGGTAATATTATTCGTTTTGCACCACCATTGGTGATGACGAAAGAACAACTTTTAGATTGTGTTTCAATTATTATAAAAACACTGAAAGAGTTTAAAAAATAGGAATAAAAAATCCCCGATGTAAATCGGGGATTTTTTTTTGATTATTATTTTCTTATTGAAAATCGGCTGTCATAAAGAAAGCCATTATCAATCCGAAGTATAAAATGACAAACATTAGGTAGATAAGGGCTAAAGCCAGACCTACATAAGAAAGAATTCTTCCTGTACTAATATTTTCGTACCCTCTATAATTACCAGGGTTAGCCTCGTAATGTCTCTTTGCGGTTTTAGCATTGCTTAAACCGATGAAACTGAATATGGCACCGAAAGGGCCACAACAAAAAAGGGTTAGCACAATAGATAAAATGCCAAAAGTTAATGCATTGCTAGAACCTGGTATTTGTTGGTACTCTGTATTGTTCATTTAGTTGTTTAATAAATCATTCATCCGCTCTTGAATCAATTCTTGATCTTGGCTCATCATAACATCCCAGCCAATCCACATTATGAACCAAATTAGAAATATTATGAAAAGTATATTTAATACTAGCCCAATTATAGAGACCACTTTAGCAGTTTTTAACGCTGAGTAATTAGTATAATCTTGAGGGTTGGCATTGTAGGTTTTAGTGCTATTTATTGCCAAAATAAGACCTACAACACTTAATATTAAGCCAAGGATACCATAGCACCAGCAAAGTAAAATAGATGCAATGCCAAGTACTAATATTAGCGTTACATTGGGTAATTTTTGTTGTTCCATAATTTAAAGGTTTAGTTAATTAGATGAATTTTAAAATATAATTGGTCAATATAAAACCTACGGTGCTAACCATAAGTGTAATGGTAATAGTATTTGAATGTTTAACAGGATAAAACTTATTGAATCCTAAAAAAGCAAATAAAGCCAACATAGGATAAATGGCAGGATACATTAGAAAAGCAGAGGCAAATTCACCTTTGATTAAAAATAACAGTGAACGTTGTAAACCACAGCCAGGGCAATCAACGCCTAATAACTGCTTAGTGAAACAGGGTAGCATGAAACTTTCTAATCCCAAAAAAATGATTAATGCCTTAAAGCGCATCTCCAAATAAATTAATAGTCCGAAAATTACCATTATTTTTGTGTATTCAAAACAAAAACATGTCTCATTTTAATATTGGCGATACAGTAGAAACAATTGATGATGTCATAAAAGGCGTTGTAGAATCTATTAATGGCTCTAATATTACCATGTTGAGCGATGATGGCTTCCCTTTAATATTTGCTGCTCATGAACTGGTTTTGATCGCTGATGATATAAGGGTATCGAATTACGAGATTGCACAAATTAAAAAGGAAAAAGAAATACCTAAGCGAAGAAAAACTACCGTTCAGAAAATAAAAGAACGTACCGCCCCAAAAATGGAAGTTGATTTGCACATTAATCAATTAATGAAAAACCCTAAGTCTATCGGTAAGTTTGAAATGCTGAATCTACAGTTAGATACCGCCAAACGCCAGTTAGATTTTGCAATCAGTAAAAGAATACAAAAAGTCGTCTTTATACACGGGGTAGGTGAGGGTGTGCTAAAAGAAGAATTGGGCTATTTGTTCGGTAAATATGACAATGTCAAATTCTACGATGCCGATTATCAAAAATATGGACTAGGAGCAACCGAAGTCTATATTATGCAGAATTTTTAAATTACTCTGCCGTTGTGGTTACCGTACCAAATTCATTTACTTGCAAATCTGTAATTCTACTACCGTTTTCATTTAAAAACGTAACACCGCTTAATTGAATAGTATGGGTAAATGTAATACTATCTTCGGTCGAAGTAGTTACGATTATGCTACCACCTTCAGCTTCAATTTCTTCTAAAACGGTAGGTGTAAGTGGTGGTGGTGAATCGCAAAAATATGCACTTGTTACCGTCTCGGAGAATATTCGATAACTAATTTGCGAACTACCAGGTACTGCACTTTCTAAACTAGAAGCGGTTACTTCGTTTTTTAATAGTCCGCTATCAATGGTCAAAATCAATGCCTCATCGCCATTTATCTTAAACACAACATTTTCAGTCGATGCAGACACAGTATCACAACTTTGAACGGTTTCTATACTATCAAAATCTACGGTTTCTATTTGCAAGTCACCATCATTACATCCAAGGAGCAAAATCGAACAACCAATCAAGAGGTATTTTTTCATAATTCAAATTTAATTTAAAAATTGTAAATGTGTCTGTCGCATCAAGGTCAATTATAGGTTAATTAACTATTTTTGTCCTTTATGTATTTAAGAGTACGCCTTTATGAAAAATGTATATTTAGATAACGCAGCTACTACACAAGTTCACCCTAATGTTATTGCGAAAATGCAAGATGCCTTAGGTACTTATGGCAACCCTTCTTCTACCCACAGTTTCGGTAGAACTGCAAAGACGGCCATTGAAAGTGCTCGTAAAACTATTGCTAAGTATATAAACGCGCAACCTTCAGAAATTATATTTACTTCGGGTGGTACCGAGGCAGATAATATGATTATTAGATGTGCTGTTCGAGATTTAGATGTAAAAACTATTATTACTACGAGAATTGAGCACCATGCTGTTCTGCATACGGTAGAAGAGTTGGAACAGACAGGTTTTGTAGAAGTGTTGTATGTAAATTTAGATGCATTTGGTAACCCTGATGTGGCACATTTAGAAACTTTATTGCAAAAAGATGATTCTAAGAAGTTGGTCAGCTTAATGCACGTGAACAATGAAATAGGTAATAAAATCGACTTAGAAGAAATTACCCTATTGTCAAAGAAATATGGTGCTTTAGTTCATTCTGATACTGTGCAATCTTTAGGGCATTATAATTGGGATGTAAAAGCATTTCCTATTGATTTCTTAGCCGCGGCAGCGCACAAATTTCACGGACCAAAAGGTATCGGATTTGCTTTTATTCGTAAAAATTCTGGACTAAGTTGTATGATTTCTGGGGGTTCGCAAGAACGCGGACTTAGAGCTGGTACGGAGTCTTTTCATAATATTGTGGGGTTGGAAGAAGCTTTTATTCATGCTTACGATAATTTAGAGGAAGAGAAGAAGTATGTAGAAAGCCTGAAATCTTATTTCATAGAGAAGATAAATAAAGATATACCTGATGCTACGTTTAATGGGCATTCTGGTGATATGGAAAAGAGTACATATACCTTGGTCAATGTATGTTTACCTATTACAGAAGCTAAAGCAATGCTATTGTTGTTCAATTTAGATATGAAAGGCATCGCCTGTTCTAAAGGTAGTGCATGCCAGTCTGGTAGTGATGCCGGTTCTCATGTTCTTACGCAAATTCTGTCTGCTGAAGATATGAAAAAGCCATCTGTGCGCTTTTCATTTTCTACTTACAATACCAAAGAAGATATTGATTATACCATTGGCATTCTAAAGGATATAATAGAAGCGTAATTAGCTTTTGTTTCGATCGCGTTTACGTTCTCTTTCATAAGGGAATTTTCTAATAGCCAATTTCATCATACGATCAATAAGGTCAGTGGTATTTTTACCGGTTTTCTTATTGATTTCCTTTTCGTATTTCCATAACAGTTTACCAGAGTAGCCATCACTGATTTTTATACCTATTCTACCATAATTTGCGCCACCAGAGAAGTAATCTGTAAAACTAAATTCTGTTGGCACACCATTAGATAAAAGTATATTCAAATCTAAAGTGCCGCTTATAATACCATCAACACCTAAAATTTCACTCAATTCTTTGGTGGTATATACGTCAATATTATCGTAGCGAATGTTGTTCTTAGCTAATATAGCTGTAGTATTTTCAATGTTTTGAAAGGTTACCGGTAATTTTTTCTTTTTGCTACGTTTAGAAAAATAGGTTTCTAAGGCATTTTGCACGGCATATCCTTCATTTTCTTCAAGCCTCTTTTGTTCAGTTTTAGATAATTTACTGTTGAGATCCAAATTAGTAAGAAATGGTATAATGGCTAAAACATTGTGATCAGCACTTAAGTCATCAAAATTCGGACTTTCGTAAATGTTTTTCTGAGCCGCTACGGTTAGGGAAGAAATCAGTGCTAGTAAGAAAAGTATTCTTTTCATTTTTAGTGTTTAAAGGCGAATTCCTAATCGTAAATTCAATACTCTCGATGTAAGGTAATTTGGCACTGCATACTCATTTTTGCTGTCCGCATCCCTAACCCAAGTATTGGTAATCGAATTTTGGTTGTTGAATAAATTGAAAATTTCAAAACCTAAACTCAATTCTTTAAAATTATGAAGCCAATGTGTTGTTGGAAATTGTTTTTCCTTGTTTGCAAAAATATAGGAAATTCCTAAATCTGCACGTTTATAATCTCTTAATCTATTCTGAAAAATGTACGGATCTGCATAACTGGGCGAACCACCTGGCACACCTGTTTGATAAACCAAATTCAAATACATTTTTAAATCAGGAATTGTGGGAATATAATCTTGAAATAGTATCGCGAATTTTACCCGTTGATCTGTTGGGCGTGGTATGTATCCTCTATCATTTCTATTTTCCTCGGTTTTTAAATACCCCAGGCTAACCCATGACTCTGTACCTGGTACAAAGGCACCATTTAATCTAACTTCTGCACCATAGACATAAGCTTCAGTGTTATTGTTCGCCGCGTAGCGTATGCGAACATCTTCGAGTGTATATGGGTTTACGTTTTCTAATTTTTTGTAATAAGCTTCACTGATCAACGTAAAAGGTCTGTCCCACAATTGAAAACTATATTCATTACCCGCAACAATATGAAAAGATTTCTGAGCCTTAACATTGGGTTGAATTGTTCCAGTACTGTCTCTTAATTCTCTATAAAATGGTGGTTGGTGGTATACACCTGCAGATAACCTAAAGAGCATATCTTTCTCCCATTCTGGTTTAATGGCAAACTGTGCACGCGGACTAATTACGGTTTGCGATGCTTTTTCTACTCCGGTTCCACTGACCGTCCAATGATGAGAACGCACACCTATGTTATAATATATATCAGCATTGTTCCATGTTTTATGTGTTCCTAATTGTACAAAGCCCGAAAACCGATTTGTTTTTACAAAATTTAGAGCGTTTAATCCATCGTATGCTTCTAAAGGAGCAGTAAATGGTTCAGAAGGTTGGTTTTTTATAAATTCTGCCCTCGGTGGTCTTATCGAAAATCCGGCAGAGTCGATAAATTCAGATTCTCGCAATTGATCTCGTATATCTTCATGAGTATATTTTGCTCCCCATTCCAATACAGAATTATCCATCTTATGTAATCCCTTATGCTCTAAATTAAAAATGAGCGCATCTAAATCATTTCGAGTTCGGTTAAACTGAGAACCGACACCACGAGATGTCAATACTTCACCGGCAGAACTACTGCCCAAATTACTATCTACTTCGCCAAGTTCGTATGCTGCAACAACATCTGAGTATTCTTCTTCTGTTGTGTGATATATAGATGAAATAAGTTTTAGGGTAGTCTGCTCATTTAAGATATAGCTTCCTTTTAAAGCACCTAAAGCAGTGGTGTATTTATTCGTTTCTTGACCTTCGTAATACACTACTAATGCCTGCGGATTATCTATGGTGCCAAAATTTGTCTGTCGGTTTAAAGGTTCGTTTTTATAATCATTGACCGCAATGTTGCCTAAAAAGTTTAGCTGAAATTTAGGGGAAGTATGATAGGTTAAATAACTTTGAATATCTGTAAATGCCGGATTGAAGTTACTTTGCGTCTGTTGACTATTCACCAATAACGAATTGTTGCGATACCGAACGCCAGAAACCGAGCTTAATTTTTGATTTTTAGAAACAGTTTCTAAACTTGCGCTAGCACCCAAGAAACTTACATCTGCCCGAAGTGAAAATAGGGTAGGGGTCTTGTATGTAATATCCAAAACCGATGCCAATTTATCACCATACTTGGCTTGAAATCCGCCAGCGGAAAATTTTACGTTTTGTACTAAATCGCTATTTACAAAACTTAGTCCCTCTTGTTGAGCAGAGCGAATTAAGAAAGGTCTATACACCTCAATTTCATTTACATATACTAGATTTTCATCGTAGTTGCCACCACGAACCGCGTATTGTGTGCTTAATTCGTTATTAGAAGATACACCTGGCAGTAATTTTAAAATTGTTTCAACACCTGAATTAGCGCCTGGTATTTTTCTTATTTTTTCTGGTGAAATTGTTAATATGCTGCTTACGTTTCTTTCGCCGGTTGCAGATACGGTTACGCCATCTATCTGCGTAATATCACTTTTTAAAATCGGGTTGAACTCAAATGTTTCGTTCGTAGTCAGAATCAAATTTTCTAAAACCACATCTTTGTAAGCAATGTGTGAAAAAACGATTGTGTTTTCTTCATCTGAAGTGAGTTCTAGAATATAAAATCCGTCAGAATTTGTGGTAGTTCCTAAACCACTTGCTGTTATATTGACATTAGGTAAAGGTTCGTTGCCATCACCTAATACAATTCCCGAAATAGTAGCATTCTGCGCAAAACCAAAGGAGCTGCACAGCAGTAGTATCAGGCTAAGAACGTTAAGTAATTTCAACTATATTATTTTCTATAAAAAGAGGTGGTTAAGGTGTTTGCATTGCCTACATTATCTGTAACGGTAACTTCAAGAACACATTGTGTTTTGTCTTCTATCTTATCGTCAAAATTATAGGTCAATGTATTACGTTTTGGTTCGTATTCCATAAGAATCCATTCCCCATTCAAGGTTGCCGAATAGGTATCTACACCACTTAAATCATCCGCTATTTGAACACTTAGATATTTGTAATTGTTAAGCCATTGTTTCTCTTTAAAATTTTTGGTTCTAATGGTTGGCGCAACAGAATCTCTAGCTAAAGTATAGGTGCCTAAATTACGGGTGCGAGTAGTAAATTCATTACCTCTTTTATAGGTGTTTGCGTGGTTGGGTCTAAGTTTGTCATCTAATCTTGCAATAAATAATTGCTTTTGTATCTCGTTCGAATATTTTGAAACATCAAACGTAATGGTGAAATTTCTATGTGCCGGTACCGTACTGTTATGAATGGTTACTGTGTCTTTTCCTTTTTTTAGATCGATATAAAAATCTTCGTAAAAGGTATTGGTGGGAAAGTATACTTTAGCGGCGCCTAAATCAAAATTATTTGGTTTTTTGGCAATTACGTAATTATCGGTTTTGGCAATTTCTTTTTTGTTTCCCAATAAATTTTTAGTGCCAACAATGGGTATATTCAACACAATTTTATTACCGGCATAATCTTTAATCAATAATTTGGCGGTGTAGCTTAAACCATTGGCTACCGAAATTGATCCCTTGTTGTAGAGTTCCTTATAAATATTTAGGTTATTACCCGCCGATTTAAAACTCTTTTGAATACGCTCTCTTGTTCGCCCATAATAATCGTAATCTACCAAAGTGTTTATATATCTGGTTTCACCGAATGAAAATGATTCGAAGTCGTAAAGTGAATATATTTTGCCGTTTACACTTAGTTCAACACTATAGACTCCGTTTTTATTTGCAGCCATATCTAACCTATCAAAACCAACGAAACCGATTCCGATATCACCAAGGGCAGATACTTTATCTGCTAAAAATGTACCGTCGCTCTGTTTACTGAAATTAATTTGCGTTCTCTCATAATTACTATTTACATGAGACTTGTCATTTAAGGGATACGCGAAAAGTTTTTCAATTATAGGGTTGGTGGCATCGGCAACGTCTAAACCATACATTAACGGGTTGGTCGGCTTTTCAGAAATACTACTTCTAATTTCGAAATGTAAATGCGGACCAGCAGAACCACCCGTGTTACCGCTATAAGCAATTAATTCGCCTTTCGATACTTTTAACTCTCCGTAATCAGGAAATACCTCTACTTCAAAAGATTTTTTATCGTACTGTAGTTTTTTTATATAAGCTTCGATAGCGGGAGAGAATTTTTGAAGATGCCCGTAAACAGAAGTGTATCCATTAGGGTGAGCGATGTAAAGAACTTTGCCATAACCCCAAAGTGAGACTTTAATACGGGTAATAGTACCATCGCCGATAGCGTTTATAGGAATGCCTTCTCGTTGTTGCGTTTTAATGTCAATACCAGAATGAAAATGATTAGAACGTAGTTCGCCAAATGTACCCGCTAAAATAATGGGGATATCCATTGGTGGTCCAAAAGCATCTTTCGGATAATTTTCTTGTGCGAAAAGACTAAAACAAAATAATAATAACAGACCAAGGGATATTTTTTTCATAGGTAGACAGCAATAGTGCGAAAATAATTAATCAATAACAATTCCGTGAAGTTGAGGAAGCTAAAATTATAATAAAGAGTTTATTGTAAAATAATCTGAAATTAAGAACGACAGATTTACGAATATTTCACAAAACTATTGCTAAGTCATATAATGTATGTTAACTTTGTGTAAATCGCATTGACCGTAATGTATGAGCGAGTTAATTAAAATCGTTGATTCTTTAGAAAATAAAATTAGCAAATTGTTGCATAAACTTGAGGTTTTAAACAATGCTAATATTGAATTGGAAAAAGAATTGAGGAATATAAAATCTTCACAAGAAAATACCAGTAAATCGGTATCTGAATGGGAAGAAAAATATAATTCACTCAAACTTGCAAATTCAATGCTTGGCAGTAATACAAACAAAACAGAAGCTAAGCTTAAAATAAATACATTAATACGAGAGTTGGACCATTGTATAGCTCAATTGTCGGAGTAATGTTTATAATAATATGTCAGATAAGCTCAAAATAAAACTTTCGATTGCTGATAGGGTCTACCCATTGATTATTGACCCTGCTCAAGAAGAAGGTTTGCGTAAAGCCGCTAAAAATATAGAACAGTTGGCTAAAAAATTTGAGCAGAACTATGCAGTTAGAGACAAACAAGATGTATTGGCCATGTGTGCCTTGCAGTTTGCGTCAAAAATTGAGCAGAGTGGCATAGAGCAAACAGAAGGTACCAAAGAAGCTGAAGAACGTTTAAAAGCGTTAGAAGATTTGGTAGATTCAAAATTGGCTTTAAAATAAAAACGTTCTTTTAAATATATTAAGTTACTGCCCACATTGGTAATACCTTTTGACAAACTCAACATTTATTTTTTTTAAGAAGGGTGAGTTTAGATTGTAAAAGCAGGCCCTACTCGTATAGGGATCCTTGATCAGTCTGTTAACCCTAAACCTGTTTACCGGAGTTTGATCAAAACTTCTCCAATGTGGGCTTTTTTTTTATTAATAAATTACACTATGGATAGTACAATGATAATTATTGCCGCAATAGTAGTTGGGCTGGCAATCGGTTTTGCAATAGCAAAATTTTTGGAAAAAGGGAAAGCCTCTAAAACCATAATAAACGCAAAGAAAGACGCTGAACGCATATTAAAAGATGCAAATGCTGAAGGAGAGAGTGTCAAGAAAGAAAAGATTTTACAGGCGAAAGAGAAGTTTTTAGAATTAAAAGCGGAACATGAGAAGGTCATTAATAGTAAGGATAAAAAAATAAACGACGCTGAAAAGCGTACAAGAGATAAAGAATCTCAAGTGAGTAGTGAGCTTGCCAAAAACAAGAACATGAACTCTCAGTTAGATGGTAAAATGAAAGATGTAGAACAGAAAATAGAACTGTTCGAAAAGCGTCATGAAGAGTTGGATAAAATGCATAAAAGCCAAATTCAACAATTAGAGGTTATTTCTGGTCTTTCTGCCGATGAAGCTAAAAATCAGTTGGTACAGAGTTTAAAGGAAACCGCAAAATCTGATGCTATGGCTTATATTCAATCTACGGTTGAAGAGTCTAAACTTACGGCACAACAAGAAGCACGTAAAATTATTATCAATACCATACAACGAATAGGTACTGAAGAGGCTGTTGAAAACTGTGTTTCAGTTTTTAATATTGAATCTGATGATGTAAAAGGACGAATTATTGGTAGAGAAGGTAGAAATATTAGAGCATTAGAAGCTGCTACAGGTGTTGAAATTATTGTTGATGATACTCCAGAAGCTATTATTCTTTCTTGTTTCGATTCAGTAAGAAGAGAGGTAGCAAGACTTTCGCTTCATAAATTAGTTACCGATGGTAGAATTCACCCTGCAAGAATTGAAGAAGTCGTTAAGAAGACCGAAAAGCAGATTGAAGCAGAAATCGTGGAAATTGGTAAGCGTACTGTTATAGATTTAGGTATTCACGGGTTACACCCAGAGTTGATTCGTGCAGTGGGTAGAATGAAATATCGTTCTTCGTACGGACAAAATCTTTTACAACACTCTAGAGAAGTTGCTAAACTTTGTGGCGTTATGGCGGCTGAGTTAGGGTTGAATCCTAAGATAGCTAAACGTGCAGGTCTTTTGCATGATATAGGTAAAGTGCCGAATACTGAAAATGAAGTAGAAACTCCACATGCAATCTTAGGAATGCAATGGGCCGAGAAATACGGAGAAAAAGAGGAAGTTTGTAACGCTATTGGCGCTCACCACGATGAAATTGAAATGAAAACTCTAATTGCACCTATCGTACAGGTTTGTGATGCTATTAGTGGTGCTCGACCAGGTGCAAGAAGACAGGTGTTAGATTCTTACATTCAGCGTTTAAAAGACCTTGAAGAGGTTGCATTTGGCTTTAGTGGTGTACAGAAGGCTTACGCAATACAAGCAGGTAGAGAGCTTCGTGTTATTGTTGAGAGCGAAAAAGTAAATGATGATAGAGCTGCTCAATTGTCTTTTGAAATTTCTCAAAAAATACAGACAGATATGACCTATCCTGGTCAAGTAAAAGTTACGGTTATACGTGAGACAAGAGCTGTCAATGTAGCGAAGTAATTTTTGCTTAGAATATATAAAAAATGCCTCTATATTATAGAGGCATTTTTTTATGGTGTATGCAGAGAGTTCATCCAATTCTTCAACTTTTCTTCTTCTAAAGACGATAGTTTGTTTTTTCTTCCTTTGGGCATTTTTCGAGTTGTAAATACTTGGTATTCTATAGTTTTTGCCAAAGTATTCATATTTTCAAGGGTGAAGATTGTTCTGTTCCTCTTTTCCTCATGGCAGAAATTACACTTGGTATTTAAAACGTAGAAGGCTTCTTTTTGTAGTATTTGAGATTGGCCTATGGTAGTTTCACTATCTTTCTTTGAGCTGAAGTCAGTAAAAGTATATGCGATTACTACGACCCATAAAAAAGATTTGACAGGGGTTAGCATGGTTAACCTATATTTTTAGAAAGGGTAAAATTAAAATATACACCTTCATTATTGTCTTCTCTTTTGCCAATTGTAATTGTACCTCCAAGTTTATCTATAAGGGCTTTAATAGTGGTTAAGCCGATACCAGTATCATTGACGCCTTCTGTACCCAATTTTTCGAAAAGGGCAAAAACTTTTTCCCAATATCGCTCGGGTATTCCGGGGCCATTATCCTCATAGGTAAAAGTATAGAAATCTTGATCTTCTTTAAAACCTACCAATATATCAATGTTAGATTTATCAGAGAATTTTATACTATTAGAAATTAAATCTCTAAATATTTGATGAAAGCTGTTGAGGGAGTGGGTAATAGTTTTATTACCGTTTTCTAATTTCAAATGTACCTTGGCAGCTTCAGATTGTTTGTTGAGCACTGATGTAATCTCTTTTGAGATATCGAACTCTTGTAAATTAATCTCTGCATTGGTTATAGCATTATAGTTAATGATGCCGTTAACTAACGACTCCATATATTCTACCCTACTATCGATAATATCTAGGAAATTCGGAATTTCAGTTTCCTTAATAAAATCGGAGTAATCTTCTTTGATGAAGCCCACTACAGAACTTATGCCCAAAAGGGGAGTTTTCATGTCATGCGCCAAACGATAAGACAAATGTTTTAGCTGATCATTCTTTATACGTAACTCTTCATTGATAATTTTTTGTTGAATATTCTGCCTTCTAAGTTCTAGTTGAGCCATTACTTGATCGGCAAGATCTTTTAACGAAGCCCTTTGTCTTTCGGTGAATTCATTTCTGGGTTTGGTGTCTATAACACATAATGTACCTATAGATTCACCATCTTTGGTATTCAAAGGGGCGCCGGCATAAAACTGCACTGACGGACCACCGGTTACTAATGGGTTGTCAAAAAAACGATCATCTTTATTGGCATCGTTGACAACGAATAAAGAGTCTGGTGTGTTTATGGCATGCGCGCAAAACGCTAAATCTCTCGGTGTTTCGGTAGCATCTATACCATGATGGGATTTAAACCATTGTCTACCTTCATCTACTAAAGAAACTAATGCCATAGGCGTATCGCAAATATCTGCTGCAATACGGGTTATGGCATCGTATTCTTTCTCTTCTAAGGTGTCTAGAACGTTAAAGCTTTTTAAAGCTTCTAAACGTTGTTGTTCGTTTGTTGGTATTTCTGGTTTAACCATATAGAATCGATAACTAAAATATTAATAGTAAGTTATTTCTTATATATAAAACGTTTAGATTATCGGATTGGTGTATATCCTCTAATTTTCAATCATATCAACTTATTTTCTATAAATTAATATAATTATATAACTGTTTTATATGGTTAAAACTATTCTTCTGTTTTAGTTTCTTCAACCTCTTCGTCTTCTTTATTCAGGTTGTTTTTTAAGATGTTCAATTTTTTCAATTTAGCTTTCCATGCTGCTAAAGATTCTTTATGCTGGTTGACTCTTTTTATAACATCTTGTACTAAAGGGTTGCTTTCAGATGCATTTGAGAAAAACTGTAAATTGTTTTCTAATTGTCTTATTTCATCTTTGCTTTCATCTATTTTTTTTCTGATAAATGCACGCTCATTCTGTATTGCACGTTCTTGATTATCATTATCACTTAGCTGTTGAATCTTATTACCGTATTTCAATAATTCTGACTCTTGCTTACTTACGCCACTTTTTTGGTAAAGGGCATCAATGATTTTATCAAATCTTGAATTGATGTTTTTCTTTTTAAACGGGACTCTACCATATGTTTTCCATTCTTCAGAAAATTTCTTTATTGCAGATAGATCTTTCGTTTTATCGCCACTTAATTCAAAGGCTTTAAGACGATCAATACATTCTTCTTTCTGTTTAAAATTGGCTTCCTCTTCCTTAAAGGCATCATTTTTAAGAGCGTTTAACTTGTCGAAATAGTGATTACAAGCTGTTTTAAACTCTTTCCATAATTTGTCTGAGTATTTTCTTGGAACATGCCCTATTTTTTTCCATTGCCCTTGAATGCGTTTCATTTCTGCCGTGGTAGCATCCCAATCATCGCTATCTTTTATGGTATTCGCGATTTCTAAAAGCGCTCTCTTTTTGTCTAAATTTTCTTGTTGGTCTTTTTTAAGATTTTTGTAGAACGCATTTTTATTTTGGTTGAATGCACGAACGGCTCCTTTAAAACTATTCCAAGTTTTAGAATTTAATTTTTGAGGTACCTGCCCAGCTTTGAAAAAAGCTTCCCTTAATTCTTCTAATTTTTTAATCTGCTGCTGTAACGTTCCATGATTACTTGAAACATTTGTACTTAGTTCGTTAATTTCGGCAATAATTGCCTGTTTGCGTGCTAAGTTTTCTTCTTTTATCTGGTCAAGATTCTTAAAGTAATCTTGTCTTCTTTCATGAATAATTTTGGTTGCAGCACTAAAACTATCCCAAATAGCTTCTCTATGATCTTTACCTACAGGGCCTAAATCTTCTTTCCAGATTTTATGTAATACCTGTAATTCTCTAAAAGCTCTATTTAGATCGGGCTCTTTTGAAAGCTCTTCAGCTCTTGCCACAATTTTAGTTTTCTCTTCTAAATTATGCTTAAAATCTAAATCTCTTAAGTCTCTATTAATATTTAAGAAGTCGTAAAATATTTCTATGTGATGGTGATAGGTCTTCCAAACATTAGTGTAATCTGCTCTTGGAATAGCACCTGCATGGCGCCATTTCGCCTGTATATCCTTAAAATTATTGTAAGTCGTATTTATATCTTCCTCAACATTTACAAGAGATTTCAACTGCTCAATAAGGTCTAATCTATAGGCAAGATTCTCTTTGTGACTTTTTTCTAAGCTTTTGTAATGTTGATTGCGTTTATCTCTGTAGTCTGTATATACTTCGTTAAACTGTTTTTTGTCAACTGAATTATATCTGAAATCAATTTCATTACCTCCGTTAGAAATGAATTCTTCTTTCTTTTCTTCTAGAAGTTCATCAAATTTTTGGTTGAACTCATCTTTAATAGTATCAACATGCTTTCTAATGGACTGAACCTTTTCATTATTTACTAATCGCTGTAGTTCACCCACCAAATTTTCCATGCTCATTTCATGGTAATCAGGCATTGGTATTGCATGCCTTTTTTCAGTATCGGTATCTTCAGCGTCTTCAGCATTAGAATCGTCAATTTCATCCATAACATCGGCTTCTACTGACTCTTCATTAGATTTAGTTGATGTTTCGACTTCTACCACTGTCGATTCTTCAACAGAATCAACTGTTTCTTCCACTGTGTTTTCAGCAGTTTCTGTTACAGTTTTTTCATCTATTGAATTCTCTGTTAATTGTTGTTCTTTATCCTCAGACATAATCCTAAATTATATGTTTACAAGATAGTGACAACCCTACGATTGGCAAAGAATTGATTGTTCTTTTTAGCTAAACGTAATTGAGTACTTTTTAAAGGAAATCAAGAATTTGAAATGTATTGCCAAAAGAGAAGTTTAAGAACAGAAGGTTACTGGTTCCAGATTTCCCAAGATTTTTCGGCTTGAAACTCTAGCATTCGATGTCCGTTACAAATCGATGCACCATTAGCTTTACCTGCAGATAAAAACGCGGTTTCTTCTGGATTATAAATGAGGTCAAAAAGTAGATGTGCTTCACTAATTTTCGAATACGGAATAGCAGGTTTCTCTTCTATTTTAGGGAAAGTACCTACCGGAGAACAATTAATAATCAGGGTATATTCAGCTATGATATCATCGGTCAGTTCATTATAGGTATACCCATCATTTTTACCACTTCTAGAAACAAACGAAAATGTCACACCTAGTTCTTCAAGTATAAATGCCACAGCTTTTGATGCCCCGCCGGTACCTAAAATCAGTGCTTTTTTATGATGTTTCTTTAAATGGGGTTCAAGTGATTTTTGAAATCCGTAGGCATCAGTATTGAAGCCAATTATACCATTCTTGCTAAATTTTATGGTATTTACCGCACCTATCTTTTTGGCTGCAATATCGATATCGTCTAAAAAAGCCATTATTTCTTCTTTATACGGAATGGTAATATTCAGCCCTTGTACATTTTCAGCTTTTTTAAAAATGGTCGGAAATTCTGAAATAGATTGTAAATCGAAGTTTTGATACGAGCAATTATCCAATCCCATATCTTCGAACTTCTTTTTAAAATATCCTCTTGAAAATGAATAAGAAATATCTTTTCCTATTAAGCCGTAGTTAACTTTCTGTCTTTCTGTTTTTTCCATACCAATCTAAAAGTAGTAAAATACTAATGCCAAATATAATTAAGAAAATAGCCGTCCAGTTTTCTACGGTGGTCATATCTGGTAAAAACCGTTCGTAGTTCATTATTATACCTTTTCCGTTAGAGTCTAAAATGGTCTCCCCATCTATTCCCGTTTTGAAAATAGTTTTTTTCCAAGGCCAAACAACCCCTAGCGAACCAGTAATGAATCCCAATATAATAGCTGTTGTAACGTGCTTATAATGTTTTAGTACGAATGTCAATACATGAGATAAAGTAACTAAACCCGTTGCAGAACCTAAAGTGAAAACGGCTAAAATTTTAAGGGTATGTAATCTTTCTGTATTAGTGGTAAAACTAAAATCACCCATTAATATTTCGGAGAAAGTATCATATAAGGCATTTACAGAATCTACTAATAGTAACACGTAATTACCTAATAGAATTAATATGAAGGAACCCGAAAGTCCAGGCAATGTCATACCCGACACACTGATCATACCACATAAAAAGATGAATAGTAGGTTGTCGTTTTCTTTCGCCGGACTAAGAAAACTAATGGCTACACCGACACTTAAGCCAATAATAGCAGCGGTAAAGGTTTTCTTTTTCCAGTAATCGAAATCTTTGCCTATGTAGTAAATAGAGCCGAGGATCATACCAAAAAAAGCAGACCACACATACAGTTCATGTGTTACTAAAAAATAATCTAATATTTTCGAAATGCTGAAATAGCTAACAAGCATACCGAAAATCAGTAGTGTTAAAAAAGTTCCATTTATATACTGATAGAAACTTTTAAGTCTACCATTAATAAGAAGCTTAAAGGCTTTTGCATTTATTTTTTGAAGGGAATAAATGAATTCTTCGTAAAAACCACCTACAAAGGCAACAATACCACCAGATACACCAGGTACTTTATTGGCAGCACCCATGCAAAGTCCCTTTACGACCAAGAAAAATTTATCGGTAAAGGATCGGGGTTCGTTCATGTAGGTTTTCGCTTTACTTCTTAGAAGCTGATTTTTCTAATATAAAAATAAGAGAAAAACCTATTACAGCGGCTACAATAGCAAAGGTTAATTGATTATCACCTTGAAAAGCGAAAGGTGAGATGTTTTCGTCGATTATAATTTCTTTTTTACCAATCTGAATAATCTCAATAATATTCTTCCATGGCCATATTTTGTTCAACGATCCTAAAATAAACCCTGTTAACACGGCAAGTGTCGCATCTTTATAATTGGTGAACATCCACTTTAAAACTCGTGCAAAACTTAAAATTCCGAAGGCAGCACCAAATGCAAAAGTGATAACAATACCAAAATCTCTTTCATTAACAGCTTCTAATACAGTTTTGTACGAGCCTAACAATACCAATATAAAAGAACCGGAAATACCTGGTAATACCATGGCGCAGATTGCTATGGCACCTGATAAAAATATAAATGGTAGACTACCAGAACTAGCAGAAGGGGGTAGGGTAGTAATATAGAAAGCACTTGCAGTACCTATTACAAATAATATAATCGCTAGCAGATTCCATTTTTTTATCGATTTGGCCACAAAAATGACACTTGCCAATACCAAACCGAAAAAGAAAGACCATGTTATAATTGGGTGTTCTTCTAATAACCAAGCAATGACTTTTGATAGCGAGAAAATGCTAATCATCATACCCAAGACCAAGGCTAATAGAAAATTGCCATTTAACTTCTCCCAGAACTTTTTAAAACCTTCTTCTTTTAAAACTTTTAGAGTAGTAAGGTTGACGTTATTGATTGAAGTAATGAATTCTTCGTATATACCTGTAACAAAAGCTATTGTGCCACCAGATACGCCTGGTACTAATTCTGCAATACCCATTGCCATACCTTTTAGAGATATGAATGTATAATCTTTAAGTTTTCTATTGTCCATGAAATGTAGAACCTTTTCTATGAGGTTTTATTGTATTTTCTTACAATTTCTTGTGTCCATTCAGACTTGCCATATTCTGGAAAATTTTCAGTGAACAAATGTAGTTTTTTTAGCTTCTTGTCAATTTTCAATGCATCCATTAACATAATACGTGCGTTAATTGGATCTTCGGCCAATAATAAATAACCTACAGAATTATATAATAGCTTCAAATTATCAGGATAAAATTCTCTTCCTTGAGTTAAAATTTCCACTGCCGCTGCTTCTTCTCCATTAATATGCACTACTTCTGCCCAGTTCAACCAAGTTTCCAATTCAAAGTTGCCTAAATCTACCGCTTGTTTAAAAGCGAAATCTGCTTGGTCATAGTTTTTTAGCGCCATATGAATATTGGCACATTTTTTCCAGTATTGCGGATTTTCACCATCTATATTCAGCGCTTTATTGATGTAAAAAATCGCCTTTTCAAAATCTTTAATACTGTAATATAAATTTGTTATCGCGAGCCAGCCTTTATCTAATAACGGATCTTCATGAACGGTTTGGTAGAAATAGTATTTTGCCATCTCGGTATCTTTCAACTTTTCGTAACATTTTCCTATTCTCAAAAATGCATGAGAGGTTGGGTCCTCAATAGAAATGGTCGTCTCGTAATTTTCAATAGCCTCTTTATGCCTTCCTAATTTTTCTAGTACTTTACCTTTTTCAAAGTAAGCACCTATAAAAGTATCATCAGAAATAATGGCAAAATCAAAAGCTGTTAAGGCTTCGGTAAACATATGTTTATAATAATATTGTTTACCTAACTGATGCCACGCAACTTCGCAATATGGGTTGTTTTCTAAATAACCGTTTAAATAAATAATGGCACCATCATAATCTTCAAGAAACTCAAAACAATACACCACATTGTAAAGTGAAGAATAATCTTCTTCGTCGAACTCTACACATTTCATAAAGCTCTCTTTGGCATTTTTGAAGTTGTCCATAAACAGATACTCCATGCCCAAGAGGCTATAAATATCAAAACTATTATCCGTGAAGCTTAATGCTTTTTGCAGCAAATCAATGGCACCTTCGTGATCATCTCGTTTCGAAAAGATATTTGCACGTTGAATATAAATTTCATCGTTGTGTTTATCTAATCGTTGTAGTTCATCTAAAAGTGCTTCAGCTTTTTCCATCTGATTTTCGAAAACCATGACTTCAACCTGAAGTAATTTCAATTCTATTGAAGCTGGGTGTTGCTGTAGGCCTATTTTAATTCCTTTTTTAGCCAAAGAAATCTTCCCATGATTTAGGTAGTGGTGCACAATATCCTCAAAATCTTCAGCATCAAAGAAATAGACATCGTCTGTCTTCAACATTGATTCGAATTTTGTAATTGGCTTGTCCGGTCTCTCGTTAGATTCTAACGCCATAGGAACTTTTTGGTTTTACAAGATATTTTAAAAGTAAGTGATTGTATGGGGTTTCAGCCATCTTAGCAATCGATATTATTAACAAATTAGTTAACAACGTTGATTTACATGGAGTTAAGAAGTGCTAAAATTATTGCGCAGCCTTCTTTAATTTCTTTATCTGAAATGGTTAACGGCGGAGAAATACGTACGGCTCTATTTTCGAACAGTAGCCAGAATAGAATTAGGTTTTTCTCTTTTGCTCGTAATACCAGTTCATTAGCTGTTTCTGGTGTATCCATTAGTAAAGCAAGCATTAAACCTCTACCTCTAATTTCTTTTATCTTCGGATGTTTTAATAACGATTTAAAAAGTGTTTCTTTTCTTAACGTTTCGGCTATTAAATTGGAATTCAATAGTACGTTCAGAGTTGCCAAACTTGATGCTGCAATTACAGGATTACCGCCAAATGTAGTAATATGACCCATTTTCGGATTCTCACTCAACGTATGCATAATCTCTTTGCTTGCTGTGAATGCACCAACAGGCAAACCAGATGCCATGCCTTTGCCAATAACTAAAATATCGGGAACACAATCAAAATGTTCAAAGGCGAATAACTTTCCTGTTCTGCCGAAACCTGGCTGTATTTCATCTAGTATAAGTAATGCACCCATTTCTTCGCAGCGTGCTTTAACTTTCTTTAGATAATCGTTTTTTGGGAGTATAAAACCAGCACCACCTTGTATGGTCTCTAATATTACACATGCAGTTTTGTTGGTAATTTTCTCTAAATCTTTATCGTTGTTGAAATCAATATGATAAATATCAGGCAGCAAAGGTCTAAATACACTTTTACGCTCTTCGAAATCCATTAAACTTAGACTACCCATGGTATTACCATGATAGGCAGATTTTGCAGCTATTATTTGAGAACGACCAGTATATCTGCGAGCCAATTTTAATGCGCCTTCTATAGCTTCGGTTCCTGAATTTACCAAATAGGTTACCTCTAAAGGTTCTGGTAAATTATCTGCCAGTAATTTAGTATACGTTGTTGCAGGTGATTGCGAATATTCGCCATATACCATAACATGCATATACTTTTCTACCTGATTTTTTATTGCGTCAACCACTTCTGGGTGGCAATGACCAAGTGTACATGCTGAGACACCTGCAACAAAATCTAGATGTGCATTGCCATTGGTATCATAAATATAACTGCCACTGGCATGAGATACTTCCATCCCTAATGGGTAAGGAGAGGTTTGAGCTTGATATTGTAGAAAGTCTTTATTCATGTCAAAGACTTATTTTATTTTTTTCGGATTCCCAGATTTTTTCGGATCTGTTGCTTTATCCTGCCCTGGAATATTGTTAATAGGGTCGGTAGCATTTTTGCTTCGTTGTTGCTCTTCGGCATCAATATCAATAGGGTTGTCAATGCCGTTAATAACAACAAGTTTTAAGTTGTTATCGTCTTCGTCAAAAATATCTTCTTTGGTAAGAATACGCTCATCGCCGCGCCAAATAAAGCCTTTTAATATTCTACTATTCTCAGGCAAATCTTTTTCAGGAAAAATATCGCCGTCGGGATCTGTGTAAAATGTAAGATCTTCGATATCATTTTCTGCCATGGTGATGCGTATTTTACTGCATACCGTTTTATCGATGCCAATAAGTTCGTCATCATCATTATACATATAGTATACTACTTCTGTATTCTGAACTAGGTCGATAATCTTTAATTCGTTTTCTATAAACTGACCGTAAAGGTTAATCCCTTTTGCTTGGTTGTAGCCCGTCATGCTGACACTATCTAACGAAATAATAAATGCATTTTGTAATACTTTAAGCGAATCTAGTTTTTCGGTTTCTAAGTTCGATTTTAGGTGAATGCTATCGCCTGTCATTTGGTTGGCACCGTTCCAAATAATCGGATTTTTAATTAATTGCGTAATACCTGTGGTTTGGGCAGAGTGTATGCTATCGCATTTGCCGCTTAAATCGGTTTTGTAGAATTTTGCATTTCTAAAAGCGCGTAGAATTCTATTCTCTGGTTTACCGGTTACCATCAAGGTATCGCCATGTACGTAAAGTGAATCTCTTTCTTGTACTGAGATAGAAACCGCTCTTCGGGTAGCAAAAACAGAATCTTTTGCCTTGTAAACTTCTGCGTAATGCGCTCTAATTATTCCGTTATTAATAGTGTCTGTTACAGTGATATTATTAGTAGCAGATGCAAATTCTTTTGCTTTGTTAAAGTACACACTATCACCTTCAATAATTCTGTTATTATAATCTATTCGCGTGTTTTTAATACCGTAGCCGCTTTCAATTTTAGTATTATAAAACCCTCTTTCACAATATATTTTGTAAGTCTCGCCATTAATGGTGGACGGACCGTACATGTATGCATTCTTAGAAGTGGTGTAGTAATCTAACTGTTCAGAGTCTAAAGTATATTCCGGATTCTTAACATGTACACTATCTAAAAATTGATACTTTTTTAGCTCCATAAAATACTTGCCAATTTTACTGGTCAAGGTATTGGCAGAATCTATTACAGTGCCATTATCTTGATAAAAAGCTTCCTGCTTTTCGCGATCTAAACGAAGGGTGTCTGTTCTGAGCGTCATGTCTGAATTTGTAAGAACAACATTGCCCCATGCTTTTGCCAATTTTATATCACCTAAATAGTTGATTTTTTTACTCGTCATTTCGACGGAGTCACCTTGCTTCAGAACAACATTTCCTATGGCTTCTAATCGGTTCTCTAATTGGTAGTATATAGCAACGTCGCACCATAAGTCGGCACCTTGATGTTCAAATTGTACTTGTCGGTCATCTTTACTAAATATAGATGCACCTGGGTATTCAGCTTCATTTTTTGTGAAGTTGGCACCATAGACAATATTAATTTGTTTTGATTCTTCTTGGGCAACATCTTGCTGGGCATAACCAAAAAGAGTACATGCAAAGAATAAAAGAACAACTGAATATATCTTTTTCAACCTAAAAATTTTTTCAAAAATAGGACATTTTAAAGGAGCCTTGTCATGCTTAAGATACTTTTGGGATTTTAATACGAAAAGTGCTTTTGTTTATTTTACTTCCCAACCAGTATTTGTATTAAAACCATATGATTTTGCTAATTATTAAATGCTCTTCGAATTCACTGCTTTTTAATCGGCATAGTAAATTATACATATAAAAAAACCACTCGAAAGTGGTTTTTTTATTTTTAAATATGAATTAAAAGTTTCTATAATCGCCTGCTAAGAAAGCATTTGCCTCTTCTTCTGCAAATTTAGCATTTTCACTGTCCCAATGTAAAACTTGATTAGGGAATCTGCCAGCGATAACACCTAGTAAAATAGTTTCAGTAAGTCTAGATGCATATGAAAATGGTGCGGTAGTTTCACCAGTGCCCAAACAAGCATCTACAAATTGGTGGTAATGTTTAGGTCCTTCCAAATCATAATCGCGAATTGGTTTGCCCATATTATTTGCTTTTTCTACAGCTTCTATTTCTGCTGAAATGTCTACATATTCACCATCTACTATCTTCTTTGGTAGTTGCATAAAGTGTGGCAGTAATAGTCTACCTTTTTCACCAATGAACATAGCGCCCTGGTCTGGTAATGTACCTTCTCCAGCAGTTTTAGTTTCTAGCGACAATTTATCTGCCATAGAATCTTCAGAAGTTTCTTTTGAATCTGCCATGTTCTCAGCCCCTGGTAGAATTAAATCTACATGGTCTTTAGGTGCTCCAGGTCCATCATACCAAACCCATTTTAATGTTTCAGTTGTGTAAGCCGTTTGCGGGAATTCATAAGTAACAATATTGTTTTGCGGAAAACCGAATCCGTTTGGTTCTCTACATTCATTTTTAATGGTCATTGGAACTTGAAGGTCTAAGGCGTTATACGGAGTATCGAAAATATGAACGCCCATATCACCTAACGTACCACAGCCATAATCAACTAATTTTCTCCAATTACCTGGGTGATAAAAACCTTCTTTGTATGGTCTTTCTGCTGAAGTGCCTAGCCATAAATTCCAATCTAAAGATTCTGGTACTGGGTCTGAGCCTGTTGGTTCGGCACCATCATAGCCCCAATCTTTCGGCGACCATGCACGTACGGTATGTACTTTGCCAATAATACCAGATTGTATTAATAGGGTTGCCAGTTTGTAATCGTAAAAGGAGTGTACCTGAATTCCCATTTGGGTAACTAAGCCTTTTTCTGCTGCTAGTTTGTTCATGGCTCTAGCCTCAGATACATAATGCGTTAATGGTTTTTGGCAATACACTGGTTTGTTCATTTCCATTGCCATCATTGAAGCAGGGGCGTGTGTGTGATCAGGCGTAGAAACAACAACAGCATCAATTTCATCGCCCATTTCTTTTAACATCACTCTGTAATCGGTATATGTTTTTGCATTTGGATGTAGCTTTTTAGCTTCTGCCAAGTTATTTGCATCTACGTCGCACAATACGGTTACATCAACTTTGCTATGAGAAGAAATTGCCTTTAAATCTTCAGCTCCCATATTGCCAACACCAATATGCGCAGTACGAAGTCTGGTTAATACTTTTTCTTCCTTTTTACAAGACCAAAGTCCTGATGGTAATAATACAAATGTGGACAATGCCGCTGCGTTTTTTATAAAGTCTCTTTTGTTCATCGGTGAGGTGGTTATAGTTTTTTGATTTTTATATTTCTGAACCAGATGGGGCTAGAATGATCTTGGAAGCCAATAAAGCCAGTTTTAAATTTACCGTAATCTTCACTATTTTTCCATTTGTCCGAATTTTTTTTGGCGTACCAAGCTTCATTCTAAGGTACAAATGACACAACTTTTTTGCCGTTCAGCCAATGCTCCACTTGCTCAGGTGTGAAAATGATTTTAGTAGTATTCCATTCTCCAACAGGATTCAATATTTTGCCTTCAGGGTCAGCCGCATGCATAGCATAATCAGAAGCTGTTTGTTGAAGGGGTTTTAATTCTTCTGGTTTGTCAGTGTAGCCTAAACTTAAGTTATAATCGGTTAAATCATGAATGCTAGCGTAATTTTCATCATCGATCAATTGATACTCTGGTGAAACTTCTGGCGGACTATCATAGCCTTCTTTTAAGTGGTAGAAAATACCGCTATTGCCACCCTTTGGTAATTTCCATTCTACATATAGTTCGAAATTGTCGAACTCTTCTGCGCCATAAATAATATCAGTGCCACCGGTGTAGTCTTGCTCTTTTCCTAATTCAGTATCGAATTGTAATTCTCCATCTTTGGCAATCCACCCAGGGGGCAGCTCTTTGCCGTTATAGGCTCGCCAACCTTTGGTGGTTTTACCATCGAATAAAGTAATCCATTCTCCTTTTGTTTGCCGTTCGGTGGTGGCAGTTTCTTGTACTTTTTCTTTAGTTTCTGTTTTGCATGCAATAGCAAAAAACAGTAGAATGAATAGTGTAGCATAGGTGGTTTTTTTCATTCTTGAGAGATGTAGTTTTTAACTGTTGTTGAATTGTAAAAATTTAAATTTTACATAGTACTGAAATTACAAAAAAAAAGAATGGCGATAAAGGTATTTCCCTATATCGCCATTCCTGTAAGTTGAACAACCTATTCTAGTCGCTAAATGTCTATCTTAAAATCGTCTGAGTTCTATCTGGACCTACAGAAACAATCTTAATTGGCACTTCTAATACTTTTTCAAGAAATGCTATATAATCATTAAGTGCTTTTGGTAATTGATTGGCAGAAGTCATTTTTGCTAGATCTTCTTTCCAACCATCCATTTCTAAATAAACGGGGGTAACATTTTCTGCCTCGATATTATATGGAAAATGTTCTATTTGCTTGCCCTTGTAATTATATGCGGTACAAACTTTTAATTTTTTGAATCCGCTAAGTACATCGCCTTTCATCATCATTAATTCAGTAACTCCGTTTACACGAACAGCGTATTTTAGAGCCACTAAATCTAACCAACCACAACGTCTTGGTCTACCGGTAGTAGCACCAAATTCATTACCTACGCGACCCATAGTTTCACCATCTTCATCGAAAAGTTCGGTTGGGAAGGGTCCGCTACCAACTCTTGTAGTATATGCCTTAAAAATACCTTTTACGGCACCAATTTGGTTTGGTGCAACACCAAGACCTGTACAAGCACCTGCAGCAGTTGTATTCGATGAAGTTACAAATGGGTATGTTCCAAAATCAATATCCAATAATGATCCCTGAGCACCTTCTGCCAATATTTTTTTACCTGCTTTTTGTGCTTGGTATAAATATTCTTCGCTATCAATGAAAGTCAATTGTTTTAAATCTTCTACAGCTTTAAAGAAGTCTGTTTCTAACTCGGCAAGATCATACTGAATATCTACATCGTAAAAGCTGATCATTGCTTCGTGCTTGTTCGCTAGGTTACGGTATTTTTCTTTCCAATCGCTTAATTCTAAGTCACCGATTCGCATACCGTTTCTACCAGTTTTGTCCATGTAAGTCGGACCAATTCCTTTTAACGTAGAACCAATTTTTGCTTTTCCTTTAGATGCCTCAGAAGCTGCATCTAACAAACGGTGCGTTGGTAAAATTAAATGTGCTTTTCTTGAAATGAATAATTTAGACTTTACATCTAAATTAAATTTCTTCAATGCATCTAATTCTTTCTGGAAAATAACAGGATCGATAACAACACCGTTACCAACTACATTCACTGCATTTTTATGAAAAATTCCTGAAGGGATTGTGTGTAGCACGTGCTTTATTCCGTCGAATTCTAAAGTATGACCAGCATTTGGACCACCTTGAAAACGCGCAATAATGTCGTAATCTTGAGTTAATACATCAACAATTTTTCCCTTTCCTTCGTCACCCCATTGTAGGCCTAACAATAAATCTACTGCCATCTAAATATTATATACTTGGTTAGTTCTCTTTAATTTCTCTTTTGCCTGCATCTTTTGCAGGAGTATTTTTAGTCCCGTAAAAATAAAGGGAATGTGTGTTTATGGTAATATCAAAAACTTCTTCGATTGTTTTCTTTATAGTTTGAATTCTAGGATCACAAAATTCCATTACCTCGCCGGTATCGGTTAGAATAACATGATCATGCTGACGGTCGAAATATGACTTTTCGTATTGTGCCTGATTTTTACCAAACTGGTGCTTGCGTACCAATTTACAATCTAATAAAAGTTCTATGGTATTGTATAAAGTAGCCCTGCTAACGCGATAATTTTTATTTTTCATTTTAATATAGAGTGATTCTATATCAAAATGCTCTTCACTTTCGTAGATTTCTTGGAGTATGGCGTAGCGTTCAGGTGTTTTTCTATGCCCTTTGTCCTCCAAAAAGGTTGTGAAGACGTTTTTTACAATTTCTTGATTTTTATCAGAAGACATATTTACTACATTAATACACAAAGGTACAGTTAAATTTTAATTTCCTTTTTCTAAATACGAGTAACTTTATCAATACCGTTGATGTTCATTAAATTATCGGTCAGCTTTTTTAATACTGCCTTGTTTTTGACCACCACGGTAATTTTACCTTTAAAGGTGCCACCATCTGTACTGAAATTTAAATTACGCATATTTACGTGCATAATATCAGAAATTACTTCTGTAATATCGCTCACTAACCCCATGTTGTCAATACCCGTTAATACAATATCTGCCTGGTATTCTTGCTGAGAAGAATCTATCCATTTAGCGCTAATAATGCGGTAGGCATAATTAGATTGTAAAGAGATAGCATTAGGACAGTTCTTTTTGTGAACCTTTATACCTTCAGATACACTAACAAAACCAAATACATCATCGCCGGGTATTGGGTTACAGCATAAAGAGAGTTTATATTCTAACTTTTCTTCTTCTTTGCCAAAAACCAACATATCATACTTAGAGGTAATCTCATCTCTATTGATATCTTCTGGTATCGGCGTTTTGCGCATTCGGTTCTTGAAGAAACTAATGAACGCATTACTGTAAGATGAAGCAAAATCTTTAAGCATGGCATTGTCTATCGATCCAATACCAACTCTATAAAATAAATCTAAACTTGTTTTAAGCTTAAAGAAGGTGACCATTTTATTTATGGAATCTTCGTTCAGCGTTATTTTTTGTGATTTTAACTTACGACGTAAAATTTCTTTTCCGTCTTCGGCAACAGATTTTTTCTCTTCCCTTAAAACAGATTTAATTTTTGCTCTAGCCCGTGCGGTTGTAGCATAGTCTAACCAGTTTTGATTTGGTTTTGCTTGGTCAGAAGTGATAATTTCAAGTTGGTCTCCACTAGATAGGGTAGTATTCAATGGTACTAATTTACCATTGACTTTAGCGCCTCTTGTGCGCATACCTACTTCGGTATGTATGCTAAATGCAAAATCTAAGGGAGTAGCGCCTTTTGGTAAAGATTTTAATTCTCCTTTAGGGGTAAATACAAATATCTCTTTAGAATACAGGTTGAGCTTGAATTCTTCAACAAAATCTACTGCATTGGTATTGGCGTTTTCTAATGCTTCTTGAAGCTTGTTCAACCAAATTTCAATACCCTGTTCTTTTTGATTGCCATGCTTGTATTTAAAGTGTGCTGCATAACCTTTCTCCGCTATTTCGTGCATGCGTTCACTTCTGATCTGTACTTCTACCCATTTTCCTTTAGGTCCCATTACGGTGATGTGTAAGGCTTCGTAACCCGTAGATTTAGGTGATGAGATCCAATCTCTTAATCGAACAGGGTTAGGGGTAAAGTGATCAGTTACGATAGAATAAATTTTCCAAGCAAGAAACTTCTCGTTCTGTACATCGGACTTATAGATAATTCGAATTGCAAACTTATCATAGATTTCCTCAAAAGTGACATTCTGGGCAATCATCTTTTTACGCATAGAGAAGATAGACTTCATCCTCCCTTTTATAATATAATTGAGTCCTTCTTTTTTAAGGGAATTGTCAATAGTGTCCGAAAAGGCATCGATATATGCTTGCTGATCTTCCTTGCTATCTTCTATTTTATCTTTAATAGACTTATAGACCTCAGGTTCAGTATACTTTAAGCTTAAGTCTTCTAATTCCGTTTTAATATTGTAAAGCCCTATTCTATGTGCTAAAGGGGCATATATGTATAAGGTTTCAGAAGCAATTTTCACTTGCTTATGCTCTGGCATAGAATCCATAGTGAGCATATTGTGATATCTATCTGCAATTTTAATAATGATTACCCTTACATCATCATTTAAAGTCAAGAGCATTTTTCTGAAATTCTCTGCCTGTTGAGAGATGTTCATGTCTTTCTTTAAATGCGATATTTTTGTGAGTCCGTCAACAATACGTGCCACGGTTTCACCAAACATGCGGTCAATATCATCTAAGGTATATTCGGTATCTTCTACAACATCATGTAGTAGGGCAGAGGCAATAGATACAGCATCTAGACCAATTTCTGATGCCACAATTTTTGCTACAGCTATAGGGTGAAAAATATAGGCTTCGCCAGATTTTCTTCGTTGAGTTTTGTGCGCATCAACAGCTATCTCAAAAGCACTTCGTATTAGTTTTTTATCCTCATCTGTTAAGGTTTGATAACTAATACGTAGTAATTCTTTATACTCGTGAGCTATAAGCTTATTTTCCTCTTCTATTTCTACCTGTGTCATACTAGATTAAAAATAAGATAATCTTATATGATGGGCAACAAAAATTATGCCTTTAAATTACGTATGCGGTCAATAAGTGGAGGATGGGAATAGTGCATGAAAACATATGCAGGATGCGGAGTCAAGTTACTAAGACTGTTTTTTGATAGTTTTTTTAAAGAAGTCACTAATGGCAAGGCTGCGTAAGTGGTCTTTGCATAGTCATCTGCTTGATACTCGAATTTTCTTGAATAATAATTCATTAATAACCCGGTGATTTCTGAAATGGGACTGTATAAGATTCCGAAACCGATTAATGCGGCATGAAAACTTGGTCTGTCTACACCTATTGCCAAAGAAACTTCAGGGTTATTAATAAATAATGACAGTATAAATAACATTACACCTGTTAGTACTATTGATGTGGCTAAATTAAATATGACGTGTTTTCGTTTATAATGCCCTATTTCATGGGCTAAAACAGCAACAATTTCTTCTTCTTCTAAATCATTGATCAAAGTATCATATAGGGTTACGCGCTTCTCTTTTCCGAAGCCCGAGAAATAAGCATTTGCTTTTGTAGATCGTTTGGATCCATTAATGACAAAAATGTTTTGAAGGTCAAAACCTACCTGAGCTGCGTAATTTTCTATTTTTTCTTTTAAACTGCCAGCTTCTAAAGGCTCTTGTTTGTTGAACAAAGGCACAATTAATTTACTGTAGAATAAATTCATGAATAAGGTGAATACCGCTACAAATGCCCAGGTATACACCCAAAAGTTAGTGCCTGCCCATTCAAAAAACCAAATGACTAACGATAGAATTGCGCCGCCAAAAATAATGGTCATTGCCCATTTCTTTAATTTGTCAATTAAAAATGTCGTTTTTGTGGTTTTGTTGAATCCGAATTTTTCTTCGATTACAAAGGTTTGGTAGTATGAAAAGGGGATGTTGAGAATATCGCTTCCTAACATAATAATACCAAAGAATACTAGCGCCTGTATAATAATGTTCTCGCTGATATTTTGAGCAACATTATCTACCCAAGCAAATCCGCCGAAAAATAAAAAGGCTAAAATTAATACTAAAGAAAAAATAGAGGTAAAAACACCAAACTTGTAATTGGTTAATTTATATGCCTGAGATTTTTCATATTCCTCAGCATTGTAAACATCATTTAAATCTTCTGGAATAGGGTCTTTAAATCGTTTTGCGTTCAAATAATTCATTACAGTAGCAAGTATGAATTCTGCAATCAAAATGAAAAGGATACAATAAAAGACGAATGTTTTATCCATATAGTGTAGTTGCAAACGAAAACTGTACTATAAAAAGTATATATGTTACTTGTTTATTTTTCGCTGTCGTTTCGCTTCAAAGATAAGTATTGCTGCAGATACCGAAACGTTCATAGAATCTATTTTACCTTCCATAGGTATTATGATGTTCTGAGTGCTGTTTTCAAGCCATTCATCACTTAGTCCTGAATGTTCTGTACCTACTACTATTGCGGTAGGTTCTTTAAAATCAACTGTCGTATAATCTTTAGATGCTGAAAGTGCAGCACAGAATATCTGAAATCCTTCTTTCTTTAAATAGGATATAATTTCAGTAGTACTGCCCATTTTTACATTTCTAGAAAAAAGGCATCCTACGCTGGATCTTATAATATTCGGATTGTATAAATCTGTTTTCGGGTTTGCGATTAAAACAGCGTCTAAATTTGCTGCATCTGCAGTTCTTAGTAATGCGCCTATATTACCAGGTTTTTCAGGAGCCTCGGCGATAAGAACCAGCGGATTCTTAGTCTCGAATTTCAATGTCGAAAGTTGGTGGTCTTTGCTTTTGGCGATTGCTATAATACCCTCGGTGGTATCTCGGTAGGCTATTTTTTTATAAACATCTAAGCTTACTGAAATCAGTTCTTCACTTGTGAATGATTTTAAAATAGCATTTTCATTGGCATTTTCTAGAATATCTGTGCAGTATAAAATCGTCTCTATTTTATATTGCGCACCAATGGCTAATTGAAGTTCAAGCAAACCTTCTAACACAAAAAGTCCCGTTTTTTTGCGCTCCCTAGATTTTTCTTTTAAGAGTAAAACCTTTTTAATGAGCTGGTTTTGTAGGCTGCTTATGTGTTTTGTTTCTTGCATGTGCTACAAAAATAGTTCAATTTGGTAAGTCCGTTATATTTTATCGACTAAGCGATTTCAAAAAATAATAAATAATTAATTGAAATGATGAGTAAATTTTACCTTTTGGTTTTAGCCTTGGCTATATTTTCATGTAAAGAAGCACCTAAAAAAGAAATGATTACCGATGCTGTTGAAGAAGTGGCTGTTAAGGTAAATTTAGATAAATATCCTACGGAATTAAATAAAGTATTTGAAGCTCATGGTGGCTTAAATGCCTGGAAAGGGTATAAAACATTGAATTTTGAAATGCCTAATGAGAAATTCAACGAAATACAAACTATTGACATTCAAAAAAGATTCGATAAAATTTCTACACCAGATTACACACTTGGCTATAACGGAGAAGTTTGGCTTTTAGACAACACCGGTAATTATGAAGGCAAGCCAAAATTCTATCATAATTTAATGTTCTACTTCTACGCAATGCCATTTGTATTGTCAGATGACGGAATAAAATATGAAGAAGTTGATGCGTTGGTTTATAATGGAGTTTCATACCCAGGATATAAGATTTCATATAATAGCGGAGTAGGAGCTTCTTCTACAGATGAGTACTACATTCATTATGATGCAAAAACATATGAAATGAGATGGTTAGGGTATACCATGACCTATTTTAGTGGTGAACCGTCTACTAAAGTAAATTGGATAAATTATGCCGATTGGGTAAAAGTTGATGCCGTTTCGTTGCCGAAATCAATTACATGGCATAAAGTAGAGGAAGGCGAAATTAAAGGAGCAGCTAAAACCGTAAACTTTGAAAATGCTAGTTTATCTACAGACGCTAAACCACTTGACTTTTATGCCGCACCTGAGAATGCCGTATTTGTAGAGTAAGGCTTTTCTCAAAATCATATAATTTTTTTAAAATAGGTGCCATTTTTATGGCACCTTATTTTTTATACCTAACTTGGAATTTATCTAATTTTTAAAGGGATATGAATGTACTTTTTTTTGGCATAACAAAAGATATTGTAGGTAGTTCTGAAGTTAGCTTTTCTGATGAATTTAAGCCTGTAAATGTTGCCGAACTAAAAAAACAACTTATTAAATCGTATCCTGAATTTTCTAAATTGAATTCATTGGCAGTAGCTGTAAATAGTGAATATGCTGATGATAATGTGCTATTGAACGGCAATGAAGAAATTGCCATTATACCACCAGTAAGCGGAGGCTAATGAAGAAAATAATCGAAATAGTTGATGTAATTGATACTGCTAAGGTGTATGCTGAATTAAGCGATGCCAATAGTGGCGGAATCTGTGTTTTTGTGGGTGCCGTACGTGAGTTTACGAACAATGAAGAAGTAGTTGCATTGGAGTTTGAAACGTATAAAGCTATGGCGTTAAAAGAAATGGAGAAGATTGCCGACACCGCAATGCAAAAATGGTCATTGAATAAAGTGGTCATGAGACATGCCGTTGGTGAAAAAGCTGTTGAAGAACCAGTAGTAATTGTTGGTGCGTCATCTGCTCATAGAGATGCTTGTTTTGAAGCATGTAGGTTTTTAATAGATACCCTAAAGGAAACAGTACCTATCTGGAAAAAAGAGAAGTTTAAGAATAAAACGGTTTGGGTTTCCGCCCATCCTTGATTTTTTGGAAAAGAGAAGTTAGAAGAGAGAGAATAGAATATAGAAAAGAGATAATAGAGTAAAGAAAATAGAAAATAGAGTAAAGAAAATAGAAAATAGAGAAGAGAAGTTAGAAAATAGAATAAAGAAAATTGAGTATAGAGAAGAGAGAATTTGAACTCGAACTTGTTTTTGCATTTGAACTTGAACGTTATTTTTGAATTTGAATTTGTTTTTTGAATTTGTATTTGTATTTGTTTTTTGAGTTTGAACTTGACTCTTGAACTTGAACTTATTTTTTCAACTTGAACTTGTTTTTTTGTATTTGTATTTGTATTTGTATTTGAATTTGTAATGTAAGTATGTTAGTAGACAACCATAATAGAGCAATAAATTACTTGAGATTAGCGGTTACAGACCGTTGCAATCTTCGTTGTAATTATTGCATGCCAGAGGAGGGGATCAATTTTGCCAAAAATGACAAGTTGTTTAACATAGATGAGTTGGTGAAATTAAGTGAGATTGTAGTTTCTCAAGGCATAGATAAAATTCGTATTACTGGTGGTGAGCCTTTTGTTCGTAAGGATTTAATGGTATTACTACGCAGCTTGTCAAAGTTAGACGGACTAAATGATATTTCTGTTACTACAAATGCCACTTTAATAGGTCCGCATATAGATGAGTTGAAAAAACTAGGCATTAAGAATATTAATGTCAGTATGGATGCTATCAACCGTGAGACTTTTGAGCGTATTACGCGCCGTGATCATTACGACGTGGTGTATAATAATATGATTCGCTTAATCACTGAAGGCTTCAATGTTCGTATTAATTTTATTGCTTTAGAGGGTCAGAATACAGATGATATTCTACCTATGTTAGAGCTAACAAAGCACTACAATGTGTCAGTACGTTATCTGGAAGAAATGCCTTTTAATGGTGGTTCAAAAGAATTTCAGACTATCAAATGGGATTTTAAGACTATTCTTGAGCATATTAAAAGTGAGCACCCAGATTATTATAAATTAGAATCTCCAAAAACATCAACATCTATAAATTATAAGATTCCCGGTTTTAAAGGGACTTTCGGAGTAATTCCTTCTTTCAGTAGAACTTTCTGCGGAAGTTGTAATCGTTTGCGAATTTCGGCTACAGGTGATGTTATTACGTGTTTGTACGCCAAAGCAAGTGCCAACCTTAGAGATATTATGAGAGCTGATGATGTGGAAGAAAATATTAAAAAAGAAATTTTAAAGGCTGTAGGCAGTCGTGCTAAAACAGGTTTTGAAGCACAAGAAAAATATAAAGACGTTTTTAGTAATTCAATGACTTCAATAGGAGGATGATGCAGAAGAAATTATCACACATAGATGAATCTGGGAATGCTACTATGGTAGATGTTTCTCAAAAAATAGCTTCGGTACGTACCGCAATTGCTAGTGGAACGATAAAATTTCCGCCAGAGGTTTTTAAATCATTGTCTGATCAAGATTTTGTTGGTAAAAAAGGAAGTATTGTACAAACAGCGGTTATTGCAGGTATACAAGGTGTAAAGAAAACGGCGGAATTGATTCCGTTATGCCATCAAATAAACCTATCAAAAATCAATGTTGAAATTGAACCAGGTATAGATGCTTTCCAAATAACATGTACGGTTAAGTGTAATGAAAAAACAGGTGTTGAAATGGAAGCTTTAACGGGAGTTTCAATAGCTGCATTAACGATCTATGATATGTGTAAGGCTCTTTCACAAGATATAGTGATCGGTGCAATTCAATTAGAACAAAAAACAGGAGGAAAAAATGATTTCCAACGCTAAGTTATACGGATTGGTGCTTTCAGGTGGAAAAAGCACAAGAATGGGAGAGGATAAAGGTTTGATTACGTATCATAACCTGCCACAACGTGAACATTTATATCATTTATTAAGTGAGGTTTGTAATCAAACATTTCTAAGTATTCGTAAAGATCAAGAAAGTGAGATTTCCAATTCGTTTAAAACTATTCTAGATCAAGATGAATTTCGTGGTCCGTACAACGGATTGCTATCGGCTCATAAAGCACACCCTGAAGCTGCTTGGTTAGTTTTGGCTTGCGATTTACCGTTAATGGATAAAAAGGCACTTGAAGAATTAATAGCTGCAAGAAACTCAGATAAGATAGCAAGTGCATTTGCCGATGCTGAAGATCCTCTACCAGAACCACTTTGTGCTATTTGGGAACCAGAAGCTTTAAAGCAATCTGTTGAATACCTAAAAGCAGGAAACGGATCTTGTCCAAGAAAATTCTTAATTAATGCAGATGTCAACTTGGTGTTTCCAAAACAAAAAGAAGTACTGCTAAATGCAAATTCAAGAGCAGAATATGAAGAAGCGCTACTTAAAATAGCACCATGAACGAGGAACGTTACCTAAGACAAATCACTTTAGACGGATTTGGAACCGAAGGTCAGCATAAGCTAAATAAAGCTAAAGTGCTTGTTGTTGGTGCTGGCGGACTAGGTATTCCCGTGTTAACTTATTTGAATGCCATGGGTGTTGGTACTTTAGGTATTGTTGATGCAGATGTGGTATCATTATCTAACCTTCACCGTCAAGTTTTGTTTACTGAAGCTATGGTAGGTAGTCCTAAAGTTGAGGCAGTAAAAAAACAATTGTCAGCTCAGAATTCTACAACCAGTATACAGACTTACAAGTCTTTTTTATCAACCTCTAACGCTCTTGATATTATTAAAGATTATGATGTTGTTGTTGATGCTACAGATAATTTTCCCACTAGATATTTAATTAATGATGCCTGTGTAATTGCAAATAAACCTTTCGTTTATGGTGCTTTACACGCTTTTGAGGGTCAGGTGAGCGTTTTTAATCATAAAGGCGGGCCAACATATCGTTGTTTGTTCCCGTCCATGCCAGCGGCAGATACGGTGCCTAATTGTGATGAAAATGGCGTATTGGGTATTTTGCCTGGTATTATTGGTAATCTACAAGCTTTAGAAGTAGTTAAGATTATTGCAGAAATAGGAGAGGTGTTATCAGGTGTACTGTTACTATTTGATACGCTTACTCAACGAACACAACGAATGAAGTTCAATTTGCAACCAGGTAACAATGAAATTAAAACGCTCGCAACTAGCTACGAGTTTGACTGTGAGCTTCCTTTGAAATCAGTAGAAGCGGAGGAATTTAATACTATTCTGATTGAACAGGCTGTTGAGCTAATTGATGTGCGCACAGTAAAAGAATTTCTAAGACAACATTTAAAAGAGGCCAAACATATTCCCTTAGGCGAACTAATCAATAGAGTGGCTGAGGTTAATCTTGAGAATACAGTTTATGTTATTTGTCAGTCTGGTGTACGAAGTAAAAAGGCAATTATCAAGTTGCAAGAATTATTTCCAGGTAAAGATTTTGTCAATGTAAGCGGAGGTATGAACCAGATGAAAAATTATGTTGATACCTATTGAGCAATTGGTGTTTTTGTGCATTGGTTTTTTCATCATTGCCACCTTATATTCTTCTGTAGGATTTGGTGGTGGCTCTAGTTATTTGGCATTATTGACACTTGTTTTAACTAGTTTTTTTGCCATACGATCTATTGCATTGGTTTGTAATTTGGTGGTAGTTTCAGGTAGTACGTATCTCTATTTTAAAAATGGTCATGCAAAACTAAAAGATTTTCTTCCCTTTGTTTTGGCGAGTATTCCGTTAGCATACATAGGCGCAACATTCCGATTAAAAGAAAGTGTTTTTTTTATAATTTTAGGATGCTCACTTATTCTTTCCGCCTTGTTCTTGGCTGTTCAGACGGTTGAAATTGATAAGTCAAAAAAAGAAGTGAAAGACTATCCCAACTATATAAGTTACGTTTTAGGTGCGGGAATCGGATTCTTATCAGGATTGGTTGGTATCGGTGGAGGTATATTTCTAGCTCCCGTTCTCAATCATTTGCGATGGAACAAAGCCATAAAAATAGCAGCCTTAGCAAGTTTCTTTATTTTAGTGAATTCGGTGTCTGGTTTATTCGGATTAATTACTAGTGATTCGCTATCACTGCCATGGCGAGAAACTATTTGCTTGGTTATAGCGGTTCTTCTTGGCGGACAGTTAGGTATTCGTATCAGTCTTAAAAAACTGTCTGCAAATGGTATTAAAAGGGTTACCGCTTTATTAGTATTTGTTGTGGGTATTAGAGTCTTGTTGGTAAACGGTCTCGGGTTATTTTAGAAGTTTAAAATAATTAGCTACAATTCTTTAATGCTATAGTTTGTAATAGTTTTACCTTTAATTCTATGATTACATTTAAAGAAGCATTTCAAAAAGTGTTAGCCCATCCTCTAGATTTAGGCATAGAGGTCGTTTCACTTATGGATAGTTTGAATAGAATTTTGGCAGAAGATATTTATGCCGATAGAGATTTTCCTCCGTTTAATCGCGCTACCAAAGATGGCATTGCTATTCAGTATTCAACTCTTGTTAATAATGGTCACCTTTTTACAATAGAAGGCGAAGCTGCTGCGGGTGTGGTTCAACAAGTTCTAACGGATAAAAACAATTGTTTAGAGGTAATGACTGGTGCTGTAGTGCCAGAAAATTGTGATACTGTTGTTATGTATGAAAACATTACTATTGAAAATGGCAAGGTTTCCCTAAATGAGAATGTCGTAAAAGGTCAGAATATTCATTATCAAGGCAGCGATGAAAAAGCAGATGCGCTTCTTTTATCAAAAGGGAAAAAAATCAGTCCTGCAGAAATCGGAGTAATGGCTACTGTTGGTAAAGCAAAAGTAAAGGTTATGGGTAACCCTAAAGTTTGCACTATTGCCACGGGTAATGAATTGGTTGATGTAGATGAAACTCCCGAGCCACACCAAATACGAAAATCGAATATGTTGACTATTGAAGCGGCATTATTGAATTCTAAAATTGACGCCAGTTCTCTTCATTTGTTAGATGATAAAAAAGAAATTGAACGAGAACTAGAAAAAGCTTTACAGGATAATGATGTTCTATTATTGAGTGGCGGAGTATCAAAAGGGAAGTTCGATTTTATACCAGATGTAATGGCGTCGCTGGGAGTTCAAAAAGTGTTTCATAGAGTGTTACAAAGACCGGGAAAACCATTTTGGTTCGGTTTTCACCCAAAGCTGAAAACGGTTATTTTTTCTTTTCCAGGAAACCCTGTTTCTACATTTGCCAATTATCACCTCTATTTTTTGCCATGGTTGCAGACCTCTTGGGGACTTCCAATAGATAATTCGTATATTAAGCTTAGTACAGCGATTACAATAACACAGCCGCTAACTAGATTTTTTCAGGTTAGTACAGAAGTAAAAGGAGGTATATTTTGGGCAACGCTTGTTGTTGAAAACGGTTCGGGAGATTTAACCAGCTTGGCAAAGGCAGACGGTTTTATTTGTCTTGAACCAAGAGATGAAGATTATGAAGTAGGTGAGGTAGTACGCTTTGTAAAGACCAGATAGTAACCAATTAAATTTTTTTATATGAGTCCAATGTTAAAGAATATTTTGGTGGTAGTAGCCGGAATTGTTTTTGGTAGCATCGTTAATATGGGAATTATAATGATCAGTGGTTCTATTATTCCGCCACCAGAAGGTGCAGATATAACAACTATGGAAGGTTTAAAGGCTTCTATACACTTATTTGAACCCAAGCATTTTATTTTCCCGTTTTTGGCTCATGCGTTAGGTACTTTGGTGGGTGCAGTTATAGCAACAAAAATTGCCGCAACGAGAAAATTATTGATGGCACTGCTTGTAGGTTTATTTTTCTTAATTGGTGGTACTGCAAATATTGTAATGCTTGGCGGGCCAATGTGGTTTACAGCCTTAGATATTATAGTAGCTTATATGCCTATGGGATATCTAGGATATATGCTTGCTAAAAAAAATAGCTAATTTATTTTAAATCAAAAGAGGCTGTCTAAAATGTTAGACAGCCTCTTTTATTATATCAACTTAAAAAGTTTATTTTCCTTCGTACTTGCCCATGTAGCGTTTCCAAAGCTTAGTTTGGTGTGTTTCTAAAGAAACTGTTCTACCGTCTATAAACACATGTGTTACCTGATTTCCAGCCATATCTAAAGCATCACCTTCAGATATAAAAAGGGTTGCGCTTTTACCATTCTCTAACGTTCCATAGAAGTCATCGATACCTAATATTTTAGCTGTATTACCGGTTAAAAGTTGAACAGCTACTTCTTTATCTAGACCCTGTTGTACAACTTGCCCAGCATAGAAAGGTAAGTTTCTAGTCTGAAAATTTTCTGCATCTGAATTTTGAATAGCTACCATTAATCCTGCATCTACCAATAATTTAGGGAGCTTATAAGGTAAGTCGTAGTCATCATCATCGAATGTGGGGAGATTATGAGTGTACTGAACCAGTACAGGAATATTGTTGCTCTTTAAAAACTCGGGGATTTTATAAGCTTGGTAGCCACCAATTAGAACCACTTCTTTGGCGCCATTAGATTTTAAAGTGTTGATAGCATCTATAATCTGTTTTTCATCATCTGCATGTACATATAGTTTTTGACTACCATCAAATACACCTTGCATTGCTGCATATGCCGGGTTTACCTCTTTAGGAGTAGATTTGCCATAAGCTTCAGCATTTTTGAAAAATGTAACTACTTCTTCCATTTGTTTAGCATAGTCTTTATTTGGTTGATACCCTGGTTCTTCACCTGCCCACCAACGACCTTCTTTAAAAGTTGTTGGCCAGTTTAAATGAATACCGTCATCTACTTTAATAGCAGCATCTTCCCAGTTCCAAGCATCAAACTGTACAATGCTGGAGGTACCAGAAATACGACCACCAGTCGGGGCGATTTGTGCGATTAAAACTCCATTCGGGCGCATACTCTCTACTACTTTAGATTCCGCATTATAAGCGATCAAACTTCGTACGTGCGGAATAAAATCGCCTATTTCATCTTCATCGTTCGATGCTCTAACGGCATCTATTTCTACTAAGCCTAATGTTTTGGCGGGGGCAATGAAGCCTGGGTAAACATGTTTACCGGTTGCATCGATTACTTTTCCTTTTCTCGCAATCTTCAATTTTGAATCGCCTACGAAAGTAATTTTTCCGTCTTCGAACATAATTAAAGAACTTTCAATTACTTCGCCGTTACCCAAGTGTGCAGTTGCACCTTCAATAGTAATAGCTTCGGTCTGTTTAGCACCGGGTGTTTGTTGTGCCATAGTCGGTATGACCAAACCTAGGGCTATGATTAAGGTTATGAATTTTTTCATGTGTATTATTTTATGTTTTTGAACTATTGCTTGTGGAATTATAGACTATCGCAAGTAAAATCTTTTTTCACACTTTGTTTCGGACCTTGTGTTTTTTTACCGCCACTTTTTTCTTTAAGCATCATCGTAACCAATTCGTTTCTTTCCTTCTTAATGGTTTCACGATTTTTCTTATCGGTTTCCAAATCGAAATAGGTAACACCATCGATCATTGTTTTTTCAGCTTTCGAGTATACTGAAAGCGGACTGCCAGACCATAATACCAAATCGGCATCTTTGCCTTCTTTAATACTACCTACACGATTATCTAAATGTAAAAGTTTTGCAGGGTTGATAGTTACCATCTTCCAAGCTTCCAATTCTGTCATGCCACCATACTTAATAGTTTTAGCAGCTTCTTGGTTTAACCTTCTAATCATTTCGCGGTCATCACTATTAATTGCAGTAACAACACCTTGCTGTTGCATTATTGCAGCATTGTAAGGTATGGCATCGTTCACTTCAAACTTGTATGCCCACCAGTCGCTGAACGTACCAGCGCCAACACCGTGTTCTGCCATTTTATCGGCAACTTTGTAACCTTCTAAAATATGTGTGAATGTATTAATTCTGAATCCGAAATGTTCGGCTACTTTCATCATCATATTGATCTCACTTTGTACATAAGAGTGGCACGAAATAAAACGCTCTCCGTTTATGATTTCTGCCAATACTTCCATTTCTTCATCATATCTATATGGCTCTCCATTTTTCTTTTTGGAGTCATATTCTTTAGCTCTTTGAAAGTAGTTCATGTACATCTGTTCAACACCCATACGTGTTTGCGGAAAACGAGAGAAGCTACCCCAGTTACTTTGTTTTACATTTTCGCCAAGGGCGAATTTGATAAACTTTGGCGAGTTCTCATAAATTAATCCGTCTGCTTCTTCTCCCCATTTTAATTTCAATATGGCAGATCGACCACCAATTGGGTTTGCAGATCCGTGCAATAACTGTAAAGAAGTTACCCCACCGGCAAGTGAGTGGTAAATACCCATGTGTTCTGGGTCTACGACATCTTCCATTTTAACTTCAGCAGTACTATTTTGTCCGGCTTCGTTTACCGCCAAAGCTGCAATATGGCTATGTTCGTCAATAATACCTGCAGTTAAGTGCTTTCCGGTTGCGTCGACTACGGTTGCACCGCTGGCACTTAAATCTTTTCCTATTTTGATGATTTTTCCATTTTTAACCAATACATCAGTATTTTCTAGAATACCAGCTTCTTCGCTTGTCCATACGGTAGCGTTTTTGAATAATGTATTTATTGCCTTTGGTTTAGATGCGAATCCGTATCCTACATTAGGGAAGGTCACTGGCATTACTTTAATCACGTCTTCTTTTGTATCTTTTTCAGCTTCCTTTTCTGTAAACGATTTTGATTTTGTGGCCGTAAATTGAGATTCTGTACCATCTGGCAATACCAAACGACCCGATAAATTGTCTGATGCTTTAGTAATCGCACCAATCATTCTATATGTTTTTTCACCTTTATCGGTCGCAAATGACATCGTAACCCAGTTGTCATCGTAAGCAATTTTAGAAGTCAATTTGGTCGTGTCTTGCTTTACTTCGATAGCCGGTTTTGAAATTTCACCTGTTATAGAAACATTATACGATTTGCCTTGAACTGTTAAACTATAATCTCCACGAATATCTTTTGAATCCATAGAATTGACAACACTTTTTGTACCCTGTACCCAGTTTTCGTAAAGCGTAGTAGATGTATCAAAGACATCACCAGAAGTAATTAAGAAGTTAGCAAGTGCCCCTGTTTTCAAAGAACCAATTTCATTTGATTTTCCTAATATTTGTGCAGGAACAGTCGTTAAGGCTTCTAATGCTTTGGTAGATGAAAGTCCGTATTCAATGGCTTTCATTAGCTTTTCTTTGAAATTAGCAGGTGATTTTAAATCATGGGTTGTTAATGAAAATTGAATTCCGTTCTCTGCTAATACTTTCGGATTGGATGGTGCTTGATTCCAATAACGCATATCTTGTAAAGAGATATAGCCAACAGCATATGGGTTAGAAACATCGTACGCCTCTGGAAAGTTTAGCGGTAAAATATATTTGGCATTGGTAGCCTTTATTTCTTCAATACGTTCAAATTCATTACCACCACCTAAAATAGTATATTGTATTCCGTTGGCATCACCGACCTTATCGGCACGTAAATCGTTAGATTTATCTTTAGCTTCGAAAATTTGAACTAAGTTTTTATTACTGTTCAATGCTTCTAACGACAAATCTTTCGTAGTCGCATTGCCTTTTGCATACCAGTCTGCATCGCTATACATTTGCCTTAATAAAGCTAAAGTACCCATTAATGAACCAGGGTAAGATTGCCCTTTAGCTATACTTCTGCTCAATGAAAAATACTGTGCAGAACGGTCATCTAAAATTCTATTTGCATTAGTTCCGTTTCCGTTTAAAGCGATTAGAACACCGGTACCTCTGGCGATACCATCTTGAATGTGAGAGTTAACGACACCAAAACCTGCATCACGTAGCACTTTTGCTTCTTTGTCATCATAAGTGAATTTTTCGACTGCCTTATTCTCTGGCATAATATGGTCGTTCCAGTAATAGCCTTCACGCGATGGTTCGTACTCGGCAGATCTTCCTCTGCCCGGTTTTTTCTTAGCTTGTTCTACTCCGAATTTAGAATATACATCAATAAAAGAAGGGTAGATAGATTTGCCTTGTAAATCAATTACAACAGCATTTTTCGGAATGCTAACAGTACTTGATGCACTAACAACTTTGCCATGTTGAATCAATAAAGTTCCCTTTTCAATTACTTGTGTAGGGGTAACAAAGATTTTCGCATTTGTAAAAGCCGTATAATTGTTTTCATTGACTTTTACCCCGGCGTTTTCTGGGAAATAATCTTGAGCAGTTAAAAATGAGCCATACCCGAGTAGGCATAGCGCAAAAATTAGTTTTTTCATTATGTTTGGTTTGAATTAGTGTTTTAAAAATACTCGGATTCTGCAGTAAAATTGGTCTCTTTCACTTTTGTTTAACAGTTCAGCAGATCGTTATTACTGATAGTTATTATTTTCTTAAAATATTATAAGAAGAGCAGTGATAATACATTTAGAATACGAAGTTCTAACCTTGTTTTAAAGTGGATGATCTTTATGGTAGGCAACTAAAAATAAAACAACGGCACTATAACTTTTAATACCTTCAGTTTGATTATTAGCTTTTAGAAAAGTATCGAATATTGATTTGAAAACAGGTCCCATAGGGTTTTCGTAAGAATTCCAGAATATGGACATTTCTTGAAAATTGTTTTTTACACCAGAATTTAATAGTAACATCAATCTATCAAAATCTTCGTTATCAGTGCGTCTTACATCATTTAAACAATACCCTAGTGCATAAGCATAGGCGGCATATTTGAAATATAAATCTTCATTATTCGACGTTACCAAATAGCCAATAAAGTTTGTTTCGTTCTCGGCGGAGTATCCTAATTGGTGACCCACTTCATGACCTGCAACAAAAGGGAATCTAAAGTTAGGTAGCAAGTCATTTACTTGAGCCTCGTTGGTAAACGGATTCAAATATCCGGCGTAGCCCATATATGTTAATCCGGTGTTGAACGATGATTTTTTTAAACTTGGACGATCATAGATCAAAAACGGATATATTGTTTTTAAGTTATCATATCCCTGTATGGTTTTATCAAAAATTTCTTTCTGAGAATACGGGATATTAACGGCTAAACTGGAGTCTTTTGTAATGGTAAATTGAGATTCGTTGGTTTTGCGAATTAATCGTTCTGTAAATTCTAACAAATCTTGATAATCTTTATTAGGAACCAACTCTAATTTTTCAGCCAGCGGTTCTCTATAATAATTCATACCCCACATTACATGAAATGTGAAATAAGTAACAGAGAGAACCATAGCTATATTCTGTAGAAATTGAAGCTTATGTCGCCATATATAATTTCTGTTTTTAATAAGGTAAACAAGCGCAAGAATTAGCAGAACAAAGTAAAGAATGTCACCAACAGAAAAGGGAACCCACCCGAAGAGTAGTCTAAAGAATTTAGAAATAACGGGGTATAACCCAGTACTGTAATACTGTTCAACTAAATCTGGTCGTGTACCTAGCCATTTGACGATAATGATTTGGGGAATCAATGAAATTGCAATGGCATTCTTAAAAGATATCTTCATTATCTCAAAAATAGCGAAATCCTTTTTCTATCAGTATTTTTGTAGGCACTAACCGTGAAAAATAATGTATGGATATTAATAAATTGGAGCCAACGGCTGTTTGGAAGAATTTTTCAAGATTAAACGCAGTACCTAGACCCTCTAAAAAAGAGGAAAGGGTAATCAGTTTTATGTTAGAATTTGGTAATGCCCTTGGCTTAGAAACTTTATCTGATGCCATTGGTAATGTTATTATTAGAAAACCTGCTACTAAGGGCCTGGAAGGCAAGAAAATGATAACATTGCAGAGTCATTTAGATATGGTGCACCAAAAAAATGCAGATACTACTTTCGATTTTGATACTCAAGGAATAGAAATGTATGTTGATGAAGATTGGGTAAAAGCTAAGGGTACCACTTTAGGTGCCGATAATGGTATGGGCGTAGCTGCTATAATGGCTCTTTTAGAAAGTACAGATATTCAACACCCTGCGCTTGAAGCCTTATTTACCATTGATGAGGAAACTGGTATGACTGGCGCTTTTGAGTTAAAAGCTGGAGTGTTACAGGGACAAATTCTTTTGAATTTAGATACCGAAGAAGATGATGAAATTGATATAGGTTGTGCCGGTGGTATTGATGTTACGGCAAAGAGGAACTACAATGAAAAAGACGGAGCTCATGGTGATGCAGGTATAAAAATTACGGTAAAAGGTTTGAAAGGCGGACATAGTGGTATGGATATTCATAAAGGATTGGGGAATGCCAATAAAATTATGAATCGATTACTTTATTTAGGACTTGATTATAATGTTCGTATTAGTTCATTAAACGGCGGAAGTCTAAGAAACGCGATACCAAGAGAAAGTGTTTGTAAATTAAACGTCGGTAGAAAACACGCCGATAAGTTTTTGAAAAAAGTTAATAAGCTTTCTGAAGCGATAAAGGCAGAGTTGAGTGTTCAAGAGCCTAACTTACATATAGAATTTGCTGATATTAAGCCTGCTAAAAAAGTAATGGGTTTAGGTGCTCAAGAAAAATTGATTAAGGCTGTTTATGCAGCGCATAACGGAGTTTACGCTATGAGTGGCGCTATCGAGGATTTGGTAGAGACGTCAAATAATATAGCCATTGTAAAGGTTGAAAAGGGAGAAATAAAAATTGGTTGTTTAACTCGTTCATCGGTTGATACCGCAAAGTTAGATTTGGCGAATTCTTTACGTTCTGCCTTTGAGGTCAGTGGTTTTGATGTGACATTTAGTGGTGCTTACCCTGGGTGGAATCCGAATCCGGATTCTGAAATACTTTCTGTTGTGAAAGCTACATATATAGATTTGTTTAAAGACCAACCAAGAGTTGTTGCTTGTCATGCAGGTCTGGAATGTGGAATTTTAGGTAAAAATTATCCTGATGTCGATATGGTTAGTTTTGGACCTACTATTCTTGGAGCTCATTCACCAGATGAGCGTGTAAGTATTTCGTCTGTTCAAAAATTCTGGAGTTTGCTGTTAGAGATTTTGCAGCATACAAATTAAAATAAAAAATAAGAATTTGTTTTAAAGAATCCCTAGTTAAAACTGGGGATTTTTACTTTTTAACTCTTCTCTAACCATTAATCCGCTTTGCGTTAAATCACTTGTATTCCATCCTCCGGTAAAACTAGCGTTAGGTAACAGCGCTGCTGAACTTTCTTCTTTATCGGCTATAGACCAGTTGCACCACGATATGTTGTTGTCGTCTAGAAAAGTCCACCAAAGATTAGCCTCGGCGACATCAATAAAACCATCGCCAGATGCATCGGTTGTGCCAAATTCGGTAACAAAAATCGGTATGTTGTTATCTAGTGCTTCTTGAGCAGTATCTCGTAATTCTTGTCTGTGTGTGGTAGCATAGTAATGTAAGGTGTAGGCAACATTATCATCATCAATTTCATTACCTATGACATCATCTACATTTTGCGACCAGTTTCTTGTGCCACAAACTACAATATTATCTGGGTCGTATTTTCTAATTTCGGCAATTACTGCTTCATGGTATGGTTTTAAAACCGTGTTCCATGATATATCTAAAGGCTCATTGTAAATTTCATAAATGATGTTGGGTTGATTGCCGTACTTCTGTGCAACTTCGGTAAAAAAGACTTTTGCTTGTTCTTCGTAATCTTCAGCATGGTGACTATGCCAGTCTACTATTACATAAATACCTTCTGCAATTGCAGCATCTATAACAGTAAATACTTTTTTTTTTTCAGTCTCAGGGTTGGTAATGTAGCCTTCTGAATCTTCGACTGCCATGGCGGCTCTGACAATGGTACACTGCCAATCGTCTTTTAGCCAAGCTACAGTTTCTGGTGTGTAGTATTCACCAATCCATTGGCTCCAGAAAAATGACATACCACGTAATTGAACCTCATTGTTATTTTGGTCAAGTATTCTGGTACCATCTATATGCAATTGCCCGTGCAATGATACCACAGTATCATCTGAATTCGGAGTTGTGGGAGTAGTTGGGGAAGTGGGCGTTTCTTCGTTGGTATTTTCTGTGACCTTAATTGGGTCGGTATTATCAACGTTGCTAGTGCCGCAAGAAAAAAATATAATTGAAAAAAGAAAAACTATAATCGTTATCCTAAATTGTTTAAACATAAGAGTTCTAATTTTTAAGGTTAACGATTATAGTTTTAGATATGAATACTATTCAGAAATACCCGTAATTTCTAAATCAAATACTAAATCTGCATCTGGTGGAATTGGACCACCACCTTGTGGACCATATCCTAAATGAGAAGGTATGAACAAACGAACTTTATCACCAACTTTCATTGTTAAAAGCCCTTCTCTAAATCCTGCAATTAAACGAGATTCTGGAGAGTAGTCCATTGGTACTGGCATGTAACCACCACCTTGTTGTCTCTTAATGTCGAACATACCATATTTCTGAGCAACTTCTTCGTAGTTGCTATCGAACAAAGTACCATCCATTAAATAACCAGCATACATTACGTTAACTTTTTGACCTACAGCAGGCTTTTCGCCACTACCGCTTTCTAAAGTTAATACTTTAAGTCCAGAAGGTAAAGCTGTAGCTTTTGCTTTTTGAGCTTCGGTTGAAGAAGCGAATTCAGCTTTTATTTTTTGAACTTCAGCTAGTTTTTCAGCTTTCTCTTTCTCAATAGCAGCGAGTCTATCTTCTTCACCATCAAAATAATCGGTCATGATTTTTACAGCATCGAACTTACGTGCTTCTTTACCGTTTCTAATGATTTCTACTGTAGTCATCGTAACTGGTTCTACTGGCTTATTACCAGCGCCTACTGCAACATTTGCAATAGAATCAACCACATCAATACCTTCGACAACTTCACCAAAAACGGTGTGTTTGTTGTTTAACCAAGGCGTTTCTTTATGAGTGATGAAAAACTGGCTACCGTTAGTTGTTGGGCCAGAGTTTGCCATTGAAAGTATACCTTTTTTATCATGTACTAATGAATCATTGAATTCATCCATGAACTTATAACCTGGGTTACCGGTTCCTTGTCCTAATGGATCACCACCTTGAATCATGAAATCTTTCATAATTCTGTGAAATGTTAGTCCGTCATAATATTTTTTACCTTTATATTCTTCACTAACAAAAGTATTTGTTCCCTCTGCTAAAGAGATAAAGTTAGCAACTGTAACAGGAGTTTTATCTTGCTCTAAACGAACGATAATATCGCCTTTAGATGTTTTGATGTCGGCAAACAAACCGTCTCCTAAATCGGCTCTTTTTCCGGTTTTGCAGCTGGCTAATACTAAGGCTATAACTGCAAGCAAGTACATTTTTTTAATCATAATGGTCATTTTAATTTACTGTGTTGTCTTCTTGTTTTTCTATTTGTAAAATTGTAATTGTAGATTTAAGAGGAATATTACTTCCTATTTTATTTTCATCGCCATGGTAACCATAAGCAATCGACGACGGAAAAAGAAAAGTGGCACGTTCATTAACTTTTAGCATTTTTACGGCATCCCTAAGACCTAAAAAAAGCTCTTGCTTATCTACTTTATAGGTAACTACACCAATTTCTTCTTTCGAATAGATGGTGTCGTTTTCTAAGGTTAATATATCATAGCTGAATGCTACTAAATCTCCTGTTTTAGATGTGTAATTGCTTTCTTCATTTACCGTTAAGTAATGATACCATGATCCAGAATTACTGTGCGAGTAGTGTTTTAAAGAATCTAATTTTATAACTTCTTGAATTTTATTTTCTTCGGCTTCCAATAGTTTGCGGCTTCTTTCTATAGAAGCCTTAAAGAAACTTCCGCTTTTTGTTTGAATGGGTTTTCTTGGTTCAGGTCCATCGCAACTAACGACCAAAATAGCTAAAAATAAAAATGAAACTAATCTCATGATTGTAATTGATTCTTATATAAAGGTAGTAACGAAGTAAATTTGGCAATGGTTTCCTCTAAATTATCATCACTTTTTCCGCCTGCAGCATTTGTATGTCCGCCACCACTAAAATGTTTTCTTGCGAAATCATTTACCGAAAATTCTCCGACAGATCTGAAAGAAATTTTATAAATACCTTCTTCTCTATTTTCTATAAATATGACGGCAAATTTAATACCATCTAAAGTTAAACCATAGTTTACAAAGCCTTCGGTGTCTCCTTTTTGATATTTATACGTATCTAACTCATCTTGACTCATTGTAATATAGGCCGTTGAATACTCTTCTAATATGACCATATTCTTCAATGCACAACCCAATAAATGTAGTCTACTCGGAGAATTAGTGTCATATATACGGTGATGAATTTCTGTTCCTTCAGCACCTTTATCCATAAGGTCGGCAATAACTCTGTGTGTATTACTGGTTGTCGCTGCAAATTTAAAAGAACCAGTGTCTGTCATAATACCGGTATATATACAATTAGCCATTTCTGGGGTAATACTGTTTTCACCACCTAATTGATTTATCAATACATACACCATCTCGCAAGTAGAGCTCATTTTAACATCTGAGTACATGATTTTAGCGTAATCTGATGGCTCTTGGTGATGGTCTACCATTACAAAAGTGGCCTTTGAAGATTCTAATATCTCGCTCATTTGACCAACACGACCTAGGTGGTTAAAATCTAATGTACATATGATATCAGCATTATTAATACATGCTTTGGACTGCGAATTTTCTTTTTCAAAATTCAAGATTTGGTCTGAGCCTGGCATCCATTTTAAAAACTTCGGATAGTCGTTCGGTGCAACAATACTAGCTGTATGACCGGTATTTACCAAATAATGCCAAAGTGCCAATGTTGATCCAATAGCATCTCCATCGGGATTCTTATGTGGTATAATCGCTATTTTCTTTGGTGAAGAAAGAAGCTTTTTAAGCTCGTTTAGGTGCTCTAAATTCATGGCGGCAAAGATACAATTTAATAATATAGGCTTTAAAACGAAAGCCTTAATTTTACCCAGACTTAACTATCTCATATGAAAATTACGTACTTTTTTATCGCTACATTCTTGTTGGTGGGGTGTTCTTCAAATAAAAAACCAATTGAAAATGAATCTGCCAAGCCCGATTTTACCTTGGCTTTCGGTTCTTGTAATAGAATAGATTTGCCTAATCTTCTGTGGGATGATATTTTAAATACCAAGCCCGATGTTTGGGTGTGGGGCGGTGATAATATTTATGCCGATACCGATGATATGGCTGCATTACGAGCGATGTATACTAAGCAGAAGGAGCAAACGGAATATAAAAAGCTAGTAGCAACCACTGATATTTTAGGTACTTGGGATGATCATGATTACGGATTAAATGATGGCGGAGTAGAGTTTGAAGCCAAAGATGCCAGTCAGCAAGAGTTTTTAAATTTTATGAATGTGCCAGAAGATAGTCCGCTAAGAAAGCGGAAGGGAGTCTATAATGCCAAGAAATATGATATAGGTGACCATTCTATCACGTTTATCATACTTGATACACGTTATTTTAGAACAAAATTGACGCCTGATACTGAAACCTCTAAAAGAGTTAAACCAAACGAATATGGCGACGGTACTTTGTTAGGTGATGTGCAGTGGGCATGGTTGGAAAATGAACTAAATACATCTAAATCTGATTTTAATATTATTGTCAGCAGTGTTCAGTACTTGTCCAATGAACACGGATTCGAAGCTTGGGGTAATTTTCCGCATGAGGTTGATAAGTTGGCAAAGGTAATAGCAGATTCTAAGGCTGCGGGAGTAATTGTACTATCTGGTGATCGACATATTTCTGAATTTTCAAAAACGGTTATTGATGGTATGAACTATCCATTAATAGATTTTACAAGTAGCGGACTTACACATGCTTATAGAGGTTTTGCCGGTGAGCCTAATAAGTATAGAGTAGGGGAAGTTGTTTTTACTGAAAGTTTCGGAATTCTGGAGTTTGATTTTAACGCTAAAAAGGTTGATTTTAAAATAGTTGGAGATAACGGAATAGTGTTAGAGAAACTAGAACAAGTCTACGAATAGTTGTGAGATATGTATAAAAACGTATTTTTGCGCAAAAATTAAGATATGAGTACGAATAGAACGTTTACAATGATTAAACCAGATGCCGTTAAAAACGGACATATTGGGGCTATTTTAGAAAAAATTACTGCTGCTGGTTTTAAAATCGTAGCGATGAAATATACACAATTGAGCTTAAGAGATACACAAGAATTTTATGGTGTACATAGAGAGCGTCCATTTTTTGGTGAATTAGTTGAATTCATGACAAGTGGTACAATTGTAGCGGCTATATTAGAAAAAGAGAATGCTGTTGAAGATTTTAGAGCATTGATCGGTGCTACCAACCCTGCAGATGCAGCTGAAGGTACTATTCGTAAAATGTTTGCTACTAGTATTGGAGAGAATGCAGTTCATGGTTCAGATAGCGATGAGAATGCAGCTATTGAAGGGTCATTCCATTTTGCAGGTAGAGAAATCTATTAAGACTTTTTATACTATATTTAAAAAGCCAGTTCTTTAGAACTGGCTTTTTTTTTGTTACAATAGTAATATAGTTTATCTCAAAACTAGTTTTTTAACTACTTCTTTTCCTATTTCTTCATTGAGCATTCGTACAATTTTTGACTTCCCTAAACTTAATTCTTCGCGTAGTACAGAAGAACTTAATGATACGTAAAGGGTGTCGAATTTTAATTCAATTTCTGTCGTGTAATTGTTTACTCCGTTGCCCATAAGTTTAGCCCATGCAGTTCTTACATCTACTTTGTCCATTCCTTTTTCCAATTTATTCTTTTGAATAAATGCGGAAATTGCGTCTTTCATTGAAGTATTATCGTTGCCTCTGCTTGCCATTATCGAGTTATATTTATAGGTTCAAATCTGTTATATTGGTAAATGAGTCCGTCTTTGTTTTTTACAGAGAAACTTTCTTCCGATAGTTTGGTCAGTACCTCTTCCCAAGTGTTCGAATTGTTATTATAGCTCATGAAAATAGAATCATGCGATATTCTAATACGAAAAGGTTCTGCATCATTAGAGGTTTCAAAAGTACCATTGAATTTTGGGTCTACTTTTTTTCTGAATCCTGTGAGAAAATCTAATTGTATATAGTCAACGGTACTATTAATAGAATACTCTTTTTTTGCTCCGTCTTTAAAGGTAACCTCTTTTATTTCCCAATAGCCATTTAATAGGTGTAATTGATTTTTATCAACTTTAGAACTACAAGAGGCAAGAATTAGGAAGCTCAGAATCAGTAATTTTTTCATCATTACAATTTAAAGATTTTATAGGATTGATGAATTTTTTTAACAACACTTTCCGTTCTATCCGCATGGGTGTCACTAATAAAAATCTGTCCGAAATTTTCATCATTCACTAAAGTTATAATATGCGATACACGATGCTCATCCAACTTATCAAAAATATCATCTAAAATTAAAATTGGGGTAGTGTCATTTTGCGATTTCATAAAATGAAACTGTGCGAATTTTAAAGCTATTAAAAAAGATTTCTGTTGCCCTTGACTACCGAACTTTTTAATGGGGTGGTTGCTGATTTCAAAGCTAAGGTCATCTTTATGTATACCGACACTTGTATATTGTAGGGAGCGGTCTTTGTCTAGATTTTTATTTAACAGTGTAATTAAATCGTAATCTTTCAACTTACTATCGTAAGAAAGGGAGACATCTTCTGTATTTCCAGTGATAGATTTATATTGTTCTTGAAAAATAGGAATAAAAGCTTCTAAGAATGATGTTCTCTTTTTAAAGATTTCTGTGCCATAGGTACTCATTTGTTCATTGTAGACCGCTAAAGTATCTTTATTGAAAGTTCTGTTCGCAGCGAAATACTTTAATAGTGCATTTCTTTGCGAAACCACCTTATTGTAATTGATGAGGTTTTGTAAGTAGCTTTTATCTGATTGTGAGATAACACCATCAATAAATTTTCTTCGGGTATCGCTACCTTCTATAATAAGGTCTCTGTCTGCAGGTGAAATAATAACTAGCGGTAGAAGACCAATATGGTCGGCAAAGCGATCATATACTTTTCCGTTACGTTTAATAATTTTCTTATTGTTCATTTTTAGGCTACAAACAATTTTCTCTTCCTTGCCTTCTTTTTCAAAAGTACCATCGATTACAAAAAAATCTGATCCGTGACGAATGTTTTGAGAAGATACCGGGTTAAAGTAACTTTTGCCGAATGATAGGTGGTATATAGAGTCGAGAATATTCGTTTTTCCAATTCCGTTATCACCTACAAAACAATTTATTTTGGCATCGAACGTCAGTTCTTTTGCTTCAAAATTTTTGTAATTGATCAATGATAATTGTCTCAGCAGCATTAATAAAATCGGATTTAAAAATTGGAAGAATGTAAACTTGCTTAAAATATCCAAAAATAACGAATAAATACACTTTGCGATTTCAATAAAACCATTATTTTTGCGCGACCAATAAATTTATAGATGGCAACATATAAGAAAAGAGGATATAAACCAGAAACAAAAGCTGAGCAACAGGAATTTGACGAACAGGAAAGCACAACAGCTGAGGTTTTTAGTTCTTTAGATGAAGGAGCTTCTAGATCAGAAGAGTGGGTTTCTAAGAATCAGAATTTCATTTTAGGTGCTATTGGTGTTATTGCCATCAGTGTTTTGGGCTATTTAGCTTACAACCAATTTGTAGAGAAACCGAAGGAGTCTAGTGCAGCTAATGAGATGTACTACCCGCAACAATATTTCGACCAAGCATTGGTTGCAACAACTGCAAAAGACTCATTGTTTACTTTAGCATTAGAAGGTGCTGAAGGTAAATATGGTTTTTTAGATATTATTGAAGAATATAGTGGTACTAAAGCTGCTAACCTTGCAAATTACGGTGCAGGTATGTCATATTTGAATATGAACAATTATCAAGAAGCTATTACATATTTAGAAGATTTTAGCTCTGATGATGCTGTTTTAGGTGCTTTGGCAAAAGGTGGTTTGGGTGATGCTTTTATGCAATTAGACCAAGCGTCTGATGCTTTAGGTTACTACGAGGCTGCCGTAAAACATAGTGGTAACGAATATACTGCTCCTAGATTTTTATATAAAGCCGGTATTACTGCTTTAGAAATGGGAGATAAGGATAAAGCTTTAGGTTTTTTCCAAAAAATTAAAGACGATTTTCCAAAATCAGAAAATGCTGCTTCTATAGATGCTTTTATAGGTATGGCTAAAAGTGGAGAATAATGGCTACAATAAATAAAAATTTATCGGTTTACGATAAGGCAACAATCCCAAACGCGAACGGACTTCGGTTTGGGATTGTTGTTTCAGAATGGAATTCAGAAATTACAGAAGGGTTATGTTCTGGTGCTTTTGAAGCGTTACTTGATTGTGGTGCACAAGAATCTGATATTATACGATGGAATGTGCCTGGTAGTTTTGAGCTCATTTTTGGTTCAAAAAAAATGATCAATAGCCATAAACTTGATGCCGTAATTGCTATTGGTAGTGTTATACAAGGGGAGACCAAACATTTCGATTTTGTATGTGAGGCTACCGCTCAAGGTATCAAAGACTTAAATGTAACGACCAATGTGCCTGTTATCTTTTGTGTACTTACAGATAATAATATGCAACAAGCTATAGACCGTAGTGGTGGTAAGCATGGTAATAAAGGTACTGAAGCCGCTATTGCCGCAATAAAAATGGCAGTTTTAGGTAGTTAGTTGCCTTTTTAACAGCTCTATTTTCTTTTAATTATAAGAGTATTAGGTTAGTGTCTTAAGATGTTAACAAATTTTGGCATTGGTAACATGCCCTATTTTTCTATTTTAAGTAACTTTGGAGTTATGGGGATGTTGAGCAAAATAACGCGGTTACGAAAAAATAGGTCATTTGAATACAATCCTAGGTATTATGATGGTAAAGGAAAAGGCAATCCGTTTAAAATGGAACCTAAATTCGACCAATTTCGTAGTACTTTAAATACATCTCGCGGCTTAAAAAGGAAAATAAATAGTGCTATAGAGGACTCCAAAAGAAAAGGGGATCGCAATTTAAAAATCAGAATGATAATTATAGTTGCCGTTTTACTTCTTATTTTTCTTTACATAATCGATTTTGATCTTACAATCTTCTTTACTACATAATGGCAGATATTATTAGATTATTACCTGACCATGTAGCAAATCAAATTGCTGCGGGTGAAGTTGTACAGCGCCCATCTTCAGTGGTGAAAGAATTGGTGGAAAATGCCATTGATGCCGGTGCTACTGAAATACAATTGATTATTAAAGATGGTGGTAAAACACTAATTCAAGTGGTTGATAATGGTAAGGGCATGAGCGGTACAGACGCACGTTTAAGTTTTGAACGCCATGCTACTTCTAAAATTCAAAAAGCAGAAGACTTATTCAATTTACATACCAAAGGTTTTAGAGGAGAGGCTCTTGCTTCGATTGCAGCTATCGCGCATGTAGAAATGCTTACCAGAACTGAAGATGATGATATTGGTACGAAGATTAAAATCGAAGGGAGCAAAATTGTAAGTCAAGAAGTTGTAGTTGCCCCTAAGGGTACCTCAATGTTGGTTAAGAATCTTTTTTTTAATATCCCTGCTCGTCGAAATTTCTTAAAATCTGATCAAGTAGAATTTAGGCATATAACCGATGAGTTTCATCGAATTTCATTGGCGCATCCGCAGGTAGCGTTCAATTTTTATAATAATGGCAGCGACGTTTTTCAATTACCGGCTACCGATTTTAGAAAACGTATCGTTCATATTTTTGGTAGAAAAACCGATGAGAAGTTAGTGCCTGTTGATGAAGAAACTCATGTAGTTAAAATTTCAGGGTATATTCAAAAACCTGAATTTGCCAAAAAAAGTAGGGGAGAGCAGTTTTTCTTTGCCAATAATAGATTTATAAAGAGTCCGTATTTGCATCATGCCATTTTAGGTGCTTTTGAAGGGGTCATTAGACCGGGAACGCATCCAGGTTATTTTTTGAATTTAGAGGTTGATCCAGGTACTATTGATATTAACATACACCCAACAAAAACAGAGGTTAAGTTTGATGACGAGCATACGCTTTATGCTATGCTAAAGTCGACGGTAAAGCATAGTTTGGGTCAATTTAATGTTGCTCCTGCTTTAGATTTTGAGCAAGATTTAAATTTAGATACTCCGTATTCCTATAAAAATAAACAGGTTGGTATTCCTCAAGTTGTCGTTGACTCTTCGTTCAACCCTTTTGAAACTGTACAACCGTCGAGAGGTAATTCTGTTGGTGGTTATTCTAAACCAAAAGTAGATGGGTGGGAGAGTTTGTATGCTGGCATCGAAACTAATGTAGAAACCGGTGCGAGTCATTTAGAGTTCGAGTCAGAGGTTGTTAACAGTAGTATTTTTGATAATGAGAAAGATACAGTAGAACATACGACCACTACATTTCAGTTACGTAAAAAGTATATTATAACGACTATAAAATCGGGTATGGTGGTTATAAATCAAAGTAGGGCGCATCAACGCGTGCTTTATGAGAATTTTTTAAAGAATATTACCATCAAAGAGGCTGTCAGTCAGCAATTACTTTTTCCGTTGTCGTTATCTTTTTCGCCAGGGGAAATAAACATTCTTAAAGAGATTAAAGAGAATTTATGTACTGTCGGTTTTGTATTCGGTGAAATTGCCGAAGACGGAGTAGAAATTTCTGGTGTACCTGTACTGGTTGTTGAAAGTGAAGTGCAGATGATAATGGAGCAACTAATTTCTGATTTTCAACAAGAAATACCAGGCGATAGTTTCTCGCAAAGTGATATGCTGGCAAAAACATTGGCAAAAACATTATCGGTTAAAACAGGTGAGACCTTAGACGAGTTTTCTCAAGTGAAATTAGTGAATGATTTATTCGCTTGTAAAGAATCGACCTTGAGTCCGTTTAACAAAAGAGTATATGTTACTATTACAGAAAATGATATTGAACGAAAATTTATATAGATGGGAAGATTAACGGAAACAATAAAGCACTTACTTATTATAAATGTGCTGTTTTTTATAGCTACGCAAATGTATGGCGAGCAAATGTACGAGTGGTTTTCTTTGTACTTTCCTAAAAACGATCATTTTCAGCTTTGGCAGATATTAACTCATATGTTCATGCATGGTGGGTTTATGCATATTCTATTTAATATGTACGCGCTTTGGGCATTTGGTACACCATTAGAGCGTATGTGGGGTAGAAATAAATTTTTGTTTTTCTACATTTCAGCAGGTTTGGGGGCTGCATTAATTCATATTGGGGTTAATTATTATTACTACAATGCAGGAATGAGTGCTTTGGTAGATGCAGGGATTTCTGAAAGTAGTATTTTAGAAATTATAAATAGTGGACAGTATAATACAGAGTGGTACACCATTGCTGGGAAAGATACTATTGATAATTTTTTAGCGGCTTTCAATACACCAGTGGTTGGGGCATCAGGAGCTATTTATGGTATTTTAGTGGCATTCGGAATGTCTTATCCGAATAGTGAATTATTTCTTATGTTTTTGCCTGTTCCTATAAAAGCTAAATATTTCATTCCTGTTTTAATTGGGTTAGATTTGTTTTCCGGAGTTACGGGGTATAGTTTATTCGGTCAGGGTATAGCGCATTTTGCCCACGTAGGTGGTGCCTTATTCGGATTCTTAATGATGTGGTACTGGAAGAAAAATCAGTTTAATAAAAATAGGTGGAACTAAATTATGGCTCAACCAGATTTAAAATATCAGTTTAGTAGGTTAAATATTGCAGAGAAACTTATTGCAGTCAATGTAGTGGTTTTTATTGTAAATGCTTTGATACCCTTTTTACTGGGCATACCAAAAAATAGCATTGTTCAATGGTTCGAGCTAAATAATGATATTGTTGATATCGCTTTTCAGCCTTGGTCAATTGTTACCTATTCATTTTTTCATGGCGGTATCGGACACTTGTTTTGGAACATGTTGATGATTTATTTTGTTGGGCGTATTTTTCTAAACTTATTTGATGCCAAACGATTTTTAAACGTTTATCTACTCGGTGTTATTTTAGGCGGATTATTCTTTGTGTTAGGATATAATATTTTCCCTGCATTTTTTGATACGAATGCAGCTCTAATTGGTGCATCAGCTGGTGCAAGTGCTGTTTTGATATTCATCTGTACTTATTTGCCTAATCAAGAAGTTAGGGTCATATTTTTCAATATCAAACTCTGGATGGTTGGTGCTGTGCTAGTTTTAAGCGATTTAATTCAATTGCCTATTAGTAACTCTGGCGGACATTTAGCTCATTTAGGTGGTGCATTTCTGGGGTATTTATATGCTAGTCAATTATTGAAAGGAAACGATATTGGATCCGGATTTTCTAGGTTTATGGATAGTATAGCGAACCTTTTTAGAGGTTCAGAGAAGAAAGCACCCATGAAAACGGTTTATAAAAATAAAACTACTGCTGCAAATGCATCATCAGCGGCCGATTATGATAAAAAAACGCATCAAAAGAAGATTGATGCTATTCTAGATAAAATAAGTAAGTCTGGTTATGAAAGTCTTTCAAAGGCTGAAAAAGACTTTTTGTTTAAAGCTGGTAAAGAGAATTAAGCATGAAGAAAATGTCTTTTTTTAAAAAGTTCATGTTATTCTTAAACGTGATAGTTGCCTTCAGTTTATTTTTAGCTTGTATAGTACCTTATACATCTTCTGCAAGTTTAGCCTTTATTAGTTTAACGGTGCCAGCTTTGGTTATAATCAATATGCTATTTTTTTTGTATTGGTTATTAGGTAAGAAGATATACCTATTGCTATCTCTTTCAGTATTGGTTTTCGGTTACTTTACACTCGGATCTTTTATCGCGTTTAATGGGCGGTCAAACACTATTGCTGATTCTGAAACTATTTCATTGTTGAGTTATAATACCTTGGGCTTTCATAGCAAGTATCAAGTTGATTGGGAGAAAATAACTAGTCCTGAAGTTATTGAATTTGTCGAGGGTGAAAATCCTGATATCATCTATTTTCAGGAATTTGAGCCCCACTATGTTAAGGGTGATATGTTGAAAAGCTATCCGTATTTAGCAAATAAATTTGAGGTTGGTGATGATGAATCGAGTAAAGATTTGGCAATTTATTCCAAGTTTAAAATTATCAATAACGGTGAGTTAGATTTTCCTAATACTTACAATGAGGGCATTTATGCTGATATTGTTTTCAAAAAAGATACGATTCGTTTTTATAATCTGCATTTAGAGTCTTTAAGTATTAGACCAAATTACTTCAAAAAAGAGCGCTCAGATAAGTTATTTGTTCGACTTAGAGATTCTTTTGATAAGCAGCAAAGGCAATCAGATATCGTTAGAAATCATATTGATACGAGTCCTTACCCTGTTATTGTTGGTGGTGATTTTAATAATACCCAGTTCTCAAAAGTGTATTTTAATATTAAAGGAGATTTAAACGATAGCTTCTTAGAATCGGGGCATGGCTACGGAGAAACCATTAAATTCTGGAAATTTCCCTTTAGAATAGATATGATTTTGGGGGACCCTAGTTTTACTTTTTTATCTCATAAAAATTATAAAATCGATATATCTGACCATGAACCCATCATGGCAACATTTAAACTACCTAGCGAATAAAGTAGCAATCGACCGTATCAGCTAAAATGTGTATGAGCAATGCTAAACCTATAATTCGTGTCTTCTTATAAGCGAATAACAGCATGTAAACGCCGACTGCCCAATAGGTATGTAAGGGGTGAAAATTGATACTACATCGATTTGGGTCGAACATAGGTGTTGCTAATACATGATCGATGTCAATTAAAATACCTGATAAAAGTATAACGGCTGCCCATAACCTATTTTCCTTATAAAAATAAATAGCTATTATAATGGGTACTATAAAATGTATTCCATAATGTGCTATGAATCTAATCATTGTCAGCGGCTATAAACTCGTGTTTTAGATATTCTATACTATTAGGCCCTAAGTTGAATAAGAGATCTAATATGCTCAAATTAGGAGTAAACCCATGTCTATCACCGAATACTTGAGTATAGGATTCTATATTTAGTTGAGGGGTAAACTTAGCGCTTATTAAAAACCTAAAGTCTTCTTTGCCTTCAGGGTTCGTCTCATATGCAAGAGTTTTTTCTGTAGGCATTTCTAGCTGCAGACATTCAAATATAGTCTCTATAGTCTTTAAATTATAGTCAAGCAGCTTTTCGTAAGGTTGGTTATAAAGTCCTTTAATTTCGTCTTCATAAAACTCAAAAAAAGGCGATGCTCTATAGGCTGTTTCTAGCGTACGCCAATGCTGTCGTTGCCAAGGATAAGAATTGTCTATTAGAACATCTTTATATTTTTGTCTGCCATTTGCTCTACCGGCATGAATGATAGGTATACTTAATATATGTTTACCTCTGTCATTAGAAATATATGATCTGTTTCTAAACGTCTGTTTTTGATAATGATCATTTACTTCCCAACAAATTGGGTGGTGCATAATATAGCTGAACGTAAGTATATTCGGAAAATAAGAGGGATGAATTAATTTCACTTTTTTTACTTTTTACGTTTCCAAAACCAGTTACCTACAAAATAGGCTACTAAAAGTATTAAGAAATACTTAAAATAAGATTGTGGTTCTCCGTCGCCATTCACTGTCGTGAATATACGATCCCATCTTGGTCTCCAGTTGCTAATACCTTCCGTAAAATTATCAAAACTCATCCATATGAAAATAGGTGTTCCGACAATATGGTTTTCTGGCACATAACCCCAAGCTCTACTATCTTCAGAGTGATCTCTATTGTCACCCATCATCCAAAAATAATCTTGTTTAAAAGTATAGCTGGTAGCTGGCGCCCCATTAATGCTAATTTGATTGCCAGAAACAGAGATTTCATTCTCTTCGTACTCCTTTATTATCTTTTTATATAGAGGAAGAACTTTTAGGTTTAAGTTTACTGTGGCTCCCTTTTGAGGAATGTAAATAGGCCCTAGTTGACTATAGTTCCAAGGGTAATCGGGACTCTGAGGAAATAAGTTGATGCCTCTTCTGCCTTTTTCCGTAACTATTTGAACTACAGAATCTATATCAGGATTTTTTCTTAGTGAAGAAACCATATCGGCTGTTAGTGGCACAGTACGTTTTCTATCGGTTATCTCTTTTAATGCTAGTCTATATTTAGATATCACATTTGCAGGTATACCTGATGCTTTTGTGCCTAACTCTAATTGACCGTTCTCAGATTGATTAAAGCCTATTAAATAAGGTCTTAATCCATTTACCTGATCCTGATTCAGCGGACTTGATTGGTATTTTCTAGTATAATCGGCAATGCCCAAATTACCAAGAGTTCTAGACGAAACCCCTTTGGAGCTATAGATATCGTAGTCGAACTGTGGTTTAGCGCTTTTTGGTAATTCTAATTGCTTTCCATTTATAAAAACGTAACCATTTCGAACCTCTAAAGAATCGCCTGGCACACCGACACAGCGTTTTACATAGTTCGATTTTTTGTCTATTGGTTTGTCAACACCTTTTTCTTTTTTGAAAAATACACGAACGGTATCGGCAGGCCAACTGAAAACTACAATATCGTTTCTTTCTACTTTGGTAAAGCCTGGTAATCTAAAGTAGGGTAGTTGTGGTTTTTTCAAGTAAGAAGGAATTCCTAAGCCTGGTAATGTATCATGTACCATTGGTGCGGCAACTGTTGTCATCGGCGTTCTGGCACCATAATGAAACTTACTTACGAAAAGAAAATCACCAACTCTTAAGGTGCGTTCCAATGATCCCGTAGGTATCACATATGGTTGTATAAAATAGGTATGTACTAGTGTGGCTGCAACAACAGCAAATAAAATGGAACTGACCCATTCTCCTGCGGCAGTTTTCGGGTGTAAAGAACGGTCTTCAACGTATTTAACATCAAGTGTGTAGTTCACGTAGTAAATGTAAAGACCAAGTGTTAATACAACGATCCATGTTTCTAATTTACTATTTCTGCCAAAGCTTCTTATGGTTTCTACCCATATTACCGGGAACATCAATAAGTTGATAATGGGTATGAATAATAATATAACCCACCATTTTGGTCTATTGATGATTTGCATTAAAACTATTGCGTTGTAAACAGGTATTGCTGCTTCCCAAGCTTTTCTTCCTGCCTTTACGTAAAGTTTCCAAGTACCTAAAAAATGTATTACTTGTACAATGAGAATAAAAATAATCCATTGAGTGCCGTTCATATTCTTTAATTTTTATTGAAATAGTATGAATTTTTTTGATGCTATTTAAGTCATCAATAATTCATGAGTCTTAAAGATTGTTTTTTGTTACGTTTTTAACCTAGGTTTAACACATCTCTCATAGAGAAAACGCCTGTTTTGCCAATGATCCATTCAGCTGCGGTTACCGCGCCTAAGGCAAAACCTTCTCTGTTGTGAGCAGTATGTTTTATCTCAATACTGTCAACAATACTATCATAGGCTACGGTATGTGTACCAGGTACCGCACCAATTCTTTTTGATGTAATTTTTAGAGTTTCTTTAGATGCACTGTCTAATTTCCATTGCTTGTAATTAGAGTTTGCAATAACACCTTCTGCTAATGTTATGGCTGTACCGCTGGGGGCATCTAATTTTTGAGTGTGATGTATTTCTTCTAATTCTACATTATACTCTGGTAGATTTTGCATCATTTTTGCCAAGTAATTATTCAACTCGAAAAAAATGTTTACTCCTAAGCTAAAATTAGAAGCATATATAAATGCTCCTTTTTTTTCATTACAAAGTGTAATTGCATCATCGTATTTATCTAACCATCCAGTGGTACCTGATATTATAGGTACATTGTTATCTAAACATTTGGTGATATTACCGAAAGCTGCTTCTGGCATACTGAAGTCAATAGCAACATCCATAGTGCTAAAATCAATATTTTCAGAATTTTCGTCTATTTTGGCGACAATTTCATGACCACGTTTTAGAGCTACTTGCGCTATCATCTGTCCCATTTTTCCGTATCCGAAAAGTGCGATTCTCATTCTTAAAATTTTATAATTAAGGCCATTCCGTAATTAGGGCTGTTGGTTACCTGATTAAAATCAAAATAAGGCTCAAAGTCTATACTCAGGTCATCGTCAATATTGAATTGTTGTAAATGTGCGTCAACGTTGGCATCTACTATATTCAACGCATATAAAGCGATTGCGGCAACTAACCAAAGATCACGGTCACTCTGATAACGTTCTTGTTGATATTCGAGATCGTCTGTATCTAAATCTGGATCAGCACCAATGGCGTTATCTCCATTTATATCATAATATTCGTCATCTGTAAAACCAGCTTGTCTTCTTATAAATGCAGTTCTAAAACCTTTATATAGATTGTTGTTATATGAATACATATAGGCACTACCGCCAATAAGTCCCCAAGCAATAGGTGCTTTCCAATAGCGTTTGTTGTAAATTTGACCGGCACCGGGTAAAATTGCAGAGTAAAATGCAGCTTTACTTGGTGCTAATGGATTGAATTCTTTTTTAGCTTTTTTGAAGGAAACGGAATCTTTAAAAACGATACCTTTTTTTGCAAGGTCGCCCTGTAAACTATCTATTTCAGTTTTAGGAATAGAATCTTTCTCCTCTTGAGAAAAGGAGAAATTAATGAATAATAATAATGTACTAAATAATGAAAGATAGCTACGCACCTGTTATCAATTTTTTGATACGGTCAAATTCCTCTTGAGACTTAAATGGTATGGTTATTTTTCCTCTTTCGTTATCAGTAGATTTTATATCCACTTTTACCGATAAGGCATCTGTAAGCTCTTTAATACCCTTACGTACAAAAACAGAAGCTTCTTTTTGAGCTGGCTTTACTGTTTCTTGCATAGGCACATCATCAGCATGATACGCTTTTACAGCACTCTCTGTTTCTCTAACAGAAAGATTGTCAAATATTATTTTTTCGTAAAGAGAAATTTGATCTTGCTTTTTGTCAATATTAACTAAAGCTCTACCATGCCCCATACTTAAAAAGCCATCGCGCATACCTGTTTGTATAATTGGGTCTAATTTCAACAACCGCAAGTAATTGGCTATTGTTGACCGTTTTTTACCAACACGCTCACTCAATCTTTCTTGCGTAAGATTAATTTCGTCTATAAGACGTTGATAAGAAAGTGCAATTTCAATGGGATCTAAATCTTGTCGCTGTATATTTTCGACCAACGCCATTTCTAATGACTCTTGGTCATTAGCAATACGAATATATGCTGGTATGGTGTCTAGACCTAAAAGTTTAGATGCACGATATCTTCGTTCTCCAGATACTAATTGATACTCGTTGAAACCTAATTTTCTTACGGTAATAGGTTGAATTACACCAAGTTCTTTAATAGAGGCAGCTAATTCTTTTATGGACTCATCATTAAAATTAGAACGAGGTTGAAACGGATTCACCTCAATGTGTTCTAAATCAAGTTCAATAATATTACCAACTACTTTATCTGCATTTTTATCTGATGCCGTATTTATATCATTATCGGGGTCTTTTAAAAGAGCCGAAAGACCTCTACCTAAAGCTTGTTTCTTTGTCGCTTTTGCCATACTTAAACCGTCTACTTATTTTTTTTGACTATCTCGTTAGCCATGTTCAAATAGTGAGTTGCTCCTTTACTGGCAGCATCATATTTGATTATACTTTCTCCATAACTAGGAGCTTCACTTAATCTTACATTACGTTGAATTACAGTTTCAAAAACCATATCTCCGAAATGCTTTCTTACTTCATCAACTACTTGGTTCGATAATCGCAACCTAGAATCGTACATGGTCAACAGCATGCCCTCAATATCCAAATCGGGATTGTGCAATTTCTGAACACTCTTAATTGTATTCAATAATTTACCTAATCCTTCTAATGCAAAATACTCGCATTGAATTGGTATAATTACCGAGTCTGCAGCTGTTAATGCATTTAAGGTCAGTAACCCTAATGATGGTGCGCAGTCAATTAATATGTAATCGTAATCTTTTTTAAGGTCTATAATAGCCTTTTTCATCATGTATTCACGCTCCTCTTTATCTACCAATTCTATTTCAATGGCAACAAGATCGATGTGTGCAGGAATAAGGTCTACATTTGGGGAAGTTGTCGGTATAATAGTTTCCCTCGCGGTTCTGGTATGTTCCATCAGTTGGTATGAACCTAGTTCAACACCATCTACATCAATACCTAACCCAGAAGTTGCATTTGCTTGGGGGTCAGCATCGATTAATAAAACCTTTTTTTCCATTACACCTAAAGAGGCAGCTAAGTTAACTGTAGTGGTAGTTTTACCTACGCCTCCTTTTTGATTGGCTATAGCAATAATCTTGCCCATGTTCAAAGTAAGTTAGGTGGTAAAAATACAATTATTTATGGGGCTAATGAAAGCTTTTTGTTAACACTAAGTGAATAAGCGCCGAGTTTTTATTAATTAAGCGTTAAACTTTTAATTATGAAATGGTTAAGTCGCTGATTATTGTGTAGTATGTAGAAAGTGTAAAACTTATTAAAATGATATTAAAAACTATTCTTTATCCTTCAGTTTTAGACTATCCTCGTATTCGATAAGGTAAATTTCTTCGTTCTTTTTCTTTAGGTAGTATTCCTCTCGAGCAAAGCGCTCAAGCTCATCTTCATCAGATAATTTTTCAATAATCTTTTTATCCCTAGCTATTTCATCCTTTAAGAAATCTTGGGTTTTCTCTAGTTTCTTTATTTCCTTTCTTAATTCTAGATGAATTAAAAGTGAATTGGTATCAAAAAAAAGCATCCAAACAACAAAAACGGACAGCACCAATACATACATATTGGTCATGATTTTGAACCATTTTTTTTGTTTTAAATCTTTGAATGCCATTATTCTTGCATGATTTTTTCGTTGATGATACTCTTTACAATTTCAACGGCAACGGTATTGTATTTATTATTCGGAATTATAATATCTGCGTACTCTTTTGTTGGCTCAATAAATTGCTCGTGCATTGGCTTAATTACAGATTGGTATTTTTCTATAGTTTCATCTAAATTCCAGCCTCGTTCGTTTACATCTCTTTTTAATCTTCTGATCAGTCTTTCGTCGGTATCTGCATGTACGAATATTTTTATATCGAACATTTTACGAATGGCAGAGTTGGTCATAATTAAAATACCTTCTACGATGATAACTTTGGTAGGGTGCGTAAGTATGGTCTTTGCAGTTCTATTGCACTCTAAAAATGAATATACCGGTTGCTCTATAGATTGTCCGTTTCTAAGAGCAATTAAATGTTGTTCAAGAAGTGCAAAATCTATTGAACTTGGGTGGTCAAAGTTTGTTTTTCTTCTTTCTTCCAGCGATAAATGCGATAGATCGTTATAATAAGAATCTTGTGAAATTACCCCAACTTCTTCATTTGGTAATTCATTTATAATTTGATTTACTACAGTAGTTTTTCCACAACCCGTTCCACCGGCGATACCTATAATCAGCATACAATTCAATTTATTGCAAAAGTACATATTTGAATTTCAAAAAACCCCAAACTCAAAAATCAACTTTTAATAACATGGCATGAATTGTTAAGCCTTATTTTTGCATGATGCAGAATGAACAGGTAAAACCGAATTTTGAGTTTGTTGCCCTAATGGCTTCTTTAATGTCGATTGTTGCGTTAACTATTGATGCAATTTTACCGGCGATAGCCGATATTGGTATTTCTATAAATAGTCTAAATCCCACACAGAATCAATTATTGGTAACCATGATTTTTTTAGGTTTGGGAGTAGGGCAGTTGTTCTTTGGTCCGCTATCAGACAGTCTTGGTAGAAAGCCAATTGTTTACTTTGGTTTTACCGTTTTTTTGGTTGCAAGTATTATTTGTTTGTTAGCCCCAAATCTCGAAATTATGCTGGTTGGGCGTATATTACAGGGTGTAGGCCTATCGGCTCCAAGAACTATAAGTATTTCTATTATTCGAGATACCTATCGCGGCGATTATATGGCGAAAATAATGTCATTCGTAACTGCATTTTTCATTCTCGTACCAGTAGTGGCACCAGCTATAGGTAAAGCGGTTATGGGGTATACCGGGTGGCAAGGTATCTTTTATTTACAGTTATTTTTTGCTTTATTAGTGGGGATCTGGTTTTATAAAAGACAAGAGGAAACATTGAAGCCCGAATACAAAGTGCCATTCTCGTTTCATGTATTTATAAAAGGTACTAAAGAAATATTTAAATATAAAGAGACGGTTTCTTGTACCATGATTTCAGGATTTATTACTGGTTCTTTTTTGGTCTATTTAAGTTCTGCTCAACACGTTTTTGAGGAGCTTTACGGACTCACGGAAACATTCCCTTATGTATTTGCAGGGTTGGCACTTTCTGTCGGATTTTCAACCTTAATGAACGGTACATTAGTATTGCGTTTCGGTATGCGAAATTTATCGTTCACTGCTTTGGTTGCTTTTACTTTCATAGCTTTATTATATACTGTATTGTTTTTCGGATCTAAAGACCCCAGCATTACTATTTTACTGATATTTCTTTCGCTTCAGTTTTTGTGCTTAGGATTTATTTGGGGGAATATGAGATCTATTGCAATGGAACCTATTGGGCATATTGCGGGAATAGGTGCAGCGATTACCGGATTCATCTCTACCATTCTTTCTATACCTATATCTATATTCGTGGGTAGCTTTATTCAAGATTCGGTTTGGGCACTTTTTGCAGGTTTAGGTGTCTGCGGACTCATATCTGTAGTGCTGTTTATGGCCTTTAAAACGCGACCTCTTTTTGCTAGTAATCGTGCATTTACAAATTAAGTATAGAATTTTATTTTTGTAAATTTCAAAGAGCAGTCTTATTTATAATCTAAGTTTTTTATGCAAAACAAAAATCCATCAGACTCATGGTTAAATGATTCTGATGGATTTTATCTTATTCTTCTTGAGAATTGAATACGCTGTTATAAAGAATTATCCATAATTTCTTGAACAATTTCAGGATTAAGTAAAGTACTTGTATCCCCTAAATTACTAGTATCGTTACTGGCAATTTTACGAAGAATTCTACGCATAATTTTACCGCTACGTGTTTTAGGAAGTCCGTTTACAAACTGAATCTTATCTAGTTTAGCAATAGGACCAACATGTTCTGTAATCTGCTGATTAATTTCTTTTCTTAGATTATCGCGATCTCTACTTTCTCCTGTTTCCTTTAAAATAACATATCCGTAAAGTGCATTTCCTTTTACATCATGAGGAAAACCTACAATAGCAGATTCCGCTACTGCTGGGTGTTCATTGATAGCATCTTCAATTGGTGCAGTACCTAAATTATGACCAGATACAATGATGACATCATCGACACGACCAGTTATTCTGTAGTATCCTACGGCATCTCTCAAAGCGCCATCACCTGTAAAGTACATATTTTCATAAGCTGAAAAATAGGTTTCTCTATAACGGTCGTGATTTCCCCAAATAGTTCTGGCTATTGATGGCCAAGGGAATTTAATACATAAACGACCTTCAACTTGGTTTCCTTTTATCTCTTTTGCACTTTCATCCATTAAGGCTGGTTGAATACCAATAAATGGAAGTGTTGCGTAGGTAGGGGTGGTAGGGGTTACATACGGAATAGGGGTAATCATTATACCGCCAGTTTCGGTTTGCCACCACGTATCTACGATTGGACTGTTCTTTTTACCCACATTATTATTGTACCAATGCCATGCTTCTTCATTTATGGGTTCGCCCACTGATCCTAAAACCTTGAGGCTAGATAAATCATATTTTTCAACGTATTCTAAATTCTCTTTTGCCAATGCTCTAATTGCTGTTGGAGCAGTATAAAATTGGTTTACTTTATGTTTTTGCACCACATCCCAAAAACGACCAAAATCTGGGTAGGAGGGAACGCCCTCAAACATCAAAGTCGTTGCACCGTTTGCTAACGGTCCGTAAACAATATAGGAGTGTCCGGTAATCCACCCAATATCGGCAGTACACCAATACACATCATTCTCTCGATATTGAAAGACATTCTTAAAAGTATATGCCGTATACACCATATAACCAGCGGTAGTATGTACCATTCCCTTTGGAGTACCTGTGGATCCTGAAGTATATAGAATAAATAACGGGTCTTCAGCATCCATAATTTCGGCTACGCAATCTGCATAAGCTTCATCAAGCAATGGTTGTAGCCATTTATCTCTTGTTGGCTCCATATGAATATCAGAACCTGTACGATTTACGACCAAAACATTCGCTACGCCAGGGCAACCCTCTAGAGCTTTATCTACAATACCTTTTAAATCGATTGATTTGTTACCACGAAAAGATCCGTCTGATGTCAATACAATTTTACAGTCAGAATCATTGATACGTGTTGATAGTGCATGTGATGAAAACCCTGCGAATACTACAGAATGAATAGCTCCAATACGAGCACATGCTAAAAGAGCTACTGACAATTCAGGAATCATCGGTAAATAAATACATACACGATCCCCTTTTTTAACGCCATGGTCTAATAAAACATTGGCCATACGACAAACGCGCTCGTGTAATTGCCTATAGGTAATATGAAGTGCTTCTTCATTTGGATTGTTAGGTTCGAATATGATTGCCGTTTTTTCGCCTCTTGTTGGTAAATGACGATCTAAACAGTTTTCGGTAATGTTCAATTTAGCACCTTCGAACCATTTTATTTCGGGCTTCTTAAAATCCCAACTAAGCACATTGTCCCAGCGCTTACGCCAAACAAAATGTTCTTCGGCAATTTCTTCCCAAAACGCTTCAGGATTACGGACCGATTTTCGATAGACTTGATAATACTCTTCGAGATGTTTAATGTGGTAATTACTCATGCTATGCGTTAATTTGATATGCAAAGGGTGTTGAATACCTTTGATTGTTGTTGAATGTTGATTTGTTTCTATTAATGGCCTGTGGCTTCACCTGCACCGCTGGGTATTCTAATATTTTCTACAATTTCTTGAACATCTTCTGGTGGCTCTGGGGTAAATTTTAAAACAATAATTGCTACAATAAAGTTAGCAATCATAGCGATACTACCAAACCCTTCTGGCGAAATACCGAACCACCAATCTGCCGGGGTTCCACCACCGAACCAGCCGAATTTGAACTTGGTCATATAGAATAACATAAGAACGATGCCGACAACCATTCCGCTGATGGCTCCTTCTTTATTCATTTTTTTATAAAAGATACCGAGAACAATAGCAGGAAAGAACGATGCCGCTGCCAAACCGAATGCCAGTGCTACCACGGCAGCTACAAATCCAGGCGGATTTATACCAAAATAACCTGCGATAACTACAGCAACTGTTGCTGCGCCTCTAGCTACCCATAATTCTGCTTTGTCAGAAATATTCGGTTTAAATACTTTCTTCACTAAATCATGAGAAACCGATGCCGAAATAACTAATAACAGACCTGCCGCTGTCGAGAGTGCTGCTGCCAATCCGCCAGCTGCTACCAGGGCAATTACCCAAGCTGGTAAATTTGCAATTTCAGGATTCGCCAATACCATAATATCATTATCTATGGTTAACTCGTTTTTAGCTTTGTCGGCTACATATTGAATTTTACCATCTTTATTTTTATCTTCAAAAGATAGGAGTCCGGTTTCTTCCCAATTTTTGAACCAAACTGGCATACTAGTATACTCTTCGTTGCTAACAGTGTTAATAAGATTGGTCTTCGCAAATACAGCAACAGCTGGTGCCGTAGTGTATAGAATAGCAATTAACAGTAATGCTAATCCGGCAGATTTACGAGCGTCTTTTACTTTTTTAACAGTAAAGAATCTAACGATTACATGTGGTAAACCCGCTGTACCTACCATTAAGGCTAAGGTAATGGCAAAAATATCTGTTATTGATTTTGAACCATCGGTATATTCATTGAATCCTAGTTCAGTTGATAATCCGTCTAACTTATCTAATAAAAATGTACCAGAACCGTCATTCAAAGTTGATCCCATGCCTAACTGCGGAATAGGGTTTCCGGTCATTTGAATAGAAATAAAGATTGCGGGAACCATAAAGGCAAAAATTAAAACACAATACTGAGCTACTTGTGTATAGGTGATGCCTTTCATTCCGCCTAGAACAGCATAAAAAAGAACGATAATCATACCTATAATTACACCAGTGTCAATGTCTACTTGTAGAAATCTTGAAAATACTACGCCAACACCACGCATTTGCCCTGCCACATAAGTAAATGATACAATCAAAGCGCAAATTACAGCCACAATACGTGCTGTTTTGGAATAGTATCTATCACCTATAAAATCAGGGACTGTGAATTTCCCGAATTTACGTAAATAAGGTGCTAAAAGTAAGGCTAGTAATACATAGCCACCTGTCCAGCCCATCAGATAAACAGAGCCGTCATAGCCAGCAAAAGATATAATTCCTGCCATGGAAATAAATGATGCTGCGGACATCCAATCGGCTGCAGTTGCCATTCCGTTTGCAAGTGGTGAAACTCCGCCACCGGCAACATAAAAATCTTTTGTGGATCCAGCTCTTGAATAAATCGCTATTCCTATATAAAGGGCGAAGGTGAGTCCTACTAAAATATACGTCCAGGTTTGAACACTCATAATGTGGTTTTTTGGTGGTTGATGGTTGTGCTGTTATTCGTTGTAGCCGTATTTTTTATCCAACTTGTTCATGAGTCTTACATAAACAAAAATCAGAATTACAAATACATAAATAGATCCTTGCTGCGCAAACCAAAAGCCTAATTTGAAGCCACCTATTTTAATAGTATCTAAAGCTTCTTTAAATAGAATGCCTGCCCCAAAGGATACAACGAACCAAATAGCCAATAAAATGAATAAGTACCTAACATTTTCTTTCCAGTAAGCGGTTGCTTTCTTTTGTTTTTCTGACATGTCTATTTCGGTTTTTATGAAGTGAATATTCTTGAATTTTCAAAGGATCCTTCAAATAAAAATTAGTATGCTTCAGCGATAAATTGCTGGGTCTTTAAATCTCGATTATCGAGTAAATTAGGTAAAAAAGTTTAATTGGGTATGAACAATACTCCGCTTGAGGAATCTTTTTTTGCACCAGTGACAGATGAGAGCACATTTGTTAATTGCTCTACTCTTAATACGCCCATCAGCGCAAATACCAAAGCTTCTTTAAATTCTATAATGATCTTTTCTGGCACAATTACTTTTGTCGAGTCGACTAATTTTTGCTGTAAAGTTTCTATTAAAAAGGAGTTCAATGCGCCACCACCTGTAACCAGCAATTGCTGCTTGTCATTTTTGAAATTGAGATTAATTTGTTGCGCTACCTTATCGCATATATGGTGAATACCTGTATGAAGTAAATTTTCGATGGTATCATCCGTATTTTCTACTATAGGAACCACTTCTGCTAAAAACCATTCATAACCGATGGATTTTGGATGTGGTAGTAGATAGTATTTTAAATTGTTTAACTGCTCTAACATCCTAGGGTTTATGTTACCCGAACGCGCAAGTTTACCATCTTCATCATATTCTAAATCTACCTTTCTGGTGATGTAGTTTAAAATCATATTTGCCAAACCGATATCATATGCAATTCTCTTATCCTTTACTTCAAAAGACACATTGCTAATACCACCAAGATTTAAACAATAATCATATTCATTGAAAAACATGCGGTCACCTATTGGTACTAGCGGAGCTCCTTGTCCGCCAAGTGCTAGGTCATTTGTTCTGAAATCAGCAATTACTTTAATACCTGTAGCATTTGCCAAATGTTGTCCCGAACCTACTTGAAAAGTAAGGCCCATTTCTGGTCTGTGATGAGTGGTATGACCGTGACTAGCAATGTAATCTACTTCTAACTTGTTCTCGTTTATGAATATTGAAGTTTGCTCACCAAGGTAAGTACCGTAAGTGTTATGTAATTCAATAAGTTTTTCTGCGGATAGACTAATAGCATCTTTAAGGGTATTCAACATCTCTGATGAATACTTCACACTTTTAGTTTCTTTAATATCAAACTCCCAAATGCCATTTTTCTCCCAAATGTGGCAATAGGCTAAATCAAGACCATCTAATGATGTGCCCGACATGAGACCAATAATTTTATATATTTTCATTTTCGATCAATTGGGGTTTCTTTTTTATTTGATAATAATAGATGATTAAAAACACTAAAATTAACTCGGTGAGTAGAGAAAAAACAGAGCCTTCGAAGCCAAATTGACCTCCATTAATTTTGTTGTTTTCAGGAACCGTAAATTCAATAATACTATAAATATCTTGCCCACTAACATTAAAACCAAGTAATGACTGAAAGAGGTTCCAGCTAAAATGGAATGCGATAGGGTACCATAAATTTTTAGTATACATATATGTAGCACCCAAAGCCATACCAGCCAAGAAAAGCCCCAATAAACTAAACAAACTTATATTAGGGTTGGCACCATGCATTAAGGCGAAAAGTGCGGAAGCGACTATTAAGGCAACATATTTATTGAATGAGAGCATTAGATTTTTTTGAATATACCCTCTAAACAGTACTTCTTCTAAAAATGCTACTAGTATAAATAACACCGTGGTTAAAAACAATTCTTGTAAATTAAAATTGAATTTAGAGAATACAATCTCTTTTGAAGCTACTAGACTAAAATAGGCAATCATCATTATTAATAATCCTAGTAAAGTGCCTATGGCGATATCCTTTTTTCTGTTTTTAAGTTGAAGTCCTACTTCTATAAATTTTTCTTCGTCTACAAATTTCATAAATAGCCAAATGAGTAGAAATGTGCCTAAGAAAGAAAAGGCCGTCATAATTACATATTGTATGATTGTTTCTTGATAGTCTATATCGCCCATCGGTATGTCTGCTAGTAAAGCACCCGCAACTTGAAACAAACCTACTATTAGAAAGTAGGGTATTATGATTGCTAAAACTCTTAACCACCCATTATGATTCATATTTTTTATTTTAATGCTACTGGCAATTTTCCCTTTGCTTCTAAAGTACCCAAAAAATGCTCGGTTGCCACATCTTGAAATTCTTTAAAATTCTGATAAGCTATAACAGTTGCCGTTGTTTTTTCGATATTGAAAAACTTCAACGCATACGGATTACCGAAGTGATACAGAATAACATTTTTAGAGGCTATCAGTTTATTTATAAAATCGATTTCGGCATCAAAGAATCCGAAGTTGTTGGTCGGTTTTATTTGTGGAGGAGTTAATAGAAGTAAGATTTCGGTTTCTTGCTCAACTTCTTTTTTCATTTCTAAGATATTATCTAAAATATCTTGCCTCGTTTGGTCGGCTCCAAATCGTTTTATGGTCAATGTGCAGAAATTGGTTGATTTAAACGCAGCAATGTCTGCAGCAATACCATGATGTAAAGCCAATGAGTTTTCTGCTATTTTTCTATTTAAAGAACTTGGGTCGTTTAATTCAAGCGTTGAATCTTTATTTAAAATCGCTTTTTCTTTCAGCTGCCAAATGCGTTCGATGCTTTTATTAATTTGAGCTTCAGTAGCATTTTTTAAGATATGCAGAATACCTTCTTCTATATGTTCGGCAAAACATAATACATCATTTCCAGCGTCAAAAGCTAACCATTCTAATTCTCCCTTAATAGGGTAATGTTTTGACACCGCATGCATATTCAGCGCATCGGAAATAACAACCCCGTCAAAGCCCATTTCATTTCTTAGCACACCAGTTATAATATCTTTATTGATACTTGAAGGTAGACTAGCGTTTTTAGTTAGTGCAGGAACGGATAAGTGACCCACCATAACCGAATCGACACCTTCATTAATTAATTTTTGAAAAGGATACAATTCATTTTTAATAAGTTCTTCTTTCGATTTATCAATAAAGGGTAAGCCTAAATGCGAATCTGTAGCGGTATCTCCGTGACCAGGAAAATGTTTAATGCTCGTAAGCACACCTTCACTTTGAGTGCCTTTTACAAAAGCAGTTGCCATGTTAACTACATTGTTTTTGTCATCGCCAAAAGAGCGATACCCAATCACAGGATTATTCGGGTTCGTATTGATGTCGACCACGGGAGAAAGATTCCAGTGAATTCCTGCTGCTTTGCAGTCTTTGGCAATCTGCGTGCCCACCTCAAACACTAATGCTTCGTTATCAGTATTTGCACCAAGAGTTATAGCATACGGGTATTGCGGTGTATTTTCAATTCGCATTGCTAAACCCCATTCGGCATCAATAGAAATCAGTAGGGGATAGGTTGCGGCTTTTTGATATCTCTTGATAAGGTTTTTTAAGGTGTCAAAACTATTTTCATTGACAACTACTTTCTTCTTGCCTTCAAAATTAGTCGCAGCACTTGCTCTGGAATGAAAGAAGCAGAGTCCGCCAACGTGGTGCTTAGATATCAGTTTTTCTAATTGCTGAATTTCTTCTTCTGTATCATTTATAAAAGCTGCGGGCATAAAAAGCTGTCCGACTTTCTCGCTCAAAGAGAGTTTTTCTATAGCTTCTTTTGTAGGTATTATTTTATTCATTGGGAGCTGTTGTTTTTTTACCGAAATCTGCCGGATAAGAAATGAATTTTAGTAAGAATACCGCAGGTAAGGCAGCAATAACTACCCAAACGAAAAAGCCTTCATAACCCAGCCACTGTTGAATATAACCACTAGCCATGCCCGGTAGCATCATGCCCAGCGCCATAAAGCCTGTGGCAATCGCGTAATGTGATGTTTTAGACTTACCGTCTGCAATATAGATGAGGTACATTAAAAAGGCTGCAAAACCGAAGCCGTAGCCGAATTTTTCAAAAATCACGGTTGCTGTTACTGCATAAATATTTGTGGTATTTGTCACCGCCAGTACGGCGTATAAAATATTGGGTAGGTTTAATGAAAGTACCATGGGTAGCATCCATTTCTTGAGGCCATCCCTAGAAATTAAAATTCCTCCTAAAATTCCTCCTATGGAAAGAAAGATAACTCCCGCTGTACCGAAAATAGTACCTAGTTGTTCTGTAGAATATCCTAATCCACCTTTATCGGGGGTATCCAACAAAAACGGAGAAGCCATTTTTACCAATTGAGATTCACCCAAACGATAGGTAAGTATAAACGTTAGCGCAATGCCGATACCTGGTTTTTTGAAAAAAGAAGTAAATACTTCTAAGAACCCTGCAGGCTTTTCTTTTTCTTCGGTGCTTTCAGATTCGTACTTTGGTGTGACAAAGAAGTTGGCAACTGTCATGACCAACATTAGAAATGCTGCTGCCGACATGGTTACGCTCCAGGCTTTGGTATTGTCACCATATTTGTTCTCTAAAAATCCCGCTAAAACAACTATTAATCCTTCACCGGTGACCATCGCTAGTCTGTAAAAAGTACTTCGCATACCTACAAAGAAAGATTGTTTCTTTTCGGTCAAACCTAACATATAATACCCGTCTGATGCTATATCATTGGTTGCAGAGGCGAAAGCGGCCATCCAAAAACAGGCCAATGATGATATAAAAAACATGTTGGTCGGTAAGGTCAACCCAACGCCCAATAGTGAAATAGCAATTAACAGTTGCATAGCTAAAAACCATTTACGCTTAGTACTTTTTAGATCTACAAACGGACTCCATAATGGTTTCAATACCCATGGTAGATACAATAAACTGGTGTATAGACCAATGTCTTCGTTGCTAACGCCTAATTTTTTATACATAATTACCGAAACTGTGACTACCAAAACATACGGCAACCCTTGTGTGAAATATAAAACTGGAACCCATGCCCAGGCGCCCTTATCTTTTTGAATCATTTTTAAGATTGTTCTTTAGGTTGATGACCGTTGGTTTCGTTTCTGCACCATAAAAATCAATAAAGCTGATACTGTAAAATGATTTACGGTAATCTGATTTTGATATGCGAATGGAATTAGAATTCGCTATCACTAAATTTTTAGATAGTAATTTTTTAATAGAATATTCCTCTTTTACCTTTCTGCCAGCCTTGTACAGAAGTGCATAACGCAAGCCTGTTAAGTCATCGTATTCTAAAATGACCTCATCACCATCTATAGAAATATCTAAAAGTTTGGGTGTCTTAGAAATATGATTTTTTGCCAACGAAGAAATAGGGTTCAAAGCAGGTAACTTGTAATACTTCTTGTGAATATATTCAACAACGTCATCGTTGTCGTTCATTAGAGATTTGGCACTGAACATAATGTTACCCTGAATTTCCGGAGTCTCTCGTGCAAGTACTAATTGATTAGGAATCTCTTTAATATCATCCCAAGCTTTATCGCTGTTGTTTCTTATTTTATATGGACCGTTACCAACATATAGGTTAGTACCATAATTGTTTTTAGCCCACCATTCTACAATTTTGGTGTGCGATGCTACTGGCAGATCCATACTCCAATATACTTGGGGAGCTAGGTAATCAATCCACCCTTTTTTCATCCAAAGTAGCGGGTCTGCGTATAGATCTTCATAGGTGGTTTGCCCTGCTTTAGTATCTGATCCTTTTGGGTCGGTTGAATTGTTTTTCCAAACCCCGAACGGACTAATACCGAACTGTACCCATGGCTTAATCGATTTTATAGTATTGTGAGATTGACGTACGAGAGAATCTATATTGCTACGTCGCCAGTCATCAATAGTCTGATCTTTCTGTGCGTAAGTTGCAAATGCTAAAGAGTCATTAAAAACTTCATTGGTTATTTTATAGGGATAGAAATAATCATCGAAATGAATAGCATCTACATCATAGGAAGCAACCAATTCTGCAATGATATTAGAAAAATGCTTGCGTACCTCTGGTAGTCCAGGGTTGTAGTAGTTCTTTTTACCATAATGCACGATCCACTCTGGATGTTTACAGTAATCATGGGTTTCAGAAAGTACTTCGAAATTTTCATCGAAAGTAGCTCTATACGGGTTCAACCATGCGTGAAATTCCATGCCACGTTGGTGAGCTTCGTTTATCATCCATTCAAGAACATCTGTATTCCATTTTGGTGCTGTGCCTTCATCACCCGTTAGAAATCGAGAATATGGCGCGTAATCAGATTCATAAAACGCATCTCCTGCAGCACGTACTTGAACGATTACAGCATTGTAATTTTCTTTTTCATAAAAATCTAGAATTTTAAGGTAGTCCGCTTTTTGTTTCTCAGAAGTATCATTGCCATTTTTTGGCCAATCTATATTGACCACCGTAGCGATCCATACGCCTCTAAACTCTCTCTTCGGATGTTTTTCGTACGATTGAAAAACTCCGCAAGAATTAAGAAGTAAAAAAAGTAGAACGAGTAGTGTTAATTGTTTTGTCATAAATGTAAAAAAGGCCCATTTTAAAACTAAAAATAGGCCTTTTAATTCAATTTAGTTGTTAGTTGAATTTATGTCTTACAAAGGCTTCCATTGCGGCGTATGATGATAAGCCCATTGCTTTATATTTATTGGCAGTGTCACGATTTCTTTCTTCTGCACGCATCCAGAATTCTCTTGAATCATCACCTTGAAACATCACTCCGTCTTTTTGAGATTGGTGACAGAAAATTGCATATCGCTTTTTCAATACTTGCCCCGGACTCATTGGTACTGCCATTTCAATTTCGTTGATGTCCCACTCATGCCAAGCGCCTCTGTATAACCATAACCAGCAATCTTTCATGAATGACTCTGATTTCAATTCTTCGCATGCTGCAAATACAGCATCTAAACAAACCTTGTGTGTACCATGTGGATCGGCTAAATCGCCAGCGGCATAAATTTGATGAGGTTTTATCTGTTTGATAATATTTACCACAATCTTAATATCTTCATCAGATAAGTTTTTCTTCTTTATCGTACCTGTTTCATAAAAAGGAAGATCTAAAAAGTGTACGTTTTTATCATCAAGCCCCATATACCTGGTAGCGGCATATGATTCCCCTCTTCTTATTTTTCCCTTTAAATTTCTAACTTCTGGAGCATCTATGCGTGTTTCGTTTTTCTCTGCTATAGATTTTATAATATTTTTAGCCTCATCTGACGGATTGATTTGCATAGCTATTTCAGCATATTTTCTAGCATCGGTATCTGAAACTGCAATGTTGCCAGAAGTTTGATATACAATATGTACATCATGACCTTGCTCGACTAATCTGTCAAAAGTGCCGCCCATAGAAATAACATCATCATCTGGGTGCGGACTAAATATGATTACTCGCTTTATAGCCGGTATAGCACGTTCTGGTCTGTGGGTATCATCAGCATTTGGTTTGCCGCCTGGCCAACCTGTAATGGTATGTTGTAATTTATTGAACATTTCAATATTTAGATCATAAGAATCGGCTAAGGCTAAAAGATCGGCCATACCGTTATCATTATAATCTTTATCTGTCAGACTTAAAATAGTTTTGCCTGTAGTTTCACAAAGCCAAACCATGGCTTTAGCCTTTAACTCCTCGTTCCATTCGCAAGCATCAACTAACCAAGGTGTCTTATTTCTAGTTAATTGGCTACCTGCACCTGTATCTAAAACAAAAGTACAATTGTCATGTTCTTGCAGATAGGTTGCCGGTACATGAGATGAAATATCGCCTTCTATAGTTTTTTTAATGATACCAGCTTTGTTTTCTCCCCAGCCCAATAAAACAATTCTTTTGGCTTTTCGTACTGTGGCAATCCCCATGGTAATTGCTTTTCTAGGTACATTGGCTATTCCTAAGAATGAAGGTGCTGCATCTACTCTTGTGATGTGATCTAAAGTAATTACTCGTGTTCCAGAATTGAAATGTGATCCTGGTTCATTGAAACCTACATGCCCCGTTCTACCAATACCCAGTAATTGAAAGTCTAAGCCGCCATGCTCTTTTATTTTACGATCGTAGCTTAGGCAGTATGCTGTAGTTTCTTCATTACTTACGGTGCCATCTGGTATATGAATATTTTTTTCAGGAATATCTACATGATTGAAAAGATGCTCATGCATGAAGTAAAAATAACTCTGTATGTTATTCGGCTCCATCGGTAAGTATTCATCTAAGTTGAAAGTGATAACATTTTTAAAGCTTAAACCTTCTTCTTTGTGCATACGAACCAATTCTTCATAAACCCGTATTGGTGAAGAACCAGTTGCTAAACCTAAAACGCAATTTCTCTTTTGTCCCTGTCTCTTTTTTATTAAAGCAGCAATTTCATGAGCTACGACTATCGAAGCTTCATTGGAGTCTTCGAAAATGACATTATGAATTTTTTCGAATCGCGTTTCTTCGAACTGACCAATGGGTTTGTGGGTGATGTCGATCTTGGAATTTTTTACAGCTGTTTTCATGAGGTTGTGGTAGATTTTTGGATTTTTAAATCATGCAAATATATGCGTTATTTTAATTTAATGCAGTTTTTTGCAATAAATATTGCGGTATTTTGCTGTTAATTTAATATTAATTTTTGTTTTAATAACATTAACGACATAAAACAGCATGTGCTAAAAATTATTATCTTTGTAATAATTACAAGTACATAAAGTTGCTGTTACATGCTAAAAGAAGAGCGTCAACAAACCATTTTAAGTGAAGTTGACTTACATAATAGAATACTTATAACAGATATTGCCGAGGCTTTAGATGTATCAATTGATACTATAAGGCGTGACGTTAAAGAGCTAGATGCAGAAAATAAATTGCGTAAAGTTCATGGTGGTGCAATCTCTATGGGGTACATGACTAATAGCGCCAGAAATACCAATATATATAAGATAGAAGATAAAGCGGCAATTGCCGTAAAGGCGGTTAGTATGTTGCGAGATGGTGCTGTTATTTTTTTAGATGGTGGTACTACGTGTATGGAGCTTGCAAGAATTATACCTGAGAATTTAAATCTTACTTGTTTTACGATTAGTTTACCAGTGGCTATGGAATTGTCTCATAAAGCAAATATTAATGTAATTTCTATTGGCGGACAAATTTCGAAGGAAGCACAAATTGCTATTGGCGCTAATGCCATTCATCATCTATCTGAGATACGATTCGATTATAGTTTTATCGGTACAGGATATGTTGATGCAACCTACGGATTAACAGAATTCGATTGGGATATTGTACAAATCAAAAAGGCGGTGATTAAAGCATCTAAGAAAACGGTCTTGTTGTCTATCTCTGAAAAACTGAATTCTCAACACCGCTATAAAACGTGTGATATTAATTCTATTAATACCATGATCACAGAATTAAAGCCCGATGATACATTGCTAATGGCATTTAGAAATCACGATATAAAAATTTTATAAGTATATGGATTACAAGAAAATTACCGAAACTCCGTCGAACCACGACAATTTAGAGTTGATGGATACCACTACTATTCTTCAAAAAATGAATGAGGAGGATAAGAAGATTGCCGATGCAGTAGAAAAAACGATTCCGCAAGTAACGAAGCTTGTAGATGCCTTAACAGAAAGATTTAAAAAAGGCGGAAGATTATTTTACATAGGTGCAGGTACCAGTGGTAGATTGGGAATTCTAGATGCTTCTGAGATCCCCCCAACTTTTGGTATGCCGCATGAACGTGTAGTTGGTTTAATTGCCGGTGGTGATACTGCTATTAGAAAAGCGGTTGAAAATGCTGAAGATGCAACTAAACAGGCATGGTTAGATTTAAAAGCCCACGATATTAATACGAATGATGTGGTTGTAGGTATAGCTGCATCTGGTAGTACACCATATGTGATTGGCGGATTGGAAGATGCTAAGAAAAACGGAATCTTAACTGCTGCAATTACCAACAATCCTGGAGCACCAATTGCCAGAATTGCAGATATTCCTATCGAGATTAATGTAGGTCCGGAATTTCTTACCGGTAGTACAAGAATGAAAAGTGGTACGTCTCAAAAACTGGTATTAAATATGATATCTACCGCTTTAATGATAAAAATTGGTAGAGTTAAAGGGAATAAGATGGTGAATATGCAATTAAGCAACGATAAATTGGTTGATCGTGGTACGCGCTATATTATGGAAGGGCTGAATATTGAATACGCCGCCGCTGAAGCTTTATTGAAAAAGCATGGCTCCGTTAAGCTGGCTATTGATGCCGCTAGGGGGTAAGTAGCTCTTCTAATTTTTGAATAAGCATAAAAAAGGTCTGTAATCAAATATGCTTACAGACCTTTTTTGATTTCGAGAGCTTGCTATTATGCTACTTTTTCGGAATTAGTTTATAGATGCCTTTTCCTTCAACGGCGACATAAACAAAACCATCAGGACCTTGTTTTACGGCACGTACTCTACCTAGTCCGTCCATTAATTTTTCTCTTGCGATTACTTTGTTTCCATCCATTACCAATCGTTCTAAATATTGAAAAGCCAAGGATCCTACTAAAAGACTCCCTTTCCAATTTTTGTATTTATCCGTAGTTACAAACTCCATTCCGCTAGGGGCAATAGACGGTACCCAATAATGTATGGGTTGCTCCATTCCGCTCATTTCTGTTTTATCGGTAATTGGGGTGCCACCATAATTGATTCCGTAGGTGACTAAAGGCCATCCGTAGTTAGCACCTTTCTTAATGATATTAATTTCATCACCACCTCTTGGTCCGTGTTCATTATCCCAAATTTCTCCTGTAATAGGATGCTTTATCAACCCTTGCGGATTTCGGTGTCCGTAACTGTAAATTGCAGTCTTCGCGCCTTTTTCGCTTATAAACGGATTGTCTCTCGGTATACGCCCATCGTCATGTAAACGATAAATTTTACCGCCATCTCTTTTAATGTCTTGTGGGTTGATGTCCCTATCCCCACGCTCACCAATAGAAAAGTATACATATCCGTCGTTATCAAAAGCAATTCTAGACCCAAAATGTTGCCCTTTTGTAGTATTCGGTACCGCCTTATAAAGTACTTGTGTTTCGGTCAAAGAATTATTCTTCAATTTTGCCCTCATTAATGCGGTATGTCCGCCCTTTTCATTTCCGTCTGTTGATGCATAAGTGAGGTAGATCCATCTGTTTTCTTTGTACTTAGGGTGAAGGGCAACATCCAATAATCCGCCTTGACCTCTGTTATATATTTCAGGTGAATTGCCGATTATCGTTTTTTTTCCATTGTTAAAATGAATCAATTTACCTTCTTTTTCGGTGATTAAAATACTATTGTCAGGTAAGAAGGTGAACCCCCATGGAATATGTACCTCATCGACGAACAGCTCAGCTGTAAAAACAGACTCTTTTGGTGTAGTTACTTTGTTATCAGTATTTTGCGCGCAAGAAAAATTTAGCGATACAACGAATAAAAGGTTGAAGATGATACTATTTTTCATATACAAACGTTAGAAATATATTAGAGAACACATGATTATTTAATAAGATAAAATATAAGTATAAAAATTACACCAAAGAACTAATTAGATCCCAAATCAACTTTGTTCTTAAAAACGAATTTTAACCTATGCTTCCAAAACAACAGCGGTACGCGCTGTATGTACTACTTCTGATCGTTATTTCAGTAATTGGTACTACGGCTTTAGCCAACTCTAAAGTAACTACTTTATACGAAGAGGTGGCACATGTAATCGAAAAAGCTGTTTCGGTTTCTACCAAAAACACATCTACTTTAGAAAAGAAAAATCAAGTTGCACGTAAGTCTAACTTAGCTATTTCAGCAATGTTTACTACACTGATTGTGGGTGCAGATGCTACGGAGACTTGTAATGATAACGGATTTACAATTGCACGTTTTAATTTATGTGGTGATTTTGATGATCGTATTATAAGTTTGTCTGGCGGGCCGTATAGTTCAGTTTCATGGCAAGTATTGGGTGGCTCTTGCTCAGCGAACGTAAATACAGAATGCCCGAATACTACAGCATCTTGTTATTCTACAATTAGTTCTGGACAAACATTTAATTTAGACGCTAGTTCTGTTCCTGCAACTTCAGGTGCTGAATATAGAGTATTGGTAGATGGTCAACCCTATTACTTTAAAGTAAAGAAAAGTACTATAACCCAAACGTATGTAAAACAAGATTATATCTGTGGAGTTGATGGTAGAATACAGATTACCAATTTATCTAGTGCCTATGAGTTTAGTATTGATGGTGGTACTTCTTGGCAAGGTGCTATATTTTCTAACCTAACACCAGGTACGTATAATATTTTAGCGAGATTAATAAATACAGCTAATACATGTGAATATCCTTATGAACCTATTGTTATAGAAGAAAAGGAAATTCAAATAGCCGCTACTTTTACAGATGCATTATGTAGTGGAGATACTGGTAGTATTACTGTTACTGCCTCTAACGTACCAGGACCTTATAAATATACTCTATTGAACTCTAGTGGTGTAGCCCAAGAGTTTACTGCTTTTATAGCAACAAACCCTTATACGTTTTCTGCGGTAGGTTTTGGTACATATACTGTTCAGGTAGAGACACAACAATGTACAGGTGATCCTTTAAACGGAATTACCGCTCCAAGACAGGATGTTGATACCAGCGGTAATCCTTTAACTATTGGGGCAGGTGCTTCGGCTTTAGATGCCTCAACTGAAGTTAATAGTAGTTTCGGTTGTTCAGATATCTCTAGTGCAGATATTACTTTAAACACAACAGGAGGTTCAGCACCTTATACATTTACAGTTAATGGTGGCACTGTTCAACCTTCATTTGGAGATGCGACTACAGATTCTGGTACAACTACATATACGGTATCATCTGCAGGAACTTATGATTTTGTAATTACCGATAGTAATGGTTGTATTATTAATGCTTCTTCTGATGTTGAAGATTTATTGCCGCCAGATGTTACGGTTGCAGGTATTGATGGTACGTGTAGTAATGGTGGAGCAAAACTAGAGTTTACTATAAATAATGGTAGAGGTTATAATATTTCTTATAGAGAAAGTGCTTCTGAAGTTTGGGTGAATACACCACAAATTTCAGTAGCTGCGGGTACTTATAATGATATTGAAGTAAGATACCAACAAGGTGCATTCGAATGTACTTTAGATTTACCTTCTGTAACGGTTGATACTGTTGGTTCATTAACAGGTAGTGCAACTAAAATTTCTGATGTTACTTGTACAGGGGCTGGAACTACTGGCGGACAAATTGATTTTGTTGGTCCGTTTTCTGGTGGATCAGGTAGTGGATATGTTTTTAGTATTGATGGTGTCAATTTCTCTGCAATAACTTCTTATACCGATTTAGCAGCAGGTACGTATACACCTATTATTCGTGATGCAGGTGGTTGTCGTTTAGACCTTACATCAATAGAAATTTTAGATGTTGATCCTCCAACAAATTTAGATTTTGCACAAAGTAATATTAGTTGTGCTGCTGGTACATCTGATGTTCAGTTGACTCCAACAAGCAACGCTGCAATCAATAGATATGAAATTATTAGTCCTGCTTATTTTGATAATGGTAATAACGATACGTTTACAGGTTTACTAACATCTCAAGCTTATATTTTTCAAATTACAGATGTAAACGGCTGTTCTTATACTGAAGGTTTTAGACCTGTAGTTATAAGTTCTATTCGTGCTCGTGTAAAATCAGGAGGAGATTTAAGAGTTTGTAATGGAGCTACCGATGGTACAGGAACATTTATTATTGACGGTTTTGCAAATAATTATACGTATGATATTAACGGAGGCTTGTTTACAGGCGGACCACAAAGCACTAACGAAGTAGTTTTACCATTATCAGGTGCAGGTACGTATACAATTACAGTTACTGATGCTGATACTGGTTGTACTGATACAACTTCTTTTGATATTCAAGATGCTCCTGTTTTAGATTTGGCAACAAGTACGGTTACTGATATGAGCTGTGCAAATGGAAATTTAGGAGCCGTAAGAGCAAATGCAACTGGTGGTTGGGGTACATTCAGATATACCTTGACACAGCCAGTAGGACCAGAAATTGGCCCAAAATCAGGAAGTACGTTTAGTAACCTTTCTGCAGCAGGAACATATACTTTAACTGTTGAAGATGCAGAAGGTTGTACAGATACGTTTTCATTCGATTTAAATCCTATCGATGCACCTAGTATAGCATTAGATGGTCCTTCGTCAGATTTCTGTTTCGTTGCAGGTACTGGTGCTACGGTTGCAGTAACTTCTACTGCAGGTACTGCAGCTATTGGAACACATCAATATAGAATTAATGGTGGTACGTTACAACCAATTCCAACTTTTGCGGGACTTTCCCCTGGTAATTACACAATTGAAGTAGTAGATGGTAATGACTGTTCAGATAGTTTACCGATTACTATTGCTCCTCAATTAAGAGTGAATACTAGTATTGAAGCTGAAATACCTTGTGGTGGAGCAGATGGTAGAATTAATGTAAGTGTAAACGGAGGATATACTTCTGGTGCTGGTGCAAAACAATATGAAGTAAGTTCTGATGGAGGAGCAACTTTTAGTGCTGCGGTTCCATTAATAACGGATACTTTTGATTATGATACAAATGTACCTGGAGATTATGTTTTCAGAATTACAGATAATAACACTACAAGTAGTGGTTGTGTAGCAGAGTCTGTTTCAATTACCTTAAATCCGCCTCAAAATATTGCAGCAGCGGCATATACTACTAGACCAGTAAGCTGTAGTTCTACTAACAATGGTTCGGTAACCATAATACCAGATGCTACAAGCGGTGTACCACCGTACGAAGTTAACTTTAATGGAATGGGATGGGCTTCAGAAACAGTATACTCCAACTTAACGGTAGGTACGTATTCTTACTTGGTAAGAGATGCTAGAGGTTGTGAAACCCCAGCTGATACTTTTGATATTGTATTAGATAATACAGCACCACCTGCAACTACGGTTTCTGAAGTACAGGCAGTTTGTGGAGGTAGTGGACCAGTAAGTGGCGGTATTACTATTGATGCTGTTACTGACGGTACGGCTAATTTCGATTTTATTATTGAAGATAATACAGGGGTAGAAATTACGAGAATGGAAGATGTTGATCCTTCTGCCTTACCGGTACAAATTTTAGATTCAGGTTTAGTAACGGGAGATTATATGGTTATTACCATTGATGCTAACGGCTGTACGGATATCGATACTGTTTCTATTACTTCAAACGAAGTAGTTATAACACCAATACCGCCACCGGCACCAGCAGATTGTGATGATACATCATTTACTTATGCTGTTACCGTAACTGGAGGTTCTGGTTCATATCAAATAAGATTAATAGATCAGCCTAGTTTTTACGCTTTGAATAATACACCGGCAGTCAATGACCATACTTTTAGTAATACTGCTGACGGCATTCAATATGGGGTGGCATATACTGTGGTTGTTTTAGACGTAGTAACAAATTGTACTTATGAGCAAGAAATTCCTCCTATAGATGCACCTTCTACTTTAGATGTTACGGCAACTTCAACTCCTGGGGCATGTGATTTAAATAGAAATGGGGAAATAGCTTATGAAATAATAGGTTATACAATTGGTGATGCTTTAAGAATTACATTAATAGATAATTCAGATGGTTCAAGTATAATCTTAGAAAATTCCGTAATCACAACAGTATTACCTTATTCAGATACATATGCAGAATTACCGGGCAACTATCAGATATTGGTTGAAAATTTAACCGATACATGTACAGATGCCGCACCGGTTACTATACTTCAAAATTTACCGGATATTGATATTTTGCAAGAGGTTCCTGCAAATTGTAATGCTTTTGGTCAAGTTACCGTACAAGGTAGAGGTGGTTCTGGTGGACCATATGAATTTGCTTTTATGGATACAGGTGTAGCACCTACAGGTTGGACAACGGCTACTACGTTTTCGGCAGCTGATGGTACTTATGATGTTTATGTAAGAGATGCAAGTGGTTGTACTTCATTTGATATTGCTACCATTATTTCTTTAGATCCAGATTTACCGGTACCAACATTTGCAGTAGTAAATCAATGTGATCCTACTTCAACTGCTTTTGATATTACCGTAAGAGTACCTAGTTCTGTAAACACGCCAAGATTTACTTTGGGTGGTGATGAGCAATTACCAACTGTAGTCGGTGCTTTTTGGGAGTATACATATATAGTAAGTAGTCCTGGTGATTATGTTGTTGATGTTGTTGATGCAAATGGTTGTACTAGTGAAGGTATTGCTACGGTTTACGATTTCTTATCGGCTACGGGTAGATTTTCAACAGATAGTACGTGTAATGATGCAGATGGAGAAATTACCATTTCAACTACTGGAGGTAGTGGTGATTTTACTTATGAATTGACAGGTACTGATTATAACGCTAGTGCGGTAGGTTTAATAACACAAACTAATGATCCAATATTTACAGGATTAACTCCTGGAACGTATGAAGTTCGAATAATTGATCGAGTAGTAAACGATGGTGCTGGTTTCTGTGAAACAACCGTTTCTAACATTATTCTAAACCAAGCAGCACAACCTGCAATTGTTTCAGAAGAACGAATTGATATTAGCTGTAGAGATGAAAATGACGGGTCTATTGAGATAGTAGTTGGTCCGGCAAATGCATTGGTACCATTTACATCTCAAGATACTCCGATCACCTATATTTTAAATGATGTTAGCTCAGGAACTACAGAGGTGACAAGAAATAATACTGGTGCTTTTTCTAGTTTACCAGCAGGTGATTATCAAGTACAGGTTGTTACAGCTCGTAATTGTGAGGTGTTATCTGCTGTACATACAATTACCAATCCTGATGCTTTCAGTATTACTGCCAGTGCTGCAGATTTTGCTTGTGAGCCAGGTGCAAATAGATATAGTTCAACCATTATTACGGTAAATGTGGTAGACGCGGGTACTGTTGGTTCAGGCTATCAATATAGTATCACTGGTTTTGAAAATTATCAAATGCTGAATACGTTTGAAATCATTGATGATGGTAGTGCTCAAAATATTACTGTTTATGCTATTGATGGAAATGGTTGTCAGACTACATTTGACGTTCCTACTATTAATCCGCCAACAGATGTTGTTCCAACAATTGTTGAGGTAGATATTTTAAACTGTAGAGATGATGAACGTGTACGTATACAAGTTATAGGCACAACTGATTTTACGGTGAATACGGTATCGGTAACTCCGGTAGCTCCAGTAACCAACTCTTCGGGTAATAACTATGTAGATGTTTACTTATCTGATGTAGGAGATTACTTGTTCGAAGTAACCGATAATGCCGTAGGTTGTACGTACCCAATGCCAGTACATACGGTGAATACACCAGAAACGCCAACGGTATTAATTAGCGAAGCTAAGCCTGTTAGTTGTGCAGTGCCAGGCAATGATGGGGCGTTATTCATTACTGTAGGTAATTATACAGGTGAGTATGAAGTATTTGTTTATGAAGCAACTGACATAACAAGGTCTACGCCTTTAGCTTCCCAAACCTTTAATACAAATGATTATCCAGACGTAAATGGAGATGAGGCTAGAGTAGATAATTTAATAGGTGGTAACTTGATTGTTGATGTGGTTTCTATTGATACGCCTTTCTGTTCAGGTACAAGTAATGTAACGAATATTAGAACTCCTAATGGGGAACTTCAAGTAACAGCTGAATCTATAGGTAATGTTAGTTGTACAAATAATACAGGTGAGATAATTGCTACCGGTACTGGTGGCTGGGATACAACTCCGTATGAATATAGATTATTAATGAGTGCAGATGGCGGTGCTACGTATACTTCTGAAATTGCTGCATTCTCTAATAATAATGAATTTACAGGTTTGTCTTTCGGATTCTATGAAGTAGAAATTACAGATGTTGAAGGATGTACAAATACAGTAGAAATAGAATTAGAAGAAGTACCTCAAATTATTGCAGGTATTAGAGAGCCACAAACACTAGATTGCCCTAATGGTAACAATGCGGTGCTTGAAGCTTATGACACTACATCGGGTGATGCCATTACAGCTACGGCAGGTGCAAGCGGAGGTTTTGCCGGTGCAGGTTACAATTACACATTATTATACTTAAGTGGTGATGATAACACAGCTGTTGTGTCTGAAAGTGGATTGCAAAATACACCTACTTTCATTGGCGATAGTGGCGGATATATTAGTGCAGGTTGGTATGCAATAGAAGTTTCTTCTAGTTTTGGATGTTCATTTGTAACTGAAGCTTACTATGTTGATCCACCACCACCAGTTCAACCAGTTTTAGTACAAACAAGGGTACCTGGTTGTGGAGGTGATGGAGAGATGCGAATGACGATTGAGAATCCTGATCCTTTATTTACCTATGAATACTTGAGAGTTGAAAACGGAGTAACCATAGGGGCTTATGTGCCTATGACTGGTAATTCTGTGACTATTACAGGTGTTCAAGGGATTACATATCAATTTGACGTTAGAAAGGTGAATGGGGCAGGTGTTTGTCCGGCAATACGTTCTAATGGAATTACCATGACTGATGCTACGGGTATTACTTTACTTCCAAACTTACCAGATGATATTTCTTGTGCTTCTGAGTTAGATGGTAGAATAGAGTCATTTGTTAACGGTGGTGTAGGTGCAGATTTATTTTATTTATATGAAGGGGATCCTGTAGATGCCTTTAATCCAGCAGTGACTGCAACAGTAATAAGAGGTCCTCAAGATAATGGTACTTTTGAAGGTCTTCCTGCAGGTACAGAATATTACATTGCTGTAACTAGTGGCGATACTTGTATGGACATTGCTGGTCCTTTTGAAATAGTTAGACCAGATCCTATAATTTTCGATGCTGTGCCAACTAATGTAACTTGTAATGGAGAAGAAGATGGTACTATAACAGTTTCTGTTAGTGCTGGTGGTGAAGGCTTAATTCAGTTTGCAATTGCACCTAACTTTAATGAGTTCTTTAGCGATTCTGATAATCCTGGCACATATACTTTTGATGAGCTTGCAGCAGGTACATATGAGATTTTAATAAAAGATGACAACGGTTGTTTTGAAAAAGATTTTATCGTTGTTGAAGAGCCAGATGAATTACAAATAATAAATATCGATACCACACCTGAGTTATGTATTGGCGCTAATAATGGTTCAGTTGTTTTTGATGTTATCGGTGGTACTCCGTTCAATGATGTTACTATAAATCCTACCCCGTATTTTGAGTATAAAATTGAAATGGTTGATCCAATAGATGAATCAGGTACTGCAGTATTTGCTCCTTACACAGGTGCTATTACAGAAGATTTGCAAGGTGGAGCATCTTATATTATTTACATTCAAGATGTTAATCTTTGTGCGGTATCAGAGTTATTTACTATTGAAATAGGGGTAGACCTTACTGCAGAACCAATAGTACAATATGGTTGTGAAGGTATATTCCCAACGAGTACGACAACGATACAATTAGAAAATAATAACTTATTGTCTCAGCTGATGTTTGCTCTTGACCCAATTGATGCTACAGATGCTATAACAGCAAATGCAACCGATGAGTATGTTTGGGGAGATTTACCTGCTGGTGATCATATCGTATACATTTATCATGAAAATGGTTGTACCAATATGGTGGAGTTTAGTATCGAAGGATATGAGCCTTTAAGTCTAGTAGTAGATAAAACCGGACCTAATGAGGTTCTTGCAAATGCAGCTGGCGGATATGGTGAATATGAATTCTTTTTCAACGGACAGTCTTTTGGTGAGGAAACTACCTTTACAACCAATGAAAGCGGAATAGTAAATGTTCGTGTAAGAGATGCAAGAGGTTGTAAATTAGAACTTAGTGTGCCATTTGAATTTACGGGTATGTTAGAATTCCCTAATTTCTTTACTCCCGATGGAGATAACCTAAATGATATTTGGTCGCCGAATAATAGAGAACTTTTTGATGGTGTTGAGGTTCGAATTTATGACCGTTATGGTAGAGTAGTGGCTGTATTAGATGAGGTAAGCGGCTGGGATGGTAAATATGAAGGTAAAGAAGTGCCAACAGGCGATTATTGGTATGTAGTTAATGCAAATAGTGATGCAATTAAGTATGTAGGTCACTTTACCTTATACAGATAAATAAAAGAGAGAACATAGATTTAAAAAGGAGGATGCATTGAGCATCCTCCTTTTTGTTTCGCAAAATTTTAAATAAGTTTTTGAATTCTTATTCGTCTAACGTTTCGAACACAAATGGACCTAAAAGCACTTTAACTTTAAAAGAGCTTGTTTTTAAGGTACATTTGATATAAATTTTGAATTTACAGATGAGGTCAATTTTATATATTATTTTACTGGTTATCTTTCAAAGTTGTGCATCTCAGGCAAAACCTATTCTGATAGATTCAGAAATGGCAACGAATGTAAAAGAGAATCTAGCCTATTACCTGTATTACCCAGAAGATTACGAGGAGGAGCCTGAGAAAGATTTTCCTATATTACTGTTTTTACATGGCGGTGGCGAATCTGGCGATAGCTTGGTTACGGTGAAAAGGAATGGTCCGCCTAAATTGATAATTCAGGGAAAGAAATTTCCGTTTTTAATATTGGCACCGCAGAACCCTAATGAAAAAAAGTGGTGGAATACAAGGGCGGTGAAGCAATTGCTAGACTCCATTGTAGATAATAATAGAATAGATAAACGTAGAATTTATTTAACCGGATTAAGCCGTGGGGGAGGTGCTGCTTGGGAAATGGCAGTACAATATCCTGATACCTTCGCTGCGATGGCAGTAGTCTGTGGAATGACACCTTTACCTTATGCTTCTTGGATTAATAGAGACATGCCTATATGGGTTTTTCACGGCGAGAAAGATAAGTCTATACCAATAGAAGAATCTGAAACTATGGTGGCTAAATTAAAAGAAATGGGGTATGAAGTAATTTTTACTAAATACCCCAATGTTGGACACAGTGCATGGATCAAAGCTTACGAAACAGAAGCGCTGTACGATTGGTTTATGAATCAGGAGTTAAAGTAGCTTTACGTTCTAGTTAATTCTTCTGAAACACTCGAACAGAGTCTCTATTTTGAGTCACAATAAAGTATGGTCGGTCTACAATATTACTGTTTACTTTTATAATACTTTTTGCATCAGCTGGTACTAAGAATCCACTTTCACTAGTAGTAATAGTTGTATAATTACCTTTACCATCATTCTCTAATAATAAGCCGTTGAAGGCATCGTTTCTTCCAACGAAAACTTCATTTCCAAAATTATTTCCGATTAACAAAATATCTTCATTCCCATCCTTATTATAATCTAATGTTGTAATTCCATTAATTGGAGCAACTTGTGCTTCTATGGGTAGTGGGCTATATTTAAATGTGCCATTGCCCATATTTTCCAAAACTATACTCTTGTCAAAAGTGCCAATTAATTTTGTTGATCCTTGTAATTCTTCATCGGTAAATAGACTTGATATAGTTGCCTTAGAATATCCTTTAAAAGTGTTGAACTTTGCTCTAAATATTGGACTTTGACCATTCAAATCGCTCCAAAAGTTCACTGGAAATGATTTGTATGTGGGATTATCAAAGCTCTCTTTAAAATAAGCGAACATAACAGGATCAATAGTGCCATTGTTATCAAAATCTTTTGCGATTACTGTAACTGGTCTTTCTGATGATGGTTGGTAAAAGTTGTTCATACCTAGGTTACCTACAATAAAATCAATATCGCCATCATTGTCGATGTCAGTTTTTACAATACTTTCCCACCAACCAGAAAGGTCTTCAGCTCCTGTTTTCTCTAATTTATTGAAACTAGTTCTGTTATTTTTAAAAATAGTGATAGGCATAAATTCACCAACAACAATCAAGTCACTATTCCCATCTAAATCAATATCAGCCCAAACCGCATCGGTAACCATGCCTAAGTTTCTCAATTCTGGTGCAAGATTATCAGTTACATCTTTTAACGTTCCGTTTTCGTTTTTTAATAAGAAACTTTTTTCAGCATTGGGGTATTTTGAATAAGGTGTTCTGCCACCAACGAAGAGGTCGACGAAGCCGTCATTATCAAAATCTGAAACGGTAACAACTGAACCGCTTGCATTTATTTGTGGCATCTTATCGGTCGAAATACTAAAATTTCCCTTGCCATCATTCAGTAATAATCGGTCTGTATAGTTTATAGTTTCTAAATTGAATTCATTACTGCCAGAAACTAAGTACATATCTAAATCTCCATCATTTTCTAAATCGAATAAAGCAATACTTTCTTCTTCATACAGTTTATTTTCTTCATCGCTAAATAATGGCTGTTGTATGAAGTTGCCTTCTTTGTTTTGAAAAAATAATTGTGGGGAAGTACCTGAAGAACTACCGATAATAAAATCTTCTATGCCATCACCATTAAGGTCACCAACCGCTGTTACGGGACCATTTTGAGTTAGTTTGTGCGGTATAGTGCGTTGTATATTATAATCTACAATATCATTTTCTTCATGTAAGTAGTTTATTCCAATAATATTAGAAACTTCTTTGAAAACTGGTTGTGTTTTTTTTGCAACAAATGGGAATTTTAAATCTTCTGAAGATATAGCAATTGCATCTTCATATTTTAAGATTAACCTTTGGTTGCCTTCGACGTTGGTTAATTTTTGATACTTATTATCTGTCCAAAGTACTTCAACAGATGCTACTTGTTTTTTATCTCCTAGTCCAAAATGTGCTATGTCTTCAACGGTAGACATATACCCTCTATACGTGTGGTGTTCTTGGTATTGAAAAGTATCGTCTTTAAATCTTAACACAATTTTTGTGCCTGTCTTTATCGATTTTGATGCGGAATCTATTAAACCTATACTTAGATAATTATGTTGACCATCCTTTTGACTGGTATGGTTTTGGAAAATCAGGGCTTCGTCATTTATATTATTTATGATATAATCTAAATCTCCATCATTATCTAAATCTGCAAACGCTGCACCATTAGAGAAGGAGGGTATACCAATTCCCCAATTTTCACTAACATCTGTGAACTGGTTATTTTTATTGTTCTTATAGGCGTAGTTAGGAATCTTGATTTTTGGGATAGAATCCAAAATTTGAGCGGGACTTAAATATCTACTTACGTTAAATTTGAAATCACCGAAATCTAAATCTGTAATGTCTCTTGGAAAACCATTTGTTATCAGTAAATCTTGATAACCATCGTTATCCATATCAGCAAATAGGGGAGACCAGCTCCAATCTGTTTTTGATATGCCTGCCATTAGACCAATTTCACTAAACGGCACATTGTTTCCATTACCTTTTTGTAGCATGTTTCTGGTGTGCTGGTATTCGTAACCGAAACGATCATTTAAGATATACTCTGTGTACTTGTTTCCAGATAAAGTTGTTTTCAACCTTTCGTTGGTTTCGCCAAGCATATCTAAAGTGATGATATCTAGATACCCGTCATTATTAAAATCGGAAATATCATTACCCATCGAGAACTTACTTTGGTGCTTAATGTTCTCTTTTATCTTATTAGAAAATGTGCCATCTTGATTGTTGATGTATAGAATGTCATTTGATAGGTAATCGTTACTTACATAAATATCTGGCCATCCATCGTAGTTTAAATCGGCTATGGAAAGGCCTAAGCCGTAACCTTCTATAGTTATGCCTGCTTCTATAGTTACATCGGTAAAAGTACCGTCACCATTGTTTTTGTATAATTTATCATTACTTAATGCAGAGCCATCAGTAATTTTTTTTCTAAAATTAGATGGTAAAACATGAATATCAACATTGTTTAAAACGTATAAATCTAAAAGTCCGTCTTTATTGTAGTCAAAGAAGGAAGCTCCCATACTATTACCTGATTCTTCTACTCCAAATTCTGAAGCTTTATCTGTAAAGGTTGGTATGTTGTTTTTATTTAAACCTTGATTTATGTATAGAATATTTTTCTTTTCTTCAGCGCTGTCTAACATTGCAGAACATATATATATATCTAAAAAACCATCATTATTAATATCTGCCAGAGCTACACCGGTATTCCATTTATTTAGGGCTTCTATACCAGATTCCTTAGAGACATCTTTAAATTTAAAATTTCCCTGATTTAAGTATAACTTATTAGATACTTGATTTCCACTAAAAAATATATCGGGCATATTGTCATTGTTGAAATCGCCAATAGCTACACCACCACCGTTAAATATATATTCACTGGTAAGAATATTAAAACTATCTGTTTCAATGATTTTATTATTGAAATCAATACCTGATTCGGAAGCAGGGACCACTTTAAAAAGTGAGATGGATTCTTTTTGATTACATGAGAAAAAGCTGATAATTAGTATTGTAATTGTTAGAGCCGAAAAGATTCGCATAATTGGATTTTTAATACTATTTACTAGAGAAGAAGTAGTCAATTTGTAGTTAGTTTATTGTAAAGAAAATGATGTGATCAAGTGTCGTATGTTCGTAAATGTTGATTTGCATTTTTGCAGTACCAAAATAGTGTTTTTGTACTGAATATCATAAGTAGTTGTGTACTTACTTAAAGATTTAACTTGATTGTTTTATGAATATTTTTTCAAATTTAAATATGAATAGTTGCTGTGTTTAATTACTAATTACTTGCACGACTACTTTATGAAATACTGTTCCTAATTTTTTGAATTTTGTTTAAAAAAAAAGCAGGACATCAATTAGATGTCCTGCTGATTATGAATTTAATAACTAGTTATTAATAACCAGGGTTCTGTTCTAGAATACCACCACTTAAATCGATAGCGGTTAATGGAATTGGTAAAACCTCGTTCTTAGCTTCAAAAGCATTTGCTTTAGTACCAAAGTTTGCAATGGTACGGCTTTCGTTGGTAATGTATTCGTTGATTACTTCAACTCCGTTACCCCATCTGTACAAATCGAATAAACGGTGACCTTCCATACTAAGCTCTAAACGACGTTCATGACGAACAGCTTTTCTTGCGAAAGCTTGATCAGCAAAACTTGTGTAAGGTTCGATAACATAGTTTGCAGCATCTGCATCACCAGCTTCATTTTGAATATAGGTCATATTTTTAGCTCTATTACGCACTAAGTTTACCCATGTTAAAGCTGATGCTAAATCATTTGTCTCTACAGCAGCTTCAGCTCCCATTAATAGAACATCTGCAAAGCGAATAATATGATAGTTGATACCGGCATGTTGTTGACCCCACGCACCAGCACCTTGGTTATCCGTATCACCACTTTGATAAACGTTTTTAGCTGGTAAGTATGGACCAGAAATATCCGCAAATGTTGCACGAATCCAAGAGTGACCTGGGAATGTTCCATAACGGTTATAATCAATCCCTCTTCTACCAACTGTGTAATCTAACCTTGGGTCTAAAGGACCTGTATGTGTAGTAAATGCATCAGCATCTTCTAGACCGTAATCATTTGCTACATCAGTATCATTGAAGGTATCCAATAACGGAAGACCTGAAGCATCCGTTTGAAATGCATTCACTAAATCTTGAGTTGGTTGGTAAAAACCACAACAAGAACCAAACGGACCTGGATTAGGAAAGTTCAATACACCACCCTGATTTCCGTTCAAAGATTGACCATCATCGGCAGTAAATTGAATAGCAAAAATAGCTTCAGAACTGTTTTCTCCAGCACTTTCCCAGTTAGCTACAAACTCAGGATTTAAAGAGTAAGGACCGTCATTGATTACTTCTTCAAATAGATCAAAAGCAGCAGCCCATTCAGATTGTTGTAAATGTACTTTTCCTAAATAAGCTTTTGCAGCCCAAGAAGTTGGTCTACCCGATTGCGCTTGTGACGCAGGAAGGTTGTCAATTGCAAACTGTAAATCAGCTTCTATTTGATCCCAGATAGGACCAGGGTTTGGCTGGTTAAATTCTGTGTTCGCATAGTTTTCTTCAGAAATGTAAGGAACGTTTCCGTAGATTCTTTGCAATTCAAAATTAAAGTGCCCACGTAAAAAACGTGCTTCGGCTAATTTACCTGTTAAATCCGCATCTTCTATGGTCGCAATTAATGCGATTACTGCATTTGAACGATTAATACCTGCAAAAACAGAAGACCATTTTCCAAGGACGTAAGGGTTAGCTGTTGTCCAATTATAGGTCTCCATTTCAAAAAGGTCCGCTTGATCACCATCAGTACTTCCTTTGTGGGCATCATCTGCTAAAACATCAAACCACCAGTTGTCTCCACTTGCTGCGAACCCATTACCAGATAAATTGTTACGTATACCGTCTAAGGTTGAATACGCACCTACCAGTAATAATTCAACGCCAGCTTCATTTTGTACTGCAGCGTCACTAAGAGCACCAATTGCGGGTTGCTCTGTAAAATCGTCGCTACATGCACTTATAGCAACAAATAATGTGAGTAAATAAATTAAATTCTTTTTCATTTTTTTTACAATTTTAAATTAAATCCAAGTGTAAATATTTTAGATTGAGGAACAACCTGGCTATCTACACCTAATGTTAAGTTATTACCAGTTACTGAAGAGATGATTTCTGGATCAAAACCTTCATAACCTGTAATAGTAAGGATGTTTGTACCTTGTATATAAACTCTGAATGAGTCTAATCCAATTTTATCAGCTATCTTATCAGGGAACGCATAACCTAATTGAATGTTTTTAAGACGTAAGTAAGAGCCATCTTCAACAAAGTATGAATTTGGTTGTGTTTCACTATTTTGAATTGAGTTACTTAATGCAGGCAAGGTAGCATTAGTGTTTGTAGGCGTCCAAGAATCTAAAACTCTTACACTACGGTTACCATCTACGAAAGTTGGGAAATCTGTAAAGATTTTAGTGTAGTTGTAAATATCGTTTCCTTGAGAACCTTGTAAGAATAATGAAAGATCAAATGCTTTGTACCCTAAATTAAAGTTTGCGCCATACGTAAAATCTGGGTGAGGAGAACCGATGAAAGTTCTGTCATCATCATCAATTACAGTATCACCGTTTACATCTCTGTATTCAAATCTACCTTCATCGGTAAAACCGATTACTTCTCTACCAAAGAAAGAAGAAATAGGTTGTCCAACTTGAGTTCTGGAAACAGCACCTCCACGGAAGCTGTCATCACCAGTTTGGAATTCACTGATCCAATCAGTTACTTCATTCTTGTATTTAGAAAAGTTTACATCAAAACCATATTTCCATCCAGATGTAGTTTCATCTTTATAACGTAGCGTAATATCAAAACCAGTATTTGTAACATTACCTGCATTTACATAAGGTGCGCCTGCATCGATAGCTGTTGTGCTTATTAAACTATTATCTTGAACAATTAAATCTTTAGTTTTAATGTTGAACCATTCAAAGTCTAAGTTCAATTTATCATTAAAAAAGCCTAGTTCAATACCTGCATTAATCGCTTCACTAGTTTCCCATCTTAAATTTGGGTTACCAACAGAAGATAATATTGCGCCTGTTGCTATAGTGCTTCCATCAAGAGCGTAATTACCAAAACCTTCGCTAAGGCTAGAAATGTTGATAGTAGGGTTACTAGCAGGTAACGATTGGTTACCCAATTGACCCCATGACCCTTTTAGTTTGAACCAGCTTAATGCAGCATCAGAAGAAATAAAATCTTCTTTACTAACTACCCAAGCACCACTAATTGAAGGGAAAGTGTCACTTTTATTATCTCCAGCAAAACGAGAAGATGTATCATTACGTAAAGTACCCGTAATAAAATATTTGTCAGCATAAGAATACGTCGCAGATCCAAATAAAGAATACAAGCTTGTAGCTGCGTCGAATGCATTGTCAATGTTAGGGGTACCGCTACCATTGTTCAATAAGTAGAAGTCTGGTGTTTCAAATAAGAATCCATTTCTACTTACTTGCTTGCCTTTAATACCGTCTTTTACGGACTCAATACCTGCTAAAGCATCAATTTTACTATTGTTGAACGTTTTTTTGTAGTTCAATGTATTTGTAAAGGTCCAAGAATACCCATCTTGGTTAAGTTCAGTTAAGGTATTGGTACCTAAAGGCTCACTAAATTCTGGATCTAATGCTTGAAAACTACGAGTATTGAATGAATTGATTGTACCACCGAAATTGGTTTTAAAAGTAAGACCTTCCATAATCTCAGCTGAGGCATAAACATCACCTAAAATTCTAATCGTTTTATTAAAGTTATCACTTGCTCTACCTAATTGTGCTAATGGGCTTCTTGAGTTACCAGTACCTTGGGCACCAGTACCTGCAAAATTACCGTTATCATCGTATAGTGGTATTAACGGGCTACTTCTAACAGCTTCTTCATATCTAGCTCCAGCTCCACCTTGGTTTCCATTAGAATAGGCAGCACTAAAGTGCTGACCAACACGAACTTTATCCCCAAGTTTAAATTCAGAGTTTAATCGAATTTGACCTATTTTGTAAAAGGTGTTTACAAGATTACTTGGATTGTTTAAGAAATTTGCAGAAAGATTGTATTTACTATTCTCTTCACCGTTTGCTACAGAAAAGGCAACACTTTGAATAATTGAAGTTCTTGTAATTGCATCGATCCAATCTGTACCATTAGGGTTAACCGTTGCAGAAGCTGGGCCTCTAACAATTGGATCATAAGAAACTACTCTAGTGTAACCGTTTAAGGATGAAGGAACAACTGCAGAGGAACCATTACCATATTGTGGATGGTCAAAAGCAGTACCGTCGTTAGCAGAACTTTGAAATAATACATCACCTAATTGTTGTGCATTTAAAAACTCAGGAGTGTTAGCTATAGTAGAAACACCTGTATATGTATCAACAGAAACAATTGGCTTATCCATATTGTAACCACCACCTTTAGTTGTAATAATTACTACTCCGTTAGATGCTCTTGCACCATAAATAGCAGCAGCACCATCTTTTAAAACGTTCATTTGGTCGATGTCGTTCGGGTTAATACTATTCAAAACAAATGGGTCATCGGTTTGTAGACCATCTATAATAAACAATGGGTTGGTATTGTTACTTGTACCAAAACCACGAATGTTAATTTTTGGAGGGCTACCTGGTGTTGCGTTTTGTACTACTGTAACACCACTTACACGACCTTGTAATGCTGAGGCAGCGTTTACAACTGGTGCTTTTGTTGCTTCAGATACATCTACAGATGCCACAGAACCTGTTAAGTCACCTCTTGTTGCTGTTGAATACCCTAATACAATAACTTCATCTAGAGCTGCAGCATCTTCAGCTAATGTTGCGTTAACGGTAGATTGACCATTTACTGCGATTTGTGTGCTTTTAAATCCTATATAGCTAAATACTAATGTAGCACCATCAGATACATTTAAGCTATAGTTACCATCAAAATCTGTCTGTGTACCATTAGTAGTACCTTTCTCTACGACATTGGCTCCAGGTAATGGTTGGCCAGTGTCATCAAGAACGGTTCCTGTAATGGTAGATTGAAGTGTTTTTACTTCAACTTCGTTTGAAGTACTTGTGTTTTCATTTGCCTGGGCCAGTTGGGCTCCTAAGCAAACAAGCATTGATAAAACTCCAGTCTTAATAAAGGAAGACCTTTTTTTGGATTTCATCAACGTGTAATCACGTTTTTGACTCATAATTGTTGTTGTTTGTTAGTTTAATTAAATTGTGTAGAAATTGACCTTTTTTAAATTTTGTTGAAGTTGTTAAATGTTAAAAAAATCAAAATCTGGTATAATAATAGCAATTTTACTTCAATTTCCGATATTTCACTTATTAAATTTTATGAGCAACATAAAACCATTTGAGCCTATTGTTATTGTAATAATCTGTATTAATAGGCGTAATTATTAAGGTATCAGCAATTTAGCACTTGTGAAATTTGGAATTTAACACGTTAAATTTTTAACATATTAAATTCATTATGTAGATAAAAATTACGTCAAATGGTAATATACAACGTTGTAGTTTTGCAATCATAGCTATTTTCAATTTGAGTTAAATGCTATGAATTTGAAGCTGATTTTTGTCTTCTAATGATCTTGAAAGATCTGTAAACACGAAATTATGACTAAATTTTCCTCAAAATCCGTGGTGCAAAAAAGATAGATTTCTCCGCCATCTTTAATTCCCAATTTTTTTCTGATTTTGAGGACCGAATCTGGGAAGTTTCTTGTGGTAATATTTGCTTTAGTGATGCCCTCTTTTTTCAATGATTTTTTAGAATAATCATGAACGCCCTCTAACTTGAATATTCGACCAGGAAAAGTAATTAATTGATCTGAGGTATATAAATGAGAATTGGAGTGTAGTTTTCTAAGATCGAAATGCTCGCCTAATAATTTAAACGCTCCAGATTTTAATAGTGCTGCATTTGGTTCGTAAATATAATTAAGCGGCTTAGAATAATGCGATGCACTATTCTGTTCTCTGCTTAAATGAAATTCAAATTCTTGGATGGAATCTGTTTTGTAATTAACTGTTTTAATCAATGGTTCATTTTTATAATCTTTCTCAATCAACCAAAGAATTTCTTTTACATCATTATTTACTGCCACAACATGTATTTCTTTTACATGCGACAATTCTTTCAATCCGCTTTTAAGGTCTAGTAACGGACCTGTTTTGATTAATATATTGGATGATTTCTCTAATAAAAGTTTCATGTTAATAATAACATTGGGCTCGCAATCAGATAAATAATAAACTTTTTTATTATCCTTATCTCTTCTTGATGGGTCAATGTAAATCCATTCAATAGGGGTATTAGCTTCTTTAAGGTATTTTAATCCATCAACTGCAATACATTCTATATTGAAAGCCTTGAGTTGTTTAAAATTATGATGTGCAATTTTTGATAACTCCTCATTTCTATCCAAATGGATGACATGGTTCATTTTCTTGCTAAAAGCAAAAGAATCTACACCGAACCCAGCGGTTAGGTCTACAATAATATTGCCGTTCACTAACGTGGCTTTATAGTTCGCCGTAATCTCTGAAGAGGTTTGTGAAAGATTTAATTTGTTAGGGTAGTAAATATTATCTGATCCAAACCAAGTAGATAATTTTGTTTTTGCTTTAAATTTCGATTCTATTTGTTCGACCAATTCTTTTGAAGAAACCTCAAGAAATTTTGACTTAGACAAAAGTATTTTTTGAATATCACTACTTAGATTATCATTGATAAACTGCTGTACTTCGCTAGCTAGTATTTCAGAATTCACGAATGCTTAGAGATTATGGGTCAAAGATTTTACAATTTGATTGTCAGAAAGAAACTCTTTCAGAATGACCTTAATAGCAGTATAACCAGGTACGGCAACTATCATGCCTACGGTGCCGAATAATAATCCTGCAATAATAATTACCAAGAAAATCTCTAACGGGTGAGATTTTACACTATTAGAAAATATAAATGGTTGAGAGAAAAAGTTGTCTACTAGTTGACCTATTAATAACCCTAAAAATACATATCCTGTTTTTGGTAGTATTACCTCACTAAAATCTGAACCTAAACTACTTGTCATGGTCAATGTGATCATAATTACGCCGCCAATTATGGGACCTAAATAAGGTATAATGTTGAATAAGGCACAAAGAAATGCTATAACTACTGCATTTTCAATACCTACTATAAGTAAAACTATAGTGTAAATTACGAATAGAATAAATATTTGAAGTAGCAGGCCAACAAAGTATCTTGATAATAGTCCATTGATTTTGCCAATAGAATTTGTGGTTCCTTTCTTTTTATCTACAGGAATAAATATCAATAAACCATGTTCGAACAATTTGCTGTCCTTCAAAAAGAAAAAGGAAATGAAAAGAACCGAAAATAGTCCAATACTTGCAGTGCTCAATACATCTAGGAAGGAATTTAAAAAGTTAGGAATAAACCCAATATCTAAACCCTGTAGTATGTTCTTCTCTAACCCGGCATCGTCAATGACATCTTCTACTATATGTGAAGAAAGACCGAGGTAATTGGTAATTTGATGGTACAATGTATTTAAGCTTGTTTGTAAATCATCAATATTAAGTAAAGATAAATTTTTGCCTTGCTCTGATAATAAAGGAATGAATAAGGCAACAATACCGACCAATAAACCAACCATTAAGAGCATGGTTATGATTACGGCAAGTATATTAGGTAGTTTAAGACGCAATCTAAAAAAACGTACCAAAGGGCTACCAATTAACGCGACAACTGCAGCAATGGCCAAATAGGCGATTACAGATTGTATGGCGTAAAGAAAATAGAGTAAAAGTGCTATACCTACTATAGCACCTATGGCTCTTAATATACCTTGCGAAATGGTTTTTGAGGTCATTGTTTAATTTTTAAAAACATAAGTTATAATATTGGCTCCCATTTGTAAAGCTTTTTCTCTAACTTCTGCGGTGTCATTATGCACAGTAGGGTCCTCCCAACCATCACCTAAATCAGATTCTGAAGTAAATAGCAAGACTATTCTATTTTTATGAAAAATGGCAAATGCCTGAGGTCGCTGTCCGTCATGTTCGTGTATTTTTGGTAAACCCTTCGGAAAAGAATACGCATTTGAAAAAATAGGATGATCAGCACCTAGTTCTTCCAATGCTGTATCTGGGAAAAGTCTTTTTATCTCTCGGCTTATATATGGTTTCATGCCATAATTATCATCAATATGTAAAAAACCACCTGACAATAAATAATTTCTTAAGTTCTCTAGTTCCTCATCTGAAAAAACCACATTACCATGCCCTGTCATATGTAAAAATGGATATTGATATATTGAGCTGCTGCCAACTTCAACTGTTTCTGGCTTATTATTTAGGGCCGTATCAATGTTATTGTTGCAGTACTTAATTAAGTTGGGTAGGGCAGTGGGGTTGGCATACCAATCGCCACCACCTTGATATTTTAAGATGGCTATTTCTTGAGCGTTGACAGACACACTAGAAACGAATATAAAAAAGAGGTAAGTAGAAAGGATTATTTTCATATTCAAATCTACAAAAATCGGTTGTGAAAAATGAAGGTATATTTTTTACGGTTATAATTATCCGTTATTGATAGAGGCTACAATAGTACAGGCTACAATTGCGGCTGTTTCGGTTCTTAATCTCGTTTTACCCATAGCAACCGGTGCATAGCCATTATCCATTGCCTTTTTAATTTCTTCTGGAGAAAAATCACCTTCAGGACCAATTAATATGGTAATATCTTGATCAGCTGCAACTCTTCTTTTTAGCTCGTGACGTTCACTCTCTTCGCAATGTGCAATAAACTGTAAGCCCGATACGGGTTGATCTAGAAATTCCTTTAAAGTTATTGGTTCGTTCAGTTTGGGTAAGAATGTCTGTAAAGATTGCTTCATTGCAGATTCTAAAACTCTGTACATACGGTCTAACTTTAGTACTTTACGTTCAGAGCGGTCACAAATTATAGGTGTAATTTCATCTACGCCTATTTCTGTAGCTTTTTCTAAAAACCACTCAAAACGATCATTCATTTTGGTAGGTGCAACCGCCATATGCAACCAATGCGATTTTGAATGTGTTTTTTTAGATGAGATAATCTCAACCGCACATTTTTTTATATTGTCATCAACTATTATAGCTTCGAATAAAATGCCTTCGCCATTGGTAATCCATAATTCGTCACCAATCTTCTTTCTTAGCACCTTAATAATATGCTTACTTTCATTGCTATCAAAAGTAAAAGCGGTGTCTTCAGTTTTTATATTCGGATTGTAAAAAAGTTGCATTTATACTTTTGTTTGAATTAAGATATTACATATCTAGCTTTTGCCGTTACATCTTGCTGAGAGAATTGCTCGTTTTTATATTTATAGTATCCAACAATACCTATCATGGCGGCATTATCGGTACAATATTCAAATTTGGGTATATAGGTTTTCCACCCGTATTTGGTTTGTGCTTCGACCAAAACTTTTCGAATACCTGAATTTGCTGACACTCCGCCGCCAATAGCAATTTCTTTTATACCAGTTTGCTTTACGGCCTTTTTCAGCTTTTTCATCAATATGGTAATTATAGTATATTGTATTGATGCGCAGATGTCCTCTAAGTTGTTTTTAATAAAATCAGGATTCTCTTTCGTTTGTTTCTGTATGAAATAGAGTATGTTCGTTTTTAATCCGCTGAAACTAAAGTCTAAATTTTTTACATTGGGTATGGTAAATTCAAATTTATGCGGATCACCTGTTGCAGCATATTTATCAATTAAAGGTCCGCCAGGGTAGGGTAGTCCTAAAATTTTGGCACTCTTATCAAATGCTTCCCCTACGGCATCATCTAAAGTTTGTCCAATGATTTTCATATCAAAGTAATCATTCACTTGAACAATCTGCGTATGACCGCCACTTATAGTCAGCGCTAAAAACGGAAATGAAGGTGCTTTCATAGTTTCCTCATCAATAAAATGAGCTAAAATATGGGCTTTCATGTGGTTAACTTCGATAAGTGGAATTTGTAAACCTAACGATAAAGATTTTGCAAATGAGGTACCTACAAGTAAAGATCCCATTAGTCCAGGTCCGCGTGTAAATGCTATGGCTGATAATTGTTTTTTATCGATATTTGCTTTGGCTATGGCCTGATGAACAACGGGTACAATATTTTGTTGATGCGCTCTTGATGCAAGTTCAGGTACAACCCCACCATATTCGTTATGAATAGCCTGGGTTGCCACAACATTACTGAGCACTTTATCGTTCATTAAAACTGCCGCAGAAGTGTCATCGCAAGAAGATTCTATTGCAAGTATATAAATTGTTTCGTGATCCAACATATTTGGAATAAAATTTGAATAACAAAGGTAAAACATAAAGACCTATCAAAAAACTGAGAAAAATATTGGTTAGAACATTATTGGTGCTTTTGCTGATATGTGTTTTGGGTACCATCATTTTTTCATTGCCAGTGGTTCAGACCTTACTGGCACAGTTTGCTACGAAAAAAATTAACAAACAATATGGCACTCACATAAACATAGAACGCCTAAAAATTTCACTAATTTCTTGGAATACATCTCTTGAAGGAGTTTTTATAGAAGATTATAAACAAGACACTTTATTTTATGTTAATGAACTAAAAACATCAATTTTAAGTATAAATAATTTAGCGCAGGGTATATTAGAGTTTGGCGACATTTCTGTCGATGAGCTAAATTTTAATCTTAAAACCTATTTCGGCGAAAGGAATACGAATCTTGAGGTTTTTGTAGATAAGCTTGATGATGGTAAGCCGAGGGAGCCAGGCACGCCGCCTTTTAGGTTGTCTTCGTCTCATATTGACATCTTAAAAAGCAAGTTTAAATACATTGACGAAAATTTAGAGAATACGACCGTTTTAAATTTTGATAGCCTTAATATTAGTGCTGGCGATTTTTTAATTCTCGGGCCCGAGGTTTCTACCGATATTCAAGAAATGTCTTTCTATAGTAATAGGGGTTTAAAAGTAGATAGGTTGGCCACCAATTTTAAGTACACGAAGCAGCAAATGCGCTTCGATTCTTTGAAAATAAAAACGCCACTTTCTGCTATAGATGGTAATTTGGTATTTAATTATAACCGCGAAGATTTTGCCGACTTCTTGAATAAAGTAAATGTTGTAGCAGAATTTAAAGAGTCTAAAGTGGCTTTTGATGAAATCAACTTGCTGTACAATGAATTTGGCAAGGGAAAAGAAGTGACTTTTAATGCGAATGTCAACGGAGTTCTAAATGATTTGAATACCGATAATCTATTCTTATTCTCTGATGATACGGGTATTCGCGGCGACTTTAATTTTAAAAATTTATTCAGTAAGCAAAAACCATTTAGCTTAAATGCTCAAATGAAGAATGTAACGAGCAGTTACTATCAATTAAATGCCTTATTGCCTAATTTAATTGGTAATTCGTTACCGTCAACCTTTAGTAAATTAGGGCAATTTACCATTAGAGGTAATGCTTTTATTACCAATTCTTCTATAGATACTAAGGTCAATTTAAATACTGCCGTGGGTAGTAGTTATGTTGATATTGTTTTAAGTAATTTTAATAACATCGATAATGCAACCTATAAAGGGTTTATCTCTTTGATCGATTTTGATTTGGGTGATTTTGCTGAAAATAAAAATTTAGGGAAAACAACGTTAGATTTTAATGTGGAGGGTAAAGGTTTCGTAAAAGAGAAATTGAATACCGAGGTTATCGGGCAGATATATTCTATTGAATTTAATAATTATAATTATCAAGATTTAAGGGTTTCGGGTGTAATTAAAGACCAATTATTCGATGGGTCATTGGTAAGTAATGACGAAAACTTGAAATTTGATTTTAAAGGTCTTGCGAATGTAGCAGAAACTAGAAATAATTTCAACTTTATTGCATCTGTTGACTACGCCGATCTAAAAAAATTAAATTTTATAAATGATAGTGTTTCTGTATTTAAAGGAAATGTTAATATGGATATTACCGGTACCACATTAGATAATATCATCGGTGATATCAATTTTACCCAAACAAGCTATCAAAATGTAAATGACACGTATTATTTTGAAGATTTTGAGGTGACCTCAAGTTTCGATGAAGATCAGGATCGAACCATAAATATAAATTCCCCAGATATTATTACCGGCTTTATGAAGGGTAATTTTAAAGTTCGAGAATTGGGTAAGCTTGTGCAAAACTCATTAGGTAGTATTTATACAAACTATAGACCTTTTCAAATTTCTGACGGACAGAATCTTTCTTTCAATTTTAAAATTTATAATAAAATTGTAGATGTATTTTTCCCAGAGGTGCGTTTCGATCCCAACACTTTTATAAAAGGTAATATTGTTGCAGATGAAGGCGATTTTAAATTAAATTTTGTGTCGCCAAGTATAGAAGCTTTTGGTACCGCTGCCGAAAATATAGAAGTCAGAATTGATAATAAGAATCCGCTATTCAATACATTCGTTTCTGTAGGTGAGCTAGATACACCTTATTATAATTTTAAAGATTTTAATCTGATCAATACCACATTAAAAGACACGCTTTTTTTTAGGTCTGAGTTTAAAGGTGGTAGTGATTTTAACGATTCTTACAACCTGAATTTTTACCACACATTTAATAAGGACAATAAATCTGTTATTGGTCTTAAAACATCCGATGTAAATTTTAAAGGTAACAAATGGGTGTTGAACAAAGATGGTGACTCTAAAAATAAGGTCATCTTAAATAGAGCGCTTGATAGTATTACAATTCAAGAAATTGTAATGAACAATGAAGAGAAAGAACAAATTAGGTTAAAAGGGCAGCTGGCAGATTCTACATACAAAGATCTTCAGCTTCAATTCAAAATAGTATCCTTAGATAAGATTACCCCGGTTATTGACAGTCTTAAATTGCAAGGCGAGGTTAATGGTACCTTAAACGTATTACAGAAAGACGGTATCTATTTACCATCGTCAAATCTGAATATCGATAATTTCGGAATAAATGATATCCCTCTTGGTGACCTGGTGATCAATATTATTGGTAATAAAGATTTATCTGAGTTTCAAGTCAATTCTCAATTATCAGATAATAAAGTCGAAAAATTCAGTGTCGTAGGTAGTATTGATAATAAAGGTGATGTACCGAAAGCAAATCTTATTGCCAACTTTAATAATTTCGGATTAGAACCTTTTAGTCCCTTAGGTGAAGGTGTGATCGATAATATACGTGGCGATATCGATGGTAGGGTAAAGATTGAAGGCAATGTGGATAACCCCATTTTCAACGGACTATTAACTTTAGACAATGCTGGTATTGCTGTACCTTATTTAAATGTTGATTATAGCTTTGCCCCGCAATCAAGAGTGTTGCTTAAAGATCAGACTTTTGATTTTGATAATATAGCCTTAGAAGATGTTGCAAAAGGTACCAGGGCAAATTTAGATGGTACCATTACCCATAGTTTCTTTAAAGATTGGGTGTTAGATTTAAATGTCGATACTAAAAATGACAGATTTTTAATTCTAAATACCGAATTTAAAGAAGGTGATCTATATTACGGTATAGGATATTTAAATGGAACAGGGCGAATTTTCGGACCTACAACTGCACTCAATATCACCGTAGACGGGGCTACGGCAAAAGGTACTTCGTTGAAGATTCCTTTAAGCGACGTAGCTAGTGTAGGCGACTATTCGTTCATCAATTTTATAGAGAAAAACGATAAAAAAAGATTAGAAAGTCAGCGTCAATTAAAAGATTATCAGGGGCTAGAGCTAGAATTTAACTTGGATGTTACGCCTGACGCCGAGATTGAAATTGTTACAGATACCAAAACAGGTAGCTCTTTAAAAGGTACGGGAGTTGGTATTGTTTTGATACAGATCAATACCAATGGTAAGTTTGAAATGTATGGTGATTATGTTGTAGTGACTGGGGAGTTTAATTATAAATTCGGTGGTATAATCGATAAGAAATTTAATGTGGAACCTGGTGGAACCATCAACTGGGATCAAAAACCATTGGAGGCTATTTTAAGTATGGAGGCAGTTTATTCATTGAATGCCAACCCTGCACCTTTACTTGATGATGCCGGATTTACACGTAGAATACCCACAGACGTTATTATCAGTTTAACTGGGCAACTTCAAAAGCCAGATATAGATTTCGGTATCGATTTTCCGGGTACAAGCTCTATTGTAAAGTCTGAATTAGAATATCGTTTACAGGATCCAACGGTAGAAGAGAAGAATGCCATATTTTTATTGGCACAGGGGACATTCGTTAATTCTCAAAGTGGTATTAATCAGCAAGCCATAACAGGTAACTTGGTGCAAAGTGCCTCAAGTATTTTAAACTCCATTTTAAGTGGTGGTAATGATAAATTTAACTTGGGGCTAAGTTATGAGCAAGGTATTTTAGATCGATCATCAGATATAGAAACCGATGATCGCATTGGTGTAACGGTATCTACTCAGATATCCGATAGAATATTATTTAATGGCAAGGTAGGTGTGCCGGTCGGTGCATCTAGTGAAACATTGGTAGCAGGTGATTTTGAGATACAGGTATTATTAAATGAACAAGGTACATTAAGTGCCAATTTTTTTAGTAGACAGAGCGAAATACAGGCTTATTTGTCTGATCAGCAAGGTTCGACCCAAGGGGCTGGTTTATCTTATGAGGTAGACTTTAATAATTTTAAAGAACTTTTTCAGAAAATTCTGGCTACTAAGCCGCTTAAGAAGGAAGAACCTGTAAAAAAAGCCGAAACCCCATCTTCCGTCATGGGTAATGATAGCTTAATTCGTTTTTACGATAAGCCAAAATCATTAAATCGGTAAGCAATCAAATGCATTATTGTAATTAAATAACAAATTTTAAGAATAAGACTGGTAATATGCTATTGCGAAATCCTTTTCGTTGATTTTTTCTTAAAATGCGACTGATCTCTATTCTCTTTTTGCATAAGATTTCTTACTTTCGTTGGCTTAAATTGTTCAATGTCTTCAGAAATAAAAAAAATAGCGGTACTGACTTCAGGGGGTGATTCTCCGGGTATGAATGCTGCCATAAGATCAGTGGTTCGTACTTGTGCCTACTTGAAGGTAGATTGTGTTGGAATCTATAGAGGGTATCAAGGTATGATAGAGGGTGATTTTAAATCTATGGATGCCCGTAGTGTAAACAATATCATTAATAAAGGTGGTACAATACTTAAGTCTGCCCGTTGCGATGATTTTAGAACCCCAGAAGGTAGAAAATTAGCGCACGAGAATTTACTTAAAGCAGGTATAGATGCATTTGTAGTTATTGGAGGTGACGGTAGTTTTACAGGTGCCATGATTTTTAATAGAGAATACAATTTCCCTGTTATTGGTATACCTGGTACTATAGATAACGATATTTTCGGTACAACATTTACATTAGGTTTTGACACCGCCTTAAATACGGTGGTAGAATGTATTGATAAAATTAGAGATACGGCCAGTTCGCATAACAGACTTTTCTTCGTTGAAGTAATGGGGAGAGATGTTGGGCATATTGCCTTGAATGCAGGCGTAGGTGCTGGTGCAGAAGAAATTCTAATTCCTGAAGAGAATTTAGGTTTAGATAGATTGCTTGAATCTTTAAAGAGAAGCAAGGAATCTGGTAAGTCTTCTAGTATCGTAATAGTAGCTGAAGGTGATAAGTCTGGTAAAAATGTATTCGAATTAAAAGAATATGTAGAAGAACATTTGCCAATTTATGATGTTCGTGTCTCTGTATTAGGGCATATGCAAAGAGGTGGTGCGCCATCTTGTTATGATCGCGTACTAGCTAGTAGAATGGGTGTAAAGGCTGTGGAAGCTTTGTTAGAGGGTAAAACGAACCTAATGGTTGGTATACAAGATAATAAGTTGACATTGACGCCTATTAACAAGGCGATTAAGGGGCATACGAAAATTGATAAGGAACTTATTAGAGTTTCAGAAATAATGACTACATAATATTAAAAATAAAAATAGAGAAAATGTCAAATTTGAAAATAGGAATAAACGGATTCGGTAGAATAGGTAGATTGGTCTTCAGAACAACTGTAAAACGTGGTGATGTTGATGTAGTTGCTATCAACGATTTATTAGATGTTGAGCACTTAGCTTATTTGTTGAAGTATGATTCGGTTCACGGAAAATTCGACGGTACTGTTGAAGTAAAAGATGGTCACTTAATTGTAAACGGTAAAACTGTACGTATTACTGCAGAGAGAGATCCTAAGAATTGTAAGTGGGATGAAGTAGGTGCTGATACCGTTGCTGAATGTACTGGTATTTTTACAACTTTAGAAACTGCTCAATATCATATTGATGGTGGTACTAAAAAAGTTGTAATTTCTGCTCCTTCTAAAGATGCTCCAATGTTCGTTGTAGGTGTAAACCACAAAGATGTTAAAGCAACTGATACTATAGTTTCTAATGCGTCTTGTACTACAAACTGTTTAGCGCCTTTAGCTAAAGTTGTTAATGATAACTTCGGTATCGAAGAAGCTTTAATGACTACCGTTCATGCAACTACTGCAACACAAATGACTGTTGATGGTCCTTCTAGAAAAGACTGGAGAGGTGGTAGAAGTGCATTGTTAAATATTATACCAGCATCTACAGGTGCTGCTGTAGCGGTAACGAAGGTAATACCAGCATTGAAAGGAAAACTTACTGGTATGGCTTTTAGAGTGCCAACTGCCGATGTTTCTGTTGTAGATTTAACAGTGAAAGTTAAAAAAGCAACTTCTTTAGAAGAGATTAAAAAAGCTTTTAAAGCAGCTTCTGAAGGTGAATTAAAAGGTGTTTTAGGTTATACGGAAGAAAACGTTGTTTCTCAAGATTTTATTGGTGATCCTAGAACTAGCATTTTTGATGCTGGTGCTTGTATCGAATTAAACTCTACTTTCTTCAAGTTAATATCTTGGTATGATAACGAAGCTGGTTTTTCCAATAAAATGGTAGATTTAATGCAACACGTTAATACTTTATAACCTTCATTTTAGTATAACAAAGATATATCCTGAAAATGAGGCCATTTTTCCTTATTTTCAGGTTTATTTTTTAAAGACATTAGGCATATGATTTTAATAGTAGATAGTGGTGCAACCAAGTCAGATTGGATTGCCTTAGACGAAAATGGTGAACAACTTTTTTTTACTCAAACTCTAGGTCTTAGTCCAGAGGTGTTAACTAAAGATGTTATTGAAGATCGTTTGGCCAATAATTTCGAACTTTCTAAAAACCGTGATAATGTTTCGCATCTTTATTTTTATGGAGCAGGTTGTGGAACCGATCGCATGAAATTGTTCTTGAAGAATATTTTCAAAGATTTTTTCCCGAATGCCAAGGCGGATGTTAAAGAAGATACCTATGCTGCCATATTTGCAACAACAAAAGTGGGGCAACAAGGTATCGTTTGCATTTTGGGTACAGGTTCTAATTGTAGTTACTACGATGGTAATCAGTTGTTTCAAAAAGTAACCTCATTAGGGTATATACCTATGGATGATGGTAGCGGAAATTTCTTTGGGCGTAAATTAATACGTGACTACTATTTTCATAAAATGCCTGCAGATCTGGCGCATAAATTTGCTGTTTCCCATGATTTGGATGCCGATGTTATAAAAGAGAATTTGTACAAGCAGCCCAACCCGAATACATATTTAGCGACCTTTGCTCGTTTTTTAATCGAGAACAAAGATCACCCGTATTCTAAAGGAGTAATTGATAAAGGCTTTCAACAATTTATTAATAACTACGTTATGCAATTTGAATTGGCGACAAAGGTGCCAATTAATTTTGTTGGTAGTATTGCACATTATCTAAGAGATGAATTAACTTCAGTACTACTTAGAAATGACTTAATCGTTGGTGTTATTAGACAAAGGCCTATTGAAGGTTTAGTCGATTTTCACCGATCTAATATGTAAAATCTTATTTTACGGCAATCATAGAGATTTCAACATTTACAAACTTAGGTAAATTTGCAACTTCTACGGTTTCTCTGGCCGGTGCGGTTTCCGCATTAAAATAAGAAGCATAAACTTCGTTTACTTCAGTGAACTGTTTCATGTCACTAAGAAAAATAGACGACTTCACAACATGTTCAAAGGTCATTCCAGCTTCGGTTAAAATGGCCTTTAAATTTTCCATAGACTGCTTAGTTTCTAATTTGATGTCTCCAGAAACCAATTCTCCATTTTTAGGATTCAAAGGAATTTGACCAGAAATATATAAAGTTCCGTTGCTTAAAATTGCTTGATTGTATGGTCCTATAGGTGCAGGAGCATTTTCGGTATTGATAATTTTTTTCATGTTAGATAAAATTTAGGTGTTAGTTTTGGCTTCTATTCTCCCACTTAAGGTCTTTAAGTATCGAAGAGTCTATACCGATAAAGAAATACCATCTTTTATAGGTCCCGAAGGGAGTCCAGTTAAAGCGCATGGTAAAACTTTTTAAATCTCGTTGAAAGCGTAATTGAGTTAATGTGAAACCTTGATTTTTAAAATCGTAACCAGACGAGCCTCCGACAGACCATCTTGGGGCAAGTTCTATATCGCCCGAAAACATTAATGAGTGGCTGCTAAATTCATTCTGTCGTGCCGAATTACTATAGTTGGCAGAATATGCCAGTCTAAAATTCCAAGGTATTTTGGTACCGTAAATCGGGTTTTCGACATCTGAATTCTTTTCGTCTTTTCTAACTGGGTTAGAATTGAAATCATCGGCTCTACCAAAAAGATCATCATCTCTACCGCCACTTTGCGCTACATAATCGAATGGGTCATCATCTTGGTCTTCATCTCTATCCTTGTCATCTTTCTTACCAAACATTTCACTACTTATGGAGTATGATACGTTAGCATTTGCTCTGGTAAGTCTAAAAAGGCTTCCGCCATTATCGATATTAAAAGTATTTATTCTTGTTCCGTTGTTATCAATTGCATAAGGGTCTAAGCCAGCAGAGAAGTTAATCGACATTTTATTGTCGAGAATATTTGTACCTCCATTTATGCTTAATGGATTAAGTCGAAGTGAATCCGACTCAAAATTATATCCCGTAGAAATATTGAAGTTGCTTAGTAATGATATTTTTTTAGGTTCAATTTTGGTAGAATCCTTATCTCTTACCTTTGCTTCTAATGTATTAGCTAATGAAAAGCTTAAGCTGTTAGATTTACCTAAAGATGGTGCGCCATTCAGTGTCCCTGTAAATCGGCTATACTGAACTTCAACGCCATCTTCACCAAGATACTCATCATAAAACTGTTCAAAGGATGGTGCGTAACCATAGCTTAATGATGGTCTTACGGTATGTCTAATTGCCTGTATTTTTTTGTCCTCACCTAAATTAAAAGTACCGTAAAGGGTTGTACCTACACTCGCACTAAAGTTGTAGGTGTTATAGCGATCAAATCCGCTAACGGTATCTATTACGACTTCTTCTAGTTCATTGTCATAACTTCTGTTGTAGGTTTCTAAAGACCAAACATCTTCATAATTACCACCAACACTTACACTAAAAAATTTAGCTACTTTAAAGTTTGTAGCTACTGGTATACTATGACTTGCTCCAATTCTTGCGTTATCGAACATTTTTGCGGTGAAAAAATCCTCGTCGTTAGTGGTTAATCTATTTTGAGCATTGACACTATACTGAAAATTGATATTATCTATAATTCCCTTTTTTATGCCGTCTTTTTTTACAAATGGATAAATACGTTCAACACTTGCTTGAAATGTAGGTAAGGTCATATTAATGTTGTCTTCATCGTCATCATCGTCGTCTGTCGCTGCCGTTGTTAGTTGTGAATGTGTAGCGGTTAAACTCATGTTCACTGAGGGGTAGTTAGGAAACGTTTTAGAATATGATATTGATGATGATAAAGTATTGTTTTGTGTATTTGGTAAGTTACTTTGCTGCAACGAATTTTGGTAATAATCGCTACTACCTAGGTTTACAGATGCTGAAAATCTAGAATTCGGACTCGATTTTGTATCCTGTGAATGTGAAAATTGAATATTGTAATTTCTAGAGAGACTGTAGTCGCTGAATCCTTTTTGGCTATTAACTTGATTTTCATACCTCAGGTTTACATTTCCTCGGTATTTATATCGCTTTGTATAAATTGATGCGGTCCTGAAGGCATAACTTCCATTCGTATAAAAATCTCCAGAAAGGGTGACATCTGCGTAATCACCCAGCGGAACGTAGTAACCCATATCTTGGAGAAAATACCCAGTATTAGGATCATTACCAAAAGAGGGCATTAATATACCCGCAGATCTACCCTGCGAAAGCGGAAAATATGCAAAAGGCATGGCAATGGGTGTTGGTACATCGGCAATATATAAATTACTGAAACCTGCAATTACCTTCTTTTTAGGTACAAACTTTGCCTTTCTTACTCGTATGTAATAATCTGGGTTTATCGTATCTGTTGATGTTGTTAATTTCCCTTCACTTAAAAAATAGACCGAGTCATTCTCTTTTTTGGTTATTTCGGCGTAAACCTTCATAGCATCGCTACCTAATGCCCCTGCCGCTGCTTGTTGCTCGGTTCTCGAATTCCAGATTAATGCCTTTTGAGTATCGAAATTGAAGCGAATAGAATCTGGTATTACAATGTTGTCACCCTGTTTAAAATAGGGTAGTTGCGTATAATTGCCCAAAGAATCTACCATTCTACCGGCATAAACTTCGTTCTTTATATAATCCATTATAATAACACCTGCTTTAAGTTCGGTATCTTGATAATAAATTTCTGCTTCGTTATAGAGGTAAATTTTATTTTCTTTTTGACTTAGCTTTACATAATCTTTTGCCTTATATTTTATCTTGTCAAGTAGTAAAGGCGGATTCTTGTTAACTGAGTCTGCGGCAATAGAATCATTTGCAATTGAGTCATTTACAGCGGTAGGTGGTAATAACGGCGCGATTATTGAATCTCTATCAACTTTAATAGTTAACGGTATAATTTTACCTTCTTGACCAATAGCAAAAAATGCACCGGCAAAAACCATGAATAGGAAAAGTAAGTATTGTTTGTTTGATTGCAAGGCTATATATCCTATTTTTGTAAAGGTTTAGCGGTCTAGTGAGCCGTTATTTAAGATGTCAAACTTACATATATTTTTTAATCCCTATGTAGGGTCTTACAATAAATTTAACCATTATAAGGGCGATATAATCCCCAACACATATGAAAACAAAATTCTTAAGCATTTCATTAGTTTTAACTTCAGCGTTATTACTTCTGTCTTTTACAGTGTCAGATGAAGAAATTAAATCAGATGACCCTTTTATTGTTGTTCTAGATGCAGGGCATGGTGGTCATGATCCTGGTAACTTGGGTAATGGTTATTTAGAGAAAAAAATAGCCTTGAGCATTGTACTAAAGGTGGGCGAAATTCTCTCGACCAATAAAGACATAAAAGTTATTTACACGCGAAAAGATGACACGTTTATTGATCTTTATGTTAGAGGCGAGGTTGCTAATAAAGCAAATGCAGATTTGTTTGTGTCTGTACATTGCGATTCTCATACCTCAGATGCACATGGGGCAGGTACGTTTGTATTGGGTCTTCATGCCAACAAGCAGAACTTTGAGATTGCGAAGAAAGAAAACTCGGTTATTTATTTAGAGGATAACTACGAGAATAGATATGCCGATTATGATATTAATTCTCCGGAATCTGTTATCGGATTAACTATTATGCAAGAAGAATTTTTAGATCAAAGTGTGGCTTTGGCCACTATGATTCAAGAGAATTTTTCTTCTAAATTAAAAAGAACGGATAGAAAGGTGAAGCAAGCAGGTTTTATAGTTCTGCACCAAACCTTTATGCCTAGTGTTTTGGTAGAAACCGGCTTCTTGACGAATAAAGATGAGGGTGCTTATTTAAATTCTACAAAAGGTCAAAATGATATGGGCGATGCTATCGCCAAAGCGATATTGCATTATAAAGAAGGCGTACAGCCAACTGTTCGCTCTGTAGCTACTACTGTAGAGAAAACTAAGGAGCCACCGGTAAAAGAGGTCGTTGTTGAAAAGGTTGAAGAAAAGAAAGAAGTTGTTATCGAGCCTGTTAAAGAAGTGGTTGCCGAAGTAGAAAAGCCAAAAGAAATTACTACTTCACCTAAAATTGAAGAGGTAAAAGAATTGGTAGAAGTACCAGCGGTAAAGATTAAAGAAGCAATTAACGAAAAAGAAGTTGCAGAATCTATTGTATTTAAAATTCAATTGATGGCTAGTAGTAAAAACGTAGCACTTAATTCTAGTAATTTTAAAGGGCTTTCAAATCTTTCTCAAGAACCGTTTAAAAACTTGTATCGTTATATGTATGGTGAAACCAGATCGTATAGAGAGGCAAAAATGATGCAGACCCAGGCTCAAGAAAAAGGGTATTCAAGTGCATATATTGTTGCTTATAAGCTAGGTGAGAGAATTCCGATTCAAGATGCGATTGACGAGGTTTCTAATTTAACACCCTAAAGTGTAAATATTATTCATAATTTTGAGAGTACTAAAAATATAATTGCTTGAAACTATCTAGAGAATTAAAAACAGGAATTATTGTTATTGGTGGCATATTACTGTTCATCATGGGATTCAGCTATTTAAAGTCAACCCCAATTTTTGATAACAGTAAAACATTTTACGCCGTCTACCCAAATGTGGGCGGGTTGCAATCTGGTACCAACGTTTCTATTAATGGCTTCGGTGTTGGTAAGGTAAACGATATTAAATTTTTAGATGAGAAAGGTAATTTGTTAGTGACCTTTACAGTAGGTAATGAATTCAAATTCTCTAAAAATAGTATCGTCGAATTATATGATACCGGTATTATAGGTGGTAAGGGACTTCAGATCAGAACCATTTTTGATAATGAGTTTGCAAAATCTGGCGATACATTACGTACAGAGACTAGACCGGGTATTACAGATTTGGCGCAGCAAAAACTAACTCCATTGGTGCGAAAAGTAGAATCGGCCATATCTGGTGCAGATTCTGTTTTGGTAAATGTTAACTCTGTTTTAGACGAAAAGACCAAAAGAGAATTGAAAGAAGTTATCGGAGGGTTAAATGTTTTGATTACTAACTTGAATACGAGTGCTACTCAAATTAATTCTGTTTTAGATGGTAATAAAGAAAAGCTGAATAGCTCATTCGAAAACTTTGAGCAGTTGACTGCTAATTTCGCAAAGCTTTCAGATTCTTTAAATTCTGCGGGACTTGGAAGAACTTTGGCGAGTCTAGAATCTACTATGGTCAGTTTAGATAAAGTGACCGAAAGAATTGAGAATGGCGATGGTTCACTTGGGTTACTTATGAACGACAAAGAATTGTATGGTAACTTAAATAATGCGTCTCGCGAGCTAGACTTATTATTACAAGATTTTCGTTTAAACCCAAAGAGGTATGTAAATGTTTCTGTTTTTGGTAAAAAGCAGAAAGATTATGAAGTACCTGAAGATGATCCAGCAGCAAATTCAATAGAGAAGTAAAGAAGATTAATTTATATGCAATATCTCCCTAATATTATTTTTATAATCCTGCTTATAGTGGGCATTGGTTTCTTTGTAAAGAATGTTTCAAGGTTGAAACGAAATATTTTTTTAGGTAAAGAAGCTTCGTTAACAGACAATAAGCCACAACGTTGGAAAAATATGGCTAAGATTGCTCTCGGGCAGTCAAAAATGGTCGTGCGACCTATTGCAGGTGCCTTACATATTATAGTTTATGTTGGTTTTGTTATCATTAACATCGAAGTTCTAGAAATTATTTTAGATGGTATTTTTGGTACACACAGAATGTTTGCGGTATTGGGACCTGTTTATGATTTTCTAATAGGATCGTTTGAAGTTCTGGCATTACTAGTTATAATAGCTGTTGTTGTATTCTGGATTAGAAGAAATGTCATAAAACTAAAAAGGTTCTTTAAGCCAGAAATGGAAGGATGGCCTAAAAAAGATGGTAACCTAATTCTTTATATAGAGCTTGTTTTAATGTTTTTGTTTTTGACCATGAACGGGGCAGATTACCAATTACAACAAATGGGTGCAGAGCATTATGCTGCTGCTGGGTCTTTCCCTATTAGTATTTTTATCGCTCCTTTATTTGAAGGGATGTCTATTTCTACATTAGTATTAATAGAACGTACAGCTTGGTGGATGCATATTGCGGGAATTTTATTTTTCCTGAATTACTTATACTACTCAAAACACCTTCATATACTTTTGGCTTTCCCAAATACCTATTATGGTAAATTGACACCAAAAGGACAATTTAGAAATTTACAGTCTGTTACAGATGAAGTTCGTATGATGATGGATCCAGATGCTGATCCTTATGCAGAACCGGCTGAAGATGCTGCTGTTCCAGATAAGTTCGGGGCATCAGACGTGCAAGATTTAAGTTGGGTACAATTGCTAAATGCATACACGTGTACAGAATGCGGTCGTTGCACTAGCGAATGTCCTGCTAATCAAACAGGTAAAAAATTATCTCCTCGTAAGATTATGATGGATACCCGTGATCGTTTAGAGGAAGTGGGTAAGAATATAGATGCAAATAATGGTGTGTTTAAAGATGATGGTAAGCAATTACTTAATGATTTTATTACGCCAGAAGAATTATGGGCATGTACATCTTGTAATGCTTGTGTTGAGGCTTGCCCAATAAGTATTGATCCTCTTTCTATTATTATGGATATGAGACAGTATTTGGTTATGGAAGAATCTGCTGCTCCTACAGATTTGAATAACATGATGGGTAATATTGAGAATAATGGAGCACCTTGGCCATTTAACCAAATGGACCGTTTAAATTGGAGTAAAGAATCTTAAAGATAGATATGGCAAGTGAATTAAAAGTGCCTACAATGGCAGAATTTTTTGCGTCGGGTACCGTACCTGAAGTTTTGTTTTGGGTAGGTTGTGCTGGTAGTTTTGATGATAGAGCAAAAAAAATAACGAAAGCCTTCGTAAAGATTTTGAACAAGGCAAACGTATCTTTTGCGGTACTTGGTACAGAAGAAAGTTGTACCGGTGATCCTGCAAAACGTGCGGGTAATGAGTTTTTGTTTCAGATGCAGGCAGTTACGAATATAGAGGTGATGAACGCTTATGAAATAAAAAAAATAGTAACGGCATGTCCGCATTGTTTTAATACGATAAAAAATGAATACCCAGGTTTAGGTGGTAATTATGAAGTAGTTCATCATACCCAATTTCTTAAAGATTTATTGACCGAAGGTAGAATTTCTATGGAAGGTGGTAACTTTAAGGGTAAGCGTATTACTTTTCATGACCCATGTTATTTAGGTAGAGCAAACGGCATATACGAGGCACCAAGAGATTTAATTCGAAAATTAGATGCCGAGCTAATTGAAATGAAAAGCTGTAAGCAAAGAGGTCTTTGTTGTGGTGCCGGTGGTGCCCAAATGTTCAAGGAACCTGAGAAAGGTGATAAGGATGTGAACATTGAACGTACAGAGCAGGCTTTAGAAACTAAACCCGAAATTATTGCAGCAGGTTGTCCTTTCTGTAATACGATGATGACCGATGGTGTAAAGAATAAAGAAAAAGAAGGTTCGGTACAGGTGATGGATATTGCTGAAATGATTGCAACGGCCGAGGACTTATAATAGTTAAAAAAATAAAATTTGCTAGTAGAATTTAATACGTTACCAGAGACTGCAAGAGTTTGGATTTATCAATGTAGCCGGTCTTTTTCTGAAAGTGAAATGGCTGAAATTGGGTCTGATTTAGATACTTTTTTAACATCGTGGACTGCACATGGTAATGATTTACAAGCTGGATACGAAATAAAATACAAACGATTTATTGTTATCTCCCTGGATCAAACTGATCAGGGTGCTACTGGATGTTCCATAGACGCTTCTGTTCGTTTTATACAGGCTCTAGAAAAGAAGTATGATGTACTTCTCTTAGATAAGATGAACGTTTCTTACAAACAAGGTGAATTTGTAGCATACAAAAGCTTGTTGGATTTTAAAGCCATGGCAAAGCAAAAAGCCGTTTCGAAGAATACCATTGTCTTCAATAACCTAGTCACTAATAAAGGCGAATATCTTGAACATTGGGAAGTACCAGCTTCAGAGAGTTGGCATGCTCGTTTCCTTTAACATAATTTCTTCTTAAGCATCAGATTTTATTGGGTTTTATCGATGAAATGCAATAATTTCAATCCATAATAGTTATCTCAGTACATATATTTTTATGCGCTATATTTTTATTCTTATTTGTGGGTTGTTTTGCTGTTCAAGTATACTAGCTCAAAACCCTTTGGTAACCAAAGACAGTACTGCTCAACAGAGATGGGTAGATACCCAATACGCTCAAATGAGCTTAGATCAAAAATTGGGTCAACTTTTTATGGTAAGTGTAGCTTCTAACCAAAGTAAGCAGGCTACTGATCAAATCAAAAAATTAATTATTCAAGAAAACTTGGGCGGTGTAATTTTTTCAAAAGGTGGTCCGGTAAAACAGGCAAAACTTACGAATGATTATCAAGCTGCTTCAAAACTTCCGTTATTGATTGGAATGGATGCCGAGTGGGGTCTTTCCATGAGACTAGATTCTACCTATGCTTTCCCTTGGAATATGACCTTGGGTGCTATTCAAGACAATTCAATTGTAGAAAACGTCGGTTATCAAATTGGTAAGCATGCAAAACGATTAGGGGTACATATCAATTTTGCTCCGGATTTAGATATTAATACCAATCCTAAAAACCCCATTATCGGCAATCGTTCTTTTGGGGAGGATAGAGATAATGTGGTTGATAAAGGAACCGCTTTTGCCCGAGGTATGGAAAGCGCAGGGGTTTTGGCAAATGGAAAACATTTTCCTGGTCATGGTGATACAGAAGTAGATTCTCATCACAATTTGCCGGTAATTCCGTTCTCAAGACAAAGACTGGATAGCTTAGAGCTTTATCCGTTTAAAAAATTAATCAGTTCAGGCTTAAGCAGTATTATGGTTGCCCATTTAGAGGTGCCTGCACTAGAAATGAAAAAGGGAATGCCTTCTTCCTTATCTGAGCAAATTATTACAGGTATTTTAAAAGAAGAGTTAGGCTACGAAGGATTGATTTTTACCGATGCCCTAAATATGAAAGGGGTTTCTACAAAAGGTAAAGATGGTAGTGTTGAATTAGATGCTTTTATGGCTGGTAATGACATGTTATTAATGCCAGAAAATATTGTTAGCGCAAAAGAGAAATTAACTAAAGCTTATGAAAAAGGTAAGTTATCTGAAGAACGCTTAGCCTATTCGGTCAAAAAAATATTACAGGCAAAATATAAGGCAGGTCTTAATAGCTACAAGCCAATTCGTTTAGACAATTTGTATGAAGATTTAAATGGTCTTGAAGATGATATTATTTATGAGCAAGCTATTGAGAATGCAATTACTGTTGTTAAAAATAAGTTAGACTTACTTTCAATTAAAAATCTCGACAATAAAAAAATCGCTTATGTAAAAATGGGCGATTCAGATAATGAGGCATTTGTAAAAGGATTGAAAAACTATGCAGATATTACCGTGGTCGAAGCTAGTGATATCAATACGTTAAAAGCAAAGCTTAAAGATTTCAATTTGATAATTGTCGGACATCACATGAGTAATGAAAGTCCTTGGAAATCATATAAATTTTCAACCAAAGAATTAAACTGGTTACAAGAAATAGCAAGCGAGCGAACTTCTAATATTGTTTTATGTGTATTCGCAAAACCTTATGCATTAACCGATATTGATAGTTTTAACGATATCGATGCAGTGGTAATGTCTTATCAGAATAGCGATATAGCACAAGAAAAAACAGCTGAAATTTTGTTTGGTGCCGTAAGTGCAACGGGTGAATTACCTGTTACTGCTCACAAAGAATTTCCTGTAAATATTGGGGTGCAGGTTAAATCTTTAAGTAGGTTGGGCTATAGTATACCAGAACGGGTTGGAATGAGTACTAAGGGACTAAGACGTATTGACGAGTTAATGAACGACGGGTTAGATAGTTTGATGTTTCCTGGTGGTCAGGTTCTTGTTGCTCGAAAAGGAAAGGTTATCTATCAGAAAAGTTTCGGTAAACCAACATACGATAGCAAAGAAAAAATAACCAACGATTACATATACGACCTGGCTTCTTTGACTAAAATACTAGCCACATTGCCAATGGTCATGAAAATGGAGGAAGAGGGTAGAATTGGCTTGAATAATACATTTGAAGAATTAGTGCCTAACTATTCTAATACTGAAATTAAAAATGTTACGGTATTAAAAGCGCTTTCACATTATGGGCGTTTGCCTGCGTGGATTCCTTTTTACATCAATACGCTAGATGAAAATAAAAAGCCTTCTGGTGAATTTTATAGAAACTCGCCATTACCAGGTTTTTCGACAAAAGTGTATGATAATCTGTATTTAGCAGATGCATACAAAGATTCCATTTATAATAGAATAGGGCGACAAGATTTAAAGTCTAATAGATATCGTTACAGCGACGTTCCTTATTATGTAATGAAAAAGGTTGTTGAAGAAAGTTACGGACAAAGGCTAGACGCATTGTCAAACAATTTTCTTTATAATAGAATTGGGGCAAACCACACTTTCTATAATCCGTTAGGTAAATTTGATAAGAACATGATTGTTCCGTCAGAGGAAGATGACTATTACAGATACGGTACCGTACAAGGTTATGTTCATGATATGGGTGCGGCTATGCAAGCTGGTGTAGGTGGTCATGCCGGACTTTTTAGTAACTCTAATGATGTCGCCAAGATTATGCAAATGTACCTTCAAGACGGATATTATGGCGGTACTAAATTTTTCGATTCACGAACAGTAAAAAAATTTAACACCTGTTATTTCTGCGACAATAATGTGCGTAGGGGAGTAGGTTTTGATAAGCCACAGTTACAACATAGCGGTCCGACTTGTGGTTGTGTATCAAGAAAAAGTTTCGGTCATAGTGGTTTTACCGGAACATATACTTGGGCAGATCCAGAAGAAGAAATTGTCTACGTATTTTTATCTAACAGAACATATCCATCTGCATCGAACACACTTTTAGTTAAATCTGGGTTAAGAACTAGAATTCAACAGGCTATTTACGATTCAATTCTGAATTAAAAAAGGTAGTTTTGTTGTAATGAAAATAGCAATAGTATGTTACCCTACCTTTGGTGGTAGTGGTGTAGTCGCAACAGAATTAGGAATTGCATTGGCTAATAGAGGTCATGAGATTCATTTTATCACCTACAAGCAACCTGTTCGTTTAGAATTGTTGAGTAATAAAATATTCTTTCATGAAGTTCATGTTCCAGAATATCCACTATTTCATTATCAGCCTTATGAACTTGCATTATCTAGCAAGTTGGTTGATACCATAAAGCTTCATAAAATCGATCTTTTACATGTTCATTATGCTATTCCACATGCGTATGCGGGCTATATGGCAAAGAAAATGTTAGAGGAAGAGGGTATCTATGTGCCAATGATTACAACACTACATGGTACCGATATCACTTTGGTGGGTAAACATCCTTTCTACAAACCCGCAGTTACTTTTAGTATTAATCAGTCTGATGTGGTTACTTCAGTTTCTGAAAGTTTAAAAAAGGGTACTTTAGATACTTTTGACATCAAAGGCGAAATTGAAGTTATCCCTAACTTTATCGATGCAAAAAAATACAGTACTTCTTTTACCGATTGCCAAAGGTCAAATATGGCAACTGAAGGTGAACGGATAGTGACGCATATCAGTAACTTTAGAAAAGTAAAACGTATACCTGATGTTATAAAGATATTTAGTAAGATTCAACTTCAAATTCCTTCAAAACTAATTATGGTCGGTGAAGGACCTGAGAAAGAAGGTGCTGAGCGTTTATGCGAAGAATTAGGTATAGCAGATAAGGTTATATTTTTAGGGAATAGTAATGAGATCGATAAGATCTTGTGTTTTTCAGATTTGTTTTTACTGCCGTCAGAGTCAGAAAGTTTCGGACTAGCAGCTCTTGAGGCGATGATAAATAAAGTCCCGGTGATTTCTAGTAATGCTGGTGGTATACCAGAGGTGAATACCGAAGGGGTAAGTGGATTTTTGAGTGATGTTGGTGATATCAACGATATGGCGGCTAAGGCGATTACCATTTTAAAGAATGATAGTGTTTTAGAAAGATTCAAACTGAATGCCTTAAAAGAAGCACAGCGTTTTGATATTCAAAAAGTGGTTCCGCTTTACGAAGAAGTATATGAAAGGGCTTATAAAGGAAGATTCAAAAATGTTTAAATATTTTACTTGTTTTTTTCTGTTAGCGATAATTCAGCTGAATTCTTGTAAGAGCACTGCTCAAAGTAGTTTGCAAGAATCTAATGATACGGGTATGGAACTTATTTTAAATGAGAATTACAGCGGCTTTGAGCAAGAGGAGTATCTTTTAATAAGGAATCAAAAAGAATTGAGTGCTTTTTACGGTAAAATAAACCGGACCAGAAAACCTGGATTGACTCCGCCTTCAATAGATTTTAACATCGAAATGATTCTCATTTGGTGTGGCGATAGTTCAGCTTCTAATTATGCTGATTTAGAGTTGAGTGAGAAGGCTGATTATTTGCAAATTCATAAGATGAAAACTACAGTGTCTAAAGAAGAAAATACCTTAATTGTAAGTCCTTTTAGTATGTACAAGTTGCCTTTAAGTACAAAAACGCTCAAAATTATAAAGTAATTAGTCGATAATAATTCTACATTCGACTAACTAACGATTTTAATTGCTATACACGGTAATTATTTGTCAACCTCCTCACCTACAACTAATTTTACATTTTATAACCCCAAATTTTATATTATGAAAACGGCTAAAATTTTTAGTTTATTATTAATTCTCATGGTATCTTCTATAACTTTTGCTCAAGATGAACTTCAAATCACGGCAAAAGATAGTATTGTACAGAGCTCTTGGATTTTCGGTGTCGGTTTAAACGCTGTAGATGATTCAGGTAATGTTTTTGATGGACTCTTTAATTTTGGAGATGAATGGAATTTAGTTCCTTATCCATCAAGAGTAAGTATCGGTAGATATTTTAAAAGTGGACTTGGTTTAGAAGCTATTGGAACCTATAACCAATATAAAGATGGTAAAAATATTGATGGAGAGATTATAACTGAAAACATCAATTATTTCGGCTTAGATGGTAGAATTACGTATGATTTAAATAAAATAATTGGTGAAACTGCTTGGTTTGATCCTTATGTTGGTATAGGTGCTGGTTATACAGATGCTAATAATAGAGGAAGAGGAACCTATAATGCTATTGTAGGTTTTAGAACATGGTTTTCAGACAGATGGGGATTGGACTTAAATGCTACTGGTAAATGGGCTATGAGCGAAGAAGAAGGTGTTTCTAATCACATTCAGTATGGAGCTGGAGCCGTTTATCAATTTGGTATAGAAAAAGGGCTTTCTAAACGAGGAGAGGAAAAACTAGAGCTTTTAGCGGCTATCGCAAAAGAGAAACAGCGTCAAACAGATTCAATAAATGAAGTTAATCGTTTAAAGGACGAATTATTATTGGCAGAGAGACTTAAAAAACAACAAGAGGAAGATGCATTGGCGGCTGCTGAGAAAGCTAAAGTAGATGCGATTAATAAGCGTAAGACAGAAATTAAGTCGAGAATTGAGAATTTAGGAAATGTATATTTTGATTTAAATTCTTCGGTTGTTAATTCTTCATCTAAAAAGGTGCTAGACTCTTTAGCGCAGGTTTTAGAAGAAATACCAACATTAACTTTGAAAATCACTTCCCATACCGATTCTCGAGGAACTTCGAAATATAATGACTGGCTATCGCAGCGAAGAGTTGATAAGACTAAAGATTATTTATTGTCTAAAGGAGTATCAGCCGATAAGTTGACAACAGAAGCTTACGGTGAAACCCAACTATTAAACGAGTGTGATGACAATACTTATTGTCCTGAAGAAAAGCATGCAGTTAACAGACGTTCTGAGTTTGTGATACTAGAATTTTAATAAGGAATATAGTTTATATAAAGCCCCTTTAGTATTTGCTAAAGGGGCTTTTTTATTATCAACTTAAAAATTTAATGCAATACTTTAATATGCTTTAACCTACAGAAAATGTAAAGACTTCAGAGGTAGATTCATTACCGATACTATCTTTGGTAATAATTTTCCAATAATAGATTTTTCCAGCCTCAACTGGTATATCATTAAATCTAGTTTCTGTTACATCTGTTCCATAAAGCTGAGGGTCTTTTGCTTCACCAAAAAATAAATCATAAGAAACAATGTCGTCATCAGGATCTTCTGAATTCCAGATTAGATTAACCGATGTGCTAGTTTGCGATATAGAGGCTCCCGAAACAGGTGAAATAGCTGTAGCAGGGTAGGGTATTGTAGATTCTAAACCTGGTCCTTCATTATAGAAATTCCAAATTTCGCTAGTACTATTTATTTTTCCAGTTACGAACCATGAATAGGCTACGCCGCGATCTAGGGTAATGGCAATATACGTGTTATCACTTTCTATTAATTCTGTCTGTGAACTTACAAGACTCGTTAAATGTAAGATGTACGGACTATTATCATTTTCATCAGACCACTCAAAGACTAGCTCGCTTTGTGTATCGGAAACGATTATACCTTCGGTGCATTCAGAGTCATCTTCAGGGAAGATAAGAGTGATGTTTATTTGATCTTTGGCGTATTCCAAAACATCTGAATCTACACCGCACGATTGAAGTATTAATAATAGGAAAACTAAAAATCCGCTTTTTTTCACTGTTTTAAAAGTTTGAAGGATTTATTGAAGTTATCATTCTTCAATCTTAAAAAGTAAATACCAGAGCTTAATAAGCTAGTTTTAATTTCAATGATTGATTGTTCAACTTTATAGTTGTCTGAATGTACTAAAACTCCTGTTTCTGTAAAAATAGCTATTTCAATCTTATCTATTGTAAGAGTTTTTAAATCTATTGATAGACTATTACCTACCGGATTCGGATAAATTATTGGAGTCGTTCCCAAGTATATCGTTTCTTCAAATTCCCCTTGACAATGTTGATTAGTATTAACACTTATCGTATTAATTTCATCTAACAACGCAATGCTGATTTGTTCTTTTCTAGTTTGAAAATTTTTACCGTTTACTTGCACGGTATATTCATCAGCACCACTCATTTTTAAGTTGACGCTGTTGGTCAAAGCATCGAAGTCTAAAAGTACACTTAAGGGTAAAGGTTCGGTAATAATTATTTTAGAACAATTTTGATAATTGGTAGAGGTGCTAGAAGATATACATAAATTATATTCCCCTTTGGCCAAGTCGGCAATAGTTAGTGCTTCAATAAAGTCAATAGTTCTATTTTCACCTTCGCCGGTAATAATAGCAGTAAATTCTTCATCGTTTAAAGATTCAATGAATATAGATCCGTTATCTGAACCAATACAAGAAGCACCCGTTGAAGTAATTTTAAACTGATTAGCAGGATATGACGTTACCGTACACCCACTTTCATCTACAATTCCAACATTAGGGGTATTTGGGCAAATATCATTTATATTTAATACACCGTCGCCATCATCATCTCCATCATTACTTGCGGTCGCTATTGTCAATATAAAATCTGTAGTGCAACCTTCTGATGTTGTAAATGTGTATGTACCAGATTGTGAAGTATTCGTGTTCTCCAATACATAATCATTGTTTACGACAGATCCTCCAGGTAAAATGATGGTAAAAGAAATGTCATTAGGTAAAATGCTTAATGTTATGTCCTCTCCTTCAGCTATAGTTACGTTGTTGCTGCCACTATCCCAAGTGCCATCAATTAAATATTCAGGTGTTACACTTTCGTTAGTGCAAAAAACTTCTCCCCATTTTGCAATGTTATTCGCATTGATATTTCCTGCAGTATTAAAATTACCACCAACCAAAAGCTCGGTTTCATTCTTAATAAACTCTAAAGCATTAACTCTAGTATTTACTCCTACATTTGTAGCTGTGCCTAAAGCTTGCCAGCCATTTTGCGTACTCCAGCGAGCAATATTGTTCACTACTTTGTCAACCGTACCGTTATCACTTGCCGTATCAAATGTACCACCAACATATATATAAGTTCCACTGCTGGTAATTGAGTTAACACTTCCACTTACTCCAGTTCCTAAAGCTTCCCAAGTGTTATTGTTTTTATGGTACCGGGCTATTCTATTAACAGTTTTATCTCCGGCAATGGCAAAATTACCTCCAACATATAAATAGTCACCTGCAGAATCCATGGCTTGTACAAATCCACTAGTGCCAGAACCGAGAGAAGACCAATTGGAGCCGTTCCATAAGGCAATTCTTGTTGCTGCTACGCCGCCGGCAGTATCAAAATTTCCACCAATATAGACACTGTTATTATCATCTATATGTATAGATCGCACTTCATTGTTGGTACCTGAAATGTTCGTCGTAGCATCGGTAAGTAAGCTCCAAGATTCATTTTCCCATTTAGCGATATTATTGGCATTCAATCCACCGGCAGTTGTAAATACACCACCTACAAATAATGTCCCGTTTTCATTAAAAGCCATGGTTGATATTGGTCCGTTTGTACCTGAACTCAAGGCTGACCAAGAAGTACCGTTCCACTTCGCTATATTATTAGCTTCAATGCCGTTTACTATGGTGAAATCACCTGCAATGTAAAGAGTTCCATCAGGGGATAAAGCTGTTGCTAGAACAGAGCCTTCTATTCCACTACCAAGTGATGCCCACACTTCTGTAATACTTAAAGTAGCTAGGTCTGATGTACTAGCACCGCCGGCAGAATTAAAGGATCCAGCAATATAACTGGTGCCATTGGTAGATGATGTAATAGATTGTACGATACCATCTGTACCTGAGGATAGTGCTTTCCATTCTCCTATTCCGTTTACGGGAGTGGTTACAGGACCTGTTATGGTTTCTGTTAATTTAAATAGTTTTGCATTCGCCCCATAATCAGAAAAATATAATTCACCAGCTTCATCTTCACCAAATGAGGAAATGAATTCTCCATTTGTTTTAAAGAGTAGTTCGTTGGTGGTACTTCCGTTGGCTGCATTATATGTTAAAGCCCATACACGACCAGAAACATAGTCACCATAAATATATTTATTCTTTAAGTTATTACTTGTTAGCGATCCTCTATAGGTGTAGCCTCCTGTTATTGAAACATCGGATGCACTATGATCATAAAAGAAAATTGGTTTAATATCAGGTGAAGTAGAAAGCAAAGTTTCGCTACCGTAGCTAGGTTCTGTATTAGCCTCAAATCTGTTCCAACCATAGTTACCGCCTCTGGTAATTATATTTATTTCTTCGTATGAATTTTGACCTACATCTGATCCCCAAAGATTACCAGTGGGGTCAAAAGAGAATTTCCAGGTATTTCTAATACCCCAAGCATACAGCTCATCTAATCCTGATTGACCCACTCTTGGGTTATCCGAAGGTATTTCATAATTTCCATTTGGTAGTTCAGTGTTTGTTTCTACCGGATTATTACCATCAAGATCAATATCGATTCTAAGTAAACTGCCAAAAACGGTATTTAAATTTTGACCATTACCTTGTGGATCGCCGCCGCCGCCGCCATCACCAATAGAGATATACAGATAACCATCTGGACCAAAAGCAATTTTGCCACCGTTATGGTTCGAATCTGATTGGTTTTTAGTGAATTGCGCAATGATTGTTCTTGAATCAGCGTCAATCAAGTTAGGGTTAGCGCTGTTAACAGTATAACGAGCAATATTAATTCTATAATTACTGGGTTGGTCTATATAGTAAACAAAAATGTAACCATTAGTACTGTAATTAGGGTGAAAGGCAAGACCTAGAAGTCCGATTTCTTGACCAGCACTATAAGAAACTATTGAAGAAATATCTAAGAATGTACTTTGCTCTTGCGCATTAACATTTTCGTTATTCGGAAACACTTTTATTAGCCCAGGTTGCTCTACGACGAACATGCGGTTAGTACCGTCTACACTAGGCTGTATTTCGGTAGGGAAATTGAATGACAAGTTTGGAAAGGCTTCTTGATAAGATACTTCTTGAGTATAGCTTAATGAGAATACTAAACTAAACAGAATAAATAAAACAAAACATTTATAATTGTACATGAAACAACAGGGGAATTGACTTTGAAAACACTGATAATTAAACTGTTAGTCAATGGTTGTCAATAAACCGTGCAAAAGTAATGAATAATTGTTTTTGTAAAATCAATTTAATGGAAACGGTTAAAAAAAATATCAATAAGACTTTTTTAAAAGTTTTATATCATCTTTAAATCGAAAGAATTCGATAATACTTGTTCATACCTCTTAATTTGCTATTCTAGGTTTAAGGCTCCTATTTAGATATACATGGGATAAAATTAATATTAGAACTAATGGTATTGTAGCGAGAAGTTGAGTTTGCAAACTCTTATGTATAACCAGTAGAACAATACTGTTTACTATAGCTTGAACTATAGCATAACCACCAGCAATAGTTACATGATTTACAGATTTAACATGAACAAAGTTTTGGTACAAATGACTTTTATGTGGTTTAAGAATATTCTCTTTCTTTAGTAATCTTGAGATAATGGTAACTCCTCCATCAACCAAGTATACAGCAATGAACATAAAAGGGACTGGTGAATTCAATTTGAATGAAAATAGTAGGAGTAAGAATGTGATAAAAACCCCAATAGAAATACTGCCTATATCACCCGCAAAGAAAATAGCTTTTTTTCTAAAATTGAAAAAGCCAAAAACTACAATTCCTAGAATACCAAAAACTAGAATTTGATAATCAATACCGTTGAAAGAACGGTTCAATACCAATACAGATAATAAAACTACTAAAGAGTAGAAGCCTGTTATTCCATTAATTCCATCCATAAAATTATAAATATTGATAATTCCAAGACAGAATATTATCAACGGAAAAATTAAAAAGATAGAATTCTCAAAAAGATTTAATTGATAAAATACTAAAACAACAGCGATAATCTGCGCGCCCAATCTGCTCAAGGTTCCCAATGTTTTTAGATCATCAACGAAACTAACAACCGCTACTAAAAATATAGCTGAAAATAGGTAGGGTAGTGGTAAAGATTGCGTAAAAAAATATATAAACAACGATATAACAAATAGAATACCACCTCCTCTTATCGTTTTAAGCGAATGTGAACTTCTATGATTAGGCACATCTTCAATTCCAAATTTCTGCGCTGCTTTTATATATAAATACGCACATAAAAATAGAATTAAAAATGTGATGATAAAAAGAGTAATTGTACTCATTTAACTTTACTTTTTTTAAAGTTCATTGCCTAATTATAAATTGTTTTTTTAATATTATCGTTCAACAACGATATTCTCCATTACTAAAACATCCATAGCTGTTCTTTCAAAGCAAGAATAGGCTTCTGCCGGAGTATTTACTATAGGTTCGTTTTCATTAAAAGAAGTATTTAAAAGAATAGGCACTCCAGTTTTCTTTCTAAAAGCTTCTATTAAATTATAATACCTTGGTGAAACATCTTTATCAACACTTTGTAGTCGTCCAGTACCATCAACGTGTGTAACAGCAGGTATCTCTGCATGCTTTTCTTTTTTAATTGGAAATACTTTTTCCATAAAAGGAACATTTTGGTCGTATTCAAAATACTCACCTACATATTCTTTCAATATAGAAGGTGCAAAAGGTCTAAAGCTCTCTCTTCGCTTAATTTTTAAGTTTAAGAGTTCTTTTGCCTGTTCGTTACGTGGGTCAGCAATAATAGATCGGTTACCTAAAGCTCTTGGTCCAAATTCAGCTCTACCTTGATACCAACCTACAACAGAAGGAACAATTAACTTATCAGAGATATAGTCATACAGTTCGGCATCTTCCATTTTTTTATATGAAACGCCTTTGCTCTTTAAATAAGCCTCAATTTCATCATTACTAAAATGTGAACCTGTTGAGGCAGATTTTTGTTCTCCTGCCCTAGGGAAGTCTAACGTTTGATTGTAATGATATAAAGCAGATCCCATAGAAATACCAGCATCATGACCGGCAGATGGTATATAAAGATTGTCAAAATCTGTATTTGCAATTATTTTACCATTCGCAACAGAGTTCTGTGCGACCCCACCAGCAATACAAATATTCTTACTTCCTGTAGCTTTTTGCAAATGATTCGCCATATGGAAAATGACATCTTCTGTAGCTACCTGTACAGATTTTGCTAAATCTTTATGGTATTGTGTTAACTCTCCTTTTGGATCTCTAGGTGTACCAAAAAGCTCTTCGAACTTTTTAGTAAAGAAAGGTTCAACAATAGGTTGATTGTTCTCATACAAAGCTTTTATTTCACCGAAATATTGCTTCTTCCAAGTCCAAAGACCTTTGTCCTTAAATTTTAATAACTTCTTTACTTTATCTACATATTTAGGTTCTCCATAAGGGGCTAAACCCATTACTTTATATTCGTCACCATAATGTGGGAAACCTAAAAAGTGAGTAAATGCCGTGTATAGAAACCCTAATGATACCGGGTAGTCTATAGAATCTAGAACTTCAATTTTATTTCCTTTACCGTAAGCGAACATTGTGGTTGTAAAATCACCGGATCCGTCAATTGATATTATTGCAGATTCTTCAAATGGACTAGCAAAGAAAGCTGATGCTAAGTGAGCTCTATGATGTTCTACATTAATTAATTTGGCATTGATAATATCTTGAGGAATATTAAACGCATTTTCAAATTGTTCGGCCATAGAAGAAATATCTTTTCTATTTTCCCAGCGATTTTTCAATAATGAAGTACCTGTCTTTAAATTGGTAAGTGCATATAGTGCCTTCTTATCAATTTTAGCTTTAGGATCTCTACCTAAGGTTATGTAGTCTACCTGCTCTAAAGTAGTATTAGCCTCTTTTAAACAAAACTTAATAGCCTCGGCAGGGAAGCCTGCCCAATGTTTTATTCTTGTAAAACGCTCTTCTTCTGTAGCGGCAATTAATTTACCATCAACAAATATTGCTGCTGAAGAGTCTGCGTGATGTGTGTTTAATCCTAAAATTATCATTATTTATAGTTTTAAAATAGTCTTATCTTAATTAATCCATAAGTCAACGTTCTCAACTACACGTTTTGGTTTCCAGCCTATAGCATTCGCTTTTTTAGAAGAGAATGTTAAGTCTGTTGTCATCTGTTTTAGTTTCTTTGTTGAAAAGGGTGCTTCTTTTTTAAATATTTTTTCGGCAAAGTCTCCTAGCATAGCTATATTCCTTGCCAACCATAACGGCATATTTTTTACTTTACTTTTGTTTTTAGCTTTCGTGATTACACTAGATAATTCTTCAAAGCTCGCATCTTTACCATCGGTTAAATTGTAAATACCACTTAGGTTTATCAGTTCTGTTGAAAATTGTGCTATATCTTCTGCAAGTACTACAGATCTTTTCGCTTTGCCATTGGCAATATTAAAAAATCTGCCTTTTTCAATTCCTATAATCATTCGCCCTAAATTACCGGGAGCATTTTGCCCAATAATCAATGGTGGTCTAATTATACTAGTGATTACTTGATTTTTTAAACCCCAAGCAATTATTTTATTTTCTGCTTCAATTTTAGTTTTACCATAGCTATCTGTAGCATTTAACTTAGCTTCTTCGGTAATTCCTTTTCCTGCGGTTGCTCCGTATACCGCTACGCTACTTATAAACATAAAACCCTTTATGTTTTTATTTTCTAACCCGCCTAAAAGATTAGAAGTTCCATTTACATTGACATTATAAAAATCATCTTCATCCGCTTTGGTTTTAGGAATACTATGTGCTTTTCCTGCAATATGAATAACATAATCAATCTCTTGATTAATTTTCGGTACTTCAGCCTTTATATTGCATATTATATCACTATTCTCGCCTCTTCCTAAGGTTAAAACCTCGTGTCCTTTCGCTTTCCAATGATTAACGAAATACTTACCTAAAAATCCATTGCCACCTGTTATTAGAACTTTCATTTAAGAAATTGCTTTAATTTAGGTAGTAATCGATATAGTGGGTATGCTACCGAAACTTCTAAATCATTTGCTTTAAACGCTTCAATACATTCTTTATTTCCTTGTAAAATATTTTTTAAACTTTTATTGGTAGCCCCACCAAGCCTCATTCTAACCATAGGCGTGGGTAGGTATTTACCTTTTATTTTATTTTTTTCTAAAAATCGTAACATTAGTTCAAAGTCAGCGGCAAGACCAAAATTCAAATCAAAATATCCTAATTTTTTATAAATAGAATTTCTAACAAAAAATGATGGATGTGCAGGATGCCAACCTTTCTTAAACGCATTTTCTTTATACGGTCCTGTTACCCAATTTCTAACTACTTTATCAGTATTTAATTGTTCAACATAAACTAAATCTCCATACACACAATCAATGTTTGGATCTTCAAAAGCTTTGACAACACTTTGTATTACTTCATTGGAGTTATAAAAATCATCAGAGTTAAGAATACCTAATATATCTCCTTCTGCTAATTTTAAACCTTTGTTCATAGCATCATAAATACCATCATCTTTTTCTGATATGATTTTAGATACTCTGTTAGGCATATTTTCAATGATGGAAACCGTATTGTCTTTAGAGTTGCCATCAATTATAATATGCTCAATGTTGTCATAGACTTGATTATCGATACTCTTAACACAATCACTAATAAATTTAGAACTGTTATAAGTACCGGTTATAATGCTTACCAATGGTTTTATATCTTGCTTTTCTATACTCATTACAAAATTTATATCAACTTATTGGTTTATTAATTCTTTATAAAAGTCTAATGTTTTTTGAAAGGTATTAATCCAAGTAAACCTTTTGACATTTTCTAACCCTTTTTGGACTAGGTCATTTCTGTACTCTTCAACAAGTAACTGCTTAATGTGTTCAGCAATAAGTTGCGGTGATTCTTCTTCTAAAAGAATACCACTTTCTTCTACAACTTCTGGTATTGAAGATGTATTCATCGCTATAACTGGGCAACCTGCACTTTGGGCTTCTAAAAGCGGAAGACCAAAACCTTCGTACGATGAAGGGTAGACCAGACAAAGAGCTTGGTTGTAAAAAACATTAAGCTCTTCGTTAGATACCCCATTAAAATGAATATAATCTTCACTTTTTAATTTGGCGTTGATATAAGTCTGTTCTTTTTCACTTAAAGGGCTACCTCCAATTATTGCTAAAGGTAGTCCACTTAGTTTACTAGCTCTAACGGTAAGATTAAAGTTTTTATATAAAGCCTTTCGGTCACCTACATATAATATAAATGGTCTACCGTCAAAATATACTTTATCCTTTAATTCTTTTTCATCTATTTGGTAAAAATTAGTACCTACACCATGAGGAATAACTGTAATTTTTTTATCTGTCAATTCAGGAAAAAAATGTAACATATCTCGTTTCGTATTTTCCGAGACACATATAATACCATCAGAATGAACTAATGCTTTTCTTTTTTGATTGGTATGCGCATATAATTGAATACCCGAAAAATAATGTTCATAGGTAAAATCATGAACAGTAGTAATATTTATATGTTTAGAGTTTTTAGAATAGCGATAATAACTGGAATGAAAAATTGATTTTTCACTCAGTTGAGCAAGCTTCGGATTGGTATATCTACCAACCAAACCTGGACTTTTGCCTAAGTGTTCAAAATTAGAAAGATTTAGTTCTTTTCTAAAAATATTAGAAGATTTTTCAGAATCATCAAATAGGTATATGTGTAAGCCCTCTTCTTTTTTAATTCTTTTTAAGATTTGGTACCAATAATTTGATATACCACCTGCATCTTGTAAAGAAAATATAATGTTATCTAAAATTAAATTCATTAAAGGGACTTTTTCAATTTTCAATCGTTGATTTGAAAATGTTAGTTTTTTAATACAAAGTTGATACGTACTGTCTAACGTTAATTTAAAAGAGATTGGTATAGTTCGTCATACTTTTTTAACTGAAAATTTTTGTCGAACTTCTTAATGGCATTATTTCTAATGGTTTGTGAGTGTGTTTTTTTAAAAATATTACCCATGTTGTCAAAAGTATTATAAGCATCTAAATAGTTTCCTTGTTCAACAATTGCACCATTATAATCGGTAATCTCTTCTACGCTACCACCTGTTTTATAGGTGATTACTGGTGTACCACATGATAGTGCTTCTAAATTTGTAGTTGGGTAGGTGTCGGCATAGGTTAAATTCATAAAAACATCTGCTAGAGAATATAATTCAATCAATTCTTCCTTTGAATCAGTTCTTACTATACCGATAATATTTTTTGGTAATGTCTCAATTTGTTGTTTGCTCAACCCAACTAATATAATTCTTTCATCGTCCTTAAGATTTGGAGCAATTTTTATAAAATCTTCCCATCCTTTGGTTTTATCCCATACACTGGCAACGCCAAGAATTATTTTTAAACCTTCCCATCCTTTTTCTCTTTTATAATTTGAATCTATAATTGGTTTAAATGTATTAATATCTATGCCGTTGGTAATAGTATGAATAGGGTAGGGGCTTAAGAACGATTGCTCTACTTTAGTAGCAAGCCATTTAGACACAGGTACCAATGTTAAGTTTTTTACTCCTGTAAATGATTCTTTCTTCTGAATGAAATTTTTTATAGATCGATCAACTAACCAACTTTTAGGGTAAGTATATGTTAATGGACACTTTGTACAGGCTGTTTTATATTTCTCACAATCAATATATTCAAAATGTGTGCAATGCCCAGTAAATGACCAACAATCATGTAAGGTCCATACCACAGGTATTTCGGTATTTTTTACAAATTGAAATAACAATTCATAATTAATGTAATATCCATGAATATTATGAAGGTGAATTAAATCTGGTTTGGAATTTTCAAGTTTTTTTAAAAATTCCTTGGTAGCTTTTTTAGAGCCCAAACCATGTTTGTCAAAGATTCTGGTGTTTAGTATATGTAGGTAATAATCTAATTTAGTTCCTATTTGGTATGTACTGTTATTGGTATCTCTATGGATAGGACCATGTGCAATATGCGGGTCGTTGCCATGAGATTCTAAATAATCACTTATGTTCACACAAATTTTACCTGTAGACCCAAAATTTGATTCTACATTTATTTGAACAATGTTTTTTTTGCTTGTAGTCAAATTAATTATTTAGTTTTTAAGCCCACCATCATTAAAAATTTTGAGCCAAAATCTTTAAACATAGCAATATAGTCTTTCTTGTAATTTGACTTTTTTAATAATGTATCATGAACGGTTTCTAAATATTCTTTTTCTGGTAATAATGTAAAATCATTTCCATTTGTAAGCATACTGAATAATTTATCTAAACCGGTATTTTTTTCATTAGGTAAATGCCAAATGGCAAGGTTAACATCATCAGGCTGAACATTTCTAAAATAGTTTCTATTAGTCCATAAACGTTTTATATACTTATCCATTCCGGCCATAAGTGCGTTATGCTTATAAAAGTAATAACTAAGTACGTGGGCTTCTTCGTTAAACTTAATTTTTTCTTCTTTATGTCGTTTAAGCATATCTTCAAACAATTGAGGAAAATCGTTTGAAACATTTTTTATAAAAACTCCTTTAGCGAATAGAAGTTCACCTCCACTGTAATATGGGTTTTGATCTACAACAACACCAAAGTCATTGAATATCTCTTTCATATTATCTCCGCTAACGCCGTGTATCATGTAATCGGTTTCATGATCAACAACATAGGTAATTGCCATTTCTTCTGCTTTTAGTTCTTCAAAAGCATTATCCATGGGTTGGGTGAAAATACAATCGGAGTCAAGCAAAAGAAAACCATCTTCATTTTGCATTCTGGTAGCCATGTGGTCGATAATGGAAAACTCGAAATATTGATTTCTGAATTTCCCAAAATAGTTATTCGGTAGTGGGTATTTGTTATCTAAAGTGACTACTTCAATATTATTTTTTTTGAAAAATATTTTTAAGTCCATACCATCTATAGTTGGTATATCAATAGTATTCGTAAATACTAAATGAGTAGCATTTTTATTAAAACGTAATGAAGTTTTAAAAAAAAGAACAATACAACGCCAATATACGGCTTGAAATTCTGGGGTAGTAGAATCTCCTTTATTGTTTGGATATTTTGACTTTTCAGAAGATGAATCTAAATAAACCCAGGTGGCTATATATTCTGTCATGTTTTTATTTTGATGCAAATTTTAGATAAAAAAGACTATTAATAGGTATTAATCGGTATATAGAAAATAAAACAGATGTAAAGCTTTTAAAGTATCTGTTGAATTATTTTCTTACAATGATTTTGAAATCTTTAAGTTTATAAAAACTTAAATTAAGATATTTAATAAAAGGTAATTATTTATCAAGCTTGGTTATCTGTTATTTCTTAGCCCTTTTACATAAATTGACGGTAAAACGAGTTTTAATCCCGCGCTAAAAAGTACAAATGGAACACGTAACGGGAAGTGGCGTAACATTAGATTGAAATTAGATTTAAAATCTAGCGCTAAGGGATTTTTTAATAAGGCAAGTCGTTCAGAAAAGGTCTTTTCAGGAAACGTAATGTAAACATCTTTATGATCATCTGTGCAGGTACCTGAGTATTCAGGAGTTGTTAACACAGGAATGTCTTTATTTACTGCTTTTAGTGTGTAGTCATAATCGGCAACACCATGTATGTACCCTTCAGAAAGTATACCTATTTCTTCAACCACTTCTTTAGGTACCAACATAATATTGGCATTCCCCAACTCACAATTTTGAAAATGTCCGTTCGGTTCTAAAAAATGGTATTTAAAGGTAAATTTGTTTGTTAATTTAGCTCCGCCATAGCTTATTTTTTTAGTGCTCTCGTCATAAGTAGAGCCTAAATAAATACCGCTTTTTCCAAATTTTTTTTGGCAATATTCATGAGTATTTAAAAGTTCTTCAAATACATTTGTAAATACATTGGTATCATCGTTAAGTAATAAGTAGCCATCAAAATCACCTTTTAAAGCTTCTCTCCACGAATTACGCATACCGCCGGCCCAATACAAGTTTCCATTGCCTTTTAAGATGACAGCATCTGGAAATTTTTTCTTAACGGTTTCTCCAGTACCATCAGTTGAGCCATCGTCTGTTAGGTAAATTTTTAAACTTACTTTATCTGCAACCTTTAGATATGATTTTAAAAGAAAATCTAAAGAGGCAAGGGTTTTATCCTTTCTATTAAAACAGGTAAGAAGTACTGCGATGGTCATTTTACTTTAAAGGTTTGTTGAGAAGTTAAAACAGAATAAGAATGATTTTATTATTTTTTCTCCTCACTTAATGTTAAGCTTTCATTGATTATACCTTGAAATAGACAATAAAAAACAAAAAGTTGGATAGAACCATCTAATATGGGTTCAACAAAAAACTGAAGATAAAAAGCAATAAAGTAAATAAGAGTTAAATTTTTAAGCCGTAAAGGTAAAATCTTATTTTTAGTTACTTTGTAAACATTGATTGTTGATCTTATGGAAAACCATACTAAAAGTATGAAACAAATAACTGTTCCAACTCTGGCTGCATCTAACCATAAATTATGTGAATATCCAAATTCTGTAACATCCCAGCCTAAAGGTTTGTCAATTAAATTTTCGATTGACTTTGTCCAACGCTCTGTTCTTCCTCCAGCAGTTCCGGCTCCATATTTTTTGCTGTCCATTCTATCTGCATAAGCAGAAAAAATATCTGACTTAGAATTGATAGATATATATGAAATTGAAAGTATTGTAAATACCGTTAACATAATCAACGATATAGCTTTTTTTACAATGCTCTGTTTTGCTAAAAAATAGAATATTGAAACAAATAAAGTAATTAGAGTTATACCCAACTGTGTTCTGCTCCCAAGTCTTAGGACGGCAATAAGTGATAAAGCGTAAATGAGGATAAGAATCAGATTTTCTGAATGTTTATTTTTTTTAAAACTAAATAGAATAATTCCGGGTAAACACATGTTTGCAAATAAATAGGCAGCCATACCAGTAGCATTCATAGGGTCATGACTCCATATCATTGAAACATCCCTATTCACTTGATAAAAGCCTACATTGTAAATATTTAAAAGTACAGATATCAATGCAATGAGTGAGTATATTGTAGCAATTAATAATAGTATTTTATAAATATTCTCAAAATTATTTATTTTATTAGAGATTAATTTTCCTAATAAATAAAAGGTTGGAGGGAATAGTAAATATATAAAGATAAATTGTGAGCCGCTTATGGGGTTAAAACTATAGTAAACAGCATAAACCGCTGTAAAAAGCGTTATGAAAACAATATCTTTATCTAATAACGGTAATATTGCTTTACCGGAAAGAAAAAAATAAATAAAAATTAAATATCCAAAAGCAAATCCAAAATTGAATGGATCAATTAGATATAATGTTAAAAGTACAATTGGACCAAGTCCAATTTTTTTAATAATCGATAGCATAAACAAGTTGTTTGAATGTAACAAGATATTAATCTTCAAATCTATGGCAATATTGCAATTTATTTAGAGTTATGAAGAGTAAAATTATTTTTAACGCTGAAATCATAGGAAATACCTATGAAAATATAATTTAAAATTATTTATGATTTATTTAAAACCTATTGGTGGATTATGTAATCGTTTGCGTACTATAGATTCTTTAATTTCTATTTGTAAAAATACAGGACAGGATCTAACCGTATTATGGGTATTGGACGAATCGCTAAATTGTAGCTTTGAAGAGCTATTTAATATTCCAGAAATTAAGGAATTTAAATTTGTAATTTTAGATTGTCCGGTTGGATTTCCAGAATCGTTTTTGAAGAGTTATGGTAAGAAGAGCGATGGAAGTTTTATTTATAACAGTCACGAACTTGAATTTGTTAGAAGTCTGAAAAATGTCTTGAAGCAAAGATATTTAAGTAAATTACAAAAATCTGTTATATCTCAAATTCGTAATTTGGATTACGAACATGTAGTTGTAAATGAACAACTTTCAGTTTTGTATAATTCCCAGAATATTAATAATTCAGTTAGAGAGCTTGATGAAAATTTCCTAAAAATTGTTGAAAAAAAATTTATTGATTTAGTAGGTGATTATTATATTTCTTCATGTTATAGAGTTTATCCTATTGTAAATAATTACACATATTTTAAGCCTGTACCAGATTTAATTGAGAAAGTACATAAAAAGAAAAACAGTTTCAAAAACACTTTTGGTTTGCACATAAGAAGATCTGATAATACAATTTCAAAAGATTTCAGTACAACAGATCTTTTTGTCCATAAAATAAATGAAATTTTAAAAAATGAGAAAGATGCTTTATTCTTTTTATCTACTGATGATGAAAAAACAAAGATAGAATTGGAATTTAAATTTAAAAATAAAATTATAACGAATCCTGTGTCAAATTATGATCGAAATCACCCTGATGCCATTAAAGATGCAGTTTTGGATTTATATTGCCTAAGTAATACAAAAAAAATTTTTGGATCTCATCATAGTTCATTTAGTCAAACAGCAGCAGATATAGGCGGCATAGAAGAAGAAACGGTAAGATAATTTATGTAGTAGATATATCGTTATAAATCTCTAAATTACGATTTACGTTTATTTCCCTATTATGTCTTAACTCTCCAGATACAATAGCATTAGCGCTTATTCTTTCACATAACTTACGGTTATTAAATAGTTTAATTATTAATTGGGCTAAAATTACTGGTTCTTCAAATCTATACAAAAAACCATCATGGCCAGAATTAACTAAATTATGATTTCCACCTACATAAGATGCAATTGATGGCACGCCCAAAATTTGAGCTTCTCCTAATGAATTAGGGCTATTCTCGATACTTGATGGACATACAAAAATATGACTTTTCAGATATTGGTCTTTCATTTGATGTTCATTTAAAATACCCAAAAAGTTGACATTTTCTTTTAAATCATATTTGGTGATTAGTTCTTTAATAATTTTTGCAAATCCCGTTATTTTATAATTACTTCTTGCAAGAATATTTTCACCTGCGATATTTAAAATCACTTTTGAATTATAATTTTTGACAATACTTAATGCTTCAAGCATTTGATGTAATCCCTTTATAGGGTAAGAAGACTGGCTTAAAAAAATCGAATTCTGTTTTATTAAATTAAAATCCCATTTGGGAGGGGTATAAAAAGAATTTCTAAGAGTTTCATTGCAAAAATGATATTTTATATTATGATTTATTTTTTTTGCATGTGCATAATCCCAGTCAGTTCTACCCATTACGTTTTTTGTCTTACTGAGGTATTGCATTTCAAATTTACCTCTTTTTTTATAATTGGATTTTCCTTGCCATATTGTATCAAATCTAACAATATCCCTAAAACTGATGTTTTTTAAAATTGTGGAGAAAGGAAGGTTGGCCAAATAGTATTTTACGTAAACACTAACTAAACCCTGAATAGATATAACATATTTTTGTTCAGGACAGGAATTCATCAACGCTAAACCGTGTGCATATTCAGTTCCATGAATATGAATTACATCTGGCTTTAATTCGGTTATTAGTGTTTGCCATTCTTTTTCTAAGCCTTCATCATAATCTTGATTACTTTTCATAGATGGCAATAGATGAAAACTGATTTTATTAGCATGAAACTGTTTAATACTTTCAACTTGATAAGCCGTAGCAATATGTAATTGAATAGAATCTCTGGTTTTAATATTATTGGCTAAACCATTTACCCAGCCGCCTACGTAAGACTTTTCTAATTTTAGAAATTCGGCAACTTCTGGGAATAGTTCGTTAATAACCCATAAAACTTTAATTTTCTGCATGTAGGAATATTTTTTTTAAGGTAAGGATTTGTGATTTTGGGTTCCAGTTTTGATCAATAACTTTATAACATTCATTTCTGATTTTATCTCTAATTTCAGTATCTATATTTAACCAAGGTTTAATTTTTTCTAATAAATCTTCTTGATTATTCTCTTCATAAAAATCTCCAGTTTTATCTGGGGTAATAACTTCGTATTCAGGCATTTGAGAATTGAAATTGTTGTTTGAAATTACAGGTGTTCCATAAGTTAAGCTATGGAGTGCCGTTAAACCAACAGGTCCTGGAGAAACACAAATATTAGCGTTAAAAATTAGTTCGCCAATTTTTTGTTCTTCGTAGCATGGACCGTAAAACCAAACTTGCTTCAATATGTTTAATTTAGTGGCTATGTTTAAAACATCATTATCTCCTAAGTCCTTTCCAATAAATACAAGATTGCAATTGTTTCCACTTTCATTTAAATAATTGAGGCATTCTACTAAATTCTCTAACTTTTTACTTTTTTGGATTCTTCCAATATAAATAAGAGTAGGGAAATTATTTTTAAAATAGTTAGTAAAAATTGAAGATGGTTTTAAAGTTTTTCTAATATTTATTTGTTCATCATGATTTAGTGAATTGTAGATACATATCAGTTTATTAGGATTAAATCCTTTTTCAATCATTGTACTCCTAGAATGATTTCCATATAATAGAATTAAGGGGCATAATTTAAAAAAAAGTTTTTCAAACCACTCCATTTTATTATTATCACCTTTTATTCCATGACTCCATGGTACAACTTTTTTTCCAAGAATATTACCTAAAATAATTAGAACCCAATTTGATATGTAATACGGTTCTCCAGTAATAATGTAATACTTGTATTTACTAAAAATCAAGGACCAAGCTCCTTTTTGCCAAGAAAAACTTGTGTTCAGAATAGATACATTCTTTAATTCTTTTTTAAAGCCTTTAAGTAATTTATAGTCTAATTTTTTAATTTCGCTTTTAACTCGATCACCAAAATAGAAATCACATTTTAATTCATCATCCATTAATTTATATATTGGAAAACGATAATGTGGTGCTAAATTAAAAATACAGCAAATTTTATTTTTCATTAATTGGGTACTTTCTCATAGTTAATAGACGCACAAAATGTACAAAGGCATTTTCAAAATAATTTAAAATGAATTGAATATATTTTATAGTTGAACTCATAACTAAGAAAATTTTATAGTATGAATAAAACATTAATTATTTCCCTTTAAGGACTTGATTTTTTTAAATAATAATTCAAACTCTTTAATTTTAAAAACTTTTATTAATAATATATATACAAATATAATAACAGGAGTTGTAACAATCAGTTTAAGTAAATTACTTTCAAAAATTTTCATAAATAAAAAACCGGTAAGTGCCATAATAATACCACTTATTAGTATTTTAAATATATCTTTTAATTGTTGTTTAGAACCATATTTAAATAGTTTTCCCGGGAAGTAATTATTAATAAAATAATGTAATGTTGTAGAGGTTAGTTCCGCCAAAGCTATATAGTAAATACCATATGGTAGAGCAATTAAAAGTAATATAACTCTTACTGCAATTTTAAAATATTCTTGTTTTAAACTTAAGTCTGTCCTTCCTATTACGTATAGCATATTTGAACTAATACCAGTCATAATTGTAATTAATCTAGCTATGCAGAAAATCTGCATAATTGGTATGGCCATTGCCCATTTTTTGGAAAGTAGTAAGATTATCAAAGGTTCAGCATATATTGCTAAACAAAGAAAAATTGGAATAGTTATTAATGCAGTCATTTTTAATAAAGTTCTACAATATGACACTAAAACTTCAATATCACTTTGAACTGTAGAAAGACTTGGTAAGAGTACACTGTTAATAGATGAGTTAATTACACTATAAGCCATGTCTGTAAATTGGGTACCTCTTGTATAAAAGCCTAATTGTTTAGTACCTATGTATTTACCTATAAGTATGGCGTTTAAATTACTTAAGATATTGGCTAATAGATTTGATATTAAAAGTCTAGATCCAAATGAAAACAGTTTTTTAAACGATTTTTGGTGAAAATTTAATTTTGGAAATTTATCTATTGTAAGCCAAAATAGAATTGTTGAAACAACTCCCTTAACTAAGACTTGTACGACTAAAGACCAAGCTCCCCAGCCTATGTACGCTGCGCTAATGGCCAAAATACCGCTAATTAAGGTTGAAACAAATGTAATTTTAGCAATTTGCCTAAAATTCATTTCTATAGTCAACAAAGTCGATGGAACGGTAAATAATGAATTCAATATTAGTGAAATCGCTAAAACCCTTAATAAGTTTTTAAGCTCTGGAATCACATAAAATTCAGCTAGTAATGGTGCAGTAAAGAACAGTATAATGTAACATATAATAGCAACTATTATATTAAAAGAAAGTACTGTAGAAATATCATTTTGAGTCCTTTCTTTTGTCTGAATAAGAGCTTGACTAAAACCACTATCAATAAAGACTTGTGATATTGTAATAAAAACAATAAGAAGACCAAAGGTACCGTATTCAGCAGGAGTTAATAGTCTTGCTAATACGATGCCCAAAGCAAAGGAAATTAATTGTACTGATAATTTTTCAATAGCGCTCCAAAGTGCACCTTTAAATATTTTATTACCTAATTCCAAAAATTGAAGGGTTTAATAATTATGTGATAGGATTCAAAAAATTAACCAAAAGTTAAATGATTAGGTTGTTTTGCAACCCTTGTATTTATGTTTAAATACTTTTCTTTATAATCTAATATAAATTTTAATTTTATTAGCTTTCTTAATAAAATTAAAGGTTGTAAAACACCTGTTTTTTATATATCCAAGAAATAAAATCTTAAAATTATTCATCCATTTTGTTGTACCATGAATAAACTTTTAAAATTCCCTTTTTTAGTTCCATTTGATGTCTCCAACCTAGTTTATTTAATTTAGATACATCCGTTAGTTTTTTCATAGTACCATCTGGTTTCGAAGTATTGAATATAAAATTTCCATTAAATTCTAATTGATTTTTTACCAAAATAGCTAAATCTTTTATACTGATATCTATTCCTGTTCCAATATTTATATGTGTATTTCTTATTTCTGTACTCTTGGAATAAGTATCTGAGAAATTTCGGTTTTCCATAAGGAACACGCATGCATCTGCCATATCTTCTGACCATAAAAATTCTCGCATGGGATTACCAGTACCCCAAATTTCTACGGTTACATTACCATTTGAATTTTGATTAATACCAAATTTGCTTAATATGTTCAATATTGTCGATTTTTCACTTGAGCCATCAATACCTTGAATAGGAAGCTTATTTAAATCATGATTAATTAAATCCCAATTATTTTCCTTTAATGCCTTTCCTAAATGGATTTTGCGAATTAAAGCTGGTAAAACGTGCGATTTTTCTAAATCAAAATTATCATTGGGTCCGTATAAGTTAGTGGGTATTACTGAAATAAAATTGGTTCCATATTGTAAATTATAACTTTCACACATTTTAATCCCTGCTATTTTGGCTATAGCATAAGGTTCATTAGTGTATTCTAAGGTATCTGTCAATAAATAGTCTTCTTTCATCGGTTGAGGACAATTCTTTGGGTAGATACAGGTGCTTCCCAAGAATAACATTTTTTTTACTCCGCTAATAAAACTCTGATGAATAACATTATTTTGAATCATTAAATTTTCATAAATGAAATCTGCTCTATACGTATTGTTTGCCACAATGCCACCAACCTTTGCAGCAGCAAGTATGACATAGTCAGGCTTTTCTGAGTCGAAAAAATCCTTAACTTGTTTAGGTTCTACTAAATTTAACTCGGCGTGTGTACGATATATTAAATTGTTATAGCCACGTTCAGTTAAGTTTTTAACTATAGCACTTCCAACTAAACCGCGATGACCGGCTATATAAATTTTAGAGGATTTATTCATTTCAGCATTCAGAAAACCCCTAAGAGGATGATTAAATTTGGATAATTAATTACCATCTTAGGGGTTATTGTTTAAAAGTAAACTATTTAACTATTCTATTCGAAATAATTTAAAATTCGGTAACCGCCATCTTTTAGATATTGGTCTTTCTGCATCAACTTTACATCGCTTTGCATCATATCTTTAATTAAATCCTTCAGTTCATATTCAATTTTCCAGCCTAATTTGGTCTTGGCTTTCGTTGGGTCCCCTATAAGTAGCTCCACTTCAGTTGGTCTAAAGTATTTTGGGTCAACACTTAAAACTTCTTTCCCAATCTCTAACTGAAATTCTGGATTGTTACAAGCCTTAACAAATGCTTTTTCTTCTACACCTTCACCTTTAAACTCCAATTCAATACCTACTTCTTGAAAACTCATTCTTACGAATTCTCTTACTGGAGTGGTTTTACCCGTAGCAATTACCCAATCTTCTGCTTCATCTGCTTGAAGAATCATCCACATCATACGTACATAATCTTTTGCATGGCCCCAATCTCTTTGGGCATCTAGATTACCAAGGTAAATTTTATCCTGTAAACCTAGTGCAATTCTTGCTGTGGCACGTGTAATTTTCCTTGTAACAAAAGTTTCCCCTCTTATAGGCGATTCATGATTAAATAAGATGCCATTACAAGCATACATTCCGTAAGCTTCTCTATAGTTTACTGTAATCCAATAAGCGTACATTTTAGCAACAGCATACGGACTTCTAGGGTAAAATGGTGTAGTTTCTGATTGTGGAACTTCTTGTACCTTACCATAAAGTTCTGATGTTGAAGCTTGGTAAATTCTAGTTTTCTCAGAGAGACCTAACATTCTTACTGCATCTAAAATACGTAGTGTACCAATACCATCTGCATTTGCAGTGTATTCAGGTACTTCAAAAGATACATGAACATGACTCATTGCTGCCAGATTATAAATTTCATCTGGTTGAATTTCTTGAATAATACGAATCAAGTTTGTACTATCGGTCATATCACCATAATGTAATATGAAATTTCTATGTTCTACATGAGGATCTTGGTATAAATGATCTATACGATCTGTATTAAAAAGAGAAGATCTTCTTTTTAGACCATGAACGATATATCCTTTTTTTAAAAGGAATTCACTTAAATAGGCACCATCTTGTCCGGTAACCCCTGTAATTAATGCAACTTTACTCATATTAAAAATTTGAAACTTATTCAGTTATTTTATTATCTAATGTCTTTAACGAAGTATTATTGAAAAGATTGGTTAAATGGAGTCAAATTTATTTTTTATTTTTATTAATTTAAAATAAACATATTAATTAATATAGTTAATTACTTGCTAAATGATTTTTGTATACTTTAAGGTAAATTATAAGTAATGTTTAAAATAAAAAGGCTATCATATTATATGATAGCCTTTTTATTTTAAACATTGGAGCATTTAAAAAGCTCCAATGTTTACACTATTACTTCTACTTTCATCGTTAAACGAGTTAAATACTAAATTTAGAATATTAGATATATTTAAACCATTATTTTTAAGTGGACTTGCGTCTTGTAGTTCAAGCCCGGTTACATCAAAACTACCGTCCTGTACACTATTTTCATTTTTAAATAAAGGATTGCCTTGTATGTTGTTTTGTGACTGAAAACCATTAACAGAAGATGCGGAAGTGCTGCCACCATTAAAATGACAATTTCTAAATAGCGTATTAGAATTAAGATAATTATTACTGTGCTCGGTTAAAAAGCTATTGGTTGTATTGAAACTAGTGTTGTAAAATTTATTATCCGAGTTGTTCATGGATACCCTTAATCCATATTCTACATCATAAAATGTACAGTTAATAAAATTATTGCTAATTGGACCTTGGGAATTTTGATCTTGGCCATCTTTGAAAATAACTGCATATCTACAGTTTTTTACAATTATATTTATAAAATTATTTTCTACTCCTGATGTAAATGGATCAACTCCTGTATCATTATGTTGGCTATAGTCATAATCTCCAAAAAAGATACCACCCCATGCATTATCGACAATAATATTTTTGAATGTATTGTTATACGATCCATTTGAAACAGTAATGGAACTTAATTCATTGCCTGAATCATAAAAACTTCCTTGGATATTTCCATTCTCAAAACTATTATTATAGACGTTGCCGAATTCAGTTTCTATTCCAGTGTTAATAATTTCAAAATTTGAAATTAAATTATTATTTGCTCCATTCTTTAAAGAAAATCCGTGACCTACATGAGGAACATTCGCTAATCTTTCAATTAAATTATATTTTAAAACTAAATCATGTGCATTTCCATTATCTGAACTCAATAGTATAGAATAATCAACTCCATTTGTCATATTATAACTATAAACAACATTATTTTCAACTATTCCAGTATTTGTACCTCGAATTGTAATACCCTGTTGTTCTGGATTTAAAAACGAACAGAATTCAATAGAAAAATTTGATGCTCTGCTTGCTGTTATTCCTTCACCATAGTATCTGTCCGGGTGTGAGCTGTCAGTTAGTTGAACATTTAAATTACCTTGTTCATGAAGAATACAATTAATTGCTTTAGCTCCATTGCTATCTGCATTTATAAAAATTCCAGTAGAATAACCACTTATAATGAAATTGTGTAGCTCAATATAATCTGAACCAATTAGAAATGCATTTTCACCTTTAACATAACTTTTTTTGAACATTGGCATTTCATTTGAACTAGGGCTATTTTTATAATTAAATTCAATATTATTCGAATATCGAGTTGTTCCTCTTCTGCCTTTTGTATCCGTATTTAATAAACTCTGTTTGGAAGCATCAATATCTCCAGGTGTACTTTTATATCCAACAAATCTGATAGGAGAACCAGCTGTTCCGTTTCTAGTAAAAGTGGTATTTATATTATTGTATTCTCCAGCTTTTACGTATACAATATCACCAGGTTGCGCTTGATTGACTGCATGTGACCAATTCCAAGCTGAATTTTCTGATTTACCATCATTATTAGAATTCCCGTTGGAGGTCACGTAAAAAATATTTTCACCTGATGTAGCAAATGCTGAATTGGTTACCGTAACGGTTACTGTTGCCTCTTGAGTGGTTACTGTATTATCTACAGGGTCTGTAACCTCAGTAGTATAGGTAAAAGTATCTTCTGCCGCTTCTTCTGTAGTGGTAGACTCAGGCTCGGGTGTTGGGGTAGGTTCCGGTTCTGGAGTTGTTTCCGGTTCTGGAGTTGTTTCCGGCTCTGGGGTCGATTCAGGCTCGGGAGTTGTAGTATCTTCCGTAGTATCGGTAGTGTTTATAAACCCGTCGGGTATGTAAGTAACAGTTTTGTTATCATTTAAAATAACCTCTCCATTATTCGGAGATGATACGCTAATAATTTTTACATTTTCCCAATCAGGAAAATCATCATTAGACAATACATCAATAATAATACTTTGATCAGGTTGCGTCGTAACAAAATCATTTCTGATTAAAACACCTATTTCTGAAAATTGATCGGTATCGTTAATAACGTACTCCGATAATAAGTCAGCATCTTTCGAGCATGATGTTAAAAAAATTGAAATAAGAATGGCCGTAGACAATTTGGGAAATCTAAGGTTTAAATTCATAGGTAAAGTAGGTAAAGTAGGTAAATCGTGTTAATGTATATTTTTTTCAAAAATTCAACTTTTTATTGAATATGTCGATTAAAAACTCTTTTATTCGATGAAATGCACTAAAAATATATCTTTTAGGATTAAACGTTCTAAAACACGGTTTGGATGTTTAACCATCTACTTATTCGATAAACTACTTCTTTTTTAACAAATACTTATTATATATAGCTATAAATACAATTTTAAAACCTATAATTTGTTTATAGTATACATTCAAAGAAATAAGGAATACAACTATCTTTGCGAAACGAAATATTTTAAATGAAAGATACCATACTTGTTGATACGTATGCTCAAATTAAACATTGTCAAAATGGAAAATTTAGGGCAGGTGTAAGGTCTTCGGCTTTAGATTTATTAAGTCTTAAGCATAAATTTTTTGGAGAAGAAAAAGATTTAAAAACCCCTAGAGTTCAATTTTTATATTTTCATCACATTTTTAAAGATGAGTTGAAAAATTTTGAACGTTTATTAGAATTTCTTTCAAAAGATCATATTTTTATCAGTCATTCTGAGGCTGTTCATAGGTTAATTAATGATGAAATTGATAAACCTTATATCGCATGGAGTTCTGATGATGGTATTCAAAATAATATGCTAGCTGCGCAAGCACTTAATACATATGATGCTAGTTGTTGCTTTTATATTAACCCTGCAAGTATAGGTTTGACAGATGTTGATCAAATTAAAATATTTTGTCAAGAAAAATTAGAAATGCCACCTGTAGCTTTTTTAAATTGGAGTGAAGTTGAGCAATTACAAAAACAAGGTCATGAAATAGGTAATCATACTTTTAAGCACGATATGGTGTCAAAATTAACTCAAACGCAATTTGAAGAGGACTTTCTAAAGGCCGATGCTGTGCTAACTGAAAAGTGTGGTCCCATAAAACATTTTGCTTATACCTATGGTAAATTTGAGCACTTTACAAAACCTGCATTTGATTTTGTTATGAATAATGGATATGAATCTTGTATTTCAGCATCAAGAGGTAGCCATGTAAATGGTCATGGTAAACTTGATAAGAATGCTGTTTTTTTAAGAAGAGATCAAATAATAGCAGATTGGAAACTATCTCATATAAAGCACTTTTTAATTAAAGGGGTGCAAGAACTAGAGTACGAGACCAATTTTTTGCCTAATTCATTAGTTTAAATTTTTTAATAATGTTAGATACCCCAATACTTTTTATAATTTTCAATAGAACTGAGGTTGCTTTAAAATCTTTAGAAGCTATTAGAAAAAGTAAACCGAAAAGAATGTATATCTCGGGTGATGGTCCAAGACCTACTGTTGAGGCAGATATTAGTAAAGTTAAAAATACTCGTGAGGCGGTTATTAAAGCTATTGATTGGGAATGTGAGGTCAAAACCTTGTTTCAAGACGAGAATCTAGGTTGTGGCCCCGGTGTATATACCGCGATTAACTGGTTTTTTGAACATGAAGAACAGGGTATCATTTTAGAAGATGATTGTGTCGCCAGTGAGAGCTTTTTTCCATTTTGTGAAAATTTATTAAACCAATATGAAAACGATAATCGTATTGGTTTAATTTCAGGTTTTAATCAAGTTGGTTCAATTCCAGTAGATGATTCGTATTGTTTTTCTAAATATTCTGTGTGTTGGGGATGGGCTACCTGGCGTAGGGCTTGGAAGAACATGGATTATGACATGGTATGGAAGTCAGGTGAATATGAAGATTCTATCTTATCTAACTGTGGTTATTTAGGGAAAGATTATACCTATTGGAAGCGAAGAATTAAAGCTGTTGAAACTGGGCTAGTAAGTGCTTGGGATTTTCAATGGTGTTATAGTGTAGCATCTCAAAACCAATTGGGTATTTTTCCTGAGGTTAATCTCATTAGTAATATAGGATATGGTGAAGATGCTACCCATAGTTCTAAAAGTCCGTTCATGAATTATGATAAGCGAGAAGAGCTTTCTTTTCCACTGCGCCATCCGAAATATATTTTGCCGCAAATTGAATTTGATAAATCGTTTTATAAAGAAAGAAACACACTTATTAATTCTTTAGCTTGGTTTTTTCCAAAATCGGTTAAAGATGCGGTCAAAAATATGCTTGCTGTTTTCTACAATAAATAAAAAAAGCTGTTCAACAATTATGTTGAACAGCTTTTTTTAAATCTTATATGTTACTTTTTAAATCTATTGGCTAATTATCTAATTAAGCTAAAATGACCTTTAAATTGAATATTTCTATTATCATCTAAGGCATCGGTATATTCAATAACAAACCAATAGTCAGATTCTGGTAGTGATATACCATTATAGGTGCCGTCCCATCCAGGACCGAAAGGATCTAAGTAATGTACCAGTTTACCATGTCTATCATATATTTCGGCAACTACATTCGTTGTTAAATTGGGGTCTGCCAAACCTAAAGGAAACCAAGTATCATTTGACCCATCTCCATTAGGTGAGAAATATGTAGGATAGTTGACAATAAGGAAAGGATCACTTTCTAATGTAGAACCACAACCTTGATTTGATCTAACAAATATCGTGTGCAATCCTCCGACCACATTTTGAAAGAAATTATCTGCTTGGTACGGACCATCGGGATTATCTAAGCTATACTCAAAATCGGTATAAGCGAAAATATCATCATTGATAATAGCTCTAACCCGATTACCTGAGTTTAATTCATAACCTTCGGCAGTAATTTCGACCTCAATATTTTGTGCTAAAGGGGCATCTGTAACGTTCACTACATACTCCAAACTTCCACCACAATTTATGGTATTGCCTATAGTAAATATTCTAAGGCTATATTCACCAGGTTCGGTAACATTAAAAATAGCTTCTTCTATTCCATCTCCATTGCTATCGTTATTCGGTGTCCAGTCATAAATATAACCGGTACCTAGGTCAGTACCAATAGGTACAGCGCTGCTTACTCCATTTGAGTTGGGACAAAGCGACACTTCGAAAGGAAGGTCTATGATTGGTTCTTCTAAAATAGTAACGTCAAATTCAGTTTCTGAAAAGCAATCGGTGTTATTTGGTGATTGTGCAAATATATAAATAGTCTGAGCTTGATTTATTTGGCTACCTGCTGCAAGAAGTTGACCGGTACCATTTGCGCCTGTGTAATAGGTATTGTTAGCGTTTAAATTAGGTAGTATATAAAATTCACAGCCTTCAACATCGCTCAATATATCCGCTACCGGTATTTGTTCAATGGTCAAGGTTACTGCAATTCTATTATCGCTTATACAATCTGTAATAGTATTAATCGCTTCTGCATAGTAAGTATAGGTGCCAATAGCCGAATCGGTAGGGGTAAAGGTAAGGCCGGTGGCGATACTCGTGCCACCTGCAGCAGTAGTGTACCAATTAATAGTATTATCCATGTCATCTAATGATACCGCTAAATTTGGATTAGCTAATCCTTCGCATATCGTAGCGTTGATTGGATTCGTAGCATCATCTATAATAGGGCAGGAGCAGTCTGGTGCAAATGTTGATGAAGTTGCTATACAGCCATTATTATCTGCTGTAATTGTGATAGAGGTAATGTTTGACGGAATATCTATTATGGTATTTCCACTAATAGTACCAGCAGATGTAGTTAAAACAGCAGTAGGTATATTATTTGAAAATTCAACAGAGTAGGTGTTTAAGTCAGCGCTACAGTTTGGAACCATCAAAGTTAATGATGGTGTGTCATTAATAGATACTACAAAACTGGTTTCATCAAAACAGTTTGGTGTGGTGCCAGATTCTGCATAAATATATATCGTTTGGGTACTTGTAATGTCCGAGCCTTCTAATAAATTAGTGCCAGAGCCATTTGGGCCAGTATAATAAAGATTATCGACAGATAATGCAGGGAGAGTATACGAGGCACATTCAGTAATGTCTGCACTCGTGTCGGCCACAGACATTGGGTTAATGGTTAAAGTTACGGGAACCCTGTTACTTATACAGCCTGAAGCAGCTTCTGTTGCTTCGGCATAATAGGTATACGTACCAACTGCAGTTTCTCCGGTAGTGTAAGTTGTTCCACTACTTAAAAGTGTACCTGCCGTACTTGCATCATACCAATTTATGGCATCACCATTCGTTCCTAAATCTACTGAAACATCTGGAGTGGCAGTTCCAAAACAGATTGAAGGGTTATTTGCATTTACTGGGTTGTCAATAACAGGACAAGAGCAATCTGGGGCTGTTACCGTAAGAATTCTAATGCATCCATTATTATCCACTGTAATATCTAAATCATTTCCTGCTGTAATACCCGTAACTGTATTACCAGTAAGAGTGCCTTCACTTGCTGCGGTTATAGTACCTACATTTAATAATATATCAACATCATAAGTTAGACGATTTGGAGCACATATGCCCACTGTTGTAAGGTCTACCACCGGAACCGTATTTACAGTTACCGTAGCAGAAGTTGCAGGTGTTAGGGTAAGAGTACATGTGCCGCTTTCAATACTACTGATTTCTATAGTCACATCGGCAGTAGCTGCTGCCGATGTTACAGTTTCAGTACCTGTAGCACCTATTGTTATCGTTAAAGATGTTACACCTCCGTCAAAAGAATACGTAATGATATCGCCAGTGGTTCCTGTAATAGTAAATTCAGCATCCTCTCCTTCACAAATATTTGCTGCTACGGCAACAGGTGTAATTGCAGTTGGTGCGGTTGTTACGTTTAGTGTTGCTATTGATTCTTCGAAACAAAAATTGTCATCACCCATAACACGAACTCTATATTGATAGGTATCTTGCGCTATTGCTACCCCAGCAATGGTAAGTTCTGTTGTAGTTGTGCCAGAGTATGGAGCAACTTCTGTAAGTAAAACAAAGGTAGTACCCCCGTCAGTACTTTCGTACCATTCGTAAACTATATTTGTGTTAGGAGCTGGTCTTGTGGCTACCACCGTAAATACAGCATCTTCTCCCTCACAAACGGTTTGATCTGTAAGTTCGCCCCCGGGATTAATTATTGCGGGCAATGAAAAACTTCTAACATTGGCACTTACTGGCGTAGTATATCCATCAGTTCCGGTTACAAGTCCGTTGCCATCAATGGCTGGGATTCCGTTGCCGACAAAATCATCAAGATCATCATTAGTAAAACCAGCTTCTGTGGCATCTGGGCAACCATCATCATCGGAATCCAAATCATTACAATCAGGTATGCCATCACCATCGTAATCAAAATTGATTCGGATATTATCATAATTACCGGCTTCTTGGTTGTTTGCTACATTAATAGTGTGCGTTATTCGCAACAGTAATAATTGTCCTATGGCAGCAGAGCCAGCTGGTATTGGTACATTATATGAAATATCTGTCCAAGTGCCATTAGGCGTTTCGTGGGGTTGTACAGTTCTAGACCCTAAAACAGTAAAACCACTACCGTCATCATAACCAGCTTCTAATAGGCTGGTGCCATCATTTCTAAAGCGATCTTCAATATCCAAGCCATCACCTATAGCTACAGTTATAATATAACCACCTTCTATAATTGTGGGAACTCTATTAGTTAAGTTATAAGCAAAACGGTCTTGAGTTATTGAAGCAGTACCATTGATAAATACAAATGAGTCATTGTCATATCGCGTAGCATCGCCTGGCGCTGCGGTAGGGTCATCAGGTATGCCAGATCCATCAGCATAATAATTAGGAGAATACGGTAGTGTAGTTGCTGGGTCAATATAATCTTGAACACGAACTAAAGATGTCCCTACAACCGAAAAATCGCTCGGTAGCCAAAAATCTGGACTTCTTGTCCCCATCAGTGGATTACCTTGATTAGATGGTGTGTCATTTCCAGCACCTGGGTCGTAAATAAAATTATTTAATGGAACTTCAAAAGCATAAGCTTCCCTCATTAATCCAACTGTAGTTAAGTTGCACCCCTCATTAATATCAGTAATACCATCATTGTCGTTATCCTTATCCAATAAATCAAAATCATCGCTGTTCGCTGGTAAATTTTGAGTATAACCATCATCATTCGCTAATCCATCGCCATCGGTATCTATTGGGTTACAAGTATCCAATAAATTGTTGAAAACGGCATTTGTGGGACCACTATAACCTGTGGCGTAACCAGTAATTAACCCATCGGCATCTACTGCACCACCGGCTAAAGAACCAGTGCCGCCATTAGCATGACCGGCTTCTTCAACATCAGGGCAACCATCATTGTCGCTGTCAGTGTCAAAACAATTTGATATTCCATCGTTATCGGTATCCTTTACTATTCTTATATTATCATAATTTCCTGCTCTTTGATTTAGAATACCATTTTCTGTATGCGTAATTCTGACCACTATACCGTTTCCTAATGCACTATCTCCATCAACTATATTTACGTTCAGGGAAAAATCTGCCCAAGTACCTGGTTGAGTTTCATAACCTTGAATTTCTTCTTCATCAATTAGAACCCATACCGGAGGGGTTAAAATATTATTGTCATCGTCATTGTAATAACCTAATTGTATTAAACTAAGGCCATCATTTCTATATGGGTTACTATTATCTATACCATCACCTATGGCTACACTTAAAATATAGGCACTTTGTTCATATGTGGCATATACATTAGATAATTCCATATAACCGGTACCGTTAATAAACGCTAATTGATTTCCATCCGTAACGGAATAATAGTTTGGATTTAAGGCTGGTGGTGAAATTAACCCTTCAATACCAGCACCATCTGGGGCGGTAAATACCCAGCCTGTTTGAGGTGAAGCACCAGGTAAATCATCTTCAAAACTAAAATTTTCAATAGGTATTTCACACTCATATTCATCTCTGATGCCATCATTATCATCGTCTAAATCAGCTTCATTTAAAATGCCATCGCCGTCATTATCTTTATAAAGTGGGGCGCATGCATTTAAATTGTTATCCAAAACTTCTTGAGTACTTCCTGAATATCCTGTTGCGTATCCTGTTACCAAACCAGTTGTTGGGTCAATGTTGGTTCCCATTAATTGCCCTGGGGTTAAAGGGTTTGTGCTAGCTGTATGTCCTGCTTCAATTACATCAAAGCAACCATCTCCGTCACTATCGGTATCAATACAGTCATAAAGCCCATCTCGATCAGTGTCTTTAACGATTCTCAGATTATCTAAATTAAGTTGAGCATCCGCACCAACTCCTTGATGACTTATTCTAATTAATAAACCTTGACCAATATTTATGTCACCAGGTAGTATAGAGAAATTGATATTGAAACTAGTCCAGCCTTCAGGTGTTTCGGTTGCCCCATCTATGGTGCGAATTGCTCCTGGAATTGTTGTAAAGGTTGTTGCGTCAGAACCAAATCCTAATTCTACAACTGTAATTCCGTCACTTTGATATCCACCAGATCCAACTTTATCTCCTAAATCAAAATAAAAGAAATAGTCTGCGTCGTCACTTACAGTTATAGGATTGTTTAATGTTAAAATAGAGTTTCGGTTATATGAATTTAGAGCTAAATATTGAACTCCTTCAGGTACATAATCATAAGTCGTAGCAGCGTTAGCGGATTCCAAGGCAAAATTATCATAATCTTGTATATCCCAGGCACTAATAAAAGGTGCCTCAAATCCACCGAATGGAACAATAATTTCGCATTCCTCACTATCTAAAATACCATCATTATCATCATCTAAATCACATACGTCACCAATACTATCACCATCAGTATCAGCATTTGTTGGGTCCACAGTATTTGGGCATAAATCAACAGCATCTAAAATACCATCAAAGTCAGCGTCTTGTGCGTTGGCAATAAATGAAAAAGATAAAAATAGAAGTGCTAAATAGATTGTTCTTTGCAGCATAGTAGTTATTTATAAAAAACGTATCAGTTTAAGGGGTCAAAAAATGATACGCAGTAAAAATAGTCAGCAATTTACCTAATAATTTCATTAATCGCTGAATCGCAAAATTACTAGATAAGAGCCTAGTTATACTATTAATTTTTAATTGATTATCAACAAAAAAGGTCAAGAACAACGTTCTTGACCTTCATATACTTCTTATCTAAAAAGTTGTTATTTCTTACCTATCTGGTAGTAGGTAAACCCTTTTTCTGGCATATTCAATGCCGTATATTGGTTTCTACCATCAAAAATTATAGGCTCTTTTAATCTTACTTTTAGTTCTTCAAAATCTGGAGATCTAAATTCTTTCCACTCTGTTAAAAGTATCATGGCATCCGCATCTTTTAACGTGTCATATTTAGAATCAAAATACGATACATTTTCTACATCCTTTAAATAATGACTTTTTGCTTCGTGCATTGCTTTAGGGTCATAGGTGTTTATTTTAGCACCTCTTTTCACCAAATCTCTTATAATATAAATGGCAGGAGCTTCTCGCATATCATCGGTTTCAGGCTTAAAAGCAAGACCCCAAATAGCGAAAGTTTTACCGGTGAGGTCTTCACCAAAATGACCAACTACTTTATTGGCAATAACAAATTTTTGGTCGTTGTTTACTTTCTCTACCGCGTCGATTAGTCGAGGGGTATAACCATGTTCTTGTGCAGAGCGTTTTAATGCTTTTACATCTTTAGGGAAGCATGAACCACCGTAACCACTACCTGGGTAAATAAAGCTGTATCCGATTCTACTATCAGAACCAATACCAACTCTAACCTTATTAACATCTGCACCTACCAATTCGCAAATATTTGCAACTTCGTTCATGAACGAAATTTTGGTTGCTAGCATCGCATTTGCAACATATTTCGTCATTTCTGCAGATCGTACATCCATAGAAATCATTCTATTTTGTGTTCTAAAGAAAGGTGCGTATAGGGTTCTCATTTGCTCTTCAGCTTCTGGAGTCTCTACACCAATAACAACCCTATCTGGTTTCATGAAATCATTGATAGCATCTCCCTCTTTTAAAAATTCAGGATTTGAAACTACTTCAAAAGGAATATCAACACCGCGTAATGTTAAGCGTTCTTGAATTTTAGCTTTTACTTTATCTGCTGTACCTACCGGTACGGTTGATTTGTCAACAATAATGAGCTTTTGTTGCATATGGTCGCCAATATCTGAAGCTACTTGCAATACATATTGCAAATCTGCTGCGCCATCTTCACCCATTGGGGTACCAACTGCTATAAATGCAATGTCAGATTTAATAAGTGTTTTAGCTAAATCAGTGCTAAAACGTAATGTTTTGTTTTCATAGTTCCTTAAAACCATTTGGGTTAAACCTGGCTCGTATATAGGAATTATTCCTTTCTCTAAATTGGTGATTTTATTCTCGTCAATGTCAACACAGGTTACTGTATTTCCCATTTCAGCAAAACAAGTTCCGCTTACTAAGCCAACATATCCTGTTCCGATTACTGTTAAGTTCATGCTATAATTTTAATTTTTGGCAATAAATTTATTAACTCAATTTTATAATTGAAAATTATCTCGTTTTATAGGGCTATAAACGTGCTGTATAACCACTTGTTAATTTCCCTTTTATATCGTAAACCAACGTGTTTTTATTTTTAAAGCAAGATAAGTCTTCTTTTAAAAACTTTTCATGCGCAACTGCCAAAACAATTACATCATATTTGTCCGTAGGTTTTTCTTGTGTTGTAATCAATCCGTACTCATGTTTTACTTCTTCTGGGTCTGCCCATGGATCATAAATTGTCGTGTTAACTCTATAATCATTTAAGTTTTTGACCAAATCAACAACTTTCGTATTTCTAACATCGGGGCAATCTTCTTTAAACGTAACCCCAAGAATCAAAACTTTCGCATCTTTAACTTGTAAGTCATGCTTAAGCATCAATTTGATGATTTGAAGGCTAACATATTCGCCCATACCATCATTGATTCTTCTACCTGCTAAAATTAAATCGGGATTGTAACCATTTTCTTGTGCTTTTTGGGCTAAATAATAAGGGTCAACTCCAATACAGTGTCCACCAACAAGACCCGGTTTAAACGGTAAAAAATTCCATTTCGTACCTGCAGCTTCTAAAACATCATTGGTGTCAATGCCTAATAAGCCGAATATTTTAGCCAACTCGTTCATGAAGGCTATATTGATGTCTCGTTGGGTATTTTCAATAACTTTCGATGCCTCTGCAACTTTAATAGTAGGGGCAAGGTGCGTACCTGCCTTGATGACTGATTTATATAATTCATCAACTTTTATTCCAATTTCAGGAGTAGATCCAGAGGTAACTTTCAATATTTTTTCTACCGTATGTTTTTTGTCTCCTGGGTTAATACGTTCTGGGGAGTACCCAGCGTAAAAATCTTTATTGAAAATCATACCGCTGGTTTTTTCTATAACAGGAATACAAACCTCTTCTGTAGCACCTGGATAAACAGTTGATTCATAAATGACAATATCTCCTTTTTTAAGAATTTTACCAACCGCCTCACTAGCTTTAATCAATGGAGTGAAAACAGGTCTTTTTGTGTCATCTACAGGTGTAGGTACCGTAATGATATAATAGGTGCAATCAGCTAAATCGTTAATCGAGGTAGTGCAAATTAATCCAGTTTCTTTTTGATTAAAGTTTGCTATTAAAACTTGTTCAAGGTCTACATCTGAAAGTTCAAGGGTAGTATCTTTACCTGATTTTATTTCATCTACCCTTTTTTGATTAATATCAAAACCTACAACTTTATATTTTTTAGCGAAAAGCGCAGCCAAGGGAAGTCCTACATATCCTAATCCAATAATTCCTATTTTCATTCCTTAATTGTATATAAATGTTCTGTTCTAAATTTTATTTATAAAAATCACTATACCACTTTACAAATTGATGAATTCCATATTTAATATCAATTGTTGGTCGGTAATTATAATTTTTTTTAAGCTCCTCTATATCTGTCCATGTTTTATAAACATCACCATCTTGCATAGGTAACATATCATAGGTCGCTTTTTTACCTAATTCTTTTTCTAATATATGTATTAAGCTCATTAGTTTAACTGGCTTGCCATTTCCTATATTATAGATAGCATTGTTATTATTTTCTGAATTGCTTATAAAACCTTTGTCTACTATTTTATGTATGCCACCAACTACATCATCTATATAGGTGAAATCTCTTTCAAGATTACCATTGTTATAAACGGGTATGCTTTCATTTTTCAATATTGCCTGCGTAAATTTAAAATAGGCCATGTCCGGTCTACCCCACGGTCCATATACGGTAAAAAACCGTAATCCGGTTGTCTTGAAGTCGTATAAATGGCTATATGTATGTGCCATGAGTTCATTGCTCTTTTTTGTGGCGGCATATAAACTAACGGGACTATCAGTAAAATCGGATGTTTTGAATGGGGTAGCGGTGCTATTACCATATACACTAGAACTACTTGCGTAAATTAAATGCGGCACCTTTGTTGTCTTGCAGCCTTCTAATATATTAAAAAAACCTACAATATTACTGCTAATATATTTCTCAGGATATTCTAGGCTATAACGTACACCTGCTTGTGCCGCTAGATTACAAACAATATCAAATTTATTTTTATTAAATACCTCATTGATAATTAACGAATCTTCTAAATTACACTTGATGAATTTAAAATCTTCATAGGAGGAGCTTTGCATGAAATTGTTGTCGTCAGTGATAAAATTTTCTCGAATACCAAGTTCAGCTAGTCTTGCAAACTTTAAATTAACATCGTAATAGGTGTTTAAATTATCTAGACCAATTACATGATGCCCAGACTTCAGTAAGGAAAGGGATAGATGATAGCCAATAAAGCCCGCAGCGCCAGTTACAAGTATTTTCAAAATCATTAATTTTATAGAAATACAAATGTAACTATTGCCGTAGTAAATTTCTTTACTACGGCACTATTAATAAAAGTTAAATGTCCAGTGTTATTTAACTTTTATGATTTTTTTATACGTGAATTCATTCGTCTCCACTCTAGTGATTTCGATTAAATATAAACCATCGGATAAGAATGAAACATCAATTGCAATTTCTTCAGGATGATCTTCATTAACAATATTTTGAAATACTAATTTGCCATAGGAGTCATAAAAACCTAATGCTATAGATTCATTCATAAAATCTGATAGGTTGATATTTAGATTTTCATTACCTACCGGATTTGGATAAACTATTATATCCTTTAGATCTGCATTGTTTAAAGTGGTATTTATCGCTGTAACAATTATAATTAAATTGGTTGTTGCTGTTACCCCTTCCGCATCAGTAACCACTAATGTTACTTCATAAGTACCTGGTGTATTGAAGGTATGTGTAGTGTTTACTCCATTACCTTTTATACCATCACCATAATCCCATGCGTATGAGATGATACCCTTGTCATCTGAAGATGCTGACGCATCAAAATTTACAAGTAAAGGTGCCTCACCGTTTAATGGGTCGGCAGTCGCAGAAGCTATTGGAGCTAAATTCCCTGTTTCACTTGTAGAAACTGTAATTTCTATGGTGGCAGTGTCGGTAAGGCCTTCAGCATCAGTTACAGTTAAGATTACATTATAAATACCATCAGTTTCAAATGTATGTGATGTTTCAATACCAGTACCTGGTGAAGATCCGTCGCCGAAATTCCATGAATATGTTGTGATTGCCTTATCATCTGATGAAGCAGAGGCATCAAAATTTACTACTAAAGGAGATTCGCCACTAAGTGGGTCGGCAGTTGCTATTGCAATTGGAGCTAAATTTTCTGTTTCTACAGGTAGTACCGTAACTTCTAATGTAGTGATGTCAGCTAATCCTTCTTCGTCGGTTACTGTCAACATAGCAAAGTACTGTCCGATTTCATTATAAGTATGTGAGGTTTCAATACCTGATGTAACTGGAGAACCGTCACCGAAATTCCATGAATAGGTTATAATCTCATTATCATCTGAAGAGTCAGATGCATCGAAGTTTACAATTAATGGTGTTTCTCCGTTTAACGGTGTTGCACTCGCTATAGCTATCGGTGCTAAATTACCAGAGGTAGATGGAGATACCATAATTGTTAATGCAAATGTATCGGTCAAACCTTGTGCATCGGTAACTGTTAAAACAGCATTATAACTACCAACAGCACCATAGGTGTGAGAAGTTTGAACACCTGAACCAGTAGAAGATCCGTCACCAAAGTTCCAGGAGTATAAAGTGATACCATTATCATCGGTCGATGTTGTTGCATCGAAATCGACTAACAGTGGGGCTTCTCCATTAATAGGGGTGGCAGTTGCCATTGCAATCGGTACTGAATTACCTGTTGTAGCCGGAGAAACTATAATTTCTATACTAGTAGAATTAGATAGCCCTTGTGCATCGGTTACGGTCAATAGTGCAGTATACGTTCCTACGACCGTATATATATGAGAGACTTCAATCCCCGTTCCATTCACAGAACCGTCACCAAATTCCCATGAATAAGTTGAGATACCGTTATCATCTGAAGATGCAGATGCATCAAATTCTACCAATAGAGGAGCATTACCATTTATAGGTGTTGCTGATATTTGAGCTATAGGTGCTAAGTTAGTTGCTGTAGCTGGTGAAACTATAATTTCTATCGTTTCGGTATCGGTTGATCCTTGAGCATCAGTTACCGTTAACACTGCGTTGTAAGTGCCTTCGTTGTTGTAAATGTGTGAGGTTTCTATGCCCGTGCCATTTACAGAACCATCTCCAAAATTCCATGAATAAGTAGAGATACCGTTATCGTCTGTTGAACCTGTTGCATTAAAAGCTACTAGCAAAGGGGCTTCGCCATTTATCGGAGTAGCATTGGCGACTGCTGTTGGCGGTGCGTTTAAAGGTGCTTCAACTGTAATAAGAATATTTTCTGTATCCGTTAAGTCGGCAGAATCTACTATGGTTAGTTGAGCCGTAAAGTTACCTACAGTAGTATAAATATGAGAAGATGTTATTCCACTGCCAATAACTCCATCTCCATAATCCCATGAGTAGGAAACTATGGTATTGGCACCGGTAGAACCAGATGCGTCGAATGATACCTCTAATGGTGAATCTCCTATTTGGGGTGTAGCCACAATATTAGCAATAGGGGCGCCACTAGAAGTGATTTCAATTACTTCTGTATCTGTATCACCGTCATTAGCTGTAACGGTTAAAACGACATTATAAGTTCCAGAGTAAATGAAAGTTTTGTTAACATTTACACCTGTAGCAGTAGTTCCGTCTCCAAAGTCCCAACTGTACGATGCTATTTCTGAATTATCATTAGAATTAGAGCCATTAAAAGTTACATTTAAAGGAGCAGTTCCGTTTGTAGGAACGGCAGAAATAATAGCCGTCGCCGGTGTATTTCCCCCATTTTTGGAAAGGTTAATAACTCTGAGGTTATCATAGAATACAGTACCTGCATTTTGCGAATTATAATTGGTAAAAAGCCATAAATTTAATGTGGTAAGTCCGGCAGGAACAATAAAAGTTCCTTCAAAATTAGTCCAACCTGAGCCAAACGTATGGAATAAAATGTTTCCATTAGTGGCATTATCAGGGCTAACCTCAAATCTTGGAACACCATCAGTACCGTCTGCATCTAGAGAAATAGATATTTCATCACCAGCGGCGATACCTAAAGTGTTTAAATTAAGTGCAATGTTATGTCTAACAAATGGAGTGCCAGTATCCGCATTTACAAGCTTAAGTGAACAATCAGAACCATTTGTATTTTCTGAATTACCTACAGCGATTTCCAAATCATTAGATGTTCCCTTTGGTAAGGTTATGGCACTGTCTTCATTAATTAATTGATTTGGACAACCGTCTGTTTCGTCAATAACGGTTACCTTAAGGTCGAATACGGCAGTACAACCTTGTGCCGTGGTCATTACAAACTGACCTTCGTTGGATATGTCTACAAGGCCATTATTTCTTTCTGGATTAGTCCCCTGAAAAACGTCAGTATCTATTTTATACGCGTACCCAGCACTTGCTCCTGAGCTAAAAGTAGGGCCGTTCTCTTGTGGTGTGGTTACGTAATACTGATTCCCTGTCGTTTCTGCTCTTATGAATACTTCTGCACCTTCTTGAATGGTTAATGAATTACCGCTTAACCAAGTACCATTAGTACCTATTCTGTATTGAGCGGTAATAGCAGTAGAAGAACAATTAACAACTTGTGGGTTACCTGTATCAATACCTTGTTGGTAGTATTCTTTTATTTCAGACTCCCCAAGTACTTTGTTGAATACTTTAAGTTCGTCTATTTTACCGTTAATCTCATCGGTAATTCCACTGCCATTGGCATAACTAGGTAAGTTGGCCGCTGTTCTTTGGTCAAAGAAACCAGAAGAAGTAAAATGACTCTGTAAACTACTGTCGTCTCTGAACGGTATCGTGCCGGTCAATTCCTTCCATGAAATTAGTTTTCCATTGGCATATAGCTTTGCGGTAATTCCATCATAGGTAGCTGCCATATGCACCCAAGTATCCATAGGGGCACGCCCAGCATAAAGGTCTACGGGCCCGTTATTGGTTACAAAAGCCCATTTGTACATGGTATTGTGGAATCCAAAAAAAAGTGTACTTACATAATCATGGCTGAACAGACCAACGTTGGCTACTTTAGTAGTTCCAGGTATTGTACTACCGGCTGAATTTCTGTAGGCCCATGCCATTACAGTAATCTGGTCATCTAATGTTTGTAAGGATGGGGAACTCGGAATGTCGATTAAGGCATTACTACTGTGTTCAAGACCATTGAATTCTATTGCATTGTCGATAATTCCGGTTGTCCAATTGTAATTCCCACCATTGGTAATGGTATTGCCGTTGTCATCGCGTTCAACTATAGTAGCGTCATTGTTATAATTGCTACTATCGTTTGCAAAGCTTCCAGTTGTTTCATCGAATTTCATATCAACTACTAAATTGGTGTTTGTAATCTGTAGTGGTAGTGCAGTACCTATTCTTATTGTTCTTGAAACACTAGGAGTTCCATTGGCATCTATTGCAAATAACATATAATACCCAGGCGGTAAAAGGTTGCTGTTAGGAATCGTTAAATTATGACTAGTACCTGGAGTAGTTGTCAAAGGAATTCTCCTTTGCTCATTATTCGTTGAGTGGGTAGCTGCTGAAAATCTTACTAAACTAAATGATTCTACAGCAACATCAGTATTTATTGCTAGTATGTCACCATATGCTGCCATCGGGTTATTGTTGTATGGTCCTGTGCCCAATGTATTACCAGTTATAGAAGTAATAGATGGTCTCGCTGCTAACATATCGGCAGAATTAAATAAATATGGTGGACTGTAGATTTCGGCGCTGAAATGGTTTACGCAATCCAAAGTGCCATCACAAAGCCCACCACCACCAACGAAAACTCTCCCGTCAGTCATTAAAATTGCAACACTATGGTATGTTCTAGCTTCTGCCATGTCTGCAACAGTTTCCCAAGTCCCAGGGCCGCCACTTGGTGAAGGAGTATAAAGTTCGGCTTCATATCGAGCGTCTATATCCGTGAATACCGCGCCGCGACCTAAACCGCCCGTTACCAGTACTTGCCCATTAGGTAAAACTGTGCTATTATGCATTGTTCTGCTTAAGGCTAAGTTACCAGCACTAATTACATTTGCGTTAGTCCCATAAGGCACATTGATATCGATTACAAAAGAATTATTCTTTGCAGGGGTGTCAGTTATTGAACTTGCCCCATACGATTCTGCTCCACCAACTTTCAATATCTTTCCCACATCGAACATAACGGTTGTCCCTTTCATGGAATACGTATCGTTAGATCTAAAACCAGCACCGGTAATATCTCCTCCAGATACATCTGGGTCTATCCAATGCATTAGTTCACCTGGTCCAGCATGAAAAAGTTTTCCGTTGGGCGCCGGCCAAAGCCAAACATGATTATCTACTCTATAAAGACCTTGTTGCTCTTTTGCTAAATCACTTGCAGTATATAAAGATTCCCCTGTTATATTGGGTAAATTTACCCACCCAGATTCAGGAGTCCATAACTCTGCTGCTTTTCCGCCATTATTGCCAGCGCCTCCGCTCCAAGAACCGCCAACGGTAAAAACCGCACCGTTTGAAAGAGTGGTGTTACCTTGATATCCTCTAGGTATGTTCATGTCTGAAGCACGCGACCAAACACCAGTTATTGGGTCGTAAATACTGGTTCTTTCGCTGGTTGATCCGCCTGCAGAAAGTATACGGCCATCTGCCAAGTTATTAATACCAGGACAGAACATGTCGTGATCGGTTTGTGTAACGGTTTCGCCTAAAGCTTGACCAAAACCTCCATTTAGTGTCGGATCAAAAATTTGAGTGTACGTCATTCCATCGCCAATTTCAACAAAAGTATTTCGAAACTGTGAGGACCATGTAATTAATCGACCATCTGGTAAATTAGCTACAGCAACAGGTACTATGGTAAATGGTATAGGAGATCCCCATTCACCATCTTGTGTTGGTGTTTGAGATTGAGATGTAGAAGCACAAAACAATGTAAAAAGTAAAAAATATAAATTGTAAAATGGTATGCGTTTCATTTTTTTGTAGAATCTAAAATGTTACATTCTGGGGACACATTTCTTAGATACAAAGATACTTCTGTAAATGCGAAATTAAATAACAAAACGCTGAAATCCACTAAATTGTCGATTAAGTACGTCAGGCTTTTTTAGTCTAATTGTGTATAAAAAACTTACTAGTACCTTTTGTGAAATATAGTTGTAGAATATTCGTTTATAGAATGGATTTAGTAAATTTGCCTGATTGTCAGTAAATAAAGCAAAGTTATTAATGTAAATGAGATGCTATTTTCTAATCTAAAAACTTTTAGACGATGATAAATGCGAATTAAACGAATATAAATTAGATAATTTTATTTAAAGATAAACCCATTTTATATTCGTACTTCGACAAGTCCAAAAAAAAACAGAATGACCTACTTTGACCTACCTAATAATATAAACCGATTTGCATCTAAATGGATAGTTTTGGCTATTGATGTTTTGATGGTCGGTATTTGTTTCATACTATCTTATTGTATCAGATTTAATTTAACTTTTGATTTTGATGTAAATCAATTGTTAGTGCAATTACCAGTAGTCTGTTTAGTAACGGCTATTTCATTTTTAATAATCGGTTCTTATAAAGGTGTTATTAGACACACTGGTGTGCGTGATGTCTATAATATTTTTAACACCATTTGCTTATCTAGTATTTTATTGATAGTAATGGTGCTTATAAATAAGGAGTTAGATATATTTGAAAACTTTACAATACCTCTTTCAATTATAATTATATATAGCTTACTCTCATTTATAGGCTTGACAGCTTCACGATTTGTTTTTAAATCTGTTTATAATGCTATATTGACCAAAGATATAAAATTGCATAAAAATGTAATTATATATGGTGCTGGTGAATCTGGTATTTTAACGCATAACGCATTAACTCAGAATACCCAAAATAAAGTAAGAGTATTAGGTTATATAGATAATGATAATAAAAAAGTAGGTAAACAAATTAACGGAATTGATGTATTCAGTAGAAGAATTCTTACCGAAGAATTTATTCTTAAAAATAATATTACCGAAATTATTTTCTCGATTAATAAAGGTATCTCTCCTAAAAAATTAAGAATTTTAGTAGAGCGATTGGTTGACTATCCTGTTGAAGTTAAAATAGTACCGCCGGTTGAAGATTGGATCAATGGTGAGTTAAAAGTATCTCAGATAAAGCAAGTTCAAATTGAGGACTTGTTAGATAGGGCACAAATAAACATTGATAATAGTAAAATTGCTAATGAACTTAATAACAAAAAAGTATTGGTTACCGGTGGTGCCGGTTCTATTGGTAGTGAGTTGGTTAGGCAAATATGTACTTATAATTATAAATCATTAATAGTAATCGACCAAGCGGAATCTGCGTTGTATGACTTGCAACAAGAATTAAAGCAAAACGGATTTCACAATTTTATACCCATTGTAGGTGATGTAAGAGATAAAAATAGACTGAATACTATTTTTGAAGAACACAAACCGAATATGGTATTTCATGCTGCAGCGTATAAGCATGTGCCTTTAATGGAATACAATTCGTATGAGGCGATTAAAATAAATATTGCAGGAACAAAGAATATATCTGACTTGTCAATCATGCATGGCGTTGAGAAATTCGTTTTCGTTTCAACTGACAAGGCTGTGAACCCAACCAATGTTATGGGTGCGAGTAAAAGAATTGCCGAAATGTACATTAGTTGTATGCAGCAAGAAGGTAAAACTAAATTTATAACTACTAGATTTGGTAATGTGTTAGGTTCTAATGGATCGGTAATTCCTCTTTTTAGAAAACAAATCGAAAAAGGTGGTCCAATTACATTGACTCATAAGGATGTTACTAGGTATTTCATGACTATACCAGAAGCTTCTCAATTAGTTTTGGAAGCAGGTTCAATGGGGCAAGGAGGGGAAATTTTCATCTTTGATATGGGCGAATCGGTTAAGATTTTTGATTTGGCTAAAAACATGATTAAACTATCTGGGCTAAATTATCCTGATGACATTGATATTAAAATTACTGGCTTAAGACCAGGTGAAAAGTTATATGAAGAGCTGTTGGCAAATGGCGAAAGTACAATGCCTACATACCATAAAAAAATAAAGATTAGCAAGGTTAGAGATTTGGATTATCCTTTAATAAGAACTAAAATTGACGAACTTTGTATTACAAATATGTTTTTTGCAGGTGATCCTGTAATTTTAATGAAAAAAATAGTACCGGAATTTGTGTCCAATAATTCAGAATTATGTAAACTCGATGATACTAAAAATTCTAATGAAGAGAGTATACCATCTTTAAAAATTGTTAAATCCTAAATAGTTAATCAACCTTATTATTTTAAAAATTAGTTATGATCAGAAAATCAGTAGTTAAGCTTTGCAGTTTATTTATCATTTGTTCTTTGCTTTTAGTTTCGTGTGCATCGAAAACAGATATTGTTTATTTTCAAAATGCAGGAGATTATGAAACAATTGTTTCTGATAATTCTCATACTAATAAATTTAAAATAGATGATGTAGTGACTATTAATGTATCTACGTTAGATCCTCAAGCAAGTTTACCTTTTAATTTGTTCAAAGGAGCAGAAGAAGGTGGTTTTCGACCAGAACAATTAGATTATATTATTGATAAAAATGGTGAAATTGATTTTCCGGTATTAGGTTCAATAAAAATAGTTGGTCTATCACCTGAAGAAACTAAACTTTTTTTAAAGGAAAAATTAAATAACTATTTAAAAGATCCAATTATCAATATTCGATTAAAAAACTTTACCGTTTCCGTTTTAGGTGAGGTTTCAAGACCAGGTACTTATCCTGTTAATGGTGAGCAAATAACGGTGCTTGAAGCCATAGGGTTAGCTGGCGATTTGACTATTAAAGGTATGCGTAAAAACGTTATGGTTATAAGAGATTTTAACGGTACCAAGGTGTATACGAGAATTGATTTAACACAAAAAGAGTCTTTAAATTCTCCTGTGTACTATTTAACCCAAAATGATGTGGTGTATGTAGAACCTAATAAATCTGCAGTTACCTCTTCCGCGTTAGATAATAGAGCTTCAATTTGGGTGTCAATTGCTTCTGTATTAATCACTTCAACAGTTCTTATACTTACAAGGCAATAATAATTACGATTAAATTTTATGGAAAAAAATAAAAGAATTTCTCTAGGAGATAGTTCTGATTTGTCCGATTTAGTTAAAGGATATTCTAAACATTGGAAATGGTTTTTAATATCAGCCTTATTCTTTTTGATGCTTGGGGTTATATATTTACGTTATGCTACCCCAAAGTATAAAGCTGCTGCTAAAATTCAGATTTTAGAAGATAAATCTTCTTCTTCTGAATTGTCTGTTTTTGCAGATTTAGACTTTTTAGGAAAGGGTCAAAATAATGTTGAGGATGAATTAGAAATTTTAGGATCTCGTTCAAATTTAGTAGAGGTTGTTGATAATCTAGACCTGAATATTGTTTTGGTTGAGTTGGGTAATGTTAAGAATACAGAAGTTTATGCCAATAAGCCATTTAAGGTTAACTTTCTAGCAAATGACTCCATTGTAAACAATTCTAAACTCGAGTTTTTTATAGAAATATCTAACGAAACTACATTTGGGTTTAGTTTGGATAGAGATACACCATCTAAAATTTATTCGTATGGTAAGAATATACCAACTAAACTAGGTGATATTGTAATTACGCCTAATTTGCCATTCTTTAATGATTATAAGGGTAGTCAGATCAGAGTATCAGTAAGTCCATTGTTTATGGTTGCTGAAGGGTATCAAGAAAAGATTGTAATGAATCCGGCAACGGAGTTTTCTAATATCTTAAATATTTCTCTAGAAGATGCAAATCAAGAAAAGGCAATAGATATTTTAAATAATTTGATTTACACCTATAACTCAAATGATATTATTGATAAAAAAGCGATTGCAGATAAAACATCTACTTTTATTAATGATAGAATTAAAGAGATTTCTGGAAATTTAACTTCAGTTGATCAAACTGCACAAGATTTTAAAACAGATAAAGGTGTTACAGATATTCAAGGTGAGGCTAATATAGCCTTGAATGTTGGAGCCGCAAATAGGCAGGAATTAGAAAATGCAAAATTGCAATTAAATATAGCCACTGGCATGAGGGATTATGTGTCTTCTGAAACCGGTTATGAGGTGCTACCTTCCAACGTTGGTCTTTCTGATGCTACTATTGCAAATACAACTGCTAAATATAATGAGTTGGTTCTAGAAAGAAATAGGCTATTGAAGAGTGCAGATGAAAAAAACCCAATGATTGTAAATTTAGACCAACAATTGGATGGTCTAAAGCAGAGTATGCAATCTAGTTTAAACGGTATGGAGCGCAATTTAGGTCTTCAGGTGAATAATTTGTCGAGTCAAATGTCTAGAATAAATTCTAAAATTTATTCAGCTCCAAAGAATGAACGAGAATTTCGTGATATCACTAGGCAACAGCAAACTACGGAATCACTTTATTTGTATTTGTTACAAAAGAGAGAAGAGTCGCAAATTACATTTGCATCCAGCTCCCCTAAATCTAAGGTTATTGATAGTGCATACCAAGTAGGTCATTCACCTGTCACTCCACAAAGACCAAAAGTTTATTTAGCGTTTGTTCTTATTGGATTGCTATTGCCGTTTTCGGTTATTTATGCAAATCAATTAATGGATAATAAGATTCATAATAAAGTTTCTCTTGAAAAATTAATTAATGAGGTTCCTATTTTAGCTGAACTTCCTAAAATGGGGAGAAATGAAGAGATGTTAATTAAAACTGATGATCGTTCTGTTTTAAGTGAATCATTAAGAATATTAAGAACGAACTTGGATTATTTGATAAAATCTAAAAGAGATAAAAAGAATAATATAATTTTTGTGACCTCTAGTGTACCAGGGGAAGGAAAAACATTTATTTCTTCTAACTTGTCGATGATATTTGCGAACACTAATAAAAAAGTTTTATTAATTGGTGGTGACGTTAGGAACCCTAAATTATATACCTACTTTGCTCAAAAAGATGTTGATAAAATAGGTGGTCGTTCTAGGGGAAATGTAGACTTGGGACTATCTGAATACCTTCATGATCCTAAAATAGAATCAAAGGATATTATCAATTCAATGTTAGTGCATTCTACTACATTTGATGTTATTTACTCAGGTAAAATTCCACCAAACCCGGCGGAGTTATTAATGAGTGATAGAATGGAAATATTACTTACGGAAATGTCTGAAAAGTATGATTATGTTATTGTAGATACTGCTCCAATTATGGTGGTTACAGATACAATGTTGATTACAGAACTTGCAGATCATATTATATATGTAACAAGAGCAGGAGTTACTGAAACTAAGGTTTTAGAATATCCTATAAATCTTTGGGATCAAGGTAAATTAAAAGGTTTGGCATTTGTGGTTAACGATGTTAAAGAGTCAAACTTAGGATATGGTGGTAAATATGGCTATGGCTATGGTAAATCAGTTAAAAAGTGGTGGAAGTTTTAGGTTCAATATGATTATCTAATCTATAATTAAGCTTTATTTTATAATTTATAAAATCCTCGTAGTTGTACTACGGGGATTTTTATGTTTATCGGGTAATGTTGTAGTTCATCGATATTTTATACTGAAAAAATACTTTAGTTAAATACTATGCTTTCTTTTGTAATTCCCCGATTATAAAAGATCATTATGTGTAAAATTAATTCGAATTGGGGACTATTCTCGACTACTTTTTTCTTCTTATTTTTAACATCCATTTCTTTTTCACAAACTATAGATCAAGATGGTGAATGGGGGGTACCCATCCTATTTGATATTGTACCTGTTGCCGTTGCAAACCTTCCGGATGGTCGATTGTTAACTTGGTCGTCTCAGTTTCCAAATACGTTTAAAGAAATAGGAGATGGGTATACATACACAGAACTTTTTGATCCAACTGGAAATGGAGGATTAGGATCTGCTTTAGGAATGACCTTAACAGATACTGATCACGATATGTTTTGCCCTGGTGTTAACAATCTTGCTGATGGTCGTATACTTTCAGCTGGTGGAACTACGAGCGAAAGAACCAGTATTTATGACCCAGTAACTAATGTTTGGACTCGTGCTTCGGATATGAACATTCCTCGTGGCTATCAAGGTAATGTTACACTTTCTAGTGGTGCCGTTTTTACCGTTGGTGGATCTTGGAGTGGTGGTGCCGGTAATAATGGAGGGAAGGGGGCAGAATTATGGTCACCTGAATCTGGATGGGTGAATTTACCAGGTATAACAGGTGAGAATATTTATACAGCAAACGATCTTAATCTTGAAAGTCAATTAAATCCTTTATATAGAGTTGATAATCATGTTTGGTTATGGCCTGCTCCGAATGGGAAACTCTTTCATGCGGGCCCAAGTGAAGAAATGCATTGGATTGATTTGGATGTACCTGGTGGAGCAATAACTTCTGCAGGATTGAGGTCTGATGACACGTATTCAATGAAAGGTACTACGGTTATGTTCGATATCGGCAAAATATTAAAAGTCGGTGGTGCTACATCTTACGGAGAAAGTTTTAATAGTACTACGCCTGCTAAGAATAATGCTTTTGTAATTGATATTAATGTTGATTATCCGCAAAACCCGACGATTATTAATGCAGGTTATTTATCAGAGAGTAGAACTATGCATAATAGTACTGTACTACCCAATGGACAGGTGTTAGTTACTGGCGGACTAGATAGAGGTGCTGTGTTTACAGATGTTGGAGCTCGTCATGTTGCGGAATTGTATACTCCTGCCACTGATGGAGGAGCTGGAATATGGGAAACGGTTGCGCAAATGCAAGAAGCCAGAACTTATCATAGTGTCGCCATTTTAATGACCGATGGACGTGTTTTTGTAGGAGGTGGTGGTCTTTGTGATAATCTTTTAAACGGTTGTAACAACCATTTTAGTGCTGAAATATATAGTCCACCATATTTGTTTAATTCATCTGGTAATTTAGCAACTAGACCTATTATTTCGGATGCGCCGAAATCAGCAGATTACAATTCAAATATTACGGTTACTGCAAGTACAGGAATTACTCAGTTTAGTCTTATTCGCTTTTCAGCTGCTACGCATAGTACAAATAACGAGCAAAGAAGAATTCCGGTGAATTTCACTGGTAACGGTACTTACAATATTGATATACCAAATCGTAATTTACTACCACCTGGTTACTATATGTTATTTGGAATTGATACTAATGGAGTGCCTAGTAAGGCAGCTACTATTAAAATAGGATCCGCGCTTCCTTTACAAATCATTAATGAGAATTTAATTGTAGACATAAAATTTGAAGACGGTAATGGCAGGAATGCTGTGGATAGTAGTATGTACCATAATGATGCAGCAATTATTGAGCATGATGATAGTGGAAATGGCATTACAAGTGGAAGCAATTATAACTGGACTTCGGGAATAATTGGTGGCGCTATAGAATTTAACGGTTTTGAACATAGTAGCAATGCACTCCTCGATATTCAAAGCTCTCCATCTTTACAAACATTAGATGAGCAAATTACAGTTATGGCTTGGGCCTATCGAAATTCAACAGGAGGTACTTCATCACCAATCACCGGAAAATTACCAAATGTTGGTATTTTTAGCCATGATTATGTAAGTACGCTTTTTTTTGGTTTTCATAATACGATGTACAAATGGGCTTTTGTTACTAATAATGGTCCGGTAGATCTTTATGCTGGTCGTACCCCAATGGATACTTGGGTACATATGGCGGCTACCTATGATGGAACTACTGCAAAGCTTTACGCCAATGGAAAATTAATTTCATGGAAAGAATTGAGTGGTAATATACCATTCAAAGATGATGGCAGTTTACAAAGTCATTTTACTTCTTCTGGTTTCTTTGATGAAAGAACAGCTGCTAACTTACCAACTTATGCCAATGGAAGTGGTATTACAGATGAAATCAACGGTAAAATAGATGAGCTTAAAGTCTTTAATAAAGTCCTTGGTGAATCTGAGATAAGGGAATATTACCAACAAGGAATCAATACCGGTAACCCCAATGTAGTTACCTGTGCCACGGAGATAATCACCACTCAATATAAAATTGGAATTAATGGAAATTGGCAAACAAAAAAATCATTAATTATTGAAGAGGGCAACGATGTTTATATAAGGGCTATTACTGCAGATAATCAATATTATATTACCACGCCACAAGAAAATGGACCTACATTTAATTCAGGAGGTAATACCGACTATGTTTATAAAATCGATACTGGCGTTCATGCAGGGGGTAATCCTAAAAGAAACAATGGTCTTGTCGATATTTCAAATCAAGGTCAGTTTGTAATGACTACTGCAAGTGGTTGTACAGCAGTTTTTGATCTTCAGGTAATTATCGTTGATGAAACTGATGGATGTTCAAATTATTTAAGAAACGATGCTTCGTTCCTCACGTTGCCCTTAGGTACAATTGTTGGTGGGGCAGATATGGTTGTTGGCACATCGACGGTTACCAATGGATCGGAGTGTGCCTTTGAGATATCGAATATTGACAACGGTCAGCCCTGGGGACGTTACCGAGTATCGCTAGACCTGAACGGACTTGGTATAGATGCTGGCGACGAGCTATCGATTTCTTTGGATGCAGAGGGGAGCACGGGCGTACCGAGAATAGAGATCAACCAGGACAACCGAGCGAACAGTGCGCTGTTGTCCCATACTTATGGTAGCGGTTGGAACACTTATAGCGGAACCATTACGGTACCTGCGAACCTGACCACGCTCGATATCTGGCTGTTTACGAACTATGCCTCGCAGTCGCCCGGGACGGTCTATTACGATAACCTATCTATTATAAATCTATCGGATGTAGTTACTAATAGTGGACCTATATCTCGACCTATGGCTTCCTCCATTACGGGGCCATTGCCCTTGACCGTCGACTTCAATGGTGGGGACTCGACCGATGATACGGGAATAGTTTCCTATAGTTGGGATTTTGGGGACGGAACCACGGGCACTGGCATACAGCCAACACATATTTATACATCTGTGGGAACTTTCAGTGCTGAGCTAACAGTAACAGACGATGATGGGCTAATGGCTACGGAAGAGATAATTATAACCGTAGAACCTATAACAGGTTCCCCGGTATCCTTATCATCGGGTACTCCATTGATCGGTACTATACCTTTGTCCGTCGATTTTACGGGAAGCGGTTCGAGCGACGATGTCGGTATTATCAGCTATGCCTGGGATTTTGGTGACGGCGGTACTTCTGCTGTGCCCGATCCACAATACGATTATATAAATGCAGGAAACTATACGGTTACTTTAACGGTAACGGACGATGACGGTAATTCGTCTGTCAGTACCCTTGATATTGAGGCTATCGATGGCAACGTACCTTTGGTATGTGCCGATCAATTGACGAATGATTCTGCAGCAATCACCTTGCCTTCCGGCACGCTAGTGGGCGGTTCCGATACGGTTGTTGGCACATCGACGGTTACCAATGGATCGGAGTGTGCCTTTGAGATATCGAATATTGACAACGGTCAGCCCTGGGGACGTTACCGAGTATCGCTAGACCTGAACGGACTTGGTATAGATGCTGGCGACGAGCTATCGATTTCTTTGGATGCAGAGGGGAGCACGGGCGTACCGAGAATAGAGATCAACCAGGACAACCGAGCGAACAGTGCGCTGTTGTCCCATACTTATGGTAGCGGTTGGAACACTTATAGCGGAACCATTACGGTACCTGCGAACCTGACCACGCTCGATATCTGGCTGTTTACGAACTATGCCTCGCAGTCGCCCGGGACGGTCTATTACGATAACCTATCTATTATAAATCTATCGGATGTAGTTACTAATAGTGGACCTATATCTCGACCTATGGCTTCCTCCATTACGGGGCCATTGCCCTTGACCGTCGACTTCAATGGTGGGGACTCGACCGATGATACGGGAATAGTTTCCTATAGTTGGGATTTTGGGGACGGAACCACGGGCACTGGCATACAGCCAACACATATTTATACATCTGTGGGAACTTTCAGTGCTGAGCTAACAGTAACAGACGATGATGGGCTAATGGCTACGGAAGAGATAATTATAACCGTAGAACCTATAACAGGTTCCCCGGTATCCTTATCATCGGGTACTCCATTGATCGGTACTATACCTTTGTCCGTCGATTTTACGGGAAGCGGTTCGAGCGACGATGTCGGTATTATCAGCTATGCCTGGGATTTTGGTGACGGCGGTACTTCTGCTGTGCCCGATCCACAATACGATTATATAAATGCAGGAAACTATACGGTTACTTTAACGGTAACGGACGATGACGGTAATTCGTCTGTCAGTACCCTTGATATTGAGGCTATCGATGGCAACGTACCTTTGGTATGTGCCGATCAATTGACGAATGATTCTGCAGCAATCACCTTGCCTTCCGGCACGCTAGTGGGCGGTTCCGATACGGTTGTTGGCACATCGACGGTTACCAATGGATCGGAGTGTGCCTTTGAGATATCGAATATTGACAACGGTCAGCCCTGGGGACGTTACCGAGTATCGCTAGACCTGAACGGACTTGGTATAGATGCTGGCGACGAGCTATCGATTTCTTTGGATGCAGAGGGGAGCACGGGCGTACCGAGAATAGAGATCAACCAGGACAACCGAGCGAACAGTGCGCTGTTGTCCCATACTTATGGTAGCGGTTGGAACACTTATAGCGGAACCATTACGGTACCTGCGAACCTGACCACGCTCGATATCTGGCTGTTTACGAACTATGCCTCGCAGTCGCCCGGGACGGTCTATTACGATAACCTATCTATTATAAATCTATCGGATGTAGTTACTAATAGTGGACCTATATCTCGACCTATGGCTTCCTCCATTACGGGGCCATTGCCCTTGACCGTCGACTTCAATGGTGGGGACTCGACCGATGATACGGGAATAGTTTCCTATAGTTGGGATTTTGGGGACGGAACCACGGGCACTGGCATACAGCCAACACATATTTATACATCTGTGGGAACTTTCAGTGCTGAGCTAACAGTAACAGACGATGATGGGCTAATGGCTACGGAAGAGATAATTATAACCGTAGAACCTATAACAGGTTCCCCGGTATCCTTATCATCGGGTACTCCATTGATCGGTACTATACCTTTGTCCGTCGATTTTACGGGAAGCGGTTCGAGCGACGATGTCGGTATTATCAGCTATGCCTGGGATTTTGGTGACGGCGGTACTTCTGCTGTGCCCGATCCACAATACGATTATATAAATGCAGGAAACTATACGGTTACTTTAACGGTAACGGACGATGACGGTAATTCGTCTGTCAGTACCCTTGATATTGAGGCTATCGATGGCAACGTACCTTTGGTATGTGCCGATCAATTGACGAATGATTCTGCAGCAATCACCTTGCCTTCCGGCACGCTAGTGGGCGGTTCCGATACGGTTGTTGGCACATCGACGGTTACCAATGGATCGGAGTGTGCCTTTGAGATATCGAATATTGACAACGGTCAGCCCTGGGGACGTTACCGAGTATCGCTAGACCTGAACGGACTTGGTATAGATGCTGGCGACGAGCTATCGATTTCTTTGGATGCAGAGGGGAGCACGGGCGTACCGAGAATAGAGATCAACCAGGACAACCGAGCGAACAGTGCGCTGTTGTCCCATACTTTCGGCAGTGGTTGGAACACTTATAGCGGAACCTTTACGGTACCTGCGAACCTGACCACGCTCGATATCTGGCTGTTTACGAACTATGCCTCGCAGAATGCGGGTACGGTATATTACGATAATCTAAGGCTTGAAAAGATAAATTCAGCAACTTCAAAAACTTTAATAAATACAAAGTCAATATCATTTGATTTATATCCAAATCCAAGTTTTGATATTGTTACATTAAATAATAAAGATGAAATTCAAATTAAGGAAATTCAATTTTATGATATTACTGGTAGATTGATCAGAACAGTTTTGCCAGATGGTCTGCAACCTAGTGTTGATATAATCATTAATTTGTATGATTTTACAGAAGGATTCTATATTGTAAACATATTAGATGTAACTGGTAATAGGTATCAGAAAGAACTTTTAATTAAGTAAGACTATTTAAAACTATAAATTGTCTTGGTGATAATTGGGAATAATAAATCTAATAAAGCGGTATTTACTGTAATCGTTTTTAATTGATTAAGGTGATTGATAGAATGTGTATCACTAGCAATGAAATCAACTAAGTTTTCTTTAATCAAATACGTTGCTACTTTATTTACATCTTTTCCATAATAGTTGCTTAACGAAAGCATGTTTAATTGAAAAAATACACCTTTATCTTTTATCTTATGTAATGATTTTAACTTATTGTGAAAATACGCATACCGCTCAGGATGCGCGAAAATTGGAAACAAGCCTGCGCTTTTTATTTTTTCAACTGAACTATCAAAATTTATAGAAGCCTGTAGGTATGACATTTCTATTAATAGATAGCTTTTTGCTATAGGCATAATATGCTTATCTACGAGGAGTTTTTCGAAGCCGGAATCAATCATGTGCTCTGCTGCTGCATTTATAGTGACATGCTCTAAATTACTCATTTTTAAAGCATTCTTAAGTAGCGATAGCGAGGTATTAATAGTTGTTGGGGTATTCGGATAGTAATTTTCCATAATATGCGGAGTACATATAAAATCTGTAACTCCGAATTCACCAAAACTTTTTATAAGTTCAATAGAATCTTCAACTGTTTTTGAGCCATCATCTATACCTGGTAAAATGTGATTGTGAATATCGATAAACCCGTCAAGATGATCTATTAAAAAATGTTTTTTAGAAAAAAAGCTGAACATAAATTAGGTTTTAATTTTCTGAGTATTGATTATACATCAAAGTTACTATTTATTACCATTATAAGTTTTTACGAAAGCTACAATGTGGAATGGCTTTAGTATTATTACTCTTATTATACGGTATCTTCAAGGTTGATAACTATAAAAGGGTTCTATTATTTTAGATGTATCCATTAAAAATATAGTTTAGGTATTTTTAGGTGCAATGTGTAATTGCCTTGAGCCGTACCAAGAAAAGAACTCTCCGTCGACTAATCTAACTTCTGTATTTTTTAGAAGACTCTTAATTGTTTTTAGGTGCTCGCTTTTAAACGGGTAGGGTTCAGATGATAACAATACCAAATCTGGTTCTGCATCACGTATCTCTTGTAACGTAATACTAGGGTAGCGATTTTGGTCTACAAACACGTTTATAAATCCACATCTGTTCAACATACCACTGATATAGGTATCGCCGCCAACGGTCATATACGGATCTTTCCAAATAAGATAGGCGACTTTTATTGATGGTCTTTTTGGTTTTAATGTATGATTTAGTTGCGTGACGATTTCCGAAGCTCGCTTGGAACTAGAAGTTATTTCACCAATTTGTTCTATCAGGCTAAGGCTGTCATCAAAGGTCTTAACGTCACTCAACCATACAGGAGCGGATTCACTCAAAAATTCGATTTGTTCTTTAATATTTTCCTCTTTATTAGCGAGAATTAAATCAGGTTTAAGTTGTAGAATCTTTTCTAACTTCAGGTTTTTCGTGCCGCCAATCATAGTTTTTGTGAGATATGGTTTATTCGGATGCACACAGAATTTGGTACAACCAACCACTTTATCTTCTAGACCTAAATCGAATAATAATTCTGTGATGGAAGGTACAACAGATACAATACGAGATGGAGTACCATCGATATGCACTTTTTTTCCTAATTGATCAATATAAATCATGAAAATAGCAGTAAAAAGAGTCGTAAATCTACCCTTTTTTTATTGGAAGTATGTAGTAAACAAAATGAATACTTGATCTCAAAAATATCAATTCGTCAAATTATAGATACATATTTATTAATCAATCAGATTTTAAGCTCAGAATTGAAGAAAATTGAAATAATGCTAATTAAATTCTTTATTTTCGTATCAGCCTAAAATTGTTGTTGCAACATCAATATTCATAAAAGTTGTAAAGTATTGAACGACGATTAATTGAAGCGTAATTGATTCATCACGTGGAAAAAAAAGAGGCTGCTAAAAATTTAATTGAGCATTTAAAATGAACGATATCACACAAACGCCTTATAAACCGCTACATAATATACGTATTGTTACCTCGGCCTCTCTTTTTGATGGTCACGATGCTGCTATAAATATTATGCGGAGAATTATACAATCTACGGGTTGCGAGGTTATTCACTTAGGTCATAACCGTTCTGTACAAGAAATTGTGGATTGTGCTATTCAAGAAGATGTGCAAGCAATTGCGATTACTTCATATCAAGGCGGACATGTAGAATACTTCAAGTATATGTATGATTTGTTGCAGGAAAGAGGAGCGTCGCAAATTAAATTGTTCGGTGGTGGTGGTGGAACTATTTTACCTGAAGAGATAGAGGAATTACATGCCTACGGTATTGAGAAAATATATTCTCCGGATGATGGTCGTGCCATGGGACTTCAGGGTATGATTAACGACTTGATTCAAAAAAGTGATTTTGCGATAGGAGAGCATCTTAATGTAGAATTAAATCATTCGGAAGAACTTAGTTATGCCGATATTGCAAGATTGATTTCTGCTGCAGAGAACTTTCCTGAAAAACATGAAGAGGTTTTAAATACCATCAGAAAAAAGGTTGAAACGAAAAAAGTAGCTCCCGTATTAGGTATTACAGGAACAGGAGGCTCTGGTAAATCATCGTTAGCAGATGAATTAGTGCGCCGTTTTCTTGTTGATTTTGAGGATAAAAAGATTGCAGTAATTTCAGTAGACCCTTCTAAACGTAAAACGGGTGGAGCATTATTGGGGGATCGTATTAGAATGAATGCCATTTTTAATGATAGGGTATACATGCGTTCTTTGGCTACACGCCAGTCAAATTTAGCCTTATCAAAATACGTGAAAGATGCCGTAAATATTACCAAAGCTGCTGGTTTCGATCTAATTATTTTAGAAACCTCAGGTATTGGTCAGTCCGACACTGAAATCACCGAGCATTCAGATGTGTCTTTATATGTTATGACTCCGGAATACGGTGCGGCAACGCAGCTTGAAAAAATTGATATGCTCGATTTTGCAGATTTAATTGCGTTAAACAAGTTTGACAAAAGAGGGGCTTTAGATGCCTTACGAGATGTGAAAAAACAATACCAACGTAATCATCAGTTATGGCATACTCCGGCACAAGAACTTCCCGCTTATGGCACTATTGCATCCCAGTTTAATGATCCGGGCATGAATCAATTGTACAGGGCGGTGATTGATACTTTGGTAGCTAAAACAGATGCTAAGGACTTAACATCGACCTTTGAAAGTTCTAGGGAAATGTCTGAGAAGATTTACATCATTCCGCCAAAAAGAACAAGATACCTTTCTGAAATAACAGATACTATTCGTGATTATAATGAAAGGACGGAACATCAGAAATCGGTTGCCCAAAAACTATTCAGTCTTAAAGAATCTTCTGAAATATTAAAAGATAAAGAAGATGTCTTAAAAGCTATTGAAGACGCGAAACAAGAATTGCAATTAGACCTTGATCCGCATAATAAAAAAATAATTGATGAGTGGAATGAGAAGAAGGCAAATTATGAAGGAGATTTTTTCACCTATATAGTTAGAGGTAAAGAGGTGAAGGTAGAAACAACGACCAAATCTTTATCGCAGACACAAATACCAAAAGTAATTTTACCTAAGTACGAAGGTTGGGGAGATATATTAAAGTGGTCACTACAGGAAAACGTACCAGGAGAATTTCCTTTTACGGCAGGTGTATTTCCTTTTAAAAGGCAAGGGGAAGACCCTACCAGAATGTTCGCTGGTGAGGGCGGACCAGAAAGAACAAATAAGCGTTTTCATTATGTTTCTAAAGGATTACCGGCAGCTCGCTTATCTACTGCTTTTGATTCGGTAACTTTATACGGTGAAGACCCAGGTGATCGACCAGATATTTACGGAAAAATTGGTAATTCCGGAGTTAGTATTTGCTGTTTAGACGATGCCAAAAAATTATATTCCGGATTCGATTTATGTGCGCCGACTACTTCAGTTTCAATGACGATAAATGGTCCTGCAGCGACTATTGCCGCATTTTTTATGAACGCCGCCATCGATCAGCAATGTGAGAAGTATATTAAGTCAAACGGATTAGAAGCTGAAGTCAATAAAAAAATTGATGCCATCTATAAGAAGTTGGGAGCTAAGCGCCCAACCTATGCTGGTGAGTTGCCAGAAGGTAACGATGGTCTTGGTTTATTTCTGTTAGGGGTAACTGGCGACCAGGTTTTAAATGCAGATGTATATGCTGAACTAAAGGCAGATGCATTGTCGAAAGTAAGAGGTACGGTACAGGCCGATATTTTAAAAGAAGATCAAGCACAGAATACCTGTATTTTTTCTACGGAATTTTCATTGCGTTTAATGGGTGATGTACAACAGTATTTTATAGATCAGAAAGTCCGTAATTTTTATTCGGTCTCCATTTCTGGTTATCATATTGCCGAAGCAGGGGCGAACCCAATTAGTCAATTAGCATTTACACTAGCTAATGGCTTTACTTTTGTAGAATATTATCTTTCTAGAGGTATGCATATTGATGAGTTTGCACCTAATCTTTCTTTTTTCTTTAGTAACGGTCTTGACCCAGAATATGCTGTAATTGGTAGGGTGGCAAGAAGAATTTGGGCAAAAGCTATGAAGTTGAAGTATAACGGGAATGAACGTTCTCAAAAGCTGAAGTATCATATTCAAACTTCAGGTCGCTCTTTACATGCCCAAGAGATAGATTTCAATGATATTAGAACAACTTTGCAAGCACTTTATGCCATCTATGATAATTGTAATTCTTTGCATACCAATGCGTATGACGAGGCAATTACTACACCTACAGAACACTCGGTTAGAAGGGCAATGGCAATACAATTGATAATCAATAAAGAGCTAGGGTTGGCTAGAAATGAGAATCCGTTGCAGGGGTCTTTTATTACCGAAGAGTTGACCGATTTAGTTGAAGAAGCTGTTATGGTAGAGTTTGATAGAATCACCGATCGTGGCGGAGTGCTTGGAGCAATGGAAAGTATGTACCAACGTAGCAAAATTCAAGAAGAGAGTTTGTATTATGAAACAAAGAAGCATACTGGTGAGTTACCAATTATAGGAGTAAATACCTTTTTGTCTTCTAAAGGTTCGCCTACTGTGATACCAGATGAAGTTATTCGTGCAACCGAAGATGAAAAGAAAAAACAGATATTTAATCTGGAAGATTTACAGAAAAGAAATGCAGCTACAGCAGAAGAATCTTTAAAATCCTTACAAGATATTGCTTTGAATAATGAGAATACTTTTGAGCAATTAATGGAAACAACTAAATATTGTTCATTAGGTCAAATTACACACGCCATGTTTGAAGTAGGAGGGCAGTATCGTAGAAATATGTAGTTGTTTTTTTAGAATAAAGATTAAGCTATAATTTATGATTTCTGAAATATATAGGATGTTGATGGTTGCATATTCTTCGTTGACACCTATTTTTACCAAAAGAAATAGCCCATGCTTCATTTAAAATTAGCAACTGACCCGCGTTGGGTTAATATTGTAGAAAAGAATATAGAAGAGATATTAACGGATCATGCATGGTGCGAACAAAAGGCAGCTACTAATGCGATTACGATTATTACACTTAATTCTGAGTATCCTGACTTAGTGACAGAATTACTTCTGTTGGCCCAAGAAGAATTGGTGCATTTTCAAATGGTTCATGATATTATTAAAAAGCGCGGTTATACACTTGGTCGAGAACGTAAGGATAGTTATGTAAACGAGCTTTATAAATTTATGAACAAAGGTGGTAGTAGATTACAGTCTATGGTAGATCGACTATTGTTTTCTGCTATGATAGAAGCAAGAAGCTGCGAACGATTTAAACTACTTTCAGAAGAAATTCAAGATCCAGAATTATCTAAGTTTTATCGAGATTTAATGATAAGCGAAGCAGGTCATTATACGACTTTCATTGGCTTTGCTCGTAAATATGGTCAAGATGTTGATGTTGATAAACGCTGGCAAGAGCTAGTAGAGTTTGAAGCGGAAGTGATTCAAAATTACGGTAAAGATGAAACCATGCATGGTTGATTTCTCTTTTCCTTGTGTTACTTCCCGATACAGTATTTTCTTTTCCCCATAAACATTGGGGTAGGGGCGTTAGAGGTGGAAAATAGGTGAAACCTTTTAGTTTCTTTTAGTAGGTTTTTGTTATCCATGTCTTTATTTACTGCAAAATAATATCGCTATCGATATTCAATTTTTGATGCAATGCTTTGGCAACATTCAAAGTTATTTCCCTCTTTCCGTTCAAATAATCGCTGATTCTTGAAGCACTTGTATCTAGTAGTGCAGCTAAATCTTTTCGTTTTAGACCCATCTCGAACATACGTAGTTCAATCATTTCTTGTAAGGTCGGTAAACCGATAGGAAAATGTATTTCTTCATATTGTTCGATAATATTAGTAATCTCTAGAAACTCTTTTGCTAACGGGTCATCCGTTGTTGTATTATCATCCACCACATCTATCAACTCTTCTAAACGAAGATTCGCTTTTACGTATGCTGCGTGTGTTATTAATTTTCCCATAATCCTATAACTTATCTATATTCTTTATTTTGTCATAATCCCGGTGATTGCCCACCCATCGTATTAATACTTTCTTAAACTTAAATCGTACTATGGCAACAACACGGTAATGATTTCCTTTGACATTAAAAACAAACCTACCATTTCCAACGCTGTCAGCTGAATTGAATGTGTTCTTTAAATCGGCAAAACTATCCCATTCAGCCTTATTTGCTTTTTTATACCAATCCTGTAAGGCCACTTTAGCATTGGTTTCTTTCGAAAAATACTCTCTTAGCTTTTTAAATGATATTACGTGCACTTAATGAATGGTATTAATTAGAGCGTAAAGATATACTAAAAATTACATAATATGTAATTTTATTTCATTAAATGAAATCAAGAAGTTATTTACTCAATTGTAGTTTGCAAAAGCTCTAATCCTTTTTCCTTGGAAAGGACGGACATATTATACCACCCCCGCCGGATTAAAGTGAGCATAGCAATATTTATTGCAAACCCTTTTTTAGCGTGGTCTGAAACGCTTTTTTTAAGTGGCTCAAAAAAATCCGGTTCTAGTGGTTCACTTTGACCGTTTTTTGCATTATCTCTTTATTACCCTAGAAATTGTTGTTTTAAATTCACTCTTTACATATATAAAATATACGCCAGATTGTAAATAGTCTAAATCTACTTTCATTTCAGCACCGCCTTCATTATATGATTTACTACTTATAAGTTGGCCTGAATAATCATAAATTTCCAATTGAAAATTTGCTATAGGAGAGCCAAAGAGTATTGTAGTCTCAGAATCAAAAGGATTCGGGTAAATCATTAACTCAGTTGAGACATAGAATGTTTTTTCGAAACTAACTTGACAACTGTTATTGGTAGACACTTTCAAGAGGTTCACTCCCTCGTTAAGGTCCAAGGTCATTTCTGAATCTGTCGTTTGTATTTCTACATCATTTAATGTGATGAAATATTGTGCTGCTCCGGAAAGCGAAATTGCTAATTCATTTCCAGAGGCGTTCTGCGCTGCGCTGACTAAAAGGTTGTCAAGTTCGGTAATGACGGTATCAAAACAATATTCACTATAAGTATTTGTTGCATCAACAGCACTAAAGCACAAGGTATAATTACCTGCGCTAAGGTTGTCAAAGGTATATGCACCTGTAAAGTTCTCCGTTTGATTTAAGTTTTCGCCTGTTACCGTTACCGTATAATTTAATATTACGGTGGAGTTTATTTCTACAGCACCGTCAACAGTATCTGAACAGCTCCTATTCTGAACGTTAATAATGAAATTATCAGCAGTGAGCGCAATAATTTCACATCCATTTTCATTAACTTCAACACCTTCGGCAGTTCCTAGGCACAAATCGTCACCATCATCATAGACACCATCGTTGTCAGCATCTGGTCTTGTTTCGACACAGGTATTTGTATTACCATCGACTATAACCGAAGTACAAAAGGTATTATAGGTATTGCTACCGTTTGAAGCATCGATACAGATGTCATAAACACCAGTAGTCAATTCTAATTTTGTAAAAGTAGTAGTGCTGGCTGAATCATTTTGAAATGGTTCACCGTTAATAGTCACGTCATAATCCATAGTCAAATTAGCAATAAGAACTAATTCTCCATCAGCTCCTGTTTCGCAAGATTCCGCTAAAGTGGTTATTTGAAAATCTGCATCGGTAAAGTCTAAATACTCACATCCATTTTCATTGACAGTTGTATCTCTTGGGGTGTCTAAGCATAGATCTGTGGTGTCATCAAATACACCATCGTTATCTAGGTCAGGTCTTACTTTATCTTCATTACAATATTGAATGGCGAAAGCGGTTAAATTACCCCCATCACCATCATATGCATCATATATTTCCAGTAACCATTCTCCTCGCACGGATTCACCTTCAAAATTAACTAAAGCTTCAATGGGTTTAAACGTACCATTTGTAGCCGCGACGTCATCACAAGAAAATTCTAAATCACTTTCATCGTCGATAATTAAGCTTATGTTAATTGGGTCTGCACACAAAATAGCAAATAGCGATTTTCGGGTACCAGATGGTGAGGTAAGCCAAATGGATAAATCTCCTAAGTATCTGTGGTCAAAGGCTAACATAATATTTAAATCGTTAATTATAATATCATCTGTGATAAAAATACTAGAAGTAATAGTAGGTGTGCCCGAAGAAGAAATTACCTTTGGTAAATCTTCAGCATCTTTAATTTCGCAAATTAAGGGAGCTGTTGTAAACTTAAATCCAGTATTAAAAACACCCGAAATACAATTATTTTTTGGCTTTACTCTCCAATAATATGCAGTGTTCTGAGCTAGTGATGTAGGTGTGTAAGTATTAAAAAAAGTTGTTGCCGATTCAATAATATTTAAAAAACCCTGGTCTGTTGCTATTTCAATATCAAAAGAACTAAATGCGGTATTTGCTTCCCATTCTAAATTTGAAGTAGTACTAAAGTTTTCACGATTGTTTACTGGGGTTAAAACGATAATTTCTTCAATTTCATCACTGATTACATTTAAACTTAGCACTACCGATTTTGAAATTGTATCTGATATAGCTACAACGCTTATATCATGCTGAGAGGCATCAAAGTTTTCAGTATTGGTAAGAGTCATACTTATTGGTGTATTAGAAGAACTTGCTGAATTTGAAGAAAAAATAGCATTAACACCTGCTGGAAGTCCCTCAGCACTGAACATAACAGTTTCATTAAAACCTAAATAAGTTTCATAGTTAAAATCTACTTGGAAGTCAACACCTTGGCATATTTCATGCTCCAAAGCTTCAAATTTTAGTACGATTTCTGAATTATTTATCGTAAAATCTGCGGCATTTACAGCAAAGAATATATTGTTTGTGGCTCGTAATATGATCCTGGCATTTTCAGTGTCAACACCAGGGGCAATTATCTGGTGATTACCATCATTAAGTACATTACTAGCTAATGTAATTGGAAAGGTACTACCGCCATCTATTGACAGCATAATGTCTACATACTCTGCAAAGATTGGTGCACTGTTTGTATTGGCTACATTCCAGTTTATAGTCATTGTTTCTCCAGCATTATAGATTTCATTAGTAGCTTGTGAATTCACAATAAAAGGACCCGATGATCCAATAACGCTCAGTCTAACGTAATTTGAAACTACTTGTCCACCGTTTATCGCATTATCTCTTACAGACAAAGCAAAATTTAGTTCTCTTTCTACATTGGAGACTGTTTCCCAAGCTGAATTAACCATCGGATTTGTTTGTATTAAATCCCCCTGAAGCACACTTTGCATGTTTGGAAAATATCGTTTTGCTTCTAAAGAAGGGGGTAGTGATCTAAAGTTGGCTCCATTTGTATTTGTAGGGCCAAAATTTGCTTGTGTAATATAGCCATCATCAATTTGTTCCCAAGTATAGGTTAGTATATCATCACTATCTGCATCTATAGCCGATCCTTCTAATAGAAAAGCTGTGCCAATAGGGATGTTAAAATTACCTGGCACTGTTAAAATTGGGGTATTATTACCGGTAATAATATCTGATCCACAACTAAAGAACTCTAAATAATATTTCATTTGTTCAATACTGGTAAAGTGAAAATAATCACTATTACCTGAAACTACGTTATCGCCGCCTGCGATACCACCATATGCCATAATAGTACTACCACTTCCTGGTTCTACTTGAGCACCACTTCCATTGTAGGAAAAGGAAAACGTATGGTCGGCGCCAAATTGATGTCCCATTTCATGAGCAACAATTAAGGCGTAGGCATCTCCGGCAGGAATAGGTCTGGAGCTGTATGCCTTACCTTTGTGTGCATTTCTACATGTTGCACCGAGCCAAGCAGTACCGTCTTCTGAACCTGCATGAAAAGTATGACCAATGTCAAAATTTGCACTACCAATTTCTGCTATCATAGTATCATGGCCATCTTCTAAAAATTCAGAATCAGAATGGTTGGTATAAGGGTCTGTACTGGCATTAGTATAAATTACTTTGTCGGTATTAGCTACAAGCTCAAAGGTTATTCCCATATCTCTATGAAAAATGGCATTTACTCTTGTAATGGTTGCGGTAATAGCTGCAAGAGCGTCTGAAACGGTTCCTCCATGGTAGGTAGTATATTCTCCAGTAGCACTCACGGCTAACCTGTAGGTGGTTAAGGTTCCATTACTAATAGTTTTTGAGCTAAGGCTAGCTGCATAATTTGCGGTTTGATTTAAAAATTGCTCTTTCTCTTTTACGACGCCACAAATTAAATCGGTATCCAATGTATTGGCGTCATCTTGCCTATCGTACAATACATAGGACGAAGCTTTTGTTTTTTCAATATACCATCTGTTTTTACTCGTAGCAGTGGTAAACATGGCATCAACACCTTTAGGGCTCACGCTAAAATGAACCTTCGCACCTTTATATTTTAAGTTTGTACCTATATAAGATTTGATTTCTGGGTATTTTAAGGCTAAATCTTTTGACAGAACTGGGGCTTCCACTACTGAATAGGGTATAGCACTGCCTTTTGCATTTGGAAAATAAACAATATTGGGTTGGCTTACAGAAGAAATTGTTCTCAAAACTTCTTTAAAACTATTTTCATCTAGAGAAAATAAGGTTCCTTTGTTTACTTCCAGTTGTGCAAAGGCTATTTGCCTTGCCGAAGTGGAAGAAACTTTTTTTTTCCAATAATTATTTTGAGCGTTAGCGCTGAAAAAAGTTAAAATGAAAGATAAAAAAATAAAGTAGTGTAATTTTTTTGCCATAAGAATCACTAAATAGTCAAGACAAAACGCAAGTAATTAAATAAATATTGCTGAATACGGTCAATTGTTTTGTTTATTCGATGAACTGTATTTAGGAGTCTATTTTTCAGTTCTGTCTCTCTTGTAGATTTGCAACAAAAAGGTAAACAATTAATTGCGAGATTTAAGCCGCTACCTTTTGGTTATACATTTCTGTTTCAAATTCGTTAATTGTTTTATACCCTAAAAAAGAGTGTATTCTTCTTTTAGTATACCACGTTTCAATCCAAGAAAAGATTGATAATTCGGCTTGTAATCTATACAGGTATTTGTGCTTATAAACCCATTCCACTTTTAAGCTTTTAAAGAAAGATTCTGCTACGGCATTATCCCAACATGGAGTGTCTACCTTTGGTGTGACGATTTTTTTACGCTCATAAATTATATATTTGAATTATGGCAAAAAAGTATGACAACGATTTTAAGCTAATGCTAGTAGCGCTATTACAATCTGGTCTGAAAGCAAAACAGCTAAGCGAACAGTATGGTGTTCATGATAGTATTATAAGACGCTGCAAGCGAGAATATGAAGCTAAATCTAGGGACTTCTCTAAGAAAAGAGAACCATCTAAAGAGGAACAAGAACTTAAAGCTTTGCGTAAAGAATTACGAGGGGTAACGATGGAACGTGACATCTTAAAAAAGGCAGTAAGCATATTTTAGTTCATTGTTTTCTATTTTCATTTAAGGTATTCATGAATGCTTTGCATTTCCAAGAGCGACCAATAAAGTATCAATTCATTTTATCAAATGAAGCTAACTATACGGTTAAGAAGATGTGTAAGTGTGGAAAGGACGGACATATTATACCACCCCCGCCGGATTAAAGTGAGCATAGCAATATTTATTGCAAACCCTTTTTTAGCGTGGTCTGAAACGCTTTTTTAAGTGGCTCAAAAAAATCCGGTTCTAGTGGTTCACTTTGACCGTTTTTTGCAGTTTATGCTTTTATGTGTGGTTTTGAGGAGGTTGGAAAGCCCAGAGGTTTTTCAACTTCCGCAGGAACATAGGCTTGTATAGCAGAAAGGTTCTTCCTTATTTCAATTGTTCTCTCAAGGCTTAATTATAAGAATTTGCGGGACTATTGAATCTTTTATTGAGTATGGTAGAAGGTGAAGGTTAGGGATTGTTACTTGCAGATAAATCTTCTGCAAGTAACAATCCCTAATGATATGGTACAAATAAAGTTATTATATTTTATAAAAATGTCCAGTTTATTAGTTAAAAAACTGGACATTTTTAATATATTTGTAGAAATATTTTTCAATGAAAACCTCTGAATATATTGAAGATAAGATTAATAAACTCCCAAAGGGGTATGTGTTCACCTATATAGATTTTATGAATGAGGTGAGCAGGAGGGAAGCTGTCATTAAACACCTGAATAGAATGGCTGGTTCAGGTAGAATCAATAAGCTATCCAAGGGTAAATACTTTAAACCTCAAGAAACCGTATTTGGTTCTTTGTTACCAGACCAACGTCAAATTGTAAAAGACCTACTCGAAGAAAACGGAAAACTTGTTGGTTATATAACTGGGTATAGCCTTTATAATTCATTAGGTCTTACCACTCAAGTGAGTAGCGTAATACAAATTGGTAAACGGGAAATAAGACCATCATTTAAAAGAGGTCGTTTTAGAATTACATTCATCAAACAGAAGAATACGATTAATAAAGACAATATTCCCTTATTACGATTGCTAGATGCTATACGCTATATCAAGAAAATACCAGATACTACGATTGATAAAAGTTGTATTCGACTTATGGTCTTATTACGTGAGTTGAAATCTGATAAACAAAAACAACTCATAAAACTAGCTTTCAAATATTCACCTGCAACTAGGGCATTGTTGGGTGCATTATTAAGAGAGATTGGTTGTAAAGAAGAAGCTGAAATAAGAGACCTTCAAGATACTTTAAACCCCATAACGGTTTATAATCTTACTATTTCTGAAGATGTATTGTCAAATGCTAAATACTGGAATATAAAATGAAGCTGCACGAAAATCAAGAACTTTTTGAACAGGCCGTAAGAGCTACTGCGGAACGTATGGGTATTTTGGATATTTATATAGAAAAAGATTATTGGGTGTGCTATGCCTTAAAACTCATTTATGAAAGCGAAATCAAACATGAGGCTATATTTAAAGGAGGTACGGCATTATCAAAGTGCTATAAATATATCGACCGTTTTTCTGAGGATATTGATTTAGTGGTCTTGAGAAGAGAAGAAGAAACAGGAAATCAATTAAAAAACAAGCTTAAAAAAATAACCAAAGCAATTACAGCACCATTTGTCGAAGTAGCTATGGAAGGTATTACCAATAAAATGGGCATGATTCGAAAGATAGTCTATAACTACCCAAAAACTTTTAAAGGAGATTATGGACAGGTACGAGATGTCATTATCATAGAAGCAACATGGCTAGGCTACTTTGAGCCATATTCTAATAAAGTACTGAATACCTATATCTATAATATGATGGTTGCCACTAATCAAACAGCCTTTGCGGAAGAGTATAACCTATTGCCCTTTGAAGCTCTTGTATTAGATTCTATAAGAACACTTTGCGAAAAGATAATGAGTTTGGTAAGGTTCTCACATACTGAGACTCCAATAGTAGACTTGAAGGCTAAAATCAGGCATGTGTATGATATTCACCAACTATTGAAAGATGAAACGGTTAAGGCGTTCTTCAATTCGGATGATTTCGATATCATGTTATTGAAAGTAGCCGCTGATGACGTACAAAGCTTTAAGAACAATAATGATTGGTTAAGGCATCACCCAAAAGAGGCTTTGATTTTCAAAAGCCCAGAAGAAATTTGGAATCAACTAAAAGGCACTTACCAAGGTGGTTTTAAGAGCTTGGTTTATGGAGAGTTACCCGAAGAAGAGAAGGTTTTGGATTCGATTTTGGAAGTTACCCAACGATTAGGAACAATAAAATGGGAAATAATGCCACAATCTTTAGGGTCGTAAAAGTTTTTTCAGTCTAGTTTGATATGCCTGAGCATAGCTCCGTTTTGCTTTTTCATCAAGGTATGAAAGTTCAATTAAGGCTAGGACTTTGTCTTTATTGGAAGTAATCGTTTTAAACACCTTAGCACTTTGATTTTCAGAAATACCCCCCAGTTCAGCTAGCTTGAAAAACTGCTCTGTAACTTTTCCTTTTGTCTGATCTGGAGGTAAAAGCCCATCTTCTAAGGCAAAGTCCTTATCGGCTATATGAATTCGACTGTTCAATATATCGTAAGCTGGACTCAATTTAAAATCGCCTAAAGCCGTTTCTATTAATGAGAAATTTTTAAAATGTGCATCGCCATTGGAAATTAAATAATTGAAAAGTAGCAGCTTGAATAGTTTAATTGCCTCTATTTGATAAGCAGGTACATGTTTCTTCAACAGTTCAAATAGTTCTAGATAACTACCCATGTACTTGAAATCTGTACCATGAGTTTGGGGAGTTCTACCGGCTAGTGAAGCAAAATCTTCTATGGCCCATTTAGAGCCGTCATCTTGAACATCAAAACGTTTGGTAATATATGCAGGGTCTCCGTTTTTAAAGAATACCAAACCGTTCTCTGCAGTTTCGATTCCGAATATTTGGCGCGCTATCTGCATGCTCAAATGTTCGTTGGCTGGCATTTGCTCTGTTCTCTTCCCTACATTGGGTATGGGTTTTAGAATATACTGCCCTTGTTCTCCTTCTAATATTAGGCGCAATTTGTTCTTCTCTAGTAATACGGAGAACTTCTCTTGTACTCCTGAAATAGATAATCTCTTTTTATTTTCCTTGAAGAGCTCCTCTGTAACGGCGTTGGTAGCAGGCGATTCATAGGGTAGGGTAGGGCTTACCTTTCTACCATTAAATAGGCGATTCAGAGCAGTTTTGCTAAATGTGGATACCCCTTCCTTTAAGGTGCCGGGGCAATTGTTTATTGTTGTGCTCATTACTGTTCTATTTCTTTAACCTGAATAGCTCCAATCGTATCATATTTAGCTGTTGTCAATAACAAACCGAAATGGTCTTTAGGGTCTATTCGCAATTCAAAACAAATATTCTGTTTATTAGACCCTTCAGGTAACATGTTGTAAAAAAAGGGAAACAGATATTCTGATTCGTACTCCTGTTGACTCTTCGGTAGTGTAAGACTGATTGATGGCATATCTGTCGATTTGAACCATTGGTCATGGTAACGAAAGATAAAACTGCCATTATCTAGTTGCATTAACAAACCTGCAGCTACTTTTTTATAGAAAACTTCTGCCTGTCTCATTCGCTAGTGGCTGTTTTTATAATTTTAAAAGTAAGCTCCATACCCAAGGCACTCCCTAGTTTATTTAAGGTTTCTGCAGTAGGGTTACCTTTACCGCTTTCAAATTGTTTAAGAGTACGCAGGCCAACGCCAGAAAGGTCTGCTAACATTTCTTGGGTAACCTGAAGCATTTCTCTACGTTCTTTTATACTCTGTATTAGGCTTTTAAAGTGCATTATATGGCTCTTTTGACGGTAAAAATAGGTATTTATTATCAATAAACACACAAAAAGTGCATTTTAATGCACTAATTGATGATTTTGTGTAGGATGTTAGTTTGAAAATGCAGAATAGTGCCTTATAGTGCACTATATACTCTTTACAAAAAGCGGATTTTGTAAAGGGTTAGACTTTTTTAAAGCATATTTCAGGGAGTCCAAGAGTAATCCTAAAACTATTGTAAAGGGTATAATGTAAAGAGTTCTGAAAATGAAAGAATCAAGAAGTCTTGAATTAGAAATTCTAGCAGGCAAAGGAAAATAAACCTAGTTGAAAGAGTTTTTAGGAACTGATTATTATCAACTCGAAATTAATATTGCTTTTGGAAATGTGCTTGCTTATTCTCAAAATGAAACGGCTGATTATTTGAATAGGTGCTGCCAAATATTTACGGCCAAGCTGACCTAATGATAGACTCACAACTTTTTGGTTTCAATATAAGATTCATGAGTAACATCAATCTCGTCAAATCGAAAAGGTTGTATTTAAGTTTTAAACACACATCCTAGTTGCTTTTGGCAGGTTAGCTTACCCTAATTAAAAACATTTGGTTGAATCGATAAAGATAAAACCACATTACTTCTAATTCTTAAGCATTGTAATAGTACTTATTTGACCAGTAGACCTATTAAATATTCGGAGAACGTAAACACCAGTGTTCAGGTCGGCTACATTTATAATCGATTCAAGCCTACCGTTAAAACTAACCTCTAGTTCCTTAGCCAATATTCCAGTACTTGTATATATTTGAACGTATACGTTTTCTTGAATTGTAATATCGGAACTTAAGTACAAAAATTCGTCAACTGGATTTGGGTACATACTTATCAAAGGTCCAGCTATATTATCTGCACTAAGGGAAACAGCTGTTATTGCCATACCATAAACTTGTACTTCAGCCAGTGATAAAATTTTATTGGTGCCTTCATGATAAATCATAACATAACGACCCGTTATCGATAGGTTGGTCAGTTTTTGTTCTATGCCCGCCGTTAAAGTAGCCGCCAAGTTATAATCATTGGGATTGGAGCTGTCTGTATTGCCCACAAACACTTTTGCCCCCAGAAGACGTTCTGGGCAACTGACTGCATTGGCACAAATCGAATCTATTCTATTAAAAATGTTTATGGCGCTTACAGTATAGGTGTTTCCTAAATCTACTCGCCACCATGGGTTTGTAGTACCGTTACCTCCATTAGCACCAGTATGAGATATTGAAGCTTCGGACCAAATACTACTTGTATTGCCATCAACTGCACGATCAGCACTTCCGTTATGACTTGTAGAAGACTGTAGTACCGGCTTTTGAAACGCTAGATTATCGACTGGGGTAACTTCTAGTGTTTGATAAAGCTTAACTGATGACACCTTATCATTAAAATTCGATTGTATAAAATTACTGTTATCACTATCTAGAATAAGTACCTCACCTTCAAAGTTAATTTCTGAATACAGTTCAAGCGTATAACCATCTGTAACCAGCGCAGAACTGATTGAGTTTAAAGAAATTCCTTGCATAGAAATATTTGGGTATTCGCCAACATTAAGGTTGTAGGCTATGCCTGCATAAGTAATATGTTGATACAATGTTGCTATGGAATTTTCCGTAGTTTTCCCTTCAAAAACCTGTACTTCTGCTAATGACAAGATTTTATCACTGCCTTCTAGATATATCATTATGTAACGTGCAACTGTATTTCCTCCGTTAAGGTTCTGTTCTATAGTACTATTGAGCGTGGCAATTTCTTTGTAATCCGATGGGTTGCTACTGTTGAAAGTGCCCACGAAGAGCTTAGCACCTTCAAGACGATTGTTGCATCCGCTACCGACAGTATTCCAACAATTTTCATCGGTACGATTAAAAATATTGATAGCTCCGATAGGGTACTCTGCTCCCAAGTCTACGCGCCACCATGGGTTAGCAGAACCTTTTGCTTTCGTATGACTAACCGAACCGTTAACCCATTTTCCATCAGTAGTACCATCAACAGCTAGTAATGCTTGACCACCATTAGAATAATTAGAGGACTGTGAAGTTGGTTTTAGGTATGCTATATTTTCAATGGAATTATCACTTTCTTTAAAAGTCATTTCAACACTATCTATTAAAGGTGAGATCCCGTCTACTAAAGTATTGTCAATGCTAAACTCAAATTGGAATCCGTATCCTTCCGGTAAATTAGACATATTGATGGTTGCAGGAGCAACATCTACCACTCTTGCATAGCCAGCTTTATGGTCGTAGGTTTCTTTAATAGTTTGCCAATCTGTCCAAGTATCAGCAAGGCCATCTCCATCTTCATCAACACCTGCTCTTGCAGTTACACCGTCTACCCATGGGCCAGGACTAACATAATCTATGTTTTGTTGTGTAACCAAGTAAAATTGTCCTTCTGCAAAAGCTATTGTAGGATCAGGGTGCCCTGAACCCGTACTTCCAACAAGTTCAAATTCCTTGTCCCAAGAATCACTCGTAAAACGAGCGGTCTTCATATTCTCGCCTATAGGGTCATAATCCCCAAAGATATAGTATTGTGAACCTACTTTAATAGTGGTAAAATCTCCATATGCATTTTGTGCTGGTTCATGAATATTATAAGTCAATGTTCCCATTTGTGGATGGTCATAGGTTCCGGTATCTCCTGTAGGTGTTGTTCGCTGATCAATTACCGCGGGATGCTCACCGTAGACGAAGCCAGTAAGACCATCCTCGCTGCTAACGTGCCCGGCTAAAGGTGAATCCCAAGCGTGTGTTCTTGCATTTATAGGAGACCAATCTTCATAAATAATATGAAATAACCCATCTGCATCATCTCTAAAAACACTACAATCAGAACCTGGCGTTGGGTCGTCAAAAGCGACTCCCATTTCTACTCCGATGATACCATCCGTTAAGTCTTCATCTATAACTAGGGTTGGTTTATCGTCATTGGTAGCATCGTAATAGATGTAGAATTTGCCATCTTTATATTCAGCAGTTGTTGCCCATTTTCCAGTTCTATCACCGGTGCCAGTAACCGGTCCCTTAAGATTCCAATTAATCATATCACTACTTTGCCAAGCTTGATATCCACTGGTAGTGCTCAATCGCGCCAGAAGGTAATATTCACCCTTCTGAACTGATATCAAGATAGGGGCATCCTGCGCTTCTCTTGGGCCAATATTAGATACTGGTATCCAGTTATCCCATACTGTAGATTGTTTAAAGGTTACATCATTTGCTTTTATGGGTTGCTCAAAGCTATAAAGCTTACTTCTGAAACTGTAGTTATCTGCATCATTAATAGGTTTTGCTAAACCATTTACAATGTCTAAATTATTAGTTTTGTCGGTATAGGTATTCCAACTTGTTTGATTATTTATTTGCCAGTTAGGAATGCTTGTTTGGCCTAAACAACAAAAGCTTTGTAGTAAGATTATAGAAAATAAAAATGTTTTCATTTTAATATATTTTAATCGTGTTTAACAACCAGATTATGACCTTCAGTAGTACCGTCAACTAAATCTAATAGTATCATATATAAACCACTTTCTAAATGATTGGCACAAATACTAAAAGTATTGTTTTGAATTAATTGATAGTTAATTTGATGCGTTTTAATTACTCACCTTAAAAACTCAGTTTTTTTTAATTTTTAAGCATTCTAACTGCGTTTATCTGTCCAGTGCTTGGATTCGTAATCATTACAGTATAGATTGATGTATTTAACTGATCTACGTATATAGATGCTTGAACACCACCGTTAAAATTAATTCTTTCCTCTAGGACCAGAACGCCTGTAGTTGAAATTATTTGAACGAATACCTCTCCTTGAATAGGAGTTTCCGAATTCAAATAGATGAAATCATTTACTGGATTCGGGTATATACTAATCTCCGAGGAGCCTATCAAATAGGCTTGTGCGTTTACCGCTGATATGCCATTAGCCGGACAAAGTTTCACAAAATCCAATAGGTTTGAAGAGTCCATATCGTCATCAGAAGCACCCGATGGCGTAATGGTCAACTGGATTTCCGTAACTCCTGCTGGCACCACATATTGCCCTGTATGCCTTACCCATTCCGTATCCACTGAAGAAACCGTTGCAAGGACCGTTTGGTCATCTGCCGGCCCTGCCGATATACTTATTACATCTACACCATTACGACCGCGATGTGACAACTCCCAATCCAATATCTGCCCTGGTTCTACCTGTACGGTCTGATTGTGATGATTGCCATCCATTTCTGCAAAAACTCGCCCGTCCGGAGCATCAAATCCTAAAAATCCACTTTGTCCCAATTCTAGTGTACCTCCAGTGGAAGTCACTCCATTATCGGGATTGAATATTCCGCCCGTAGTGAACCAACCCGGGAAATCAGTATCAGTATGTCTATCGACAAATTTTACACCACTGTTTGTACTGCCAATAGACTGAATTAAATCATAGGACGAGTCATAAGAGGAATTGCTCGTATTCTCAAAACTTCCATTTACCAAAAGGCTGTAAGCTCCTGAGGCACACTGACAGTCATCTGTTGGATTATTACCATTGGCAAATACTTTTACCGATTCGGTGTCATCATCAAAACCAAGCGCTACTAGATCCTGGGTGTCCGCTGTCAATATAAAAGGAGTTCCCCCAAAATTCAAATCTGGATAAAGCTCTAGGGTATATCCTGAGCTCACCTGTGCTGAGGTAACATCGTTCAACGCGATACCTTCTAAAGAAATATCAGCATATTCTCCAACTGATATGCCAGCTGAAGTACCTGCATAATTTCTATTTTTGAATAGCGTTGCGACAACCGGTCCGACTGGAACTTCCGCTTGAATAACTTTTACCGATTCGGTGTCATCATCAAAACCAAGCGCTACTAGATCAGGGGTGTCCGCTGTTAATATAAAAGGAGTTCCCCCAAAATTCAAATCTGGGTAAAGCTCTAGGGTATATCCTGAGCTCACCCGTGCTGAGGTAACATCGTTCAACGCGATACCTTCCAAAGAAATATCAGCATATTCTCCAACTGATATGCCAGCTGAAGTACCTGCATAATTTCTATTTTTGAATAGCGTTGCGACAACCGGTCCGACTGGAACTTCCGCTTGAATAACTTTTACCGATTCGGTGTCATCATCAAAACCAAGCGCTACTAGATCAGGGGTGTCCGCTGTTAATATAAAAGGAGTTCCCCCAAAATTCAAATCTGGGTAAAGCTCTAGGGTATATCCTGAGCTCACCCGTGCTGAGGTAACATCGTTCAACGCGATACCTTCCAAAGAAATATCAGCATATTCTCCAACTGATATGCCAGCTGAAGTACCTGCATAATTTCTATTTTTGAATAGCGTTGCGACAACCGGTCCGACTGGAACTTCCGCTTGAATAACTTTTACCGATTCGGTGTCATCATCAAAACCAAGCGCTACTAGATCAGGGGTGTCCGCTGTTAATATAAAAGGAGTTCCCCCAAAATTCAAATCTGGGTAAAGCTCTAGGGTATATCCTGAGCTCACCCGTGCTGAGGTAACATCGTTCAACGCGATACCTTCCAAAGAAATATCAGCATATTCTCCAACTGATATGCCAGCTGAAGTACTTTCATAATTTCTATTTTTGAATAGGGTTGCGACAACCGGTCCGACTGGAACTTCCGCTTTCCCTTCAAAAACCTGTACTTCTGCTAATGATAAGATTTTATCATTGCCTTCTAGATATATCATTATGTAACGGGCAACTGTATTTCCTCCGTTAAGGTTCTGTTCTATGGAAGCATTAAGCGTTGCGATCTCAGTATAGTCAGAGGGGTTGCTACTAGCAACATTACCCACAAAAACCTTTGCGCCTTCTAATCGATTTGGACATCCTCCGAGTACGCCATTACAGCCTGAATTTAAATCGGTACGGTTAAAAATATTGATTGCCCCGATTGGATATTCCGCTCCCAAGTCTACGCGCCACCAAGGATTGTTCGACAATTGTGTATGCGATACAGAGCCATCATTGTATATACCATTGGTATTGCCATCTACAGCCCGTGAAGCTAAACCACCCCAACCCGTTGAGGATTGTAACGCAGGCTGTAAGTAAGCTAAGTTGTCACCTAAGGGAGCTTCCGCTTCCTCACCAAAAACCTGTACTTCTGCTAGGGAAAGTATTTTATTGGTTCCTTCATTGTAGACCATTACGTAACGTCCGACAACATTATTAATGGTAAGATTCTGTTCGGCAGTTTCGCCAAGGGATGCTACTTGTATATAGTCCGATGGGTCACTGCTTGGCTCGTTCCCTATTAAAACCAAAGCGCCTGACAATCTTTCTGAGCAACAATTGGTCCTATTAAAAACATTAATTTGATTTATGGCAAAGGTGTTACCCAAATCTACACGCCACCAAGGGTTCGTAGTCCCATTTCCACCCGCACCAGTAGTATGCGTAATAGAACCCTCGGACCATTCCCCGCTCGTATTGCCATCTACTGCCCTCGAAGCCAAACCATTATTGCTTGTAGAAGACTGTACGGCAGGTTGTTGGTATGCTAAGTTGTCAACTACGGGTGTTTCTACAATTTCTCCTTCAAAAACCTGTACCTCTGCTAGAGATAATGCCTTGTTAGCACCTTCCAAATAGACCATCACGTAACGGGCCGTAAGGTTATTCGCGTTGAGGTTCTGTTGGGTGTTGGCACTGAGCGCGGCAACTTGGGTATAATCGGAAGGGTCGTTACTATCAACCGTACCTACATATACTTTAGCACCCTCCAGACGGTCTGGGCAACCACCTATGACACCGTCACATACTGAAGTAGGGTCTGTACGATTGAAGATATTGATGTCTCCAATGGGATATGCTGCTCCCAAATCTACCCGCCACCAGGGGTTGGTCGAAAATGCGGTATGCGTTACGGAGCCGTCATAATACGCACCATTAGTAATTCCGTCGACCGCTCGTGAGGCATCACCGCCATAATCGGTTGAAGATTGCGTTGCTACTTTCTGATACGCTAGATTATCATTTTCAGGAGTAGGCGTTATACTACCTGATGATATGTTGATTCCAATGTTAAACTGGTAACTTCTTCCTAAATCCGTGACTATATTATTTCCCTGTGGGGCAAAGCCCATTACCAAATGTGGATCTGAGTTATTATTGGCCCTGTAGGATTGCCAAACAACATCTGTCTCCCCTGTTGTGATTGCCGGGATAAGACTACTTCCGGGAACCGACCCCGAACCATCTGGATAGGCATCCATAAAACCGGGAACTATGCTCTCGCCGGGCTGCAGTACTACGGCATCGTTGGAATGATCACTAAAATTAAAGGTATTGGTACCCGTTGTGTATTCCGATGCAGTTCTTGTTTCCCCAATCGCGATTACCGTAAAATCATTCTCGCCGTTCACTTTTGCAACAAAAGGGGTAACCGGGTTACCTACCCTTCTGGCGTAAAAGTTAAATTCTTCCAAGCAAACACTGACAGTTTCGCCTGTATTGTTGGTATAAGCGTCCGTTTTGTTGACATTGATGTGTGGACTGTGCGCGTCGATAAAATTACCTTCGGTCAAATTGGTATTGCCCAATAGGGTAGTGTTATCCTCAACACAGTTGCCGTTCAGGCTATTGATCCAAGCTTCTATCAACTGCATGGCCTCTGTATCCACCCTACTCTTTGCTAGAGGAGGCATCATTTCTTCAATTTCGGCCGTGTTCGCCCTGTGGTAAACGAGCGATTTGGAGATATCTCCCGGAGCAATGGCTACGCCGCCCTCGATACCGAGATTCTCGATTATCTCTCCGTTCACCAGATTTTGGTCTTGAAAAGGGGTGCTCAAGCGCATATCAAAACTGGCTCTTGTATTTCCCGGTAAGTGGCAATACGCACAATTGGAATCAAAGTAAGAGCGCGCCCTAACTTCTAAGGAGGCGTTATTGTCCTCAATCGGTACGGAAGTCAATACATTATCCGTATCAACTGTTGGTATGAAACCAAGTGCGGCCAATGTCTCCAATTGGTTGGCCGTTCTGCCTGTTGATGGGTAATAGATATCCTTGTTCAGCTGTCTTGTATTAAAACCAAGAACGGAACCTGCCGCGCCATTATGACATTGCACACAGGTGTTTGCCGCTGGGTATTCATAAGAAACGGTCTCCCCGTCTAGGGTAACGTTATCGAAGCCACCCTCTAATAATAAATCTGCCTCTAGACCATCGTCGCGCCATTTGTAGGTGCTACCGAACCATTCGCCATCCTCACCTTGCGTCCATAATCTGGTTTCCAGCTTTTTTCCACTGGTATCCTCAAAATGTTTAATGAAGGTAGTACCTATCGGAAAGGTCCAATCGCCCTCTTCGCTATACCCAATCATTTCATCGTTCGAATTCACATTACCATCCTGTGGTAAGGCAACCCAACGGTATTTATCGGTACCAGAAGACCATAAGGGCGAGTTTACCTCGTAAGGTATGATACCGGGTGCCACGGTAAGGTTTGACATGTTCGTGAAAACACCCGTTTCTGATAGTAATGCTGGGAGTTGTTCTGATTCGCTGCCGTTTCCGTCCGTTTGAACAAGTTTGAATATTTGCCCTTTACCACTGGTTCCGTTACTTGATAATTTGAGAATCATGAGTTCCTCTTCATGAGTATAGCCAAACGAACTTATTCCGTTAAAAACACTACCACCTACATTGCCCAGATCTTGAAGGTCGCCTGCGGAATTACCACCGAAATGCGTTAGAGACCAAACCGCTCCGTTACCATTATCACCAAAAATATATTTTCCTTGTAGTGAAGGGATGTCGTTACCACGATACACATAACCGCCAATTACCGCTCTACCTTCTCCACGACCATAGTCAAGAACAGGTTCTCGTTCCTCTCCGTAGAAAGGAGTCGGTTTATCCCTGAAACCATCTTGGAAACCTTCCTTGTAATTCCATTGAAAATTAAGCCCGGGTTTATCCATTATGTCCACTTCCTCCACTTGCCCGCCACCAACATCACCGATCCAAATATTCCCGGTAGGTGCATCCAATGTCATCCTAAAGGGCTGACGAAGACCAATAGCGTAGAATTCTTCTAAAAATTCGCCTGTACCCGTAACCCATGGGTTGTCATTAGGGATGTAATAGCCTTGGGTATAGGAAGGTTCTGCATCTGCGGGAACATTATCATTGTTTGGCTGGCGCTCTATGGGGTGACTAACGCTGCCCCCTTGTTGATCCACATCCAAACGCCAAACGCCGCTTCTAAAACGATCATTCAGTTTTTGCGTATGAGCCGTTGCTGCGCCATTTTGAGTGCCCTCGTCCCCAACGGAGACATATAAAAATCCGTCGTTACCAAATAATAGACCACTACCGTCATGTCCTGCAGCGGTATCGTATTGGTTAATCATAATCAACTCGCTATCTGGGTCAAAGCTAGATCCCGTCCAAGTAAAGCGGGAAAGACGATCGTAGTATTTTGAACCTGATCCAGTGGCATTATCATTAAACGGATTATGTACATAGTAGATGTAGATATAGTCCTTACCTGACCCTGAACCAAATTGTGGATGAAAAGCGAAATTTTGAATACCACCATGCTTATTATTGTTACTAGTACCCCATCCGTAGTACCAAGCACGGTCCTGAATATCCATGACCAGGGTTTTCTGGGCCTCCGTGGCATTGTCGTTATCTGGAATAGTGAAGAAACGGCCATCCATCTCAGCAACTAAAAGCCTATCTGTGCCTGGAAATGGAAGTAGTACTTGAGGAGATATCCATTCAATGTCGGTATGTACCTCCATCAATTCAATTTCACCGGAAGGTGCGACAGTGGGTAAATTTCCGTTTACAAATGGATCAATAGCTGATATTGTGTCTAAGCCTGGCTGGAACAACATAGCTACTTTAAAGCTTAAGAATGCGAAGGGCAATAGTACAAGAAGCCAAAACTTCTTTTGATTTGTGGAAGGTGTTGTCATACTATTTAGTTGTAATTTTATTTTATAATCATACAGTTTTGCAAACGTTGACCAGACTTTTTAAAAGTTGAAAATTTTGAATTCACATTCATGATTTTCAACAACACGGTCCATGGTAAAAAGTTAATTAAAACCTAATTTTTTGCTAAGATGATTTAATTGCGTACACTCCATGCAATTTCATCGATGAAGTGCATAAAAAGGCGATGTTTTTTAATTTGTTAATACTTGAAAAATTATTTCAGTAATCTGATTTAAATTAATTATTACATTTGATAGCTAAAAAATTTTACTTTAAGCACGAAATAATGTTGTTTAAAAAATTAGACTTTTTTATTTCAAATAATCAGGAAGTCGATTTAAGTTCGCCTTAAAAAATAACAAAACCACAATCGAGTAATAGACGGCCGTGAGCCGTAAAGCCCACGGTCTGCCTCTAAAACCACCCTACATACGGGTCTCGTATACGGCCGTTCGTTATATCAGAACTTTACAACGAGGTAGTACGCTAGCATACTGGAAAGGACGGACATAGTGGTTCTTCCTCATATTTGGGGAAACATCAACCAGTTTGAGATAATATTACCTTTTTAGGCAATAGGTTAAAGCTAGACCTGCCATACATTTGTCTTGTTATACTCTTTATTCGGTTTACATGACCCTTGACAGTCCTAATTACTCCAAGGCATGTTAATTCCGTTTTTAACGGCTTTGATATCTCTTATTAAATCATTAACAAAGGAGGTTAAACCTGGTATTCTGTATTTTGGGCGTTTTATAAATTCTATCCATCGGTTTATATTGGGGACGTGAAGCCCATTCGTGCAACACCCACCCACCTTTATTTAGACTTTTAAAACTGAAGCTCCAGTTTACTTTCAACGGTCATTCATTTATGCTCCTGAAGAACACTAATTAGCCTACCTATAGCGACCGTTTAAATTAATCATTCTCACCATTAATTGGTAACTCTTTACAAATCGCACCTTTTGTAAAGAGTTTATTGTCATTCACAAATTTTAATATCTTCCTTCAAAGTTCAATAAAAGGACAGAACCAACCCAAATCTTACCCAAAAACTTTGCGCGTGGATCCTGTATTGAAGGCATAAGGTCAATTCGGGCTAGAAAAACACATTTTATAGCCGTATAAATTCTTTTATTTTACCGTTCGTCGATGAATCATACTAAATCAACGATAAAGTAGTTATCTTAGTCTCTATAATTAACTCCTTTTAAGACTATTCGTATGAGCTTAAACTGTATCTCCAATTCTTTGACCCCTTATACCCCATCAGTGGAAAGGCCATGGAATCTTGACCGAATTAAACATTTATACCGACGCATGTCTTATGGTATTTCACCTACTGAAGCACAAGCCTTATTGAGTGAAAATCCTGCGGATATTGTTGATGTACTAATAAATGATCATATATCGGCGCCAATAATACCTCCTCCTGAATGGGCCGATGAATTTGATGTTAGTTCGATTCAACTTTTTGCAAAAAAGCTGTTTTTGCAGACCGAGCTATCGCAGGCCATGTTAGTTAATGGCTTACGCGACAAAATGACTCTTTTTTGGAGTAACCATTTTGTTACTGATGTAACGACTTACCGCTGTCCTTCATGGTTATATAGATATACAAAGACACTTCAAGAAAACGCATTGGGCAATTTTAAGACATTTGTTCATGAAATAGGTATCGATTCCGCAATGTTGAACTATCTGAACGGCAAGGATAATAAAAAAGGATCCCCTAATGAAAATTACGCTCGAGAGCTGTATGAACTTTTTACGCTAGGTGATGGAAATGGATATGAACAAGCGGATATTGAGGAAACCGCTAGGGCATTAACCGGATATACCGCAAAAGACACCCGTTGCTCCTTATATACATTTAATTCCGATAATTTTGATGATGGTGAAAAAACAATTTTTGGCAGAACTGGCAATTGGGGTTATAGCGACGTTATTGATATTCTATTTGAAGAACGGGGTGAACATATAGCAAAACATATTGTTGAAAGAATTTATCTCTACTTCGTACATCCTGAACTTCCTCAAGATGAAAGCATTATAAACGATTTGGCTCAAAATTTTAGAGACAACGATTTTGAAATGATACCATTTCTTCGTCAACTTTTTAAAAGTGAGCACTTTTTTAGTGATGACGCCATGCACGTTTTTATAAAGAGCCCATATGATCTATTACTTGGTTTGCTTCAAGAAGCCCAATTAAATAATAATTCATCCGAAGAAATTAGACAAATTAATTTGGATGCCACAGCTGTAGGTCAAGACATATTTGCCCCGCCATCCGTAGAAGGTTGGCAGGGTGAGCAAGATTGGATTAGTGCGCCGTTGGTCATTGGAAGATGGTCTTCTGCAGAGGATTTCATCTCTAGACAATATAGGCTTTTTGACAAGGAGAAGTTCAGGGATTTGGGCTTGGCACTGTCCGGTGGCCAGCATGAGGATGTAGCATTTGTAAGCCGCGCTATAATAGACTGGTTTTTACCAAAAGATGTGTTATCTGCCCAAGAATATATCAATGGTTTAGAAACATTTAAGTCCGTGGTTCCAGAAAATTATTTTACGGACGGAACATGGAATCTACAGTTCTATCCAGATGTGCCAAAACAAGTTGAGCTACTACTTTACTATATCACAAAATTGCCTGAATTTCAATTAAAATAATACTTATGTTTAAAACTGTTAATCATTCAAAAGAACACGACCAAGAACATCAAGAGTGGAGCAGAAGATCATTTTTGCAGGCTTTAGGGATTGGTTGTACAGGTAGTATGCTACTAGGCAGTAAAATGCTTAGTGCCTCTTCTTCATCACCATTAGCAATGGCATTGAATACTTCTGAAAATGATAATATTTTAATATTGGTGCGTTTTGCTGGGGGCAACGATGGGCTAAATACTATTGTGCCCGTATACGACTTCGATACTTATGCCAATCACAGACCTACAATTTACCACAAAGAACAAAGTTTAATTCAACTTGATAATGATTTCTCAATTCCTAATCACATGGAATCTTTGGAATCAATGTGGGGTGAGGGTCTGATGAAGGTAGCTCATGGAGTAGGTTATGACCCAAGAAGTTTATCCCATTTCACATCGTCGGATATATGGGCTACGGGTAAGACCAATGTGGATGATTTTACTAAAGGCTGGCTAGGAGGATATTTTAATGAAGCCTATCCCGATTTTATTTCATCTCCACCGGAAAATCCACTAGCCATTCAAATAGGGAGTGTTGGCAACTTACTATTTAGTTATGAAGAACAACAATATGCATTTTTAGTATCAAACCCGCAAGAGTTAGAGGATGTAGCAAAGAATGGTGTGAAATACGAGATAAATAACATAGATAGTACCTGTAAAATCGGAAAGCATCGAGAATTTCTTAGGGCAACCTACAATTCTACGTTTAGTTATTCTGGAGCAATAAGCGCTGCCTATAATAGTACAGAAAATATCGTCGAATATGAGGACAATAGCATCGCAAAACAATTCGCTATTATAGCTCGTTTAATCAAAGGTAATTTAGGTACTAAAACATATATGGCTACCCTAGGAGGTTTTGATACGCACGCAAATCAGACGGAGACGCATGCAGAACTTTTAGGGACATTTTCAAAAGCTGTAGACACTTTTTATAAAGACATAAAACAAACAGGCCACGATGAGAAGGTTTTGAGTATGACTTTTTCAGAGTTCGGTCGTAGAGTTAGCCAAAATGGGTCCAATGGTACAGATCATGGTACCGCTGCACCTTGTTTATTTTTTGGTAAGGCCCTAAACGGTAATGGGTTTGTTGGAGAACACCCTAGTCTTTCTGATCTGGATAATAATGGTAACCTAAAGTATAATATTGATTTTAGAAGATTATATGCTTCTGTTCTTTCTCAATGGCTCTGTATTGATAAGTCCCTTGTTGATGCCGCGCTCGGAGGTTCTTATGAGAATATTGACCTAGGTTTTTCCTGTACTACGGACGCGGATGTAGATTCCGATACAGAAAATCCAGATTCAGATGGACCTATAGAGATTGAAGATATTCCAGAAGAATATTCACACACGCCAATTTATGATAACGAAGGTCGCCCATCGATTTCTTTGAATTTGAACAGGGCGATGCATATTGATATCCAGTTGTATAATATCCTAGGACAACAAATGGGCACCCTGAAAAATAGTTTTATGACGGAAGGATCTCATATTGTAGATATCGAAGACGCCTTAAAGGGTGGGGCTTTGACTACAGGAAAATATATTTATCGTGTCAGTACATATGACGGCAACTCAAGTAAAATGATACTTGTTAAATAAAATATGAAGCACTAGTCCAAAATTTACCAAAGTGATGAAACTACCAATTACTATTTATTGAGTTATACGGTTAGCCTCTGTTTTATTTGATTTTGATAAACTGGTTTTGCTTCTACCATTCTTACAATTGTTTTATGAAAGGTGCTGCCTTTAAATTGTGAACGATTAATTCTAAAACAAAATTCATCAAAATAAGCTTGAATATGCCATTTACTCACGTGAGTCGGTATTGCTCTGAGCCATGACTTGACTTGCATGATTATAATGTGCGGTTGTTTAAAATTAGCACCATTATTACTGTATATCTGTTCGATATCGTAATTTCCTTTTAAGGGCTCATATCCTCTCCATTTATCTGTTATTATTTTGGCAGATGTACTTATGTGTTCTTCAAATATTGGCGTCAACGATTTTGCGGAATAGTCATCGATAGATTTGATGTAAACTCTTTTCACTTTATTGTTATCGGTCAACTCCACTGCTATTACTGCCTTTTTCTTTTTTGAATCATAACTTCTGCCTTGTTTACCCTCTTCTTTTCCTCCAACGGTAAACCCATCAACATGAATTAATGTTTCTAATGGATATTTTTGACTTCAGTCAATTTCCCTTGTTGCACTTCTCTAACTGTAGTCAGGCCCATTTGCTGCGCCACTTTTTCGGCTGCTTGTTGGCTTCGTTTTCCAACATAATTGTCTTTATAGGCTTTTCCATCAAAACCGATACGGTTAACATATAAATGGATGTGAATATGTTCTTTGTCACGATGCACAAATGCAATCGCCTGTCGCTCTTGCAATTTCATTTCCTTGACAAATCGCTGCGTAATTTTGGTTAACTGCTTGTTCTTTAATTTGCGACCATCTTCAATAGTCGGACTAAGCACAAAACTCAACGTGTTCTTTTTACATCTGTGATTTTGTGATTGTATGATTTTAAACTCTTGGGTAACCTCTTTTGGATTATCCCCTGCTAGATGTTCTCGATAGACCACTTTGGCATCTTTTTCTTCATTCCATCCATAACCCATGGAAGCTCCTGTATGCGATATGGATTTTCCCATTCCTATCATTTTCTGAAACTTAAAAGATGTTGGCGTATTTCACTTGCCAATTGAGTTACTTCATCGGCCAATTTCGGATTACGTTTTCGGAACATATTCCCGATGAGCTTAAAGTTGTTCTGATACTTGGCCAGCATTTTATATGTGGTTATTTGTTCTTCCGAAAGGCGTTCGATTATCCGGTCATTAAAAGCAGCACGACGACAATATTCGCTTATGGATAGTCCGCTCTTTTTGGCTTTGATTTTCAAGAGCTTCTTCTCATAAATCGAACATCGAAATTGTACGAACTCTTTCTTCACTTTAGTTTTTTTATGTTGTTATTTGACAAGTACTTTTTGCTAAATCATATATCGAAAACCTAATTACCAGTTCCTATCCTTTTGCGACCTTCGGGAGCAAAAGCAAGATTTGTCATGACAATGACACATCTTGAATTCTTACTCAGACGCTTAAATCAACCGCAAACCATTTTTCTCTTTTTTCTCCCTATCCACAAACAAAATCATAAGTAGTACCACCTCAATTAGACATAGTTTCGTGTAACTTTAGTGCTAAAATTTTCGATTTTTAAAAGTGTAGTTCAAAGCCTCCCTTTCAATTTCCTGATTTGATTTTCTTTGATTTCGAAGTAGCCATTCATTGAGTTTTTTCTTCTCAAAGAATATCATTTTACCATTGGGTTTTGAATGCGGAATATCTTTTGAAGCAGTTAATTTGTAAAGGTAACTTCGAGATATACCTGCGTACTCAGAAGCTTCTTCGAAGGTCAGTACTTCTTTATGTGCTACCAATAAACGTTCAATACGGTCGAGCCGTTCTGTTAGTTCTAAATAGTCCATTAACTCGTATTTTTTGATTAAACAATCGACAAAAACTTTTGTTCTTTCTAATAGAATTCTGACACTAAACTAGAAAAGGAAGGAAAGAGAAATACATGCATTGCAGACATGGCATGCATAGTTGGGGCAAAGGCAAACAAAATGACATTAAAGGTTAGAAAAGATGACTTTTAAATCATCGTTTCGCTTAGAAACTGGTGTTCTAAATTTGGCGTTTTTAATGGTGGTATATGTATAGGTTTTTCCATCATCCCTGCGAATTGTATCAGACCTATCGAAGAAGTCGGTCAAGCTAAGGGAGTTGTTTGGAAACTTCGTTTTAAAACGTTCATAGAACTCACGACAACTTGGTGCGTCTAAATTGAAATGAATTTGTGAAGTGTGCGCCTTCCAGTCTAACAACAGTACTTTTTCAAAGTCGTCGTATGTAGTACTTTCAATATCAATCATATCAAATCTGATAAGCTCATTGTATAATACACTCAATTGATGCTTAGAAATTGATATGCCGAAATTTCTTTTAGATTTCAGTTTTTTCTTGATTCTAGGAATGAATATGTTTTCAAATCTTTTAGACCAAGTACTATGGCAGATAAGCATACCTCCTAAAAAGATAAACCAATTTAGAAAATGGAAAATGTGGTAAGGGTTGGTAAAATATCTCAGTAGCTCTGGATAGCTTACGTGCATTAATACCAGCCCTACAATATAGAAAGCTAGCCTAGGTTTTTCAATGTACTTATCCCATATGGTAGGTTCATTAAACATAAAGCGGGTAAACACCTTGACGTATACAATTAGTAACCGTACATATAAATATGTAAAGCAGAGTAAGAGTAGATATGTCGTCATTGACAGGTTCATTGCTAACCAAAATTTATATCCAATTCAGGAATCATATTAGCTGCAGCCTTCATTTTTGTGTCAATAATTTTAGCGTATATCTGGGTAGTTCTCAGTTCTCGATGTCCTAATCGTTTTGATACCGTATAAATATCCGCTCCGTTTTCCAACAACAGTACCGCATTAGTATGTCGTGCGCTATGAAAGGTAATATGCTTTGTAATTCCCGCTCGCATGCACCATGTTAGAATTTGCGCATTGAAATGGGCACCGTATTTCAAGCCTTTAAAAACTTTTTCATCAGGGCTTCGATGACTTCCTAAGAGTTTTCTCGCCTGTGCGGAAATGTAGAGGTATTCAACACTATCTGTTTTCTTTTGCCTAAAAATCACCCTAGCACCATTTTCTTCGTCGCGTACTTCTGACCATTTCATTTTATCAATATCGCTCCATCTAAGTCCTGTTAGACAGCTAAAAATGAAGGCATTCTTTTAAAACGGGATATTTACAGTAGGCATTGGATAGCGATTGTAGTTCAGAATAGGTAAGATATTCTCTTAGCGATTAAGCTTGTGCAAAAGTCTTGACAGACTTAATGACATCCTCCTGTATAAAACTTTCGTTATATGCTTCTCTTAATGCAGCTCTAAATTTATTAAAATAGGTATACTTTGAATTTTGTGATAGGGGAGTGCCACTTTTTGTTTTAGCCTGAGTGTCTATGTACTTTTTGAAGTTCTTGACAAAATTGGTATCAATATCATTAAGTCGCACATGTTCTGGACAGAATTTTTCAATATGCTTTAATGCTGCATCCCAGTTTCCATAGTTGGAATTACTCTCATAGCGTTCTTCTTTGAGGTGTCTAAAATAATCTAGGAAAGTTATTGCTCCTTTCCTTTCATTTTTCATATTGTATTTGCCTGTTATTAAATCTGACTGGCGAATGGTAAGAATTTGTTCCGCCATCTGTAAAGCTTCTTTGTTTTTTCTTACTTCTTCTGCATTTTGAGGGTCGTCTACTATATAAAGTTTTAGGTATTCAAAGTTTCTTAAATGCCTAATATCCCCTTTTTTATCCTTCCGATACCCATTGTACAATTCAAGGTATAAGCTTGATTTTCTGCCCTTTAGCTTTTTTTGTTTGAGTGTTATCTTCATAATCGTGATTTTGAGGTGTAAATTTTATTTTTCCTGTTTTTCATTACATCTATCAAGTAATCAATAAGATGCTGTAAATCAGAATCTTACAATTTATTAGCCTAAATGTGATTTTTTTGGCAAATCGACCAAAAAAGCACGGTTTTTACACCTTTTTTACACCTCGAAAATAATTCCATTTTGGACTTAATTAGTTATAAGTCAATAGAATACTAAATTAATATTCACGTATTATCACTTCCGAGGTGTAAATTTTTACACCTCGGAAGCAAAAAACCGCTCGAGGTGTAAATAAGGTGTAAAAATATATGAAAATAGGGTGAAAAAGGAAAATATAAGAATGTTAAAATTTTTGTAAATAACTGATTTACAGTCAAATGAAACCAAATGACATCAAATGAAATTGGCGATTACTTCCCGATACAAAAATTAGCAAAAATATTTCCTAACAACTCATCATTGGTTACTTGTCCTGTGATTTCGCCTAAGTGATATAGAGCTTCTTTGACATCGATGGCCATAAGGTCACTTGAGAGTTCTGCCTTCATTCCAAATTGCACCTTTTCTATTTCCTCTAAAGCTTTGAGTAGTGAATTGTAATGGCGTGTATTGGTTACAATTGTTTCATTATTACGAAGGGCACCGGTATTTACAAATTCTAAAAGGCTGTTTTTTAACTCCCCAACTCCTTCGCCTGATTTGGCTGATAGGTATCTGACATTTTGTAAATGAAAACTAATTTTCTCTTTATCAGCAGTTGTAATGGTGTCTGCTTTATTTATCAATAATAATAAAGGTTTCTGCGGATTCTGATTTTTTATCTTTTCAAAATCGATAACAATATTCTTCAATTTTTTGTCGTCTGCTAATAACTTTGAGCCGTCAACCAATAATAAAACTACTTGTGCTTGTTCTATTTTTTCGAAGGTTCTTTTAATGCCCATTCCTTCAACAACATCTTGGGTCTCGCGAATTCCTGCCGTATCAATAAATCGAAACCCTATTCCCCCTATAGAAATTTCATCTTCGATGGTATCACGTGTGGTACCAGCAATATCTGATACTAATGCGCGCTCTTCATTTAAAAATGCGTTTAAAAGTGTTGATTTCCCAACATTGGGTTCGCCTACGATAGCAACCGGAATCCCGTTTTTAATCACATTACCAACTGCAAAAGAATCGATTAGTCCTTGTAATACTTTCTGAATTCGTGTTAAAAGCTTTTTAAATTCTGTACGGTCCGCAAATTCTACATCTTCTTCAGAGAAATCTAGCTCTAGTTCAATTAAAGAAGCAAAATTCAATAATTCTGTTCGCAACTGCTTTATTTCATTGCTGAATCCGCCACGCATTTGTTGAACTGCTATTTGATGGCTAGCGGCATTATCACTTGAGATTAAATCTGCAACAGCTTCTGCCTGGCTTAAATCCATCTTACCATTCAAGAATGCTCTTAACGTAAACTCACCTGCATCTGCTGTTCTACAGCCATTTCTAAGAAATAGTTGAATAATTTGTTGTTGTATATAAGGTGAGCCGTGGCAAGATATTTCTATAATGTTTTCTCCTGTATAGGAATGGGGATTCTTAAAAATAGATACAAGTGCTTGGTCCAGTACATTTTCGCCATCTTTTATGTATCCTAAGTGTATGGTGTGACCGTTTTGGTCTCCAAGAACTTTGCCTGAAACTGATTCAAAATGTGCTGAAGCAATCTTAATTGCATCTTCACCAGAAAGTCTAATAATTGCAATGGCTCCTGATCCTGCAGGAGTTGCTAATGCTATTATGGTATCGTTTTGAATCATGCTGCAAAAATAATCAATTATTAACTGTTGTAGTTTTCTTAATTTAAAAGCATTTTGTTTTCAGTATATAATTATATAGTAATTTCGCATGGTATAAAATGTAATTAAAAAAATGAAAAGGTTGTTGTATTGTTAGTGTTCTTATTTGTTTCTTCTTTTGGTATCGCTCAAACCGATGTTCCTGAGCCAACTGGTGAAATTACAGTTACACAAGAAAAGGAAATGGAAGAGGTGAAAAAGAAAGTTGAAAAAGCAGAAGCTGACGCCAAAAAAGAAAAAAAGGAAGCTGCAGCGCAAAAGAAAAAAGATGCAGCGAAAAAGAAAGAAGAGAAGCTAAAAAAGCAAATAGATGCTAAAAGTAAATCTATTTCTAAACAAGAAAGGCAGGTTGAAAAATTAAAAACTCAACTTGAGAAAGGGAAGCTGAAAGGAACGCTTTCTCCTGTCGATATTCAAAAAATCGAAGATAAGGTTGCCAAGAGTCAAATGAAGATTATGAAGGAGCAGGAGAAGCTTAAAAAATTGAGCAGAAAACTATAATTTTTTTAAAAAATGTAACAATTTGCGACTTTATGCGTCTTATTTCTAGTATTCATCATTAAATCAATCAAAAATGGAACTAGTAAATAAAAACGCAGTAGTTGTTCGTGAAGACAGGAATTTGTTGGTGATTACTCATTTATCTCAATATTTAGATTTTGTAACAGGATTTGGCGGACTCATAATACCCCTAGTAATTTGGCTAACGACCAAAGATTCTGTTATAGGTATGGATGAGCATGGTAAATCGGTAATCAACTTTCAGTTAACGTTACTTTTATATCTTGTAATAGGTATACCTGGAATCTTTTTGTTCGGACTCGGAATCTTATTATTAATATTCGCAGGAATTTTATCAATTGTAATGCCGGCAGTAAATGCAATAAAAGCTAGTAACGGAGAATCGCCGAGTTACTTTGCTACCATACGGTTTATCTCTTAAGTAAATAATAAAGCAAAAAAAAAGGGTCAGTTTAAAAACTGACCCTTTTTAATTTATGAATATTAAGTTTTAGCTGTTAAGCATAACTGGCATTACTAACATAGTTACAAATTCACCTTCATCTAAACCATCGGTAGGTGTAAGTATACCTGCACGATTAGGAAGACTCATTTCTAAAGAAACTTCATCAGAACCTAAATTGTTCAACATTTCTGTTAAGAATCTTGAGTTAAAGCCAATTTGCATATCATCCCCTTGGTAAGAACATGTTAATCTTTCTTCAGCTTTGTTCGAGTAATCAATATCTTCTGCAGAAATATTTAACTCTGCACCCGCTATCTTTAAGCGTATTTGATGTGTTGTCTTATTCGAGAATATAGAAACCCTTCTTACTGAGCTCAAAAATTGATTTCTAGCGATAGTAAGTTTATTCGGATTCTCTTTTGGTATTACCGCTTCATAGTTAGGGTATTTACCATCAATTAGTCTACAGATCAATTCAGTTTCTTCAAAGCTAAATTTCGCATTGCTCTCGTTGTACTCGATTAGTACATCAGATTCGCTGCCTGCCAGTATACCTTTTAATAAAGTCAAGGGTTTTTTAGGCATAATGAATTCCGCTACTTGCGATGCTCTAACATCGGTACGTTGGTATTTCACTAATTTATGCGCATCGGTAGCAACAAAAGTTAAGTTCTCTGTAGAAAACTGAAAAAAGACACCGCTCATTACAGGTCTTAAATCATCGTTACCGGCTGCAAAAATAGTTTTATTGATAGCTGTTGCTAAAATATCACCAAGCAATGTCGTAGAACTAGGACTAGCTAATTCAACTGCTTTTGGAAATTCTGCTCCGTCTGCATAAGCTAAAGCATATTTACCATGGTTAGAGCTAATTTCTACCGTATTGTTATCTTCAACAACAAACGTTAGTGGTTGCTCAGGAAAAGTTTTCAAGGTTTCTAAAAGCAATCTTGCCGGTACTGCAATAGTACCTTCGCTATCTGAATCTACTTTAATAACCGAACTCATGGTCGTTTCTAAATCAGAGGCTGACACAGTTAGTTTATCCTTTTGCAAATCGAACAGAAAATTATCTAAAATAGGTAACGTGTTACTGTTATTAATAACACCTCCTAATATTTGAAGTTGTTTTAGCAAATAGGTACTTGAAACTATAAATTTCATTCTTTATTTTTTATTGATATTTCAATTGAAGTTTTCAAAAGAAATAGGTTTAAACTCCTGATCGTTGGCAGTTTTAGTTACCAACAAAGATATTTTAATTGCCCTTTTTAAGGAAACAAACTTATTAACAGTTTATACTTGGTACGTGCGTTGTATAGCACTAGGTATTACTACATTAAGCCTGTTATATTCATTTTTGTCAATTAGTTATTAACTTTTGCCATTTAGGTTATTGTTGAAATTACGATTAAATTTTCTACAAGTCCTCGCATCTGCATCTATTCGAAATCTATCATGATAGTGTCTCTGTAATCTAATCCTAATAGGGTAGAGGCACCACCAACTGTAGTAAGATTGCTCTTGTATATCGCCAGCTCAATGAAATCTGATGAATTAAATATAGCCAATAAATCGCCAGCACTTTTACGCTGAGATTTTTCAAGACTGTAATCTATAAAGTCGTTATATGTTTTGTGAATCTTGGTAATCTTATGATTTCGCACAAACAAGGTAAAATCTTTGTCTTTGCGGTAGGCATCGAATAAATTTTTACGAATATTGGTAACTACATTGCCATAGTTATCAATATAAATAACACTGCCAATAATCTTTTTGCCGTCTTCTGTAATTCTTGGAGAAAACTCACGTAAATCATTTAGGTCTGTAAATGGTTTGCCTACAATTTCTAATGTACCACCACGGGCAATATGACACGCTACCTGAATAAACACATTTAAAACAGGAAAGGAATTTGCAATGGAGTCGGGCAGGTTAATTTCAACCACCTTTTCTGGAGTCATTTCAGAGGTGATAAGCCCAATGACCCCGGTGTTTGCACTAATAAAATAATGTCCGTTTACAAGCGCGACTACATGCTTGTTATCTGGCGTTTCTTCTGAGTCTACACCTACAATATGTATGGTGCCCTTCGGAAAACTTTTGTATGAATTGGATAATATATAAGCGCACTCTTGAATATTGAACGGCATGATGTCATGCGAAATATCAACAATTTTAGCATCAGGTAATTCTGTATATATGGAGCCTTTTAATACAGCTACAAAGTGATCTTTTAATCCGAAATCTGTTGTTAGGGTGATGATTGCCATACAGCAATGTTGATATGTTTTTGGTTAGTCGAACTTAAAATTTGCTTAAATTTGATATACAAAATTAAACAAAAAACAGCGATTAAAAATATTCTTCGCTAACTATAAATCATAATAAAACTGACTGTTTGAACGAGATAATTCTAGAACTTACCGAAATTAGCCCGAGAGAGTTTTTTGGGCAGCAAAATGAGCATATTGATTTATTGAAAAAATTTTTTCCGAAGCTGAAGATAGTTGCCCGTGGCAATAAGATAAAGGTTTTCGGAGATCAAGAACTTTTAGAAGAGTTCGAAAAACGTTTCGATTTACTTACGCAACATTTTGTCAAGTACAATAAATTAGATGAGAATAGCATTGAAAGGCTTTTAACCAGTTCTGAAGACGACGAGATTAAATCTTCAAAGAATAGCGGCGAAACACTGGTGCATGGTGTAAGTGGTAGATTGATAAAAGCCCAGACTGCCAATCAACGTCGATTAGTTGATGCCTCTAAAAAGAACGATATGGTTTTTGCTATTGGCCCCGCCGGTACAGGTAAAACCTATACGGGTGTTGCACTCGCTGTAAAGGCTTTAAAGGAGAAACAGGTTAAGAAAATTATTTTAACCAGACCCGCCGTTGAAGCGGGTGAGAATTTAGGTTTTTTACCGGGAGATTTAAAAGAGAAACTAGATCCTTATATGCAACCCTTGTACGATGCGCTTAGAGATATGATCCCTGCAGAGAAACTGGTACATTATATTGAAAACGGTACCATACAAATTGCCCCTATGGCATTTATGCGTGGTAGAACTTTAGATAATGCATTTGTTATTTTAGATGAAGCTCAGAATACTACGCATGCACAAATGAAAATGTTCTTGACTAGAATGGGTAGAAATGCAAGGTTTTTAATTACTGGTGACCCAGGACAAATTGATTTACCTAGAAGAACTATATCCGGATTGAAAGAAGCTTTATTAATTTTGCAAAACGTTCCTGGTATAGAAGTTATTTACTTGGATGATAAAGACGTTATCCGTCATAAACTTGTAAAAGAAGTTATTGAGGCTTACAAAACTATTGAACATCACAATTAAAATTTTACATGTCAAAGAATACTATTTACGAAACAGAATTCAATTTTCCAGGTCAAAAGAATGTCTATAAAGGCAAAGTAAGATCTGTATATACTTTAGAGAACGATATGTTGGTCATGGTGGCTACAGATAGGTTGTCTGCTTTTGATGTGGTGATGCCAAAGGGTATACCGTATAAAGGTCAAATTCTAAACCAGATCGCTACTCAAATGATGGCTTCTACCGAAGATATTGTACCTAATTGGTTAACTGCTACCCCAGATCCAAATGTGGCTGTTGGTGTTGCTTGCGAGCCATTTAAAATTGAAATGGTTATTCGTGGTTATTTATCTGGTCACGCGGCTAGAGAATACAAACTCGGTAAAAGAATGCTTTGTGGCGTTGCAATGCCCGAGGGAATGAAAGAGAATGATAAATTTCCTAGTCCCATTATTACTCCTGCAACCAAGGCAGAAATGGGAGACCATGATGAAGATATCTCTAAAGAGGATATTTTAAGTAAAGGAATAGTTTCTGCGGATGATTATGCGGTATTAGAAAAGTATACCTACGCACTTTTTCAAAGAGGAACGGAGATAGCTGCCGAAAGAGGATTGATTTTGGTGGATACTAAATATGAATTCGGAAAAACAAAAGAGGGTAAAATCGTATTGATTGATGAGATACACACTCCCGATTCATCAAGATATTTTTATTCTGACGGATATCAACAACGACAAGATACCGACCAACCTCAAAAGCAACTTTCTAAAGAGTTTGTAAGGCAGTGGTTAATTTCAAATAACTTTCAAGGTTTAGAAGGACAAACGGTACCGCACATGACCGATGAGTATATTGATTCAGTTTCTGAACGCTATATTGAACTTTACGAGCATATTACGGGTGAGCCTTTTGTTAAGGCAGATACTACACACATTAATGAACGTATCAATAGAAATGTATTGAATTATTTGGAGAGTCTTTAAAAGACTATCTAAGTAAATATTTAAGCGAGAAATTTTTCTTTTCCTTTAAGCGAGAAATTATTTTTAAGAAGGCGACTGCCGTTATATAAGCGTCGCCTAATGCGGTATGTCTATCCTTTTTAGATATTGAAAATTTATCGGCAAGCTCATCTAATGTATAATTAGTTTTTGGCTGAACTAAATACGATTTTATAAGGGTTTTTTTATAGATAACTCCCGTATCCAATACGGTGTTTTTTAATTTAGGTAAGCCATTTCTTTCTAATGCCGTATTAAGCATACCCATGTCAAAACTGGCATGGTGTGCTACTATAACGGCATTACCTACATACTCCAGAAATTTCTCAAGTGCCAAAATTTCACCAATACAGTCCCGTTGCCCGTTTTTCAAGAGTCCGTGTACATGTACTGTGTCCTTATTGAATTTTTCTTGCTCAAGATAAATATCAAAAACTTCTTGAACAGATATGGTTTCTTTTTTTATTTTTACGGCACCAATAGATAGTATTCGGTCTTCTTCAAAGCTAAACCCCGTTGTTTCGGTATCTAAAACAACAAATACAAGATCTTCAAAATTTTTGTTTTGAGTCTCCTTAAATAAATCGGCGTAGTTTACCCAAAATTCCGGTAGATTTTTAGGTGTTTTTCTAAATAATCCCATTAGCCTAAAATATTAGTAACCTTAAAACGTAGGGTTATCAATTCTTGAATCTCTTTAATTGCCTTAAAGGTGCGCTTCAATTTCATTTTTTCTTGCTTACTCAATTGATCCAATTGAATGAATCGTCCTGAATCATGATTAGCCAACCCTTGTCGTGTTCTAAACTTCAATAATGCTTTAGTGGCATAAGAGCAAGCCATGTACAACTCTTGATTATTTGGTTCTAGTTCTGCCAACTTCTCATACCTTTCCCACGTATTGCTAATTGCTTTTACAGAATGCGATAGTATCAAAACCCTGGCAGCATCGATTAAAGGTCTTAATGCTCTGCTTTTTAGGTCGAAAGTATCTTTGTGTTGCCCATCTTGCTCTACAACAAATTGCCTGAAAAAGCCTGTTGGTGACGGACTCTGTAATGCGCCATTTGCCAAGTGCACTAAGAAAATGGGGTAATTACCAACAGTTCTGAATATGTGTTCGGACATATTGTCCAATAAACTACGCTCGCCATATGCCAAGCTGTAATCGAAAAATATGGAGGACATTAAAACCTCGTTCGGTCCGGGGTTACCAATCCAATAAGATAATCTATTTTTCCATTCTTGTAAGCTTAAGCACCATTTAGGATTAGATGCCATCATATCTGCAGGGCAGTATTCGTAACCTATGGTATTTAATGCTTTGGTTATATGCTTTGAAAGTTCTAAAAAGTATGTCGTAGTTTTTGGTAATTCCTCTTCAGGAACATCTTCAAAGACCAAGGCGTTATCTTGATCCGTATGTAAAAGTTGCTCGCTTCTACCTTGACTTCCTAATGCCAACCATGCAAATTTTACAGGTGGTGGAGTGTCCATTCTTGCAAGAGAAATTTCAACAACCTGTTTTATACAGGTATCATTTAGTTCTGAGATAATTTTAGCAATTAATCCTAACGGAATATTTTGCTCTAAATACCCGCTCAAAAGCACCATCACACTTTTTCTAATCTGCTTTATCTTTTTAATTTTTGAGGTACGTTTAATGGCTTTTACCAAAACGGCTGGGTTGTCACCTAACGAAACCATAACGTCATGCTTAGATAAAATACCTAATGCAGTAGAATTTGGGGTGCCGTCTTGGGTAATGACCAAATGACTGATGTTGCTTTTCATCATTGCCATTTGTGCTTGGGTTATTGTTAGATTTTTAGGGTAAGTGATTACTGGTGCGGTCATTATAGACTTTACCGAAGCAGTAATGGGCTGCTCACCAGAAATTACTTTATTTCTAAAATCTTTATCTGTTATTATACCTACAGGTAAATCGTTGCTAGTAACCAGAATAGAGCCGATTTTCTTTTTTGACATGATATCGGCAGCTTTTTTAATGGTAGTTCTTGTAGAACAAGTCACCAATTTTTTTGAGTAGCTGGCTAATTGTAGATCAGGTAATACGACCTCTTTTGTGACTTCTTCTTCATCTTCATTATCGAAGAGTTGCCCTTTTTGGTCTTTTGCATACGGGTTGCGGGTATTGGAGGCAAAACTCTCCATCAAAAAAATGCTTACCTGCTCGTTCTTCTTTGCAATAGGTTTAAAAATATCAATGGGGATTCCGTAGAGAATGCATTCTTCATGTGCTCTAGCTTCTAACTTATAATTTTCATTGGCAAAGAGAGGGCGTAACCCAAAAATATCACCTTCATCGCAATAGTCAAGAACATTCGAAGATGCAGCGTTGTTCAAGGTAACGGCACCTTTATGAACTAAGTAAAAATGAGCATGTTGAGGTTCATCTACCTTAAAAATAATACTGTTCTTTTCTTTGTAGACAATTAGCACTTGTTCAGCAAGCTGAAATATCGATTTGCTGTCAAGAAGATTAAATGGCGGGTAGTTTTTTATAAAGTCGGCTACCCTTTCAGAAATCAGGTTTTTCATATATTAAAGTTAGCGGAATATCGGCTTATAAAAAAAGGACATCCATTTATACAACTACAAATTAAAAGGAGCTTCTTTTTAAAACAGATTTAGCAATCAGTCAAGAAAACACCAACTGCCAATCCGCCTTCAGAGGTTTCTTTATATTTAGAACTCATGTCTTTTGCGGTTTCCCACATGGTCTGTACCACCTTGTCTAGCGGTACTTTTGCTGCTGAAGGATCAGAACCCAAAGCAAGCTCGGCTGCATTAATAGCTTTTATGGCACCCATAGAGTTGCGTTCAATACAAGGTATTTGAACCAGACCTCCGATAGGATCACAGGTGAGTCCCAGATGATGCTCCATAGCAATTTCTGCTGCCATTAGTACCTGTTCAGGTGTGCCACCTAATAGTTCGGTAAGTGCACCTGCTCCCATAGCTGACGATACACCAATTTCTGCTTGACAGCCACCCATAGCTGCCGATATGGTAGCTCCTTTTTTAAAGATGCTTCCTATTTCGCCGGCTACTAATAAAAATTGCTTTACATGTTCAAAATTGCCTGCATGGTTTTCAATGACCATATAATACATTAATACAGCAGGTATTACGCCCGCGCTACCATTTGTAGGTGCAGTAACAACACGACCTAAAGATGCATTTACCTCATTTACACTAAGAGCAAAACAACTTACCCATTGTAATATTTGACGAAATTTTACTTCTGTCTGGCGTATGGTCTGTAACCATTCTTCGGGAGTGGAGTAGGGCAGGTCACTTTTGAGTTTGCTATGCATTTCAAAAGCCCTGCGCTTAACATTTAATCCGCCAGGTAAAATACCTTCTGTATGGCATCCGGAATACATGCATTCTAACATGGTAGACCAAATGCGGTTTAATTCATAATCGATCTTCTCATCATCTCGTAAAGATCTTTCGTTCTGTAAAACAATCTCAGAGATTGGTAGATTTTCACTATTACAAAATTCAAGTAGTTCGGTTCCTTTCTGAATAGGAAAAGGAAATTTATTGAACATGTCAACCTTCCGTTTGGCATTCTTTCGTTCTTCACTAATAACGAAACCGCCGCCTATAGAGTAGTATGTTTTTGATATTAATCTGCCAGATTTCAGTTTTGCCTTAAAGGTTAATCCGTTGGCATGAAAAGGTAGAAACTCCCTATTAAATATAATGTGCTGTTTTGGATCGAACGTAATTTGATATTTACCATCTAAATGTAAAACATGTTCGTTCTTAATCGTCTGTATTAAAGAGTCTATTTTATCGATAGGTACTAATTCTGGATCAGCACCTAATAACCCTAACATAACGGCATAGTCAGTGGCATGGCCCTTACCTGTTAATGATAACGAACCATATAAGTGAACCTCGACTTCTTCTACTTTTTCGAGATTGTCTTTCGAGTTTAAACGAGCCAACCACCTTTCGGCAGCGCGCCATGGACCGAGCGTGTGGGAACTTGAAGGACCTACGCCAATTTTTAGCATATCGAAAACACTTATACTTTCTATTTCCAAATCAAAGTTATTTATTGGCTAAGGTACAATGTTTAAAACACGTATTAACTATACTAAAATGGCATATTTTTTAATAAATAATGACGATTAATGACATCATGTCAGTTTTTCTTGCTTGGCATATTGTTTGTCATTTACAAATCGATTGTAAAATAAAGCACTTAATTTAAAACATATAAAATGAGTAAGATTATAGGAATAGATTTGGGTACTACAAACTCCTGTGTTTCCGTAATGGAAGGTAATGAGGCAGTAGTAATACCGAATGCAGAAGGAAAAAGAACAACACCGTCTGTTATCGCTTTTGTTGAAGGTGGTGAAATTAAAGTTGGTGATCCAGCTAAAAGACAGGCAGTAACCAACCCTACAAAAACCATTTATTCTATTAAAAGGTTTATGGGTAACAAGTATTCAGAATCTAGTAAAGAAGCTGGAAGAGTACCTTATAAAGTAGTAAAAGGTGATAATGATACACCTAGAGTTGATATAGACGGTCGTTTATATTCTCCTCAAGAATTATCTGCAATGATTCTTCAGAAAATGAAGAAAACTGCAGAAGATTATTTAGGTCAAGAAGTTACTCGTGCGGTAATTACTGTACCTGCATACTTTAACGATGCACAAAGACAAGCTACGAAAGAAGCTGGTGAAATTGCAGGTTTAACTGTAGAGCGTATTATCAACGAGCCAACTGCTGCGTCTTTAGCGTACGGTATGGACAAGAAAGATACGGAACAAAAAATAGTTGTTTTTGATTTTGGTGGTGGTACGCATGATGTATCTATCTTAGAATTAGGAGATGGTGTTTTTGAAGTATTGGCTACTGATGGTGATACTCACTTAGGTGGTGATGATGTTGATCAAAAAATTATTGATTGGTTGGCTGATGAGTTCAAGTCTGAAGAAGATATGGACCTTAGAAAAGATGCAATGGCTTTACAACGTTTACGTGAAGCTGCTGAGAAAGCTAAGATTGAATTATCATCTTCCGCACAAACAGAAATCAACTTACCATACGTTACAGCCACGGCTTCAGGACCAAAGCACTTAGTTAGAACTTTGACAAGATCAAAATTCGAGCAATTAATTGCTGACTTGGTAAAAAGAACTATTGAGCCATGTGCAAGTGCAATGAAGGCAGCTGGTTTAAAGAATAGTGATATTGATGAAATTATCTTAGTTGGTGGTTCTACAAGAATACCTGCAGTACAAGAGGCTGTTGAGAAATTCTTCGGTAAGAAGCCTAATAAAGGTGTTAACCCAGATGAGGTTGTAGCCGTAGGTGCTGCAATACAAGGTGGTGTTTTAACAGGTGATGTAAAAGATGTATTGTTATTAGATGTTACTCCGCTTTCTTTAGGTATAGAAACTATGGGTGGTGTAATGACAAAATTAATAGAGTCTAACACAACGATTCCTACAAAGAAATCGCAAGTATTCTCTACTGCATCTGACAATCAGCCGTCAGTTGAGATTCACGTGTTACAAGGTGAAAGACCAATGGCACCTGATAACAAAACAATCGGTAGATTCCATTTAGATGGTCTTCCACCAGCACAAAGAGGAACACCTCAAATTGAAGTAACTTTTGATATTGATGCTAACGGTATCATTAAAGTTTCTGCAACTGATAAGGCAACGAACAAAACTCAGGATATTCGTATTGAAGCTTCTTCTGGTTTAACTGAAGAAGAAATCAAGAAGATGAAAGCTGAAGCTGAAGCAAATGCTGAATCTGATAAAAAAGCGAAAGAAACTGCAGATAAGTTGAACGAAGCAGATGGAATTATTTTCCAAACCGAATCTCAACTTAAAGAATTTGGAGATAAATTATCTGACGATAAGAAAAAACCAATTGAAGATGCTTTGGCAGAATTAAAAGCTGCATATGAAACTAAAGATTTGGCTGTTATAGCACCTGCTTTAGATAAAATCAACGAAGCTTGGAAAGTTGCATCTGAAGAAATGTACAAAGCGCAAGCTGATGGACAAGGTGGTGCTGCTCAAGGAGAGCCAACTGCTGAAGGTGGTGCTGAAAGTGATAACGTTGAAGACGTAGACTTCGAAGAAGTTAAATAATATAACTTTAAGTTATTATAGAAAAGGGACGGTATATACCGTCCCTTTTTACTTTTACATCATATTTTTTTATCCCTAGTTATAATAAAGTAATTTTGCAGTATGATTAAAAAATACTTTCGGACTCTTTTTATCATTGTTATCGCAATAGTTCAGAATTTGCAAGGTCAAGAAATCCAGATTTTCACCCTTGAAGATTTTGATTTGAAGGGGAATGTGAAATCATGTTTGGTAAGTACCGATTATGGTAAAGAGGAATATGATTTTAATAAAAAGGGATTTTTAACGAAATCAGTTACGAGATACAACGATCAAGATTATGACGCTGTGTATTACAAATATAGTAATGGTGAACTTTTAGAAAAGCGTTCAGAGTCTTACAGAATTAATACGTTCGATGCCAGTACTTCTATTGCTCATTTTTATTCTATCGATTCTACCGATACAATGAAAATTCAAGAACGAATTTTTTCATATGATAAACAGTTCTTAGATGAATACATATATGTGTATGATGAATTTGGCGATTTAACCAGTATAAAAAGAACCAACAATGATGGTACAGATGTAACACAGATTGAACATAAGAAGTTTCAAGGGGAAAATACCGTTACTTATTTACTAAACGATGTGCCGTTGAAATCAATTCGTACGTCTACCCAAAAGCCTAAAAATAGACCTGAACAAAGAATTATTTTGACCAAAGAATATGTAAAAGGGGATGAAAACTTTGCCTTTGAAGAAGTATTTACCTTGGATGGAAGATTAATGGCGCAGCAAGAATTCGAATATAATGTGCAAGCGAAGAAATTTGAGCCAACTACGAGAACTAGTTATATCTATGATGACATAGGCATGTTGGTTTCTGAAACGGCAAAAAGAGGTGCTGGTATTATAAAGAAAGAATACATCTATCAATATGATAAAAAGATAGAAGGCAACTGGATTAAACAAATTGTCACACCTGATAACACATACATTACTAGAAAAATCACTTATTACCCAGCTGAAGCTAAAGTTATAGAAGAGTAAAACTAATTGTGATTAGTTTGCCATTCTTCTCGCAAAAGACCATAGCAACACGTATTTCTTTTAAAGCCATTTAGTAGATAAACATCTTTTCGGAGAATGCCTTCTAAGGTGCAGCCGAGTTTTTCAACTGCTTTTCTTGAAGCCATATTTCTTTCATCTACACGGAATTCCACTTTTTCAAAATCCATGGTAGTAAAGGCATATTCAAGCATTAATTTTTTCATTTGGGTGTTCAACCCGGTACCTTGAAATTCACGTCCGATCCAAGTAGAACCAATATGCAAAACTTTGTTTTTGGAATTTATATTCATAAAACGGGTACAACCTGCAAAAGCGTTATACTTTCTATCATAAATAATGAATGGTATGCTAGTGCCTGCTTGTTGCTGTTCTAAGGCGGTTTCTACATAGTTTTTAAAACTTGCAGGTGTTGCAATATCAGAAGGTGAATATTGAACTAGCTTATCTTGAGATGCAATGGAAATAAGCTTTTCAAAATTGTTTATGGTTAACGGACTCAATATAACTCGTTCATTTTCTAAAGTTGGTGTGTTGTTCATTCCGCCAGTTGATTTATAATTTCTTTTTTAACCTCGTGTCCGCCATCAAAAGAGATGAATTGTACATTATCACCAAAAAGGATTTTAAGTTTATTGTTCTCTTTTATTGCTTTGGCTGGGGTTAAGTATTGATCCTCGTTTCCAAAAACTGAAATAATCTCGGTATCACTTTTTAAATGTGTAAAATCTGATTTTTTCAATTCCGTAGGTATTCCGCCTGCATAAAGAATCAGTTTTGAGCACGTCAGTTTAGAATACGCCAAATACCGTAATGCTATTGAAATGCCTTGCGAAAATCCGAAGAAAATAATTTTACAATCAGCGGGTAATTTTTCATTTTCTAAAACAGCATCTAAATAATTGTACAGATTAGCTGTTTCAAGTGCCGTGTTTTCTTTCGTCAACCAACTTGCACCTACATGCTTATATTCATTCTTTAAATAATATTTAGAAGGTGCTTGGGGTGCAATAATGTAATTTTCATTTGGTGGTAACTCGTTGAAATACTTTAGAAAAAAACGACTCAAAAATCCTATCCCATGAAAAACAATCCACACGCGTTTGGTATCACTATGCAATTCATTTAAAGTCTCGTACGTGTTTGTAGTTTTATAAGTAACATTTTTAATTTGGTTTTCCATAAAGTATACAATTCATTCAAGCTTTTCTGTTGGTAATGTAATGCTTAATTTTACAAAAAAAAGGATGAACGACTACAAAGAAAAAATTCTGAAGATTTGTAACGAAACTTCTAAGAATACCTTAATGGAGACCTTAGATATTGAATACATTGATGTGGGTGAAGATTTTTTGTTAGCCAAAATGCCGGTGACACCAAAAGTACATCAACCAGATGGCGTTTTACATGGTGGGGCAACAGCAGCACTGGCCGAAAGTGTTGGTAGTGCGGCATCTTATGTTTTTTTAGACGGTAATAAATTTTTTGTTCGAGGTATAGAGATTTCTGCAAATCACGTAAAAAGCATAAAAGAAGGTTTTGTTTATGCTAAAGCAACAATCTTACACAAGGGTAGAACTACTCAGTTATGGGAAATTAGGGTTACTAATGTTGATGATCAGCTAATATCTCTATGTAAATTAACCACAATTACATTACCTAAAGTATAATATGGTGTATGAACTTTTTAATCGAGCTGAAAACTGCTTGAAAAAGCAGTTGCCGTTTGTCTTGTATAGCAAACCTAATGATACCGAATTGATCGGAGTTTTTCAAGACAACGATGCTATTCATGAGGATAGAGATTTCACCGAAACCGGATTTGTTTTTGCTCCGTTCGATTTAAATTCAAGTGCTATAGTATTGAAAATGGATGCTGTAGAAAAAGTTCAATTAAATAGGTCTCATGAGCCTTTACCTATTGAGAATAAAACACCTGAAAGTGACACTTTAGAGCAGGCTAGATATGAAAAGCTACTATCGAATGCCATTCATGAAATCAGAGAAGGTGAATTTAATAAAGTAGTTTTATCTAGAAAAATCGAAGTTGATTGCAAAGATGATTACTTTGATATTTACCTGCGAATTCTTAACGAATATAAAAATGCATTCTGTTATTTCTGGCACCACCCTAAAATAGGAACTTGGATGGGGGCTACACCAGAAATTTTGGTGAAAAGTAACGGTTCGCAATTTACGACAATGTCTTTGGCAGGTACTCAGAATTCTATTGGTGACGCCAAGCCACAATGGTCTGATAAAGAATTAAATGAACAGCAACTAGTAACCGATTATATTTTTGATACTTTAAAAGATAAAGTGATATCTCTAAATAGTTCTGAGCGAGAATCGGTAAAGGCAGGTCAGCTTTGGCATCTTCGAACAGAAATGAAAGGTACTTTTGCCCCGAATAAATTTGGTGCTGTTTTAAAAGCACTTCACCCAACGCCTGCTGTATGTGGGAGTCCGTTAAAAAACGCAAAGAAGTTTATTTTAGAAAACGAATTGTATGAGCGGACTTTTTATACAGGTTTTCTTGGTGAGCTGAATATGAAATCAGAGCTATCTAGAAATAAGAATCGTAGAAATCAAGAGAATAGCGCGTATCGAAGTGTAATGAAAACTTCAGAACTTTTTGTGAATCTGCGCTGTATGCAATTATTCAATGATAAAGCCGAAATTTATGTTGGAGGCGGAATTACCGCTGACTCTATTCCTGAAAAGGAATGGGAAGAAACTGCTTTAAAAAGTAAGACGATGTTTCGTATTCTGAACAGTAAATAGACGCTTAACTTTTGGGTAATAACCCGCTTTGGTCGTATTTTTGAACTACATGAAATACTCCGCTATACCTACCGCACAATCAATTGTTTCGCATTGCCAAGCAAAGAATATTTCTAATATTATAATTTCGCCTGGTTCTAGAAATGCGCCTCTTACTATAGCTTTTGCAGAGAATCCGTTTTTTCATTGTTACAGCATTGTAGACGAGCGTTGTGCTGCATTTTTTGCATTGGGCTTAGCGCAACAGTTGCAAGAGCCCGTGGTTGTTTTATGTACCTCTGGTAGTGCACTTTTAAACTATTATCCGGCGGTAGCAGAGGCTTATTTCAGTAATATTCCGGTAATAGTTATTTCTGCTGACAGACCTGTTTATAAATTAGGAATAGGAGATGGGCAAACTATTAATCAGCAGAATATCTTTGAAAATCATATCAGATATTCTGCCAACCTGAGACAAGATGTTAGCCATGCTACCGATAAGGTAATGCATTATAAACCAGAATGGATCGATGGTAAAGCGGTCAATGATGTTCAGCATGAAGTGCAAAATTATAATGATGAAGAATTAAACCGAGCTTTTGAAATTGCCTTTATTACGAATTGTCCGGTTCATATAAATGCGCCTTTTGAAGAGCCTTTATATAATACGCTCGAAGAACCTTCGGTATGTTCAGAAATTAGTGCTATACCTGCTAAGTTAGACAGTGTTATATATTTAAAGCATCATAAGAATATTTGGAATTCTTCTATTCGTAAAATGATATTAGTAGGGGTTAATACTCCGGATGCTATTAAAGATATTGTTTTAGAAAAGTTAGCTAATGATCCTAGCGTTATAGTGTTAACTGAAACAACATCGAACATTCACCATCCTAGTTTTTTTAATAGTATAGATTCGCTAGTTGCGCCCATAGAAATGCATGCGCAGAAGGAATTGGAATTTGAAAAATTGAAGCCAGAGGTGCTAATAACTTTTGGCGGACTCATAGTGTCAAAAAAAGTAAAGGCATTTTTAAGAAATTTTACGCCAAAACACCATTGGCATATTGATGGTCAATTTGCGAACGATACTTTTTTCTGTTTAGAGGAACATATTAAAATTTCGGTTAATGATTTTTTTAATGAAATGTATGCTGATAGCCCAACTTTAGAAAGTAATTATTTTTCTCATTGGAATGTAGTTAAAGAGCAATATGAGCTAAAAAGAGAAAACTATTTAAAAGAGATTCCGTTTTCAGATTTTTTAGCATTCAACCATATTTTAGAAACTGTACCTAATGATTATATGTTGCAGTTGGCAAATAGTTCTACTATTAGATATACTCAGTTATTTAATGTTAACCCTACGCTAAAAGTATTCTGTAATAGAGGTACTAGTGGTATCGATGGTAGCACGTCTACAGCTATTGGGGCATCTTTGGCAAGCAGTTCTCCCACACTATTTATTACCGGTGACCTTAGTTTTTTCTATGATAGTAATGCCTTATGGAATAATTACATAAAAAGTAATTTTAGAATTATAGTTATTAATAATAATGGTGGTGGTATTTTTAGAATACTACCGGGAAAAGAGAATTCAGAGGTGTTTGAAACGTATTTTGAAACACGACATTCGTTGTCAGCAGAGCATCTTTGTGCTATGTATGGTTTCAATTATAGAACGGCAAAATCATCCGAAGAACTAAAAGAAGAATTATGTACGTTTTTCAATGAAACTGGTCGTCCGCAATTACTGGAAATTAGTACGCCTACATTAAAAAACGATAAAATTTTGATTGATTATTTTCGTTTCATATCTTAGTGGGGTAATAACCATTAATTATAACACATTTAACATGAGTAAAAGAGACGATTTAATTGAAAAGTATGCTGCAGACATCAAAGATAAATTTGGTGAAAATGCAGATATGGACTTGCTTAAGAAAGTAACTGTTGGTCTAGGACCATCTATTTACAATATCGATGCTTCTAAAGTATCTGGTAGTGATCAAAAAGAATTGGATACTGTAAAGAACAATTACTTGATCAAAAAGTTAGGTCTTCCTGATAATGCTAAATTAGATGAAGCACTTGCAACTGTTATGGAAAAATACGGTTCTTCTAACAGAAACAAGCATAGAGCAGTAATCTATTACAAGCTTTGTCAACATTTCAAAAAAGCATCTGTTTACGATAAATAGTCAGATGTCAAATAATTTAAAGACCGTTGCCATTTTTGGTAACGGTCTTTTTTTTTACGTTAAGATTTTAAATATTTAAAATGTAATTTTGCAACATGATAGAATTAGGACGTAAAAACAATCTAGAAATATTAAGAGACACTAGTGTAGGTCTTTTTTTAGGTGATGAAGAAGGAAATGATGTTTTGTTACCAAATAAATATGTACCCACCAATTATGAGATTGGTGAGAAAATAACAGTTTTCTGTTATTTAGATTATGACGAAAGACCTGTGGCAACTACGCTAGAGCCAGATATTATGCTTGGTGAGTTTAGGTTGTTGCAAGTAGCTGAAGTCAATGAATTTGGTGCTTTTATGCAATGGGGTCTTGAAAAGCATCTATTAGTGCCATTTCGTGAGCAACGTGTAAAAATGAAAGAAGGACAGTGGTATGTAGTACACTGTTATTTAGATGAGCGTTCGGGTAGGTTGGTTGCTTCTAATAAATTAGATAAATTTTTGAGTAATGATACCATTGATCTTAAAGAATGGGAAAGAGTTAACCTAGTAGTTACCAGGCAAACCGATTTAGGTTGGGAGGTAATTGTAAACGAAAGGCATAAAGGTCTGGTCTATTTTAATGAGGTTTTTAAACCTATTAATATTGGTGATGTTATACCCGGTTGTATTAAGACCATTAGAAAAGATAACAAATTAGATATTTCGTTACAGCCATTAGGTACAAAGGTGTTAGAACCTGCTGCTAAGAAAATATATGAAGTGTTAGTTGAAAGTGGTGGTTTTTTAGGACTACATGATAAATCTTCACCAGAAGAAATTAGAGATGTTTTTCAAATGAGTAAGAAAACATTTAAAAAAGGTTTAGGTACATTATATAAGGATAGAAAAATAAAAATTGAATCTGACGGTATCAGCTTATTGGATGATTAAAACAAAGCGTAAGAAAATTATTTAATATTTGATTTTCAGCAGAATATCTTAAATAAGTGACTAGTTTATTGTAATAAGTTACATTTAATTTTATTTTTGTATCAATTAAAAAGTTATTCACAATTTTTGACTTACATTTAGGTTTTAAGCGTAAAAATTACCCCTGTATATGCCCTTTATAGAAGAAAGCGATTTACTAGAATTACATAAAGACGTCGATAAAGCTCAAATTATCAATGAGCGTTTATTAGATCAAATCAAGTTCAAGAATAAAGAACTTAAAAAGAGTAAAATTCAGCGAAATATATTCGCTGGGGTTACAGGTCTTTTTTTAATTGGTGGTTTGGCATTTACCTCATTTACAGCAGGTTTGTCAAGTTCAGGTGGTTTTAATAGAAAAACATCTAATGATTTAGTGTTGACCTCTATTGATAGCGTTGATGCCATTAGAACTCGTTTAGAAAATTTAAAAGAGCAGAACGAAGAACTGAGCCTTGTAAAAGAATTCTATTTAGCTAAAGAGTTCTTGCAGAAAGAAAAAATATATTCGGTACAAGTGAAATCGTTTGTTGATAATAACGTCACTTTGGCTTCTGAGGCTTTAACTAATACTCTTTTTGTTAAAACCAATCCGTTTTACTCATACTCTTTAGGTAATTTTGAAACTTTAGAAGAGGCGCAATCTTTTAGAAAACAATTGGTTGATATAGGTTTTGGCGATGCTTTTGTAGCTTCATATCAAGATGGTAAAAGAATTCAAATAGAAGACCCTTATTAGTGACAAAAGTTAAAGCTTGGCTCAACGCAGCAAGACTTAGAACGCTTCCATTATCAATTTCTGGTATTCTCGTAGGTACAGCAATTGCTGCTTACTATGGCGAAACCAATACCAATATTTTTGTATTAGCCTTACTTACTACAATAGGTTTACAAGTTACATCGAACTTTGCCAACGACTATGGCGACGGAGTAAAAGGAACCGATAACGATACTAGGCTTGGACCAAAACGAGCTTTACAAAGCGGTTTATTGACTGCCCCGCAATTGAAAGTGGGTATTTATATTGGTATCATTGTTAATGCTTTACTTATAGTTTTATTAATTATAGCATCCTTCGGATTAAAAGATATTATTTACCCAGCTTTCTTCTTGCTTTTAGGGGCATTTGCCATTTGGGCTGCCATAAAATACACCGTAGGTAAATCAGCTTATGGCTACAACGGACTCGGAGATATTTTTGTTTTTATTTTCTTTGGATTAGTGAGTGTTTTGGGATCGATGTTCTTATATCTTAAAGCTATCTCTTTGATGGCTATTTTACCAGCAATATCAATTGGTCTGTTGAGTGTAGGGGTGCTTAACCTTAATAATATGAGAGACATAAAATCTGACGCAATGGTCGGTAAAAATACAATGGTGGTAAAGATGGGCTTATTAAAGGCAAAAAGATATCACTATACCTTGTTGATTATTTCAATTTTATGCTTGTTTTTCTTTTTATTTACAACAAATGCATCGCAATTACGTTATGTATGTCTTATTGGCTATGTGCCGATAGTAATACACATGAGAAAAGTAGCTGCAACAAGTAATGAAGCAGAACTTGATCCAGAGCTTAAAAAATTAGCTTTAAGCACCTTTTTTATCGCTCTGTTGTTTTTTATTAGTTATTATTATTTTTTGTAATTTTGAGTATAACCCACTAACCATTTTAAGCCTTGGAACAACCCATTAAAATTCTAATTGTTGAGGATAATGTCATCATTGCAGATGATATGCAATCTATGCTAGAGGAAATAGGATATGAAATAGTTGATAACGTAATTGTATACGAGCAGGCTGTTGAAGTTTTAAAAACCCAACAAGTCGATTTAGTTCTTATCGACATCATTTTAGCTTCAGATAAAACTGGTATAGACTTGGGTAAGCATATTAGAGAGAATTACGATATACCTTTTATTTTTGTAACCTCTAACTCTGACCGTGCAACAGTAGAGAATGCCAAAACTGTAAAACCAAATGGTTATTTAGTTAAGCCTTTCGAGCAACAAGATCTTTATACATCAATTGAAATTGCATTATCTAATTTTATTTATGGTAAGCAGACTGCCGCTAATGATAGTGCAGTAAATGATACCAGCACAGAAGATGTTGCAATGTCAAATTCAATATTGAAAGACTCTATTTTTGTTAAAAAACAGCATCTTTATTATAGAATTCAATTTGGAGATATTCAATTTATAAAAGCTGACAACGTTTATCTAGAAGTAAATACGGTCGATAAAAAGTTTTTGGTACGTTCGCCTTTAAAAGACTATTTAGAGAAGCTACCACAAAATAAATTCTATAGAGCACATAAGTCTTACATCGTAAATGTGGACCATATAGATGCTATTAATTCAAAAGATATTATGATCAATAATACGTTGATACCGATTTCTAAAGATTTTAAAGAGTTTATTATCTCGGCTATGAATTCATAGTCTTGGTCAACTATAAATTGAAACACCTTTATAGGTGTTTTTTTTTGATATTTTTTCAGTTAAAAGGTATTTATTCATCGTTAAAACGTATCTTTTTAACGATGAAATACACTTCTTTTTATTTGATTTTCGTTTCACAACAACTATTGCAGGTTATACAACAAATAATACTTAAGCCAATTGCTTATGTATAATTTTGAGGTATTAGATATTGTATGTTTTTCGTCTAGAATTTGATGTAATTAGAAAAATAAGCTGCAATTTTTAATTTTTTATTGAAAAGTACGTAGAACACGCTTTTTGGGTTTATGGTTATTTGACAATCATGTAATGGTAGTTCACAACAAAAATTTAGTACAATCAGGTATTAGTTTTAAGTTTGATTCAGCTTTTATTGAGATATGAAAAAACAATTTATTTTGAGATTAGTATGCACTTTACTCTTTAGTGCAATGTCGTGCCTAGTTATTGCGCAAGATACTGTGGCAACTCAGAATGAAGATTACTACAAGCAATTTCAAGATTTAGAGAACGGCGAGTTACGCTCGTTCTTCTTTTTTAATACTCCAAACCGTTATAATCAGAATTCGCCATACGATTGGTTAGATACCGTAAAGGTGTATCTGAACAGTTCTGAGAAGACAAAAGATTCAACTTCTATTCGCAACTACCAACTGATAGAATCTCAAATTTATTATGATTTGGGTAACTATGAGAAGAGCTTGGCTATTGCAAGACCTTTGTATGAGAACATAACAAGTTTAGATGTAGAATCTAAACAAAATATTCTAAGCATATTAGATTCTAATTACGCAATGCTTGAATTGTATGATAAGCAAATAGAGATTAGAAGGGTCAAGCGAGAATTAGGATTTACCGACAATGTTGCTTTTTATGATATATATGCCAGCCTTGGGCAGTATAGAAAAGCAATGCGCGATTACATGACCGAAGAGAAAAGAGACCTAAAAGATGATGATTACTATGGTCAAGCTATATATAATAATACTATTGGTAATTATTTAAGGTTAGACAAATCGACACCAACGGCACTTAGTTATTTTAAGAAAGCTGAAGGACTCATAAAAGTATTTTTAAGTGATGTAACCAATCAACATTCTGATAAGGAAATTGCCGATGGCAGAATTTTAAATGGATTGATTATTGGTAACATTGGTAAATGTCATGTGCAATTAGGAGAGTACGAAAAGGCTATTCCGTTTTTAGAAGAGAGTAGAGATATTATTAAGAAATATAATAAAAGTAAGTTCTCTTCTGATATTATTGAAAATACACTTGCGCTAGCAGAGTGTTATTTAAAATTAGAAAATTACTCTAAAGCAACAGATTATTTAAGTGATGATCTTAATCCTATTAAATCTGATAATATTTTAAAGCGTAATAGAATTTATGCTGATTACTATTTTAAAACGGGCGATTTTGAAAATTCTACGGTCTATTTAAAGAAGAATATAAAAATAAGAGACTCCATAGATGCCTTGGCATCTAACATTAAAAATCAACAATTAACTTCTGTTGTTGCTCAAGATTTAGAGAATTCTAGAAAAATACAGGAGCAACAAAAAAATCAATTAGAAGAATCTAGAAAAGATATTAAGGCAAGAGACGATAAAATTAGTTTGGTGTTTGTATCCTTAATATTTACACTTATTGGTTTTGCTGGTTTGGTATATGCTTATTTAAAAAGTATTAAAAATCAACGATTAATAGCAGAGCAAAAATTTATAATTGAGAATGCCTTAGTAGAAAAAGATTCTCTACTTAAAGAAATTCACCATAGGGTTAAGAATAATCTTCAAATGGTTTCTAGTTTGTTAAGTCTACAAACCAAGAATACAAGAAGTAAAGCTGCTATTGAAGCCTTAGAAGAAGGTAAAAGCAGGGTTAAAGCGATGGCTTTAATACATCAGAAATTGTATCAAAACGACGATTTATCTGTTATTGAAATGCAGGGTTATATTGAAAGTTTAATTAATAGTATTCAATCTGTCTATAAAAAAGGAGGTCATAATATTAATATTACTATCGATGCAGAAGGCGTTGAACTTGATATTGATCGAGCAATTCCGTTCGGACTCATATTAAACGAGCTGGTGTCTAACTCATTTAAATATGCTTTTCCTAATGATGACAGCGACGGTAAAATATATATTCACTTAAGAAAATTGTTAGGTCAAGAGGGCTTTTTTGAATATACTGATAATGGTATCGGTTTGCCAGAAGATTCTGAAGAACGAGCGAATTCTTCTATGGGTATTCGTTTAATGAACAGATTGGCAAATCAGCTTCAAACTTCTTTAAATACAGATAAGACCACTGAGGGTGTGCGTTTTTGGTTTAATTTTAAATAAATTATCTCACCTTACTTTTTAAAACAACTTTGTGTAATAGTTTAGGAAAGAATCTTTTTAGGTAAATTCCGAATTTCTCTTTTCCACCAATGTATGTTTCAAATTTTTTCTTTTTAATTGCAGAGATAATTTCTTTGGCACAATCATAAACGGGCATTCCATTTTCGGTGGCATTGTCTTCTTTTTTTAAAGCAGACCCATCACCGGTTAATGCATTTTTTGCAACGTTTGTTTGTATAAATCCTGGGCAAATTATCGATACGTCTACATTGTCCTTCTCATGTTCCATACGTAAGGCATCAAAGAAGCCGTGTAGTGCATGTTTTGCACCACAATAGCCTGAACGATACGGAGAGGAAAATTTACCCATTAAGCTGGTAACAGTAACGAAATGACCACTTTTTTGAGCTATGAAATAGGGTAGTAGATGTTTTGTAAGCTTTATAGTGCCCAGATAATTAACATCTACCATTTGTTGATACACTTCGAATTTAGTGTCAATGATAAGTGAACGTTGACTTAGTCCGCCATTATTAATCAAAATATCTATTTTTCCGTAGATTGATATGGCTGTTTCGGTGATGCTTTCTAGCGTATCGAAAGCAATTAAATCTAAGGGAAGTATTGCTGCGTTTTCAGGAAATTTACATTTGCTTTTTACTTCTAAAAGTACATCCGCTCTTCTTGCTGAAAGTATAATTTTTGCTCCAAGTTCGTTTAATTGATATACTAATGCTTCTCCGATTCCTGAAGATGCTCCTGTTACCCAAATCACCTTATTTTCTATACTAGCCATTCCATCGTATTTAAACTCAAAATATAGTTAAATTTGTGCGATATTATGAAGGCAACATTTAAAAAGTATCTCCTAAATTTTAAAAACCCTAGCGGAACTTCTAGAGGGATTCTTCGAACCAAAGAAACTTGGTTCCTCTTTTTAGAAGAAAATGGAAAATGGGGCGTTGGTGAATGCGGACTTTTTAGAGGTCTTAGTTTTGATGATGTTCCCGAATATGAAGAAAAATGTGCTTGGGTTGCAGAAAATATGAATTTGGGCGAAACCGAATTATTGAAGCAGCTAAAGAATTTCCCTAGTATTCAATTCGGCATTGAGCAGGCTTTTATGTCGCTGCGTTCTAAAAATCCGTTTCATCTTTTTAAATCTACTTTTTTAAATGACCAAAAACCGATTTCAATTAACGGGTTGGTTTGGATAGGTGATAAGGCTTTTATGCATCAGCAAATAGAAGATAAGTTACGGGATGGTTTTTCTTGTATAAAAATGAAAATTGGAGCAATAGCTTTCGATACTGAAATAGCATTGTTAAAATCTATTAGACAACGTTATTCAAAAGAATCTATCGAATTACGAGTAGATGCTAACGGAGCATTTTCTCCACAAGAAGCTTTATCTAAATTAGAAATTTTATCGAAACTCGATTTACATTCTATAGAACAGCCAATTAAGCAATGTCAAGCTGAAGAAATGAAAAGGCTTTGTAGCAATACACCTTTGCCGATTGCTTTAGATGAAGAATTAATTGGTGTGGTAGATGTAACAAAAAAGATAGCGTTGCTACAAACTATACAACCACAATATATAATTTTGAAACCAAGTTTGGTAGGCGGTTTTGCAGGAAGCGATGAATGGATTTCTATTGCAGAAAAAAATAATATAGAGTGGTGGGTAACAAGTGCATTAGAAAGTAATATTGGTTTAAATGCCATTGCGCAGTGGACGGCAACATTGGGTAATGAAATGCCGCAAGGATTAGGGACGGGATCTCTTTTTACAAATAATATAGAGAGTCCATTAGAAGTGAATCAAGGAGGTTTGTTTTATAACAGCTCTAAAAAATGGAATACAAATTTAATTGAAAGTATATGTATATAGAGCAAGGGTATAAAGGTGATTTAGGATTATGGAAATATTTAATTATTCCCGGTTGTTTTATTGGGTTTATGATATTGAACTATATCGCAATAATATTCTCACCAGTTAGTGTAGAGGATAGTATGGCGCAAATGATAGCTAGCTTAGGCTCTAATCTTGTATTAATTATATTACTTGTTCCATTGGCTGTAGGTCTATTCGTAGTGCTTGGATGGACAAAATTAGTGCATTCTCAAAGCATTACTAGTTTAACGACTTCCAGAAAAAAAATAGATTGGAAAAGAGTTTTTTTTGCCTTTGGTGTTTGGGGACTGATAACTATAATTTTAACTTTTGTAGGTATTTATTTATCTCCTGAAGATTACCTGTTTAATTTCAAGTTGATGCCATTTTTAAGTTTGGCGTTGATTGGTATAATTCTAATTCCTTTACAAACTAGCTTTGAGGAATATTTGTTTAGAGGTTATATGATGCAAGGGTTGGGTATTGCTGCAAAAAATAGATGGGTGCCTTTAGTTGTTACTTCTGTGTTATTTGGATTAATGCATTTGGGAAATCCTGAAGTAGAGAAACTGGGTTTTGGTATTATGATTTACTATATAGGTACTGGTTTTTTTCTTGGTATTATTACCCTTATGGATGAAGGGTTAGAACTTGCTTTGGGTTTTCATGCCGCTAATAATTTAATAGGTGCGTTATTGTTAACCGCTGACTGGACAGCTTTTCAAACTGATTCATTGTATAGAGATGTTTCTGATCCAATTTTGGGTTGGGATGTCTTGGTGCCGGTATTTATAGTTTTCCCTATTCTATTATTAATCTTCTCAAAAAAGTATGGCTGGACCAACTGGAAAGAGAAACTAACAGGAAAGGTGTTGTCTGAAGAAGAATTTTTGAAACTAGATAATTAGCACCATGTATAAAGCTTCTATACACCACAATTTTTCAATTCACGGTAGAGCTATTTCTTTTAATGATTTATCAGAGGTAAGTTATAGCCTAATTAAAGAAGGGGAAGAATTCGAAAAGCATATTGGTAAATTTCTTTTAGATTGGATAGATGATTCATCTACAATTTCGGTACAGACCTCTGGTTCTACTGGTACTCCAAAAACTATTGTTTTAAATAAAGTACAAATGGAGAATAGTGCTTTGGCAACAGGTAGCTATTTTAATTTATCACCAAAATCTTCTGCTTTATTATGTTTGCCTGCTACTTATATTGCTGGTAAAATGATGTTAGTTAGGGCTATGGTTTTGGGCTTAGATATTCACTTTGTGGAACCTACTTCAAACCCGTTGGAAGGTATTAATAGGTCTTATGATTTTGGAGCAATGGTTCCATTACAAGTTGCTAATTCACTTCCGAAGCTTTCATTGCTGCATAAGTTGATTATTGGTGGTGCTCCTATTTCTACCTCATTGAGAAAGGAAATAAAAGGTATAGCCAATGCTAGTTATGAGACCTATGGTATGACGGAGACCATAACGCATATTGCAGTTAAACCTTTGAATAGTGGTGTAGCAGATGATGCGCCTTTTTCTATTTTACCAGACGTTGAAATATCTATAGATGACAGAGGGTGTTTGGTAATTAACGCTCCAAAGATTTCAGATGAAACTGTGGTTACTAACGATGTTATTGAATTGGTTTCAGCTACTGAGTTCAAGTGGTTAGGCAGATTTGATAATGTAATTAATTCTGGCGGAATTAAACTTAGTCCCGAGCAGGTCGAGTTTAAACTTTCGAATATTTTAGACCAGCCTTTTTTTATTGCTTCTTTATCAGACGCAAAACTAGGCGAGCAATTAGTATTGGTTTTAGAAGGTACAGTGAAAGAGAACGATGTACTAAAGAAAATTACTTCAAGTGCTGTTTTATCTAAGTACGAAGTGCCACGTCAAATTAAAACTATTTCGGTATTCTTACGTACCGATAGCGGAAAAGTTAAGCGGAAAGAAACCATGACTTTATTGAAGTCATAACTTCCCTCATTCTGAAGTACCCTTCACTCATTTTTCGTTTTTAAAAAGCTTCTTTCTTAATAGGTTTATTGCTCAAACTTTAAACCAATTATTATGAAAAATGCAACTTTCCTATTCTTTCTGCTCAGTAGTATGCTGTTGTCTTCGCAACAAGTTAAAATTAGTGGTACTGTTTCTGATCACCAAGGGTCACCAATGCCTGGTGTAAATGTTAGTGAGAAAGGAACGACTAATGGCACGCAAACAGATTTTGATGGCCATTATGTTCTTACAGTTCAAAGGGGAGCTGAACTGTCATTTTCATATATAGGTTGTAAAAATATGATTGTAAAGATCAGAGATTCAGTGGTTGTTAATGTGTCACTTGAAGAAGATCTTCAAATGTTAGAAGAGATTGTAGTTACTGGTTATGGTATTCAGAAACGACTTCAATTAACGGGCTCTGTTGCAATGGTAAACATGCAATCTCCTAAATCCAATATTAGTAGAGCATTACAAGGTAAAGTTAGTGGTGTTCAAATTCGTGGAGTACGTTCTGCAGAAAATAAAAGTGTTGGCACTAAAGTGAACAGCCCTCTATATATTGTTGATGGTATTCCTATTGAAAAGCAATACAATTCAATTGTTCAAAACTTAAAAAGTGAAAATATTGATAGTAGAAAAGAACTTAAAGCTTCTAAAGCGAAGAGTTTGTATGGGTCTGATGCCAAGTATGGCTGTATTGTAATACATACCATAAAGGGAAATTATGTTATTGAAGAAGATGAGAATTATGCACAAATAACTGAAAATCAGTTTCAGAATGTAGGTATTAATCCTTTATCCACTTTTTCAATCGATGTTGATAAAGCAGCGTATAGTAACATTAGAAGGTTCATAAATAATGGAAAAGAGGTTCCTGTAGATGCAGTTAAGATTGAAGAAATGATTAACTATTTTGATTATGACTATCCGCAACCAACAAATGAGCATCCTTTTTCTGTAAACACCGAGGTAGCACAGACTCCTTGGAATGTTGATACCAAATTAGTGCGTATTGGTTTGCAGGGTAAAGAATACTTGAATGAAGAATTACCGGCATCTAATCTTACTTTTCTAATAGATGTTTCTGGCTCTATGTCATCAGATAACAAATTGCCATTACTAAAATCAGCATTTAAACTATTGGTAAATCAGTTAAGAGAAAAAGATAGGGTTTCTATTGTTGTTTATGCTGGTGCAGCCGGCGTAGTATTAGAGCCTACATCTGGTAACAATAAAGAGAAAATCATGAGCGCTTTAAATAATTTAGAGGCAGGTGGTTCTACTGCTGGTGGCGAAGGTATTCAATTAGCCTACAAATTGGCAGAGAAGCATTTTAAGAGGAATGGTAATAATAGAGTGATACTGGCAACAGATGGCGATTTTAATGTTGGGCTGTCTAGTGACAAAGACATGGAAGATTTGATTGTTGAAAAACGTGAATCGGGAGTGTTTCTTTCCGTGCTAGGTTTCGGAATGGGTAATTATATGGATTCTAAGTTGGAAACTTTAGCAGATAAGGGGAACGGAAATCACGGTTACATAGATACTATGCAAGAAGCGCAAAAATTATTTGGTAAGGAGTTTGGTGGTACTTTATTTACCATTGCAAAAGATGTAAAATTACAGGTAGAGTTTAATCCTGCTAAAGTAAAATCGTATAGATTAATAGGGTATGAAAATAGATTATTGGCAGATGAAGATTTTATTGATGATACCAAAGATGCAGGTGAGTTGGGCAGCGGACATAAGGTAACCGCTTTGTATGAGATAGTAGAGGTAGGTGTAACATCTGAATATGTTAAAGAAACACATGATTTAAAGTATACGAAGGTTTTATCAGGAGATAAGTTTTCCAATGAATTATTCACGATAAAATTCAGATACAAAAAACCTGATGGTAATAAGAGCATTGAACTGGTTCATGTCCAAAATTCGAATACTCAAGAAATGTCGAAGGACTTTCTATTCTCTGCAGCCGTTGCTTTATTCGGTCAGCAATTACGAAAGTCCGCATTTATAAATAAAACGTCTTTTAATGATGTCATTGTATTGGCAGAGAAGGGGAGAGGCGAAGATGAAAATGGATATAGAGCAGAATTTATTAGGTTGGTTAAAAGCATGAATGAGAAATTGGTAACAGACAACTATTGATATTATTTAGATTGTAAAAATCAATTTATTTTAAAGGAATAGTTTATTTCGAATGTGTGTTATTTTGTATTTTCAAGGCTTGAACCAAACAACACTCATGAAAAAACTATTCCTTTTTGTATGCCTAATTTTTATAGGTGAAATTAATGCTCAGCAAATTCTAAATGAAAAGGAAAGAGCACGGGTAATTGATGAAATTTTAGACGACCGTTTTAATAATCTGCTTCCTGAACTTATGGATGCCGCAGATTTAGATATGTGGGTGGTTATTTCAAGAGAGTATAATGAAGACCCTGTAATTAAGACTATGCTTCCGGCTACTTGGTTGAATGCTCGTAGAAGAACTATTCTTTTGTTTTATAGAGATAAGGCGAAGAATACTATTGAGAAGTTGGCTGTAGCCCGTTATAATGTTGGTAAGAATATTGTTTCTGCTTGGGATAAGGAGAAAGAGCCAAATCAGTGGACACGATTAATGCAATTGATATCCGAAAGAAATCCGAAGAAAATCGGACTCAATTATTCTACAGATCACAATATTGCAGATGGCTTAGTAAAGACAGATTATGAAGAGTTCATGGCAAATCTTCCTAAAAAATATACTTCAAAAGTTACTTCTGCAGAGCAGCTTGCCGTTCGCTGGATCGAAACTAGATCTGAACGCGAAATGGTTATTTATGACCAACTAGTAGATATTACGCACGATATCATAGCAGAAGCATTTTCTGAGAAAGTAATTACTCCGGGCGTAACGACTACTTCAGATGTAGAATGGTGGATGCGCCAAAAAGTAACTGACTTAGGTTTAGAAACATGGTTTCACCCAACTATTGATGTACAACGTAGTAAAGAAGAATTGGTAAGTCATTTATATTCGTTTTCTGGTAGGCCTGAAGACACTATAATACTTCCAGGTGATTTAGTGCACTGTGATTTCGGAATTACGTACTTGCGTCTAAATACAGACTGTCAAGAATTGGCATATGTGCTTAAGCCCGAAGAAACTGCCGCTCCAGAATTCTTAGTAAACGGATTAAAAGATGGTAATAGGGTACAAGATTTTTTGACCAACAATATGGTTAAGGGTAGGTCTGGTAACGATATTCTAGCAAAATCATTGAAGGAGGCTAAAACAGCAGGATTAAGACCTTCCATTTATACGCATCCACTTGGCTTATATGGTCATTCTGCAGGTACAACAATTGGTATGTGGGATTCCCAAGGCGGTGTTATGCGTGACGGCGGTGAAAATTATGGTTTGAATCCAAACACTGTGTATGCTATTGAATTAAATACCACGGTTAACATACCAGAATGGAACAGAGATATTAGAATTATGCTTGAAGAAGCCGGTTTTTATGGTGAAGAAGGTTTTAGGTATGTTAATGGTAGACAGACAGAACTTTTGTTGATACCAAGAGTAAAAGAGCATCAAGGTAATTAATCTTTGATTTGTAGGGTTGTTAATTATCTATGTAATAAAATTCTTATTTTTTATTTTGGAAGGTGTTTGTTAATTAACTGTTATTTATATCTTTAGAATGTACAACGATATTTTGTAAATAAGATTTAATCATGATTTTAAATTTAAAACCTTCTAAATTTCTATTTTTTCTATTTTTCATATTAATCAATATAAGAAGTTGGTCGCAGAACAATTCAAATAATATTACTATTTGTTGGGATTCCTCTTTTTCGATGATTGAACGAGATTTAGAAAAAGAATTTGAAATTCTAGACAAAATTTTTCAGCGTACCCCCGACTTAACCGTACAATTATTAGTATTTAATATTAAGGTAACAGAGCAAAAATTTATTATTACCAATGGCGATTGGTTAAAGTTAAAAGAACAATTATTCAATGTTAAAGCAGATGGAGCAACTATTTATGATGGTCTTGAAGACAGAATATCTAATGAAACCGTTTATTATTTTACTGATGGCAATACACTTGATCCAAGGTCAATTCTGCCAATAAAAAAAGGGAATATAATTATTAATACCGTTGCTAATAGAAATAAGAAATTTTTAGAGAGCTCGGCTCTAATCGGTAAAGGTAGGTTGATGGATTTAGCGGCTATTTTACCAACCAATATCAACAATGATAGCATACAGAGTACTTCTTCTGAAAAAGAAGTAAATGGTACAGTTTACATAGATAATATACCATCAGGTGATATTGAAATAAGGGTCAAAGGTACTACTGAGGTTTTTCGTACGAATGAAAATGGGCAGTTTACCATTGTTGGCGCACCAGGTGATTCTATATTAATTACGAGTAGAGTTGATAGAACTATGAAGACAGTTCCAATAGGCTATTTTAATTCGAATGTAGATATTTTTTTAGATTCTAATGTAATGACTCTAGATGAAGTTATCGTATCAGAAAGACGTTTAGATATAACTTCTAAAAATATGATAAATACAGCTACTGGTCTACAAAATAGTGAGAGCATCGGTTACGCGGTTCAATCTATGGGAGATGAAGAAATTACATCAATACAAACAGATTTAAATCAATCGATTCAAAGTAGGTTTTCTAATGTTAATGTTGGACCTGACCAAGATCTAACTCAATTTACAGGAAGAAATAATAATACACTATTGGGTAATAGGTATGGGTTGGTGGTGGTTGACGGTATTCCAATTCAACAGTCAAATTCTTCCACAGGGTTTAGGGCAGACGCAACTTTTATTAATCCAGAGAACGTAGCAGATATAACTGTATTAAAGGGTTTGGCGGCTACTAATAGATATGGGTCTCTAGGTAGTGGTGGGGTAATTTTAATTACAACAAAATCAGCGGGAAAACGAAATAACGGAAGCTCTAATTCCGCTTTGGCAACGAACAATTTTTATGACCCTAACGTAAATTTAACTACTGAAAAATCTCCAATTTTAAAGGCGTTAAGTAATGAGACTAATTTAGAAAATGCGTATGATCAATATTTAATACTTCGAAACTTCAATGAAACTAACGATTCATTTTATTTAGATGCTTTTTCTTTTTTTAAGGATACTGATAAAGATATAGCTGCAAAGATTATTTCCAATTTTTGGGAGAAAGACCCAAAGAATGAAGCCTATTTAAGAATTACAGAATTAGCAATGCGATATTTAGGTTTTGATGAGGTGTCAGTTTTATTAAATCGCCAATTGAACGAGCTAAAGCCTTTAGCACTACAACCATTTTTTACTGAAGCTAAATTAAAACTTGCAAAAAGTGAAAAGCAAGAAGCACTTGATATGCTAACTAATTTAGAGAATGGCGGAGCCTATGGAAATTTAAATGTTCAACCGATTCAAAAGTCAATAGAACGTGAGTTGAAGAATTTAATTTTTAGAGATAGATCACAGTTAGATGTTACCAAAGTAAAAGAAAAATATTTTTCCAATTCTAAAATGAACGTGAGGCTTTTAGTTGAATGGAGTAACCCAAAATCTGAATTTCAGATACAATTTGTAAATCCTCAAAATCGTTTTTTTAATTGGGAGCATACTACCTCTGCAGATGCCAAAAGAATACAAGATGAAGTGGAGCTTGGTTTTGCTATGGAAGAATTTGAACTTTATGAAGATATAAAGGGAGAGTGGATTATAAATGCGACGTACATTGGTAATCTTGATCAGCAAAGTACTATGCCTCTTGCTCTTTTATGCACCGTATATACCAATTTTGGATATCCATCACAATCAGAAGAGAAAATTATTTTACATCTTACCAATGAAAATGCTAATAAAAGAATTGTTTCGTTAAAAATCTGATAGAGTAAATAACATTTTTGGCATATTATTTGTAGTATTTTTCTTAAAATATTATTGAAAATAAATCTGGACTCTTATGAAAAAAATTATCGTTCTTTTTGTTTTAGCATGTACCTTTTCTTTCGCTCAAGAAAAGAAAAATAGTATAAAAGGTAAAATAACCTATCTAGAAACTCCATTAGTTAATGCAGAAATTAAAGTTGTAGAAACCAATGAAATGGTAAAATCTAATGTAAATGGTACATATCAGATTAAAGCATTACCTGGTCAATCACTAATATTTAGCTACCCTAGTATGAGTTCTATAGAAATTTTGGTGGAAGATGTAACCAGAATTTTGAATATAGAGTTGACTCCTGAGATTAACCAATTAGATGAGGTGACGGTTGAAAAAACGGTCATAAAAAGCCAAAAACAGTTAAGATCGGAATACGCAACAAATAAAAAATTAATCAATACGGCTTTTGGTATTTTAGATAAGGAAATAACTAGTTTTTCTATAAAAATTTTAGAAGGTAAAGATTTAAACCCTATTGGTGGCAATCTTGGTAGTATTTTACAGTATAGGATTCCAGGGATAAAAGTAGAATGTTCAACTTGTACAATACCTTCAGCAATATATTTACGCGGGGCTAGCATGGGTATGTTCCCAGCCGTTTATGATATAGACGGTCTTGTCGTAAAAGATTTTCCTAGTTTTCTAGATGTGAATAACATTGAACGTGTAGCTGTGATAAGCAGTTTGGGAGCCGCTACTAAATATGGGGGTATTGCTAACGGTGGTGTAATCGTAATTAATACGAAAGGTGCAAACTTTTTTCCAGAACCAGGTTCAGATATACCGTATGATCAAGCTAAGCTTAGAAATAATAAATATGATAATTCTGCTTTAAGCAGTTCTGATCTTAAGTTAGATAAGCCTACTTATTTAAATAAATTGTTAAGTAGTACTACCGAAAGTGAGGCTATTGAATTATATAAGAATCAAGTAAAGATGTATGGCAGTTCTTATACTTATGTTTTAGATGCTTATGACTATTTTTCTCAACGTTGGAAAAATATTGATTTTGCAGATGAAATTATTCAAGATAATAGGGGTTTATTTAATGAAAATCCATTAGCATTAAAATCTTTAGCTTATATCTATCAAGCAGAAGGTAGGTTAGAAAAAGCTAATGAAATATATAAAGAGGTTTTTACTTTAAGAGCTAACTATGCCCAGTCTTATTTAGATATGGCAGAAAGTTATATAGAAATCAATGAATTCCAAAAAGCAGCAAGTATTTACGCACGATATGGTTATTTGTTGGAGCAAGGTTTTTTAAGAGCTGAAGGTGATTTAGGTATTATAATGGAGCGCGAGCTTAATAATTTAATTGCCTTAAAAGGAAAAGAACTTTTATCTAGCAAAGAATTGAAAAATATTGTTTTAGATGATGAGTTCGATGGTACTCGTCTGGTTTTTGAATGGAACGATAGTGAAGCTGAATTTGAGCTTGAATTTGTTAATCCTGAGGGTAATTATTTTAAGAGTGAACATTCCCTTTTTGCCGATGCTAACCGTATAAAAAATGAAAAAATATCAGGATTTTCAACAGAAGAATATCTTATTGATGATACGTTACGTGGAACTTGGCAAATAAATGCTAAATATCTTGGAAATAAAAGCTTAACACCGACCTATTTAAAAGCTACTATTTACCATAATTATGGTAGTGCTTCTCAACGTAAAGAGGTTAAGGTATTTAAATTGAATATAAGAAATGTAAGCCAACAGTTGTTCTCTGTTTCTAACGCGACCAGTATTGTATCTAACTAAATGAGAATAGTCTTTCAATTCATTTTTTTATTAATAATTAGCTCCGTCCTTGGTCAAGACACCTATAAAGGTCTAGTAGTAGATAAAACCACAAAACAGCCTGTACCCTTTGTAAATATTGGTGTGGTTGGTAAAGGAATGGGAACAGTTTCAGATGAAAAAGGTTTATTTTATTTGTATTTCAATGATAATAAAATACTAAGTACCGATATCGTTCAATTCTCATCTTTGGGGTATCAAACTATAGAAATGAGTGTTTCAAACGCAAAATATATATTGCATGAGCATTCAAAAATTGAAATGCGATCTGAAAATGTTCTTTTAGATGAAGTAGTAGTCTCAAATACACTATTAGTGCCCATTATAAAGCCAGTAGGGTATCGCAGTACTGATAATAATAACTTTGGGTATTGGAAGGATAACAAGGCACTAGGTGGTGAATTGGCAACTAGAATAGAAGTCAATAACCAGAAAAGAAAATTAAGTTCTTTAGAGTTTGAAATATTAGAAAACTTGTCGGATAGCTTATTGCTTCGGGTGAATGTATATGATATAGGGGATAATGATGGAGGTCCTAATCAAAATTTAAATAAGTCGAATAAAAATATTCTTTACACTTTAAAGAAGCATGAAGTTATAGTCAAAATAGATTTGGAACCGTATAACATACTGGTCAATAGTAGTTTTTATATATCCTTAGAACTTGTTAAACGTTACAACAATAAACCTGTAGGATTGGTATTGGCAGCAGCAGATAAAAATGACGAGCATGTAAAACGTACGAATAAAAAACCTATAGGATTGGGAATGACTATTCCGGAAAAGTCAAAAGGCACTTATCGCAGGTATTCTAGTCAAGGTAAATGGATTAAAGTTTCAAATATTAATATGGCATTTTATTTAGAGACTAAACAATTGGTTTCAAAAGATAAAGCAAAGAAGATAGAGGGCAAGCAAAAGAAAGACCGTGAGAAACGAAGAATAGTTTCAGGCTTTACCATTTCAGGAGGTAAAATGGTTTCTAATGTTGCTGTATATAATAAAAGAACCAAAGAAGTCACTTCTTCTGATCATTCTGGAAGGTATACCATTCATGCAGTAAAGAACGACATACTTATTTTTTCAAAAAATAGATATAAAAAAGTATTAGTAGAAATAGGTAAACAGCAGTTCGCCAATGCGATATTGCAATTAGAATAATTTCTTTTTTATGCTTACACCTGCAAAACCCCCATATTAAAAGGCTTGTCAATAGGCGAATGGTCAGCAGCCTCTATACCCATTGATGTCCACTTTCGGTTATCTTTTGGGAATTAAAAACCATTTTATCAATCATGTTATTATTATTATTATTATTACAGAATAATTAGATATAATGTTGATTATGAGATTCATTGTTGTTTTTCTTTTTCTTCTTTTATTTGTAAACGTATTTGGACAACAAAAAATACAAGGACGTATTACTTCTGATGGTATTTCGTTGTCGAATGTTCATATCACAAACCTTTCCACTAATTTAAAGACCTTTTCAGAGAAGGATGGGAAATATCTAACTACGGCAAGTCCTAAGGAGCAGCTGTTATTCACTCATGTAGCAATGGATACTGTTTTAATTTTAGTTGAAGACGTTACGAAGATTTTAAATCTGAAGATGAACCCTAGAACGGAAGTATTGGACGAGGTTGTCTTGACCAAAAAGATTAGTAGACAGAAAGAGTTGGCAATGACTTATTTTACAGACCCTACAATTGTCAATACCTCCTTTGGTTACATTAGCCCTTCATCTGTTGCCTATCATTTAAAAGTTATTGATGGTTCAGAATTTATAGCAGGTTCGGATTTGTTAAATGCAATAGCGGGTAGACGTGCTGGAATTAAGGTAGGTACTTATTTCGATATAAATGGAGTTCCGGTAAGAAGCTTATTTATAAGAGGAATTGGGTCCATTAAAAACCAATCTCCAGCTCTTTTTGAGGTTGATGGTATTATTTTTAACGATCCCCCGGTTTGGCTGGATATTTCAGTGGTGCAAAGAGTGGCAATTATTTCTGGGATTCAAGCTGTATGGCGATATGGCGCTATGGGTAGTGGTGGCGTTGTCATCATAAATACGAAAAATGGAATTCATGGTTTACGAGAAGAGAATAGTTTAAAACAATATGACCAAGCTCTTTTACGTAATAACTTTGTAAGCGGAAAAATTCTTAACGATATCGAAAAACAAAAAGAACTTCCTGAGTATATGAAATTGATGAATTCTGCGCTAACGTTAGAAGAAGCAGTTGGTTTTTACAAAAGATTTGCAGTTCAATTTTCAAGGAGTGCTCATTTCTATTTAGATACCTATAATCTATTTTACTCCAAGTTTGGAGAAAAAGTAGCTGATGAAATTATTACACTGAATTTTGACAGTTTTGAGAAAAACCCAGTTTGGTTAAAGGCTTTGGCTTTTTACTATGAAGAGCAAAAACGTTTTGAAATGGCGCATGATATTTATGAAAAAATATATGTATTAAGACCGGATTATGCCCAGAGTTATATTGATCTTTCAAATAGCTATAGAAATCTGAATAAACCTGAATCATCAATTGCATTTTTGGCCAGATATCAATATTTGTCTGAAAATGGATATTTTCAGGAAGAAAGCGAAGCTTTTAATTCAATAATTAAAAAAGAAACAGATAATCTGGTTTTTTCTAATAATTTTTATTCAGGAAGTAAAACTAATAAGGAAGAATTCAATACTAGGTTAATATTTGAATGGAACGATAGTGAGGCTGAATTCAACCTTCAATTTGTAAATCCAAATAATCAATTCTTTAATTGGAGCCATACATTAGAAAATGCGTCGGATAGAATTATGGATGAGAAAAAATTGGGATTTTCCATGGCTGATTTTATGTTAGATGATTCTTTACAAGGTTTATGGCAGGTAAATGGAACTTATTTTGGAAATAAACAATTAAGCCCATCTTTTCTCAAAGCGACCATATACCGGAATTATAATACAAAACAGCAAACCAAGGAAACTAAAGTTTACAGGCTTGATATTATTGGAGCGAATCAACAAATTCTTCGATTTAATTTAAGTAATCAAATTGTTAAAAATCAGTAAAGAATTATACCTGCAAAACCCCCATATTAAAAGGCTTGTCAATAGGCGAATGGTCAGCAGCCTCTATACCCATTGATATCCATTTACGGGTGTCTTTTGGGTCTATAATGGCATCTGTCCATAATCTAGAGGCTGCGTAATATGGAGATACTTGATCGTCATATCGCTGCTTGATCTTATCATAAAGCTCCTTCTCTTTTTCTTCGGTAATGGTTTCCCCCTTCTTTTTTAAAGATGCCTTTTCAATCTGTAATAATACCTTTGCAGCAGAGTTACCACCCATTACAGCAAGTTCAGCACTTGGCCAAGCAACAATTAATCTTGGGTCATAAGCTTTACCGCACATGGCATAATTTCCTGCACCGTAGCTATTACCTATAATAATGGTGAATTTTGGTACGACGGAGTTACTAACCGCATTTACCATTTTTGCACCATCTTTAATGATACCACCATGTTCACTCTTACTACCAACCATAAAACCGGTAACGTCTTGAAGAAAGACTAACGGAATTTTCTTTTGGTTGCAGTTAGCTATAAAACGGGTTGCCTTATCTGCAGAGTCAGAATAAATTACTCCGCCAAATTGCATTTCACCTTTTGCAGTTTTTACCACTTTTCTTTGGTTGGCTACAATACCAACTGCCCATCCGTCTATACGTGCATATCCTGTTAGAATGGTTTGTCCGTAGCCAGCTTTATATTCTTCAAAATCAGATTCATCTACCAATCGCTTAATGATTTCCATCATATCGTATTGTTCAGATCTAGAGCTTGGTAGAATTCCGTAAATATCATCCGGATTTTCTTTTGGCTTCAAACTTTTCTTACGGTTGTAGCCCGCTTTAGGGAAATCACCGATTTTATCCATAATATTCTTTATGGTATCTAAAGCCGCTGCATCATCCTTCGCTTTATAATCGGTTACTCCGCTAATTTCACAATGTGTGGTTGCACCGCCTAAAGTCTCGTTATCAATACTTTCGCCAATAGCTGCTTTTACCAAGTAGCTACCTGCTAAAAAAATACTTGCGGTCTTATCTACAATTAGCGCTTCATCGCTCATAATCGGTAAATACGCCCCGCCGGCAACACAACTACCCATAACGGCAGATATTTGTGTAATACCCATACTGCTCATAATGGCATTATTTCTAAATATGCGGCCAAAGTGTTCTTTGTCAGGAAAAATTTCATCCTGTAAAGGCAAGTACACTCCTGCGCTATCTACCAAGTATATAATTGGAAGTCTGTTCTCAATGGCTATTTCTTGTGCTCTTAAATTTTTCTTGGCAGTAATCGGGAACCACGCTCCGGCTTTAACCGTTGCATCATTGGCAACAACTATACACTGCTTTCCTTTGACATAGCCAATTTTAATAACCACGCCACCAGAAGGGCATCCGCCATGTTCTTCGTACATACCGTCGCCCACAAAGGCTCCGACTTCTATTTGTTCAGCTTTTGGATCTAAAAGATAATCAATACGCTCTCTAGCGGTCATTTTACCCTGATCATGCTGTTTGGCTATTTTGGCTTTTCCTCCACCTAAATAAACCTCGTTTAGCTTTCTTCTAAGGTCTGATAATAACAACTTATTCCTATCTTCGTTTTGATTGAATTTTAAATCCATTCTGTATAATTTCTTTTCTTTTGATAAAGATAAGGAGTTAATTTTGGTGTTCATGCAACAAAAAACAAAAAGTATGATAAAGTGGGGTATTGTTGGGGCTGGTAACATTGCGCATAGTTTTTCTAAAGACCTAGCCTTGGTAAAGAGTGGTAAATTGGTTTCTGTAGCTTCAAGAAGCTTAGAGAAAGCTCAAGATTTTGCTAACGAATATGGCGCGCCAAATGCTTATGGCAGTTATGAAGAGTTGTTTAAAAGCAATACAGTTGATGTCATTTACCTAGCAATACCACATACTTCGCACGCAACATTGAGTATTGCCGCTATGAAAGCTGGTAATGCCGTACTATGCGAAAAGCCAATGGGCGTAAATAGACATGAAGTTGAAGAAATGATTACCGTAGCCAAAGAAAATAATGTTTTTCTTATGGAAGCATTATGGTCGCGTTTTAACCCTACTATAAAAAAGGTAAAAGAATTGGTAGATAATGGGGCAATAGGTGAAGTAGGATATTTACATGCAGATTTTGCTTTTTATGGACTGGATAGGGATGAAAAAGGAAGGTTATTGAATCCGGATCTTGCTGGTGGTTCGCTTTTAGATATCGGAATCTACCCTATATTTCTAGCTTATTTAATATTAGGAAAACCGAAGGATATAAAAGCGACAGCTAATTTTTATAAAACGGGAGTTGAGGTGCAATGCAGCATGATTTTTAATTATGACAAGGCTCAAGCCATTCTGTATAGCGGACTCAATTCAAATTCAGAAAAGAAGGCGGAAATTGCTGGAAGCGAAGGTTCTATTTTTATTCACCCAAGATGGCATGAAGCTACGGGGTATACTTTAGAGAAAGATGGCGAATGCACTGCTAATGAGGTTGGAAAAATGGGCAAAGGTTATGTTCATGAGATTGAAGAAGTGCACGATTGTCTCATTTCTGGCAAGAAGGAAAGCGAATTATGGAACCATCAAAATAGTCTAGATTTAATTGCGATTATAGATTTGATTCGTAAAAAAACAGGAATTGTGTTTCCGTTTTAATAATTGCTATATTTTAATAGGTCAAATATCTTAAAATTTCCGATATTTGAAATTAGCTTAAATTTTAATTGACTCAAAAATGAACAAGAATACAGTGCTCGCATGGGCAACATTTATTATGATAATTGTAGGTTGTGGTCTTATCGCTCTTGGAGCATATAGATATAGAGATGTTGCTGGTTACGGCTTTGCTGCTGTTGGTGTTGGTTTCTTTGCCATTGCTTGGGTATTTAATGCACTAAAAGGAAGGGTTTAATATAAACCTGAACTTTAGACCTACTTATGTATCTACAGGTAGGTTTACTAATTTATTCATTTTATAATATACTATTATGTCAGACGATAAGAAGGTCATCTTCTCCATGTCAGGAGTTACGAAAACCTATAAAAATGCGAATACCCCAGTTTTAAAGAATATATACCTAAGTTTTTTCTACGGTGCCAAAATCGGAATCTTAGGTTTAAACGGGTCTGGTAAGTCTACTTTATTGAAAATTATTGCGGGAGTCGATAAAAACTTTCAAGGTGATGTTGTTTTTTCACCTGGTTACAATGTTGGGTACTTAGAGCAAGAACCTGAATTGGATGAAAACAAAACCGTTTTAGAGATTGTAAAAGAAGGTGTAGCGGAGACTGTTGCTATTCTTGATGAATACAATAAGATAAATGATATGTTCGGACTCCCAGAAGTTTATGAGAATCCTGACAAAATGCAGAAGTTGATGGATCAACAAGCTCTTTTGCAAGACAAAATTGATGCTGCAAATGCTTGGGAATTAGATACCAAGCTTGAAATTGCAATGGATGCTTTACGCACACCAGAACCTGATAAGAAAATTTCAGTATTGTCTGGTGGGGAAAGAAGAAGGGTTGCGTTGTGTAGATTATTACTTCAAGAACCTGAGATTTTATTATTAGATGAACCTACTAACCACTTAGATGCAGAATCTGTACATTGGTTAGAGCATCATTTAGCACAATATAAAGGAACCGTAATTGCCGTAACTCACGATAGATACTTCTTGGATAATGTTGCCGGTTGGATTCTTGAATTGGACAGGGGAGAAGGTATCCCTTGGAAAGGGAATTACTCATCTTGGTTAGATCAGAAATCGAAGCGTATGGCTCAAGAGAGCAAAACGGCTTCTAAAAGACAGAAAACTTTAGAGAGAGAGCTTGAATGGGTTCGTCAAGGTGCAAAAGGAAGGCAGACAAAACAGAAAGCTCGTCTTAATAATTATGATAAGTTAATGAGTCAAGATCAAAAACAGCTTGATGAAAAACTTGAAATTTATATTCCGAACGGACCTCGTTTGGGTACCAATGTAATTGAAGCAAAGGGAGTAAGTAAAGCTTTTGATGATAAATTACTTTACGAAGATTTGAACTTTAAATTACCACAAGCTGGTATTGTTGGTATTATTGGTCCGAATGGTGCTGGTAAGACAACTATTTTTAGAATGATCATGGGTGAAGAGACTCCTGATAAAGGAGAATTTGAAACAGGTGAAACTGCTAAAATCGCCTACGTTGATCAAAGTCATTCTAACATCGATCCTGAAAAAACCATTTGGCAGAATTTTAGTGATGAGCAAGAGATGGTAATGATGGGTGGTAAGCAAGTCAATTCTCGTGCTTATTTGAGTAGATTTAATTTTACAGGTAGTGAGCAAAATAAAAAGGTGAACATGTTATCTGGTGGTGAGCGTAACCGTTTACACCTAGCAATGACATTAAAAGAAGAAGGAAACGTTCTTCTATTAGATGAGCCTACCAACGATTTAGATGTAAACACATTACGTGCCTTAGAAGAAGGTTTGGAGAACTTTGCAGGTTGTGCGGTGGTAATATCGCATGATAGATGGTTCTTAGATCGTATTTGTACACATATCTTAGCCTTCGAAGGTGACTCTCAAGTATATTTCTTTGAAGGTTCTTTCTCTGACTATGAAGAGAGCAAAAAGAAACGTTTAGGCGGAGATTTAATGCCGAAACGAATCAAGTATAAGAAACTGATTAGATAATCAAGTATTTATATAGAAAAAGCCCGCAATCGCGGGCTTTTTTATTTTAATCTAACTGATAAAATTAGTATTCAGCATTAGGGTACCAATCTAATTGAACAACCTCAATGCCTTGATTGCCTGCATCGACTAATTGCTTAAATTTTGCAACATCACTAACATCTGGTTTGCCTCTGTAGTGATAAGGGTAAACTTGTTTTGGTTTAAAATCCAATACTGCAGAAGCAGCGCTTTCAACTGTCATCGTGTATGGTAAATTCATACATACAAAAGCTTTGTCAATATTTTTTAAAGAACGCATTTCTGGAATGTCTTCTGTATCGCCAGAAAAATAGATTCGTTGCTTGTCGATTGTAAGAACATAACCGTTACCGCGACCTTTGGTATGGAAATTTAAAGCTTCTTTTCTCAGATTATACATAGGTATGGCTTCGATGGTAATTCCCGCTAATTTCTTGCTGGCACCATTCTCCATAATTTCTAATTGCTTTGAATACGTTGCAGGTAACTCATCGGCAACTGCTTGCGGTACAATTAAAGTTGCATTAGAAGTGTCTAAGGCATCAAGAGTTTCGGCACTTAAGTGATCACCATGTATATCGGTAATCAATATTAAAGTTGGGTTTTTTTGACCTTCAAAAGCAGCTGCTCCACCAGTAGGGTCAACGTATATAACAACATCTTCCCATTCAATTACTGCTGTCGCGTGTTCTATTGGTGTTATTTTAATAGCATCAACTTTGCGTTCACTCATTTCAACTGGTGCAGACATATTTTCTTCGATTTCAGTGGTAGCATCTATTTCGCCCTCAGATTTTTTTACTTCTTTGCAAGAAAAAAAAATTGTGCCTATCATTAGTAAAACAAGTAATTCTTTTAGTTTCATTATGTTACGTTTAAAGAGTTAGTTCCATTTTTATATCTGACCTAAGATACTCTAAATTATCCTCTAAAGGAACATTTATAAATCCGAATTTCTTATATATATGCAGTGCCGTGTCTAATTTTATACTGGAGTAAAGTTCTAAGGTGTGCCAATTTTCATTTTTAGAAAAATCTATAGCGTAGGCTAGTAATTTTTGACCGATCTGTAAACCATGGTAATTTTTATCTACAGCCATTTTTCCTAATTCGAATCTTCGATTATCTTTTTTAATTAATGCAAAGCATCCTACGGGTTCATTATTCCATAATCCCATAAAAATAAATCCGCCTTTATCAATAATAGAAGTCTGGCTGTTTTCTAATAACTCCTTATCTTTCTCTTCCACAGTAAAAAATTCTGTTATCCATGCTATATTCAACTCTTTAAAGTTTTGAGTATATTTAGACTCATAAGGTACAATGGTAAGCATAATCTTAAATGGGTATATTTATAAATCCTAAGTTATGTCTTATTATAGGGTATTTATCATGATCAAGAATTTATTTTAACACTAAAAAATCTAAAAATTAAATTAACTCGTATATAACCTGAACAAACAGACACTTTATTAAATTTAAAATTATGACTGAAACAAAAAACAACAACGGCTTAAAAGTTTTGACCGCTCTTTTAGGTGTTGTGCTTTTAGGAACTATCATTTACACAGTAAGTCTTTACCAAGATAAAAAGAAGACCGAAGTTGTTCTTTCTAAAGAGAAAGAATTGGTAGTAGAAGATTTAAATAGCTTAAAATCTGAGTATGATAAAGCTATTTTAGAGAGCAATGCAACTAACGAAGAGTTAGTTAGTGCTAGAGATAATATTGCAAAATATATTGACTCTGTAAAGACAATGAAAGCTGATATCGGATCTTTATCTAGATACAGAAGACAAGTTGGTGTTCTTAAAGCTGAAAGAGAGCAATTATTAAAGCAAGTTGATTCATTAACTCGTTCTAACTCTATGATTGCTATGCAACGTGATAGTACGTATGTTGAATTAGAGAAGCAAACAGTTTTTAATGATTCTTTGGTTGTACAAAACACAAACTTGGCACAAGTAGTTGAGAAAGGTTCTGCTTTGAACTTATCTAAATTTAATGTTGATGCAGTTAAAGAGCGTAACAACGGTAAATTAGTTTCTACACAACGTGCTAAAGCAACTGACAAGTTTAAAATTTGTTTTACTGTTGCAGATAACGTTATTGCACAAGCTGGTGATAGAGAGTTCTTCTTAGAAGTTTTAGATCCTCAAGGTAATGTATTAGGTGGTAGTAACTCTAAAACTAATGATAATGGAGCTTCTATTACTTACAGTAAGCAAACTGGTTTCTACTATGAGAACAAATCTTTAGATGTATGTGATTATATTAGTAAGCCATCTGGTGACTTCAAAGACGGTAACTATATGGTAAACGTTTATGATGATCAATTAAAATTATTGGGTACTTCTAAATTCATGTTGAAGTAAGATTACCTTATTTGATATAAAAATGGCGACCAATTGGTCGCCATTTTTCATTTCTACTAGTTTGGTTTTAGTCCTTTAAACTACCTACCATATTTTCTGGTTTAACCCAATCGTCATAATCTTCTTCAGTAACATAGCCTAGGTTGACTGCTTCCACTTTTAAGGTGGTTCCATTTTTATGGGCAGTGTTTGCAATTTCAGCGGCTTTGTAATACCCTATTTTAGTATTTAAAGCAGTAACCAACATCAATGAGTTGTTCAATAATTGTTTTATTACTTCATGGTTAGGTTCAATGCCAGCAGCACAGTGCTCTTCGAAACTTACACAGGCATCGCCAATTAATTGTGCCGATTGTAATATGTTGGCAGCCATCATTGGTTTAAAAACATTTAATTCATAATGCCCTTGTGTACCACCAACGCTAATAGCAACATCATTGCCCATAACTTGAGCACAAACCATAGTAAGTGCCTCGCATTGTGTAGGGTTCACTTTACCTGGCATAATAGAGCTACCTGGCTCGTTTGCAGGAATAATGATTTCACCGATACCAGAACGAGGACCAGATGCCATCATTCTAATATCATTGGCAATCTTATTAAGAGAAACAGCTAATTGCTTTAATGCACCGTGACTTTCAACAATTGCATCATGAGCAGCTAATGCTTCAAATTTGTTTTCTGCTGTAATAAAAGGTAACCCTGTAAATTCAGCAATGTATTTGGCAACCAAAACATCGTACCCTTCTGGTGTGTTTAAACCTGTACCAACAGCTGTACCACCAAGAGCTAATTCACTTAAATGTGCCAGTGTATTGTTTAATGCTTTTAAACCATGGTCTAATTGAGAAACATATCCAGAAAATTCTTGACCTAAGGTTAGGGGAGTAGCATCCATTAAATGTGTACGACCAATCTTAACTACATTTTTAAATTCAATTGACTTTTTGTGAAGCTTATCTCTTAATTGGGTAACGCCCGGTATGGTCACTTCAACAATCTTTTTGTAAGCTGCAATATGCATACCCGTTGGGAAGGTATCGTTCGATGATTGAGATTTGTTTACATCATCATTAGGTTGAATTGTTTTCTCGCCTTCACCGATTACTTTACCAGCAATTTCATGAGCCCTGTTTGCAACAACTTCATTAACGTTCATGTTACTTTGCGTACCAGAACCCGTTTGCCAAATTACTAGAGGAAACTGGTCATCTAGTTTACCTTCTAAAATCTCTTCGCAAACTTGAGCAATTAAATCTCTTTTCTCAGCTGCTAATACACCAAGTTCACAATTAGCATAGGCTGCTGATTTTTTTAAATAGGCAAAGCCATAAACAATGTCTAACGGCATAGATGCCGTAGGACCAATCTTAAAGTTATTGCGAGAACGCTCTGTCTGCGCTCCCCAATATTTGTCTTTGGGTACCTCGACATTACCCATGGTATCTTTCTCGATTCTAAATTTCATAGTAGTATATTTTAATGAATCTTAAGTTAACTTGTTTTAGAAGTTCAAAAATAAGGTTTACATTTATTTTAATAGTGACAACATTGTTCAGATTAGTGAAATAAATTTTGCCTAACGTTTGCAAAAAATAATTCGTTTATGGTATCTTTGCAATATATAAGTAATAAGATATGTTTGATTTTGACCAATATTTAGGATTTTTAGCTTTCTTGACCATATTAACCATTGGTTTCTGGCTGATGATGTTTTTGTTATTATTTGTTGTTCCTTACTGGTTAGGAGGTAACATTATAGAGTTATTGAAAGAAAGACGCGATAAGAAAAAAGCCGCGAGAGAGGCTTAAATAATACAGTATAAAAAAAGGAGCCTATTGGCTCCTTTTTTTTGTGTCTTGTTTTCTGGTTTCTATCCTTCTATTTCATCTCCGTTATCTTCGCCGTTACCATCACCTCTTCCTTTTTTGTTTCTTTCCTTTGGTTGATTAAAGCGATATACAAACCCCATAGTTATCTGGCGTTGTCTCCATTGAAATTCACTTTCTGAAGTAAAGAATTCTGTTTCTGTATAAGAAGTTCTTTTTCTAGAGTTTAGTAAATCACTTACGTTTAGGGAAATGGTCCCATTATCTTTTAAGATATCTTTACTAAAGGCTAAGTTCAATGAAAATATACCTCCGTTTTCTGTTTGCGCAGTTGAAGATGGTCCTCTATAAAACGCATTTGTTTGCCAATCTACCTTTGCAGGTAATGAAACTTTAGAACTAAATCTCGCAAACCAACTTGTATTTGTAGTTCCATAATCAACACCATTAAAAGCCCCTTCTGTAGAAAATTGAAAGAAGTTAAAACTAGAGTTTAAGCGTAGCCATTTAGCGGCACTATATAATACCCCTGCCTCAAAACCTATTCTGTCATTTGTAGAAAGGTTGATTGGAATAGATCTTATAATTTCTATACCATCAGTGGTCGTTTGCCCTGTTTCTTCTTGAATTCGCTCAAAAGAGTCTGTTTCTTTCTGATAATAGATAGATGAAGTAAGGGTTAGTTTATCCCACCTCTTTAAATAACCTATATCAAAAGCATTTGAGAATGCAGGGTTCAAATCGGGATTTCCTTGAAAAATATTTGTTCTACTAGATCTAGATGGAAAAGGGTTTACGAACCTTCCTCTAGGTCTGTTTATTCTTCTGTTGTAACCTACTGAAATATTTTCATTTTCTGCTAATTCGTAAATTAAATTCACAGTAGGGAAAAGTCCTAAGTAGTTTTTATCAAAATTGGCTTCCACATCAACACCTAATTGATCTTCTAATTCGCTAGTGTCATAAAGAGAAGATAGTTCACCTTTCAATTGCGTGTTTTCTAATCGCAATCCTAGTAAAAAAGAAAACTTCCCAAATTTGTTTCCGTACTGTGTGTATAATGCATTTACATTTTCGGTATAGGTGAATAAATTGGTAAGGTCTTCATTAATATCAAACTGTCCTGTAGATTGATTTAGAGAATCTAAACGGTAGTCAGTTGCGGTTTCTTCAAATGTACCTCTATAACCAACTTCAAACTGAGCATCGCCCATCGGTAGCACATAGTCAGCTTGAACCAAATATTCATTATCTGTTTCGTTCTCGAATACATTTTCTAATACAATTAAATTATTATTAGGTAATGTATTGTTTTCTTGAATAATTGAAAATTTATCTTCTTCACCTTTAGAGTACTGAAGGTCTACAGTTAATTTTTGTCCGTCGTCGTCAAGATCGTTCACATAATTTAAAGAGAATTGATAGTTTTCATCATCTTCATTTTCATCTTCAGTTCTAAATGTTTCGCTATTTAATGCATTATCTATAAACCTTTGGTTGGTGTTTTCCGTATCGTCTTCGCTATCAGATGTTCTGTAGAATACACTACCAGTTATAGAAGATTTTTCAGTTAAAAAATATTCTAAACCTAAGTTGGTATTAAATCCTTTACGCAGCCTATTATATTCTCTGTCTTCGATAATTCTGTCATAGGTACCAGAAGAGTAGGTGTTGTCATAAAAAGCATTACCAGGGGCATCTCTATAGTTGTAACCTGTTGTGTTGAAGAGATTAAATTTGTCGGTACGTAAATTTGTATTTACCGATATGCCACTATTAACCGGGTACCCAATAGTAGTATTTACAGAGCCGTTAAAACCAAGTGTTTTTTCCTTTTTAAGAATAATGTTTAGAATACCTGCGGTACCTTCTGCATCATATCTTGCAGACGGACTAGTAATTACCTCAACACTTTCAATAGCATCTGCAGGTAGCTGTGTTAATGCATCTGTAGATCCAAACCCAGCAAGAGCCGATGGTTTTCCGTTAATTAAGATTCTTACATTTGCATTGCCTCGTAGGCTAATAGCACCTTCTACATCAACATCAACTGATGGTACGTTATTAAGTGCATCAGTAATAGTTGCGCCGCTGTTGGTTAAGTCTTTTCCAATATTATATATTTTTTTGTCTAAACGAACCTCTACGGTTGTTTTTTCTCCAACAACCTCAACAGCTTCTAATTGAGCAACATCTAAGGCAAGTCTAACAGTGCCTAAATCTTTATTTTCTGTTAGAGTTTGATTTGGTAATTTGTATGTTTTGTATGAAATGTATTCGATAGAGATATTGTATTTGCCAGGTGATGCTTCTACCTTAAAATTACCATCGATATCTGTGATGCCTCCCGTAATTTTATCAGGATTGTTCACACTTTGTAGTACTAGTGTGGCATACTCTAAAGGAAGGTTGTCGTCTTTATCAAGAACCTTTCCGCTAATTGTAATCGGAGCTCTTTCCCGGTCTCCTCCCGGTCTTTGACTATATGTATAATTGAAGGATAGTGCTAGGAGTAGGAGTAAGGGAAAAAGTTGTTTCATTTAGTCAGTTTTTGGTTTTCTTTCGTTTTTCTTTTTTGTTCTTTTTATTCTTCTTCAAGGTTTTTGAAACACCATCTTTTTGTAATGCAACAAAAGCCTCATACTTTTCTAAAGGCAAACCAGCCTTTAATTCTTCATCTTGTCTTTTTGTTATATTCTCATAAACCTCTGCCATTTTTTCTGGCGGAAGTTTCAAAATTTGAGCTTCTATACGCTCTTGCACATATTTCTTTAATACAGAACTTAATACAGCCTGTTCAAAATCATTTAACGCAAGCGCTTCAGTAATTCTTGGCATTTCGCCGTCAACCAATTCCTCGGCAGTTTTAGGTTTTGGTTCTTCGGCTGGTGTTTGTGCCTGAGGTATTGAACTACCTTGTCTGCCATAACCGTTGCCACCTCGAGATCCATAACCGCTATTGCCATAACCGTATTGTGGGTAAATTTCAGAACTTCCTAATAGAATTATTAGCAAGCCCAAAAACTTTAGATTGCTACATTTTATTACTTTTTTCATATGATTAGATTATAAAGTTATACTATGGTTTAACCGTAAATGGTTAATACTTTGTTAAGATAATTGACTAGGCGTTTATAAGGGATTCTATTTTAGCAATTCATTAATGTTCGATGTCGGTCTGCCAATAACAGCTGTATTGCCATTTATGACGATAGGTCTCTCTATTAATTTAGGGTATTCTATCATCGCAGTTATCAATTCTTCATCTGATAAGGGTAAGTTTTTAAACTTCTCTTTCCAAATTGCTTCAGATTTACGTACCAGATTAATAGGTTTAATATCTAGACAGCTAATAATATTTCTTAATTCTTCTTTGGTTGGTATTTCTTCTAAATACTTTACTACTTCAAAAGTCTTGCCAGATTCTTCTAACACTTTTAAACCATCTCTAGATTTACTACATCTAGAATTATGATATATTTTAATCATGATTTTTAAATTTAATAAATATAATCCCAATTCATTAAATCATATGGATTGGGATTACATTTTTATTCTTCTTCTCTCTGACCCATTAACATTAGAAAGGCTTTTAGAAATTGATCAATATCTCCGTTCATAACATTGTCGACATTGCCTGTCTCTTCGCCTGTGCGTACATCTTTTATTAATTTATAAGGATGCATTACATAATTTCTAATCTGTGATCCCCATTCAATTTTCATTTTAGAAGACTCAATTTCTTGTCTTGCTTCCATTTTCTTACGCAGTTCGATCTCATACAATTGAGACTTTAGCATTTTCATTGCCGTAGCCCTATTTTCGTGTTGACTTCTACTATCTGAACAAGAAATTTGAATACCTGTAGGGTGATGGGTTAATTGAACTTTAGTCTCAACTTTGTTAACATTCTGCCCGCCGGCACCACTTGACCTTGCAGTGGTGATTGTAATATCTGCGGGATTTACATTAATCTCTATACTGTCATCTACCAATGGGTAAACATATACCGATGCAAAAGAAGTATGTCTCTTTGCATTACTATCGAACGGAGAAATTCGTACCAATCTATGTACGCCGTTTTCACCTTTCAGCCATCCGAAGGCATATTCACCATCAATTTCTAATGTTACGGTTTTAATACCGGCAACATCACCTTCTTGATAATTGAGCTCTTTAATCTTGTAACCGTTCTTTTCTGCCCACATCATATACATACGCATAAGCATTGCAGCCCAATCGCAGCTTTCTGTTCCACCTGCACCTGCGGTAATTTGCAAAACTGCCGGTAGTTCATCACCTTCTTCAGACAACATGTTTTTGAATTCCATCTTTTCAATGGTATTCAAAGCTTTTGTATATTGATTTTCAACTTCCTCTTCTGAAACTTCTCCTTCTTGTTGAAATTCAATGAGTATTTCTAATTCTGCAATTAAATTTTCTGCTGCATTATAGTCATCTACCCATTGCTTTTTAGATTGGATGAATTTCATATGAGTCTGTGCTTCTTGGGGATTATTCCAAAAATCAGGTGCCAAGGTTTTCTCTTGCTCGTTTTCTATTTCTATTAATTTGCCATCGATGTCAAAGATACCTCCTCAACGCACCAAGGCGATCTATAAGACCTTTGTAGTGGTCTATACTTACGTTCATAAAATTTTATTTTGGGTAAAAATAATACTCTTTTGTTGATTGTAAAGAATGATTTTTTGGAATTACTGTTCTTGGCTTTGCACCTTTACAGTATGTGTAGTTTTGTTTCTTCCGTGAGAATAAATTATTCCTCTTAAAGGTGAACAATCATTATAGTCTTTGCCATGACAAACCTTTATATGATTCGTATTTGCCAAAATATTATTAGTGGGGTCAAAACCTTTCCAACCAACTTGTGGAATATAACATTCTGCCCATGCATGCATTTGAGAATCTCCTAAAAGCCCATGTTCTTGATTTAAGTATCCAGACACATATCTTGTAGGTATACCATTCTGTCTTGCTATAGCACAGAATAAATGTGTAAAATCTTGGCAAACACCTTGTTTGACTGATATTATGTCAGTCAATTTTGTGTCAACCTGAGTTACACCTGTTTTAAATTGTAAATGAGTAAAGGTCCATTTATTCAACTCTTGTAGATTTTCGAAAATTGTGTTTGATAAATTAAATTCAAAAATCGAATCTACGTCGTTTGGTAGCTTGGTTAGCGGTGTACTTCTTAGAAAGGCTTCAAAATTAATTTTAAAGATTAATTCATTAATTTCTTTATATGCCAAAGAATCATTTATTTCTAAAGGAAAATTAAAGGGGTCTGTATGGTCTTTTATAAAACTAAACTTTGCTTCAAAATTAATTTTCTTGAATTTTTTCTTTGAATGCACTCGTATCGCTCTAAAACCATATCCGTTTATTGAAAATTCATTTACAGCAAATAATGAATTGGAAAATTCAACATCGATATGATGCTGAGTATTGTTTTCCATAGGAATAATCAGAAATTGCCAATAGGCATCATTTACCCAATTCTCATATGTATTTTCTGTTCTATAGGTTATATTATATTGGTTTGGCATAATAATCAAAGATACCCCTAATAAATGGTCTTAATAGTTAAAAAACTCTTCATCAACTTTGTTGCTTATTTTGACTAGGCTATCTAAAATATCTTCAATAAATGATTTAATATCCTTTTCTATTTCTTCAACATATTTAAACTCATATTCTGCTCTGACCCTGCCAATTAAAAACGCGGTTGAATCGTTGTTATATCGTTTTTCGGGGTTAAGCATTCTTACATGCTCGTTTACTTGATTTAATGAATTCATAACTGATCTTGGGCAATTAGGGTTTAAAATCAAAAATTCTAGGGTAGTTATGCTAGTAGGTGTTTTTTTGTAAAATCTACGCATCATATCATATGATTCTGCGCATTTTAAGAGTGTTGTCCATTCAAAACTTTTACTAAATTTATCACCATGACTTCCTTGAGATAATAGAGCATCGTTGTACTTAGAATTTATCATTCGGGTTATTTGTGTAGCCCGCTCAATATTTACACCCATCATTATAATTGCATAGACAGAATCATGTAGCAACGTTCCTCTTATTTTACCACGTAATATTGCTGTCATTTCTGCAATGTTACTTGTAAAGTCATGAAGCCCATTCTTTACAAAAACTTCTTTTGGGTAATTAAGAACGAAATGGTAAAATTTATTAATTGCTTCGTATAGCTCTGTAGATATTAAATCTCGCGCACTATTTGCGTTTTCCCTAGCTAGTTTTACCGTGCTTATGATCGAAAAAGGATTGTTAGGGTCTAAACCGATACTATATAATACATCTTGTTCTTTAAGAAACTTATTCTCATCTTTCTCGGGGTCGCCGAGCATAAATAGCATTGATCTTAATACAAACTGTCTATCTTGCGATTTTATATTAGGTGCATCTAAAGATGAAAAATAGTTCACGTTCAAATAACGTGCAACATGTTCTGAGCGTTCAATATAACGACCCATCCAGAATAAATTATTGGCTACTCTTGCTAGCATATTTTTTTATTATTTTTTTAATACCCATGTATCTTTCGAACCACCACCTTGAGAAGAATTTACTATTAAATTTCCTCTTTTTAATGCTACTCTAGTTAATCCTCCTTTTAATACAAATTCTTTGTCTTTGCCTAGAACTGTGTATGTTCTTAAATCTACATGGCGTTGTTCAAAAGATTCAGTTTCATCTATGTATGTTGGGTGAACACTTAGGGACATAATTGGCTGTGCCACATACTTTCTTGGGTTCTCCTTAATTTCAGCTTTTACTTTTTCAATTTCTGCTTTGGTTAATTTGTTACCTATAGAAATGCCATAGCCACCTGCCTCATCAACCGGTTTTATAACTAATTCGTGTATATGCTCTAGTACGTATTTCAACTCATCTGGTCTACTACAATGGTAGGTATGAACATTGTTAAGTATTGGTTCTTCGTCTAAATAATATTTAATGATTTGTGGCATATAGGTATACACAGCTTTGTCATCGGCCACACCAGTTCCTGGGGCATTTGCTAAAGTGACGTTTCCTTTTTTATAAGCAGCAAATAAGCCTGGCACACCAAGGGCTGAATCTGGTCTAAATTCTAAAGGATCTATAAATTGGTCATCAATTCGTCTGTAGATGACATCAACTTTTTCAGGACCTTTTATAGTTTTCATATAAACGAAATCGTTCTCCACAAATAAATCGCGACCTTCTACCAATTCCACACCCATGGTCTTCGCTAAATACGAATGCTCATAAAACGCAGAATTGTACATACCAGGCGTTATTACAACCACATTTGGTACATCTACGCCTTTTGGTTTAACGGATTCAAGTAATTCTAATAGATTTTCTGCATAGTTGGTAACAGAATAGGTTTGATAGTGATTAAAAACTCCAAATAGAGCTTTTTTAAGGGCTGTGCGATTACATATTACATAACTAACACCAGATGGGCACCTAATATTATCTTCTAATACATAGTATTTACCATCATTATGTTTAATAATATCAATACCAGAAATGTGATTATAAATACCACCTGGAGGATTTATGCCGTTCATCTGATCTAGGTAGTTGGCTGACGATGTAATTAAATCTAATGGAACAATTTTATCCTTTAGTATTTTTTTGTCATGATAAATATCCCATAGAAATAAATTTAAAGCCTTACTTCTCTGTATGGATCCACGCTCTATTATATCCCATTCTTTATGGTCAATTATACGGGGAAATAAATCAAACGGAAATATTTTCTCTTGTACATTACTATCACCATACACCTGAAATGTAATTCCTTGATTAAAAAAAGAAGATTTAGCCTTAGAGTTTAAATTTACATAATCACTTATCGTGTGTTCTCCATAAATTTCGAAAAGCTTTTGGTATATTTCTTTTACTTTTCCTTCCTTATCATAAATTTCGTCATACAAATCTGGGTTTCTTTGATAAGAAGAGAATATTTGATTTTCAATGTTGGCCATAGAAATTGTTTTTGTAAAAGGTACATGATAAAACGTAATAAACAAATGGTATTTTTGTAATAATTGATAGTATTTTTATTCATTATGTAATTATTCAATAGCTTTTTTAACAAGATTGGTAATTATAATTTAGTTTACTCTATATGTTTTTCATTCGTAAGTTTTTCTATACTTTTAAACAAAACTAATAAGAGAATGAGAAAGAATTATATGCTTTTGGTCGGGTTTTTAATACTGTCCTTTAATTTGTTATCTGCTCAGTTCAGTGATAAGAAGAAAAATTTTGTCAAGTATGAAGGTCTTTATGATTTCTATTATGACGGCGAAACCGATAAAATTTATTTGGAGGTCGATAATTTAGAAGAGGAGTTTTTATATGTCTACTCTTTAAGCAGTGGTATTGGTAGCAATGATATTGGTTTGGATCGAGGTCAATTAGGAGATGAACAAGTAGTCTTTTTTAAGAAAGCTGGTAACAAACTATTGTTGGTTCAGCCGAATATGAAATATAGGGCGATTACCGATAATGAATTAGAACGTAAATCTGTAGAGCAGGCTTTTGCTAAATCAGTTTTATTCGGTTTCCCAATTGTAGAAGGGAAAAGTGGTACATATGTTATTGATATTACTGATTTTTTAATGCAAGATGCTCATGGTGTATCTAACCGTTTAAAAAGAACAGAACAAGGTTCGTATAGTTTAGATAAATCTAAAAGTGCATTTGCTCTTGAAAGAACTAAAGCCTTCCCAAAAAATGTAGAATTTGATGTTACCATGACTTTTACCGGTGAAGCTAAAGGAGGGTATATAAGAAGTGTTGCACCAAATGCAAATTTGGTTACGGTGGCTGAACATCATTCTTTTATTGAGTTACCAGATACTAAATATGAAAAACGTGTATTTGACCCAAGATCAGGTTCTTCTCCTTTTAATTATTACGATTACGCAACGCCAGTAGAATCTAATATTTTAAAGCAATTTATTAGAAGACACCGTTTAGAGAAAAAAGATCCTACGGCAGCAGTTAGTGAAGCGGTTGAACCAATTATTTATTATTTAGACAATGGAACGCCTGAACCTGTAAGGTCTGCACTTTTGGAAGGTGGTCGTTGGTGGAATCAGGCTTTTGAAGCTATTGGTTATAAAGATGCTTTTCAATTAAAAATGTTACCAGACGATGCCGATCCTTTAGATGTTCGGTATAATGTTATTCAATGGGTACACCGCTCTACAAGAGGATGGAGCTATGGTAGTAGTATAACCGACCCAAGAACTGGCGAAATTATGAAAGGTCATGTAAGTTTAGGTAGTTTAAGAATTCGTCAAGATTTCTTAATTGCACAGGCATTAATGAACAAGCCTTTTGCTGAACGAGATGATAATTACCAACCCATGCTAGAAATGGCAATAGCCCGTATTCGTCAGCTGTCAGCTCATGAAATCGGACATACTTTGGGTTTCGCTCATAATTATGCAGCAAGTACTACCAACAAATCGTCGGTGATGGATTATCCGCATCCGCAATTTTCATTAATAAATGGTGAAGTTGATTTTGTAAAAGCCTATGAAGTAGGAATAGGGGATTGGGATAAGGTTACAGTTGCTTATTCTTATCAAAATTTTAATGAAGGTGAAAGCGAGAAAGACGGACTGAACAAAATTTTGGATAAAGCCAAGACTGACGGACTGCGTTATATTACCGATCAAGATGCACGACCACAAGGTAGTGCTCATGTGTTGGCTCATTTATGGGACAACGGTACAAATGTTAGTAAAGAATTAGATGATATGCTGAAGCTGCGCAAAGTGGCTATAAATAATTTTTCTGCAGATAATATTCAAGAAGGTACGCCGTATTCGGTTTTAGAAGATGTATTTGTACCACTTTATTTCTTTCATAGGTACCAGACGGAAGGTGTAGCGAAGGTTATAGGAGGGTTAGAATATAACTATGCTATAAAAGGTGATGGACAAGAAGTTGTTGCTATTGCAGATAAAGCAATGCAAGAAGAAGCGTTAAAAGTTGTTTTAAAGACTTTAGATGCAAATGAAATAGCAATACCTAAAGATAAATTAAGCTTGTTTCCACCACGTGCATTTGGTACGCCAAGAACAAGAGAATCTATAAATGGTAAAACAGGTGTTTCTTTTGATGCATTGTCGGCAGTTGAAACTGCATCAGACATGACGTTGACGTTTTTATTACATCCAGAGAAAGCATCAAGACTAATTCAGCAAAAAGCAATTGCTACCGATAATGTTGGTTTAGATGAGGTTTTAGATAAATTGATTGCAGCAACTATTAATAAGAAACAGAAAGATGCTTATTTGAGCGAAGCCCAGACCATCATTAATTTTAGAGTGTTATTTCATATTATGAATTTGGCAGGTCATACAGATGTGCATCCGCAGGTAAATGCTATTGCATCTCAAAAATTAAAAGAATTGAGTTTTCAATTGGTTAAAGATTCAGGCTCAAATGCAATTAGTGCAGAAATGGTTAAAAGAATTAAAACATTTGGCGAGCATCCAGAATTGTTCAAAGTGATACCTTCGCCAAAGATTCCTGATGGTTCGCCAATTGGAACTAGTTGTTTTCATTAATTCAATTTTTACAATCTGTTATGCTAATTAATCTTATCAGTGATACGGTAACAAAACCTACGCCGGGCATGTTAGATGCTATGATGTCTGCTGCTGTGGGTGATGATGTTTTTAAAGAAGATCCAACAGTAAATGCGTTAGAGGAAAAAGCGGCTAAGCTTTTTGGGATGGAATCTGCGTTGTTTTTTCCTAGTGGTACTATGACGAACCAGACTGCTATAAAATTACATACACAACCAGGCGAACAGTTAATATGTGACAAATATGCTCATATCTATAATTATGAGGGTGGCGGAGTCAGTTTTAATAGTGGTGTCTCATGTAGGTTGGTCGATGGTGATAGAGGTACAATGACGGCTGCTCAGGTTGAGTCAGTTATTAATCCGCCAGATTTTTATCATAGTCCGCTTTCAACATTAGTATGTGTTGAGAATACCGCAAATAAAGGTGGTGGTACCTGTTGGGATTTTCAAGAGCTTCAGAAAATAAGAAAGGTCTGCGATGATTATAAATTAGGATATCACTTAGATGGTGCCCGTTTATGGAATGCCATGGTAGAAAAGAATGAAACGGCATTACAATATGGTCAGTTATTCGATACTATAAGTGTCTGCTTAAGTAAAGGCTTGGGTTGCCCGGTTGGATCTTTGTTGTTGGGCACAAAAGAACATATGCATAAGGCGCTGCGAATTCGTAAAATTTTTGGTGGTGGTATGCGCCAGTCTGGCTTTTTGGCTGCCGCAGCAATATATGCTTTAGATAATAATGTCGATAGATTGGCAGAAGATCATAAAAAGGCAAAAGAAATTGGAAATGCATTAGCATCAAAATCTTTCATAAAAAAGGTTGAGCCTATACAGACAAATATTGTCATTTTTGAAATAGATGAATCTTATATGACCAGTGATCAATTTGTAAATAGCTTAAAGGAAAAGGATATTTTAATCATTGGCATGGGTCAAGGTAAATTGAGAATGGTGACCCATTTAGATTACACAGATAACATGCACGAAGAATTATTAAAGCAATTGCGGCTATTTAATACCTAAGTCAATACTGTTAGAAATATTCAATATTCCATTTTCCATACCGGCTTCAGAGGAGTAAAGTCCGCTGGAGCCGATTATTTTTCCTGTAGAATTTTTTAATTCCACCAAAAATTTCCCATCGGTATTTGTTCTACGTTCAAAAAATTTACCGTTCGCGTTTTTCAGCGCTTTTATATCTTTTATAGTGTTATCTAATTCGTTCTCAGTACTAAACGATACACTCTTTAATAGGGTATTACCATTGTCAGACTTTAAAATGAACTGATAAAACCCGTCTTCTTTTTTGTCAATCTTAATCATATCACTAAAGATAATTAATATTTTCTCTGCTTTTTAGTGACTTTCTAAATAATAGTGTGTCTTAATTATTGAGGCGTTAACCCAGTCGGTTTCAAATTAGAGTTTGACACTAAAATGAAACGACTAAACAGGAAACCTCAAATAAATAATTTCAAATAACCAATTATTAATTTTAAACACTATCAAAATGAAAAAAGTATTATTTCTAGCAGTTGCATTTTCAGCTTCTTTTGCAATGGCACAAGATTTGCCGTCAAATCCAGAACCTGGTAAATGTTATGTTCGTTGTACAACTCCAGATGTTTATGTAAACGAGTCATCAACAATTACAACAAATCCGTCTTACAAGATTTTAAAAACGGTTCCTGCTACATTCAAGACAATTACAGAACGTGTATTAGTGAGAGAAGAAGAAAAAGTACTAACAGTAGTTCCTGCTAAGTGGGGAACAGAAACTGTAACGTATGTATCTAAAGGAGGTGGAAATTCTTTACAGGTGATTCCTGCTTCTTTTTCTCCTAGCACACAAACATTAGAAATAAAGCCAGCGTATGCACAATGGGAATTAGGAGTTGCTGCTCCTGATTGTGAGTCAGGTAACCCTGATGATTGTAGATACTGGTGTTACAAAGGGTATCCTGCACAATTTGAGACAGTTTCAACTCAAGTTCTTGCTAATGCTGCTTCTACTACTAGTTCTCCGTTAGGATCTAAAGATGGATCTTACACTAAATCAGTACTAATTTCTCCTGCATCAGTTGTTGAGAAAATTATTCCTGCTGAGTACAGAGAAATTACTAAAACAGTTTTAGATAAAGATGCTTACACAGTAGAAGAATTAATACCTGCAAAAACTACTACTATCTCTAAAGAAGTATTAAAGGAAAAAGGTGGATTAACTACTTGGAAAGAAGTGGAGTGTGCATTAGTTGAGTACCAAGCTTTACCTATTAACTGGGAGTCTGGTAGCGCAACGTTAACTGCAGAAGCAAGAAACTTAATCGATAACAGATTGTTACCAGTATTGGCTCAAAACCCTGGTGTTAAAGTTGAATTAGCTTCTCATACAGATTCTCAAGGTGGAGCAGCTTCTAACCAAGATCTTTCTGAAAGAAGAGCTAAAGCGGTTGCTGATTACTTAATTACAAAAGGTGTTAATTCTAGTCTTTTAGTAGCTAACGGTTACGGTGAAACTAAATTATTAAACAGATGTAAAGATGGTGTTTCTTGTACTGCAAGAGAGCACGCAGCAAACAGAAGAACTCAATTTAGATTAATTAATAACTAGTACATAGTATATTAATAGGAAAAAGGGCTACGTAAAGTAAGCCCTTTTTTTGTGCTTTATATTTAACTAGCTATAATTCTGCTAGTAGCTGAATAATACTTGTTATCATTATTGATTGACACAATTAATTTTGTACACGGTTAGCTAATAAACTCCGATGGCTATACACTTTTACCGGGATTGTATTTGCGAATGTTTTAAGATTTACTAGAAAGGAATCTCTTGGTTATTCTATTTATTATTTGAAGTATAGAATTCTCTTAGAAGGTCTGTAGCGCATCAATTGCATGTAGTGGCGATTTCTTAACTACTCTTGCAGAGGTTATGCGTTTCGTTTTTGAATGCCTTATTTAATGAATGGTTTATAGGTAGGGATCTTATGGAAATTTATAAAAATAAAAAGGGCTTACATAACGTAAGCCCTTTATTAAAAATTTGAATTTTCGTTTATTTATTATTCTCTAACAGTTTAAGGTGTGAATCTACTACACCGTTCATGCTGTAACCAGATAATTGATCTAATTCATTTCCTTTTGAATCTAACACGGTCAACAATGGAAATACCTTTTTCTTATTCAACTTGGTCAATAATTCTTTATTATGCACCATTTGCTTTTCAGATATCAAATCTCTATTTCTTGGAACATCTACATATAGAAGAATATAGTTGCTTGATAATTCTTGAAACTCATGCGTTTCGAATAAATCGGTCTTTAGCATTTTACATGGCGGACACCAGTCGCTACCTGTAAAATATACGAGCACATTTTTATGCTGCTTTTTTGCTTTTGAAATAGCAGAGTCATAATTAGTAAGCCATTTAGAATCATCTACGTTATTTAAATCTGCTTGAGCAGTTGCCAGCAGCGGAATCATAAATAATAATATAAAGTACTTCATAATCAATATTTTATAGGTTAATACAAATAACCTGCCAATCTTACTTAAATAACGAATCCATGCCAGGAATATTGGGCATGCCGTCTTTGGCTACAGCAGCTAACTCTGTTTCGTTAACGTTAGTTGCCTTTTTAATTGCTTTGTTCAAAGTCATAATTAGATAATCTTCTAATTGCTCTTTGTCTTGCAAAAGACTGTCATCTATTACTATTTTCTTAAGTTCTCTATTGGCAGTAATGGTAACTGAAATTAGATTGTCGTTAGATTTTTCTTCTAAGGTTACGGTATCCAATCTTTTTTTAGTTTCCTCAACTTTTTTTTGGGTCTCTTTAAGTTTTCCCATCATGCCCATCATATCTCCAAACATACTATCAATTTTAGATTTAGGTTGTAAAAGTACTAAAAATAGGAGTATTTCAGTTTTTCAAACTAATAAAACGGGGGTCGATTATTTAGTCTTATTTTTGTCGTCCTATTTTATAATGAAGTTTTTATGACTGCTAAACATCCGCCAAAGGCGAAAAAAATTCCTAAAGAATTAATTATTCATGATGATGTTCGCTTAGATAATTATTATTGGCTAAATGATAAAGAGAATAAAGATGTTATCTCATATTTAGAGGCAGAGAATGCGTATTACGATACCTTAACAGGGCATACCAAAAAGTTTCAAGAAACCTTATTTCATGAAATGAAGGGTAGAATTAAAGAAGATGATTCTTCGGTTCCGTATAAATTAAATGATTACTGGTATAGTACTAGATATGTAATTGGTGGTGAGTACCCGGTGCATTCAAGATTCAAACAAAATTTAGAGGCAGTTGAAGAAATTATATTCAATTGTAATGATATGGCAAAAGGTCATGATTACTTTAGTTTGGGTGGTATCGCTATTAGTCCTGATAATAAATTGGCTGCTTTTGGTGTAGATACCGTTTCTAGAAGACAATATACTTTACAGATAAAAAATCTTGAAACAGGTGCTGTTTTAGAAGATAAAATTGAGAATACGACTGGTGGCGGAGTATGGGCAAACGACAATAAAACATTGTTCTATACTAGAAAAGACCCGGTTACGCTTCGTTCAGATAAAATTTATAAGCATAAACTAGGTACGCCCACTTCTGAAGATGTTCTGATTTTTCATGAAAAGGACGATACGTTTAGCACATTTATTTACAGAACAAAATCGAAGAAGTTTTTGGTAATTGGTTCATTTAGTACCATGACCTCTGAATTTCAAACGCTTTCTACGGATGACCCTGATGGGCAGTTTGAAATATTTTCACCTAGAAAAAGAGGTTTAGAATATACTATTTTTCACTACGAGGATAGTTTCTATATTTTAACGAATATGGATAAGGCATTGAATTTCAAATTAATGAGTTGTTCAGAAGAGAATACAACATCGAATCACTGGCAAGAATTTATTCCGCATCGCGAAGAGGTGCTCTTAGAGGATATTGATATTTTTAAAGAGTATTATGTACTTTCTGAACGTGAAAATGGACTCAATAAAATTAGAATTATCAGATGGGATGGTAAAGAAGAATACTTTCTGCCATTTAAAAGTGAAACATATACTGCATACGTTGGTAGTAACCCTGATTTTGATACAGAAATTTTAAGATACTCTTACAACTCAATGTCAACCCCTAGTTCGGTTATTGATTTTAATATGCGTACCAAAGAAAGAGAAATCAAAAAAGAACAAGAGGTTCTTGGTGGTTTGTTTGATAAAAATAATTACAAAGAGGAACGTTTGTGGGCAACCGCAAGAGATGGTGAAAAAATACCTATGTCGGTCGTTTATAGAAAAGATACCGTTTTAGACGAGCATACACCTGTTCTACAGTATGCTTATGGATCGTATGGTTCAACTATTGATCCTTATTTTTCTACCGTAAGGTTGAGTCTACTAGACCGAGGTTTTGTATTCGTAATTGCACATATTAGGGGAGGTGAGTATTTAGGGCGTCGTTGGTACGAGACTGGTAAATTGTTGCAGAAGAAAAATACATTCACAGATTTTATTGATTGTTCTAAATTTTTAATTGAACAAAAAATGACCAGCACTAACCATTTATACGCTATGGGTGGTTCTGCAGGTGGTTTATTAATGGGCGCAATTATAAATATGCAGCCAGATTTATATAACGGCGTTATAGCGGCAGTGCCTTTCGTTGATGTGGTTACGACTATGTTAGATGATTCTATTCCACTTACTACCGGGGAATATGATGAGTGGGGTAACCCAAATGAAAAAGAATATTATGAATACATGAAATCGTATTCTCCTTATGATAATATAATTGCCCAAGATTACCCGAATATGTTGGTTACAACAGGTCTACATGACTCTCAAGTACAGTATTTTGAGCCTGCAAAGTGGGTAGCAAAACTAAGAGAGTTAAAAACAAATGATCGTCTTTTGCTTATGGATACGAACATGGATGCAGGTCATGGTGGTGCTTCAGGTAGGTTTGAGTCTTTACGCGAGGTGGCCAAAGAATATGCATTTCTTTTAGATTTAGAAGGAAAAATCGCATAATGGAAAAAAAACAGTAAATTTGCATCAGAAATTTTAACAAATTTCGTTTATACAATAACTAAACATTGATCCCCCCTTATGAAAAATGAGATCAGGGCTTACAACAATATATTAGAACTAGTAGGTAATACACCACTAGTTAAATTAAATAAGATAGCCGAAAACCTTACCGGTAATTTTTACGCCAAGGTAGAAGCTTTCAATCCGGGACACTCTTCTAAAGATAGAATTGCGATTCATATTATTGAGCAGGCAGAGAAGGCAGGTTTACTTACCGAAGGCAGTACAATAATAGAAACAACTTCAGGTAATACCGGTTTTAGTATTGCAATGGCAAGTATCATTAAAGGGTACGATTGCATTCTAGCGGTTAGTTCTAAATCATCTCCAGATAAAATAGATATGCTTCGCTCTATGGGCGCAAAGGTATATGTTTGTCCGGCGCATGTAAGTGCAGATGATCCAAGGTCGTACTATGAGGTGGCTAAAAGATTACATAAAGAAACTAAAGGTTCCATATATATTAATCAGTATTTCAATAAACTGAATATGGAAGCGCATTATAAATCTACCGGTCCTGAGATTTGGGAACAAACTGGCGGACAAATAACGCACCTTATCGCTTGTAGTGGAACAGGTGGTACTATTTCTGGTACAGCTCGTTTCTTAAAAGAGCAAAACCCGAATATTAAAGTTATCGGTGTTGATGCTTTTGGTTCAGTATTGAAGAAATATCATGAAACAGGTAAATTAGATACTAACGAAATCTATCCATATAGAATAGAAGGTTTAGGTAAAAATTTGATTCCTGGTGCTACAGATTTCAGTGCTATAGATGAGTTTATAAAAGTAACCGATGCAGAAAGTGCACATACAGCTAGAGAGATTTCTAAAACAGAAGGTATATTTGCTGGGTATACCAGTGGTGCCGTTATGCAGGCTATTAAGCAATTAGACGAACTAAATACATTTGACAAGGATAGTAATGTAGTTTGTATTTTTCCTGATCATGGATCTCGTTATATGAGTAAAATTTATAGCGACCAATGGATGGAAGATCAAGGTTTCATAAATACCGAAACAGTCGAAGAGACACAAGAGATCCAATATATAAAGTAATTTTTATTATAATATCGAATATAAAAAGTGGGTTTATAGCCCACTTTTTTGCATTATAAATAATTTATGAACTTTTATCAAAATTATTTACTTTTGCAAACAGATCCAAATTAAACAATGAAAGACTTATTTGAAAGAATTTTAGCGAATAAAGGCCCTTTAGGCAAATGGGCTTCACAAGCAGAGGGATATTTTGTTTTCCCAAAATTGGAAGGTCCTATTTCTAATAGAATGAAATTTCAGGGGAAAGATGTAATTACCTGGAGTATCAATGACTATTTAGGCTTGGCGAATCTTCCTGAAATTAAAAAGATTGATGGCGAGGCTGCTGCGGAATATGGTGCTGCTTACCCAATGGGAGCTAGGATGATGAGTGGTCATACTGAGTTTCATGAGCAACTAGAGCAAGAATGTGCTGCTTTTGTACAAAAAGAAGCTGCATATTTATTAAACTTTGGTTATCAGGGAATCATGTCGTGTATCGACGCTTTAGTAGGTAAAGACGATATTATCGTTTATGATGTAGATTCTCATGCATGTATTATTGATGGTGTACGTCTGCATATGGGTAAACGTTTTACGTTTAAGCATAATGACATTGAGAGTTTAGAGTTGAACTTGGAACGTGCCACTAAAATGGCAGAACAAACCGGTGGAGGAATTTTAGTTATTTCTGAAGGTGTTTTTGGAATGCGTGGTGAGCAAGGAAAATTAAAAGAAATTGTTGCTCTTAAGAAAAAGTTTACTTTCCGATTATTGGTTGATGATGCACATGGTTTCGGTACGTTAGGTAAGACTGGTGCTGGAGCAGGCGAGGAGCAAGGTGTTCAAGACGATATTGATGTATATTTTGCAACTTTTGCTAAATCAATGGCAAGTATTGGTGCTTTCTTAGCAGCAGATCAAGGTATTATTGATTATTTGAAGTATAATTTACGATCACAAATGTTCGCTAAATCATTACCAATGGTATATGTAAAAGGAGCATTAAAGCGATTAGATATGTTACGTACGCAACCAGAGCTTAAAGCGAAACTTTGGGAAAATGTAGATGCGTTACAAAACGGATTAAAGGAGAAAGGTTTTGATATTGGTTCAACTACTAGTTGTGTTACACCAGTTTACCTAAATGGTAGTATTCCTGAGGCAATGGCGTTAGTAAAAGATTTACGTGAAAATCATGGTATTTTTTGTTCTATCGTTGTTTACCCAGTTATACCTAAGGGATTAATTCTTTTACGTTTAATACCGACCGCTTCGCATACATTACAAGATGTAGAAGAGACGCTAACAGCTTTCTCTGCAATTCGTGAGCGTTTAGAAAATGGTACTTATAAAAGATTGTCTGCAGCAGTAGCTGCCGCAATGGGAGAATAATATCTCATTAATTTATATTAATAAAGCCCGAAATCATTTGATTTTGGGCTTTTTGCTTTTGTCTTTTTTTAGAGAGATTTTCTATAAGTTCTTCTACGTTTGTACACTACTGGGTCAAAATGTTTCCACATTTGCTTAATAGCCAAGTTTTCTTCAAGTTCGGGAGTTCTGTAGCACATGTCAATGCCTTTTTCATTAAATGTTTTATGGTATTCATTGAATATAACAGCGGTAACACCTTTATTTTGATATTCAGGGTCTATGCCTATCAAATAGAAAATAACATCTTTACTATTCTTTTTAGCTTTTAGTAAATGGAACAATCCAAAGGGGAATAACTTTCCTTTTGCTTTTTGCAATGCTTCTGAAAATGAAGGCATAACAATAGCAAAGGCAATTAGTTTATCATCTTTATCTTTCACAAACTTTATATATTCAGGATTTATAAAGCTGATATATTTTTTTTTGAAGTATGCTTTCTGTATTTCTGTAATTGGCACAAATGAAGAAAGCTTAGCATACGTTGCATTAAAAAGGTCGAACATTTCGTCTGCCATAGGCATCACCTCTTTGGTCTTGGTAAAATTGACTTCTTTAAGTCCGTAGCGTTTTTTTACTAAATCATTCAACCTGCTAAACAAAGCAGGATCGGCATTTTTTGCAGGAAATTTATTTTCCATGTATTCCTTCTCCTTTACAAAACCTAAATTCTCATAATGATCTTTATAGTAGGCGTGATTGTACCAGGTAATCATAGTGCCAATGTGATCAAAACCTTCTATTAAAACACCTACTTTGTCTAAATTAGAAAAGCCTACTGGGCCTTCCATATATTCTAGATTATGCTCTTTGCCAATTTGGGCTACTTTATCCAAAAGTGCTTTTGAAACTGCTGGGTCATCAACAAAATCGAACCAGCCGAAACGCATTTTTTTTACATTCTGTTGATTAATTTCTAGGTGATTGATCACTGCTGCTACACGACCAACTATTTTCTCACCGTCTTTAGCCAGAAAAAACCAAGCTTCGGCATCTTTAAAAACCGGATTTTTATCTTTATCAAAGCTTTCTAGCTCATCATTTATAATGGGTGGCACCCAATACTTGTTGTTTTTATATAGCGAAAACGGAAAGGTTACAAAGCGTTTTAAGTCTTGCTTTGTTTTAGCTTCATGTAGTGTGATCATTGAACTTCTTTAGAAGTGCCAATATTAGTGATATTAATCTACAATGTAAAGTGGTAAAGACTGAAAAATGAGATGCGTTGCAGCGAATTAGAAGTCTATCTCGCCACTATCCTTCTTTTTTTTCTTTTCGGCTTTCTTTAATTTTTTAAGTTGCTTTTTAGAAGGACCAAGGTCAATATCTTCGGCGCCGTTACCTTGCTCTTTATTCTCCTTCTTTTTCTTTTTCATTGCCTTCTTATCAATCGCTCCGCCATTTTGGTCAGCTTCTTGATCTTCAATGGGTTTAAGAGTGTCTTTATGAAAGTCCATTCTATATGAACCACCAAATCCGAAGAAAATACGGGATGGGGTGTTTTTTAAGCTAGCACCCATATTAAAGTCTAACTGTAGATTTTCTTTAAGTAAATGCGCTATACCACCACGAATCAATAAATCGGCGTAGCGATCGCTTTGTATGCCTTGGTGTTCAACGAACACACTCCATTTAGGGTTTCTAAAGGCGTGCGATAATGAAATGGTATAACTTAATTCTGGATCATCTGTAGTGATGCGGTCATATGCCGTATTAGTGATCAACACAAACCTAGGGGTAATTCTACTTTGGGTAGCAATCATACCTCGGTAAGATATTGTTGGTTCACCTATGTAAAAAGGATTATCGCAAAGTACAAAGTTAGCGCCACCGTAAAGTGATACCGCAGGTAAAAGGTTTTTTAATTGAAATTTATTATTTGCTCGCCAGCTATACAGATTAGGCTTATTTGCTTCAGGATTTTTAAAGGGATCATAAACAAGAAATTTCAATCCTAATCTATTTCTAGAGAAATCTCTTCGTTTGCCTAACAGGTCAAAATTAGAAAAGGTTATGTTTTGATCCTGAAAAGTGCCTTCGTAATTCAGTTCTAGTTTTTCGAATAGTAATCCGTATCGCAATGAAATATCTGTTCCCCAAATATCAGATTGGGTATTTAAAAGTGTATGGTCTCGTTGTTCGTAAAACAAACCCATTTCTGCTTGAACAACATTTTTACCTACGGCATAGGCACTGACGGATACGCCAGGTCTATTAGAATTTATTACATCTGTATATTGAGAGATGGCTACCAATGGTAGAAGAAAAAGTATGCTTAATACGTATTGATATGATTTAGAGTAGGCAAAAAGACTATTCATGAACACGATTTTATAATTATTTTAATAGTATGATTCTTTATATACAACGTGATAATTGTATTTTTGATATATCTTAAGTAAGAATAAATGGCTTTTTTAAAAACTATATTAATTATTCTTTTGGTGTACTACTTGCTAAAATTTTTGGCAAAGTTTTTTGCACCGAAAATATTAAACTACGCTGCCAAGAAAACAGAATCTCATTTTAGAGAAGCTTTTGATAATCAACGCCCTTCTAATCAAGAGGAAAAAGAAAGTGTAATTATCAATAAAAAACCATCTCGAAAAAAGAACGATTCTGAAAAAGTAGGTGAATACATTGATTTTGAAGAGCTAGACTAGTTATCTTTGTCAAAACACTACTTATTTAGCAAATGAAGCAAGGCTTAAAATTCTTTTTCATCCATTTTTTTGTTGTCGTATTTTTTATCATTGCTGCATTAGCATATTTCAGCCCGGTACTACAGGGTAAAGTAATGTACCAGCATGATATTGCCCAATATACGGGTATGGCAAAGGAGCAGAACGATTTTAGAAAATCTACTGACCAAGAACCATATTGGACCAATAGTGCTTTTGGTGGTATGCCAACGTATCAATTAGGAGCGAATTATCCACATAACTACATTAAAAAATTAGATAGGGTTATTCGTTTTTTACCAAGACCTGCAGATTACCTGTTCTTATATTTTATAGGTTTTTATATTCTATTATGCTGTTTGAAAGTTGACTATAGACTAGCAATTGTAGGGGCTTTGGCATTTGGTTTTTCTACATACCTTATTATTATATTGGGCGCAGGGCATAATGCAAAGGCTCATGCCGTCGCCTATTTACCTATTCTTTTAGCTGGTATTGTACTTGTTTTTAGAAAAAAATATCTTTGGGGTTTTGTTTTGACAGCCCTGGCAATGGCTCTTGAGATTACTGCGAACCATTATCAAATGACCTATTATTTTATGCTACTTATTCTCATTTTAGGGATAGTGTATTTGATATATGCCATAAGAGATAAGCAGTTAAAACACTTTTTTGCATCTGTTGGTATATTATTATTAGCTGTTACTTTAGGTATTGCTGCCAATGCCACAGGTTTAATGGCTACTAAAGAGTATGCCGATTGGAGTACACGGGGTAAAAGTGAATTGACTATAAACCCAGATGGTTCTCCAAAAGAAGATACTAATGGACTGAGCAAGGCTTATATTACCCAATGGAGTTATGGTATTACCGAATCTTTAAACTTATTTGTGCCAAGACTTTTTGGCGGTGCAAGTCAAGAGAATTTGGGCGAAAACTCAAAATCATATAATTATTTAATTGATAAGGGCTTGGCGCGTTCAAGTGCGTTAGATTTTGTTAGCGGTTTACCATTATACTGGGGCGAGCAGCCGGGTACATCAGGTCCTGCATATTTAGGTGCGGTTATATTTTTCCTATTTATTTTAGGATTGTTCTTGGTAAAAGGCAAACATAAATGGTGGCTTCTTTTTGGGTCACTTATGTCATTAGTGTTATCATGGGGTAAAAACTTTAGTGCATTAACTGATTTTATGATTGACTATTTTCCGCTATATGATAAATTTAGAGCGGTGTCATCTATTCAAATTGTACTAGAACTTTGTGTGCCTGTGTTGGCAATTTTAGCTTTAAATAAATTATTTAAGGACAAAGTTCCGCAAGCGGATAAAATGAAATCTTTAACCATTGCAACAGTAATTGTTTTGGGATTAGGCGTTGTTTTATTCATATTTAAAGGTGCTTTCCACTTTGTTGGTGTCAATGATGATAATCTTAGAATGACCGGCTTAGAAGAATTACCAGAGATGCTTCGCTTAGATCGTAAAAGTGTCTACACAAGCGATTTGTTGCGTTCTTTGGCTTTTGCACTTGGTACAGCATTATTGATTTGGTTGTATTTAAAAGAGAAATTGAAAATGAATCTTTTGATCATTGCCATTGGTGTATTAGTAGTTGTCGATTTGGTAGGGGTAGATTTAAGATATGTAAACAATGATAATTTTGTATCTAAACGTAAAATGTTAGAGCCTTTTCAAGAAACTACTGCTAACAAAATTATTGCTAAAGATGATGGAGTTTACCGTGTTTTTGATCAAACCGATGGCTTCGATTCTGCTAAAACCGCTTATTTTCATCAAAGTATAACTGGTTACCATGCAGCGAAACCCGCTGGTATGCAAGACTTATTTAATTTTCATGTGTATAATGGAAACTTGTCTGTGTTGAACATGATGAACATTAAATATGTGATCAGACAAGATCAAGATGGTAATTCTTTTCCTATAGAAAATCCGAATGCAAATGGTAATGCTTGGTTTGTTTCTCAATTACAACCCGTTGCCAATGCAGATGAAGAGATTATGGCTTTAGATAGTTTAGCTACTAAGAATGTGGCGGTTGTTAATTCTTCTAAGTTTTCTGACATTTATCCATTGACTTATCAAGTTGATTTTACAGCTTCAATCGCACTAATTGATTATGAGCCTAATCATTTAACGTATACTTCTAAAAACAGTAATGAAGGTGTAGCTGTATTTTCCGAGATGTATTATAAAAATGGGTGGAATGCATATATCGATGGAAAAGAAAGCGATTATTTTAAAGTTAATTATGTATTAAGAGCCTTAAAAATACCTTCAGGTGAGCATAAAATCGAGTTTAAATTTGAGCCGGAAGTAGTTGTAATAGGCAGTAAAATTACATTAGCGAGTACTATTCTATTAGGTCTTGTTATTGTTGGCGGATTCGGATTTTCTTTTTGGAGGTCTAAAAAAGAAGAAGAAGCATAATGAGAAAGGTGCTGGTCATTACTTATTATTGGCCACCTGCTGGCGGACCGGGAGTTCAACGTTGGTTAAAATTTGTAAAATACCTTAGAGATTTTGGTGTTGAACCGGTATTGTATATTCCTGAGAATCCTCATTACCCTTTGATAGATGAGTCTTTTGTGAACGATATTCCCAAAGATTTAATAATCTACAGACATAAAATTAAAGAGCCTTACCGAATTGCTTCATTATTTTCTAGTAAGAAAACTAAACGTATCAGTTCTGGTATTATTAAATCTAAAAATCAATCTGGGCTAGAAAAGATATTACTTTGGATTCGTGGGAATCTATTTATACCTGATGCCCGGAAATTTTGGGTGAAACCATCTGTTAGTTTTTTGAAAGGCGTTTTAGAAAAAGAGGGGATAGATACTATAATTACTACGGGCCCTCCACACAGTGTACATTTAATAGGTTATTATTTAAAACAAGCAAAATCATTAAAGTGGATTGCAGATTTTCGTGATCCATGGACAACCATAGGATACCATAAAAAGCTAAAACTAACTTCCGCTGCAGAGAAGAAACATAAAAAACTAGAGTCTGATGTCTTAAATACTGCAGATAAAATTATTGTTACCAGTACTACAACCAAGCAAGAGTTTCAGCAAATTACTAGTCAGCCAATTCAAGTAATTACAAACGGTTATGATGGTGATGTATCAACACAGGTAGAACTTGATACTAAATTTACTATATCCCATATCGGTTCATTGTTAAGTGGTAGAAACCCACTAAACCTGTGGAAGGTGTTATCTGAATTAATAACGGAAAATTCAAGTTTCAAAGAAGCGCTTAGTATACAGTTTATTGGTGTGGTAAGTGATGAAATTTTGTCCTCAATTGACGAAATGGGCTTGAAAGATTATATTGAAATTTTAGGTTATGTTTCTCATGAAAAAGCATTAACCTATCAAAAGTCATCTCAAGTTTTGTTATTGGTAGAAATAGATTCGCAAGAAACTGTCGGAATTATTCCTGGTAAGTTATTTGAGTATATGGCGGCTAAACGCCCTATAATAGGTGTAGGACCAAAAAATTGGGAAGTTGGTAAAATAGTAGAACAAACAGAAACGGGGTATATTTTTGAGCATTCTGATGACACTACTTTAAAAAACGTACTTTTAAATTGGTTTGAGCGGTTTCAAAATAACGATCTACAGATATCTTCTAATACTATTGAGAAATATAGTAGAAGAGAACTCACTCGAAAATTAGTTGAATATATTTAATGGGCATTGTACTAAAACAATCGTTGAACAATACTATTGTAACCTATGTGGGTTTTGCAATAGGTGCAATCAATACCTTGTTTTTGTACACGAATTTTATGCAACCCGATAACTACGGACTCATACAGGTAATCTTGTCAGTTTCTGCTGTTTTAATGCCTATTTTAGCATTTGGTGTACCGAACAGTTTAGTTAAATTTTACTCTGGTTTTAAAAGTGAAGAGAGCCAAAATTCGTTTTTGACCCTTATGTTGCTTCTTCCTTTAGCACTCATTATTCCTATTGCAGCGCTCAGTTATGTAACTAATGAAGCCATTGGAAATTTGCTTTCAAAACAGAACGATATCGTACGAGACTATGTGTGGCATATTTTTCTAATTGGTTTTGCAATGGCATATTTTGAAGTCTTTTATGCTTGGGCGCGTATAAAGATGAAATCTATGTTTGGCAATTTTATGAAAGAATTGTTTTGTAGAATAGGGCAAACTGCATTGTTGATTTTGCTATGGATGAAGATTATTGATATTGATTTTTTTATTAATGCATTGGTCGGGTTTTATCTAGTTCGAGCACTTATTATGAAATTTTACGCCTACAAAATTCGCAAGCCGTTATTGAATTTCACCTTACCCAAAAACTGGAAGACTATTGTAAATTATAGCGCCCTAATTATTCTTGGTGGCTCTACAGCTATTGTGCTGATGGAGGTCGATAAGGTGATGTTGAATAATTTTCTAGAACTTGAGAATGTGGCGTTTTATGCTGTTGCTGGATTTATTGCTTCAACCATTGCAGTGCCTTCGAGAGCGATGCATCAAATTACATATCCTTTAACGGCTAACTATTTAAATAATAATGATAAACCAGCATTAGCACAGTTATATAAAAAAAGTTCGTTGACGCTGTTTATTGTTTCTGGTATTTTGTTTCTATTGATTTTGCTTAATTTAAATGAGCTATATCAATTATTACCCGAAAAATATTCTGGCGGCTTCATGATTGTTTTTTGGGTTGGTCTTGCAAAAGTATATGATGCTCTTCTAGGGAATAATAATTCTATTCTGTTCAACTCTGATTACTACCGTTCTATATTGTTTTTTGGGGTTCTGTTGGCTTTTTTGGCTATTGCATTTAACCTTTGGTTAATACCAACTTACGGTATTGATGGCGCCGCTATTGCTAGTTTTAGTGCATTTTTCATCTATAATACCTTAAAAATCGGGTATGTAAAATCGAAATTTAAAATGATTCCGTTTACGAGAGAGACGCTTCAAGTGTTGTTATTATTGATAAGTATTGCAGCTATTTTTTCTATAGTTTCATTTCCCTTTCACCCAATTGTAAACATTATTTTAAAAAGTATATTGATGATTGTCTGCTATGTGGGTGCGCTATATCGTTTTAAAATATCTGAAGACGTATATGGCTTTCTAAGCAAGTTCTTAAAACGCTAATTACATTTGGCTTGCAGCTTGTCTATTTGGTTTCTGAATACCATATTGCTGTTTATATATTTTTACGATTATTAAAAATAGATTGATAATTAACGGACCAAAGATCAATCCAACAAATCCAAATAACGGTATACCAATTAAAACGCCTATTAAGGTAACCAACGGGTGAGTGCTATCTAATTTTTTAAGTACAAACAAACGAATAACGTTATCGGTCATGCCTACAACTAAGATACCGTAAAGTAGAATTCCCCAAGCTTGAAAATCATCTCCGCTCGTGAGACTCAATACAAACACCGGAAAAATGCCTATGAAAGTGCCTATAAACGGAATCATAGATCCAACGGTGACAATTACAAACCAAAATAAGGGGTTTTCTACCCCGAAAATGAAAAACCCAATTAACGCTATAATACCTTGAGCGATTGCTACCAATGGTATGGCTATGGCATTTGAACGTACAACGCTATCAATCTCTTTGCCTAAAGTAATAAGATTCTTGTTGCTTAAAGGAATGTATTCTAGAAGTGAATCTTTTAATTGTTTCGGACTTTTTAGCATGTAATAAAGCAGAAATAATAAAATACCGAGAGAAATTAATATATTGAACGTGCCGCTTGCAAAACCAGAAAGATTATCTGTTAACCAACCTGATGCTTGTTCTGGATCGATGGCAGAAGAAATATCATATTGAACATATTTCTCTAATTGAAATAATTGATGTTTAAAGGCTTTGGTAACTTGTTCAGATTTATCGGCGAAATCTCCCAATTGTGAACTAAGCATGAAACCAGCGCCGGTTAAAGGAATAAAGATACCTATGAATGCAGCTAAAATTAGAAGCATCGCCGCCCATGATTTTTTTAATCCTTTATTGATTAATTTGAGCATCCATTTTCTAAGTACAACATACAATGTCAACGCACCTAGTACACCTGAGATATAAGGCAGCATATATTTTATAATGAGTCCGCCTAGAAAAACTATCAATTCTAGTATTATAAGTTGTCTAAGAATTTTATGGTTGATTTTTTTCATAAAGGTATTTTCAAGAGAATTCTAGAATTGGACGAAAATTAGGTTTATATACTTAGGGAGATTAACTCACTTGGGTATATTAGTAGTCCAAAAATATATCATGTAGATTTCTGTGAAATAGTGATAAACCTCAATCCATTGTTGCATTTTTTGGAAAATAATTTCTGTTTCTTGTAACAATTTATTATTCATTTACACTTATAGAAAGTCTATAAACTTTATTCTATGAAAAATAGTAACCTTCTTCAAAAAATAGGAATAGTAATTATTATAGTTTCATGGTCAGTAAGACTTATTGGTAAATTTTTATATGCAGAAACCAACGAAATATTATCTGATGTTACTCTGGTAAGTTTAGTTGGAATTGGAATCTGGATTGTTGGATTTTTTAAAAAAGAAAACGATAAGAAAAAGAAAATTTTTAATGAAAATTCTTCGCTAGATTCTTAAATCCAAAAATTTGGCAATTGTACTTTTAAATTGGTTTAGGCAAATTGACAATGCACTGTAAATCAATTGTTACGTTGCACGATGTGATTAATTTGAAAAAAATATCACGATATTGAAAAAAGATGAAATTATGATTTCGGAATATTAGCATTACGCTGGTATTTGATTTTTTATATGATTAAGTATGGTTGGAGTAAATTGACTTTAGGTCAGTTTGGAGTCTACGACGCATCAATTTTAGAACAACCAATTAAAGATATTGATAGTTTTTATGTAGCATGGCATCTCTTTGGAAGAAGTGCATTTTTTAATATTTCAACTGGTGTTTTAGAAATTATAGGCGGATTATTACTGATTTTTAACAGAACTGTACTAATTGGAGCTTTATTAGTTTTATCAATTTTAACTCAAATTTTAATTATAGACATAGCCTTTACGACTGGTGTTCTAGGTTTAGCGCTTCCAATAAGAATTTGTGGAATGATTTTATCTGATTTGATAATTTTATTATATTATAAAGACAAAATTATAATTGCGTGGAAAAGTTTAACAACCGGAATTGGCACAAAATTTAAATTCAAATGGTGGGTATTTATTATTTTACCTATTATTGGTTTTTTAATGGACTTTATTTTTGCTATTCTTACTATGCCTATTAAGTTATTCCTAAATTGGATTTTGAAATAAACTAATGGAAGCAACCTTTTTAAGTATTAGGGTAAAGAGTGTTTAAACCACTGATAATAGTCTTTTTTCCAGGGCTCTAAATTTTTAAATTTCCGATTTTTTAGAAATAAAATAAATAGTAAAATTTATTAATTTGGCTTGTTTTTATCCGAATATGGTTTGCAACGGATTTCAGCCTTGCTATTTTCATATATGACCGTAATGCAATTAAAAGAAACCCACATTTCGAAGAAGAATACTACCCCTGTAAGGTTGCAAGAATATGGAGTAGGGGTATTTCAACAAATTTCTACCAAATCGGCTTTAAAAAAAGCGATAAAGAAAAATTTGCTATTAGTAGATGGTTCAATTGCTACAACGGCTACATTAATTGCAGGTGGTGAGGTGATTGAGTATCATCATCCATTAGAAAATGAAGCTAAAACGCGTTTACTATTAAAGCTAGAGGTTGTATACGAAGATGATTATATCGCAGTAATTAATAAACCAGCAGGAATTTTAGTAAGCGGTAACAACTTTAAAACTGTTGCTAATGCGCTTTACCAAAATTTAAAAATGAGTTCTGCTGAAGATGCTGTAAGTCCCCAACCTTGTCATCGATTAGATTATGCTACTACAGGTTTACTTTTGATAGGCAAAACGAGTACGTCTATAACGAAGTTAAACCGGTTATTTGAACGTAAAGAAATTGAGAAAATTTACTTTGCAGTAACTATGGGCGCTATGAAAGAGACTGACCATATTGATTTACCTATTGATGATAAACCGGCAAGTTCATCATATCAAGTATTAAAAAGTGTTATCTCTGAACGTTTTTCATTTTTGAATTTGGTTAAACTGAGTCCCCATACAGGTAGAAGACATCAACTAAGAAAACATTTATGACACTATCCCATTAACTGTGTAAGTTAAAAATAACAGGGGTTGGACTTTTATCTAAAGTCTGACCCTTTTTTCATAGATCGTCAGGAACTGATTTAGGATTATGCCCCAGTTCCTTACAGGCATCGACCACTTTTTGGTGGCCTCCCTTACCGCCAAATATACGGATTTCATCACGGCATCGTCCGTCGGGAAGGACAGCTTGTTCTTGGTGTACTTCCTGATCTTGCCGTTCAGGTTCTCGATAAGGTTGGTGGTATAGATTATTTTCCTGATCTCGATGGGGAACTCGAAGAACACGGTAAGCTCGTCCCAGTTGTCCCTCCAGCTTTTGACGGCATAGGAGTACTTCCCTTCCCATTTGTCCGCAAAGTCCTTTAGGGCGGCCTTCGCCGCAGCTTGTGTAGGTGCGTTGTAGATAAGTTTCATATCTGTTGTAAAGGCTTTTTTGTCCTTCCAGACAACGTACCTACAGGCATTCCTTATTTGATGCACCACACATATCTGGGTCTTGGATTCGGGGAACACGTTCTTGATGGTCTGGGTGAACCCGTTCAGATTATCGGTTGCGGTTATCAGGATGTCCTCGGTGCCACGGGCGCGTATATCGGTCAGTACGCTCATCCAAAAAGCGGCGGACTCGTTCTTGCCCAACCAAAGCCCAAGGACCTCTTTCTTACCGTCCCTGCGCAATCCTACCGCGATATAGACCGTTTTGTTGATGACCTTCGAGTTCTCGCGTACCTTGAACACGATCCCGTCCATCCAGACGATAAGGTATATCGGTTCCAATGGCCTGTTCTGCCAAGCGACGATGTCCCCGGAGATCTTGTCGGTTATCCTCGATATGGTGGATGTGGAGATATCGAAGTTGTAGACCTCCCGTATCTGCTCTTCGATATCGCTGTTGCTCATTCCCTTGGCATAGAGCGATACGATCACGTTCTCGATACCGTCGACCATATTACCGCGCTTGGGCACGATCATGGGGTTGAAACTGGCATCCCTGTCCCTTGGCACCGCGATCCTTGATTCCCCGAAGGAGGTACGGACTTTTTTGGTCGAATGGCCGTTACGTGTGTTCCCGTTCCTGGCCTTTCCATGTTTGTCATAATCGAGGTGGCCGTCAAGCTCGCCTTCCAGCATCTTCTCGATACCACGTTTTTGGAGTTCTTTCAGAAAACCGTTCAGCTCGTCACCGGTCTTGAACTGTTTTAAGAACTCATCGTTGAATAATTCCTCTTTCTTCATAATGGTGTGAAAATTTAAAGTTAAAAAAATAGCGGGGGCATGCCCCCGCTATTTTTTTATTTACACACTTTATGAGATAGTCCTACATTTATTATCTATTGGGAATCCTATTTTGGGGGATGCCACCTATTTTTTGGAGAAATTGCAATTAAAAGGGAAAGGTCTGTATTTACATGCGATTTCACTTCGGTTTCAACATCCTACTACAAATGAGGAAATGCATGTATTATCTCATCTGCCTAAAAAATTTAAGAAACTATTTCCTGATATCGCTTAGATATACCAATCAAAAAAGCGCCGCAGTGCATTTAATCACTACGGCGCTTTACAACTAACCAACCTAAAAACTTATTTTAATTTCTTCTACTGCTTCTTGAATCTGTACTTGTTCTAGAACTTGAACTTGAGCTTCTTGACGGAGCTTTGCTTACTGACCTAGAGCTTGAACTTCTGCTTACTGTACTTCTAGATGGACTCTGCGTCGCTTTTCTAGCAACAGTACTGCTTCGTTGAGTAGTAGTATTCGATGCAGTTCTAGTGTTCGAACTTCTATTAGCAGGTTTGTTATACGTAGTCGTACTTCTTTTTACAGTTGTACTTCTTGGTGTACTAGTTACTTCTCTTTTAGTAACTGTTCTACTTGGTGTGCTACGTACTGCCGAGTTATTACTTCTCTTTACCGTACTATTATTCGATGAACTTCTAATAGCTGTTCTATTTTGAGCAGTTCTACCACTATTGGTATTGCTACGTTTTACAGTAGTTGATCTATTTACAGTTGAGTTTCTGTTCGCTCTTGCTGTATTGTTAGACGCTAAACTTCTGTTGGTTCTTAAACCGTTATCTCTTCTTGCAACAGTTCTATTACTTCTGTAATCGTTATTTCGTGCTGCAACTCGTTTATCATTTCTGTAAATGGTAGATCTGTTATTTCTAACATTGTCATATCTATGTTGTCTACCGATATTTACATAAGCCTTTCTATAATTGTTTCTGTATGGGCTGTAGTAAGAATATCTTACCGGTGTATAATACCTTCTGTAAGGGGTAGTGTATACAAAACTAAAGCCAACTGCAGGTCTTACAAACCATTGGTGAAATGGACGGTATACATAATTTCTATTATATACATTGATATACCCTGTGTGGTAATCATAGAAACCGCGATTGTTATAAAACACATTCATATTACCTACGCTGCGCACTCTATTGTTTGAATAATTGATATTTACATCACCAATATCACTAACACGACCATAATAGTCATAATAGATAGGCACATTTTCTACTTGAATTACTGCACCATAATCATCGTATTGAGCAAACGGACTATAATCATAACCAGAGTTAAAGGTTACACCGTTTTTTCTTCCTGAAACTTGATTTTCAATGTAAAAATCAAATTCTCCATCTGGATAAACAGAAAATGTAATTCCGTTTTCTATAAAAATAAATGAGTTGTCGTATCGATAAGTATTGCTGTTGGCAACCTTATCTTCACTAATACCTGTAGCGAAAACACCTGTAGTGCTAAAAATCATCGCTGAAAAAAGGAGTATAAAGTTCTTCATAATATAAGGTTTAAATCTGCCCCTTAGGCAGTTGTTCTAAATGTAATTATTTACATTCTCTTAGTACATTACAAACAGCGTGCCAAAAAACAAAACCTTTGATTATACGATTGATAATCAAAGGTTTAAATATAAAACTGAAATTCTATTTTTGAGATTTTCTAATTTAATTTCTCTTTTAAATAGCTAGCGGTATACGATTTTTTATTTTTTGCAACCTCTTCTGGCGTGCCCTCTGCCAATAGTTGTCCGCCATTTTCACCACCACCTGGTCCGAGGTCAATGATGTAATCGGCACATTTTATAAGTTCGATATTATGCTCGATGACCACAATAGAATGTCCTTTTTTAATAAGGGCATTAAATGATTTCAATAATTTCTGAATATCGTGAAAGTGTAATCCGGTAGTTGGTTCATCAAAAATAAACAGTGCTTTGTCTTTTGTGCTTCCTTTAATTAAGAATGATGCCAATTTAATACGCTGCGCTTCACCACCAGATAGGGTAGAAGATGACTGACCTAAAGTTACGTACCCTAAACCTACATCTTGTAAAGGTTTTAATTTAGTAACAATTTTAGTCTGCTCTCCGGTTTCAAAAAACTGAATAGCATCGTCGATAGTCATATTAAGAACATCATCAATATTGGCATTATTGAAAGTAACTTCTAATATTTCTTTCTTAAATCTTTTGCCGCCGCAAGTTTCGCACTCTAAATGCACATCGGCCATAAACTGCATTTCTACCGTAATTTCACCTTCACCTTTACATTTCTCGCATCGACCACCATCGACATTAAAAGAAAAATGCTTGGCTTGGTAATTTCTGATTTTACTTAATTTTTGATTGGCATATAGATTTCTAATATCATCATATGCCTTTATATAGGTAACAGGGTTAGACCGTGACGACCTACCGATAGGGTTTTGATCAACAAACTCTACATGTTTTATATGATTGTATTTACCCTCTACCGATGTATGCTGACCAGCCTTTTCACCGTAGCCACCAGTTTCTTTTAATATAATAGGATAAAGTAATTTCTTTACCAATGTACTTTTACCACTACCGGATACTCCTGTAACCACTGTCAGCATATCTAGCGGAAATGTGACATTGATATTTTTAAGATTATGCTCACGTACTCCTTTAATAGTTATATAATTTTTAGAAGTTCTGCGTTCTTTCGGAACCTTTATCTCCATTGTACCATTTAAATACTGTGCGGTAAGAGATTTAGATTTCAGAATTTCACTTAAAGTACCTTGTGCAACAACCTCACCACCATGTGTACCAGCTTCAGGACCTATATCGATGACCATATCGGCAGCTTTCATAATGTCTTCATCATGTTCGACCACTATTACGGTATTTCCTAAATTTCGTAATGATATTAAAACTTCTATTAGGTTTTCGGTATCTCTTGGGTGTAAACCAATACTAGGTTCATCTAAAATGTACATAGAACCTACCAAGCTACTACCTAATGAGGTCGCTAGATTTATTCGCTGACTCTCGCCACCAGATAAAGTGTTCGATTTTCTATTTATGGTCAAGTAGTTTAGTCCTACTTTATTTAAAAAGCCTAATCTGGTATTTATTTCAACTAAAAGTCTCTTCGCAATTGTAGCATCATTTTCATTTAGTTGAAGTTCATTAAAGAAAACAATCAACTTTTCTATGGATAAACCTACTAATGATGAAATAGATGCTCCGCCAACTTTTACGTAATCGGTTTCTGGGCGTAGACGTTTTCCGTTACATACATTACATTTTGTTTTGCCTCTATATCTAGAGAGCATCACTCTGTTCTGTATCTTATAACTTTTCTCTTCTAACATTCCGAAGAACTTATGAAGACCTATAAAATGTGCATTACCGTCCCAAACCAATTGTCGTTGGGCCTCAGAAAGTTCAAACCAAGGCTTATGAATAGGAAAATCGAACTTGTAAGCGGAGTTTACCAATTGATCTCTGTAGAAACTCATACTTTCACCTCTCCATGCGAAAACGGCATTCTCAAATACAGATAATGCGGTATTAGGCACTACTAAATCTTCATCTATACCGATTACATCACCATAACCCTCACATTTAGGGCATGCTCCATAGGGGTTATTGAAACTAAATAGGTGAACATTAGGCTCAAGAAAGCTCATTCCGTCCAGCTCAAACTTATTGCTGAAAGGCGTTTGTTTACCGTCTGCCAATTCTTCAATAATACATTCGCCCTTACCTTCAAAGAAAGCAGTATCAACTGCATTCGCTAAACGATTATAAAAATCTTCATCCTCTTTTGTAATAATTCGATCGATAACCAAGTCAAATTTTTTACCAATATTTTCAGGTGCCTGGTCTATTCGCAGTACTTCATTTTTATACTTAATACGTGCATACCCTTGTTTAGAAAATAACTCTAAAGACTTTAAAGCATCTCGGTCATCACGAATGGTAATAGGGGCTAAGAGCAATAGTTTTGCACCTTCACCATACGTTTTTACATGATTTACGACATCGGTTACGGTATGTTTTTTTACTTCTTTACCTGAAATAGGAGAGAAGGTCTTACCGATACGGGCATATAATAATTTTATATAATCATAAATCTCGGTGGTCGTACCAACCGTAGATCTAGGGTTCGTAGAGTTTACTTTTTGCTCTATAGCAATTGCAGGCGCAATACCTTTAATATAATCGACCTTTGGTTTATCGAGTTTACCTAAGAACTGCCTTGCGTACGAAGAAAGACTTTCTACATATCGTCTTTGACCTTCTGCATATAAGGTGTCAAAAGCTAAACTAGATTTACCAGAACCAGATAAACCTGTAATTACAACAAGTTTATTTCGTGGAATTACAACATCTATATTTTTAAGGTTATGCAGTTTTGCACCTTTAATTATGATGTTTTCTTTCGGATTTACTTCGGAGAGTGTAGGCATACAAATATCTAAGGTTACAAAGATACGCTTTGACTTATTTCTGAACTAAAAAATGCCAGTTATCTAAAAATAGTAGAAGAAACTTTCACATTTTTATAAGAGTATTTATTTTTTTATATCTTTGGGATCTTATAAAAATTCAATTAGCCTATAACGCAACATTACTTTTAAAAGTTAGAATTTAACCACAAGACCCTTATTCATTAGAATTTGGGGCTGCATTTTAACCCTATAAGTAACGTTATGGTAGTACAAATTGAAGATTCACAATTAGTAAAGCAATACATTCAAGGAGATGAAAGAGCGATCGAAGCCCTAATCAATCGTCATAATTCTCGCTTAACAGGTTTTATCTACTCTAAAGTAGGTGACCGCGAACTTACCGAAGACATTTTTCAAGATACATTTATGAAAGTTATACGTACCCTTAAAAAAGGTGCCTATAATGAAGAAGGTAAATTTTTACCTTGGGTAATGCGAATTGCGCATAACTTGGTAATAGACCATTTTAGAAAGCACAATAGAATGCCAATGTATAATAGTAAAGAAAGCTATAATATATTTTCATTACTTGGTGATGATAAGCTGAATGCAGAAAAGCAATTGATCAAAGAACAAATTGATTCTGATTTGCTTCGTATGATCAAAGAGCTGCCAGAAGATCAACAAGAAGTTTTAGAGATGCGTATATATAAGGATATGAGCTTTAAAGAAATTTCTGATAATACAGGTGTGAGTATTAATACTGCTCTGGGCAGAATGCGCTACGCTTTAATTAACTTGAGAAAGCTGGTAGAGGCCAATAATATAGTTTTAACGAATTAATTGGTCGCAGGTCGAGTGGATCTACTATCTTCATACTTGTGTCGTTCTTTAGTTGAACCTAAACAACACCTAGCATGGAAAAATTATACACGAAAGACCAGAATAATACGAAATTAGTACAAGCAAAGCCAGAAACAATTCAGTTTTTGCTTTCTTATTCTAAATCTTTAAACATAACAGAAGTAGACGGATTGCAGTTTGAGAGTAATTTAAACTAAAACAATCTGTACATATATATAAACCCTTAAGCTTTGCTTAAGGGTTTTTCTGTTTTAAAAAGGCTTACTTCTGTTATTTACTATCGGTAACCACAGTTTTGCTTGTAAGGCAACCTACTTTTCTATACCATCTTATATATAGGTATAGTAATGCAGGGCTAATAAGTAAGGGCATTTATGTCATTTTAACCTTTCCTACAATTTGCCGCTGAACTTTCTGAAATACTATTTATTGTGTCGAAACATACTTTTTCGATGTTTCACATCAAAAAAGCGCAGTTTGACAACATACTTTTTCTCACAGCTCCCCTTTTCTCTAGTTTTATATCAGAAATAAGAAACAAACCAATTAACTAACAAGATTTACCCAATCTTAACCAATAAAGAAAATAACTCGTATGAAACTACAAATTGAAGACTCAGAATTAGTTAAAGATTATATCAACGGTAACGAAGGGGCCCTTGAAATTTTAATTAACAGACACAATCAACGTATTACTAGTTTTATCTATTCAAAGGTTTTAGATAGGGATATAACTGAAGATATCTTTCAAGATACTTTTATTAAGGTAATTAAAACTTTAAAAAGAGGTAAGTATAGTGAAGAAGGTAAATTTTTACCTTGGGTAATGAGAATTTCTCACAACCTTATTATCGATCACTTTAGAAGAAACAAAAGAATGCCAATGTTTGAAGGTAGCGATGACTTTAATATTTTCTCTGTAATAGGTGATGATAAGTTGAATGCTGAAAAACAATTAATAAAAAATCAAATCGATACTGATCTTAGACAATTAGTTGAAGAATTACCAGACGATCAAAAAGAAGTTCTTTTAATGCGTATCTATAAGGATATGAGTTTTAAAGAAATCTCTGAAAATACTGGGGTTAGCATTAACACTGCATTAGGTAGAATGCGTTATGCATTAATTAACCTTAGAAAAATCATAGAAAAAAACAATATTGTTCTTACCAATTAATTTGAGGTTGAATATAGAATAAACAATATTTCCAAATTTGCTGCGTTATTTTAATGTAACAACATAGGAAGTATGGAAAAAATTTACTCTAATTACCAAGAACAGACCGGATTTAACAAAGTTTGTCCGAAGACAATAAACTTCTTATTGAGCTATTCACAGGCTTTATTTGAGTTTGAATACGAAGATTTAGAATTCGAAACATTTTTGAATTAATAAAAAAGCCCGCTTTAGCGGGCTTTTTTATTTTTATAGTAGTCGTTTAGTACTGTTTTTCTACCAATAGTCTTTGTAATAATATCTTTTTCCATATCCCAGCCTCTTGCTGGTGAATATTCTCGACCATACCAGATTATTTGTAAATGAAGGTCGTTCCAAATTTCTTCAGGGAATAATCGCTTTGCATCTTTTTCAGTCTGAACCACATTTTTTCCGTTGGTAAAGCCCCATCTATATAGTAATCTATGAATATGTGTATCTACAGGAAATGCTGGTATACCAAAAGCTTGCGATACTACAACACTTGCAGTTTTATGCCCAACAGCCGGTAATTCTTCTAAATATTCTAATTCTTTTGGTACTTGCCCATTGTGTTTATCAATTAATATATGCGATAACCCATGTATACCCTTGGCTTTAATTGGCGATAGACCTACAGGTTTTATAATTTCCCGTATTTCTTCTACGCTTAATTTTATCATATCATACGGGTTGTCGGCTTTAGCGAATAGTAGGGGAGTAATTTTATTTACCCTTACATCTGTGCTTTGTGCCGACATTAATACTGCAATTAATAACGTGTACGGATCTTTGTGATCTAGCGGCACAGGAATTTCTGGGTATAGCTCTTGAAGTGTAGAAATTGTAAATGCTATTTTTTCGGCTTTCGTCATTAATTGTTTAATTTTGGTTGCAAATATTTAAACACAAATTTATAAAACTTCATGTATGAATACGTTAAAAGTTGGTGATAAAGTTCCTTCGTTTTCTGCTAAAGATCAAGATGGTAATACCATTTCTTTAAAAGACTATACAGGTAAAAAATTAATTGTTTTTTTCTACCCTAAAGCCAACACACCTGGTTGTACAGCCGAGGCTTGTAATTTAAGGGATAATTATAAAGAATTACAATCTGAAGGGTATGAACTTTTAGGTGTAAGTGCCGATTCTGAAAAAAGCCAGGCAAAATTTAAAGAGAAATATGACTTTCCATTTCCTTTATTGGCAGATGAAGATCATACCGTACTTAATGCTTTTGGTGTATGGGGATTAAAGAAATTTATGGGTCGTGAGTATGATGGCATCCATAGAAAAACTTTTGTAATAGATGGTGATGGGGTAGTGGTGAAAGTGATCGATAAGGTGAAGACCAAAGATCATGCAGCTCAATTATTAGACTAGAATTACGCTTCTTTAGAATAAAAAAACGCCCATTTAGAATGGGCGTTTTTAATATATAATAATTTGATAATCAATTATTTAAATTGGCTATTCTTCTTCTGGTTTTCTTGTAAATAATTGTTTTTTCTTAATGATTTCGGCAATACCTTCTGGTAGCATTTTTTCCCATCCTTCGTCATTGTTCATTAATTTCTTAAGAACATCTCTAGAGAAAATATGCATGACTTCTGGTTCGTAGTCTATAATGTCCATAACCTTACCGTTGTACTTAAAGAACTTGTATAGTTCTTTCATACGTGGGTGAACCTTAACATTATTACTTGTCATAATCTGACCAGTGTCTGGGTTCTTCATTGGGTATAGATACACCTGTAAATCTTTAAAGAATAATTTACCGAAAGCTTCTAGTATACCACCACTTAAGTGACGGTAATATTTTTCATCGAAAATATCTACCAGGTTATTAACACCCATGGTCAAGCCAATTCTGTTTTTGGTATAATTGTTAAAGTATTCTACCAATTTATAATATTCTTGAAACTTAGAAATCATTACTGAATGCCCTAGTGAGCATAGTAATTCTGCCCTGTCCATGAAATCTTGTTCATCAATTTCTCCTGATGCTTTTAAGTTCGAAAGTGTGATCTCGAATATTACAATAGTATTATTTTGATCAACACCTTTATCACGAATGAAAATGTCATACGACTTTTCAAACATATCTAAATTTACTTTGGTAACGGGTCTAAAACTACCACGTAACGCCAAAATATTCTTTTTGTAAAGTATAGCTGCAGGTAGTAAGTTGTTGCCATCAGGACCGAACATGACGGCATCTGTCATGTCATTTTTAATAAGTTGCAAACTCATTAAACGGTTATCGACCTCTTTGAAATTTGGTCCAGAGAAATTGATCATATCAATCTCTAAGGTGTCTTTATCTATATGGTCATATAGATATTTCAACATTTTTTTCGGTTTGTCATATTTATAGAAAGCTCCATAAATAAGGTTTACCCCAAGAATACCAAGTGTTTCTTGCTGCAATCTTGCCTCGTTCTGTTTAAAACGAATATGTAAGATTATTTCATCATATTCTTTCTGCTTTGGATCTAATTGATAACGAATACCTATCCAACCATGACCTTTGTAGCGTTTAGAGAAATCTATGGTCGCTACTGTATTCGCGTATGAAAAGAACAATCTGTCAGGGTGGTTTTCGCGACTAATACGCTCTTCCATCAATTGCATCTCATAGTCAAGCATGGTTTTTAATCGAGCTTGGGTTACATATCGCCCATCTGTCTCAATACCATAAATTGCATCACTAAAATCTTTGTCGTAAGCACTCATTGCTTTTGCAATAGTACCTGAGGCACCACCCGATCTAAAGAAATGACGTGCGGTCTCTTGTCCGGCGCCAATTTCTGCGAAGGTTCCGTATATATCCGGATTCAGATTTATACGAAGGGTTTTTGCTTTAATAGAGGGAATATTTTCAAAAACACTATCTCTTTTTAATACCGATGCCATTTTTTACCTGTTTAGCTTTGAACAAAGTTATAAAGAATGGTTGTTACAAAGGGCAATAGCCACAAAAAAATGGAATAACTTTCGGTTATTGTTTTTATTCCCTTTTAAATACAGTAATCTTATAATTTTCAATTGCCATTTTTATTAAAAAGGAATTAAATTTGTAGCACATGATTGACAATTTACGTGTTACATTTTTAGGAACTGGAACTTCTCAAGGTATTCCAATAATTGGTAGTACACACCCTGTATGTTTAAGTGATAACCCAAAGGATAAAAGACTACGGGTCTCTGTTTTACTTTCTTGGGATGATTATAACTTTGTTATTGATTGCGGACCAGATTTTCGCCAACAAATGATTACCCATAATGTTCGACATTTAGATGGAATCTTATATACCCATGAACATTCTGACCATACTGCAGGGCTTGATGATATACGTCCTTTTTTCTTTAGACAGGGTAATATTCCCATTTACGCACATAAAAGGGTGGTGGAGTCTTTAAAAACCCGTTTTGCGTATATATTTCAAGAAAAGAACAAGTACCCGGGCGCACCTACGGTCGATATCAATTTAATTAAGAATAACGAGTCATTTAAGATCGGTAATAGTGAGGTTACACCGATTAATGTCTTGCATAACGAACTTCAGGTCTTCGGCTTTAGGTTAGGAGATTTTACTTACTTGACCGATGTAAAATTTATTGAACCCAAAGAGATAGAAAAAATAAAAGGGTCTAAGGTGGTAGTGGTCAATGCACTCAGATTAGAGCCACATATTTCTCATTTCAATTTAGAAGAAGCTATAGCCTTTATTAATGAGGTAAACCCAGATAAAGCATATTTTACACATATAAGCCACTTGCTTGGTTTTCACGATGAAGTGGAAAAAAGGCTTCCGAAAAATGTACATTTGGCATACGATAATTTAACAATTACTATTTAACTATGAAGAGCAAAATATACCTTTACTTATTTCTATTTGTATCCTTAATCTGTTTATACCTAGTGGTAAGCAGTGGCAATATGACTAAAGCAAATGCCAAAACAATTACAAGACTAGAGAGTAAAGTTGAAAATTTGAAAGACTCGGTTCAGAAATCTTCTTTGAAGGTACTTGATATGCAGTATTTCTCTTTAGAGAACAATGACGATGCACTTGCTTATTTCGAACATTTAGATCTAAAAAATCCTGCAGCATACATTGCCGATAAATTATTGGAAACGAATGCCCAAAAAGGGGATAACCCATTAGTGCCTTATGAGGGAATGCAGAGCGAATTTAAGATCAATAAAATAAAAGTATTGAACCATAAATGGATACTTACCGACTTTTCTGATGGTAAATATTGGGGAGAATTATTGATCAAATATGAATTAAAAGATGACCTTGGAATAGATTTTACCTTGATAGATCACCTTTTATATACGCGTAGTAACTAGATTTTATCTGAAATCCATTTTTTCAGGGAGTAGAAGTTCTGCGGTGCAACACCATGCCCTGCAGGAAACTCTTCATATACATGTTTAATACCTAAAGATTGCAGTATTTCAGGGGATTTTCTTGCCCAATCTAACGGTATCACTTGGTCCATATCGCCATGAGAACAATAAAAATTAAGGTTCTCGAAATTATTATCTTTATAAGAATCAATCAGAATATCTTCATTAATATATCCGCTTAAAGCGATAATATTCTTCACTTTTTCAGGATATGACAATGCCACAGCATAACTAAGAATGGTGCCTTGACTGAATCCTAATAAATTTACATTGTTTTCATCCAAACCATACGTAGAACAGGCTTCATTAATGAAATTCTTGATTTTGTCACGAGATTCAATAGCTTGGTCATCATCGCTCCATTTTCCTTTGTCATCATCAAAATTAATGGCATACCAAGCATACCCATAAGGTTGCAAAATATAAGGCGCACGAACGGCGATAATACATAGTTCTTCTGGCAGTTCTGGTGCGAAAGAAAATAAATCTTCTTCATTGCTGCCGTAACCATGTAACATAAAAAGTACTGGTGGTTTTTTATCGGTTAGGCTAGAAGGTCTAATAATGTGTTCTAAAGATAGGGGGGCTGTTGTCATTATTTTATTTTATGAAAGTAAACCATTTTTGAAAGTAAGGTCCCAAAACGGGAACTTCTTGTTCTTTGTTTGCCAATAGGCCTAAAAAGGCATAAAACCAAAGTACAATATAGAATATGTATAGACCGTAAAAGCCATATTCATTACCCCATTGCGCGTTTAATATAGCAAAACCAATAAAGATAATGTGAAGTCCGAATGCCTGTCTTGTATGAAATCGGGCGAATTTGTCTTTTGGTTCAGAATTCATACTAATCGCAATTAGTGCTCCTACAATTGTAAGGTAGGCCACAATGGCGGTTGTTTTTCCGGGTATGTTAGAATTTTCTTCCATTACTTAAGCGTTTAAAACTATTTGGTTGTTCGCAATGGTACCTACTACTTTGCCTTTCATTTGTTCGTCAATTGCGATGGAGTTTTTACTGGAGCTAAAGATCTGATCTTCTGAAAATTTGTACTCATCATCTGTAGTAAAAAGCGAAAGATTTGCTGGTTGCCCAACCTTTAATTCTGGCTCGTTTATTCCAAAAAGTGACCTTCCTTTTGTAAGTAAGCCAATAGCACCTTCATGACCAAATAATTGGTTTAGCATACCGAATGTACTTTCTAGACCTATGCTTCCGAAATCTGCATTGTCAAACTCCACATGCTTCAATTCAATGTTCAAAGGTGTATGGTCAGAGGTTACAAAATCGATAGTGCCACTTTTTAATCCTTTCTGTAAAGCCTTGGTGTCGGCTGCCGTTCTCAACGGTGGCATTACTTTATATTGTGTATCAAAATCTTCAAGGGCAGTATCTGTAATAACAAGGTTGTGAGCAGCAACACTGCAGTAAACTTGTAATCCTTTCTTCTTGGCGTCAGCAATCAGTTTTACCGAGCTAGCCGTAGAAATAGTAGGTATAAACAATTTTCCGCCAGTGTATTCAAGTATAAATAAATCTCTTGCTATCTGTAATTCTTCCGCTAGGGCAGGTATTCCTTTTAAACCTAATTTGGTGCTTGAAATACCTTCATTAACGATGCCTTTACCAGATATGCTTTTGTCCATCGGAAAAGAAAATACCAATGCCTCAAAATTTTGAGCATACTGCAAGGCAATTTTTAAAAGGTTGGCATTTGACATTGGGTGCTTATAGTCATAAAACCCTAACGCACCTGCATTCTTCATATCATAAAGCTCTGCGAGTACTTCACCTTCACCTTTTACGGTTAGGTTGCCTAGAGGGTGCAAGCTCGTTAACTGATCCTTGGCGGCACTTTTTAAATAAACAATATCAGAAGATGAATCTGGTGTTGGGTGGCTACTGGTATTTAAAATGACATCTGTAAATCCGCTTTTGGCAGCCGTTAATAATCCATTTTCTATAGTCTCTCTTTCTTCATAACCAGGCTCGCCAAAACTAACGCCGCTATCGAACCATCCTAAAGAAACATGTAAATTTTTTATATCGATAACTTTTGTTTTACTGCTAGGCTCAATGTTGGTTTCAATAGCATCTATAACTCCGTTTTTAATAAGAATATCGCGCTTCTTTAAATGAAGGTTCTTTGTGTTCTCATTTACTATCGTAACTGATTTTAGAAGTATATTCATTGGGTTATAGTTGGTTCGTTACTAGTTTATTTTAAGAATCTTTGAAGTACCGTTTCAATGAAAACAAATGCCAATGCTAAAATAGCAAACCATTTCCAAAACTCGTTTATGGCATTGTTTTTTTGACTTTCTAAAAAGAAATTCGATAGTGATGTGTTGCTGTTGTTTTCGGGTAAAGGAGTGTATGTTAAAGCACTCTCTTTTCTATTGTTATTAAAGCTGATGTTTCTAATGATTTTCTCATTATGCATAATTTTATAGATGCCAGCCTCTTTCGGGTTCTCTATAAAATTAAGCTGTACTTTTTTTGGGAGTACACGCTGTTGCGGTATAAATTCATTTGTTTCGTTAGCAATTTTAATAATATCATCTTGCTGTAAGGTGGTCGGTAATTCTATTTCAACGTCAGTGCCAATAGTTGCATATAGTGGCGGTAGCTTTAAACTGTTCATACCCATATTGTAAAAGGCAGGAACTATTAAAGGTGAATTTTTGAAGTTTGAATTATCGCTACTTATTGCTGCCGTAAAGAAATACCCATTTTTATTCCCTATTAAAAAAGGCTCTTTATTCTGAAAAGAAAGCGCTGTCGGTGCTTTAGAGTTTATTTTAAAATACTTTTTTACGTTAGGAAATTGAAAATGGGAGACCTTCTTATCAAACACGTTTGTAAACAACGGATGTTCTATTTTTACTTCGGATATAGCAATTTCTTGGGGTATTCCGCTTAAAAATTTGCTATTGAAATATGCGGATGCTAATTCATTATAAGAAGCCAAATCCCCATCAACTGAAGGAATCAATACGAAACTGCCACCATTTTTACTCAAAGATTTAAGAGCGGTAACAAGTGAACTGGGTATTTTTTGAACCTCGTTCAATAGTACCAGATCTTGATTCTCTATAGTACTGTAGTTTAACCTTTCTAAAGTACTTGCGGTAAAATCGAAATCATCTTCGGTATAAATTCGAGATAAGAAATTTGCCGATGAGCTGCCAATTGCCAATACTTTAATTTTCGATTTCTGATCTATATTAAAGAAGAATTGGTTGTCATAATCCAAGCCGGTATCTGTAATGGTGACCTTGCCTAAAATAATAACATTGGCGTTAATCGTAAACCGGACTTCAGCCGTACCACTACCATTAAATTTTGCAGCCGTTTTGGCTATAAGTTTGTTGTCGTTGAATAATGAAACCGGTATAGTTTCATCATTAGCGTTGGTCGATAGTAGTGCAACCAATTCAATATTATCATTTGTACGTTCGGCAATAAAAACTGAATCAATGCTTGTATTCTTGATAGTTACTTTAGACGGTTTTATGTACTGAATATTGATGTTACTTGTTGAATCGACCTCGCTAAGGTCTCCCATTCGTTGTTGAAAATCTGAAATAACCACTAGGTTTTTTTGAGATGCGGCATTATCGTTGAAATAGGTATTTCCTTTTAAAATAATTTCGTTAATGCCCAGTTGGTCTACAGCCACGGTAAGATTCAATAATTCGTTCTGAATATCTTTGACCTCCACATCTTTAAAAACTTGCTTATTGGTGAAAAGGGTAAAACGCTGGTCGTTGGGTATATACTTTATGAAATCTTGTATCGTGTTTTTAAAGAGATTGCCGTTTTCAATTTGCCCGTTCATACTAAAAGAATCGTCTATGTAGAAAACAGTTTCTTTTTCTTGAAGTGCTGCATTATTGGCAATAAATGGCTGAGCAAATGCTATTACTAAAGCTGCTAATAATCCCATTCTAGTAAAAAGTAATAACCACTTTTTTAATGTGCTGCTTTTTCTAGATTCGGAAACTACTTGTTTTAAGAACTTTACGTTTGTAAACGGCGTTTTCTTAAATCGACGTAATTGAAAAAGGTGAATGATAATCGGAATGAGTAGTAGTAAAAGACCCCAAAGAAGTTCTGGATATTTAAATTGCATTCCTGATTTTGCTTATGCCAAAGATAATTATTTTGAAATTAGAAGCCTGTGAGATTGCAACTATTATTTTTATGAAGATTTGTTAGCAAAAGAAGAAATAATCTACAGCCGATTTTAGATTCAATTCCTCAAAAAAAGCAGTGATATTCATCTGATCATCATCATTGGCCACCGTAATCATACATTTTGGGTTTTCTATATTTTGAAGCACGCTGAAGTGTTCAAGTCGTACGCCATAAATATCTTTGCCTATTTTCTTTTCATTATCGCAAACCCAATGAAAAGGTATATTTTTTTCGATAAGAGAGTTGGCAATAGTTTTTCCTTTTTTACCAGCACCCCACAAAACTAAATTGTCAGTTAGTTTTAATTCTAATTTTATAAAGTAATACAGTTTTATATCTAAAAAGTAATTCTGTGCATAATGCTCGCTGGTTCGCGATGTTCTGTTGTCATAATCTCGCCAATAGTGTAGGGTAGTGGTGCAGGGTATACATTTTAATCCGTATGCATAGAAACGAAAAGCAAGGTCGTAATCTTCAGGATAGCGGTCTGGATTAAACGCTCCGCATTTGTCAAAGTCTTCTTTATGTACCATCCAACAGGGCGATGGTATTACACACTCTTTATATATTTCTTTAAAGTTTTCGCCAGTTGCAGTTAGTCTGTTGAGCCATTTCTCATAGCGATCATAACCATCGTTTACGCCTGCTTTAGAAAAATACTTCACCTTGCCAACGGCGAGAGTTCCTAGGCCTTCATTTACCAAAGAATCGACCATAAATTTAATACGGTCTTTAGTCATGTGGTCATCGGCATCCATACGAGAGATAAAATTACCAGAACTATTTGTGTACGCTTTTCTGAGAGCGGTTATAATGCCCGATTCATCATTAGAGAATATTTTAAATCTATCATCTTTGGCAGCAAATTGCTTTGCAATTTGCAAGCTATTGTCACTAGAATTATCATTTACGGCAATGACTTCCCAATTTTGATAGGTCTGATTTTGGATGGATTTCAGACATTCTTCAAAATAATATTCAACATTCTTAAAAGGAATTAATATGCTTACTAGCGGATTTATCATTGCGGCAAGGTAATAAATAACTGAATTTCAACCTTTTCATTTCGTTTGAAAAGTTTAGAAATAAATGAGTTGAAAAATAATTACGAAAAGGCTTTAATAGATAAGAAAACCTTTATATATTTGCACCCGCATTCAGGGAATACCTGATGAGGCACTCAGGAGAAATGGCAGAGTGGTCGAATGCGGCAGTCTTGAAAACTGTTGAGGGTCACACCTCCGGGGGTTCGAATCCCTCTTTCTCCGCGAAAAGTCCTTTAAAAGGAACCAAAAACCCTGTAAATCGTTGATTTACAGGGTTTTTATTTTTATTGATTTCATTTAATATCAAATAATATCATTCTAAAAGGGGCTAATTCGGTGGAGGTTGAGTAAATTCAAAAAGGTCCACCAGATATTCATAAATAATTGATAATAAGTTTCTTACAATTATTATGAATTGTGATATTTTGATTAAATTAAAGCAAATTTAAGCTCAAAATTATGTCACGTCCACTTTCCCTTCTATTTTTCATCAAAAAAAGTAAAGTAAATTCTGCAGGTAAGACCACGATCTTCCTGAGAATAACACTTGACAGCCGTCGGTCAGAATTTAGCGTCCACCGAAAAGTCCACCTTGACTTGTGGAACTCTCGAACCCAACTAGTGATGGGAAACTCTGCTGATGCTCAAGAAATCAATAGACATTTAAGCGATATAAAAAATAGAATTTATTCGATTCAGAGGAATTTTGAACAGGATAGAGCTTCTTATTCCGCTTCTGATATGCGCGATGTACTATTGGGCAAGGACAAAACAAAAAAAATGCTCCTAGAAATATTCCAGGAACATAATGATGAAGTTGAAAGTCTTATAGGCAAGGGTTTCTCCTCTGGTACAGCGGAACGCTATCGCACCTGTAAAAAACACGTCACGGAATATATTAGGAAGAAGTACAAGAAAAATGATATTCTGGTCCAAGATGTGGACCACAAGTTCATTACAGGCTTCGAATACTACCTTAAAACGACCCGTAAGTGTGCGCATAACTCCGCAATTAAATATATTACCAATTTTAAAAAAATAATTCGCATAGCTTATGCGAATGATTGGATCGATAAAGACCCTTTTGTAAATTGGAAGGGAAAGTTGAAAATTGTTGAGCGTGAATTTTTAACCGAAGGGGAGATTCAACGTATTATAGATTTAAAATCTAAGATAAAACGCTTAGATCAAGTACGAGACATCTTTGTCTTTTGTTGTTTCACAGGCCTAGCCTATGCAGATGTTAAGAAACTGACCAATGCCGATATCGTAATAGGTTCAGACGGCGAGAAATGGATTAAAACCAGACGGACCAAAACCGATACTGGAAGTAATATTCCTATTTTACCCATTGCCCTGGCTATCATTGAAAAATACGAAGATGATGAGCTTTTGAAAGAAAAAGATTTGGTTCTGCCCGTACTGAGCAATCAAAAAATGAATTCGTATATTAAAGAAATTGCAGATTGCTGTGGTATTGTGAAGAACTTGACTTTCCACTTAGCCAGGCACACCTTTGCAACAACGGTGACGCTTACAAACGGGGTTCCTATAGAATCCGTTAGTAAAATGCTCGGTCATACGAATTTGCGAACCACGCAACATTACGCCAAGATTTTGGATATGAAAGTAGGAAAAGACATGGCAGTTTTAAGAAATAAGTTTATGTGAATCTTTAAAGTGGGTCTTCAAAATTTCTTTCAACCCTACTCTGAAGTTTTTTTAGATAGCCAGAAATTGGCGTGGTCAATTCTTGTTTACCTTCGATACCCTTCTCTACAAACTTTTTAGCCTGCGCTTTCCAGTTTTTGATGTTTAGACCTTCTCTCAGTTTCCAATTTTTTGATTCATAGTAGGCATAGAATTTTCTACCTTCCGTTTCCTGCCAATTATTCTCTCTAAAAAAAATTAAAACAGCCTGTCCATTTTTTGGTCTTGCCATTTTATTTAAGTTTTCTTTTGTTTTATGTTTATAAGAAGGTACCAGATTTTGGCCAGGTTCCGGTACGCTGCTGGCCAAATTTTGACGTGGAAGTGTCCCAGAGGTTGTACCACTACTTGTCCCGAAAATGGGAAGCCTTACTCTTGAGCCCCTTGCCGGATGAAATGATGGAAAGTAGTTGAGATATCCCCAGTCATTTAAGTCCTTCAGGTAATTATGATAGGTCGTTTTCGATTTGAACTTTGCTCTTTCCATTATAAATGCCCTATTTATGGTCAAGGTCTCTTTAAAGTACTCCCTGTTCCATTTCTGGAAGAACGCCAGGTACAAGGTAATGTGCCCTTGTTTGACCCTATCGTCCTCGTTGAATTTTTCGAAGACGGCGTTCAGGTGGATGATGTAATTTACCTTTTCCATCAGTTCTCAGGGATTTCATTATCCCTATTCCTTTCTTGATACTGGACCTGTTTTTTTTCTTTGAAATACTTTTTCTCCACCATTAATGGTTTTTTGACCGGTTCGGTTTTTTCGAAGAGGGCATAGAGCATTGCCGCCGTAGGTTTGGTCTGGGATTTTTCGATATCCTTCAGTATCGCGATCATTCCGTTCATGCGTTTCTTTATCAGCAAAGAAATCCTGTTTTCCAAGGTCTCCATCCGCGGTCCTAAATTCTCTGTCGGTGAAATTCCGTTTTCTTCAAAAAAGTCCATCATCAGGAGCAGTGTCATGGACTGGGACTTGGATAACATTTTACTAAATTTTCTAAAATGACCGGCTACGGAACTTTTGATCTTTAGTGTTTCAAATTTTTCTTTTTCATATCCCTTATCCATAGTTTTTAGTAAAATTGATGCCTGTTCACGGCGGTTAACGATTGTTTTTACTAAAAAGCAGCGATAATCCAGAGATTTGAATAATTGAAGAAACGCTTTTAACTCCTGTAAACGTTAGGTTTATGGCAAAATCGAATGAACTTAACATCGCTTTAGCGTGTTACCCTCTTGCTATTCGATTCCTTCATTTCATTTCAGGATCTCCATACTTTTCAACTACTTTTGAAAAGCTATTTTATACGCTTGGGACATCAATATTTTTTAGTAGTAAACAGAAGTTATTCAATTTTAATTCATTGACAATTAGATATTTGCAATACTTTTCGAATTCATATTACATGTTTCGTATTGCCCTATTTTAACATTCATTTTCCGTTAAGATCAGCTACTTATTATATCTTGAGCGTTTTCCTTTTCTTTTGATATGGAATGCTATGTTCTCAGTTGGTTACCGCTATTATTTATAGCAAAATAGTACGGATTAACGCTCATTCCAGTTATGATCAGTTACTTCCCATAGCGCCATCGCCGTTACCTTTTCTGTGACCCTATCTAAAATTAGATTGGGTAAGAACTTATAAAAGTGAGCGTTCGAACGGTTATGCAGTTCGTCCCAACTCAAATTTTAAACCTTTGTGCAGAAAGTGGCAACGTGGTACTTGTTCTGGCGAAAGTAATCCTGAATTTTAGCTCGGTAAGGTAGCATCTTTTTCCAGCACAACGGAAAGAAGAAAATTGAATGACAGGCGTAATAAAAAGTTAAAATTCAGTATTGTGTTTAAGACCTTTTGTAGTGAAGCGCTTTCTCCTGCAATGGAGATTTTCGCGAAATGAAAGGGAATGTGCTGAATGGTTCTGTTTCCAATTGTCTAAATTATAATCTTAAATTTATAAAAGTTTAAATAAACCTGGGTTTAAATACACCTATTCAATTTTGTGGTAATACCTTTATTTAAACTATAGAGATTAAATGCAGTCCCGAAAAAGGTTCCTTTTACGAAACTATGGGGATCGGCGTCAAATTCCGATTAGCTTATAGACATATTTGAGAACGAGCAGTATAAAGAATATAGAGCATAAACTGCTCCATGTTATTTACTTTGTTAGTGACTGGCTTTATTCCTCCAATTTTTTAAGCGTATCAATTGCATTCTGATTTTCGGAATCTAATTCCAATGACTTCTTGTAGTTAATAATAGCATTTTCGAAATCTTGATTGTAAAAATAAGCTAGGGCTAAACTATCATATAAATTTGCTGACTTTGGGTAGATATGTAATCCCAATAAAAAAACATTAACACTTTGTTCCATCTTTGAAAGGTTAAGCGATAATCGCTGACCTTTTTTATTTAGCATCCATTCTTTAAGTTGTAGTTTTGGATGTTCCTTTATTGTTTTTTGATATAATGGGATTAAGTTTTGATAGTTCTGATTGAGTGCTATATCAAAGAAGTCCTTATAATCAAATTCTGATTCAAGTGATTTTTTCATTTTTTTTGTAAGCAGATTTTCAGGGAAGCCATTTTTATCAGGACTATTTTCAATGAATGCTTTTGCATTCTCCTCATTTTTCAAAGTGGCATTTAAAAACTGCAAGGTGTGTTGAGAAAGTAGTTTATAGGACGCCATAATTTCAGCATCACTTTTGTCTTGTCTTTTATCTCTATTGGCAAATAAAACACCAAAGGTGCTAAAATAAGAGTGTGATAGGTCATTAAATTTGTAACTATAGGCATTACTATATTTCAAAGAATCGTACAGTTGGTATTTATAATTCAATTCAGCAGGGATTTTATCACTAACAAGCACTTCTTCCGGAATCTCTTTTTGAGCAAAATGGATGTAGGGGATATTCAACCTATCCAAGTCAAAGTATGGTGATTTTTCTAATACAGGGTAATCGTATCTTTCAGCTCCATCTAAGCTCACTAATGCACTTATGTTATTGTTTTTCATAACCGTTATAGCATTTGATTGTCCGCTAAAACTAAAGCCCATAAGAGCTATTCTATTGAAGTCTATAGATTTGTATTTATGAATTTCTTTTAAAAGAAATTCTACATCTCTAGATTGTGTTTCCATTTCTTTTGTAGTTGCTCCTTCTAACCATCTTGAATCTGTTCCTCTTGAAGGACTCGATATCACTACGAAACCATTGCTTGCTAAATATTCGAATAATGCAAAATTTTCAATTGATGAGTTTTGATAGCTTGCTGCATAAACTATAACAGGAAATTTTCCATCCAAAAAATCGGTGTCAGAGAAGGCTGATACTTTTTCTGATAGATGTGCATTGTTTTTCGGTGTATTCCATAAGTAAGGAAACCAATCTAATAAAAACTCGGTTGGTAAGTTTTCCCATTCTTCCTCTTCCTTTAAAATCTCTAAATAATCCAAAACTGTTAAGTGCTTAGTAGTACTATTTTTAATTTCGGCTGGATACCAAATGCTAATAGGGATTGGTCTATTTATGTATTGATTATTAAAGTCTTGTTCAATTCGATAAAGTCTTGTGCTATCTATCATTGTATAATGTTTAAAACCTACATTATACGCTCCGTTTTTTAGGTTTATTTCTTTTAATGATGTCTGTCCTTTGACAAAACATACTTGGAAAAGAACTAAGGTTACTAAAATTATTGTTCTCATTGTTTTAGTATTGAATTTATAAACCAGTTCAAAATTTGTTGGAAACCGCATTATTCCGTTAAATAATCGTTGATTTCGATATAATCATAGTCGGGAGAATCCGTAAAAAATTGTCTTAATTGCCAAACGTGTCCTTGGCCATATATAAGGAGAACCCTTTCTTCCGATGAAAATTCCGTAAGGTCGTATGTGTTTGAAAAAATCCTTAAATTCCTTCTATACCATCTGGCAATTCCGTCTGCCCCTAAGTATAGATCACCAGCACCTTCTAAGACGCCATTAGTCAAATACTGCTGATGGGATTTTAGTGTACTATTGGGGTCATTTAAGAATCTAAAATGTTCACTTAATGTTTGGACAGTTTTTAAAGAATCCTCTACCTCCCATATTTTATCATAATCATATCTTCTTGACTTTTCATATTGACCTTTCGATTTCAAATATTCATCTTCGTCAAAACTATCCCAATCCAAATCAGCGCCAAACCAATCCGCCGATGCATCAGAGGTGTAAATTCTTTGGTGGCCTAGTTTTTTCGCCAATCTAAAACCTAGTTGATACACCTCATTGCTTTTATCCTCTATACTAAATTCACCTTTTAAATATTTTTGATATCGGTCGTTTGCGATGCTGTCCATTTTTATCCGATCCCATTCCAATAGGATTTTAGTTGGATTGTATTTTGCCAAATCGATTAATAACTTCTCTATTTCCTCCTGTTTTTCTTTAGAAAATATATCTACCTCGAACTTTTCTTTATAGCTGTCTAGGTTAGGGTTTGAAAAATGAAATACGCCTAGCACCATAGCTTTTGCTTTATGTTCACCAATAAACTCATTTGGATTCTCAATGTTTTCTGATATTTCCAAGCTTTCTTTTTCCTTTGGTTCTTTTTCGATTTGTTCTTTACAGGAACCCCAAATCAATAAAATTAGCATTAGGTATATCGGTTTTTTCATAACATTATTTGTATTGGTTACCATTTGTGTTAATCTTTTCGGGAGTTGATATTTATATTTCCGTAGTAGTTTACTAAAGTTATTTCTTTACCTCCTCCTCCTATGTTACGGCGCAGAAACTTTGATTTTTGGTTATTTTTATTGGAAGCATCTAGTTCTAGTTTGAAGTCGCCGTCATAATTACCAAAATAGTTGTCTATTAATAAAGTCGCTTTAGTATTTTTTGGAAAATACACCTCTGTATTTCCTTTATAGTTGCTGATAAAATGAATATCTGGTAATTGAATAGTATCAAAAACTACGACTATGTTTCCTTCATTGGTGCTGGCAACTACACTCTTTTTCAGTCCATTTAAGAGCAGGTTTGTAAAATATCCTTTTGCCTCAACTTCTCCGTTAATGCCTGATAATTCTATTACTGAACCAAAATATGTAGATAGATTAACAGAAAAGGATTTGGGGACTAACACTTCCAATTTTAGACCTTTAACCTGCCCAGGTGTTGATTCCCTTTTCAATATAGATACGTTATTGTTATCCTCTATTATTCGAAAATACGATTCCGCAGACCCATTTTTTCTTTTAAAACCCTTGCGATTATCTATTATTGTCAATTTAACTTCTTTACCTTCATATCCATCGACTTGAATAGCTGCATTATAGACATCGATTTTTAGTGTACCTGATCTATCCGGTTGGGTTAATTTAATTTCATAGTCTACTGTTTGTGCAGATAAAGAATTTATACCAAAGCTGAAAATCACAATTATTAAGCTTATAAGTGTTTTCATTACTTAAATAGTTAAGTTTTTAATTGAATTTCTAACCTCGGAATCAATCTTGGTGTTATTAAAGATTTTTATAATGTCCTCCTCTGTAATTTGTAATTTTAAATTTTGAATGACCCTTAATAATTCCATTTGGACCATAGGGGAATCTTGAGTTGTGAGCAGACGAATTAGTATTTCTTTGGTTTTTAAAGGCTCCTGGAAATCGTATAGAGCATTTACCGATGCAATTCTAACATTGGTATTTTCATCTTCGCTTATTGTTTTGGTTAAAACCGTGATGGTTTCATCCATATTTTCTGGATATAATTGCGCGGCTATCCGTATCCCTTTTAAACGATCGCTTGCTTTTGGCTGATTCATCAGCGTTACCATCATCATCGTCTTTAAAGAATTTATTTCAGTTCTTAACTCCGTTAATTGCATTTCATTTTCTATAGGTTGGTTTGAAAATTTTCCGACGCCAAAACCTATGAAAGCAAATAGAACAGATGCTGCTATTCCCATCCACTTTTTATTTAATAACAATCTTGATTTACGTTTCATGAAAGTATTCGAAATCTTGTTTTTCAAGGATTCATTAAGTTTGATCTCATGTAAACTATCGCTATAAAGAAATTCACATCTGTGTGGCTCTAATTCACCTAAGTCTTGATTTATTGCAAAAAATTCAGTTAGCTCCATTTCTTCCGATAAAGAAGACTTTCCAGAATAGTATCTGTCCAATAATTCTTTAATATGCTCTGATGTTTTCATTCCTCTCTTTTAAAATTTTTATGAACTTTTTGTCTTGCACGAGACAAGTTGACTTCTACGGTGTTTTTTCTTAAACCCATTATATCTGCAATTTCATCTACCTCATATCCTTCAACATTTCTTAGAAAAAAAATCGTTTGTTGTTGTTCGGGTAGTTTTTTAAGTTTCTGTTTCACATTTAGCAACTCTTCTTTAAGCTCCATCAAACGCAGCGGTGTCAATAAATCTTGGTTTAAGTTTATTTCAGGTAATAGTTGAATGGTCTTAATTCTTTTTTTTCTTGAATAGTCAATGCAAAGATTCCTAATAACTTTAAATGCAAAAGAATCAAGTCTATCATATTCGTGAATCTTTAACCTGTTTTGCCAAATTCTAATGAATGTTTCTTGAACTAAATCTTCGGCGTCTTCTTTATTGCCTATTCTCCAATAGGCAAACCTGAAAAGAGAATCAGTCAGATTTTCTGATAACTTTTTAAAAATGTTTATACTCATACTTTCAAAGTATTCATTGGTATTTTTAAAAGTGAATCTGCCTTTATTTTCATAGTGAAAATGTATCGTTACATCTTTAAACACGAAATGTACTCTTCAAACTTACAGTAGGTTCACTTTTTTTAAAGGGACTATTTAAAACAAACCTACTGTAGATATTACTAGTTAAATAATTTCCAAGTATTTGTAAGCCTTGTTGCGGTGTGTTAATATTTGCACTAAGTGGAGATTATCCCACTTTAGGATAAGGCTCTGGTTTTTAAGAATTTTGATTATTAGGGTCTGAAAGTTAAAGATTTATAAAATATTCAAATAAATGAATTACAACAAAATCAGAGTTTTTTTAATCACCGATAAAATTATCTTTACATAATGTTTAGAAAAATAAAGATAAAGGCGAGATTGAATATACGAGTTCACTAGCTGCTAGATTGAGGAAATAGCAGTCCCTTAAAACGGTCGTTTTACGGCACTATCGATATTCGCCTTAAACAAATCTTTATTCAGTTCCATTTGTCGTTCTATTTAATAGATCCGGAAATTCACGTTTTACGGAACTAAAAAAGTATAAACAAACGACCCGTTAATTGCACTAGATACCTGGGCTATATTAGTAAATTAAATCCGACACTGGAATGGCAAAGATAGAATTCTCTGGAAATCCTGAAGAGCTGGATAGGATAGGTTCCTTTCTTGTGAATCATCAGGTATAGTTCAAATTCGCCCAGGACTATTCGAAGCGCTCATTTGAGGACTCGCAAAGGTTCGAAACGATGATTACAAGATTCAAGAAACTAAAGGATATTAACGGATAATCTTGAATACCGCCTTATGATATCTATTAATATTGGTGTTAGTAGGTAAATTCAATGAACAGAATCTACAATCATGAATATACAGAAATACATCAATTGCGACTGTAAGGTTTACATCTTAGCTGTCGCCTACAATTGTTCAACTGCAAAAGATATGTCAGAAGGGAATTTTTGCAATGCGGTTGCGTTGTTCACTTTACCAAGAACTTAATAGCCCGATTATGATGATCTGCTTGTCTGTGAACTCTTCAATGCCAAGTTTAAGGTCTGATCCAAAAGAGTATACGATTCTATAGTTGAACTTAAAGAATAAATATCTCTTATTTGAATTCGATAAAGGATTGTATTCATTCTCAAATTAGGGCACAGTGTCTTCGAACAAAAAAACAAACTTCCATAATAGTGTTTGGGTCAGGAAGCCATGTCGTAATTCCTAACATTAGTAAACTACTATGCTAAAGTCGAAATAGAGGATGTTATTTCTGTAGAAATTTCTGGTTAATCAATTTCACATGCGCCTAATTTTTACAATTGTTAACAAAGATTTTGGTGATTTTAAATTTTTGTAGTTTTAGCCAGTAAGACCTATTGTCATTGCCTTTTGCCTATAATTTTCATTTTAGGTCATTTTATCTATATAAAACATACTCTCGAAACTACTGCAATAGTTGATTTCATCGATAAAAAGTAAAAAAATCTATAATCTCACCTATAAAATTGATCGTTTCTCATACAACAATCATCATTTCACAACATAAAATATATTAGCTTTTAGTCTTGATTTAAATTTGTGGTTATAACAAATGTTTTGTAGTCATTATCTGCAGAAATTGAAACGGAAACAGCATATTTGCACTAACCCATCCCCGATATGATTTCCGCCTTAAAATTTTGTTTCCTTACAAGTAAACAGATGCTTTTCTTTAAATAAAAAGCAAAGATATATCATCCAATAAAATCATTTTAAAATTTGAGCCGAGTATTTTTGTACAACAGGTTATATCAAAATTATACATATGAAGAACAAGACTTTTTCTATTAATAAACACTTTATAGCTTTTGTAATTTTATTTTTTTCAGTTGCAGGTTCTTTTGCCCAATTAAGTGATGTGCATTACCTGCCGCCATTAAAACAACATGCTAATAATTTGTCAATTATACAGCAGGCCTATTATTTATCTACACCTGAACCAGCTATAGCTGCGTTTGATGTTATGGTATATCAAGGTACAAACACTATACCCATTGCAACTTTAACGAATTTATCAAATACCAACGATATTGAGTATGCCCTTTCAGATGGGGACAATAATATTAGTTTGGTGACTAATACAAATACAGGGGTTGTACTTTCTAACAGCGGTTTGCGTTTTGAATCTGCTGGGGGAGAAGAGTTCTATGTAAATTATAGGGGCAGATCAGGAAGCCAGGCTGCTTCCCTAACCTCTAAAGGAACAAAAGCATTTGGAACCCTTTTTAAATGGGGAGGTCTGCCTTTAAGAGCAACTAGTGATGACCAGTCTGCAACCCTCGGAATAATGGCTACCGCAGACAATACTATCGTGACAATTACAGGGTTTAATCCAGCCTGCGAATTTAGGTTGCAAGATGATGTAGATGGTCTTACCTCAGATATAATAACTTTTATTTTGAATAAAGGTCAAAGCTTTGTGCTCGAGGCGGACAAAGATGAATCCCCTGCAAATATTGACGGCTGGTTGGGAGCTACCATTAGTGCTACTCAAGATATTGTAATAAGTAACGGATCTATGAATGCTGGCTTTGTAGGTGCCGGGCGAGATGCTGGACTAGATCAACCGGTCTCGGAAGAATTTTTGGGTAAAGAATACGTATTTATTAGGGGGAATGGAGTAGATGACCTTGAATTCCCAATAATAATAGGCACACAAAATAATACTGATATCTATGTTGGAGCTTCAACTACGCCAATAGCGACAATCAACAATGGTGAATTTTTTGAAATACCTGGAAGCAATTATTCAGGTACCTCAGTAGGCGCTAATATGTGGGTATCTACTTCCAAAGAAGTTTATGCTTACCAATCGCTTTCGGGCGACATTGCAGCCAATACTGGAGGCTTGAATTTTATACCGCCAATAAATTGTTTGTTGCCAAATACCTTGAACAATATACCTAATGTAAAAACTATTAACGGTAAAACAGACTATCAGGGAGGAATAACCATAATAGCTTCGAGCACAACTCCTGATGCTAATATTAGTGTAAACGATGATAATGGGGCTGTAAGCTTGCCTGCCTCCTCAACAGTAACAGGAACAACTGATTGGAAAAGCTTTTTTATTCCCAATTTAACAGGTAGTGTTTCGGTGCAGTCTTCGGGTCCAATAGCTGTAGGTTTTTTTGGATTTAGTGGAGCTGCAGGTTTCGCAGGTTATTTTTCAGGTTTTGACACGGTACCCACTGTCGATTTAGAAATTTCAGGGGCAGGTTGTTTAGGAGAAACAATAACCTCATTAGAAATTTTTGATTCCTACCAATGGTACCAAGGTGGTGTTTTACAGGTTGGGGAAACCGGCCAATCTTATACACCTACAACCATCGGAGATATTTTCCTTAAAGTATCAGATGGCGGTTGTTTCTACGACTCCAATATTATAAATATGTACTATTGCAACCCCGATGTTGTATTGAATAAAACTGCAGACAAATCTATAATAGCAGAAGGCGAAACGGTAACATTTACTATTAGTGTACAAAGCCTTGGAGTAAATCCTGTTACAAATTTAGTGATTAATGAGGTCTTGCCTTCAGGCTTATCTCTAATTAGTGCTTCACCAAGTTCAGGGAGTTGGAGTAGTCCCAATTGGACAATTGGCACTATGAATGCGGGTGACTTTAGGGAACTTATAGTAGTAGCTGTAGCAGATGATGTTGCTGCCCCTACTACTTCAATTGATGTAACAAATACCGTTACAAATTCGCAAGATCAAACAGACTTTAACCAGACGCCCGATTCCCCATTCGTCAATGTAACCATTGAAAATTTAGACGATGATGGAGATGGCGTAACGGACACACAAGAAATTATTGATGGTACTGACCCTTTAAATGAGTGTTCCTATCTAACAGCAAGTATTACTGAAACAGTAAGCTCAACAGCAGACTGTGATGGGGATGGAGTTCCTAATAACGTTGAAGCAACTGATGGTACTGATGGGCAAGACCCTTGTTCTTTTGTACTAGCTTCTGCTACTGTTGCACCAACTGCTGCATGGAACGCACTGGACTGTGATGGTGACGGTGTAACCAACGGTCAAGAAATTACAGATGGTACAGACCCAACTGATGAGTGTAGTTTAGTTGCTGCCAACCAAGATGCCACACCAAGTGCTGCATGGAACACACTGGACTGTGATGGTGACGGTGTAACCAACGGTCAAGAAATAACAGATGGTACAGACCCAACTGATGAGTGTAGTTTAGTTGCTGCCAACCAAGATGCAACACCAACTACTGCATGGAACGCACTGGACTGTGATGGTGACGGTGTAACCAATGGTCAAGAAATAACAGATGGTACTGACCCAACGGATGCGTGTAGTTTAGTTACTGCCAACCAAGATGCAACACCAACTGCTGCATGGAATGCACTGGACTGTGATGGTGACGGAGTAACGAATGGTCAAGAAATAACAGATGGTACAGACCCAAAGGATGAGTGTAGTTTAGTTGCTGTCAACCAAGATGCCACACCAACTGCTGCATGGAACATACTGGATTGTGATGGTGACGGAGTAACCAACGGTCAAGAAATAACAGATGGTACTGACCCAACGGATGCGTGTAGTTTAGTTACTGCCAACCAAGATGCCACACCAACTGCTGCATGGAACGCACTGGACTGTGATGGTGACGGTGTAACCAACGGTCAAGAAATAACAGATGGTACCGACCCAACAGATAGTTGTAGTATAATCGCTGCCAACCAAGATGCAACACCAACTGCTGCATGGAATGCACTGGACTGTGATGGTGATGGTGTAACCAACGGTCAGGAGATTACCGATGGTACAGATTTAAATGATGAGTGTAGCTTACTAGTTACAAACCAAGATACAACACCAAGTGCTGTATGGAATGCTTTAGACTGCGATGGTGATGGTAACGAGAATAGTAGAGATCCTAATCCTCTAGTGCCAGTAGCACAAAATGATGCTACAACAGCAGATGTAGGAATACCAAAAACAGGTAATGTTTTATTCAATGATGATTTTATACCAGGTGCTGGTATAATCTTAATTGATTTAGGAACTGGTACTGCCACGGGAACGATTTCAATTAACCAAGCAACTGGTGAAATAACGTATACGGCAACTGCAGCAGAAGATAACTCAACAGTTTCTATTGATTATCAGGTTTGTAATGGTACTATTTGCGCAACAGCAGCATTTGAGATTTCCATACCATCATGTGTAGATACAGATGGGGATAATATTTGTGATGCACTTGACACCTTTCCTTTAGATCCGTGTCAGCCAAGTACTGATTTAAATTGGACACCACAAGCGACTACCGATTGTGATGGCGATGGAGTCACGTACGAACAAGAAATAATAGATGGTACCGACCCAACGGATGAGTGTAGCTTAGTTGCTGCAAACCAAGATAGCACACCAACTGCTGTATGGTTAGCCTTGGATTGTGATGGCGATGGCGTAACCAATGGTCAAGAAATAATAAATGGTACCGACCCAACGGATGAGTGTAGCTTAGTTGCTGCCAACCAAGATAGCACACCAACTGCTACATGGTTAGCCTTGGATTGTGATGGCGATGGGGTAACCAACGGACAAGAAGTGATTGATGGTACGGATCCTCTTGATGATTGTTCCTATCTAACGGCAAGCATATCGGTAACAGTTACCTCTACAAGCGATTGTGACGGTGATGGAGTTCCTAATAACGTTGAAGCAACCGATGGTACGGATGGACAAGACCCTTGTTCCTTTGTACTGGTAAATGCAACAATAGCACCAGATGCTGCTTGGAACGCTGCCGACTGTGATGGCGATGGGGTAACCAACGGACAAGAAGTGACCGATGGTACGGATCCTCTTGATGATTGTTCCTATCTAACGGCAAGCATATCGGTAACAGTTACCTCTACAAGCGATTGTGACGGTGATGGAGTTCCTAATAACGTTGAAGCAACCGATGGTACGGACGGACAAGACCCTTGTTCCTTTGTACTGGCAAATGCAACAGTAGCTCCAGATGCTGCTTGGAACGCTGCTGATTGTGATGGCGATGGGGTAACCAACGGACAAGAAGTGACTGATGGCACCGACCCTTTAGATGATTGTTCCTATGTAACAGCAAACATATCGGAAATAGTTACCTCAACAAGTGATTGTGATGGTGATGGGGTACCGAATGATGTAGAAGCAACGGACGGCACGGACGGTCAAGAACCATGTTCCTTTGTACTGGCAAATGCAACAGTAGCACCAGATGCTGCTTGGAACGCTGCCGATTGTGATGGCGATGGGGTAACCAACGGACAAGAAGTGACCGATGGTACGGATCCTCTTGATGATTGTTCCTATCTAACGGCAAGCATATCGGTAACAGTTACCTCTACAAGCGATTGTGACGGTGATGGAGTTCCTAATAACGTTGAAGCAACCGATGGTACGGATGGACAAGACCCTTGTTCCTTTGTACTGGTAAATGCAACAATAGCACCAGATGCTGCTTGGAACGCTGCCGATTGTGATGGCGATGGGGTAACCAACGGACAAGAAGTGACCGATGGTACGGATCCTCTTGATGATTGTTCCTATCTAACGGCAAGCATATCGGTAACAGTTACCTCTACAAGCGATTGTGACGGTGATGGAGTTCCTAATAACGTTGAAGCAACCGATGGTACGGATGGACAAGACCCTTGTTCCTTTGTACTGGTAAATGCAACAATAGCACCAGATGCTGCTTGGAACGCTGCCGATTGTGATGGCGATGGGGTAACCAACGGACAAGAAGTGATTGATGGTACGGATCCTCTTGATGATTGTTCCTATCTAACGGCAAGCATATCGGTAACAGTTACCTCTACAAGCGATTGTGACGGTGATGGAGTTCCTAATAACGTTGAAGCAACCGATGGTACGGATGGACAAGACCCTTGTTCCTTTGTACTGGTAAATGCAACAATAGCACCAGATGCTGCTTGGAACGCTGCCGATTGTGATGGCGATGGGGTAACCAACGGACAAGAAGTGACCGATGGTACGGATCCAACGGATGAGTGTAGCTTAGTTACTGCAAACCAAGATGCCACACCAACTGCTGCATGGAACTCACTGGACTGTGATGGTGATGGAGTAACCAACGGTCAAGAAGTAACAGATGGTACTGACCCAACGGATGAGTGTAGTTTAATTGCTGCCAACCAAGATGCAACACCAACTGCTGCATGGAACGCACTGGACTGTGATGGTGATGGTGTAACCAATGGTCAGGAGATTACCGATGATACCGACCCAACAGATAGTTGTAGTATAATCGCTGCCAACCAAGATGTAATACCAACTGCCGTATGGAACGCACTGGACTGTGATGGTGATGGCGTAACCAACGGTCAAGAAATTTCTGATGGCACTGATCCATTGAACGATTGTGATTCAAGTGGAGGAGCTCCATTAGGAACTTCGGATTGTGATAACGATGGTTTGACAACCGATGAAGAAGCATCTTTAGGTACAGACCCGAATGACCCTGATTCCGATGGGGATGGTATTCTTGATGGTCAGGAAGTATTGGATGGTACAAATCCTTTAGATGATTGTGACCATGTAGATGGAACTGCTTTACCAGATAGTGATTGTGATGGAGATGGTCTGACGACATCTGAAGAGGATGCGATAGGAACAGATTCTTACAATGCGGACACCGATGGAGATACTATACCGGATGGTCAAGAGGTCGAGGACGGCACGGATCCATTAGATCCATGTCATTCCATAGGCGGAGTTCCAAGTCTAGATGCCGGTTGTAACGCAGAAGTAGTTGACTCTGGCATAGCGGTTTCCAATGAGGTCATAACACCTGACGGTGACGGTACGAACGATTTTTTCAGAATAGAAAATATCGAGTCATTCCCTAACAATACGGTACAGATCTATAACCGATGGGGAATAGTTGTTTACGAAATGTCAGGTTATGACAATGTTACAAATACCTTCCAAGGTGTATCTAACGGTAGGGCAACGATTAGTGAAGACTCAGAACTTCCTGTAGGCGTGTATTTCTATATCATCAAGTATAATAACAACGGAGATAACTTGGACAAGTCGGGTTACCTATACATCAACAGATAAAAAAATCCCTTTAAAAAAGATACGATGAACAAATATTTTCTAACCATTATAATTACCGTAGCGGGACTCTTTATGGGCCATGCGCAGCAAGACGCGCAGTACACGCAGTACATGTACAATACGATATCGGTGAACCCTGCGTATGCAGGTTCACGGGGAGTATTGAGCATAGCGGCCCTTCACCGTTCGCAGTGGGTGGGCCTTGACGGCGCACCTACGACGCAGACACTTAACTTCCATACACCGGTATCCGAACATGTAGGATTGGGACTATCGGTGGTGAACGACGAGATCGGTAACGGTACCAACCAGGATACGTATATAGATGCTGCGTTCAGTTATACGGTAAAGACCTCGGAGGAGGGGAAGCTGTCGTTCGGTCTAAAAGCCGGCGGACACCTGTTCAACGTGGACTTCACGAAACTGAGGAACTACGGGGCGGAGACGAACCTACCGAACATCGACAACAAGTTCTCGCCGAACTTCGGAGCAGGGATCTATTACCATACGGACCAGTTCTATGCGGGACTATCGGTACCTAACTTTTTACAGACCGAGCATTTCGACAGTTCGGATACGAACAGTTCCAGTTTGATCGCACAGGAGCGTATGAACTTCTATTTGATCACGGGCTACGTGTTCGATCTGAATAACAACGTAAAGTTCAAGCCTGCGGCACTTATAAAAGCTGTAAAGGGCGCACCGTTACAATTAGACCTAAGTGCGAACTTTTTGTTCAACGACAAGTTCTCTTTGGGAGCTGCGTATAGATGGGACGCGGCGATCAGCGCCCTGTTCGGTTTCCAGCTGAACGACCAGTTGATGTTGGGTCTGGCATATGATAAGGAAACGACCGATCTTGGAGCTACCAGGTTCAACGACGGGTCTTTCGAGATCATGCTTAGATATGAATTTTTGAACAAGTACAAACGAGTGATCACCCCAAGATTCTTTTAATAAAAAACGACATGAAAAAAACAGGATATATTTTTTGTGGCTTGGCGGTAATGGCTATGATGTCAAACGCACAGGACAAGAAGATACAGAAAGCGGATACAAAATTCACGGACTACGCCTATGCCTCGGCGATACAATCGTACGAAGAGTTGGTCAAGGACGGAAATACGGAGGAGGATATCTATAAGAACCTAGGGAACGCAAACTATTTGAACGCGAACTATGAAGAGGCATCTAGCTGGTACGGTAAACTGTTCGCATTGGAAGGAACGGATATCGACCCGGAGTATATGTACCGTTATGCACAGACCTTAAAATCTTTAGAAAACTATACGGAATCCGACACTTGGATGAACAAGTTCAAAGCGGCAAGATCTAACGATCAACGCGGATTACTATATAGCGATAACCAAGATTATCTGGAACAGATCGAGGAACGTTCGGGCAGGTACGAACTAAAGAACATAGGGCTGAACTCGAAGGTATCGGACTTTGCACCCTCTTTCTATGAAGAAGGACTGGTGTTTTCTACGGCAAGGGACAGCGGACTGTTAACGAAGAACATCCATAGATGGAACAACGGATCTTTCTTGAACCTGTACAAAGCGGAACAGGACGACCAAGGTAACTTTACCAATGTAGACAAGCTCAGTAAAAGATTGAACAAGAAGACCCATGAATCCTCGACTGCATTTACCAAGGACGGAAGTACGATGTACTTTACACGTAACAATTCCGATGAAGGCAAGTTCGAAAGGGACGAGGAAGGAGTCAGTAGACTAAAGATATACAGGGCTACCAAAGAAAACGGCGAATGGAAAAATATCGAAGAACTACCTTTCAACGGGGACAGCTACTCGGTGGCACACCCAACGCTGAACAGCGACGAGACGAAACTATACTTTGCCTCGGATATGCCGGGAACGAAAGGGGAATCGGATATCTACGTTGTGGATATCAACAAGGACGGTACTTTCAGTACACCACTGAACCTGGGAGAACGAATCAATACGGAGGCAAGGGAGACCTTCCCGTTCGTAACGGAATCCGATAAATTATATTTTTCATCGGACGGGCATCCGGGACTAGGGGGACTTGATGTCTTCGCGACCGACCTGAACAATGAAAAGGGAGAGATCTACAATGTAGGACGCCCCTTGAACGGCGAGGAAGACGACTTCTCATATATTATAAACGAAGAGACCAAGAAAGGCTTTTTCGCCTCGAACCGAAAAGGAGGACAGGGCAATGACGATATCTACAGTTTTGTAGAAATGACGCCGCTCGACTTCACCTGTCATACAAATATCATGGGAATCGTAAAGGATCAAAAAACCAATGCACTGTTAACGGATGCATCGGTAACGGTATACGACAAGGATAACAAGGTGGTATCGAGTTCAAGTACGAATGAAAACGGAGCATTCGAAATGGAAGGCAACTGCGCAGAAGGTAGTTATAAGGTAGTAGCCACCAAGACGGATTACGAGGAAGGCAACAAGACCTTCATGACCGTCAAAGCTGAAGACGCCATAGGCATAGAGATCGTACTGGCACAGGTAGACCCATCGGCACCGATAGGCACCGACCTTGCAAAATACCTGAACATAGAACCGATCTACTTCGATTTCGACAAGTACTTCATCAGAGAAGATGCAAGGATCAGTATCAACAAGGTACTGGCATACCTTAACGAATACCCGAACGTAAACGTACAGGTACGCTCGCATACGGATTCAAGGGCGAACGATGCGTACAACATGCGATTATCAGCTAACAGGGCAAAGGCAACTGCGGAATATTTGATAGCAGCGGGTATACCGAGCAACAGAATCTCGTACGAAGGTTACGGCGAAACGGAGCTTACCAATAACTGTAGCAACAATGTACCATGTAGCAAAGAGAACCATCAACTTAACAGACGATCGGAGTTTATTGTGGTAGAATAACCAATATAGACCAATACATATTGAAAAGGGAAGGAGCATAGCTCCTTCCCTTTTTTTTGATTGAGTAATGTATTAGCTATTTTAGAAATTCTCATTTATCTAAATGATCTAGTATATTTACTACCCTAGGAGATTATCATAATTTTGGAGTAAATTCGAATCTTCTATGGTTATATTTCATTGATCATTAAACTCTTTATTATCTAAATTCAACACGAATATTTAAAACAGATGGGGCTAGCCCAATCTGTTTTAGGCTCAATATTTATATTCGTCTTGGATGAAAAAATACAAGCAGTTTTGCCTTGTGCAAAGGTACTAAATTCAATCCCGATAAGATGTAGGATTGTCGCAGACAGCAATAGCTAATCATATCGGTGTTAACAAGAGGACTATAACTAGAGAGTTAAAACGCAACATACCCAAGCGTGGTCAGACAGCTGGGCGCTACATCAGCAAACACGAGCAGCGCAAGACTGACCATCGTCACTCTAACAAGGCAAAGTATATCCTGCTAACAGAATGTATGAAGATTCGGATTAAAGGTCTTATGGTATATGAGAAATGGAGTCCATAGCTAATCGCTAAGCGACTCTCAAAGGAATCCGAAACGTGCCGCTAGCCACGAGTCCATCTATAAATAAATCTGGATGGCAAAGCATAGCAATCACAGAGATCATTCAGACTATAAGAGTCTTTACAAATATTTGCGTCAAACAGGGCGAAGACAAAAATGTAATAATATAAAAGATCGACGTGGAGCAATCAAGGGTAGGATAGGTATAGACAAACGTCCCAAGGTTGTTGAAACACGTTCACAAATCGGTGACATAGAGGTTGATCTTATGTTGGGGAGTAATCATAAATCAGCACTTTTAGTGATGACAGATTGAATGATTCTGGTAACGATGATAGAAAAATTGAAGAGTAAGAACGCTGAAGAAGTTTGTGAAAAGATGAGTAAGAGGCTCACCAACTTCAGTTCATGCTGGATTAAAACAATCACTTTTGATAATGGTAAAGTGTTCGCTCATCATCATAAAATAGTCGAAAATTTGAAAGTAAAAACCTACTTTGCAAGTCCATACACCTCTCTGGACAAAGGAACAGTTGAAAATAGAATTGGTGTCATTAGAAGATTCTTCCCAAAGAAAACCGACTTAAAAAAAGTAACAACAAAAAGAATCAAATTACTTAATTACAATAACCAATTGAAGTCCTAAATAATAAGTGTGTTGAACTTATGGGTTGATCTCAGCTTATAATAGAAAGTATGAAAAAAATATATTAATCCGTTGCGCATTTTAAATCATGCAGATTTTAATGTTATTGATATTTCTATTGAAAATGAACCTGTTGAAATACTGAAGGATTGTTAGTGCTTTTATTTTAGACAGTATTCTGGTTTTGAACCCATTAAAAGATTTTACGTAATTACGCCTTATCATGAACTGATTTTAAAGTTGCGAGAACAGGGTCTCGATTCTCTTTCTTCTCTTCCTGAAGACATACGCTTGTTTCTTATATGCCTTCTGGTTATTTCTCATCGGGGTGTTCAGCTTGATGTTTCAGCTTTCAAATAAGTTTAGCTGTACTTTTGCCGACAGATACCCTCGGTCCCCGATCAAGGTACAGTCGTTTATCTGCATCTTGATATCTTTTAGATAGTTTATCTTGTGGACTGAAGCGGGACTTAGGTCGATAGCTTGAAAAACACCTTCCACCGAACAGACCGCATGAAGTTTATAGCCGTAATAATGAGGACTCTGTGCGGCGCAGTATCCTTTATCGGGTACGGCACATAAGTTCTCCTTACAGATTCTAGACCTCGAACTCCTGGAAAGTTTGCAAACTTCCATCGGCATACTGTCGACAACGAAATATTTCTCGAATCCATTAAAGTAAGAAGCCAGTTTCAATCTAATTCCATCTACATCGTCCGCCGACCTTCTTCTGTGCCTATTGTAAACACTTCGCTCTATTTTAGAGGATAGGATTTTGGGAAGCCTCCTGAACAGGTCGTTTTCACTATCTATACCCATAAACTCGGCCGTCAGCCTCAAGCAGACAAGTTCAAGGTAGATCAGCCTCGGTTGACAGCGCTGATAGGGTAAAAGACGCTCTTCTGATATTTCTCCTAAAACTTCCAAAATTCTTTTGAAATTTACATCTAAGTTGTTCATTATAAATGTTTTATTGCTAAAAAAATTACTGATTATCAGTAAGATGAACAATTTTTTCCCTTTAAATCAAAATGCACAACGGGTTTACTAACAAAAACCGTATAATGATATCAAAAATCAGATAATATAATTAATTATAAAATTGCTGCCACCAATGTCACATTTGTAAATATTTCACAGTTTTAAATAGCTGTCTATTATTTTTCATTATCTCGTCTATTATAAATAAAAAAATTAGTATAAAATATAACATTTGAACCAAACAAGAGATTATACGTTTGTAAGCTATAATTCTATATTATATAAAATATCCCTGAAGCTCTGAGAATCAATTAAAATTCACAACAGGGTCATTAAACTTTTTTAAACGGTGTATGCGACGCATATTTTCATTTGTACCATAATGTCTTGCGTTATGAAACTTTGCTTTGGTAAAAGCGAAGTTATTTACTTCAATCTTCTTTTATTTTTTTCTTTCTAAAAACTTTCTCTCAAAAGGTAATGGAACACTTATTATACGAGCCGACGGTAGGAGGGGAGTGTAATGTGTGTGGAATGGTATTAAACTTCAAATTTTATTCAACCACGAAATACCCTAATGAGTTACTTTTAAATTTTTTCTATGCGCTGGTAGTACGGCTAGCGCAGCAAAATCAGAAACGTGTTTAGATGTAATGTGTAATACATCCAAATATTCTAACTCTTAATCGTATTTGAAACTCAAGTTTTTCGTATGCCAAGCTAATCAAATAGTTTTACATGTAAAGTACTGTATTCAAGAGGAAATTTACCACTTTAAAACCAAGAAAAGATGCCCAAAAACAACCCTAAATTTAAAAATTTACTTTTAATTTCAGCACTTCTTCTACTTACTATTGCAGCATCACCATTATTCTATCAGCCCGGACTTACGAGTGTAGCTCCTGTAACCCCCTATTTGAATTATGCATTTCCAAGTCAGTTATCTTCAAATTTGGAATGGACAACCCATGATGTTACTGGAATAAATGGAATAATCTCTACCCGGAGAGTACCAAACACCAATAGCATGGCTTTGGTCAGAACCAACGGAAATATTAATTTTTATGATTTTGATACCAATCTACTTTCCGATAAAATTTGGAATATTGCACCTGATGGCGGGTTTACTTCCTCCAGTAGCCGTATTGGACTTAAAGGTTTAGCCTTTCATCCTGAATTTGGAAATCCTAATTCTGCGAATCGAAATTTTGTATACATCAGTTCTGTTACCAATGAGCATACCCGAAAAGTAAGCAGGTATTCGGTAAATGAAGAAACCAATCTTCTGGAAAGAGATTCTGAGCTTAAAATGATTGAACTTTTGGGTCCAGGAATTTCTTATCATTCTGTTGGTGAACTTGGTTTTGGCGGTGATGGTTTTCTTTATATACCATTTGGTGACGGTAGTGGAGGAGGTAGTGACGATGTTGTTCCAATGATTGAAAATTACGTACAGAATCTAGAAGGTAATCTGGTAGGTGGCGTTATGCGCATAGACGTAAACCAAGACCCGGTAAAAAGTCATCCACCAGTAAAAAAATTACCTCAAACCTTTGAAGGCGAAACATCAGGAAATGGCTATTACATACCCAATGACAACCCTTGGGTTTCACCAGAAGGGGTAAATATGGAAGAGTACTTTACCATTGGTCAAAGAAATCCATGGAAATTGGCAGTAGACCCATTAACAGGAGAAGTTTGGATAAGTGAGGTCGGTCCATGGAATGGGGAAGAAGTAAACCTTTTACAAAATGGTCATAATTACGGTTGGCCCTACAGAGTAGGTTCAACCGGCGAAGTAGTATGGGATCGTAGAGAACCTACAGAACCTATGCCTGATCCATTTATTGGCATCCTAACAGAACCGATATTTAGCCCAGAAAGAGATCAAGCTTCAAATTCATATTTAGGATCTGTTTATCGAGGAACCAAATGGCCTGAGTATTATGGCAAAGTTATGTTTGCTGATATTTCTAAGAAAAATGCGTGGATGGTTGGTTACAACAAAGAAACAGGCGAAACTGCTGTAGACAATTTACCAAATGTACCGGCTGCTTACACCCTTTTTGAAAGTCCGTTAGGCGATATCATGGGTATTACTACAGCAGGCAACATTTTTGTATTGGAACGTAGTGATTTAAATATTGAAGAATTTCCGCAATTACTTTCTCAAGTTGGTGCTTTTAGTTCACTTACGCCATTGACCGCTAACGAAACGCTAATTCCCTATACAGTTAATACCCCATTATGGTCAGACCGTGCAGCTAAAGAACGTTGGATTGTTTTACCAAACGATGGCGAATTCGATAGCGTTGAAGAACAAATCTCTTTTGAATCAGAAAATCCTTGGGAATTTCCTGAGGGTACCGTGTTTATAAAACATTTTAAACTTGCGTTAGATGAAAATAACCCATCCGAAACTAGACCTTTAGAAACGAGATTTATGATTGTCGGAGAAGAAGGTAGCACTTATGGTGTAACCTATAAGTGGCTACCAGATGGTAGTGATGCTGAACTTTTATTTAATGGTGACCAAGAAGACTTTCAAATTACTGCTATCAATGGCATAAATTATGTGCAAACCTGGCATTATCCAAGCTCTAGCGAATGTGTCAATTGTCATAATGCGAACGCAGGGCAAAGTTTAGGTATCAATACGCAACAGTTGAATGGAGATTATACCTACCCAAGCACGGGTATAACGGATAATCAATTGAACACCTTAAGTCATTTAAATATTTTTAGCACAGCACTTGACAATTCAGATGAGTATATAAAAAATGTACCTTTAGATGATGCTTTTGCATCAGATGAGCTAAAGGTGCGTTCTTATTTAGATGCCAATTGCGCTTACTGTCATATGCCGGGTGGCGTAGATGCTGCGTTCGATGCAAGAATTACGACACCGCTGGAAGCGCAGGGCCTTATTGATCAAATGGTCGCTAGTGCAGGTTCGCATAGCGAAAAAATTATTGTTCCAGGAGATTACCTTAAATCAGAACTATACCTCAGAGATAATAGTGTAGGGCCCGATGCGATGCCGCCTTTGGCAAAAACGATGGTAGATGAGGAATATATCAAGGTACTAATGTCGTGGGTTTATGGCTTGGCCGAAGAACCGGTTATCGGTGAAATCGGTACCGTCAACATTAATAATGAATATAGTACCGTGGTGCTTAATAAGCAGTATACGAACCCAGTTGTAATTGCAGGAGGAGCTTCTTACAATGGGGCACATCAACTAGCAGTTAGGGTAAACAATGTAACAGGTACAGGTTTTGATATTCGGTTAGATGAATGGTCTTGTTTAGATGAATGGCACGTTACGGAAACAGTACCTTATTTAGTAGTAGAAGCAGGCAGTTACCGTTTAAAAAACGGTAAAATGTTACAAGCTGGCAACATAGAATCCGATGCTGGTTATGAGGTTTTTACAGAAATAAATTTCCCATATACCTTTGATGAAACACCAGTTTCCTTTGCGCAAGTGGTAACAGAAAGAGAAAACGAAACTGTTGCCATGCGTATGAATGCAAATACGTTGGGCACTTCAACAATGCAAGTACTTGTAGACGAAAAAGATAAGGACTTGTCAGGCCATATATCAGAACGCATCAGTTGGTTAGCGATTGAACCAGGTGCTTTTTCAGAGCAACAAAAGTTTGAGGTATCAACAACGCTTCCGCAATTCAATGAGGTATGGAGAACTTTAGATTTCGAACAAGATTATTCGAACAACGAACCTATTTTTATTTCAAATATCGGATCATATTTTGGTCCCGATGCGGCTGCTGCGCGTTATAAAAATTTAAGTGGTGCTAGCGTTCAAATTTTAGTTGAAGAAGAAAAATGTGGTGATATAGAGCTTCTCCATACATATGCAGAAGCAATTAATTACATGGTATTCGAAGAAGCTGGTAATTTTTTTGGTGAAGAAATGGACTACCAGCCATTAATAGCAAATGGGTTAAACATTCTTTCAGAAAGTTTACCCTCAGAGGGGGTAACATTATTTCCAAACCCTGTAATAACTGGGGTACCAGTTATTCTTCAATTTTCTGCGGAACAAGAGGGTGCTGCAGAAATAAGAGTGGTACGTATTGATGGTCAATTAGTCCGACATGTATCCATTCTAATGAAGAAAGGAGTAAACAATTATGAACTTGAAACGAATAATTTATCTAGTGGCATATACGTTGTTGGGTTGAACCGTTTCAACCAAGCCGCACAATATAAGAGGTTGTTAGTTCAATAGATTACTTGCGTCGTTTTCAGTTACAAACATGACGAGAGGTTAACAAGGGCTAAGAAATTATCTCATGAGATTTTTAAATTGATTAAGTATCAATTTAAAAGCTGCGAGTTGATGCGGCTGCGATAATTTTTAGCTGTTGCGGCAATTTGACATAATGACAAATTATGAGTACAGACGCAAGGTTTGTTGTCAGGGTTGATGAATTTAGAAGTTTGGAATAATATTATTCTTTGTAGAAAATTTCCGGTAGCGTAAATTAGAAAGGTTGATGACCCTTTTGGTAATTCGCTTAAAAGCTACAAATGCGAGGGATATTTTACATAATAGAATTATGACTTACAGCTAAAGGATTGAACCTAAAATACTTATAGTACAATCTGTATCATAATTTGTCATTATGTCAAATAAGGGCTAAAAATTAATGATGCTAAACACTATTAAAAATATCATTAATGAGCTATTTTGGGTTGAAATCGTGTGACTATAAAGAACAAAGTAATTTATGAAATGCATAACATATGCTGTCCTTTAATCTCAAATCATTAAATTTAGAAGGAAGTTAAAAACAAGATGAATACGTTACTATCATTTATTGTCCTTTTTTTATTTTGGATAAATTACAGCTATACACAAATTAGCGTAGTCTCCATAACAAATGCCACTAGAGATGAAGGGGCTATATTAGTTCATCGGGTAACCCTTAGTGAAACTACTACGGAAGATATTGAATTATCCTTTTCGTTTAGGCATATATCCACCAATTTTGGAGGTAATAGTTCTGATATTGAATTTGCTGGTTTTCCTGATGGGGTTCATTTTCCCCAAACTACCGTAACTACCGGAACTACCATAGAACAACAAACCTTTATTATTGTGCCTGCTGGAATCAAGACTTTTACCTTTGAGGTCGGTAGCGTTCAAGATGATATAGAAGAAATTGACGAGCAGTATGAAGTTTCTTTCGACGGTATGGTCGCTACGGGGACCATTGGAGATGTTAATGACGCTAACATAACGAGTATATTATCAGTAGAAGATATAATTGAAATAGAAGGTGGCGCATTGATTCATGAGATAGTCTTAAGCAATGCTATAGCGAAGGAAATAACCTTCGAATTTTCTATATTAGATATTACAACGGATGCTACTGATTATAACGATGTTTTATTTAGCGATGGTATTACCTATAATGAATCAAATCAATTAGTCAGTATTCCCTTAATATCAGAAGGTATCGAGCGTTTTACAATAACTATCCCGTCCATCGATGATTTAATTATTGAAGAAGATGAATTCTACGAATTGATTTTAGATAATATCTCGGCAACTGGTACCATATTAGATAATGATACCACAACGATAACTTCGATAAACGACGCTACCGAAATAGAGGGATCGGATTTGGTGCACACTGTTCAATTGAGCAATACGAACCTTGAACAAAAAACATTTATGTTCGCCATTTTCGACAATACGACAAGTACTTCAGATTATGGTACTTTTCTATTTAACAATGGTGTCACTTTTAACGTTACTACTGGTCTCATTACCGTGCCACCTTCGATCAGTAGCTTCTTAGTGACTATTCCTTCTATAGATGATTTTTTTGATGAAGATGACGAAACGTATAATTTACAAATTGAAGATTTCTCTATTATAGGAACCATCATAGACAACGACACGTTTACTTTTCCAAAGTTTTTTACCCCGAATGCTGATGGGATTCATGATATGTGGCCATATGACCTTGTGGAAAACAACTATATATATGAGAATTCCGTGATATATATTTTTAGCAGATATGGTCAGCTGTTGGAACAATTAAGTCCATCCTCAAATGGGTGGGACGGGATGTTCAATAATGTTGAAATGCCGTCGGATGATTATTGGTTCAAAATTGTCTGGGAAGATGGAGAGATGCATACAGGACACTTTACCTTAAAACGATAAACATTTTGATTACCAAAACTTAGAGCATACTAAAAAAGAATAACTATTTATACTTAAAATTCAACTCCAATTTCCTCTATATTATTCAAACAGCATCATATTTTTTCAAACGATATTCTCCAAAAACAAAACGTAAATCATAGTAGTACAATTTGAATACAAAATTAATTGGTAACCCGTTGTGCATTTTAAATAATGCTTATTCATTATCACTAAGAGCCAAGATTAATTTCTAATGATGATGATGAATTAGTAGGAATATTACTTGATGGTATATTTTTATATGGAAGAAGAGACTATCCTTCTAATGATTATCCTACAGATTTAGATGCATCTGGAGGACATTTTGGACCAACAGTTCACAATGCTGATGGGGAATATCATTATCATATTATTAACGAAGAGTATTCGGCACCTTTATATGGGTATGATGAAGCTATTATTCTGTTTGCAGGTCCTTTTCAAGGATACTAAAATATTATAGAAAGTATGAAACCAATTCTTCTTTTATTGCTTATTATACTCACTATGTTAGGTTGCAAAGAAACTCAACCTAACAAAACAATTGAATTTGCTCTTGCAAGTGATACCCCTATTGTTATTGATATTATTGAAGTTTTAAAGGAAGAATTGGTTCTTAATGGGAATAAAGGCAAATGGTATCATAAAGAAAAGCCTTTTAATGGCTATTCTTTAAAGTATTACCCAAATGGAACCTTAGAAGAAAAATGGGGTTTTTATAATGGCAAACGAGAAGGTATCGCTAAACGTTGGGCCAAGAACGGAACCCTTCAAGTAGAATCGTATTATAAAAACAACCGTTTAAATGGCGTGTATAAAAGCTGGTGGCCTAATGGCGTTTTAGCTAAACAGGCCTATTATGAAAACGGTGCGCTACAAGGTGAAGAAAAACAATGGTTTTCCAGTGGACAACTCTCTAAAATAAGAAACCTTGTTGATGGAAAAGAACAAGGTATGCAAAAAGCTTGGTTGGCCAACGGAAAATTATATGTGAATTACGAAGCTAAAAACGGGCGGATCTTTGGTATGCGTCGTGCAAATTCTTGTTATACATTAGAAAATGAAGTTGTTGTTAGAAAAAATAAATTATAGAATTTTGATCCTTTTTTTAGTTTTAATTGCAACAAGTTGTAAAAGAGAAGTAAAGAAAGAACATACTAAAATTGTTGAAACTAGTAGAGTAGATTATTTACCGTATTTTAATGATGAATCGTTTACTCCTCATTGGTTAATACCAAACTCTAAAGAGGAAGAAAAGTTTCATAAAATTCCAGACTTTAACTTAACCAATCAGTTAGGAGAAAAAGTAACACATAAGACATTTGAGGATAAAATATATATCACAGATTTCTTTTTTACGTCTTGTCCGGGAATTTGTCCGAAAATGACAAAAAATATGTTAAAAATTCAAGAAGCGTTTAAAGATGATTCAGATGTATTGTTTTTGTCACATTCTGTAACACCAAGCATTGATTCTGTTTCTGTTCTTAAAAATTATGCCGAAAGTAACGGCGTAATAGATAATAAATGGCATTTGGTTACAGGGGATAAAAACGAAATTTATCATTTGGGTAGAAATCAATATTTTGTTGAAAACGATTTAGGTATTCCAAAAGACATCAATGATTTTCTGCATACAGAGAACTTTTTACTTATTGACAAAAACAAACATATTAGGGGTATTTATAATGGATTAAATAGGGCTTCTATTGCTCAATTAATAATTGATGTTAAAGCCTTAAAATTGGAGAAGACCAATTAAAGCTACTTAGGGTTTGCTGATTTTCGTTAGAAGTTCATTGTATAATTTTAGCGTTTATACATATTAGTGTTGTTAATTTTTGAAAGTGAAGTTCAAAATGAGAAATGTATTTGTTCTAAAATTACTGATGAACATGTTCTAAGCCTTTTTCTGTATTCATGTTTAAATATAATGTCATCCGCCAACAATTTCGGTTGTTATTTGTTTTTCTATTTTTCTCCAATCAAATTCGTTTAGCCAATAATCTGCTAATTCTTTTATGTATGATAGACTCGTTCCGTATTTCCAATCAGAATTTTCAATTTCATCTGGTCATCGAACTTTTTTGATTCTGTCGTTTAAATCATCAAGTTCAGATTGAGGAATGTTTACTTTGAATTTTTCTATCATATTTGTTTATCCGGTTATGTGGCTTATTATCAAATCTATATTTCAGTTTTATATATCACTACTGTATCTCCCTTTATGTGAATCAATGTTGGTAATCGTTATCAATTTTGACCTTTACATTAATTACTCCCATTCTGTTGATTTTCTCGCCCTGACTAGAAAGGACTGTCAAAGTGAACCACTAAAAACGGACTGAAGTTCAAATAAAGAATGAGAAGAACTACGGACAAATAAAAATGTTTTATCAGTGCGGCTGAGACTAAATCAATTGGGAGTTTAAAGGATTGGTTCATATTTGTGAACGAAAATTCTTATTTTAGAACAACCAAAATTTTTCAATCTCAACCTTTTAGTGGTTTTATCAATATGTTTATCAAAACATAACCCTACACTTCTTTTTTTTATAATACTTCTATTTATTCTTGTGTTTTGTGCTAATAGGGGAAAAACCATAAATAATCAGAATATATTTGGTGTCATGTCCCTTGGTTACGATTTTATGGAATTTTTGGAGGAAGTGGAGAAAAGGGACATTGCTGAAGTTTCTGACAGTATTAATATTAAATTCGGAAGTATTGGATTTGATCCCGTGAAGAATCTTCCATTAATCAAAGGGAATGATGCCCTTTCTATGCCCAAAAACACATTTATGTGGGTCAATTGAAAAAAGTAAGTATCTGTATATCTGCGCAAATTCCTGGATGAGCCGGTCAAAGTGAACCACGTGCGCCGGATGAAAGTGAGCATAGCAGATGACCCTAAGATTGGAAGAAATAAAAAACAGCATTATCGGTAATGACTGAAAGGATAATTTAGATAGCGAGGATTGAAAAAATTCAAGATTAAAAATGCAGATGAAGTATATGACAAAATGCACTGGAGATTTACCAATTTTAATAAGTCTTTGATTAAGGCAATCACATTTGATAACGTAAAAGAATTTGTTAATCATAAAATATTATGACTTAAACCTTAAAGCAAAAACTTACTTAAATAAGATCATATAAATCTCAAAACAATTATCATAAGAAACAAATCAGGTGTTTTTAGAAGGTTTTTCATACAGAAAATAGACTAAAGAACATTATAGACCAAAGAGTAAGTGAAGTTGAAAGGTAGCTAAATTACAGACCTATCAAAAAAATTATTATTATTGTAAGCAAATTGAAATAATAAATAATAAAATTGTTTTAATCAGCTTTTTTTAATTAATGTTGCTATAATCATTCTACACAGAAATAATTGTATTTTTACAACAAAGTTTTTGTAATTACTAACGGTAGTTTCGATATTTACATTTTAATTAATAATAGTTATATGAGTTTTAATTTAAAAATAGGAATAGTGTCTAAATGGATATTAATCTGCACGACACTATTTTTGTATATTGGCGTTTCCGCGCAAGCAGATTGCCCGACCATAGGTTCAGCTACTCAGGACTTCTGTGCTATAGATAATCCAACGGTTGCCGATCTCTCCCTTAGGGCAACTGATACAGGTAGTGGTATTCAGTGGTATAATGTTGTGGGGACAGCGTTATCCGATAGTTCGCCGCTTGAGGATAATACTATTTACTTTCTAGATAATGATAACAGTAGTTGTACCTCCAGAACACAAGTAACGGTTAATATCTTTGGCAACCCTCCTGGCAACGTGCCTTTTGAAGTTGGGAGATGCTCATCCTCGGAGAACACGTTGGCACAACTTACCGCTGATGGTACCAATATAGAATGGTATGACGCCGCAAATAACGGTAATTTTTTACCGCTATCTACACCTTTGGTAAACGGTACTACCTATTATGTACAGCAAACAGAGAATGGCTGTACAAGTATAAGGCTAGGTACCAGGATTAATATAACAGACCCAAACCCACCTACGGTAGATTTGGAACAATTTTTTTGTATCGACCCATCTAATACGGTAACGTATACGATTGCAGATTTAATGCCAAATGGTGCCGATATAAAATGGTATAATAGCCAAGCATCTACCGTAGCCCTACCTCCTTCGACCGTGCTCGTTGAAAACGCAACCTATTATGCTACCCAGACAACGAATACATGTGAAAGCACGAACAGGTCACCCTCTACAGTCCGTTTTGAGAACGTAGCGAATCCGGGGCAGAATGGTGTTATGGACATTTGCGACAGCGCTACAGTCACTATCAACCTTATAAATCAACTTGTGGGAGCACCCGATGCTGGAGGAATATGGTCCGGTCCTGCTAGTTTGACTATAACCGGAGGCGATCAAGGAACCTTCGATACTACGCAACTTGATTCAGGTGTCTATACGTTTACGTACACTATACCAGCTCAAAACGCTTGTCCTGCGGATAGTGCCACAGTAAGGATCAATGTGCAGGAAGAACCTGATGCAGGTGAGGACAATGTGTTGGAAATATGTACCAATGAACCTACCGTAAACCTATTTACTCTCTTGGGAGGCACCCCGGATACCGGTGGTACTTGGTCCCCTGCAATGACGAGCGGTACTGGGCTTTTTGACCCATCTGTAGACTCATCTGGAGTTTATACCTACACCGCAAATCCGACAGCTCCCTGTAGCATAGCCGATACTGCAACAATAACCGTTAGCGTAGAACAAGCACCTAATGCGGGAAATAATGCTGATTTGGACATTTGTGAACAGGGTACACCAGTAGATTTATTTACCTTGTTGGGGTCCAATGCTATGGCCGGAGGAACTTGGTCACCCGTTTTGACCAGCGGTACTGGATTTTTTGACCCAACGGTAGACAATGCAGGAAATTATACCTATTCCTTGCCCGCTTCCAGTACCTGTCTAGGTGATGACGCAATAGTTACAGTCACTATTGACCCTCAGTTAAGCGCAGGTACGGGAGGTAATATTCTATTTTGTACGAACGATAGTTCTTTGAACTTATTTACATTATTGACCAATGACCCGGATACAGGTGGAACTTGGTCCCCTTCCTTAGCAAGTGGTACCGGTGTTTTTAATCCATCGGTAGATAGTGCTGGAAGTTATACCTATACCGTTGGCAATGGTGGAACCTGCCCTTTAAACACCGCAACAATATCGGTAACGGTGGATACTGCGCCCAACGCTGGAAGCAACGCCACATTTAATTTCTGCGGGGACAGTCCTGAAACGGATTTATTTTCCCTACTGGGCCCAAACGCAGATACCGGCGGTACTTGGAACGGCCCTACCGCTCTTGGGAATGGCGATGCGGGAACGTTTGATCCTGCTACCAATGCTGCAGGACTATATGTATATACCGTTGGAGGTACAGGCGCCTGCGAGGACGTTAACACTATCGTAACGGTAACCGTAGCCGATCTCTTACCCACCATTGACATTAACGGAAATGAATTTTGTATCATGGACAATCCTACGGTATCCGATTTACTCGCTAGGATCATCCCAGAAAACAATGGCACCCTTACCGTATACGATTCCGAAATGGGAACGAATACGCTCGTAAATTCTGACGTATTGTTAGATGATACCTCTTATTTTATTAGTGAAACGGATACCACTTCAGGATGTGAAGGAACTCGACGACTAGAGATAGTCGTGAGCATCAATAATCCCGAAACCCCTACCTTATCTGATGCAGTGGGGGAGTTCTGCCTTATAAATTCTCCCATAATAAGCGATTTAAACGAATTTTTAATTGTGGGTACAAATGTGATTTGGGTAGATGCCCTAACTAATGTGGATTTTGTTGATTCGGATATTTTGATTACAGGGGATTACTATGCCGTCGAAGAAGATGTTTTTGGATGTAGAAGCATGCCGTCATCGACAATAGCTATTCAGATAAACGACAATCCTCCCCCCATCCTTATAACCGACGGTAATGAATTTTGTGGAGCGGATGACCCTACCATCGCAGATTTAGAAGTTAATCTTACAGTAGATGCTGGACTGGCAGTTGTATGGTACGATGCCCAAGAGAATGGAAATTTAATTGCTACAACGGAACTTCTTATTAACGGAGGTATATATTATGCCGCATCTTTCAACAGCGTTACCGGTTGTGAAAGCAATGTGAGAATAGAAATAATAACGGATCTTACCATTTGTGACCCGGAACTATATCCCTTATTGATACCGGATGGTTTTTCTCCAAATGGAGACGGTATTAACGACACGTTTTCCTTAATAGACGTTGAATTTATATATGAGGACTACACCATAGAAATCTATAACCGATATGGAAACTTGGTGTTTACGGGCAATAAGGATTCAGCTAATTGGGACGGTACGTCTAACCAGGCGAGTGCTATAGGTAGTAATCTGATGCCTAACGGGGTCTATTTTTATATTTTTAATTATAACAAAAACAACATAGCGCCCACACAGGGCCGGATATATCTAAATAGATAACTATCAGTTTCTATTATTCCACTAAAAAATGATTCCATGAAAAAGGTAGTTCTATTACTATGCATTCTATTCCTTAGCAGCTTTCATAGCAAGGCGCAGCAGGACCCGGAGTATACGCAATATATGTACAACATGAGTGTTATAAATCCAGCCTATGCGACCAACGATGTAGGGGTTGCAAACCTAGGGCTTCTTTACAGAACCCAGTGGGTAGGTGCAGTAGGCGCACCGAAAACGGCAACGGCTTTCATTCGAACACCGTTGAGCGAGCAGGTAGAAGCAGGTATTTCTATCATTCATGATGAGATTGGGGACGGTGCTTTGAACGAAGATAATATTTATGCGGATTTTGCTTATCTTGTACAACTAAATCGCTCTATGTTTTTATCGTTCGGTTTGAAGGCAGGAGTTACCTTGTTCGATACACGATTTAACGATTTTCAATTGAACAGTGGTGATTTCTCTTCGGATCCTGCGTTCTCGGAGAATATAAATGAAACCTTTCTCAATATAGGAACTGGTTTATTTCTATTCAATGACGATTTTTATGTGGGGCTGTCCGCACCAAATTTGTTAGGAAGTAAGCATATAGAGGAGCAAAACGGAATCAATGCCTTAGGAGCTGAAAATCTTCATATCTTTTTAACAGGGGGATATGTGTTCGAAATTAACCGTGGCCTAAAATTTAAACCGTCTTTTATGGTCAAACGCGTTAGTAATACGCCTTTATCGATGGATATTAACGCAAATTTTCTATTCAATGATACGCTAGAGGCCGGTCTATCCTATAGAGTCGACGATGCGGTAAGCGCAATGGTTAATGTTGCCATTACCCCAGATTTAAGGATTGGTTACGCATACGACTATACAACTAGCAATCTTGGTAATTTCAATTCTGGTACACATGAGTTTATGCTATTATACAATCTCCGCATTGCGGGAGCCAAAAGATTTACTTCACCCAGATTCTTCTAATTATGTTACAGAAAAAAATACTATTATATCTTTCATTTATCGTTTGCCTTTATGGACATTCACAAATAGCCAAGGCGGATAGAAAGTTCAAACAGGGAGACTTTTTACAAGCTTCCGAAAACTATGAGAAATCATTAGTAAAAGAAAAAACGAAAATTGTTTTAGAGCAATTATCCATTTGTTACTACAATACCTACAATTACGACAGAGGTATCGAGGTAATGAAAAGTTTAGTTCAAGGGGATTTTGATGAGGCGAACAAACAAATAGACGCCAAGTACAATTTTATGTACTATCAATTTTTATCCGCTACTGGAGACTATGAAAAGGCTATTGAACAACTAGTTGCATACGATAAAAAACTTGGTCAAAAACCGCGAGATGTTGACCAATCCAAGGATATGGTCGAGGCCTTCAGGTTAAAACAAGCGGATTTTAGAGTAGCCAAGGCGAATTTTAATTCCGATGCTTCCGATTATTCCGCAATAGCCTACCAGGATTCGATATATTTTTCATCTGACAGGAAAAGTAAAAATTCCAGCAAGGAATACAAATGGACACATAGGCCTTTTCTTGACCTATATGTAGTTACGAAGGATAGTACGGGTAAGAAATTTGGAGAACCTATTTTACTTTCAAAGAAAATAAATTCATCGCTTCACGAGAGTTCGTTGTGTATCACCAAGGACGGCACAACCATGTACTTTTCGAGAAGCAACCAGTTGAACGGAAAAAAGATATTCAATAAATTCGATAACAACCAGGTGCAATTGTACAGGTCTACCAAAGTAGACGGACAGTGGTCCGAGCCCAAAAAATTGCAGTTCTGTTCTGATGAATATAATTATCAACACCCTGCTTTAAGTCCGGATGGGAAATTACTGTACTACTCAACCGACGAACTAGGCTCATTAGGCAGTTTTGATATTTATAAGGTAGTGATTAACGAAGATGGAACCTTTGGTTCGCCTAAGAATTTAGGCAATAAAATAAATACGTTCAATAGAGAGCAATTTCCTTTCGTTTCGGAAAACGGAGATTTATTTTTTTCATCGAACGGACACTTGGGGTTGGGTCTTTTGGATATATATGTTTCAAAATTAGAGGATAACCAATTTTCAGAACCCTTGAACCTAGGGTCTCCTATAAATTCCAGATATGACGATTTTTCTCTTTCATACAATGCGCGAGATAGAGGATTTTTTAGTTCCAATAGGGACAATGTTACTGACGATATCTTTTCTTTTGAGCAAATAGGTGACTTGTTTGAACGGGAATACGTAAACACATTTAAGATTAAGGATTCTGTAAGTCAAAATCCGGTACCAAATGCCACTGTTACCCTAAGGGGACCTAAGGGAGACGTTCTCTATGAAAATATCTTGGATAGCATAGCGCAGTTCACGGTAAATCTATTACCTGGCGACTATGAAATCGCCGTTGAATCCCTTGGTTTTAAAACAAAGACGAGTAGTATAAAGATTGGTACTTCCAACTACGATGAGCATGTGATCTCTGTACTTAAGATATTTGATCCTTCCAGTATCGCTAAAAACGATTCGGATCAATCCAGAGCGATAATTAAAAGGCTTTTGGATGATGAGACAGAGCCAAAAATACGTAACAAAGATGGTAAATTGTATTTTGATATTCCTTATATATATTTCGACTTTGATAGGTGGCAAATTAGAAAGGACTCTAAAGAAGTCTTGAATAAATTAGTAGCGAAGCTTCAAAATTATCCCTCTTTAAAAATTAGGATTAACTCGTATACGGACAATAGGGGAACAGATAAGTACAATCAGCTCCTCTCAGAAAGACGGGCTCAATCTACAAAAGACTATTTGACCGAAATTGGTAAATTAGAGAGTAAAAGAATAAGTTTTAAAGGCAATGGAGAATCTAAGCCTTTGGTAGAATGTATTGACGACTGTACCGAAGCAATGCACCAAAAAAATAGAAGAAGTGAATTTGAACTGATCGAGTACTAGTCTTAAAATGATGTATGAAGTTTTTTAACTTTTAGAAAACCCTGATGTAAAGTCATTAGGGTTTTCTTTTTTGCCTTCACTTTGAGATTAGAATCGAGCATAATTTTTTAGAATTCAGGACATAGTATAGTAATACTTTAAATTTCTGTTTTGATCCAGAACGCGCATATAAAAATAGCGAAACTAATATAGAACGAAGATGAAGTACAATTCGCAAAGCCTGTCTAGTTGCTTTTATGTACCTGACTAAAGAATAGTGATTATTGCTTAAGTCTGATAAGCTATAGTTAATTTCGATTGTATATTAGATTTTAACGTTGAGAAACTACTGCTTATTCTGGAGGTTTGACGTTGCAATTATAACTTTATCTACTGGTATTGCGTACTTGTTCTATAAAAGGATTGAAGTGTCAAAGAAATTTGATAAAAATTTTTGCTTAAAAACACCATTTAATCTTTTAAACACTGGTAACGTTGCTCTAGTAATCTCAAAAGAAATTCCACTTTTATAAGTAAATTTTCATTTTTGAGGCAACGGGAGCTATGTTTAAAAAAAATAGTGAACTATCCAATTAAGTAAGTTCACCAGATTAATGGCTATGATAAAGAAAATAAGTATTATCTACTTATTTTCTTTATCTATAATTTGGCTTTTTCGAAATATCCCATAATGATATATTATTTTTATTGTAAACTAGTTGCTGTATTCCCTTACTGCTTTTACAACCCACAAAAACCTATTCTCGTTAAAGGTTTTAATAAAAAATAGTTACAGCCATGATTAAAAGAGTCTAGGTCGAATTTATCTTGCGTAGCGTTCATAATTGTACTGATCCGTTTATCGAAAAGACTATTAAATTTAAACCTTATTATCATTTGTATTTCCAAATCGACTATAGCAATGTGCACGACGACCTTTTTATAAAATCCCAAGGCATCACTTGTAACCGTAAAAGTTCCGAGAAATGAAAGATTTGGATTTTGGTTTATCATTTGCTCCGTAATTTTTAAATGTAACGGCGAGTTTCGATTATTACCACGTTAACTTGTATATATCATATTAACTAAAATTGTGGTTGTGAAATACAATTATCCCGAATAAAAAAGAAGGCTTAGTATAGAGTAATCGGTCTATTGGTCTCAAAATTAGTTATATTATGTACTTTATGCTTCTCGAATTAGCTTCTTAAATACCTATTTTTACTTTTATGGCAGAGCTAAGTGTTAATGGACAAATTTTATCTACTATGACTTTACATATAGTTTGGAGTATAAAATATAGGTGTACTGTTCTTGTTTATGACTTTCAAATTTTAAGTAGAACTGTTCTTATCGAAGTAGGTGTTGACTAAGGTATGCAAATTTGGAAAGGTGTGGTGAGCAAAGATTATGTGTATGTGTGTTTGGAGTACCGCCCCTCACAGGATGTAAGTACATTTGTTAAGAAATTGAAAGTCAGGAGTTCAGGAAAACTTTATCAAAATTTTCCTGAAATGAGGAAAAAATTGTGGAGGTTACTTTTGGGCAATAAGCTTTAGACGTTAAAATGCTGGAAATATACCGAATAAGATAGTAAACAAGTATTTGAAATATCATCGCAAGACAGGGAACTATACTGATAAGTTTATATTAGAGTAATCTTTGGTATTGCTAACTTTAATTGTCTATTAAAACCTGAGGAACTTTAGTCCATAGTGGTTTGGTTTTTTAACATACAATAAATTTGTAACTATTTGAAAATGTAATTTATATGGCAAGTTTTGCAGTGCCACCGGTAGTAAGTCTTTGCAAAGTTACTTAAAGTAGTAACCCCGATTTTTATTATAGGAATCCAATTGTTTTTGGAAAGTTGGATTATACTTTAAAGACTCGCGCCAGGCGGTACTTATTTTGCTTTAATTACTAAATTTAAGGTACCGGACAAATCAATTCATATTCAAGGATGAAATTACCTAAGCTATTGAGCTTAAATCTCTACAATAAGCTAAAAAGGAACAAAGACTATTTTAACCTAGTTTTGTCCCTCCAAGTCTAAAATATTTTTACTAGACACTATCTATACACCGAGAAATGCCCAATAAAGTCCCTTAAATCATTTCTGCCGTTTAATTTTATAATATACCAGTAATCTCCTGTTGGAAGATTTTCGTTATTGTAAGTACCGTCCCATTCTCCTTGACCAATAAACTCTGTCAGTTTTCTTCCGGATCTATCGAAGACCATTACGTACATTTTAGGGAATCCTCCGGTATTTTTGATGCTCCAAGTATCGTTCTGGCCATCTCCATTGGGTGTAAAGAAATTAGGGATTTCGATATCAATAAATTCCATTGGTATTATGAGCTCTGCCTCACAACCCTTGCCATCCACAACTTTTACGATATACTCACCGGATGTATTGACGAAGTATGATCCCTCTGTTTGCGGAACGTTATTAAAATAGTAGGTATAGTTGCCATCCCCACCATTCGCCTGCACGAAAATTTGATTGATTTCCCGAGTTTTGTTAATCAATACCAATTCTTCTTGTTCTTCGATAGTAAAACTCACCACTTCTAGACAACCCGATACCGAATCAAAAATGCTGATGGTATGTTCACCAGGTCTTAGATTCTTGAAATTAGGGCTCGTCTGGTAATCTGTGAAATCTGTATCATAAGGATCTACATCGTCTAAACCAAAGGCCAAATTTGTAGTATCTTGAGCCGGGTCATCTAAGACTGCCGTTGCATTGTACAATGGATAGCCATTGGTACATAAACTTTCTGAGGCAACCGTAGCGGACAGATTGGAACCAATTAGTACCTGTTGTATAAGGATGGTTTCACATCCGTTCGCATCCTTAATATTAACGATATAATCCCCGCTATCTAAGGTGTCCAAAATCAAAGTAGTACCGGTGAAAGTATCGAATCCGTCTGTAGGTTCGGTCAGGTTATACGAGTATGGGGTGGTACCACCGGTAATCAGTATTTCTATTAGCCCATTATTATCGCTGGAACACACCTCGTTTTCTACCCGTAACACTTCTGCTTTCAGAGCAGCTGTTGGACCTGTTATCTCGATATTCTCTATTCGTAATTCACATCCGTTTTTATCCTGTACAATGACAAAATAATCGTTCCCCGCCGGTAAGTTTTCAAACAGAGGGGTATCCACCGCCTTTGAGGGTTCTGAAGAAATAATATATGTAAAGGGTGCTTCCCCGTTGGTGACATTTATTTCTATGGTCCCCGTTTCTTCCCCGAAACAGTTTATACCACTAGCATTTCCTAAATCAGCTATCAACTCTGCCGGATCAACAATAGTCACAGCATCGGAATAGGTTTCACACTCCAAGCCACCAGTTGCAAAAATACGATATGTACCCGCTCCTAAGTTCTCAAAAACACCAGAGTCTTGAGGGGATCCAACTAGCGCACCATTTTTTTCCAATTGATATTGATATCCGCCCAACCCACCAGTGGCCTCAGCTACTAAAACGGCATCGGTTTCCCCAAAACAGTTAATCGTTGTATTTGTATCATCTACCATTACAACTAATGGATCTACGTTGCGTATGGTTCTGATTACTGAAATAGGAGATTCACAATGGTTTGGTACATCCCTTGTAATAAACTCATAGGTTCCAGCATCCAATTCATATACGTTTTGTACACCCCATCCTGTATCACTGCCAGCAGGCGATATGATACGATATTCAAAACTACCAGATCCACCTGTTGCATTTAGGGTTATTTCACCTTGCGACAAACATGTAGGTTCCGCGCTTATAAACCCATCAATTACTACTTTACCAGGATTTATTAGTTGAATAGTTGGGGTTACGTCGCTACACCCTAAATCATCCGATACAGTTACCGTATATTGCCCTTCTGAAAGGTTGTCAAAAGTATTGTTTACCTGTGCAGCAGTAGCTACGCCTATATCCAAATTATTTAACACATATTGGTAATGTGTACTACCTTGCCCACCTGCAGCAGTAACTGTTATACTACCGTCAGAGGTGTTAAAACAAGTAGGCTGTACTACCGTTGGGTTATTATCTATGATAATATTTGTTATGGTAGGGATTGTAATATTCTGTACCACATTATCACATCCATTACCATCTCTTAAAGTCACTTGATAGGTAACGCCAGATGCTAAACCTCCAAAAACATTATTTGCATCAAAAGCCTGTTCTACGGCACTCGTAGCCATATTTACCAATTGAAATTCATAAGTCCCCCAACCACCTATTGCCGTTGCAATTACTTCTGCATCATTGGCTGGGTTGCATTGTATATCCCTCGTTATTTCTAAGCTATCAAAAGCCAAGGTAAACGTCGGGGCTTGTATTGTAATAAAGTTAGACTTCCTTTCACAAGCTGTATCATTATCGGAAACTACAATATAATATATTCCACTTGGTAGCCCATTCACAGAAACTGCCGTTGTGCTGCTGCCTGTTTGAGAAGCAATATAAGGCGTTGTAGTATTCCCAGCTTCATAGACTTCATAGGAAAAATCTGTGGTAAAGCCACTGACCGTGAAGGTAAATTCACCATCGGAAGAAGACTCACAACTAATATCGTTCACTTTTGTTATGTTCGTAATATCTATATTATCAAATGTTAAAGCCGTATAGGATACTTGGGTGCTACACATAGTTACAGTATCATAGACTTCAAAAACATACGTATCCGGATTGCCTGCATCAATAGTAACCGTAGTACCCGAAATAGCTACTTGCGGGGATAAACCGGGTAACTGCGTTATAGTGAAAGGTCCTATCCCTGAGGTGGTGCTTACTTCAAAAATAGCATCGTCCTCACAGTTCATAGCCTGTGTTTCCGTAATTGTAGCTTCAACTTTTACAGCTGCATCCACCATAGCAGTTATAGGCAAAGTACTGATACAATTGTTGGCATCGATAATGTCAACAGTGACCGTTTGCGCAAGATTGGTAAACGGAATCTCAAATGTATTGCCATTGGTATAACTGCTGCCATTGAAACTATAGGCATATGGCGCTGTTCCTCCACTTGCCGTTGCCGTAACCGTAGCGATGCCCAAAGAATTGTCGGCGTTACATTCAAATGACGATGCCAATGCACTGCCCGAAACCACCATAGGTTCAGTAACTACTAAATCTGGAGTTATAATTTGTTCACAATTTTTAGATGACCTTACGCTAACGGTATAGGAACCTGCAATTAGATTTTCAAAAAGGTTAGAAGCGCTGTATGCACCACCGTTTAAGCTGTATTCGTAAACCACATCTGTATTTGCGGCACCAGCTGTTTGTTCAACAATAATACTACCCTCATTACCGCCGTTACAACTTACATGCTGTAGTACTCTAGCTTCAAAATTTGGTGTATCCGGAGCATCTAAAGTTGCACTGACAAATTGTACCGCACAACCTGATTGATTGTCCGTAACGGAAAAATCATAGGTAGTAGAATGTGCTAAACCTGTAAAAACCCCTGTTGTATTTATTTCGGCAGTATCCAATCTTTCAAAAGTATAATCCGTAGATCCCCCATATACCTCTATGGTGACTTCTCCGCTATTTGGCGGATCACAAAGCTCAACTTGGGTGATATTGGCCTTACTTACCATTTGAGGGTAGATAAAGATATTTTCGGTGTCTTCACAGCCATTACCATCTCTTACCGTTAAGGTATGGTTGCCTGGGCCTAAGATTGCCGTGGCACTGTTGGTCACATTACCATCCCAAATATATTGGTTGGTACCCGGTCCGTTAATAATAATAGCATTTACGGTATATAGCTCATTGCTAGAGGTACAACGGTCTGGCACATCTATACTGGTGATTTCAGGTTCACTATCTTTCGTGACTGTTACCGTTTGGCTCACAAAACATCCGCTAGCATCCCTTACATAAACCGTGTACACATTCTCAATACCATCATAAGCGGTAGGATTTAATTCAATACTATTGGCAGTACTATATCCTGCATCGGTGTTTGGATCAAAAGTAGTACCATTCTGTGGTACCACTGCATATTCATAGGTTCTCCAGGTATTATCTATATTATTACGGGCCTGAAAATAAGACTCATTATTCCATCCATTGGTTCCAACAAACGTTAATTGTGCCCCTGAAAAACAATTGGCAGGGATATTGCTTGTAATGTTTAAACCTAAAGCACTTCCAGGTCTATCTATAAATATGCGTTCAGCGGTAGTACAACCAGATCCATCGGTAATTGCAACAACATACCAGGCTCTACCTAGACCCGTTTCATCTATGGTAACGGGTGATCCTGCCCCTGAAACAGTACCACTGCGTATGATATTAGTAGGATTGCCTGCAACCGTAATTTCATAATCTATATCACTTGTTTGGTCATGATTGGTCACATTCATACGTATGGTACCTGTTGAACCAGTACTACAAGTTAAACTTTGTCGCTGTACCGTTAGGTCAAGACCAGGACTTGGTACTTCAATTTGCCCTAAAGTTCTCCAACGGTAACAACCCGTAGCTTCATCATAAATGATGACCCTATATTCTACACCAAACAACAAATCATGATGCGGTGCCCCAAAACGCATTACACGGTTACCTGTAATGGTATTATCATATTTTGGATGCTTATTGGTTGTATCGTCAAAGGGTTCGTAGGTGCCAAAATCATCAAAAACGCCATCGTCATCTGAATCTACCAGCGTACTTGGCCATATTCTATAGAGAAATGGTCCAACCAGCGCATTGGTGATTTCTAAGTCAAATATCGGAGAGCCATTGGTACAGCTTTGTACGACTGGGGTTCCATCGAGTTCAATTGCCGGTCCTGAATGGGTTACTGGCAATTCTGGTTGAGTTACCGTAAAATTTGCCGAGGTCCAGACACAACCCCGTGCATCTTCAACTTCTACATACAAAGTTCTTGCCCAAAACATGGTAATATCGTATGAAAAATTTCCACTAGCATCCTGGTTGGCAGCAGCAGCAGGATTAACATTGTTATAGGTACTAATAGTTCTGTTGTTGCTTAAATTAAGTCTAATCGAATATGGCGCTACGGCATCTACGGGATTAGTTACATATATTCTACCCCATTGCATGGCACCACCTACGGTAGCAGGGCATTCGATATCTTTGTCCGTTATGTCCAAGTTAAAACTTGGGGGGTCTCCCGCTCCAATAGTTATTGTTCCACTAATTTCACAACCTAAATTATCGCGAACTACATAATCATAATCCTGAGCATCTAAATTATTGAAAACAGGTAAATTTGCTGTAAAAGAAGTCCCACCGTCTAAGCTATATTCAAAAGGCCCCGTTCCACCTGTAACATCAAATTCTACAGCTCCAGAGCCTGGTTCGCCACAACTGGTATCGGTAATGATAGGGTTGACGGTTAAATTTGGCGCTACCGTAGTGGTCACCGGATCGGTAATTACCACACAATTTTTACTATCCGTGACTTTAAACTGATAGGTATCCGCCGTAGTAGCTGTGTAAGGCATTGTAGCAGGCCCATAAGTACCTCCACCATCCGTGCTAACTTCAAAGGTATAATCTGGGTCTGGGTATCCTTCCTGCGCCGTTACCGCTATAATGGCATCTGGTGATGCACCACATCCTAAAGGTTTTGTAATAGACGCTATAGCAAATAATTGCCCAGCAATTTTTGTATCGTCAACAAGCGTTTCGCAACCATTGCTCCCAATTACTTTAATCTGGTAGTCATCTGGTGTAAGACCGTTTAAGGTAAAGCTTGTACCTGTGACGTTTTGGGGAGATCCGTTATTTATTGTATAATAAAAGGGCGCTGTTCCGTCTGTAATATCAATTTTTAATTCCCCAGAACTAAGGGTAGAATAACAATAGTTAGACGAGGTGGCATCTACAACTGCGGTAGGACCACCATTGTCTTCTATACTAAAAGTTTGTGAATCGTCTACACAACCATTGATATCCTTTACAATTATCGTATGCACTCCAAGTTGGTCCAAACCACTGATAACACTACTGGTTTGTTCGGTTGTTTCAACAAGATCAGGTTGCCTTACCGAATAGGTATAATTTCCCCATCCGCCAGAAGCGTTTATACTTATTGATCCCGGAGAACCACAATTTATATTGGATATATTAGCTGCCATTGGCGTAGCAACTGTTAAAGCTGTTGTAGGTTCTTTTATTTCAAATATTTTCTCTACGGAACAACTTCCTGTGGCATCATTCACAATTAAGGTATAGCTACCAGCTGAAAAACCTGATACATTAATGGTATTGGTTGTAATCCCTGTTTGTCCAAGTCCTGTGGGTGTCCCTAAGTTATCATTAATTACAAAATCGTAAGCGGTATCAAAATCGTTGACCGTTACGTCTATGCTTCCATCGGGGGTTGTTGAACCAAAACAACTAACATTTTTTATAACCGTAGCATTTACCTCAAAATTAGAAGTCTCCGGTACCGTAAAATTACGTTTGATTTTACAACCATCGTCCGCGGTAACCTCAAAAGTATAGGTTCCCGAAGCAAGGTCAATAAAGGTATTATCTGGAGATGTAAGGTTTATAGGACTTACGATTTCATAGGTATAAGTTGCCGTAGTACTTGTACTGTTTACCGTGAGTAACAGATCCGATAGTCCTGCCGTGCAGTCTACATCGGTTACTGAGAATGAAATATCCGTAGGATTACTCCCGCCGTCTATGGTAGTTGTAGCGGTGGCCAAACAGTTGATAACGTCTTTAACCGTAATAATATATTCACCCGCACCAAGATTTGGAAAGTCATTATTTGACTGAAAAGTAACACCATCCAAACTATATAAAAATGGAGCAACACCGCCTGTGGTAACATTAGCCTCTAATTCTGCAAAACCTGTTGCACAGTCAATTTCCTGTGTAATGTTCGCCGCTACCGTGAAGGTAGGATTGGACGCAATAACTACATCGCCGTGAACAACATTGCAACTACTGCCAGCTTTTTCTTTTTTTATAACAACTGGATAAGTTGCAGCTGTTAGATTACTAAATACTTTTGAGGTTTGAAAAGTAGTACCCCCATCTATACTAAATGTTATTGAATACCCTTGTGAGTTGCTAATATCAATGATAATTGAGCCATCATCTACACCATTACAACTAACATCCGTGGGAGTAAGGGTATAGATAATTTCTGGTTCGTTTATGACATCTTTAGTAGTACCATCAATTTCACAACCATTGCTATCTTTAACGGTTACAGTATAGGTGCCAGCAGTTGCGATATCAATGGTAGTCTGGTCCCCAGCGTTAAAGGGTGTATAAGACACTCCTCCATCAATACTATATTCATATGGTGCATTTCCACCGTTTTCAGAAACCGTGATGATTCCTGGAGAACAATCAATATTCTTGCTTACCACTACATTGGGAAGTATTGCATTAAAATCGGATATTGTTATAGAAGAAGTCCATGAACAGCTAGAAACACTAGCCAAGGTCACTTCTATATCATAATTGCCCACATCAAGATTTTCAAAGATATAGCCGGCATCGCTTGTAGGACCGGAAGAATGAATAAGATTGCCTCCCTGATTTATGTTAAATATATAATTTGTTGAAGGATCAGCAACTGCTATAGCAATACTTCCTTTGGTTGTATTACAAGTTATCGGTGTTACCGTTGAGGTGGCATTAATGCTGTTATTGTTAACGGCGATATTTTTTACAGAAAATTCGCAACCCTCTGCATTATCTTTTCTTCTAATCAAAACATCATATACACCAGTGCTTGCAATAGAAAAAACGTTGTTATTTACCCAATTTATACCATTATTAATACTAAATTCATAGTCTGCTGGTATATTGTTTATGGTAATGCTACCTGGACCAGTACAGTCCAGATTGCTTACAACTGCGCTTGGATTAAGACCATTGGTATATACTTTGAAATAGTGGCGGTCTGAGTCACCATTGATGTATTGTATATTAACCCTATATTCCCCTTCAGTGTCAATGTTGAACTGAGTGCTACTAGATAGTTGGTCCCACTTACATCCAATCAAAGTGTTCGGACAACCGGGATCACTTTCGTCACAGCTACCCTCCTGAAGTTTGTACCATATTATTTGTTGGGCGTCAGCTATATTTAAGTTTAATGCTCTTTCGTCATTAGTGCCGCAAAGGTAGAATTCATGCAATGCAATACCATTGGTTCCACAATACCCTACCGCATCAGACAGTCCTACTAAAGGGTCATCGGCAAAGATAGATTCACTAACCATATTTGTATAGTTACTGCCTATCAATAAATTGGTTGTAGCATAGCCAAAAAGAGAGCATATTATCAGAGCAGAAAAAATTTTAAATTTTTTATTTTTACTATTTTTAACTTGCATGATATTTAGGTTTGGAAAATTTAATTCTGTTATCTTTTCAATTAAAAATTGTCATATTTAATCAGTAACTAGACAAAAGTATTGTAGGTGTTCATTAAAACCCAAATATTGTTGTGTATAGCTTGGTTTTTGTTGTAAAAAGAATAATCTAAATAATTAGTCGTAAAAACCTGCCTCTGTGCTGATTTTTGTATGAAGAAATAAGTTTACGTAAATTTTCTTCAATAGTATGTCTTGATTAAATACCATACGTAATTATTTAAATTAAAAAATTGTAAGATTGAATCGAAGATATTTATTAGTAAGTACAGCTACAATTACTGATTCCCTGGAAAAGATTTATTCCGAGGGTTACCACGTGCGTTCCTGTGTTGTATTGGGATATTTCATTAAGTATAATTTGATAGGAATATCCGAAATACAGATTTCCTTTTTTTAGGCCTAAAATAGGAGCAACATACAATGGGGCTATTAATTGATCGTTCAAAAAACGATAATTGAGCCCTATATAATAATAATCCTCAAAATCATAAAATCGGAATTTTAAGTTCAAGTCGGTTTCTGACCTACCGTCACTTTCGTAAAGTTTAAATAGAATAGAAGGTTCTATTTCTAAGGTACTCCTTGGTGTTTTTCTAAATCGATATCCGGAATACACATAATAATTTCTAAGATTACTGGGCTCAAATTCTGGATTAAAATTTGTTAAGTCCTTGGGCAGGATATTGGACACGTTAAGATTAAGATAAAAATTGCCTAACCTGTATAAAGCGCCAACTTCAAAGTTATGGTTACTTATCGAACGTTCGCCAGTAAGACCGAAATCTCCTGTTGTGTTCATATATTCGTTTACATCTAAGCGGAATTGATTAAAATTGTAAGAAACCCCTAGCGAAAGGAATTGTTCTGTTTCTTCATTCAAGGTCAAATGGTGCGCAAATGATACCCTTGCACCCTGCTGTGCGGTGTAGCCATTTTTATCGTTATATACAAATAGTCCTATACCTGAACGTTCACCTAAGCGCACATCTGCCGCCAATGATTGCGTATCCGGTGCATTTTTTACGCCCACCCATTGGGTTAGACCATTAAGCCTTATTTTTACATAATCTCCAATACCGGCGTAAGTAGGTGATAATACAAAAGGATTGTCCGACAAATACTGCGATAATTGAGGTGGATTTAGCTCTTGAGCCGCTGTTTGAAATATCAATGTACTGAATACTATCACAAATAATAAAATTCTCATTATATAATTCTTTCGTTGTTATAACCCACACCGTATTTATTTAAGCCGGTTTAGTGGGTAATTGAAGACCAAACTTATATTGCTATTTAAAATGTCACAATAAAATATTGGATTTTAAGTGTATTAAATTCAATTTATGTTTTCCCATAACGAATAAAACACATATCTAGTATAAGTCTCAATTAAAATGGAGGTATTTTGCTATACGATTGTCGCTAATGGAAAACAGTTATTTACTACAATAAGCTTAGTTTTACACCGTTTGGAAAAACTTGATTGTAATAAATTGATTAATTAAACAACTTCGATATTAGCTGCCTTGAAAAACAATGAAACTACTTAAATTTATAGTCCATTAAGGAATTAGAAACGAAGACCTCCACACTAAAAATACTTGGGAGGTAAGGACCTATTTTTTAAATGCGAGGGTATTGGCTCTTATGTTTTGGTTTGTAATCTTCTGAGTACCAAATTCCAATCAAAAGCTTGAAAAATTCCATAAATTAAAAAAGCTAGTAACTCACTTATAAGTAGAATTGTGGACATGAAATCATATTACTTTGAAAAACCCCCAATTTTAGGAACTTATTTCATTAAAAAAAGTAATCACCTGTTGGTTAGATTTCATTAGCAGAATTAACTATTTTTTTTTGAAACATAAGTGTCTAATCAACTCCTTTATAATTAATTTTAGTGGGAATGGGTGCGTCATCAAAGTAGGATATTTAACATAGTGTCAAAACATCATCCCATATCTCGAATCGATCACCATATTCTTGGACTTCCACTAATGTAGTGTGTGGTAACGGACTGAAAACTTTATCCCAAAACTTTATTTCATTAGCCCTAAAAAATATACTAGACCCTTTGATACCAAAAGTCCCTGTCCTCTCTGAAGAACTCATGATTTCATACGGGTTGTCATCATTGAGATCATAGATGTAGTCGGTATGCGATTACTTACCATCCGTTTCAAACCTAAAATTGCTTTCGTTGGTGAAGTTTCTAAAATCCAACTCATCACGACTATTAGGAATAGATTAGCTAAGTTACCAATTACCGATAAGTACGTCATTTAAATTAATGTCAAGTTCCGAATCCTTTTATTTACAAGAAAAAAACAGCATTATTAAAATTGTAATTCCAAGAAAAATTCTAAAGTTCATTCCACTCTTTGTTTTAAGATACGATGGGGCAATAAATATTGTTTCACACAATTGGATTTCACGGATAATGGTTTTAATAAATTTTTCATTTGATCAAAATATCAGAATTCCGTTAATATTTATAATATTCACCTTTATTAAACTAAATGTCAAGTCCTAATATTCCTTATTCTATAATGCTAGTTTTATGAAAATGTTTCAACTTTTTAATAGTCTAGAAATAATAGTTTTTTTAACATTGTTTTGTACTTCCAGTTTGGGTATATTTATCACGGTCTTAAGTTTAAACAAAGGATAAATATTGAAAGTGAATTAAAGAAATTGGATTATTCTATGTGCTGGAGTTTGGTTGTGCCTGTATTCAATATTCTGGTCGACTATTGCCTACGGTAATTTTGGTTTTCTAATTTCAATTATGATAATAGGGATAATTGTAACAATAATCTATAAATTCCAAAAGAAAAATATTAGCTCAAAGGATAAATAAAAGGGTGATTAATCTTCAAGAAAACACTTTGATTTTGGAAAAAGTCAAAAAAATTTAATTACGCATCTTTTACCATTTTTAGACGTCTTATAAAAAAATACAATGATCAAAAAATTCTTGTTGACGATAGTATTAGTAATAATTGTAAGTTGTTCGAACGATGATTCCAAATCTGATTGCTTTCCACAAGAAAACAGGGATGTAGTGACGACCATTACAAATGCTGAAGGCACAATAGATGGTGTTTCGTGTAATAAATTCATTATAGAACCAGATGATAAAGTTGAAAGCCGTCCTTTAGGTCTATAAGAGTGTTGTAATCCTTCTAGTTAATTTGAAATGGAGGGACTAAGAGTCATATTCTCTGGATATGTATACGAATCTTTTGTAACCGAGGATATTTGTGCTGATTTCTTTGAAATAACTGAAATAAGTATTAACCTGTAGCTAGTAGTTTAAGTGAAGGATTCTAAAAACGCATTGAATTTCACCAGGTACCATGTTACTAAAATAAAAAAGGGCCTGGATTTCTTCAGGCCCTTTCATAAGTAGATATGTTCTTGTTATATATTTTAGTTTAAAGCTTCTTGGGAAGAAACTGGAGCCTTTGTAGGAATTACGATTTAAGTATTCTGTAGGTCACTATTTTCCATATTTTAGTAACTTGAAGCAGCTACCACGATACATATAGAATATAGTATACTCTTATCCTTAAGGTTCATAATAATTTGTGTTTTGATTCTGGCTCAAATGTACTTTTGAAAGGGACGCGAAAAACCCGATTGTTGCCAAGTGAGGCTTTTGTGATGTCAAGACGAGTAAGGACACCATGTCATAATTTGAAAAGTATAATTAGAGGATGATAATGATACTAAAAAGAGCATCTATTAAGGACATTACCGAACTCAAAAAAATCTGCGTTGAAGCTTATTCTCGAAATTTTCATAATTATTGGAACGATGGTGGATTGGATTGGTATTTATAGAGAGAGAGTTCAATGAAGAAAGACTCAAGATAGATTTAGGAAATGGTTTTAGAGATTATTATTTTTACAGAAACAATGAGCAAGAGGTTGGATTTGTAAAATTGAAAAAGATTTCACTTTCTGGTTTACCTACATAAAAAGGGGTGGAAATTGAAAAAATATTTATGCTTCAAAGCTATAATGGAATGTGCATTTGCAAATTAGCGTTGAACGAAATCACAAAGAAAATAAAACACAGTGGTAATAGAATTCTCTTTTGATTTGCTAAGGCATTTTATGAGAAACAAGGTTGCAGGTCTTATAGCTAAACATCTCTTGACATTCCATACTATAAAGAAGAGCTAAAAAGAATGAATCGAATGTATATGGAATTATAGAAAACCAAAGTTCAAATAAAGGTTGAAAACAAAAGTTTGAAAGGTAAAAGACGTTTTGCAAAAGTAACTCAATATATTCTTGGCTCTAAGGAAGATGTTAAAAGCTAAAATGCCTTAGCAAATTTTTTGAAAAGAAATCCTTTCGTGTACATTGGTTAGAGCAAGATTGAAATCTTTCTTTGAAAATGGCTTTGATAAAAAACCAACACAGCCAAATTCCTTTGCGTGCCCAGCATAATTCTTTCTTGTAGATGTTGTAATTATGGGTAGTTTGGCACTAAACATCGAGAGAAAGGAAAAACCATTTATACATGGCATTTCAATATCAGTCATTAATGCTGTTGATTGATTTGTCTGTAAGTAAATCCATGCATCCAAAGAATCATCAAATGTAGTTACATTGGCCACATCAGGATGAGCTAGCGCTAATTTTTCCGCAATAGATAGCCATATTGCAGAATCATCCACAATCACAAGATTAAGTTTCATAAGGTTTTATTTAAATGTCAAACCTACTTAGTTTTTGCAAAAGGTCTAAATTTATAAGACCAACGAACAAAAATCGCCTATATGTGGTTGATTAGCTAAAATTAACTCAATAAAGAAGCATTTATTGTCTTAAAGAAATTTTAATCAAACGATGAGTTAGGACATCATGTGGTATTGTGTGGTGTCCAAGTTCAAAATAATAAAAGCTAAAAGCAAAAAAGGCTTGTCTATGGCAATATATCTTTGATTCTATAAAAAAATTACTCCGTTCAACTAAATCGACTCCAATTTAATGTTTTAGATGTACCCGTCGTAGGATTTGTTGTCAGTAACCTATAAATGGAAAGTAAGACCTGGTCGATGATGTTCATCAAAACACATTTAACATCTCAACGGGAGTTTGCGCAGCAACTCCATTTCGAATAAAAATAAATGATTTGTTTTGATTTATAGGACCCTAAGCGAAGGTTTTATAGCCGGTTCTTTTGTGGTAAACTAAATTTCCAAGAAAAGGAAAGTCGCCCAAAATGGCTGAAATGGCTCCGATGGACTTGCAACAAAAAAGTGGACAATTAGATAAGAGTCATGCGGCTATTTTTTGGTTAGACATTTCGTTTTCAAATTCTTCTATTGTTTTGTACCCCAAAGTGGAGTGTATTCTTCTTCTGTTATACCAGGTTTCGATCCATTGGAAGACCGACAGCTCCGCTTCGGTACTAAGTCCATAATCATGTTTGTAGACCCATTCAACCTTTAAGCTCTTAAAGAAGGATTCGGCCACTGCGTTGTCCCAACAATTTCCTTTTCTGCTCATACTTTGTTTTACCCATCCATTATAATTTTTCAAGATATTTGTAAAACTGTAACTAGCATATTGCGACCCCCTATCGGAATGGAATATGAGTTCTTTGGTAACGGGGTTTGATATGACCGCCATCTTCCAAGCTGGGATTATAGTATCATTAGTACTTAAAGTTCGGCTCATTGCCCATCCTACAACTTTTCGATGGAACAGATCTATAATAACCGTTAAATACATCCAGCCTTGTTTGGTTTGGATGTATGTGATATCAGAGACCCATACTTGATTTTCTCTATCGACTGTAAAGTCCTGATTTAATATATTGGGAGCTATTGGATAATTATGATTGGAATCTGTCGTAAACCTGAATTTACGTTTTCTTCTGGCAAATAGATTATTGGCCCTCATTATCCTGGCTATCCTAGGCCTTGAGACACGATATCCCTTTTTTGAGAGTTCCACTTTGATCCTGGGTGCCCCATAACTCCCGAAGCTATCTTTGAAAATATCACGGATAGCCAATGATATGGCCTCGTTCTCGTACCACATCTTCGATGGCCCCCTCACCAACCAATTATAATACCCGCTTTTACTTACATTGAACATTTTGCACATCCTCCCAACTGGAAATTTGAATTTATGGTGTTTTATGAACCTATATTTTTCCTGTCGCCCTAGGAGAAGATGGCTATTGCCTTTTTTAGGATATCGCGTTCAATCTCGGTATCCCTTAATTTTTTCTTCAACTCCGCAATCTCCTTCTGTTCATCGGTCAATTTTGGGTTTCCCTTTCCCGGAAAACTGTTTTTCCCATAAGCCTGGGATTCCCTTCGCCATCGGCTCAGTACCGAAGTGGGGATGTCCAGTTCCCTACATATCTCCACAACACTGCCACGGGCATAGCTTAGTTCCACGGCTTTTTCTTTAAACGCTACACTGTAATTCCTTTTTTCTCTTGACATGTTTTAAAGTTAATTTAAACAGCCAACACGCTCTTAACTTTGTGTCCAGTTAAATATAGTAAGTCCAACAGATGACCGGAATAGCCCGAAGGACTTAAAATAAGAATTGTCAAATAGTTTACGTGTCCATCGGTTAGACGTCTAAACGCTTTGGACATCTTACATTCTTAATTGATATGGATATCGGTGGAACGGGCAGGATGATTAAATTAATAATGGGATCGCTCTACAGATTTTCCCATTAAAAAAAAAAGCATATATTTATTCTATAAAAATAATAAAGACTACTATCTTGAACAGGACCGTACTTTCCCATTATATCTCTGAAGAGGTCGGTTTGACAAAAAATCAGGCCGACAGGGTACTGGAATCCATCATGGACAACATTACCATAGCGCTGAAAAATGGTAACAAGGTCACTTTGAAGGGTTTCGGCTCTTGGTCCGTGGTCCGCAGGGATGCCAGGGTCGGTATAAACCCTTCCACAGGTCAACGCATTTTCGTTTCCGCCACGAACGTGGTGAAGTTTGCCCCCAGCGATATCCTGAACCGGAACATGAAGGATGTCCTTTGAACGTAGACCTTCCCCGACCAGCTACCATGGTGCGTTCGTGAAAACGTACTTTTCGGACGTCCCGGGCAAGGGGAACGTACCATCATATCGTTGGCCCACATAGCGAAGCGTGCCACGGACCTGTATCCTGTTGGGGGGTTATTTCCCTGTCTCCGAATATAATTTTTTCATCATTCCATGTATACGATATGCGCAACGCACCTCGATGAGGAAAGCCGCCAACTGCACTAGCAACATCGTACTGCCGTCCGTCTCTGTAAGCCAAGTCAGCGCTACGGTTCCCGACATACAGATAAGTATGAGCAGTGCACATATCCTGGCATACCGCTCCGCTAGCAGGAGCTCCCTTGACCACTCGCCGATAATGTCATCGATATTTTTCATCGGACCGCCGTTATAAGATACCTTTTGCGGGAAAGGTAAGGCTCCCGTGCCTTCCCATCGTACCCGAAGCCCTTTTTCAGTTTTGCCGAGATAGCGTCCTTCAGGTCCCTACTGGTAACGGACTTGTGTAAAAAGGCGCTCGCGCCCGAACGCTCGGTCTCCGGTACAAAACCGGTATCGGAGGAGTTCATGACAACGTGGATATGCGACGGTACCGTTTTCATTATCTGGAAACCGTCCATGACCGATATTTCCACATCGGTGGGCAACAGGCAGACCAGGTCCTCGTTCTGGTACCGGATCGCAAGTCGGGCGTCCGTAAAACTAGAGACCAATTTTAGGTAGGGGTTCCGGGCGACCACTTTGCAATTGGCTATAAGCAGTAGTGGGGAATCATCGAGTACGACTGTTCTGATCTTCATACAAATAGGTTTTAAGGACGGGGTACTATTAAACAATGAACATTGGAATTTTCGGAAACGTATCCCTTTCGGTCGAACTGCAGAAAAAATGGGTAAAAGGGCGGTTGAAGCAAAGTTCGGGTGGTCAGGCCCTTCAATAATCGGGTCGCAATGGTATCAGGTGCCGGATAGTACCCTGAGGGAATAGTATGTTTTTTTACGGCCACTTGGTCATAGTTATTACCTTCATTTCGCGTATTGAATCAATTTTATTTTCTTGTCAACGTGTCCGACGAATAGGTCAGAGTGATAACAATGGTTCCAATCCATTCGATGCCACTGTATAAATTTCAAACATTAAAATTCAAATAAAGGATAAGTTAGGACACTAGGTCGTATTTCGTAAAAATGTATAAAAAGAATAATTTGCAAAATTGTTTTAATTATTAGGGAATGTTGACTACATCAGAAATTATTCTTAAATTAAATCACTATTAATAAAATTGGTTCATTTTGGTTAAATTAGAAAATCCATCACATTTACACAATAACAGGAGGCTTATGTTAAAAGCCTAATCGAACAAGGTTTCTATACCATCGATAGCGAATATGTGAAAGATATTATTGGAAAGAATCAGGAACTAAGAAAACGCATTGTAGATTTAAATGATGCTCTTATTGAAGGAATGGAAAGCGGCCCTTCTAATGCTACTATAGATAGTATCTGGGAAGAAGCTATAAATGAACATAATGCCGGACAATAGTTGCATACTTAGTGTTAAGGCAAAGAGCGATATTAAGTTTTTTGCCAAATTCACCATAAGGGAGTTTTGTACAACTCAATCTTCTAAATATGCGAAAGGTTTAAAGGATATTTTGGAAGAACTATCCAATAATTCAGATATGGGTAGAAGATATGTTGCCGTGAAAAACCAAATGCTTTTAAGGTATCGATACAAATGACACGTAGTTTTTTATTAATTAGATGCTAACTGCATTTTCATAGTTAGAGTGCTTGGCGGTAAGATGGACTTTCCTAAACACCTGAAGTAAAGTTCAAATAAAGGATCTAATTCAAAAAATGCCTTAACTTTTATTGTATGGAATATAATTTTCCCATTCCCATGGAGTATAGACATCTTTAATGGCAACTTCCAAAAGTTCCTTAAAAATACTTTCGGCATTATCGCTATTGGTCATAATCATAATTCCTTTTCCTGCTTGTGGAAACAGAATAGAATAGTGCTGAAAGCCATTACCGTGGCCTTCTTTTAAGACGCCTTTTCCATAAGGTGATTGCAGATAGCCCCAACCTAAACCATAGCTTAAGTTAAGGTGGTCGTACTTATCTGTCATTATATTGGAACCCTCGTTGAATTGAATAAGAGATTTCAATCTGATCTGGGGACTGAAAAGTTCCTTGTACGCAGTTTGTGAAATCAGTTGCTTTCTGAGCACGGCCTGTAAAAACTTCGTATAATCCGAGGCGGTTGTTTCCAAGGTGCTTCCACTACGTGGTTCGTTATCGATATCTTTTTTATATTTCTCGCTCTCCTTGTTATGGCCAAAGGCAAAGTCTTTATCAAAACGCGCTTTCCATTCGTATGCCGAGTTGTGCATTTTCAAAGGTTTGAATATTCGCTCATCCGCAAGCTCCTGCAAGCCCTTCCCTGTGAGTTTTTCTAAAACCACTTGCAGATATACAAAACCCTCACCGGAATAGCCGTATTGAGCACCTGGCTCCCCATGTACCTTTAATTTGTTATCCGGTTCGTCCCATCGCCAGTTGGCAAAACCCGTGGTATGTGAAAGGCACATTCTGGCCGTTATTTTGTGGTACAAGCTATCCTCTTTCAGAGTAGTAAAATCATCGTGCCAACGGGTCTTGGGTTCGTAATCGTAGATTTTCTTAGGTAGATAGGATTCTAGCGGAGTATCCAAATCGATTAGGCCCTCTTCCACCAATTTCAAAGCCACTACACTGAACAAAGCTTTGCTCAAAGAAGCACCATAAATATTGGTGGAATCGGTCAAGGGTAATTTTTTGGGATAATCCTTATAGCCAAACGTTTTTTGGTAAACTGGAGAGCTATCATTAAATACTGTTACGGCCATACCGCACATTTTGGCATCCACCATCAACTGGTTAATTTTAGAGGTAAGCGAATCATTTGAAATGGTTGTGCCGTCTAAACGTGTCACTATTTCAATACCCTGGGAGGAACAACTAAACGAAGCCATTCCCGCTAACAATAGCAAAATCGCTTTTGCCAGAGTGTTTGTTTTGGCCCTTAGAAATGGTATGAACAGAAGATAATAGCATTTGTGGGTTTTGACCGCATAGACGATATTACCCAAGACAAGCGATAGACATAGGGGAACAACAACTATGAAAAAAAGAAACCCCCATTTCTCGACCGTTAGCAAGGCCACAAAAGATAGTACATAAAGTATCAATGCTGTAATCTGAAAGTTAATGACTTTGACTCCGTGCCTGTCATAAATAGGATTGTCCTCTCTTTTGTGAATCCATAGAAATAGCGGAAAGAGTACGTTGCACAAGGGCAGGACAAAGCCAAGGATGGGCGTTGCGTGAAGCAACAGGAGCCATTTCTTTTGTAGGGACTCTTCCTTGGGGTTTTCAAGTGGCAGCAGGTCATTCATGTCAATGCCTAAGGCAGCTGCCAATAGCTTTATTGTCTGCAAATGAGGATGGACCTTACCCTTTTCAATGCGTTGGATAGTACGTACGGTTACCTCGGTTTTCTCGGATAGCTGCTGTTGTGAGTAGCCTTTTAATTTTCTTTGATAGATAAGGTGTTTTCCTATGGATTTGTTTTGCATCTATATAAGATTTTGTTGGTACAAAGCTACCGATATCCTTTTGCAATATATACGACATTTAGGTGTCACCTAAGTGTCATTCACCACGAAAAAATCGCTAACACATAAGAAACGGCTGATTTGAAACGAAACTTACCCCAGTTTTCCATACTCAGATATAATTAAAAATATGAAATGAGGGGGGTGGAAAAATAAATTTAAGGAATGAAAAAACGGTCGTTTTAAGGGACTGTTTTATCTGTATATTTATGAGGTTGAAAGTTCAAATAAAGGATAAATGAAATGACCGAAATAGACAAAATTGCATTTATTGAAATCCAAGGGCGCAAAATATTGAGAACGAAATCTAAATGCAAGTTCAAATATTACATACCAGGAGGAAAAAGAGAAAAGGGCGAGTCGGATGAACAAACTTTGGTTCGCGAAGTATCTGAAGAGCTTACAGTTAATATTATCCCTGATACTATTGAATATGTTGGAACATTTAGGGCGCAGTCTGATGGTGCCAAAGACGGCGTATTGGTTAAAATGACTTGTTATAAAGCACTGTTTAATGAAACGTTCCATCCTAATATGGAAATTGAAGAAATCAGGAGGTTGGATTCAAACGATACATATAGAATATCAGAGGTGTATAAACTGATATTTCGCCATCTAGTAAGTACTGTGGAGTTAAATTGAAGTTCAAATAAAGGATGATAGATAAAATTAAGTTACAAGGGAAATATGACAATGGTAAAACTGAAGTATTTTATAACGGATTAAAACTTTCTTTAGAAGAATCGCTTAAAATAAGTAAGCTTTCACCAACGGGGTTCAGCTAAGGTTATCTAGGATCTGGACCATCTCAATTGGCACTTGCTATATGCGTCAAACATTATGGTAAAACAAATGGTGGTGTTGTTTTAATTTATAAAAAATTTATGGCGTAAGTAATCGTAAACTGAAATCATTAGGAAGATTTTGATATTCTACTAAATTTTGATTTAATGATTTGTTGAATTACAAAAGTTAAATAAAAGGATAAGTTAGGACACCACGTAGCTAAACATAACCATCAAATTAAAGAATGGAAAACTTAAAGAAAGAACCAATTCGATTAAAAGAATAAGGCGAATCAGTTTTCGAGGATAAAACTAACTTTGAAAAGTGGTTAAAGACAAAGTCAAAAGCCTTGGGCGGGATAACCTCTGAATCACTTTTAAAGAGTTTAAAAGTCGTACATAAGGTTATGTAGGCTTTAGGAAGAATTGAACACGGTATCTTGGCGTAGAGTTTAAATAAAGATTGGGTTAGGAAAACGTGTCCTAATTTGTAAAGTTTAAATAAACGATTCTTAAAACGTATTGCATTTAACCAGGCACCAAGTTATAAAAACAAAAAAAGGGCTTGGATTTCTCCAAGCCTTTACTCAAGTAGGTAGATTCGTGTTATATGTTTTATTTCAAAGCTTCTTGGGTAGAAACTTGAGCTTGTGTATGTACTGCGATTTCGGTATTCTGTAGGTTGCTATTTTCCATATGATAGTAACTTAATGCAGCTATAACGAAACTTGTAAAATATAGTAAACTCTTAGTCTTAGGTTTCATAACAATTTGTGTTTTGATTCTGGCTCAAATGTACTTGTGAAAGGCACGCGAAAAACCCGAATGTTGTCAAGTGTGGCTTTTATGATGTCAAAATGATGAAAAGTGTTGAATAGCGTTTTTGTTCATCGGAATTATATACTTTTTATGGATAGTGTTGTTTTTGAGCTAGTTTTAAAGGGTTGTTAATTCATATTATAAATAAGAAATAATAGATTTGAAATTAGTACATTTATTAGATAATTAAGGGCTCCTTGTCATATTTTGTAAAGTTTAAATAAACGATGAAAAAACAACTCTTGATTTTCTGTACAGTATTTTTCTTAATTGCTTGTTACTCCGACGAGAAACCCTCAGTTCCTCAAACACTTTTAGGCAATTAGCAGCAAACTGCATCATTTGATGGAGGACCTCAAGAAAACGGGCTTTTGCAAATAGAAAATGTCAGAAGATATAATTTTGATTTTGATGGAATTATCACAAGTAATTTGTGCGATTGCGATTGAACATTTAGTTATGAAGATAACACTATTGAAGTTGACATCCCATGCTTTGGATTTACAAGGTATGATTATGAATTTATAGAGGGTAAATTGAAAGCTACTGAACAGGAGTTTAGCTGTAGTGAAGGATGCTATATATAATATGCAAAAATTATTTAGAAAATTTAATTTTGGCTTAATTGTTATAAATTTAATTATCAAAATTTTATCACTTTATCGAAAATCAGTTGCATTAAATACCTGAAAGTTGCATCCTCTTTTGGAACTCAAGATCAAAGTGTAAAAAACAGTAATTTGAAAAGTTCAAATAAACGATATGATATTTGTGTAGACGGACTTCGTATAAACGCAACCATTGTCGAAAGTAAACATCTTTAAAGTACATAAATAGACTAAAATCGCATGAAATATCCAATCAAAATTCTACTATTCATTACGCTATTTACGACTCCGTTAATTCTTCTAGGTCAGGATAATACCGTAAGCAAATATAGTTTGCAATTTAATTTAGGCGTATCAAGAACTTTACATTATAATCAACCACTAAGTTTAATTCAATGTATTGAAGGTTGCTTTCCAGAAGAACAAAAGCCAAGAATTTCACCAAATGTTAACTTTAGTATTTATCGTAATATAGATGATAAAAATAGTCTAAAACTTGGTTTTGGCTCCTCAAGTTATAGGTTTTGGGAAAGTGGCCAATCAAATGTTGGAGATGGTGTAACTTTCGTCCCCTTTGAATTAGTTCAAAGATGGAGCTTTTATGGTTTATCCTTAGGTTATAGATATGTTTTAAACTCAGAAAAAAAAGTTCGCCTTTTTGTAGAAAATGAATTTATCTATGAAATTCCAGTACAACATTATGAACTCCTTAAAAGTGGTATCGCCATAAAACCAAAAATCGGTGCGATGTTGAGTATTAACGATAGATGGAGTATTCTTGCCGAAGGGTTCTTTAAATCAGCACTAACAATATATAGTGATAAAAATTTCGGAGAAGACTATAGACCTTATGCTTACGGCATACAATTAGGAATTAATCTAAAAATTTAGAAACAACTTTGATTGACTAAGAATGAGTTAAAAGGTTAAGCTTTAAAGAACTTAGCTAAACCAAAGTCTAAATAAAGGATCATTTATGAAAATTAAAGAACTTATTTTGTTATTGAATCAGCTTCCGGAAGACAACGATATCTATTTTGAAAGTAATGATTCAGGGATTAAATTTAATGATATTAAAGTAAAGTAAAGAAAAGCACATTCTCCATTCTCAGTAAACGGAAAAGAAGTTAAGTTACATGTCTTAAAAGTCTAATAAAACGATGGGTTAGGACACCATCTCGTAATTCGACAGGTCAATTTATTTTTTTAGGAGTTCAGGTCTATGTGTTAAAACTTAAAAAAAGCTCCAATCTATAGAGAGGAGCCTTAAATAACAACACTATATGGAAATGAAAGAAATAGGGGTCGATCAGTATGCTTACGTGAATATAGACAACCTATGTTATCGGAGGAAAAGTATGTTGTGAAAACCGTCCCTTTTGTGGTCTATCGATGATATGTGCATTATAACGGGCAATTTTTGCCCTAAAAGTTTTAATGCCGATGTGTATATCATGCCGCCAAGGTTCGCTCCGTTGAAGCATGGAAGATTAGTTCTTGGTAAGGAAAAAAGCGGACCGATAAAGTTTACCTTCTCGGAGTATGTAATATATATAGATCAAGTTTCACTGAATATCCTTTTGGATATCGATGTATTCCATATTTTTGTAAGAGCGGTAATAGATCTTAATATGACCCATTTAGGTGTTTATCTTTCCAATATTTCCATGAGCAATGGGGAAATATCGCGCAGGACCGGTATATGGAAGTCCCGACTGAGCGATCTTCGCAATAAGGATTCCTCTAACCTGAAAGCCGAAGAACTATATTTGATATCCAAGGTACTGGATGTGGACCCCAAAGAAATCCTCGAGGAGATCTATGGACATTTGGAACTAAAATGACCGGAGCTACCTTTGACGTGGGCATTATTGTCGTCACCGGGCATATCGTAAATCCCTCGGGTAAGAAAGGGGGATATCGATATTTTACTACATATTCAGCGTGTTACACAACAATTATTGTTGGGTACGGTGCATCCGGTATACCTTTGCAATGTTGGTCGGGGTGGTTCCCGAATTTTTAAATTCATGAGATTTTTCAGGAGGTCCCGTTTTTTTTAAGGCGGGGCCTTTATCGTACGCCCCCTCTACCGACCGGGATGATTCTACCGATATCCGTCGCCCTATCGGTCCCGAGGATATGTTCGATAGAATTTATATTCGGGAAGATAGAACAACAAAACTATTACAAGGTCCGTTGTTCGTGGAACCGGTCAAACTATAAACTATATCCGATTGCTACAGTTCGTAAGAAAATATTTATAACCGATCCCATATCGAAATGGAAGGTCGAGATAAACGATCTAAGTATCGCCATCGAGGAAAGCGAGATCCTGCTGACCAAGAACGGTGACGATAAGTGGACCGCGATATTCGGGAACGTACTGGAACAACTCTATACGATCAGGGACGAACAGGAAATCGGGGACAGGGAAATTTGATATAGTGGCCGTCAGATACTGTGTGATAGCCAAAGTGTGGATAAACGGTTATTTCGATACTTGCCATTGGCGGTCCTTTAATTAAAGTTCCCTCAGTACCCCTAACTTCGGATATTAGAACTTTGTTGCGTTCGGCGGTTCGATGATCCCGCACCTATTAACGGATACGATGGCAGGGGCGCGATACTTGGAAGGATCTTCCGTATCCACTTTATACCGCACTACGACGGTACCATTATAATGGGCGACTTCATCGGGAACGTCGATGACAAGGATACCCTCCATAATTTCCGCATGTACACCATCCAACGGGAAACCGTCGAACACGACCATCGGAACCGGATCCTCAAGAAAATAAATGGGAACTTCCCGGTCTACCAGTACCGAACTGAACTCGCCTACCTCGATGGATATCCTTTGTCCATGGATAACGCCACAAAGTAGGACAAAAAAGAGCAAAGGATAGGTTCGGACAGATTCCGCGCTTCTTAAATTAAATATTAGGTGCCATTGAAATGTTGATTCCATTATTCCCTAACGTTTAGAAAAAGGGATTTATGCTGAATTTTCGACGAACGTTAACTAATATGTACTTTTTTCGACCAACCGTGTCCTGTCATATTGTTCCTTCAGGTTAAAAATGGGATTACAAAAATCTTTCCGTTAGAGAGCGGAAGTTCTTCACTAGGTAGTTATCAAAATCGACCAGCTCCGGGTAACAGCAAGTGAAGCACCGAAAAAAATCACTATTTTCCTTATTCTCAAAATATGCGGAACGAGAGGAATTATTTAAGTATTCTTATCTTTATGAAGGTTCTATCAAAAGATAAGATTTCAAATATGGAAATAGGTATTGAAACGAACAAAGGAAAATGGAAGGATATAAAATTCACGGAAAAATAATCGATGATGTCAAAACGAATTTTATTTATAGCTATTTTTGGAGTGATATCCTTGGGTAGCGAAACTGACCCGCTACCTTGTGAAGATGGATATACAGAAATATGAACATAAAATGGACCTGTTTGCATACCTGAAGGAGAGGTAAGATCTATTGTTATGTTAACACCTTAAGTCCGATCAAACGATAATAACAACTGAAAAATTACGTTACCATGCATTAATTTTTTTTAAAAAGTTTAAAAATGCAGGAAATGAAGCCAGGGATTTTGAAAGTTCTGCCTTAGCATATGTTAATATTGAGGAAGACTTTCAATACAAGGACAAAGTTAGTGGAGATACATTGGTTATGATTTTAGAAGACTTGAGTTATTTAAAATATAAACTAGGGACCAAAAGAAAACATTATATTAATCCGAAGGGTTTTAATTTTTAAAGTTCAAATAAAGGATTGATTAATGGTCTTAAGGGGGTCGGTCCATTGAACTCAATTTAATAATTAGACTTGGAGTAAACTGTTGATTCTTAAAGGACGGCTATCAATAAAAAAGAATATTACCGAAGTGACAATCATAATCGCATAAACGAAGTAGGTGTTCGTATCATACATTTTAATGATTTGGTTAGTATCCTCGATTAAGTTTTTGTTTTCAATTTGGGGAGTTTTCATAATTTCTGAGTTATGCATTTTTATATAGAACAACGTTGAAACCGATAATCCTGAAATTTCTTGTTTTTTTAATTTTTCTAAATAGTATAGTAGTTTATCGATGAATAGAATAGTTACAATTATTAGTATAATCAATGATACTGGCGATAATTACGCTTTTTTCGTGGAGAGAGAGGATTTATACTCATCGTTGAGTGGAGTCAAGGATATCGATGGTGACAACATGGAATTTGTTAAGATCAACGATAAGATTCAACTTAATGAAAATACTTTTATACTTAAAGACATCAATTTGAAATTGCAACCAGTCAAATTCAAAACGAGGCACATAGAAAAAAGAGAAGAATCAACACCATTGGACTTCAGAATAGAAATTATTGTAACAGTCGAGGATTTTCCTTTTAAGGTTTAATTAAAGGATGTAATCACCTAGACGATGCTCGCTCCACCGATTGAACAAATAAAAAAGACCTCCCGTTTCACCACATAATTCGGAACCTGTACAACAAAAATTATCCCGTATCCGGTAACAGGGATATTTTTAGATTTCATTTTCATATAATCAAATAAGCTTAGGTATATGGGGACCGGGGCTTTTTTTACGATACTCTCGATTTTTATTTTATCACTTACAGGTTTTCCTTTTCGCGACTGAACGTTCATTTACCTTTTACCGATTTTTCTTACACTTTACCAGGAAAAATGGTTTTAGCTTGACGTTAGCGCTATCTTTATTTTCCCAAAATCTAAAAACCTACAGTATGTACCCAAATGTAGTCGTCCTGGACGATTCGCCGCTCCAGGCAATGACCACCTCCAGATTTGTGGTGGCCCATTGCAATCTCAATTTACTGGCAACCTTCACCAATATAGACAAAGCGCTCGCCTTTATATCCTATAACAAGGTTGACATCCTTTTTACGGACGTTGAAATGCCTGGACTCAACGGTTTTCAGGTAATTACCAAGATTCCAGGTAACATCAAGATCATCATGAATTCCACGCGTCCAGAGTTCGCCATAGCAGCACTGGATTCCGGTGCAAATGCCTTTCTGCTAAAACCTATCGAACGTGAAGCGTTCGAAGGTGCCGCGAAGCAAGTTCTTGGTGTAACAGGGCCTGAACTTTGGATAGTCGGTAAAAGGACAAGGTCAAATGCCATAAGAAGCCAGGTTTGCTAGGGAACAATTCACCCAAAGTAAGTTTTAGGGATTTACTGGCGTATCTCGAAAAGGACATTGCACGTGCCGAACGCACCGGGAACAATATCTTGCGGGCCGCATTGGTAACTGGCGTGGTCTCCGTCGCAATATCCACAGGCGGTTCTATATATTCTTTATGTATACCGATACTCTTCATCGGTCTGTACTTCGTGAACCTTAATTACCTGAAAGGCCTATTAAAGCTTTACCGGAAGTGGGAGGAAAATGTTTGAGTTTGAGGATTGCTCGGAAAAAATTATTTTCATTAGATCGGATGCTCAGTATTTTTCCTCAAAGCGAAAAGTACGCTCATAGTTTTAAGTCTCATCGGATATTTTAATTTTTAGATAAACATGCTCAAAGACTGGAGACTTATCCGTGTGCCTCAATATGGTTTGGATCGGAAAAATGAAAAAGGACCGCACTAAGTACGTACCCTTGTTCTGGAAAAAATTCACTTTGAATAAATAACTCGAGGTAAATCAACAAATAACGCTGGATTTAAGGAAAGATTTGTTGTCAGTGGATATCAATGCGACATGTACGTAGCGGCCTATGTTGTCAAATAGGTCGGAAAATGAAAAATTTGGACTGTTTTTAATCAATAGAATTCCCCGAGGCTCTGCCTCGGGTGTCGCGTAAAGATATTCATATATTTGTGATTATGAGTGATCATGTTCACAAGAGTCATAACAAAAGCTTGCTTTTGTACCACTTTGTTTGTCCTATAAAGTATAGGAGAAAAGTTTTAAGTGATGCAGTTTCAATGACTTTCAAAGAGGTTTGTTTGCAGATAGAGGAACGTTATGAGATTCATTTTGTTGAAATAGGATTAGATGGCGATCATGTTCATTTTTTGATTCAAAGTATTCCGATGAATGCTCCAAAGAAAATAATCGGAGCGGTCAAAAGTATTACTGCAAAAGAAATTTTTCGACTTCATCCTGAGATGAAAAGGATGCTCTGGGGCGGGAAGTTTTGGACAAATGGTTACTATGTGAATACAGTAGGGCAATACGCAAATGAAGAAGTGATAAAGAAGTACCTTGAAAACCAAGGAAAGTCAAAATATACTGAGTTGCACAGAAATCAGCTCAAATTATTTTGATACCCCGACGGCTCTGCCTCGGGGTAGTTCGTTAAATACCAACCTATAACCCTACGTGTGGCAAGAATCGAGATTTTGGGTAGTCCGGATGAACAGGAGAGAATCGGGACCTTTTTCTAATATAAATATTTTGTCTTTAAAATGGTCAAATATTTTGCAAACCGCTCGTTGAAAGTACAAAAATTGTGTGAAGAGACAGATAAAAAATTTAATTAAGGGATTAGTCAGGACGCTATGTCGTAATTCGTAAAGTTTAATAAAACGATTATTAAACACAGTGCAGAGGAAGTTATATATTTTCTCGGACTGGTCAATACAATAAATACTTCTATTGGACTTCAATATGATCATTGGGGCCTTAAAAATAGTGTATATAGTGTACCTGTACCTCCAGCACCTCCTCCAAAATTAATTGCGATAGAACCATCACCCCTTAAATCACCGCCAGATGAAATGGAACGGGAAAATCTTTCCTCAGGCTCTAAACTTAGATTAAAACCGCCTTCAGTGGCATTGACCCTGGTAAATGATTTTATTGTCTTATCCGCGTTAAGGTAAAGCACATAGCCCCAACCCTCGTATTGTTGATTGGCCCCTGTGACCAAATCAGGTATTCCATCACCATCGATATCTCCAGGAGCACACATGGCATGACCAAAGTTTGCCCCAAAGGTACCATTAGGGTTGATGTCGGATACCAATTCGTCCGTAAAGCCGTTCATACCTTCCGCTATTTTTGTCTTGGAGACCACATTATGGGTAGAGCTGTCCAGAGAAAGAATCCAGATCGCCCCTTTTCCTGCGTCGGCCATAAAGGCGCCCACAGCCAATTCCTTCGTCCCATCGTTATCTATATCACCAAGCATTGTCACTTCACGACCACCGAATTGGTCGCCATCTTCTAGACCGGCCCCAAAACCGCCTTGCGTTGAGCTTATGGTGACCTTTTTGGTATTTTCAATTTGTGATGAACTGTCCAGAAATAGAATATCTATCGCGCCACGCTCCGTACCACCGTCATTTGACCCGGGTACACATGCGACCAAGTCTATTCTGCCATCGCCATCGATATCCCCGATTGCTGAAAGTCCGTTGGCAATTACGTTATCGTTCTTGACAAAATCCTTGACCGTGCCATCTACATTCAAATGAATAATGTACAACGCATTGTTCGGGGGTACAGGGGAGGATACGGCAATGTCCGGTATACCGTCAAGATCATAATCACCGATACCTGCCACACCATATCCAAAAAAGTTTCCGGCATTTAACTCACCCGTAAAACCACCTTCCAACATAGAGATCTTTTGGTTGGCTTGTACGGTACCATTGCTATTCATAAATAAAATATAGACCGCACCGGCATCCATTGCACCATCATCGTCCGAACGTGCCCCCACCACAAAATCAGTTACGCCATCTCCATTAACGTCCCCAATGTTGTCGTGGTCCCTTCCAAACCTATCTCCACCTTCTAGATCAGCGGAAAAACCACCTGAGCCCTCACTAATGGTTACAAAGCCTTCTGGTTGATATCCCAATCCCGATTGCGTTGCGGGAAGGATTTCATTTGAACCATCGTCATTACCACAACTATTAAACGTAAGTATCGCAAAAAGAACGTAAAGGCTTTTCATAATTGTTGTTGCTTTTCTTGTTAGACCCTTGTTCATTAAAATGGTTTAATCAGAAATTCTTTTTTTTTTAAAAATGATTAAGTTAGTAGGAGAAAACTAACATTTGGAATAAATCTGAAGTTCAGATAAACGATAAATAAAGGATTAATTATGAGTCAAACTTCAAACGTTGAAGTATACAATAGAGAAGATGAAACTAAAAGAAGAGTTGAGCATAATAGGGAAATTGATGCTATTGTAAAATTATCTCTGGTTGGAACGAGTTGTAACTGTGGTTCGAATAATTTAAAACAAATCAGAAAAGGCTCCTACATAGTCAGATGTATTAACTGTAATTCAAAATATAGACTAGGATTCAAAGTTTAAATTAAGGATGGTATGAAAACAGGAAAATATGTTAAAAGAATGCGTTTGCAGAAGAACCTATCACAAGAAAACTTGTGTAAATTAATTAATAAGCCTGTATCCCATATTTGCGAATGGGAGAATGACCTTTATACAATAAAGCTTAGTGTTTTTTTGGAAATAGCCACCGCTTTAAAGATTACAAATTTCAATAAGATATTAAAAAATTAAGTATAAATAAACGATAAGTTAGGACACTATGTCCGTAGTTCGAAAAGCTAATTAAAGGATAATTAAATTTATGCCTAAACGTTTGGGGCTAATTATAAAATATTTTATTATGAACAAAAATGATTTTAGTGGGTTGAAAGTTATGTATATAAATTGTACTCTTAAAAAATCTCCACAAGAAAGCCACACCAAAACCTTGATGGAAGTTTCCAAAGCTATTATGGCCAAGGAAAACGTCTATGTTGACGAAATCCGATTAGTCGACCATCAAATTGCAAGTGGTGTTTATCCCGATATGACCGAGCATGGTTGGGAAGTTGACGAATGGCCAGAACTATCAAAGAAGATTCTGGACGCGGATGTCCTTGTAGTGGGAACACCAATTTGGTTAGGCGAAAAATCGTCAGAAGCCCAAAAATTAATCGAAAGACTTTACGCTATGAGTAGTCAGACCAATGATAAAGGTCAATACGTCTATTATGGTAAAGTTGGTGGCTGCATCGTTACCGGTAATGAAGATGGTATCAAACATTGTGCGATGGGAATACTGTACTCGCTCCAACACATAGGTTATTCCATACCGCCCCAAGCAGATTGCGGATGGATCGGAAAAGTAGGCCCAGGACCAAGTTATGGGGATAAAGAATGGAAAGGAGAAAAACTGAATAATCCTGTGGGCTTTGATAGTGAATTCACGAATAGGAATACCACGTTTATGACCTATAATCTGCTTCATTTAGCATTAATGTTAAAAAACAATAGTGGTTATTCAAATTATGGCAACTCTCGAAAGGACTGGGATGATGGAGAGCGATGGGAGTTTGAAAACCCAGAATACCGCTAAAGCTACTAGCTACATCGTAGGCTCTAATCGAACTTTACAACAAATGAAAGTTTCGCGTATAAAAGTCGCCTATTTCTAAAAATTGGTCAATAGCAAAGTTCAAACAAATGATAAATCTTTAGCTTTTTTTATTCTATAGGTTATCCTTCGATTGGTAATTACAGTTCTTGATTTAACGTTGAGAATTGTCTCGTTGGAAATCACCTGTCCGCAGACATAATTATTATTGGTAACGATTGCGCGGTACAGATTACCGTTCTTAATAGAATCCGGGGAGATTACGGTCAATGCGTCCGTTGTAGTACCCGAGTATTCGGTACCATCGGTTATATCGCTAAAAGTAGAACCGTTATCCGTACTTAACTGCCATTGATACGTATCCGTATCGCTTGAGGTAAGGTCAAACATAGCATCGTCGGGTACGAACACATTTTGATCTGTTGGTTGTAATGTGATCAGAGGTGCGTTGCCCAATTCTTGAAATGTATATTCGGAAGAATTAGTGCTAATTGCCGGGGTGGTAGTATAGGCGTCCCCAGCTCCGTTAATTCTAGCGGCAGTTACCAATCCGTTGGCGTTTACTTCCATGTTCGTAATAACTCCGCCATAGGTACCATCATCATTACTGTCCGCGTAACTATCGGCATAAGCTTCGTTGGTATCGTTACAGCCGTCGTTGTCGGAGTCGATATCCAAATCATCGGTTATACCATCTTTATCGGTATCCAAACCTGCCGCCCAAATTATTGTATTGACCAAGAGATTTTCACCTGTGGAATTAAATCCTACTGTACTATTATTCAATGGAAGGACACTGCGCCTTCCCGGAGCGATACCCGCATCCATCGCATCACCAACCTCCCAAGCTATGAGTACCGCTTGCCCGTTTGGATGGTACCCTAATTTGGTACCTGAAACCACTTTGTTCACATAGAACCCTGCATCTCCAACATCTAGGTCGCCCAAGGATAGGCCTGCGGTAATTGGATGCGTATTATCCGTAATGTTGATGATGTTAGTAGTGTTATTAACCATAGCTCCCGTGGTACCCAGAATGTCGTCATAAAGCGCATTCTCACTTGTTACTATACCATTTGTCGTAGTTGCTAGATTTGCAATATTTGCCAATGCTGTACCACTATTTACATCTTCGTATATGAATGTCACCGAATAGTCATTGGCATTTCCGCCAAAATTGTCATCCACTACCGTTACCGTATACCCTAAGGCTATGAGTTTGTCTATTGTATTCTGTTCTTCGGTTTCTGGAGCGTTTTGCGTAACCCACAATACCGTCTTAGGTCGTTCTACGGTATCAAGAATACCATCATTATCATCATCTAGATCGGTTCTGTCGCCCACTCCGTCATTATCGCTATCAGTATCCTCATATAAGATGGCACTGTTCTCGATACGAACACAGAGATTGTCCGGATGGGTTACCACCAAGTTGTAAACATTCCGGTTCAAGCCTGTAATTTCTGAGATATTCAGGGTGCTTGTATTCGTGCCGCTGTAAACGCCCCCATTAGTAAGGTCAATACCGTTTACTTGCCATTGAAATTGAAGATTTATACTGTCATAGGTAGCAGGTGGTACCGAATAATTAGGCGAACCCGATATATAACTCTGTGTATATTCTGCCGTGGCGGTTGTTACCGTGAAATTGGTACCGCCCCCGTTCAATATATTTTGATCTATTAATGCGGTGGCGTCAACGGTGGCGCGAGTCGCAATTTGAAAGGTATAATCTGATGTAGTACTGCTAATCAGCGGATTCGTGTAACCGTCAGAACCACCGGTGACCGTTCCGTTTGTGGAATTATAACCCGTACCCTGAAGCTCTCCAGGTTTAGAGGAACTTTCCGTATATCCGGCTTCCGTAACGTCATTACAACCGTCTCCATCACTATCCGATTGGTTAAAATCCGGAACACCATCGCCATCGGTATCCGTAGATAGGTATGCAGTTGCCAAGGTGCCGCTGTCTGGATAGGTCTCAATATTGTCATATACACCATTAGTGCCTACTGTACCGTTAGTGGCATCTATGATACCGTCATTATTGGTATCAAGATTACCATTTCCGTTCTCTATGATATCATAAATACCGTCGTTGTCCGCATCCAAATCAAAATTGTTGAATATGCCGTCATTATCTGAATCTAAACAGGTGGGGGTTGAAACCACCCAGATTTCGACATCATCTATAAAGTTACCAGATCCTAAAGCCCCTGTAGACGTAGAGACCGCGTCAAAAATAAAATAGGTATTGGTCTGGCCAGCTGGGACTGTATAAGAACCGGTATATGAGCCCCAAGCCGTATTACCGTCACTCATCGTCTGTTGCACGGTCGCAGAGGTAAGGTCTGCACCGATACGAACGGTGGCGACATCAGTTCCCTCACGCCCCCGATGGTGTACGGACCATTGTACTTCAGACCCTGGGGTCAGGCACAATATCTGGTATAGTGCCGATGAAACCCTAGCGTTCAGTTCGGCGAACTGATTCCCTTCGAAAGAAGGCACGCCCCTAAAACCGGAGGACCATATTTCGATCAAGCCATCGGAAGCGGTCGTAGACCACCCTGGTACATTACTCTCGTTCGTTTGTATATAGCTTGCATTTGGAATCACAGGATTCTCAAAACCACCATTGGTTATAGGTTCCAAACAGATAGTTCCCGCACATTCATCTTCGTCCAGAACACCATCGTTGTCATCATCGTCATCACAGATATCACCAACGCCATCACCGTCATTATCTTCTTGCAAAGGGTTGGCCGTTGTAGGGCAGTTGTCCATACTATCCTCAATACCGTCACCATCGGCATCCGGACCTACCGTTGGACAAACGATAGAACTACAATTTCCGGTACAATCCCCTTCATTGGGCGGCGCAAATGAATTTAATGTTACCGAGGCATTCGGAGTTCCTGTATCGAAAGGAGAACTGTTTGAATTTGTAGTATCGTAAAAGTTTATTCCTCCTCCGTCATTACCAAACGAATTGTTTTGAACGGTATTACCTGTAAAATAATAGCTTCCACTACCAGTTACTGCATTATTATTAGTGAAATTAATACCAGAAACGATCCCGTCAGCACCTTGATTGAAAGCTGCGTTGTTCTGGAACAGACCAGAAGAACCACTAGAGCGCATAGATAAAAATATTACCGTTGTTATAGGTATTATTTCCATTGTTGTTGAACCCCTTATCAGCTACAAAGGTACAATAGTTGCGAACCGTAGAACCTGAATTAATGTTTATGAATTGCCTCGAGTACGCTAAACCGTAATTGTCGACTGTACCACTCGGGTTGAAATTGCCATTTATAGTTTCCAACTCATCGTTATTTGTAAACGTAGAACCGCTACCTGTTGCAAATTCTTGTGTCGCCGTTACTTTACCGTTGTTCGTGAACGTAGAATTATTGTTCAAATTAAAGTTATTGGTAAAGTTGATTTTTGCATTCAACCCATTGACCCAGGTGGTCGTACCGTTCAAATTCACCGAGGAATTGAAGTTGGCGACATTGTAATTTTCGATTCTAAAACCTGAATTTAGATTGATCCCATTGAAATTTAGAGTTCCACAGTTTATTAGAGTGCCTGATGGATTATTGAAATTTGAAGGGGAGAATGTAGCTCCGTTCGCTATATAGATTGTAGCACCTGACAAAAAATTATTAATATTACCAGAAAAAGTTCCACTGGTAATACATAAAGTTTCGCCTGAGTTTAAATTTCCTGTAAAAGTAGCTTGGGTATAGGTACAATTTATAGGGCTGCCGGGACATTGAGCTAAAATGTAATGGCTAGGCACAAAAAAAAAGGTGAGAAGACCAAATATAAAATTAAAAAAATTTTTTTTTCCATCAATGGCAGTATTCTAATATAGTTACTTGACTTACAGCAAAATAGTTGTGGAGTAACTTAAGTTAAATATATATAATCACTGGGTTAGAAAAAGAAATTGTTGTGAAAGGATTGAAAATATATGTGAGTAATATAAATTAACATATGAGGTTTCTATATGACAAATGTAAATACCATTAAAATTTAAAAAGTTCGGTCTATTTTAATTAGAGGTTGACACATAAAAATTTCAATTTTGTTGAGAAAGAAAAATTATTAAAGGGCTCAAGAAATATACCCAAACCCTTGATTACTAATTTTCTGTGACCTGTATGAAGTGGCAAGTCTAAATAAAGTGCTAAATATGACTCAATTATGAAGTAGTTAAGAAAATAATAGAGAAGTTGAATCCAATAGTAAAATTTGCTCTGGAAAATTACGCTTTTAAATATGGTTCTGTGCATATGAAGCAAATTAGAAGGGATTCATATATTGTAAAATGTAATTACCAATGCAGGTTAAGTATTTAAAGATTAAATAAAGGATGATTTATTGTCCTTGGTTACATAGTTTTCTATTAATTCTTAACTTGAACCTTATAACATATGTTATATATTTAATTTTTGGGCATAATGCTTGTAGATTAAAGAATAAAAATAAAACTGATAAAATCAGGAAATTAAACGGGTATTATGTTTAATTATAGAAAACTTGTATCTATGAATTTTAGCAGATTAATTGCGTATACTTCCAATTGGTATCATACGTTGTTATTAAGCATTATATTGGCAATAACGATTGTAGTCATTTTAATTTTTCTTCAACCATTTGATATATACGGAAACGAAATTGCGTACAAAAATATAAAGTTGATTGGTTATGGTATTTGTATAATCCTACCAATATTGCTTATTCATGTTTTAGAAGAGTTTTGGATTAAACTTACTCATGGAAAATGGTATATTTATCAAGAGATAATTATATTAAATTTAGGTTTTTTGTTAATTTCAATTACCTCATACATCTACAATGTTTTGGTAGTCAATAATAATCTAGAGTCGAGCAATATTTTTCAATGGGTAAAAAATTTTGGATTACCTTTTATTCCTGTTTTTATTCCCCTTTGGGTCTATGTCCGGTTTAGGTTTAGCAAAATTTCAATTAAACCAGTTGTTGATGAAAAGACCAAAGAAATTTTAATCACAGGGAATAACCAAAATGAAGTCATACGCTTTCTTGAGAAGGATTTTATATTGGCAAAATCACAAGCAAACTATATAGATATTTACTACGTACATTTAGATTTATTAAAAAAAGAAGTGATTCGATCGACTTTAGCAAGTCTTAAAAGTGAAATGAAATTTGCGGAGCAAGTACATAGATCTTACTTAGTTAATCCAACTCATATAGAACAGATATCAGGTAATTCTCGTAAAGGGTATATTACTGTAAATAAATTGGATGAATTGGTTCCAGTTGCACCAAAATACTTCTTAGGAATAAAAGAGTATCTTCAGAACCATCCCTGAAATTCATACTTATATCATAAGCTTCAAATTCATCCCAAAAGCTTCAATTTCATCACTTTAATTTTTTTAGACATCATCTGCTTTCGTTCTTTGCATCAATATAATCGCAATTGAATTGGAGGAATGAACAAAAAGTTAAAAATTTTATTTATGACAGCAGTCTTCATTATTGGACTTTTATTTTCTGCGTGGAAGGTCTTTAATTACTATTGGAGAACTCGAGGTACGTTAAATACGTTTTATAATTTTAGCGAACCAGATACTTTAAGCTATTCAAATCTTAGGTGGGAAGGTGACTCATTTGGATCTATTGAAACCGATATAAGTGCATTTTTTGTAAAGGTAAAATTAAATGGAATAGACGATTCTTTTTACATGCAATTTGATACAGGCACGTCTCAAAGTTTATTATATGGAAAAACCTTAAATGCTCTGAAGGTAAAATATCCCTCATTTGAATTTGTAAAGAGTCAGTCGGGTAGCTCTTGGTTAGAATCACCAAACTTAACACTGGGCGAGCTTAGTTTTGATGCGAAAAAAATACTCGTACTCGATGATTTTGGCAGTGATAAAATTGATTCTTCATTCATCAAAATTGGGACAATTGGTTTTGACGCTATTGTAGGGAGAAAGCTAATACTCGATTTTAAAAATAACCGACTGAGTATTACCAAGAAGGACATAAATAATTTAGGCTTTTTATTTGCTGAAGTTGAAGGAGCAAGCTTAGAACGTTTTCCGATATTAATCCCTGCTGAAGTTGACGGAAACAATGTGCAAATCTCCTATGATACAGGTTCTAGTATGTTTTCACTCGTTGTGGATAATAAAAAGCTACAAAATATAAAAAATGCAGAGGCGATAGATACATTATGCTGTACAACTAGCTGGGGAAAAGCCTATAATTTTTATAGAAGAAGATCAATTACGTCTATTAAGATTGGAAAGCTAGTAGAAGAAAAACCGTACATTTATTCTTCAAATTCTATGAATCAATATGCTATATTTCCAGACTGGTTAATGATGGGGCTAGCAGGGAACAAAATGTTTTTAGACCATGTAATTCTAATCGACACAGAAAATAATATTTTCGGAATAGGCGAATGATATAAACTATGCCCACTCAGTTCGTTATCATAGTTTAAATAAATGATGGTTTTATATTTTAAAGAAGATATGATATTGCTTTTTTAGAAATGTAGATTACCTATTAGAATGTCCTAAATGAGCTTATTTGCCGTTAATTTAAAGGCAGATAACCCAAAACACCCAAATTTTTGTTAAAAAGGGGCTAATTCGGTGGACCTTAAAATTAAGAGTTTGTTTATCGCCCGAAAACAGGCGATAATGTAGATTATGGATAGTTCCTCTTTCTCCGCTTAGAGCAAAGCTCAATATCTTTTTGATATTGAGCTTTTTCTTTTTACGGATGTCAAAAGCGAGCTTTTGTAAGGACGGAAAAATAAAAAAGTTCAAAATCTGCGAGAGCAGATTTGAGCTTTATTGTCAGGCTCGGAGATTGAGGGATGCACAGCGTGAATCCCTTGTTAGCAAGATTTAAAGTTAAAAGCAAGCTCTTGTATGGGCCGAAAAAGAAATAGCTCAAAATTTGCGAGAGCAGATTTGAGCTTTATTGTCAGGCTCAAAGCTTGAGGGCTGCACGGAGTGAATCCCTTGTTAATAGGATTTAAATATCCACGCTAGAGAATTATATCTGATTAAAGTGAGCGTTAGATTAATTCAACTCATGTTAAACCTATTCTTTCATTTTTAAATGGTGTTATTATACTTTTTTACAGTCACATCATACTTCATATATTTAAAAAATAGTGTCTAGTTATTTTAGAGTTTCAAGAAAAATTTGTTGGTCTTTCAAAAATAGAAATGAAGTTTAATCTTCATTTAAAACTTGGTAGAATGCTATCTTTACAACAGCTAGTTCTCCTTAAAGAAATAAACATTAAAGTACTCTTGCGCAAAAAAAAGCTGAATATTGTATGGTTAAAACGTGATTTACGTTCACAAGATCATGAACCTTTACTTCATACAGAAAGAGCAGGTATTCCATATATAATTATCTATCTATTTGAACCATCTCTAATTCACTACACAGATACCAGTTTAAGGCATTTACAATTTATTTATCAATCTATCTTAGATTTAAATATAACCTTAAAACCATATCAAAGAAGTGTTACCCTTTTTTATGGTGAAGTCGAGTCTATTCTTGATTACCTTAATGATATTTTTGAAATTAATTCACTTTTTAGTTATTGTGAAAGTGGCATAAAATTGTCATGGGATCGAGATAAAAAAGTAAAGGAAATTTGTAATACATACGGTATAAATTGGCAAGAATTTCAACGTGACGGTATTCTAAGAGGTATAAAAAATAGGGAGGATTGGAGTAAACAATGGCACTTGAAAATGCATCAGCCTATAATTAGGAATAAGTATTCGATATCTAATTTAGAGCCATTAAAACATCCCTTTTTATTGCTACAAGATTTTCAAACTAATTTAGAAAAAACCAACAGTAACTTACAACCTGATGGCGAACAGAATGCCTTACGATATTTAAAATCTTTTGCCGCCAAAAGGGGTAGTAATTATCAAAAACATATTTCAAAACCAACAGAAAGCAGAAAAGGGTGTAGTAGATTATCGCCATATTTAGCTTGGGGAAATATAAGTGTAAAACAAGTATTTCAATTTGTAGGTACCCACCCGAACGGAACAAAGAATAATCGAGCATTTTCAGCCATGTTAACCAGATTGTTTTGGCACTGCCACTTTATTCAAAAATTTGAGGTAGAATGTAGCTATGAAACAGCGTGTATCAATAAAGGGTGTGAATTATTAGTACATGAAAAAAATGATGCATTTATTAAAGCATGGAAGTTAGGGTTAACGGGTTACCCATTAGTTGATGCTTGTATGCGAGCTGTAGCGCAAACAGGATGGATTAATTTTAGAATGAGGGCAATGGTAGTTTCATTTTTAACACTCAATCTAGATCAAGATTGGAGAGATGGCACCTATCATTTGGCTAGGCAATTTTTAGACTATGAGCCTGGTATACATTATCCTCAATTTCAAATGCAGGCCGGTACAACTGGTATTAATACCGTTCGATTATATAACCCTGTAAAGAACTCTCAAGAACATGATACCGAAGGTGTTTTTATAAAAAAGTGGGTTCCGGAACTTGCTAGCGTTCCTGTAGTACACATTCATGAACCCTGGAAAATGACAGTTTTGGAACAGTCGTTCTGTGAAGTTATAATTGGTGAAGATTACCCATTACCAATTGTAGATTTACAAGAAAGTGCAAAGTTTGCAAGAGAAAAAATTTGGGAACACAAAAATCATCCTGCAGTTCAAAAAGAAAAATACCGTCTACTAAAAACTCATGTAAATAGTTCAAAGACTGGTTTAAGGTGAAAATAGTTAGTGTTGTCAGTCTTTTACCATAACTCAGTTTTAAATTTTTGATTATTTTTTTTTACGCTTATTAACTTCTAAATAAATAGGCATTCTATGAAAAGTATAACCGTCCAAAGTGTAGTTCTTGACCAATTTTTTTGAACCAGCGATAAGAGTACTTGATGGTCAAATTGATTATTGGTAATACGGTTGTGTAGTGGTACAAATTGTAACATTGTAATCACCCAAACAAAGATTATTAAAATCAATTTTAGTAACTGATAGGGTTCGGTTTCTGTAATACAATGGTATATCGATAGTGCTAATTGACTAACCATCAATGGACCAACGATATAGGCAATTAACCTAGTATATTTTTTATGCCATATGACTAGGTTCTTATGATTGTAAAACGTAAAACTCGGATAAATGATTAATTGCACTATCCAAATGAGTACTAGTAATCCGAAATCAATAAGTATCCCTAGTATATTAATTGACATTATAAATGCTTGATAATTTTTGAACTAAAAGGTTTCGTTATGGAATAAAAATAATCAATTAAGTTCCCTTCTTTGTTTATCAAATATTTTTGAAAATTCCACCTAACTGTAGAATTAGTTTTACCATTCAGTTCTTTATCAGTCAACCATTGATATAAAGGGTGCTGTTTGCTACCTTTTACATCTATTTTTTCAGTGAGTAAAAAATTCACGCCATAATTACGCTCACAAAAAGTTTTAATTTGAGAACTATCACCGGACTCTTGTCCTCCAAATTGATTACAGGGAACGCCTATAACCGTTAAGTTTTTATAAGTATCACTTAGTTTTTGTAAATCTTTATATTGATTGGTGAATCCACATTCTGAAGCCACATTCACAAATAGAATATAGTTGCCAATAAATTTAGAAAGGTCAATAGACTCACCCTCAAGTGAATTTATCTTTATGTCATAAATAGAAGTTTTGGTGCTTACAGATTTTTTGATGGGAGTCGTTTTTGCTTTTTCTATTTTTTTCATTGACTTAATTTTAAAATAAATTATCGGATACTAAGTGCCCGATTAGTTGTGCTGAGAATAGCTAGTATTTATGAATTTTAAAATAACAGTGTTTACTATTTTTGAATTACCAAACTAACATTGATAAACCTTTCTTGAACATTAACCAATCATTTAATGCAAAAATTTATCAATAAATAAGCTACTATTCTTTCTATACTTTTTAAACATTTTTTAAAAGCATATAACTTAATACCATTCTTTTAAGAATGGTATTAAGTTATAAAACTATAACCGTTCATCTGTTCAGTTTATGCTAATTGTTTAAGTAAACGCTTGTTCTCTGCACTTGCCACTATAGTTCTAAGTTCGAGTAAGCTTTTTTAATTTAAATAATTTTGTAATTCTGCAATCTTACTTGATGTATTAAATACACCACCATAAAAAGAAGTTACTGTCGCAGAGGTATCATCTTTAATTCCACGTGACGAAACGCATAAATGCTTTGCATCTATTATTACGGCTACATCTTCGGTTTCTAATATTTGTCTAAGCTCAGCAGCTATTTGATTTGTTAATCTCTCTTGTACCTGAGGTCTCTTGGCATAATATTGAACAATTCTATTAAGCTTTGAAAGTCCGATTACCTTACCAGAAGAAATATATGCGATATGGGCTTTACCTATAATCGGTACAAAGTGGTGCTCACAGTTCGAATAAAATGTTATATTTTTTTCTACCAGCATTTGATTGTACTGATATTTATTATCAAATAAGGCTACTTTAGGTTTATTAGCAGGGTTTAAACCTGAAAAGATTTCATCTATATACATTTTAGCAACACGATTAGGTGTTCCTTTCAATGAATCGTCTTCGAGATCTAGCCCCATAACATCCATTATTTGTGAGAATAAATCTGCTATTTTATCCTTTTTTTCTTCGTCAGATATTTTAAATGCATCTGATTTCATGGGAGTTTCAAGACCTGTGTAAATATGATCATCACCGATTTCTTCTTCCGAAAATCCATTTAATTTGTTTTCTTTAATAAGGGTATTCAACATAATTTCTTGGTGTTTCATATAGTTTAATCTTTAATTCTAAATTTGGTTCAATCTCAATTTTTAAAATATCGTAGATGACAATTGCAATATTTTCAACAGTCGGGTTGAGGGTTTTAAACTCTTTGGTGTCTAGATTTAGATTTTTATGGTCAAATCGTTTTAAAATTTTTTCTTCAATTAAATCAGATAAAATCTTGGTGTCTATTACGTAACCAGTATCCTCATTGCAGTAACCAATTACTTTTACCTCTAGTTCGTAGTTGTGCCCGTGAAAATTTGGATTATTACATTTTCCGAAGATTTCTTTGTTTTTCTCATCGCTCCAATTTGCATTGTGCAATCTGTGTGCTGCATTAAAATGTTCACATCTTACTATGGCTAGTTTATTCATGATTTAAAGAAAGTTTTTTAAAAATTTCGTTATTCAAAGGTATTTAATTTTGTTTAAGTAATTATGTTAAATATTAAACAAAATTCATAGATATAGAAAATACAAGGGTTGGTGAATGTTCGAAACGCATAATTTAGCACCGTCTTTGATGATTAAATTCATACTTTTTACTAATGGAATGAAAGAAAAACGCAGTAAATCCGTCTTTACATTTTGGGTGTAATTATAAGTTCTTAGGTTGAGTGATGCACGAAGTAACTTCTTCCTTTTCCGAATAAAAAGCTATAAAAAGTAAAAAGCCCTGTAAATAAACTATTTACAGGGCTTTTATTTTACAAGCTATTATTTATATCAGATAATAGTAGTATAGAATTGATTTTGAAAAAGTTTTTAAATCAAATACGGTAAAGCGAACATCTATCTATTCATAACTCTAGACAGGCTAGGGGCTAAATGTAGGATTTGTATAACAGTCTACTTTAAATATTTGTATTCCAAACCCTTTCATATCTTTTATTTAAATACAAATTATAATGCATTATCCATTATTTCCTGAACTACTTCTGGATTAAGTAAAGTACTTGTGTCACCTAAATTACTGGTGTCTTTATGAGCTATCTTGCGTAAAATACGACGCATGATTTTTCCGCTTCGTGTTTTAGGCAACCCATTTGTAAACTGAATTTTATCTAATTTTGCTATTGGTCCAATTTGCTCTGTAATTAACTGATTAATTTCTTTACGTAGATTATCATGATTTCTACTTTCACCTGTTTCTTTAAGTGTTACGTAACCATATAAAGCGTTTCCTTTAATATCATGAGGGAAACCTACAATGGCACTTTCTGCAACAGCAGGATGCTCATTAATTGCATCTTCAATTGGTGCTGTACCTAAGTTATGACCAGACACGATAATGACATCATCTACGCGACCTGTAATTCTGTAATAACCAACTTCGTCACGTAAAGCACCATCTCCTGTGAAGTACATATTTTCGTAAGCTGAAAAATAAGTGTCTTTATAGCGTTGGTGATTTCCCCAAATGGTTCTTGCGATACTTGGCCAGGGATATTTAATACACAAACGACCATCTACTTGGTTTCCTTTTATTTCTTTTCCTTGTTCATCCATTAATGCAGGCTGAATACCTATAAAAGGAAGCGTCGCATATGTTGGTTTTGTAGGGGTAGCAAATGCAATGGGCGTTATCATAATGCCTCCTGTTTCTGTTTGCCACCAAGTATCTACAATTGGTGATTTTTTCTTTCCGACATTATCATCGTACCAATGCCAGGCTTCTTCATTTATCGGCTCACCAACGGTGCCTAATACTTTTAAAGATGATAAATCATGTTTTTCTAAATGCTCTACACCTTCTTTTGCCAAGGCTCTAATAGCGGTAGGGGCTGTGTAAAATTGATTGACTTTATGTTTTTCAACAATTTCCCAAAAACGTCCAAAATCTGGATAGCTGGGGACACCTTCAAACATTACTGTTGTAGCACCATTACATAATGGACCATAGACAATATAACTATGCCCTGTAATCCAACCTATATCTGCTGTACACCAATACACATCTTGTTCTCTATACTGAAATACATTTTTAAAGGTATACGCGGTATAAACCATATAACCTGCGGTACTATGTACCATCCCTTTTGGTTTACCTGTGGATCCTGAAGTGTATAAAATGAATAATGGGTCTTCTGCATCCATGATTTCCGGTACACAGTCATGATACGCTTCGTCCAATAAAGGTTGTAGCCATTTATCACGACCATCCTTCATTTTAATTTCAGAATTGATACGTTTTGCAACCAAAACCGTATCTACACAATCACAATCTTCCAAGGCTTCATCTACAATTCCCTTTAGGTCGATAGTCTTTGCTCCTCTGTATGAACCGTCACTAGTAATAACTATTTTACAATCACTATCATTTATTCTAGTTGCCAATGCCGTTGAGGAAAATCCTGCAAATACGACAGAATGTATAGCTCCAATACGGGCACATGCTAAAACAGATATGGCCAATTCTGGAATCATTGGCAGGTAAATACACACTCTGTCTCCTTTTTTTATTCCACGTTCTTTTAAGACATTAGCAAATCTACATACTCTTTCATGCAACTCTCTGTAAGTTATATGAAGTGCTTTTTCGTCAGGATTATTAGGCTCAAAAATAATGGCAGTCTTATCTCCTCTGGTATATAAATGCCTGTCTATGCAGTTTTCGGTAATGTTTAATTTGGCTCCTTCAAACCATTTTACTTCTGGTTTTGAAAAATCCCAACTTAAAACGTTATCCCATTTTTTTCGCCACATAAAGTGTTCTTCAGCAATTTCTTCCCAAAAATTTTCAGGATTTCGGACAGATTTTCTATAGACCTGATAGTATTCTTCTAGATGTTTTATGTGATAATTACTCATGATTAGTTATTTTAATTATTTTTAAAAATCCCAATATTATGGGTTGTATAGACTAATTTTATTTCATTGATTATAGCAACATCATCAATGGTAGATGGTATATTATATTGCTGTTCGTCTGCGATGTTTCTTAATAATTTACGAAGAATTTTACCGCTTCGTGTTTTTGGTAAACGGGTAACGACTAATACATCTCTAAACGATGCTACCGCCCCAATTTCTTTTCTTACATCTTGTATGATTTCTTTTTGAATTACTTTTTCATCAGAAGCTTGATCAGATTTTAAAACGATTAATCCCAAAGGTTTTTGTCCTTTTAATTCGCAATGCACGCCAAAAACTGCGCATTCGGCTACAGCTTGGTGCGATGCCACAATTTCTTCCATCTCTGCTGTTGATAACCTGTGTCCGGCAACATTGATAATATCATCTACGCGACCGGTTATAAAAACATATCCATCTTCATCCTTGTACCCACCGTCCCCAGAAAAATAATATCCAGGAAAACGTTTTAAATAACCTGAATTAAAACGTTCTTGATTTCCCCATAGACTAGTTAATGTACCAGGTGGTAAAGGTAATTTTACAACAACATAGCCTTCGACATTTGCCGGCACTTCTTCGCCTTCTTCATTTAAGATTTGAATATCAAAACCACATACTGGAAAACTGGCAGAACCTGGTTTTACCTCTTGCAAAGCAACACCAACCATATTTGCAAGCATTGGCCAGCCGCTTTCGGTTTGCCACCAATGGTCAATGACCGGTACATTTAGTTTGCTTTCGGTCCATTTTAAAGTAGCCACATCACATCGTTCACCTGCTAAAAATTGATATTTTAAACAAGACATATCGTAACGCTTTAACATGTTACCGTTCGGGTCTTCTTTTTTTATCGCCCTAATTGCTGTTGGGGCAGTAAACATTACTTTTACGTTATGCTCGCTAATAACTCGCCAAAAAGTAGAAGCGTCGGGTGTTTTTATTGGTTTGCCTTCAAATAATATGGTTGTGTTTCGGTTTAATAAAGGACCGTATAGAATAAAGCTATGTCCTACCACCCAACCGACATCACTGGCCGCCCAAAATGTGTCTCCCTCTTCAAGGCCATAAACGTATTTCATAGAAAATTTCAAAGCCGTTGCATAACCACCTGTATCTCTAATAATTCCTTTTGGTGTTCCAGTAGTGCCAGACGTGTATAAAATATATGATGGATGGGTCGCTTTTAACGCAATTGCCTCAACTGAAGGCGATTTATCAACTAAGGTTTTATAGTCAATGTCATATGATTTCTCTTGTATTTCAACACCTAGTTTTCTGTCAAAAACAATTACGCTTTTTGGTTTGTTTTTCGCCTTTATAATTGCTTCATCTACAAAAGGTTTATAAGGAATATTACGATCTATTTCTATTCCATTAGATGCTGTTATTATAATTTTTGGTTTACAGTCGTCAATTCTAATAGCTAATTCATGAGGTGCAAAACCGCCAAAAACAACTGAATGAATTACACCAATTCTAACACAGGCTAGCATAGCATATAAGGCTTGAGGAATCATGGGCATGTATATGATACATGTATCTCCTTTTTTAAGGCCTAAACTTTGCAATCCTCCTGCTAGTTTTGAAACTTGATGATGTAATTGATTAAAGGTTACATTTTGTTTTGTATTGGTTACTGGAGAATCATAGATTATAGCATTTTGTTCTCCAAAACCATCTTTAATGTGCTTGTCAATACACAAATAACTCAAATTGAGTTCGCCGTTTTCAAACCATTGATCATAGTTGTATTTGTCTTTGGACAAAATGGTTCTTGGTGTTTTATACCACTCTAGCTCATCGGCTTGCAACTGCCAAAAACGTTCAGGATTATTAATGCTTTCATTATAAAATGCTGAATAATTCATGGCTTCGGGTTTTTAATATTGAATAGACCGAACCAATTGGGATTAAGAACCTTAAGTTTAATAAGAGACCAAGGTATAGCAATTAGGCATATACCAATTACAAGAGATTGTAATGGACTTATACCAGCTGCGCTTTCAAACTTTATTCTATAGAATAGCGTTAGTACAACATAGATAGTAATAACAATATCTGATGTACGAGGGTTAACTTGAAAATTCACGTCTTAAAATTTAATTAAACATCGTTTGTTTGCACACAAAACCAATATTTAAAAAGACTTATAAGACAACTTTTAAGCCATAAGTTCCAGAATTTCTGAAACTATTTTTTTAATAGAAAAGGGTTTTACTAAATATTTATCCGCTCCAAGTTTTAATCCCTTTTCAATATCTGAAGCTTTATTTTTAGCTGTTAGGAAAACTACTTTTGTAGCTTCTAAACTTTTTGAATCTTTAATATGTTTTAATGTTTGATAGCCGTCTACATTTGGCATCATAATATCTAATAACACAATGTCAGGAATATTATTTTTTAGAATCTCTAAAGCCTCACTTCCATCTCTCGCAATAAATACCTCAAAATCATTTTTTTTAAAGGCATATTCTAGGGACATTACGATATTTGGTTCGTCGTCCACAATTAAAATTTTCTTCATCATATAATCCTACACAATTTACTTAAACGGAAGCGTAAAAACAAATATAGCGCCTTTTTTTACTCCCTTTTTTGCCCATATTTTACCTTTATGCTTATCAACTATCTGCTTAGTAATCGCAAGGCCTAATCCACTTCCTTGCGGTTTTATAGTATTTTGGTTTTGTGATTGAAAAAATTTATCAAAAATATAATTATGGTCTTCCTCAGGAATTCCTTTTCCATTATCTGAAACAGAGAGTTCAATGGTATTATTACCTATCTTAAAATCTATAATAATCTCACCACTCTTTGGTTCACAGAATTTAATGGCATTAGAAATTAAATTGGTAAGTACTTGTAAAATAAGGTCTTCGTCAAATTTTACTTGAAATGAGTGCACATTCTTATTAATAATCTTGATTTCTTTTTTAACAGCAATCTGGGAAATACTTCCTATGGCTCTATTGATTGTTTTTTGAATGTCATGAGATTTTATATCGAGATGTAAACGACCAGTTTCAAGCTTTTCAAAATCAAGAATATTGTTTATTAAACGGCCTAAACGCTCTGAATCTTGAAGAATATTTTTTAAGAATTGCGTCTTGATATTTTTAGGCATGTCATCATCTTCGTCCATTAACAATTCTGTCGCTGCTCTAATGCCAGTAATTGGTGTTTTTAACTCGTGAGCGACCGTGTCTAAAAACTCATCTTTCTGTTTGTCTTTACTCACTAGCTCTTCATTAGCATTTTTTAACTTTGAAGATAATTGAGATAGTTCATTTGATTTTTCTAAAAGCACTTTATTACTTACAATATTCTCTTTTGATTCTTCTAAAATCTTTAATACTTCAACCAAACTAATCTCTTCTTCCTTAACAACGCCGGCTATCAATATTTTTGCTGACGCACTACCAATACTACCTGTTAACAGTTTTTCAGAAAAATTGATCAAACGCGCATCTGCCAATTGGGTATCTTTTGGTAATTTATATTTTGTAAAGAAAATATTTAACGCCCGTGTTGCTCTTTTGTCGCCTAAAAACCTAATCAATACATTTTTGATATCAGCAACATAGGCTTCACCTTTCCAGACCAATGCACTATCCTGTAGAGTTGAGAAATTTTTGCTATCTACGAACATTTCGGCATAGTTACGCTCTCTATAATTGCCTTTAGACAACAATGAGAACATTAAATAGCTTAACATATTAAAGGTCATACTCCAGAAAAAAGCATGAGCTGGCGGACTTAAAAAATCGATACCAAATAGGGCATATGGTTTTAAAGCTACATTACCTGCTAGCCCATACTGTATAAAATCATCGGTACCGGTATAAGCTTGTAATGTAAAAGGTAAGACCAAAGTATAAATAGCAATACCAAACCCAACTATAATACCTATTATAGCAGCTTTTGAAGAGCCTCTATTCCAGTATAAGCCTATAAAAAATGAAGGTGCTAATTGTGAAATTATTACAAATGAAATTAAACCTATTGAATACAACGACAATTCTTTTGAAAATGATACGTAAAAGAAATATGCCGATATAATTATGATAAAAATGGAAATTCTACGAATATTCTTTATGTATTTTGAATTTCGTTCTGGCTGATTTTTAATGAACTTATCTAGAAAACCATAAGGAATTATTAAGTTGTTACTTACCATTGTAGACAAGGCTAACGTAGAAACGATAACCATTGATATAACAGACGAAAACCCACCTAAAAAAACAAGTGTCGCTAAAAATGTATGACCTTCGGCTAAAGGAATTAATAATGTATAATATTCGGCATTTTCAGTATTTCCAAATGTTAGCCTTCCTGCCCAGGCAATGAAAATGACAAAGAAATTAAATAATAATAAGTACAATGGAAAAAGCCAAATTGCCTTTTTTAAATGTTTTTCTCTATTGTTTTCCAAGACAGACACCTGAAATTGTCTTGGCAATAAAAATATAGCCATAAAAGACAATGCAATCATAAAGAACCAATTGAATCCGTCTTCAACACCGCCAAGTGTGGTTAGTTGTTCAAAGTTCTCTGTTACCGAAATTTTATCGTAAAGATCTGTTGTGCCGTTAAATAGGAAAAAGGTTATGTACCCGCCGATCACTAGAAAGAATACTAATTTTAAAACGGACTCAAATGCTATAGAAGCGATGATACCTTTGTGTTTTTCTGAGGCATCTGTATTTTGGGTTCCAAAAAATGTTGCAAAAATAGCTAAGATCAAAGCCACATAAAAAGTAGAATCATTTAATATAATTGTTGAGCTATTACTAGTGTTATAAGACAATATTCCAAAAGTTTCAGACACAGCTTTTAACTGTAATGAAATGTATGGGATAGTACCAAAAAGGCAGACTATCGTTACTAAAGCTCCTAAAAACCGATTGTTTCCATAACGTAGTGAAATAAAATCTGCAATTGAAGAAATTTTATGTTGCTTAGAAATTCTTATAATTTTACGAAGAACGAGAATCCACAATGGCGCTGCTATAACAGGCCCTAAATAGATGGGCAAAAAGTCAATACCTGAATTTGCGGCAATGCCAATACTACCGTAATACGTCCAAGCCGAGCAATATACAGCTAAGGATAGTGTATATACATATGGGTTATTTACCCACTTGCTCTGATGTTTTTTTTCTCCTAGAAAAGCAATGTAAAACAACACTGCTAAATAAAGAATGATTATGGTAATTAAAGCGTAATTATTCATAATGTCTTTTTAAAACGATATATGAAATAATGATGGACACTAGCCAGATAGAAAATATAGAAAAGTAAAATGTTGGAACACCAAATACAGCTCCATTTAAGTTAAAGACAAGAATAAATGGGATATTAAAAATTAAAAATAAGGCTATTGATAAAACGATTAGTTTTTGTTCATGGCGTTTTTTCATTTAATTCTAGGTGTTGTTGATTACAAGATAATAAAAAAGCAACACTACCTTTAAAGTAGTGTTGCTTAAGGTGATAAAACTGTTTACTCTGAATAATATTTTTTTTTATTCATTGAAACAGACATTGCGAAAAAATATACTTTAATGCCCCGTTGCTTCACCAGCACCAGAAGGTATTCTTATATTTTCTACAATCTCTTGTACATTTTCAGGTGGGGCAGGAGTCATTCTTGAAATCACTACTGAAATCGCAAAGTTTACTATCATTGCCACAGTTCCAAATCCTTCTGGGGAAATACCAAACCACCAGCTTGAGCTTAAGCCTGATACGGCAGTTTTTCCTCCGTCAAAAATTCCAAATTTAAACTTTAACATATAAAACAACATTAATGACAATCCTACAATCATACCGGCAATAGCGCCTTCTTTGTTCATACGCTTGTCAAATATTCCCAATACAATGGCGGGAAAAAATGAAGCGGCGGCGAGACCAAAGGCGAGCGCGACGACGGCGGCGACAAATCCTGGTGGATTAATACCGAAGTAACCAGCAATTATTACTGCAACTGCAGCAGCTATTCTTGCAGCAGCAAGTTCACCTTTTTCGCTAATTTTTGGCATTAATATTTTCTTGAGTAAATCGTGAGATATTGATGAAGCAATTACTAATAATAGTCCTGCAGCAGTAGAGAGTGCAGCAGCTAAACCACCTGCTCCTACTAATGCTATAACCCAATTTGGTAATCTAGCAATTTCTGGATTTGCTAAAACCATAATATCACGGTCTATCGTTAACTCATTAGTTGCTTTGTCTGCATTATACTGTACAATGCCATCATTGTTTTTATCTTCAAATCCTAAAAGTCCCGTTTTTTCCCAGTTACCAAACCATTCAGGCATATCTGCATATTTTTGTTCACTTACCGTCTCAATAAGATTTACTCTTGCAAAAACAGCAACCGCAGGAACTGTTGTATATAAAATTGCAATAAACAATAGTGCCCAACCAGCAGACTTACGTGCATCTTTTACTTTAGGTACTGTAAAGAAACGAACAATTACATGCGGTAAACCTGCCGTACCAGCCATTAAGGCTAATGTAATAGCAAAGACATCCGTCATAGATTTACCACCGGAGGTATACTCACTAAAACCGAGTTGTGAATGCAAGCCGTCTAATTTATCTAATAAATAAACGCCGTCTTCTCCAGTTCCACCAAATCCTAGTTGTGGGATAGGGTTTCCTGTCATTTGGATTGAAATGAAAATAGCTGGCACCATAAATGCAAAAATTAATACACAATATTGCGCTACTTGAGTATATGTAATCCCTTTCATTCCACCTAAAACAGCATAGAATAGTACGATTGCCATACCAATATAAACACCATTGTCAATACTTACTTCTAGGTATCTGGAAAAAACAATTCCAACACCACGCATTTGACCAGCTACATATGTAAATGACACAATTAATGCTGCAATTACTGCAACAACACGTGCTACATTAGAATAATACCTGTCTCCAATAAAATCAGGAACAGTAAATTTTCCAAATTTCCTTAAATACGGTGCGAGTAGTAATGCCAATAGCACATATCCTCCTGTCCAACCCATTAAGTAAACAGAACCATCATATCCTCCGAAGGATACAATTCCCGCCAAGGATATAAATGATGCGGCAGACATCCAATCTGCGGCGGTTGCCATACCGTTAATAATTGGTGGTACACCACCACCGGCTACATAAAATTCTTTTGATGACCCTGCTCTAGCCCAAATCGCAATTCCTATGTAAAGTGCAAATGTTAGTCCTACTAGTATCCAGGTCCAAGTTAATATTCCCATAATATGTTTATTTTTTTAGTTAGTTTTTATTCGTCAAGACCATATTTTTTATCCAGTTTATTCATCAATCTTATATAGACGAATATTAGGACAACAAATACATAAATTGAACCTTGCTGTGCAAACCAGAACCCTAATTTGAACCCGCCTAGTTTAATAGTGTTTAATTCGTCAACGAATAAGATTCCAAAGACAAAGGATACTATAAACCAAATAGTTAATAAAATGGCTAAGTACCCAAGGTTTTCCTTCCAGTACGCCGTTGCGTTTTTTTGTTTATCAGACATAGTTTTTGTTTTTATAAGTAAATCATTGCTTGAAGTGAAATTGTATTCGAGTCTAAAGCGCCAAATTGTTGATTGTTATATTCTAAGGTTAATTTTGAATTATGCCCACTCATATAAGCATTAACACCAATACCCAATGTTGATCTGTTGTCATTGACGGCATCGTAGCTATGTGTTCCATAACTTATATATGGTTGATATCTTGTTTTAGTCAAATCGCCTTTAAAAACATAGCCTAAGTGCCCATAAAACATACTACCTGTACCATAGGCGCTAAAAAGGTAGTTTTTTCCATAGTCGCTATTTTGGTATACCGCATAAGCTGTAATAGCACTTCCGTCTTCACCTAATGGAGTGTCGTAAAATGCATCTACCGCAAAAATCGATACATCTTCACCCTCCAAATTAGGGGCTACTAAGGTTCCGGAATCTATTATAGAGCCTTTGGGGTGTAAAAAGAATCCGGCTCCAATATTAAATACCTTCTTTTCACCTAGGTAACTCCCTACTTTATAGGGTAAAAAGTTAGATTCTTGATCAAGAAAATTATAATCGAAATACCCTGCGTATGTTTTGCCTGCCTCTTTTGATCCCAAATTTGCTCTGCCATTATAAACGGCATCACCTCCAGAAACTGCTGTACGGCTATCCAAAGTAGAAACGGCAGCATCGTTTATGGCTAATCGGTATTGTAATTTATTGAACTTACCTTTTAAGAATACGCCTAAATGACGAGCAAATTGGTCTGATAAACCAATTGTAGCCCAAGATTGACGGTTGTTGTCCATCGTCATCATATTTAAGGTACTCTGGTTGTTTAATCTAGAAATACCATTAAAATAATGTAAACCGCCACCTACTACGTGGTCTTCGCCCAAATTATATTGACCCCAAACATCATGAAAAAAGAGTTGAGAGCCATCTCCTTTTCCAGTCGGACTCAAAGTGGAGCTTGTTAGACTATTTAATCCAAAGTGTGTTAAGATTAAAAAGTCTTTGTTGATTTGTGCAAACATTAAAATACGAGCACGTCTTAAATTAAAATTTAAATTGCTGTTTTCATTTCCGTTCGCATCAAACGATTCATCTGTATTGTAGTTGGCCTGAACTTGGGCCCAAGAAATAACACGAAGATATTTAGAGCCATCTTCGTTGAGTTTAAATTTAAGACCTCCTGTGTAGTCAGGAGAACCTTGTGCATACATAAATTGAAAGGAGACAAAAAAAAGTCCGATCAATATAGGAATTGGTTTTCTCATTTTTTAAAGAGTTAGTTAGTAATTAATTGGTTCTGTGTGCACTACTAATCTCCTAAAAACAATTTGTTAACAAAAAATAAATATAGTTTATTGTTAATTTGATATACTAATCTTTAAAACGCTCCCATTTTATAAGCATAAATTTATCTCCCAGTTCGGTTACAACTACTCCTGCTCCTTTAATATTGCTTGTGTCTTTAAAGTAATTAGCTAGTTCTGAAGCGTTTAATATTTTATATGTTGGGTGGTAGTTTGAGTTATATGGTCGCTTAATATTATATTTCTTGACCCAATTCATAATACTTACATGAGAAATACCTAGAATACGTTCAATCTCCCGGTAAGTCAGTCCCTCTAAATACAATTGGAGAGATTTGTTCACATAATAGTCGTCTATTTTCTTTCCTATTTTATTTACAGAGAAGAAGTAATTACATTTTTTGCATTTGTAACGCTGTCTTTCGTTAATAATTCCGCTCTTTATATAGTTGGTTGAGCCACAATTTGGACATGAATCTACATTCATATATATTTATTTAGCATAAATATACTAATTTAGCAATATAATTTAATTTCTAATCAACTAAATTCTTTTTTCGGTACTATAGTTTAAGCAGTTGTTAATCAAGGTATATACAAATGCTACTGCGTTTCTTTTAAAAAGAAGAGAAGCCTGTAATTAAAATATCAGGTAAAATTGTGCAAGGTGCAGAATATACTCTTTGACAATTAAATGACGACAAGCATTATTCTCATATTATGGTGCTGATAATGATATTGGAGTTGATCAGAAGGATGAAAGTAAGGTCTTTTGAGATTTTTCTGCGCTTACATAGTGATTAAGAATATCAAGGCACCGGAATCGGACACACCATTTTAGAACGTATTGTCACAAACCATTACGGTTAGGCTGTGACAAGTACCGTAGGCAAGGGAACTTCTAGTTTCCGCTAGATCTTTGAGCCAGAGCATTTTGTTTTGTAATTATATTGATTGTTTAATTTCCAAATCTGAAAGATTTGGCGCACTTAGCAAGTAGCCTGAAACCTTTAAATATAATACTTAGCTTATTTGCTATAGCACGTAGTAGCTACAGTTTTATATTTCGTTTTATTAAGTTGTCGATTCGTCTTTTATTTTCCTGTTGAAGTAATGAAGGGTATAAATTCATTAAAATATTTGGAATCATCATTGTCAGTCCATATGCAAAGCTTAGCGTAAAACTTTTATATATAGCGAAAATTGCTACAAAAATAAATGCGATTAAATGACTTATTTCAGAAAGAGTCATTTCATTTCGTATTTCAGTCAAATCAGCCTTTTTGTTTTCTAGCTTAATTTTCTGATTGAAAAATTTGAAAAAAGTGTTTTTTACAATCCACTTAAAGTATCCAATTCCGATAATTTTATTAGTAGCATTATTTTTAATAAAATTCAGATTTTCTAGTTTACTATAGAAATCGGTTTTCTTAAGAATTTCATTAACTATCATTCCGAATATCCAAGAGATAAATGATATTGATATTCCAAACGTAAACCCTAATATTATTTGCTTGGCTGTCATTTCTATATTATAGATAGGTGTAGGGTAAAAAGTTCTCTTGGTAATGTTGCAATTTTTGAAATTTTATTCCACTTGATAATCAAAGCGATTTAAAGTAATCTTTTACATCTTTTATATGTTTTTCTTTGGATGCGGCACTCAACCAACTTGCTTCAAAACCATTGATAGCCAGCTGCTCTATTTGTGATAAACTCAAATTTAGCGCTTTCGCAGTTTGGTAGTAGTTCTCATTCATATATCCGCCAAAATAGGCAGGGTCGTCGGAGTGTATTGTGGCCAAAATTCCCTTATCAAGCATTTTAGCAACGGGATGCTCTTCCATCTTCTGAATCACTTTTAAGGAAACATTGCTAGTAGGGCAGAGGGTAAGCGCAATTTTATCTTCTACCAATCTTTTCACTAATGCTTCGTCAGTTAAGCAACGGTTACCATGGTCTATACGCTCTACGTTTAAAATATCTAAAGCTTCCCAGATATAATCTGCCGGACCTTCTTCACCTGCATGTGCAACTAGTTTATACCCTTGTGCTGCAGATGCCTTAAATACTTTTTCAAATTTACTTGGAGGATTTCCCATTTCTGAGGAATCTAATCCAACGCCATCGATAATATCTTTAAACGGTAACGATTCTTCTAAGGTTTTAAAAGCGTCTTCTTCACTTAAATGACGCAAATAGCTCATTATAAGTTTATATGAAATATTTAATTCATTTTTTCCTTTTTCTAAAGCGCGGTGAATTCCTTTTATTACAACTTCAAAAGCTACACCTCTTTCGGTATGTGTTTGTGGGTCAAAAAACACCTCTACATGCTTTACGTTTTCGCTGTGCACCTTGGTTAGATATGCCCAAGTCAAATCAAAGAAATCTTGCTCATGTAACAGTACTTGTGCACCAGCATAATAGATGTCTAAAAACTCTTGAAGGTTATTGAATTTGTATGCTTCTTTAACCGATTCAATAGAATCGTATTGTAAAGTGATATTGTTTCTCTTTGCAATCTCGAACATTAATTCTGGTTCAAAACTCCCTTCTAAATGTAAATGAAGTTCCGTTTTTGGAATGCCTTGAATTATTTTTTTTAGTTCTGATGATTGCATATTATTGGTTTTTTAAAAAGGTAATCTTTTAATTATTGTAAATATTATAATGTCTAAATAAAGCGAATTCTAATAAGTTATATAACAGTAGGAAAAAGCAATTATCCTTACAAGACATATTTATTAAATATGTCTTCTAACTCTTTTTCTGGATCGGTACTGAGTCCGGATCGGGTAGTGGAGCTTTGTATGACTGTGCTTCTGCATGCTGTTAACCACCCAAACCTATCAGGTAAATCTAACTTTCCTATTGGTCCGCCAGCTTCTTTTCCTTCACAAATCAATTTCCAGGCTTTTAAATAATCATTCAGTATTTCATATTCTATTTCTGGAGAAAAGGCTTTTAATTTATCCTCATTAATCTGATATTTGATATCTAAAAATTTTGTCCGTTTGCAGAACAGAATCACTCCGACATTAAAGAACTCTTCTCGTTCTACTTTTGGTACAATCCTAACTATCGCAAATTTGAAGGTATGTCTATCTTGCATCTTCTGCTTCTTTTACTAAAACATCGATCATAGATAGCTTAGTGGTTATAAACTTAATGTAGGCTGCTCTTTTCTCATTCGCATTTAAAACATCAGATTCGCTCGTCAACCAATCTTCAGGAATATTATTAATAATCTCTGTTATTTTTTCTAGTGTGATGAATGTTTGAATTTCTGCAGCAGCTTCAGGTAGGGCAGTTGCTTGTTGTAAAAGCACATGATCTTTTATGAACGGAAATGTTCTGGTTAGGTGACTCTCCCAAGTCTCCCAATTATGATGAAAGTAGAAACTTGCCCCGTTATCTATCATCCATAATTCATTATGCCAGTATAATAGATTTGCATTTTTAGCGGTACGGTCTATATTGCTGATTAAACTATCTAGCACCACAATTTTTGATGCTGTCATGGCATCTGCCTTAGAAATTAAGGGGTCGAAAGTTATAGCACCAGATAAAAAGTGTAAACCGAGGTTAAGCCCTACGCTAAACTTCAATAAATCTTGAATTTCTTCGTCTGGTTCGGTCTGCCTAAATGAATCTTCTAAATTCATGAATACCAACTCGGGTACTTTTAAACCGATGGCACGCGCCAATTCGCCACCAATAAACTCAGAAATAAGCGATTTTTTACCTTGCCCAGAGCCTCTAAACTTCAATACATAGAGAAAATCATCGTCGGCTTTTACAATGGCAGGCATAGAGCCACCTTCGCGTAAGGGCTGTAAATATTGAACAACATCTACTGTTCTAATATCAAGTGTATTCATAATGCTAAGATAGTATTTGTGTTACAATCATTAGGCATACTGTATTAAATGACGTTGGCAATATTTTCTAAAAAGTAATGTGTAGAACCAACAATAATAGCAATGGCGATTATAATGATAAATCTAAACAGCGTTGCTTTGTTATTGCCTTGAAGTTTGTTTTTCAAGTAAAAAACATCGAACAAAATAAAAATAAAGGCAATGATACAACCAACTATCGCCCCGACATATAATAGTACAAAGTCATGAATTCCGTTTAAGAACTGAATTCCGCTATTGTCAGATTTTGGACCTGGACCTAAAACTATGCGCATATGTAGAAACCCTAAAAGAATGGCTACAATAGTCCAACCAAGATAATTTAGTATTCGTTTCATCATAATTACTATACTTAGAGTAATTCGTTTTTTTTATTACTCTACTTCATTTTCTAGCGGAGATATCATAATATGTGCTCTGTGCGTACCAGGATTCATAATCCATGGGTGATTTGGTGCAGACGGAGTTACTGGTAAGCCTATAGATGCTGATGATGCAAATGGAGTATATATCACATAACGAAGCCTTGCACCATCTACTTTTGATGTTTCTACATCATAAGCAGTATTGGGACCGTAGTAAATGTGTAATGTGGAACCGGGAGTAATTTTAATTTTACCTGATTTGACTTCTGCTTCTCGAATAGCAAAAATTTCATCGGCAGATTTGCCTTCGGAACGTAAAGTCCTACCTCTTGCCATAAAAGGGTCTAGGTCTTTATGGTAGCAAGCAGCGTTGAAACCCTCTTTCTTTGGGTCATCTGCAAGTACAATATATTCGCTATCACCTTCTTTTAGTGTCACGAACTCACCAGCCATATTATAGCCAATTACCTTACTTGTAGCCCTACTTTCTTCAGGCGCTGCCATTAATGCAGTAGCTATAAGGTCTTCATCTGTTTCAATGGTTTTTAATTGCTTTTCAATTTTAGCAACGGCTTCCGTAGATGTGTCTGCATCTGTGCTTTCTACAGATGTTGTTTTAGACTTGTCTGATGAATTACAAGAAACTAATAGTGCAGCGAAAAGGAATGACGCGATTAGATGTTTCATAATAGGTGGATTATTTTATATAATTCATTAGGAAGATACGAATTATAAAAGCCTTTTAGCTTATAGATTATAAGTTGTTAGAATAAGAATTCACGAAAAAAAATCTTGAATCGATTTAATATAAATCTTATTAAAAATAGCGACAAGTAGCAATTTAAAAATTATTTCAAATAGTCGAGAGTATTAACCATTTCAAATTTTGGACTCCGGCTTATAAATTCGCGAAGCATCGCGGTATGTGCAGAACCCATAATAATAAGAACCCTGTCATCAACTGTCATTTTTATGCGGTTGAGATTAGAAAATATTCTCATATTACGCTGATAGAAGAGTGCAGCTTGGTCAGCACCGACAAAATTATCATCTATACCAACATAAAAAAGCTTGTCTGCATTGGTATTTAAAGAATAGTCGAGCATAACTGGGTTATTTGTTAATTTTATTTTCTCAAGCAGCGACAGATTATCAAAGTTCTTATTTTTTGCTTCTAGTTCTGGGTGCTCTTTTAATGGAGTATTGGTGATCTCTAGATATGTTTTAGGATCTATGGCATTAGTTAGTTCTGGGCTATTTTCAATAAAATCTCCCACGCTATAATTATAGCCTATGTAATTATCAATACCATATACCTTTTCTAACGAGTTTATTCTAGCAACGTCATAACCGACCATGCTTAATTCACCATATTCAGTATCTAGCTTATCAGAATTTTCTAAGAATTTTTGATACCCTTTATTTATTTTATCATCAATGTCTGGGGTATACTCTAGGCAAATAATGGTGGGCTTAAACGCTGCAAGTAATTCAGATAGCTGTCGTACTTCTTCTTGCTCTTTTGAACTGTTCTCGTCGAAATCTACTTTATTTGCATCACTTGTTGTTCCAAAATGAAAAAAACCAACATTTAAGACTTGAATTTTTTCTGCATTTTTGAAATCTACCTCGTCATTGGTTTTAGCCAATTTTTTTGATGTTTCACTTCTACAGCTTAAGAAACATATTAAAAGGATAAAAAATAGTTTTTTCATGCGAAATTGATATGCCGGTTGGTATCTCAAAGTTATACTGTTGGCTTAAATTTATCCAATCAATTAAAAGAAGTTAGTAGTGCCGTGAAAAGGAATGTGTAGAGTAGGTGTTTTATAGTTTTTGGTATAGTTTAGATTTCGTTGGAAGTATAAGGGTTAAAAAAACCTGTTAAGAAGTGATAGCTAATTACTACTAGTATTACAAACAGTACTATTGAGATTATAGGTCTAGCGTATTTTTTCATATTGATTAATTATGGTTAGTAGTAATACTAAAAGTACTGAAATTTAAATCAACTTTCGATAGATTCTTTTAGATATACTACTTCAATTACGCTGCGTATATTTTCTTTTGGTACGTATAAATTGATATCTAAAATCATCATAGAACAAACTAGCTAATAAGATTAGTGCACCAACAATGAGAGCATTCAATTTTAAGTTGAGTTGTAGGTACAGAAATCCGCCAATTATTCCTCCGAGAAAGAAGAAGCAAATAATGTAAAGACGGAGTTTAATAGTAGATTTTAATTTTTCTCTATTAGGGTGCCTTTCCGGAAAAAATAATTGCGACAACTCAATTCCTAAATCTGTAAATAGTCCCGTTAAGTGCGTTGTTCTGACTACTGCATTTGAAATTCTTGTGACGAAAGAATTTTGGAGTCCCATAGCAAATAGAAGCGCACAGATAATTACATCTGGATAAGTGATTTTAAAAGCATCGCTATAAAGCGGGATGGCTATTAGTATTAGACATTCAATTATAGTTGGTAGTACAAAAACGTTTAGTCTTTTATTCTTTCTGAATTTTTCAATCAGATAACTAGAGAAGAACGATCCAAAAAGAAAAGAGAAAATATATAGAAAATAAACAGTGCCTTTCCAAAATTCTAAATTAGCCACGTCGTTCATAAACAGCGCAAAATGCCCTGTAACATTGGTAGTCAGCTGGTTGTATGCTAAAAACCCCGTTACATTTACAATACCTGCTACAAAAGATAAAATAGTGGCAATTTGCAGATTGTGCTTTAATTTTCTGCTTTTACCTTGATGTCTAAACATTCCGTTTATGATTAAATCGGTACTAAAAACGAGACTAATAGCAATAATTATTTTACTTCATTAAAAGCAGAGAACTTTTAAAGAGGAACTATACTAATCAGCAAGATTTCTATGAATACAAAGGTATTTAAATCGTTTAGTTTATTACTGTTGTTCTACTGTAAATCAACCAGAAGATTCCATTTTAACTAAAGTATTTTATCTCGTTTATGGCATAAAAAATATATTCTGAATGGTTACCTGAAAATGCAGCGTCATCAAATTTATTTAAACAAAAAATTGATAAAACTTAGATTTTTTAAAATTCAATTAAACCATTATCCATTTCATTTATTTGCCATAAAAATTGTGGAGGAGAGACCATTGTTTTTAGTCATTTTAGAATATCTATTTACAACCGATGATACTAAATCATTCCCAATCGGTAATTTCTAATCCGATACCTCCATTATTAAGTGTTACTATTTCGAGTTCCATTGAATTATATCTTTCAGGTAAACCGAAATCTTTAAAATCTTCGGGACTTTGTTCTTTAAATTCTTTTAACAACTCAACAGAATGATAAATGTTTATTATGCCTAAATCCTTGTCAAACGACCAGCTGTAATCTTTAAATGTTTCAGTGCCGCAAAAACCTGAAGTTATATCGTAGTTAACTCTGCATTTGCTTGACTCAAGAAAGGTGACTAGTATATTTAATTTTTCTTCTTGATTATTTGATGATTTCTCTTTTTTAAAAATGTATATATCATCTTCTAATTCATATTCATTAAGGTCAAGCGACCAAGTACCGTAGAAATCAAATTCGGTGTATGATTTATCTTGAGCATTTGCTGTTAAAGCAAGTACAAAATAGATCAAAGTTAAATACATCACTTTCTTCATACATCTTTAAATATCAAATATTGCTCCATTATTATAATATTCTACAAGAATATCACGGACGTTCGTAACCACTTTCTTGGCATTTTCTTTATTAAAACATAATGGTGGCTTTGTTTTAATTACATTATCGAACGGTCCGTCGGTGCTTACTAAAATATGTCTATTTCTTAGTTCATTTTTAATATGGCTTGCGAGTGCGGTATTTGGTGTTTTAGTGTTATCCTTTATGATGTCAAAACCTATAAATAGTCCAGAGCCACGTACGTCGCCAATGCAGCTATATTTTTTCATCAAATCTTTTAAAAGGGACAAGTAATAATCGCCGACAACTTTTGCATTTTCTTGTAGTTTTTCTTCTGCTATAACATCTAAAACAGCACTTGCAATTACGCAAGAAACTGGGTTGCCACCAAAAGAGCTGAAAAACTCTACACCTTTCTCAAAAGATGCTGCAATTTCTTGTGTGCAAACAACCGCACCCATGGGGTGACCGTTTGCTATGGGTTTCCCTAAAATGACCATATCAGGTATGACACCATGGGCTTCATATCCCCAGAAATGATCTCCTAACCTTCCAAAACCTGTTTGTACTTCATCACTAATACATACTCCGCCTTGTGCTCTAATAGCAGGGTACACCTCTTTTAAATATCCATCTGCTAGGGGAACTTGCCCTGCGCATCCTAAAATTGGTTCACTTATAAATGCAGATATAGTATGTTTACTTTGTGCTATTTGGGAAACTGCATCTTTACCGTATAGCGTTCCTGCATTTGCAATATCAGCTGCGTATTTACCTCTGTACGTATCTGGTAAGGTTGCTTTGATTATATGATTTTTTTGACCTTCCCCTTTAGGGTTATTAAACTTGTAGTCACTAATGTCTATGGCTATTTGAGTGTTGCCGTGGTAGCCAGATTCCATAACCATCATGGTATTACTTTTGGTATGATAATTTGCCATGCGTACCGCTAAATCACTCGCTGCGCTACCTGAATTCACAAAAAAAACTTTACTAAGATTGGGCGGAAAATGGTTTAATAATTTCTCTGCATAATCTGCCAATTCATCATAAATATAGCGTGTATTGGTATTTAGTTTCGCCATTTTTCGTTGGGCTGCTTCCACGACTTTTGGGTGCGAATGACCAACATGCGGAATGTTATTATAGGCATCTAAAAACTTATTTCCTTCTGCATCATACATATATTGAAATGCAGATTTAACCATATGTATAGGCTCCTTGTAGCTGGTAGATAAAATTGGACTTATGTATTCGTACCTTCTATTTAGAAGAATCGAAATTGATGCAGGTTTTTCAATAGGAAGATTAGCTGCTTTTCTAAATTCGTTTTCAGCATGTATAGGGTTTATTGCTAACCAACGATGTAACATTTTCCAGGCAGATTGCTCACTTACCGATGCGTAGCTGTTAGCTGGATTCACCTTTTTTGCATGTGCAGAATTACAGACACTGGTGCATAACCTAGCTGCTATTAGGTAATATAAAATACTTATTTCTTTAGCTTCTAACGGAAGCTTTTCATGGTAAGATTTTAGTAATACGACAGCCCACTCTAACGGATTCTCTTTACCATAACACGTATAGGTGATGGCAATTGCTAGTTCATTAATAAGAAAAGAATGAGCTATATCTCCGAAATCTATAATGCCGGTAACTTTGTTTTTTTGAACTAGAACATTCCATTCGTTAGCATCGTTATGTATGATTTGTTTTCTTAGTTCAGGAAAAAGCGGTCTTACATTTTCTTCAAATTGATTAAAAAAGTATCTGACAATATTTCTATTTGTGGCGTTTTTAATATCATCTATATACTTTCTATTTAAATCAAAATACTGAAGGTCCCATTCCCACTGTCTGCTCTGTATCGTGTAATTTTTAAACCCTTTTAGTTTCAGGTCTAATTCCGCTAGAAATGCACCTAGAGATTCAATTAATGGAATTGTGTGTGAGACATCACCTAAAAAATCACCCTCTAAAAACGATAGTATACGGCATATAGAAGGTTGCTCGTTTATAGAAAAAGTACCTAAATAAGAACCATTTATAAATGGAATCGGTTTTGGAACTTTATTTTTAAAATCCCTTTGTAGAAATAAGAGGGTATCATTCTCTGCTTCAACCATATCAAACAATACTTCTGAGTATTGATAGGTTTTATAAATATATGAGGAATCTGAAGTGGTAATGCGGTAATTTAAATTATCGTATCCGTCAAGTTGTTTACAATCAGTAACTTGAAGTCCGAATTCCTTTTCTAAAAAACTATTCACATCTGGCATATTATTAGATTGTAATTTAAAAAAAGACACTATTTGTAATATAGCTACATCATAAAAATATGTAAAAGTTTCGTGAGACATTACCTATGTCTAGGTATAAATTCTCATTTTGATAAATACATTTTATAATCTGGTTAAATTGCCGAACGCCTTCATCTTCACAACCATTTAAATCTTAAGGTAATTCTTTCTAAAACACAATAGTATTGATATAGATAAGACTATCAAACATTAAAATATGTTCACTCTGATCAACATTTGTTAAGGAATTTAATCAGTATGTTTTTTACATTCATTAGCGAGTCTTTTTGACCATTAAAACTAATCCTAATTTTTTTCCTTTTAGTAGACTTCAAAAGGGAGATAAGTAAATGTATTCTAATAATGTTGCTAAAATTAGTTTTGATGCAACATGCTAAGTTTATCTCTATTCTAAACGTTGTAAAAAGTAATTTCATTTATGAACAAATTCATACAACTATAGACTAAATACCTCCATAATAAAATCAGTGATTAAGCAAATCTTTAATGAATTATATAACCTATAAAAGGGAATTTCAGGGTGAATTATTCTGGTTTTCAAAGACCTAGAAAGACTATAGAAGATTGAATCTACACAGGGTTTGTTCTTAATACGCTGTTTTTGATTTATTTTGGCTACAATGCACCAAAACGGATTTTATTAAACTAGTATAATGAGTTCAGATTTAAAAAATATTATATTTAAAATATGAATAACAATATGAAACATCTAAAATCAATAACTGTAGGGCTGGCAGTTTTGTTAATGATAGCAGCCTGTAAAACCAATAGTGATACCGCTAAAAGCAGCACAAGCGTTAAAGAGGTGTCTTTGGGTATCTCTTCAGATTCATTGATTGCGGCTACCAAGCGATTGCATCAGCACGTAGACGAAGGTAAGCTGCCAGGTACTTTTATGCGAGTAATTAAAGATGGTACTGTAATTTATGATGATAAATACGGTCAGATCGATGTTGCCAATGGTAAACCTGTACAAGAAAATTCGCTCTATCGAATTTTTTCTATGACCAAACCCATTACCGCTGTAGCGATAATGTCACTTTATGACCAAGGAAAGCTACAGCTTGATGATAAAGTTTCGAAATACATTCCTGAATTTGCTCAAACGCAGGTGTATAAAGAGGTGGATGGAAAACATAGTACAGAGCCACAAAAAAATGAAATGACCATTCGTCATTTATTGACCCACACTTCGGGCATTCCATATGGATGGGAACGTAGTTATACAGATTCTATTTACGCTACCAAGCAATTTATGAGGCAAGATTGGACTATTGAAGATATGGCGAAAGATTTAGCCACAGTACCCTTAAAATATCAGCCAGGCACAACATATAACTATGGACTTGGCGTCGATATAGCAGGTTATATTGTTGAAGTAGTTTCGGGCCAAAAATTAGATGACTACTTTAATTCGGTAATCTTTGATCCCTTACAAATGGATAACACGGCATTTTATGTACCGAAAGAAAAAAAGGATAGAATGGTGGTAATTTACACTCACGATGAAGCTGGTAAAATAAAAACTCCCGATCAAAGTATGGCCTTTGAAGTGACCGAACCACCAAAATTATTACTAGGAGGCGCGGGCTTGTTTTCAACATTAGGGGATTATGAAAAATTTTGTAGAATGCTTTTGAACAAAGGTGAATTAAACGGTACACGTGTATTATCAGAAAAAGCGGTTCAGTTGATAATGACCAACCAATTCGGACCTGAAGTAGAAACGCAACCTGGTATGGGTCACGGACTCTCAGGTACAGTAAATTTAGAAACGGGCGAATATAGTTGGGGTGGTGCTGCAGAAACCAAATTCTGGATAGATCCTAGCAACAATCTTATTGTTATTGGCTACACTCAATTGATGGGCGGAAAAACCGATTATGCGACAGAATTTAAGGCTACTATTGATAATTCTTTGGGGAATTAAATAAAAATTTTAGCTATAGAAATCTGTGAAATATAAATTCATTTCAAACATTTGATATTGTAAAGTAGAATCTAAAAGAATGATGCTTTGATCGTTTTAAACGCTTTCAGTATCTAGACATTCTTGAAAAATTTTATAATCTATCAAGTATGTAGCGAGATTGTTTGGTTTTGCTTACCGGTAGTTATGAATGCGCAAATGTTTCGTTTAATATCTAAACCCGTATTGTATTAATTATTCTCGGTAAAATTTGCGATAAGTTGGAGTAGGTAATTTTTGTAGTCCGTCGGACGTTTGGCATGTCAAACTGACTTAAAATTTAGAGCGCTAAGTAACACTTCCGATAATCCCTATTTAATTTATATTAATTGTGTTTTTCTAATTGATTTGCTCTCATGTACAAAAAAAGAGGAAATGTAAACGCTATTGCTATTGCGAAAGTTAAGGGAACCAAAATCCACCAATATTTAATTTTAAGTTTAATGCTTTCTGATGTCATGAATACAAAAAAAGTTAATACTACGACTGATAAATCTGCACCAAAAGACTTGCCTGCAAAATTAACTTGAGCATCACTAAAGAATTTTGAGAACGTAGGGTTTTCTACAGATTGGAACCATTGAATATTATAATACCACGTATAACAAATTCCTAAAATTGATAATACGAGATAGAGGTGTTTAAGTTTCATACTTTTTGCTGTTTATTGTTTATTTTCTTTTTCGACTGGTATGTTTTAAAGCGGGTAAAAATTTATATTAGTTTTAAACAATATATTGATGCACCTAACTAGTGGTTTATAATCTAAAGATAGAGGCAATCTTTTAAGGTTGTATAATTTGATTTCTTTTTTAGCTTGGACGATGCATTTAAAAGTCTTGTTACTATAGGATTTACCTATTAAAATAACATTAACTCTATCGGCCAGTGAGTTTTATAATATTGGATTGTATACCGTAATTTAATGCTATTTATTTTTTGGAATAGTTTCCTTCGGTAAGTTCTGCCAAGACTTTGAGCTTGAAACTCTCACTATAGTGTTTTGTATCTATATTTCAGGACAGGTCAATATGTTTTATAACGATGTAGCTATGAATAGTAAGGGAGCAAACTAGCATTGTTTTCCGGAACGAATAAAGCTAAATTTTTTCGTTTTACCTGCCTGCAGTTTATTTGTGTCCAATCGAAAAACCAAAGATTTCGAGACCTAATAAAAATAAGCAAACCTTAGTGTGAAGATACCCCCAAAATTAGGACAGTAAATTAAGTTCAAAAAAAGAAACTTAAATTTACTGTAATGACACGAAGAAAATTCACATCAAAATTCAAGACTAAGGTAGTTTTAGAAGCTCTGAAAGAGCGAGATACTATTCAGGTTTTAGCTCAGAAGTTTGACATTAGCCCTCAACAGATTAATCTATGGAAACGAGAATTTGTTTCACAAGCGGAATCATTATTTGATAAGGTTAAAGCATCAAAGAAGAGCGAATTGGAACAAAAGGAAGACCACCTTTTAAAAGTTATTGGTCAACTTAAAGTGGAGAATGATTTTTTAAGCAAGGCCTTGCGATAAAACCTTTAAAAGAGCGTAGACAAATGATAAGCAAGGGTCATTCAAAACTTAGTATATCCAAACAATGCAATCTTTTATCGGTACACCGTTCAGGACTCTATTATAAACCTAAATCAGAGAGTAGTTTAAATTTAGAGCTTATGCGATTAATGGATGAGCATTACACACATTATTGTTTCAAAGGTGCCAAACGTATGCATACTTGGCTTACAATGGATAAAGGATTTAACGTTAACCATAAGCGAATAGAACGCTTGTATTACGATGTTATGGGGTTACGTGCAGTTATGCCAGGCAGGCAGACCTCAAAGAGAAACAAGGCTCATAAAACCTATCCATACCTACTCCGTAATTTGAAAGTAGAAAATCCTAATCAAGTATGGGCAACCGATATCACCTATATCCCCATGCAAAAAGGATTCATGTACTTGACGGCAATTATTGATTTGCATAGTAGGTATGTTTTAAATTGGTCTGTATCCAATACGATGGATGCACAATGGTGCGCTGATACATTACAGCAAGCAATTACACTTCATGGTAAGCCAGAAATCGTTAATACCGATCAAGGAAGTCAATATACTTCTGAAGTATTTGCAAGCACAGTGCTATCTAACGATATTAAATTGAGCATGGATGGAAAGGGAAGAGCTATTGACAATGTGTTCATAGAACGCCTGTGGAGAAGTGTTAAATACGAAAGTATTTATTTAAACCCACCCTGCTCTGGAGTCGATTTATTCAAACAATGTAAATGGTACTTTAACTACTATAATAATGAAAGAAGACATCAAGGAATAAAAAATCAAATACCTTTTAAAAGGTATTTGATTAAACAACTGAAAGCCGCGTAATTAATATAAATAGAACTTAAATTAGGCTATTTACTGTCCTAATAAGTGGGGTGTCATCAGTGTTTAAAGTCTAATCCCGAATTATTTATAAGTTGAGTTGAATTAGTGGTCTCTGTAATGATTAGTTTGTTTTGATGGCGTAATTACTGCGTTCACATTGGTTTGACTCAAAAACAGGTAAAAGTCTATAAATATCCCAGTTTAGTTAAGGTTCATTTTTTTTAATGATTAGCTAGGAGTGAAGTCTGTTTGTGTTCAAATTATAAAATAAATAGTTTAACCAATGATTTTTTTAAGGCTGTAATCTGTTTATTTTATGCCGTAGAACGTTAATATTTGCATTGTTTTATCAATTTGATTTTACCATGATTATAAATGCTGGTTTTCTTTTTCAAAAATTATTTTGGTAACGTTACTTTTTGACCTTTAGGTATGGGTGATTTATAGGCTTTTCCTTCTGTCTTCTTATCAAAATAAACTTTTGCTTCATCACGTAATTTTTTATCAGTAAGGAGGTCTATAGCCGTTAAGGCTAGAATTTTAGTTGCAGTTTGAGTACCTCTATAACCAGCTGATGATCCATGACTAGCACTACTTGCCCAGCTATGCCAAGGTACTCCAATCGGAGCGGTGGCTACGAAGAACCCTGCCGTTGGTGCAAGAAAGCTTACTTCTGCAACATCGGTTGAACCGCCACCTGGTGGCAATTTTTCCCAATCTTCGGTAATAGGCAGGACATCGGTAGCAAAACCTTTTTGATCCTTTAGAGTAGCTTCTTGCAATTTTTTTCCCCATGCTTGTTCTTCATCAGTAAAAATCGGAGCACCAACATACTCTATATTCTCTTGTAATCTATTTAAGATCGGTCCATTCACATTATAGGCATGAACTCCAGTAGTAAGTTTAACCTTGTGGGTAGTACCTGTCGCCAAGGCAGCTCCTTCGGCTATACTTAATATTCGTTGATAATGTTTTTCAACATTGCTGCGGCTTATATCTCTTACAAAATACCAAACCTTAGCATACTCGGGGACTACATTTGGTGCTTCCCCTCCATTTGGAATGACATAGTGAATTCTAGTTGTCGGGTATACATGTTCTCTCATCAGATTCACCCCATAATTCATCATTTCTACTGCATCCAAAGCACTTCTTCCATTCCATGGATCTACCGCTCCATGAGCAGATTGTCCAAAAAATTCTACTTCAAAATTGTTCATGGCCAAACTACTATAAAAGCCTGAAAAACCAGCACCTGTTTGGGTATGAGGATGCCATTCAAGAACTGCATCAAGGTTGTCAAATACCCCATCTTTAGCCATGTAAACTTTACCAGTTACTGTTTCTTCTGCAGGAGTTCCAAAAAGTTTTATAGTCCCTTTCATATTATTTTTAAGCATAACCCGTTTTGTTGCGACGGCTGCATTTACACTTGCTGAGCCAAACAAGTTATGCCCACAACCCTGACCACTGGTAAGTCCATCTTCACGAGGTGTTTTATAGGGTACAGAAGCATTTCCTATTCCTGGCAATGCATCGTATTCAGCAAGTATTCCTATTACTGGATCTCCAGTTCCGTAGGTAGCCACAAAAGCAGTAGGCATACCTGCTACACTTTTTTCTATATTAAACCCTTCTTTTTCTAATATTTTAATTAGAAAATCAACAGATTTATGCTCTTTCAAAGCGATTTCGGAGTAATCCCACAAAAACTGGCTTGTCTTGTTTATCTGATCCTCTAAACCTATTACTTCGGCCAACGCTTGCTCTTTTAATGAAGACTGTTGTTGAGCTGAAACCATTGCAGGTAAAAAAATGATGAGTATTTTAAGTATTGTTTTCATGCTTTAAATTCAATTCAACTATGATTTATATGCTTTTAATTGTCTCCCGTTAACGCAAACCTCTGGATTTCGCTTTACTTTTTATGTTTGAAAGCTAATTCTTAAAAATTTATTAGCTTAATAAATTATACTTAAAACTATTTTTAAATAACTAATCAATTATTAATTTTTGGCGTTGTATTAATTAGTGGTTTTGCGTTTTGATTGGCACGTTCAGAGTTGTTGTTCTAAATATCTTAATTAAGTTTAAATTAGAAATTAGCTTTTAAAACAATCCTTTATTTGAACTTTAGAATAAAAAAAATCATTAAAAAGAGCTACAGTAGATACCGTAACATTTCATTTTTAATGATTTTTAGATTGTTTCTTTTCAACATCTGTTCCTCCTAATTTTACCATCATCTGCATATGAATTTATCTATATTACTATAAATCTACACATGTAGAATACTTGGCTGAAACTTTGATTAAAAATAATTAGGGTAATGAAATTGAACTATCTACCATTCTTATTTAGACTTTTTCAATCTTTTTTCTTCTTTCTTTTCTTTAGCTGTTTTTGCTGGTTCTTTTTTAACATTTTTCTTAGCATCTTGACTTTTACTCATAACGTTTTTATTTAATAATTAGTAACCTATTTTTCAATTCTACTTATAACTTAGTCTTTGTGTAAACTTTATAATTTATTCTAAATCTCTTATCCAACGAATTCCATTTCGCGTTAATCTATAATCGCTAATTGATTTGGCTCTTGTTCTCATCCAAAGGGAATCTCCTTTAAATATGCCTTCATAAATATAAACTTTATTCTCTAAGGCTTTATAAGTTAATTCATATGGGGTTTGATCATCGCCATAAAAGTCGGTTAAATGTAATTTTTTAGTCAAGGTATCTGCGGTAAACTTGTAACGTTGGGTGGTATTATCTTCTTTTAAAATCATTAAGGTTTCGGGTAAATAAGATAAATCGTTTATCCTTATTTTATTCCATCGATTGCCATTTAATTTGTTCTTGGGTATTGTATCTCCATTCTTTATAAATAGTTCTATTTCATGTGAACTGGTAAAATTTTCATAGTGATTAATATGCTGTTGTTCTATTCTTTCTGTCATATCTAAGCTAAACGAGATGAAAACATATAGCAATAATGCGCCTTTAGTAATATTTCTAATTTTTTTACCTTTTCGCCCTTCAAAAAGAGGCATGTAGGTAGCTGCAGTCGTGGGGTTATTTCTTAAGAAAAAATCATATAATCGCCTTAAATCGTCCCGCATTAAAAACACGATCATAAGAAGTAAATGAATCGCAAACATCTTTACAATAACGTCGTAACCAATATCCATTAATACAACATTTGTCATTGCTATTAACAACCAAAAAGCACCTAAAGAAGTTGTTCTTCTAAATAACAGCAGCAAGCCGCCTACAACTTCTATCAGCCCTGCGGTAATACCATAGAATTTAGAATAACTCATAAATGCCCACACAAAATTCATTCCGTTATGTTCGCCGATCGGAGTTTCTAAACTGTCAATATCCATTGTGCCAAATTGGAGTAAGAACACTTTAGAAAGTCCATAAAGAATGAGTGTAAGGCCTATATGATATCTAAGTATGGTTTGTAAAAGTATGTTAAGTTTAATGTTGTACTCTTTTTTGATTTTAGAATCAATGATTACCCAAATTATGGCACCTATCATTGAAATAACTGCGATCAAAAGAAACCTGGTAAAGTCATATTTAGAGTCAAAACCGTTTAACAACATATCTGGGTTGTATTCCCAACCTAAAAACACTTCTCCAAATTTTATTGTAATTCCTTTCCAAAAAGAAAAATTATTCGGATCAATCTCTTTGATATATTCAAACCCGTAAGGATAGATATACAAGAGAAAATATAGAAATACAAATCTTAATATGAGCTTCTGTATTGTTGTCAATTGTTTTTGTTTAAAAGAACTAAATGTGTCTTATCTCTTATGCTCTATTTGAATTCTGATAGCGTTTTAAAGCTAAATGGTGCAGGGACAAACTAGCTTTTGCTTCGCGCCACACTAAAGCGGAATCTTTGTTATAGCCCGAATGTGCCTATTCAATACGTGGGGTTTTTTTTTCTGGTCGAAGATAAATCTCAAAGAATTATCTTATCTGTCGTTAAATTGTTTATCCGGCTATTCTAATCGTCGATCTTAGCTTGAGTAATATCGCTAAAAGTTGGCGGATTTTCAGTAAAGCTTCCAACCCCTTTTTTATTGACTTTAAAAAGCACATCTTTCGTGGTGGTGAATAATACTACTGTCAAAAAAGAAGTTTTAAGATGAGATTTTAAGATGATAAAAGCTTCATCTAAAGTAAGCTCTTCGGTTTGATCTTCGGTCTCTTTTGATCTGTAGCGTAATTTAAGCAAGACTTTAAAACCATCTTCAGAATAGATTGGTCTTACAAATATATTTCTCAAATTAGGCTTACCAATGGTCTTTGCCATGGTTAGTTTTGCAAAGTTACCTTCTTCTACACTTTCTGTTACTAGTTTCCAGAAAATAAGAAATACATCTTGATAGGGCATAAATTAAATATTGATGAATAAAATTTTAAATAACCAAATTAGTCAATTTTGTAGTCCTTTATAATAAGTAGAGAGGCAAATGTAAAAAAAGAGGTTGATCGAGAGAACAAAGGTTTGAATATGAGAAGGGAATTAGCGGCAAGGTTTAATGTATGAGGAAAGTTGCGTGTTTGCATTCGGGGATCTTACGGCGGAAAATCAGAGGCTAGCAAACGAGCAACGACCAAACGGTTTAACTAAAATAAGCAATGTTCTTTACACGGTGATGCCAACTGGCTTTATTTTATTATTTCAGTTAGATAAACGATTCCAAATATCCAGCCAATATAGAGTAGAGTATAAGTCAGCGAGTAAACTGCTGAAATTCCAATATCTCCTTTTGTGTCTTTTGATTTGTTGAAAACGAATTTTAATGCTCTAAAGAAAATCCAATATAGCATTGCTAAAATTATAAAAAGAGAAAACCAAAAAACCACTTCCAAAACAATGAGCAATACAACGAATAAGATTGACATTCCAATCCACAAGAGAATTGATAAAATCAGTCCACCAATTCCGTCTCCAACTTCTATGCTTGGAATATCGATATTTGGTGATGCACTACCTGTTAAATCTCCAGTTTTAAAATTCCGAAATTTAGGAAAATCGTCAATCAGTCTAATTCCTTTATACAGTCCGTAAGTCATAAATAGAAAAAGTGCAGTTGCTATAATTCCGAGAGACAAATATAGATTAGAAGTCAGATTTCGGTTAAAATTAATTTCAGTCAGGTAAACAGTCAGAATTGTAATTCCGATTACGAGTAATGAAACTATAAAAGCGGATTTTCCTTTTAAATAATTCTGTTTTATTTTCAATTCAGATGATTTTGGTCTGCTTGTTGGCAACGGTTGGGGCTCGTAGTGCGGAGGCAAGGAAACTTTTCGTTTCCGTCTGCCGACGTAGCTAAAGCTTATGGTTTTGCTTTTTCTTTTCTTGTCTAAAGCTAAATCCATAAGATTTAGCGACCTTATAAATATACACAGACCTTTCGATTTAGCCCTAAAGTCCGCATTACGTTTAGCATCGATGAAAAAGCAGCAAGTCGAGTATCTTTAAAGTTCTCTAAAACAATAAGATATGAACACTCAACAAACTGCTTGCCCGAAGTTATACATTGGTATCGATATTCACAAACGAAGTTGGAAAGTACATTGTGCAACAGATCTGTTCGCCGGTAAGTCTTTCAGTATGTCGCCCGACCCAAAGCAATTACATAGTTATGTTTCAAAACATTTCAAGAAGTATGAAGTTACCGTAGCTTATGAAGCTGGTTGTTGCGGTTACCACGCTCATCGTTGTTTTGAGGGTTACGGTTGGCGAAGTCTGGTAGTCAATCCAGCAGACATTCATAGAAAGGGCAAAGAGAAACATACCAAGACCGATAAGATAGATGCGCAGTTGATAGCGAGAGAGTTGAAGGATAACCGATTGCAGAGTATCATAGTGCCGGACAGGAAACGTGAAGAACTTCGTAGTCTGTTCAGACGCAGAAATGACCTTGTAAAGGATTTCAGAAGGGTCAAGAGCTATATAAAGATGCAATTGTTGTATTTCGGAATCAGGGAACCTGAAGAGTTCGACAATGACCATTGGAGCCATAAGTACAGAAATTGGTTGGATGATATCATTTTCGAGTACCCAACGGCGAAGGCCACATTAGAGAGTAGAATGCGTTTCTTCCGTTTTGTGGACCAAGAGCTTCGCGATGTGTCCACACAGCTAAGAAGGTACTGTAAAGTGAATTATAAGAAGGATTATCTATTACTGAGAAGTATACCTGGTATCGGAGGTATCGTGGCCTGTGGCATATTATGTGAACTGGGGGATTTAAGACGTTTCAACAACATTAAACATTTGGCAGGTTACGTAGGTCTGGCACCAAGTATGTATCAAAGCGGAAACAGTCAAAGGACAATGGGAATGACCCCACGTGCAAACCGCTTATTGAGAAGTTATTTTGTAGAGGCATCTTGGCAAGCGATACGTGCAGACCCCGTAATGCAGGCCTACTATCGTAAACATCAAGGCAAGAACGTAAAAAGTATCATTGTCAAAGTAGCTAGAAAGCTACTAAGTAGAACCTTGGCGGTAATTAAAACAGAAGTTCCATATACCATTGGGGTCATTGAATAATAAGTAGAAAAACTAACAAAATAAAAATCATAACAAAGCTCTAATATAGTAGTGAGAACCGTATCACAAAACAAAACCCGTGACCTGTACTATTTAGGATCACATTTTTAGCAAGTGACCGGTTTTATTATAATTTATAATCATACAGATGCCGGTGACGTTTCAAGTTTCGAACCGATCACACATAGGAGTACGAGCAAGTTATATTAAAAGAAAAAAAGGTGGTTTAAGGCAAAAAAGAAAATATTAATTAACTTTAAGAAACTGGACTAAGGCTTTTCATAGGAGGCTTTGTTGTAAAAGACACTATCCCATTAACTGTGTAAGTTAAAAATAACAGGGGTTGGACTTTTATCTAAAGTCTGACCCTTTTTTCATAGATCGTCAGGAACTGATTTAGGATTATGCCCCAGTTCCTTACAGGCATCGACCACTTTTTGGTGGCCTCCCTTACCGCCAAATATACGGATTTCATCACGGCATCGTCCGTCGGGAAGGACAGCTTGTTCTTGGTGTACTTCCTGATCTTGCCGTTCAGGTTCTCGATAAGGTTGGTGGTATAGATTATTTTCCTGATCTCGATGGGGAACTCGAAGAACACGGTAAGCTCGTCCCAGTTGTCCCTCCAGCTTTTGACGGCATAGGAGTACTTCCCTTCCCATTTGTCCGCAAAGTCCTTTAGGGCGGCCTTCGCCGCAGCTTGTGTAGGTGCGTTGTAGATAAGTTTCATATCTGTTGTAAAGGCTTTTTTGTCCTTCCAGACAACGTACCTACAGGCATTCCTTATTTGATGCACCACACATATCTGGGTCTTGGATTCGGGGAACACGTTCTTGATGGTCTGGGTGAACCCGTTCAGATTATCGGTTGCGGTTATCAGGATGTCCTCGGTGCCACGGGCGCGTATATCGGTCAGTACGCTCATCCAAAAAGCGGCGGACTCGTTCTTGCCCAACCAAAGCCCAAGGACCTCTTTCTTACCGTCCCTGCGCAATCCTACCGCGATATAGACCGTTTTGTTGATGACCTTCGAGTTCTCGCGTACCTTGAACACGATCCCGTCCATCCAGACGATAAGGTATATCGGTTCCAATGGCCTGTTCTGCCAAGCGACGATGTCCCCGGAGATCTTGTCGGTTATCCTCGATATGGTGGATGTGGAGATATCGAAGTTGTAGACCTCCCGTATCTGCTCTTCGATATCGCTGTTGCTCATTCCCTTGGCATAGAGCGATACGATCACGTTCTCGATACCGTCGACCATATTACCGCGCTTGGGCACGATCATGGGGTTGAAACTGGCATCCCTGTCCCTTGGCACCGCGATCCTTGATTCCCCGAAGGAGGTACGGACTTTTTTGGTCGAATGGCCGTTACGTGTGTTCCCGTTCCTGGCCTTTCCATGTTTGTCATAATCGAGGTGGCCGTCAAGCTCGCCTTCCAGCATCTTCTCGATACCACGTTTTTGGAGTTCTTTCAGAAAACCGTTCAGCTCGTCACCGGTCTTGAACTGTTTTAAGAACTCATCGTTGAATAATTCCTCTTTCTTCATAATGGTGTGAAAATTTAAAGTTAAAAAAATAGCGGGGGCATGCCCCCGCTATTTTTTTATTTACACACTTTATGAGATAGTCCTTTGTAAAACGTTTTTATTCATAAAGTTTGGGTTCCATAACCCCTCTTTTGAGCATATTTGTCATATTCATTTCAAAATGATTTGTAGTCATTTCGTTATAATATTCACGAAAAGTTGGCAAGTTAAATTCCTTTCTTAATTTTTCGACATTTAAGGAATCGATTAATCCATTTTTTGGTATTGCTTGCCCGTATGAATTATATGTTACTTGAGTTCCAAATCTTTGTTTTTCACCACTATTCACATTTACTCTGTCTTCAAGCAGAGCGTATTGCGATTTACTTGCATTATTTTTTAACATTTCTTTTTTTAATTCTCCTAGCATTTTCCTCTGAAATTGAATGTCATTGTCCGCATGTTGTATAGATATCCAAAAATCATGTGACGCCTCTTTTCCAATTTTATTATAACCTAAATAACCATATTCCTCATACAGTTTTTTTATTTTGCCTTGGTTCAGGAGTCGAACACTATCTTTTCGGATTTCGAAAATTTCCCAAGCTTTTTTGTTTCCATAATTTTCTATTAATTCTTTTGGTGGTAGCCCTGCATATTTCTGGTCAATTTCTTTTATAGAGTTTAATTCAGAAATAATTTCTTTCTTTTTAGACTCAGAAATTGAATTTGGTTTGCAATTGAATAAAATAAAACTGATTATAATAAGATAGCTTTTTTTCATAATTATTTCTATTTTTTAGTTTAAACGAAAAATCTAGATTTACGATATAAGTGAGTATTTTTTGCAACTTACTTTGTATCCAGTAGCTTTTCAATTTTTTCTGCAGTTTTTCTCAATTCATTTAGTGAATAACCTTCGCTAATGTGGTAAATTTTTCCATTTTGGTCTATGATATAACTTTTTGGAATAGATTTAACCTCAAACTTATTAGCGATTATTTTATCCTTGTCAATACCGGTATTGAATTCAATTCCCTTTTCTTTTAACCTCTCCATTTTACGTACAACCTTAGTTTCGTTTTCTCCTGAAGAAATAGGTAAAAAAATGAAATTTTTATTTTCAAAAGGCTTTAGTATTTCTATTGGGATTTTTTCAAACTCTTCTAAACAAGGCTTGCACCAAGTCGCCCAAAAATTTAATAGCACTACTTTGCCTTTTAAATCGGATAGTTTTATTATTTCTCCATTAATCATATTTACTGTAAAGTCTTTGGCTAGTTCATTTTCCGATATTTGACGGTTTTCTTGACTAAATATTATTGATGTAAATGATAAAAGCAAAATGATTAATTTTTCTTTCATTGGTTAAATTTTTCAGTTTTGTTTAATTTTTGGTAAATGTTTTACAACGTCTCTTGTATGGTGCGTTTGCTTCCCAAAGGGAGCATATGCATTATACAAACTGTTACCTGCTGGCTTTTTTCGTGATTAACTCTTGTACTTTTTCCCAATATGGGTCTATTCCACTTTCTAAATCTTCTATAGAGTATTCAATCCAATAATCGGGTATTTGATATTTTCCTTGTGATTTATTTGGTCTTTCGATATATGTTGTTGCTATTGAAATATCGGCTTTTGTTTTTGGTAATTTCATAGGTGTATATGTTGTTGCTCCAATTGGATTATTTCCTACGCTTGTTCCAATCACTTTACCAATTCCATTGTCCTGAAATAAAGTTGTCAGCATTGCTGCTGCGCTGCCCGTTCTATAGTTTGAAAGAATATAGATGTCTCCCCTGAAAATAGGATGATTTTCAGGAACAAAATAGTTTGATGTACTATCAGTAATTTCATTAAACAGGTTTAGATTTTTCTCTTTTAAAATCAGTTTGTTTTGAGGCACACCATTTGGGTGCTTTTCTTTCAAGCTCTGATATTCATCTGGGAAATAGCTTTTATATATTTCGGAAGTATATGCATATTCCGAAAATCCTTTTAGGTCTTTTTTATCGGTTAAAAAGTACATTAATTGGATTCCGAGCGTTAAATTTCCACCTGGGTTATTTCTTAAGTCAATAACTAGATTATGAATGTTATTGCTATTAAGGCTGTCTATGAGTTCCCAAACAAAATCTTTAAATACTGGATACTTTGGATTGTAGTAAGGTGCTATTCTTTTGGAAGGTTTTTCTTTTTTAAATTGTTTTTTCGCATAACTTCTTGCTATTGGTTGCAACCAAGGTTTTACATAACTTTCTATACCGTCCAAAATATCTATTTTGTCGTGACATTTGTTAAACTGTAGATACCCTAATTTTTTATCCTGATATATTTTATATAGATAAGTTTCATTTTGAAATTTGGTTATTTTATTTTCTTTAATTTTAATGGTATTGGCGACAATCTCTTTGTCTGTTGAAGTCGGTACAAGATTAACAACAGAATTATCTTCAAAAGTAATAGTTATGCTTTCTGTTTTTTGAGCGATGACGTTTATAGCCTTCAAATACTCAGGTTTATTGTAAAATTGTTTGTTTCTTATTTCATATTGTTGATTGATTTTATTTTCAGCGAAGGTAAAATCAATTAATTTTTTTTCAATTTCGTCAGTTGGTATTCCGTTGATATTTCTGATTCTTTTTCTAAGAAGCAAACTGTCTTTTTTGCGGTCGATACTTATTAAATACCAATTATCTTCAAAAATATGAATTACAAATGGGTAGACCTTTTCAAAATAGGATTTTAGATAAATTGTGGTGTGTTGATTTTTTAGATTGGACAGGTATTTTCTAGCTTGAACAATAAAATCGAGATTATCTATATCGCTTTTGGATAAGTTATCAAATGTTTGTTTCTCCTGAATGTTTCTATCCGTTTTTGGAAAAACACTATCGATTTCAGGAAAACCTTCGTTTAATATTCTGCTCAAATAAATAAAATCATATTGATATTTATTAATTCCATTTTGAGATATTTTTTCCTTTGGTGAATAGTTTTTAACTCCAGTATTTTGTAAAAAGACCCCACAGGAGTTGAATATTGTTCCAATTAATAATAAGATAATTATTTTTTTCATTTTTTTTCAGCTTGCAGGTAACAACTAAATATATAACATATGTTATATATCCTGCCAATATGAGATATATAGAACATATGTTATATATATCTTTTATATCAGCAATATACCAAATTACATTTGAAGAAAACTCTTACTAGTTTTAAACTGTATTAACAAGTCGTATTCACAAAACAAAAAAAAGCCCGTCTTTACAGACGAGCTTTTATAAACAAATTAAATTAAAAAAATAAACTACTCAAAAGACGTTTCCCCTTCGTTAGGGTTATATACATAGTTGAAGGTGTAATATGGTGTAGCATCTGTAAACGCATTTGGTGCTGCAGGGGCGTTTTCATAATAGCTAATAATCTCTACTTTGGCGTAATTGCCAGCTGTAGTTCTAAATACAAACACTTTACCTGGTATAGGTGTAATTAAATGAGTTGGGTCGCCTGCATAGTTGTACCAGCCATTATCACTACCTGTTGCTATTGCAAATGATGCGTCGGCATCTTGGTTAAAAGTGAGTCCGTCTGCTGTGGTTACACTTGCCAAAGTACCTGTTACTTCGGCTACACCAACATTACCGTTTCTTTCTGGTTCATCTTCGGTACCTGTTACGGCGCCACCGTTAATGGCAATAGTGCTACCTCTAAATGCAACATCCCACTCGGTGTCGCTTGTGGTCTCTAAACCTGTTTCAAAATCAAACTTTGTAAACGCTCCGCCAACAGGTTGTCCTTGTCCTCCTGTTTGTGGAGCATATAGATTGCTCACCGTTTCGGTTTGTATTGGTTCTGCTGGTGTACTGTCATCATCGTTGCTACAAGAAGCGAGTGTCACCGCTAAAAATACTACTGCTAAAATGTTCTTCGTCATGGTAAATGTGATTAAAACCTGCGCGTTGTCAGGTGGGTTAGAATTGATAATTAAGTTTTATGTATGCTTGAATTCCCGGCATCGTCGGGATATTGTTATCGGTATAGTCCAAAAGGTTATTGGCACCTACCTGTAGTGTAAAATCTTGATAAAATGTTTTACTTATCGCAGCGTTTACGGTGACGTACCCATCTATGAAACTGGAGTCAAAACTATCTATGAGTCCGTTTCCGTTGGTGTCAAATTGCGCATATTTACTGCGGTACAATACACGCATATTTACATTGGTGTTTGCCTTAGGTATATCATAGTAAACCTTAAAATTAGCGTTGTGGCGAGAGCGGTTGACCAACCCAAAATAGTCAGATTGTGATAATACGACCGATTGCCCGTTTGTTGCATCGCGTACGAATACTTGATTGTCTGCGACATCTCGTTTCTTCTGTTTGTCAAAGGCATAAAGTAGTTGGTATCCAGCACTTATATTTAGGTCGTTCGTTAGTTTATAGCCAGAGTTGATTTCGAAACCTGTAGTGTATATTTCATCAAAATTCATGTAACTGAACACATTTTGTCCGTTGGTTTTACGGGCAATAATGCGGGTATCTATTAAATTTTTAAAATCATTTCTAAAGAAATTTACTTCGGTGTTACCGCGACCGTGCTTTAGATTAAAACCCAAATTGTAGCCAATAGAACTTTCTGCTTCTAAGGGTTTACTAAGGTCATCTTCGGTAACAAGCACACTAAGAATTTGGTCTTGCGCTTCTAATTCTTGTAATTTATCTAGAGCCACGTTATAACCTAATACGGTATAGCCAACCGCAGAATTGGTGAAGTCAAAATAGAGCTGCCTAAAATCTGGTGCTTTAAAGCCGTAGCCTACAGATCCTTTAATAGATAGGTTGTCGGTTACTTGATAACGCAAAGCTAATTTCGGACTGAATTGATTGTTATATTCAGAGTGATTGTCAAACCTGGCACCGGCAATAACATTTAATTTTTCAATAGGGTTAAAATCGTACTGTGCATATACGTATTCAGACGTGAAATTAACTGTTTCATCAAAATAGGTTCTGTCTAATTCATCAACTTGTAGTCCCAGCCCTGCGGTTAAAGTTCCGTTTTGGAACCCAATAGTATGGTCGTTTGAAGATGAAAATGAATAGCTACCACGAACCTCTGGTCGAAATAGTTGCTGGTTAAAATCGCTATCACTAAGTACATCGGTTGAGATGGGGTCTGCCAATAATTCGGTGGTAACGTAATTGGTATAGTACAGCTCATAAGCCATAGTAAGATTTGGGGTCCATTTATGGTCTAGTCTTGCATGTGCGTTCCATTCGCGTTCTTTGGTATCGCCTTCGTATTCTATACTGTCTAGGGTGAAACCTGCATCTTGATTTTGGTCATAAAACCGCCCAGATGTGAATAGGGATAGTTTATCATTAAAATCATAATACACCCTTCCGTTTAAAGTATAGTTCGTAAACGGATTTACGGTTTGCCCTTCTGTATCTTCATTTAGGTCATATCCGTTGGATGAAAATCGGTTTGCAAAAAATCCGTAGCGAAACTTTTTAAATCCTTGTTTCAGATCAATATTGATATCCTGTTGGGTAAAACTTCCTATTCTATAGGATGCATTACCGTTCAAAGCTTCAGTGGTAGGTTTTTCCGTGATGATATTGATTACTCCGCCCAAAGCTTCAGACCCATATAAACTGCTTGCGGGACCTTTGACTACTTCGATCTGTTTGATATTACCAACGGTAAGTCGGCTTAAATCAAAATTACCGGCACTTCTACCAACTAGCGGAACACCGTCGATTAGTATAAGAATATAATCGGATGCTATGCCTTGTATTTGCACACCTTGAAATCCGCTTTCATCAGCTACGGTTATAATACCTGTTTGCTCATTTAGTATTTCGTTTAAACGAACCGTGCCCGATTTTACAATTTGCTTTCTTCCTACTAAAGTAACAGGCAGGGGTAAAGATGATAATTGGCGTTGGGTTCTAGTTGCGGTGACTATTACTTCATCTAATTGCTGCGATAAGATGGAGTCATTAGCATTTTCAGTCTGGCTTTGTGCCATTGTAAATTGACAGCAGATAAGTAGGGAACATGTGGCAAACAAAAATCGCATTATTCTTATTTAGAATTATTCTTAATACGGAGCAAATATATAGTTTATTCTTATTTAGAATAAATAAAAATAACTATTTTTGTCCTCGAACCTAAAAACAATAAATCTTTACCTTATGAAAACACCCAGTATTATTATCCTGGCACTAGTTTTTACTATAAGTGCCTTTTCTCAAAAAGATAAAAAGAAGAAAGACCGTGAGGCTATAAAAAGCATGTGTGGTTGCTATGAAGTGACGTTTAACTTCGCAGAAACCTTTAATTATAGTACAGATTCTTTATATAAGCCCTCTGAAACCAAAGTTGATAAAGGGTTAGAGTGGGCAGAGCTTATAGCAGATGAAGAAGATAAAATTTCTATTCAACATTTATTACAAGTAGGTAGCCCGGCAGAGCCATATATTGTAAAGCATTGGAGACAAGATTGGTTGTTCGAGAACACCGACCTATATTCTTATAATGCCGATAATTCATGGACATTTAAAAAGCTACCAGCTGATAATGTAAAAGGACAGTGGACACAGAAAGTGTTTCAGGTAGATGATAGTCCGCGGTACGAAGGTTCCTCTTCTTGGGTGCATGTAGATGGTAAAAGCTATTGGGAAAATTCTGCCGATGCGCCCTTACCACGACGTGAGTATACCACCAGAAGTGATTATAACTTAACAGCAAGAGGTAACCGTCACGAGATTACTAGTTACGGTTGGCTACATGATCAAGATAATACTAAGGTTATTCGCGAAGCTGGTAAACCAGATGTTATGCTTGCGAAAGAAAAAGGCTATAACACGTATGTAAAGGTTGACGATAGTAAATGTGCCGCTGCTGCTGCTTGGTGGAAAGAAAATACGGAGAAATGGACCATTGTACGTTCTAAGTGGGATGCTGTTTATGGTCGTAATAAAGACTTGTCTTTAGAAGAGAAAGTAGATAATAAAGTATTGTATAAATATCTTTTTGATGAAGAGTATGATCAAGAAGATGAAATTGAAGAAGTAATTGAATCATTCGTTAAAAAATAAGAATATGAAAATTATAAGTAAAATAGCCCTTGCCGCACTGTTGCTTATTAGCTTCTCAGGTATTGCACAGCAAAAGAATGAATTATTAGATCGTAGTTTCTGGAAAAGCAATCCAAATGTTGCGGCCGTAAAACAAAAGATAGCAGAGGGTAACGATCCAACGGCATTTGACGATAATGCTTTTGACGCTACTACATTGGCAATTACCTCTAAGGCAGATACCTCGGTAATAAAGTACTTGCTTTCTTTAGAAGGTAATGGTGTAGATAAGAAAACCCATGATAGCCGTATCTATTTACATTGGGCCAGTTATTCTGGCGATGCCGAATTGGTTCAATATTTATTAGATAATGGTGCTTCGGTAACTGCGTTAGATAGTCATCGTTTTACTCCGCTTGCTTTTGGTGCGAATGCGGGACTTACAAACCCTGCCGTTTATAATGCTTTCGAAAAGAAAGGTGTGAATTTGGCTGAAGAGAAGAATGAACATGGTGCTAACGTATTATTGTTAGCCGCAGCTTCTTTAAAGAACGAAAAAGAATTAGATTTCTTTTTAAGTAAAGGTCTTGCTTTAGATAGTAAGGATAATGACGGCAACGGAATTTTCAATTACGCTTCTAAAAAAGGAAATATCGATTTTCTAAAATTGCTGGTCGAGAAGGGCGTTGATTATAAATCGTTAAACAATAATGGTGGTAATGCTTTTATGTTCGCTTCTCAAGGCGGACGCGGATTCAGTAATGATCTACCTGTTTATACCTATTTAAAAGGTCTAGGTTTGGAACCTAATATTGTACAGAAAAATGGTAGTACGCCATTACATAATTTAGCCTCGGGAAATAAAGACGCTGCTATTTTTGAGCTTTTTCTTAAAGCTGGCGCAGATGTAAATCAGGCAGATGAAGAGGGTGATACTCCGTTTTTAAATGCTGCTGCTAGAAACGAACTTGCTATAGTTCAATTATTAGCTAAAAATGTAACGAATATCAATGCAGCCAATAATAGTGGAGAAACTGCACTTATGCTTGCGGCTCATGATAATACTGCAGATGTTGTAGCATTTCTAATAGACAAAGGCGCAGAAATCAATGCAAAAGATGCTACCGGAAATACTGCGGCTTTTTACTTGGCAGATTCATTCAGCAAAAGAAATGCTGCTGCTTTTGATGCGAAATTGGCATTGTTGAAATCTAAAGGATTAAAATTTGATACTGTTCAAGGCGAAGGGAACACTTTGTACCACGTGGCAGCTAAGAAAAATGACCTTGATTTATTGAAAAAAGTGTCTGATTTTAATATCGATATCAATGCTAAGAATGATGAAGGGGTAACGGCGTTGCATTTAGCGGCTATGAAAGCTGAGAATGATAAGTTACTTAAATTCCTGTTAACTAAAGGTGCAGACGTAAAGAGTACAACTGATTTTGAAGAAACGGTATACGATTTGGCAAGTGAGAACGAGGTGTTGCAGAAAGGGAACACATCGCTAGATTTTTTAAAGCAATAATCGAATTAACTGATAACATTACATATTTATTAGATTATAAACTTATTATAGATGAAAAGATTTTTAAAATACATTCCGGCAGTGCTATTGGTCGGGTCTTTATTAACAGCCTTCACACCGTTAGATAAAACGCCTGTAAAGTGTCTTATTCAATTAACAAATTATGCTGGCGAAGGTGCCTATTTGATCGTTTCTATCGTCGATGCCGATAATCAATATGTAGAGACTATTTATGTGCAAGGTAAAGACAGTGAATGGTACAGTGAGATTACAGAATGGTGGAAGTTCTACGGAAAAAATCGCCCGAATATAGATGCTATTTCTGGTGAGACCATCAGTGGCGGAGAACGTGCATTAAATGTTTTGCAAATTCCTACGGATAAAATAGATAAGGGGTATAGCCTTCGTTTTGAAACTTCTGTTGAGGATCAAGGGTATTATGCAGATGATATTCAATTTCCGTTGACAACAGCAAACTTAACAACTAAAGTAGAAGGTAAAGGATTCATTCGTTACGTACGTATGCTGCCTCAGTAATAATTGTAATTGAAGACGTCTTTGCGACGAAGCAATCTGTGAAATTTAGATACCGTATGAGTTCTCAGCTACCAATAAAGAGATTACTTCACTTTGTTCGTAATGACGTTTTTGATGTTAGCATGTCACATTGAGCGCAGTCGAAATGCAAGGTTTGTGAGATACTAACTTAAGAGTTCTCGACTTCTCTCGAAATGACATTTTGGTTTAATTGAAAACGTCTTTGCGAGGAGCCTTTAGCGACGAAGCAATCTGCTTAATTTAGGTGGTTTGTGGTTTTTTGGTTGCCAAGAGTGGATTACTTTGTGACGATTTATAGTTTACATGTCACATTGAGCGCAGGCGAAATGCAAGGTTATTGAGATACTAACTTAAGAGTTCTCGACTACGCTCGAAATGACATTAGGTATAATTGAAGACGTCTTTGCGAGGAGCTTTTCGCGACGAAGCAATCTGCTCAATTTAGGTGGCTTGTGGTTTTTTGGTTACCAAGAGTGGATTACATTGTGACGATTTATAGTTTACATGTCACATTGAGCGCAGTCGAAATGCAAGGTTTGTGAGATACTAACTTAAGAGTTCTCGACTTCTCTCGAAATGACATTTTGGTTTAATTGAAAACGTCTTTGCGAGGAGCCTTTCGCGACGAAGCAATCTGTTGAATAAAAGCCGCATGTTAGTTTTCGGCTAGCAACAAGCAGATTACTTCACTTTGTTCGTAATAACGTTTTATTAATTAGTGTGTTTATTTTTACAATCACAATCACTCTTCCAGAATGACTTAGTACACGCATTCTGGAAGTTTTTAAATAAATTAAGAATACAAATTTCAACAATTCAAATGACAATTTCTATTTGGCGCTATAGCCATCTTACGCTTGCCCTGGTATCCTCGCTATTCTTAATAGTGGCTTCTGTTACGGGAATCATTTTGGCGGTTGAACCCATTTCTCACCAATCAAAAGGCTATGCGGTAGAAAATTTAGAAGAGGTGTCATTGGCTATTACTATCGATGCTTTAAAGAATACCTATGACGAAGTTTTAGGCTTAGAAGTAGAATCATCAGGATTCGTAAAGGCTTCAGTACTGACGATGGATATGGAAACTTTAGATGTCTATGTGAATCCCATTACGGGTGAGCAGTTGGGTGAAGTAAAAGAGCGTCTGTACATTTATACCTTCGCGACTAATGTACACCGATCATTATTCTTAAAAAGTATAGGTCGTTTCTTTGTTGGTCTTATTTCATTACTCTTAGCAATAATTGCCATTACAGGCTTAGTTTTGTTAGCTAAGCGCCAAGGCGGATTCTTGAAATTATTCTCTAAAGTCCAGAAAGATTATTTTGAATTACGATACCACGTGGTGTTAAGTCGTTGGTTCTTTATTCCTATTGTAATTCTTGCCCTAACCGGAGTTTATTTATCTGCCGAAAAGTTTAATCTACTGCCTGATGCTATTGTAGCGCAACAACAATCTACTATTAATGATAACGCTGAGGTTTACGAAAATATAAAGGCCATTCCTTTTTTTAAGGAGACAACCTTAGCAGAAATTCGAGAGGTAGAATTCCCATTTTCAGATGATCCCGAAGAATATTACGTAATAGCCTTGCAGGATAGGGAAGTAACGGTGAATCAGCAAACCGGAGCTATAGTACGTAGTGGCAATTATCCTTTTGTGACATTGGCATCGCGGTTAAGTTTGGTATTACATACGGGTGAAGGTAATGTCATTTGGTCTATTATACTCTTACTTGCAAGTGCTTCCATTTTATTTTTTATGTATTCAGGCTTCGTAATGACTTTGAGGCGTAGAAGGAAAGGAAAACGAATAGCCCAGGTATTAGATAAAGATGAATGTGAATATATAATTTTAGTAGGGTCGGAGAGTGGTACGGCATTCGATTTTGCACAGCGATTTTATAACGGATTGACAAAAGTTGGAAAGAACGTTTACTTGACGGAACTTAATACATACACCACTTACCCTAAGGCGACGAATATCATCGTATTTACTTCTACTTACGGAGAAGGAGAACCACCAACGAATGCACGTAAATTTCCTGCTTTATTTTCTAAGATCCAGCAGCCGAATAAAATTGATTTTTCGGTCATTGGTTTCGGTTCTTTAGATTATCCCGATTATTGTCAGTTCGCGATCGAACTTGATAATCAATTATCAGAAGCTGAAAATTTTCAACAGCAGTTGCCACTTTTTAAAATTAACAAGTCCGATTTCGATTCTTTTGAACTGTGGTTAATTCAATACACTACTAAAGTCGGATTCACGATTTCTGTAGAAAGACCACTTGTTAAGAAAAAGAGATACAAGAAAATTGACTTCGACGTTGTTCAACGAACAGAATTGAATTGTGATGATACTTTTTTGTTGAGACTGAAACCACAATCTAAAATTGAGTTTACATCGGGAGATCTGTTAGCTATTTTTCCAAATGCAGATGAAACGGTTCGTCAATATTCAATTGCTAGAATTGAAGATGAAATTTTATTAAGTATTAAAAAACACGAATTGGGGAGAGGTTCTAATTTTCTCTTCGGATTAAATGTTGGTGAAACTATAAAAGCTGCCATAGACCGAAACGAACATTTCCATTTTCCGGAAAATTCAAAAAATTCAATTTTCATCTCAAATGGCACCGGCATAGCTCCGTTTTTAGGAATGATTTCAGAAAATACAACTCAGAATATATCGCTGTTCTGGGGAGGGCGTAAAAAAGCTTCTATGGAGGTCTATGCTTCTAATTTTGAAAAAACAGCCTCAAATCGTGAAAATTTAAAAATATTCACCTCTTTCTCAAGAGAGGGTGAAAAGCAATATGTTCAAGATGCCATTTTGGAGCAAAAGGATTTGGTTTTGGAAACAATCAATCAAAAAGGTACAATTATGATTTGCGGATCATTAGCCATGCAACATGATGTTCTAGACGTCATTGAAAAAGTACTAAAAGGAAACCAAACCATCACTTTTGATGCTTTCGAAAAAAGCGACCAGCTGAAGACAGATTGTTATTAGTCGTCTTTTCGAGGAGCATTTTCGCGACGAAGCAATCTGCCAAATTTCTACACCAAGTGAGTTTTAGGCTACCAACAAACAGGTTACTTCACTATGTTTTTAATGACGGTTGAATTGTAAGGGTGTCACATTGTGCGCATTCTAAATGTAAGCTTTGTGAGATACTAACTTAAGAGTTCTCGACCGCGCTCGAAGTGACATTAGGTTGCGTCTTTACGAGGAGCTTTTTCGCGACGAAGCAATTTGCCAAATTTCTACACCAAGTGAGTTTTATGCTACCAATAAACAGATTAATTCACTCCGTTCGTAATGACGGTTGAATTGTAAAGGTGTCACATTGTGCGCATTCGAAATGCAAGCTTTGTGAGATGCTAACTTAAGAGTTCTCGACCGAGCTCGAAGTGACATTGGGTTGCGTCTTTGCGAGGAGCTTTTCGCGACGAAGCAATCTGTCAAATTTCTACACCAAGTGAGTTTTAGGCTATCAATAAACAGATTACTTCACTTCGTTCGTAATGACGGTTAAATTGTAAGGGTGTCATATTGTGCGCATTCGAAATGCAAGCTTTGTGAGATGCTAACTTAAGAGTTCTCGGCTGCGCTCGAAGTGACATTAGGTTGCGTCTTTGCGAGGAGCTTTTCGCGACGAAGCAATCTGCCAAATTTCTACACCAAGTGAGTTTTAGGCTACCAATAAACAGATTACTTCACTTCGTTCGTAATGACGGTTAATTCCATTGCATTCTCTGCAATCGTACCGCATTCAAAATTGCCAATAGCGCAACACCAACATCTGCAAAAACAGCTTCCCACATTGTGGCCAATCCACCTGCTCCCATGGCTAGAACAATAAGCTTAACCCCGAATGCCAACGCAATATTTTGCCATACAATTTTACGTGTAGAATTCCCGATTTTAATGGCTGTAGCAATCTTAGAAGGCTGGTCATTTTGTATAATAACATCTGCAGTTTCGATTGCGACATCACTACCTAATCCGCCCATGGCAATACCCACATCACTAATGGCAAGAACGGGAGCATCATTAATTCCGTCGCCGACAAAGGCAATCTTGGTGTTCGGGTTCTTCTTAAGTTTCTCTACTTCTTCCAGTTTTTCTTCAGGTAGTAACCCGCCTTTTGCCCAATCAATACCTAATTGCTGTGCTACTTGTTGGGTGATGGAATCTTTATCCCCCGAAAGCATAATAATTTTATTAATTCCCGCTTTGCGCATTTCTTTGATTGCTTCTAAAGCATCTTCTTTTAATTCATCGGCAATAGTAACATAGCCTGCAAATTTTCCGTCTATCGCCATCATTACGATAGATTCTACAATGCTGTCGGTCTCTGTTGGAACTTCAATTTGGTTTGCCGTCATTAACGCTTTATTACCGACCAAGACCGATTTTTGGTTAACCGTTCCTTGTAATCCCTTACCAGCAATTTCAGTGACATCTGTTGCTTTAAACTTGATACCATCAATCTTATATTCTAAAATTGCCTTCGCAATAGGGTGTGTAGATTGTTCTTCAATAGCGATCAAGTACTTCATGAAATCTGCCTCGGTAAAGATCTGATCTTTAACAAGATCCTTAATCTTAAAAACACCTTTGGTTACAGTGCCTGTTTTGTCCATAACCACCGTATTTACTTTGGTCATGGTGTCTAAGAAAGATGCGCCTTTAAATAGTATTCCGTTTCTTGAAGCTGCTCCTAATCCGCCAAAATACCCTAACGGAATAGAAATTACCAAAGCACACGGACAAGAAATAACCAAGAATATAAATGCACGATACAGCCAATCTTGAAAAATATAATTCTCGACAAAAAAGTACGGTAGAAAGGTCAGCGCAATAGCTAGATAGGTGACAATTGGCGTGTAGACCTTTGCAAATTTTCTAATAAATAGTTCTGTCTTTGATTTACGAGCAGTGGCATTCTGTACCATATCAAGAATACGGGTAATAGAACTGTCTTTGAAAACCTTAGTGGTTTCAATTTCAACCACTCCGTCTAAATTGATGCTTCCGGCGTATATAGCATCTCCTTTTTTAAGGGTATCATGCTTGCTTTCTCCTGTTAAAGCTGCCGTGTTAAATGAGCCTCTTTCTGAGAGTAAAATACCGTCTAGCGGGACTTTCTCGCCAACCCTGACTTGTATTTTTTCTCCTACATTTACCTCTTCTGGAGATACAGAAATAAATTGATGATCACGGAATACCAAAGCTTGATCCGGTCGGAGATCAAGTAACGCTTTAATGTTGCTTTTAGCTCGTTGAACCGCAGCACTTTGAAAAAGTTCACCCACTGCGTAGAATACCATTACTGCCACACCCTCTGGATATTCGCCAATACCAAATGCTCCAATGGTAGCAACACCCATTAAAAAGAATTCGGTGAAGAAATTCCCTTTTTTGATGCTTTCCCATCCTTCTTTTAGTACAGGTAGACCAACAGGTATGTATGCCGTGATATACCAAGCTAAACGTATGTAGCCTTGAAAGAATGTAAAAATTTTAAAATAGTCCAAGGCTATACCAATGACCAACATCGTAAAGCTGATGATTGCCGGTAAGTATAATTTAAAGTTTGACGAATGTGGTGCAGCTTCGTGTGTATGTTCGTCATCGCTGCAATGAGCACAAGTGCTTTGCGTTGGCGTAAGTGATTGTAGGTCTATTTTTTTCTTTTTCATAATACTTGCAAGGTCTGAAAAGAGATCGTGCAACAGAAGTGCATTTAATGATCGCTACACGAATCGCATATTCCTTTAATGACCAAATTGGCATCTTCGGCAATATAACCTGCGGGCAAATTGATATGCGGTATTTTATGTTCGGTTAAGCAAACGGTTTTATCACATTGACTACAGTGAAAATGTAAGTGAAGATCTTGGTCAATCTCGCAATTACAACCGGGCTCGCATACTGCGAACTTTGATATATTGGTACCATCGTCTATTTGATGAACAATGCCTTTTTCTTCAAATGTTTTTAAAGTTCTATACAACGTTGTACGCTCCGCTTTTTCGAAAGCGTTCTCAATATCGGTAAGGGCAACGGCATTTTGTTTGCCTGCCATGAATTTGTAAATAAGTATACGCATAGCAGTGGGGCGCACACTTTTATTATCTAATGTTTTTTCTATTTCAGTCATGCAAAAAAGTAGTTTTTAATTACCCTTAACACTAATGTAATCAATGTTATACAAGATTTCAACTTGAGAGGATCTTTAACTTTAAATTAAGCAATTGTAGTGTTGAAAAAGTACTTGATAATTGATATAAAGTGCTGAAAATTTGATAAATAACAGGGTAAGAATTGATTTTTTAAGAATAAGTAGCCTCGATTGGAAAATTGATAAATTATTATCTTATGTAAACAGAGAAATACTAAATTTCAGTGTTTATTTAATTGACATATCAGGCTGCTTAAGTTGGTGTTAATTGTAATGTTAATGATCCTTCAGTCAGTAAGATAGCAGATTTCAATTGCAGATGATCTTTAACTTTTTAGCCCTTACTTATTGAAAATTATTAAGCATTTTAATTCTACTCAATATCGTAAGCAATATGAAAAATAGCGTCACCTTGATTCACAATTGGTGATTCGTTGATACAAATTACATATCCGGTTTCTTTGGCTTTTATTTTCTTTTCAAAATACCCGAACGGACCAGAAATGCTTCCTATTTCTTCTCCCTTTTTTACTGCTTGTCCGATTTTGATTGTTGGGTGAAACATACCCGAATGTTTTGCTCGAACCCATTTAGATGCATGAACCAATTTCGGTACCGTTTCTTTTAAAGCATACTGTGAAAGTTCTTCTTCAAAATTTCGCATGCCTAGATGATGCATCATCCGCAGTGCACCAACAATACCAGTATCGGTAATTTCGCTATCAATATGAAGCGATTTTCCACCCTCATATAGTAATACTTTTTTATCAAGTTGATGAAGGGTCTCACGAAACGATTTTTCTCTTCCGGCAGATTTTACAATGAATTCTGCCCCGAAAACTTTCGCTAACGCTAATCCGTCAACATCATCACTATCAATTCTAATCTGTGGTGCGTTGAAGCGGCTGTCACCGCCCGTATGATAGTCAATACAATAATCTATAACCGGAGCAATATCTTTTACCAAATGATAAGCGAAGCGGCTTGCTAGAGATCCGCGTAAACTACCTGGGAACACTCTGTTTAAATCTCGACCATCAGGAAATTGACGTGCCTGGTTCAAAAAACCGAATATGTTTACCACCGGAATACAAATAACCATACCGCATTCTGGTCGGTTAAATTTTTTGGAGACTATTTGCCTAACAATTTCTACACCGTTAATTTCATTACCGTGTATACCACCTGTAATGAGTAGGGTAGGACCATCTTTTTTACCGCGCTGTACAATTACCGGAACTTCAATTTTAGTTCTGGTATGTAGTTTTGCGATATCTAAATTCAATTGGGCACCTTTGCCTTTCTGAATGGTTTCGCCTAAAAGTGTATATTTTTTATTAAACATCTCGTATTACCTACATTAAGATTTCTACTATAACCGAAAAGGTTGCAGTTTGGTATATTATAATCGGTAAAATTAGTGTTTAAAATCATTAATAGTTTTCTAAAATTTTTTGGCTTAAAAATTTGTCATTATATAATCGTTCTGCGCTATATAACTTTCAGTAGTCTATTTTCTTGACTTCGGTTATTATCAGTTAATGGAGTTTAATTTGACCAATTGTCATTTGGTCAATTTCTATCATATTTAGATACACCTTTGATATAGGTTCAGCATTGATTGTATTTGCCTGGAACAATCAAGTAAATTGGAAAATTGGTTTAATACTGGCAATTGGTAATGGTAGCGGTGCGTGGTTGGCGAGCAGGGTTCCCGTAAATTTGGGTGATGGCTTCTTAAAAAAGTTCTTGATTTTTATGGTATCGATACTCGTCATAAAACTTTGGTTTTACCAATAATTTAAGCAAAATTTGTAGTACAATATAAAATAAGATAGCATGCCAGGTTTCGAGTTGTTTGGAGAGAGAGAAAAAAGTCAAGTTCAAGATGTTTTAGATTCAGGTGTATTAATGCGTTACGGCTTTGACGGAATGCGAAATAACCATTGGAAGGCATTAGAGCTTGAAGCTGCTTTATCGAAGCGAATGGAAACTAAGTATGCGCAATTGGTAAGTAGTGGTACTGCTGCTTTAACAGTTGCGCTTGCAAGTGCTGGTGTTGGAGCAGGTGACGAGGTGATTATGCCAACTTTTACATTTGTAGCAAGTTTTGAATCTATTTTGGCTATTGGTGCCATACCCATTCTTGTTGATGTTGATGATACTTTAACCTTAAGTCCTGAAGCAGTTGAAAATGCTATCACCGATAAAACTAAAGTAATCATGCCCGTTCATATGTGCGGTTCTATGGCTGACCTAGGTGCATTGAAGGGGATTTGTGATAAACATAATTTGTTGCTGTTAGAAGATGCCTGTCAGGCAATAGGAGGTAGTTATGATGGTAAACCTTTGGGTAGTTATGGTGATTTAGGCTGTTTCTCATTTGATTATGTGAAAACAATAACTTGTGGCGAGGGCGGAGCAATCATTACCAACAACGAACAATATAAAATAAATGCAGATCACTACTCCGATCATGGTCATGATCATGTGGGTAACAATCGCGGAACGGAAACGCATCCGTTTTTAGGATATAATTTTAGAATATCAGAATTAAATGCAGCCGTGGGTTGTGCGCAAATTGAGCGATTGGATGATTTCTTATCTATCCAAAAGAAAAATTATACTGTTTTAAGAAATGCCTTATCACCGCTTTCTAATATTACATTTAGAAAAGTACCAGAAGGGGGGGTGGAGAATTATTCGTTTATCTCTTTCTTTTTGCCAACTACAGAAATAGCAAAAAAAGCGCATACAGCTTTAGGTGAGGCTGGTGTAGACGCTTGTTTTTATTGGTTCGATAATAACTGGCATTACTACAAAAAATGGGAGCATTTAATCCATAAGAGATCTTTAGGTAAGTTGCCTCAAGAGGTTGTTAATCAGTTGCCTGACTATTCAAAATCGGACTTCTCAAAATCTGACGCATGGATTGGCAGAACCATCTCGTGTCTTGTAAAACTAAGCTGGACAGAAGAAGAGGTTGCTGAACGTGCAACTAAAATGAAAGACGTTTTAGAAAAGTTTATTTAGAGAATTAATACTTCACGTATTCTACAATTTCTAATCCGTATCCGACAATACCTACGCGTTTCGCTTGGGTACTGTTGGTCATTAATTTCATTTTATGAATGCCTAAGTCATGTAGAATCTGAGCTCCTATTCCGAAGTCACGATTATCCATTTCAATCTTAGGTGCTTTGTGAACGCCTTGTTTTTGCAATTCTTTCAACTCTTTTAACCTAGAAAGTATATTAAGAGATTCTGAATCTTGGTTAATAAAAACAATTGCTCCTTTACCTTCTTCATTAATTTTGTTGAACATATCCTCTAACTTTTCGTCTGGGTTATGTGTCAACGTTCCTAAAATATCATTGTTGATGAGGGTAGAGTTGATTCTGGTCAATATTTTTTCTTCAGATGACCACGAGGCTTTAGTTAAGGCAATATGAATATGGTTGTTTGTTGTCTGCTTATACGCACGAAGTCTAAATTCGCCAAAACGAGTGGTAATATCAAAATCAATTTCTTTGTCGATTAAGCTGTCATGTTCCATTCTATAGGCAACAAGATCTTCGATAGAAACAATTTTAAGATCGAATTTTTTCGCAACATCGACTAATTGGGGTAGGCGTGCCATGGTACCGTCTTCATTCATTATCTCTACGATAATTCCCGCAGGTTGTAATCCCGCCAGTCGCGCAAAATCAATAGCTGCTTCGGTATGCCCAGTTCTTCTTAAAACCCCGCCTTCTTTAGCTACTAATGGGAATATATGTCCCGGTCTAGCTAAATCATGGGGTTTTGTATCACTCTCTGTTAATGCTATAACAGTTTTAGACCTATCACCGGCAGAAATACCTGTGGTAACTCCTTTACCTCTTAAATCTACAGATACGGTAAATGCCGTTTCTAAAGGATCGGTATTGGTACTTACCATCATATGTAATCCTAAATCTTTACAACGACCTTCGGTTAAAGGTGCGCAAATTAGCCCTCTACCATGGGTAGCCATAAAATTGACCGTTTCTGGAGTAGCAAGTTCTGCAGCCGCCAAAAAATCTCCTTCATTCTCGCGATTTTCATCATCAACTACGATAATTACTTTACCGGCGCGAATATCTTCAATCGCTTCTTCTATACTGTTCAATTGTATTGTACTAAGATCTGTCATGGTTAAGAATCAACTTTATCTTTTTTCTTAAATATTTTTTTGAAGAAATCGGCTATAAATCCGAAATCCATCATTCCTTTATCTTCTGTGGCTCTTTTGGTTAAAATGAACCCTAGTGGCAGCATAATCAACGTAGAAAGCCAAGCACCTAACATTGGGTGTATATTGCCTTCTTTAGCATAATTGCCGGCAAAAACTCCTATAAAATAATAGATTAAGAAGAGTACTATGGCTATCACCATGGGTAAACCTAAGCCTCCTTTTCTGATAATTGCACCTAACGGAGCGCCTACGAAGAATAGAATAATACAAGAGAATGCTAATGCATATTTATTGTGAAGCGAAAGAATATGCATGTTGTAGATTTTATATCGCTTCTGCATTTCTTCTTTTTTGCCACTCACGGTACCCAATATACTTGTGGTGGCATTTTTAGCGCTGCTTAAAATTTGTATCTGTTGCCAATCGGGGAAAAGCATTAATATATTTTCAGTAATGGAGTCTTGTAAAACTAAATTTGCCTTTGATTTTTCCGCTTTTATATTAATGAGACTATCTTTTTTAGTAATTGTCTGGCTTTTTGTCGAATCTAGATTTTTAGCAATTAGCGGTACGAACATACCTGTTCTACTTTCCACATTTTTAGAAAATGCACGTACAACCCGATAATTATCGCCTCGTAATGAATCTATATCTTTCGATAGGCGAGAAATATTTTTCATTTTATCGGTACTAATATCTCGCTCTTCTTCTAACTCGTCATTATTTATTTCAGGTATTTCGATATTCATAGTGTAGGTATCGAAATCTGCCTGAGCAAAAGGGAATTTCATTTTACTGTCATTGCTCTTAGAAGTAATATCTTCATAGTAATGACCGTCTGTTAATACCAATTGAATAAGGTCAGACTCTTCGCTACTTATTAATTCTCCCGTTTTAGATTTAATAACGGTGGTGTTTAGGTTGTTTGCAGATTTTCTATGGATAATTACATTTTTAAGAAAACGGTCATTATCGCCATACTTCTCATCTACCTTAATGTTCATGCCCTCAAAATCACTAAAAACTCCTTCAGATACTACTGCTGCGGGTTTTACCTTGGCAATATTTCTACGAAGGTTATATATTTTTCGCTGTGATAGGGGGATGACGTTATTGGCAAAGAAAAAAGTGACTCCGCCTAAGAGGGTCACGAATACGATTAAACTCAACATAGATCGTTGCAGCGAAATACCCGATGCTTTCATGGCCGCGAATTCATAATTCTCGGCAATAGATCCAAAAGTTAGTATAGAAGATAGAAGTACGGTTAATGGTAGTACTTTTTCAGTAAGATCAGGCATTAAATAAAAGAGGAACTTACCTATAATAACAATATCTAAACCTTTACCCGCGAGGTCATCAATAAAAAGCCAGATCGTTTGAAATATGAAGATGAACATCAATATTACAAACGAACTGACAAAATTAAAAATGAACCTTGATAGGATATATCGGTCTAGTATTCTCAATAGTTCTAATTTCTTAGAATGAAATAGCCTTCACCCTTATATTTAGCTTCATCAAAAGTAAATAAGGTTTTGGACAATGTTTGATCTGTTTTAAAAGAATTAACAGTGATTGTGGTTTTTGTACCGTTTTTACCTGTCTCAATTAAATTGTAAATGTGCTTTGTACCCATATCAATACCTAATAACCTCAATTTAATTTCGGTATCAGAATCAATTGGTGTCAATTTTACGTATTGTATTTTTCTTCCTTGAATATCCTGTAGAATATCCCAAGCATAATTGTGTCCTTCTTTATAAAAAGTCAGCATCTTAGAAGGGGTCATCGCATTTTCATCATCAGACTTATCTTCGATAGTAACTTCTTCGTTTTCTGGTACGATAGTGTATACTTTATTTCCATCAAAAATTTGTTGAGAACCTAAGTAGTTGAACATGTATTTATTACCTGCAAGGGTAACATCTCCTCTTGTCTCTTGGTTAATACCTGCATCTGCATTCTTTAAATCAAATTTGAAGTCTACAAAGATGTTGTCATAGCTCTGTACTTTATTATAAACTTCATCTAATAATGCTTTTGCTTTATCTGAACCTTGTGCATTTGCAAAGGTTGCGGTAAGCATAATCGTCAAAATAAAAATAATTTTCTTCATCTTTTTAATATTATTCATTATCCAAAATTTGTTTAAGGGCAACCATGTCAGATACATAAACCTGTCGTGCCTTACTGCCTTCAAAAGGACCTACAATGCCCGCTGCTTCTAACTGATCAATAATTCTACCGGCTCTATTGTAGCCTAATTTCAATTTTCGTTGAATTAATGAGGCTGAACCTTGTTGTGCAATTACGATAACTTCAGCAGCTTCTCGAAACATTGCATCCCTTTCAGAGACGTTATTATCAAGACTCGTGCCAGAATCTTCACCAACGTACTCAGGTAATTCATGCGCATCTGGGTAGGCACGTTGGCTGCCGATGAAATCGACTATTTTGGCTACTTCAGGCGTGTCAACAAATGCACATTGAATACGGGTAACATCGTTACCTTGCGTAAATAACATATCTCCTCTACCGATTAATTGATCGGCACCTGCGGTATCTAATATAGTTCTTGAATCTATTTTAGACGTTACCCTAAAAGCTAACCTCGCGGGGAAGTTGGCTTTGATGATACCTGTAATAACGTTTACAGAAGGTCTTTGCGTCGCAATGATCAAATGTATACCAATTGCTCTCGCTAATTGCGCTAGCCTTGCTACGGGTGTTTCTACCTCTTTACCGGCGGTCATGATCAAATCGGCAAACTCATCAATAACTAAAACTATATAGGGTAAGAATTTGTGTCCGTCATTCGGATTCAGTTTTCTCGCCTTAAACTTGGTATTGTATTCTTTTAGGTTACGTACCATGGCTAATTTCAACAATTCGTACCTATTATCCATTTCAATACAAAGTGAATTCAGTGTGTGAATTACTTTTGTATTATCTGTTATAATCGCTTCTTCAGAATCTGGAAGTTTAGCTAAAAAATGACGCTCAATTTTATTGTAAAGGGTAAGTTCAACTTTCTTAGGATCGACCAAAATGAATTTCACCTCTGCCGGATGCTTTTTATATAGTAACGATGTAAGTACCGCATTTAAACCAACCGATTTACCTTGACCGGTAGCACCTGCCATTAGTAAGTGTGGCATTTTAGCTAAATCGACAACAAAGGTTTCATTACTAATCGTTTTACCGAAGGCGATAGGCAATTCCATTTCTGCTTTTTGAAATTTGCTAGATGCAATTACCGAACGCATAGATACAATAGACGCGTTTTTGTTAGGTACTTCAATACCTATTGTTCCTTTACCAGGTATTGGGGCAATAATACGAATACCTAATGCCGCTAGTGATAGTGCAATATCATCTTCTAGGTTTTTGATTTTCGATATTCTAACACCCGCTTCTGGTACTATTTCGTATAATGTTACAGTCGGACCAATGGTTGCCTTAATTTGGGCAATTCCTATTTTATAATTTTTTAGGGTCTCAACAATTTTGTTCTTGTTTTCTTCTAATTCTTCTTGATTAATGGTAATGCCACCAGTAGCTCCATGAGGATCTAAAAGATCAAGCGTAGGGAATTTGTAGTTGCCCAATTCTAGGGTAGGGTCGAACTCTCCAAAATCATCTACAAGTTTATTGGCAAGAATATCAATTTCTTCTGGTTCTTCAATAACATGTTCAACCTCCATTGCCAATGTCTCTTCAGGTTCTGGAGCGGTAATTTCAAAGTCTGACACTTCTTTTTCTAAATGCGGAATTTCAGTTTTATGAGTATAGGTATCTATAATTACAGGAGCTTCTTCTTCTAACGAACGTATTAGTAAATCTTCTTCCTCTTGTTCTTCTTGCTCTTTCTTTCTGTTAGCCTTTCGTTCTTGGGTTGCTTTGAACTCTGTTGATATAGCTTCTTTTCTTGATTTAAAGAATGATGAAATTCCTTCAGGAGTTACTTCAAAGAGTCTAACAAGAATAAATATGAGTCCGAATACCAATAATAATAGCACCCCAATTTTACCAGCATAGTCCTGTAAGAAATCATTCATTTCAAAACCAACCAATCCGCCAAGTAACGGACTTGAAGTAGCAAAGAAACCTAAGGCAATTGAAATCCATATAACAAATAGCAACCCCCAAATCCATTTTTTGAATAAGGCTTTTAAAGGAAGACCTAAGAAGAGGTAGATACCTGTAATACAAATAAGAAAAGGTAGAATTAACGAAGCTAACCCAAAGCCCTTGTACATAAAAAAGTGGCTAATGCTGGCGCCAAATTTGTTCAATAAGTTTTTAGCAAGTTCATTACGGTCTTTAAATTCAGACAACAAGCTTTGATCATCTTGCCAGTTAAAGTAAAATGATATAAACGAGAAGAACAATGCGATACTAAAAAGCATCAACAAACTACCCAAAATGATTTTATTCTGTTTGGATAATTTAAACGGTGATCCTTTTTTAGTAGGTTTTGGCTTTGATTTAGTTGCCTTTTTTGCCATTAAAACTTTATTCTGATGCTAAATTACAAATTTACGATGAGCTATGTTAGACTATATGAAGGCTTACATAATCTTAGGCAAGTAAATGATAAGGCCAATAATAGTTGAAGCAATAGAAACTAACATGACAGCCCCTGCCGAAATATCCTTAATAAATCCGATTTTAACGTCAAATTCTGGCTGAATATAATCTGCAATTTTCTCTACGGCAGTATTCATGCCCTCTATGCCTAAAACCATGGCTATGGCAAAGATTTGAAGTATCCACTCTGTGTGGGATATATCAAAATAAAAGCCTAGAGCGGTCATTACAATGGCAATGAAAACTTGAATTTTTATACTTGCTTCAGTACGTATTAAAAGCATGGCGCCCTTAAAGGCAAAGCCAACACTTTTAATACGATTGACCAAAAAGGATTCTTTTGGCATGAGTGTCGTTTATTTTTAGTTCATCAACGCCTCTAACGCTGCTTTGTAATTTGGCTCTTCGGTAGTTTCTGCTACTTGCTCAGTGTATAATACATTTCCTTTTTCATCAACTACAACAACTGCTCTTGAAAGCAATGGAGCTAATGGTCCGTCAGAAAATGCTACGCTGTAACCTTTACCGAAATTACCATCTTTAAAATCTGAAAGCATTTCAACATTTTCGATTCCTTCTGCACCACAAAATCTTGCTTGTGCGAACGGTAAATCTTTTGAAATACATAAAACGATTGTATTGTCAAGTTCTGCAGCTTCTTTATTGAACTGACGAACAGATTGTGCGCAAGTGCCAGTATCAACGCTTGGGAATATATTTAAAACTACTCTTGAACCTTCATAATCTGAAAGTTTTACTGTAGACAGATCATTTTTAGTCAATTGAAAATCTGGAGCTTTTACACCTGTTGCAGGTAAAGTTCCTAAAGTGTGTATTTCATTTCCTTTTAGTGTAACCGAAGCCATAATTTTTATCTTTTTAAGATTGAAAGTGTGAAATTATAAAATATAAAGTTGAAACGATAGGGAATAGGGTAAAAAAAAGTCCTTTCGAATTAGAAAGGACTTTATGCTTTTTTGAAAGCTATTATTTATCTATGGAACCTAAAACGCGTTGCATAAATTGATTCATAGCATCTTTTTTAGGTACCCCTTGTTGTATGCTGTTCGCAACTTCTATGGCGCCATACATATTTGAAATAAGTTCACCGATTACGTCTAGCTCTTCATCTTTTAAAGAAGGTAACTCTGTTAACGCTTCTAAAGTTTCGATGGTCTCTAGAATGTAATCGCTATCTTTTTCTTCAATAAACTCTGTCAGTAATTTAATTAGGGGTAATCTCACTGATCAAATCTTTTAATAGGTCGTACTTATTTGTTTGAACCTGATTTTTAATTTTTCCTTTTTCGAAAGAAGCGAAAGTAGGTAAGTTGCTTACATCTGCCAGTTTTCTAGATTCAGGAAATTTCTCTGCATCTGCCAACACAAAAGTGATGTTCTCATTTTGCGAAGCTTCTTTTTTAAATTTTGGCTTCATTATTCTACAGTTGCCACACCAAGTTGCTGAGTACTGTACTACAACATTAGGATTGTTATCTATGATTTCCTGTAAATTATCTTGTTCTAATTCTAATAACATAATATGAAGTTATTTAAGGATTAATAAAACGAACATGGAGCAAAGTGCTTCACGTTCGTTTAAAATTTTTATTAGTTTGCGTGTGCAGAAAGGTAGCTAGCAACACCGTCTCTATTTGCAGACATGGCATCTTTACCTTCTTCCCAGTTTGCTGGGCAAACTTCACCTTTCTCTTGTACATGCGTTAAAGCATCTACCAAACGTAAATACTCACCAACGTTTCTACCTAATGGCATATTGTTGATGCTTTCGTGTTGTACAACACCTTCTTCATCAATAATATAAGTAGCTCGGTAAGTGACATTGTCACCTTCTACTTGAACCGTACCTGTTTCTTCATCGTACACTTCATTTTGAATATCTAAAATGCCTAAAATACTAGATAAGTTACGGTTGCTATCTGCTATTATTGGATATGTAACACCTTCAATACCACCATTGTCTTTTTCAGTACTTAACCATGCGAAGTGTACTTCTGGAGTATCACAAGAAGCACCGATTACTAGGGTGTTTCTTTTTTCGAACTCACCTATAGCAGCTTGAAATGCGTGAAGTTCAGTAGGGCATACAAAAGTGAAATCTTTTGGATACCAGAATAAAACAACCTTTTTGTTATTCTTTTGAGCTTCTTCTAAGACATTAAGCTTAAAAGTATCGCCCATGTCGTTCATTGCATTAACACTAATATTTGGGAATTTTTTTCCTACAAATGCCATAATAAGTTTTCGTTTTATAATTAATTATAAAGCAAAATTAAGACTTGATGGCGCGTTAAAAGACTTTCTAAATTAGAAATTTCAATGGTAGAATAACTATTTTGAATAGCTCAAAAAATAGCCCTAATTTAATGCGAAAGGGTTAAATTCTGGGGGTTATTTTTAGCAGATTGCAAGGTTTATGATGCAAAAGCCCATAAAAAGAAACTTTAGTTAAGATTCTTTTTTTACTAGTTGTCTAATTTTAATATTAAAGCCAGCAAATATCAATGTCATGATAGGACTTAACCAGTTAAATATGGCAAATACAAAATATTCTGACACACTAACACCTAGCACTCCAGATTGGTAGGCCCCACAAGTATTCCAAGGTATTAATACTGAGGTTACTGTACCGGAATCTTCTAAGGTTCTACTTAAATTTTCAGGAGCAAGACCTCTATCTTGATATGCTTTTTTAAACATTTTACCGGGTATTACCAAAGCCAAATATTGATCACTTGCAATAACATTTAATCCTATACAACTAAGAACAGTACTTGAAAAAAGACCAAAGACACTTTTCGCAACAGAAAGTAAAGATTGTGTAATTCTCGATAATGCTCCGATACCATCCATAATTCCGCCAAATACCATAGCGCAACAAATAAGATAAATCGTCCAGAGCATACCGTTCATTCCGCCAGAGCTAAATAGCTCATTAAGCTTCTCGTTATCGGTTACTATAGCGGTGTCTGTTAATATGGAGTTTATGATAGCACTTACGTTTGAATCTGAAATGGTTGCTAAAATTTCAGGTTGAAAGATTATTGCGAATATGGCAGCTAGTGCCACTCCTGCTCCTAATGCAATTAAGGGCTTGGTCTTAAGTAAGATCAGCGCAATTACCGCTACCGGAACTATAAATAAATACGGTGTAATATTAAAGGTTTGGGCAATAGTGTCTAATAATCCGGTTACATCTGCATTACCGGTAGTATCTATATTTAAACTAATAATTGAAAATGCTATAATCGTTATTAAAATTGTCGGACCCGTGGTGTAGAACATATATTTAATATGCGTAAACAAATCTGTACCTGCCATTGCCGGGGCTAAGTTAGTAGTATCGCTTAAAGGTGACATTTTATCACCAAAATAAGCTCCTGAAATAACGGCACCTGCTATCATGCCTGTCGGTATGCCTAAAGCAGTACCTATACCTACTAGTGCAATACCTACTGTTGCAGAGGTTGTCCAAGAACTACCTGTGGCAATAGATATAATAGCTGCGATAACTATCGATGCAGGTAAAAATATTGACGGACTCAATACTTTTAATCCGTAATATACCATTGCGGGTATTATGCCACTTACTAACCATGTACCAGCTAAAGCACCAACAAGAAACAAAATCATAATAGGAACAAAAACACTTTTAAGGTTCTCGTAAATTTCTGTGATCATAGTTGCAAATGTTGTTTTGTTTAAAAAGCCAACAATTGCCGCAAATACCCCGCCAACTAACAAAATTATTTGATTAGAGTATTCACCGAACCACTCGCCATCTGCAAAGAATATATTATAGGCCAACATCGCCATTAAAAGTACCACGGGAATAAGCGCTTCTAATAGGTTAAGTTCCTTGTTAGCTACAATATGCTCGTTTTCTCTGTGTTCGTTGGTGCTATGGTCTGACATAAAAAGTGAGTTTGGTTTTTACGTAATATTACGATTTCTGTAACGGTTGTGCAAACTCATTTTATTATTGAAAATTTAGGCTTTCATGCTTTTGACATCCAGTATATTAAGGTCTGTCAGGCATTTTTTCATTAATGTATAGGTTCTTTGAATGTCATCATCCAAACCAATTGAAAATCGAATTAATCCATTTCCAAGTCCCATTTCTTCTTGTTCCTCTAGCGGAATTTCTGATGAAGTAGAGCTTCCGGGTGCGCTGAACAATGTTTTGTAAAACCCAAGGCTAACAGCTAAATAACCCAATTTTCTCTCCTGCATTAGTTCCATCAATGCATTGGCATTCTCAAGGGTACCTACATCCATGGTTATTAATCCGCCATATCCGTATTCCGGATTCATTTGATCTTCCATAATTAAATGTCCTGGGTGAGAAGGGAGTCCTGGGTAGACAACTCTTAATCCGTCTTTCTCGAAATTCTCGGCTAAATACTGCGCATTTTCACTGTGTTTTTTCATACGAATATGAAGTGTGCGCATGTTCTTTAGAATTGAAGCTGCACGCATGCTGTCAAGAGTGCTGCCTAAAAGCATACCTGCACCATTATTTACATCTTTAAGACTAAGACAGAATTCTGTTGTGCCACAAACAACACCCGCAACACAGTCGCTGGTTCCGTTTATGAATTTGGTAAGGCTATGAATAACAATATCGGCACCTAATTTAGCAGGTGATACGGTTAATGGAGAAAATGTATTGTCAATGATCAACGGTAATTCATTCTTCTTTGCGATGCGTGAAAGTGCTGAAATATCTGCAACCTCTAAAAGCGGATTACTAACACTTTCGCAATAAATCATTTTTGTCTTTGGTGTAATCGCTTTCGCTACAGCATCAAGATCGGTAATGTCTAAAAAGGTAGTTTTGATTCCGAATTTGATCAAAAAATTCTTCATGAATGCATACGTACCACCATAAATAGTTCTACTGCTAATAATATGGTCGCCCGCATTACATAATTGTAAAATAACAGCTGTAATAGCACCCATGCCGCTAGCAGTTACATTTGCACTTTCTGTACCTTCTAGCGCGGCTAATGCCTCGCCTAAATATAAATTTGATGGCGAAGAATGTCTGCTGTACAAATAACATCCTTCGGTATTACCTTCAAACGTATCGAACATTGTTTTTGCGGATATAAAGGTATAGGTAGATGAATCGGATATAGAAGGATTTACTCCGCCGTATTCTCCGAAATATTGTAAATCTTGTAAGTCGTTGCTGTTCTTTTGGCTCATGAGATATTATTTTAAGTAAAAATAGGGTTTGGTAGTAAATTTGTCAAGATGAACTTCTATTATTAGATTTTAAAACTAATATTTAAAATTATTTAGAATTTGAACCTGTATTTTCTTAAATTAGTTGGATTAATAAGAATTACAATCACTATGAAGCTAGATCAAACCGACAATAGTCTTTTAGAACTTTTGCAAGCAGATAGTAAGAAAACTACCAAAGAATATGCTTTGAAATTAGGCCTTTCAACAACCGCGATTTACGAGCGTATAAAAAGGTTGGAGAGAATAGGGGCTATAAGAAGTTATGTGGCCTTGGTAGATAAGGCAGTAGTTGATAGAAATTTTACTGTTTTTTGCCATGTTAAATTGGTACAGCATGTGAAGGATAATATTGCACAATTTGAAGCTCAGGTTATGCGTTTACAAGAAGTGGTAGAATGTCATCATTTAAGTGGCGATTACGATTACCTTTTAAAAATACACGTTCAAGATATGGAGGCGTATCGAAATTTTATGGTCAATAAATTAACGGCTATGAATCATATCGGTAGTACTCAAAGCTCTTTTACCATAAAAGAGGTAAAGCATTCTACGGCTATACCCCTTTAAAACTAAAAATAGTATTAATTTTGTAAGACATTAGAAAACAAATATTTTATGGATCAATATGATGTAGCCATTATAGGCTCAGGACCTGGAGGATACGTAGCAGCGATACGTTGTGCACAACTAGGTATGAAAACCGCAATAATTGAAAAATATTCCACTTTGGGTGGTACGTGTTTAAATGTTGGTTGTATTCCTTCTAAGGCGATGTTAGATTCTTCTCATCATTATGAAGATGCTACCAAGCATTTTGAAGAACATGGTATTGAAATTCCTGGTGAGATTAAAGTGAATTTAGAGAAAATGATCGCACGCAAACAAGGCGTTGTAGATCAGACCACCAAGGGAATTGAATTCTTGATGGATAAAAATAAAATTACCGTTTATGAAGGTATCGGTAGCTTTAAAGATGCTACGCATATCAATATCAAAAAGAACGACGGTAAAACAGAAGAAATTGAAGCAAAAAATATCATTATCGCTACAGGTTCTAAACCATCTACTTTACCTTTTATAAAATTAGATAAAGAAAGAGTAATTACTTCTACAGAAGCTTTAAAGCTTAAAGAAATACCAAAACACATGATAGTTATTGGTGGTGGTGTAATTGGTCTTGAATTAGGTCAGGTTTACAAAAGACTTGGTGCAGAAGTTACTGTAGTTGAATACATGGATCGCATTATACCTGGTATGGATGCTGCGCTTTCGAAAGAGTTGACGAAGGTGATGAAAAAGCAAAAAGTAAAATTTGCATTATCGCACAAAGTGAAGTCGGTTGAAAGAAAAGGTGATCAGGTAATTGTTAAGGCTGACGATAAAAAAGGTCAAGAGGTTGTTTTTGAAGGTGACTATTGCTTGGTTGCCGTAGGTAGAAAACCATATACCGACGGATTGAATGCTGATGCTGCAGGTGTAAAACTTGACGATAGAGGTAAAGTAATTGTTGATGAGCATTTGAAAACAAGTGCCGATAATATTTACGCTATTGGCGATGTTATTAAAGGTGCCATGTTAGCTCACAAAGCTGAAGAAGAAGGTACTTTGGTTGCTGAGATATTAGCGGGTCAAAAACCACATATCGATTATAACTTAATACCTGGTGTAGTTTACACATGGCCAGAGGTTGCTGCTGTTGGTAAAACAGAAGAAGAATTGAAAGAAGCAGGAGTGGAGTATAAAGTAGGTCAATTTCCGATGCGTGCGTTAGGTCGTGCTAGAGCTAGTATGGATATCGATGGGTTTGTAAAGATTCTTGCCGATAAAAAGACCGATGAAGTATTAGGTGTGCATATGATCGGTGCACGTTGTGCCGATTTAATTGCTGAAGCAGTAACTGCGATGGAGTTTAGAGCGTCTGCTGAAGATATCTCTAGAATGAGCCATGCTCACCCAACATATGCAGAAGCGGTTAAAGAAGCGGCGTTAGCGGCGACAGATGATCGTGCATTGCATGTTTAAATAGTCTGGAATAGTTTAGAAATAAAAAAGGCAGCCAATTGGCTGCCTTTTTGTTTTTTGATACTTTTTGAATCTAGTTTTTAATTAAACCTAAAACACGTAGTACTTTCTCTGTTACCGTTCTTAAAACTTCAAAAGCGATAATTGCAAATTGCTCTAAGTATATTCTTGTAGACGATAAAATTGAACGTACGTTTACTTTTAATTCCGCCTTATGGTCTTCATATTTTAATGCTAAATAGGTACTGGCGATCATAAATAGAATCGCACCTGGTACAATAAAATACGGATTTAATGAATGATGAAAAAAACGATATAGACCTACACCGGTAAAACTGCCATATAAAATGATAAAATGAATAATATAGATAGATAAGGTGCTTTGACCTATTCTTAACCACGTTGCATTCATTAAAACTTTTCTTAGTAGAATGAATATGGAGAAGACAAGTAAAACATCACCCAAGCGAATAAACAGATAGTTATTGTCATTTATAGCCTGAAATAATTGTATACCCGTAACATCGTACACCGAAAGGAAGAAATCTGAAGAAAGAAACATAAGAATCAATCCGGTTGCAATGTACGTCGGTACTATGAAATTGTATAAATTTTTGCTTTCCTGATATTTGGAAAATAAAACGGACATAAAACTACCAATTGTAGCGTAGCCCAACCATGGTATAATGGTAAATACCGAACCATTTGCTTTCGTTAAATAATTTGCAAACACTTGCGGTAAAAATTCAAAACTTGAAGCTTTATACATAGGTTCGAAAATGAACAGCAATAAGGTAGTAGAAACTAGTATGGTTGGAAAAATCCATTTTTGTTTTGCAAAAGTCAGAATGTAAAATCCGATAATGAATAATAGTGATAACCCTATACAATGCAGAACATCTACTAGGTAAAACGAGTCATACACTTCACCTTTGAATAAGCCAAAAAGGTTCATTCGTAAAAGGTAGGCGATGACCAATAATTCAAATCCGCGTTTAATTCCTTTTTTAACACGAGGGTTCGCCCAGCCTGTTTGCTTTGATCTAATTAATAAGAAAGTAAAGATGAATCCCGAGACGGTAAAAAATACCGGAGCGGTAATTCCTCTAAAATATTTCCAGATATTGAACACCATATTAGAGTCGTCTCTGAAAGCATTATCTAGCAGACCATCAATAAAATGACCTTGTAACATCATTAAGATAGCCCACGCCCTAATGGCGTCTAAAAAAAACAATCTTGAATTAGAGTTGCTCATTATCACAATTATATCCTATATACTTATAAAACAGTATGTTTGGATGTTTGAAGGGGCAAAATTAGATAAAATATTCTAACGTTCATCGGATTTGAATTAAATTCGCAATCATACAATAAAATACGTCTATGAGTTATGTTTTAGCATTTGCAGGTAGCAATTCTTCAGTTTCCATTAATTTTGAGTTGGTTAAGTATACCGCTAGCTTACTAAAAGTGCAAGAAGTTAGGTTGAGAGATCTTTCTAAATATCCATTTCCGATGTATAGTGAGGATACAGAAAAGGAAAGCGGATTCTCCAATTCTTTGGTGGAATTTAAGGAGGAAATAGCTAATTCTAAAGGATTAATTATCTCTGTAAATGAACATAATAGCTACCCGTCTGCATATTTTAAGAATACGATGGATTGGTTGTCTCGACTAGACGCCAAGTTTTTTGCGGATAAGAAAATTTTATTAATGGCTACGTCAAACGGTGGTCGCGGAGCTATGGGAGCTTTAGATGTTGCAGAAAAAATGGTTGCGAGATTTCAAGGCACCGTAGTTGAATCTTTTTCTTTACCGCGATATAGCGAGAATTTTGATGAAGTAAAAGGGATTACAAATGTCGAGCTGGCTAAAGTTCATGCAGAGAAAGTAGCTTCTTTTGTAAAGTCTATTTCTTAATACTATAAAATACGGCATAAGTTAAATAAACCTTAGGCTTCCCCCTATAAAACAGGGGGACTTCCTTACCTTTATTGCGTGTTAGAGGCATTCAAAAAACATATTGAAGATTCTTTTCCAGAATTATTAGATAGTCACTTCATCATCGCATGTAGTGGTGGTCTAGATAGTACTGTGCTTGTGGAGCTTTGCCATCAAGCAAATTTAAATTTTTCAGTAGCACATTGTAATTTTACATTGCGTGGCACAGCTAGTGATGGCGACGAGGCTTTTGTACGTGATTATGCCAAAAAGATAGAGAAAGAGTTCTTTATAACTCATTTCGATACGCTTGGTTATGTGAATCAGCATAAAGTTTCTGTACAAATGGCGGCTCGTGAACTTCGTTATGCTTGGTTCGATCAATTACTAAAAGAAAATGACGGTGCTTATCTACTAACTGCTCATCATGCCAACGATAATGTAGAAACCTTTATAATCAATTTATCGCGAGGGACAGGAATCGATGGCTTAACGGGTATACCTGCAAAAATAAATGATATACGAAGACCACTGTTGCCGTTTACAAGACAAGAATTGGAATCTTTTGCTCTCAAGCTAAACATGCAATGGCGTGAAGATGCAAGTAATGCCGATGCAAAATATTTACGTAATAAAATACGATTAGAGATTATTCCGAAGTTGAATGAATTACATCCTACATTTTCAGATAATTTCAAGAATACACTAAACTATTTACAGCAAACCGAATCTATCGCTTCGGCATACCTGAAGAAATTTAAGGAAGAACTCTTTGTTGATAAAGATGGTAGGTTTGAAATTGAAATCGCAAAACTGAAAGAATTACATCCGCTTTCTACTTATTTACATGGATTGTTTAAGGAGTACGGATTCAAAGAAATGGATAATCTTGAAGTATTGCTAGACGGACTTTCGGGTAAGCAATTGACTTCGAGTTCACATGTTTTGGTTAAGAATCGAGATGTATTAATTTTAACTTCGAACAAGGAAAGTAAATCGGAAGCTCAGGAATACCGGATTACGGAAGAAGAAGTACCTTTGAACCTTCCGTTAAGCTTGAAATTTTCGGTGGTACCCGAACGTTATGATAATACAGATACTGCAATATTCGTTCAAAAGAATACATTAAAGTATCCGCTGATAGTAAGAAAATGGAAAACCGGCGACTATTTTTATCCGATAGGTTTAAACCGGAAAAAGAAATTGTCAAAGTTTTTTAAAGACGAAAAAGTTGATGTTTTGTCTAAAGAAGAAACTTGGTTGTTATGCTCAGAAGGGCAAATTATTTGGGTTATTGGTATGCGCGCAGATCACCGCTTTAGGGTTGCTGATAGCACTCAAGAGATTTTAAAAATAGAATTTACATGATTAGATTTTTTGCTTTACTACTTTTTATTGTCGTTTTACCGCTTGGTACATTCGCACAAACTGATGATGAACCTGTAGTTTGGGAACATCATATAAATAAGATTTCTGATTCGGAATATGAATTGGTGATGGAAGCTAAGATTTTTGAAGGCTGGCATATGTATTCTCAATTTACTTCCGAGTTTGGTGGTCTGCCAATAGAATTTAGATATAAACAGGCTACTGAAAAATATGATTTAGTTGATGGTACAATTGAAAGTAAAACATTTACGGAGTATAGTGATATTTTTGGTGTAGATGAGACCTTTTTTAAGGACAACGCTAGTTTTACACAGCGAATAAAGGTGTTAGATTCAACCCACAACCAAATTAAGGTGGAATTATTTTATCAGGTTTGTAAAGATGTATGTATACCAATGGATTATACACTACTTTTTACTTTAGACGGTTCTGAGGCTAAAGAAACAGTTATTAAAGTTGATGATAGAAGTTTGGCTTTAGGACAAGAATTACGATTAGATTTAAAGAATAGAGAATTACTAACACAGGGTCAAGATAATATTGCAGAGACTACTAATATTTGGGTGATTTTCGGTTTAGGTTTTCTTGGCGGATTAATCGCTTTGTTGACTCCCTGTGTGTTTCCAATGATTCCGCTAACGGTATCATTCTTTACCAAGCACTCTCAGAATAAATCGAAAGGGATTGTAAATGCATTGCTTTATGGTTTCTTTATTATTCTAATCTACTTTTTATTGAGTTTACCATTTCATTTGTTCGACTCTGTAGATTCTCAAATTTTAAATTCCATCGCTACAAATGTCTGGTTGAATTTATTATTCTTCGTAATCTTCATATTCTTCGCCTTTTCGTTTTTCGGTTATTATGAACTGACCTTACCAAACTCATGGGCAAATAAAATGGATGATGCATCGTCGAAGGTTGGCGGCGTGTTAGGTATCTTTTTTATGGCCGTTACATTGGCAATTGTATCTTTCTCATGTACGGGTCCTATTTTAGGCGGATTACTTGGTGGTACTACCTTGGCAGAAGGTGAAGTAGCTACGAATCTTACTGCGGGTATGACTGGTTTCGGTGTTGCATTGGCATTGCCTTTTGCATTATTTGCTTTATTTCCGGCATGGTTAAATTCACTTCCAAAATCTGGCGGATGGATGACTACCGTTAAAGTAGTGTTAGGCTTTTTAGAAATTGGTTTAGCGTTAAAATTCTTATCGAATGCCGATTTAGTTGGGCATTGGGGTATTCTAAAAAGAGAAATATTCTTAGGTATTTGGATTGTTTTAGGAATAGCAATGACGTTGTATTTATTCGGGTTATATAAATTTCCGCATGATGGTCAAGTGAAAAAATTATCTATGGCTAGAAAAGTTACTGCCTTTATAAGTGCTGCTTTTACTATTTATATGATATTGGGTGTGACTAATATTACGAACCTAAAATTGTTAAGTGGCTTTCCGCCACCAGAGTTTTATAGCATGTTTGAGCAGGAAAGCGATTGCCCACTAGGTATTGATTGCTTTAAAGATTTTAATGAAGGTCTTGCGTATGCGAAAGAGGTGAATAAACCTATTCTATTAGATTTTACGGGTTGGGCTTGTGTCAACTGTAGAAAAATGGAAGAGAATGTTTGGAGTGATGCCGAAGTCTTCCCGATTATAAAGGATAATTATGTGCTTATTTCATTGTACACCGATGACAGAGAAGAACTGCCCGCAGCTGAACAATTTAATTTTCAGTATGATAGCGGTCGAGTAAAAGAAATTTCGAACATTGCCCAAAAATGGGGAACCTTTCAAGATGTAAACTTCAGCTCTATCTCTCAACCATTTTACGTATTGCTTTCTCCAGATTTGAAAGTGTTGAATACTTCTATTCAAAATTCAGATGTGCCAACCTATAAAAACTGGTTGCTAGAAGGTTTGAAAAATAATAATTGATAGGTCGATTTTGTAAGGTGTTAACTACTTGTCAATAAAAAGCAGAGCTGCGAGGTGTTTAATGTAAAAAATAGTTTTAACTTGGGACCGATTCCCCCAAACTGAACTATGAAAGCATTAAAAAAGATAGGAGCAATCCTGTTGGTTATTGTTACCCTTCTGATTATTTTTATTGGAGTATTTGCATACACTTTAAAACCAGATTATTCTGGTGATAAAGAACTAGTAGACCTTCAAAAAGAGGTCACCGTCTACTACGATGAATACGGTATTCCCCACATTTACGGTGAAAATGAAAAAGATGCCTTTAGAACTTTAGGCTATGTGCATGCGCAAGATCGTTTGTGGCAAATGGAACTTTTGCGAAGAATTGCCAGTGGTGGTTTATCAGAAGTTTTTGGTGCTGATTTAATTGGTACAGATAAATTCTTTTTATCACTTGGTATTGCAGATGCATCTAAAGTTTCTGCCAATAATGTGGATGAGAGTGATGCCGGAGTAATACTGTCAAAAGCATATTTAGACGGTATTAATCAATTTATAAACGAAGGACCAACACCTGTTGAGTTTTATCTTACTGGTATTGAAAAGAAAGAATTTGTTTTAGAAGATGTCTATAATACTATCGGCTATATGGCTTTTAGTTTTGCTATGGCGCACAAGACTGATCCTCTCTTAACTACCATAAACACCAAACTAGGCACTGAATACTTGAATGATTTACATGTTGGCTCAAGTGCAGAAACGGAGTGGATAAAGAATTATAATCCGTCGCAGTCAGACTCTATTCAGAATAACCTGACAGCAGCGGTCAATAAAGCATTAGGTGCATTAGATATACCGTTATTTGAAGGCAGTAATAGCTGGGTAATTGCACCAGAAAAAACAAAGAACGGCAAGGTTATTCTAGCTAACGACCCTCATATTGGCTTTGCTCAGCCATCTGTTTGGTATGAAGCTCATATAGAAACACCGACATATTCAAAGTATGGGTATCATATTGCAGGTATACCGTTTCCGCTTTTAGGGCATAATAGAAAAGTAGCTTATGGTATAACCATGTTCGAAAATGATGATGTTGATTTCTATTATGAGCAAAACAATCCTGAAAACGAGAATCAATACTTATCTGAAAATGGGTATGTAGATTATGAGATTATTACAAAGAGTTTCAAAGTAAAAGATGCGTCTGAAGTTGAATTTTCATTTAAAAAATCGAACCACGGACCAATTTTAAACGGAATTGCAGATCAGGTGCAAGGTGAAAGACCAATTGCCATGACATGGTTATATACTCAAATAGATAATAAAGTTATAGACGCTTTATTCGGTTTAAGCCATTCTAATAATCTTACGGAATTTAAGACCGCTCTACCAAAAATTCATGCACCTGGTTTAAATATAATGTATGGTGATAACCAGGGTAATGTTGCATGGTTTGCCACAGCCCAGCTTTATAAAATTCCCGATTCGATAAATACAAAATTGATTTTTGAAGTAGGTGAGGGACTTCCGGTAGAAAAAGAATTTATTAGTTTTAATGAGAATCCGCAGGCAATAAATCCACCGAATAATTATGTATACTCAGCCAACAATCAACCAGATTCTATTGCAGGTATGTTATACCCAGGTTACTATCTGCCTGAAAATAGAGGAAAGCGAATTGTACAGTTGTTAGAACCCAAGAATGATTGGGATTTAAATGCTGCAAGTGAAATGATTACAGATGTTATTTCAGCCGTAGATCCCGAAATAGTTACCAATTTATCTAAATATCTAGATGTTTCATTATTAAGTGAAAACGGATTAAAAGCTATCGACAGTTTAAAAATGTGGACAGGTGATTATGAGTTATCATCGATAGAGGCTACTATTTATAACAGATGGGTGTATTACTTTCTAGAGAATATGTTTGAAGATGAATTGGATAAAGAGCTTTTTAATCAGTTTTTAGAGACCCATTTTACCAAAAGATTAATAGCACCATTATCTAAGGACGAGGAGTCTGTCTGGTTAGATAATATAAACACTTCCGATGTTCAAGAAACCATGGCAGATATCGTAAATACATCTTTCATGGAAGCAGTAGAGTCATTAGAAAAAGACTTTGGTGATAATATGGAATATTGGCGATGGGAGAGAGTGCATAGTATTGAGCATCCTCATCCTATTGGTCAAATAGCATCCTTACGTTCTTTCTTTAATGTAGGTCCTTTTCCGGTGAATGGTACGAGGGAAGTTATTAATAATATGGCGTTTTCCTATGATGCTACTGGTTTTTATAAAACCACCTCGGGTCCTTCTACTAGAAGACTTATAGATTTCTCTGATGTGGAGAATAGTATTAGCATTCTGCCTACTGGGCAGTCTGGTAATCCGTTTAGTAAGCACTATAGAGATCAAGCAGAAATGTATATCAACGGGGAGTTTCGTAAAATGATGATGAATGAGGTTGAGATTAAAATGAGTAAAGAAATCCTTACATTTAAGCCAAAGGATTAAAAATGCTTACAAAAGTTTATGGGAGTGCAGTATTTGGCGTGGAGGCCACAACAATAATTGTTGAGGTAAATATTGATAAGGGAATCGGTTATCATTTAGTTGGGCTACCCGATAATGCTATTAAAGAAAGTAATTATAGAATAGCAGCTGCATTACAGAACAACGGTTATAAAATTCCCGGTAAAAAAATCACTATAAATATGGCGCCTGCAGATCTTCGAAAAGAAGGCTCTGCTTATGACCTTACCTTGGCTATCGGAATTTTAGCTGCGTCTAGTCAAATTAAATCTGAAGATATTGAGAGGTATATCATTATGGGCGAACTATCTTTAGATGGTAGTTTACAACCTATAACTGGCGCACTACCAATTGCTATAAAAGCGCAACAAGAAGGATTTACCGGATTCATTTTGCCAACGGCAAATGCGAAAGAAGCTGCTATTGTTGGAGATTTGAAAGTTTACGGCATTGATAATATCAAACAAGTTTTAGATTTCTTTGATCAAGGCACACCGCTTGAGCAGACTATAATTGATACAAGAGAAGAATTTTATAAGAATTTAGATTTCCCAGAATTTGATTTTTCTGATGTTAAAGGACAAGAAAGTATTAAACGCTGTATGGAGATTGCTGCCGCTGGCGGACATAATATAATCTTAATTGGACCACCAGGAGCAGGTAAGACTATGTTAGCAAAACGTTTACCTTCTATTTTACCACCAATGACTTTGCATGAGGCTTTGGAAACTACTAAAATACATAGTGTAGTTGGTAAAATTAAGAACATGGGGTTAATGAGTCAACGACCCTTTAGAAGTCCCCACCACACAATTTCAGATGTAGCACTTGTCGGCGGAGGTTCATACCCACAACCGGGAGAAATTTCCCTTTCTCACAACGGCGTGTTATTCTTAGATGAGTTGCCAGAATTTAAACGCGGTGTGTTAGAAGTTATGCGCCAACCGTTAGAAGATAGAGAGGTGACGATTTCTCGAGCTCGTTTTACGGTTACTTACCCAAGTAGTTTTATGTTGGTGGCTAGTATGAACCCTAGTCCGGGTGGGTATTTCAATGACCCAGATGCTCCCGTAACTTCATCACCTGCAGAAATGCAACGGTATTTAAGTAAAATATCTGGTCCGCTTTTAGATCGTATTGATATTCATATTGAGGTTACTCCGGTTCCGTTCGAAAAATTATCCGAAGAAAGAAAAGGAGAGGGGAGTGTGGAAATAAGAAAGCGGGTTACTGCAGCAAGAGAATTGCAAACTGCTAGATTTGAAGCAATGGCAAATGTGCACTATAATGCTCAAATGAATACGAAACAGATTCGCCAATATTGTAAGTTGGACGATAAGTCTAAAGCATTATTAAAAAATGCAATGGAGCGTTTAAATCTATCGGCTCGTGCGTATGATAGAATTCTAAAGGTGGCAAGAACTATTGCTGATTTAGCCGATGAGACGGAATTGAACGGTGATCATATTTCAGAGGCCATTCAATACCGTTCACTCGACAGAGAGGGTTGGTTGGGGTAAAATCTACTATTGTAATGAGATATTCATTTAAGAATATAACTCCTCATTATTAATATCGTCTTCGTTATTTTTTGGCGCCGTAAAAATATCTTTAAGTATGTAACTAGTTACAATGGTAAGACCAAGTGTAAGTGTCGGTATTGCATAATCCCATGTTAATAGCTTCATGAGACCACCACAGATTAAGGTAATTACACCGATTACCATTACAAAATTCCAAATAATTTCGGTGGTACTATTTTTAACACCATCTTCTTTAGACATAAAGTAAGATGTGCCTTCCATCGCAAACCATGCAATGAAAGTAAATGCGGTACCGATTTGAAAAAATAGGGTATGGGTAAAATCTAAAATGGTTAATAGTCCGTTGGTCGTCCAAAAAAGTACCAATGCCATTTTAATTAAATCGACGGTCTTTTTTTCTTCCTTTTTCAAAAAGCGCAATCCGTAAAGAATAAGAATTGCTGCAAAGGAGATGAAAATTATTCCTTTAGAAAACGGCCAGTCAAGTATTCGCATAACCATACCTATTAAAAGGCTGGCTATTGCTGCTCTAATCGGATTTCTAAATGCTTTTTTAGAATTTTCCATATCTGGTTTTTTAATTAATAACTTTAATGTTGGCTTTTAGACCTTGCATTATTCCGATGATATTGTTTACGGTTTCATTTAGGTAATACCGTACTACGATATGCGGAATTCTAATGGTTGTAAAGCCATTTTTAAAGGAGTGCATCGCTTCTTCTAAATTGTTGATAGCCTCATGTTCGGTCAGCTTATCATATTCAGAGTCAATTTCAATATTAAGTTTTACACGAGAAATGGCGATATCAATAGATTTTTTACCATCCCACCATTCTAACATGGGGTTTACACCAGCTTCTTTCAGCGCATAGTAAAGCTGAATAGCTTCTAAAGGTGTATTGTGTTTATTGATCAATAACTTAATACGTTCATGGTGCTTCATGCAAAGCTCTACGCCAGCACTCTCCATTGCATTTTTGTGATCTAAATAACCGAGTTCTTTATTACATTCTAAGCAAATCATTAATAGGTTAAGTTTAAGGTTTGGGGATAGCTATAACCCAGTTATTTTTGGATTAGTATGTAATCTCGATGAACGACATTCAAGTTTTAGACGAACTGCATTTTTTTAGATAAACGGCATTTTGAAATGTTAAAATTGTGGTGAAATTGATTCTGGGTATGGTGAGAAAATTCATATTATCCAATTATATTTACCAGAATGATAATTTTACAAGATGTTTAAGAAATTAGGTCCGGGTGTACTGGTAGCTGCTGCGTTTATTGGTCCAGGGACTGTAACGGCATGTATCTTGGCAGGAGTTAATTTTGGCTTTAGTTTACTGTGGGCCATGTTGTTATCTATTATAGCGACCTATGTTCTTCAAGAAATGTCTGCCCGTTTAGGTATTGTAACACAGAAGGGTTTAGCCGATGTTATCAAACAAGAGCTGCATAACCCCTGGATTCGTAATAGTGTCATAGCGCTTATCTTTTCTGCCATTATAATAGGTAATGCCTCTTATGAAGCAGGTAATATAGGTGGTGCCACCTTGGGTATGGAAGCTTTATTTGGTATGACCTATAGTAATCTGTATCCTTTTATTTTGGGTGGTTTGGCTTTCATATTATTATACTTGGGTAGTTATAAGTCTTTGGAGAAGGTGTTTATAGTGCTTGTACTAATTATGAGTTTATCGTTTGTAATGACGGCTATTTTGACCAAACCAGATATATGGGAACTTATTAAGGGATTGTTCATACCTACAATTCCTGAAAAAGGCATTCTTACTATAATCGCTTTAGTTGGTACCACCGTTGTACCATATAATCTTTTTCTACATGCTGCATTGGTAAGTGAGAAATGGAAATCTAAAGACGATTTAAAATTAGCTAAACGAGATACACTAGTTTCAATTATTTTAGGCGGACTCGTTTCTGTCAGTATAATTATATCTGCTGCTGCCATCAATTCTGAGGAGGTTAATAATGTTATGGATATGGCAAAGGCTTTAGAACCTTTATATGGTACTGCGGCTTTGTATTTTTTAGGAATAGGGATGTTTGCTGCTGGGATCACCTCTGCGATAACGGCACCTTTAGCTGCTGCCTATGTGGCAAATAGTTGTTTTGGGTGGAATGCAGGCTTTAAAGATGCCAAGTTTAGAATGATATGGATAATGATTCTAATCTTAGGGGTATTCTTTTTATCCTTCGGAATTAAACCTATTGAGATAATAAAATTTGCACAGATTACTAATGGCTTGTTGCTACCTATAATAGCGGTTTTTTTACTATGGGTTGTAAATAGAGCGGGAGTTATGGGAGAATATAAGAATAACATGATGCAGAATATATTCGGAGGATTAATTATTCTGCTTTCAGTTTTATTGGGTGCTAAAAGTATACTAACAGTATTAGGTGTTTTGTAAATGGCGAAAAGAACTATAGATATTAATTGTGATGTAGGGGAAGGTGTAAGGAATGAAGAAGCGTTATTTCCGCTTATTAGTTCTTGTAATATTGCTTGTGGTGGTCACGCGGGTTCTAGAGAGAGTATACTATTCTGTTTAGAGTTAGCAAAGAAGTATAGTGTAAAGGTAGGTGCGCATCCATCATATCCTGATAGGGAAAATTTTGGTCGTGTTTCTATGAATATATCCAGCTCAGCATTAATCCAAAGTATAAATGAACAATTGCAATTATTTACTTCTTTATGTGATCAGATGCATGTAGTGTTGCATCATATTAAACCGCACGGGGCACTTTATAATGATATCGCTAAAGACGAACATCTAGCGAAAACGTTTTTAACTGGTATAGAAGAATTTAAAAAAGGGGTAGTGCTTTATGTTCCCTATGGTAGTGTTATTCAAAAATTAGCATTAGAAAACGGATTTAAAGTCTTGGTTGAAGCGTTTGCTGATAGAAATTACAATACTGATTTAAGTTTAGTGTCTAGAAAAGAAAGTAATGCCTTAATTACTGAAGGTAAAGAGGTTTTAGCTCATATTTTAAGAATGTATAACGAAAAGGAGGTTAAAACGGTGAGTGGAGATAAACTTCCTATTATTGCAAATACCTATTGTATTCATGGCGATACACCATCGGCATTGCAAATTTTGGCGTATATTACAAAGCATCTTTCTGAACATAATCTACAAGTAAAATCGTGAATTCCCCTAAAATACATATCAAACCATTTGGAGTACATTCCGTCTTAATTGAATGGCCAAATGAGGTAAGTGAACTCATCTTAGAAAAAATATTACATTTCGAACGCTTTTTAAGTAGAGAGGTGTTTACGAATAAGGAGTGGGAGTTAGTGCCCGCCTATAATTCTCTTTTGTTAATTAATAGGACGAAACAGATCGATTTTAAGAAAATTTCAAATGATATCAATAAGTGGTATTCGCAATTGCAAGAGTCACCGAAGCCTGATCGATACTTATGGCGTTTGCCCGTTTCTTATGATGCGGAGTATGCGTTAGACCTAGATGAAGTTGCGAGTATTTTACATAAAACAAAAGAAGAAATTATTGCCTTGCATACAGCAGTAACATATACGGTATATGGTATTGGCTTTCTACCTGGCTTTATGTATTTAGGCGGAATACATAAAGATTTAGAATTACCAAGAAAAGCAACACCTAGACCTAAAGTGGTAAAGGGTGCTGTGGGTATTGCAGGTAAGCAGGCAGGTATTTATCCACAAGAATCGCCCGGTGGGTGGAATATTATCGGCAACTGCTCAGTGCCTATTTTTGATGCTACGAAAGAGAATCCATGTTTTGTAAGTGTTGGCGATAAAATTGAATTTTATCAAATATCAAAAGCAGAGCATAACCTGCATAAAATTGAGGCAGAAGTCGGAATTTATAAACCTGAAAAAATTAAAATAGATGCTTAAAGTTCTAAAAGCAGGTTTTTATACCACAGTACAAGATTCGGGCAGATTTCATTATAGAAACAAAGGAGTACCCGTTTCTGGGGTAATGGACGAAATGTCTGTATTTAAAATAAACTCATTGTTAGAAAACAAAGAGTCTGCTGCCGTGTTAGAAATTACCATGACAGGTCCAACGCTTATTTTTGAAGAAGAAACATATATGGCGCTTGGTGGTGCAAAAATGTCTGCAACTCTTAATAATTTACCTATTCAAAATTATAAGGTTTATGAGATAAATGTGGGCGATATTTTATCTTTTGGTAGATTAGAAAAGGGCTTTCGGGCTTATCTAGGGGTAAAAGACGGTTTTACTACAAAAGAGGTCTTAGGTAGTAAATCATTTTATAAGCCAATCACAAAGGCAAATAGACTTGCAGATAATGATATGGTTCCTTTTGAAGTGCAAAAGCTTTTTAAACCAAAAATTTCAGAAATAAAGGTTTCCTCATTTTTAGATGATTCAGTTTTAGAAGTAGGTAAGGGTCCGGAGTTCGATTTGTTAAATGATAAGCAACTAGAAGGTATTTTTTCTAAAACGTTTACCGTAGCACACGAAAATAATAGAATGGCGTATCAGCTTACCGAGACGATAGAAACGCATTCAATTTCAATGCTGACATCTGCTACGATACCAGGTACCGTACAATTGACACCTGCAGGTAAATTAATGGTGCTCATGAAAGATGGGCAAACTACTGGTGGTTACCCTAGGGTAATTCAATTGACCGATAAATCAATCTGTATTTTGGCTCAAAAAAAAGGAGGAGATTCTATAAGTTTCAAATTGTTGTAGTTTGATGCTTTTTTGAGCGATTTTGTGAATGTATTTTTTGTGATCTATATTTTCACTACTATTGTATCATGAAATTACCGAATTTATTTATTGATGTAGTCATGGTCATTCCTAATCAGGGATGATATAGCTTTTCATTATGTAGAAAAACCTGTATCAGATATATTTGATGCAGGTTTTTTTATGTTTTACGCATAATTAAAGACTGTTTTTGAAGTATTGAATATGGGATAAAACATTGTTTTAAGTGTCTTTAAATCAGTTATTTATGTAGTTTTTCTATAAAGTGAATTTGTATTGTCAATTATTGTTAAAATTAGAAATTTTTATAAACTTTTATCTTTGGTTAAGTAGTACACAATAAATCAAGATAAGCATACGAGAATTATATTATGGAATTGAATAAACATAGTAAGAATGTAACCCAAGATCCAACACAGCCAGCAGCACAGGCAATGCTATATGCTATTGGTTTAACTGAAGAAGATTTAAAGAAACCATTAATAGGTATTGGTAGTACAGGTTATGAGGGAAATCCTTGTAATATGCACTTAAATGATTTAGCCCAAGAGGTAAAAGTTGGTGTAAATAGCAGTGGCTTAATTGGTCTTGTCTTTAATACTATCGGTGTTAGCGATGGTATATCAATGGGTACATATGGTATGCGTTATTCATTACCTTCTCGAGATATTATCGCAGATTCTATGGAAACTGTGGTGCAGGCAATGAATTATGATGGTTTGGTTACTGTTGTTGGTTGCGATAAGAATATGCCGGGTGCACTTATGGCAATGATTCGTTTAAATAGACCTTCTGTCTTAGTTTATGGTGGTACCATAGCTTCAGGTTGTTTTAAAGATAAAACCTTAGATATTGTTTCTGCTTTCGAAGCATGGGGTGAAAAGGTTGCAGGGACTATGAATGAGGAGGATTACAAAGGTGTAATTCAAAACGCTTGCCCTGGTGCAGGTGCTTGTGGTGGTATGTATACAGCTAATACAATGGCATCGGCTATTGAAGCTTTGGGTATGGCAATGCCTTATAACTCTTCTAACCCAGCTATAGGAAAAGATAAGCAGTACGATGCTATAAACTCTGGTAAGGCTTTACGAAACCTTTTAGAGAAAGATATTAAGCCAAGCGATATTATTACGCGTAAATCAATGGAGAATGCTATTCGTTTGCTTACACTTTTAGGGGGTTCAACGAATGCCGTACTACATTTCTTGGCAATTGCTAAAGCTGCAGATGTAGAATTCACCTTAGATGATTTTCAGAAAATCAGTGATACCACGCCATTCTTGGCAGATTTAAAGCCAAGCGGTAAATTTTTAATGGAAGATGTTCACCGTGTTGGTGGTGTGCCTGCCGTTATGAAGTTTATGCTTGAAAACGGAATGTTACATGGCGATTGTCTTACCGTTACTGGTAAAACAATAGCTGAAAATTTAGCTGAGCTTCCAGGTTTATTAGAACATCAGCAAGTTATTAAGCCATTGAGCAATCCTATTAAGGCAACAGGTCACTTACGTATTCTTTATGGCAACCTAGCCACTGAAGGTGCTGTGGCTAAAATTACTGGTAAAGAAGGATTGTATTTCTCTGGTCCGGCTAAAGTCTATAATGACGAGTTTCTTGCTAATGCCGGTATCGGTAGAGGTGAGGTGAAAAAAGGTGATGTTGTGGTTATTCGTTATGAAGGTCCAAAAGGAGGTCCGGGTATGCCAGAAATGTTGAAACCTACTGCTGCCATAATGGGTGCAGGTCTTGGTAAAGATGTGGCATTGATTACAGATGGTCGTTTCTCAGGTGGTACACATGGTTTCGTAGTTGGTCACGTTTCTCCTGAAGCACAAGAAGGTGGCGCTATAGCACTTCTTGAAAACGGAGACATCATTACCATAGATGCCGAAAAAAATGAAATATCGGTCAACCTAACGGATGAGCAATTATCTGAAAGAAAAAAGAATTGGAAGCAGCCAGAATTAAAGGTGAAAAGAGGTAGTTTGTATAAATATGCTCGTACAGTTTCTTCTGCCTCTAAAGGTTGTGTAACCGATGAGTTTTAAATAACAGCGCTAGATCTTATTTAGATTCTATGCGAAATATAATATCAGGTATTTGTAACTCTTGAATGCAAGACTTGAATTTGATCATTAATTATGGAAACAGTAAAAGAGAAGAAAAAAGGTACAGATTCCAAGAAAGCTATAAAGATTTCTGGAGCAGAGGCAATAATTCATTGTTTGTTGGCCGAAGGGGTCGAAACAATGTATGGCTACCCAGGTGGTGCTATTATGCCTGTCTATGACGAGCTATATAAATTTCAAGATAAACTAACGCACATACTAACCAGACATGAACAGGGTGCTACACATGCTGCTCAAGGTTATGCTCGTGTTTCTGGTAGAGTCGGGGTTGCTATAGCAACTTCTGGACCTGGAGCGACCAATTTAGTCACTGGTCTTGCCGATGCACAAATAGATTCAACACCTATGGTTTGTATTACTGGGCAAGTTACAAGACATTTATTGGGTACCGATGCTTTTCAAGAAACCGATATTATTGGTATTTCTACCCCGGTAACGAAATGGAACTACCAAATAACCGAAGCTTCTGAAATTCCAGAAGTAATGGCAAAGGCTTTTTATATAGCCAAGTCTGGTAGACCAGGTCCGGTTTTAATTGATATAACGAAGAATGCTCAAATAGACAAGTTCGATTTCTCTTATAAGAAATGTACTGGTGTTCGCAGTTATAAGCCGGTTCCAAAACCAGAAATGAGTGCCATACAAGCAGCTGCCGATTTAATCAACAGTGCTAAAAAACCATTTATCGTTTGGGGTCAAGGTGTAATTCTAGGTCAGGCAGAGAAAGAATTAAAAGAATTGGTTGAAAAAGCAAATATACCAGCAGCTTGGACAATTATGGGGGCTTCTGCCTTAGATACAGCTCACCCTTTAAATGTGGGTATGGTAGGTATGCACGGTAATTACGGACCTAACCTAATGACGAACGAATGCGACGTGTTGCTTGCCATAGGTATGCGTTTTGACGATCGTGTAACAGGCAGGTTAGAAGATTATGCGAAACAGGCCAAAGTAATACACTTCGAAATTGACCCTGCTGAGATTAATAAAAATGTGCATGCAGATGTCGCTGTTTTGGGTAATTCAAAAGATACCTTAGGTTTGATTTTGCCATTGGTAAATGAAAATAAGCACGAAGCTTGGCATAACACATTCAAAGAGAAATATAAAATTGAGTACGATACGATTATAAAAAATGATATTCACCCAACTAAAGATGGGTTGACTATGGGTGAGGTGATCGAAGAAATCAATTTGGCTTCAAATAATAAGGCGGTTATTGTGTCTGATGTTGGTCAACATCAAATGATTGCTTGTAGGTATGCCAAATTCTCTCAATCTAAAAGTAATATAACTTCTGGTGGATTAGGGACAATGGGCTTTGCCCTTCCAGCAGCTATTGGTGCCAAAATGGGTGCCATGGATAGGGAAGTGGTTGCAATTATTGGCGATGGTGGTTTTCAAATGACCATTCAAGAATTAGGAGTAATTTTTCAGCATAAGGTTCCTGTTAAAATCGTTGTGTTGAACAATGAGCACTTAGGTATGGTTCGCCAATGGCAAGAATTATTCTTTGAAAAAAGATATGCATCGACGGTTATGGTGAATCCTGATTTTGTGAAAATTGCAGAAGGTTATAGTATTGAGGCAAAAAGAATTTCTGAGCGTAAAGATTTAAAATCTACTATTCAAGAAATGATGGAGTCTAAAGAACCCTATTTCTTAGAAGTTAAGGTAGAACAAGAAGATAACGTTTTTCCAATGATACCTTCTGGAGCTTCGGTTTCTGAAGTTAGATTGAAGTAAATAAGGAAAAAGAACCATCTCATGAACGATACTAACATACAAGACATTCCAAAAATTCATACGGAAATTACTCGTAAATCTCAAGAGATCGGGTTCACGATGCCGTCAGACTTGTACGTTGGTAGCTTTCTCAAAACCTTAATAGCATCTAAGCCAAAAGGTAGATTTTTAGAAATTGGTACCGGTATAGGTTTAAGCCTTTCTTGGATGATAGAAGGTATGGATGCTGATTCTAAATTAATATCCGTAGATAATGATGCAGCCTTAATTGCTATTGCTACTAGTTATTTTGGTAGTGATAATAGGGTTGAGGTTATTTGTAAAGATGGTGCCAATTGGATAAATGAATATGCAGGTGCAAAATTCGATTTGATTTTTGCCGATGCTTGGCCTGGTAAGTATAGCGAAATCGATGAGGTTTTAAATTTACTTCATGTTGGCGGATTTTACATCATCGACGATATGACAAAACAACCAAATTGGCCTTATGGTCATGAGGATAATGTGATGAAATTGACAGCGTATTTAGAACAACGAGATGATTTACAACTGACTAAAATGAATTGGTCAACAGGCTTAATTATGGCCGTAAAGAAATAATAGAGATTAATTATAATGACACCATAAAATCCTTTTGAATAAAAGGAATAGGTAATTGAAGCTTATGGAAAATAAATGGTTTACAATATCGGTATATTCAGAAAATAATGTTGGATTACTGAATAGAATATCAGGTATATTTTTAAAGAGACATATTAATATTGAGAGTCTAAATGTCTCTAAATCAGAGATTGATGATGTTTCTAAATTTACGATTGTAGCACATACGACCGAAAAGTGGGTGCATAATATTGTGGGTCAGATCGAGAAGCAAATAGAAGTCATAAAAGCATTTTATCATACTGATGATGAAACCATTTATCAAGAATCTGCTTTGTTCAAAATAGCATCAGGCCTTTTATTCGATGAACGTCAAATTCAGAATATTATAAAAGATAACAATGCACAGATCGTCACAGTATCTAGAGACTTTTTTGTAATCGCCAAAAGCGGTAGAAGAAATGAAATCGATGAAATGCACGATCAATTAAAGCCGTACGGCATCATGCAGTTTGTACGCTCTGGCCGTATTTCGGTTACAAAAGATGAAATGAAAATTTCAGCGATACTAAAAGAATTTTAATAAAGAATCATAACAATAATCAAATAAAGTAAATACAAAATGGCCAATTATTTTAATACGCTATCATTAAGGGATAAATTAACGCAACTTGGAAAATGTCGTTTCATGGATTCGTCTGAGTTTGCAGATGGCGTAAATGCTTTAAAAGGCAAAAAAATTGTTATCGTAGGTTGTGGGGCACAAGGGTTGAACCAAGGGTTGAACATGAGAGATTCTGGTTTAGATATTTCTTACACACTACGTGAGGCTGCCATAAAAGAGAAAAGACAATCTTTTATCAATGCTTCAGAAAACGGATTTACAGTGGGTACTTATCAAGAATTGATCCCTACTGCCGATGTCGTTATTAACCTTACTCCAGACAAGCAACATACTGCTGTGGTAGGTTCGGTAATGCCTCTAATGAAAAAAGATGCTACACTTTCGTACTCTCACGGTTTTAATATCGTTGAAGAAGGTATGAAAATACGTGAAGATATCACGGTAATTATGGTTGCGCCAAAATGTCCGGGATCAGAAGTACGTGAAGAATATAAAAGAGGTTTCGGTGTACCAACTTTAATAGCGGTTCACCCAGATAATGACCATCAGGGTAAAGGCTTAGAGCAAGCAAAAGCATATGCAGTGGGTACTGGTGGTGATAGAGCTGGTGTATTAATGTCTTCTTTTGTTGCCGAAGTAAAATCAGATTTAATGGGCGAGCAAACTATTCTTTGTGGTTTGTTACAAACAGGTTCTATTCTTTGTTTTGATAAAATGATAGAGAAAGGAATTGACGCTGGTTATGCTTCTAAACTTATCCAATACGGATGGGAAACTATTACTGAAGGAATGAAGTACGGTGGTATTACACATATGATGGACCGTCTTACTAATCCTGCAAAAGTAAAAGCTTTTGAATTATCCGAAGAACTAAAAGAAATTATGCGTCCGTTGTTTCAAAAGCATATGGATGATATTATGACTGGTCACTTCTCAAAAACCATGATGGAAGATTGGGCTAATGATGATAAGAATTTATTGACTTGGAGAGCTGCAACAGGTGAAACTGCTTTCGAGAAAACACCTGCTGGTAATCAAGAAATTACAGAGCAAGAATTCTATGATAATGGTGTATTAATGGTTGCTATGGTAAGAGCTGGTGTTGAATTGGCTTTTGAGGCAATGACAGAATCTGGTATCATAGCAGAATCAGCATACTACGAGTCTTTACACGAAACGCCTTTAATTGCAAACACAATTGCTCGTAAGAAATTGTTTGAAATGAACCGTGTTATTTCTGATACAGCTGAATATGGTTGTTACCTTTTTGATCACGCATGTAAGCCTTTATTAACTGACTTTATGAAAGGTATAGATACTGATGTTATAGGTAAAAACTTCTCAGAAGGTATTGATAACGATGTAGATAATGCTCAGTTAATTGCTATAAATAAGGCATTACGTACGCATCCGGTAGAAATCGTTGGTACTCGTTTACGTGAGTCAATGACGGCAATGAAGCCTATCGTATAGAGTTATAATCTTTTATAGATACTGATTGTCCGGTTGAGCGCATTCTAAAAATTACGATTCCAATGTGTATCGTTATTACATAGACTGTCCTTAGGCGGACAATTTGGGTTTCATACAAGTTTATAAAATTTTAAATATTAGAATGCAAATCATATGAAAGGGACGAAGCCGGCTTATTTTCCAAAATTAGATGATGTCTTACAGGCTGCACAGACCATTTCTGAAATTTCAGAGGTAACTCCGTTAACCGAAAGTATTAGGCTTTCTAAACAATATAACTGTCAAGTTCGTTTAAAGCGTGAAGATCTGCAACGAGTTCGATCGTATAAAATTAGAGGTGCTTTTAATAAAATAAGCTCTTTAACCGAAGAAGAACGAGCGAAGGGTGTCATTTGTGCCAGTGCAGGTAATCATGCGCAGGGTGTGGCTTTTGCTTGCTTTCATTTAAAAATTAAAGGAACTATTTATATGCCTTCGGTTACACCAAAGCAAAAAGTTGAACAGACGAAATTATTCGGTGGCGAATGGGTAGAAGTTGTATTAGAGGGTGATACTTTTGATGACGCTTCTTTAGCTGCCAGAATTTATGGGGATAAAACTGGGATGATATTTGTACACCCGTTCGATGACCCTAAAATTATAGAAGGGCAAGCGACTGTTGGTCTTGAGTTGATTTCGCAATCAAAAACACCTATCGATTATCTTTTTGTATGTATTGGTGGTGGCGGTCTAGCATCGGGACTCATTAGTGTTTTTAGTGAGCTTTCGCCTAGTACGAAAATTATTGGTGTTGAACCTAAAGGTGCTCCATCAATGAAAACATCGATTGAGGCAGGTGAAGTAGTTGCTCTGGATCATATAGACAAGTTTATTGATGGTGCTGCGGTTAAAAAAGTGGGTAACTTAACTTATGCTATCTGTAATTATTATTTGGATAATATGATTACGGTCGACGAAGGCAAGGCATGCCAAACTATTCTGGACCTCTATAATAGAGATGCTATAGTTGTTGAGCCTGCAGGTGCTTTGTCGATTGCAGCTTTAGACGATTATAAGAAAGAAATTGTAGGAAAAAATATTGTGTGTATTATTGGTGGTAGTAATAATGACATTACTAGAACTGCCGAAATTAAAGAGCGTGCGCTACTTTATGGGAAACTCAAACATTACTTTATTATTCGTTTTCCTCAGCGACCAGGTGCCTTAAAAGAGTTTGTGGTTGATATTTTAGGACCCAACGATGATATTACCCATTTCGAGTATTCGAAGAAATCGAGTAGAGAGAATGCGCCAGCAGTTGTGGGCATAGAATTAAAGAACCCAGAGGATTTGAAACCTTTGATAGAACGCATGAAATCTAACAATTTCTACGGAGATTATATAAATGATAAGCCAGACTTGTTTGAGTATTTGGTTTAAACTACTTTTAATATTTAAGATACGATTTCTAATTATTTTAGAAATAGATTCATTTACATTTATCAATCATAGTGCAAATAAAAATAAGAAATGAGCGATATTAAAATTCCTGAAGAATTTAAAATAACATCAACTATAGACCAAAAACATTATTTGGTCAACGGAGAATTAAAGGAGTGGAAAGGTGATACTACAGAAGTGTATTCTACGATTTCATCCACCAAAGAATATAAGCCAACACTGTTGGGTAGCATTCCAGATTTACAAGAAGCAGAGGCTTTAGATGCTTTAAACGGTGCATTAAAGGCATATGATAAAGGTAAGGGTGTTTGGCCTACCATGCACGTGAAAGAACGTATTGAGTGTATGGAGGTTTTCGTTAAAAAAATGAAAACCAAAAGAGAAGAAGTGGTCAAGTTGCTCATGTGGGAAATTGGTAAGTCTTTACCAGATTCTCAAAAAGAATTTGATCGTACGGTTGAGTATATTGAAGATACTATTGAAGATTACAAGCAATTAGATCGTAATGCTGCAAAATTCACGAAGAACGACGGGGTATATGCTCATATTAAAAGAGGGCCTTTAGGTGTTGTTTTATGTTTAGGACCTTACAATTACCCATTGAACGAAACTTTTGCATTGTTGATTCCTGCAATTATAATGGGGAACACAACCATATTTAAACCTGCAAAACATGGTGTTTTATTAATTACTCCGCTTTTAGAGGCTTTTCAAACAAGTTTTCCAAAAGGTGTGGTTAATGTAATTTTCGGTAGAGGCAGAACTGTTGCTGCACCAATTATGCAAACAGGTAAAGTAGACGTACTTGCTTTAATTGGTAACAGTAAATCTGCAAATGCCTTACAAGATCAACATCCAAAAAGTAACAGATTGCGTTTGGTATTAGGTTTAGAAGCTAAAAACCCTGCAATTATTTTACCAGATGCTGATTTAGATTTGACGATAAACGAATGTTTGGCTGGTACGCTTTCTTTTAACGGACAACGTTGTACGGCACTAAAAGTAGTTTACGTTCATGAAGAAATTAGGTCTAAATTCAATGAAAGCTTTGCTAAGAAAGTAGATGAATTAAAATTTGGGAATCCGTGGGAAGATGGGGTGAAATTAACTCCATTACCTGAACCTGGCAAGCCTGACTATATTCAAGAATTAATTGATGATGCCCTTTCAAAAGGAGCAAAAATTTTAAATAAAAAGGGAGGAAAGCGTTACGATAACTATATATGGCCTGCAGTTCTATATCCGGTAACGAAAGATATGCGCGTATATCAAGAAGAACAATTTGGACCTATTATTCCCATTGTACAATTCTCTGATATTGAAGAGCCTTTAGATGATATGGCTGAAAGTAACTATGGCCAACAAGTAAGCTTGTTCGGTAAAGATGTTTATGCACTTTCTCCGTTAATAGATACGTTGGTGAACTTAGTATGTCGTGTGAATTTAAATAGTTCTTGCCAGAGAGGACCAGATGTATACCCATTTACCGGAAGAAAAGATTCTGCACAGGCAACTTTAAGTGTTCATGATGCATTACGTTCGTTCTCTATTAGAACTTTTGTAGCATTTAAAGACAATGAGTTGAATACTGAAATTATTCAGAATTTATTAGAAGCTAAGCTTTCTAATTTTGTGAGTACAGATTATATATTATAAAAGTCTTTAACTAAGACTATCATAAAAACCTCTCCTATTCATTAGGGGAGGTTTCTTTTTTACAATTGGCACTTATCTCTTTCGCTCTTTCTAAACCGGAGTAAGGGTAATATGGTACTGTTTGTTCTTCTGCATTAAATAATACAATAGCACGGTCTACATCTTCGCAATAGGGAGTGATAGATTTACCGAAGAATTTGGCTGTTCCCATGTCCCATTCTGTTTTTCCTAAAAGTACTCTTGGGTTATTTGGCGCTAAAGCTTGTGCTTTTTGATAGATGGCTATATTCTCACCAGACAATGTCATTCCGTACTTTGCGCCGTCAAAAGCAATGTATGCTGTATTTAAAAGGGCATAAGAAATCATTATTTCTGGGTTGTCTTTTGATATTGCCGATGCATTATCTAAAAAATCTTTTGCTCTGGTTAGTTTGGTAGTTAATAGTGCTTCATCTTTTAACCCAAAACTACTAACTATTTCAATTAGACCTGCATAATAAGGCGGTAACCAATTATCAGTTTCTGCATCTGCTATTCGTTCAAATAATTGAACAGCTTCTGTATTCTTTTGATTTTTCCATAATTCGAAGGCAGTGTTCATTCCTTTTTCATAAGGTGTTTGTGCTGTTAGGCTAAGCGTGAAAATAAAAGTGGCTGCTAAAATTAATGATTTCATGATGTATAGTTTTTTAATGTTAATTATTGTTGTTCAAATATCTTTCTATTCAATTGTTTTTGGTAAAATAGATGACCCAGTTGTTGGTTCTTGGTAGTGAATTGTCATTCTTAAAGATTATCAAGTTGATTGTCATCTTTGTTGTCGCTTATCGTCCAAAAGAAGCCGATGAAAAAGAAGCGGTCTGCAGCTGGTGTAATTGTTCGTCTATTAAATAAACCATCGGTATTTGTTTGATTGGCATATTGGTATCCGTTTACGTTTTGGGTGCCCATTACATTACTTACAGATGCATATAGTATCTTCTGCGGACTTATTAAATAAGCCAAATTCAAATTCAGTGAATTAAAGCTTTTGGCTTGCTCGGTTAAGAATCCTCCTTTATTTGGGTCGGTATAACTGCGACCCGAGGCATAATTATAACTCAAACCAACTTGAGTTTTCCAATCTTCGATCCAACGCTTTACAACTAAAGATGCATTGTGTTTTGATGCAAAATTAGGAGTAGCATTTGTTGGGTAGTTTTGGTAATCCCTTTCTGTATCTAAGTAGGAGTACGACATCCAATACTCCGTATTTTTTACTGATTTATTATCTCTCCAGAATATATCCAATCCCTTAGCATATCCACTACCATTACTGGTATAGGTAGAAGTTGGCAGCGCGAACGGAGTATCATACTTTACTAAGTCTCCGTAATTTTTGTAATATGCTTCAGCTCTAAAAATCTGTTTGTTTTTTACATATTGATAATTGGCAATATAATGAGCTGTGTTTTCGGCAGTAAAATCAGAATTGTATTTCAAGTAATCGTTCTTCGGATTTTGAAAAAACTCCCCGTATGCCAATGAGAATTGAGAGTTTGAGCCAGCTTTGTAGGCTAATGATAGTCTTGGTGAAATATTAAACTCTTGTAGTAATTCAGAGTATTCTCCTCTAAGCCCAATTTTAGTCGCTAGTTTTTTAGAGAAGAAAATATCAGTCTCAACAAAACTGCTGAAAAGATTATTATTAAACTTATAGTCGTTTTCAAAGCTAGAATCTTGATAATTTTCTGTAAAGTTCGTGATGAAATATTCTGCACCGAAGTTTAATTTGTAGCGACTAGAAAAGAACTTTTTAAACGCGATTTTTAGATGTGCTGAGTTTTCAACATCTGTAATTTCAGAATCATTATATTTTATTTCAGAGCGGTCATTGGCAAAACTAACACCTGTAGCTATGCTCCAATCTTTTTCTAAGAAATCTTGATAAGATGAATTGATATAAAGATTTTTATTCTTTAAACCGAAGCGAATACCATCAGCCACATTGATATCTTCTTGTGTTAAATCGAAATTTACGGCACTGTAAGCACCATAAACTTTTAGCAAACCATCGTTATTGAATTTATATCTATACACAGCTTCTCCACCTACAGATTCTATAGGTTTATGCCATTCATTATTATCAGGATACAGTTTTTGATATGGTGCTAGATTAATGTAAGATGTATTTAAACTAAGCGAGCTTTTTTTCCATTTTTGAGTATTACCTAACCCAAGCCCAACGGTCATTATAGAAATTTCCGTTTTTTCTTCTTGTGGTTCGCTTATACTATTTAAAAGTAGAACACTCGATAATGCTTGCCCATATTCGGCTGAGTAGCCACCTGTAGAGAATGTAATGCCTTTAAATAAAAATGGAGATAGTCTGCCTCGAGTGGGTATATTATTGGCAGAAGGAGAGTATGGCGTAAATACGCGCATACCATCAACAAAAATCTGCGTTTCTTCGGCATCGCCACCTCTAACGAATAAGCGACCATCTTCTGCAACATTAGATGTGCCTGGTAAGGTTTGCAATGCGCCTACAAAATCACCAAGTGCTCCTGCAGTGGTCACAATATCTAGGGGTTTCAATGAAGTTACCTTGGCGTTATCGCCAGCATTGAATGTTCCAGCATTTACAGTTACGGCATCTAGGGTATTCACATCATCTTTTAGCTTGATATTAATGTTTAAAAAATCAGTTATATCAGCTGCTTTCGAATACGTTTCGAAAGAAATGGAAGAGGTTACTAGCGTTTGCATACCAATTGCATCTGTTTCAAAAGAGAATACTCCTTTTTCATCTGTTGCGGTGCCGTCGTAAGTTCCTTTCAGATAAACATTTGCACCCATAATGGGCAGCCCTTGTAGGTCTGTTATTTTTCCAGAAATAGTTGATTGCGAGAATAAATTGAAAGAGAAAAGTGTAAGTGATAAGATTAAGAGCGTTTTCATAATTGATTATATTTTTGATTGATAAAACAAATATGAACCGTAAATGAAGGTTTGAATAAAATGATTTTCCCAGTTGTAGATTTTTTAAACTGAATTGTAATTAGTAACTAAAATTATATAGTGGATTAGGGTAATTATTAACATAAATATGGTAATAGATGATCGATTTGAGCCGCATATTGGCTTTAACTTTGCCTTTTTTAATTTGACTGTGTAGCAGTCATAGAGTATAAATAAATTTAAAAGTATAAGTTATGGATACTATTAAATCAAATAAAAAAGCATTGTTTGCTCTGGCTATTGGGGGTTTCGGTATTGGACTTACCGAGTTTGTTATTATGGGAATTTTGACCGAAGTGTCGGGTTCTTTAGGTATTACTATTCCGCAAGCGGGTCACTTTATTGCGGCTTATGCACTGGGTGTAGTGGTGGGTGCACCATTGTTAACAGGTTTAGGATCGAAACTTACACCTAAAAAAATGCTGTTCTTATTAATGATATGGTTCACGGTGTTTAATACCTTATCTGGTCTTGCAACTGGGTATAACAGTTTGTTGTTTTTGAGATTTTTATCAGGTATACCTCATGGTGCTTTTTTTGGTATTGGAGCAGTAATTGCTACAAAGTTGGCTAAAAAAGGCAAAGGTGCGCAAGCTATTTCAATTATGTTTTCTGGTCTTACAGTAGCGAATGTTATTGGTGTGCCTATTGGCACCTATTTTGGACAACAGTTTAGCTGGAGTGTTTCTTTTTATCTAGTGGGCTTTGTGGGTTTATTAGCTTTAGGAAGCATTTATTTGTGGATGCCTAAAATTGAAGTTGAAGAATCGGAAGAAAAAGTAAGTGTTTCTCAAGGATTGAAAAATACTGAGCTTTGGGCTTTAATTGCACTCACCACCATTGGTACAGGCGGATTCTTTGCTTGGTATAGTTATGTAGCTCCGTTAATTACTGATGTTGCTGGGTTACCAAACCATTTTGTTGGCTATGCTATGATGTTGGCTGGTTTAGGTATGGTAGTCGGTAATTTTTTAGGCGCAAAGATGGCAGAGTTATTTTCTCCTTTGAAAGCGGTAATCATAAGTTTATCTGTAATGTGCGGTATTCTTGTTTTAAACATGTTTATAGCAACTAACCCATATTTGTTAATGGTATTGACTTTTGTTATTGGAGCAATTTCATTTACAGTAGCAACCCCTATTCAAATGGCGATAATCAATACTTCTAAAGGTTCTGAAATGTTGGGTTCTTCTATGAATCAAAGTGCTTTTAACATGGGTAATGCATCTGGTGCGTATTTAGCAGGCTTACCAATTGCTTTTGGGTATGGTATTATTTATTCTAGTTTAGTAGGTGCTATTTTGGCTTTTTCTGGTGTATTGATCGCAGTGGCTATTTTACTCGTTAGAAAACGAAAAGAAGCAAAATACAGAAAAATGGCAATGAGCTGTTAGTCTTGAATAGGTTATAAAATTTCAAAGAGGGATATCAAAGTGATGTTCCTTTTTTTTGTGTTTAAGTTTTAAGTTGTATTTCAATTGTAGATTATCTTCAAGTCTTAAAATCAAGTTGTTCGGATGTTAAATTTTTCATTTTACGTAGTTCATCGATAATTTAATCCACTTTATCACGTTGTTAGAGAACCAAAACTTACAATGCTGTGTCACGTACCAAACTATTTCTTGGGGCCATAATAATGGTTCTCTTATTATTTGTTCTTACGGCTTCTTCTTTTAAGCCAGAACATTCTAAAGCAATCATCGCTGATCCTAACCCTGTTAAAACTCTTGCGGAGAAAAGGGAAATCAAACTTTATAATATACGTCAAAAAGCATTAAACGATGCTTTGACCGATTATTTCAATAAGGCTATTGCCTCTGGCGATATTGTAGGGGCGGGAGTAAGTATTGTTAGTGGGGATTCTGTTATTCTTTCTGATGGATATGGTAAAAGAAGCTTCAACGGTAAAGAAACTGTTGACGGTGAAACTTTATTCAGATTAGGATCTATCTCTAAAGGATTTACGGGAATCTTAGCTGCCAGCTTAGAGAGCGAAGGTAAGTTACACTTAGATGATAAAGTGGCTGATTATTTACCAAACTTCCATTTTGGAAATCAACAGAATACACGAAAAATTGAAGTTGCACATTTACTTTCACATACAACCGGTACTCCGTATCACAGTTATACAGATTTGGTCGAGGCGGGTCTACCTATGTCTTCTATAAGTGAGAGATTCAATAAAATAAACCCAATTGCCGAACCTGGTTCTCAATATAGCTATCAAAATGCTATGTTTTCTGTAGCACAAGAAGTGATGTTAAAAGCCACAGGTAAAGATATTCAAACACTATTAACAGATAAATTCTTTGCTCCGCTAGGTATGAATTCCGTTTCTATGGATCATCAAACCTTAATGAATACTGAGAATATTGCTTTGCCTCATATTAGAAGAGGACATAGTTTTAGAACTATTTCACCTAGAGATAATTATTACAATGCAATTGCCGCTGGTGGTATTAATGCTAATTCTACTGATATGGCAAAGTGGATGCGCTTTTTATTAGGTCATAATCCTGATGTGATGTCTAAAGATGATATGGCACAAGTTTTTAAGCCTTTTATAGAATTGAAGGGACATAGTAAGTATTATCAAAAATGGCCAGGACATGTAAAATCTGGTTACGGATTCGGATGGAGAATACATACTATAAAAGAGAATGAAAAAGCAGCCGAAGAAACCATCTGGCATCATGGGGGTAGTGTAAATAACTACAGAAATGAAATTGCTCTTTTTCCAGATTCTGATTTAGGAATTTGTGTATTGATCAACGGACCATCGAAATTGGTGAAAACTGTAATTCCGGATTTACGAGCAATTGTAAAAAGCATTTATGAACAAGAAATTGCAATAGCTACAAGTATTTAAGTATACTGTAACTATTAGATATAAAAATCCCTTTAATCATAGATTAAAGGGATTTTTCATTTTTAAGTATATTTCTTAAATGTTGCTAGCTAACCAATCGCCAACTTCACTTGTTTTATAACTTTTACCACCATCGGCAAGATCTTCGGTAACATAACCTTCAGCTAAAGATTTGTTTACTACGCGTCTAATTTCTTCAGCTTCTTCTGTCATATTCATGTCTTCAAAAAGCATAGCAGCAGAAAGTACTGTAGCTAACGGGTTCGCGATGTCTTTACCAGCTGCTTGTGGGTAAGAACCGTGTATTGGCTCATATAAAGAAACTTTACTACCTACTGAAGAAGAAGGCATAAGTCCCATAGAACCTGCAATTACAGAAGCCTCATCGGTTAAAATATCTCCGAATAGGTTTGCTGTAATAATTACATCATACCCTTTTGGCCATTGAATTAAACGCATGGCAACGGCATCGATAAACTCATAAGAAACTTCCACTTCAGGATAATCTTTTTCCATTGCCTGTACCGTTTCTCTCCAAAGTCTTGAAGATTCTAAAACATTGGCTTTATCAACACAACATAATTTTTTAGAACGCTTCATAGCGAATTCAAAGCCTTTTTTAGCTAATCTTTCGATTTCAAAACGTTGGTAGGTCATGGTGTCAAATGCAGTATTACCGTCATCTTTTCTACCACGCTCACCGAAATAGATTCCACCGGTCAACTCTCTTAAAATAATTAAATCGGTACCTTCAATACGTTCTCTTTTTAAAGGAGATTTATCGATAAGTGATGGGAATGTAAAGGTTGGTCTTACGTTGGCAAACAAACCAAGTTTTTGTCTCATTTTTAATAATCCCTGCTCTGGACGCACTTTTGCAGAAGGATCATTGTCGAAACGTGGGTGACCTATAGCTCCGAAAAGTACAGCATCTGCATTTGCACAAATCTCATGTGTCTCATCTGGGTAAGGTTCTCCGACAGCATCAATTGCAGCGGCACCAGTTAAAGCTGGTTTCCAAGTAATATGATGTTCATATTTTTTAGCAATTGCATCACATACTTTTACTGCTTGATCAATTACTTCTGGACCGATACCATCACCGGCTAATAAGGCAATATTTAATTTCATTTTATGCTTGTTGTTCGTTACTCTTTTTATTTTCTACTAACTACTAACTACTAACTACTAACTACTATATTATATTCAACATCTTCTCGGTTGCCTTAATAGCACTAACGGTTTGATCTGAATCTAATCCTCTTGATGTAAATTCCTTTCCATCTAATTCCCAAGTAATAACGGTTTCGCATAATGCATCAGAGGTGCTACCTGGTGGTATACGCACTGCGTAATCTGTTAGTTTAGGTAATGGTTTTTTCTTTGCTAAATACACTTTTTTCAAAGCGTTCATAAAGGCATCATACTGTCCGTCTCCTTGTGCATGTGCTTCATAAGTTTGACCATCTACTTCTACAGATAGGGTAGTAGAGGGCATTAAACCTTTTGCATGGGTTAATACGTAAGACTTTACAAAAACTCTTTGCTTATAATCTGCAGTATCTAATACATCGGAAATAATAAAAGGAAGGTCATCTTTGGTAACACGTTCTTTTTTATCTCCTAATTCAATAATACGTGCAGTAACTTTTTTCAGCTCTTCATTGTTCAATGTTAAGCCAAGCTCTTGCAGGTTTTTTTGAATATTTGCCTTGCCAGACATTTTACCCAATGCATACTTACGTTTTCTTCCAAAACGTTCAGGCATTAGGTCACTAAAGTATAAGTTATTTTTACTATCGCCATCGGCATGTATACCGGCAGTTTGTGTAAATACATTATCTCCAACAATTGGCTTGTTTGCTGGTATAGTAAATCCTGTAAAGGCTGAAACTAATTTACTTACTTTATATAAAGAGGTTTCGTTTACATTAATCTCCACTTCTGGTAGAAAATCATTGATTACCGCTACGGCGCTTGCCATTGGCGCGTTACCAGCTCTTTCGCCCATTCCGTTTACGGTAAGGTGCAAACCATGACAGCCTGCTTTTACAGCTTCCATAATGTTGGCTACGCCTAAGTCGTAATCATTATGTCCGTGAAAATCGAAATGTAAAGTTGGATATTTTTGTACAATTTCAGACAAATATGCAAATGTTTCGGTATGCGTTAAAATGCCTAATGTGTCCGGTAATAATATTCTTTTTACATTCTGAGTTGATAGAAAATCTAAAAACTCAAAAACATATTCTTTTGAATTCCGCATTCCGTTACTCCAATCCTCTAAATAGATATTATTGATAATACCTTTTTCAGTGGCTTGTTTAAAAATTTCGGCGATTTCAGAAAAATGTTGTTCGGGAGTTTTCTTTAACTGGTATTTCAAATGGTTCATTGAACCTTTGGTCAGCAAGTTTTGAGAAATCGCTCCAGATTTCTGCATCCAATCTAATGAAACACCGCCATCAACAAAAGTTAGTACTTCTACACGTTCTAAATACCCTTTTTCGGCTGCCCATTCGGTGATTTTCTGAACGGCTTCTAACTCACCATCAGAAACACGTGCCGAAGCAACTTCAATACGGTCTACCTTTAACTCATCTAGTAAGAGTTTTGCCAAGGTCAATTTTTCCGATGCAGAAAAGGATACGCCTGAGGTTTGTTCACCATCCCTTAGGGTGGTATCCATTATTTCTAACTTTCTTTTTTTCATGTGTTCAGTATGTCGTTTCTTAAATAAATGAACGACAGATGGTTAGTTAAGGTAAATACGAATATGGTTTTCTATATCAGGATTTATAACGGAGTACTCTCTGCGAATTTTTCGATATCTTTTCTTATATTCAATAAGTAATCGATATCATCAAAGCCGTTTAACATGTTGTTTTTCTTGTAATCGTTGATGTCAAAAGATTCACTTTCTCTTGTTGATAGTAAAGTGATTTTTTGTTCAGGAAGACTAATTTCTAATTCTGTAGAAGGGTCAGCTTCGGTCGCATCAAAAATTTTCTGTAAAAATTCGGCACTTACCTGTACAGGTAATACACCAATATTTAAACAGTTACCTCTAAATATATCTGCGAAGAAACTAGAGACAACACATCTAAATCCGTAATCATAAACTGCCCAGGCAGCGTGTTCACGAGATGATCCCGAACCAAAGTTCTTACCACCAACTAAAATTTTTCCGCTGAATTTATCTTGGTTTAAAACAAAATCTTCTTTTAAAGTATTGTCTTGGTTGTAACGCCAATCTCTAAAAAGATTGTCACCAAAACCAACACGCTCTGTTGCCTTTAAAAATCGTGCAGGTATAATTTGATCTGTATCTACATTCTCTATTGGTAAGGGAACTGCAGTTGAAGTTAATATGTCGAATTTATCGTATGCCATATTTTATAGCTTTTTGCTCATGGGTGTTAGCCATTAGCTTGAATTATTATAATTGTTGTTTTGCTAAAAGTCAAATGCTAATAGCGAAAGGCAAACTTATTACACAAGTTCTACCATTAGTTCTCTTGGATCGGTTACTTTACCGGTAACGGCAGCTGCAGCAGCAACTAACGGACTAGCTAATAACGTTCTTGATCCAGGACCCTGTCTACCTTCAAAGTTTCTGTTCGAAGTACTTACCGCTAATTTACCAGCAGGCACTTTATCATCGTTCATAGCTAAACAAGCAGAACAACCAGGTTCACGAAGTTCAAAACCAGATTCGATTAAAATATCAAGTATACCTTCTTCTTTTATTGCCGTTTCAACTTTGTGCGATCCAGGAACCAACCATGCCGTAACATTGTCAGCTTTCTTTCTGCCTTTTACTATAGAGGCAAAAGCTCTAAAATCTTCTATACGACCATTGGTACAGCTACCAAGAAAAACAAAATCAATTGGCTTGCCCATCATACTATCGCCTTCATTGAAATCCATATACTTCAATGATTTTTGGTAGGTAGTGGCACCGCCTTGAACGTCGGATGCCATTGGAATATCATTAGAAATTCCCATTCCCATACCTGGGTTGGTACCATATGTAATCATAGGTTCAATAAGTGAACCATCAAAAGTTAATTCTTTATCGAAAATGGCATCTTCATCAGTATATAATGTTTCCCAATATGCCATTGCTTTGTCCCAATCTGCACCTTTAGGCGTGAATTCACGATCTTTTACATATTCAAATGTCTTTTCATCAGGAGCAATCATACCACCACGGGCACCCATTTCTATACTTAGATTACAAACGGTCATACGACCTTCCATACTCATATCTCTGAAAATCTCACCGGCATATTCTACAAAATATCCAGTTGCACCAGAAGTAGTCAATTGAGAAATGATAAATAAAGCAACATCTTTTGGTGTAACCCCTCTGCTCATTTTACCATTGATATTAATACGCATTCTCTTTGGCTTTGGCTGCATAATACATTGTGTAGCCAATACCATTTCAACTTCAGATGTACCAATACCGAAAGCAATTGCACCAAAAGCACCGTGTGTAGAAGTATGTGAATCTCCACATACAATGGTAGCACCTGGTTGGGTAATACCATATTCAGGACCTACAACGTGTACAATACCATTTTTTGCATGACCAAGCCCCCAATAAGAAATACCATATTCATTGGCATTTTCTTCTAACATTCTTAACTGGTTTGCAGAAAGTGGATCTGCAACCGGTAAATGTTGGTTAATAGTCGGAGTGTTATGGTCAGCTGTTGCAAATGTTTTCTCAGGATGCATTACAGGAATATTTCTATTCTTAATACCTAGAAAAGCAACAGGACTTGTTACTTCATGAACCATGTGTCTGTCAATAAACAGTACATCTGGACCATCTTGTATTTTATGTACTACGTGGGAATCCCACACTTTGTCAAATAATGTTTTTGTTGCGCTCATATTCTTTCTAATGTAAGTACAACAAATCTATTAAAAACAAGGGTCTCGTGGAAATTAACACTCTTGAAAATTACGATGTTCAACGTGAAAGTTGTTAGAAATAAAACTAACTAATATACGTCCAGATATTCTTATGCTTCACCAACTGGGCGTACATATGTCTAATAATTAGATTCTCTGGTTTACTAATTGATGGATCTTCTTTTAGTAATTGTAATGCGTAATATCTAGCAGATTTTAGAATGTCATTATCCTTAACAATATCGGCTATTTTTAGATTTAATAGTCCGCTTTGTTGGGTACCCATAATATCTCCTGGTCCGCGAAGTTTTAAATCTACTTCTGCAATTTCGAATCCGTCATTGGTAGCTACCATGGTTTCTAGTCTAGTCTTAGCCTCTGCAGATAACTTATGGCTCGTCATTAGAATACAAAAACTTTGGTCAGCACCACGACCAACACGACCACGTAATTGGTGCAGTTGCGAAAGACCAAATCGTTCGGCACTTTCAATGATCATTACTGAAGCATTTGGTACGTTGACACCAACTTCAATAACGGTGGTGGCAACCATTATTTGTGTTTCGCCTCGTACAAATCTGTTCATTTCAAACTCTTTATCTGCCGGTTTCATTTGACCGTGAACAATAGAAATCTGATATTTTGGCTGTGGAAAGTCACGCGCAATACTTTCATATCCATCCATAAGATCTTTATAATCCATTGCCTCAGATTCTTGAATTAATGGGTACACCACATAGATCTGTCTGCCTTTTTCAATCTCATCTCGTATAAAGCGAAAAACCTTTAATCTATTGGCATCATAACGGTGTACGGTTTTTATAGGTTTGCGCCCAGGTGGTAATTCATCTATGACAGAGATATCTAAATCACCATACAAACTCATTGCCAATGTTCTAGGTATTGGTGTTGCCGTCATTACCAATATGTGTGGCGGAAACTCATTTTTATGCCAAAGCTTAGAGCGCTGGGCTACACCAAATCTATGCTGCTCATCAATAATGGCGATACCTAAATTCTTGTATTTTACTTTATCCTCTAAAAGGGCGTGAGTGCCTATTAGAATATTCAACTCTCCGTTTTCTAGTTGTTCATGAATAGGTTTACGAGCCGATTTTTTGACGGAACCTGTTAATAGCGCGCAAGTAATCTCCGTTCCTTCCAGCAATTCAGAAATACCTTGATAATGCTGATTGGCAAGAATTTCTGTGGGTGCCATAAGGCAAGCTTGAAATCTGTTATCAATTGCCAAAAGCATTGTCATTACGGCGACTATTGTTTTCCCTGAACCTACATCGCCCTGTAATAACCTGTTCATTTGGGCATTGCTACCAAGGTCTGCGCGAATTTCTTTAATTACGCGTTTCTGAGCACCAGTAAGTTCGAAAGGTAATTTATTGGAGTAAAAATCTTTAAAATAGTCACCTACTTCATTGAAAGGGAAGCCCTTAATTTTTTTCTTTCGAGATACATTTTTGCCAATAAGTTGTAGTTGAATATAGAATAGCTCTTCAAACTTTAAGCGAAATTGTGCCTTCGCTAATAACTCTTGATTTTTAGGGAAATGTATATTGAATAATGCTTCCGGTTTTGGTAATAGCTTTAATTCGTACAGTAATTTATCCGATAGGCTTTCAGAAAATTTACCATTCACTTCCATAAAAAGCTGTTGTAACATCTTACTGATCACCTTATTTGTTACGCCTTTATTGCTTAGTTTTTCGGTGGATGGGTAAACAGGTTGCATATACACTGTTGTGCCTTGTTCATGTGCAGACAAGGATTCCATTTCTGGGTGTGGCATTGAAAATGTGCCATTGTACCAATTGCATTTTCCGAAGATTACATAGGGTACGTTCAGTTTAAGGTTTTCTCGTAACCATTTTTGTCCCCTAAACCAAACCAATTCTATTTCGCCGGTATCATCTTTAAAACGGGCTACTAAACGCGAACCCTTCTTTTGTTCAACTGTTTTTAAGTGAACTACCTTACCTATTATTTGAACGTCGGCACTGCTACGTTGTAGCTGACTTATTTTATAATATTGGGTTTTATCGATATATCGATTAGGGAAAAGATTCAGCAAATCTTGATAGGTTTCAACCCCTAATTCGGACTTTAAGGTTTCAGCCCGATTTGGACCAACACCTTTAAGGTATACAACAGGAGTTTGCAAGAAATTTGCGTTCATGGCACTAAAATAGGCTATAGGTAGATTTGCGACAAACTAAAGTATTAAATTTGATTTTCTACTAGCTTATTAATTTGCATGAAAAAAATAGTTCTAGCCTTTATTCTTTGTTTTTATTTCAGTTCTTTTGGTCAACATCAAGATAAAGTAGATTTTATAAAAGCGAAGATTTACTTAGGTCCATTACCTAAAGAGAAAAAGATTCAAGGCGGAGTGATCTATCGTTTTAATGTGTTACAAAATGTTGATTCCGTATTTTTTGATGCAAAGAATATGGATTTTTCAAAAGTAGAACTTGATGGAAAAAAGATAGATTTTACAGCCACAGAAAAGACAATTTCTATTAAATATAAATTTAAAGAGGGCGAATCTTATAAACTGATTATAGAATATATAGCCAAGCCTATACAAACGGTCTATTTTATTGGTTGGGATGATGATGTAGAAGGCAATGAACAAATATGGACGCAAGGTCAAGGAAAATATTCAAGTCATTGGGTTCCAAGTTTTGATGACATGGAAGAAAAGGTAGAATTTGATCTTACAATTGAAGCTGATAAAAAATATCAAGTAATTGCGAATGGTAATCTACTTCTAAAAACTGATAATGATGAGGAAGATGCTATTTGGTTATTCGATATGAAAAAACCAATGAGTAGTTATTTGTTGGCGTTCGCCATCGGCAATTACAATAAGCAAGTTTTGAAATCTAACAGTGGTGTTGATATTGAAAACTATTATTATCCTGATGATAGTTTAAGAGTGGAACCTACCTATAGGTATACTAAAAAGATATTTGATTTTTTAGAAAATGAAATTGGCGTGGGGTATCCTTGGCAGGATTATAAGCAAGTGCCAGTTCATGATTTTTTATATGCTGGTATGGAAAATACAAGCGCTACTTTTTTCTCTGATGCTTATGTTATTGATTCTACTTCTTTTATTGATAGAAATTATGTAAACATTAATGCCCATGAATTAGCGCATCAATGGTTTGGTAATTTGGTTACAGAAAAGAGTAGCGAGCACCATTGGTTACATGAGGGTTTCGCCACTTACTATGCCTACCTGGCTGAGAAAGAAATTTTTGGTGATGATCATTTTTATTGGAAGTTATTTGATACAGCAAAAGTGTTAAATGATATTTCTGAAAAGGGAGATGGGGAGAGCTTGTTGAACCCTAAAGCTAGTAGTCTTACTTTCTATGAAAAAGGAGCTTGGGCTTTAGCTGTCTTAAAAGATAAAATAGGAGAAGAGAATTTTAAAATCGGAATTCAGAATTACTTGAATAAGTATCAGTTCCAAAATGTGATTGTTGCAGAATTCATTACTGAAATGGAGGAATCTGCTAATTTTGATTTAAGTGATTTTAAAACTATTTGGTTAGAAGGAGACGTATTCCCAATGGATGATGCGAAGGATTATTTAATGAAAAATAGTTCATCATTAAGAATGTATTATGTTTTGAAACATGATGATGAGAATAGTTTTGATTCCCCTGAAATTTTAAAGGATTCAGAATTAGCTACGGAATTGAAGTTAGAATTGCTTCAACAAAAAGGTGATTTTCCTGAATTACAAATTTGGCCTTTAATTGCTAGTGATGATATCAGAATAAGGCAATTTGCAGCACAGAAAATGGGTGAAATTTCTGAGATTTTAAAAGAGTTTGCTGAGCCGTTGTTATTGGATGATAGTTATATTACCAATGAATTAATGCTCTATAATTTGTGGAGTAGTTTTGATTATGATAGAAGTACTTATTTAGAAAAAACTAAAGACATAATTGGTTTGCCAAATAAGAATGTGCGTTTGCTTTGGCTGACATTGGCATTATTTACTCCTGATTATAATCCAAGTCAACAAATGTATTATCACAATGAACTTGTCGGTTATACTGATTCTAGTTACAATGCTGAAGTGCGACAAACTGCGTTTCAATATTTATTTGAAATAAGTGCTTTAAATGATGAAGCCTATATTAATTTGATAAAGGCGACCAATCATCATTCTTGGCAGTTTAGAAACTATGCAAGACAGTTATTTGATACCTTGTGGATTGATGAAGAACAGAAAAAAGAAATTGAAAAGGTAGCAAAGCAACTAAATTCATCAGATTTGCGTTATCTTAAAACGAAATTAAAGTAATAATGAAAGCATTAGTTATTTCTGGTGGTGGTAGTAAAGGTGCCTTTGCAGGTGGCGTTGCCCAATACCTTATTCAAGAAGAAGGTAGAAAGTATGATATTTTTGTGGGTACTTCTACCGGAAGTTTGCTTATCTCTCATTTAGCGTTAGGTAAACTAGATAAAATCAAAGAAATATATTCTAATGTAAATCAGAAGAGCATTTTCAATAACTGTCCGTTTTTGGTCAAGAATATACGTGGAAATGAGGAAATCTCTATAGATCACTGGAGGGTTTTGAAAAACTTTCTTCGCGGTAAAAAAACCTTTGGAGAAAGTGAAAACCTTAGAAAACTTATTGAAAATAGCTTAACTATCGAAGAATTTGAAACGTTAAAGAACGGTGATTCTGATGTTATTATTACGGTTTCTAATTTATCATTAAATCAAGTCGAATATAAATCTATTAAAGATTGCACCTACGAAGATTATTGCGATTGGATTTGGATATCAGCTAATTACGTTCCGTTCATGAGTTTGGTACGTAAAAATTATTGCGAGTATGCCGATGGTGGGTTGGGTAGTATTGTACCTATTGAAGAAGCTATAAAAAGAGGAGCAACAGAAGTAGATGTTGTTGTTTTACATACCGAGGTAAATTATATGAATAGGGTAGCATCTCGTAATCCTTTTGAGCTTATTACTACAATGCTGAGCTTTATTTTAGATAGAATTGAAAATCAAAACATTAGAATAGGAAAATTGGTTGCCAACCAAAAAAATGCAATAATCAACCTGTTTTATACCCCCACAATATTAACGACCAACTCTTTAATATTCGATAAGGCAAAAATGACGCTTTGGTGGAAAAGAGGTTATTTATATGCAAAAAATAAGAATGAGGAAACAAACCCAATTGAACCAAATGAACATGAATAATGTTCATTAAAAAATGGGCTTTTTGATATATGAACAAATAAAAAAATGCTTTTCAATTTGGAAAGCATTTTTTTATTCTTGTACTGAATATTTAATTTTCTACCACAAATCGCCAATCTCTTTTTTAACGAAAGATAGGGCAGTAGCCGATGGTGATGTTTTATCCATCGTTTCATTCAAAATATCTTCTCTTAATTTATCGGCAGAATCGGTCTGACTCATTGCAGCTTTTCTAATCATTTGAATAGTTGCGCTTTTAGCCGCTTTAATAATATTCCAACATTCGTCGGTCAAATAAATTTGCTGTGTAAGATTATGATCGAATTCAGTTTCTATACTTTTTATAAGCAAACTCTCATATGCTCCCTTTTCTTTCGATTGTGGTGCTACACGAACAACTAAACTTGGTATCGAAATGCGTTCTAAAAATAGCGCCATTCTTTCGTAAGCTTGTAAACGAATAGGTAAAGTATCTTTTTGAGAGTCTTTATGCAATAGAAAACGTCTTCTACCTTCTTCGTTGTTGGTATGCATTCTAAAAAAATAGAAGGCAATTGCACCAGTAACTACGGAAGGAATCAAATAAGCGAAAAGTTGAAAAATTTGGTCAGAGTTCATTTTTTAATTAGTTATGATATATGAAATAAGAACGTCCAAATTTTTCAATTAGTATAGCACTTCATCGATGAAATGCAAGTTATTTAATTTTTAACGTCTCCTTTCGCCATATCATAAAATGCTTTATAATCCGGTTGAAACTTTACTTGTAGCGATTCATGTAAGCCGCCATCTTTACCAACAGCTACAATTCGTTCTCCGTCAACACCAAAATCTTTGATTAAAATACTAGCAATTGCGGTTGCTTGCTGTATGGCGATGTTCATTTCACCTGTAATATTTAAACTCGCAATAGTAATTACACTTTTAGGGTTCGCATTTGCAACTTTCGCTACATTCTCGATCCACGCTCTAGATTCGCTAGAAGGCGTTATACCAACTCCGTCAGTAAAGAAATAATCTAATTTTTCAGAAATAACCACAGAACCATCTGCTACACCAACTTTTGCATTTTCACCCAATACTTGTTTAGTATTGGTTAGTATAACAACTGCAGTTGAATCATTGCTAGCAACGGCATCTGTTACCCCTTTAAGTTGCTTTTCTTTGCGCTCTAAGGCTGCCATGGTCTTATTAATATTCTCTGAATTCTGACTAGACAAGGCCGCAAAACTATTTAAATTTTTCATTAAAGTGGCATTAGCATCTTGCAACTCTGCTACCTGAGATTGATACTCAGTTGAGCGTTGATCGGCTAACTTCTCATTTCGTTGAGATGTACTTACCATTCTAGAAATGGAATCTAACTTGTATTTTAAGTTTTGATTTTGTTCTATTAACTCACTTTTTTTCTGAGCTTGAATAGAAGTTAAACCAATTAAAAAAATAGCTGAACATAAAATAAATCGTGTCATATAAATTGAATAGGTTAATCTAAATTTTGCCGCCAAGGTACGAACAGTCTTTTAATTGTTGAACTCCTGCGAACGGTACTTTTGCTTTATTATAACCGTAGGTCGATGCTAAACTTTTATTTAGGTCGTGGTCATCTACGTTTACTTGCACATCGTCCATAGTAAATTGACTAGGGTGCTCATAACCGGCAGCATGCGTAATTTCTAAAAATTCTTTTCTAAACGTATTAAAATATTGTGCCAATCGATCAGATTTTAAAGGTACGTTAATTCCTTTTTGAAGCCATTTACTTTGTGTAGCAATACCTGTAGGGCAGGTATTGGTATGGCAAACTTGAGCTTGAATACACCCAATACTCATCATTGCTTCTCTAGCTACATTAATACAGTCAACACCCATGGCAAATGCCATGGCTGCTTTTGCAGGGAAGCCGAGCTTACCAGAGCCGATAAATACGATACGATCGGTAAGGTTTCTATTTAAGAAAACTCTATATAAACTTGAAAATCCATAAACCCAAGGCAGGGATACGTGATCTGCAAATGATGGGGGAGCGGCACCTGTACCACCTTCACCACCATCTACGGTAATGAAATCTGGACCTTTACCGGTCTCTAACATAATATCTGCTAATTCTTCCCACTGATCTAATTTTCCGATAGCACCTTTAATACCTACCGGTAAACCTGTTTCGTCAGCAATATCCTCTATAAGTGCCATTAACTCCCTAACATTAGAAAACGCTTTGTGGGTTGCAGGTGATAATACATCTTTACCTACTTCAACACCTCTAATTTCAGCCAGTTCGGGTGTAATTTTAGCTCCTGGTAATACGCCACCTTTTCCTGGTTTTGCACCTTGAGATAATTTAATTTCAATTGCTCTTATACACGGATTGTCCTCAACCAATTTTTTCATTTTCTCCATAGAGAAATTCCCATCCTCTGATCGTACACCAAAATACCCGGTACCAAAATGAAAAACAATATCACCACCATGTTTGTGGTAAGGTGATAGACCGCCCTCACCGGTATTATGATAAGCATGGGCTTTTTTGACCCCAATGTTCATAGCTTCAACGGCAGCTGCAGATAATGAACCAAAGCTCATGGCCGATACATTTACAACACTGGCTGGTCGGTAAGGTTTTCTTCGGTTATTTTGTTGTCCCATAACTTTTGCACAAGGAATAAACGTAGGTTCTGCAGCATTTGGGTGTCCAAGAGGTACTTCATAGCCCATCATTCTGTTTTTTATGAATATATGCTGGTGCGCATATAAATCTCTATCAGAACCAAAACCTTCGTAGTTGTTTTCTTTCTTTGCAGATGCATAGATCCAACCTCTTTCAATTCTATTAAAAGGCAATTCTTCTCGGTTGTTAGCAACAAAATATTGACGCATTTCTGGACCGATACTTTCTAGCCAATAACGCAAATGCCCTACCACGGGGAAGTTGTGTTTAATGGTATGCCTTTTCTGAATAAAAATATCCCAGATAGCAACTATGAGAAGAAACAAAAAAATCCAAGTCCACCACGGTGGACTTGGAATACTATTAAAGAAATCGTTCATCAAAATTATCCTTTTATTTTAATATCTAAAAGTGGTGTTTGGTCACTGTTTAAATAATCCAGGCTCATTTCTGTTAGCGTACGAACGCCTAAAAGTAAACCGCTATCGTCAATTAAAAAGTCTGGTGTATGGTGCGGAAATGATTCTGTTGTACCAGGAGTCATTCCTCCTAAGAAAAAGAAGAATCCCGGAGCTTCTCTTTGAAAATATGAGAAATCTTCAGCACCAGTAACCGCTTTTTGAAATTGAACATTAGCATCACCAGCCACTCTTTTCATGGTAGGTAACATTTGCTCTACCAATTCTGGGTTGTTGTATGTAATATCTGTAGCATCTGTTATTGTACACGTAGCTTCACCTCCGTATGCTTTGGCAATATCGCTTACCATTTCGACCATACGCTTATTAAGCTTGTCTTTCATGTCATAATCTAATGTTCTAATAGTACCGATCATTTCTGCAGATTCTGGTATAATATTAAAACGAACGCCACTTTTAATTTTGCCAACGGTAATTACTGCAGCTTCATTGGTTAAATCTGTTTCTCTACTAATGATAGTTTGTAAACCGTCAATAATTTTAGCACTGATTAATATTGGGTCAACTCCTGACCACGGTTGAGAACCGTGCGATTGCTTACCTTTTACATTGATAACGAATTGCTGAGCGGCTGCCATGGTACCACCAGATTTATACTTAATAACCCCTACAGGTGTTTGAGAGTTAATATGCAATCCGAAAATGGCATCAACTTTAGGATTACTCATAACACCTTCTTTTACCATTAAAAGTGCTCCACCTTCTTCTCCTGGTGGTGGTCCTTCTTCTGCTGGTTGAAAGATAAACTTTACGGTTCCTTTTATTTTATCCTTATTTTTAGACATCACTTCTGCAACGCCCATTAAAATTGCAGTATGCGTATCATGCCCACAAGCATGCATAACCCCGACTTTTTCACCCATAAATTCTGAAGTAACGTTAGATTTATACGGTAAGTCATTACGCTCTGTAACTGGTAAAGCATCAATATCTGCTCTTAGTGCAACTACTTTACCCGGTAAACCTCCTTTTAAAATACCAACTACGCCAGTATGAGCAACGCCAGTCTGAACTTCAATACCCAAAGATTTTAGGTGCTTTGCAATTTTTTCTGCTGTTTTGTATTCACGATTCCCTAATTCCGGATTCTGATGAATTTCCCTTCTCCAATCAACTACCTTGCTTTCTATTGCCTTATAGTCTTTTTCAAGATTTGGACCTTGTGCCTGAACGGTAAAACCGAAAAGAACAAGGGCTAACACTCCTAGTTTTCTCATAATCAGTATTTAATGTTAATTGGTTCTCTATATTTCGGTTGATCATTTAGCCTAAATGTATCAACCCGTAAGCACTTTATGCGGAATTAAAGTTTAAATATATTCAAAATGAAAAGAAATACCATCCATTGTTCACAAATCTAAAACACTTCACTTTTTCTATCACTCAATAATGGCTAAATTTACGTCATTAAAAAAAGAAAATTTGAGCTCATTTATAGATGAATTGAACGATGCCCAAAAGGCTCCTGTTTTGCATAAAGACGGACCTTTAATGGTTATTGCTGGTGCGGGATCGGGCAAAACCCGAGTACTTACCTATAGAATTGCACACCTAATGGCACAGGGTGTAGATTCTTTTAATATTTTATCATTAACATTTACCAATAAGGCAGCACGTGAAATGAAAGCACGTATTTCTAATATTGTAGGTGCTAGCGAAGCAAAAAATCTTTGGATGGGAACATTCCACTCCGTTTTTGCAAAACTATTACGTATAGATGGTGATAAACTGGGCTACCCGGCAAATTTCACTATTTATGATACCCAAGATTCTCAGCGGTTATTGGCTTCGATTATCAAGGAAATGGGACTCGATAAGGATATTTATAAATACAAGCAGATTCAAAATAGAATTTCGTCTTTTAAGAATAGCTTAATTACCGTAAAAGCTTATCGAAATGATCCAGATTTGGTAGAGCAAGATGCCATGGCAAAAAAACCTAGAACTGGTGATATCTACGAAAATTATGTAGATCGTTGTTTTAAGGCAGGTGCGATGGATTTTGATGATTTACTGTTGCGAACAAATGAACTGTTAACACGTTTTCCTGATGTGTTGATGAAGTATCAGGATCGATTTAGATATATTTTGGTTGATGAGTATCAAGATACCAACCATTCGCAATATTTGATTGTAAAGGCTTTGGCCGATCGTTTTCAAAATATATGTGTGGTAGGTGATGATGCACAAAGTATTTACTCTTTTAGAGGGGCAAATATTAGTAACATTTTGAACTTTCAAAAAGATTATGATAATGTAGGCATGTATCGTTTAGAACAGAATTACCGCTCGACCCGTAATATTGTTAATGCCGCAAACTCGGTTATAGGAAAAAACCAAAACCAAATTGAAAAAGTAGTCTGGACAGCGAATGATGATGGTGCAGCTATTAAAATTCATAGAAGTACGACAGATGCTGAAGAAGGTAGGTTTGTAGCCAATTCTATTTGGGATCATCGCATGCAACAGCAAATGGGCAATGGTCAGTTTGCCGTACTTTATAGAACCAACTCACAGTCGAGGGCTATTGAAGATGCTTTGCGTAAAAGAGATATTCCTTATCGTATTTATGGTGGCTTGTCTTTTTACCAACGTAAAGAAATTAAAGATGTGCTTTCTTACCTACGTTTGGTAATTAACCCAAAAGATGAAGAGGCTTTAAAAAGGGTGATAAATTTTCCTGCAAGGGGAATTGGTGGTACTACTTTAGATAGGTTGGTAGTAGCGGCTAACCATTACAACCGCTCCATTTTTGAGGTGATGGAAAATATTGACAGAATAGATTTGAAAATCAATTCTGGTACAAAACGAAAGCTTCAAGATTTCGTAACCATGATCAAGAGTTTTCAGGTTATGAACGAAACTACTGATGCTTTTGCCTTGTCTGAACATGTCGCCAAAAAAACGGGTATTCTTTTAGAGTTTAAGAAGGATGGAACCCCTGAAGGAATAGGTAAAATGGAGAACATCGAAGAGCTTTTAAACGGTATTAAAGATTTCGTTGAAGGTCAAAGAGAAATAGCTGATGCTACAGGTAATATTAGTGAGTTTCTAGAAGATGTCGCCCTAGCTACCGATTTAGATAATGATACCGGTGATGATGATAGGGTAGCCTTAATGACCATTCACTTGGCAAAGGGACTCGAATTTCCGTACGTATATATTGTTGGTATGGAAGAAGACCTTTTTCCATCAGGTATGAGTATGAGTACCCGTAGCGAGTTAGAAGAGGAGCGAAGGTTATTTTATGTTGCTTTGACCAGAGCTGAGAAACAAGCATATTTAACATATACTCAGAATAGATATCGTTGGGGTAAATTAATAGATGCAGAACCTAGTCGTTTCTTAGAAGAAATCGATGAAAAATATGTTGAGAATTTGACTCCTGTAGATGGTGGCTATCGCTACAAGCCTCTTATAAATGCTGATATTTTTGGTGAAGTTGATAAAAGTAGATTACGTCAAGATAAGCCAGTTAGAGGAACACCACCTATTATTGGTCAACCTAATTCTGGTCAACTAAAAAAGTTACGTAAGTTGAAGCCGCAATTGGGTGAACCTGTGGGTAACACAAATACCATAGATCCAAATCTTATGGAAGGTTCATTAATAAATCATACCCGTTTTGGTCTTGGTCAGGTTGTGAAAATTGAAGGTTCTGGTAATGATAGAAAGGCAGAAATAATGTTTGATAAAGGAGATATTAAAAAACTGTTGCTTCGCTTTGCTAAATTAGAAGTGTTGGGATAGTTATGTATATTTAATAACGAAATGGTTTTTAAATCCTAAATGGAATGGCAGAATTCATTAAAATATACGAAGAGAACCCGAACCCTAAAGAAATTAAAAGGGTAGTGGAGGTATTGCGTAAAGGTGGCTTGGTTATTTACCCTACCGATACGGTTTACGGCTTAGGTTGTGACATTACAAACTCAAAGGCGCTTGAGAAAATTGCACGTATCAAAGGTATTAAACTAGCAAAAGCCAATTGGTCTTTTATTTGTACCGATTTAAGTAACCTATCTGATTATGTACGCCAAATTGATACCGCTACGTTCAAGATTTTGAAAAGAGCTTTACCTGGTCCGTATACTTTTATTTTACCAGGAAATAACAACCTGCCTAAGGAATTTAAAAAGAAAAAAACCGTTGGTATTCGTGTGCCAGATAACAGTATTATTAAAGCATTAGTTGAGCAGTTAGGCAACCCAATAGTATCGACTTCTATTCATGATGAAGATGATGTATTAGAGTATACTACCGACCCAGAGTTGATTTTTGAAAAATGGGATAACCTTGTCGATGTTGTTATTGATGGTGGTTATGGAGGTAATATTGGTTCTACAATTATAGATGTATCAAATGGTGCACCTGAGGTTATTCGTGAAGGAAAAGGAAGTTTAGATATTCTCTAAACACTTTATCATTTAAATTTATGGCATAAAAAAAGCGGCTCGATTGAGCCGCTTTTATTTTATATGACAATCAAATATTATTTGTTGATTGCAGGATCTTTCATTCCTTCTTCGATCATGCTATAGAACTGATCGATTTTTGGAAGAACAACAATACGAGTTCTTCTGTTTTTAGATTTTTCAGTTGAAGAAACAGGAATAAACTCTGATCTACCAGCTGCAGTCATACGCTTAGGGTCAACATTGAAATCGTTTTGTAATATACGTACAACAGCAGTAGCACGTTTAACACTTAAATCCCAGTTATCCAATAAAGAACCGTTACCTCTGTAAGGTACGTTGTCTGTATGACCTTCTACCATGAATTCGAAATCTGGCTTGTTATTTACAACCTTAGCAACTTTACCAAGAACTTCTTTAGCTCTACTAGTAACATTATAGCTACCGCTGCTGAATAATAATTTATCAGAAATAGATACGAATACAACACCTTTTTCAACGCTGATTTCGATATCGTCATCATCCATATTTCCTAAAACACCTTTTAAGCTCTGTACCAAAGAAAGGTTAACAGAATCTCTACGTGTAATAGCATCGTTTAACTTACGAATAGTTAAATCTTTTTCTTGTAAGCTTTCTAAAGATTTTTCTAAGTTCTCAGCACCTTTGGTAGTCAAAGTTGTTAAGTTACCCATATTGTTAATCAAATCTTGATTGTTAGCTTTTAAAAATGCATTTTGATCTTCTAGAGTTTGTAGTCTAGATGAAGCTGTTGCTTTTTCTTCTAAACAATCGTTTAATTTAACTGTAGCTGAATTTAATAAATCTTGTGCACTTTTGTGCTTAGCTTCAAGATCTGCATACTTCTTTGAAGATACACAAGATGAAAGTAAAAGCGTTACTGCAAGACATCCTAATAATACTTTTTTCATAATTTAATTCTATTATATTTATTTAGTGGTTTACTCTAATTTCGCATCTAAGCGACTCCAAAATTATATAATTACAAAGCCACTTATTTAACAGGTTAGTTAATCTTTTACTAAAATGTTAAAATTACTTATTCTATGTACGAAATAAGACCATACTATGGACTTCGTAGCATAGTAATTCCTGAGAAATTGAGTTTTTTCTCTTTTACGGTACATTTTTCTAAATTGCCTGTAAAAGCTTAAATGTGCCCTAAAAATAGCGAAAAAGTGCTTAAATCTTAACTGAAAAAGAAATCGTATTGCCGCAATACCATCTAAGAGCAATCGCAAGAAAATAATTATGAACGCTTTTCTTCTTGGTAAGTTTTTAGTGATAGAGAACAATGTATTCCTAAAATTCAAATATGTTTTTTTAGGATTCATGTTACTCAGCGTCGAGCCACCTAAATGATATACGCTCGATGAACCTACATATAATATTTTGTACCCATGGTTTTTTGCACGCCAACACAAATCTACTTCTTCTTGATGAGCGAAGTAATCTGCATCAAAACCCTTAAGTTCATGAAATACTTCTTTTCTGATGAACATACACGCGCCTGTGGCCCAAAAAATTTCTCTGGTATCATTATATTGACCATTGTCACGTTCTAGGGTCTGAAAAACCCTACCTCGGCAAAACGGATACCCTAACTGATCAATAAAACCACCGGCAGCACCTGCATATTCGAAGTGGTCTTTTTTAAGTAAATCTAAAATTTTAGGTTGAATTATAGCCGCATCGGGTATAGTGGTAAAGGCATCTTTAATTGGGGTCAGCCAATTAGGCGTTACTTCTACGTCTGAATTCAATAAGCAATAAATATCAGCATCGACATCAACCATGGCGTCGTTATAGCCCTTGGCAAATCCGCCGTTTTCTGTATTCTGAATAATTTTTACCGTAGGATAGTTGGTTTTGACAAAAGCAACCGAGTCATCTGTAGACGCATTATCGGCAACATAAATATCTGCATCATTAGAATATTTGATAACAGAGGGCAAGTACCTTTCTAAAAGCACTTCACCATTCCAGTTTAATATGACTACGGCTATCTTCAAAACGATCGCAAATTAACGGCTAAAATCAGGAATCTCTTGCATAAATTCATATTTTTCCGCAACAAAGTCTGTTTGACAGTAAAAATGAGTGAGTCCGTTAGTGACCATTAAGTAGGTCGCATTCAACTTAAAATTGTATTGTGCAATCTGGTCGAATGTCATTTGAGAAATGGTAATTTCTGGTGCTTTACACTCTACTAATACGTTTAATTCACCGTTGGGCTTAAATACAACGATATCATATCTTTTCTTTAAACCGTTAAGGGTAATCTGCTTTTCTACGTTAATGTGACTGATAGGATAGTTCTTTTCCTGAATAAGAAATTGAACTACATGTTGCCTTACCCATTCTTCTGGAGTAAGAACCACAAATTTTTTACGTATTTCGTCAAAAATCAAGGTTCTATTTTCGCTATTTTTGACCCTGAAAGTGTAGCTAGGGAAATTTAGTCGCTGCATTATACAAAGTTGATGAATTTTTCTGAATGGATGAAGCAATACAAATAGTCAATGCAATTAAGAAAGGACAGATTAGTCCTATTTATTTCCTTTACGGGGAAGAAGCTTATTTTATTGATAAAATCTCAGATTATATAGCGGCAAAGGTATTGACCGAAGAAGAAAAAGGCTTTAATCAGATGGTGCTTTATGGTAGAGATGTATCTATAGAAGATATCGTAGGTAATGCCAAACGATACCCAATGATGGCAGAGCGACAGGTAGTCATAGTAAAAGAAGCCCAACACCTTTCAAGAACTATAGAAAATTTTTGCTCTTACGCAGACAATCCTCAAATGTCTACTGTGCTTGTTATTTGTTATAAATACAAAAAGCTTGATAAACGTAAGAAGCTACATAAGATCGTAAAGAAGAACGGAGTAATTTTTGAAAGTAAAAAGCTTTACGAAAATCAGGTTAGCGATTGGCTTAGAAAACATTTGTTAAGTAGTGGTTATACCATTTCGCATAAAGCTGCTCTTCTTTTGGTGGAGTATTTAGGTACAGATTTGAGTAAGATCAGTAAAGAACTTGAAAAGCTAAAACTAGCTTTGCCTAAAGAAACTGAAATTAATCCTCAGCATATTGAAGAGCATATTGGTATAAGTAAAGACTATAATAATTTTGAACTGAAAAGAGCTATTGGCGATAGAGATATCGTAAAAGCGACAAAAATCATCAATTACTTTGCGCAGAACCCAAAAGATAATCCTTTTATATTGACGATAACCTTATTGCATTCCTTTTTTACACAGTTATTGCAGTACCACGGTCTTAGTGATCACAGCCCTAAGAATGTGGCGAGTGCATTGCGCATAAACCCATATTTTGTAAGTGAAATACAAACTGCTGCTAGAAATTACCCGATGAAAAAAGTTAGCGGAATTATTTCAAGTTTACGTGAGATGGATTTAAAAGGAAAAGGGGTAGGGGCGGCACCAATGAAAGATGCGGATCTACTTAAAGAATTGCTTTTTAAAATAGTGTAAAGTTTACTTTTTGTCGATACCGAATTTACCAGGACCTAATAATGCAATGGTAATAAAGGAAACTAAGTAAAATAATGCTTTCTCTTGCGTACCAAAATCATCTGCACCGTGCGCAATAAATGCTGCAACTGCCATAGTAATGGCTACTGGTATCGCTGCTAAACGAGTTTTAAAACCAATGATGATTAATATTGGGCAAATAAACTCCCCTATTACAGCTAAAAATAAGGAAGGAGTTTCACCAATACCAATAGGGTCTGCAAATTGAAAATTACCCGAAATTAGCTTTTGAAATTTTGGAAGACCGTGGGTCAACATCATCGATGAAATTGCAATTCTAAAAAAAGCTAAGCCAATATCTTTTAATATGGTATTTTTCATTAATACAGAATATTTACTCTAAAAGTATCATTTTTTTTTGGTTTTTCTAAAATATGAAAGCGCTCGTAATGTATTAATTATAAAAATTTTATAGCTGAACACAGGGTGGCTTAGTTATCAGTATGTTAAGATTTTATAGGCAGCTATTAAAATAATTATATTTTTTTACGCGAGAAATTGGCGCATAAAAAAATCCCAAAATGGATGGGATTTTTCTTACTTATTTTTGAAAATTATCTCAATTTCGGATAGTCATCAGGATTTACTTCATGCATTATCGCATAAACCTTTTCAAAAATATCTTCTCTGTTCGGTTTTGAGAAATAATCGCCATCAGTACCGTAAGCAGGTCTATGTGCTTTTGCACTTAAAGTTTGTGGTGTACTATCTAAATATTTAAATGCACCTTGTTTTTCTACAATTTCATTTAAAAGATAAGCAGAGCATCCGCCAGGTACATCTTCATCTATTACCAGTAAACGGTTTGTTTTCTTGACACTTTCTAAAACCTCCATTTTAATATCAAAGGGTAGTAAGGTTTGCGCATCTATTATTTCTGCGCTAATACCTACTTCAATTAATTCTTTGGCTGCTTTTTGTACAATACGTAGTGTAGATCCATAAGAGACCAAGGTAATATCGCTTCCTTCTTTTATAGTTTCAACTTTACCGATCGGTGTACAGAATTCACCAAGATTTTTGGGTTTCTTTTCTTTTAATCGATATCCGTTCAGACTTTCTATTACCAATGCAGGTTCGTCACTCTTTAAAAGTGTGTTGTAGAAACCGGCAGCTTGTGTCATGTTTCTAGGTGCAAGAATATACATTCCTCTAAGTAAATGTATTAGTCCGCCCATTTCAGACCCGGAATGCCAGATACCTTCTAGTCTGTGGCCTCTTGTTCTAATGATTAACGGTGCTTTTTGTTTACCAGCTGTTCTATATAATAGCGTGGCTAAATCATCTGTTAGAGTAGATAGTGCGTAAAAAATATAATCTAAATACTGAATTTCGGCAATAGGTCTTAGTCCTCTTAAGGCCATTCCTATTCCTTGACCAATTATTGTAGTTTCGCGAATACCGGTATCTGCAACACGTATTTTGCCATATTTTTCTTGCATACCCTCAAGACCTTGGTTTACATCACCAATGGCGCCTGTATCTTCTCCGAAAATTAGGGTGTTTGGGTATTTCTCAAATAGCTTGTCAAAGTTATCTCTTAGAATAACTCTACCATCTACCTGTTCTTCATCGTCATTGTATTCAGGAGAGATGGCGGTAACGTTTGTGGCTTTATTATCATTTTCGCTATATAAATGCGAGCTATATTTATGTTGCGATTCTTTTAGAAATTTAGCAGTCCATTGAATTAGATTTTGCTTTTCTTGCGAATTTTCTCCTAGTAAATAGCGTAAAGATTTTCTTGCTGAAATTGCCAAATCTTTTCGAAGTGGCTCTTCAACTGCAATTAGATCATTTTTTAGTTTATTTAGGAAATTCTTGTTGGCACTTTTAGTAGCAGCTTTTTCTATGATGTTGATCAATACAGACTTCTCAGTAAGGTTATCCTTTAGATACTCGTCCCAAGCTTGTTTTTTTGCTTCTCTTACGGTACGCTTTATTCTTTTTTCAATAGACTCAAGCTCTTCGGTAGTTGCAATGCCCGATTCTATAATCCATTCTTTAAAGCGTTTATTACAATCATGGTCACGTTCCCATTCTAAGCGAGCATTATCTTTATAACGTTCATGTGACCCAGATGTAGAGTGACCTTGTGGTTGTGTTAATTCGCTTACATGAATTAATACTGGTACATGTTCTTGTCTTGCAATATCTGCCGCATTTTCATAGGCATGCATTAAAGCAGTATAGTCCCAACCTTTTACTCTTAAGATTTCATATCCTTTTTCGTTTTCGGTTCGTTGAAAACCAGATAGAATTTCTGAAATATTTTCTTTTGTAGTATGGAATTTTGCAGGTACCGAAATTCCATATTCATCGTCCCAAACACTAATGACCATAGGTACTTGTAATACACCCGCAGCATTTATAGTTTCAAAAAACATGCCTTCACTAGTACTGGCGTTACCAATGGTTCCCCATGCAATTTCATTACCGTTTACGGAAAACTTGGCGCTATCTAGTCCTTGCTGATTTCTATATACTTTAGATGCTTGTGCAAGACCTAAAAGTCTAGGCATTTGCCCTGCAGTACATGAAATATCTCCACTACTATTTTTTTGTTTTGTTAGATCTTTCCAACTGCCATCAGCGTTTAAACTATGCGTTAAAAAGTGACCACCCATTTGCCTACCCGCACTCATAGGTTCTTTTTCAATATCTGTGGTAGCGTAAAGGGCGTGAAAAAATTCTTTTGGCTGTAGTAGACCTAGAGCCATCATAAATGTTTGGTCTCTGTAATAGCCACTTCTAAAATCACCATTTTTAAATGACTTCGCCATGGCTAATTGCGGTAATTCTTTACCGTCACCGAAAATACCGAACTTGGCTTTACCGGTTAGTACTTCTTTTCTTCCCAATAAGCTACAGGTTCTACTTAGAAAAGCAATTTCGTAGTCATTGATAATTTGTTCTTTGAAATCTTCAAAAGAAATATCATTACTGGTTTTAGAAGAAACATCCATGTATTATATGTGTTTATACAAAATTACCGAATCAAGTACTTTTTAGCAACGCTGTACAGAGTTAATTTATTCCATATTTTTCAACAAATTTGGTATAATATTGTAAATATGTGAATTTTAACTAAAAATAGTAGGATCTGTATTCAGATTTAATAGTTTAAAACCATTTTCTTGTGAATAGTCCTGTTAAGGTTTTCGGACTGACAGTGATGATAAATCTTATTTTTTCACCATAGTTGGGTTGCGATACTTCCCAGCCATTATTTGAGTAAACCGGCAAATACAATTCAAAATAATCTGTTACCAGATTTAAACGTACCCCAGAATCATAAACGAACTTGCCATCAAGCCCCTTATTCTTCACTAAACCTGCATCACCATATAATTCTATCCATTTCCATAGGTTGAAACTACCGTTTACCGTCGCCATCCAATCATTAGAGAATCTATATTGTTGATCAAGAAAAGATTTGAATCCGCCTTCGGCAATAATAATCTGTTGACTATATATACCAGAATCTTCTGATCTACCTAAATACCCATAATCAAAGAGGTAATCGGTAGGGCGGTCAAGGGCAAAACTAAAGAAATCTGTCTGTGTATTATTGCTTAAAAACTTACCTGCGAAAAATCGAAGATTCAATTGTCTATTGTTATCAAATAATTTTCGATATTCATATTCAAACGATAGCTTGCTAAAACTACCTGCTAATTGAAAATCTGCAAACCAGAAATTATAATCTAATATGCCATTATTTCTACTGGTATAACGCGCGTTAAATACACTGTAATCAGGATTTCCCGGGTCGTTAGCCAAAGATAAAAGGGCAGGATCAAAATCTCTAAAAATATTTACATACCTGAACGAAAGAAAATCTCTTTTATTCGATAATAAATCTGCGGGTCTAAAGCCAAAACTTAAAGATGGTGTTATAGACGAATATCTAGAGTTTTCATTAAAGTGAGAGGTGCCGGCACCGATATTATATTGAGCAACATACAACCCGCTTTTACTTAAGTATTTTCTATAACTGAATTTTCCAGAGCCTACAAAAGCTTTTTCTCTAAAGGAGTAAGAGGGAGAGAAATCATACACAAATGGTCTTTCTAGTAAGGTTTTGTTATATAAACGCATACCTGGGGTCCAACCATCATAAACATTAAAACTCAATACAGGAACATAAAAAACTTGATTGTAATATGGATTTTCAGCATCTTTAAAGAAGGTGAACTTTAATTTTTTATTACTCGATAAAAATCCCTTTAAAGATTTCCAGTTGTCTCGTTGGTTAAATTCTGGTATTTTTTTGTCATAATTTAGAACTAGCCTATCTTCTTGGTTATTAGGTATAGCAAAGGTTTCTTCAAATTCAATATCACTAAACCAATATTCAGAAACCACAGAATCTTTTTTGAGTCCGAATACCGAAATAGGTACATTGGTACCCTCCTTATTTTTTATGGTAACTAGTAATGAATCGGTGTCTTTCTGTACTTTTTTTATTTTGAAATCGATTTTACGATCTGTAGATACATAATCTTTAAAAAACCAATTGATATCTTGTTCGGTAGAGCGTTTTAAAATCGATTCAAAATCATGAACTTTGACAGTATTTAATTTATAATATTCAAAAAAGGTCTTTATACTTTCATCTACGTGTTCTTTACCAATATAATCTGCTAAGTAAGCTAAGCCTAAACCTGCTTTATACTTATTTGCGATTTTCTGGTTGAATTTTATAAGCGAATCGTTCGAGGTCTGTAGGGCTTGATCTAAATTTTTACGTGCCGTAAGGTTGTATAAAAAAGCATACTGGTCATTGAAATCCATCTTTGCCAATTCAAAACTTCTAAAGCCCCAAATATTTGATAGTTTACCCATCATCTTTTGATCAGGGTAATATTTATCTATATAGGCTATCATTAAATAGTTGGCGATTGCACTGTTCAACCATTGTTCTTTACGCGGATTCAAGAACATGGTTTCTCTTAAAATACTGTTGATTGCCGTTTTTAAGAATTTCATTTCGAATTGAAATTGTTCTTCGTACGGGCGTATAAAAGAGGGGAGTTGGTTTAGACCATAAAGTGGGTCTTTGTTATAATCTAACTCACTTACTAATATTTTCTCATGAGGATAATCTCCTAAGTTTTGGTGAATAAAATTGGCGACTTTATTGATTGATAATCCTTGACCAATAATACTATATCTTGGTGCTCTGATATCGGTTAAAAAGGTCATGTATGGTGTGCGGTGTGTAAAAAAGTCTTCTTGCGGACTAAGTATTATTTCGCCACCACGTTGCAGGTTTCCCTTTAATTGCGCGAACTGCCCACTCGGAAATTTTGATTCGGCGTCAATATCAAAATTAGAGGCAATGTTTAAGCTGTCGGGATATTTAAAATTAATGACCGTATTGGTCTCGTTCATATAAAGATCCTCTAGATTTTTATTTGAATACAGATGCCATTTACCATCATATACCGCAGGTGTTAAGTACCAGTCTTTTAGGTAGTAGTCGCCTCTGTTGCCATAACCATAGGGAGTATATTTATTCGGTGGTAGTTTTACCTTATAGGTAATGAAAATTTTCGTAGAAGTGTTGGGTAACAATATATTGTCAAGAGTTACCTTTAAAATGTCTTTACCTTCGGTACGGCTCCATTCAAGTCCGTTATAAGAATCGTCTACTACACTTATAATGGTAGTTTTACCTCGCTCATCGGCTTTGGCCAAATGCAGCGATTTTTTGAATTCTTGTGCAAATCTTTTCGCTAGTCCTGTATTTTTATCTGAGTAGGCATTCGCCCAATCATTAAAATATATTACCCCTAAGTTGTAATTAGAGTTGTTGTAATACGTGAATTCTTGACGAATATCGAGCTCTTTAGTGTACTCGTTTAAAGTAACACTAAGGTCGGTTTCGTACTGAGCAAAACAACTAGTCGAATTAACAACTAATAATAAAATACAGGAATAGAGAAATGAATGAAAATTTCGTATCAAGGCTAAGATTAAAAATTAGGACTCATGCTATGCCCTTTATAAAAGGTATCTATGATCTCAACAACTTCTTCTTCTGTATCTACAATCTGAATAAGATTCAAATCTTCGGGACTAATAGTTCCCATTTTAAGCATGGTGCCTTTTACCCAGTCCATAAGTCCGGTCCAGAAATCGCTACCCACTAAAATAATAGGGAATTTTCCAATTTTATGCGTCTGTATCAACGTGATAGCTTCAAATAGCTCATCTAATGTTCCGAATCCGCCAGGCATTACCACAAAACCTTGAGAGTATTTTACGAACATCACCTTTCTTACAAAGAAGTAATCGAAATCTAAACTCTTGTCATTATCGATATACGGATTGTCGTGTTGCTCAAAAGGCAAGTCAATATTTAAACCTACCGATGTACCACCTGCAAGGTTCGCACCTCTATTACCAGCTTCCATTATACCAGGGCCACCACCAGTAATTACGCCATAACCTGCTTCTGCAATAGATTTTGCAATTGATACTGCTAGTTTGTAATATGGGTCTTCTTCTTTTGTTCTGGCAGATCCAAAAATAGATACACATGGTCCAATTTTACTCATGCGCTCAAAACCATTTACAAACTCTCCCATTATTTTAAAAATGGCCCAAGAGTCATTGGTTTTTATTTCGTTCCAGCCTTTATGATGTTTTTCTGATCTCATTCTTTATTTTATATGCTATTTAGATAGATTTTTATCTAATTATTATTTTAATTCTCTCTTTAAAAACTCTGCAGTATAACTTTTCTTGTCTTTTGCAACCTCTTCTGGCGTGCCTTTCGCTACTAACTGCCCACCTGAGCGTCCGCCTTCGTAACCGATATCAATAATGTAATCTACCATTTTAATTACGTCCATATTATGCTCAATAACTAACACGGTATTTCCTTTATCAGCTAAAGTATTCAAAACATCCATTAAAACCCTAATATCTTCAAAATGAAGTCCGGTTGTAGGTTCATCTAAAATATAGAAGGTATTGCCCGTATCTCTCTTCGAAAGTTCTGTTGCCAATTTTATACGTTGCGCCTCACCACCTGATAGCGTTGTCGATTGCTGCCCTAAAGATATATAACCTAAGCCAACATCTTGTATGGTCTTTAACTTACGATGTATTTTCGGAATAAGTTCAAAAAATGACACTGCTTCGTTTATGGTCATTTCTAAAACATCTGAAATGGACTTGCCTTTGTAACGTATTTCTAGCGTTTCTCTATTGAATCTTTTACCGTTACATGTTTCGCATTCTACATAAACATCTGGCAAGAAATTCATTTCAATAACTCGTAGTCCGCCTCCTTGACACGTTTCGCAACGCCCGCCTTTTACATTAAAACTGAATCTACCAGGTTTGTAACCCCTAATAGATGCTTCAGTAGTTTTTGCGAATAGCGAACGTATTTCGCCAAATAAACCAGTATATGTCGCCGGGTTTGATCTTGGTGTTCTACCAATTGGCGATTGGTTGATATCAATAACTTTATCGATGTGCTCTAGCCCCTTAATTTTCTTATACGGCATCGGTTTTTTAACGCCATTGAAATAATGGGCGTTCATAATTGGATAAAGCGTTTCGTTGATTAAAGTTGATTTACCACTACCAGATACTCCCGTAACGCCAATCATTTTTCCTAAAGGAAATTTGACGGTTAAGTTCTTTAGGTTATTACCAGTACAACCAGATAATACAATTTCATGACCATTACCCGGTCTTCTCTTTTTTGGGACTTCAATCTTCCTTACACCGGTCATATAATCGGCAGTAAGCGTATGAACATTTTTTAATTCTTCAGGCGTACCTTGAGATATAATTTCTCCGCCGTTTTTACCTGCTCTCGGACCGATATCAATTACATGATCAGCTCTTTCTATCATATCGCGGTCATGTTCGACCACAATTACAGAGTTACCTATATCGCGTAAAGACTCCAGCGATTTGATCAATCGTTCATTATCTCTTTGGTGTAAACCGATACTTGGCTCATCTAATATATAAAGTACACCGACCAATTGGGATCCAATTTGGGTAGCTAATCGAATACGTTGTGCTTCACCACCAGATAACGATTTAGAGCTTCTATTCAATGATAAATAATCGAGGCCAACATCTAGTAAAAATTGTATTCTAGTGCTTATCTCTTTTATAATCTCTTCGGCTATCTTCAACTGATTGCCGGTAAGTTTTTTATCTAAACCATTAAAGAATGCTGCTAGTTCTACAATGTCTAAATTGGCTAACTCGGCAATATTCTTATCTTCTATTTTAAAGTAAAGTGATTCTTTTTTAAGACGGAAACCTGTGCATGACGGACACGTAATTCGGTCCATATATTCTTTTGCCCATCGTTTAATTGATGTTGAGGCAGCTTCTTCGAACTGATTTTTTATGAAATTAGAAATTCCTTCATAATCAATTTTATAAGTTCGTTTTACGCCTAATGTTTTAGAGTCTACTTCAAAACTTTCTTTACCGCCATTTAAAAGAATCTCAATGGCTTCAGCAGGAATATTTTCAATAGGATCTGTTATTTGAAAATTATAACGTTCTGCTATGGTTTCGATCTGTTTAAATGCCCAAGATTTTTTATAGTCTCCTAATGGGGCTATTCCGCCACCTTTAATAGATAGTTTTTTATTAGGGAATATCTTCTTTTCATTTACTTCATACACATGACCTAAGCCACTGCAATAAGGGCACATCCCTTTTGGTGAGTTGAATGAAAAAGTATTAGGTTCTGGGGTAGGATAGGAGATACCTGTTGAAGGGCACATTAAATCTCTACTGAAATATCTTGGTAGATCGGTGCCCTCTTCTAAAACCATTAATACATTGTCGCCACTATACATAGCTGTATTTATAGTTTCAGATAAACGTTTATGAAAATCTTCGCTTTCAACTACTTTTAAACGATCAATGACAATCTCTATATCGTGCACCTTGTAACGATCCACCTTCATGCCTTTAACGATATCTTTTACTTCACCATCAACGCGAACCTTTACGAAACCCTGCTTGGCAATTTGTTCAAATAGTTCACGGTAATGACCTTTTCTTGATTTAATTACCGGCGCAAGAATGTTGATTTTCTTCTCGTTATACGATTCAATGATCAAACTTTTAATTTGTTCATCGCTATAACTTACCATTTTTTCGCCTGTGTTGTAACTATGTGCATCTGCTGCACGGGCAAAAAGTAGTCTTAAGAAATCATATATTTCGGTAATAGTACCAACCGTAGATCTTGGCGACTTAGAAGTCGTCTTTTGTTCTATGGCAATAACAGGAGATAAACCATCTATTTTATCAACATCTGGTCTTTCTAAACCTCCTAAAAATTGTCTGGCATATGCAGAAAAGGTTTCAATATAACGCCTTTGACCTTCAGCATAAATAGTATCAAAAGCCAACGAAGATTTTCCACTACCAGATAAGCCGGTTATAACAACCAGTTTATCTCGGGGAATGGTAACATCTATATTCTTTAGGTTATGAACGCGCGCGCCCTTAACTTCTATATTTTCTTCAAAATTAATCATGTATTCATAGCAAAGGTGCAAAAGTACGATTTTGAGTGCTAATTACATACGTTCTTATGTTCTTTGAAAAGGCTGATTATCTTAAATTTTTGATGCAATCGCTAAAAAGTGATGGTGTTCATCTAATTGTAAAAAGAACAAAACTAAATCATGATCATAAGTATAAATTACTCATGCATGACCAATAGAGGAACAGAGGTTTGGTGGCTTAGTTCTTCAACAGAGTTGTTAAAGAATACTTGTTGAAATAGGTTTAGATTTTTTGCGACCATTGTCAGCATTTCAATTTTATTTTCTTCGATATAATTTAAAATTGAATCTCTAACGTTTTTACCTAGAATATGATTAAAGCTATGATTTTCGGTAAATAGTTCTTTTAAATAATCATGTAGATAGGCTTGGTTGATTACTTGAGTATTTGAAAAATTAGGTTTTGATTGCGTTACGTGAATTACTTCTAGCTTCGCATTCGAAATTTCAAGTATCTCTGTAAGGGAGTTTAAAATAGGGTAGGTGTAGAACAGATTAAAGTCTGTAGGAAATCCAATTTTTATCGGATTTTTAATAATCGTATTTTCGGGTATAACCAACACATTACAGGCTATTCTTGTTATTACATTTCCCGTATTACTACCAATGATAGATGCCTTTATGCCCGATGCACCTTTTGTGCCCATTGCTATTAAATCAATCTTTTTGTCATCTACTGTTTTTCTAACCAAATCAATTAAATTACCATATTCCTCTAAGGCAATAAATTGATGTAACGCATTGCTCGTTAAATTTGAAATTTGTTTTAAAAGAAGTTGTAGATTTTCTTTTGCAGATTTTCTTATGGGGCTATTCATTACCATTAAAGAATTGCTTTGAATGTCAGAATTACTTAGCTCATCGACATGTAAGATGTAAAATAGACACCGTTCATTTGTGAACATGTTTACGGCGTATTCTAGGGCATTCCATGAATTACTAGAGAAATCTGTGGGAATTAAAATATGTTTCATTCAATTGACTTACCAAACAAAAGTAAATCGTTATTGAAACGTGATAAATGATATATATCAGCTATCGTTTAATTTACATATTGTAATGCTTTAATTTCCATGATTTGAATGTTGCGACCTTCAATAGCAATAAGGCCTTCTTTTTTAAAACCAGATAACGTGCGTATTAGACTTTCGGTCGCTATACCTGCTACACTAGCAAGATCGTTACGTGAAATTCTAATGGGCTCATTTGGTTTAGTATTCATCACATCGGCAAATTGTAATAAGGTTTGTGCTGTTTTTCTGCGAACAGAACTATAGGCCATTTGTAATAATTGAGCCTTTATATTAGAAATATTTGCAGATAAAAGCTCCATAAGTTCCATAGAAATGGTCTTGTTTTCGTTCAGTATTTCTGTTAAGCTTTCTTTAGAAATACCTGCTAGCTCAACATCGCTCATTGCCGTAGCCGATTCTTGATAGGGTACATTGTTCAAAAAAGAGGTGAAGCCTAAAAAATCATCTGCTTTAGCTAATGATGTTATTAATTCTTTGCCATCAGGATCCATATTGTAGCATTTTACCAGTCCTTTTAAAACGAGATAAATTTTGTTAGAGCGGCTATCTTCATCGTAAATTTTTTCTCCTTGCTTAAAATTTACGACCTCACCATTATCATCAAAGAAGTTTTTAAGTTCATGAATGGTGCGCATTTCATTTTCAGAAACTCCGTGTTCTTTTGAAGTTTCATCTTGCATACGTAACAAAAGTTCAGCTTTCGCCAACCTGCTTTCTACGGCACTCATTAAATCTTCTTCTTCAAAGGGTTTGGTTAGGTAGTCATCTGCCCCAAGGTCCATTCCCTTTCGTATTTCTTTATGCTCGGTTTTCGCAGATAGAAAAATGAATGGTATTTGCTTTGTTTTTTCATTACTAGAAAGATTTTCAAGCACACCATAACCGTCGACCTCAGGCATCATTATATCGCAAATGATAATATCTGGTAAATTCTCAATGGTGGCTGTAATACCTATTTTTCCATTAGGTGCTGTTATGACACTATAGCCAGCTAATTCTAAAAGTTCTTCTGTATTTTCTCGTAAGGCCTTATCGTCCTCGATCAATAAAATTCTTTTCATCTTCTAGTTGGTTTTTAATTTGGGTATGCTCAGTGTAAAAGTTGACCCTATGCTTTCTGTGCTTGAAAACTCAAGACTGCCACCTAAGTTTTCTATATGTTGTTTTGCGATATTTAAACCAATGCCGGTACCTTGTGTCAATAATGCGTTCTCTGCTCTAAAATAACGATTAAATATGTGTTTTTGCTCTTCTTCTGGTATACCAATGCCTTCATCAATTACGCTAATAGCGTAACCAGAATCTTTTATGTCCACCTTTATATCAATAGTGGAATCTTCTGGGGAGTATTTAATAGCATTATGTACTAAATTGGATAGCGCCAATTCTAAGGTCTTTTCATCGAAATTTATATTTAATTCATCAATGTTTTCTGGGTAGCGAATCTGTTGCCCAGACTTAAGTAGCATGTTAGCATTATATACTACTTCATTTACAGTTTTACTAAGTGGAAATCCTTCGATTTTATAATTCACCTTGCCAGATTCTAACCGCTCTACAGATAGAAAATCATTAAGAATGGTATCTAAGTATTTAACTTTATTTTTTATAGTTGTAACATGCTTATCTCGCTTTGGTTGCTGTTCTGTTTCGGTATATTTACCTAATAAGGTTATAGATGTTAATATACTGCTTAAAGGCGTTTTAAATTCGTGCGAGACCAATGATAAGAAACGTGTTTTAAGCTCGTTCAATTCCTTTTCTACTGCAAGAGCTTCTGTTAGTTGTTGGGTACGTTCCTCCACTATTTTTTCTAAGTTTTCTGTGTAGTTTTTTCTCTCTGTGATATCTAGAATAAAAGCAACAAAAACTTTTTGATCAAGTAAATTTGATAATTGTAGATGTACTTCAACGGGGTACGAAGTTCCGTCCTTTCTTCCATGTCTGGTTTCGAACTTTACTTTTGAGGTTTCAGCATTGACTAATGGAGAGACCAATGTATTGAATTTAGATAAATCCATATCGGGCTTAATATCAACCGGCGTCATAGTGTATAACTCTTCAAATGAATACCCTATATTTCTTTGAGCTTCTTTATTTACATTCAAAAACTTAAACGTATTGGCATTAAAAATAAAAATTTCATTCAACGATTCGTCAAAAATTCGTGCCCAGTGGCTTAGTTCTTCCTCTCTATTTTTACGTTCTGTAATATCGATGACCAATGCCATTACATAGGTTGCGCCATAAAATTCGAACGGATTCAAACCTGCCTCAACAGGAAACTCTTTTCCGTCTTTACATATGCCGTACAGATTTCTGCCGTGCCCCATTTGGCGTTTATCGCTCTTTGCGATAAAATTATCTACATGGGCATCATGACCCGCATGGTATCTTTTGGGAATAAGAATATCTAAAGGCTTGCCAATTAGTTCGCCTTTTTCGTACCCAAACATTTGTAGTGACGAGGTGTTTGTGGCTACAATAATTTGATCGGCATTTACAACGATAATACCTTCTGAAACACCTTCTGATAGTAAGTTGAAAATGTCACTGTTTTCTTGAAAATCCTGCATGTATCAAATATATCGATTACTACTGATTTTTGTCATATTAAAATTACATCCTACTTCATATTTTTACTAGGTATTCAGCTAAAACAAGATAAAATGGAAAATACTGCAAAAACAATGAACGGACTTTATGAAAATTTGGGTAAGCTCTTTTATGCCGTGGCTATATCTGACGGTACTGTACACAATAATGAATGGGATAAAGTCAAGGAATATGTAAAAGAAGATTGGTTGTATATAGATGATTTTACCGACCGTTATGGTACCGATGCAGCTAACCAAATTGAGATTGTGTTTGATGTTTTAATGGAGTCTGAAAAAGATAGCAAAGAGTGTTTTGATGAGTTCAAAGAATTTTATAAGATTCACCCACATGCATTTTCAGATAAAATAAAAACCTTGACCAAAAAGACGGCCAAGGCTATTGCAAGTTCATTCTCAGGCAACAATAAGTCTGAATTAATGTTATTAGCTAAAATAGAACTACTATTAAATTAAGCTTGTTTCATTAGTTTCTTAATGTCAGCATCTTTGTATATTTCCTGAACCATTTTGCTGTATAGTTTGGTGAATTTTTCTTCATTTATTAAGTTTCCAAATAATGATTCTAGTCTAATAAAGGCTAAAGGATCAGTTTCTGTTTTGCTTGCTGCCGCATGCAGTTGATCCTGCATGGCATCAATAATCTCAATCGAGTTTCTATTTTTATCAATTCCCTTATCGCTGTAATAGCACCATGCGGCAATTACTAAAGTTGCATATTTAATACTACCGCCATTCGCTAGATTATCTTGAATGGTCGCAATTAAGAATTTCGGCAATTTTGCAGAACTCTCTGAGCAAATTCTGCTCACGCTATCTTTTATATTAGGGTTTGCAAAACGTTCTTGTAAACTATCTTTATAAGCAGTTAAATCGATGCCTTCTAGTTGGTCTAAAACCGGAGTAGCTTCTTCGTCCATAAACGCTCTTAAATAGGTAACGAACAAATCATCTTCTATGCAAGCATTAATAGTTGGGTGACCATGAATAGCTCCTAGAATTCCCAATACAGAATGCCCTGCATTCAATAAACGAAGCTTCATTTTTTCATATGGCTTAACATCGGGTACGAATTGCACGCCAACTTTTTCAAATTCTGGTCTGCCGTTCGAGAAATTATCTTCAATGACCCATTGTATGAAAGGTTCACAAGTTACCGGCCATTCGTCTTTGAAGTTATAGGTTTGTTCTAAATATTCAATGTCCGAAGGTGTGGTGACAGGTGTAATACGATCTACCATGCTATTTGGAAAACAGACTTCCTTTTCGATATATGCAGCCAGTTCTTTATCTTGTTTGTTTGCGAAAGCAAGTAGCATCTTTCTGGTAACATCACCATTGTGTTCAATGTTGTCACAAGACATTACGGTAAAAGGAGATAAGCCTGACGCTTTTCTTTTCTTAATGGCAGCAGTTAAAAATCCGTAAATGGTTCTAGGGCTGTTCGGATGTTGTAATTCGTGCTGTACATCTGTATTTTCAAAATCAAATTCACCCGTTGACGAATTAAAATTATAGCCGCCCTCTGTAATGGTCAAGGAAACTATTTTTGTATCTGCATGCGCCATTTGGTCGATAACTACATCGGGAGTGTCATGACCAAGTTTAAAGTCGATAATAGAACCTATTACTTGTGAATCTATTTTACCATCAGGATGCTTTATAATGAGTGTATAAAGTCCGTCTTGTTTTTGAAGAACATCATGAATTTTTTGATCTCCTTTTCTTAGACCAATTCCACAAATTCCCCAATCAGATGCACCTTCTTTTTCTTGTAAGAGGTGGGTATAATATGCTTCGTGTGCTCTATGAAAACCACCAACACCCACATGTACGATTCCAGATTTTAATGATTCTCTATTATATGTAGGAATTGGAATTTGCTTGCTTAACGTTGCTAAATTCTCTTTGTTCAACATGATTTCTTTATTCATTTTTAGCTTTGTTTATTGATTTTACACGTAATAATGCCCAGTATGCAGTAACGAAATAAGTAATCGTACAAATAAATGCATACGTATAAAATAGTTCTCTATTGTTGATATAGCTAGTCTCATTTGCGCTGTCGAATAAAACAATACCTGCCAATATCAATGTAATTATAAGGGTAACGAGAGATACCAACTTTAAAATCTTTGAGAATACAGTAGTATCTTTTTTTGGTGTCGTTTCTAGCTGTGCTTGCTTTTCTTGAAAAGCCACAATTTTCTCATTGCGTATTGTTTCTTGTTCTTCCGCCTCAGGATATTTCTCTTTTGCTCCGTAGCGACCGGCTAACAAAGTATAAACTCCGATAGTGAAAATCCAAGTTGGAATAAACAAATAAAAGAAAGACATTACATTAAAAGCATTTAAGCCAAAGCCGAAAACCAATCCTAATCCCCATGAAACAATAGCGGGTGTGCTAAACGTTAAATTGCGGTATTGAGACCAATAACGCGTGTATCCGATCCTTGGGAATATCTGATGCTCTGCAAATACAATTGCACCTACGGGTACTACCAATAAACCTGCATAGGTTAATAGTGGTAAAATCTGTGAAAATACAAATGGGAAACAGGCTATTGCAATAGTGATTAAACCAACAACAATAGTTGTCTTTTTACGTGAATGATTATAAAAAATAGCTTGTGCTGCAAGGCCCGCTCTATATAAATTAGTAATTGCTGTTGTCCAACCTGCTACGATTACGATTACGAAACCAGACCAACCTAATGCGTAAAATGCAACATCTCCCGGATCTAATTCGACAATTGATTTACCAATGATTACAGCAGCACCAGCTCCCATAATTCCAGCAGCAATCCATGCAACATAATGCCCGAACATCATACCTGTACTAGTCGCTAGTGCGTAAGATTTTTTTTTGGCAAAACGTAATAACGCCATATCGATTAAACCAAAATGTGTTATTGAATTTGCCGCCCATGCAAAACCTATGACTTCTATAAGACCAATACCGGGTTCACCGGCACTATCAACTCCTGTCCAAATAGATTGATCTCCGAGCGATATTAAATCGTTCCATCCGTTAGGTAATGTTGTTCCTAAAACATCTAAAGAAAGTGCAGGTAGTAAAACCATTGCGCCACTGGTAAACATCACGAATAACCACGGGGCACATATACCTGAAAATTCTGACACAGCATTAAATCCGTATAGCGCGATTGATACGACAACTACACCAACTAAAAATACAATAAGTACAAACCACAGATTTGTGGGGTACCAGTTTAATTGTGCGGGTATATCGAAAGCAAATCGAACGGCAGTTGAAGAAACGGTAATCATGGCTGCCGATATTACAGAGAAAATAATGACGTTAGCCCAATTATAAAGCTTGGTCATAGAATCTCCTGCAATTTTATTAAGGTAGGTGTATAAGCTTAATCTTGTCTCTACAGCAATGGGTGAGGTAATAAACGTCCAGCTAAGAACTGCCAGAATATTACCGATCAATAGACCCAAAATAATATCCATTGTTTTAGCCCCTAATGCTACAAACGTAGCTCCGATCACAAACTCTGTAGCTGCTACATGTTCTGCAGCATATAATCCTGCAAAATGTGTCCAATCATGTAGCTTATGTTTTGCAACGGGTAATTGCTCTTCATTCAGGTTTTCAAATGTGCTATGGTCGTTGGTTGATGACATAAGTTAAGTTGGTAGTTAGGTGGTTATTAAAATTAAAGTTGAGTACGGATTGTAGCCTGTTTAAACTTCGTTGAAGACTAAACAGTCTTGCAATGTATTTATTTTTGTTAAAAAACTTCATTAAAAATTGTTAATCTTCAATATCCCTGAAATCAGAATCTTGCTAGTAATTTTATTACAGCCATTTTAAATCAAATTTATTTTCAATGTCCTGTTTAAAAAAGACAATCTACCTTTCGGTAGATTGTCTGCTATTGTAAGTTTAAAATGAGTATGCTGATTCTATGATTACCAGCCAATTATTTTTCGAATTCACTTCTTTCTAGATCATTATTGAATGTAATGTTCGACCAATCAACAGTTATCCAAGGATCATCGCTAACTGCGGCTTTCCAAGTAGATTTCTTGTATTTTCGCTTAGTTGGGAAAAGCATTCCGTCAACATCTTCATACTCTAAGGTCATTAAATTCGGTGTGTCCATAGCACCGAAGTCTGCCACTGTGAATAAAAATTGATCAACTAGCGTTGTCTTTTTATTAATGTACAGCTGATAAATATCTGTAGGCTTCGAGTCTCCAAAATTGAAAGATACTTTCACAACTTCATAGGGAGTTTGGTTTAAGATTTCTTCGCCTAAATATTCATACGAAACACCTTTGTCCATTAACTTTTGAAACATGGTAAACCAGTAAAAATTAGTAGGTCTGTTGAAAGCAACTCTTTTTAAGGCAATACTATCGTTTACGATGTTGCCGTTTTGTTTGAGCCAGAATTCTTTACCATCGAAACTTTGTTCGATTGTTCCTTCTAATTCACTTAAAGTTCGTTCGTGCTTTTCGTATTTACCATACGATAACTCGGCATCGAAAATATATTTTTCTGTCGAAATATCTGTCTTACCATCGGGAGTTTGGTAGGTATAAGTATACACGACATCTTTCTTACTTCGAAGCGCTTTGTAATTGCCAACTTTTTCAAGCATTTTAGAAACCAATTCGTGTCCTTTATTCGTGAATTCAGGGGTTTGAATAATTTCTTTTTTGACAGTTGGTTCCTCTTTGCAAGAAGTAATTAAAATACTTAATACCAGTAGGGTAGCTATTTTAAATTTCATGTATAGTTCTTTAAATATGAGATTAAATTAATGCACCATTTGCAGCGATTACCTGACCTGAAATCCATTTAGATTCATCACTAGCTAAAAATAGCGCTACTCTTGCGATATCAATAGGTTGTGCCAATCTATCGAAAGCATTCATGGACTTTAATTTATCAATGAATTCTTCTGATTTTCCATTTAAGAATAATTCTGTTTCTGTTGGTCCGGGTGCAAGGGCGTTTACAGATATTCCCCTCCCTATTTCTTTAGAAAACACTCTAGTCATTTGTTCTACCGCGGCTTTTGAGGCGGAGTATAAAGCGTAAGTAGGGAACATCAATTTTACCGTAGTAGACGATATATTTATAATATTGCCGTTATCTGATAACCTACTGTCAGCCTCTTGCAACATATTGAAAACTCCTTTTACGTTGACATCGAACTGTTTATTGAAGTCTTCTTCAGTAGCATCTTTCAATTTCTTGTTTATCATTACTCCCGCATTGTTAACCAATACATCTACTTTATCAAAAGCTTCTATAGTTTGGTCAAATAGCTGAGTTACCTGATTTCTATTGCTCACATCGGCTTTTATGGCAATAGCGTTTCCGCCTTCACTTTTAATTTTAGCTATAGTAGCGTCTGCATCTTTTGTGCTATTTGAATGATTGACTACTATTTTAGCACCATTCTCTGCTAATAGAAATGCAATTTCTTGTCCGATACCTCGTGAGGCTCCTGTTACGATGACTACCTTATTTTCTAATTTCATTATGTTTCGTTTAATTAGGTAATTTATGTTAATGAATTATAACCCTTTCCACCAATCACCATAGTTGTTCACCGAATCTTTTACAATAATCTCTTGCCCAATTTGAGGCGAGATTACCTGTAAGTTCAATTCAGTTGCTTTTGCTTCAACTCTTTTAATAGGATCTGTCCATTCGTGAAGAGCAAGTTTAAAACCTGCCCAATGTATTGGCATAATCTTTTTTGCTTTTACATCGATACCAGCTTGTGCGGTTTCTTCTGGCATCATGTGAATATCTGACCACATTTGGTTGTATTGACCGCATTCCATCAGCGCAAGGTCAAAAGGACCGTATTTTTCTCCTATTTCTTTAAAATGTGATGCGTAGCCGCTATCACCACTAAAATATATGTTCTCATTTTCTGAAGTAATTACCCAAGAACTCCACAAGGTACTTTGCGCATTATTCAAACCTCTACCAGAGAAATGTTGTGCCGGTGTACAGACGAATTTTAGATTGCCGAATTGAGTCTCTTGCCACCAATCCATCTCTGTGATTTTACTATCAGAAACTCCCCAAGCAGTCAAATGATTACCAACACCTAGCGGAGTGTAGAAATGATTTGTTTTATCCTTGATTTTTAAAACAGATTCGTAATCTAAATGGTCATAGTGGTCATGAGAGAAAATAACCGCATCAATCTGTGGTAATTGTTCAATTGCTATGGGGAATTCTTTATTAAATCGCTTTTCGCCTAAAAGTGGGTGAGGGGCGGCCACTGCACCAAACATTGGGTCAATTAGAATATTTTTTCCATCAATCTGTAATAAAAAAGAAGAATGACCGAACCAAATCATTCTTGCTTCTCCGCTATAATTGGCAATACTAATAGAATCTATTTTTTGCGGAATTAAATCTGCTTTAGGGCGACCATTGGGCACCTTGGTAGTGAAAAAGGTGTACGCTAAACTAAGCTTATCAGAAAAAGCTAAATCTTCAGGTACCGGTTTTACATTTCGAAATTTACCTTCTTTAAATTGTTGAGTCTGCTCGTAGGCTAATTTCTGACTTTTGGTACTATCGCCACCAAAGCTTGGGTAAAAACTGGTGAATGCTAAAATAACTACTGCCAGTACGGCAATTATTAATAAGGTTGTTATCATTATTTTTTTAATAATTCTTATAATCATATAATGTTATTTGACCGCGGCTCAGATTGTACCTGAACTTGATGTCGTACTTCTAAATATATTTATGCAAAGATAGTTCATCGCTGTAATTGTATTTTTTAGAGAAACGAGTTTTAATAGTGACTATGAAAGTTAGATAATGTCATTAATGTTATGAGTAGTAATTGTATCCACAATGCAGATAATAATCAAAAAAAAAGTCAGGTATTAAAACCTGACCTTTACTAAATACGCTATGTTATTTTTACAAATTATGCTGTTTTAGGCTTCGGATTATCAAAATATTTTTTCTTTAACCAAAAGGATACCCGAACTAAAAATATAAGTGCCGGAACCTCAACTAGCGGACCGATTACTCCTGCAAATGCCTGACCAGAATTGAGTCCGAATACTGCAATGGCAACAGCAATTGCTAATTCAAAATTGTTTCCGGCGGCTGTAAATGCTACTGATGCTGTTTTATCATATGCTGCGCCAGTTGCTTTGGTAAAGAAAAATCCGATAATGAACATTAAGGAGAAATAGATAAGTAACGGGACTGCGATGATGAGCACATCCATCGGTATTTCAACTATTAACTCTCCTTTTAAAGAGAACATAATCACAATGGTGAATAACAGTGCAATCAATGTCATTGGTGAAATTGCAGGTATGAATTTGTTCGTATACCAATCTTCGCCTTTGAGTTTTACTAAAATCAATCTACTTAATATTCCCATTACAAACGGTAGTCCTAAATAGATGGCAACACTTTCTGCTATAGTACCAATAGAGATATCTACTATGGCACCTTCAAAACCGAAATAGGGAGGAAGCACAGTAATAAATAACCAAGCATAGAAACTATATGCAAATACTTGAAAGATGCTATTAAGAGCAACTAAACCTGCTCCATATTCGCTACTGCCTTCTGCAAGGTCGTTCCATACCAATACCATGGCAATACAACGTGCCAGACCAATAAGAATTAGACCTACCATGTATTCTGGATAGTCTGATAAAAAAGTAATGGCGAGTATGAACATTAATACCGGACCAATAATCCAGTTTAAGATAACACTGATAGATAAGATTTTTGTGTTTCTAAAAACCTTTGGTAATAACGCATAGTTCACTTTCGCCAATGGCGGATACATCATTAAGATTAAACCAATAGCTATAGGAATGTTTGTAGTACCACTATTAAATGTATTGATGATTTCAGGAAAGGATGGTACAAAATAACCGATACCGACCCCAAGAGCCATTGCGGCGAAAATCCACCAGGTTAAATTCTGATCTAGAAAGCTTAGTTTTTTAGATGCCATATTTATTTGATTTGTGAGAATACGTAAAATAGCTCTGTTGCAATCTGTCGACTTCTTTCCGCATATTTTTCTGCTTGCTGCGGCGTGTTGTCAAATGCTTTTGGATCTTCAAAAGTGATAGGTATTCTTTTTTCGGCACCTGCAATAAATGGACAATCACTATCTGCTTGAGAGCATGTCATAACTGCTGCAAATTGCGATGCAGGATTAAAGCTATTTTCATACGATTTAGAAAACCCAATTACAGGATGCTCATTCTCAGAAAACTTAATAGCATAAACAGGATTACCGCTGTCAGATAATTTTTGAATCTGAAATCCTTGATTTTTTAATGTCTCTGCCACCATCGGGAACAAAGCCGTAGCCTCTGTACCACCAGAGTAGCAATAGACATTTTTAATACCAAAGTTAGTAGCCATTGTTTGCGCCCAAACTTGAGATAAATGACTTCTTCTAGAGTTATGGGTACAGATGAAATTTATTCTAATTTCTTGGTTGTTGGCTGCTTTGTCTTGTATATAATCAATGAGTGGTTGCAAAATAATTTTGCGTTCTGCTGTGATAGCGTTTGGTTGTAACCCCTTTATTAGGTTGGCTATTTCTGGTAACATATCAATTTTGGTAGTAGTCATTATATTTAGTATATATAGGTTTGTTAACAGCAGTTTCCGTCAGGTGCGCAACAAGGTTCGTTATTAACTTCTGATAGTTTTACTTTTGTTTTTTCTGCAGGTATACCACAATTATCTTTTGCCAAGCAATCTGTTTGTTTCGATGTTAGTATGAAATTTGTATCGTTAAAATCCAATCCGAATTTTTCTATCGTTTGTCCTTGGTATTCTACCTCTATTTCTAAATCATCGATCTTTAAAATCTTTTCAGAAAGTTCAATGATATTGATCAATTTTTCTGGATGTAATCTATGGTCATAGTCGTTGGCATTCCACAATTGAAAATTTACAACTTCCTCATTTCTGACCGTACCTCCACAATCGATAAAATTCTTAGTTATTTTACCAACTTCTGTTACGTGAAAGTGATTAGGTACTAAATCTCCGTTCGGTAATTGAAATGCTATACTCTTTTGTTCAGCTAAAAGCTCTTTTATTTTTGATAGTTTCATACTAATGTTTTTAATTAATATTATATGCTTGTTTTTGTTTATTAATCGTTATAAAGCGATAGAAGTGTTCAAATTTTTTTAGCAACAATCGTTGTTAGATACATCTTGGTCTAAAAACTGCACCATTACTTTTTTCATATGTGACCAGTTGGTTTTATCTATACAATAACAAACACTGGTGCCTTCTACATTACCTTTTATAAGACCTAATTGTTTTAGTTCTTTCAAGTGTTGAGAGATGGTAGGTTGGGCAAGGCCTATTTCATTTACCAAGTCTCCACAAATACAATTATCTAATTTAAATAGGTATTGTAAAATAGCTACGCGTGCAGGGTGACCGAATACCTTCGCGAATAACGAAATTTCATTTTGTTCATCGGTAAATATTTCTGTTTTAGCTAATCCCATAATCTGCTTAATTGTTTCATTGCAATATTACGATATAATTATATGATCAAGCAAGTAATATGATATATTTTTAGTTCTTCAACAACAGTACTACTATCTAAATTCAAATTAAAATGTATTCTTAACAGAGACTTCATACTATGTTTATATCTGTTTAAATTAAAAGTTACGCTATTAGGTAGAATTTTAATTTATTTATAAAATTGACTAATTACTTCGTGCAAACTTTTGAAAATGAGTAATTTCTATGTAACTTTTATCTAGAATTAAAACACTACAGAAAATGGCATTAACAAAAGAGACAAAAGGAAAGGGTACGCATACTACCGTTACGTTTACTGTTGGGGAGAATGAAGCCCCTAGCGCAGCAAATGTTATATTATTGGGAGACTTCAATAATTGGCAAACGAACGATAGTTCTTACCGAATGGAAAAAAAGAACGGATCTTATGTAAAGAGCATAAAACTTGAAACTGGTAAACGGTACGAGTTTAGATACTTGAGCGAAGATAAAGGCTGGTTCAATGATCACGCGGCAGATGCCTATGTGCGCTCACCGTATTCAGGTATTGATAATAGCGTTGTAGATTTAACTGATTTGCCGGCAAAAAAGAAACCGGTCAAAAAAGCGGTAGCTAAGAAACCAGCAGTTAAGAAGCCGGTAGCAAAAAAACCTGCTGCAAAGGCTAAGAAAGATGATCTAAAAAAGATTGAAGGTATCGGACCTAAAATTGCATCGATATTAACGGATAAAGGTATCGGGACTTTCGAGAAATTAGCTGGGGCGTCTTTAAAGACTCTTGAAGAAATACTAAAAGAAGCCGGACCACGATATACCATGCATAAACCTGGTTCATGGCCTAAGCAAGCTAAATTAGCTGCTTCTGGTGATTGGGATAAATTGAAGGTATTACAAGATAAATTAGATGGCGGTAAATAATTGCTAAAACTATACATAACAAAAAGCCCTAAGATATTTCTTAAGGCTTTTTGTTTACTATACATTCGTTTGATTAGAAGCTACTATTTCATTGCAGTTTGATAATCTATAATGAACTTCTTCATCATTGCTTGTAGTTCCATTTTGTCTTTCTTGCTCATTTTAATAATATTAAGCCAAGCTGTACCAATGTTTTTAGGAGCAAAAGTTGAAAAGTTTTTAATCACCATCAAGCCCTCTTCTTTTGGATAAAATGTGAGTCCCTTTTTGGTTATTTTAATATTATCAGCGTCCATTTTTAATACAGGGAATGTAAGCTGCATTGCATGTTGAATTTCGTTATAGAAATAAACTTTTTCTTGTGTAGCATTAATTTTGGCGTAATAATTTCTATTACTTTCACTATGTTCTTCTATAAAAGTATTGATTGCTTCTACTTGAGTTTGTAATTCTTGAGCGTTACTTGTTTTTACAAATGCGACTATCAAAACAATAGCTAAAAGTACTTTTTTATACATGATAATTTATGGTTTAAGTTGAATTCAATAAACGTTTATGAAGTTGTTTTGTTGTTCAAAATATAGTTGAGGTGCAATTACTATATTTCTAGACATAAAAGTTTATTATTTAGTTATCGCCCAATCTTGACCATCATATTCTGCCCAAGAACCATTTTCGGGTTCTTTTAAAATCCTTTTGACCATTTCAATAAGTTTCGGGTCTTCGTCTTTAAAAATTGGTTCTCCATCCATAATTAATGCTCTGCTTAACTCATCATGCATTTTGTCTTTGTTCTGCACCAAATAGTTTAATTGCCCTAGCCTTAAATGTAAAAACGGATTGCCTACAGTGTCTTTAAATTGCATTGCAAAATTGAAGTTATCAAAAGCATCTTCAATCCATCTTTCAGAAAAACATACTTCTGCGATATGTATTATTACATACCTTCCTCCTCTAGTTCTTTTTTGGTCATCAGTTAGCGATTCATAAATTTTCATGAGCTCGTTAACCCTAGACTCTACGTCTAAATCTTTATTAATAGTGATATTGTCGATGTCGGCTACTTTATCTGCTATTGAATCTGCTATTGAATCTGGTATGTTAATGTATTGCTTGATTTTTGCAATGTTCGCTTCTTTTTTAGATTGTAATTGAACAGTTTCTTGTTTCTTGTCGCTCTTTTTTAAAAAATCAAATAGCCCCATATTTTGCTTACTAAAATTTAATATTTCTATTAGCCTAAATTATTCTTTTTCTTTCAACATCAACAACACCTCTTTCCCATGTTCATTATCAGGGTTTAACGCTATAGATTTTTCATACATTTCAATGGCTTCTGTTTTTTTATCTGCCAGCAACAACGCTTCACCATAACTATCATAAGCATTGGCACTTTCTGGAAATAATAGGGTAGTTGTTTTAAAAACGTCTAGCGCTTTGTCTAATTCTTGGGTTTGTAAAAATGAATATCCCAAGGTATTTAAATCATATTCTGATCGATTATGAACCTTTGTTTCAATGGATAACTCAATAGCATTATCTATTGCTTTCAGTAAAACCGCATTTTGTTGGTTTTCATGTAATGTTTCTGAATAGGCCTTAATAATGGCGTTAATAACTAAAGCGGGGTTGTCACTAAATATAGCATGACTGCTGCTTTCAGCTATAATGTTAGTTACATTATTGTTTTGTGTGCCAAGATCGACATGTACTTTTTTCCATCTATTAGCATATTCTTCAGGATATACGGGTGCAGATTTATCCGGAAAAATATTTGTTACAGGAATGTTATCAGGAAACTGTGTTTTTCTTAATGAACGCATAATTTCATTGTAATTGAAATTTAAGTAATAATCGCCAGTACCCTTTGGTATGGTGTTTATGTCAACAAACATGTCTCTCATTGCTAACAAATCTTCATTCCAGAAATCACTTAGAGTTGCATCTATTAAAACAATCGATTTAACTTTCTTCGGATGTTTATTCGCGTATAGCAGATTATAAAGTCCGCCATAGGAATGTGATACCAAAATAATTTCATTTTTGTATCCTAATTTTGCAAGTGCGGTTTCCAATTCTTTTATTCCGTTTTCAATACCGAAATCAGAATCGTTCTTCAATGCCGGATTCAATTCACTTTGTCCGAACCCTGATCGGTCATACGTAATTTGAGTTGTACCGGTAACTTTGTGTATTCGTTCTAAAATAGAAGTCCAAACAGAACTATCATCTCCGCCACCGGCTTCAAAAAGAATCGGAGTGCCTTCTCCTTTAATGATATTAAAATGCATATTGAAGCCGCCCACATTTACTAGCGTATCTATCGTTTGAGAATGGGCGGGGAGCGTTAAAGAGAAAACTGCCAAGAAGGTAAAATATGACTGTTTCATTTTTGGTTAGTGTTTAGTCTGGTAATTTACATTATTTCAGCGGTTTAGTAGAGTAGCGGTATGTAAAGATTACATGAAGTTTTAAAGATGCTGTAATGAGGTATTGTTTATGGTGAATAGACTATCGGCGCATATTGTTATGATTTGAGAATTAAATATTTTACGGCTTTTGCGAAAAAGGACTTAGAGATAATTATGTTTTTAAATTGAGAATGTAATTTTTAGTTCAAATATAACTTTTGATTTTTTGTCAATTTATTACATAGATTATCTACATAAACAGAAAATATAAGAACAAGAAAAGCTCAAAGAATCTGATTTAAGTATCTATGAGCTTAGAATGGTATTGTCTCAGAGTAAGGAAAATTTTGTTTGTATATTCCTTATTTCTTTGTTGCTAAAAGCATTTATTCGATATCCTCTTCATTTATTACAAATTCATATTTGAAAAATCTTTTTGATGGTTCACTGGCAATCCAATAGCTCTCTATGTTATAAATATTTCTATTGGCGCCATTCGGTTTGTAGACTTTTAGGACCTCTTTCAACTGATTTTTAATAACTACAGAGTCGTATTCCACAAGTGAAGGTTCAAGAAATGTACTTCCAATATCAAAACTTTCTTGAAAGAGTTGAATTTCATTGGGAGCAATTTTTAATACTTTACTTGAACTTACATCAAAAGATATAAATTCTATCGTCAGGTTTTCAGAAGTCAAATTTTCAATAGTAGCTTCCATATCAGATACAGGATCGCAGCTGAATAGCAAAATCATCGTCAAAGTCAATACTAATAGTTTTTTCATAGGATCATGTTTTTTTTATATAACATCTAAGAATGAAAAAACCCTATTTAAAATCCTTTGATTTTTTCTTATTGCTCTTTCTGAATTTTAAAGAAAAAACTTGTTTTTTAATTGTGCTGCTATGGCAAGTAGGGCAGGCAAGGAAACTTTTCGTTTCCATCTGCGCTCGTAGGCAAAGCTTTTCGTTTTGTTTTAATTTTCTCTTTAATACCAAATCAAAAGATTTGGCGACTTTGCAAATAAACACAGACCTTTGGATTAAACGCTAATCGCCCAATTTGCTATATATAGTGTGCCTGTTGCACAAGTTATAAAAAAACTGGGTTATGATCATTGCAGATTGAGAGATGGATCGTAACTTTAGGTATGCAGGGAAAAAAGGAATATCAGGAGAAGCTTTTCAATAATTTTCAATTAAGTAATCGGGTACCGGAGACGAATTTCTATCGTCGTTTAAAAGGCATTTTGGATTTGCGTTTCCTTTACATGCTTACCCGTCCGTATTATGGGGAAAGCGGGCAGAAGAGCATCGACCCTTTGGTATTCTTTAAGTTGTGTTTGGTAGGCTACTTGGAGAATATCATCAGTGACCGTAAGCTTATCGAGCACTGTTCGATGCGCTTGGATATACTATATTTCATTGGCTATGATATCGACGAGGAGCTACCGTGGCATTCCACGATAAGCCGTACGCGGCAATTGTACCCGGAGTCCGTTTTTGAGGAAGTCTTTACGAAGGTCCTTGCCATGTGCGTTGACAAGGGGATGGTCAGCGGCCATTCCCAGGCCATAGATTCTGCCCCTGTAAAGGCAAACGCGAGTATGGACACTTTGGAACTCAAGGTGCCTGAAGATGAACTTGACGAACACCTAAGAAAGGTACGTGCCCTTAGTTCCATGGACAGGGAAGAACCACACAGAAAGTCCAAGAACGACAAATCAGACAAGGAAGGTCGTAGCATCACGGCAAGCAACAAGGAGCTCTCCTCGATAAAGGAACGTAACAAGAAGTGGGCGAAGGACCAGGACCAACGGCCCGGTGCGGGGAACAAGGGGGCCAAGTATACCAGTAACAAGACCCATTACAGCCCAACCGACCCCGATGCCAGAATTAGCGTAAAGCCCGGCAAGGCACGCAAGCTGAACTACCTTAGCCAATTGAGCGTGGATACCGCGCACCATGTGATAACGGACATCAGGGCCTACCATGCGGACGGTAAAGACAACCAGCAATTACGGGATATTGTACAACGTTTACAAAGAAGATTATGGCAACAGGGCCTGGTATTCGAAAACTGCGTTGCGGACACCGGCTACAGTTCGGGCGAGAACTATGCCTTTTTGGAGCAAAGGGGACTTAAAAGTTTCATACCGCCCCATGGCACCTACAAGGGCGGACCCGATGGGTTCACTTATATAGAACAGGCCGACCATTACCTATGCCCACAGGACAAGGTAATACCGTTCAAAAAAGTGTTCCTAGATCATCGTACCAAGACGAAAAAGAAGGCCTACCGCGCATCGAGTAAAATCTGCAAAGGCTGCCCGCTACGCGATACATGCTTGGGCAAAGTAAATGAGAAACAGTTCTCGGTGACCTACTATCGGGAGGAATATCAACGTAATATTACCAGGGTGGAAAGCCCACAGGGAAGGTACATGAAGGGCAAACGGCAGAGTACCGTAGAACCGGTTTTCGGGACCCTCACCCAGTTCATGGGCATGCGCAAGATAAATACCATCGGGATAAAGCAGGCGAACAAGGTAATGCACCTATCGGCCATCGCCTACAACCTTAAGAAGTACCTGAAATTCGAACAAAAACTGGTGCAAAGTGGGATGGGAACACTTGCTTTTGCAACATGGGTCAAAAGTATCCTTGATTTATCGTTAGGTGCTTCTCCAAGGTATCAAAAATTAGCTTTCCATTTCTAACGCGACAAGAAAAAAGCCCCGTAGAGCGCCTTATATGAATCTGTTTTTCTCAGGATTAATGACTTGTGCAACGGTTACCATTGTTGTGCATCGTTTTTATTCCGAGGGTTTTTGTCAATTTATTCAGTCCAGTTTTTGAAATAAAGCGAAAACTTAATTCTATAAAAACAAACCTTATAAAAAGTAAAAATATTATAAGAATTGGCAGAAATTTTATTGCTTTTTCAAATCCTTGATTACAGGCAATTAAACCAAATCCAATAAGCGGATATGATAAAAGTATAGAAAACATTACTTTAAAAGCATTATGAATTCTTATTTCCAATTCCCCTAGAGAATCTTGAAGTTCTCCAGTAAAAATACAAACCGCTCCACGTCCAATTTCAGATGATATTATTTTAAATCCGCTGTCATTTACTTTTCCAATAAATTTTTTGTCAGTATAACTAGAAATCAGATTATCAGTCAGTTTTGTGTTGCGCTTTAATTCCTTCAACGTAGCCACTCTATCTTCTTTTAATTCTATCGTAAAGTATTTACTTGGGAATAATTTCATTCAGTCTTTGATGAATTTTTCAAATGAAGCACAACGGCTACGTGTCGAGTAGACAAGGGGAATTTCACCCCGAGCCTCTCACAGAACCGTACGTGATAGTCTCCCATCATACGGCTCTTCTAACTTAACTTTCAAAGATAGCTCATCCTCTTTCAAGTTGGCAAATTGTACGTTAAATTAGCTAATCCCTTCGCTCCAGTTTCATTACAAAACTTTCATTACTACTACGGATTAGTCCGCCCCTATACCAAGCATTGCTATTCTGCCTCTAGTTTGCGCTATTGTGCATTTCACTTTGCATCTTAGTACAGGTTCCCGAGTTCCGTAAATAAGCCCGAATAAAGGTCATGCCTCCTAAATGACGCCTGCCGCTTAGCCAGTAAACAGGTAACCGCTAAACTTATAATGTTTGTCATACTTCAAACACTTTTGACATGATGTTGCACTTTCTCGACACTTCATCAGAGGTTCATTTGCATTCATCTCCTTTATCCATACCTGACCACGCTCTTGACGCAGCCTTTTCCATAACGCTCAATACCTTGGCTCTTTACCAAAGCACCTTATGGTGGTTTGATGCTCTCCCCTGCAGGACAACATCGGTGGGTCGGTTCCACCATCTTATAAACAGTTCGCAATGAAATATATCAGCCGTTCATTGCTTTCTCGGCACACATAAGAATAGTGCGGTTTTGTATGCGAGGATTTTCCGAAGGAAAATCAGACGTGACAAAATACACGAACCTTTGATTAAGCACCTAATTTAGCATTATTTTTATACATTGTGTGTGCCCAGCATGGGCATCTTTTGATTTACTGAAAGGTAAATAATTAATCTAGAGGGTGCAAGTCCCTTATGGGCAGGGGTAACGCCCTGAACCATTAGTAAGCTGAAAGGTTGCTAGTTGTGAGACTAGGACTGAAGGAAGCAGGACTACAAAACTCGGTACTGACGAACAGAAACCGTATATGAGGCATAATTAATTGGGTAAGCAACCACATCATTGTTACGCCCTAAAGAGTACAAAAATGGTAGTTATGTAGATACGGCAGGGATCGAGAGAAAGAAGATGTTCTTACCTGGGGAGGTCTCTACAACCACGAGTTTGGTTATGTAGAGAAGTCAGCAGAAGTCATAGTACTCACGAGAAACGAGTTGCAGCATATCTGCATAGGTCTCACAAGTGAGGAAGGACTGAAAGTAATCCTTTCTGAAATGCCAGATGGAGCATTAATTTTCGTTATTGGGTGACCGATTCCCTAGAAAATTTGTAGCCATTTGATAAAGTAAGAAATAGTTTTAATTGGTGTAAAGAGCAATTGGAAAGATGGGTTACTAACCGCCGTATACGAGACCCGTATGTACGGTGGTGTGAGAGGCGCACTCCGTTCCTAATTAGGGGCGGAGCCGTCTACTCGATGTGTGCTGTGTAAGCTAAAATAAAGATGGAGGTAGGTCCTCCGATGAGGGTTTTTAGGAAAACTCATCAAACCACTTTTATGATGCATCTGAGGCAACAAATATGTATGAAGCGATAGAAGAAAAGGCTATATAAAAAATAGTCAGGTAAGAATAGAAGAGATGAGCGAAAGCGAACCTTTCGAAGAAGTGGCGAAAAGACCAGTCGTTGTCAAAACTTGGTTTATATCGAGGAATCAGGGATAAGTATAGCGGCAACCTAATTACTGGCTATACGGCAACCGTCATAAAGGAGGCATGACTTCTATTCAGGCTTTATTGTGGAACCACAGGAAGCTTATATACTATGCTAAAAGGAAAACACAAGCAGGAAATGCCTGTAAGTTGATTACTGATGAGTATATAGGTGGCGGATGAAGTTGTAGTAGTGTTGAAACTTCTGTAATGGAGGTGGAGCGAAGGACTTTAGTTATACCGTTATTATTTAAGAACAACTTAAAAATTAAGGATGATTTTTAAAGAACAAACAAAGTCGGTGCCCATTACCAAAGAGATGGTGTGGGAATCTTACAAGAAGGTAAAAAGTAATGGAGGGAGTGCAGGTATAGACCAGCAAAGTCTATCAGATTTCGATAGGGTACGTTCGAAAGAACTGTACAAGTTATGGAACAGACTGGCCTCAGGAAGTTATTTTGCACCAGCAGTAAAACGGGTTACTATACCCAAAGGGAGGAAGACCCGCCCTTTGGGTATTCCAACGGTGAGCGATAGGATAGCTCAACAAGTGATAAAGGCATATCTCGAGCCAAGGCTGGAATCCATATTTTCAGAAAACTCTTATGGATACCGCCCTAACAGAAGTGCACATACAGCGATTGAAATTGTACGTCTAAACGTACTACGATACAGCTGGGTGATAGATTTAGATATACAAGAATTCTTTGAGAATGTAGACCATAGCCTTCTTATGAAAGCTTTAGAGCGACATGTTTCAGAGAAATGGGTGTTGCTTTACATCAGACGGTGGCTGGAAGCACCAGTAAAACTTGAAGATGGAACGCTTAAAATGTCCAAGGGAAAAGGAACCCCTCAAGGAGGGGTAATCAGTCCATTGCTATCTAATCTCTATATGCATTACTGTGTAGATAAATGGTTAGAGAAAAACTACCCATTGTTAAAGATGGTGCGTTATGCTGATGACTTGATAGTTCATTGCAGAAGCCATGAGGAAGCTGTTCATACCCTAGCAGCACTAAAATCACGTCTGAGGGAATGCGGTTTGACTGCACATCCTGAAAAGACCAAAATAGTGTACTGCAAGAAAGATGGTAGAAATCTCAAAGGGTATCCTGTACAGTTTGATTTTCTGGGATTCAGTTTTCAGCCTATCAGGTTCAGATTGAAAAAGGGCGGAAGCTTTCTACAGTTTGACTGTAAAATGAGCCGAAAGTCCAAGATTCGAATCACGGGAGAACTCCGTAAGCTTGCTTTTCATAATAAAACACAACGCGCAATACAGGATTTAGCAAATCTGCTAAACCCAAAGATTCGAGGTTGGATTTGGTATTATGGAAAGATAAGTCGGAGGAGCTTGCAGCCCGTATTCTATTACCTGCACAATCGTATGATCAGATGGATATTGAACAAGTACAAAAGGTTCAAAGGAAGCAAGATCAAAGCCGTAAGATGGCTTAGGTTTATTACAAAGTCATATCCAAACATGTTCTATCATTGGGAACTGGGGTACAAACTAGTCTAAACTATTTAGGCTTTACCGACTGTATAACAAGAGCCGTATGAATCGAGAGGTTCACGTACGGTTCTGTGAGAGGTTTAGGGGTGAAATTCCCCTTTACCTACTCGACTGTGCGTAGTTTTTTAATATTTATATGCTATTCTAATAATTTGCTTTAATATTTCTGAATATTCATTCTCTGAAATGGTAATATTCCAATTAACGTTTTCAGAGTTTTTATTAATGCTCTCTATCTTCAACTTTATTTTTTGTTTTTTATAATCATAATCAAAATCTAACCAAAAATCTTCGTCAAGTTCATCCTCAATTTGCATATCAGAAGGAAAGTCATTTATTATTTTGTCTGTACTTGAAATAAATAATGAAACTATATCAACAAAATCCTCAACTTGTTCATTAGTTGGTCTAAAAAAATGATGCTCCATTAAATTCCGAGTTTTGTTAATTTTCAATAATACTCTCGGTGCAATAATTCCTAATTCCTTAATAATTTCAATTTTTTTTGGAAATGACCACATTTTCTTTTTTGCAATTGGGTAAAAACCAAATGCTATTAAAAGTATATCAACTTGACAATCCAATGCTCTTTTAGCATTAGATAAAGAATTAATTAATTTATGTGAATATTCATTAGATAAATCTTTTTCAGCGTATTCAAGAAAATCTTGAGGCTTAATCTCAAAATCATTTTCAATTTGAGTATGTCCTCGAGAATTCCATTTACAATTTTTTTTCTCTAAAAATTCTATGATTTCGTTTAATGTCATTCAGTTTTTTTAAAATTACTTACAACGGTTCGGCTCGTATGTTTGGTTCTAAGTTTGAAGATAATATATTCTGAATGATAAATTAGTTTAAAGGAAGGGTGATTTCGTGGTTGGGCTAGATACTAAATAGAGATATCGTCGCTTAGGTTTACGCTCTTCCTGAACTGATTTATTAAAGCATTATTTTAGATAATCAATAATAAGCTTAAGTAGAAGGGATAATGGCTTTTGGGCTAGATACACTTAATGTGATATCGTTTTTTAGAGAGACCTCCCTTCTATAATTTTCTTGGAATCTGAACAGTACCTAGATCCTATATTACAGAGATCGAATCAAATGCGAGCAAAGATGATAAAGAGGGTTATAGCTTAAAACATAATATTATGGAAAAGCGATTAAAACAAAGTTTAGGAATAGATGTCTCCAAGTCAAGCTTATCATTGTCCCTTGGTTTTCTGGACGATAAACTGGAAAAGGAATTCATGTCACATCCAGATGTACCTAATGATGAACCAGGTTACAGAACACTTTTAAAATGGCTAAAGAAATCAGTTGATAATAGTGTTGAACTATTGGTAGTTATGGAAGCTACCGGGGTCTATCACCAAGGAATCGCCCATTACCTGTACGGCAAAGGATATTGCGTCAGTGTCATGCAATCGGGTCGTGTAAAGCGTTATGCACAGAGTCTGGACCAACGTTCGAAAACCGATGCCTTAGATAGTAAAATGCTAAGTATGCTTGGGTTAGAGCGATCTATTCGCCTTTGGCAACCACCTAACGAAGAATTACAACATTTGAAAGGTTTGAGCAGAGAGCGCAGTTCTTTGTTGAAAGATAAGGGGAGCGAGAACAATCGCCAAGGAGCCATTTCATCCAGTGTCTACAGTAATGCAAAAGCCTTGAAAAGGCACAAGAACAGACTGAAACTTCTCAATGAACAGATAGCGATTATCGAAGAGGAGATGAAAGAACTCATTTCAAAAAATGACGAACTTCAAAGGAAAGTTGATTTACTAACGAGTATACCCGGTATCTCTTTCATATCGGCAGCAACCGTGATAGGGGAAACCTTAGGTTTTGAATCTATAGCGAACGGAAAACAGTTGGCCAGCTATGCGGGTTATGACATAGTGTTAAGGGAGTCTGGTAATTTTAAAGGAAAAACAAGGATCAGCAAAAGAGGGAATAGCCATATTAGGGCAGCTTTACATATGCCATCGATGACCTGTGTACGGTGTAACCCTACATTGAAACAATTCTATAATAGGTTAAAGCCGAAGAAAGCAAAGCCGTTGGTGGCCTTGATAGCCGTTCAGAGAAAATTGTTGATACTTATGTTCACGTTATGGAAGAACGAAGAAGTCTATGATGCTAAATTTGAAATAAAAAAGCAGCAAAAGCATGACGCTCTTGCTGCGCGGGATAACAGTTTGATAAATCAACCTGTTTCCTAAATTATTAAAGAAAAAACTTGTTTTTTAACACAGTACCTAAGCGTAGTGCTGTAGTAAGGAAACTTTTCGTTTCCGTCTGCGCACGAAGCTGAAGCTTTTGGTTTTGATTTATTTTTTCTTGTCTAAAGCTAAATCCCAAAGATTTAGCGACATCATAAATATACACAGACCTTTCGGTTTTGCCCTAAAGTCCGCATTACGTTTAGGCATTGTTGTCATCAGTTTTTATCCGGTTGAATTGATCAATCCATTCAGAAAATGTTTCGGCAACTTTAGTAACCGTATCTAAGTCATGGTCAAAAAAATAAATGGGAACACTTTCCTTTTTTTCTTTTAGGTCCATAGTTGAGAATCCGAAAATACTACCCATACAGTCTGAGCTAAATGGAATTAAATCGGTTGAAATTTGTGAAGTCCATCCATTTTTCTTGTCTTCTATTATACTTTCAATTGTCCAAAAATTTTGCACATCAATTAAGTCCAGTTCATCATCAACAATAATATCAAGAATGTCAGGAGTCCAGGGAGTTCCAAAGTCCATCAAGAATATTTTGAATTCATTTGGAACGTAAATATTGAATTCAGATTCAAGATTTTCAATGTCCGTTAGAGGTACTTTTTGAACTTCAGCTTTGTTATCATAATTGCTCGAAAATTCCTGAAATATGCTCATTTTTTAAATTGATGACAACAATTAAATATATAACATATGTTATATATCCTGCTAATATGAGATACATAAAACATATGTTACATATATCTTTTATATATCACCAATTTAGCTATTTATAAAAAAGTAAAGAAGAATTACTTCATCAAATTGATTTCGGAAATACTCTTAATTCTATTACGCTCTAAGAAAGCATCAATAGTTTCAAAGTGTTCAATAACGCGTTGTTCTTTGAATTCAAATACCTTTTGCGATAAGCCTTGTAAGAAATCGCGATCGTGAGAAACTAATATAAGGGTGCCATCATACGTTGATAAGGCTTCTTTAAGTACATCTTTAGACTTAAGATCTAAGTGATTGGTAGGTTCATCTAGTATTAAAAGGTTTACTGGTTCTAGCAATAACTTTACCATTGCCAAGCGGGTTTTTTCTCCACCAGAAAGCATGCTTACTTTTTTATCGATATCATCGCCGCTAAACATAAAGCGACCTAATATATTTTTAATCTGGTTTCGAATATCGCCAAAGGCTACTTCATCTACTGTTTGGAAGATAGTAAGCTCTGGATCTAAGAGTGAGGCTTGATTCTGGGCAAAGTATCCTACTTTAACATTATGCCCTAGTTGGCAAGTACCTTCCACGGGAATTTCCTCAAGAATAGCTTTAATCATGGTCGATTTTCCTTCTCCGTTACGTCCTACAAAAGAGACTTTTTCTCCTCTTGCAATAGACATGTTAGCATCTTTAAAAACCACATGATTGTCATAAGATTTAGAAACGTCTTTTACAGTTACAGGGTAGTCACCTGAACGTGGTGCTGGCGGAAAGCGTAATTTTAATGAAGAGGTATCTATTTCATCTATCTCTATAATTTCAAGCTTTTCTAACATACGCTCTCGCGATGTTACTTGATTAGTTTTAGAGTAGGTGCCTTTAAATCGCTCTATAAAAGCCATGTTGTCTGCAATGAACTTTTGTTGCTCTTGGTAGGCTTTTACTTGATGTGATCTGCGGTCTTCTCGTAATTGTAAGTAGTGGCTGTAGTTTGCTTTATAATCATAAATACGCCCCATAGTTACTTCTATGGTGCGATTGGTAATATTGTCAATAAAAGCTCTATCGTGAGAAATCACCATTACGGCATTTGCTTTATTCAACAAGAAATCTTCTAACCAATTAACCGACTCTATATCTATATGGTTCGTAGGCTCATCTAACAGGATTAAATCTGGTTTTTGTAATAGAATTTTTGCCAATTCTATACGCATACGCCAACCACCACTAAACTCATTGGTCTGTCTGGTAAAATCTTCTTGTCTAAAACCTAACCCTTTTAATGCTTTCTCTACTTCTGCATCATAATTGACTTCATCTAGGGCATAATATTTTTCGCCAAGATCAGATACTTTTTCGATGATGCTCATATAGGCATCACTCTCATAGTCTGTTCTGGTCTCTAGCTCTTTGTTTAGTTTGTCCATTTCATCGCGCATGCTAAAAACATGCTTAAATGCCTTGGCAGCTTCTTCAAAAACAGTACAATTATCTTCGGTTAACAAGTGTTGTGGTAGATATGCTATAACTGCATCTTTAGGTACACGAACATTACCTCGTGTGCCTTTTTGCTCGCCAGCGATAATTTTCATCATGGTAGATTTACCCGCTCCGTTTTTACCCATAAGGGCTATTTTATCAGTTGGGTTTATGACAAAAGATACGTCACTAAATAGGGTAGTGCCACTGAATTCTACGGCTAGGTTATCTACTGAAATCATGCTATATATTTAAAAATGCAAAACTAGTAATAAGTTGTGGTGCTTGTTACTAACTACATTAAAAAGTTATAACCGTTCTATCCAAAAAGCTATTTTATTAGGTACTGGTCTTGTTGCTTAACCAATTGTAAATTAAAAGTACTACTGCCAGTAAAAGAAGTAGGTGAACTAGTGCTCCCATAACTTTAAATACAACGAAACCTAATACCCAACTTATAACCAATGCGGCGACTAAAAAGTATACTATATTTTTCATGTTTATTTATTTAAGGTCCAGTTCATTATTTCATCGTGAATCTCTTTTTCAGATTTTTGTCTTCTTTTTGCAATAGCGCTTATTAGGGCTTCAACACCGTCGAGCTCTCCGTTATCATCTATATCTTGTGTTTCAGGAAAATTCGCCAAATATTCATCTCGTACCGCCAACCACTGCTTTTCTATATGCAAATCGAAGGTAGACGTTGCTACTCCGCCGTTATTTACAGGCTCACCTATCGTTTCATTTAAGTCTTCGTTTTGAGATATTCCTTTATTTTGAGGAACATCGTTTTGCAGACCTCCTGTGGTCTTCGATTTATCTATACTTTTATCTTCTGTAATCATCTTATATATTTTTAATATTCTTAATGATGACAAGATAGCAAGATGAGCAGTGCAAGATTTGCTCAAATATTAGTTAAATTAACCGTATAAAATCTGTATTTGAGTAGGTAAGTGAAATTGCTGCAATTAGAGTGATTTGCGAAGTGCCTTCTTTTTTATTTTAAGCATTTTTGCGGCAGAAGTGTATCCACCTTCCGTACCATCAACAAAATGGGAGTGGCTGGTTTTTCTATCCAACACGTAACAAGACATGACAGAGGCATGTGTAACATGAATACCGTAGACTATTTTATGTTCGCTTTCTAGTTGGTCTAAATAGTCTATAAACACATTTATTTTATCTTGTTCTGCCGTAAAAATGGTATTGATCATACCATCTAACATAAACGAATGCGATAACTGACCAACTTGTTTTAAATATTGTTTTCCACTTTTAGAGAGGTTAAAGTATACACGGCCTATATTGGTTAGAATCCAGTTTTTAATAAAGTAGAACCAATTTTTATCTGCAAGGCTTACGCGCATTTCTTCCCATATTTTATAAAGGCTGGCATCTAATTTTAGGCGTTCACTTTTTATGGGTTGCCTTTCGGTAAAGGTTCCGAAAATATCATCCATCTTCATTAAAATGGCTCTATAGCTGTCTCTTTGAAATTCTTCTTCGGTGGCCTCTAATAATAAACAGATTACCTTAGCTTGATTTTGTTCCGGATTCACTTCTTCCCATCTGCACTCCATACCTTCTAAGTTCAAAAGGTTCTTATTAAAGTTCGAGATAGTGGGTGCTATAAAATTCGATTTTATAATCTTTTCAGCTTTATGTAAACCGTTGCCCAATATTATGGGTATGGTCAGCCTTTCTGTAAGTTGGTGTTTTGCTATTTTAAGATGACAATTATTCGATACAAGATGGTCAACAGACACATGACCTACCCTTAATACCAAATTGGTTTTTCTCTTAATATGTACGCTATAATTGTTTAGTACCTCTATTACATTGTTAAGTAGGGCGGTTGGTAATAAAAAAGTTGCACCATCACCACCAAAGAAATAGGGAATCTCTATATAGTGTTTAAATTTGCGAACAGTGTTCAATACAGATATAATACTGCCGGTAGCCGTTAAATTTACCTGGTGATGCTTACCATCTTGTACTGCTTGGGTAGAGTTTTGTATATCAACAACGACCACATGCCATGAAAGTGGCACATCTGTAAAGGCAGCCTCTTTTTCTAGTAAATCTACCAGTGGTTTTTTAAACTTCTTTAGCTCAGTATAGAATTTGGTATTTTTCATTCGCTAATTGGCAAGTCGCATTTTCTCAGTGAAATTACAAGTTTATTCTCGTATTTAATGAAAATTGAAAATGTGTGTGCGGTTTAGAAGTTTTTAATTGCTAATTATCAAAGTTCAGATCTTAGAGTGGTCGTAACCAGGTTTATAACAAATTTTATACCTATACTAATGGGTGTAAGTGCCGGTTTTGATTATGTTAGCATGTGGTTAGAAATTGACAGTGATACCAAATGACATAACGACTATGGCGGATCGGTATGGATATCTGTTTTTAGTGAACTAACAGGTAATTTAGGGCTATATCATGGTGATGACGGTAATCGATTTGTATTTAGCTTAGGGTATAATTTTTAATTCACCTGTATTATTTACCTGTATTATTTATATGTGTTTAATGGATGGGGTATGAATAAATCAAATCTCATTAGTTTATAAAATATAACTGATATTTCTTAAAGCTTTTCTTAGAACCTATTTAGCAATAGTTTTGCAAATTATATTTTGAAGGATTTACTAAAGCTTATTAAGTATCATTTTTTATGAAACTACCGTTGAATTTTATCAAATCTATCTGTTGTATTTCGATATTTGTAATTGGTTTTACCGTAAAGGCCCAATTGGTGAATATAGAATCTAAACGTATGCATACCGACTCTTTGCGGTTTGTTTTAAGTAGTGATTTACTTTTCAATTATACCGATAACAATGGTGAATATATACTTCAAGTAAGTTCAAACGTTGCAACACAGTTTAAGTCTAAAAATCTGAATAGTATTTACTTCTTAATAGGGAATGTCAATCTCATACGTTCTAAAGATGAAGATTTTCAGAATTCATATTTTTTACATGCCAGGTTCAATCACAAATTAACTGAACTAGTACGTTTAGAAGCCTTTATTCAGAATCAGAATAATCAAAAGCTAACCATATCCGAAAGAAATTTATTAGGTGTTGGTTTACGTCTAAAAATGTTTTCTAAAAATGGATCTCTTGCCTATTTCGGTAACTCTTACATTTATGAAATTGAATCTGTTATAGATTCTGAGCAAAAATTTTATAACCATAGAAATAGTAGTTATATCTCTTTAAATCAGAATTTCAAAAAATACAATTTAGATATTACCGGTACTTTTTATTTTCAGCCACTGTACAAGAATATAAGTAACCATAGAATTCTAAGTCAATTTAAAGCAGAAATGCCTTTAACAAAACGAATTAGCTTTTCTGCACTTTACAATTACTCCGTAATCAACTTTAATTCTGTTTTAGAAGATAACCGTTCATCTAATGTAAGCTTTGGGCTAACATTGAATTTATAGAAAGAATTAGAGTGCTTTACTATTCTTATTCTATTATAAATCAATCAATTTATAATATATATTATTAATAATACTTGTAGCTTTTTGGATAGAATTTATTTAAATTGAAGATACCCCCAAAATTAGGACAGTAAATTAAGTTCAAAAAAAGAAACTTAAATTTACTGTAATGACACGAAGAAAATTCACATCAAAATTCAAGACTAAGGTAGTTTTAGAAGCTCTGAAAGAGCGAGATACTATTCAGGTTTTAGCTCAGAAGTTTGACATTAGCCCTCAACAGATTAATCTATGGAAACGAGAATTTGTTTCACAAGCGGAATCATTATTTGATAAGGTTAAAGCATCAAAGAAGAGCGAATTGGAACAAAAGGAAGACCACCTTTTAAAAGTTATTGGTCAACTTAAAGTGGAGAATGATTTTTTAAGCAAGGCCTTGCGATAAAACCTTTAAAAGAGCGTAGACAAATGATAAGCAAGGGTCATTCAAAACTTAGTATATCCAAACAATGCAATCTTTTATCGGTACACCGTTCAGGACTCTATTATAAACCTAAATCAGAGAGTAGTTTAAATTTAGAGCTTATGCGATTAATGGATGAGCATTACACACATTATTGTTTCAAAGGTGCCAAACGTATGCATACTTGGCTTACAATGGATAAAGGATTTAACGTTAACCATAAGCGAATAGAACGCTTGTATTACGATGTTATGGGGTTACGTGCAGTTATGCCAGGCAGGCAGACCTCAAAGAGAAACAAGGCTCATAAAACCTATCCATACCTACTCCGTAATTTGAAAGTAGAAAATCCTAATCAAGTATGGGCAACCGATATCACCTATATCCCCATGCAAAAAGGATTCATGTACTTGACGGCAATTATTGATTTGCATAGTAGGTATGTTTTAAATTGGTCTGTATCCAATACGATGGATGCACAATGGTGCGCTGATACATTACAGCAAGCAATTACACTTCATGGTAAGCCAGAAATCGTTAATACCGATCAAGGAAGTCAATATACTTCTGAAGTATTTGCAAGCACAGTGCTATCTAACGATATTAAATTGAGCATGGATGGAAAGGGAAGAGCTATTGACAATGTGTTCATAGAACGCCTGTGGAGAAGTGTTAAATACGAAAGTATTTATTTAAACCCACCCTGCTCTGGAGTCGATTTATTCAAACAATGTAAATGGTACTTTAACTACTATAATAATGAAAGAAGACATCAAGGAATAAAAAATCAAATACCTTTTAAAAGGTATTTGATTAAACAACTGAAAGCCGCGTAATTAATATAAATAGAACTTAAATTAGGCTATTTACTGTCCTAATAAGTGGGGTGTCATCAAATCATACCCACGATGAAACCAAATAAACTTACCAAGAAAGCGAATACATAAATTATCTCTTTTTCAATTCTGAATTCATTTTACCCAAAAACTAGATAATTGTATTTCTATCTATTTATTGGCAAGTTCGAATGACCAATTTTTTTTAAACCTAGACAAGAAAAAATAAAACGATGCATAAACTAAATAGGTGTAATCTGCATTATTCTTAAATGCGACTATAAATTTTTCAAATAATTCTTTAATTAAAATGGATTTTGGGGTTCATCTTGAATTGGATTTACTCGTAAATAATTCTAGTAGCTACTTTTTTCGTTTAAAATTTCAGAAAATCAACCGGTGTTGCACAGATTTTAGAAGTTGATTAAGGTTCTTTTCAAGACAGATTATGTTCTAAATCGTGTTCACTTTCGTGTTCAATTGTATTGGTATGTAAAACTTGAGCATAAAAAAACGGTCTAACTTTCGCTAAACCGTTTATACTGTGCCTTTTATTATGTAGCGAGAGGGGGGCACGATCCCCCGACCTCCGGGTTATGAACTTTAACCGCTATTTTTTTATTTTTCAACCTACTGAAAAACAAGTAGTTATAAAATTAGTTTTTTATGTTTTACGATAGACCGTATACGGTAGCGTATGCGGTTTACTTTATAAAAATATTGAACTTCTATAAATTCTCCTAATAATATTTGTAATGTGCACAATATTAAAGAAGATTGGTTAGAGGTTCTAACTCTGCCACCCCGACTTATTAGTAAATCAAATAGTAATAAAAACTTGGTAATCGTATGATTATCAAGTTTTTGTCGTTTTAGGGCAGTCGTTAAATTTGAATTAATTTGATTAAAAAAGTGAATCAAATGATTTGACTTTTGCTTTAAAGTTTTCAAAGGGGTATTTATTCTCCTAATAAAAGTAAACTCAGGGAAAACCCTAAGTTTTAAAATCACATAGTTTACCTGATGGAATACGGAAGCATTATACGCAACTTGCACCTATTAATTTCAAAATCTAAAAACTATGAAACTATTAAATTTTATAAGTTGCTTATTACTATTGATAGGTATGGTCTCTTGCTCAAATGAGGCTCCAAATACAACGGCTATTGACCCCATTGTTGGTACATGGAAACCTATTAGAGAGGCAGTTTTTATAGTTGATGGTATGCAAGAGGTTTTTGAAAAAACTCCTTGCGAACAAACCAGCAGATTTATTTTTGAAACAAATGGCAATTTTAATTATACCGAATTTACAGACGAAGCTGGAGACTGCTTGCCTGATGAAAGTTATATAGAAGATGGTTCGTGGGACAAACTAGCTCAAGAGAAATATAAATTTAATTTCATCTACTACAACTCAAATACACAATTAAGTGAAAGCGATTCGCAAATACCTGATAAAGTGCAATTCTTTGATGAAAATAACACAATGCGAATTATTGAACTCGTTGAACAAGGTGAAAAATACATTGAATTAGTTCGAATAAACTAAAAAACAAACAAACAAATATAAAATATACCATCATGAAAAAGTCATACATATATATAGTATTCAGCATAATTATATTTATTATAGCATCTTGCAGTAAAGATGACTCTGAAATAGTTCAAGAACCAGTAAAAAGCAATGCTAAACAAATTTTAAGCTTTGTTTTTAGAGCTGAAGATAATGCTGCTTTAAATGAAGATATTGAAGCTATTATTAATGAAGATTCAAAGCTCATAAATACTACAGTACCTTACGGCACTAATATCACTGAATTAATACCCTCAATAACCATATCTGAATCAGCTAGTATAACACCAACTGGCATACAAAATTTCACATCAGTAATTAAATATGAGGTAAGTGCCCAAGATGCATCAGTTGTAACCTATGATGCAAAAGTAAATGTAACACCTAATAACGAAAAACAAATTTTAAGCTTTGTTTTCAGGGCTGAAGATAATGAATTGTATGGTGATGAGACCATAACGGCAACCATTGATGATGCAAAAAAAACCATTACGGCTACTGTTTCATATAGTTCGAATGCTACTTTGTTGACACCTAGTATTGAAGTTTCTCCAAATGCTACTATAAGCCCCGCTGGTGCTCAAGATTTTAAAGGCCCTGTGATTTACACCCTAACCGCTGAAGATGGTTCTACGACTACCTATCAAATTGTTTTAGAAACCACCTTTACGGATCGGGATGCCCTAATTGCAATTTACAATGCTAACCCTAACAATACCTTAAATTGGGATTTACAGGAAAAGGATATAAGCACTTGGCAAAGGGTGGTTGTGGATGCAGACAATAATATTATACGACTGTACCTAAATGATAAATCTTTAGATAAATTACCTCCAGAAATTGGTCGGCTTACTAATTTATTGGAGCTAGAACTAAGTGGAAATATACTATCCTCTATTCCTTCAGAATTCGGTGCTTTAAAAAGTTTGGTTACTTTGTCAATAGAAAATAATCAGATAACCGAACTTTCTTCTGCTATCGGCGAGCTTTCAAGTTTGCAGTCGCTAAATTTAAGAAATAATCAGTTATCCCAAATTCCTTCAGAAATTGGAAAACTTACCAATTTGCAGTATTTAGAAATAGATGATAATCAATTGATAGCCATTCCTGCAAGTATTGGAGAACTTTCAAATTTGGCACATATGGAGTTGGGCTATAATAAATTAACTGTTATTCCCCCCCAAATAGGGCAGCTTAAAAAGTTAGAAAGTTTAGCCATATTACATAATCAACTTACTTCAATACCTAAAGAAATACGCAACCTAACCAGTCTAACAAGTTTATCTCTCAACAGTAATGAACTTGAAAGTATTCCTGCCGAATTGGGTAATCTCTTCAGTTTAACAGGTCTATATCTTAGTGATAATCAACTTACTCTTATACCAAAAGAGATAGGTAAGCTTAAAAACCTTAGACGTTTGTATTTAAACGAAAATTCATTGACTACTATTCCACAAGCAGTTTGCAATTTAGCAAATACAGGTACAGATGTTCAATTTGATGCAGAGGTTATTTGTCAATAAAAATTAAACATTATGAAATCACAAACTAATGTTATAAAAACATCCCCTCTATTTTTTTGCTTGCTGTTTTTAAGTACGCTTAATGCTCAACTTACAGGTAAAATAGACTATCCTAACTTAGGAATTTCTTTTCATGTGCCCGAAGGTTGGAGTGGAACCGAAGTAACATCTGGTTTTGCTATTAATTCTCCAGAAAATAAAGGTGTTATAATAATTATAACACATAACGTGCATAGCATTTTAGAAATGGAGCAAGAAGCTAAAAATGGATTTCAAATAAGTGAGAATACACTTCTAACACTTGAAAATGGCGTAGAAAAAATTATGGATAATGCCATTGCAGGATTATACACAGGAACTATAGATACAAAACCTGCAAAAGCATTAATAGTGGGTATGATAAACCCTTACGGGTACGGACTAACCATTATTAGCACAGCCAAATCTAGCCAATTTACAGATAATTTAAAGAGAGCAGGACTTTCGGTATCAAAGTCAGTAGTGTTTTATAATCCTAAAATACAAGGTAATACTATAGAATCAAAAGAGAAATCTACCGAATTAACTCAATTATTCAAAAACTGCAGATTGACTTATTTAGAATCTTACGGTACATCTGGTGGTGGTTATAACAATCGTACCACCATAGATCTTTGTGGTGAGGGTTATTTTAAACATTCTTCTTTAAGCAGCGTTTCTATGGATACCGGTGGGAGTTCTGGTTATGGAGGTAACAATAGGCAAGGGGCAGGTACCTGGGTTATGCTAAAGAAACAAAGTCAATCGGTTTTGCAATTAAGTTTTTACAATGGGGAGATTTATGAGTATATTGTAACTATAGATGAAGCGGATAAAACATATCTAAATGGTAATCGCTATTTTAGAGTATATGATGGGGACTATGGGCCTGATTGTAATTAATTCGTCTGGCGAAAATCGAATTCTCACATTTAAATTTCAAACAAATGCTGCATTCTCGAGCAGTTCTTCTATTATTTTTATTTTTTGAGCTAACTTATGGATTAGCTCAAAATAGGGAATTGGATAGTCTTTATAGGGTAATTAAGACATCGGATACTATAGCTAATATAGCTGCTGCACATGCCAGAGTCGCATGGTTAACTGCCTACAGCGATCTAATTTCTGCCAAAAAACATTTGGACTCTTCTTTTGTTATTTATAACCATTTAAAAGATGAAGATGCTATTGCGAAAGTACATTACAAATATGCAGCCTTTAATAGAGTCTCTGGAGATTATAAAGAAGCATTAAATCATTTAGAACTTTATATTAAATATGCAGAAACCCAAAAGTTCCCTGGAGGTCTCGCTGATGCTGCGTATCAAAAAGGAGTCATACATAGTTTGCAAGGTGATTATCAACAAAGTTTAAAAGAATATTATAACGCGCTTACTTTCTATGAGTCTGATAAGCAAAACATAAATATTGCAAATACACTGAATAGTATTGGAATTGTTTACCGAAACTTAAAAAAGTATTCCGAAGCTGAAATTAGTTATAAAAAAGCAATTGCTATTCAAGAAAGTAATAAGGATTGGAATAATTTATCAAATTCATATGGTAATTTGGGAAACCTTTTTGATGAACAAGGAATGCATACTGAAGCCTTAGGCTTTTTCAATAAGTCACTTGAAATAGACGTAAAAACGAATAATAATTGGGGTGTTGCAATGAATTATCAGAGTTTGGGAGCGACTCTTAACAAAAAAGGTGACTACAATAAAGCCATTTCATATTTGAATATGGCCTACGAAATTCAATTAAAAAATGAGTACAAAAATGAGCTTGGTGGAACACTCTCTAATCTAGGGTATTCTTATCTCCATACAGAAGACCTTGAAAAAAGCGAGAATCTTTTAATCGATGCCTTGCGCTATTCTAAAAATTCAAAAACCTTAAATCGAGAAATACATGCCAACTTACTTGAGTTATATAAAAAAACAAATAACTTCAAAAAAGCATTATTCCATTACGATCAAACTATTGCCTATAAGGACAGTATTTTTAATGAAGCTAACTTAAAAGACATAAACGCATTACAGATTCAATACGAAACCCAAAAAAAAGATAACAAAATTGCTTTACAAAAATTGCAAATACAAGAGCAAGAGAATGCTATTTTGAAAAAGAAAAATCAATACAACATCGCCTTAGGAACTGGCATCTTTTTTTTACTGGGCAGTATTGGTATTTGGCTATTCTATATGCAACGTCAAAAATTAAAAAACAATGAAATACGGGCATTACAAACCCAACAAGAGGTGTTAAAGTTAGAAGCCTTAATTGATGGAGAGGAAAAAGAACGCAATAGATTAGCGCAAGATTTACATGACGGAATCAATGGGGATCTAGCTGTAATAAAATATAAAATTAGCTCTATCGAACCCAATAAATTTTCAAAAAAGGAAAAGATTTTTTACGATGATGCTCTAGGAATGCTCGATAATGCTGTAGAACAAGTGCGCAGAATATCCCATAACTTAGCACCTCCATCACTTCATAATTTTGATTTGGTAGAGGCAATTCAACAATTTTGCTCCAAACAGAATGCTTCAAATTCAGTACATATTAGTTTCCAATATTTTGGGAATAGACTTGTATTAAAAAAAGAAAATGAAATAGCTATTTATCGGATCACACAAGAGTTGCTGAATAATATCATTAAACATGCGAATGCCTCGGAAGCTTTGGTGCAGCTAAATAATCATGAGGATAAACTCATGATTACAGTTGAAGATAACGGACAAGGATTTGATCCTAATAGTTCAGGTAAGGGCATAGGTTTACAAAATATAAAATCTCGGGTCAATTTTTTAAAAGCTACTTTAGATATTAATTCGAGTAAAAAAGGCACTACTTTTAGTATTGAAATAGATCTTGATAAATTGGATAAAAAATGATAAAAGTGGCTATTTTAGACGATCATAGTATGGTGCTTAGGGGCATAGAAACTATGCTCGAAGATTCTGATATTATTACCATTAGTGCTACCTATAATTTAGGAAAACAACTATTAGGAGAGCTCGAAAATAACGTACCAAATGTGCTGTTGTTGGATATTAATTTACCAGATAGTAACGGTATAGATTTATGTAAAGAACTCACAAAAAAATACCCTGATCTGGCAATTATAGGCCTATCTAATTATTGCGAAATAGGATTTATTAAAAATATGCTTAGAAATGGTGCAAAAGGGTATTTATTAAAAAATACAGGGAAACAAGAGTTGATAACTGCAATTACTACGGTTCATAAAGGGGCTAATTACTTGCCTAGAAATATTCAAGATATTTTGTTAAATGATAGTATTGGAAGTCCTTCTCAGATATCCTTTATTCCTAAACTAACACGAAGAGAAAAGGAAGTTCTTATTCTTATTGCCAAGGAACATATCAATCAAGAAATTGCAGACCTGCTTTTTATTAGTTCAAAAACGGTAGAAAGCCATCGAAATAATCTCATACAAAAATTGGGAGTACGTAATACGGCTGGCTTGATACGAGTTGCTATTGAAAAAGGATTGTTATCCTAATTTAATATGCATAACGTTCTAATGATTTCATGTGACAATTTACCACGCTAAAAAATCTAGGGTTTTCCCTGAATTACAAAACCACATAGTTTACCTGATGTTTACGGTATTTAATAGTTGCAATTTGCGGGTATTAATTCCTAAATAAATATCTGATGAAAACAATTTCTAAACTAGTTTTAATCCCACTAATGGTAACTTTTTTATTCTTTGCTTGTAGCAAAGATGATGACCCCACTCAACCCGTTCCAATCCCTATTCCAACAATGAGTAGTATTAGTCCCGACAGCGGAAAAAAATTGACTGTAGCGACCATTAGCGGCACTAACTTCGGAACTGATGTTAGCAAGGTCAAGGTTTTTTTTAACACTACTGAAGCGAGTGTACAATCTGTAACCAATACTCAAATTAAAACAATAGTCCCAGAAAATGGTAGTAGCGGGCCAGTTAAAGTAATAATAAATGGGACTTCTGTTACTGGCCCGGAGTTTACTTATTTAACTCCTACTTTAGTAGGTTTTTCTCCTCTAAGCGGACCGGTTGGTACGGAGGTAACAATTACTGGGAGTGCATTTGGCACCGATGCTGCAAAAGTACAGGTGTTTTTAGATGAAGAACTTGAGCTAGAAATAAAATCAATAAGTGATACCGCGATAAAAGTAGATATTCCCACTGAATCTATCTCAGGAAAAATATCACTAATTGTCGATGGTACGGAGCTAATAGGTGAAGAATTTGAACTACTAGCAGCTATTTATAGTATTGAGCCAGAAAGTGGTATTAAAGGAACAGAAGTTACTATAAATGGGAGTTCATTTAGGACTATTGCGGGCATGAACCCCATTACTGTTTTAATTAATAATAAAGAAGCTCAAATAGTTAGTATACTAGATGATCAAATAAAAGTTATAGTCCCTACTAAAGCATTTTCAGGAACCGTAAATGTGGTTATTAATAACTATGAATATATTGGTCCAGTTTTCAATTATATTGTTTCTGAAATTGAAGTTTCTAACTATGCTGGAAGTGGTATTATAGGGTTTGACGATGGCCTTGGTACAGCGGCACAATTTAGATCTCCAAGTGGTATTACCATCGATGGCGATGACAATTTATATGTTGCTGATACTGATAACTACATTATCCGAAAAATAAGTCCAGATCGCACGGTGACCACATTAGCTGGAACTCCAAGAGTATTAGGGTTTAAAGACGGCATAAAAAACGAAGCACTTTTTTCAGGGGTCTATGATATACATATTGGAGCCTCTGGGGATCTGTTTGTGGCAGATCATGGAAATCATCGTATACGAAAAGTAACGCCAGATGGGACCGTAACAAATTTTGCTGGAAGTGGGCTTAATGGATCTGCAAATGGCATGCGCCTAAACGCTTCTTTTGGATTCATGCAAAGTTTGGTTGTTGATAGTAAGGAAAATGTATTTGTGGTTGAGCAAAACTACCATCGTATCCGAAAAATAGCCAGTTCAGGTGAAGTAAGTTTTTTTGCTGGTAGTAGCCAAGCAGGTCTTAAAGATGGTAACGGGACTAATGCAAGTTTTACATTTCCTTTAGGGATTGCGGTGGACAGGAATGATAATTTGTATGTAACGGATAGTCAAAATAATTTGATTCGTAAAATAACACCCAATGGCGATGTGACGACCCTTGCTGGAAGTACACAAGGTTTTGCAGATGGACAAGGAACGGAAGCACAATTTAATTATCCTACTGGAATAGCCGTAGATGAACAAGGTACACTATATGTTGTGGATTCCGATAATAAGCGCATTCGTAAAATTAGCCCAGAAGGCGAGGTCACTACATTAGCCGGTGATGGATCTAGCACCGTCTTTTGGTTTCCCCAAGGAATTGTGGTAGATACTAAGCATGATTTATATGTAACTGATAGGCTTACACATAAGATCCTCAAGGTAACACAAGAATAATTAAAAATATAGTTGTTTTTAAAGTGATTTTTAGGCGACGTTTTTGAATGATAAATGAATTGGAATGGTACTTTATACTAGTTTTTAGTTGTCAACGCATTGATTTATAATGGCATAAAATGGTTCGAGGACTTTCTACTCCCTCCGACCAAAAGAAATCCAATCATGCAAATGATTGGATTTTATGTTTTAAGGATGACTGGGTGCAGGTTTCCCGAAGTTTTAAACATGCTTCCAGACCTAAATAAACCTATTTAAAAATAGGTTTAGCTAAAGATTCAATATGATTGAAATTTAGTTAGGCTTCAAGAACTCTTAATTCAGCGTACTATGCTTCAACATATTTAAAATCGTGGAACCAATACGAAGATGATATTATTTCGAAAACTAGTTTGTCTCCTTCAGTGGCTGTTTTTTTATATTGCCAAATATTGTCTTTCGCATCTGGAAAATCTTCACCATTTAATTGATAATCAAAAAGCCTTTTGATAAGCGTGTTTTCTGGCATTCCTGATGTTATTAATCGTATTAAATTGGCTTTAATATCACTTTCGAAAACAGCTATACTTTTTGAATTTTGAGCGGTAAATTCAATATGCATTACTACAGCTTCAGGATGTGGAAATTTACCAATATACGCATCATATAGAATTTGTGTTGCATTAAAAAATTCTTCGTGCATGCAAATATTAGCGTATTCTTCCCAAATTTTTTCATCTTCCATTTCATTAGAAATATTGTCAATCTGACCAGAATTTAAGCGATCTTGAAAAATATATTCCAAGATCAGTTTTGCCGCTTCTTAAGGTTCATTGTCTGAAATAGATAATAAACACATTTCTTTTAATTCATTAGGGTTTAATCCGGAAGTATCTCCGTAATCCATAATTTCTAAAAGCTTTTGATAATCTGTGCTAGACCATGCATTTGGTAATTCATTTATTACTTTAAAGCTGGTAGGATGAATTGAAAATACGTGTTTCTTGTATATTATTTTCAATGACATTAAATTATTGAATACTATTTTTTAGTCCTAATTTATGTCCAGAAACCGCATAGTGTAAAATGATAATATAGCAAGGTATTAAAATCCAATATCCTTTTGTTGATGCCGTTGCAATTGCCATAGCTTCATCAACAAGCTGCAAGACGAGGCCATTGACAATCTCCCAGCTTTAAAGATTGCTTAATTAATACACCTATTGAGCGTGGGCAAAATAAGGGCATGGAGCGTTTTTTCACGCTCCATGCGATTATGCGCGGTGCCGAGGATGTTGGAAAACCGTAGGTTTTTTAACTTCCGCAGGCACATGGGCTTGTATGGGATAAAAGCTCTTTTTTATTTCAGTTGTAGAATGTCAAGTTTTTTGCGCAAAAAACTTGACTTTTTGCCGTTGAGACTTCGTATCAGAAGGTAAATAATTGAATTAAGAATGATTGAGATTAATTAGGACAGCACTATGGTTATTGTTCCTTGCGGGAGACTTTGCTTCCCGCAAGGAACAATAACCAATCAAACAACACAACAAAAGTTATCATCACTTATTAAAATATGTCCAGTTTTTTAATAAATAAACTGGACATTTTAAATACCTTTGTGTAAATAGTTTCCAATGAAAACCTCTGAATACATTGAAGATAAGATTAATAAGTTGCCCAAAGGATATGTGTTTACCTATATGGATTTTATGAACGAGGTGACTAGAAGGGAAGCCATTATTAAGCATTTAAATAGAATGGCTGCTTCCGGTAAGATAAACAAACTATCCAAAGGTAAATACTTCAAGCCGCAAGAAACGGTATTTGGTACTTTGTTGCCAGACCAACACCAAATTGTAAAAGACTTGTTGGAGGAAAATGGAAAACTTGTAGGTTATATTACAGGGTATAGCGTTTACAATTCTCTAGGACTGACTACACAAGTGAGTAGTACGATACAGATAGGCAAACGCGAGATACGACCTTCGTTTAAAAGAGGTCGTTTTAGAATTTCTTTCATCAAACAAAAGAATACGATAAATAAAGAAAACATTCCGCTATTGCGATTGTTGGGGTTCTGTCGCATTAATTATTAAGGGCCGTGTTTTTTAAATAGAATCTGATTTCAACAAGCTAGATCACAAAAAGTTTTAAAAGTAGAAGATTTAGGTTTCAAGATTTGATCTTTTCTGATCATATTTATTATTTCCATTCCTGCTATTGTTCTTTGTGCTGACTCGAATTCTTTAAACCCTGTTGAAATTGCTATTCTTCTTTTAATGCTCCGATGGTCTTGCTCTACAATATTATTCAAGTATTTGACTCGTCTAATCTTTATCTTTTTTCTGGAGAAGCTTCTTTTGTTCCAGGTCTTTATTCCAGCAGTATTAGCACCACTTTTATCAATGTTTATGATTCTAGGTCTACCATTATTTACAATTGCCTTATTCAAGAACTTCTGGGCAGAACCTTTCATTCTTCTTTTGGTTAGAAGGAAATCTATGGTATTTCCATGTTTGTCGACAGCTCTATATAAGAACCTGTCTTTACCGGAGACTTTAATATAAGTTTCATCTAACCTCCAACTGCTATTTACTTGCTTTTTGCGCTTATTCATATTGTACTCAATCTTTTTGGAAAACTTAAAGACCCATCGTTGAATGGTAGAATGATCAACTTTGACCCCTCGAATTGCTAAAAGCTCTTCAACATCACGATAGCTCAGAGTGAACCTTAGTCTGAAATAGACGGCTTGTTTGATTATAACAGAAGGGTAGCGGTGGTGTTTATACATTGGGTAGACTTTTTAATTCAAAAGTAAAAAATTACAAGTAAAAGGAATTAATGCGACAGAACCCTTTATAGGTACCTATGAGAAAGGTTAACATCAAGGCATAAAAAACCTTGGCTTATACGTCGGTTTTTTTAAAAAGGGCTTCTCAGCTCTTTTATGGAAGTTTAAAAGAAAGTCCTAGACCTATAGAAAATTGACCTATATCATCTGTTGGAGCGCTATTCCCCCTTAGTTTGATTCGCTGACTTATGATACCGATACTGGGCTCGATAGCCACAAAGTGCCATAATTGTATAGAATAGCCAAGTGTAAGGCCATATTTTGTTATTGACCCGGGAGCCGATGTTGGTAAGAAGTTCTGGCGAGCAAGCCCAAACAGACCTAGATAACCTTCAACAAATAGTTGGTCATAAATGTAATATCTGGTAAATAAACCCAATGAAAATTCGGTTCTAGTGATGTAATCATTGTCTTCAATCTCGTCCCTGCCGGCCTCAATGTCGAAAAGGTTTACTTCTCTTAGGTTTAGTGCCATACCTGCAACCATTCGTTCTCTATAAAATATCCGGCCAATTTTCAATTGATAATCGATGTTGGTTGGATCACTTTCAAAATACGGCATAGCATCGGGTGTACTATTATCGGTAATCTTTTGTCCTGCCATATTGATGCTAAAAAAGCCTTTCTTTTTAACGCTGTTTTGCCCAATAATGGCGGTATGGGCGAGTAGGAGGAGTAGTATTAGAATGCTTGTTTTCATGGTTTTGAATCAATTTTCAAGTTGGGCTTTCTCCATGGCTTCCTTCAACTTTTTGTTGAACATCAGCTTAAATTCCTCTTTTTTCTTGGGATCTAGGCTGAGGTCGTACAATTGGTACTGTTCCCGTAAATATTGTTTATCCCCTTCTGGCCCCTCCATTTTTTCGATCAACTCCAAATAGTTGGTCGCGCCTTCAAAAGGGTTTTCGCCCCCCGATTCGAGATTCCCAAAAACAGAGCCCAAGATCTTGGCCTGCTCGTCGAGTAGGTTCATTTGTTTCGTAGTGTCTGTTTTTTCTTTTTGTTGGCTGTTAAGCGTTACAGTGTTTTCTTTTTTTACTTGTCCTGAACACGCGGTAAATGATCCAAAAATGCAAATGATCAAGAGGGATGGGATGCTTTTCATGATTTTAATTTTTAGTATTTATCATCTTAATGGATATGCGATTTGAAGGTTAACATTTGGATGGAAAAATTTTCTAAATAGTGGTGGTGAGTATTTTTTAAGCTTCGTTCCTAAAACAAAAAGACCCAATCTTAATCTTATGGATTGGGTCTTACTAGAGATTTTAAAATATTGGCCTACTGGGGAAACTCCACTTTTGTGAGTTTATAGCCATCTTCTCCCCAAGCTTGTGCGCTTAACCAGAAATGAACACCGTCATATGCAATACCGTAAACATTGTTATCAGAAATTTCATAAGTTTCAATAGCCTTGAAATCGGGGGAAGTTTGACATTTGTGAATTCTATTTCGCTCGGTTACGTATAGAAAACCATCTTGATAGTCGAGACCCTCAGGTTGAAAGTCCAAGGGTATTGTTTCAAGAACTTCTCCAGGGGTCAAAGCGCCATTCGACTTATAATAGTATAGTGAGCGATTGTTCGAACTTGCGGCCCAAAGATAACCCGGTTGTACCGAAGCTATACCTCCTATCCATGCTCCTAATTCAATGGATGTATAGTATAGGTTATTAGAGGAGTAGATATATGATTTGAATTTATTATTACCGTTATCACTTTGAAACAGTTGTCTTTGTGGAGTATCCGATTTTTCAATTTCTACGGCATAGGCCGAGTTTATTGTGGGTATCGTTTCTGCCACGGAAAAATCAACCGGGTTTATTTTAAGGATATTTCGATCAGCTTCTTCATATCCTAAAATATAAGTTCCATCAAAAGCAATATCGATATCCCTGCGCCAAGTTACCTCACCCTCATTGATTATAGCAATACTTTTGATCCAATTGCTGGCTTCGTTGTCGTTTGCTTTTCTTTCCAATCGTATAGGCGTGGTTCCATTTGGCGGTATTATGGTTAATCTGTCATCTTCAATACTATAATTGTTTATAGAAGAACCCACCTCTCCACCACTAACCGTAATCTGGTTTTCGCTAACTGAAATGTTGGTGGTGACATACCTTTTGAAACCTAAATCATCCTCAGCTAGAATATCAATGGTATTGTCTTCGTTTATATAGACAAATTTCGAGTTGTCAATTGCGAATTGTCCACTGGTAACCTCCCATTTTCCGTAGACCGTTATTTCTGGTATAGCTTGGTTCTCAACCCCATCGTCTTTATTGCAACCCATTAGGGTTATTACCGCCATTAGGCCAAGAAGGCGCTGCCGGTTGTTTTTTGAAAATACTTTGTTCTTTAAGGTTATTGTTTTCATAATACTCGTTTTTAAGTTCATCTTTTATGGAATTTGGCCGTTTAGGTTAACAACTGCCAACGCTATTCTTCACGAATACTTCGTATTTCCCCGGTCATTGGTGCGGTACCACTGGCATCTGGCTGTAGTCCACCGAAGAGCCATAGTTCATCGGCATAGGACAGCGCCGCATGATGGATCAAGCCTTCGGTGGCCGGTAGTGTGCCGTCATAGGCGGTCCAATCTAACATGTTATCTGTATACCACAAATCGATATGGGTCTCGGATAGCGGACCGGTGATACCGCCCACGACCCACAACTTACCATGGTGTACCGTTGCCGTATTGGCATATCTCGGACTAAAGATGGCGTCGGCTGGGGTAATAAGGGTCCATTCAATACCGTCGGTACTTTTCCATATATCATTAAAGGAGGTGCCCAAATGCTTGCCTCCAATGACATAAATGGTATCCTCAAATACGACCGCTTTAAATTCTTCGCGGTTTGAAAAGGCGTGATCTGTTTCTCGATTCCAAGTAGCACCGTCAGCGGAAGACCAGACTTCGACATGTGCGTCCGAACCGTCTTTGATGACATAAAGCATATTGTTGAAGACCACCGTGGCATGATAGGCAGTGGATAAATATTCAGGGGTATCGGTAGCTAAGGTCCAATCTGTCCCATCGGTGGAATACCAAACATCGTTTAAAAAACGCCCGGAATTGTTCACGCCACCGATCAGCCACATTTTGTTGTCGAAAACCGTAAGGGTGTGCCCTTTGCGCTCATCGAACAAGTTGCTCGTTACCGAAATCCAATTGATGCCGTTTTCACTGCTCCAGACATCACTTGATAAATTCGGGGTGGAATAGGCATTGATCCCTCCTACGGACCATACTTTACCGTTGAATTCGACCATGGCATTTTTTGCGAACGGGCCCATTTGATCTTCCGTTGTTTGTACCGTAAAGGTGAGTGCGAGGGGTTCTTCGGGTATTTCTCCGCCTTTGGGGATGGCTTCGCCCTCAGGAATTTTGTTGGGTACTTCATTAAAAGTGTCCTTGTCGCAAGAAGCGAGCAACAACATCGTAAAAGTCAAGTATACAAGTTTAACCGTATTCATAATTTTAGATTTATTATTTGACTTTTTATGGAGGGTGATGAAAAAGGTTAACAAGAAGTCGCTAATATTTTGAAATACTACATATCTCGGCACGGAATAAAAGGCCCATTAACTTTATAGAGGGTTTTATAGAGGGTTAAATTTGTAGTCCAATTAGCACAACTCTTTGTTTTCAGGGGATTGGACTATTGACATGGAGCCTGATACTCAAAAAAATGTTAAATTAGCAATGTTGGATGTTAACCTCTTTTAATCCTGAACATCAAGGTGGTAGAAAAACAAGTAGCAATAACACTGGAAGATTTAAGGCAGGGTTCCGATGCCGTTTTAAAACGGGTATATGAGGAGAACCGCGCCAAGTTTTTGAACTTTGCTCGACGTTACAGCTTATCGGAGGAAGAAAACATAGACGTGTACCAAGATGCCTATATCATTTTTTACGATAATGTCATGAACGGTAAGATCGAAAATTTTACCAGTAGTATTTCCACTTACCTTTTCAGTATTGGTAAATATTTGATATTTGACAGGATGAAGAAAAATAAAAAAACGGTGTCTTCCAATTACGATCTTTCCATCGTTAGGGATGACGCTCAATTGGTCGATACCATCGAGATTTCGGAGCCTGGGCTTAGTACAGAACAAGAATTATTGCAAAAGCATTTCGGTACCCTTGGCAAACAGTGTCAAGAATTGTTGACCTTGTTTTATTATAGGGGCTTCACCATCGAGGAAATTATGGAACATGAAGGTTACAACAGCGAAAATGTGGTAAAGGCGACCAAATCTCGCTGTATGAAAACACTTAAGGAACGGATAAGGGCAAATACCGACTGATCATGGACAAGGAACAACTACTGCAACAATATTTTGCAAACCAGCTCACTAAAGAGCAGGAAGGCCTGTTCAATGAGCTGTTGCTTTCGGATGCCGAATTCAAGGCACAGTTCGATTTCGAAAACGATCTGAAAAGGGTGATCAAGGAGCATGAACACCAGCAATTGAAGGCTAAGTTGGTCGGTTTTGAAAAGGGCTTTGCAAAGGAAGTGGAAACCCGAATGCCCAAAGGCGGATTCAAGAATTGGTCTATCGCGGCGTCAATCGCACTGCTTATGGGACTAGGTTGGTTTGGATATAATTCGTTGACCGGAACGGATTATCAAGATCTTTACAATAACAATTTCGAAGCGTACCCGAATACCGTATATAACTTAACCCGGGGCGACACGAATGAAACGCTCGAAAGGGAAGCTTTTGCAGCGTACGAGTCGGGTAATTTTCAAAAGGCATTGGACAATTTTGACAAAATAGCCGTCATAGACCAAAAACCGTATTTTGATTTTTATAAAGCCCAATCCTATTTAAAGTTGGGCGATACCAGTAGCGCTGTAACGCTATTGAAAAAGATAGTAGGTTCAGGTGCTGAATTTGAAGCCGAAGCACAATGGTATTTGGCATTAAGTTATCTCAAAGCCAAGGAGGAGGAAAATGCAAAGTCTGCGTTACAAAAGCTTATCGCGAATTATAGTTATAACAAGGAAAAGGCCATCGAACTTTTGAAGGAACTCGATTAAACCCTTCGGAATTTTCGATAAAGCATTAACCCTATTGTAGGTATAACCAAGCCACCAATACATATCCAAGCCCAGGGGTATGGATCAGTGACCGGATTCATATTTCCAGAAACCATAAATGCGGACCAATAGTAAGGATGGGATAGACCGTTCTGACGATTTGTATTCAAAAAAATGATCTGTGCATTTTGCAATGCCAAGTCTTTTGTATTTCCGTCGGCAAGGTTTTTGTAAAAATCGCCCATTAGGGTCGTGGTGCTGGCATCGTTTATTTTCCATAAAGTGCTGGCAATACTTGAAGCGCCGCTATAAAAGAAACCTCTTGCCAAGCTCATAAAGCCTTCGCCGCGTTTTAGATCTCCTATCCCGCTTTCACAAGCGCTTAAGGTGACTAGGTCGGCATTTATTTTCAAGTTATAGAGATCTGCTACATAGAGTAGGTTCTCGTTAGTATTCGTATTTTGTGAAAAGGCTAAATAGGAATATTCTGGGGCCATATCATCAAAAACGGCATGTGTGGCCAAATGCACCATCCCGAAAGCGGAAATTTGTGATTTGAAGTTTTTGAGCGATGCATCTTTATCCACAAATGAACGGCCATTGAAGGAAGTCAATAGTTGTTCCACTTCCCTTTTGTTGTTGGGCAATGGCAGTAATTTTCCACGGTCGGTATTGGTTATGGTAACAGTGCCGTCAAAGCTGGGTGCAAAGGCCAACAGGGTATGTTCTCTAGGTTGCCTTTGCTGCAGCTCCGAAAGCAATGTTGCAGAATTAACATAACTAACGGCATGGCTTTCGGCCAAGTATGTAATGCCTTCTTTATTCGTATTCAAAGCTGTAAAGGGAAGGTAATTTAATAGGCCATCGGGAATGATAATTAGTTTCTTTTGAACGCCGGAATTTAAGATCGGTTTTAGGAGAAGTTCATATATTTCATTTGTAGTACTGCCCAATTCCGTTACATCGGATTTGGGATCGGAAAGCATTTGGTAGACTTTCTTAATGTTGGCCTCCAAGTCCGCATCGATAGGGACCCGAAACATTTTCTTTTCACTTCCATTCAAAGCAATGGCATAAATAGCGGTATTGCCATAGAAATAAGAAATTATAAGTTCGTTTTTGGACAGGGCTGCCTGCGTCTCTTCCAGCGAAACGGTAGCGATACTGTATTTTAAATTGTAGTAGTTTTTATAGTCTGTTTCCAATTTCCTTACGAGTTGGCGGTATTCTTCCTTAAAGCTAAAAAGAGCATCCTTTTGATCGATCAGGTCGCCTTCGGAATTTTTGATTTGTTTCTCCAAATAGGTGATTTCAGATTTTAACTCACTCTCTCGCTCCAAAACATCTTTGGGAATATCCGCAAATTCAGTGGCCTTGGATTCCAACAGGGCCTCTAGCAATAAGACCGATTTACTTTTCTCGGCATACCGGAAAGCTAGATCCAAATAGGAATCGTCATTGGAGGCGGCATAAAGTTGGTAGGCAGCTTCCAGGCCGGATTCAAATAGGGGAAAGGCATCTTCAATAAGGAACAATTGATCGGCCTTACTTCTAAAAGTAGGCTTAAGGGTATCCAAGGTTTTTATGCCGAGATTTACAATTTCCAAGGTTGTCTTGTAATTATCAATATGGCCAATGCTGTTCAGGGAAACGGATTTATTTCTTAAGAGTTTTAAGGCTGTGGTTCCCTCTTGGCCAAAATCCTCAATTTGACCCAATCCCAAATTATAATTGGATACCGCACTCGCATGTTGTCCGAATGCTGCCTGCAACACTGCAATTTCATTATAAATTAGAGCTACACTTTCATTTATGGAATTATTCCATTTATCCTTTTCCAATGTAAGCGCCAAATTCAATTCCTTGAGGGCGGCATCGAAATGATCCGATTTCTGTTCCAATTTTGCCTTTACCCTATGGTGATAGGAAGAAAAATGATGGGTATCGAACAAATGGCCCTCGGCCAATTTTAGATAGAATTGTGCACTATCCGTTTTAGAAAGTTTAAGGTAGTTTTCTGATAGGTTATGGGCCGTTGCAATAATGCCGTTAGTACCCGATGGGTCTTTTAGGTAGAACCCAAGGGCCCTTTTAAAATAGCCATTTGAAATTTCAATTCGCCCTTTTTTGCCGTAGAGCTCGGCCATCAGGCTATAGTTCGCGTTCAATGAAGCTAGGTCATTTGGTTTTGTTTGAAGGATATACCTTATATTTTTATCATAAAATTGTTCGGCAAGGTCATATTTTCCTTCTTCGGTGTACATCTTGGCGATAAAGCTATAAGAAACCGACAATAGATCGATAAGATCTTCATCCATATCCGAATCGGGCAATGGTTCCAAGGAATCAATAATTTGCCCAAAAATTTGTCGGGAAGACCTGTAATCGTTAAGCTGAAAATAGTAATTGCCCTTATCGTAAAGAACGGAGTTAATAAAGAGCTGTTTTTCCGGTAGGGAATCCAGATATTCTTTGTGTTCATTGAACAAGGAATCTAAACGATTTAGATTGTCGCTTATTTTGTTAAGGTCATAAAAAGAGCCTGCATGTCTATTGGAAGTAATCAGGGTTTCAAAAACGATTGCCCAGTCCTCGTTTTCAACGGCTAAATCTTCTATCTTCTTGAAATATTGATAGGCGGAATCCTTGTTTACATAAAGGTGTTCGTAGGCTTTGACAAATAGGTCATCGATTTGTTTTTCATAGGATGTCTCTTGGGCAAATGCCATAAATGAAAAAAGTACGAAAAGTAGGGAAGCATACCAGTTCATAAAAAAAAGCCCTAGGATTACCTAGGGCTAATATATACAATGCTTTTTTAATAGTCTTACTGGAATTCCACTTTATAACTTCGCTTAAATCCATTTGTGCTAAATACTTGTACCGATATGGTAATAGGGTCTTTATAAGAATCCACCATTAATTTACTGAACTGGATCTTGCCTCCTGTACCGGACAAGGGTCTTAAATCATCTATAGAGCCCCCACCGATAGTTTTACCATCCTCATTTGAAATCAGGATTTCCAGTTTCTCCACCGTAGTTGCTGCCAACACATATTCCAAGGCCGTAAAATCACAGTTTCTTGGTTTTGGGCAAGGCGGTCTTGGCCTGGGAATTGTCCTTTCCACTTGTTGTAAGTCTATGGTTGTAGAAATCTCAGAAACAAAATTTTCCTTAGCCTCTTCCGCCGCCTTAAGATCGTCAATTGTGGTTTGATCGGCCTGATTATTGGCTATGATATCATTTAAGGCTTCAATAGTGACGTCCAGTTTAGCGATCTCCTGATCAAGGTAAACGTTGTAAAGATCACCCTCGTATACATAGTTGTCTTGTGTAAGGACTATTTTATCACTTCCATGACCTACATAATCCTTTATGCAGGAGGTCATTAGAAGCGTCGCAAATGCAATGATAATAATCGGTTTTGTTTTCATAATTTTAATTTTAATGGTTAATAGTATTATTAAGATTTATTGTGAATTGATTTAATTTCGAGCTATTCATTCTTATAATTTTTACAGTTGACCAATATCCTATTTTGCATTGATATGGTCTTTATCGTACCTTAAATTAAGATGTTTGAATAGGAAGGTACGTATTTTTAAATGACTGTTTGGTATTCATTTTTTGATGACGGGTTTTTCTTTTTCAACTTTAATGGTTGTGTAATATTTCTTTTTCTTACCATAATCTGTTTTTTCTTTATAGGATATTCTTTCCAAATATATTTTGTAGTCTAAATAAGTAGCTATATCGGTTTTGGGTTCTTGGTTTCTGCGTAATAAGTCGCCATTGCTCAGTATAAATGATTGGGATTCATCCACTTTTAGTTCAATGGTGGCATATCCTGCCCAAATACAAGCTGCTCCAGGGGGACATCTCGATTCTTTGATCAAATCGGTGAATTGAAACACCAAGGTTTCCCCCTCGTCTTTAAGGGTAGCCAGGCCTTCGAAGGGAATACTGACTTCTTCACCGAGCTCAAAACTTTGGTTCTCTTTTTGGTATATAGGTACTGAAATTGTAATAATAACCATGTTTAAAAGAATGTAATTGATCATCATGATTTTCATTATTTAACCTGCATCCAACTTTACTATTAGCAATACATAGATCAATAAGGCGTCACCAAAATCTCTACCCGCCTGTTTTTGGCCCTATTTTCATCAGTATCGTTCTGTACAATGGGATTCGTTTCCCCATAACCTATTTCCTTCCATTTAAAAGCGGCTTTGTTGATCACTTTTTTAGTTCGGCAAAACCAAAACCTCTACCCTGCGGTTCTTCGCCCTGTTTTCATCGGAATCGTTCTCCGTCAAGGGTTTTTCTTCTCCATGGCCCTGCTCCTTCCACTTGAAATTCTGACTTGGCAGTAATTTTTTCAGTTCCGAGGAAACGCTTTTGGCCCTTGCCAGGGAGAGCTGTTTGTTGGAGGTAGCACTGCCCACATCATCGGTATGGCCTTCAATGATGACATTGCCCCTTTCCAAAATCTTTAAACTTTTCACCAATTCCTTGAGTGCCTCTTTACCAGCAGGTTTCAATTCCGATTTGCCTGTATCAAAAAGCACTTGGCTGTCCAAATTTAAACGTACGGCCGAACCTATGGCCGCAATGGCATCCACATCGGCCCCCGGGATTCCACTACTGGTTTCCAAATCGGTCAGGCGTACATAATAAAATAGCTCATCGCTACCCACGAAATCATGGATATCGACTTCAGCCACCCCACCAGAGATTTTGCCGACCGAGACCCATGTTTTACCATCCTTAGAAATATCAAGATTGGTGGGTTCAATTTGGCCCAATTCAAAAATATAAAGGTCGGGGCCGTTCACATCTACCAAGGCATTGTCTTCGAACTTTACCACAAGCTGCCCTTTTAGCCCCATGCTGTGCACGTTCATCACCGAATTCATCCCCGTGGTGTAGGCATCGGGCTCGCCCAAACTATAGGTTGCAGTTTGTTTATTCTCAGGATGATCAACCGTAACCACCTTATCGGCAAAAGAAAGTTTGCCTAGGGGTAGGTACACGGCCTTGCCCCTGTTGCCGAAATAGGTAAAACCGGCCTCCTCCCCAAAATAAAGAAGCGCTGCGCTATTTTAAGGAACTGAGAAGCAAAAGCGCCCCTGGCTATGTCGATTTTTATTTAGCACAAACCTTCCTTGCAAATGGGGATACACAGTTGGCTTTAGCCACATTTCTTGGGATACTGACAACGAAGACCGATTTTAGAACGGAAGCCTTGTGGTATGCCTCGCTGTGCTACTTAAAATTAGAAAAGCCAGAAAAGGCGATCCCCCTGCTTAAAGAATTGATACGGCAAGGAACCTTTCAAAAGGAAGCGGCCCTAACCTTATTGGGCCAACTTGAATAGCTTTTTACGAAAGATCCAAAGAAGCAGTATCAAAAGGGCCGGTCCAAACCAATAGAAGAGTGTATAGGTCTTTTTAATGAGTGGCAGGGTATTGCCCTGAATGATAAAGCCACTCCAATAGTAGGGATGTACCAAAGCTGTTTCCCTGTTTTCTTTTAAAAAGGCCAGTTTTGCGTCTCGCAGTGCCATGTCTTTAGATAATCCTTTGGTCAATTTCTCATAGAAAGCACTCATGATATAGGTAGCGGAAGCATCATTGATGTTCCAAAGCGTATACACCAGGCTTTTGGCACCACTATAAAAAAATGCCCGTGCCAAACTAATAGCGCCTTCGCCTTTTTTTAACGTTCCAACACCTGTTTCACAGGCGCTTAGGGTTACCAGATCTGCTGCAAGATCTAGGGCATAAATATCATTTACATACAGAAGATAGTCGTCTGTTTCATTAGGGGTAAAGGCCAGGAATGAATATTCAGGAGTATCATCGTTGGCTACGGCATGTGTTGCCAGGTGAATGATACTATGGTCCTTGCTCAATTTTTTAAAGGTATGCATGCTGGCATTTTCATTATAAAAGAAGTCGCCTTGAAAGAAGGCCCCTATGCGCTCTACCTCCTGCACATTGTTTGGGAGTGGTAAAAAATCATTGAGCCCATCACCATCGGTCACTTCAAAATTGGGCGCAAAGGCCAATACTTTTTGCCCGTTACCGGGTTCGGTTTGTAACTGCTGCCAAAGGGTTGCCGAATTTGCATAACTGCAGGCAGTAGTTTCGATAAGGTAGCTGGCTTGGTCTTGGGAAGTGTTAAGGGCTTCAAAAGGAATCATTCTAAGCAATCCGTCCGGAATAATCAACACTTTATCAACGGCAATATTCTGCATAAATGGGGCAAGTAATTTCTGATAGAGTTTATTGGACATGATATTCAATTGCGTCAGATCACTCCTGGGGTTTCCCAAAAGGTCCTGATAGGACAACAGGTTTTGCACGTCTGGTTGCGTAAACGCGATTTTTCTGAATTCCCTGGTCTTTTCGGTAATGGCCAGGACATAAATGTCCGTAGTGCCGTAAAAATAAGAAAGGACCATGCTGCCCGAAGGGATACGTTGCCGGAACTGTTTTAGTGTTACTGTATTGGTTTTATATTTTAAATTGTAGTAAGAAGGATAGGCGGTTTCCAATTGGGAAATGAATTTTTCATACGCTCTTTTTTGTATGAAAAGAGCACTGTTTTCATGAACTTCCCCAAGCTGAATATCTTTTTCCAATGCGGCAATGGTCACTTTCAGGATCCGTTCCTGTTGTAGCAGGCTGTCTGGAATACCGGAGAATTGGTTGGCATTGTTTCTTGAAATGGCATCTAAGAGGATAGGGCTTTTGCTTTGCTCAAAGAAGGTAAAAGCAGTTTCCAGGTAGCTATTGTTTTTGGTCTTTTCAGCAAGTTGAAAACAGGCTTCTATACTGTTTTCCAGTATAGGCAGTACATTATTGACCAATACCTGCTTATCATTATCAGTGTACACTGTTTTTCTTAGTTGGTCCAGGTAGTCAATGGATGCAAGGCCATTGCTGAGCGCCTTTGTATAAGCTTCACTCTTGTTAGTTCGCACCAGGAGTTGATTATAGGCATTCAGAATGGGGAAGATGGTGATCAGGTTTTTAGCCCCTGGCCTGCTTTCAGCCGAGATATTTTTTTTAGCTGGCCTGAATAATTCCAGTGCAGCTGCGTAATGGTTCGCTGCCTTTTGCAGGTCATTTTGCCGGGCAAACAGATCGCCCAGTTCCTTCAGGATCCCGGCCTGTTCATCCCCATTCCTGTTTTCTGATTGCAGCGTATGTAAAGCATCCGAATACATAGTGAAGGCCATGGCATCTTTTCCCCTTAGAATGGCCAGTTTTGCCTGTAGGTATAAATAATCTGAGGTGAACCGCTTTCGGTTTGCTGCGTATGGCAGTGCCTGGTCCAGATAAATCTGGGCACTGTCTGGTTGTTTCATTTTAAGGTAATTATTGATCAGCAGGGCAGCAGTGCTCAGGAAGCTGGTATCATGGTAATCCGGGTCTGTTTTCAAATAGTATGCAATGGATTCCCTGGCTAGTTTGTTGGAGGTGGTAAAATCGCCCCGGGCAGATTTTAAGGAGGCGATAAGGTTTTTGGTATCATAGAGGTCTTCTGCCTCATGCCCGTACTTTTGATGCAGCCGCAAATTTTCCTCATAGAATTCTTCCGCTACTTCATATTTCATCTGGTTGCGGAACATGGTAGCCAGATAGCTGTTGGAGGCCGTTAAAAAATAGGCGTATTCTTCTTCTACGGAGGGTTCAGGATTATTTTCAATGTCATTTAAAATGCTATAGAAGAAGGGAATCGCCTTTTCATAGTCACTTAGGATATAATGGTAGCGGCCCATATCGAACCAATAGTAGATCTTGTAGTAAAGTCCTTCCGAAAGGGTATTGATATCGGTTCCTAAAGTGCTGAGAAGGGCCGTTTGTTTCTCAATGGTTTTTTGAAGCACAGGCAGGTTCCCATGCTGAATGCTGGTGGCATTGTAATAAGTATACACCTCCAATAGTGCAATAGGGTTCTTTGTCAAAATTTCTTCCTCCTCTGCTAAGGACAAAAAGAAATACGCGGAATCCTGCTGAGTGTATAAAAAGGTTTCCGCTTTTTCTAGATAAGTATCTTGCCCCAGTGCCTCGCAACTGAGTAAGAAAAGCAACAGGATCGACAGGCCTCTCATAAAAATTGGTAGCTTATACATGTATAAGCTACCAATTTTTTGGATACCTTCAAACTAATTCACAAAAGCCTCATAGGAATAGCTGGTTTTTATACCCTGGCCGTCTACTTTTGTCACTTTAATAGTGGCGGGCCCTGAAAAAGCAGGTTCTTTCATTTTGATGATATAGGCCTTAAACCCATTTTCCTTCATCATGGGTTTGGTATCCATAGTACCAATGGTCTTTCCACTACCATTAGTGATACGCACCAAAATACTTCTGATATCATCCGCCACCAGAAGGTTCTTTATCCGATCAATAGCGCACTTCCCATCTGTCTTTGGGGGGCAGGGGGGAAGAGGTTTAATCTTAAAAGCACGCATTGCCAATTGGGTTTTTTCTTGTCCGGCTTCAATATTTTCTTTGAGTTTATTTTCCTTCATCTTTAGTTGCTGCAATTGCTGTTCTGCTTTTTTATCGCTTTTTTTCACTTTGCTGAATAGTGTTTTTTTGGAATCCTCTATGGTTAGTAATTCTACTTTCTTACTGTGTGTATACAGCTCACTTTCTACTAGGGTGCCGTTTCCAATGCTAAGTGAACTGCCTTTTTGGGCAGTACCTGCAAAAGACAGCAGGAAGAGGGTTAAGAATAAAACGGTATTTAATTTTGAATACGTTTTCATAAAATGCTTGTTTTTAGGTTTAATTATAAGATAAATTATTGAAGGTTTTATATTTTGTCGATTGTTATTTTTTGAATAATAGCTGTAGCTAATTCAATATTTGGCTCAACCCCTTTTAGGAATAAAGAAATGGTTATTTTACCATTATAAGAACGGTTGGCAGTAAAGACTGCGTTCACTTCATTATTATCTCGATCTAAAGGAAAATAGCCACTAAAATAACCTGTGTCTACCATGATATGTAACAGACCTCTCCAGGATGGGTTATTCAATAATTTAATTTTTATGCGATATTCCGAACCGGCAGATTGTCTAAAATCTAATAACAATGCAGATAAGTCATGGCCTATAAGCCTGCCTAGATCTATTCTTGGTTTAGGTTCTAATATCCATGCATCTAAAGTATACGCACCATGAACCATTTCTGACAAGACAAGAAAATTGTCTTTTGGTCTTAATGGGGTTATTTCCCAAGAGGTAATTGGTTTTGCATTTTTTTGTGCTTCGCTAATTGAGATTCTTGGAATTTTTAATTTCTGGAGCACCTCAGGAGTTAATCCATCTATTTCAGGAAGTTTAATATTTTGTGAGGTACTCTTTAATGGCTTTTTGCTGAGCTGTTGGTTTATTTGGCAACAAATCGAGGGAACGATCAAAAAACCAAATGCTATTGATAAGAGTAATTTTTTCATGATTTTTATTCTCTAGCTTGTCTATAAATTCCGATTTCAGAAATGGTAATTGGTTTCCAGGATTTTTCCTGTGATCTATTACTTTTTCTACCAAAAGGACTACTGAAACGGAGTGTTATTTCTTCCGATTTTTCAGGAGTAAATACATAATAAAAATCCCCACTATCAGATTTGTTGATTCTGGAAATAAATAAGTCGTTTTTCACGATAAAAATATCATCTCCCCCTGAACTTGAAACTTTTAATTTTTAGTCTATATTCTACGCCTGCAGTAGCTCTGAAATCTATACTCATAGGGAATCCTGAGCTACCAACCAAATCTACGTTTCCCGTCTGTACATTTGCTAGAACCCTTTTTATATCCCCATCCTCATCATAATGATTATAACTCTTTAGAGTCCAATAATTTTTATCCCAAGCACCATTAAATCTATATAATTGTAAATCTGCATATTTATATTTCGTTGGTGCTATACTCCAAGTCGAAATAGGTTTTGCATTTAGTTTTTCTTTAGTAATCTGTGCTACGGGAATATTTAATTTTTTAAAATCCTGTAGCGTATTTAGTTTCACCGAACTTTTCAGTAGCAAACCATTATTGGGTTGTTGTGTTTGTACTTTGCTTGCGTCTACCTTTACAGTTGGTTTTTTTATCTGAGCATTTGTACCCGCCACCATTATAATGGCCAGGGCGAATGTTGTGATTACTTTTTTCATGATTTCTGATTTTTATGCCTTGGTTTTAGCAAAGCGATTCATACGTTAATTGTACCTCACAAGAGGGTTGTTAGTTAGTTAATAGTCCCCATATCCTGCAGGGCAATCGAATAATAGGTGGCATTGCTGCCATTTAAAACATAGCCCGTAAGGAAGGTTACCTTGTTAATCTTTTTAAGTACTACATTGGTCAATACCGCTTTGGTGTTGCCCCAGGTAACAAAGGTTACTTCAACATTTACTTTGTTACCGTTTTCGGTAATGACAATTTTCTCTACTGTTTTGGCGCCGGAAAAAAGCGCACGGTCACTAAAAGAGGTAGACAGGTTTTTTAACTCCAGCGTACGGTCATTTAATTTGTTGACATCTTGGGTAAACCCGAAGGAACTGTAAACGTCTACTTCTTTACCTCTGGTTTTCTCGTTCAGGGTGCTAACTGTAGCATTAAAAAAATGCCCCATTTTTATTTTACTGATGATATCCGAAAAATAGGGTTCCACCAGAGAGGCAGGGCTCAATTTTTCATTGGCCAAACAGATGGTGTCAACATTCGCTGCTTGCATATTACTGGTAAGAAAAAGGAGCAGGGCAAAAAGTAGCACCGAACTTTGTACAATAAATTTTGAGGTAAGATTTGCAATTGCGATAGATATTTTTGAATTTTTCATGGTTTTAAGTTTTTACTGATTAGCAATGAGTTATACATTTGTTGGGTAAATATTAAATTAAACAAGCAACAGGAGACAGGGAGAGATTAACGCCAATAAGAATGCCGTTTACTTCATAATTTCCTATGAGAACAATACCATATGGCTTGTATTGAACTGAAACATTTTTAAGCTGAAACCTGCCCAGTCTTTCCCCGGATAATCCCCAGCTAATAAAAATATTTTCTTTGTCGATCTTCTTTTTGTCGCTGCGGTCTGGTGTTATATAAATGGTATAGGAATCTCCTCTTGCATAACCATAGGTGCTATTAAGGAGTGTTCCTTCAACAACTAATTGCCCATTGCCTTCTCTGATCTTATTGGTAATTAAATAGCCAATGACCGGCACTAACCGAACTCCACCCGTTTTTGGAGGTATTATTGCGGTAGTTCCCACCTGGGCGTCATAGCAATAATCTCCGGATTTTAAATGCCCTTTTATTTTATCCAGATTCAGGTTTGGATCTATCGATAAATTGGTATCCGATGGTAGCTTGAGTTTGCTATTTTTTATTTGAGCATTCGTGATATTGATTGCGAATACCAACATTACAAGGGTTATAAATGAATTTTTCATGATTTTATAGTTTTATGTTTTTAAAGAAGGCAAGATTTTGGAGTAAGTGTCATAGTCACTGCAATGAGTAGGCCGTCATAGTCATAATCGCCTATAATCAAAATACCGTAGGGTTTATACTCAACAGTTACGTTCTTAACTTGAAAAGTTCGCAAGCTCTCGCCAGGAAGTTGCCAGGTAATATAGACGCCCAGCGGACTTATTTTTTTGGAATCCCTGCTGTCTGGCCCCAAAAAGACGGTATATCCATCACCCCCACGATAACTGTTGGTGTTTTTTAACAGGTTGCCGGAAATGGCCAGTTGATTAGAACGCGCTACAATGCGGCTTGTAGAAAAATAACCAACAATTGGCACTAATCTTACCCCACCGGTTTTGGGTGGTACTATGGCCGTAGAGGCCAGGTTGAGGTCATAACAATAATCACCTGTTTTTAGATGTGTTTTAATTTTGTCCAGGTTTAAATTGGGGTCTATGCTAGCAATAGGAGTCCTGGCAGGTAGCTTGGATTTGGTCTTATCTATCTGTGCATTTGTAGCTGCCACCATTATAACAGCCAGGGCTAGTGTTGTGATTACTTTTTTCATGATTTCTATTATTAAGTTTATAATTCAATGTTTATGCGAGCATATCTACGCCTACGGCACTCACTTCAAATAATTGATCAGCAGTCACGTTTGCGCCTGTTATTTTCAGGGAAATACATAAGCCGTACCGTACTGTATTATTATTGCCTTCAAATGGAAGGCTATGCATCTTGTCAGGCCCCCAAAGTTTTAGATTTCCTTTATTGAAAAGACGCAGGTTGGCATCCCACAATTCTACATCAGAGATATAAAAACTGGAATCCGTTGATGCACATTTTATTAAAATTTTGGAAACCTTAGAACGCACACTATTGGCAATAGCCGGAGTCGGTATAGTGTAATGCACCCAAAACTCTCCATTTTTGGCATTATTTTTAGTACCACTGTCCCAAATTCTGAATAATGCACCTCCTGAAGTAGGGGCCATAGTTACTGCAGCCGCACCTCCAAGAGAAATTGTATTTCCTGGAAATCTGGTATTTTTTCCAAATCTTAAATAGCCAGCGGTTAAGGCTCCCCTTACCTTATTAAATAATTTATCACCAAAAGAAACGGCATCCTTACCATCATGAAATACTCCTTCCATCTTGCCTTCACTACCATGGGTCCACATGGCATAGACATTGGCTATGTTATTTTCCGGAGCACCAACCTTCATTTTGTTGGACAATAACAAACTGGCTGCCGTTCCCAGGGCGGCCCCTTTAAAAAGGGTATTCATAAAGCTCCTGCGGGTGTTTTGTTTTGTTGGTTTCATGATTTCTTATTTTAAGGAATTATCTCTTTTTGACTATCTTTTTTTATGAACTAGGATCTTGGCATTTCTTGCATTCGAAAAACTACCTACCAAAGCGATATCATCAGTTCTGTCTAAAAGCCAACTGCCAAATAACTTGCCATTTGGTTTTATGTCTAAGGAGGTCAAGGAACTGCCTGAGACAGATAAAATACCTAAACCCCAGGGACTTGTAATAATGATATCATCTTTTCTATCTCCATTAAAATCACCAATTCCACGAATCACATTATCCTTAGACTGATAATTCCATCCTCCGAATCTTGTACCATTCGGTTTTACTACTATTGAATTTAAGGAGTCTCCATTTAGCTCAAGAATACCTAACCCCCAGGTGTTTGTAATCAAAATATCATCTTTGTTATCCCCATTGAAATCTCCAATTCCTTTTATTGAATGATCGGCCGATTGGAAATTCCAGCCTCCGAAACGGGTTTCATTAGGTTTGATCATTATGGTAGTCAAAGAAGGGCCTTCGATGGTTAGTAATGAAATACCCCAATTGCTTGAAATAATAATATCATCCTTATTGTCACCATTAAAATCACCGATGCCACCTATTTTATTATCCTTTGTTTGAAAATTCCAGCCACCAAATCTTGTACCACTGGGTTTAACTAATAAGGCAGATAGACTACTTCCATTTAAAGTTAGAATTCCGATACCCCAATCACTGGTAATAAGAATATCATCTTTTCGATCATTGTTAAAATCCCCAATACCGTGTATCTTATTATCCCTTGATTGAAAATTCCAGCCATCGAATCTGGTGCCATTGGGTTTTGCCACTAATGCTGTAAGAGTATCTCCTCTTAAAGACAGTATCCCAATACCCCACGGACTTGTTATTACTATATCATCTTTCCCGTCGCCATTGAAATCACCAACATCAACTATTTTATTATCCCTGGATTGAAAGTTCCAACCGCCAAATCTGGTACCATTGGGTTTTACTACTAAAGGCCTCCAAGTTTCACCATCATGGGTAAGTATGCCGATACCCCATCTACTGGTTACGATAAAATCTTCAGTATTGTCACCATTAAAATCTCCCTTTGCAACAACTGTATTGTCCGTGCCAAGATGCCACCCTCCAATCCAATCTCCATCAGGTTTTATGGCTTTATCAGTTAGTTGGTTATTTTCTAAGGCTAGTATTCCTAATCCCTTTTTTCCAGGATCGTTGATACACTCCAGTGATCTTCCATTATATTGGCTAACAATCTTTAATTGGTTAGATCCGGGGCAACTATCAATATCCCCCAAGCGGGCAGATTGCATTAATACTTCACTTATACAATTTTGGATTATATAAGGCATAGTATTTACTGCAAAATGCCAGGAATCGCCTTCCTCATAACCACAAGCAGTTATCGCATTTTCTTGATCACTGGCGCCATGAGTATATCCTTGTTGATGCATGGCCTCATGCCAGATAATACCAGCTCCTTGAGTGTAAGGCCATGGATAATCATCATATCTGCAATTATTTTCTTCTGGTTTTTCTCCCGAATTGCATTTTCTTTTACCAAGTTGTGCGTAGACATCACTAAACCATCCGCCCCAGCTAAAGGCTTCATCTGATATTTTTCCATAATCTTCAATGGAAGCACTTGCATTGCCTGCTCCTCCTGTGCATTTAATGTGAACATTATTGATACTTCTTGCTACGGCAATTACTTTCTGGATTTGAATGTCAATAGAAGCATCGTAGAAGGGATCATTATTACATTTTTTATAAAGAGCCCTTACCTTTTCATTAACACATTGTTCAAATGCTTTTGAAGCAACTGCAATTCTTCCAAACATCATCATTTTCTCATTAAAAGCCTGGTATTCAGGGCTGCAGTCATCTGCATAAGAAGTATTCCCTAATAAAGCTGATGTGGTACTGCCTACCTGAGAATGGCCTGCAAATGAAATTGTAAAAAAAGCCACGGCAGTTAAGAATAGTGCAAATGAAAAGCCATTTTTAGTTCGCTTTTTTAAGGTCGATTTTTCAATTCCTTGTGTTTTCATAATTTCTGGTTTTAAATGAATGATCGTTTGTTATTTATGTCTGGTTTTAAAAAAGGTTAACAGGTCATTTACTGTTTAATTTTTAAGCTAATGTTGACCTAACAAAATTTCATTTAGCGTTGTAACAAATTCTGGATTTTGAAATGCGGGTAAGAATCCTTTTTTAAGGGCTTCTTCCAGATTCGGTCTAAAGTTTTTTGCTATTTCAAATGTATCCGCACGTTTTAAAATGCCTTGGATAGCTACATGCTCCACTTCCAAAAAAATCTGATTCATTTCTTTTACTATCTTTAAATCAATACATATTGTTTTTTCCCCAGACCATATCACCTGATGCAGTTGTACGTCAATAGTTCTGTGGACAGAACTGTAGGCATTTTTCTTTGCATTAATGAGAACAGAATCGGGAGTTTTAAACTGAATTTCCAACAGTACGCTACTCGTAGTATCTTGCTTAAAGGTTACTGATGATGTTCCAATCTTTTCAAAGTCATAAATCCAATAAATAGGACCGCGATATGGGCCGGGTTTTTTTGAAAGTGATTCAAAGAAAGACCCTTTTTTCGGTGATCTGTTCAGAGGCATACGCTGCTTTAACTTCAATAACTGTACAGCACCAGTATCTTTTTCAATAGTCAATTGGAAGGCAGGGGCAACTTTTTCATTAAGTTCAGCAACGAGTTGGTCTTTTAACATTGTCATACAGCTCTGAGCATTTCCCTGGAAATTCCAAAGTAATGCTATGGTTGCTACGACTAGTCTACTATTTCTCATGCTGTAATGATTTGCTTTTATAAATAAGCAGCCATCAGTTACTCTTTAAAAAGGCATCACCAGGATCTCTACCCTTCGGTTTATAGCTCTGTTTTCATCAGAATTGTTTTCTGCCAATGGTTTTGATTCCCCATAGCCCATTTCCTTCCATTTAAAAGCGGGTTTGTTGATCGCCTTTTTTAGTTCGGCTGCTACGCTGGCCGCCCTCTTTTGTGAGAGTGTTTGGTTGGTGGCTTCGTTGCCCACATCATCCGTATGGCCTTCTACGGTAATGGTGCCCTTTTGCAGGTTTTTCATCTGAACCGCTAATTCTTTTATGGCCAATATGCCCTCCTCTTTGAGTTCGTGTTTTCCGGTTTCAAAGAGCACGGCACTGTCCAAATTCATGCGCAGGGCGCCTCCTATGGCTGCCACCGCATCAATGTCGGCCCCTGGCATACCGCTATAGGTATCAAGATCCGTCAGGCGGATATAATTAAAGGTGTCGCCAGCTTGTACAAAGTCGTGTATATCCAGGCCGGCTGTACCGCCTTCAATTTTCCCAACATCGATCCAGTCAACCCCGTTCTTGGAAATTTCAATATTCGTAGGCTCAATTTGTCCTATTTCAAAAACATAGATGTCCGGGCCATTGACGTCTGTTATGGCATTGTCTTCGAAGTACAGGGTAAGGATGCCTTTAATTCCAAGGGTGGCACAGTCCTGTAAGGTGAGTAGCCTTCCCTGGGCCGGCCCCAGTGATCCTTTGGGGGCCCTTCCCTTTGGTTTTCCAGGCACAAAGGCCACGACCGAATCGGCAAAAGAGGCGTCTCCCAGGGGTAAATAGACCATATTTTCTCGATAATCTATATAGGTGTCCTCAGTGCTTTCATCGAGTGCAAACCAGGAGGGATTCTCTTTATAAAATTCTTCTTTTCCCTTGAGGGCCTGTTTTTTAAAGCGACTGGTGCGTTCCTTGGCAGTGGTCCTGCTTTCCGCAATAAGTTCCAGGAAATTCCCGGAGGCCTTGCCGCTCTTTTCATAAGCGGCTACTTCGGGGTTGTACAAGTCCTTTTCTATTTGTTCCGCATGCTTTACACTCACAATATCATTATCGGGCATTAGCGTGAGGGAGAGGTCTACCTCTTCCTCAGTGACTTCTGCGATCTCCGCAAAAACCTTACGCATGGGTTTGCCTTCCTCACTTTTTAAAAATTCTACATTAAGTTGCCCTTCCGGGGTAAACAGGCCCTGCCCGGTAGAATCGGTGGCCACATTGCCTGTCATGAGTCCGCCCATGACGTTCATGAGTCCGCCCAGGTCTATTTCAGGAGTTTCTTCCCCATCACTTGCTGCCTCTTCTGCCTGGGTTTCCATTTCCAAAGAAGAATCTGAAGGGTTCGGGGAACGGCTTTCGGTCCTGCAACCCACAACCAAGGCAAGCAACATCAGGTATAGGAATGTATATGAAGATTTCATGGTCATTTGTTTAGAGTAGTTGCGATTACTTGTTTAGATGGCATTAGTTGTCGTTGGCTTGTACCCGAGTCATTTTGATAAATAAAGCTTTTCGAATGGTCATTGTCATTGGTTGTTGCATTAGCTAGAACGTTTATAGTACATGGCATTGAATTCATAGAGCAGGTGGCCAAATCTATCGTACCAATCCTGGAGTCCATGTTCATTCTCGCAGTCATTAAGGTCCATTAACAGCTGTTGCTGGCTTTGCATCAACTCCTGGTATTTATTATCATAGGCCACCTTCAATTTATTGATGGATTTCTCCAGTTTGATGCGCTCAAATCCCCAGGCCATGCCGCCGCCTCCGGGGAGGGAGGAAAAACTGTTGCCGAAGGCTATGGCCACATCCGTATAATTTTTTGTGCATTCATAGATGGTCTTGAGCTTTTCCAATGCATATCTGTTATTATTCAACGCCCTCCGGGCATCAACAAAACACTGTTCGCATTCATTCGATTCGCAAAAACTTGGGATGCTGGGCATTCCGGGCGGGGGTGTACTTCTCATACAGGAGCCTAAGTTTTTGTGGGCCTCATAAAGTGACTTAGCCACACTGTAAAGCCCTACAGCCTGATCAACTTTTTGGCCTAAACTACCAAGAAACTTGTCTGCTCGCCTAAATCCATCCCTGACATCTCCGGCCCTTCTCCAGGGACCGCCGGCGTTGGCAGATTGCGTTTCTAGCCATTCCCTATAACGATCCGGATTATGCCAGGTGGTGCCACCCCCTCTCTGTGCGCTTAACATGGTAAATGATCCCAGTAGCATGATCACTATGGTTGCAGATTTCCGACGACCTAAAAGAATCCCCAGCAAAAGGGCTATCACCAAAGCTGCAATTCCAATAATGATGTAAAGGAGCCTATTGGAAGAATCATCAGAAGGTGGTCCGGAAAGGACTTGATTATCACTTTCTGCTTCTTCCCCCAATTCTGCCTTTGTGGCCTTTCTGAAAGGCGAGTCTAAATAGGTCATTGAAGGTTCGGTTGCAGTAACGGCAATGGTAATATTCGTTTCCTGGTCTGCCGGATAGATGTGGAGACCGAAGGCATCATAGGCCCTTAACTTAAAATTTATAATGCCGTCTTCGGCTTCTGAAGTAGTTTCTGTGAACTGTATATCGTTCCAGTTGTTGTGAGCCAATTCTACCTTAAAATTGGGATTTCCTATGTTGCTGAATATGGAGACGTCCACGAATTCGAACATGTCATGTCCTTTTACATGATAGTAGAGTTCCTCAGTGTTCAGGTAGGCATTGGCGATCACCAATTTTCCTTTGCCATTTTCATTTTGTTTGAGTTCCAGGAGCAATGGCTTAAGATCCTTGTCCAGGGTATACGGTTGTGCGGATAGTATCTGGGAGTACAAACCGAAAAGAACAATTGCCCATATAAGGTTATAATTTTTCATTTGTAGTGTTTTATAATTCTTAGGATTGATTTGAAGAGCAGGTCATTTCCTGTGTTTCTTCAATAAATAATTGGCCAGTGCAATGGTTTTCTCTGTCAATGCTGCGTGTTGTTCTTCGGTACGCTTATAAATTCCTCTTTGTGAATACTCAAAATAGAAGGCACCGTCATAATTTTCATTTAAAATATTCACCCTGCCAACGTGTGGCGTGATGGTGATATAGCAATCGCCTGTCTCACTGAGCTCTATGTCCATCCCAAAGATGTTTTCGTCGTTCTCCTTATCTTTTAAGCGACTTTGAATTTCTTTTTTGCTATTTGCTTTGCTAAATGGCGCCATGCCCCACCTCATTGCCGTCCCTCCCAGAGCATTTTTACCAAATCCCTGGATTTCAAAATCGCATCTGCCCGGCAGGTTTGTTTCTATAGGCTTAATATCGGCTTCCGGGATATTAAAGATCTTTGCTACTTCGGCAGCAGTCATATCACATTCATAATTCAGTAGAAGAGAGCTGTAATCTGCACTAACTGCCGCTTTCGCGGGTTCTGAGGATTGAGGTTTAACGTTGCTGTCAGTATTTTGGTCATTCTTCTTTTCCGGGGCTTCCCCACAGGAGATCAGCAAGGAACCAATAACTAGTAATGCTGCTATATTTTTCATGGTTTTTATGTTTAGAAGGTTTTGGTATATTCATTGGTATCAATGACGTACTCAACAGCATCCAGGGCTATGCAGGTCATGGTAATGGTTGTTGGTTTCTTCCGGGAAGTATCCGTAATGGTCGTTTCCATGGTGAGTCCGTCTATAGTAGCCATCCAGGATTGATCGGTGTTTTTCAGCGCTTTGAACTTTTTATTCTTCATTTGGTAAAAAGAGCTGCCAAAGGAGACATCGGCCTCATCAGTCACCCATACACTGCCGTGGAAGTTGTTCCCTTCTACCTGGTATTCATAGCAGTTGTAACCCAGTATGATCTTGGTGTTTTCTGTGGCGGTTATGGTGACTTCTGTGCTTTCTGCCGTATTTTCGGTGACTTGCTCAAAATTCAACCCAAAGGACATGGTCGATTTTTGCTCGCCCATATTCATGAACATATGAGCCGTTTCACCGGGGAGGTCTATGACTGTAATGATTTCTTCATTTTCTTCCAGGTCCATCCCACTGCCTATATAGGAACCTTCTTCTGTTAAGAAATAGTTGATATTGGTAGGGTTTTTACCATCGTCTATTTTCATGACATATTTATAAGAAAATGTATAGAATTCGGCAGGTTTGGCTACTTCCTTCTTAAAAAGTTTCCCCTGATTGTTAAAGGTAGAATCAAAGACTTTTTCTGTTTCTTTGGCTGCTTTTTCTTCCACTTTCCGCTCTATGGTGCTTTCAGCGGCCTCTGCAGCTGTTTTTTTTATTTTTTTCAGGAACTGGGCATGAGTTGTGGCACTGAAGCAAATAGCCAGGACCAAGGTAAAAGTTTGAAGTGTTTTCATGATTATTGTATTTGTAGTGTAATTTTTATATTATCTATCTGAGTTGGCACTATTTCTGGTTAGATGCCGATTTAGCTATTGCTTCAGTCAATTTTTGGTTGAACATTATTTTTAGGGAATCCTTTTTTTGGGGATCAAGACTTAATTCATAAAGCTTATATTGATTTAAAAGGTTTTTTTTGTTATCAGGAGGGAAGTTTGCCTGTTCCACAAGATCCAGGTAATTGTTCACCTTACTGAATGCCCTTCCTTCTTCGGTATCCACGTTTCCGAACACCTTGCTCAGCAATTTAGCTTGTTCGTCCAGGATGTTCATTTGTTTCGTGGTGTCTTTCTTAACAGATGATTTTTCTTCCTGGGTAACAATTCCTTCTTTGGGAACGAGTGCCTCATTGGTTTTTTTCTCATTGTTATCTCCACAAGCCGTAAGGAAAATGGTGATAGATATTACTGTGATGGCTGATTTTAACGTGTTCATGCTCTCTGGTTTTAGTGCTTTTTTTTATTAATGCTGATCTTTTAAAAAGGTTAACATCATGCTGGTTTTTGAAAAGTGATTTCTTTGATTATTTTGTTTTATACATTATTTTCAACAGATAACTGCTATCTTTCAAATGATTGGTGTTCAGGCAAATATGGTTTTCAGGGATATCCAGTATGGAAATAGGGCCCACGCGGGCGACTAAAGGAAATGTTTATAGTGTTTTCATTTTTCTTGTTTTATACAAAAGGGTCATAGTGTACGTTACCAAAAAATGGAATCAATACAAATAGGGTGTGAATAATCACGGCTTTAAAAAAAAGGGGAACAGGTAAGCTTGTACTTGAAAGATAGGTGGTTATAGAGTTTACAGGGGGTAAAAAGCCGTCCTAAATAAAATGCATTTGTGATGTTGGTTTTGGAACCTTAGCTGGAAGTTGTTACGCTTTAAAATAATTTCGATTGGGATTGCACCGTCTGGTTTAAAAAAATAGGGTTTTTAACAAATGCTTGGTTGATAAACTTGAACCTTTCTAGATGGAATTTTTTGGGTGCTGCGCCACAATATTTTTTAAAGTCTTTTCTAAAATGGGAGAGGTCATAGTAGTTGAAAAGCGAGCTCAATTTGGCATTGTTGTCCAAATCGTGTGCATCATATTCCGAAAATAGATGATTAAATCTGACAATTCTATTGTATACAGAAGGTGCAACACCTACGATTTGCTTGAACTTTTTTTGAAAGTAGCGTTCACTAACATTTAATTTTTTAATAATGGAGGAAATGGATTTGCACCCTAATGATTCGTCCATCAAATCAATGGAAATATCAATAAATGTTTTTTTAAATGTTTTGGTTCCTAACTCGGCCACTAGTAATTCCTCAACGAGGGCTATTCTATTTTCTGTTTGCTGTTGCTTATCAAATACCGTTTCAAAAGATTTGATGTTTTCGGTAAAAAGCTGAAATGAATCTGTTGGGGTATTGGTTAGTTTGGAGATGTCTAAACCGAAAAAATGGTTCAAACCTGTTGGCTTAAAAGCTACCCCAACCAAGCCCATGGTGTCGAAGTCCGAAAAAATAGCATAATTGGAAGTCTGCTGCCCTATGGTATAAAATTTTGGGACATCAATTTCTTGGTTGAAAATGATGCCCCTGAACCTTCCCTCATACTGAAAGACCATGAAGGCTTTTCCACTGGGCAAAACAACTTCATGGATTCCGTTATTGTAGTCTTTACGTTCCCATTTCATTTCGTAATAGAAAGAAATATAGGGCTGTAGTTTTTCACAAACAGGATGTAATTCGAACATTGCCATAACTCTTGTTGAGGTTTATTGGCTATTAAATTCCTTAATTACAAAAATATAACCAGGTAATTTTTATTTACTATACTTTGTCAATTCCATTCTACTCATAAGCTTGCCGATAAAAATAAATATCCATATGCTATTCCTCTTGGATAATTTATTTTTTTTGATAAGTTTATTGCTTTATTATTGTAAAATCTGGCGTTCTCTATATTTCCACTTCCATATAATCTACCAATATTGTTCAGTATATCAATTTTATCTATTTCGTTTTCTGTTTTGTCATGAATTAGTAATAAAGAATCTATATGTTTTTGATTTTGTCCAAAAGAAAAACACCAAACAAAAAAGAAAAGTAAGACAAGTAAATGTTTCAAAGAATTGCTTGTTTAGCAGATAAATATACATACTTTATTTCAAAACTAAATCTGATATGAGGTTTATAGTTTAGTCTCTCATGAAAATTTCAAATATATATTTTCTGATAATCATCACGGTGAAATTCTAAATCATAGACAAAATAATTTATTCAGAATAAATTGAATACATAAGCAATGTGATTTTTTGAATTTAGAGGCTATATTTATACTTCTACCTCTATGACTAAAAAAATTACATTTTATTTATGCTATTTTAATAGTAATTGTATATTTGCCAACCTTTAAAAAGGTAAAATAAAACAAAAGTTCATTTCAAATAAATTACCTATTCGGTTACCAAGTAAATCTAATAAAATGTAACTTTTTGATTATTAAAAATATAGTGTGGTTTGATAACTTCCTGCCACCCCGACCAAGAAAATCCAATCACTAAAGTGGTTGGATTTTTTTTTTGAGATCATTGCCTTTTTGTGTTTAAGGAATTCATTTGATATCACTAATATCACATAAAGCGTTTACGTTTGGGTGACTATTTGGTACTACAAAATCGCTTGACCTCCACCCATTTTACATAATAGTTAATCATGGCAAATTTATATTTAACTTAAATAGTATAAACCCGACGGCTTTCGAAATGTAACTTTCAGATTAACAGTATTTTATATGTTTTATTTAGTAACCGCATACGCTACCGTATACGGTGAGTTTCCAAAAAAAATCCGTTGATACTGAATGTAAATCATTCAATTTCAACGGATTAATTGTAGCGAGAGGGGGGCACGATCCCCCGACCTCCGGGTTATGAACTTTAACCGCTATTTTTTAATTTTACAACCTACTGAAAAACAAATAGTTAGTAAATTTATTTTTACTGTTTTAGTATAAATCGTTTACGGTAGCGTATACGGTATATTTCGAAAATTACTAAAAATTTTGCTTTCTGACAAGCTATATTTCCTGCGCCGGGGACTAAGAATTGAACTGTTCAGTACTAGTTCCCCAAATACTTCCGCAGGATTGCCTCTTGCTTAGCTCAATTTAACGGCCTTTTGTTTGAATTGAGCGATATACTGCATTAATCGGTCAAAGTGAACCACTGAAAACGGAATTTTTTGAACGACGTAAAAATCATTTCAGGCTATGCTATATAAGGGTTTACAATAATTATTGCTATCTCACTTTAATCCGGCGCGTATGGTATACTCTGACCGTGCTATTCGCAAAACGGAAATAAAACTATCTATACAAGTATTTTTTGTATTTTAGGATTTACTTAGTACTAAATAGAACAGAAGTTTCCATTCCAATGGCATGGGCATGGTGTTTCAAGGTTTTGGTTTGAACACATTAAAATAGTATCTTAAAATGGCCCACCCTGTTCGCAATTTCAATGTTCCCCCGAAATATGTTATTGCTGCTATCCAGAAATGGGCCTGTTTTACGGGAACAAAGAAAGGGTACGGCACCAAACCAAAAAATACCTACTCATGGGGATATTTCCACTTGGGTGTAAAAACCAATTTTGACCAAACCAAAAAACTAAAATTATGAGTGACCAACAAGAATTCATCCATATTACATGTAATATTGACAAAAACGACCCTAATTCAAATCAACTGATCTATTGTAGTCAACTTTATGGTACTTTTTTCGCGGTTTCCGGAAGGCTCAATATTGAGGATGGAATGTTAAATAGTATTACATTATACCTGTTGAACTACAAGGGATTATATAACATTGGAATGCTTAAAGAGACTAAGACGTCATTTAAACCGGAAGGAAATGGAGTAACCTTGACCCTTCATTTAAAGGCAAACTCAGGTAGACATGGAAAAGATAGACCGCTTAAGGTCAAATGTAACAACATCTCAATTGAGGGGTTGAAGGGCCTAACCGTGAACAGGGAATTACATAGGATGTCCAGAGTTAATAATAATGAACATTTACAGGAAGGATTATTTGATTCAGAATTTTACCAAAGAGATGGTTCTAAAATAAAAGATATGGACAGATTAGATGATGAAAAAGATTTAACTCGTCAAGATAGATGTCAAACAACCTATTCAAAATTTGTATAGAGTAGTTGTAATATTAATATGCATTTTTCAAGCTAGATCTGTTTATGCTCTACAGACTCAATTTGAGGAAACTCTTGAGTCAATAAGAAATTTAAACCTTGATACTGCAAGGAAGAATGCTGAAAAAATAGAAGATTCCATAATTAGAAGAAATACTATCGACCTAGTTGAGATAATGATTTTTGAACAGACTCAATTAGAGCCTAAAGAAATTTTAGAAGACGAAATTAAAACAGTTCAAATCATTAAAAATCTTATTAATGGATACCTATATCAACATAATAAAACACCTCAAACTTTAAGGGCATATAAAAGTTTTTCTGAGGCAATCTCAATTTCAGATGAAATTGATAATGTTCAACTTACAAAGTTAGGGTTAACATGTGTTTTGAACTTAATAAAGTCTGAAATTTATATCGGCAGCAAACAATATGCTCCATATCTTGAGCACCTCAAACAACTCCGCACAGATATAGTAGACGATTTTCAACTAACACATTATAATTTAATTTTTTATTCTAAGGCAGATAACGATCTTGAGATCAACCAAAAATATTATTATGAAATAGGAAAACTGGATTCTTTGGTGAAACTTTTATCATTAGACCATCCCTATCGTAACTATTACAATTTTGAAAAGGGTATACAAAACAAACTTTTGGGAAACTACTTTGTTTCAGAAGTATATTTTAAAAAGGTTGATTCTGCTACTACAAACAAGCCATATTGGAAAAACTTGAACAATATTACACTATGGCAATTAGCCAGTTTGAAACTTGACATGAAGGAGTATGCTGAGTCAAAAACCTATTTAAAAAATTATAAACTCAAACTTAATAAAAGGAAAGATTCCTTTTTTCATGATAGATTAAATGCTTGGCTATTTGAAGAGGAGTCAAAATACGATTCAGCCTATTATTATCTTAATCGATCAATTAACCACGAGTATAAAATTGGAGCTAAAAACAATACACTTGAAACAGCCCTATTATCCGTTGAAAATGAAACGGAAAAATTAAAATTGGACAATGTTATTAGCGAAAACCGTAGAAAGTCCAACCGCAACTGGCTTATAGCGGCCACCATTGCCCTTTTGTTGGGGTCTGGTATCGCCATCCTCCTTCAAAAAAACACCACCAAAAAACGCAAACTCGCGGAACAGGAAGCCCTCTTAAAACAGGAAAGGGTGGACAACCTGCTTAAGGAACAGGAACTGGTCAGTATCGATGCCATGATCGAGGGGCAGGAAAAGGAACGTAGGCGGGTGGCTAACGAGCTGCATGACGATCTGGGAAGCTTGATGGCCACCATCAAATTGCATTTTGACAATGCCCAGATCAGTAAAAAGGACCCTGGACTGCAAAGTGCCCAAAAACTATTGGAAGAAGCCTACCAAAAGGTACGCGGGATGGCCCACAGTAAAAATTCAGGGGTGATGAGTGACCAAGGGCTGCTGCCCGCTATCAAAAAAATGGCCGAGGTCATTTCCTGCACCAATGCTCTACAGGTTACCGTGGAGGATTTCGGTATGGGAGACCGACTGGAAAATTCACAAGAATTAACCATTTTCCGAATCGTACAGGAATTGGTGGCCAACGCCATTAAACATTCCGGGGCGAGCAAGATTGGGATTCAACTCACCCAGCATGAGGAGTTGTTGAACATCATTGTAGAGGACAACGGTAGCGGATTTGACCGTGCTGCCTTGCCCAAGACAAAAACGGGCATGGGGCTTACCACCATAGAAAAACGGGTGGAACATTTGGAAGGAAATTTCACCATAGACAGTGTGCCAGGCAAGGGCACTTCCATCATTATAGATGTACCCGTATGATTACCGTAGCCATTGCAGAAGACCATCAAGCCCTTATAGACGGGTTGGCCTCCTATGTAAAGTATGAGGATGATATTACCATTATTGGACAGGCACATAACGGCGAGGAGCTGTTGAAACTGGTTCGTACCCGAAGACCCAATGTGGTACTCTGTGACATTCGTATGCCCATTATGGACGGTATTGAGGCCACCAAGTTCATTTTAACGGAAGCCCCACAGACCAAGGTGGTGGCCTTTACCATGTTCGACCAGGATGAGGCCGTAAAGCAAATGTTGGATGCCGGAGCCCATGGATACATCTTAAAAAACAGTAGTCTGGATGTCGTTCTCGAGGCCATTAGAACCGTAGCGGAAGGCAAGACCTATTTCGATAAGAAAATTCATCTGCCGGACACGGAAAAAAACAGCTCCAAAAGTGTACTCTCTTCTAGGGAACGGGAGATACTGCAGCTCATTGCCAAGGGGCATACCAGCCACCAGATTGCGGACGAACTCTTTATTGGCAAGAGTACGGTAGACACCCACCGAAAAAACATGATCCGAAAACTGGGCCTAAGCGGTGCGGGTGAACTGCTGCGCTATGCGGTGGAAAAGAAATACGAGTTTTAATTAAAAATATAAGCCCATGAACGTGCAAGAATTAAAGGCTACAGCCGAAAAAGTGGTCAAGAATGTAGACCACTTCGCCAAAGCGGAACGTTTTATTGCCGCCGTCCTTACCTTGACACCTTTGGTGTTGTTTTTGACCGACACCTGCCCATCTACCCAAGGCCACTTTAGGACCAGTATCAGCAACTATGTCTTTATGCCCCATAGCTACTGGTTTGGCAGTTTGTTGGCCTTGGCGGGTGCTCTTTTTATATTTAATGGGGCACAGCACATGTCAGCACAGCAGGAAAAAATAAAGGAGATTAAAGAAGCCAAAAGCCGTTTTGGGAAGGGCTATAATATCATTTTTGGTGTGGCCCTTTTTGGGGTTATCTATTTTGATCATATACACTATAATTGGCTACACTATATTTTTGCCGGCACCTTCTTTGTGGGTTGTGCCTTGGCCATGATTTTGACCGAGGACAAAAATCTAAACAACCTTGGTACTATTTTAGGCAGTCTTACGCTATTGGCCCTGACCGTTTACTTTATTATCACATGCATATACGGTGAAGACAACCATTGGTATACCCTTCTTTGGGCAGAATGGATCGGATTGTTCTTTATAGCCATCTATTTTATCGTGGAATCCCACCAGCGTGACCGTAAAGAAGAAGCGGCAAACCTATATTAAGCTCAACGCATTTTTCAATGACGCATGGAGCCTTGGCTCCATTTTATTTTTATAACCCCTTTGTTTTCAAATAACTAGAATAAAATACCTTTTTGTGGGGATGGTTTTTCAACCATTAGAGACATATGTTTATAACCTAATAACTAAAACTATAAATAATGGAAAAATTTTTAATCTTAACAATGTTTGCCTTGGGAATTTTAACTTTTGGTCAAGAGAGTTCAACAGAAATTATGAATCATAACAATAAGAATTTAGAATTCCTAGAAGTTTATCAGCCTAAAGAGATTACGAAAAGTACTGAAACAACTAATTATTCTGGGTCTGAAACCTTCACAACCGATGAAAATCAAGATACAATGTATTGTCTTCTTAGAGATAGAAATGAGTTTTGAAGTTATAATGGAAAAAGAGCACAATTTAGTGTATGGAAACCAAAAAGTGGTGCCTCATGTTGCGTTATAGTAAATATTTCAAGAGGAGATAAAATTATAGCAAGACAAAGAGTTACCGTTACCAATGCGAAGATGTTAAGAGTGTTAATTGGTGAGGTTGATGGTGTAACACAAGGTGTTAGCCCCTGCAATTAAAAATTAAAAGCGGTTAAACCTAACCGCTTTTAGTCTTGATATTTAAAAAAAATTAATCAATCTCTTTATTTTACCTTCATTTCCAAATTTTAGGGTATTAAAGAAATTAGTACAATTGTCCAAGGTTTTAAACATTTTCCTTAAAGTTTGCTTGAGACCAATAAATAGGTTTTCATAAGAAAAATTTGCATTTAAATGTTTAGATACTGTTGTTTACATTATTTGAAAGGGTCTAGTAGCTAATGTATAAGTGGTATAAAAGCACTACAAACCCTCTAATTGATTGCAGACAGAAAGGACAGGATTTTTTTGTTCTAAGCTGTTAATTTTAAACCGAAATCCAACCAACGTAAAAGCTAGAAAAATGCCGTGCACCTTTTTTAGCATCACATACTTCTGCATATCTACCATGGAGCCTAGGCTCCATTTATTTTTTCAACCTATTTGGACCTAGAGAATTCGCCTAAAAATACCTATTTGTAGGGATGATTTTAAACAATTAAGAAAACTAGATTTGTCATAAGACTAAAATTAAAAAAGATGAAAAACCAGAAAACCAAAGTAACAGTAAGGGGCAAAGAATTTGAACTTTTTCCTGCATCCGAAGAAGAGTTAAAAAAAGAGGGATTAACAAATGAGTGCAATTGTGGTGATGATTTTTGCTCTGATACGGGATATTTATGGGTATGCAGCCTTGCAAACGATAACGAATGCAGGTGGTTTGCTAGCCCTGTGAGATGTAACGATTAATAATATGTATAAAGTAACAGCATTTGAAAAAAAGCTAGTTGTTGAAGCAACGAGGCCATATGGAGCCATAAAAATTTATTTTGAAAATCCAAGAGCTTCGAAGGCTTTTACAAATTTGACTATTACCAAATTTATGGCCCTTTCTCATCTTTTAGAAAATGACAATGTAGGCTATGATTCTGAAAGAAAAGTTTTTATGACCAACGTAGAACCTGCCAGATTTACTATGGCACCAGATGCTGAACTATGAAAAAGTATTTTTTATTCACATTAGTTGGACTATTATTATCATGTTCAACTACAAAATCATTGGATATTATCAAACTAAACAGGGGTAACCTTTTGTATAGCGTAGAGAATGTTGATGAAAATGGTGATATGATTAATGAAAGTACAGTAAGGGCCTATAAATCCAAGCGAGGGGCACGTGCCAAACTCAATTTGGAAAATAAAAAATTAACATTAGAACCTTATAATCTGACCGCTGATTTTGATGATAATAGTTATTCTTTAAAAAAAGATATTGGAGATACTGGCGGCAATCTGAAACTATTAGATAAATTTTCAAAGAGTAAGAATGTTGTCACCGGTAATATAGAACAAGAAATCAACAGTGTCAAAGCCAATACTTATTCTTTCGAATCGACGGATTTTGAGGATACCAATTTGAAGCAATCAGGAACATTGAGGTATAGTGAAAACAAGTTAGTTTTTCAAACCTTGAGTATTCCACTTAAGATAAGAGGAAAAGAAGGTGATTTCCCCAGTACTGTTTCAACTAATTTCAATGCTGGCATTGCTTATGGCCACCAATGGAATTTATCTAGAGTTAATCCAATATATAACGAAGGTGAAATGGTTGGGTATGAAAAGGAAAGCATATCTTTTTCTTTAGCGCCATTTTTTGGACTAACTTCAGTGGCTTTAACAGCTGAAAACACCAATCCAGATATTTCAATTAGCCAAACTGTTATGGGTTATAGTTTCGGTGCGGCAGGAGTTTTTTCGTTCAATAGACTAAATCTCGGTTTAGCCCTAGGTATTGATCATGGTTTTGGAAATGCCGAAAACTGGATTTATCAAGATAAGTTATGGACTGGGATTGTAATCGGTCTTGATTTAATAAAATAAAATAGACACTATCCCACCAAGTGTGTAAGTTAAAAATAACGAGGGTTGGACTTTTATCTAAAGTCTGACCCTTTTTTCATAGATCGTAAGGAACTGATTTAAAATTATGCCCCAGTTCCTGATGGGTATGGACCACTTCTTGGTGGCCTACCTTGTTGTCAAATATACGGATTTCATCACCGCATCGTCTGTCGGGAAGGAGAGTTTGTTCTTGGTGTACTTTCTGATCTTCCCGTTCAGTTCGTCGGGGAACAAGGATTAGACCCAAATGAATAGAACCTCTATAGCTAAAGCGTCGGTTTAATTTTTATTCACTCACTACGATATTTATACATCTAAAAATGTATCATAAAAGGACAAACTAAGAATCTACTAAAAGAGTCCGGCAATTAACATCTTTGAAAATCAATTCTAAACTATTGGCAAAGTGTCCTATCAAATAGCCGTGCTACGCGCTATAATTTGAAAAGAAAATACTATTGTAGTTAGAAGAAATACTAATGGTTATATTTTTACTATTATTTAGTATTACTATTTGGAATATTAAATCCATTCAATATAAAGGGGTTTTTGCATCCATGGCAGCTTGATCAACGATAAGTTCCACGGAATTGAAGCCACAAGAATATCAACTGTGTTTTTTGTAATCACTAGTTTATAATGTTCTTTATCTATACTCAAAATACCTTCTCTTTGAATGAATGTCTCTTGAATTCCAATCGAAGTAGAATTTTGCATTTTAGGCCAATTCTGTATCAATCCATTCATAAGGCTGGTAATCATATTCTTTTCTTCTAGGCTAAGATTATCTATAGGTTCAAGATGTTCTGATATAGGCATGCCCACCAAAATTTTATTTAAAACCAATTCAAATTCTGGAACCTTGGTGTTGTTATTAACTAAGTATTGGAGAAGATAAATAGCCCTATTTTGTGCTGAGGGTGAAATGAACAATCCGTTTTCCATTAGGTTTAATTGTTCAAATAAGCGAGTTAAAAATGGCCAAAATATGATTAGACCTGCATTTGATACCTTTATTTCATTTTCAGAATCATTTGTGAATTTTGGTTCTGATTGGTCCCTTTTGTTACCATTGATTAAATCTTTTTCATTTACAGGTTTTTTGATCAATTTGAATAATTCTTGCGGAAAGTTTCTAATATTTGAGATGGGTGAAGTTTGAGTTTTTTCATAAACCGCCATGAGAATCGCATTCCAAGAAATGTTATGGTTTTCCTTTCTTAAAAAGGTGAAAAGCGAATTATGAAAGTTGGTGTTTTGATTAGATTGAGAACCATTACTATTAATCAAAACAAAGGAATATAGAATTTGTCTCCATTTTTGTGGGGTAATGTTTTGAAAATAAAAATAAGGCGCTAGATTTAAATAGATTTTGAGTTGATTTTTTAGAAAGGGGTCGTTAAAATGCTTTGTGTTGAGAACGTCTTTGTCTTTTAAAAAGTAAATACTCCTTTTCAAAAGTTTAAAATCTTGCTCTTCCAAATTTAAAACGGTGTCTGAAGATGTAGGTTCTTTTTCTTGGTTTAAGGTTTGGTTTTGATTAAATTTTGAGACACTATCAACCCATTTGGCTGCCAGATGTTGGTATGGTGCTATAATTTCATATAAGGTTCTTTTAAGTTCCGGGGGTAAAACAAAAGCCAGTTTACCTAAAAAGGGCGCCATATTTTCTGTTTGCATAAATATTTCTTCAAAAAGGCTTTTAGAATATGTACTTTTAATTTCAAGAGATTTTAAAACATGGTTTAAAGATTTTTCATCTGACCACCAAGGCATGTAGCTATGTTCCGCATAGAACTTTAGAATTGAAAGTTCAAAAGGTATTTGATTTTTTAAATCCAATTCATTAGAAGATTTGTTGTTTAAGGAAAGGTCTTCTGTAGGATTAAGTTCTTCAACTAAAATTCTTTCGTCATTGTCTTGTTCAATTTCTTGCAGGGTTAATAAATCATTGAGATTTTTATCATTTTGATGTTTTGATGAACCTATATGTTTTTCTGACAATAACCCTTGAGATTTTAGGATGTTTAGAAATTCGGGTGAGTCTGTGATTTTTTTTGGTAGGTATTCTTTAATATTCAGATGTATTTGATTTATAACAGTACTAGGAGCCTTTTTACCTTTTAAATGTGCTAAACTTTTCAACAAAACTTCAGAGCTAAAAATCTTAAAATCAAGTTTTATGTAATTAGCTAAATTTAATTTGATTTGAAGTTCATTGATTGATTTTTCTAAAATTTCATATACTTCTTCAAAATAATGATGTAGGTATAACCGAACGGTTTTAAGATTTTTGGTATCCATTAGTCTTTGCAACCTTCCAAAATTCAGATTGGGATTGATGTGCTTGTCATTAAAGCAATCTTCTAAAAAAGGGAATTTTTTAGCTATTAAATCGTTATAAACAGTTTTAATATCGTTTAGGTTTAACTCTTTGAACCCTTCGGGTAAATTCCCATTTAGTAAATAAAATTTAATAACCTTTTCTCTATTTTTATCAATGTCCTCATAATATTTCGTTATTATTAAATTTCCTTCTGGTAATATTGAGTTTTCATTATTCTTCTTTCTTATTTTAATTATTGGTTCTTTATTCTCTTTATTTACAAGTAGTGCTATTTCTTTTATAATGGAATCATCGTGTTGGGCAAAAAAATCGGAAAGGCGTTTCAATGCTATTTTATCATCTATATAATTTTCAATCAAACTCAGTATAATTGTGTTGGACGTATCAAAGATATTTTCATCGAGTTGGTTCAATGATTTTTTAGCATCAAACCAAATAGGAAAATACCCATTAACCATATAGAATTCAAGGGCAACTTCTAGATAATAAAAAGGGGTGTCCGCAGCTTTTAAGTTGTTGTGGATTATGGAATTCTGTAAAATACTCAATTTTGCCTCTAAGGCAGTTTCAAATGCATTTTTGATACGCTGCGCAAGTTCATGATTAAATTCATGTGCTTTAATGGTGCCAATGTCTATTTCAATGGAATCTAAATCGACGGCAACTTCTTTCGGAATTTTATGATTAATTACTTCTTCGAGTTTTGGCACTATCTGGGCGTTGAAAATAGTCTCAATGATATCGTTGCATTGAGCAGCCATTTTTTTGTTTTCATATTCGAAAACAACAATTGAGGTATTTACACTATTATCACTTTGGCTCATTAACGCCTTGATTTAGCCTCCAATTTTGATAATACCGTTTCTATACAGTCTTTTTTAATTGATGTTTTCATTTCATCTAAATATTGATATAACTCCTCCTTATTTATTGACTCTCCCTCTTGATGTTTATCCGAGTCTGTTGTAACAACTCCTCGAATTATTAATTCTTTGATAATTAATGTCATAAATTATATTTTTAATTTGAATTTTGTAGTCTAAAATCACCCACCAATCATTACCGTAGGGCAACCTAGCACAATACTACCTCCATGGGCCGTAGTATCACCCATACGAGCAGCGGGTTTACCACCAATCATTACGGTCGCAGATCCCTTAACAATACTATCTGGTGGACCTACACAGACCAGGTTATCACCCATAACCGCTGCGGGCATTTTGCCGATTAACACCGTAGGCGCACCTGGTCCGATAATTGGACCTCCCACGTGAGGAATTGGAGGTGATCCTTGAGTAACCATGGGACAAGTATGCATGTCTGTTAATCTAGCTGCAAGTGGCATATTTCTTAGTTTTTTAGTTAATCATTACCATTGCTCCTTTTACAGTGGTTTGGCCTGAAGCTGACAATTCAGCAGAGGCATTACCTTTAGCGGTAAAGGAAGTCTTTGCATTATGGGTTATACTCAATCCAACTAATGTCGCATCTGCCGTTGCGGACATAGCTAAATTAGAAGTTGCCTTTATGTTAATACTTCCATCAGCACTTAAGTTTAGATCTTTTGGTGTCTTCATCGTTATTCCTGATTCATCCATAACAATGGAATTATCGTTCATATCCTTGATGCTAATACTCTTTTCTTTATCATCAAGTACTATCGCGTTCTTATCAGGCGTTTCAATGGACAAGATTTTATCTTCATCATCAAACCTTATATTAATACCCGATTTAGAATAAATAGATTTGAATTGATTCTTTTCATCAGGAATCTCTTTAGATTTATTTTTAGCGCTGTAAAGTGACCCAATAATTATAGGGAAACGTGGGTCATCATTCGTAAATGTGAGCAGGACTTCATCACCTACTTCAGGAAAGAAGAAAAAGCCAGCATCCGCAGAAGCAAAAGGAAAAGCAATTCTGGCCCAAATACCATCTTCTTGACCAGTGCCAGAAAATGAAGGTAGCGTTACTAAAACACGAAAATTATTATCTGGATCCTCAAATGTTTTTTTTACCGTAGCAATCTGTGTACCTCGCATGGCAGATAGCAGACCAGAGGCACTGAATTCTTCAATATTTGGTAAAGAAGCGTGCGAACTTAAATCTTTTCCAACATGAAGAATAGTTAACCATTCCCCATCTTGCAAACTATGTTCTACTTTTGAGATATACGCTTTGCCATTAAAGCGAGAACTGAACTCTGATAGTTTAATAATATCACCTGCAATTATCTTTGTATTCCCAGGAATTGTAATTTTTCCCTTTACCTTATTCAATACTCCATTATTTGCCAATGACTCTAGATGTATATCCATTTCAGTTTTTGAAATGGGTGTGGAAGAATAGCTATCATAACTTTTGTTCAAAGTGGAGGATATTTTTTTTGCGGTGATATTTCCTTGATTTAAAGAGTCCTGTATTTTTATGCTGCTAGAAAGTACTTCTTGAGAATTGGCGTCCCAAGATGACATTTTATATGTGCCTGATATATTTTTACTTTCCAAGGTCAAGTCAATATCAATAACAAATTGAGACGCTTTAATTTCGTATTTTGGATTACCCGTAAAATCTATTTTTTTTATGCTTATTTTGTTTTGATAGTTATGAACTATCATATTGTTGGCTTCGGCCCGCATAACAATATAGTCCCAATCAGTACAATTATATTGTACTAAAGTCGGATGCTCGTAGTTGGTAGTATCCATATCCAAGTCAAGATTATACTTAGAAACGATACTTTTAATGGCATCTGAATCTTTCATATTCTGAAAGATGGCATTGTACCTCCCCTGGGTTAGATGAATAGCTTTGTCTTGGCAGGTAATAATTAACTGCGATTTATCTCCTTTTACCAAAAGACGTTGGGAAAGAATAATACCTTTGAAAACCTTTTTTATTTCATCGCTATAGCCCAAGGCTATTTCAATGTCATTACCAGTAATAAAATCATTACTCTCACTATTTGTAAATGATTCGCTTACCCCGATGGCTCCACCATCTTGAATAACAATTGAAGCCGATGCAATACGGTTTACCTCCATTTCAATTATTAATTCTTGAACTTCAACAGTATCCTTTATTTTACTTCCATTAATGAAAATATGAAAATCAATAATACCATCTTGTTGTTGTAAAAATTCTGCCATAGTACTTTTAGTTATAAGTGAAATATAATTCGATGCCTGTGCTTGTTAATTTCATATGCGATTTGGAATGATCAATGGATAATAGTCCTCAATTTTATGGACAATCTTAAATCATAATCATACCTAGTCTTTTTTGAAATTTCGATATTTTAAAGTCAAGGTTTCAATGGCCAAATCATTACTAGTACTGTTCAATGTTGATAATTCCCATGATATCGGATAGGCCTTAATAATACTCCAAGATGCCAAACTACCCCCATTGGCACCAAGTAGTTGCAATTTGATATCCTTAGGGTCGAATTTGAAGTCTTCGAGCGCATTTTTACACCAATTGGTAAGCTTTGAATTATGCAATAGACAACGTTTTAATACCAAGTCACTATATGTAGGGGGTTTAGGAAGGTGATGCACAAAATCATTTTCTCCTCCTTCCTTTCGTTCCTCCGTTCCTAGGGTTACCTGCAAACCCGATACCTCTTGAAAACTACAGTCCATATCAGGAAAACCTGCGAATTTTACTGCAAAATAAAATGCCGTTGGCGGCGCATAGTCAGAGCTAAAAAAATTATCCTTTGCCATATAGTTTATCCATTTGCAATAGTTAATCCCTCATGCGCTATTTCAATGGTTTCAATGGCAACCTCGCTACCATCCGATTTAAGGTCGGTAGAGGTTATCTTTGAAGGCCAAGCATTTAAAAGGGTCCAGGTCATGGTGGGGTTACCACCTTCGTCCAATAACTTGATGACCACATTTTGCCGCTCAATGGTGTTCATTTTTATTTTAACGAACCAATCCCAAAAAGCATTGTCTTTGGCAAATACCCCTTTTTTCATGGTTACCTTATTACTCTTTATCATACCGGGCATACTTATTTTTGAAAATACAGGACTATTGCCATGTCTATATTCTATAGGTTCTGATTCTATATCCAGACCACTGATTTCTTGAAATGGAATATTGGTCGTAGACCCCCAGTCAACCATAAAGTAAAACTTTGGTAAGGGCCAATTGGTGTCTTGTGCTTCTCCTGCCATAATATTTTAGTTTTTTAGATTTAAATTTATTTTTGAGATTTTTGCATTTGTTGTTGGAATGTTACTACGATAAATTCTGCCGGTCTAACGATTGCTAATTTGATTGATACCAGCATTTTTCCTTCCAAAATGTCTACAGCAGTCATTGTATTACCAAGTCCAATTTGTACATCAAAAGCATCTTCTGGTGAAGAACCTGCCAACGCTCCTTGTTTCCATTTTTCTGTTAGGAAATTAACAATCATACTTTTTACGGTTACCCAAGTATTCGCATCATTGGGTTCAAATACATAAGCTCGTAGGGCTAGTTTTATGGACTGCTCTAACATAATCATCGTTCTTCTAACGTTAATGTAGCGCCAATCAAGGCTATTACCGTCTAAAGTCCTGCCACCCCACACCAGGGTTCCTAAACCAGGGAACGTACGAATGGCATTAATCGATTTTCCTCCGATAGCATCTACATTTAGTTGTTCTTGGTCATCGTGCGATATGGTAGTAGATGGTTTTATTACTCCATTCAGGCTAATATTGGCCGGAGATTTCCAGACCCCCCTGTTATTGTCTACCTTCGTGTAAACGCCGGCCATAGCGGATGATGGAGGAAGCAAGTTTAATATCTCTCTTAATTTGGCCAGAATATTTTTATAGGTAGGGCTAGCTTCCCAAAGTCCTAGGTGTAGATTATTCTGTTGGCTCTTCTCAAACTTCTTTAGTGCCTCTTTTTTATCTGCCTCGTCCACAGATTTCTCTTTGTCGAATTTGGCTTCAATTGCAGTATCGTCTTTCGGATAGTCTTCAATAATTGCAATTGCGGCCTTTTCCTCTTCGGGCACCAATTCTTTCAAATTACTTAAGGCCTCTTCTACACTCTTACCAAAATTCATAAAGGTTATATCCCTATCGCTAACGATGTTGGTATGTAGCCAAGGGTGATAAGCTGCTGCATAATCTAAAAATGAACTGCCTATTTTTTCACGAAACACTTTCACTTTAGGGTCTAAACCATCCGAAAATTTAGACCAGTCCCCATCATAAATATCTACAATAGCTACCCTGCTCTGCATGTCGGAACAGTGTTCTAGAACTTTTTTGTACACATCATAACTTTTTTCACCTAGCTTAACGGCTTCCGGTACTATAATCATGGTCGGCTCCTGCTCCTTTTTAAGAGGTTCCAGACCAGATAAGAGTTCATCATAATCTATTTTAACACCATCGTTCTCATCAAACAATCCTACGGAAACTATATAACAGGCGCTTCCTCCATTTAGATAAAACAGCCTTAAACTATTATAAAAAATTAGGTCATGGTTATTTGTTTCAAAATCGATGGTCAAATTTTGCTTCTGATCGATTTTCATGTGATGCGGTGGAGCATCATCAGATAATTTGTCCGTTGTCTTGGCCAACTTGAATTTTGGATTGAATGCTTTGCCGAAACGTTCATGAAATTCTTGCATTGAAGTAATTCGCACTGGTTTATTCAAAAGTGATTTACCGTTGTCCGATGCTTTTTCAGTATAACCGATAAATGCAGGGATTGCAGTTTCTACCTCAACAACAGACCCAGGAAAAGCATCCTTTTCTTCGATGTATACCCCAGGTGTCTTATACGTACTAGCCATAATTTTGTTCGATTACTAGTTTATAAATAAATGTGTGAATACATGGTTTTTTTGTCTTTTCCAAAGACAAGATGTTCCGGTGCCGCTCTTGGCAATGCCTTGATGATGGGAGAGGAATTCTCATCATTCATAAGTGAATAGAAATCTTCCGAATACTCTAATAGGTCTAATTTTTCTATAGATTGAAAAACAGGATATTGAGATCCCTCGCTCGGGTTATCTGTAAGACGGGCAAAAACTTCGTTTTCTTGGCCTTTTATAACAATCGTAAGATTTTGAAAATTTTTATATATTGGATCAGCAAGAATATACCTCCAATGCGTTTTAATTGAATTAAAACTTACGATGTATTTTAGTTTCTTATCAGGTTCGAAATTTTCAAACATCTTTGATAAAAATAGTTCTACAACGGCCATTGGTTTTTTCCAGACCGGGTTAGGATTGGCATACACCTTATCAATTTCAATTTCATTTTCATATACGTGAAAACTACCTTCGTAACGGTTAGAAATTAAGTACCCATTGTCCTCAATCCATTTTATATGAATACTATCAGAAATGTCATTTTCATCTTCATCTTTAAAATGATATGTATTTATCTTTTTTAAGGTAGCCAGCATTAATGTCCCTGAGCTAAGTTTGTAAACGTCCTTTTTGCCAACGTTTATTTCAGAATGTAGATTAAGGGTTGAATTTTCAGAATTTGCTTTAGAGTTTAAATTATTGAAATACAGAACAGTGTCTGATGGATTGAAGTAAGGTAAATCTGAATAATTGATAAAATAGGGGTCGTTACAATCTATAAATATTCGCAAGGATGTGTTTTCAGAGGCGGTATCAAGAAGTTCAGGATCAACACATAATAAATGAAAACCTCCTGGGTACGGTTTTAAAATCAACCCGAAGTTTCTAAGCAAATGTTGTGATTCGGTATCAAAAGATAGCTGTATTGGTTTAAAAAGACCATCTTTAAAATAATTGTGCCTAAATTCTAAGGACAAAAGGTATTGGTAAGCTTGTTCCATAGTTGGAATTACTATTGGTTAATTTGATTTTAAAGTTTAGCGTTTTAAGCTTTACTTATGTTGTTTATTACAGCCGATATCTGGCTTATATTCTATTTTGGACACTCTCAATTGCAGGAATCTTACCAGGAATAGACTTATCTTCAAACACTAAAATATTTACTTTATAAATCAATGAAGGCGTTAATTTGCTACCAATGGCAGACCAAACCTGACTTATCTCACCGTAATCAAGAGTACAAAGTTCGAAGGTTAATTTACCTATTGAATTTTCCTTGTCTTTTATGGGCGAACAATCTAGTTTAGGGTGTACATGAAAAAAATGGATAATTGATGAAAGATAGTTTAACCCATCCAGATAATTGCCTTCGCTAAAATTGGCACAGAACATAATTTGAAAATTCAAATGTAAGGGTGCTTGTTTTTTAGCCAAGAAATTTTGACCAGCTGACACACTGCGGTTCAAGTTGTTTTTCAATGTGGTCTCCTCTGTGACATTAATAAGAAAAAATACAATACTGTTTGCAGTTTTGTCGACTACCAAACCATTGGCATTATCAAGGTTAGAAAGCACCACCTTTACATTTGTACCAGAAAATTCATTCCTGAAATGTTTTTTGAGCCTATCTCGAACATACTCTAAAACTGTATGAATCATAATTACACATTTTAGCTAATAGCATAAGCAATTGCATTCGAGGGATTGAAAATGCTTAATATATAATGGGAAAGTGCTCCTCTAAAGATAGGATTTTTTTCCTACAAAAAAATCCGTTTTGCGTATAGATATTCACAGTTTTTAAAACAAAAACCTTTAACAAACCTACTGGTTTTCAACAAAAGGATCACATGAAACTACTGTTAACGAATCAAAACTATATGCTCAAATACCAAGACAATAGGTTCTAAAGAAAACCAAATATGCCAAGAAACCCTTTAAAAAATACTTTTACCTTCCTTAATTCTTTCAATTTTCAACCCTGCTTCAATATCCTTCAATTTTATTAGGGTGTCTTTTCTACTGAGGCATTTAAGTATGCTGTAGTGTAGAATATTGATTATTGAGGCAGCAGTTAGTTCATATTCTTCTGCCAGTATATCAAGATCAATGGCATCTTCATATTCAAATTCTTGTGTCTTTGATTTTTGCCATAGAACATACCGTTGGTTCACGTTGGGTATTTCAAAATCAAGAACTAATTGAAACCTTCTAAAAAAGGCCTCATCAATGTTCTTTTTGAAATTGGAACAGATAATAACAAGGCCATCGAAATCTTCCATGCGCTGTAACAAGAAAGATACTTCTTGGTTAGCGTACCGATCATCTGAATCTGAAGTATTATTTCGCTTACCAAATAATGCATCTGCCTCATCAAAAAAAAGGATCCAGTTTTTGTTTTCGGCTAGGTCAAAAACGCGGGAGAGATTCTTTTCCGTTTCGCGAATGTATTTGGAAACGACCATGGAGAGGTCTATGCGGTACACGTCCATTTTGCAGGCCTTACCGAGTAGGGTAGCGGTAAGGGTTTTACCAGTACCTGGTGGGCCTGTAAATAGTACCTTAAAACCTGGTTTTATTTTCTTTCCAAATTGATGGTCATTTTTCAGTTGCTTTCCATATAGGGTATAGGCCTTAATTTCTTCAAGACCGTTTAATAAATGGTCTGCTACTATGAGATCCTCCCAGTCTTGTGAGGTAGTAATGCGCATGGCAGGAAAATGCGGGCTAAAATCGGGTTTGAAAACCTTACCGGTCGTTAGCAACGAAAGGTGTTCTGGTGATATGCGCAATAGGCCATAGAGTAGGGGTTCATTTGATGAGGTAGCTTCTAATGACAAGATACCTTCTTGATAAAAGAAATGGTCTTTTTCAAAAATTGGTAATAGCGCAAATCGTTTTTCCAAATCAGCACCTGCGAGTAGAAAAGCAGCCGTCTCGCCTGTGGGCAGATAGCCTTTGTGTTTGTCATAGCGAACCCCGCCGAACTCTGTAAAGGGAATATCATAGAGTTGGTTTTTCATGTACAGCATATCGAGCAACGACGGTTTTATGTGGGGGATCAAGGCCAAAATCAACACCAGTCGTTCGGCCATGCCCATTTGGTGTTTTTTAATCATTTGGGCATAGGAAGAATTTTGATTTTCAATTAAGGGTGGCGCCAGCCCATGTAATGCTGTTTCCGATTCTGACTGCTCAAAAGTGATTTTGCCACGGAGCAACAAGAGCTGTTGGAACCAATCTAATTCCTGAGTGATGGTTGGGGCATTAGTTGAATTTTCATTTTCATTCATGTTACTTACGGATATATTATTTAAGACGTCCTTTTGTTTCTGATTCAAATTATGGGCTTTAGCTCCCATAGTATTGGCCTCCTTCTCCAACCCAGCATCACCGTTTACCTGCACATTGCCCTTCAATTTCATAGTAGGCTTTACGCGCCCTTGCTTTTGTTGTACCACGTGCCAAGCTTCATGTGGCAAATGTTTTTCCTGCTCTGGAGCTAAATGGATATCAGTGCCTTGCGCAAAGGCATGGGCGTTTAGTTGGGCGGGTTGATTGGAATTGTAATGCACTTTAACATCGTCCATGGAATAGCCGGAGAGATTTTCGATACCAGACTTTAGGTTATCTGGTAGGCCGGTATTGTTCTCCTTTTTCTGTGGCGGTAATGGCTCTTTTGCAAAACTGTTGGCCATTTTTACCAGTTTTCGGTGCAACACAGTTTCAAATCTGTTGTCGTTAAATTGAGGAAGGGTTTGCCAACTATTTTTGGCCGTGGATGTATCCTGTGATTGGATATGGTTTTTCTTCCCTGAAGAATCGAATGCCTTGGTCATATTTAATGGAAATGTGGTTTGGCGATGAGACCATTATGGGAGATGGAATGGTCTACATTTCAACTAAAGATACTAAAAGAGCATATCCCTTATTATTTTTCGTTCAATTTAGAGCTAATTTTAATTTACACTTTCAGTATAATTCTGACTCTATTAATAAATTTTACCTTTATAAGATTACAGTTTGCCAAGCTGCGTTCGTGCTTTTAAAAACCAACCTATATGAAACCAATGAAAAAATCATCCCTTTGGTTAATAGCCGCTAGTGTATCATTAATTGCTATTCTGGTTATAGCCAATAAATGGGCCATTTCATTTAATGCAAATGATATTCATCACGAAAGTGATAAGTCAATTAATGTTGTTCATGACGCTAGTGAAATGGAAGCCTATTTTAAAACCTGGGAGGGTAGGGGCCAAAACAAACCGAATACTGCCATTAGGATACCTACTGGATTCTTTATACAATCTATTTCGTTTCAATCTCCTAACGAAGTAAATTTTACAGGAATCATCTGGCAAAAAATTCCGTTGGATGTAAATGATTCCATTATAGGCGGCTTTGATTTCCCTAAAGAGAAGCAAATAAAAATTTCGGCATTAAATGATGAAATCAAAACCATACAACGTAGAAGGGCGATAGGTTAGTCTTTAAGGCTAGTTTTCCGCTTGAACCTTGTTCAAACCTCAAACGGAATTGGATACCAATGTTTTCCTTTCCCTGTCCATAAAATACCCCTTACAAAGCTCTGAGCAACATTCTTCCTATATTATTAAAACTTGCGCCTGGGGGCGCTTATGGCTAGGGAAAAGAAGACAAATGTGGATTTAATAAGATGCAAGGCAGATTTTGTAATGAGCAAGGTTTATTTTGAAGGGTATTTAAACCTAAAATCATGTTGACCTTTGAGCTCTTATTACAAAAATTTTCGTTATTCGGTTTTATCTGTTTTCTATTTGTATTACTTATGGGGCTTTATCGGCTAAAACGAATGTCCAGATTGCCTTTGATTGTGTTTCTTATTGTACTCTTGGCCGTACCAGGCATAGCTGGACTTCTTTGGTTATTTGCTGCCTTTGAGGTGGCAGTTTGGGGGTGGTGGGTTAGCAAAAAGTTCAATTAAAGGGTCCTAGTTTTTGGAACTTAAACGACCGTTTTTTTGAACTTTTTATTTAAATCGAATTTCAAATAAACAGCGGTTCATTTTATCGGTATAATTTATTAGTTTATTTTTAGACCTATAAATATACTAGATATGCTTTTTGGTTATGTAAGGGTCAGCACCAAAACCCAAAATCCCAGTTTACAGATCGATGCACTTTTAAAAGAAGGTGTCACCGAGAAAAATATCTACAGGGATGTTTCCTCCGGTGCCAAGTCAGAACGGCATGACTTAGATCTGATGATTTATAAACTTAGGGAAGGAGATACGGTAATCGTCTGGAAACTGGACCGAATTGCCAGGAGTATTTCCCACCTGTTAAAATTGGTCGATCAGTTCGAGAAACTTGGTGTTAAATTCAAGAGTATTAATGACCCGTTCATTGATACGACTTCTGCGCACGGCAAATTTATAATTACACTGTTCGGTGCCGTAGCCCAACTGGAACGTGATATAATTATAGAGCGGACCACTGCCGGTCTTAAGAGTGCAAGAAGAAGGGGTATACAACTGGGTCGTAAAAAGGGGCTTGGTAAAGAAGCTAAACAAAAGGCGATGCTGGCTGCAACATATTACCAAGAGAATAAATTGCCTATTGTCGACATCATGAAATTGGTAGGTATTAAATCAAAACCTACCCTATATAAATATTTGGCTATTCAGGGCAGAAGAAATTGTAAGGAATGTGGAGTTGTATTCTGGGATCAAGCGCAAGATTTAGAAGATGCATATTGCAAACGACATTTGTAGATTCAGTGTTGATTCCGAAAACGCATAAAGAAAATCAGCAAAAAAGCAAACTTTTTTACGATCAGCCCTATAGCCCTACCGCCATATAGTCCTGCCAAATGACCAAGACATACTTTTCTTTTCCGTTATCCTTCTTGCTCAAAAATCCGTATTCGTACACAAATAGATAAACCTCTCCTTTTTGACTTTTCCAATAGTGGGTAAAAAATTTAGGATTAAATCCTAATTCCAATAACACATTAGAACGTATCGTTACCTTTCCTCCCTTGTTGTATTCCTTTAGAATCTTCCTATTGAGTTTTAGTTGATTGTCCACTTTGTTATAAAACCGTTCCGGGTTCTGTTTTTCCTTTTGGTATTGATAGGCGCTCTTACAGTGTAAGTTGCAATACTTTTTATCCGTTCTACCTGTAAGTTGCTTTTTGCAATATATACATTCATGCTGTAATCTCATCCCTGTTAAATTTAAGTGGTTGTATATGCGAACATTATTCGCTTAAGGTACGATTAAATCAATTCTATCCTATAAATTGCCCTTTTATCCATTAATTCAATAGTATGGCTTCTTCTTATACACCGCATATAAAATCCATAACCTTATATCATCTGATGATCAAGGGGCAACAGATGATAGGCATCAAATTTTCTCCGGATAGGTTGATACAAAATTTAATCAAAGGGCTACCTGACCCCAGGTGGAGTAAACGGTACAATATGGCCTATATTGAGAATACCAAAGCTAACCTTGGCATTATCTTTAACACATTTAAAGGTGAAGTTTGGATAAACTATAATCGATTCTTGACCAACAAACCATTAAAGACGACCAATGAGTCAATAGATGTGGAATGGTACCGCAAGAGAAAACCCATACCCCAATTTAGATGTTGTCCCGAAGAGTACCTTCTCAAACTTGAACTAAAAAAATATGCCAATAGCACCGTGCGCACCTATGTTTCGTTCTTTGAAATGTTTATAAATCATTATAAGCATAAGGAACTGAACGCTATTGACGAAAGGGATATTAGAGCGTTTCTTCAAAAGCTTATACATCGTAACGTATCCAATTCTTATCTAAACCAGGCAATTAATTCAATTAAATTCTATTATGAGGTAGTATTGGGCATGCCGAACAGATTTTATGAAATAGAACGTCCAAGAAAGGAGTCGAAGCTACCCAAGGTAATATCAAAGGAGGAGATCATTTCAATTATCGAGAACACCAATAATATCAAGCATAGGTGCATTGTAAAGCTTTTGTACAGTTCAGGTCTAAGAAGGAGTGAACTTTTGAACTTGAAAATTTCAGATATTGATAGTAAGCGAATGCTTTTAAGGGTAAAGGACGGTAAGGGCAATAAGGACAGGTACACCTTATTATCAAAATCCGCTTTGGATGATCTCCGTCTTTATTACAGAGAGTGGAAGCCGCAAGATTACTTATTCGAGGGAAGAAAGGCATCAAAATATACCGCAGAAAGTGTATTGAACATCGTCAAAAAATCAGCAGCAAAAGCAGGTATAAGAGATACCGTTACCCCACATGTATTACGGCACAGTTTTGCAACACATCTTTTGGAATCAGGTACAGACCTTAGACAGATTCAAGTACTTTTAGGTCATGGCTCCAGCAAGACGACCGAAATATACACCCATGTAGCGACCAATACTTTTAAGAAAATTAAAAATCCATTAGATTAGTGTTTCTAAAATAGAAATATAGTAACTTGTTACTATATACAATTGTTACCACCAATTATGAAAAAAGTATATTTCATATTAATCTTTCTAGTTCTTTTCCATAATCATAGCTTTTCTCAGAACGATTCTATTTCTACTTTAGTTCAAAAAGCTAATTCGCTCAACGTCACCATGTATGAGCTAGTTGATTACGCTAAAGAGAATATTGAAACAGAAATTGACCAAGCTCGCTTTTTTTATCAATGGATTGGGACAAATATTAAATATGACTATAAAATGTTATATGATGTAAATAATGGAGCGATAACTAATGACAGTTTTTTTAACAGTCAAAAATACTTTTGGGTTTATGAAACGAGAAAAGGAGTTTGCGCTGGATATGCAAATCTTTTTAAGTGGTTTATGGACAACTTGGATATCGAGTGCTCTATAATTGTTGGTTACATTAGAGATGAAAGAAACAAATATGTTAGTCTTGCCTTAGATTTTGAATTTAGCCATGGTTGGAACGCGGTTAGAATAAATGATAAATGGATTTTAGTAGATTCAACTTGGGGCACATCAGGAGACCCATCTGTATCAGAGTTTTATTTCAACATGAAACCTGATTTAGCAATAATAACTCATTATCCAGAAGATTCTAAGTGGCAATTATTGGAAAAACCATTGACATTAGAAAAATTCAATAAATCAAAATTCGTGAAACCAATATGGTTTTTTGTAGGTTTTTCGGACATTCCACAATTGAAAACCGACAAGGATTTTTATTATTTTGTTTATAAATCCAACGAAAATATGGATTGGGGAATAAACCTAATGATTAGCGAAGACAATTTGACTTTCCACTCAATTGAAGATGTATTGGTAATTAAGCAAGACGGTTTCACATATGTTCGATTTGACAAAACAAAAATACCAGAAAAAGCATTCTATAAAGTTAATCTGCTTCAATTCGATTATCCAGTTCATTTAGATGTAATAAACTTCAAAACGTAAATAACTGGTGGTAACAATGCCTATAATTAATGTGGGGTTTAGGTTTTTACACCAAGGTCTGTGTATATTTATGAGGTCGCAAAATCTTTGGGATTTTGCTTTGGACAAGAAAAATTAAAACAAAAAGATTTGGCTACGAGCTGTGGCGCAATGGGAATTGTAAATCACCGCCCCACACTAATCATAGCCTGAACGTTGTGCAACATTCCCCACATCAGAATCCGATTAATTCCTCGAGCTAACGAATCGCAAAATCCTATCTTTTTTTTATTTTTATATAGGCTCACTACAAGGTCGATTTTTCAACTGGTGTTACCTTTTGGGTAAACTCGGTCAACATTCTGATTGAAGTACTATCATTCTTGCCTTTAGGTTGAGTTTGATGTGATAATTCCAGTGGTACTGCATCTTATGCAAGTCCGATCGAGATATTTTAGAATTTATACAGTACTTCTTTTGAGCCATTTTTATAAACCTAAATAATTTTGGTATGAACAAAAAAATGGAACTGGACATCATCAATCTTCACTGTGCTGGAATTGATGTGGGAAGTAGAAGTCACTTTGTCGCCATTGGACAAGACCTCAGTGATGTAAAAGAATTTGGAGTGTATGCAGAAGACCTTCAGGACATCTGTAATTGGCTTTTAGGGAATGGCATCAACTCTGTTGCTATGGAATCTACTGGAAGTTACTGGCAGAACTTATATGCTGAACTCGCTAAAAATGGATTTGACATTATTCTTGCCAATGGAAAATTTACTAAAAATGCCAAAGGCAAAAAAACTGACGTAAAAGATGCACGATGGATACAAAAACTACACGCTCTTGGACTATTGAGTAGTAGCTTTTTACCAGATGAAACTACGGAAATCCTAAGAACCTATTGCAGACAAAGAACAAACTGGTTACAATTAGCTGCCGAAGCTTCCAACAAAATGCAGAAGTACCTAAAACTACTTAATATGCGTTTAGACGTAGTAGTAAAGGATGTATGTGGGCTTACCGGGCTGAAAATTATTGAAGACATCTGCAAAGGAAATTTAGACCCAAATTCTTTAGCGAAACACAGGCACTATAATTGTCGAAAATCAGAAGAAGAAATTGCCAAGGCTCTAAAAGGCAATAACAGACAGGACTTTCTTTTTGGACTCAAACAAGAATTTGAAAGCTACCAATTTTATCAAAAGAAAATAGCAGATTGTGATAAACAAATTGACAGGTTCCTTAAAAAACAAATCAATCTTGACCCGATTAAAAAAAAACTAAAAACCAAAGCAAAACCTTATAAGCGCATAAATAAAAATGCCCCAAAAATTGAGTTAAACCAATTGGCTTTTCAATATTTTGGAGGCATAGACCTAATGCAAATAGAAGGTCTAAGCCACGCAACAGTACTCACTATAATTAGCGAAATTGGTTCTGAAGGATTTAATAAATTCCCTACTGCAAAACATTTCACCTCTTGGATGCGACTTGCACCGAATAATAAAATATCTGGAGGAAAAGTATTAAGTCATCGCACACCAAAAGGAAGTAATCGAATAAAAACAGCACTCAGGCAAGCTGCAAATGCAATCGGAAATCTAAAAGACACTCATTTATCCAATTTCTTTAGAAAAATCGCTTTCAAAAAAGGAAGACAAGTAGCCGTGAGTGCAACCGCTAGAAAACTGGCTGTTATCATTTGGAATATGGTCACAAAAAAACAAGCCTATCAACCACCTACTGACTATTTATTCCTAGATCAAAAAAGAAAAATGGGACTCGTCAAAAGAATTAAAAAACAAATCAATAAATTTGACATAAAACCAGAAGATCTCGATTTTTCAACATCCTGATTTTCAATAACTAAATTTGACGTTAGTCGAGATATCCAAAAAACACGCTGAAATAATATGAAAGTACTGAATGTCCATAAGCGAATAATAAACCAGTCTAAAAGTGAGGTTTCGGAAATATTAAAAACCCTAGCGACCGAAAATGACAAAGTTTGGCCAAAAGAGAAATGGCCAGAAATGAAATTTAAAGGCGGAATTAAAGTTGGAGCAAAAGGTGGACACGGACCAATAAGATATTCTGTAGAAAAATATAATCCGAATGAAATAATTCAATTTAAATTTTCTAAACCTATTGGATTTAACGGAATTCATAAATTCGAAATAGAGGAATTAGATAAAAATAAAACGGAAATAAAACATACGATTGATATGAATGCTAAAGGGAAAGGAATATTTATCTGGACTTTTGCAATACATTCTTTACATAATGCTCTTATCGAAGATGGATTTGATAAAATTGAGAATAACTTATCTGACAGCAAAAAAAAAACTGAATGGAATTTTTGGACTAAATTTCTTAGAAAACAGATTTCAAAACGGAAAAAATAAAACGTAGAAATACGTTGCACAACAATGGCTATAATTAATACGGGTTTTGGTACTTAACCCAAAATTTAGGCATATTTACCAAGTCCGCCAAATCTTTTGATTTGGCTTTAAAGAAAAAAAGATAAAACAAAATAAAAAGTTTTGGCTAAGTGCTTAATCGGAAATTTAGTAATTTTAATTCCCGTACTAACCATAGTGTGCCAAGAAGCAGTCATGGTAATAAACTGTGCTGCATGCTGTAATTAAGATGATGGTAGATCCATCAGAGTCGTTGTATAGGCGATGGCTCTAAACCACCTAAAGGTGCTTTGGTTAACAGCCTTGGTACTGAGCGTTTAGGAGAATCCAACCCACGAGGTTGGCAGGTATGAATAAAGGAGTTGAACGAAAGTGAACCACTGAAGAGGTGTCGAGAAGTAGGTACATCCAGTCAAAAGCTACGAAGTATGATACGGAGTTAAAACTAGTGTTTGAAAGAACATTAATCACAGGGGTAACCTATTTATTTTCTGTGGGGCTGGCGTCATTCAGGTGGCAAGAACTTTATTCGGGCTTAGTTATGGAACTTGGGAAGCTGCATATACGTGCTAAGGGAAATACACAATAGGCACAACCTAGAGGTAGAATACCAAAAGTATATGTAGTGGCGGACTCATTCGTAGTAGTGATGAAGTTTCTGTAATGGAAATGGAGCAAAGGGATGAGCTGGTTTAATACACAACCTGCCAACTTGAAAGAGGATGAGCTATCTTTGTGTATCAAGTCAGAAGAGCCGTATGATGGGAGACTATCACGTACGGTTCTGTGAGAGGCTTGGGGTGAAATTCCCCTTGTCTACTCGACGCCGAGCCGTTGTGCGTCATGCTGGTACACATTGCAAACGTAAACAGACCAATAACTTAAAAACAATGATATATAAAATTGCAATATTAGGAGACTTTAATCCTGCTTATTCAACGCATCATGCACTGAATGATAGTATTAGACAAATTAAAAAAATATTTGAAGAAGAAATTCAATTTGATTGGATTTCTTCTGACACGCTGAATTTTAAAACTGCATTCAATAATATGTATTGTGGACTTTGGATTGCTCCAGGTTCACCATACAAAGACATGGAAAATGTTCTAAGCACAATTACTTATACCAGACATAATAATATTCCAACCTTTGGAAATTGTGGTGGTTTCCAACACATGATAATTGAGTTTGCAAGAAAATTATGTGGAATTACTAATGCAGACCATGAGGAAACTAACCCAAACTCAACAGACTTATTGATTTCAAAACTTTCTTGTTCGTTAGTTGAGCAAGAAGAAGAATTGACAATAACAGACACAAATTCAATTCTATTTGACACAATAAAAAAAGAGAGATTATTAGGAAAATATTTTTGTAGTTATGGCATTAACAGCAAGTATATAGATACTTTAAAATCTAACGGACTTAAATTAACAGCAATATCAGCAGATGGTCAAGTAAGAGCATTTGAGATAGAATCTCATCCATTTTTTGTAGGGACATTATTTCAGCCAGCATTGACTTCTACCTTTGATATGCCAAATCCATTGATTGTAGAATTTGTCAAACAATCTATACACCGAAAATAAAGCACGAACGCACAACAATGTATATACAAAATAGGCGAGATGGTAGTAAATTCAACTGTTGTAGCCCGCTTCAAAATTGTAACGGTTTGATAAGTTTGAAGCCCGCAACCGCCTACTTTGCATATACTCAACGTTGTAAAACATTCCCCACATCAGAATCCGATTAATTCCTTGAGCTAACGACAAATTTTAAGGTTTTTTTCAGAAAAGCAGAGGGGGAAAATAGGCGAATAGACTATAAATAAAGGGATAAGAACAAAAAATAACTAAATTTGACGTTAGTCGAGATTACGAAGAAACCATTCTTCACTCGATTACTGAATAAAAAACATATAAATATGGGTTACGCAGTTGAAACAATATTTACGAACGGAAGAAAAGTGAGTGAAGTATTTGGTTCTAAGAATTATGACCTAATAGATATAATACCTGATTATAGTGAATATGACTTTATGCTTGAAGATTATTTTGATTTGTCAAAAGGAAAATTATCCAGTAAAAGAATAATGCAAAATATTATTGAAGGTGAAACAGAAAATCTTTACACCGATTTAATATTGGATAAACAATTAGAAAAATTCGCTATAAGTACATTAGGTGCCGTTTATGGCTATTTACAACGAGATGTTTGTCTTCATTATGGTAAAATCGTTAATCGAAACAACGATAATTGGCCTATGTTCACACAGTATTTATCGGATTTCGAAAACCGTTCAAGATCGTATTGGAAAACACCTCGAAGTAGAGATTTTCCGCATCTTTTTTTCATTTTAATTCGAGAATTAGAAGATTATAAAAAACTTTACTTTGATACTTTGGCAAAAAAGTATCCAAATAATATTGAATTGAAAAAAGATATGCATTACGTATTTGACAAGGCTAAAGAACTTAATCTAAATATATTTTTCTTTAATAGCTAAGGAGGACAGTAACCATAAAATCACGTTTTACAACAATGCCTAAACGTAATGCGGGCTTTAGGGCAAAAACGAAAGGTCTGTGTATATTTATAATGTCGCTAAATCTTATGGATTTAGCTTTGGACAAAAAAAGAAAAAGCAAAACAATAAGCTTTAGCTTCGTGCGTAGACGGAATCAAAAAGTTTCCTTGCCTCCGCACTACGCTTAGGTACTGTGTTAAAAAACAAGTTTTTTCTTTAATAATTTAGGAAACAGGTTGATTTATCAAACTGTTATCCCGCGCAGCAAGAGCGTCATGCTTTTGCTGCTTTTTTATTTCAAATTTAGCATCATAGACTTCTTCGTTCTTCCATAACGTGAACATAAGTATCAACAATTTTCTCTGAACGGCTATCAAGGCCACCAACGGCTTTGCTTTCTTCGGCTTTAACCTATTATAGAATTGTTTCAATGTAGGGTTACACCGTACACAGGTCATCGATGGCATATGTAAAGCTGCCCTAATATGGCTATTCCCTCTTTTGCTGATCCTTGTTTTTCCTTTAAAATTACCAGACTCCCTTAACACTATGTCATAACCCGCATAGCTGGCCAACTGTTTTCCGTTCGCTATAGATTCAAAACCTAAGGTTTCCCCTATCACGGTTGCTGCCGATATGAAAGAGATACCGGGTATACTCGTTAGTAAATCAACTTTCCTTTGAAGTTCGTCATTTTTTGAAATGAGTTCTTTCATCTCCTCTTCGATAATCGCTATCTGTTCATTGAGAAGTTTCAGTCTGTTCTTGTGCCTTTTCAAGGCTTTTGCATTACTGTAGACACTGGATGAAATGGCTCCTTGGCGATTGTTCTCGCTCCCCTTATCTTTCAACAAAGAACTGCGCTCTCTGCTCAAACCTTTCAAATGTTGTAATTCTTCGTTAGGTGGTTGCCAAAGGCGAATAGATCGCTCTAACCCAAGCATACTTAGCATTTTACTATCTAAGGCATCGGTTTTCGAACGTTGGTCCAGACTCTGTGCATAACGCTTTACACGACCCGATTGCATGACACTGACGCAATATCCTTTGCCGTACAGGTAATGGGCGATTCCTTGGTGATAGACCCCGGTAGCTTCCATAACTACCAATAGTTCAACACTATTATCAACTGATTTCTTTAGCCATTTTAAAAGTGTTCTGTAACCTGGTTCATCATTAGGTACATCTGGATGTGACATGAATTCCTTTTCCAGTTTATCGTCCAGAAAACCAAGGGACAATGATAAGCTTGACTTGGAGACATCTATTCCTAAACTTTGTTTTAATCGCTTTTCCATAATATTATGTTTTAAGCTATAACCCTCTTTATCATCTTTGCTCGCATTTGATTCGATCTCTGTAATATAGGATCTAGGTACTGTTCAGATTCCAAGAAAATTATAGAAGGGAGGTCTCTCTAAAAAACGATATCACATTAAGTGTATCTAGCCCAAAAGCCATTATCCCTTCTACTTAAGCTTATTATTGATTATCTAAAATAATGCTTTAATAAATCAGTTCAGGAAGAGCGTAAACCTAAGCGACGATATCTCTATTTAGTATCTAGCCCAACCACGAAATCACCCTTCCTTTAAACTAATTTATCATTCAGAATATATTATCTTCAAACTTAGAACCAAACATACGAGCCCAACCGTCAGACTGCGCAAAAACCTACCCTTTCTTAATAACTTTGTTGATTTCCTTTAGCACGGCCAATACCATATCGTATTGATATTGATTATCTTAATGGTATGGATTTTATAACAGGTTTTGACAGGGACCAACTCGTAATGATGGATTTCGAATCCTGCCTGGGTCCCGATTCGTGGGCAAGGATCGTCGATATGTTCGTGGATATCCTCCCAATGGGCGACCTGGGGTTCAGGGACGTGCTGAACAACGAGGGCAGGCCACCATATCGTTCCTCGGACATGCTCAAACTCTATCTCTACGGCTACAAGAACAAACTGCGCTCCTCCCGCCAATTGGAACATGCCTGCAAGGTAAACCTCGAGGTCATATGGCTCCTGAAGGGACTAAGGCCGTCCGCAAGGAAAATAGCCTATTTCAGAAAGCGTAACCCAAAAGCCTTCAAAGGGGCATTCAGGTATTTTGTGGTGCTGCTCAAGGATTGGGAACTAATCGAAGGCGAGACCATTGCCATCGACTCCTTCAAGATAAGGGCCCAGAACGCCCTGAAGAACAACTTCAACCAGAACAAGATCGACCGCCATATCGAGTACATAGACAACAAGATACTGGAATACCAACAACAACTTGATGCCGAGGACGGAGATTCGGATACCGAAAAAATACAGGACAAAATTGCCTACCAGGAATCGAAGAAGGAAAGATACCGCAACATCGGGGAAGAGCTGCGCACCAGTGGGGAACGACAGATCAGCCTTACCGATCCCGATGCCAGATCGGTAGTACTGCACCGCAACATAATCAATGTGGGCTATAACGTGCAGGCAGGGTGTGATGCAAAATACAAACTCTTCGTCAACAACGACACGGGCACCGTAAACGATACACACGCACTTTCGCCCATGGCACTCGATGCAAAGCAACTTTTGGGCGTGGAAAAAATGAGGACACTTACCGATAAAGGGTACACCACGGGCAAACACCTGGACATCTGCACCAAGAACGGGATAACAACTTACTCATCCCCAAAGGAGCATTCTTCCCAACACAACGGCCTTTATCCCATGGTCGATTTTAAATACGACAGGGAAATGGATACCTATACCTGTCCCGACGGACAGATATTGGTGACCAATGGAACCGTTTACAATAAGGCGGGCCACAAGGTCAAGCATTACAAGAACCGACAGGCCTGCAAGGTCTGCCCCGTAAGGCACCTTTGTACCACGAACAAGAACGGACGCTTCATAGAGCGCTCCATTTATCAGGAGGCCTTGGAGGAAAACCAGAAAAGAGTGGAGGAAAATCCGGAATATTATAGGCTCAGGCAACAGATCACCGAGCACCAGTTCGGGACCATCAAAAGACAATGGGGCTTCACCCATACATTGATGAAAGGAAAACAGAACGTGCTCTCCGAGGTAAACCTGATCATGATATGCTACAACCTTAGCAGACTTGTGTCCATTCTTGACCCAAAAGTGTTGAAGGACAGGCTCAAAAGGCTTGTCGACATATTTTTTGCCCTATTCGGAGCCATTTCAGCCATTTTGGGCGACTTTCCTTTTCTTGGAAATTTAGTTTACCACAAAAGAACCGGCTATAAAACCTTCGCTTAGGGTCCTATAAATCAAAACAAATCATTTATTTTTATTCGAAATGGAGTTGCTGCGCAAACTCCCGTTGGCAAACATTCCCCACATCAGAATCCGATTAATTCCTCGAGCTAACGAATCGCAAAATCCTATCTTTTTTTTATTTTTATATAGGCTCACTACAAGGTCGATTTTTCAACTGGTGTTACCTTTTGGGTAAACTCGGTCAACATTCTGATTGAAGTACTATCATTCTTGCCTTTAGGTTGAGTTTGATGTGATAATTCCAGTGGTACTGCATCTTATGCAAGTCCGATCGAGATATTTTAGAATTTATACAGTACTTCTTTTGAGCCATTTTTATAAACCTAAATAATTTTGGTATGAACAAAAAAATGGAACTGGACATCATCAATCTTCACTGTGCTGGAATTGATGTGGGAAGTAGAAGTCACTTTGTCGCCATTGGACAAGACCTCAGTGATGTAAAAGAATTTGGAGTGTATGCAGAAGACCTTCAGGACATCTGTAATTGGCTTTTAGGGAATGGCATCAACTCTGTTGCTATGGAATCTACTGGAAGTTACTGGCAGAACTTATATGCTGAACTCGCTAAAAATGGATTTGACATTATTCTTGCCAATGGAAAATTTACTAAAAATGCCAAAGGCAAAAAAACTGACGTAAAAGATGCACGATGGATACAAAAACTACACGCTCTTGGACTATTGAGTAGCAGCTTTTTACCAGATGAAACTACGGAAATCCTAAGAACCTATTGCAGACAAAGAACAAACTGGTTACAATTAGCTGCCGAAGCTTCCAACAAAATGCAGAAGTACCTAAAACTACTTAATATGCGTTTAGACGTAGTAGTAAAGGATGTATGTGGGCTTACCGGGCTGAAAATTATTGAAGACATCTGCAAAGGAAATTTAGACCCAAATTCTTTAGCGAAACACAGGCACTATAATTGTCGAAAATCAGAAGAAGAAATTGCCAAGGCTCTAAAAGGCAATAACAGACAGGACTTTCTTTTTGGACTCAAACAAGAATTTGAAAGCTACCAATTTTATCAAAAGAAAATAGCAGATTGTGATAAACAAATTGACAGGTTCCTTAAAAAACAAATCAATCTTGACCCGATTAAAAAAAAACTAAAAACCAAAGCAAAACCTTATAAGCGCATAAATAAAAATGCCCCAAAAATTGAGTTAAACCAATTGGCTTTTCAATATTTTGGAGGCATAGACCTAATGCAAATAGAAGGTCTAAGCCACGCAACAGTACTCACTATAATTAGCGAAATTGGTTCTGAAGGATTTAATAAATTCCCTACTGCAAAACATTTCACCTCTTGGATGCGACTTGCACCGAATAATAAAATATCTGGAGGAAAAGTATTAAGTCATCGCACACCAAAAGGAAGTAATCGAATAAAAACAGCACTCAGGCAAGCTGCAAATGCAATCGGAAATCTAAAAGACACTCATTTATCCAATTTCTTTAGAAAAATCGCTTTCAAAAAAGGAAGACAAGTAGCCGTGAGTGCAACCGCTAGAAAACTGGCTGTTATCATTTGGAATATGGTCACAAAAAAACAAGCCTATCAACCACCTACTGACTATTTATTCCTAGATCAAAAAAGAAAAATGGGACTCGTCAAAAGAATTAAAAAACAAATCAATAAATTTGACATAAAACCAGAAGATCTCGATTTTTCAACATCCTGATTTTCAATAACTAAATTTGACGTTAGTCGAGATTAAAACAGAGAATAATGAAAAAATTTATGGTTGTTGAAAAATTCAAACCTAATTGCCTTGAGAAAAACAATGAATTATGGAATAAGAAAGGAAGAATGCTTCCTGAGGGTCTTTACTATTTAAATTCTTGGGTTAATAAAGAACAGAGTATTTGTTTCCAACTTATGGAAACAAATAAACCTGAATTATTTGAAGAATGGACTAATAATTGGAAAGAATATACAGATTTTGAAATCTTTCCAATAGATTAAGTGTCTTTACAAAATGATTGAAATTAACAAAGCTAATAACACGTCTGAATTTAAAATCATTGAAAAATTAGCAAAAGAGATTTTGCACGAAGTTTATGACCCAATAATTCCTGCTGAACATACCGATTATTTTTTGACGGAATTCCAATCGGAAAATTCAATTGGAAAACAAATTAAAAATGAGAATTTTAGTTATTTTCTCTTAAGTTTTGATACTAAAAATGTTGGATATTTAGGAATTCAAAAACTGAATAAAAAACTAATTTTGAGCAAACTATATATTTTAAAATCGTTTCGTGGGTTGAAAATCGGAAAAACAGCGTTGGAATATGTTAACGGATTTGCGACGAATAACGGAATTGAAAAAATTGAGCTAATTGTTAACCAACATAACCAGAATACGATTGACATTTATCTAAAAAATGGATTTAAAATAGTGGAATCGCTTATTAACTCGTTCCCGAATGGACATTCTGTTGAGGATTATAAAATGGAAAAAATATTGATTGCGGAATAAAAACGATTTGCCAACAATGGCTATAATTAATACGGGTTTTGGTGCTTAATCCAAAGTTTAGAGCTTTTAACCAAGTCCGCCAAATCTTTTGATTTGGCTTTAAAATAAAAGATAAAACAAAATAAAAAGTTTTGGCTAAGTGCTTAATCGGAAATTCAGTAATTTTAATTCCCGTACTAACCATAGCCGAGACGTTGTGCTTATTGCCAAACAGAACATAAATATTTAATGAAAAAATTAGAAAAGACAAAAGAATACGCTATTCGAAAACATAAAGAAGCAAATCATAAATACGACGAATATGATTATGATTTTCATTTAAATATGGTATTTGAAATAGCAAAAAAATTCATTCATTTAGTTGAGCCAACTGAACAAGAAAATGTATTTGCCGGATGTTGGGTTCACGATATAATAGAAGATGCAAGGGAGACTTACAATGATGTCAAAAAAGAAACAAATGAAACTATAGCTGAACTTGCTTACGCTTTAACAAATGAAAAAGGCCGAAATAGAGCCGAAAGAGCAAATGAAAAATATTATAAAGGAATTAGAGAGACTAAAAATGCATCATTTATTAAATTTTGCGATAGAATTGCAAATGTGACACATTCGAAAAATAATCGTTCTCGAATGTTTGATAAATATAAGGATGAAAACGAGAATTTTATTGCGAATATATATATTCCTGAATGTCAAGAAATTTCGGAACATTTAAAGGAATTATTCAAGGAAAAACACTAAGTTCAACACCGTGTATAATTAATTGCTTGGTCACTGCCGACTTACGAACATTCCTGCGGAATATTCTATCTGTGATTTATTTGCTAAATTAGTTGCTTAACCACGCAACTAACCATACGTGTGCCGAGAAAGCAATGAACGGCTGATATATTTCATTGCGAACTGTTTATAAGATGGTGGAACCGACCCACTGATGTTGTCTTGCAGGAGAGAGCATCAAACCCCCATAAGGTGCTTTGGTAAAGAGCCAAGGTATTGAGCGTTATGGAAAAGGCTGCGTCAAGAGCGTGGTCAGGTATGGATAAAGGAGATGAATGCAAATGAACCTCTGATGAAGTGTCGAGAAAGTGCAACATCATGTCAAAAGTGTTTGAAGTATGACAAACATTATAAGTTTAGCGGTTACCTGTTTACTGGCTAAGCGGCAGGCGTCATTTAGGAGGCATGACCTTTATTCGGGCTTATTTACGGAACTCGGGAACCTGTACTAAGATGCAAAGTGAAATGCACAATAGCGCAAACTAGAGGCAGAATAGCAATGCTTGGTATAGGGGCGGACTAATCCGTAGTAGTAATGAAAGTTTTGTAATGAAACTGGAGCGAAGGGATTAGCTAATTTAACGTACAATTTGCCAACTTGAAAGAGGATGAGCTATCTTTGAAAGTTAAGTTAGAAGAGCCGTATGATGGGAGACTATCACGTACGGTTCTGTGAGAGGCTCGGGGTGAAATTCCCCTTGTCTACTCGACACATCAACGTTACCTGCAATTGCGGAAACTCACTCAAACTCAAAAAATCTCAATTAAAAACTGCTGATTTTTTGCCAAACAAAACGCTGAAAACTTACTCAATATCTGAAAATCACTCTAACGGAATTTTAGCCTGTTGGAAATAAATAATCAAATGCGGAATATCACTTTTGCGGAATTTAATGCTGGCTGAATGAATTAATTACGGAATTCCAACTATTGCGCTGAAAATAACTCAAACGGAATTTAATTGTGTTTGAAAAAAATGCAACCGAAATATAACTGCAGGTAACAACGTATAAAAATAATTGCTTATTTTAGTCTAAACAAAAGGTAGTTGCATTTTTGGCTACTGCTGATTTTCCTGCGGAAAATCTGCCTCGCTCAAAAACGCAACTATTCTTATACAACAACGTTGTACGTAAGCTAGAAAACATGGAACTAACAACAGAAATCAAAGAAAATATAAACAAAAGTGTTCTCTGTTGGCTTGCGACAGTATCGTCTGAAAACATACCAAATGTTTCCCCAAAAGAAATTTTCAATTATTACGGAACGGACAAAATAATCGTTGCTAATATCGCTTCACCTCAAACCGTTAAAAATATCAAACAGAATCCTAATGTTTGTATAAGTTTTATAGACATTTTGGTACAGAAAGGATTCCAAATAAAAGGAAAAGCTAAAATCATACAAAAAGCTGATTCTGAATTCTTGGAAATGGAAAAAATATTGACTGAAATGACTGGTGGAAATTTTCCTTTTTTGACAATAACAGAAATTAAAGTAGAACAAATTAAGCCAATAATTGCACCTAAATATATTCTATATCCTGAAACAACGGAATCGGAACAAATTGAAAGTGCGAAAAAAACGTATGGAGTTTAATAATTATGATTTTAGAAGTAGCAATATTGAAAGTAAAAAAAGGAAAAGAAAAGCAATTTGAAATAGATTTTGAAAAAGCTGGACAATTCATCAGCTCTATAAAAGGTTATTTAAACCATTCACTTAAAAAATGTATCGAACAAGACAATCAATATATTTTACTAGTCAATTGGGAAAAACTAGAAAACCACACTATTGATTTTCGGCTATCATCTCAATATTTAGAATGGAAAAAATTATTACATAATTATTATGACCCTTTTCCGATAGTTGAACATTATGTTACAATTATTGAACACGATAAAAATTAATTAATAAAAGCCTACGTACAACAAAGATGTATATAAAAAATAGGCGAAACAGTAGTAAAATAAAGGCTTTTGGCTCGTATCAAACTTTGTGCTTAACCGAAAGTTTAATGCTTCGAAATCGCCTACTTTTCATATACTAACCGTCAGACTGCGCAAAAACCTACCCTTTCTTAATAACTTTGTTGATTTCCTTTAGCACGGCCAATACCATAACGTATTGATATTGATTATCTTAATGGTATGGATTTTATAACAGGTTTTGACAGGGACCAACTCGTAATGATGGATTTCGAATCCTGCCTGGGTCCCGATTCGTGGGCAAGGATCGTCGATATGTTCGTGGATATCCTCCCAATGGGCGACCTGGGGTTCAGGGACGTGCTGAACAACGAGGGCAGGCCACCATATCGTTCCTCGGACATGCTCAAACTCTATCTCTACGGCTACAAGAACAAACTGCGCTCCTCCCGCCAATTGGAACATGCCTGCAAGGTAAACCTCGAGGTCATATGGCTCCTGAAGGGACTAAGGCCGTCCGCAAGGAAAATAGCCTATTTCAGAAAGCGTAACCCAAAAGCCTTCAAAGGGGCATTCAGGTATTTTGTGGTGCTGCTCAAGGATTGGGAACTAATCGAAGGCGAGACCATTGCCATCGACTCCTTCAAGATAAGGGCCCAGAACGCCCTGAAGAACAACTTCAACCAGAACAAGATCGACCGCCATATCGAGTACATAGACAACAAGATACTGGAATACCAACAACAACTTGATGCCGAGGACGGAGATTCGGATACCGAAAAAATACAGGACAAAATTGCCTACCAGGAATCGAAGAAGGAAAGATACCGCAACATCGGGGAAGAGCTGCGCACCAGTGGGGAACGACAGATCAGCCTTACCGATCCCGATGCCAGATCGGTAGTACTGCACCGCAACATAATCAATGTGGGCTATAACGTGCAGGCAGGGTGTGATGCAAAATACAAACTCTTCGTCAACAACGACACGGGCACCGTAAACGATACACACGCACTTTCGCCCATGGCACTCGATGCAAAGCAACTTTTGGGCGTGGAAAAAATGAGGACACTTACCGATAAAGGGTACACCACGGGCAAACACCTGGACATCTGCACCAAGAACGGGATAACAACTTACTCATCCCCAAAGGAGCATTCTTCCCAACACAACGGCCTTTATCCCATGGTCGATTTTAAATACGACAGGGAAATGGATACCTATACCTGTCCCGACGGACAGATATTGGTGACCAATGGAACCGTTTACAATAAGGCGGGCCACAAGGTCAAGCATTACAAGAACCGACAGGCCTGCAAGGTCTGCCCCGTAAGGCACCTTTGTACCACGAACAAGAACGGACGCTTCATAGAGCGCTCCATTTATCAGGAGGCCTTGGAGGAAAACCAGAAAAGAGTGGAGGAAAATCCGGAATATTATAGGCTCAGGCAACAGATCACCGAGCACCAGTTCGGGACCATCAAAAGACAATGGGGCTTCACCCATACATTGATGAAAGGAAAACAGAACGTGCTCTCCGAGGTAAACCTGATCATGATATGCTACAACCTTAGCAGACTTGTGTCCATTCTTGACCCAAAAGTGTTGAAGGACAGGCTCAAAAGGCTTGTCGACATATTTTTTGCCCTATTCGGAGCCATTTCAGCCATTTTGGGCGACTTTGCTTTTCTTGGAAATTTAGTTTACCACAAAAGAACCGGCTATAAAACCTTCGCTTAGGGTCCTATAAATCAAAACAAATCATTTATTTTTATTCGAAATGGAGTTGCTGCGCAAACTCCCGTTACCAAACATTTAAAACCAATAATACCAATGAAAAATAGCAACTCCTTATGTTTAATACTTATACTAGTAATAGTTTTAAATGCTTGCAATACTAAAAAACAGAACCAAAAAAATACAGATTCATCAAACTATGATAATCAATCAATTATAGAGAACCCATATCTTGGACAAAAGCCTCCTAGCTTAACCCCTGAAATTTTCGCACCTGGAATTATATCAACAGACAATTGGGAATTTGGTGGCGCTTTTACACCTGACCTTAAAGAGTTTTATTTTCTTAGAGAAATTGGGGAGACCGAAAAAGAAAAAAAAATGAAGTATATGGTCTTTCAGTATAAAGATAATAAATGGCAAGATTCAATATTATCCAAAAGAGTTGGTCTGCCTTTTATATCAACCGATGGAAGAACAATGCATTTAGGTACAAAATATAAGGAGCGAATGGAAAATGGAGATTGGTCAGAAATAAAAAAGCTTGACTCAGCCATTAGTAATATTAATATAATGAGACTTACCGCCTCATCTAAAGGGACATATGTTTTTGATGCAATGGGAGAAGGTCTTTTACGTTTTTCTAGAATAATTGAAGGAACACGTGAAAAACCCCAACTATTTGGAAAAGAAATAAATACTGGAACAGCAAATGCTCATCCTTTTATAGCTCCCGATGAATCCTACATTCTTTGGGATGGCAGAAGAGAAAATGGTTATGGAAAATCTGATATTTATGTGAGTTATCGAAAAAAAGATGGAACATGGGGTGAAGCAATTAATTTGGGGGATAAAATTAATACAGCTGCTTCAGAAAATGGTGCTAGTATAACTCCTGATGGCAAATATCTTTTTTTTAATAGGAGTGTCGGAAAAGTAAAGCCAACTGACAAATACGAAGATGTAAATATGTTTTGGGTAGATGCTAAACTTATTGAAACACTAAGACCAAAATAACTTACTTTAAAATGATTTAAAATAGTGCTCTGTCAAAAGTTAAATAGGTCAATTAAAAATACAAACGTTTGGTAACACTGTATAAAAAACATAGGGCGTTTGTGCTAACCGAAAGGTCTGTGTTTATTAACAAAGTCCGCTAAATATAAAATTTGGCGTTTATAGTAAAAAAGATAAAAGCAAAATATTTATATTTAGCTAAGTAATAAACCGAAACGAAAGTGATTATCAACTGCCCTACGTTTCTTATACTTAACGTTAGCGGTCATTAGGTACGTTAAAGGGACATCCTTTACAAAGTTAAAGTCACATAGTTTACACTTTTAAGGTTATAATTTGAGATTAAAATCAAATTATTATGCCTTGGAAAGAAACAACGACTATGGAACAAAAGATTGAATTTATCTGTGAATGGCGTACAGGAAAATACACCATAACCGAATTATGCAAAAGCTTTAAAATCTCCAGGCCAACGGCTTATAAGTTGATAAGCAGGTTCGAGGAAAAAGGTTTTGAGGCATTAAAAGAGCAGTCCAGAGCTCCTGGGAAACACCCTAATGCAACGGGTCAGAATATCATTGAGGGTATTCTAAAACTTAAGAAAAGACACAATCATTGGGGCGCTAAAAAATTAAGGGAACTGTTGTTTAAAGATTTTACGGCCCAACAAGTCCCCTCTGTGGTCACGGTTCATAAAATCTTAAAGAACCATGGTTTGGTGTGTCCACAAAAGCGGATGCGAAGAGTAAAACCGGTATACCCGATTTTCGACCCTGAACACTGTAATGAAGTGTGGAGCGCAGATTATAAGGGAAAGTTTTTAATGGGCAATAAAATATACTGTCATCCACTCACCATTGCAGACTCTAAAAGCCGGTTCCTGTTCACTGCCAAAGGTCATTACCATGAAAACCTAAAGTCTGCAAAGGCCGAGTTCACAAGGGTATTCAGAACATTCGGGATACCTAAGCAAATACATACGGACAATGGCAGTCCCTTTGGTTCCGTGCGTACCATCCAACGTTTTACCCAGCTCTCCTATTGGTTTATCGAACTGGGTATATCACCTGTCTTTTCCGATCCTGCACATCCAGAACAAAACGGTAGACATGAACGCATGCACCGAGATCTAAAAGCCGCTTGTGCCAAACCTTCCGCGTATGACCTAAAAGCACAACAAAGACGTTTAAACCACTTTGTAAAGGAATATAACAACATAAGACCTCATGAAGCCTTGAACATGAAGACACCTGCCGATATGCACGACTTTTCTACAAGACCGTTCCTTGAAAGAATACCTGACTTTCACTATGATGCCAAATACAAAGTGCTTAAAGTAACACAGAATGGATCTATTAGATGGAAATCATATTACTGGGTATATGTGACAGCTTCGTTAATGGGCAAATATGTAGGTATTCAAGAAATGGGAAACGGTATTTGGAGGGTATTTTATAGAAACGTATTTTTAGGTTTCTTTGATGAAAACAATTTAAGAAATAAAGAACAAGCAACAAGATTAGAAATTAATTTAGTGTAAACCCTAATCTTTAACTTGTGTAAACTATGTGCCTTAACGAACATTAAAACTAAACCTCCATTAGTATTAATGAATATCATTAAACAAATAAAATGTCAAATAAATTAAAAAATATATGAAGTCAATAACTCTGTTTTCATTACTACTACTATTAATTTCAAGTTGTAGTAAAGATGATACTGTGGTTCAACCAACACCATCTGAATCTATGTATTTCCCTTCCAATACCAATTCTATTTGGGAAACTAAGTCAATATCGAGTTTGAATTGGAATCAAAGTGCCATTCAACCTTTAAAAGATTACCTAATTCAAAAAAACACAAAATCATTTGTAATACTTGTGAATGGAAGAATAGGTATGGAAGAATATTTTAATGGGCATACATCTTCTTTAGAATGGGAGTGGAATAGTGCAGGCAAAACATTAGTTGGCACAACAATAGGAATCGCCCAACAAGAAAATTTATTGAGTATCAATAATAAAGCATCAGATTATTTAGGCACAGAATGGACAAGTATGCCTTTAGAAAAAGAAAATTTGATAACAGTAAAACATTTATTGACGATGACATCAGGCAATGATGACACGAAACAATACGTTATTAAGCCAAATTTGACCTATGTTGCAGACGCTGGAACAAGATGGGCCTATAGTAACATTTTTCAAAAATTAACAGATGTGCTTGCAAGTGCAAGTAACAAACCTTTTGAAATCTATTTCAACGAAAAAATAAAGACCAAAATAGGTATGGATGGTTTTTGGAATAATGGACTAATCTTTAAAATATATCATAGCAATACAAGAAGTATGGCAAGATTCGGATTATTAGCATTGAACAAAGGAAAATGGAACAATGAACAAGTAATAAATGAATCTTTTTTTAATGAAAGCATAGCTACTTCACAAAACATCAATCCTTCTTATGGTTACTTTTGGTGGCTAAACGGAAAACCGAGTTATATGATACCCGGACAGCAAACTGTTTATCAAGGCAATTTAGTACCTAATGCTCCTGTCGATATGTATGCCGCAATGGGAGCAAATGACCAGCGAATATATGTAGTTCCAAGTAAAAAAATGGTTGTGATAAGAATGGGAGATGCTTCTGACCCTGCAAATCCAAATTTTGCAGTATCAGGTTTCGACAACGAACTATGGGAAAAAATAAATGCTGTTATTAATTAAAGGAAATAAAGCTAAGAAACAACGAACCGCTAACAAAGAACTGAGGTAAAAAACAAACAAATTCTTCTTTAATCTGAGACAATATTATTCTAGGCTCATAGATTCAATAAACAGATTCTTGAGCTTTTTTTATTCAATTAATCTGCTATTTATCTAGGCAATATAGAAACGTAGGTTTCATCATATGGTCTGCCAGATTTTGCGATAGCAAAAGACTGTTTTAATAGTTTGTTGGCAACGGCTATCAGTGCCAATTTCTTGCTCTTACCCTTGTTCACGATTCGCTCATATACCTCTTTGCACGCCTTGTTGTGTTTACAGGCATTGAAAGAACATAGAAACAGTAGATTACGAAGCTTTCTATTGCCGACCTTACTTATTCGCGCACGACCTCTTACACTGCTCCCAGACTCTCGTATCGTCGGGGTTATACCGACATAACTACAAAGCTGTGCTGCGGTTTCGAACTTACTGAAACCATCGGTGACCACTATTAGGAACAATGCAGTCTTTTGACCTATACCAGGTATCGATGTCAACAAGGTCAATTGCTCCTGTTGGTCCTCTTTCACCAATGATAGAATCTTTGATTGGATAGCGGCTACCTCTTTATTGAGCTGTTTCTTGTTACGTATCAAGGAACGATAAACAAACTTTGAGGGTATACCTAAAACTGCTTCCCCATGTATCTTGTTCTTGGTTGCCGTTCGTTGCTTTAAATAGGTATCCAATAACCGGAACAACTGTAAACATTCGCTCTGGGTGTCCGTCAAGGCATTATAAATAGGAACCTCGTTGATAAGGGCATACTCACATATAGCCTTGGCATCGCTCTTGTCCGTTTTTACCTTGGCAAGTTTCATTTGAATGAACCGCTTTATAGATAATGGGTTTACTACTGAAACTATTACTCCATTTTTGTAAAGAAACTGTGCAAGTCTGTAATGATAATAACCGGTAGCTTCCATAACGACCAATGAACCTTTGGGTAATTCCTTAAGGTATTTCTTGAACCCCGTTTCATCGTTCTTATACTGGTCGTGACCTTTGTTACTACCATGTACATCAAAGACATCTTTACTAATGTCAACTCCAAAAGTTTCTTTATATTTATTCATAAGAAATGTTTTATGAAAGAACCGGCTACTTCTGCTCACAACAACTTGAAAACGAGATCTAAAGTCTCACAGAACTGAACGTGATTTAAGAAGAACTGAGCTAAACCAAAGTTCAAATAAACGATTATTTAAAGTCGGTTAAGGCGTCTTTTTACTACTAATTCTTAACTTGGAAACAATTAGGAGATTAACAATTGTTATATCCTATAGCTGTAGCCAACTTTAAAAATAGGATTGTAATGAATGAAATAACCCTTAAAGAAAGAAATTATACAAAAGCTATATGGAGTTTATCCATAGGAATTAACTTATTAATAGGTCTTGCTTATTTTGTGCCAACAATGACATTTTCTGACACTTATGATTTTTCATACATTCCGAAATTAAACGCAACACTAAATGGACTGACATTCTTAAGTTTATTAGGTGCATTAATCTCGATAAAAAATAAGAAAATAATCTTTCATAGAAATTTTATTTTTGCCTCACTATCATTTACTGGAATTTTCTTAGGCTCATATTTATTATATCACTTTACGACACCATCAACAAGTTTTGGAGGAACTGGACTAATAAAGACTACCTACTTAATAATCCTGATAACACAAATTCTACTAGCTGCATTAATAGTTCCTTTAGCTTTAATTTCTATAGCAAGGGGATTAAATATGAAAATAGAAAAGCATAGAAAGATAGCCAGGTGGGTGATGCCAATTTGGTTATACGTGAGTTTGACTGGAGTAATAATTTATCTAATGATTTCACCTTATTATTGATGTAAATCTATTTAATAGCGAATAATAACTACCTACAAAAACGTATCCTATGAAAAGCCATGGTCCAATTCTTTAAAGTTCAATTAAACGATAAGTTATAGAAAGAAATTATGACAGAAAATGAATGCTATATTTTAATTGGAAAATTATCATCTAAATTCTCAAATCTAGAATTTGGTCTAAGTTCAATTTTAGAGCATCTTATAAATAACACAAATCCTGGTATTGCTGCTATTATTACTAAAAATATGCAGATATCAAAAGTGATTGAGTTACTCACTAAAATTTTAAATTTCAATTACGAAGATGATGTCGAGCACGTTGTGGAAATGAAAAAGCTTTTGAACGAGATTCAGGGTTTAAGACAAAAGAGAAATATGTTTATTCATGGTAATTGGTGGTTTCAAGAAGAAGAGCTTGAGAAAGACATTGTGACATGTATTGACACAAGGTTAAAGTCGAGCAAAAATGGGAAAGAATTATCGAGGATGGAAGAAATTAAATATTCGAAACATGAGATGGAAGCGGATGAGAGTAAATTATCTAAATTGGTATATGAAGTTTATAGTACTGGAAAGAAGTTTGGACTAACTAATTTAAGAACAGATTAATTAACGAAGTGCAAATAAACGATACCTAATGAATTTACCAAGTTTTTTTAAAGACAATTCAAAATCTGACAAATGTGAAGAGGCCATAGATTTCTTTATGTCTTGGACTATTCGCTGCGCAGACGTTAAATACGAAAAATCGTTTGAACGTTTGAATACCTATTCGAAAAGGATATTGGCCAAACTCATTGGTGATTGTGATGGTGGTGAGAAACAGTTCGGGGAAATTAAGGTCTGGAAACAAAGTGGTAATATAGATCTTTGGGTCGAGTTTGAAATTTTACAAACAGGTGAACAGATTGCTTTAATAATCGAGAACAAAATGTATTCGGAAATTAGACCTGGGCAACTTGAAAAATATAGGGATCAGGCTTTAGAGTACTACGAGGAACTAGATAGTCGAAGAATAATTTACATATTACTAAGACCTGACTATGAAATCAATAATAAGAATGGAGAAAAAAAAGAATGTCAAGCTTTGGGCTATAGATATTTAAATCTCGAAGAATTAAAGGACACGTTGGATGAAGTTAAGACCGGCAATGATTTATTCGATGAATTCTGGTTTAATTGGCACGAAGCGTAAAGTTGAAAAAGGATGAATAATAACACAATACAGACTATTGATTTTAATATGCTAGGAAAAAATAATAATTCCACTGCCATAAATGATGTTCTCAGTAATCTGTTCGTTTATCTTATTCATCAGGACAATCTTGAAGTAGGTCAGAAGGGTACCTTCCTAAAGGTATTAGCAGAAAAAAACTTACCCATGTTGGATATGGCCAAGCAGTTTGCTATTCATTTGATAAATAATTTTTCGGATGAAGTAGTACAAGAACTTTCTGCCATTCAAACAAAAGGTTTAGGGTTTGAAAACATGCTGAATAATGAAGAGCTCGTTGATTTTGTGGAAATGGAACTAGTAGACCCCACAGCAACATACCGAAAGTGGGAATTCGGAAAATTTGCTATTGAACACTTTATCAATGATATCAATAATACAGAATTAGAGAAAATAAAAGGTGACAAAGAAATTGGAACTAAAGAGTTTCTAGATTTATTTACCTCAAACTTAGATACCACAGCCACTAAGCTAGACGACCACGAGAAGCTGCTCTTAATTGTGGCAGTAAGGCATAAGTTGTCTGAAAACAAACTGAACATAGCTACATACGATGTAGTGGGGAGTTCCGTGCAGCGCAACCTTTTAGGAATGTCCCTACGTATGGATGTCTTGAAGAATTCTTTAAGGGAATCCCTCTCCCTAACCATAAAAAACCAAAATAGAAAAGGCCCCAAGCGATAATGAACGCCCAAAAGTTGCTTACATACCTGGACCAACTCGAAAGGGAGCCTAACCTAAAGGTCAATGGGAACACTTACACCCTGGAACAAGTTAAACTGGCCAAAAAGATTACTGCCGATATAGAGATGGAACTTGGAGTAAAACCGTCAAAGCCAAAATTATCAAGAAGACGAGCATTTATAGTCATTTTGGAGGAGTTGTATTATGATGTTCTTGAATATCCTAAGGAATTATCTTTGGATGTAATTAACAGGAGAGCACTACAACGCTTTGAGTTTGCCCAGCGCACCTTAAATGGACTGGCGACCCCTCATGAAATCCATCCTAAAGATGCTTGTCGGTTTTTTGAGGACAACGGTAGTAAAAAAATGAACTACAGAAGAGCGCTATTCCATCTAGTAAATTATCGTTTCTTGTTTTTTCAGATTGCCCCAGCAGCAGAATCCCTTATAGAGAAATACAAGGACGTATTACTTTGTTCCTAAAAAGTGGTGTACACTACTTTGTGTACAGCACTTAAGAACCGTTTCTTCACTTGCCCTTAGGTTTGCCTTAAGTTAATCGGAGGTCACGTAGCAAGCTATGTTTTTGCTAGCAAAAACTGCTCACTTTGTTCGCAAGCTTGTCGGGGACCCTCCCCAAACCCCTAGAATTATGGCACGTCCAAAAAAGAATTTGGAATCGTTAAGGGCAATGCAGATCAACATAAGATATAGTGTAAACGAATATCTCGTGGTTTCCGATAATGCAAATTGTCTTGGAATTTCAATAGCGGATTACGTAAGGAGAAGAACTACGGGAGTGGTACTACCAAGAAAAAAAGTATCATCGGAGGATAGAAGGCTATTTGTAGAACTGAGTCGAGTAGGAAACAATATCAACCAACTCACCAAAAAAGTCCATTCCGGCAACCACTATCCTAGACAATTACAAGACGAACTGATAGAACTTAGAAAGTTATTGAACGCCCTGACCTTAAAAATCATCGACCATGATAGCTAAGATCATCAAGGGAAAAGATTTCTATGGGGTTTTGGCCTATAACGACCAAAAGGTAGGGCAGGGTAGCGCACACATCATCGATGCCAATATTGGCCTAGGTTCAACAATACAAAATACCAATACTTTTAATACGGTCCGGGCATTACGGCCAAATTTGGGAAAAGCGGTGCTCCATGTTTCCCTGAACCTGCCCTATCAGGACAAGCTTTCGGATAAGGAATTCGCCAAACTGGGCCATGATTACCTGAAAGAAATGGGCTTCGACGACAACCAATATATCATCTATAGGCACCATGATCAAAAACACCAGCACATCCATATCATTGCCAATCGGGTCGGTTACTCAGGTAAGGTGGTAAGCGATGCCAAGGACCTGTTCCGTAGCAAAAAAATATTACGAAAATTGGAAGTTGATTATAAACTCACCCAATTGGACGGAACCATTGTCAAAAAAGAATCACCCATTAGCCAACAGGAAATTGAAAAGGCATTACGTACCGGAAATGCCCCGATACGGTACATCCTGTTAGAGAAAGTGAAACATGCTGTCCATAAATCAGTGGATACAGAAAGTTTTATTGAGATACTACATGCCCAAAACGTCTGTCCAAGGTTCAATATAAGCAAGACGACTGGCAGGGTCAGCGGAATTTCATTTGAATATGATGGGGTCATTTACAAGGGCAGTACCCTGGGCAGGGGCTATTCATGGAACGCCATTATCAAATACATCACTTATGAACAAGACAGAGACCGTGCAATTGTTCTCCAAACTAATTCAGCAGAACAAAGAGATTTTAGAGGAATTATCGCTGATAAAGAAAGGACAGGAGAAAATCCGGAACAACCAAAAGGTACTATCGGAGGGGCAGGGGAAGTTATTGGTCAACCAAAGGACGATTTGGGACTTTCTGAAAAAGATATCCTAGTACCGGAACCCTTCAATAGTTATAGAGACGAACTGGATGGTCCCCTATGGAGAAAGCGAAGGAAAAAAGGGAGAAAAAGGTAGTGAAAACAAATGGGTTTAGGCGCGGATAATATATTGAACCTTTTGGTCGACAGCCTCTCAGTTGAAGAACTGGAGGCCGCACTCCGGCGCAAAAAAGGTATTTCAAATAACCGTCCAAAACCCATGACCGAAAAGGAACGCCTGTTCGATGAATACCGAAAGAGAATGTTAGCACTGGGCATTCTTCACCCCCCCAGAACCGTTTGAATTCATTTGCTAATTTAAATAACCGCTATAATCTTCGGGCAATTCGGCATCGATATCCCTTAAATAAGCCGTCAATGCCTCCAAGGTGGAGTGTCCGGTGATCAACATCAGTCTGTCATAGGTCTCGGTAGTGGCATAACTTTTTCTAAGTTCACGGTAGAGCTTGGTAATAAAGGTATGTCGAAAGGAATAGACCGTATGGTCTTTGCCCAACTGAAAAGAATTTCCTTCCTGCTTTAAAAATAGATTATATTGGATTTTGGCCTTTTTGAAGCGCTTTGAAAAATAGTTGCGTCTATTGGTCTCCGTCGTGTCCCATGGACCGACACCCTCTGGGGATACCAGAAAATGGTCGGCATTCGAAAGATCAAGTTTTTTCAGCTCATCTAGGATCTGGTCGGGGATGATTTTCGTCTTTACCAATTTGTTCTTGGCCCTGACCTGAAGTTCTTTCTGACCAATATTTATGTCACCTACCTTTAATCGGCACACCTCTATAGGTCTCAGGAAATTATAAGAGACCATTTTTATGAAGAAAAGGAGTTGGGGGTCATTATCCTTTAAAAAGTCATAAAGGCCGTCAACGATATTGAGTGCATAGGTCTTGTTCCGTTTAGGATTGGTCTTTAACTTCTTGATGTTATGTATAAAATTCCTTGGGATAATTTCATTGTCTTCCAGAACTGAAAAAAGAGCACCTAATACTACCTTGGTATTGTTACGGTTACGGGCACTGGATGTTTTTTGTATCTCGTTAAGATGCCCATTGACCACTTTTTTGTCAATGTCAAGAATATTCCGCCCAAGAAGCCCTTGTTCTTTTAAATACCTTTTAAATCTCCCTAAACGACTCCTATAATCCCTTATCGAGGTCTCGCTTAAAACACTTTTTTTTAGGTCAAAAGCAAAATCAAGTGCGGATTCGGCTGTATAGGCCATAATTTTTCCGTCAACTTTTTCTATATAGGGTGAGTATCCATCCTTCAACATTTGGTGCAGGGCATCACGTATCAACTGTAAATGGAACAGACGCTCCTTTTTGGCCTTATATCGCTGGTTGACTTTTAAGGTTATGGATGTTTGGCGTTTTAAAACGGGATTTCCCTTGTCATCTTTTTTTGTGGGATGTTCGAAGGAATAATAAACATACCAACGTTTGGAAAGGTCAAAATCCTCCCCACCATGGTATATTTTTGGCTCTGTAAATTTTTTTTTCAAACCGTGACTGTATGCGGTAGCGTATGCGGTTTGTAAGGTATTAAAAAAATAACCCATTGACAAGAGGTTTAAGAACCTGTTATTCAATGGGTTGTAAAAGTAGCGAGAGGGGGGCACGATCCCCCGACCTCCGGGTTATGAATCCGACGCTCTAACCAACTGAGCTACCTCGCCATATTATTTTTAAACGGCTGCAAATATAGTGGTAATTTATTTGTTCTTCAACAAAACTTGATGAAAAAAATAATACCCTACATTTATTTTTTTATCATTTAGAAATATATATATTGCCCGCAATAAAGTAGCATGAACATGAGCGATAAAATAAAATTTGAAATAGAGTTTGTAATACAGTCTTCACCACAGATGTTATATCAATACCTGGCAACCCCATCTGGACTGTCAGAATGGTTTGCAGATAATGTAAATTCTAGAGGTGAAAAATTTACATTTATATGGGACGGAGCTGAAGAAGAAGCTCAGTTGTTAAAAAGAAAAACTGATGAATTCGTACGTTTTTCTTGGGAAGAGGCAGATGATGATAGCTTTTTTGAGATGAAGATAATTGTTGATGAAATCACTAAAGATGTTTCATTGTTTATAACCGACTTTGCCGAAGATGACGAAGTTGAAGAGTCTAAAATGCTTTGGACGAACCAAGTATCTGATTTGAAACAGGTTTTGGGTTCCTCATAGAAATACCCTTATTTACAGTATCTTTGAGCCTTAATTTTTTAAGGCTTTTTTTATGTTCAATTTTAATGGAGAACTTCTTGAGGAGAATACTTCTTTTTTAAACGAAAAGAATAGGGGAGTGCAGCTTGGTGATGCCGTTTTTGAAGAATTACGTGTTGTTAATGGAGATATTATTTTTCTAGAAGACCATTATTTACGTCTAATGTCTTCAATGCGTATTCTTAGAATGGAAATACCAATGAAATTTACCATGGAATTTATGGAGGAAGAAATTCTTAAATTATTTTCTGAAATTGAATTAAAAGAAGCGAGACAAATAAAATTTACCGTTTTTAGAAATAATGGAAATGATTTTTCTAATTCTGATAACAGTATTTCTTATTTTATAACGAGTAGTTTATTGGCTAGTCCGTTTTATATTCTAAACGAAGAACATTATGAAGTAGAGCTTTTTAAAGATTTCTATAAGAATTCTAGCATGCTCTCTAATTTAGATACCAATAATAAGATTATTAATGTAGTAGGCGCTATCTACGCTCAAGAAAATGACTATCAAGATTGTTTGTTGCTCAACGAGAGAAAGCAGGTCATAGAGGCTCTAAATGGTAATTTGTTCGTTGTAAAAGGTAATCAGATAAAAACAGCCCCTGTAACAGATGGTTGTATCAATAGTATTTTAAGAAAGAAACTTATTGATATGGTTTCAAAACTCAATGATTTTGAATTTCTAGAGGAAAGTATATCACCTTTTGAGCTTCAAAAAGCAGATGAGTTATTCTTAGCAAATAATATTGAAGGTATTGTTTCTATTACAAAATATCGAAAGAAAGATTTTGTAAATTCTACGGCTAAACAATTAATAGGTAAATTAAATGCAGCTGCTAGAATGTCTTTAAGTGCTAATGCCTAGTTTAGACTAGGATTTTCTGGAGCATTAGACCAAAGTAGGTAGTTACCACCTAACTGAATCATATTCTCTTTCCAAATTGCTTTTGCAGCTTTTTGAATAATTCTACTTTCATGCTCGTTTTCTACAACGATCCACGATTTTGAGGTCAGTTCTTCATCTAATTGTAAAGAAGACCAACCAGAATAGCCAAGAAAGAATCGAATATCATCTTCAGAAATTATCTCTTTATTGATAAGTTCTACGGTAGTTTCAAAATCACCGCCCCAGTAAATACCATCAGAGATTTCAACACTATTATCTATTAAGTGCGGCACTTTATGTATGAAGTATAAATTGTCTTGCTCAACGGGACCACCATTATAAACCTGAAATGGTAATTCGATTTCTGTTACCAATTCATTTATTTGGTATTCTAGTGGTTTGTTTAAAATAAAACCAACAGAGCCATCATTGCTATGTTCGGCTAACAATACGACAGACCTATTGAAAGAAACATCGCCTGTTAGCGAAGGTTCGGCAATTAATAATTTTCCTTTAGTTGGCTTTAATGCGATCATAAATATCGTATGATTATATACCTAAAGTAAGACAAATCCTCTTAAATGCAAAAACATATAAATAAAAAAAGCGCCTATTAAGGCGCTTTTAATAAATTTATCTGTGTAAAATTAGTTTACAGCTTTACCTAAATCAGCACCAGCTTTAAACTTTACTACATTTTTAGCAGCAATTTGGATAGTTTTTCCAGTTGATGGATTTCTACCTTCTCTTGCATTTCTTTTAGATACGGACCAAGAACCGAAACCTACTAAAGAAATTCTATCTCCTTTTTTAAGAGAATTCTCAACATTCCCCAAGAAAGATTCCAATGACTTTTTAGCCGCAGCTTTTGTGATGCCAGCGTCAGCTGCCATTGCATCGATCAATTCTGTTTTGTTCATAATGTGATAATTAATTGTGATTAAATAATTTATACCTACTAACAAATTTATATGGATTTCTGAGCAACACAAGTAAAACAAGGGGAAATCCCTTATTTTGTTGATAACTCAGCGTGTTTGTTGATAAAGTAGGTTTTTTTTTACGTTTCTCGCAGCCCAATAACGACGGGGGTTTACCCCATTTTAGCGTTTTTCTCCAAATTAAGGCCGTTCAACAGATCCCTAACAAGCATCCGTTTCTTGCCTTGAAGTTGTATTTCCACTAGATTTAAGTAGCCATTTTTCACCGCAACTTTTATCTCTTTTTTAGTAAAAAACAGCGTTCCGGTAGAAAATTCATGTTCTTCATCTTCTATAGTTGCTGCATAAATTTTTGTAATAATGGTCTGGTCACCGTTTGTCAAAGTTGTCCATGCTGCTGGGTACGGACTCAAACCTCTTATAAAGTTGTAGATAGCTTCTTTAGACTTGCTCCAATCTATTTCACAGGTTTCTTTAAATAGTTTATGGGCTTCTTTCAAGTCTTCTGAATTTGGTTGTTTGGTAGTTTCAAAATTTCCTTCTTGAATTCTTGCTACAGTTTTTACGACAGTTTCAGCTCCTAAGTGCATTAATTTATCATGCAAGTCTTCTGCATTATAGGTAATTTCGATTACCGCTTCATCTTGCATTATTATGGCGCCAGTATCTATCTTCTCATCAATAAAGAATGTGGTAACTCCGGTTTTTGTCTCACCATTAATAATAGCCCAATTAATAGGCGCTGCACCACGGTATTGAGGTAGAAGCGATGCATGTAAATTGAAGGTTCCGTATTCTGGCATATTCCAAACAAGCTTTGGTAACATTCTAAAAGCTACTACTATTTGTAAATTGGCATTCAGCGATTTTAGGTTACTTAAAAAATCAGTGTCTTTTAAATTTGTTGGTTGTAATACATTTAGCCCATTTTCTACTGCATATTTTTTAACGGCAGATTCGTTCAGCTTTCTACCTCTACCTGCAGGTCGGTCTGGAGCTGTAATAACACCTACTATAGTATATTCCTTTTTTACAAGCATGTCTAAAATGCCTACAGCAAAATCGGGGGTGCCCATAAATACAATTCTCAATGCTTCCATATTATAATAGTTGGTATTCGTTTATACTGTTTAATGTTATGTAATTGTCCTCTAATAATTCTTGTATTGCAGCAATAACTATAGTTTGGGCAATATTTAATTTTGTTTGAATTTCTCGAGAACTTGCGTCGGTCTCTTTTAGATACTGAATAATCTTTATTTTGGCGTGTACAACATCTGTATTGCCCAACTTTTGGCTGATACATACATCGCAAATTCCACATTCTTTTTCTTGAACTTCTCCGAAATAACCCAATAACTGTATGCTTCTGCACACGGTGTCATTTTCAATAAAGTTCAACATCTTCGTCACCTTGTCAATTTTAAGTTGATTTTGTTCCTCAATATTTTTTGCGAACATATTAATGGTGCGGTCATCATCTCGTGGTACCAAAAACAAGATTTCTAAATCGCTAGAAACACTGGTGTATTCAATGATTTCATCTTTTGCAAGTTGCTCAAAATTTTGATGTATTACAGATTCTGATAAAGATATTTTTTTAGATAGTAAATAGGTGTTTATTTGGGTGTCGAATTCAAAGAGTCCGCCGTAGGTGCGTAATACCACCTTAATGAAATCAGCAAGTTTAGAGTTTTTATCTATATATCTGTATAGGGTATCCTTATCTGTAATGAACTTGATGGTTATTTTCTTTGAGAAATTTTCAGAGAGAGAAATAACCGAGTTGCGATCTAAGAGCTGTAAAGCATTATAGGTTAAAAATGTATTTAACTTATAGATACTACAGAATTCATTAAAGTTAAGATGGAATTTGGCTTCGGTAAACTCTCCATATCCTATTTGAAAAAATGTATTCAACTTTCGATAAATCATTTTTACATATGAAACATCTGGTAAAATTTCAACGAATTGCTTTTTTACCAAAACCTTATCCGTAGTATTCGTTAAGAGGATGGCTTTTGCAAAATCACCATTTCTACCAGCTCTACCTGCTTCTTGAAAGTAATTCTCTACACTATCTGGTATTTGATAATGAACTACTAATTCTACATCTGGTTTGTCTATGCCCATACCAAATGCATTGGTGGCAACCATAATAGCTACTTTATCATCTAACCAAAGATTTAACCGTTCGGTTTTTGTTTTTTGATCAACACCACCATGATAAAAAGTTGCTTTTAGATTATTCTTTAGTAAATATTTAGAAAGTTCTTCTGCTTTTCTTCTGCTTCTGACGTATACAATAGCACTATGTTGAATTTGTTGGCAATAGTGTTTTAGATGGCCATTTTTATCTTCGGTCTGTATCACCTCAAAACCTATATTTTTTCTAAAAAAAGAATCCTTTACTACAAATGGATAATTTAAATCTAACGAAGAAATGATGTCTTCGCTTACTCTTTTTGTTGCCGTTGCCGTTAAAGCAACCATTGGTGGGGTAGGGTGTAGTTCTCTTAAGATGGAGCAGCTTAAATAGGCCGGTCTAAAATCGTGACCCCATTGAGAAATACAATGTGCCTCGTCTATAACGAACATAGAAACGTTCATGGCTTTTATGCGCTCTTGAACCAGTTCTTGTTGTAAGCGTTCTGGTGATAAATAGAGAAATTTATAATTGCCATAAATACAATTATCCAATAATTTATCTACTTCGGTAAATTTGAGTCCACCTTTTAGACCTATGGCTTTAATACCTAGTTTTTGAAGGTTGTCTACCTGATTTTCTATTAAAGCAACTAAAGGAGATATGACGATACAAATACCGTCTTTCATTAATGCCGGTACTTGAAAGCATAACGATTTACCACCTCCTGTGGGTAATAAACCTAAAACATCTTGACCGTTAGATATGGCGTTGATGACTTCTTCTTGAGAGCCTCTAAAGCTGTCAAAACCCCAATATTTTGATAAAATTTCTTTTGGTGTATTATTCACCCGCTTTTTTTATAAAATCTACTACAAATTGTAAACGATTTTCTATAGTACCAAAAGGCACTTCAATTGGTCGGTATCCTAATTCAATATACGTATTTTCAAGCTGTTCATGAATACCACATGCTTGTTCAAAGTTCTCCATACGCTCATTGTCTTGAACGTAGATTTCTTTCCAGGGAGGTAGAATCAACACTTCGTCATATCTATTTTCCATACATAGATCAGCATATTTTTTTTCTGTAGGCTGATTAAAATAGTTCATATATGCGATAACATCGGGTAGCCCGCGATCGTAAAACAAATTTTCCTTACCTACTTGCTGACCATTAATAAAGTGTTGTAAACGGGCATTGATCAATTCATCATTAAAGCTTTTTGCATCTTTAACGAAATCAATAGGGTTTACTAATTTATCATCTAAAGATACATCACCCAATGCATCTAAAGTCATGGTTCTTATCACTTCATGAAAACAGTGATAGCCATTTTCTTCAAGTGATGATATCAATACCGTTTTTCCGGTTCCCGGACCGCCGGTAACTACTATTCTCTTGCTTTTCAAACTCATCATTTATGAAAGCAAAAGTACATAAACCAACAGTATTAAAAAACTGGTACATTACACTTATCTTTGCATAAAACACTAGTTATGGACGAAAATAACCCTGTTGAATTTTATAAGAAATTAAAGGACCAATTAACTGAAACATCAAAATGGCCATCTGACTATCTGTATAAATTTATTGTAGAGACGCACACAGATAAAATTGATAAAATCAATGACATATTTGACAACACAGGTGCGGTAATCAATTTAAAAAAATCGAAAAACGGTAAATATACCAGTATTTCTATAACGGTAAACTTGGCGAGTCCGGATCAGGTTATAGAAAAATATAAAAAAGTAGGCGAAATAGAAGGTGTTATCTCCTTGTAAAATAGCATTTCATCTATAATTTTATTAATTTGGCATCGTTATAAGAATACTTCTCAAATACATTAAGCTAAAATTTTCAATTTGCAATTAGTAGAAAACCTAGAATATAATACAGAGCGTGAACATTTGATTATACCCGAATATGGTCGTCATTTTCAAAAAATGGTCAACCATGCGATATCAATTGAAGACCGTGAAGAAAGAAATAAAGTTGCGCAAGCAATCATTAGTGTAATGGGAAATATACAGCCCCATTTACGCGATGTGCCTGATTTTCAACATAAACTTTGGGATCAGTTATTTATTATGGCTGATTTTAATTTAGATGTAGATTCACCATTTCCAATTACTTCTAAAGAGGTATTAAGACAGAGACCTGATGCTTTAGAGTATCCTCAAAACTTTCCTAAATATCGTTTTTATGGTAATAACATTAAGCGTATGATTGATGTCGCCGTAGAGTGGGAGAAAGGTGATAAGCGTTCTGGTTTGGAATATGCGATTGCCAATCACATGAAGAAATGCTATTTGAATTGGAATAAAGATGTAGTTGATGATAGCGCTATTTTTAAGCATTTATTTGAATTAAGCGATGGTCGTATAGATTTAGCTGCCGAAGATGAGAGTTTGACCGATAGCGGACAGTTTCTTAAAAATCGAGTTGCTAAAACGCCACGTTCGAGTAATACAGGAAAGAAAAATCAAAGAAATAATAATAATAACCGCAGTAAAAAGCGGTATTAAATTTCCACTTCTCTAGATGGGGACATTCAAAATTGAAGGAGGGCATCAGTTATCTGGTGAAATAACACCTCAAGGAGCAAAGAACGAAGCACTTCAAATACTTTGCGCAGTACTACTTACAGACGAAAAAGTAACGATCAACAATATACCAGATATTGTTGATGTCAATAAATTGATATCGCTTTTAGAAGATTTAGGTGTAAAAATTCAGAAGAAAGGCAAAGGCTCTTATACTTTTAAGGCAGACGATGTTAATCTAGATTATTTACAATCAGATCAATTTAAAGAAGATGGTAGAGGCTTAAGAGGCTCTATTATGTTGGTAGGGCCTTTATTAGCACGTTTTGGTAAAGGATATATACCTAAACCCGGTGGTGATAAGATTGGTCGTAGACGTTTAGATACACATTTCGAAGGTTTTATAAAACTAGGCGCCAAATTTCGTTACAATCGCGAAGAATATTTTTACGGGGTTGAAGCTGAAAAGCTGAAGGGTACCTATATGTTGTTAGATGAGGCTTCTGTAACAGGAACAGCGAACATTGTAATGGCAGCGGTATTAGCTGAAGGACAAACTACTATTTACAATGCGGCGTGTGAACCCTATTTACAGCAACTTTGTAAAATGTTAATTAGAATGGGCGCCAAAATTACTGGTGTTGGTTCTAATCTTTTGGTTATTGAAGGTGTAGATAGATTAGGTGGTACGGATCACCGTATGCTCCCTGATATGATCGAGATTGGTAGCTGGATCGGTTTGGCTGCAATGACCAAAAGTGAGCTGACTATTAAAGATGTTAGTTGGGACGATTTAGGTCAAATACCAACTGTATTCGGTAAACTCGGTATTACGCTAGAAAGAAAAGGAGATGATATTTACATTCCTGCTCATAAAGACGGATACGAAATTCAAAACTATATCGATGGTTCTATTTTAACCATCGCAGATGCACCTTGGCCAGGTATGACACCTGATTTATTGAGTATCATTTTAGTGGTTGCTACGCAATCTAGAGGAGAAGTGTTGATACATCAAAAGATGTTCGAAAGCCGTTTATTCTTCGTTGATAAATTGTTAGATATGGGTGCAAAAGTTATTCTTTGCGATCCACATAGAGCAACAGTAATAGGTCATGATTTTAAATCTACTCTTAAAGCGACTACAATGACATCGCCAGATATTAGAGCTGGCGTTTCATTATTAATTGCTGCATTATCTGCAAAAGGGACTTCTACTATTCATAATATTGAACAGATAGATCGTGGTTACGAGAATATTGATGAAAGATTACGTGCAATAGGTGCTAAAATCGTTAGGGTTTAAGTAGTTATTGATCAGATATAAAAAACTCCATAATTAGGTTTTACCTTGTTATGGAGTTTTTACTTTTGTACTATTTAAAATTATTTTTCTATTACTGTACCATCAGGATATTTGGCAAAACGACCTCGCTGTATGTCATGCACATGGTCAGGATGCCTCCACGGCCAGCCACCAAACTGCGTGGTTCTAAACTCATTCATGGCATTCTGTAATTCTTCATCGGTATTCATTACAAACGGCCCATATTTAGCCACAGGCTCATCAATAGGTTTACCTTGTAGTACGAGAATACTAGCTTCTTTTTCAATAGCTTTTAATATAATTTCTTCAGATGCCACTACTTCAATACCATGGTTGGGAGTAATTGATTTACCAAAAATTTCTAAAGTATGCCCATCATAAAAATATATGGTTCGGGTTGAACCTTCATTCGCTTTAGGCAATGTTATAGTGCCATTAGCTTCAATTTTTATATTCCAGATGGCGACATCATTTTCTGTTTCTGAAGCCCATGAGTCTGGTGCAGGTGCTAATGCTTTTTCAGAACCAAAACTGCCAGCAATAATCTTTACAGTGGACTACTCTAATTTTAATACCGGAATATCTTCATGCCAAAGCATTTTAAAATGTGGATCTACAAATTTGCTTTTGGCGGGTAGATTCAGCCATATTTGAAAAAGCTCTAAAGTGTTTTCTTTATCGGTGTGAATAAGCGGAAACATTTCTGAATGTTGTACTCCGCTACCAGCAGTCATCCATTGTACATCTCCTTCTCCAAATCGTCCTGCGGCGCCTAATGAATCTGAATGATCACAGAATCCTTTGTTCACAACTGTTATCGTTTCGAATCCGCGATGTGGATGTGCGGGAAATCCGGGTATCGTAGTGCCATGGTACATTCTATACCCATCTTTAATTTGAAAATCGTTTCCTAAATTTCTTCCTTCTAAAGAATCATTAGGTCCTAATTCGCCATTGCCTTTAGGGTAATGGTCTAAATGATACACGCAGAAAAGAAATGGATCTTGCGTTTGCCACGGGAAACCTAATTGGAATATTTGCTTAATTGCGCTATGCATAAGTACGTGTCATTTATTCTTATTTTAATGTACCGCGTCGTTAATCTCTACCCAATTATTTTCTGGGTCTTTTAAATAAATCTGTCGTACTCCGTCTGCTCTTATGGTTACGGTATTTTCTTTTCCTGGCCAGTCCCAATACGCAACCTTCTTTTCTTCAAGAGAAGCTATTAATTCATCTAATTTCTGTGTGGCCAGGCAAAGGTGTACACTTTTACTATGTTCCATAGCCACGCTATCTTTACCTATTAAATGTAATTGTGAGTTTCCTTGAATTACAAACCACTTGAAACCCGATGGGGCAGATGGGTGAGGAATCTCTTTTAGGTTCAGAATATCTTTATAAAATGCACCCACTTTATCCAAATCTTTTACAATTACCGAGTAATGGTCGTACTGAAAATCGAAAGATTGTGCAGAGGACAGAGTGCCAGTGATTAAAAATAATAATGCGATAATTTTTTTCATTGCTGTTGTTTAATTTTGATGGTTCAAGTTACTTAAAAATGAAAGAAGCTATCTGTTACGATAGCTTCTTTTATTAATGTTTTATTCTCCCTCTAATGGTGGTGGACCATCGATCATAGGCTCATAAACTTCATCCCCTTTTCGGGTTTTGAATTCTTCTTTAACCTTGGTAACTAATTTTGGATTTTGAAATAAGTCCAGCATTGTCATACCCATCGCTTTAGAAGCGTGAATCATTCCTTTATGTCCAATAGACATTCCGCCACAAGCAACTACTGCCCATGAATGCCAAGGTGTACCTGTAGGTGCCACAGAAACGCCTAAATTTATGTTAGGTACATTCCAACTTACATCGCCTACATCTGTAGAACCTCCGCCGGGGTTTTCTAATGTTTCTCTTAGCGGGTGAACGGTACCATCAAAACCAACTTCTGGTTTACCGGTTGCTTTTTGAATTGCTTTACCAAAAACAGTTTCTTCTTCAGTATAGGTAATCGGACCTAATAACTCTAAATTATTTTGCATGATTTCTCCGCCAGAGCGGTTAACCAATGTTTCGTAAATACCTGATACCAACGAAATTTTATACTCTACATTCGCCATAATAGCAGCACCTTCTGCCATAGCTTTTACACGTTCGTATGTTGGTAACATATTTGATCTTTTAGGATCTCTAACACGTACCCAGAGTTTAGCGTAATCTGGCACCACGTTTACAACCTGACCACCGTCTTGTATGTGGTAATGAATTCTAGAAGAGGGTAAAATATGTTCTCTGTAATAGTTGATGCCTGTTGTGTATAATTCTAATGCATCAGATGCGCTACGACCGTTCCAAGGATCCATTGAGGCATGTGCTGCTTGACCGTAAAACTCAACTACAAAATCAATAAGTGATAAGCCGCTTTGTACATCTGCTTCAATACCTGCAGATGGGTGCCAGCTAACATTGACATCTACATCATCCCATAATCCAGCTTTTACCATCCATACTTTTGCAAAGTATTTTTCTTCCGCTGGTGTGCCCAAAAATTTTACGGTTCCTTTTATTTTACCGGCATCGATTAGTTCTTTAATCGCAATTGCAGATCCAAGACTTGCAGTACCGAACATATTATGACCGCAACCATGTCCTGCAGCACCTTCTTTAAAAGGTTCTTTTACCGGAGATGTTTTTTGAGAAATTCCCGGTAAGGCATCAAACTCACCCAAAATACTTATTACAGGGCTACCAGAACCATACGTTGCGGTAAAGGCTGTTGGTATATCGGCTACGCCCCTTGTAACGGTCAGTCCATTCTTTTCGGCATAATCTGCTAAAATTCTTGAAGATTCAGTTTCATCAAAAGCAGTTTCGGCTAGTGCCCAAATAGAGTCGCTGATTTTAATAAGTTCTTCTTTGTGTTTATCAATAGAAGTAACTAGTTGAATTTTGTCTTTGCTCATTTTTTGAGAAAAAACCGAAGCACTCATACATATGCAAAGTGCCAATAATACTGTTTTTTTCATTTTAGTCGTTTTGGTTGTTAGTCTTCTAATCATTAGTAGTGTTAAACCTTAGATTAAAGTCCTAGTAAATATACCAAAATAAAACTCCTTATGTAACTCGGTAAATGATAGCTCTGGTTGAGTATATCGCACAACACATAAATTATGACCGTATTGTTCGAATTCTAAATTTAAGACGACACTTACTTGTAAAATATATAATTTAAGGCTTCATTTTTCGTTATTACTCAAATCGCAATGTTTTAAAAATTTCGAATTATGAAAAGCCTAGCCTATAAAGTACTTTTGACCTCTGCATTTTTTTCAATTATGGCGTGTAGTTCTACCAATAGAATGACCATGGGTATTACCCAACCAGCCGAAGTGCCGATACCAAATGACGTACTTAACATAGGTATAGTAAATAGAAGTAGTGCATCTGAAAAGAACAAGGTTGTAGATAATATTGATAAGATTTTATCTTTAGAAGGACTTAATTTGGATAAGGAAGGCGCTCAAAATGCTGTAACGGGACTCAAATATGAATTAGAACGTAGTAATCGATTTGATGCTGTTAAAGTTATTGAGAATCAAAAAGATATAGAAAAGGGGTTAAGCATTTTTCCTTCAGAAATTTCCTGGGAAATTGTTGATAGAATTTGTAAGGAGAATGATGTGGACGTACTATTCTCACTAGAATTTTATGATACCGATACTGCTGTTGACTATGAATTGATTACAGTTAAAATACCTAATAATTTGGGTATCGATGCAAATGTACCGGGACATAGAATTAAACTTAATACAGCAATAAAAAACGGGTGGAGAATCTATGACCCGTCAAATAGAACTATTATCGATGAGTTCGTTTCTAATGACAGAATATTTTCTTCAGGTGAGGGAATAAATCCTGCAAAGGCATTAGAAGCTGTTATTGGTAGAAAAGAGGCTGTTCTAAGTGTAAGCTCTAAATTAGGTGCGAATTATGCACTTTTTACAAGACCTGAAAAAATTCGTATTGCTAGAGATTATTTTATAAAAGGAAGTAACAATTTAGAAGTTGCCGATAGACGCGCAAAAGCTGGTGATTGGGACGGTGCTGCAGATTTATGGAATACCGATTTAAACAATGCAAAAAGTAAAGTTGCCGGTAGAGCTTATTACAATATGGCAATTAGTAATGAAATTAACGGTAACCTGAATAAGGCAATAGAATATGCTTCTAAAGCCTATACTGACTACGAAAATAAAGATGCATTACGTTATGTAAATATGCTAAAAAGAAGAGTTGTTAATCAGCAAGAACTAAATCGTCAATTGGCGAAATAGTTTAGCTAACGGCTTCTTTGTAAGTTGATAAACAGCGCTCTCTAGCCATTTTGTGGTCCACCATTTTTTCTGGGTATTTGTCAGTGCCAAATTCTTTAATCCAGGTTTTTATGTACTCTTTGTTTTTGTCGAACTTATCGACTTGGGTCATAGGGTTAAAAATTCTAAAATAGGGAGCAGCATCAACGCCGCTACCTGCTGCCCATTGCCAATTGCCAACATTAGAGCTCATTTCATAATCTAACAACTTTTCAGCAAAATAGGTTTCTCCCCATCGCCAATCTATTAAAAGGTGTTTGCATAAAAAACTAGCTACCAGCATACGAACACGATTATGCATATAACCAGTCTCATTTAGTTCACGCATACCGGCATCTACCAAAAGATATCCTGTGGTACCAGTTTTCCACTTCTCGAACTCATCTTCATTATTACGCCATTCTATACGGTCATATTTTGATCTAAAGGCATTATCTACCGTATGTGGAAAGTGATATAAAATTGTCATGAAAAATTCTCGCCATATTAATTCACTCCAAAAGACCTTGTTATTTTCAGCAATGGCTTTTTTCATCATTTTACGAACCGATACAGTGCCAAAACGTAAATGCGGACCTAGGTGAGATGTGCCATTCTCTTTTGCAGGAAAATTACGGGTATCTTCATAATTATCGATTAGAGTAGGGGTAACATCATATTCAGGCACGCCTATTTTAGATTTCTCAAAACCAATATCACCTAATGATAAATTGGGTAAACGAGAGTTTTTAATCAAATTAGATAGGTACTCATTCGTGTAATGAATTTCTAAATCTTTATCGGCATTAAATTGTTCTTGCCATTTATTCTTATAAGGAGTATATACTACATATGGCTCTCCATCACCTTTAACAATCTCTGATTTCTCAAAAATAACTTGGTCTTTGAATGTTTTAAATTCTATAGATTTTTCCTGTAAGAAACTTGCAATTTCTTCGTCTCTTTCTTTTGCATACGGTTCATAATCTCTATTCGTAAATACAGACTTAATCTCGTATTCTTGGGTCAGATTTTTTAAAATATCTATCGGTTTACCAAAATACATAGCTAAAGAGCTATCATTTTCTTCTTGTAATTGATTTCGCATGTTTTGCAAAGTCTCATGTATAAACGTAAGTCTTGCATCATCTTTCGGTAATTTTGAAAGAATTTCTTGATCAAATATAAAAATAGGCAGTACTGGGTGGTCACCTTTTAAAGCTTCAAGAAAACCGACATTGTCGTCTAATCTTAAATCTCTTCTAAACCAAAATATAGATACTTTTTTAGACATTTAATTGACGTTTAAAGTTGAGAGTCCGCCATCTACGCCAATAATCTGTCCGGTCATCCAGGTACTCTTATCACTTAAAAGAAAGACTGCTGCATTTGCGATATCTTCGGGGTTTCCGACTCTTTTTAAAGGGTGACGGTCGCTCATCATTTCACGTTTTTTATCATTGTTTAAAAGTCTCTTCGCTAATGGTGTATCTACCAAAGATGGTGCTATAACATTAACTCGAATTTTTGGTGCGTATTCTGCCGCCATCGATTTTGCAAAACCCTCTATGGCTCCTTTAGCAGCCGCTACACTAGTGTGAAACGGCATACCTGTACCTACTGCAATGGTACTAAAAAAGACCATGCTCGATCCATCATTCATCAATGAAATTATTCCTTTCACTATTTTAACCATAGCGAAAAAATTGAGTTCCATATCTTCTTTTATGGTGTCTAATGACATCATTTTAAATGGCTTTAGATTTATGCTGCCGGGGCAATATACAAAGCCATCAAGTTTTTCGGGTAGTTGAGAAATATCAAGTTCGTCGGTCGTAACGTCGAATTTAATATGAGTTATGTTTTTATGCTGCAAGGCTTCTTCGGTACGAGAAGCAACAAATAGATGATTTGTTTCTTGCAATTCTTTTACCATGGATAAACCAATACCATGAGATCCGCCAATTAATAGTATATTTTTCATTTAAAATGATTTAAGTTGAAGTTGATTTGGAATGTTAGGTATAGTTCCGAAAAGATCCTTTAATTTTTGCTCACGAAATTTAAAAATTTCCATCAGCTGTTTTTTTACAATGATAGGATGTGCTATTTGACCTAAAATTCCCAAAGGAATTTTATAATCTATAATGTCTTCCATAATTACGCCCTCACCAATTTCCTTTATAAAGTGTTTGTGATGCCATAATGCATATGGTCCAAATCGTTGCTCGTCAACAAAATAATTGCCTTCATCTACATGCGTTATTTCGGTGACCCATTTTGTAGTGTATCCTGGAAAAGGAGATACTTTATATTGTATTATTTGCCCAGGAAACATTGCCCTATCTGCACCAGATAGAATATGAAACCCCATACGTTCTGGTGTAATAACCTTTAAATTTGCTGGGTCAGACAAAAACTCCCAAGCTTCTTGCTTAGAAATTGGTAAGGCTTGTTGTGAATGTAGTTGATATAATTTCATAGAAATTTATGGTCAATGCTGTAATTTGTAAATGTCTAACAGAATTCAAAAATAGTTAAACAATTTTAAAATTGTTTAACTATTAACTTAAAAATTAACTTTATCGATTAAATTGAATTTAGGTCACTTAAATACAAGTGGTTAACTTTATTCTAGTTTATTTTGCACTATGAAATTATTCTTTCAACAGTTAATGTTTGGTATACTACTTATTTCTACTGTTCAGGTAACTGGTCAGGAGAATGTGCAAACTGTAGGTAATTTGCCAAATGAAATATTTGAAACCTCAGGATTACTTTATTTTAATGATTATCTTATAACTCATAACGATTCTGGTAATGAAGCCATTTTATTTGAGTTAGATACCTTATCACTTACAATTCAAAGAAGGGTTACCATTAGCAATATTTCTAATATCGATTGGGAGGCACTTTCTCAAGATGAAGATTTTATTTACATCGGTGATTTCGGTAATAATGTTGGTGGCAGAACCGATTTAGCAGTACACAGAATTTCTAAAGAGGATTACCTAAGTTCAGATACCGTTACCGCGACCACGATTAACTTTTCATATGAAGACCAGCAGAATTTTGAAAACAATGGCAATAGCGATTGGGATGCGGAAGCCTTTGTAGTTATTGATGAAAATATTTTTGTGTTTACAAAACAATGGCAAAGTCTTGGATCTGTTGCATATCAATTTCCGAAAACGCCTGGTACACATGTAGCCAGTAGAGTGGCAGCTATAGAAAATGTTGGTCTGGTTACCGATGCAAGTTATGATGCTGAATCTAACAGACTGTTACTTATCGGTTATTCTTCGATATTGAGTCCGTTTGTTGGTGTCGTTGAAGATTTAAATTTGAATGGAGTTTTTGAAGGATACACTCAACAATCTCTGGGTCTTAATTTTGTTCAGGCAGAAGGATTGACACAAACGAGTTCGGGAAGTTATTTCTTTTCGTCGGAATATTATTCTAGACAAACACCAACAATAGAGTCACCATCCCGATTGTTTACATTTCAGATTCCTGTTTTTGTGCCTGAGGAACCCGAAAATCCCGAAGAGCCAGAGACGCCAGAGGAGCCAGAGACTCCAGAAGAACCTGAGACTCCAGAGAATCCTGAAAACCCAGTTGAACCTGAATTACCCGATAATGCTTCGGCCGATGAACGACTGGTAATTTACAGAGACGGACTTTCCCAATTATATTATTATTCTATAGCCACCGATAAATCTGTATTCGGACAGGTAATTTATGACATAACCGGTAAGCAGGTTTGGCAGAATTCTGGCGAAATAAAAAAGAAGGGGGTTATCTCTCATCACCTTGAATCTTCAATTTATTACTTGGCACTATACTTAGAAGACCGAGTAATTTCAACCTCATTTGCAGTATATTAAATTCAGCGGCAAGTATTTAAGATTTTGTTAACATTTCTACCACTCCTTTATAAGTAGTTTTGCGATGAATAACTAATCAGCAAAATAATTATGAACAAAGTAGTACTATTTTTATTGGCAATTGTAGCTTCTATAACGGTTGAAGCACAAATAAATACACCTGCACCAAGTCCGTCAGCAAAATTAATGCAGACTGTAGGTTTGACAGAGGTGAATATTGACTATTCTAGACCTTCTATGAGAGGTAGAAAAGTATTTGGTAATCTTGTACCTTTTGATCAATTATGGAGAACTGGAGCTAACGGTTACACTTTAGTAACTTTTGATTCTGACGTAACAATCGGTGGAAAAGAAGTAAAAGCGGGTACATATTCTATCTTCACTAAACCAGGAGCTTCTGCATGGGAAGTATTCTTTTACACTGATGTTGTGGGTGGTGGTACTCCAAGTAATTGGGAAGAGAGTAAAATAGTGGCTCAATTGTCTGCGCCTGTATATCCTATAGAAATGCCTATTGAAACTTTTACAATTTCTATTGATGATGTCACCGGTAACGGAGCCAATATTGGTATCATGTGGGAGAACACGTATATAGGTATCCCTTTTACTGTACCAACAGACGCTACTGTAATGAGTAGTATTGATAAAGCTTTAAATGGTCCATCTTCTGAAGATTACTATGCAGCTGCTGTGTACTATTCTAGTGAAGGAAAAGATATTAACAAAGCTAAAGAATGGATGAATAAGGCAATGTCTATGACTGAAAAGCCTGCATTTTGGCAACTAAGACAGCAGTCTTTAATATTAGCGAAAGCTGGTGATAAAAAAGGAGCGATCGAAGCTGCTAAAAAGTCATTAACTGGTGCAACTGCTGCTGGTAACAATGATTATATTAAAATGAATAATGATTCATTAAAGGAATGGGGTTCTAAATAAATAGCCTCTTTATAAAACTTAAAAAGTCCGTGTTGCGAAACACGGACTTTTTTTATGGAAAATTTTGGAGTAGTTATTCAAATATTTTAACTCCGTCATCAATCGCCAGATGGTAATATTCGGCATCGATACCAGTTTGCTCTTTATACTGTTTTAGCATTGAATGTATACTTACATCTAGTTTTTCTGTTAACATTAGGTTTATGGTACAGCCGCCAAAGCCGCCACCCATCATTCTTGAACCTAATACACCATCTAAATTTTCGCCAATTTTAACCAAAGCATCTAACTCGCTGGTGGTTATTTCGTATTGGGTAGACATTGCCCAATGACCCTGCCTAAGTACATTACCGACTTCTTCTGCATTACCGTTGGTCAATGCCTTAATCATTTTGCGAACACGGTCATTTTCTTCGATAATATATTTTGCACGTTTACAGTCTGTTGCATCGGCTACAGTAGAGACTTTTTTTACATCTTCAAGTGTAACATCGCGTAACGAGGTAATTTCAGGTCTATATTTCTGTACTTCTTTAACGATATTCTCACAAGAAATACGGCGTTTGTTGTATTCAGAATCAACTGCTAAATTGTGTTTTATATTAGAATTCACTAACACCCAGCTATAACCCTCTAAATTAATAGGAATGTAATTGTGACTTAAATCTTTACAGTCTAAGAAAAATGCATTTCCTTTTTTTCCGAAGAGAACTGCATATTGATCCATTAATCCGCAATTGAGTCCGATCATATGTTCGGCTTCTTGTGCAATCAAAGCAATTTCTTCTCGTAAAATATCTTGACCAGATACTTTGGTAACTGCATAGATAAATCCGCAACAAAGAGCTGCAGAAGAAGAGAGACCAGATCCAATAGGAATATCGCCACCAAAAACACAATCAATCCCTATTAATGGATAATTCTTGGCTACTAAAATTTCAATAATCGCCTTAAAGTAGTTTCCCCAAAAAGATTCAAATTTTTGATGTTCACCATTTAATTTGAATTCTATTTTTTCTGGTTGAGTTAAAAAGGTCTCTACTCGAATGGTATCATCATTGTTTTCGGATACGGCAAAGTAAATACCCTTTTCAATAGAAGCCGGCAATACTAAACCTTCATTGTAATCTGTATGTTCACCTATTAAATTTATTCTACCGGGGGCTTTTATGAGAATAGGGTCATTACCATAATTCTCTATAAAATAAGACGCAATTGTTTTATCTATCATTAAAAATCTTCTGAAATACTTTAATTTTTAGCTTGTGGTCAAAGGTTTTTTAAGCATTCGATCAAAGGCTTCAAAAATAAACGATATTAATATGACTATAGCGGCACCAAAAAAGTTAAGCCATAGATATCCTAATTTTTCTTGTCCTGATGGGTAAATATGTATCAAGTAGTAGTAAATAATACATATAATTACCTGTGTTACCACTGCTGCAAAGAATACTGCATTCCCTTTTATGAATTTAAAGAAGAATGCAATTAAGAAAATACCTAGTACATTGCCATAGAATATACTACCAATGATGTTGACCAATTGAATTAAATTATCAAATAGATTCGCGACGCAGGCAATTAATATGGCGACAACACCCCAAATTAAGGTGAAGAATTTAGACGCTTTTACATAATGTTCTTCAGAAAGATTTTCGGTCGCTCTGTTACGTTTGTATAAATCTAAGGCGGTAATAGTACCTAATGCATTAAGTTCTGATGCAGTGGATGACATTGCTGCCGATAAAATTACAGCAAGTAAGAGTCCGACAAGTCCCGTTGGTAAGTTGTTTAAAATAAAATGGATAAAAACATAATCTTTATCATTCGTCTCTACAGCTTCATTCGCTTGACTTATTAATGATTTGGCAGCTACTCGATTAGTACTATCTTTTTGGTTGATACGTATAATCTGCATTTTTGCCTCTTCTACAGCAGTAAATTCTTTTATTTCTAATGCAGCAGAGAATCTGTTCTGCGCAATTCTTTTTTCGGCTTCAAGTGCAATTTGACCTTCTTGTAAGAGTTTGTAATCTTCTGCATAACTAGATTCCATAACTGCTTGTGTTGCAGACGGATTAAAGTTTAGCGGGGATGGATTATATTGATAAAAAACAAATACCATAACACCTACAAGAAGAATAAAGAATTGCATTGGTATTTTTAAAACAGCATTGAAAATAAGGCCTAATTGGCTTTCTCGGATCGATTTACCCGATAAATATCGTTGCACCTGACTTTGGTCAGTACCGAAATAGGCAAGAAAAAGGAAGAGTCCGCCTGTTATACCGCTCCAAAAAGTATATCTACTTGAGGTGTCTAAATCAAAATTTAGTATTTCTAATTTATTACTGGCACCGGCAATTTTCATAGCCTTGCCAAAAGTAATATCAGACGGTAAGTATCCTAATATAAAAAAGAAGGTGATGAACATGCCTGTCATTATAATGAACATCTGCTGTTTTTGAGTAACACTAACAGCTTTTGTTCCACCAGACACGGTATATATAATTACTAGAGTACCTATAATAATATTTAATGTACGTAGGTCCCAGCCTAATACAGCAGATAAAATTATAGATGGTGCAAATATTGTTATACCAGCAGCTAAACCTCTTTGAATTAAAAATAATATTGCTGCTAAAGAACGTGTTTTAAGATCAAAACGGCCTTCTAAAAATTCATAGGCAGTGTATACCTTCATCTTATGGTAAAGTGGAATAAATACCATACATATTATAATCATGGCGAAAGGAAGTCCAAAATAAAATTGAACAAAGCCCATACCGTCATGAAATGCTTGACCTGGAGTAGATAAAAAAGTAATTGCACTGGCTTGAGTCGCCATTACAGATAAACCTATGGTCCACCATTTAGAATCACTACCACCGAGAACGTAATCATCTACGTTTTTACTTCCTTTGGTTTTCCAGACTCCATAAACGACAATAAAGAGAAGTGTGCCGGTAAGAATAATCCAATCTAATCCTCCCATATTAATTAAATGACGTCATTACGTAATAGAAAATAAGAACATATATAAAATTGAGCACTAATACAATGCTGTACTCTTTTTTCCATGTTTTATTTTCGTCGCGTTCTTTGTTCATCCTTTGATTTTCGCTTTTGTTTCCACCTTTTCCTTGCCTACAGATAACATGTTCGAGAATAACTTATATGCCCCTGGTACACCGACTGGTAATTCTCTAAAAAAACTTAGTCCGGTATAAATATAGTTTCCCTTTCCATATTTAGCAATTAACAAACTACCTTTTAAAGAATCTTCTCCTTTATCGTGCATTTCTAAAATAGGCGTAAACTCTTCGCTCCAATTATTTGGGAAGTAGAGACCACGTTCTTGAACCCAACCTGAAAAGTCATTTTCATCGATTTTATTAGGGAAATTTACTAACGAATTATCTTTTGCAATTATTTCTACTTCAGAGTTCTCATTGGTAACTCGATCGCGAGAAATTTCCAACTCAAACGGCGCTATGTTTTCAAACTGTGATCCCCATCTACTTGCCGTATTATATTGCACAATTACTGTACCACCATTTTTGACGTAATCAAGTATAAATCGTTGTTTGAATTTTAATTCGTCTATCACGTTATAGGCTCTAATACCCAAAACTACCGCATCATACTTTTTCAATGATTCTTTAGTAATTGTAGTAGGGTCAATCAGTTGAACATTGTAACCAATTTGTTCTAAACTAGTAGGTACTTCATCGCCAGCACCCATAATATAACCAATATTTTCTCCTGCTTTTTGAATATTTAATCGAACTACTTTTGTCTCTGAAGGTAGCAGAATAGTTTGCGTGGGTACATGGTCATAAGCGATAGTTACCATTTCTTTGGTAATTTCTTTACCGTTCAGTTTTATAATAGGGGATATGGAGCTTTCATTTTCGGTAGTGGGCGGACTCAATATAAAGAAAACTGTTTGTTCATCGCCTTTTTTATTGATTGAAAAAGGTTGCGATTTTTTATCGACTTGCCAACCTGCACCGTGTTTTAATTCTATAGTACCACTAATATTGTCTTTATGGGCTTTAATAGTAATAGGAATTCTTTTTTGATTGGCATCAGCAAAAATTAAAACCTTATCGGCAAAGCTCGCCGTAGCTTCTGGCACCACTTCAAAAGGTTGATAGATTTCTCCTTTATCTGGCTTTGCGTATTTGTAAATAATTGGTTTAGAAATAGGAATCGCTACTCCGTTAATTTCTAGATTAAAGGTGGTATTGAAAGCTCTTGGAGTTTCTGGTTTTCCTATTAAATCGGCATCGTTTACAGTATAGGTGCCCAATGTGCCTTTTTCCATTAACCAATACGGACTAGTGAATTTTGTTGTGTTAGGTATTTCTAAAACAACTTTTTTATCAAACGATTCATTATTATTTAAAGCAGTTTCATCTATCGCTACATCTTGATTATTAAAGAATATCGATTTCAATTTAATATTCAAATCACTTCTATTTAATGCTTGTATTTGTACATCTACTTTTTCTCCTGGGTTGGTGTAAGATGCTGAAGTACTTGCTTCGACATGTAAACCCGAAATTGCAGAGATAATAGTTGTTAATTCATCGGTTTTAAGTTTTTTCCAGTGGTCGTCGGTTGATTTTTGAAGTAGTTGATATGCTTCTAACAAAGCTGGTAAATGACTCGTAGGATTCTTAAAATTAAAATTCTCTTGTACCTTATATAAAATGTCACCTATCGCTTTGCCACCATCGATTCTAGACCAGCTCGTGTCGATACCATCAAAAATGTTTGTTTTGTCATATGGTAAATCGCCTTTTAATAATTCAACATATTCATCTTCTGAACCTCTGGTAGTTAATCTACCAAAACCTTGACATAAATGTTGACTGCTTGCTAGAGAAGCTATTTCATTGTTAGAAATGCCTATCATAGGGTAGTAGGTGCCTACATCCATATTCAACATTTTAGATTTGTCTGCCTCTTTAAATTTTTCTTCACTACCGTAAAACCACCAAGAAGTATTGAAAAATAATCGTTTTGGTTGCCAGGTATTTGTTGTAGCTAATTGTTCAGGATATGCGTTTGAGTCATTTGCTAGATCAAAGGCTTCAAAACTTAGCATCGCAGAAGATGTATGGTGCCCGTGAGTACTACCAGGTGATCTGTGGTCGAACCTGTTAATAATGATGTCGGGTTTAAATTTTCTAATGGTTCGAACGACATCACCTAAGATGGCTTCTTTGTTCCAAATTTCAAGTGTTTCATCTGGGTGTTTAGAATAACCGAAGTCATTAGCGCGACTAAAAAATTGTTCGCCACCGTCAACACGTCTAGCAGCAAGTAACTCTTGGGTTCTTAAAACGCCTAAAAGTTCACGTAATTCGGGTCCGATTAAATTTTGCCCTCCATCACCTCTAGTTAATGATAAGTAGCCTGTTCTTGCTTTTGTATTGTTAGCGAGGTAAGAAATCAATCGGGTATTCTCATCATCGGGGTGTGCAGCAATATATAGTGCTGTACCAAGAAAATTTAATTTTTCAATGGATTGGTAAATGTCAGCGGTAGAAGTATTCTTTGGTGTTTGTGCTGTAAGGGTGCCAAATACAAAAAAACTACAGGCTAGTAACCCTAATAAATATCGCATTTCAAGTTGGTTTTGGTAGTAATTCCAAATATAATAAGATTAGTACCTACGCTTGCTTTTTTTAACGACTTCTTTAACAGAATCAAATAATTTGCTCTTCCTCTTCTTCTATATTTAAAAATTCGCCTTGTTGGTAGGTCGAAATCAGTATAACTCCTTTTTGTAGCAAAAGGTTATTTGGATAGGTTAAAATCTCGCCATTATTTCTTCTTAAGTGTAAATGAAAAGCTCTAATATCTTCTATTACAAACTGATCTAGATCGGAATTGTTCGGGTCTAGTAATTCTTTATCAAGAATACGAATTGTATTTCCTATTTTAAAAGGGAACGAAAAAAAGATGATGACCCCTGCGGTGATATTACTTAAAATAGACCATTGCGCAAATAAGGCAACACCTATAACTGCAAATACAGAAGACAGCATTACGCCTAAATCTCTATAGTTAACACTCCATACCAGTGTTAATGCAACCATAGCGATGACAGTCAATGCTATGTTGATGAATTTCAATATTAGATTGGTTCTAACCGGATTGTAATCGCTGATTTTACTCACCTTTCTTACCGCTGTGGTGAAAAGGAATTTTAAAACAAGGATAACAATTAATACAATGAGACTGTATATTAACTCATTATGATGATTATCAAGAAATTCTTTCATATGCTATAACCCTAAACTATCGCGCAAAGATAAATCCTTATTCGAATTTTGTTGCCAATAGGGTGTTGTAATCCTGTTAATTCTTGTTGCTTTAGAAGTTAACACTTTTGCGTTTTCTCCGTAACCGTCTTTATAGGTATCTGTCCAACTTTCTATCATGTATGGAAACTTGTTTTCAAAGTTGATTTTTAAGGAGCGCTGAAGTTCAGGATACTTTATTTCATAAGTATTTATACCATCTTCTTCGGTTAAGGAAGTTATTGCCTTATAAACTTTTAGCTCTTTATGGGTTAGTCTAATAAATTCTAAAGATGGAATTATATTAATTTCACCTATTGGTAAATCTGAAGGATTAATCCTGATTTTGTTCCAGATCTCGTTTTCAAGATTTGTTTTTTCCACATGATAATCTTGATCACCTTCCGATTCAAAATACGAGTGACTCATTATTTCAAAATCATCTTTGTTGTTCAATTGTGCGTACACCTGACCACACCATTCTTGAGATGAAAAAGATAATTTAAGTGCATGCTGGTTGTCATGTACAGGATAAAAACTACTCGTCATAATCGAGTAGGGGTAAATACCTGTTAGATAATTTTTAGTGGAATTTAGTTTTAAAACCGGAATATTATTTTTATTGCTATTATCTGCCTTTACTTGAGCATCGGGTAAAAATGGTTCGGTAACATATATCATTACCGCATTACCTTCTCTTAATTCACCATATCTAGCTTGTTCTAAATTATATGATGTAATTTCTGCATTACCATTATACCAGTACTTTTTAAATTCTTCTGACAGCTGTTTTTTAGGCAGCTCAGTATCGACCTCAGCCGTAGTCATAGCTAAAGTTTTGCTGGTATCTTGTGGTTTTTCTTTACAACTGGTAAATAAAATTAGTAAAGCGAAAACGCTATATAATGCTGTGTTCAATTTTAAGTTTTTCATATCTACCATTTTTTAGAGTTGTTTTACTTTTTATTGTGCCAATTCTGACAAGGAGTTATAAACCGATTGGGTGGGCAGCCCAACTACATTAGTGTACGAGCCTTTTATTTCTTCAATACCGATTAGCCCTATCCATTCTTGAATACCATAAGCGCCAGCTTTATCAAAAGGTTGATATTCTTTAATATAATGGCGTATTTCTTCTTTTGATAAATTTTTGAACTTAACCTTGGTAATAGAATGTTGAACTATCTGTCGTTCAACTGTGGTGAAACAAACAGAAGAAATTACTTGATGCCAAGCTCCCGATAATTTCTCAAGCATTAATTCGGCTTCATCACTATCTTCTGCCTTGGCTAGAGATTCATTATTAAACCAAACAACAGTATCTGATGTTATTAAAATATCTTTCGGTCGTAATTCTGCTTTAAAAACTTCAGCTTTTAATTTGGCTAAGTAATCTGATATTTCAGCACCTTTTAATTCTAACGGATATACTTCGTCAACAGATTTTATACGTACTTCAAAATCAAGCTCCATATCCTTGAAAAACTGATGTCTTCTTGGTGAGCCAGATGCTAGAATTACATGATAATCTTTCAATTTATTCTTCAACATAAACTAATCGTTTGCTGCACTGAAATGGTTCGACCAATCTCCGCGTACTTTTAAAACCTGTTCGATAACATCACGTACACAGCCATGACCACCGTTTATGTGCGATATATATTGACTCACACTTTTTACTTCAGCAACTGCATTTTGCGGACAAGCAGCTATAGCAACCGCCTTCATTGGTGGAATATCTGGAATGTCATCACCCATATATAAAATGTTTTCGGCGTCAATATGGTAGATATCCATATATTCATCTAAAGCATCCATCTTATAATGAGCTCCCATATAAATATCTGTAACACCTAGAGCGCGTAATCTAGTACGTACACCTTCATTTGTTCCGCCTGTAATTATACACACATTATACCCTTTATTCAAAGCTACTTTTAAGGCATACCCGTCTTTAACACTCATTTTACGTAATAATTCTCCCTCACTAGTAATTAAAAGACTACCGTCAGTAAATACCCCATCAACGTCAAATACAAATGTGGTAATATCTTTTAAATACTCTTTATAACTCTTTTCCATGCTTTTCTTTTATTGCGTTGCTTAATAGGGTGTATAGTTCCCGTTGGTGTTTGTCTTTTATAATTTGTAAATGATTGTGTAACGTTTGTTGGTCTCCGCGTTTTGCAGGTCCCGTTTGGGCTTGCATAGGTGTTAACGTATCTAATTTTGCAGCAGTTTCTTTAATTAAGGGCTGTAATAGTTTAAAGTCAATTTTATGTTCTTCGCATATCTCGGCACCAATTGTATACATGTAATTGGTAAAATTATTTACAAATACCGCTGCTACATGCACTATTTTTCGCTGTTCTGAATCTATTTCAACTACTGTTTTGCTTAATGCTTCACCAAGCTGTTTTAATAGTTTAAGGTCTTCTTCATTTGTTGCTTCTATGCAAATAGGAATAGCATCAAATTCAATAATCTTACCTTTTGTAAAAGTCTGTAGTGGGTAAAAAATACCTGCTCGTTTCGCAGAGTTTAGGGCTTCAAGTGAAGTTGCACCTGATGTATGCACTAAAAGTCCATCAATATCTTTAAAACTATCGGCAACTACTTTTATAGCATCATCTGATACTGCAAGTATATACACATCTGCAGCTTCAATTCTATTAAAATTTGTGCTTGACAGAACAGTACTGTTGACAAAAGCCAAGTGTTCTCGGTTTCTACCAATTACTTGCTTTATGATTACATCACTTGATTTTTCAAAAGCTTGATAAAGATTTTGAGCTACATTTCCTGTACCAATTATTACGACGGATATCATGCCACAAAAATACAAAGTTTATAATAGTCTTGTTATATTAAAATTAACAGTTTTGTTGAAGTTTAAAAGCGGCAAAAGGCATCTGTAAATGATGAAAAGGGCTTATTTTTGCATCTTGAAAATCAACTCCTATCTTCCATGACGGAAATGTTCAAAAAAATATTCTTCTCTACACGTTTAATGTCCATCTTATTTATCGTTTTTGCCACTGCAATGGCATTCGGTACTTTTATTGAAAGTTGGTATAGTACAGAAACTGCACGAATCTGGATCTATAATGCCTGGTGGTTCGAAGTTATTATGGTCTTTTTTGTAATCAACTTTTTTGGTAATATTTCGAGATATCGTTTGTTGCGTTTAGAAAAATGGCCTGTATTAACTCTGCATTTATCTTGGGTACTGATTATTATTGGTGCATTCGTAACGCGTTATATTAGTTATGAGGGTATGATGCCTATACGTGAAGGTAAAACAGAAAAGGTTTTTTATTCGGATAAAACGTATTTAACCGTTTTTGTTGATGGTGAGATTGAAGGCGAGGCGCGAAGGAAAGTATTAGAAGATAAGATAATTGTTACACCAGAAGCTATAAAATCTAACCTACCATGGAAAGCGGATTTCAATGGCGAAGATTTTGAAGTTTCTTATGTTGAATTTATTAAAGGTGCTAAACAAGGTTTATTACCAGATGCTAACGGAACCAAATTTCTTAAAATAGTAGAGGCTGGTGATGGTGAACGTCATGATCATTATTTAGAAGATGGTAAGGTTGCTAGTATACACAATGTTCTTTTTTCTTTAAATAATAAAACTGACGGTGCCATTAATATAATGACCAACGATTCTGTCTATCAAATTCATGCGCCTTTCGAAGGTAATTTTATGCGTATGGCAGACCAGTTTCAAGGGTTATTGGTAAAAGACAGTTTACAACCTTTACAACTTCGTTCCCTATACAACACAGCTGGTATGCAATTTGTAATTCCAGATTCTGTAACACAAGGTTCATATGGTATTGTTGAAATACCTGAAGCTGAGAAAACAAAAATAGATCAAGATGCCATTGTTTTTGATGTTACTGCTAATGGAGAGACGAAACAAATTAAGTTATTAGGTAGTAAAGGTCCTTCAGATTTCAGTGAGAAAGTAAATGTTGGCGGACTCAATTTTTCTATTCGATATGGCTCTAAAGTGTATGACTTGCCTTTTGGTATTAAGTTAAATGATTTTATAGCAGAAAAATATCCTGGTACCGAGAAAGGGTATTCTTCATATATGAGTAGAGTAACCATTGAAGATGAGCGTCCTTTTGACTATGATATTTTTATGAACCATGTATTGGATCATCAAGGGTATCGATTTTTTCAATCGGGTTTTGATCCCGATGAAAAAGGAACAACCTTATCTGTAAACCATGATTTTTGGGGAACTTGGATTACCTACATTGGTTATTTTCTTTTATATATAGGATTAATGGGAATTATGTTTTTTGGTAAAACTCGCTTCAAAGATTTAGCTAATTCTTTAGATGAATTAAAAATCAAAAAGAAAAAAATGTTCGGTGTTATCGCTGTATTAATGGCGTTTTCATTCTCCTCTTTTGCTCAAGAACAACATTCGCCAGAAGAAGGACATCAACAGGCGCCTAGTAAAATACAAATAGATTCTTTGCTTGAAGCTAGTATGGTCAGTAAAGAGCATGCCGATAAATTTGGTAAGCTGGTCATACAGGATGAAGGTGGGCGAATGAAGCCCATCAATACCTTTTCATCAGAACTACTTCGTAAGTTAAGTTTAAAAGACACTTACTTAGCATATAATTCTGATCAGATTCTACTTTCTATGATGATGAACCCTGCGGTTTGGTATAATACGGAGTTTATTGCCTTAGATAAGAAATCGCAGAACGATAGTATTAGAAATGTAATAGGGATTCCCTCTGGTCAAGAATATGTGAAGGCTACAGATTTCTTTGATGAAAAAGGTCAATATAAATTAGAACCTTTTTTAAGAGAGGCAACAGCCACAGCTAATCCGAATAAATTTCAACAAGATTTTAAAGATGCCAATATTAGATTGAGCCTATTAAATCAAGCTTTAGGGCAAGATATCGTTAAGATATTTCCATTATTAGATGATGAGAATAACAAATGGATTTCAGCAGTAGAATATAGAGGCGGACAATACGAAATTAGAGATTCACTGTATTCTAACTTCGTAAAGAATGCCATGCCATATTACCTAATGACTTTAGGCAAAGCACAGCAAAGTGGCGATTACACTTCGGCTGATAAATTACTGGCAGCCTTTCAACAAAATCAGCTAAATCACGGTAGTGAGGTTTTACCTTCTCAACAGAAAGTCAATACAGAGATTATTTATAACAAATTGAATATTTTTAATAGACTATATAAGTATTATGCACTTGTAGGGTTATTAATGTTTTTTACACTTGTTTTCCAGATTTTTAAAGACCGTTCTATTTGGCGCATAGCCGTTTACTTCTTTAAGGGAACTATAATGTTGCTTTTCATTTGGCATACTGCCGGATTAGCTTTGCGCTGGTATATTTCTGGTCATGCCCCTTGGAGTAACGCTTACGAAAGTATATTGTATGTGGCTTGGGCAACTATGGGCATGGGTTGGGCTTTAGGGCGTAAAAGTGATATGACGTTTGCAGCATCTGCTTTTGTTACAGCTATGCTTTTATGGATAGCACACCAAAGTTGGATTGATCCTTCTATTGCCAATCTACAGCCCGTTTTAGACAGTTATTGGTTAATGATACACGTTGCAGTTATTGTTGGTAGTTACGGACCTTTAACCGTAGGTATGATCTTAGGTTTGGTTTCTCTAATCTTAATGATCCTGACTACTAAGAAGAATAAAGAACGTATGACGATCAATATTAAAGAATTGACCATAATCAACGAATTGGCTTTGACCACGGGACTTGTGATGCTTACCATTGGTAACTTTTTAGGAGGACAATGGGCAAATGAAAGTTGGGGTCGATACTGGGGCTGGGATCCAAAAGAGACCTGGGCATTGGTTTCAATTATGATTTATGCCTTTGTAATTCACACACGATTAGTACCAGGATTAAGAGGTAAATGGACATTTAATTTTATGAGTGTCGTTGCCTTCGGTAGTATTATGATGACCTATTTTGGTGTTAATTTTTACTTAGTTGGTCTGCATAGTTATGCTAGTGGTGCACAAGTAATTACACCAACGTTTATTTACTATTTAGTTGCCGGAGTATTAGCGCTAGGTGGAATCAGTTATTGGAGATATAAAGTTAATTATAGTAAATAAGATAATATTCACAATATCGAAAAGCCTCATGGTATATCCATGAGGCTTTTTCTATTTTTAATTATTTGTACTTTTTTATTATTGACTATCAAGTAAATCCATTAGTTCTTCTGCGGCTACTTGACCTTTTTGCTTCAAGAAATCTCTAGGCGTATTATCACCCAATTCAAAAACAATGGCAGGCATACCGTGATTAACATAGAAATAATTACGTGAAACCATAGTCGGTTTAATATCCTTTGACGGATTTATATTCGTATGCTTTTGCGGTAATCTGTTGGTGATATTCTTTATCCAGTCAAAAACTATTTTACCTTTCTCACCAGTAATCGTAGTATCGATAGGGTAGTAGATATCGTCCCAGGTGGAATGGAAATCCGCTCCGAAAACAAATTCATATCCTTCAGATTCCTTCTTAATTAAAAAGTCTCTTACACTTCTTGTTTCTGGTTGATTGAAATCTTGCCAATCTCTATTCAAATCTATTCCTCCCATATTGTGACGCCAGTTGCCGTTATCAACCCCATCAGGATTCATTAATGGTACAACAAATAAATCATAGTTGTCTCTAAACTTTTGAGCCTTTGGCGAGTCTCCGCTCAATGTTTCAATAAAAGACTTCATGGCAAGAAAACCGGTAACTTCTGGTGGGTGTTGTCTAGAAATAACCATAACTGCTTTTTTGTTCTCACCAGTACTAACTTCCATTAAATTCATTGCCCTATTCTCTTTACTTTTTCCTATTTCATAAGTAGCTATGAAATCTTTGGTGGTTAAAGAATCTATCCAGCTTTTAACTCTTGAAGATCCGTAAAGTTCTTGGGCAGTGATATAAGTAGGCACTTCGCTAATTGCTACTTTTAGTTCTACCATCTCTGGTACTGCTTTAATTCCGAAATCACCCGTTCCTTTGTTTATTCCTATGAAATTGGCGCTATCTAACGGAGTAAAATTTTCGCCATCGCTACTTATTTTTGGGTAATACCTACTTCTAGAATCTTGATAGGTCATTTTAATGGTGATGGTCTTAGGTGTTTTTGACCAAACTTTAAATGCATACCACGGACTCACGTTTACAGGAGTGTTTTCAGCTGTAATTAGTGCTGTATAGTGATTGTTTCCGTCAGAAGTTATTCCGTTTAACCTTCCGCTTTCAAAATCATTACTAAAGAAGGTTGTGTCTTCATCAAACGTCCATATACCTTTCCATTGTTTTTGAACAGGTTTAGACAAGGTAGAAACCACGGTACTTTTTCCCTGACCTTGATATCCTTGAGTTGTAGGTTTTTGGTTTTTGCATGCTACAAATGCTACAGTTAGCAAGGTGAAATAAGCGAGTTTGTTTTTCATGCGTTTGAATTTAAATAGGTTGAAAAGTATCGAAGTTTAAATCTAAATACAAAAAAGTAATGTAGACATATTTATAAAGATTTAGAATGAAATATTCCATATTTCTTAATAGTTAGCCCTTTTTAATAAAGTTTTGATAGGAGAATAAAGATGATTTAAAAACTAGGACATGAATTTTAAAAATTTTGAAAGTTCAATGCCAGTTTTGAGACCTAAGTTCAACTGTTTTAATGCTAACATACAGATGTAGGATAGTGTGCTTGTTTACATTCTATTTTCTTACCTTTATTTTCTATAATTATTAGCATATGAATTCGAATAAAAAAGGCTTGAACACTATTTGTACCCACGTCGGTGAATTAGAAGATACACAACATAAGGGAGCCATTTCTCCTTTATACATGAGTACATCTTATGCTTATGAAGATGTTGATGTAAAACGGTATCCTAGATATTTTAATACGCCTAACCAAGAAGGGCTTTGTAAAAAGGTTGCGGCATTAGAGCATGCAGAATCTGCCCTAATATTTGGTAGCGGTATGGCTGCAGTAAGTACAGCTTTATTGGCTTTTTTAAGAGCAGGTGACCATGTGATTTTGCAACAGACCTTATACGGCGGAACATATAATTTGGTGAACGAGGAGTTTTCTAAATACGGAATCGAATATTCTTTTACCGAAGGGTGGAGTGCCGAAGCGTTTGAAGCTCAAATTAAAGAGAACACAAAGGTTATTTATATAGAAACACCTTCGAATCCGCTATTGACAATTACCGATTTAGAGGCTGTTGCTACCATTGCAAAGAAACACGGAATCACAACTTTAATTGATAATACATTCGCAAGTCCGGTGAACCAAAACCCAATTGATTTTGGTATTGATGTTGTCATACACAGTGCCACCAAATATATGGGTGGTCATTCAGATATTTGTGCAGGCGCAGTAGCTTCTACAAAAGAAAATATGGAGCGTATTTTTCATTTGGCAAAGAATTTTGGCGGTAGTCTTAGTGATTATACGGTTTGGCTACTGGAAAGAAGTCTGAAAACGATGGGTATTCGTGTACGGGCACAAAATGAGAACGCATTGGCAATGGCTCATTTTTTAGACGGATTATCTGAAATCGAAAAAGTATATTACCCAGGTTTGCCATCGCACCCTGATCATGATATTGCTAAAAAGCAAATGAAAGGATTCGGCGGAATGTTATCGTTCGAATTAAATTCTAGCTTTGATGCATCTAAATTTCAGAAAGCATTACAATTAATAAAATCGTCTATGAGTTTAGCAGGGGTAGAGAGTACGGTTTTATCACCAACACAAACTTCTCATGCGCTGATGAGTGCAGAAGTTAGAGCAGAACAAGGTATAGCAGACGGATTAATTCGTTTTTCGGTAGGTATTGAAGAAGTAGACGACTTAAAGCACGATATTTTACAAGCTTTAGAAAGTTTAAAATAATTACATCAATTAGAATTAGCATAGCATGAAGTTGGATATTTTAGTATTTGGAGCGCATCCTGATGATGCAGAATTAGGGGCAGGCGGTACCATTGCCAAAGAAATTGCACTAGGTAAAAAAGTAGGCATTGTAGATTTAACCCGTGGTGAATTGGGTACAAGAGGTTCTGCTGAAATTCGTGATCAAGAATCAGCGAATGCAGGAAAGATTTTAGGTGTAGCAGTTCGTGAAAATTTAAGATTCAGAGATGGCTTTTTCGTAAACGATGAAACCCACCAACTCGAGATTATAAAAATGATTCGTAAATACAGGCCGCAAATTGTTTTGTGCAATGCTATTGATGATCGACATATTGATCATGGTAAAGGTAGTAAGCTTGTTAGTGACGCTTGTTTTTTAAGCGGATTAAGGCGTATAGAAACAAAAATAGGGGAGGAAAGCCAACAAGAATGGCGCCCTAAGTTAGTATATCACTTCATACAGTGGAAGAATATTACTCCCGATTTTGTGGTAGATATCAGTGATTATATTGAAGCTAAGACCGATGCGATTTTAGCATATACATCTCAGTTTCATGATCCAAAAAGCAACGAGCCAGAAACACCTATAAGTAGCAAAACCTTTATCGAAAGCGTACATTATAGAGCTAAAGATTTAGGTAGATTGGTGGGTGTTGACTATGCCGAAGGATTTACGGTCGAAAGAATGTTAGCGGTAAATTCGCTTGACCATTTAATTTAAGCAGATTCTTTATATTGTTTCTGTAATCTTGGTATGGTGAAATAAAAACTAGAGCCTTTACCTAGGGCACTATGTACCCATATTTTACCATTATTTTTCTCGACCATTTCTTTACATAACGAAAGTCCTAATCCGGTACCTTTTTCATCATTGGTGCCGTAGGTGGTATGGTTAGAGTCTTTTTCAAATAATTTGTCAATAATATCTTCAGTCATGCCTAAACCGTTATCCTTAACATATATTTCGCATGTTTTAATCTTTTGAATAGCACCAATAATAATTTGACCATTGTTAGGCGTAAACTTTAGGGCGTTGCTCAATAAATTTCTTATAATAATATCTATTTGGTTCGGGTCTGACCAAATTTGGCAATTTGGCTCAATTCTGTTTACTAAAGTGATTGACTTAGCTTCTGCAATCTCAGATAGTAATGCAATATTCTCCTCGACTATACAATCTAAGTTTGTTACAGAATGTCTTGTAATTGACCCATTCATTTGTGTCTGACCCCATGATAGTAAGTTGTTAAGGGTAAATGAAATAGTATCGATATCTACTTTTAGTTTCGGTACAAAATTCAAGAATTCTTCCTTACTCATTTCTCCTTCTTTAAATAATTTTAAGAGCCCTTGAAATGCACCTATTGGTCCTCTTAAATCATGACCGATGATTGAGAATAGTTTATTTTTCGTTTGATTAAGTTCGTTCAAATAAGCTTGCTTTTCTTCTAAATCTGCTTTTTTGTGTCTAAGCTCTAAGTTTAATTTTTTCTGTTCTTTTTCATTTCTATGAATTAGAAAGGTGATAATGGCGAAGATTATAAGTATTACAATAAAAATGTAAATGTATATATTTCGTTTCGCTAAAGCTTTTTCATTTTCAATAATTAATTGCTGCCTTTGTTGGTCATATTCTACCCTAGTTTTAAGCATGTTCAATGCTTTTTCATTATTAGTTGCTGATAGAGACTCATAAGTAGCTTGATAAATTTCATGATACCAAAGCGATTTCTCGAAGTCTTTTTTATCCTTAAATATTTTAGCTAATTTGTGTGTACTATTTTTGATTCCGCTTCTTAGGCCGATTTTTTTAGAAAGGTCAAATGCGTTTAATGCATATACTTCAGCTACACTATCTTTCTTAAGATTTAAAAAGGCCTCCGTCATACCATTTAGCAAATCTATTTTTCCGCGATCATCTTCTATTTCTTTATGTAAAAGTTCACTTTGCTTATACCAGTAAAGAGCCCAAGTGTTTTTATTCTTTTTTAAATATATTTTTCCTTTAATTTCATAACAGTATGCTAACCATTCTAAAATTCGTTCTTTTTCAAAAGTGGCTATACTCACATTAACATTATACATGGCATAATCTAACTCATTCATTTCTGCATAAGTAGACGCGATATTGCTTAATGTTTCAGCTAGAAATATAGGATTACCTATGTCTTCGTGAATGTCTTTGGATCTCTGTAAAAACACCATTGCTTGTTCGTAATCTTTTTGTTCAAGATATAAATGCGCAATATTGTCGTTTACAATAGATATAATATTTTTATAATCATTTTCTTCTGCGATTTCAATGGTAGCCAAGTACCATTTTAAAGCTTTTGAATATTCACCTTTATAACCATATTCTTTGGCTAAGTCGTTTAAGATGCCAGCTTTTAGTAAATCATTATTATGCTGATTAGCGAGGTTATATGCCTTTGTAAAATTTGAAATAGCCTGATCAATCTTTCCTTTGTCAGAATAATAACCTCCCAAAGAATGGTAAGAACTAATCTCTCCATTTATATAACCTGCCTTCTTACTTAGGTCTAGACTTTTTTTACTAAGTGTAAGTAATGTATCTAAATTATGATAGCGATATTCTGCAGCAAGATCAATTAGATTTTTAATATAAAGTGTATCCTTGGCGCTAAAGGAAGTAGAGTTTTTTAAGTCCTCTAGTTCTTGTATCAATGTATCTCTTTTAGAACTTTGTGCAGAAATACTGTTTGTAGAAAAGCTTAAAAAAAAGAATACCACGATGCAACCTTTTAGGAGGCTGTCTTGCAAAAATGGTTTTAGTATTCTACGATTCATAAAGCTCGCTCAATAATGCGATTCTAAAATTAGTTTAGAACTTTATGGAAAAGCAATAAATGTTGTGAAACGCGATTTATTGCGTGTTTTATCGTTTTAAAGATGTAATTGGTCGATGAATTGGACTTTGAGGAGGTAAATATTATTTTGATTGCATACTGATTATAAAACGAACTCCCAACTGTTTAAAAGTGGCATGAGGAATGAGGAGTATAAAATTTCAAAATAAATTAAACCATATCTACAGGTAATTCAACTATAAATTGACTACCCTTGTTAGGTTTACTTTTCACTATTATTTCTCCATTGTTTTTTATAACCATTGCTTTTACTAAGCGCAGTCCCAAACCGGTTCCTTTTTCAAAATTTGTACCATATTTAGAGAAGTTTTCGGCATTGCTGAAAAGCTTTTGAACATCGGTTTCCGTCATACCCACACCAGTATCTGAAACTTGTATTACTAGATTTTTATTTTTTATTTCTGTTGAAATAGTAATCATACCATTATTCGGAGTGAATTTAATGGCATTATTGATTAGGTTTCTAAAAATAATATTGAACTGCTGTTGATCAGCAAATACTTTATGTTTTGCAGCAACTTGGTTTTTGATTATAATAGACTTTTTGTTTATCTCATTTCTGTACAATTGTAATATGATATCTAGTTCATACTTTACAGAAATGCTTCTTACGTTAATAGTACTGCCTTGCATTTGTGTTTTTCCCCAATGCAATAAGTTGTCCATGGTAAATTGAACTTGCTCTAGGTCTTCCTTAAGTTGTGGGGCAAATTTTTCGAAATATACTTTACCTTCAGAATCTTCTAAATAAAGCGTCAGAATTTCATTTAGTGAATTAATGGGACCTCTTAAGTCATGACCGACAATTGAAAACAGATGATCTTGATTGGCGTTAATTTCAGTAAGACTCTCTTGATTTTTGTTTAAAATTTCTGCTTGGCTAGCTAATTTTCTATTTAGAACTTTTTCTCGCTTATTGGCTTTTAAGACTATGAATACAATGATCATTAAAGCAAATAGTCCTGCAAGTGACCATTTTACGTATTTACGTTGCTGGTTTAACGCTAATTCATTCTGAGCTTTTAGATTTTCGGTTTCTTTCTCTAGATTTAATTTAGCATTAAACATCGTTAAATCATGTCTGTTCTTTTTCTTGAAATTGTCGTTAGAAAGTTTTTCGGTTAATTCAAGATATTTTAAAGATTCGGCTAGGTTATCTTGACTTTTGTTAATTTGATATAACGTTCTATATGCTTTTTCAAGACCTTTTTCATAATCAGAAGATACAAAAAGCGGTACACTTTCATTTATATTCGTCTTAGCTTTTACTAAATTATTAAGTCCTAAATATGATTTTCCAAGACCATATTTTACTTCAGCCTTTGCTTTAATATCATTGAACCCATCATGCATATCTAAAGATATCTGATAATTCACTAAGGCATTTTCAAAATCATTTAATTTTAAATAATATAACCCTAATGTAGAGTAGGTCCAAGCCAACCATGTTAGCTGCTTATTTTTTTCTAACAACGCAAATGTTTCGTCTAATTCAATCTTTGCTTGTTCTAAATTTCCTAACTCAATATTTAAGAATGCCATATTACTTAGCAGCATAGCTTCTTTAGTAGGGTCTTTTAAATTTTTAACGAGTTTAAAGGCAACAGCATAATATTTTAAAGCCTCCTCAGGATTCTCTAAGCGATTAAAAATAGTGCCCAAATTCATATTCATTCGAAACAAGTGAAATTGATCATTATTCTTTTCTGCTATAGCTAGTGTATGTAAGAATTGAATGTAAGTGGAAGGGTAGTCATTTTTGAAATAATATCCTTGTCCAAGAATATTATAAATTTTCATTTCTGTTTTTGGGTAATTCTTTAAATCAGGATTTTTTATGGTCTCTAAACTGAAATCAATTGACTTATCTGTTTGAGCTGTGTATAAGTATATAGTTGCAAGATTTGACAAGGCTTCAAGCTCACCTTGTATATATTTATTTTTCTTACTCAGAGCAAGTGCTCGTTCTGCATTTATTAGCGACGAGTCTTGTTCTATAAGTCTTTGGTAATAAGAGAGCTGGTTTAGGTTGTCAATGTAATTAGGTGAGTTTGCTGAAAAATTAGGGGAATTGGTTAATTTCGAAATTTTTTCATGAAAATAATTAATACTGTCTTTTTGAGCGAGACCAGTAAAAAAGCTGGTACATATAAATGCAAATAGAAAAAAATTATGCTTATAATTTGATATAGAATGCATTATGAATGTGGTATAATCTTAATAGGTTGTGTTAAATAAAACTTCAAGTTAGAAAAATTATTATAAATGATTCTTAAAATTAAATATTTATTGAATTTTCAAATTATTATTTGTTAGAACTGTTTAAAAAAATTATCTTTGCACTCGCTTACAAATGGTGGTTGTAGCTCAGCTGGTTAGAGCATCGGTTTGTGGTACCGAGGGTCGCCGGTTCGAACCCGGTCTTCCACCCTAAAAGGCAGATAAAAAGTCTTAGATTCATTTCTAAGACTTTTTTGTTTTAGACCATTTACATACTTTAAGTATAAAGCATAAAAAAGCCTTGTAAATCATAAAGATTACAAGGCTTTTCAAAATTTTAAAAAGTTGATTGTTAGTCTAATTTCAACTTATTGGCTCTATTCACAATTTCCCATGCCGTATAAAAAACTAATCTAGATCTGTTTTCTAAAAGGTCGTAGTTTATTTTATCTGGTGTATCACTTGGTCTGTGGTAATCGGCGTGAGTACCGTTAAAATAAAATATAATTGGAATATTGTTTTTAGCGAAGTTATAATGGTCACTTCTGTAATAAAAACGATTTGGATCATTCTCATCATTATAAGTATAATCCAATTCAATATTCGTGAATTTTTTATTTACCTCTTCAGAAAGGTTATGAAGTTCTAAACTTAATTTATCTGAACCTATTAAATAGATATAGTTGCGGTCTCCTTCACGTTCAGGGTCTATTCTACCGATCATATCAATATTTAAATTAGCGACAGTGTTCGCAAGCGGCACAATTGGATCTACATCTGTGTAATATTGAGAACCTAACAATCCTTTTTCTTCACCCGTAACATGTAAGAAAACAATGGATCTTTTTGGTCCGTTACCTGCATCTGCTGCTTTCTTAAAAGCCTCGGCAATTTCTAATAGTGCTACAGTACCAGAACCATCATCATCGGCACCATTGTTTATTTCACCATCACCAGTGATACCTATATGATCTAAGTGCGAAGAAATCACTAAATATTCATTTGGTTTTTCAGTACCTTTTAATATGGCGGCAACGTTTTCTGATGAAATGTTATCATTAGAACTTTCAAAATCTAATTGCAATTTTTTGCTCAAAATTTGAGGCTTGTCATCAGTATCAATAGTTGATAAAAAGCTTTTAGCTAGTGTTTGATCAATGAACAAGTTGTAGAATTCAGGAGCGTTATTATCTACTACTTCCATTCTGCCGCTATTATTTATTTTCATTGATTCGAACCTGCGTTTAAATCGACTAAAATTATCTGCATCATAATACAGCACACCAATAGCGCCTTTATCCATAGCAATCTGTACTCTTTTTGTCAATGATTCTGACATATTGCTCCAGTGAGAAGCTTCGGTTGTACCAGAAATTACAAAGGTTCCATCAGCGTTTTTTGGCTCACCAGACTTCATTAAGACTATTTTACCTTCAATATTAAGATCATTATAGTTAGAATAGTTATCATCATCTATTCCATAAGCAGCATATATAATATCATCTGTTGAAGTGTTTGCTGCTGAAAAAGTTAGTACATGTTCGCCAACAGCAAAATCGGTACCATCAACAGTTAATTTACCAGTAGGAAGTTTACTTATTTCTAATGGTACTTCTTGAAAATAGTTGCCATCTTTTTTCGCTGCGGGTATGCCTAGTTTTTCATACTCGGCTTTTAGATACGCTATTGCTTTCTTTTGACCTGGTTGACCGGTCTCTCTGCCTTCGAATTCATCTGAAGCATAGATATATAAATGCTCTTTTAATTCTGCTTCTGTAATCGTTTCGGCAAATGAAATTTCAGATGCAACTGATGATGCTTCTTCTGTTGCGGCATCTATAACGGTTTTTTGAGAAGAATTGCATGACATGGCCGTAGCGACCAATAGAAATAGTGTTTTTTTCATTTTTATAGTAATCTTATTTTTCCAAAAATAATCAAATCTTATCTAGTTTTAAAAGTTAGATTTTAGAATCAATATTTTGGTTGAATTTTAATTATTTAAAGCTTCTGCAATGGCTGCTTCTACCAATGGTTCCATCACTTTATAACCTTCAACGGTTGGGTGTACTTCGTCTAGAGCGTATTTCTTTGGTAAGCCATTACGTTCATCTACCATGGCAGAGAAATAATCTAAATAGATATGACCTTTAGAATCGGCATATTCTTTTATCATTTTATTTAATTCGATGATTTTACCTGATGGTTCTAAGCCTGGTTTCCATGGGTAATCATAAGCAGGTAGGGTAGAAGATAAAATGACCTTAATACCATTTGCCTGGGCAAGTTCTGCCATACCTTTTATATTATCCATAATCATTGCTAAGGTTGACACACCTGTATTGCCTGCTATATCATTAGTACCAGCTAATATTGTCACTACTTTCGGATGTAGATTAATTACATCTTGTCTAAAACGTATGAGCATCTGTGGCGTAGTCTGCCCACTTATACCTCTATTAATATATGATTTGCCTTCAAAAAACTCAGGATGCTTGTTTAACCAACCTATTGTAATTGAGTTGCCCATAAATACTACCCGGTCTTCATCATCTGCTGCTGGTACTTCGGCATTAGCTTCTTCAAAATGTTTTAAATCTGCCCAGTCTTGTGCATTAATTGTTGTTAAACCTAGAAATGATAACATAAAGGTTAAAATTAAAGTGTTTACTTTTTTCATTTTGTTGGTTGTTTATGCTTTTTGAATTAGACCCTGTTCTTCTGTGGTCAATGGAACATTTTTAATGATGTGATCTTTATTTGGTCTCTGTACGGCTAAATAAGCCAACAAACAAATTGATATTACCAGTGGTAATGCGTTACCTGTATTATAATAGGCAAAGAGCCCAATAAAAGCAGGCATTTCAATAAGTGCATATTTTATATGCAAGGCAGATTGATATTTTTTTAATTTGTCTTCTAATCGCGTGTTTAACTGAATTTTAGAAGTCATTTTTTTAAAAATCCATTGACTGCCAAAATAACCAATCATAGCAAATACCGGTACGGCATATAAAAACACGCTCTCACCATTGTTGTCTGTATTAAAGGTGTTGATTTGAAAAATCACCCAGATTGTAAAAATACTTAGTCCAATAAGTAAGAACAAATGCATGATAGATAGACTCTTGATAAAATTCTTTAGTTCCATATAGTTTAAAATAATGTAAGATAATATAAAATACAGCTACAGAGAATTTAACTAACTAATAGTAACGATTTTTATACGAGATGCATGATATAGAATTTTTATCTTTGCGCAATATGAAAAATATTTTCGCTTCTTTACTATTCTTGCTGTCACTCAACAGCGTACAAGGTCAAATAGAACAAGATAAAGTACTTCACTTTTTAGGAGGTAATCTTTATGGTTTGGTAGGAGCCGGAGTAGCTAATGAAATTTCTGACGGTGACAGAACTTGGACGTTCGTTGGTGCTGTTGGTGGTAGTTTGCTGATTGGTTTGGCAAAAGAAAGTATTGATCAAAAACAATATGGCGGTTGGAGCAATGAAGATCTTTTGGCTACCGTTCTAGGTGGTGCTACCGTCGGCTTTACAATTGATATTTTTAAGAAAAAAAAACAACGTAAAAGAGAACAACTTTATAGAGATGCTATTAAAACAGCAGATTTTAGGTTAAAAAAGAAATTCCCAACAGAAACAACAGAAATAAATTCATTGCTTGTATTGGGAATGTCTTCTACTGTTTTAGAAGAGTAAATTTCTAATATCTTTTAATATTTAGCACTTCTATCTGTTGCTACTGTTCGTGTTATAAAATCACGAATGTCATCATTTGCAGTTTTTAAGTCTTCTCTTCTTAAATACATCATGTGCCCAGATCGGTAGCCTTTAAAGCTGAATCTATCTTTCATACGACCGCTGGGGTCTACTTGCCACATGGTATATTTTGCATTAAAATAGGTAGTAGCACCATCGTAATATCCAGATTGTACCATTACGTTCAAGTACGGGTTCTGTGCCATTGCCAGTCTTAAATCTTCTCTAGTATTATCGTCATCATTGTTCCAAGGGTGTACAGGCCCGAACATATTATACTTCACATCTGTTTTAAAATTCAGTTCTTCTTGCAAATAATAATTGATTGCCGGGGTAAAACTATGTAGCCAAGATGTTAATTCAGAGTTATAGTCTGGCTTCATACCTGCCAATTGTTTGTCAATACCTAAATATCTAGAATCTAGACGACCTACTGTATATCCACTTTTATCTTTTAAAAGGTTTTTCCAAAAAAACGAGGTAGGCACTACTAGGTTTTGATCAAGAATGTCTTTTTTATTTAATCCGGAGTAATAAGCCATTTTATCTGCTATAGCATTTTTCTCCGACGCATCGATAAATCCGCCTTTCGCCAATGCTGGCATTAATTTATCTATAGTATACGCCTCTGATTCTGGCAAAATTTCAAGTAAATCTTTACTCTGTAATGCTGCAGGTAACATTTTATGATGCCAAGCTGCCGCTGTATAATATGGTAAGTTTATAGCTTCAGCAACCGGTCCGGAGTTTTGTATCACTTTATAATCGGCAGGTGAAACCATAATTACACCATTCAGGTACATCCATTGTTGTTCTTGCAGTGCTAAAGAAAGTCCCATAACACGGGTGCCTCCATAACTTTCACCAATGATATATTTTGGTGAGCGCCATTTATTGTTTCTAGTAACAAAGGTGTTCAACCATTCTGCCAAATACTTTATATCGGCATTAATTCCGAAGAATTTATCCCTATCAACTTCTTTTCCGCTTGCAGGTATAGTTCTGCTGTATCCGGTATTAACAGGGTTAACGTATACAATATCTGCTACGTCTAAAACCGAATGCGGATTTGCACTTACACCATATGGCTGTACCGGGTATCCTTCGTCATCGATCTTTAATATTTTTGGACCTGTATACGCCAAATGCATCCAAACAGATCCAGAACCTGGTCCGCCATTAAACGATATTAATAATGGTCTTGCAGCGCGATCTTTGATATTATTTCGTGTATAATAAGTGTAATGCAAGGTTGCAATAGGTTTTGCATTTTCATCCCACACGGGTTGTGTACCTGTTTGCGCGGTATAAGCAAAAGTAACACCGTTAATGGTTGCATTGTGGGTTGTGGTGATAACGGTGTCGACAGGTATTTCTCTAGACTGGGCTACGATTATCGAAGCAGCCATACAAATGGTTAATTGTAGAAGTTTTTTCATGGTTTGATAAGGTTCTGTTGTAAAACGAAAATAAGAATAAAAGCTCAATATTTGCTTCCGTCATTATTGTTTAAACTTTTAATATCAATTCTTAATTTTTGAATACATTAATATGGAATTAGACACTTTATAGTACTGTATATTCTTAATATTAAATTCATAATAGATTTGATGAATTTCAATGATTTTTATTTAATTTTCTAAAGCATTAAAATAGACTCATGAAGAAATTATCAAGACGCTCATTTAGTGGTATAGCTGCCAAAGGAATATTAGGAACCACATTGTTATCTAACATGCCTCTGGCAAAAGCATTTACTACGAAATCTATGAATAAAAAATTAGGTATTGCTTTAGTAGGCTTAGGAAGTTATAGTGAACATCAACTTGCACCATCATTATTAGAAACTGAACATTGTTATTTGGCTGGTATTGTTACAGGAACCAAAGAGAAAGAAGGCATTTGGAAAGAGAAATATAACCTGTCAAAAAAGAATATTTATAATTACGATAATTTTGATATTATAGCAAAGAACGATGATATCGATATCGTTTATGTGGCATTACCGAATAGTATGCATGTAGATTTTTGTATTCGTGCTGCAAAAGCTGGTAAACATGTCATTTGCGAAAAACCAATGGCTGTTAGTGTTGAAGAATGCGATGCTATAATAAATGCTTGTAAAGAGAATAATGTAAAATTGGGTGTTGGTTACAGAATGCAGAGCGACCCTTATACCAATGAGGTAAAGAAATATGTAAAAGAGAAAACGTTCGGAGATGTGCTTTTTGTTTCTTCAGATGCAGGATATGTTTCTAATGGTAACCCTTATCAATGGCGATTAAATAAGTCGCTTTCTGGTGGTGGTGCGTTAATGAATATGGGCGTATATGCGATACAAACTAGTATTTATGGTACAGGTCAAAATCCTATTTCTGTTTCTGCACAAGAGTTTAGTACCCGACCCGACTATTTTAAGGATACCGATGAAACCATTACCGCACAATTTAAATTTGCAAATGGTGCGGTTGCACATATGATGACTTCACACAACGCAAATGGTAATCGATTAAAATGTCATTGTAGCAATGGTTGGTTTGAGTTGGATCCTGCTCATAGTTACGGACCAATTAGCGGAAGAACATCTAACGGTGATACTATAGAGTTTCCATTTAAAAGACAACAGGCTTTGCAGATGGACGATTTTGCTAAGCATGTACTATTAGATACAAAAAACATCGCTCCGGGCGAAATGGGAAAAAGAGATATGATTATCGTTGAAGCTATTTATAAATCAATCGCAGAAGGTGGTAAAGAACAAGCCTTGTCTTTAGGTGATTTAGGTATAGTGTCGTAACATATTGTAAATCATAGGTTTTACATTTAAATTAACTTGAATTTCAAGTTTAGATCACTTCAAATTCAAGTTAATTTTACATCTTAACATAAGCATAAACTTCTCTTCATCAATTGCTAATTTTCAGTGAACCTTTCTAAAAGGTTGTCTATATAGTTTTGGCATTCATAACCTAAAAACTATATTGATGATGAAAAAATCAAAAAATTTACTATTCAAAGCAATGATTCTTTCTTGCCTCGGATTGGCAGTAATGAGCTGTGAGGGCGAAGATGGTGCTGATGGTACAAATGGAACAAACGGCATTGATGGTGTCGATGGCGCTGATGGAATTAACGGAGAAGATGGTGTTGACGGTCAAGATTTAACTTTGGCAGAATCAATACCATTAACTAGTTCTGTAACTCCGAATGAATTATTTGAACTTAAAGGTGCATTTGCAGGATCCGCCGAACTTAATATGATTATGTCTTCTGCCGATATACTAGAGTCCGATTCTACTTTTGTTTACGGTTCTTATATGGATGGTGCTGCACTTTTTCCTACTGAAGATGGAAATTACGCGTTGATTAATAATTTAGAGGCAGATTATTCTATTGCGAGAATAATGTTAAACTCAGAACTTCAACCATTACAAGGCGATTATATCGTTAATTCAACAGCTACAGCATTTACGGCTATGTGTTCTGGTTCTGCTATAACAGTTGAAGAGCATGGTTTCGGACCTTTATACCTTGCTGGTGGCGAATGGGGCGGTAACGCAAAGGGTGTTTATAAAGTGAATCCTTTTCGGTCAAAAGAAGATAGGGTAGAAGTAGAAAGATTACCTGCATTAGGGGAATGGTCTACTGAAAATGCCGTTGCCATCGGTAAAGATGCATATGCTTCTCAAACTGTTATTTTTATGGGAGATGATCATAGCGATAATGTATACCCACAGGCTCATTTTGGAATGTATGTTGCTGCTAGAGGTGATCTTTACGGTGGAAAGTTATATGTTTTAAGAGGAAAAAATCCTGTAGAGTCTTTACCTGGTGAAGGCGGACAGCTATTTGAAATGGGAATGTCTGAAGATGTTGCTTATGACGTAGAATGGGTAGAAGTTACTGAAAGAACTATAGACGAGTTAAATCAAGAAGCTATCGATGCTTCTGCAATTGGTTTTCAAAGAATTGAAGATATTGACTGGCGAAGAGGTTCTGCCGATGCGCAAAGAGAAGTATATTTCAATGCAACAGGAAGAATTCGTGGCGATAACCCAGATTTGAACTTAAGAGGTACCGGTTTTGGTCGTGTATATAAGTTAGAATTAAATGATACTGACCCAACTGCCGATGCAGTTCTTACGGTAGTTGTAGATGGCGATATTGAAGGTGGTAAAGGTGATGGTCTTCATTCTCCTGATAATATAATGGTTACTGAAAACTATGCTTACGTTCAAGAAGATCCAAATGGTTATAGTGATTTGAACGCTGATATTACCGGATTCGCAAAATTATGGCAGTTAGATTTAAACACAGGTAGTTTTGTTGAAGTGATGGAGTGTAATCAAACTTTTGCATCTAGCGTTGGTATAGGAAATACTGATAGTATGTGGGAAATTACCGGGTTATTTGATGTTACTGATATCATAGGTGCATCTGAACCAACCTTTATTGGTGGTGCTCAAGTACATGGATGGAATTACAGTACTACACCCGAAACTGCGGTTAGGGCTGACGGACTTAAGTTTGTTGATCCAACAGCTATTAGTGAGGGTAGTGCTTCTTTAGAAGGTTCTGTTCTTTTTAAATTGACAGGTTTGCCTAGATAATATACTTCATAAATTCTTTTAAAAAGGTTCCCTTCATTGGGAACCTTTTCTATTCATTACAATTTCAATAAATAACATGAGAGCAGTTCATAATAAATTGATTTTCATAGCGATGTTGGGTATTTTTCTATCCTGTAAACATGAGGAATCAAATCCAAAATTAATGATTACAAATAGCGAGCAATCGATGTTCAATGATGCTATACGTGATTATTATTTTATTACTCTAGACAGTACTTCCCATTACATGCAACAGATAGATACCTTGAATTCCGTATCAAAAAATAAAGAGCTTTTTCTTAAAAGTAGAGCATGGTATAAAAGGGTAGAGCCAATGCTCATAGGGTATGATTATGAGAATTATGTATCTATGAATGCACCTAACTTGTTAAAAGTAGAAATAGATGACCATCAAGATATTAAGATTCAAGACCCAAAGAGTTTTCAAGTTTTAGAAGAGCTTTTATATGCTGAAGAAGGCTTTTCTAATAAAGAATTGAACTCCGTCTTAACCTACTTAAAGGTTAGAATACCTTTTGTAAAAAAGAATCATATTTTAATTGCGCAGCGAGATAGACATCATCTAAAAATGATTCGCGATGCTATTGTAAATATCGCAACAAAAGGGATTACAGGTTTTGATTCGCCTATGCTTTCGAACTCCTTAAATGAAGCGGTTTATAATTATGAATCTATACAAAAGGTTTTAGATATTTATAAAGATGCTTTTACCAATAGGGAATTATATGTTGACTGGAGTACTGAAATAGCAGCTACCATTGCCACTTTAAAAAAAGGCAACTTCGATGAATTTGATCGTTATACTTTTATAAAAGAGCATACCAATCAACAGTTAGAATTAGCTTTAAAAACTGCTCAAGATTGGGATGTTGAATTAAGTGATTCTCGATCATTGAACCCGAATGCTACAAGTTTATTTGAAAAGAACTTTTTTAATATGAAAATGTTCTCGATGCAAAGAGCTCCAGAAATTACGGAAGAAAGAAGAGAATTAGGTCGCCAACTATTCAACGACAAAACATTGTCTAGTATTGGTACAATTAGTTGCGCTACCTGCCATATTAAAGAAAAAGCTTTTACAGATGGTCATGTAAAAGCAATCGGTGTAAATGGAAAAGAACTACAACGTAATTCACCCACATTAACTTATGCGGTTTATCAGCGTTCATTATTTTATGATGGTAGGGCAGACGGGTTAGAAGATCAGATTGTAGGTGTTACCAATAACGAAAATGAGTTTCATATCGATTTAGAACAACTGGAAGAAAAAATACAACAACAGCCAGTTTACAGAGTTCAATTTGATTCACTCTACGATGGTAAAATAACCAATATGAATGCTAGAAATGCGATTGCTACTTATATAAGAAGTCTTTCTAGTTTCGATTCTAAATTTGACCGAAATATAAACGGATTAGAAGAATCAATGACCAACGAAGAAGTTGATGGTTTTAATCTTTTTATGGGGAAAGCAGCATGTGCAACTTGCCATTTTCCTCCTGCTTTTAATGGTACGGTGCCTCCAAAATATATGGAGAGCGAATTTGAGAATCTTGGTGTGCCTAAGAACGCAAGTTTCGAAAATCCGGTTTTAGATGATGATTGGGGTCAATATTACCCATATGAAGTGGAGGAGAAGAAACATTTCTTTAAAACTTCAACTGTGCGTAATGTAGATTTAACGGGACCTTATATGCATAATGGGGTATATACAACTTTAGAGGAAGTGGTAGAGTTTTATAATGTTGGTGGAGGTCAAGGAATGGGTCTAGATGTACCTTATCAAACCTTACCTCCAGATTCTTTGAACTTAACTGCAGTAGAATCGAAAGCAATTATCGCTTTTATGAAAACATTGACCGACCAACAATTTGAAAAGGTCAATTAGAATTTTTCAAAAACTCCTAATCCGAATAAAGCAAAATCATATTTAACTGGATCCAATGGGTCCAGTTTTCTTAAGTTTTTATCCAATTCGGCAAGCGCTTTAGCATCATTTTGCTTCCGTTTTAATAAACCTAGTTTTCTCGCTACATTACCAGAATGTACATCTAAAGGGCAAGATAACTTTGAGGGATTAATATCTTTCCAGATTTCGAAGTCTACTTTGGTAGAAGCGTCTCTGACCATCCACCGTAAAAACATATTTATTCTTTTCGCGGCAGAACCTTTTACTGGATCAGAAACATGCTTTGTTGTACGTTGCTCATATGGTAATTCAAAAAATATTTTCTTGAATTCTGAAATTGTAGGCTGTAAGCTGTCCTTGCCTTGATGTTTTGTAAAAACTCCTTCTAATCCATTATGATTGGTGTAGATGTTTTTTAAACTCTGAATAAAATAAGTAAGATCACTATCATTGAAAGTTCTATGAACGAATCCGGCTAAATTTTCGAGATTTTCATCGGTATGGTTTAGAACAAAGTCATACGGACTTTGCCCAATTCTTTCCATAAGTTTATGCGAATTATTGATGATGCTCTTTCTGTTGCCCCAAGCTATGGTAGCAGTTAAAAAAGCACTTATTTCAATGTCTTCTTTTGATGTAAAGAGATGCGGAATCTGTATTGGGTCTGTTTCTAAAAACTCAGGATTATTATATTGAATAACCTTCTCGTCTAAAAATACTTTTAATTCGCTTTTTGTCATTCAATCGGTATATCTAAAATTTGCATAATCAGTACAGGTACAACTAATACCATGTTGTAACAAGCATGCAGTGCCATTGACCAAATTAGTCCGAATTTAACGCGTATAAACCCTAAAAGAAAACCAACACCAATTTGTGGTGCGACCAATAGTGGGGAAAACAGTAATACTTGAGTACTCATTTCAAAATTACTAATGTGCATGAACCCGAAAGCTATAGTAAATGCATAAAAGACTATTTTGAAATAATTGGCATCTTTAAAAAATAAAAGAGGGCCCCTAAATAATAGTTCTTCAAAAAATGGTGCAATCACTACAGCTAAAAAGAAAATAAGAGCAACTGAATAGTTATCGAACAAATCGTCCATCGCATGTTTACCCATCTCTAACTGAAGAAGATTTTCAACTAAACTTGCGACTATTAGTAGCACAATACTTGTACATAATGCTACAAGCAATAATTTAAAAAATGTTCTTAATTTGTTTGAAAATGAAGTTGTACTATCCTGTTCATAAACAGGATTCTTAGCAAATAACAAAAGTTCTTCTAGCATATGTTTTCGCTTATGCTAAAATGATTTCTTTGTCTACAATTTTACCATCTACCATAGTTAATTTTCTGTCTGCCATTTCTGCCAGTTCGCTGTTGTGGGTTACGATAACAAATGTTTGTCCGAATTTTTCCCGTAATTCAAAAAACAACTTATGAAGATTATCGGCACTTTCAGAATCTAAATTACCACTAGGTTCATCAGCAAAGATTATTGATGGGTTGTTGATTAAGGCTCTGGCAACGGCTACTCGTTGTTGTTCTCCACCAGATAGTTCTGATGGTTTATGATTATAGCGATGCGATAAGCCTAAGAAATCTAAAAGCTCTTTTGCTCTAACTTCTGCTTCTGCTTTCGGAGTTTTTTTTATGAATGCAGGTAAGCATACATTTTCAATGGCCGTAAATTCAGGAAGCAATTGATGAAACTGAAAAATGAAGCCAATATGTTCATTTCTGAATTTCGCTAAATCTTTGTCATTCAAATTAGTAGTTTCAATGTTATTGATAAGTAATGTACTATCCTTACGATTCGACTGAACATCTAAAGTGCCTAAAATTTGCAATAACGTGGTTTTTCCAGCTCCGGAAGCACCAACAATAGAAACGATTTCTCCTTTTTTTATATGAAGATCAACACCTTTAAGAACTTCTAATTCTCCGTAATATTTATGAATGTTAGAAGCTTTTATCATGAGCAATTAGTTTTTGAGGTATTGTTATGCTTAAATTCAAAATTAATGAAAAAGGAGCAGGGTAAAAATAGTATTTCTCTTTAAGTTGTTACCGTTCTTATTATACGATGTCATTTGTGCTCGGCTAAATATATTTATGACTTATTTGCGTTGGATGATAAAAGAAAATATTAAATTTGTTCAACTTAAACTAAATTAGGTTAAACACAAATAGCGATTTTATGTCCCCATATAGAAATTTAGAAGAATACAATCTTGAAATTACCGACGAAGTTAAAAGCAGATATTCATCTATTATCGATGAAATAGGCGAAGATGTAGAGAGGGAAGGTTTGGTTAAAACGCCAGAACGTGCCGCTAAAGCCATGTTGTTTTTAACTCAAGGGTATAAGCAAGACCCAGTAGAGATTTTAAAAGGGGCAATGTTTAAAGAAGCATATGATGACATGGTTATCATAAAGGATATTGAATTATATTCTTTGTGCGAGCACCACATGTTACCATTTTTTGGTAAAGCACATATTGCATATATACCTAATGGTCAAATAGTTGGTTTAAGTAAAATACCCCGTGTAGTTGATGTTTTCGCTAGAAGATTACAAGTACAAGAGAGACTTACGCACGATATTCTAGAATGTATTAATGATACCTTAAAACCAAAAGGTGTAGCTGTTGTTATTGAAGCTTCTCATATGTGTATGATGATGCGTGGTGTTCAGAAACAAAACTCGGTTACTACAACATCAGGATTTAGAGGCCAGTTCGAAAAAATCGAGACAAGAAACGAGTTCTTGAAACTCATAAGCGCTAAACTTTCTTAATAGTACTTAAAATCTGTTGTTCATTTATTTTTAAAATTTGGCATCTTTGTTGTATTCTTAAGTTAGAATACCTAATTTTTCAATATGTCAATTTTAAAAGATAAAAAATACAAGCAGCTTTTTATGGGGTTGCTTTTTGACGGCATCGGTATGTTGTCTTTCGTAATACCTTTTGTAGGTGAATTTTCAGATATAGTTTGGGCGCCCCTAGCTGGTTGGCTCATGACCAGAATGTATAAAGGCAAGGTAGGGCAAGCAGCGGGTGCATTTACTTTCTTAGAAGAGATTATACCAGGGTTCGATATAATTCCTTCATTTACGTTAATGTGGTTGTATACTTATGTTTTTAAGGGTGCTAAAAAAGGGAAAACAATAGAAGTTTAAATCTTATTTTTAGTTTATTAAATATCTTAACTTTAACTCAAATAACTTGAGTTTTGAAGAGAAGAAATTTTGTTGCAAAATCTAGTTTAGGCGGTCTGGCTGCCTTATTAGGTGTAGATATAGTTTATAAAAATGTAATGCCAGCTGGTTACACTCCTTTAGCCCTACAAGATTCAGATCCATTTAAATTATTCAATAAAGACAAAGGTATGGTCGTTTTAAACGATAAACCTTGGAATATTGAGGCTCAAGCTCATCTGCTAGATGATAGGGTAACACCTAATAAATCAATTTTTATTCGAAATAACGGACTCCTTCCTGAAGAAATCGATGTTGATAAGTGGACGCTTACTATAGACGGTGAATCTGTTCAACAAGAAAAAACTTACTCACTTGCCGAACTAAAATCAAAATTTAAACAGTATACCTATCAATTAACTTTAGAATGTGGTGGTAACGGTAGAAGTGAATTTGATCCACCTGCTGAAGGTAATCAATGGACAATTGGTGCCGTTTATTGCGCAAGTTGGACAGGTGTTAGATTGCGCGATGTTTTAGAAGATGTAGGTATAAAAGACGATGCCGTATATTTTGGATATCATGCAGCCGATATACATCTTAGTAGAGATCCAACAAAAGAACCGATATCTAGAGGTGCGCCCATGTCTAAGGCTTTGCAAGATGAAACGATATTAGCTTTTAAAATGAACGGCGAGGATATACCCTTAGCACATGGGTATCCATTGCGAAATATTGCTGGTGGTTGGCCTGCTTCAGTTTCTGGAAAATGGTTGCAACGCATCAGTATTAGAAATATAGTTCATGATGGCGCTAAAATGACCGGTACTGCTTATAGAGTGCCTTGTAAACCGGTTGCACCTGGGGAGAAAGTGGCTGATGAAGATATGTGCATTATTGAATCTATGCCAGTTAAGTCTTTAATAACATACCCTAGGTCTGGGGCAACATTAACTAAAGGGAAGAAACTGAATATAAGAGGGCATGCTTGGGCAGGTGAATTAGAAGTGGCAAAAATGGAATATTCTATAGACTTTGGTGCCACGTGGAATACCTGTACTATTGAAAAACCTGCGAACCGTTTAGCTTGGCAACATTTCTCTGCGCAAATTTCTTTTCCACAAGAAGGGTATTATGAGGTTTGGGCAAAAGCTACCGACGCCAATGGTGTTAGTCAGCCAATGTTATTACCAGGTTGGAACCCGAAAGGATACTTAAATAATGCTTGTCATAGAATAGCTGTAAAAATTGCATAGATGATAGAGCAAAATAATGGCGAACTAAAACCAAGTTTTAAACACCGAAATCGAAAAATAATTTTAGTCAGTGCTCTGGCAATAATTGGAGGTATCGCTTTGATATATTTTATGGTAAACCCAAGTCTATCAGCTTTTAGGGGTGACGAGCCAGATACAGAAATTGTTGATATACCTGTTGAAGATGATTTTGATAAAATTGAAAATGGCATTCACTTACGAACTGGTTTTATTGAAGCGCCTGGCATGACAGAAACCATTCAGAACTGTACCAATTGTCATTCTTCAAAACTCGTTATTCAGAATAGAATGAATGCAGAACGATGGAAATCTACCATCAAATGGATGCAAGAAACCCAGAATCTGTGGGATTTAGGAGAGAATGAAGCTGTTATTATCAATTATCTAGTAACCAATTATCCTCCAAAAAAGAAGGGTAGAAGAGAGGTGTTGGCAGATATTGAATGGTATCAATTAGAAGAGTAAGCTTAAAATAGAAAGCCTTTAGCGAAATACTAAAGGCTTTTAAATTATATCTGGTTTCGAGTTATTCTACTATAACAGAAAATGTCTGTGCAATGTCAGTTTCTCCGCCAGCATCAGCTGTAGTACCGTCGTTTGGTTTTTTTGGCTCATGACGCAATGTAATAGTAATAGTTCCCGTACCTGCTTCGCCAGTAGTTAGTTGAAATTCAATACCTATTGGGTTACCGTTTCCATCAGTATCTGCATAAGTTACTTCTGCTAAAGAACCGGTAAGACCAAAGAAAAACTGGTGCTCATCAGATTCTTCAGCTACTTCTTCTGTAATATCTTCTGCAGGGGTTTCAGTTTCGTTCAATAATTCAATACTAGCAGTATATGTTGTATTTGCTGCTAAATTATCTGCCGTTATAACAGGTGCATTTGGTCCGTCTCCATCTAAATCTTGTGATTGAAAAGTTGCGTTTCCATTTGCACTAGTTAAAGTAATGTTCATAGTAGTGATTATTTCTTCTTCATTTACTACTTCTGGTGTATCATCATCGCTAGAACATGATGTTATTACTGTAGCCATTAGACTTAATGCTAAAACTGTTTTTAGGGTTTTGTTTCTTTTCATAGTTGTTCTTGTTTTCATTTGTTAGTAATTATTATTAATAGTTAAAAATTAGGCGCAGACTTATATTTCTACCCATGTCGTCTACAAAGTATCTTTGGCGATTTAAGTAATCGCGATAATTGGTGTTTAATAAGTTGGTGGCACTTAAGCCAACAGTTAAATCGTTCTTATTTTGTAAGGTAAAAGAGGCTTCTGTATTCAAAGCTATAAGGTGATAAGCATCTGGCGGAGTATTTATGTCTAATAATACATCTTGCTGTTGTTGTGGAGAAAATACTTCTATGTTTGGCGGGAAATTAGTTTGTTCGAATACATATTGACTTTCTAAACTCACCAATAAATTATTCCATTTTGCATTCGTATAAGTGATGTTATTCGTAAAGTTTGCAGCAGGTATATTGATTAATGGTGTATCTGTTTCTGTATCGTTACCTCTTACCCACGCAAACTTGTGGTCGGTTCTTATGCTTGATGTCCAGTTATTATAGACTGATGCGTCAATACCCAATAAAACTGCATTAGTCTGGCGATAAGACCAAACCGGGAATGCACCTCTTATAGTAAATTCTACACCTGTGGGTTCTAGTAAGATAAAGTCGTTTATGCTATTAAGATATGGCGCCACCGTATAACCCCATTTGTTAGAGTTTCGTTCTAAAGAAGCAGAAAGTTTAGATGAAGTTTCACTCTTAATTCTTAAATCACCCAATTCTATTCGTGCTGCAGAATGATGTAAACCATCACTAAATAATTCTGAAGGGTTCGGTGCTCTTTGTGAAAACGCATAGTTAAAACGCAAATGGTCTTTGTCATTTATTTGATAATGGAAACCTGCAGTTCCTGAAAAATTATGGTAATCAAAAACAGGATTGGTTAATAACTGTGTTCCTAAATCTCCTAAAACGATGTCTGCAAAATCAACATCATACCCACGTTCTTCCCATCTAGATACTCTATAGAATTTTTTTGCATCAATTCTACTAAAATCATAACGGGCACCCGCATCTATGGTCCAATTACTATTTAATTCATAACTACCGATAGTAAATAGACCAAAATCATATTTATCATAATCAGGTATCAATCTTCTGACACCGGTATCGGGGTTGGCAAAGTTGGTTTGATATCGACCCATCACACCAACCTTAATATTTAACCCTTGTTTTGCATCAAACTGTATATTGGTCAAAAGAGAATGGGTTGTTAATTGTAGATCCAATGAAGCTTTATCAACATCATCGCCTACACGAATATCATATTCATACCTTCTATTTTTTTGAAAATCATATTGAGCTGTCCATTTACCAAATCCTTCAAATCTTCTGTAGTAATTTAGTTTTCCTAAATGGTGCGTAACTTCTTGGTTTGGGTGGTTGATATCGTATGTAAAATCATTTATAATGGTAGGTTCTTGGCTATTTATAGACAATATCAAGTCATCTATATTGCCAATATGTGAAGCTCTTAAAATTCCGATTTCTGAGTTGAAATAAGAATAATATCCTTCCCATCCTTGTAAAAAGTCTCTTTTACCTACATTAAACGAAAGTCCGTTCTCTTTTATTCCAGTGTTGGAAAGAAGGTAATCAGGTGCTTCTAAATCCCCTAATCTTTTATAAGAGCCTTGAGCTTTTATATACAATCCAGATTTGTATGATTTAGTTAAAGATGATGTAACATTACCGCCACGACCGTTTGAAAAGAGATTCAGCTGTGTTTTTCCGAATAAAGAGTCAGTTCTTATAACTGGTAAAGGGTCTAGTACAATAACGCCGCCAATGGCATCACCACCATATTCAATTGCAGCAGCCCCTTTTATAACGCTTATGCTCTGGTTTGCATTAACATCGACATTAGGGGCATGTTCTTCTCCCCATTCCATGTCTTGCATACGTACGTTATTATTTAGAATTAAAATTCTACTTCCGTTTAAACCTTGAATTACAGGTTTTACAATATTTCCTCCGGTATTTAAGGTAGATACACCTGGAATCTTTTTTAAGGCATCACCTAGGCTGTTTCCGCTGTTTCGTTCTATATCTTTTATAGAGAGAATGTCTTCTTGACCAGAATTGGTATTCTTCGGTACGTCACCAATTACTTTTACTTCTGTTAGCTCTTCTAAATGATGCTCTAGTCTAATCTCAGAAAAGGTATCACCATTAATGGTTACTGTAATAAACTTGGTTGTACATTCTGGGTGCGATATCTCTAATTCTAAAACTCCGTCGCACAAATTTTTAAAAGTGAATTTCCCATTTTCCTTGGAAATTGTCGATTTGTTTAGTCCTGTGAGAATAATAGTTGCACCACTTAACGTACTGTTGTCATGGAAATCTACTATTTCACCTATTAATATTGAATTGCAATCTTGAGCATAGATAATTGAGCTACAAAAGATTACGAAAACATATAAATAATTTTTCATTATATAAGTTTTTCGAAAGTATGTACCGATTCTAAAAGCAAATCGATTTAATTATGGATAGTGTACTAGTCTTGGAAAGGGGGAGGTCTGCCGAAGGTTGCATACCTAAAATAAAAGGAAGATGCCTCTAAAACTAAAGGCGTAATTTTTTTATCAGTAAAAAAGATAAATGGTAAAAGAATTAATACTAAAATGGCGACAAAAGTAAATTCAGAATTTTGACTCTGAATCGCCATATCACAAATGCTACAATTCTCTATGGTATCGACAGAATTGTCATCATGGGAGTATAAATGAAATGAAGTCACCTTAATTAACATAAGGCAAAACAAGATAAATACAGATAAATATGTAAATACTGACTTCTTCACATCGCTAAAGTACTAAAAGAAGTAGAATTGAATGTTAAAGAAAACCTAACAAATGTTTTTAGAATAAGAATCCGAGTCCTAATCTTTTAAGCATCTTTTTTTCAAAAGCCCAAAAGAATTTGAATTGCCCAAATAACCAGCCATATATTACCAATAGTATCTGATAAAAAGGGAAAATTAAGAGAATTCGTAAAATCCAATACATTGCTGTTCCCCACCATGCATCTGGAAAATTAGCTTGTTGTAAGCCAATTAAATTTAAAAAAGGTTTAGCCACGAAGACAGATGACGATCCGGTAATAGAAAAAACAATAAAAATAATAGTTAATTGAAAATTGCTGGTAACTCCCCAACGCTCTTTTAATTTTTGCATGACATTTATTGAATGCCGCAAATATACTTTTTAAATACGGGGTACAAAAGGACCTAAACGTTGATTATATTTTCTTTGAAAATAGATGAAGTAATTATAAAGTTTGTAATTAACCTCATACCCATAATCTATTTGATTTGAGTAATCTATGCGTAATTCATATAAATTGGGGTCAAATCGAGATGGCTGCATTACTCTGTTATTCCATTCTAAAACCATGATATAGTTTCTGGTTTCAAGAAAATTTTGAGAATAATAACCCTCAGGCTTAGCAATTGAACTTAACCAAGTATTAAAGCCAGGTTCAATAATTAGTATCTCGTATTCAGTTTCATCACTAGAAATGGTGATAGTGTCGCCTTCTACTTGTTTAAAGGTTTGCTCTTCATCATTCGAAATCGCTAATGATTCTTTTGATGCTCCACAATTTAGAAGAAATAATGATACAGTACTTATAATCAGTACGTTAATAGTTGTGGTATATTTCGTTTTCATACAATATAAGATACAAAAAAAGCCGCTTGCAGTTGCAAGCGGCTTCTAAAATTATATTTTAAAAATCTTATTTACCGAAAAGACCTCCTAAAAGACCTCCAAGACCACCTTTGCCTTTGTTGCTTCCCATTACCATACCGGCAACGTCGTCTAGAATGCTACCATCACCGTCAGCATCCAATAAAGAAGTTATTAAGCTTTGATTTTCTTGTGGTTGTCCACCTAACATGCTACCTAAAAGTGCATTCATGCCAGAGCTATCGCTAACATTACTTTGTGCTGTTTGCTTACCTAAAAAGCCCATTACTATTGGGGCCGCTATTTTTAATATTTGAGCTACTGAACCTGCATCTAAACCAGATTTTTGACTTAATGCACTTTCTACTTGTGGTTGTTTGTTCCCGAATACATGACCTAAGATACCAGCGCCATCAGCCATTACGCTATCATCAACACCGCCGCCAAAAAGACCACTTAAGTTGTCTAAAATACCGCCATTATGATTGCTAGATGATAATGCGCTCATTAAACCTTGAGCACCTTCAGGGGTAGAAACGTTTTTCTTCATTGCACCTAAAATCAATGGCATTGCCATGCTAAGTACATTTGCGGTCTTATCTTCAGACTGATTTGTTTGTCCTGCAACTCCGCTAATTAATTGTTTACCCATTGGGCTATTCAATAAATCTAATAATCCTGTCATCGTAATAGTTAATTAAATGTTTATGTTGTAAAATACGAAAAAGGAGTCAACAAAATGCGCTATTGAGCACCTATTTTAACAGAAATATGATTTGTTCTGCCAATTCTAAGCCTATTCTTTCTTGTGCCTCAAGTGTTGCAGCGCCAATATGCGGAGTTAGCGATATACTTGAATGCATTAATATTTTAATTTCTGGTTTAGGTTCTGATTCATAAACATCTAAACCAGCAAAGGCAACAGATCCATTTTCTAAGGCGTCTATCAAAGCTACTTCATCTAAAACACCACCTCTAGCAGCATTAACAATACCTACACCTTTTTTCATTTGTGCAAATTCTGCTTTCCCTAAAACATAGTTATTTTGCCCTGGTATATGTAAAGAAATATAGTCAGCTTCTTTTAGTAGGTCAGTTTTACTACTGTTATTTAATTTAAAAGCTACTTTTTGACCATCGAAAAATGAAAGTTCAATTTCAGCCTGTTCAACTTCAGGATCACTATACAAAACTTTCATACCTGCACCTATGGCTAATTTGGCCGTTGCTTGACCAATATTACCAAAACCGAAAATACCTATGGTTTTTCCTCTTAGTTCGGTACCTTTCGAATATGATTTTTTTAAACCTTTAAAATTGCTATCACCTTCTAAAGGCATGTTTCTGTTAGCATCATATAAAAAACGGGCACCACCGAAAAGATGTGCAAATACTAATTCGGCTACCGATTCTGACGATGCCGCTGGGGTATTAATGACATGAATATTTTTGCTTTTAGCATAATCGACATCAATATTGTCCATGCCAACACCACCACGACCTATTAATTTTAGGGTAGGGCAGGCGTCAATTAAATCTTTTCTAACCTTGGTAGCACTTCGTACCAATAAGGCATCGATTTTATGTTCGTTTATATAGTTAGCCAACTGTTCTTGTGCAACAGTTGTTGTTAAAACTTCAAATCCAGATTTCTCTAGTTCGGCAATACCGTTTTGAGAAATACCATCATTAGCTAATATCTTCATATGTTTTAATTGATAATAGAAATTTTAATATTTCAAGGCTTTTTTGCTCGTATGTTCGAACATGCCTCGAAATTTTAAGTTGATTTTTTTAGAAATGCCTCGAGGGAATCCCGGAGGCATTTTTGAAATTTAATTGCGGAAAGGAGTGTTGTCGAATATATTAAATCGTTTATCCTTTACGTTCCATTTCGCTCATTACATCTACCAATACACCTACACTTTCTAAAGAAAGTGCATTGTACATGCTAGCTCTGTAACCACCTACAGAACGGTGACCGTTCAGACCATTAATACCTGCTTCTTTTAACATATTGTCAAAAGTTGATTTTAAAACTTCATCGGTTAAATTAAATGTTGCATTCATTAAAGAACGGTCTTCAATATTTGCATACCCTTCGAAAACAGGATTCAAATCTATTTCAGAATATAATAATCTTGCTTTTTTCTCATTTATTTCTTCAATGGCAGCAATACCTCCAAGATTTTTAAGCCATTCTAGAGTTAACATAGAAGTATAGACCGCAAATACTGGTGGAGTATTAAACATACTATCTTTTGATATATGCGTTTGATAATCAAGCATTGAAGGAATTTTTCTGGAAACCTTACCCAATAAATCTTCTTTGACAACGACTAATGTTGTTCCAGCAGGACCCATATTTTTCTGTGCTCCGGCATAAATTAAGTCGAATTGAGAGAAATCTAAAGTTCTAGAGAATATGTCTGAACTCATATCACAAATTAACGGACAATCGGTCTTCGGAAACTTCTTGAATTGAGTTCCGTATATCGTGTTATTCGATGTAATGTGTAAATAATCTAAGCCTGTTGGTACAGAATATCCTTTTGGTATGTATTTAAAGTTTTCATCTTTAGAAGAGCCTACCTCAACCACCTCGCCAAATAATTTAGCTTCTTTAATTGCCTTATCGCTCCAAGTACCAGTATTTAAATACCCTGCCTTTTTCTCTAATAAGTTATATGCAACCATTAAAAACTCTAAGCTTGCACCGCCTTGTAAAAAGAGTGCTTGATAGCCTTTGTCTTTAAGGTCAAGTAGTTCTAATGCTAATGATCTTGCGTTTTCCATTACGGCAACAAAATCTTTACTTCTGTGGGAAATTTCTATAAGTGAAAGTCCTGAGCCATTGAAGTCCATAACCGCTTCAGAAGCTTTTAACAATACTTCTTTTGGTAATATACAAGGACCAGCGCTAAAATTATGTTTTTTCATTTTGTTTGTAATTTAAGGATGCAAATGTCAGGAATTTTTAAGAATTTTAAGTAAAGAACCGTATTTAATTCAATGATGTACTTAACAAGAAATCAACCGTGTCTATACCATCTGCATAGTCATTTAAAGAAGGTTTCTGGGTTTGCCCAAACGATATCTCATTTTCTATAAATCCGGATGATACGATACATTGAATTTTGTCTTCTTCAGATTTTAACATGGTTTTTAATGTAGGTAAATCTTCGTAATATTCATAAAACAAAGAGGCGATAGGGGAGCCGAAGCTTTTTTCTTCCTTCAAAATCAAGAATCCATTGTCTAAAATTTTGAACTCGCTCATCAAATAAACTGCTTTATTATAATCATAATTGTTCGCGTATTTATTATGATTTATAATATCACTATGCGAAAACATAGCTTTGAAAAATGTATCAATGTCATATCCTCTCGGAATATATATTTTAGAGACACTTCTGCACCCTAATCCAAAATACCTAAAAATATCTTCACCAAGAGCAGTTAGTTGTTCGATAGTCTCATTGCCTGTAATAACGGCTAACGAATTTCTGTTCTTGCGAATGATATTCGGTTTTTTACCAAAATAATACTCAAAATAACGTGCGGTGTTATTACTGCCTGTGGCAATAACAGCATCAAAATGCTCAAGTTTTTCTTTTGTAAATATGACCCTATCTTTAAAATGAGGTTCTATTTCTATTACATAATCAATAAGTAAAGGAATCAACTTTTGATCGTTGCTAGACAACTTTACCAAGGCTTTATTGCCCGTGACCAATACGCATAGTAGATCGTGAAAACCAACTAGGGGAATATTGCCCGCCATTATTAGTGCTACGGTCTTTTCATCGTTAGCATCAATATCATAACTATTCAACCAATTTTCTAAATTATTTTGGGTTAATACATTTGACCATTCTTGAAACGCATGAATACAGTTTTCTTCTGAAAACCAACCATTATAATGTTGTGCTCTTTCGGCTTCAGTTTTAAAACGTTCGATCCATTTGTCATTTAAATGATCAGAAACCGTGTTTGTTTCAATTAATTCACAAAATCTTCTTAGAAAATTTCCAAGTTTAACAAAAGCTTCTATACTAAGGTTGCTATGGGTCATTATATTTGTATACTAATTCACTAGGAATTACCTTTGTGCAAAAATAAGCATGCCCGTTCTTTTTTGGGCATATTAATGAAGAAGAAATTATGGCAATTATTATAACTGACGAATGTATAAATTGTGGGGCTTGTGAACCTGAATGTCCGAATACGGCAATTTATGAAGGTGCTGATGAATGGCGTTACAGTGATGGTACCTCTTTAAAGGGTGGTGTTATATTGCCTAATGGTAAAGAAGTTGACGCCGATGAAGTTCAAGAACCGATAAGTGATGAAGTGTATTATATCTCTCCAGATAAATGTACCGAATGTATGGGTTTCCATGAAGAGCCACAATGTGCTGCCGTTTGCCCTGTTGATTGTTGTGTGCCAGATGATGACCATGTAGAAACTGAAGAAGTGCTTTTAGCTAAGCAACGTTTTATGCACCCTGAATAGCTTCTAGGTTATTTTTCTACAGACATATACTTTAGTGTTGAAAGCATATGTTTTTCTTTCTATGGTATGCAATAGTTCGAAATTCGATAGTAATAAATTTGTTTGAATTTCTTGATGTGTGAAGGTTCTAAATATAGCAGAATCTTCACCTATTAGAATTTTATTACTGTTGTTAGTTTCGTAATATTTTGATTTCCAAGAGACTAAATGACTTTTGGTCGATTCTTGTCTTTCCCAAATAGATGCTCTTTCAAAAGTTTTATTGTTGACGTTAGAATAATGAATTATGTTTTTATTCTTTGATATGTATGGCATAAAATGCGCTGCATCGATACAGTCAAAAATGAAAATTCCATTAAGTTTTAAAGATTTGTGAACGGAATTAAAAGTGTTTTGTATATCTATATCTTCAATTAAATAACTTGTTGATCGTCCTGTAATAAGAATGGTACTGAACAGAGAGGTGAAATTTAACTTTCTCATATCACCTTGTAAAAAGTTTCCTTTTTTAAATTTTGTCTTGGCAATTTCTAACATTGCCTCACTGTAATCTAAACCTGTGTAATTTAAAAAATCGTTCGTAAATGATTCAGATAAGTTACCTGAGCCACATGCGATCTCTAAAATTGAGGTGGCATCATGAGTTTTGCATAATGTTTTATAAAAATCATACTCAGCTTTATAATCTATAAAACCTTGATAAATTTCATCGTATACCCAAGCGAGATTCTTTCCGTATAAATTATTCATAATGCAAAAAAAAAGCTACCTAAAAATAGGTAGCTTTTTGCAAATAAAACTAAATCAAACTAAAATTTATAATTCAATGATAAGTTGAACATTGTACCCAATTGGCTAAAATGATACCCATCATACGTCATTTGAGAGTAACGTTGGTTGAAAGTAATCAAGTTAGATTGGTTCTGTACCTGCGCTGGGTCAGCTAAAATAGCATTACCGGCAGCATTTTTAGACTGGAAACTCCACTCTGGTAGTACATTGAAAATGTTGTTTACGTTTAATGATAAAGTCAATTTATCACTAGCACTGTAGTTAATTCCTAAATCAGTAACTGTCTTTGGTGTAAACTCAGTGAATAAATTCTCATCTAAACCTTGTTGTTGAAACTTCGTTTTACCAAAATAAGTGTTATTCAAAGAAAAACCGAACTTGTCGATATCGTAGTTGATTCCGAAAATCCACTTTGTTATTGGACGAGAAGTGAATAATAAGGCAGCTTGCGTATCGTTAAATACAGATTGTCCAGAATTAGCTACCAACGGAATATCATTTACTTCACCGTCAAGCTCATTTTGAAGGGTATAGTTACCCGATAAGTTCAAATCTAAAGTACCATTACCTAACTCAAGACCTCTATAGCCAAGAACAACATCAATACCAGAAGTTTTAGTATCTATAGCGTTAGAAAAGAAACTTACATCAGAAAGGTTGTTTTGAGCTAAAAGAATATCTAAAGGATTAGCAGCATCGCCACTAGCACCGATCTCTGTACCAAGAACAATACGGTCTTTTACTGCAATACTGTAGTAATCGAAAGTATAGCTGAATTTATCTACTTTACCACCAAAACCTACTGTGAAGTTTTGAGAAGTTTCAGCGTCTAATGGATCAATACCTAATAATTTAGCTTGAGTAGAGGTGTTATTGATTAAACCACCCACTTGAATACCTTGACCAGGAATAAAGCTATACTGTGCTTTTTGAGTGTGAATTTGGTGAAGCGTAGGAGCTCTAAATCCTGAAGAGATAGAACCTCTTAATGTGAAAGCGTCGCTAAACTTGTAACGTGAGCTAAATTTGTAAACAAAAGCGTTACCAAAATCAGAATAGTTTTCTGATCTAATAGTACCACTTAATAAGAAAGCATCAGTTACATCATAATCTAAACTAAAGTATCCACCGATATTGTAACGGTTAAATTTACCAGAGTTTTGAGGTGCAGCACCAGCAAATGAATCGGCACCACCACCATCGTAAGATGCAAGTTCGCCTTCGATTACTTCAAAAGTCTCTGTTCTAAATTCAGCACCAACCCCAATACTAACTTTGTCAGAAAGTATTCTTGAGATATCGATGTTACCTACGTTGTGAGTGAACTTAGTTCCTCCTGGATCGAAAGACTGCTGACTATTCTCTCTGTATAATTCTGACCCTTCAGAAATCTCACCATCATCAACAGAACCGTTACCATTAGCATCGATAAATACAGATGGAGAGTAAACAATATTTCTGTTGTGTGATTGATTCACTTTATAGGTTTGTGAGTTTCCACCGGTAGTAAAACTGGCATCTATATTCCAATCATTGATAATTGATTTAAAACCAAGTGTTGCATTATAATCACTTAATAAACCTTCAAAAGTAGGAACATAGCCATCGTAACCACCAGCTGTATTTGGGTTGTCACCAGGGAAGAAATCTGCTAAATAAGGGAAATCATCAACAGTTCTCCAATAAGGGGTTCTGTAGTTTGCAAAACTATTTACAGATTTATATACATAAGCAGCATTACCATACAAACTAGTGTTCTCACTTAAATCGTAACCCATGTTCACAGAGAACTTTGCAGCTGCTGTTTCAGGAGATCCATTAATGTTATTTGCATCTGGGTTTCTGCTTAGAAACTCTTGTACGTCTGCAATATCTGCTCCAAAATCACCAGCCTCACCCGCAGCGTCAACAGTACCTGGTCTGTTGGCTAGGTTTACTTTAGAAAGATCTACTGTGTAGTTTATAAAGCCTTTATCTTCTCCAATTGAAGAACCATTGTTTATAGCAACACCGAACATTTCACCGTCACCTTCAGATGTAATACCAGTTCTAATAGTTGCAGAACCGTCGTTTGGCGTATCTTTTAATATAATGTTCATTACCCCTGCAATTGCATCAGAACCGTATTGAGCAGAAGCACCATCTCTTAGAATTTCAACTCTTTTGATAGCATCTGTTGGTATAGCAGAAATATCTGCACCAGTTTCACCACGACCTGGAGAGGTTTGCGTGTAAAGAAGTGCACTTAGGTTCTTTCTTTTACCATTAATCAATATTAATGTTCTAGATGGTCCCATGTTTCTAATTTCATAAGGATCTAATAAAGAAGTCGCATCGTTTACCGGTGTTTGTACTGTGTTAAAAGATGGAATTCTGTATTGTAACGCTTTGTCAAAAGTAACTTGACCAGTAGAAGTTAATTCTTTAACACCTACCACATCAACTGGTAGCGGAGTGTCTGCATTACTTCTAGGTGCAGTACGTGATCCAACAACAATAAATTCATCTAGTTGCATACCTTCAGAAAGTTGTACGTTAATGGTAGTTTTACCAGCTGTAGAAACTTCTTGAGTTGCAAAACCAATATAGCTAAATACTAATTTTGTATCATCGGTTACATTAATAGTGTAGTTACCATCAAAATCTGAAGTAGTACCGTTCGTAGTACCTTTTTCAATAATGTTTACTCCTGCTAATGGCATTCCAGAACTATCTGTAACGTTACCAGAAATTGAATTCTGAATAACTTTATTAAGTGTTGAGGCGGTTATACCATTATTGTATATCGTGTTAACCTTAAGAACTTTTGCTCTTTCTGGTTTTTTATGATAAACAACATAATATTTGTTACCTAGATATTCAAAATCGAAACTTGTTTTACGCTCCAATTTATTGATTATCTCATCTAATACCGGGAATTTATATTCCTCAGGATTTAAACTGGTAGTTGATACCAGCGTAGGGTTGTAAGTGAAAAACACTTCATGTTTTGCACTGATTTCATTAAGAAACTCGCTCAGGGTAACGTTTTCTTTCATTTCATTAGAAGCCTTCATGCTTATACTACTCGAAAAAAGTAGTACTGCAATCAGCATTCTCACTAGTTTGTTTGTTCTCATAAATAAATAATTTAGTTAATAAATAGGGTTTTCTTGTACGCGTAAAATATTTCCTTTGTTAATAATTCTCGTTCCTGTAGCCTTTTCTATAGCGGCGATACATATTTTTAAATTCTGATTAGGAATACCACCTGAAATGGGTATTTCTTTTAATTCGTTCGATGAATATTGAACTTCTAACCCGTAAGTAAGCTCAAGATTTGACATAACATCTTTAAGAGGTATTTCATTAAAAGCATATGTGCCACCTCGCCAAAGGGCATATGGGGTTTCTATATCGACTCTTTTATGAATTATCTTTTTGCTTTCTTTTGAAAATGATACCATTTCACCAGGTATCATTTTAGTGACCTCTCCATTAATGAACTCCAAATGAATAGATCCTTCATCTAATACTACATTTGTTTTTTGCTTTCTTGTGTTTACATGAAACTGTGTACCTAATACTTCAACCTTTAAATCATTTGTTATTACCCAAAATTTTGCATTTGTACTAGGTATTGGTTTTACCTTAAAATAAGCTTCTCCTTTTAAGTGTAATAATCTCGGATTTTCTTTATCATAAGATATTTCAGAATTACCATTAAGCACTACAGATGTGCCGTCGGGTAATTTTAAGTCAATGATTTCTCCGTAATTTGTTTTATGAACAGTTTGAGAATCATTGGTGTAGTATGAGTAGCTCGTCCAGCTAATCAATATTAGTAATACTGCAGCAGCGGCAGTTAGTAATGTGCTGTGTGATTTCTTTTTGTTGGTTGGTTTATTATTTGAAACGGAGTCTAACCCTATTTTTGGTAAGATGCTTAAAAGTGCTTCGTTTACTTTCTCTTTACTAGGATAGTCTTGGTTGAAGTTGATTCCGTTAATTATAGACTTCGCATTTTCTACTGTCTCCAGATAATCCGGATTATTTTGAATCCAATTATTCCAGTACGTTATATCATTTTTATTTATGCCTTGTGCCCAATTCTCGAATGATGCATCCGTCAAGAAATAATTTAAATCGAATTTGTTTTTGTTATCCATTTGGTAAGGTGTTCCATATATAAGAGATGTAATTCTCAAAAATATACCCTACTACAGTTAACTTTTTTTCAAAATATTTTTAATCTGTTGATTTTCAGATGATTTACGAAGTTTAATTAATGCCTTTTGTAGTACATTTAAAACGCTTTGGTAGTTCATATCCATTACTTCTGCAATGTCAGCGCTGCTCATTCCGCTATAATATTTTAAATATAACACCTCTTTCTGTCTTGGAGATAGATTATTAATAAGCTGAGCTAGGGTAGAAGTACATAGAAATTGTATCTCTTGGTGAATAGAAATTTCTTCTGCTGAAAATGTAAAATTGTTTTTAAAGAGTTGTGCTTCTGATATTGGCAGGTTATTCTGATTTTTTTGTAATTGCTTGATCAGTCTTCTTTTGAAGGATACAAATAGATATGCCTTTAAGTTCTTAATGCTGGTTTCTTTTTCTCTTTCCTCAAAAAGTTGAATAAAAAAGTTTTGAAGGCAATCTTCGGTAATCTCTTGATTGTTGCTAAGCTTTAAGCCGTACACATGTAATTGCGGATAATACTTTTTGAAAAGGAGACTAAAAGCATTAGTCTCGCCTTTTTTAAAGAAGTACCATATTGTTTCATCTGAATGAAGTTCCATATATTCTCATGAATTCTACTGCCAAAGTAAGAAATAATTCTTAAAATATGTTAAAAAACATCATTTTAACTATCATCCGTCTAAAATATTTGAATTTTAAATAAATATATAGTATTAAACTATGTTCTATTAATCATTGAAAATTCAATAGAGAATGTTGAAGTAAAAACTATATTTTTGCACCCTCGAAATATTAGTAATTATGAAAGCAGGTATCGTAGGATTGCCAAACGTAGGTAAATCAACACTTTTTAATTGTTTGTCTAATGCAAAGGCGCAGAGTGCAAATTTTCCGTTTTGTACAATTGAACCTAATATAGGTGTAGTAAATGTGCCAGATGCACGTTTAGAAAAATTAGAGGAATTAGTGAACCCTGAAAGAGTTTTGCCTGCTACGGTTGAAATCGTTGATATTGCCGGACTAGTAAAAGGTGCTAGTAAAGGGGAAGGATTAGGGAATCAATTCTTAGGGAATATTCGTGAGACCGATGCTATTTTGCATGTATTACGTTGTTTTGATAATGATAATATTGTGCACGTCGATGGTAGTGTTGATCCTATTAGAGATAAAGAAACTATAGATATGGAGCTTCAACTGAAAGATTTGGAGACCGTTGATAAGAAATTAGAAAAGGTTAAAAGAGCTGCTAGAACAGGTAATAAAGAAGCTCAAAAAGAGGAAGCTGTATTGCTAGCTGTAAAAACAGGTCTCGAAACAGGTACTTCTGTTAGGGCTATTAAAATCGATGATGAATCGAGACTCGAATTTGTAAAGCCGCTACAGTTTATTACAGATAAACCGGTAATGTATGTGTGCAATGTTGATGAAGATGCTGCAGTTTGTGGTAATACTTATGTTGATAAAGTAAAAGAAATGGTAGCTTCTGAAAATGCAGAAGTTATTTTCTTAGCCGTTGGTACCGAAGCTGATATTACCGAGTTGGAGACATACGAAGAGCGCCAAATGTTTTTAGAAGATTTGGGCTTAGAAGAGCCTGGTTCTGCTAAACTTATTCGTGGAGCATATAAATTGTTAAACCTAGAAACTTACTTTACTGCAGGTGTCAAAGAAGTTCGTGCTTGGACAATACCTGTTGGCGCAACTGCACCCCAGGCAGCAGGTGTTATACACACCGATTTTGAAAAAGGCTTTATTAGGGCAGAAGTTATTGCCTATAACGACTATGTAACTTTTGGTAGTGAAGCAAAAGTTAAAGAGGCTGGTAAAATGAAAGTGGAGGGTAAAGAGTACATCGTTAAAGATGGCGATGTAATGCACTTCCGTTTTAACGTTTAATATTCATAAATAGTCAACCGATTTCTCAACAGTCTTACTTCTTGTTCTAATCGGTTGACTTTTTCTAACATATGGTTTAAGGTGTATATACCTTCCATATTAATACCCAGATCTTTTCGCAGTCTATATATGCGCTCTATTTCTGAGATAAAGTGCGATTGAACATATATCTTATTTTCAATTTGTTGTACCTCGATCATTTCAAACTCTAAAAGGTCATCTATAAATTCTAATGGCGTTTGTGTTTGTTCGCAATACAATTCTATTTGTATATAATTTTCTGAATCCATATTATCGTAATTCTGAAAGTTGTTTGAATAATTCTTTTTCCTTAACTGTAAGTTCGGTTGGCATGGTCACTTTATAAGTAATATATAGATCACCATGTGCCCCCTTCTTTTTATAAACAGGCATACCTTTTCCTTTCAACTTGACTTTCGTGTCGTTTTGGGTTTCTGGTTTAACATTAAGTTTCACTTTACCTGTCAACGTTTCTACTTCTATTGAGCTACCTAATAAGGCGTCATATAAAGAGATAGATTCATTTTTGTATAAATCGTTCTTTACTCTTTGGAAGTTGGTGTTATTGTTAATTTCAAAGGTTAGGTAGAGGTCTCCTTTCGGACCGCCATTTACCCCTTCGCCTCCGTAGCCAGAAATTTTTATAGTTTGTCCGTCTTCGACACCGGCAGGTATGGTTATTCTGATCTTTTTAGCACCTAAGTCAAGTGTTTGTTTTTGATCTTCAAGAACATCAAGCAAATTCAATTTTAGTGTCGCATTTAAATCTTGACCCTTAAACTGTGTGGATCTCTGTCTGCCGCCTCCACTAAAACCTCCGCCAGCTCCGCCGAACATAGATTCAAAGAAGTCTGAAAAATCTTCATTTCCTCCTCCAGAACCAGAATAGCTTCTTCTGCCACCAGATGATGAACTGCGTTGATTTCTCTTGGCTTCTTCAAAAGCATCGGCATGTTCCCAATCTTTACCATATTGGTCGTACTTTTTTCTTTTTTCAGGATCGCTTAAAACTTCGTTCGCTTCATTTATGCGTTGAAATTTTTCATGAGCCGTTTTGTCATTCGGATTTAAGTCTGGATGAAGTTTGCGAGCCAATTTTCGATAAGCCTTTTTAATATCGGCTTGCGAAGCTTTCTTGTCAATTTCAAGAATTTTGTAATAATCAATAAAATCCATAGCTGTTCAAAATCTATTTTAAAGATATGAAAAGGATAAAATTAATCCTATGATACATGTCATCATTTAAGTGATCATTTTTAGTAATTATTGTTATTTGAGTGTAGATCTATATCTAGTGTTTACTTGTAGCTATCAACAAACACGTATCTTTTATTGTTAATTACTTTAACAGTAAGGTGTTTTATCTTTTGCCGAGTGGTGCTATCTTTAGCGCAACTTTCATAAACTTTCTTAAATGTCTCAAGACAATACCCAATATACAGAAGATAATATACGCTCGCTCGATTGGAAAGAACATATCCGATTACGACCTGGTATGTATATCGGTAAATTGGGCGATGGTTCATCTGCAGATGATGGTATCTATATTCTTCTAAAAGAGGTTATAGATAACTGTATCGATGAATTTGTTATGGGTGCAGGTAAGACCATAGAAATATCTATTAAAGATAAAGTGGTAAAGGTTCGAGATTATGGTCGTGGTATACCGCTTGGTAAAGTCGTAGATGTAGTTTCTAAAATGAATACCGGTGGTAAGTATGATAGCCGGGCATTTAAAAAATCGGTTGGTTTAAATGGTGTTGGTACCAAGGCGGTAAACGCGTTGTCTAGTTTTTTTGAAGTACAGTCTTCTAGAGATAATCAATTAAAAACCGCACAGTTTAGTTCTGGTAATCTTGAAAATGAAGTAGGACCAGAAGAAACGAGCAAAAGAAAAGGTACTAAGGTTACTTTTATACCTGATGAGACCATTTTTAAAAATTACAAATATAGAAATGAGTATGTAGAACGCATGCTTAAAAACTATGTGTACCTAAATCCGGGGTTGACGATTGTTTTTAACGGAGAGAAGTTTTATTCTGAAAACGGATTAAAAGATCTTTTAGAAGATAATAATAATGTAGACGATATGCTTTACCCTGTTATTCATTTAAAAGGGGAGGATATTGAAGTTGCCATTACACATAGTAAAACACAATATAGCGAAGAGTATCATTCTTTTGTGAATGGGCAACATACAACGCATGGTGGTACCCACCAAGCAGCATTTAGAGAGGCGATTGTGAAAACCATACGTGATTTTTATGGTAAGGCTTACGACGCTTCTGATATTAGAAAATCCATTATTTCGGCAATTGCTATAAAAGTAATGGAGCCGATTTTTGAAAGTCAAACCAAAACAAAACTAGGTTCTACTGAAATGGGAGGTACTCTCCCAAGTGTACGTAGCTATATCAATGATTTTATTGGTAAATATTTAGATAACTATCTTCATAAGAATACCGATACCGCAGATATGCTTCAGCGAAAAATTATGATGGCCGAGAAGGAGCGTAAAGAACTTTCTGGTATTCGTAAATTAGCGCGCGACAGGGCTAAAAAAGCTAGTCTCCATAATAAAAAGCTTAGAGATTGTAGGGTTCATTTAGGTGATATTAAACATGATCGTCGTTTAGAAAGTTCATTGTTTATTACCGAGGGGGATTCCGCTTCTGGATCTATAACCAAATCTAGGGATGTAAATACACAGGCAGTATTTAGTTTGAAAGGTAAACCCCTGAATTCGTATGGCATGTCTAAAAAGATTGTGTACGAAAATGAAGAGTTTAATCTGTTACAGGCTGCTTTGAATATCGAAGAGTCTATAGAAGATTTGCGCTATAATAATATTATAATCGCTACCGATGCCGATGTCGATGGTATGCATATTCGCCTATTATTGATTACCTTCTTTTTACAATTCTTCCCTGAGTTGATCAAAGAAAATCATCTTTATATCTTACAGACTCCTCTATTTAGGGTTCGAAATAAAAAGGAAACGATTTATTGCTATAGCGATGAAGAGCGCCAACATGCCATTAATAAATTAACGGGCAAACCAGAAATAACTCGATTTAAGGGTCTAGGAGAGATTTCGCCAGATGAGTTTAGACACTTCATTGGTGACGATATAAGGTTAGAACCTATTATGCTTGATAAAGCAATGTCTATTGAAGAATTGTTGAGTTTTTACATGGGAAAAAACACTCCCGATAGACAAAAATTCATTATCGATAACCTTAAAGTAGAGGTTGATTTAATTAAAGAGAGAGTAGTATAAACTAGATTAATACGATTGCTTCTGAATGGAGGAAAATGAAGATTTGAACGAAGAAATAAACGAAAACCTTTCCGAAGAGAATACCGATAATACAGATACTTCTGATGCATTGACGAGAGTATCTGGCATGTATAAAGATTGGTTCTTAGATTACGCTTCTTATGTAATATTAGAACGGGCCGTACCTGCTATAGAAGACGGATTCAAACCTGTGCAACGACGTATCATGCATTCTTTGAAGGAGCTCGATGATGGTAGATATAATAAAGTTGCCAATGTTGTAGGGCATACCATGCAGTATCACCCACATGGTGATGCCAGTATTGCAGATGCCATGGTGCAGATTGGTCAGAAAGACCTTTTAATAGATACGCAGGGTAACTGGGGTAACATTCTTACGGGTGATAGGGCTGCTGCTTCTAGGTATATTGAGGCTAGACTTTCTAAATTCGCTTTAGAAGTTGTATTTAGCCCTAAAATTACCGAGTGGCAAATGTCATATGATGGTAGAAAAAAAGAGCCTGTAAATTTACCGGTAAAGTTTCCATTATTATTGGCGCAAGGTGCAGAGGGTATCGCAGTTGGTCTATCCACTAAAGTACTGTCTCATAATTTTATTGAGCTTATCGATGCTTCTATAAAACATTTAAAAGGACAACGATTTAAGATTTATCCAGATTTTCCGACCGCCGGTATTATAGATGTAACAAATTATAATGACGGACTCAGAGGTGGTAAAATAAGGGTTCGTGCAAAGATATCTCAGTTAGACAAGAACACTTTAGTAATCAATGAAATACCTTACGGCACTAATACTGGTACTTTAATAGATTCTATTCTTAAGGCTAACGATAAGGGTAAGATAAAAATTAAGAAAATTGAGGATAATACCGCGGCTGATGTTGAAATTTTGGTTCATCTTCCTTCAGGTATTTCACCAGATAGAACTATCGATGCATTGTATGCATTTACCGCGTGTGAATCTTCTATTTCTCCGCTTGGCTGTATTATTGAAGATAATAAACCCTTGTTTATAGGGGTTACGGAAATGCTTAGAAGGTCTACTGACTCTACAGTAGAATTATTAAAGCAAGAGCTTGAAATTCAGCTTAGGGAGTTGGAAGAGCAATGGCACTTTGCTTCACTTGAAAGAATTTTTATTGAAAACCGTATTTATCGAGATATAGAAGAAGAGGAAACTTGGGAAGGTGTAATAACCGCTATTGATAAAGGTTTAGCGCCATTTACTAAGCATTTAAAGCGAGCGGTTACCGAAGAAGATATTACCAGACTTACCGAAATACGTATAAAGAGAATTTCAAAATTCGATTTAGATAAGGCGCAGCAGTATTTAGAAAGTTTGCAAGAGCGTATTGCAGAGGTGAAGCATCATCTTGCCAATCTTATTGAATTTGCGATCAACTACTTTAAAAATCTTAAGGAAACTTACGGTAAAGATCGTGGTAGATTAACCGAAATACGAGTTTTCGATGATATCGAGGCGACTAAAGTTGCTATTAGAAATACCAAGCTCTATGTTAATAGAGATGAAGGTTTTGTCGGTACTTCTTTGAAGAAAGATGAATATGTTACCGATTGTAGCGATATAGATGATATAATTGTTATTACCAGCGAAGGTCAAATGATGGTGTCAAAGGTTGACTCCAAAATTTTTGTAGGTAAGGGCATTATTCATGTTGCTGTTTTTAAGAAAAAAGATAAGCGTACTATATATAATTTGGTTTATAAGGACGGTAAAGGGGGTCCTACTTACATAAAGCGCTTTAACGTTACCAGTATAACCAGAGATAGGGTTTATGATTTAACGACTGGTAAGGCTGGTTCTCAAGTATTATATTTTACAGCTAACCCTAATGGTGAGGCTGAAGTGATAACTGTTTTGCTTCGTCAGGTTGGTAGCATTAAGAAGTTGAAATGGGATATTGATTTTTCTGATGTACTCATTAAAGGAAGAGCTTCTAAAGGAAATATTGTTACCAAGTATTCTGTTAAGCGAATAGAATTGAAAGAGAAAGGGGTTTCTACCCTTAAGCCTCGAAAAATTTGGTTCGATGATGTTGTTCGTAGATTGAATGTCGACGGAAGAGGAGAATTGCTTGGGGAATTTAGGGGAGATGATTTAATACTAGTAATCAATCAGAAAGGAATTGCTAAAACATTTCTTCCTGTATTAACCTCCCATTTTGATGATGACATGATTGTGTTAGAAAAATGGATTCCAGAAAAACCTATTTCTGCTATTTATTGGGAAGGTGAAAAGGAGCGTTTTTACATAAAGAGATTCTTAATAGAAAACGAAAATAAAGAGGAATTGTTTATTTCTGAACATCCGAAATCGTATTTAGAGCTTGTTTCTACGGACTGGAAACCAATGGTAGAAATTGAATTTCCGAAACCACGAGGTAAAGAAGCAAAAGATAATGAATCTGTTGACATTGAAGATTTTATATCGATTAAGGGTATTAAAGCTTTAGGTAATCAATTTGTTACTGAAAAGGTTAAAAACATAAATCTTCTAAATCCGTTGCCTTATGAGCCAGAGGTGCCTGAAGAAATTGAAGATATTGAAGTGGTAGATGAAGAAGATGTTGCATCTAACGATAATAGTGAGAGTTCAAAAGGGGGTGAAGGCAATTCTAATGACGAACCTACATTGTTTGATTAATTTTATATTATGAAGAATTTTTTCAAGGAGTTTAAAAACTTTGCCGTTAAAGGTAATATGATAGATTTGGCTGTTGGTATCATTATAGGTACTGCATTTAACAAAGTTGTAAGTACCATTGTTTCTGCGATAATTATGCCGCCACTTTCTTTATTGACCGATGATGTAAATTTATCTAATAAGAAATGGGTTCTAAGAGAAGCAACTGGCTCTATAGAAGAAGTTGCAATAGGATATGGTGCACTTATAGAATCTCTAATAGATTTTGGAATCATTGCCTTTACCATTTTCGTAATGGTAAAATTTATAAATAGGTTTAAAGAGAAGTCTGAAGATCCTGCGAATAAAGAAGTAGAAACTCCAAAAAATATAGCCTTGCTTTCTAGTATGGAGAAGCTTTTACAAGAGCAAAATGCCATACTTAAAAGTAAAAAGTAATCAAACTGTTTAATAATTGAGTAGTCTTATTCTATAATAGAAAGTTAAGATTAGACAATTTTAAAGAATAATTGCTTTTATAACTACCTTTACAAAAATTTTGAATTAATGGATTTTACCAACCCGCTGGTATACGGTGCACCAGCATTTATAGCCTTTATTTTATTAGAATTAACCTACAGCAAAACTCATGGAGACGATGATCTTTATGATTGGAAAGATTTTGCAGCTAGTAGTGTAATGGGTATTGGCTCTGCCATTATAGGTCCGTTATTGAAAGTTGTTTTATTGGTTGTTCTTTTTGAATATGCTTACGAGTTCTTTAACCCAATGGTCGATGGTGTACGAACAAACATAATGGGGTATAAGTCTTTTGGCTATGCTTGGTATGTTTGGTTGCTTTGTCAATTAGCAGATGATTTCACATACTATTGGTTTCATAGGGCGAATCATGAAATACGGATTTTATGGGCTGCGCACATCGTGCACCACTCCTCAGATAACTTTAACTTAGGTACTGCTATTCGTAATGGCTGGTTTACTTTGTTGTATAAGCCATTTTTCTATGTTTGGATGCCAATTATTGGTTTCCCTGTAGAAATGGTGGTAGTATGTTTAGCGATTGAGTCGTTCTGGCAATTTCAGTTGCATTCTCAATATGTTCCGAAAATGGGCTTCATCGAGAAAATATTCAATACCCACACAATGCACCAAGTACACCACGCACAGAATGTCGAGTATCTGGATAAGAATCATGGCGGATTCCTTAACTTTTTTGATAAAATATTTGGTACTTGGAAAGAGTATGATGAAGAAATTGATGTGAAATTTGGTGTAATACATGCTCCTAATTCTAATAACCCTATCGTTATTTTAACTCATGAGTTTAAAGATATTTGGGCAGATACCAAGAAGTCTAAAAAAATAAGTGATAAGCTGATGTATATTTTCGGACCTCCAGGATGGAGTCATGATGGTAGTACAATGACAGTAAAGCAGCAACAGCGATTATTCGAAGCACAGAAACAGGCTAATCCTGGTATTACCTTTGATAGACCGAATTAGTGCTTTAAATAGGCTTAAATTAGCAGCCTAATTAGTACTCAAACAATAATTTAAAAGCGAAATAGTCCGCATGAAGCAATTGCTTCATGCGGACTATTTCGCTTTTCGCTAATAGCTGAATCTTATTCCCTAAATATTATAGCCTAACTTTTAATCTTCTATTTCCTCAGTCGTATTCTTGTTCTTTTTCATTCTTAGATCAAAGAACTCGACCATTAATGAAAATGCAATTGAGAAGTACAGGTAGCCTTTAGGTATGGTGCCTACCTCATTGCCGAAGACTATTAAATGGCATAAATGTGCAGACTCCGCAATGAGCATAAAACCTATTAATATTAAAAACGACAGTCCTAATATTTGAATAGATGGGTGCCTGTTTACAAACTCTCCGACGGGGTTTGCAAAAACCATCATAATAACGACAGAGATAACCACTGCAACTATCATAAGAACAAGTGCGTCGTTTGGGTTAGGTGAAATGCCGTTAGTCATTCCTATGGCAGTTAAAATAGAATCAAACGAGAAAACTATATTTATAACTGTTATTTGAAGTATAGCATTAGTTAATGAGGTTGATCTGGCTTTCTTTACTTCTCGCTCGTCGTGACCTTTGTCTTCTACTTTTTCGTGAATTTCTTTTGTGCTTTTATATAACAAGAACAGACCGCCAAGAAATAGAATAACACCTTGCCCGCTTATACCGCCAGTAATCCAGTCGCTATCGAATACCCAAAAAGGTTTTTTCATAGATGTTAGCAGTGAAATACCAAAAAGTAATACAATACGCATGACCATGGCTAGGACCAAGCCTAAATTGGTCGCCTTTTTTCTTTGCGATGGTTCGAGTTTACCTGCAGCGATAGATATGAAAATAATATTATCAATACCTAAAACGATTTCTAAAAACGTTAAGGTTAATAGGGCAATCCAAGCATCTGGACTAGAGAAAATTTCAAACATGGTTGGTTTGTGGGTTAGTTGGTTAGTTAGTTAGTTAGTTAGTTAGTTAGTTAGTTAGTTAGTTAGTTAGTTAGTTAGTTAGTTAGTTAGTTAGTTAGTTTTATGGCAGTTCCGGTTTTAACTATCAATTGTTTATTCGGGTCTTTTACGGCGCTTTTATATTGAAAAGTATATGAAGAATCTGTTGTACTAATTATTTTGTATTGGATAGCGTTTTTACTGCGTATGTCTTGTAAAACAAATTCGCAGTCATTAAACCATCGAACGGTCGCGCTATCGATTTTATTTTCATAATAATCCACACTGTAATCTTCAGTTCTTATGAATTTGCCTTCTTTTAGAGTGTCACCAATCTCATAGGTGAACTTAAAAGATCCTGTTTTATATTTTTCGCAATCACGTTCAGGTTGGTAGCAAGAGCAAAGAATAACGCATAGAATAACGGTAAAAGATATTTTTTTCATCATGTTGCAAAATAATGAAAATAGGAGTGAAGTGGCATTAAAATGGTAAAGAATAATTCGAAGTATAGCGTTACTTAAAACTCTGTGTAGGTTTTAAATGTACCATCGGTATAGAACATAACTATTCGATCTAGTTTTTTTATAGTGTCCATATTTTTATCTTCTTTCTTAATAACTTTTACAGGGTGAAGGTTCGTGTTTTCTGTTCTAGGGAAGGTTCCTTTTTCGTATAAAAGCCATTGAAGATCTACTTCAGTAAATGCTTCGTCGATCTTCATAATAAACTCTAAACTCGGTTTATTTCTGCTACTTAATATATGTGAAATGCTAGATCTTTGCACAGCAATTAAATCTGCAAATGCTGCAGCTGATAATTCGTTGTGCGCTAAAATTTTTTTTAATCTTGAAATAAAAGATGTGGTATCTAACATGTTTACAAAGTTAATACATTCTTTAAATTTTTATTTATAATAGTGTTTAATATGGTTACTGTAATAGGCAATTTTCTAGATTATGTCTTTATATGAAATATATTAAAATACTGATAAACAATAAATTAAGATATATTTTAAAAAATAAGTTAAAATTGTAAATTTTTAAAAGCGAAATATTGTATTTGATAGGTTGTAAAGTTTACAATTGTAAACAAAGGCTGTAGTATTTTTACATTATATTAAAGTTTAGTGACAATGAAAGATTTGGATTATAATAAGATTAGAGTAGCTACAATTTCTGGGCGGTATATTACCTATGACCATGTCAACGAATTTTTGTCTTCGTTACCTGATATATTTGTGATTAAAATAGAAGGAGAATCTGTAAGAAAAGAATCGATAAAAAGCATCACATTTGGTGACGGACCAAAGAAGATTTTAATGTGGTCTCAAATGCATGGTAATGAATCTACGACCACTAAAGCTGTAGTTGATTTGCTAAGTTATTTTAATCAAGATAGTACTGATGTTTTAAAACTTGTTGAAGAATGTACTGTAAAGATTATCCCAATTTTGAATCCGGATGGGGCTCGAGATTATACAAGAGTAAATGCCAATAAAATTGATCTCAATAGAGATGCTCAAAATTTATCTCAACCAGAAAGTCGCATCTTAAAAAAAGTGTATGAAAATTTTCAGCCACACTTTTGTTTCAACTTACATGATCAGCGAACCATATTTAATGTAGGTGAAACGAATAAACCAGCAACTGTTTCATTTTTGGCACCTGCTTTTGATCAAGAACGCAATAACTCGCCATCTCGAAAAATGAGTATGAAGTTGATTGCCGCAATGAACAGTAAGCTTCAAAAAGAGATTCCTGGACAAATAGGAAGGTATGATGATGGGTTTAATGAGAATTGTGTTGGTGATGCCTTTCAAATGAAGAATACCCCAACCGTATTATTTGAAGCTGGTCATTATGAAAATGATTACGAGAGAGATATAACAAGAAAATTTATTTATAAGGCGATTTTAAAAGGCATTAAAACTATAGTTGATGATAGTTTAGATGAATTTACGATTGATCAGTACGTATCTATACCTGAAAATGGAAAACAATTTGTAGATATTGTAGTAGAAAATACCGATTATAAAAGTAATTATTTAACCAAAAGTAAAATTTCACCTATACAATTTAAAGAGGTCTTGATTTATGGTAAGGTGGAGTTTAAACCAGAACTACATATATTCGAAAAAGAACCTTCGGAGTTTTTCGGACATAAAACATTGAATTGCAATGATGCAAATGATATGTTATGGCTAAAAGAAAATGATTTACTGAAGCTGTTATCGTGATATTTTTTGTCTTATTTCTTTAAAAATGTAATATTGTTTACGTTTTCATTAAATAAAATCAAGTTTCAATGAATTTAATGCGATAATTTTTTATTTTTGGCAAAAATTTTACAACTATGGGCAAAGTCAAATTAGACGAAATAGACCACCAAATTCTGGATATGTTGATTGACAACACCAGAACTCCTTTTACTGATATTGCGAAAAAACTTCTTATCTCAGCTGGTACAGTACATGTAAGAGTTAAGAAAATGGAAGAAGCGGGAATCATTAAAGGTTCATCACTGACATTAGATTACGTAAAGCTTGGTTATGCTTTCATCGCTTATGTTGGTATTTTTCTTGAAAAAACACACCAAACTAAATTCGTGCTTGAGCGTTTAAATCAAATTCCGAACGTTACTATTGCACATATAACTACAGGTAAATTTAATATTTTCTGTAAAATAAGAGCAAAGGATACTACACATGCTAAAAATATTATCTTTAAAATAGATGATATTGATGGTATTAGTAGAACCGAAACGATGATTTCATTAGAAGAAAGTTTTAATGATAAGAAGCGTTTAATGCATACTATTTTTAATGAGTTATAAATAAGAGTTATTCAACTAACTTCAAAATTGCCCAGTTATCTAATTTAATTGGGCTTTTTTAATTTTCAATACTTAAATTTTTCAAATGAGAGTTAAAGACTTACAAAAAGACGAATTGCAATTTTTTTATGGTACTTATTTGAAAACTCTTGATGAGCAAGACGATGTGATGTCTGCGCTTTTAAAAGGTAGAAGAAGTTTTGAAGACTTGGTTCATGGTTTAACTGACGAACAATTTTTATATAGTTACGGTGATGGTAAATGGACAGTAGCTGAAGTTTTGGTTCACTTAGTTGATACTGAACGCGTATTTCAATATCGTGCCTTTAGAATTTCTAGAAATGACAAAACGCCATTGCCAGGTTTTGATCACAATCAATTTGTTCCAGAAAGTAATGCCAATAAGCGTACAAAAGACGATATATTAAAAGAATATCTTTCTGTACGTGAAGCATCTATTAGTTTGTTCGAAACTATGCAAAATGACCATTTAAAAAGAATTGGTACCGCTAGCGGTATTCCTTGGTCTGTCGCTGCATTAGGTTTGGTGATAAGTGGTCACCAAAAACATCATGAAAATATATTACAAGAACGCTATTTTAATTAATCTAGCTCGTCTTGATTTTCTGTTTCGAAGTTTAAGTAAAGTGCTTTCGTCATATCTTCAGATTGCATAACTTCTTCTGGTGTTTTAGATTCTAGTTCTTTTTCTATGTTCTCTTCAAAGTTAGCAATGAAGTTAGAAAGGCTTTTGCTTATTTTAACTAAATATAAAGTATCGTTGGTTCTAATTTCTACAGCTTCGACGTAATCGCCGTTAATATTTTTGAAACAAATGATGTCTTCATCACCATAACCATAAGGGTAGGTTTCTATTAAAAGTGCTGCTAATTGGTGATCTAATTTACGGTAATCAATAAGTCGTCTTGTCATAACTAATTTATTTATAGTAGGTTGTGTTTTAACTATAACTAAACTAGTAATTATACTCACATATCTCTTTATAGAGTTGTGAAAATACTATTTTGCGTATGTGAAGTTTTTAAACTTTGTAGTAAGCGAATGCTTCAGCAAATAATTCTATAGGAATTTCAATATCGAATACAGGTTCACCAATAGATTTCAATAGAACAAAATTTACTTTTCCGTGAGAATTTTTCTTGTCATATTTCATTAGCTTCAAAATATTCTCAAAATCATCGTCAGAAAATAGTACTTTCTCATATCTACTTAAAAAAGTAGTTTTAATATCTTCTAAATCCTCATTTGATAAACCAAGAAGTTTGTTAGATAGATAACCTTCTAGAACCATACCAATGGCAATTGCCTCTCCATGTAATAACATTTCTTTCGTTTCATTCTCAAGAAAATAAGATTCTATGGCATGACCAAGTGTGTGTCCGTAATTTAAAATCTTACGTATGTTTTGTTCTGTAGGGTCTTGAAGTACTACTTTGTTCTTTATTTGGATAGAAGTAAGTATATGACTTTTCATATCTTCTAAACTAGTGGCATTCTTCAGTGCTTTCCAGTAAGAGGTATCTTGAATAAGACCGTGTTTCAGCATTTCTGAAAAACCGCTTCTAATTTGTCGTTCTTCTAAGGTGTCTAGAAAATCGGGAACAACAAGTACCATAACTGGTTGATTGATAACCCCAATTTGATTTTTTAAAGCACCTAAATCAATACCTGTTTTACCACCAACCGAGGCATCTACCATAGATAATAGGGTAGTGGGTACATTTATAAAATCTATACCTCTTTTAAAGGTAGAGGCTATAAAGCCGCCCATGTCAGTTAATACACCGCCTCCTAAATTTATCAAAATACTTTTTCGGTCGGCACCTAATTCAGATAGGGCTTCCCAAACGCCAACACACGTTTCTATGTTTTTGTTGATTTCACCCGATTCGATCTCAATAATTTCAAACTGATAATCACCGTTAATTTCTGCCATAAAATTAGGCATGCATAACTCATGTGTATTCTCATCTACTAATATGAAAATTATAGAATACTTTTTTTTTGCGAGGTGTTTATTCAATGCCTGAAAAGCATTTTCGTTGAAATGTACTGCGTAAGAATCTGAAATTATAGAATCCATTAAAAATATAGCTTTGTATTGATGACTATTTAAACGCAAAATAAAGGTTATTTTAAGTCTTAGGATTATAAATTCTGTGATTATATTTGATCATTATAGAAATAATAGAAAATGGAACCAATTTTTGAAAATACCGCAACGGCATTTGCTTTAAAATCTGATTCAGAATTAGAAAGAGCTTATTTTCTTTTTAAGATGATTTCAAATGAACCTTTGGTAAAAATGGGTTCAGTCATTACCAATTTTGCATTTAAGGCTCATTTGCCTGTGGAAGGATTAATTAGAGCCACGGTCTTTGATCATTTTTGTGGTGGTATAAATGAACGCGATTGTTTGCCCGTGGTTGATCGTATGTGGGAAAAGGGAGTATGTTCTGTTTTAGATTATTCTGTGGAAGGTAAAGAAGAAGAGGATCCTTTTGATTCGGCAACAGAAATAATTCTAACAATTTTAGATTTCGTAAAAGAAAAGGAAGCTATACCATTTGCTGTTTTTAAGCCAACAGGTTTTGGAAGATTTGCATTGTACCAAAAAATTGGAGAAAAGAAGCAACTTACTAAAGATGAAGAAGCAGAATGGCAACGTGTTGTCAATAGATTCGATAAAGTTTGTAAAAAAGCACATGACCTTGAAGTTTCCTTGCTTATTGATGGTGAAGAAAGTTGGATGCAAGATGCAGCCGATAATCTAGCTGAAGACATGATGCGTAAATACAATAAGAAAAAAAGAATTGTGTTTAATACGCTGCAAACCTATAGATGGGATCGATTACCATACCTAAAATCATTACAAGAACGTGCGGCTAGAGACGGATTTTTAGTTGGTATGAAAGTGGTTCGTGGTGCTTATATGGAAAAGGAAAATGACCGCGCCAAAGAAAAAGGATATATTTCGCCAATTTGCAAAACTAAGGAGGAGACCGATGAAAATTTCAATGCTACCATTGAATATATGATAGATAATCTTGATACACTATCCATTTTTTCTGGAACACATAACGAAGACAGTTGTTACCGTTTAATGGAAATGATGGAGAAAAAAGGTATCGATAAAAATAATGAGCACGTTTGGTTCGGACAGTTATATGGTATGAGTGATCACATATCGTATAATTTAGCTGCCAATGGGTATAATGTTGCTAAATACTTGCCATTCGGGCCAGTACGTGATGTGATGCCTTATTTAATAAGAAGGGCTGATGAAAATACATCGGTAGCCGGACAAACAAGTAGAGAGCTTTCGTTATTAAAAGCAGAAAGAAAACGCAGAAAAATTTAGAATCTTATTGTAGCTCTACTTTTTCAATAGAAGCCTTTTCTCTGCAGTTTTTAACGGTAAATCTATAATCTCGTTCCTTGTACTCAGATTCGACAACATATGTTCTACAAGGAACAGATTTAGTATCACTTTTACTAAAATCAACATCGCCCTCGGTTAAGATATAACGAACACCAATAGAATCTAATTCAAATTCTTGAAGCTTTTGTTTTGCCTCATCACTATAATACATCGATTTAGATCTAATGTCTTTTAATGTTCTACAGTCAGGTAAGTAGCAAAAATATACTCCGGTTTCTTGAGATTTCTTTTTCATAAAAAAAGTAAGAAATACAATACCGATAGACAAGCCTACCAAGAAAAACCCTAACCTTTTAAGAAAATCTATATTCATAATTCTAAGTGATCAATAAGACCGCGAAATTATGCCTTTTAAAATGGATAGGAAAACGATTGGCTTGAGTATTCTAAAAAATCAGGAAATTAATATCACTGTATTGCAAATCGAACCATTCGCCAACAGATTTGTTGGTTAAAATACCGTGGTACATGTAAAGTCCGTTTCGTAAGCCTTTGTCAAATCGAAGTGAATTTTCCAATCCGCCGTCCTCACCAATTTTTAATAAATAGGGCGTAAAAATATTGCTAATACTTACAGATGCTGTTTTTGGATATCTTGACGGAATGTTAGGTACACCGTAATGAATAACACCATACTTTTCTTTAGTAGGTTTATTGTGAGTTGTTATTTCGCTGGTTTCAAAACAACCACCAGTATCAATACTTACGTCTATAATAACCGCGCCTTTCTTCATATGTTCAACCATCGTGCTAGATACGACAACGGGAGATCTATCTTTTCCTCTAGTAGCCCCAATAGCCACATCGCATCTTTTTAGGGCTTTTAAAAGATTTTTTGGTTGAATAGTAGACGTGTAGACCGTCTGCTTTAAATTGGTCTGTATATTTCTAAGTTTTGTAATTGAGTTGTCAAAAACTTTGACATTTGCACCGATGCCTATAGCAGATCGTGCTGCAAACTCACCAACGGTACCTGCGCCAATTATAACCACTTCTACAGGTGGTACACCGCTTATATTGCCAAACATTAAACCATTCCCGTTATTATTTGCTGCCATTAATTCTGCAGCAATTAAAACTGAAGAAATACCGGCAATTTCGCTTAATGAACGTACTGCTGGATATTTACCTTCTTCATCGCGAATATATTCAAAAGCAATGGCTGTAATTCTTTTTCTAGCCAATTCTTCAAAATACTCTTTGTACTGGGTTTTTATTTGAAGTGCTGAAATAACTGTAGTCTGCGGATTAATAAATTCTATTTCTGTTAGGGTAGGTGGCTCAACTTTTAGAATTAACGGACAAGCAAAAACTTTTTTTGTGTCTCGAGTTATTTCTCCACCGGCAGTAACATAATCAGCATCAGTATAATGGGCACCTTCACCTGCACCAGACTCTATTAATACACGATGTCCGTTAGCGGTAATTGCATTTACGGCATCGGGAGTAAGGCATATTCTCTTTTCTTGGTATTGGTTTTCTTTAGGTATACCAATGTGTAATTCTCCTTTTTGACGCAAAACCTCTAGGGTTTCCTCTTGTGGAATTAATTGGTACTTACTAAAAGGGGAAGTGGGTTGGCTCATAACTTAATTGCTCTTTATTCAAATCATTGACTTGAAACTCAAATGTACAATTTTTCGAGAAATGAATTTTTGAACAAAATTTTATTATGAAGAGACTTAGGTTTTAATATGTAGCCAATTTTGTAAACGGTCTTGAAAACTTTTGAAAACACTCTCTAAATTACCAGTAGATAGTTTAGAATTGATGTCTTCTGATATGGTTGGGATTTCATCTTTTAAAGGCTCGTTACTTTTTTTCTCATTATCAATATCATCGTTACTATCAAAGCCTTTTGCTTTTAACGCTTCAAGCTCTGCATCTATTGCTTCTAAATCGATGCCATGTACATGTTTGTCATATAATTTAATACGGATAAAATAGACGAATGGAATGGTTATCATACAAATAGGAATTAACCACCATATGTTATCTGTGTCTATTTGAAGGTCAGAGTCAAAGATTACTTCAAATAATTGAAAGGCGTACATAGCAATTGGAATAATTATAATGTGGTACCACCAATCTCTTGAAGTTAAAAACCAAAAAAGGAGTAAATAAAGTGGAACTATTTTTGTGGTGAGAAACCAAATATAGAAAGAAGCGTCTTCAAAACCATTTGGACCTATAGAAAACCATAGTATTGAAATACTACCATTATTATCGATAGGTAAGTATTCGTAGACTTTATATAAGAAAGGGGAAATTGCAATAAAAAAAACTACAAGAGATTCTAAAAATATCTTCTTTTTAGCTTTCTTTTTTTTATATTTTGTACTCATCATTCTTTGCGTTACTAATTGCTAACGCAAAAACTTAAAACTTAGTATAAAAAAAGAGCGACGTTAGTCGCTCTTAAAATTTTTAAAATTAAATCTTTTTATGGATTTTACTTTTATCTATACCAAGTTGTTGATTATCAATATCAATAATCGGCGCAGCCATTGCTAATAAAAATACGCCTAATGCGATTGAAGCTAATAATGTTTTTTTGTTTTTCATTTTCAAGGGGTTTTTGGTTATACTAAATATTTAGTTCTCCTACAAACTTAAGAAAAAATATACAACTAAAACACCATTTATCGTTAAAATTATGCCTTTTACCCGAAAAATTAAACATTTCATCGAATTACTGGTTTTTCATCGAAAAAATGCAATAAAAAAACGGTTTGAACGATTCATGATTTTTATTTGAAAAATTCAAAAAGTAACCTTGATAGCATTTTCCTTAATTACGAAAGCGTTAATTTTCTTGTTCGTTCATCAATAATTTCAATTTTAATATTCTGAACATCATTAGGTATAAGGTTTGGAATTTTTTCAGGCCATTCCATAAATATCCATCCTTTTGAAGCAAAGTAATCATCTAAACCCATATCCATGGCTTCTTCTTCATCATTCAACCGATAAAAATCAAAATGATACCCTAGTAACTCTCCAGATTCTAGTGCATATTCATTGACCAAACCAAACGTAGGGCTACTAACATTATCATTACTGCCTAAAGCTTTAATAAGTGCTTTTATCAATGTTGTTTTTCCTGCTCCCATAGGGGCATAAAATGCCAAGGTCTTGCTGCTTGATGATTTAATAATCTGCTCCGCAATATTATTTAATTCACTTTCAGTATAAATGAATTCCATATTATAATTCTATTTAGGTTCCAAAACTACAAAAGGTATGATCATTTCTTCTAATGAAACTCCGCCATGTTGGTAGGTATTTCTATAGTAGCTTACGTAGTGGTTATAATTATTTGGGTAGGCAAAGAAAAAGTCATTTTTCGCAAAAATATAAGAACTACTCATATTTATACTTGGTAGGTAAATAGATTTTGGATTTTTTGCAGCTAGTACTTCATTTTTTTCATACGTAAGACTTCTACCTGTTTTGTAACGTAGATTAGAACTTGTATCTCTATCGCCAACGACTTTTGATGGTGATTTTACGTTTATAGTGCCATGGTCAGTTGTAATAATCAATTTCATGCCCAAGGTCTGTGCCTGCTGAATAATCTCTAACATAGGTGAGTTCTTAAACCAACTCGTGGTTAAAGATCTATAAGATTTATCGTTAGAAGCTAATTCTTTTATTACCTCCATTTCTGTTTTAGAATGTGAAAGCATATCTACGAAATTGTAGACGATTACCGTTAAGTCGTTATCTTTTTGCGATTTAAAATTCTGACTTAAATGTTTACCTTGTTTAAGGCTACTTATTTTATGGTATTCCCATTTTAAATCTAAGCCTAGCCTTTTTAACTGTGCATCTAAGAACTTATCTTCAAACAAATTTTTACCACCTTCATCGGTATCATTTTTCCACCATTCTGGATATTTTTTCTCCATGTCAAGGGGAGTAAGACCAGAGAATATCGCATTACGTGCATATTGTGTAGCTGTTGGCAGTATGCTGTAGTATGAGTCTTCTTTTTTCTTTTTATAAAATGAGTTAACCGTTTCTTCAAAAGCATACCATTGATCGTAGCGTAAGTTATCTACTACTATCAATAAAGTTTTTGAATCTTTGATTTCGGGTGCAATCCATTCTTTAAATATGGTGTGAGACATTACTGGCGCATCTGAATCTGTAAACCAATCTTCATAATTACGTTCTACAAACTTTCCAAATTGTTGATTTGCTTCCGTTTTTTGAGATTCTAAAATTTCAAACATTCCGCTGTCCTCAATTTCCTCTAACTGCAATTCCCAATAAATTAGCTTTTTATATAAATATGCCCATTCTTGATACGAGTTGACCATTGAAAGATCCATTGCTATTTTTCTGAATTCTTGCTGGTAGTTGCTAGTAGTTTTTTCTGAAACTAATCTTGAGTGGTCTAAATTCTTTTTTAGGGAAAGCAGAATCTGATTCGGATTCACAGGTTTTATAAGATAATCGGCGATTTTAGAACCGATAGCCTCTTCCATAATAAATTCTTCTTCGCTCTTAGTAATCATTACAACAGGTAAGGAGCTGTCAATAACCTTAATTTCAGATAAGGTTTCTAAACCAGAAATACCAGGCATATTTTCGTCTAAAAAAACGATGTCTACCCTAGTTTTTGCTAATTCTTCTAAAGCCTCTTGCCCACTTAAGCTGGTAATTACCTCATAATTTTTTGATTCTAAAAAGATGATATGTGGCTTGAGTAGATCAATTTCATCATCTACCCATAATATTTTTATTTTGTTCATTGAATTATTATTTGACGATAATCAAATTCTATGCTAATGCTTTTGTATAACTTTGAAATGTTAATTTCAGAAAAGACTACGTTATCTTGAAGACATCAAACAAATTGAAAATCTTTAATGATCCAATTTACGGATTTATTAGAATTCCCAATACGCTCATTTTTGACCTCATTGCAGATCCCTACTTTCAAAGGCTTCGCAGAATATCTCAAATGGGGCTCTCGTATTTAGTGTATCCTGGGGCGCACCACACCAGATTCCATCATGCATTAGGTTGTATGTATTTAATGCAAAAGGCTATACAAGTACTTCGTTTTAAAGGGGTTGAGATAACTGCCGAAGAGCAAGACGGACTTCTTATTGCTATACTTTTACACGATATTGGTCACGGTCCTTTTTCGCACGCTATGGAGCATAGCATCGTAGAAGGTGTCAGTCATGAGTTTATTTCGCTGCAATTCATGCAAGATTTGAATAAGCGATTTAACGGAAGTTTAACGGAAGCTATTTCTATTTTTACTGGTAATCATTCAAAAAAGTTTTTAAATCAATTGGTTTCTAGTCAATTAGATATGGATAGGCTAGATTATTTAAAGCGGGATAGTTTTTATACAGGTGTCGCTGAAGGTAATACCAATGCTGAACGATTAATTACTATGTTGAATGTCGTTGATGGCAATTTGGTTGTTGAAGAAAAAGGGATTTATTCGGTAGAAAAGTTTTTAATGGCGCGCCGTTTTATGTATTGGCAGGTATATCTACACAAAACAGCAGTTGTTGCCGAGCGTTTACTTATTAATATTTTAAAGAGAGCTAGATTTTTAATTGAAAAAGGCGAGACCTTAAACTGTAGTAGTGCCTTGCAGTTTTTTTTAACTCATCATATCGATATCAACAATTTTAATACAGACACTTTGGCGAAGTTTGCCAAATTAGATGATGTTGATATACTCTCTGCCTTAAAAGAATGGCAATTTTCAGATGACTTTGTGTTAGCATCTCTTTGCGAGATGATTATCAATAGAAAATTGTTACATATTAAGGTTAAAAAAGACCCTATAACTGACAGTAAATTTTTATTGCAATTAAATAAAGTAAAAATACAGTATAATCTTACAGATGAAGATGCGTCATATTTTGTGTTCAAAGGCGAACTTATGAATAAGGCGTATGACAGGCAGTATCAGACAATAAACATTTTAAGAAAAAACGGAAAGATCACCGATGTTGCCAAATTATCTGATCACTTAAATTTAAACGCGCTTTCTAAAACGGTGACCAAATATTATATCTGTTATCCAAAAGAAGGTGTTTAACAATTTTTCTTACTTTTACGCTCATGAAATTTACAGCAGGTCAGATTGCAGGTATCTTAGATGGAGAAGTGCATGGAAATCCAGAAATAGCCGTACATAAACTTGCGAAAATCGAGGAAGGCGAAGAAGGCTCCCTTACTTTTTTAGCTAATCCGAAATATACTTCATTCATTTATAAGACAAAGGCATCGGTAACGATAGTCAATAAAAGTTTTGTTCCAGAACAACATCTACATACCACTTTGATAAAGGTAGAAGATGCATACAAGTCTTTTTCTAAATTATTAGAATATTATAACCAGGTAAAGAATAATAAAGTAGGTATTGAAGAACCGATTTTTAAATCGGAAACTGCAACCTATGGTGCCGATGTCTATATTGGGGCATTCGCTTATTTAGGAAATAATGTGACCATGGGCGATAACGTAAAAGTGTACCCTAACGTCTATATAGGTGATAATGTAAAAATTGGCAATAACGTAACGCTATTTGCTGGCGCCAAGGTGTATTCAGAAACTATCATTGGTAATAACTGTGTAGTAAATAGTGGAGTGGTGATTGGTGCTGACGGATTTGGTTTTGCGCCAAATGAAGATGGAGAGTTTGTTAAAGTACCACAGACCGGTAATGTTATTTTAGAAGACAATGTTGATGTAGGCGCTGGTACTACTATAGATCGAGCTACTTTAGGTTCTACCATATTAAGAAAAGGTGTCAAGCTAGACAACCAGATACAGATTGCACATAACGTTGAAATAGGTGAGCATACGGTTATTGCTGCCCAAACGGGTATTGCCGGATCGACCAAAATTGGCAAGCATTGTATGATTGGTGGACAAGTAGGTATCGTTGGCCATATAGTAATTGGCGACAATGTAAAAATACAGGCACAATCGGGTATTGGTAGAAATGTGAAAGATAATGAAGTACTGCAAGGTTCACCCGCATTAAATTATGGTGATTACAACAAATCATATGTTCATTTTAAGAATTTACCAAGAATAATAAGTAGAATCGACACCTTAGAAAAGAAAGATTGACGATGAGCACAATAAACAACAAACAAAGAACAATTAGTAAAGAGGTAAGCCTAACGGGAGTTGGTTTACATACAGGCAGTAATGTTACTATTAAATTTTTACCTGCAGATGAAAACCACGGTTATGCATTCAAAAGGGTAGATTTAGAAGGAGAACCAATTATTCCTGCTGATGCTAATCTTGTTATAAATACACAAAGAGGCACCAATTTAGAGAAAAATGGTGTGAAAATTCAGACTTCAGAGCACGTTTTGGCGGCTTTGGTGGGTCTTGAAATAGATAATGTTCTTATAGAGCTGAACGCTGCAGAACCACCAATTATGGACGGTTCTTCTAAATTCTTTGTTGAAGTTTTAGAGAATGCCGGTATTGTAGAGCAAGATGCAGTGCGTGAAGAGTACATTGTTAAAGATGTTATCTCTTTTAAAGATGAGACTACTGGTAGTGAAATAACCATAATTCCATCAGATGAATATCAAGTGATGACAATGGTAGATTTTGGAACCAAAGTTTTAGGTACTCAAAACGCTACGTTAGATAAGATTTCTGATTTTAAATCTGAAATTTCAAATGCCCGTACATTTAGTTTCCTTCATGAGTTAGAAATGCTTTTGGAGAACGGGTTGATAAAAGGCGGCGATTTAAACAATGCTATCGTTTATGTGGATAAGGAAATTTCTCAAGCCACAATGACAAAATTAGAGAAAGCCTTCGATAAGAAGAAACTTTCTGTAAAAGCGAATGGTATATTAGATAACCTGACATTACATCAACCGAACGAAGCGGCAAGACACAAATTATTAGATGTTATTGGTGATTTGGCTTTAATTGGTACCCGTATTAGAGGTAAGGTAATAGCCAACAAACCTGGTCATTTTGTAAACAACCAGTTTGCCAAGAAGCTTTCGCAAATTATTAAATTAGAGAAACGTAATAAGGTCCCTAAGTACGATTTAAGCTTGCCTCCGTTAATGGATATCCATAAGATTATGGATATGCTGCCTCACAGACCTCCTTTTTTATTAATAGATCGTATCATAGAGCTATCAGAAGATCACGTTGTGGGTATGAAGAACGTAACGATGAACGAACCTTTCTTTGTTGGTCATTTTCCAGGAGCTCCGGTAATGCCAGGGGTACTTCAAGTAGAAGCTATGGCACAAACAGGCGGTATTTTAGTTTTAAGTACTGTGCCTGACCCAGAGAATTATTTGACCTTATTTATGAAAATAGATAAAGTAAAATTCAAAAGACAAGTATTGCCAGGCGATACACTAATATTTCACTGTAGTTTAATTACACCAATTAGAAGAGGTATTTGCCATATGCAGGCATATGCATACGCAAATGATAAATTGGTAAGTGAAGCAGAATTAATGGCTCAAATAGTTAAAAGAACATAGAATGAATCAACCTTTAGCCTATATACATCCAGGAGCTAAAATTGCTAAAAATGTAGTAGTTGAACCTTTTACAACTATTCATAATAATGTTATCATTGGCGATGGTACTTGGATCGGGTCTAATGTGACCATAATGGAAGGTGCTCGCATTGGTAAAAATTGTAATATTTTTCCCGGTGCCGTAATATCTGCTTCTCCTCAAGATTTAAAATACGATGGGGAAGAAACTACTGTTGTCATCGGCGATAATACTACTATTAGAGAATGTGCTACTATACATAAAGGTACCTCTGACCGTATGAAAACCGTTATTGGCAAAAATTGCCTTATTATGGCATATTGTCACATTGCACATGATTGTTTGGTAGGTGACAATTGTATTTTTTCAAACAATTCTACTTTAGCTGGTCATGTTACTATTGGCGATAATGTAATTCTTGCAGGGTTGGTAGCCGTGCATCAATTTGTATCTGTTGGTCAACATGCTTTTGTTACCGGTGGTTCTTTGGTTAGAAAAGATGTACCGCCTTATGTAAAAGCTGCAAGAGAGCCTTTATCTTATGTAGGTATTAATTCTGTCGGATTAAGAAGAAGAGGATTTGTATCTGATAAAATTAGAGAAATTCAGAATATCTACAGAATCCTATATCAAAAGAACTATAATAATACGCAAGCAGTTCAAATTATTGAAGCGGAAATGGAAGCAACACCAGAACGTGACGAGATTTTGCAATTTATTCGTGATTCGCAACGCGGAATTATGAAAGGGTATTTCAGTAATAACTAAATTTGAAGTATTAAATAATTAGATTTTAATATTGATTATTTAGAAAAAAGAAACAATCAGCAACTAGTAAGGAATAACGAATAACGAAAATAAAATAATGGCTTCTACATCAGATATACGAAAAGGACTATGCATAAGATATAATAACGATATCTATAAGATTATTGAATTTTTACATGTAAAACCGGGTAAAGGTCCTGCTTTTGTACGTACTAAATTAAGAAGTGTTACAAATGGTAAAGTGTTGGATAACACGTTTTCAGCTGGTCATAAAATTGAAGATGTACGTGTAGAAACACGTTCTTATCAATACTTATATCCAGAAGGTGAAACCTATCACTTTATGAATACTGATGATTATAACCAAATAACGCTTCAAGAGAGTTCTTTAGATGCTCCTGGCTTATTAAAAGAGGGTGAGATTGTTACCATTTTATTCAATACCGAAGATAGCATGCCATTATCTGTAGATATGCCTGCAAGTGTAGTTTTAGAGATAACCTATACTGAACCTGGTGTTAAAGGTAATACTGCTACGAATGCAACTAAGCCTGCAACAGTAGAAACAGGGGCAGAGGTAAATGTACCATTGTTTATTAACGAAGGTGATAAAATAAAAGTTGATACTGCCACTGGTTCATATATGGAGCGCGTTAAAGATTAGTAATCAATTTTATAAATAATTAGAATCATATCATTAATTGAAATTTCCAACTACTTTTTCATTAAAACAGATCGCTGATATATTATCGTGCGAATATGTTGGTCAAGATGATTATCCTGTTCTGGGCATGAACGAAATTCATGTTGTTGTAAACGGGGATATTGTTTTTGTTGATCATCCTAAATATTATGATAAGGCCTTGCAGTCAAAGGCTAGTGTTATCTTAATAAATAAAAATGTAGAATGCCCAGAAGGTAAGGCATTGTTGATTTCAGCTGATCCGTTTAGAGATTTTAATAAATTAACAACATTCTTTCAACCTTTTGTGCCAAGTAGTCAAACAATATCTGCTACTGCTAAAATTGGTAAAGACACTATTATTCAACCCAATACTTTTGTAGGTAATAATGTAGAAATAGGGGAAAACTGCCTAATTCATTCCAATGTATCCATTTACGACAATTGTGTTATTGGTAATAATGTCACCATACACGCAGGTAGTGTTTTGGGGGCAGATGCCTTTTATTATAAAAAGCGCCCTGAAGGATTTGATAAACTAAAATCTGGCGGAAGAGTCGTTTTAAAAGATAATGTTGATATCGGTGCACTTTGTACTATTGATAGAGGAGTTACCGGTGACACTACCATAGGTTTTGGCACCAAATTAGATAACCAAGTTCATGTGGGTCATGATACCGTAATTGGTGAGAAGTGTTTAATTGCTTCGCAAACCGGTATTGCTGGTTGTGTTATTATAGAAGATGAAGTTACCCTTTGGGGACAAGTAGGAACCAATAGCGGAATTACCATTGGTGCAAAAGCTGTAATTATGGGCCAAACTGGAGTTACAAAATCAGTGAAAGGTGGTAAGAGTTATTTCGGTACTCCTATCGAAGAATCACGTGAAAAACTGAAACAATTAGCATATATCAAGAAGATTCCAGAAATAATTAAAAAAATGGATAAGAAATAAGGGTGTAAATGCTATAAAAGTCATTAACAACTTATATTTTTGTTCTATCATAAAATAAAAACTACAGTAGTATGAGCGTATTAGTAAATAAGGATTCCAAAATAATCGTACAAGGTTTCACTGGTAGTGAAGGTACTTTCCATGCCGGACAGATGATTGAGTACGGTACTAATATCGTAGGTGGTGTTACTCCCGGTAAAGGAGGACAAGAGCATTTAGGAAAACCTGTTTTCAACACGGTTGCTGAAGCCGTAGCCAAAGTAGGTGCAGATACTACCATTATATTTGTTCCACCAGCTTTTGCTGCAGATGCTATTATGGAAGCTGCAGAAGCAGGTATTAAAGTTATAATTACAATTACAGAAGGTATTCCTGTTGCCGATATGGTAACGGTTGCCAACTATATTAAAAATAGAGATTGTCGTTTAATCGGTCCTAACTGTCCTGGTGTTATTACTCCGGGTGAGGCTAAAGTTGGTATTATGCCAGGTTTTGTTTTCAAGAAAGGTAATGTTGGTATCGTATCTAAATCAGGTACATTAACTTATGAGGCTGCTGATCAAGTAGTTCGTCAAGGTTTAGGTATTACAACTGCAATCGGTATTGGTGGTGATCCAATTATTGGAACTACTACAAAAGAAGCTGTTGAATTATTGATTAACGATCCAGAAACTAAATGTGTGGTTATGATCGGTGAAATTGGTGGTCAATTAGAAGCAGATGCTGCTCAGTGGTATAAAGCTAGTGGAAGTAAAAAACCAGTTGTTGGTTTTATCGCTGGTGAAACTGCCCCTGCAGGTAGAACAATGGGTCATGCTGGTGCTATTGTTGGTGGTAGTGATGATACTGCACAAGCTAAAAAACGAATCATGAGAGAATGTGGAATTCACGTTGTTGATTCTCCTGCTGAAATCGGCTTGAAAGTAAAAGAAGTAATGGGTTAAAAACTCATATTTTTCATATAAAATCCCGTTTATAGCGGGATTTTTTTTAGCCTATAAATTAAACAAAAGGTATATTTGGTAAACTTCGGTTTTAAATAACGGACTTATGAAATTATTACAAGATAAAAACGTCATCATTACAGGAGCAAGTAGAGGAATTGGTATGGGTATTGCCAAAGTTTTTGCCGATCACGGTGCAAATGTGGCATTTACTTATAGCTCTAGTGAAGCTCCGGCTTTAGAATTAGAGAAAGAATTAAAGGCTAAAGGCGTTAATGCAAAAGCTTATAAAAGTAATGCGGCTAGTTTTCAAGAAGCTGAAGAATTAGTAACGAAGGTTTTAGAAGATTTTGGTGGTAGAATTGATGTATTGATCAATAATGCTGGTATCACGAAAGATAACCTGTTAATGCGCATGTCAGAAGCTGATTTTGATACGGTTATAGATATTAATTTGAAGTCTGTTTTTAATATGACGAAAGCAGTACAAAGAACCTTATTGAAACAACGTAGTGGCTCTATCATTAACATGAGTAGTGTTGTTGGAGTAAAAGGTAACGCTGGTCAAACTAACTATGCGGCCTCTAAAGCAGGTATGATCGGATTTACTAAATCTGTTGCACTTGAATTAGGTTCTAGAAACATTAGATGTAATGCTATCGCACCTGGTTTCATTGAAACTGAAATGACTGATAAATTAGACGAAAAAACCGTTCAAGGTTGGAGAGACGGTATTCCTCTAAAACGTGGAGGTTCTACTGAAGATATAGCAAATGCTTGTCTTTTCTTTGCATCAGATTTGTCTGGTTACGTTACTGGTCAAGTATTGAATGTTGATGGTGGTATGTTAACCTAAGTCAAAAAAAAATCGGGAGGAACGCTATTTTTTAATTCCTTTTTAAGAACAACTTTAGTTTATACATGGAAAGCATAACGGTACTGTATATTATTCTTGCTGCAATTGTAGCATTGGGTATCGTTGTTTTTCAATACATATATAAGCAGAAGGCTAAAAGCAAAATTCATTGGCTTTTAGCCTTTTTGCGTTTTATAGGTATTTTTGGGTTGTTGCTTTTACTATTCAATCCCCAATTCTCTCAAAAATCATACACTTTAGAGAAGCCTAATCTGGTGGTATTGGCAGATAATTCTACATCTATTGAAGAAAGTGCAGCGCAACTGAATGAAATACTATCTGAAATTAAATCGTCAGAAGATATTGCAGATAGATTTAGAGTTGCCGAGTATAGTTTTGGGGCTGACCTACATATTTTTGACAGCCTTTCTTTTCAAGAAAAAAATACAAATATCTATAAATCGCTATCGGCATTGAAAGATGTATATGCCCGCGAACAGACGGTTACAATTTTATTATCTGATGGAAATCAGACTATTGGGCAAGATTATAGCTATTTTAAATCTGATCAAAATAATAGTATCTACACGGTAGTTTTGGGAGACACTACTAAGTACAAAGACATTTCGGTCGGTTCAATTCAAACTAACAAATACGCTTTTTTAAAAAATAAATTTCCATTAGAAACCTATGTTTCATATCAAGGTAATAGTGCTATATCGGCAACTGTTTCTATAAAAATGAATTCAAAAGTTGTTCATAAAGAGAATGTAAAATTAACTTCTCAGAATAATTATAAACCAATTTCTGTTGAGGTAGAAGCGAATACAGTGGGAATAAAAAATTTGGTCGTTGAAGTTGCTCAGTTGCCGGAAGAACGAAATATTAAAAACAATCGCAGAAGTACAAGTATCGAGGTAATCGATGAAAAAACTAATATCGCTATAATTTCAGACATATTGCACCCAGACTTAGGGGCGCTTAAAAAGGCTATTGAGAGTAATGAGCAGCGCGAAGTTTCAATTTTAAAATCTAATGTCTCAAATAGTATTTTAGAGGAAATTGACTTATTTATATTTTATCAGCCTACAGCTAGATTTCAAAGCTCTTTTGAATATGCCAAAAGTAAAAATGCAAACACCTTTATCATCACCGGCACACAAACAGATTATTCATTTTTAAACAAAGCCGATGTTCCTTTTGAAATAGAGAATGGTTATCCGCAGCAAGAAGTGTTTGGTTTATTGAATAATGCTTTTACCAAGTACGATATTTCTAAATTTGATTTAACAGATTTTCCGCCATTAGTTAGTGATGCTGGTCCTTTTCTAATAGCTACGCCTTTTGAAACCTTATTAGGGACTCAAATAAAAGGTTTGAATATTCAGCAACCTTTGTTATCGGTAATGGAGAAGAATGCTCAGAAAAGTGCGCTGTTAATGGGAGAGAATCTTTGGAAATGGAGAATGCAGACCTATAGGAATACAAACGAATTTGTCAATTTCGATGAGTTTATTGGTAATCTCATTCGTTATTTAACTAGTTCAAAAAACAAGTCGAGATTGAATGTTGACTATGAAAAGGTGTACGAGGGTAGTAGTAATACCGTTGTAACGGCGACGTATTTCGATGAAGCATTTATATTTGATCCAAACGCAAAGGTGAAAATTAAAGTAACCAATACGGCTACGCAAAAGAATCAAACAAATCCATTGGTTTTAAAGAATGGGTATTTTGAAGCAGACCTCTCAAATTTAGTTGCTGGGGAATATGAATTTATTGTTTCTGTAGAAAATGAGTCAAAAACTGAGACTGGAAAATTTGTAATTTCTGAGTTTGATATGGAGAATCAGTTTGTTTCAAGCGATAATGAAAAGTTAGAAAAGTTAGCTGTTAACTCGGGCGGGAAATTTTTTTACCCTTCTCAAATAGAAGAACTACTAGCAGATTTGAAAGAAAATGATGCTTACGTGCCTACCGAGAAAAGCACTGAAAATATCGTATCTTTGATTGATTTCAGAATGCTTTTGGCAATTATAGTTTTTGCCTTTGCAGCAGAATGGTTTATCAGAAAATATAACGGATTAATTTAAATAGACATTAATGGATAAGTTACCTAAGATTGCGTTACCCGCAATATTTATTTTTATTGTAGTAATTATTGCAATTTCAAAATCAACAGTTACAATAGACTCTGGTCAAGCAGGTGTTTTGTACAAAACTTTTGGTGGAGGTGTAGTTACCGATGAGCCACCAATGGGTGAAGGTTTTCATTTAGTAGCACCTTGGAATAGGGTTACTATTTATGAAGTACGTCAACAAGAAGTACTTGAAAAAATGAATGTACTTTCTAGTAATGGTCTTGATATAAAATTAGAAGCATCTGCTTGGTTCGAGCCAATTAGAAATGATTTAGGAAAATTACATCAAGAAAAAGGTGAAGATTATATTTCTAGAGTTCTTTTACCAACCATTCGTTCTGCCGCACGTTCAGTAGTTGGTCGTTATACGCCAGAGCAATTATATTCAAGTAAAAGAGATGCCATTCAGCAAGAAATATTTGATGAGACTCAAAAAATAGTTTCAGGTCAGTATATTCAATTGAATGAAATCTTGGTTAGAGATGTTACCTTACCACCTACTATTAAAGATGCTATCGAGAGAAAGTTAAAGCAAGAACAGGAGTCCTTAGAATATGAATTTAGACTGGTTACTGCTAAGAAAGAAGCTGAAAAAGTAACTATCGAAGCACAAGGTAAGGCAGATGCGAACAGAATTTTAAGTGCTTCATTAACAGATAAAATTCTTCAAGATAAAGGTATCGATGCCACATTGAAATTGTCTGAATCGCCTAACTCTAAAGTAATTGTAGTTGGCGGCGGAGACTCTGGGTTACCTTTAATTTTAGGTAATAACTAAAACACGTAGATGATTATTTTTGTTTCATTTTAAACTTTTGTTTTGTGAAATGAAAAATACCTTTTACTTTTACAGTATTATGAAAAACAAAACTACACATCATCATTTCCATATTCACGCTCAGGCGAGGTAGGAATGTATTGTAGTAGTACAACATATTTAAAAACCCGTTTGAGCAATCAAACGGGTTTTGTATTTAAATCTCTTTTGGTTGCCAAGCATTAAAAAAAGAAAATGACTAAAATTAGAATTGCTATTCAGAAATCGGGAAGACTTAATGAGGAATCCCTACAAATTTTAAAAGACTGCGGAATTTCCATTGATAATGGCAAAGACCAGTTAAAGGCTTCTTCAAGAAATTTTCCTATTGAAGTGTTTTATTTAAGAAACGGAGATATCCCTCAATATCTAAGAGACGGAGTGGTTGATATTGCCATTATCGGCGAAAATGTATTAGTAGAGAAAGGTGAAGATATTATCATTGCAGAGAAACTAGGCTTTTCAAAATGTAAAGTCTCTTTAGCGGTGCCTAAGTCGGTGAAGTATAATTCGGTTAAGGATTTTGAGGGTAAGCGTATTGCAACTTCATACCCGAATACTGTATTGAATTACTTGAAAGAAAAAGGCGTGAAAGCCGATTTACACATTATTAGTGGTTCTGTGGAAATTGCACCGAATATTGGGTTGGCAGATGCTATTTGCGATATTGTTTCGAGTGGTAGTACGTTGTTTAAGAACAACTTAAAAGAGGTTGAAGTAATGTTGACAAGTGAGGCTGTCTTAGCAGTTTCTCCTAAAATATCTTCAGAGAGAAAAGAACTTCTTGAAAAGTTGCAATTTAGAATTCAGGCTGTTTTAAGAGCTAGAGGTTCTAAGTATGTTTTATTGAATGCGCCTAATTATAAATTAGACGGAATTCTAAAACTTTTACCAGGTATGCGAAGTCCGACAGTTTTGCCTTTGGCAGATGAAGGTTGGAGCTCTGTACACACCGTTATAAATAAAGATAAATTCTGGGAGGTAATCGACGAATTGAAGAAAGCCGGTGCGGAAGGTATTCTTGTTTGCCCAATTGAAAAAATGGTATTGTAATTAGGCTTTTAGCTTGTAGCCTTTTGCTATTAGCTATTCTAATTTTTAATGTTTTGCCAGAAGCCAAAAGCTTAGGGCTAATAGCTAGTTAAAGAAATGAATAAAATATATAATCCTAAAAGACAAGATTGGAAAGACGTTCTTATGCGCCCGACCCAAACTGTTGCTGATATTGAAGGGTTGGTCAACACTATTTTTGAGGAAGTTAAGCTTGGCGGTGATCGTATCTTAAAAAAGTATACCGAGCAATTTGATAAGGTGAAATTATATGATTTTTTGGTTTCACAAGATGAAATTAAGGAAGCTAAATCATTGGTTTCAGAAAATCTTAAAGCTGCTATTCAATTAGCGAAATCAAATATAGAAGTATTTCATAGGGCACAGAAAACGGGTCGTGTTGAAGTGGAAACTACAGCGGGAGTTTCTTGTTGGCAAGAGAAAAGACCGATTCAGAAAGTGGGATTGTATATTCCTGGCGGAACTGCACCTTTATTTTCTACCATTTTAATGTTAGCGGTACCTGCAACTATTGCCGGTTGTAATGAAATTGTACTTTGTTCTCCTCCTGATAAAGAAGGAAAACTGAATCCTGCTATTTTGTATACTGCAGATTTATGCGGAGTTACCAAAATTATAAAAGTAGGCGGAATTCAAGCAATCGCAGGAATGACTTTTGGTACGGAAACCATACCGCAGGTGTATAAAGTGTTCGGACCAGGAAATCAATATGTAACTGTAGCGAAGCAAATTGCAACAAAACATGGTGTTGCGATAGATATGCCTGCGGGTCCGTCAGAATTATTGGTTGTTGCCGATGATACTGCAAATGCGGCTTTTGTGGCTTCCGATTTATTGAGTCAGGCAGAACACGGTATTGACAGTCAGGTGATTTTAGTTTCTACTTCTAAAGCAATGATAGATGCGGTAGAGAAGGAAGTAGCCCTTCAATTAGAAGATTTACCGCGTAAAGAAATCGCTAGACAAGCAATTGAAAATAGTAAATTGATATATGTTGATAATGATCAAGATGCTATAGATTTAATAAATGAATACGGACCGGAGCACTACATTGTTTGTGTAGAAAATGAAGATTTTTATATTAATAATACTCAAAATGCAGGTTCTGTTTTTATTGGTAACTATACTCCAGAAAGTGCCGGTGATTATGCTTCTGGCACGAATCATACTTTACCAACAAATGGATATGCTAAGCAATACAGTGGTGTAAACCTAGATAGTTTCATGAAGAGTATGACTTTTCAGAAAATTACAAAAGAAGGTATACAAACAATTGGTAATGCAATAGAACTGATGGCTGAAGCTGAAGGTTTAGAAGCTCATAAAAATGCAGTTACTTTAAGATTAAATAGCCTTAAATAAAAGAGTATTGTCTGGTCGAGCGCAGTCGAGACCTTAATAAATTAAAGATGAGTTTCAATTTAGATAATATAACAAGAGAAAACGTAAAGGGTTTGAGTCCGTATTCTTCGGCACGAGATGAATATGTATCCGATGGTTCTGCGATGGTTTTCTTAGATGCAAATGAGAATCCGTTTGAAAACGGAGTAAATAGATACCCGGATCCTCAACAACGAGGTTTGAAAGCTATATTGGCTGAACATAAGGGCATAAAGGAAGAAAATATTCTTTTAGGTAATGGTAGCGATGAAGTTTTAGATCTGTTGTTCAGAGCTTTCTGTGAGCCTAAACAAGATAATATTATTACGCTTCCACCAACATACGGAATGTATAAGGTGCTTTCAGGTATCAATCTAGTAGAAAATAGAGAAGTCTTATTGACCAATGATTTTCAGCCTAATGTTGAAGAAATTAAAAAGGCTATCGATGAGCATACGAAACTATTGTTTATTTGCTCTCCCAACAATCCTACAGGCAATAGCTTTTCAACCAATAGTATTGAGGAACTTTTAAATTCTTTCAACGGACTAGTAGTTATCGATGAGGCCTATATTGATTTTTCATCCGAAGAAAGCTGGACATCGAAATTGAATGAATATCCGAATTTAATTATTACTCAAACCTTATCAAAGGCGTATGGTATGGCGGGTATACGATTAGGAATTTGTATAGCATCTGCAGGAATAATTGCTGTAGTGAATAAAATTAAACCTCCTTACAACGTTAATCAATTAACACAAGAGAAAGCAACTACTCGTGTGTTAGATAAACAGGCTGTTAAGAACGAGGTTAATGAGCTTTTAACTGAACGAGCAATATTAGAAGAGGCTTTGAAAACAGTTTCTTTTGTTGAAAATATTTACCCTACCGATGCAAATTTTATTTTGGCAAAAGTAGATGATGCTACCCTTCGCTATAATCAATTATTGAAAAAGGGAATTGTGGTTCGAAATCGCACCACACAACCATTATGCGCTAATATGTTGAGATTTACCGTAGGTACATCCAAAGAGAACAATAGTGTAATTACTGCTTTAAAAGAATTATCCAACTAATATGGAACATAAAAAAAGAGTACTATTTATAGACCGTGATGGAACTATAATTAAAGAAACGGTAGATGAGCAGATAGATGCTTTTGAGAAAATGATTTTCTATCCTAAGTCTTTCACTTTCCTTGGTAAAATTGCCAAAGAACTAGATTATGAGTTGGTTATGATTACAAACCAAGACGGGTTGGGTACAGATGTATTTCCAGAAAATACCTTCTGGCCTGTGCATAATTTCATTCTTAAATCTTTCGAAAACGAAGGTGTTGTTTTTGATAAAGTATTTTTAGATAGAACTTTTCCACATGAAAATGCTGATACCAGAAAACCTGGTACCGGCTTGTTGACCGAGTATTTTTCTAATGAATATGATTTAGAAAATTCTTATGTAATAGGTGATAGGTTAACCGATATGGAATTGGCTAAGAACTTAGGTTCTAAAGGTATTTTCATCAATGATGAGACCAACTTGGGCACAGGAGAAATCACGGTAAAACGTGATGAGCTAGATAGCCATATTGCTATTGAAAGCAATGATTGGGAGAAGATTTATGAGTTCTTGAAATTGAATGATAGAACTGCTGAAATTCATAGAAAAACCAATGAAACTGATATTGCCATAAAATTGAACTTAGATGGTACTGGTAAAAGTGATATTAAAACCGGATTAGCATTCTTTGATCATATGTTGGATCAATTGGCACGTCATGGGCAAATGGATTTGATGATAAAGGTTAATGGTGATTTAGAAGTTGACGAACATCATACTATAGAGGATACAGGTATTGCTCTTGGTGAGGTATTTCATATGGCTTTAGGAAATAAACTAGGTATTGAACGATACGGATTCTGTTTACCAATGGATGATTGCTTAGCGCAATCTGCAATAGATTTTGGTGGTAGAAATTGGTTGGTATGGGATGCAGACTTTAAACGTGAAATGGTAGGTGATATGCCTACAGAGATGTTTCATCATTTCTTTAAATCGTTCACTGACGGTGCAAAAGCAAACCTGAATATTAAGGCAGAAGGTACCAACGAACATCACAAAATTGAAGCCATTTTTAAAGCTTTTGCAAAGAGCATAAAAATGTCTGTTAAAAGAGACGTTGAAAAAATGGTGTTGCCAAGTACAAAAGGAGTATTATAAAGTACGAGGTGTGAAGTTCAAAGTACAAAGTTATGCAAGATTTAAAAAAACGAACTAAACAATTCGCTATTGACTGTTGGATGTTTTGTAAACAGGTTCCAAGATCAAGAGAATTAGATGCTTGGGTAAGACAATTAATTAGAAGTTCTAGTTCTGTTGGTGCAAATTATAGGGCTTCGCAAAGAGCAAAATCGACTGCAGATTTTATAAATAAACTTAAAATAGTTGAAGAGGAGATTGATGAATCTGCATATTGGTTAGAATTGTTTTTAGAAGTTGATTCTGAAAGGCAGAAAGAAATAGATAAACTGTATAATGAGGCTAAAGAACTTTTAGCAATAATTGTAGCCTCCATAAAAACATCAAGAGCAAATAGAAAGTAAAGAAATGAAAAATACATTAAACACCTTGTACCTTGTACTTTTAACCTTGTATTTGAGCTTATGAAAATTGTAATTCTAAATTACGGGGCAGGAAATATTCAAAGTATTAAGTTCGCCATTAAAAGGTTAGGCTATGATGCAGTTTTGACTAATGATGTTGAGGAAATCAAAAATGCCGACAAGGTAATATTCCCAGGAGTAGGTGAGGCGAGTAGTGCAATGACTAAGTTAAGGGATAGTGGATTAGATAAACTGATTCCAAACTTAAAGCAACCTGTTTTAGGTATTTGCCTAGGTATGCAGTTAATGTGTCATTCGTCTGAGGAAGGTAATACTACTGGACTAGGAATTTTTGATGTTGAAGTCGTCAAGTTTGATAGCACAGTAAAGGTTCCACAAATCGGATGGAATCAGATTACGAACCTGAAATCTGAATTATTTAATGGTATTGAAGAAAAAGAGCATATTTATTTAGTGCATAGTTTTTATGCGCCATTGTGTTCTGAAACAATTGCTGAATGTACTTATGGTTTAGATTATAGTGCTGCATTGAAAAAAGATAATTTTTACGGTACTCAGTTTCACCCGGAGAAATCTAGTGATGTGGGAGAGAAGATTTTAGAGAATTTTTTAAAAATGTAATGGAGCAAAATTATTTTATTTCAAAGGATAAAAGTTTATTGAAAGTTGAAAAAATTCAACAATTCATAGCTAATTCTTACTGGGGTAATGGTCGAACTTTAGATGAAGTAAAGCTAACTATTGAGAATTCGTATTGTTTTGGAATATATACACCGGAAAATGAACAAATTGGATTTGCTAGAATAGTTACCGATTATATTTACTTCGGATATTTTATGGACGTGATTGTTCTAGATAAATTTCAAGGTCAGGGTTATGGTAAGATTCTGATTCATGCAATATTTGAAGATATTACCATCAAGAAACTTAAAACATTAGCATTAAAAACAAAGGATGCGCATCATTTATATGAGCGATACGGATTTAACAAAATTGGAGATTCACCTCTGTGGATGTCCATTGATAGACAAATATTACAATAGACAATGAGAATAATTCCTGCAATTGATATCATAGATGGCAAATGTGTTCGCCTTTCAAAAGGTGACTATGATACCAAGAAGATATATAACGAGAACCCGTTAGAAGTAGCCAAGGAATTTGAGGCACACGGTATTCAGTATTTACATTTAGTAGATTTAGATGGTGCGAAATCTAAGCATATTGTAAATCATAAAGTGTTGGAGCAAATAGCATCTCAAACTGGTTTACGAATTGATTTCGGAGGCGGATTAAAAACTGATGATGATTTACGTATCGCTTTTGAAAGTGGTGCTAAACAAATTACGGGTGGTAGTATTGCTGTAAAAGATCCTGATACTTTCCTTGGTTGGATAGAAAAACATGGTGCTAATAAGATAATTTTAGGAGCAGATGCTATTGATGAAAAAATAGCTGTTTCTGGTTGGTTAGAGGAATCTAAAGAAGAATTGATTCCGTTTATACAATCGTATCAGCAAAAGGGTATTCAATATGTAATTTGTACTGATATTAGTAAAGACGGTATGTTAGAAGGTCCGTCGTTCGATTTATATCAGAAGATATTGAATAGTACTAATGAAGACCTTTCGACTACGCTCAAGGTGGCATCTAATATTAAATTAATCGCCAGTGGTGGCATCTCAACTTTTGATGAATTACCTAAATTAGCAGAAATGGGTTGTGAAGGTACAATCATCGGCAAGGCGATTTATGAAAATAGAATCAGTCTTAAACAGCTAGAAACTTATATTTTAAGCAATGGATAAGGAAGCGCGCTTAGTTGAAGAAATTGTTGAAAATGCGATGTATCGTATGGACGAAAGTACACGAATGATCAAGAAAAGTCTTGCTGAAATATCGGAAGAAGAAATTTGGCAAAAGCCTAATCCTTCTTTGAACAGTATGGCTAATCTCATTTTGCATCTGTGTGGTAATATGACACAATATGTAATTTCTTCCATAGGCGAAATCGATGATAAAAGAAATCGAGATGACGAGTTTTCAGTGAATTCGGGTTTAACGAAAGCGGAGTTGTTACATAAATTAGAAGATACGGTAGACTCCGTAAAACGTGTAATTTTCGATTCTACAGCTGATAAGTTGACAAAAGTAAGATCTGTACAAGGAATGTCCTTTTCGGGAGTTGGAGCAATTATGCATGCTGTAGAGCACTATTCGTATCATACCGGTCAAATTGCTTTTTATGTGAAACTGATTAAAGAAAAGGATTTGGGATTTTATGACGGAGTAGATTTGAATATTAAAAATGAGTAATAGTACTTAATACTAAAAAAATATGCTTGCTAAGAGAATAATACCTTGTTTAGATATCAAAGATGGTAGAACTGTAAAAGGTGTCAATTTCGTTGATTTACGTGATGCGGGTGACCCTGTTGAGTTGGCTGAAATTTATAGTCGCGAGGGTGCCGATGAATTGGTGTTCTTAGATATTTCGGCAACGGAACAGAAAAGAAAAACATTGGCAGATTTAGTGTATCGCGTTGCAGAAAAAGTTAATATTCCGTTTACTGTTGGTGGCGGAATTTCTTCTGTTGAAGATGTAGATATTTTGCTGCATAACGGAGCGGATAAGGTTTCCATTAATTCATCTGCTGTGAAGAATCCGCAGTTGATTAATGATTTGGTTGCTAAATTTGGATCGCAGTGTATTGTTGTTGCAATAGACGCTAAACAGATTGATGGTGAGTGGATTGTGCATTTAGTTGGTGGTAAAGTGCCGACGGACAGAAAGTTGTTTGAATGGGCAAAAGAAGTTGAAGAACGCGGAGCAGGAGAAATTCTATTTACCTCAATGGACAATGATGGTACTAAAGACGGATTCGCAAATGAAGCATTGGCAAAATTGTCTACGGATTTAAATATTCCAATAATTGCTTCAGGTGGTGCTGGTAACAAACAGCATTTTACTGATACTTTTGTTGAAGGTAAAGCAGATGCAGCTTTGGCGGCTAGTGTTTTTCACTTTAAGGAGATTGGAATACAAGAATTGAAACAAGAGTTGAAGGAAAATGGTATTCCGGTTAGGGTTTAGTTTTTAGTGTTCGGTTGGCAGTATCAGTTTTCAGTTGGCAGTCGCAGTGTTCAGAATTAATAAACATACTTCAGCTAGGCTGAGTTACTAAATTTGAATTATTAATCGAAATGTCATCCTGAGCGCAGTCGAAGGCTTGGGAACATCTATTTCACTTCGGCGACGCTCAGTGACCGATTTTAAAATTGAAGGTTCAAAATAGAATAAAAATAAAATTAGAATACAATACATATGGAGTTTAATACACCCAATTGGGAGAAAATGAGTGACGGGCTAGTACCTGCTATTATACAAGATGCACGTACGAAGAATGTATTGATGCTTGGCTACATGAATGCCGAAGCTTTGAAGAAGACTACTGATAGTGGTAAGGTTACATTTTTTAGTCGCTCTAAGCAGCGTTTATGGACTAAAGGTGAAGAAAGTGGAAATTTTCTAAACTTAGTTTCCATTAAAAATGATTGTGACGATGATTCTCTTTTAATTACCGTAAATCCTGTGGGTCCTACTTGTCATACTGGCACTGATACGTGTTGGAAAGAAGAAAACAATTCACAATTCGGATTCTTTTCTGAGTTAGAAGATACTATTAAAGAAAGAAGAACTACTGCTGACGATAGCAAATCTTACGTAGCTTCTTTGTTTAATAAAGGAATAAATAAAATTGCTCAGAAAGTAGGGGAGGAAGCTGTTGAAACTGTTATTGAAGCAATGGATGATAATGATGAATTATTCTTGTACGAGAGTGCAGATTTACTTTTTCATTACCTAATGTTACTACAAGCAAAAGGATTTACCTTAAAAGATATTGAAGCTGAATTAATGAATAGAAAGAAGTAAATTTTATAGGTTTAATAATACGTTATTTGCCTTTGATGCAGTTTGTCATTCTGCCGTAAACGTATCATTATCCTTGTCTTCGATCCAATTATATTCTATTTCCCAGGCTACATTTCTGGCAAAATCTATTCCGTGTCGGTCGGCTAAAAATCCTAAAGCCATATCCATACCGGCACTTACACCAGAGGAGGTATAGTAATTTTCGTCTACCTTCCAACGAGCTGCTTTATCCCATTCTACATTTGGTCCGTTTGTAACGACCCATGCAAATGCACGTTTATTTGAAGTAGCCTGTCTTTTGTCTAAAAGTCCTGTTTTTGCCAAGAGCGCACTTCCTGTACATACCGTCATGACATATGTACTCGAGAGGCTTATATCTTTAATAGAAGTTATTAGCTTATCGTTATTTACTTCTACTCGTGTTCCTAAACCACCAGGAATTAAAAAGGCAAATGGCTTTTTATTGATATCTGCTAGTTTTTCTGTCATTATTGGGACTTGATGTCTATTGGTCACAATACCACCTTCAAGTGAATAGAATTTTAAAGTATATAAGTCGGTTAATCGTCCAAATATTTCAGCAGGTCCAAATACATCAAGGGTTTCGTAGTTGTCGAAAAGCAAGAATGCAATTTCTTCTTTTTCAGTTGAACTCATTTGGTTGGAATTTTCTTGGGCAGTTACACTTGAACTGAGAATTAATACAACTAATATAGATTTTATAAGCTTAGTAAACATCCGCATAACTGCTATTTAAATAATTACCTAGAAGAAAATTTCGTTCTAAAATAAGATAATTTTTAAATGAATCTATGGGATTACTTGTTAGTATTGTTAATAACTAGTATTATTATCAATACCATAATATATCAGCAGGAATTTTCAGGAATAAGGTGTCAAAATATCCGTTCCATGATAACATAATCTAAACCTCCCTTTCTGAAGGTGCTATCAGTGACTACCATTCCAAATTTTTTATAATAATCCATTTTACTTGATCTGGCATTACACCAAATTCTTTTTAATGATTTCTTACCAGCAACTTGTATAATTTCATTTAGAAGTATACTGCCATATCCTTTACCTTGGTGATTTTTTAATGTAGCAAATTTTCTAAATTGAGCCTCTTCGTCATTAATAAATAAAGAGATTACCGAAATTAATTCTTTATCTAAAATTAGTCCGAAATGTAGACCTTCATTGTCATTATTTAACTTTACGTAATCTATAGGCTTAGTTGGCCACATTACCTGATGTCTAATCGGTAATGTTTCTTTGGAAGTTATTTGTATGATTTTTGAGTTCATAATTCTAGCAATGCTACGACCCAAATATACTTATGTATTTGTTTTATTCAAGAACTAAACAATCTTGAACACTACCAATAGATACCCATTTGAATTGTATTGGTGACCACATTTCGTTGTTACTTGATGTCGACGAGTTGGTCTCTTTTATAAATACTTGGTCGTTTTCGGTAAACACATGCTGTGTTTCTATTACTGCTTGAGAATATACTCTGATAGGTTTCTTTTTTCTACTCATTGTACGTTTTTCTTATATCAGTTTTCGTCGTTCGCAACTAATTACAATGGACTGGAGAATTAATAGTAGTATGCTGATTAATAGTGGTTTCATTATTTTTTGATTGACAACCTTAACAATAAATAGTTGAATCAAAAACGGATATTTTTTAAGTAAAACCTATAATTCTCAATTTTGTTGTGTAGTAGAGATGCTAATTAGTTTTGATTGAGTTGTTTAAAGTATCAGTAGCACCCCATGAATCTAAAGTAAGTAATACAACTTCTAATGTTTTTCCACGTTCACTTAGACCATATTCGACTTTTGGAGGAACAACTGGGAAAACCTCTCTAACCACTAATCCGTCTTTTTCTAATTCACGTACGGTTTGAGTAAACATTTTATTAGAAATACCTGGCACTTTTTTTTGAAGTACTCCAGAACGTAATGGTCCTTCAAGAAGATGAAAAAGCACAATTGGTTTCCATTTGGTACCGATTAAGTTCATGGTATGGTCAAGCGGACAATAATTTTTTGAATTCATTTTTATTATAACTATCTAAATATCAGTAATTAACTCTTTTTGGTAACTATAGTACTTTTTGGTAAGTTATTGCCAATAAGACAAATATAGATTTATTTTGTAGTAAAATTAGAACTATGAATACAAATAAAGAATATCCAAAATCATTCTCGCATATAGGCATTACCGTACCTGATTTAGAAAAAGCTGTAGAATTTTATGCAGAAGTAATGGGCTGGTACGTGATTATGAAACCGTCTAAAATTAAAAAAGAGAAAGAAACCGCAATTGGTTTAATGTGTATTGATGTTTTCGGTGATGATTGGGAAGAATTTGAAATTGCACATATGTCAACGTCTGATGGTATCGGGGTGGAATTGTTCTCTTTTCCTCACGGAGTAAAAGAAGCTCCGGACTTCAATCCTTTCAATACAGGATTATTTCATTTTTGTATACAAGACCCGAATATTGAGGACTTGGTTGCTAAAATTGTAGAACATGGTGGTAAACAACGTATGCCAATACGTTCTTATTATCCGAACGATAAGCCATACAAAATGTGTTATGTACAAGATCCATTCGGAATCGTTTTTGAGATATACACGCACAGTTATGAATTAACATATTCTTCTGGAGCGTATACTGAATAACTATAGTTTTAAAAGTATAAAAGCGATTGATTACACTGTAGTAATCAATCGCTTTTATATTCAATGATATCAATATTTTTTATTTCTTATCCATATCAAGATAATACTCTTGCAGTGTATAAAAAGCTTTCTTCTTCATGCCCTGTTCAGAGATTAATCCTTTTCTATTAAAATCATCTTGTATTCTACGTAATGGACGTCTTGATGAACGAAAATCCATCAATATCCAAGGTGATAATCCTGCCATGAAATCAATATTTTTCATCATTTCAATGTTGGATTTAAAAAGAGCGTCTTGGTATTCTTCGGTCCATCTTTCATTCTTATTACCATGTTTACCATATAAAGCCCCACCACCAATTTCACTCATGATCATTGGCTTGTTGTAAGCACTTGCCCATTTAATACTACTACATGAATCTACATCGCCATAGTACCATCCGCAGTAATTATTAATACCTATAACATCAACAACTTCACCTAATGGGTCTTCTATTAAATTACCATCATCACCTTTACCTTGGGTATCTAGAGCTGCAGTAATTAATCGGGAGTCATCTAATTCTCGTGCTTTCTTAGCTAAGTTGCCGATAAACGATAGACGTGGTGCACTTTCTGGTGTTTCATTGGCCATAGACCATAATACTACCGAAGCTCTGTTCTTATCGCGTGAAATCATTTCGGATAATTGATTTTCCGCATTTGCATAAGTGTCTTCATTCTCGAACTGAATTGTCCAATACACGGGAATTTCTGACCAAATTAAAAAGCCCATTTTTTCTGCTTCTTTCACCATTGCCTCGCTATGTGGGTAATGTGCCAATCGTAGAAAATTACATCCTAATTCTTTTGCCCAATTCAACAATACTTTACATTCTTCAACAGAAACTATGCGCCCTGTTTTAAATGCTGCTTCTTCATGAATACTAATACCTTTAAGGAAAGTTTCTTTTCCATTTATAAGTATTTTAGAGCCATCTGTGGTTACCGTTCTAAAGCCAATAAGATCAATAACTTTATCAGTACTTGTTTGTAAAATAACCTCATATAATTTAGGAGAATCTGGTGACCATAAATTTGGCTTCGCATTGATTGTAAAAGAAGCTTTCCCATTTTTTACTGTAGCTTTTACTGTTTTCTTAAGCTCTGGTATTTGAATGCTTACGGCGTCACCATCTGTAGAATTTGCTAATGTCACCCATCCATTGATTGTATTGGTTGTTCCTTTCTCTAATTGAACAACGTAATCTTCTATATGGCTTTTAGGTACGTTTATTAAATGTACGGATCTTGTAATGCCTCCATAATTCCACCAATCTTGGTTTACGGTTGGTACATTTTCTTTTTTACGTTTATTATCGACCTTTACGACAACAAAGTTATTGCCTTTTACAAGTTTATCAGTGATATTGAATTGGAACGGAGTGTAACCGCCAACATGTTTGCCTAGCTTCTCACCATTTAAATAAACGATTGCCTCATAATTTACAGCTTCAAAGTATAAAAAGCTTTCTTGATTAGAAGTAGGGGTATAGTTGAAATCTTTCTTGTACCACAATGTACCTTCGTAGTAGTAAAGCTTATCCATTTGCGTATTCCAGTCACCGGGTACATTTAACTGAAGGCTGGTGTCGAAATTATATTCTACAAGGTCAGAAGACGATTGCATTTTTGCATTCTTAAAATACCCTTTATCATACTCTTGTAGTCTGTGATTGTAAAATCCGTTTTCTAATGGATCTACGATAATATCCCATTTTCCATTTAATGATGTCTTTTGTCTAGCATCTATATTTTGAAGTAGATTAGCGTATTCAGTTTCTTGAGCAATAATGGATATGCTGAAAAATATAAAGAAAACTAGCGCAATGTTGTTTAGGTTTTTCATTTGGTAAGCTGAGTTTTATGTTAGATCTGAAATTTACCGTTTTAATTAAAAAACAGTGTAAATTTTTAAAACAATATGGATTTTAATTCTTGTCTGCTAATGTTACCATTTTCTTAAATATTCCCTTTTGTTGTAGCATTTTAAAAATTAAATCGTCTATTAGTGGAATTCATCAATCAATTAAACAAATAACATGATTAAAAAAGGAAAGCGAAAAGTGCGCTTAAGGTGGCTTTGCGTCACAAGTATTATTGTTTTATTACTCAGTTATACTCCAATTTTAGCTCAAGAAAATTATACCATAAGTGGTAAAATTTCTGACATTGATAACGGTGAAACTCTGTTTGGGGCATCGGTGTTTTTAGAGGGAACAACAATTGGTGTAGTAACTAATGAATATGGTTTCTATTCCATTACAGCCCCAAAGGGCGAATATCGCTTACTCATTACTTATATGGGTTATGCAGATATTAAACAGGATGTAAACCTGAATAAAAATCAGAATTTCAATTTTGAAATTTCTGAAACTTCTACAAAATTAGATGAAGTGGAAGTTACGGCAGAGGAGTCTGAGATTGCCGTTTTACGTAAACCAGAAATGAGTGTTCTTAAAATGAACATTGAAACCGTAAAACAAATGCCAGTAGTTTTGGGCGAAGTTGATATTCTAAAGTCTTTACAGATGTTACCGGGTGTTACCAATAATGGTGAAGGTACTGGCGGATTTCATGTGCGTGGCGGTGCAGGGGACCAAAACTTAGTGCTGTTAGATGAGGCTATTATTTACAATACATCGCATATGTTCGGTTTTTTCTCTGTCTTTAATGCAGATGCCATAAAAGATGTAAAATTATACAAAGGTGGTATACCTGCTAGATATGGCGGTCGTGTATCTTCAGTTTTAGATGTACGTCAAAAAGATGGGAACAGTAAGCGGTTTGCAGCTACTGGTGGTATCGGTATCATATCTAGCCGATTGGCTTTAGAAGCTCCTTTATTTAAAGAAAAAGGTTCTTTTTTAATTGCTGGTAGAAGTTCGTATGCCAATCTATTATTGAAAGCGGCCGGGCAAGATAATAGCGTTGGTTTTTATGACTTAAACCTAAAGACCAATTATAAGATAAATGCAAATAACAGGCTTTTTCTTTCTGGTTATTTTGGAAGGGATTCTTTTGAACTAGGGGATACTTTTAGTAATTCTTACGGTAATTCTACCGGAAACCTACGTTGGAACCATATTTTTAACGACAAGCTTTTCTCAAACCTTTCTGCTATCTATAGCAAGTACGATTATAAATTAGGTCTTACTTTTGCCGAGTTCGACTGGGTTTCGTCTATTACCAATTACAATCTTAAATATGATCTTAAATATTATTTCAGCGATACCTTTAAACTAGATTTTGGAGGAAGCGGAATATATTATGAATTTGATCCAGGCGAGATAAAACCAACTTCTGAAACCTCGGCTGTAAATCCGTTACTGTTAGACCGGAAAAAGGCTATCGAAAGCGGCGTCTACGTAAATGCAGAACATAAATTGACAGAGAAACTAACGGCTCAATACGGTTTTCGTTATAGTGCGTTTACAAGATTGGGTGGTCAACCCATGACGGAATATGAAAATAACCAACCGGTAGTCTACAATTCAGACTTAGGTATCTATGAACGCGGTACTGCAATAGGGGAGACAGTTTATGATAGTGGAGATGCCATTAAATCTTTTGGAAATTTAGAACCTAGAGCTTCACTTGCCTATACAATTGACGATAATTCTTCATTAAAAGCTGGTTTTTCTAGAGTGGCGCAATACATTCATTTATTATCAAATACTTCTTCTGCAACGCCTTTAGATGTTTGGGCACCTAGCGGACAATATATTGACCCTCAACTATCTAATCAATATGCTTTGGGTTACTTCCGTAGTTTTAAGAATAAGGCTTATTCTATGGAAGCTGAAGTGTATTATAAGAATACCGATAATAGAATTGATTATATAGATGGTTCAGACCTTATTGGACAAAATACCATTGAAACCGAGATTTTAACTGGGGAATCTAGAGCATACGGATTAGAGCTATTGTTCCGTAAAAATGAAGGGAAATTTACAGGATGGATTGCTTACACCCTTTCCAAATCTGAACAAAGAACACCTGGTGGTATTGCTGGCGGACTAGGTATTAACGATGGTAATTGGTATAATACTCCGTATGATAGAACTCACGATATTTCCATTTCTGGCTCCTATCAATTAAATGAAAAATGGAGTTTTGGAACCAATCTTGTTTTTCAAACAGGTAGACCGGTTACATACCCAAATGGTCAATATGAGTATGAAGGTGTTTCCATTGCCAGTTATTCCGACAGAAATTCTGATAGACTACCGGCTTATCATCGTTTAGATCTATCGGTTAATTATAAACCGAACAGAAAGCCAAATGCGAAATTAAAAGGAGAATGGGTTTTAGGTCTGTACAATGCGTACAATCGTAAAAATGCAGCTTCTGTTTCATTTGGCCAGAATATAGAAACAGGGGCTAATGAAGCTACCAGAACTGCTATTTTCGGTATTGTGCCTTCATTAACGTATAATTTCAAATTTTAAAACATGCAAAATCCAATAAAATTTATAGCATTTATATTTTTATGTACTATGGGGTCATGTACAGATGTGATTGATGTTGATGTACAGACCGATACCATACGCTTAGTGGTAGAAGCTTCTCTAGATTGGGAAAAAGGTACTTCTGGTAATGAGCAAAGTATAACGTTGCGCACATCTACGCCATTTTTCGATACCCAAAGTACAGATGTAGTTGGGGCAGAAGTTACGGTAACCAATGATGTTAATGGAGAAGTTTATCTCTTTACGGACCAAAATGATGGAACCTATACAACCACTACATTCAATCCGCAATTAGAAGCTAGTTATACATTAGAAATTATTTATGACGGACAAACATATACTGCAAATGACACCATGAATCCGGTGGCAGATATTATAGATGTATTTCAAGATACAGAAGATGGTTTTGATGATGAAACCATTGAATTACATATTGTTTTTAACGATTTTGAGGCGGAAGGGGATAATTACTTTTTTAAGTATGAAAGACCACAAGATCTTTTACCAATACTAGAATCAGGTGATGATGAATTTATAAACGGTAACGAGGTAGATTGGTGGTTCGAGATAAATGAAGATGATGATGAAGAGGGAGAAATAAAACCATTAGCCCCAGGTGATGTTGTAACTGTAAATATGCACAGTATTTCTAGACCCTATTACAATTATATTGATATTGTAATCAATCAACTTGGTGGTGTCGGTCTTTTTGAGTCTACGCCAGTAGCAATAAAGGGTAATTGTATTAACACAACAAACCCAGATAATTACGCACATGGCTATTTTAGGGTTACTCAGAAAAATACGGTAATCTATACGGTAGAGTAGAAAGGGTATTGATATCAAAAGAAAACCAAGCGCTAAAGAATTTAGGGCTTGGTTTTTTTATTTCTAAAGAAGTTTTTATGTTAGGTGTCTAGAATAGAATTCTTTTAGATTTAGGAAGACTATGTTTGCTTTTGCTTTAGTTCTTTATTAGCAAAAGTATTTTTCCGCCAAGATTGCGTTTCGGGCGAATCAATTCAATTTGCGAACAGTTTTTCCATTCTGACTGCATAAACTTTTGCCGTTTTGTTTACATTCTACTCCGTTGAGTTATTGCCTAAAATATTTGGGAACAAGTTGAGATATTTACAACTAGGAAAAGCAAGATTAAATTTTAATTATCGATTTTTCTGTAGTGTTATATAGTTATTGGAAGAGGAAAGAGTCAATGTCCCGTCCTTAATAGCTCTTATTTGATATACTATTTTTCTGGAGGAAGTTGTAATGGTGAGTGTATTATTATCAGAAAGACTCCAAGTACCAGAAGTTATTTTCTTATTCTTCACAAATGAAATAGAAAAGTCTTTTTTAAAAGAATACCTGTCTTTAAATCTAGGGTAGGGATTTGATCTATATTTTGAATGAGTTACTGCCGTTGTGAACCAAACTCCTATTAAATCCTCTTCATTGATTCTATTTTGGAAAGTGGAATCTAATTCTTGAATACTTTTAAAATTTTCTCGATTTGATTTAGAAATTTGATTTTCCTGACCAAAACTTGATAAACCAAAAAAGATGATAAACAAAGCTATTAATTCTCTCATAAAATGATTGAAACAAGAATCATTCCAATTTAAGAACCGCAATTAACATCGTAACAGGTTTATATATTTATTACGGATTAATAGTAAATATTATATTTAGGGTCATTTAATATTTTTGCTAACGCCAAAGCTAAGATTAGTGCGGAAGCAAGGAAACTGTAAAGTTTGCGTCTAGGCACAAAGACAAAGCTTTTTGTTTGCGTTTATTTTTTTTATTGTTAAAATGTCAAATCAAAGAGATTTGACGACCTTATAAAAATAGACAGACTTTTGAATTAATACCAAACCACCGCATTAATTTTAGGTATTGTTAGCAAACGTATTTTTCTGTTGAGCTATTTTTTGACGTATTGAGTACCCTCTTTTGTTAGAGGTAGGTAGCGGATGATTTATTAAAGATAAGTGCTATTTGGGCTTTTTGATATAAGCTCCTTCTTTCCAATGCTTTTCTTTTTCATACCAATCAAGAAGTTCACCCATAAAACCGTGAAGAGCGGCTAGACCAGTTGCTTGCATGAAGTTTATAGAGCCATCCATTTCTCTAATAACAATCAATTTTTTGTGTAGAGGCTTATTACCTTTTAAATTGAAAGTATGTGTATTACCTACCTTCAAATAGGTTTTTGTTTCAATTTTACTGCTTTCAAGAAGCTTTTTAACTATAAATTCAGCGTCGGCTAGTGGATAAGGAGGTTTAGACATAAATTAACAGGCAATATCCAATTTTTCTGCAAATTGTTCTCCTGTTTGCATTACTTGTCCAAATACTTGGTTTCTTTGAGAAACTTCAAACGATAATGTAGTTATGCCTTTTTTAGTATCTCCATGATTCCAACCTAATACTCTTAACTCAGTTTCTAAACCGTTACCGAATTTTTCTGCATTAATACAAAATAGAGTAATAGCTTCTCTCACAGCTTGGTCTATATCAGACTCGTCTTTTGCGAAAGTAGAAATAGCAAATAAAGGAATATTGACAGACAAGAATCCATCTTCAATTGTTTTGTCCCAAACAGGCATAACAACAGATATGGTATCTAATTTACCTCTATTTCTTTTAATTTCTATATTTCCAGAAATTGTGTTTGCTTTCATGATTAATTGTCTTTGTTGTATCTACATAACAAATCTACAATAAACGTACCAATCTAATTATATATGGTATATACTATGTATTTATAATGTATTTACTTTTGATAGTTTTTTTCTATTGTTGTGTTTGTCGTTTAACTTGCCATTAAGTTACTAAAAACTAACGGATTAATCTAATTTTTTATTGTTTAAAATTAGTGAAATAGAACAAATCTAAAGATGTTTAGTTATTTAATTTATAATTTGGAAGATATGTTTGCTAACGTCTCGGCTCGTATGTTTGGTTCTAAGTTTGAAGATAATATATTCTGAATGATAAATTAGTTTAAAGGAAGGGTGATTTCGTGGTTGGGCTAGATACTAAATAGAGATATCGTCGCTTAGGTTTACGCTCTTCCTGAACTGATTTATTAAAGCATTATTTTAGATAATCAATAATAAGCTTAACTAGAAGGGATAATGGCTTTTGGGCTAGATACACTTTAGGGTGATATCGTTTCATAGAAATCCCGCCCTTCTATAATTTTCTTGGAATCTGAACAGTACCTAGGTCCTTTGGATAGAGATCGAATCAAGTGCGAGCAAAGATGATAAAGAGAATTACAGCTTAAAAACCGAAGAAATGGAAAAGTATTTAAAACAGAGTCTTGGCATCGATGTTTCAAAATTGAACTTGTCATTATCACTAGGTTCCCTAAATGAAAATTTAGTTAAGGAATTCGAGTCCCATCCCGATGTATCCAATGATATAATGGGTTATAAGGTACTCTTGAAATGGCTGAAGGCATCTGTCGATCCCGATGTGGAATTGTTGGTGGTGATGGAAGCCACGGGCGTTTACCATCAAGGTATTGCGCATTTTCTGTACGAGCAGGGCTATAGCGTTTGTGTAATGCAATCCGGTCGTGTAAAGCGCTATGCGCAGAGTTTGGACCAACGTTCCAAAACGGATGCACTCGACAGTAGAATGCTAAGTATGTTAGGTCTGGAAAGGAACATTCGACTATGGCACCCGCCCAGTGAGGAGTTGCAGGAGCTAAAAGGACTGAGCAGGGAACGTAGTTCATTGTTGAACGATAGAACGATGGAGACCAATCGACAAGGAGCTATCGCATCGAGCGTTCATAGTAATGCAAGGGCATTGAAAAGGCACAAGATCAGATTAAAGCTTCTAAACACGCAGATAGCGGCTGTCGAAGAAGATATGCGACTTCTGATCTCTAAAAATGAAGTATTGAAAAGGAAGCTGGATTATTTGATAAGTATACCTGGTATATCGTTTATATCGGCGGCTACGGTGATCGCAGAAACGTTGGGCTTCGAATCTATAGTCAATGCCAAGCAATTGGCGAGCTACGCCGGTTATGATGTGGTATTGAGGGAATCGGGAAACTTCAAGGGAAAGACCAGGATCAGTAAAAAAGGGAACAGCCATATAAGGGCGGTACTGCACATGCCCTCGATGACCTGTGTACGCTGTAACCCAACTTTGAAACAGTTCTACAATAGACTGAAGCCGAACAAGGCAAAGCCGTTGGTGGCACTTGTAGCGGTGCAGAGAAAACTATTGATCTTAATGTACACCTTATGGAAGAACGAAGAAAATTATGATGCTAAATTTGAAATAAAAAAGCAGCAAAAGCATGAAGCTCTTGCTGCGCGGGATAACAGTTTGATAAATCAACCTGTTTCCTAAATTATTAAAGAAAAAACTTGTTTTTCAACACAGTACCTAAGCGTAGTGTGGTAGTTAGGAAACTTTTCGTTTCCGTCTGAGCACGTAGCTAAAGCTTATTGTTTAGTTTTATTTTTTTTGTCCAAAGCTAAATCCATAAGATTTAGCGACATTATAAATATACACAGACCTTTTGGTTTTAGCCTAAAGTCCGCATTACGTTTAGGTCTTGTTGCCATTAGTTGCGAAACATAAGAGTAAGCACAGGCTCTTTACGCAGATTACATAACGATTAGTCAATGATTCCATTTCGATTGCACAACGATTGCGTAGATTGACACGTTCTGAAATCCGCTCGAGTAAAGTCCATTTACGTAACGGATGTGTTTGTCAAAATAAACTTAAGGGTTCTCGGAGGCTAAAATAGAATGTTTCATATAATAGTTGTTTTGCCCTAGGGTAAGAAGATTTATACATTGTACTTTGTGTTGGTGAAGAGTTACAGTTAATATCAAAGTTTTTAGCAAGTTTAATTGCTCTTTTCATGTGTAAAGGGTCAGAAACTAATAATGCACTTTTGAACCCAAGAGAATCCATTATATACTTTGATTGTTCCAAGTTTTCTATTGTGTAATTAGATTTTTCCTCTATAATAATTTTATTTTCAGGAACACCCTTTTCTATTGCATAAAACCTAGCGGTTCTGCTGTCTGATTGTTTTTGCCCTTTACCAAATCCTCCCGTAAAGATTATCCTATCAACTATATTTTTATTATAAAGTAGAATACTATGATTTATTCTTTCTCTAAAAACGGGGGAAAGTTTTCCATCATTCGTTCCTGCTCCAAGAACTATAGCTACATCAGATTTATTTTCGTTATACTCAAATGAGTAATTATAAATTCTGATTGCATTTAGCAAGAAGTAACCTATAATCAAACTAATTAAAATTATATATTTCCTATTTGTAAATTTCACTTGTATTAGTTTGAAAATATATTTTCGAGCTATTAATGGCAACGTACGGATATATGTACAATTACACATATCCCCATTTTAAATTAATATAATTAGCTGGTAATCTAAAACCCACTTTTCAACATTTATAAACAAGTAATTTTAAAATGTAATCGTCACCACCAAACCACAAAAAACTTTTCAAACTCCGTATCATTTTTCTTCATCCAAACTAAAGGCGATTTTTGTTTAGCTAATTGTAGTTTAATAGCTAATAGTGCATCGGTATATGAAATCCATTCTATATTTACTTCTGGGTTTAGTGCCCATTCTTTTTTTGTTGGAATATAAAATTGGTAGTTTCCAAAAGCATCGGTTGTAAAGTTCTTTAACCGTAGCCAATAGCCGACAATACAATTCTTATTTAATGGACTTAGATGTAAAGCTTCGAAGTTGTAAGGTTTAAAGAGTTGCGCCTTAAAACAAGTTTGATGTATCAATTTAGAAGCATCGATATTTAAACTGGATAATACAGCTGTACCAGCTTCTGAATGTAATAATGCAAATTGCTTGTTCTTTATTTTCTCCATTTTCATAAAGAATGCATCACTTTTATTCGGTCCTATTAATTGGTGCAAAGGCTCCGATATGTCTGGGTTTATGATATAAAATTTATAGGTCAATTCTACATGTATAATCTGTTTGGAAGTAGCATCCTTCAGTATAAAATCGATTTCCCCTAGGGTTTGTTTTCCTTCTCGTATGGGTAAATTATACACCAGTACGTCAAATTGAGAGGAATGCTCTAACAACTGTTTACAGATAGATTCCATCTGATGCCCTAATCTTAAATTATCGGGTATTGGAGCAGGAGAGAAGCTTTCCAAATCTACCACTGGAAAATTAAACTGTTCTATTCCAAACTGTTCATTTTTCCATATTGGTGGAGTATTTAAAAAACTTTGATACTGCTTAATCAATGTCAATTCTTCGTTGATAGTTTTGCTTTTGCTCGAAGTTACTTTAATTAAATGTCATTGCGAGCACAGCGAAGCAATCTGTAACTTTGGAACACGAAACAAACAGATTGCTTCGTCGCTAAAAAGCTCTTCACAAAGATGAACCTGTAAGCGCAACACGTAATCCGCAAAGCGTAGGGCGAATAACGTCCAGCGATTCGTACCCAAAGTCTAATTTTAAACGAACAACCAACAACCAACAACCAACAACCAAAAAATTAAACAACAACGTTAACATTTCTTAAATACGACGAGCATCCAATGTAAAAGTGTTAATTTTATACTATGGCTATGAACGAAAGAAAAGGGTTCCGCTTTGAAACTTACGAAGCACCCGAACAATCGATTTTTGATAGGCTATTTGATATTTTTCAAGAGCTTATTACACATACATCTGGAGACTTTGACGAGGCTATAGATTGGTTACGTGAATTGGACAAGGAGTATGAACTTACTACTGAAGATTACACCATTGAAGACTTTATAGAAGAATTAAAGGCTAAGGGTTACATACGCGAAGAGTTTAAAGATGGCGGTGGCGACGCACATGACGGAGAAGAAGGTTCTGGTGGTGGAGATATCTCCATTACCGCAAAGATGGAACGTATAATTCGTCAGCGTGCTTTAGACCAAATTTTTGGTAAACTTAAAAGAAGTGGTGCAGGTAATCATAAAACAGGTAAATCTGGACAAGGAGATGAGCATACGGGCGACTTAAGAGAATACCGTTATGGCGATGGTCTGGAAAATATATCTATGACCGAGAGCCTTAAAAATGCGCAGATCAATCATGGCATGGGCAGTTTTCAGCTAAGTGAAGATGACTTGGTTGTTGAAGATACGCAGCACAAAGCCCAAATGAGTACTATATTAATGATAGATATTAGCCATAGTATGATTTTGTATGGTGAGGATCGTATTACTCCGGCTAAAAAAGTAGCTATGGCGCTGGCAGAATTGATTACCACGAGATATCCTAAAGATACTTTAGATATTCTAGTATTTGGTAACGATGCCTGGCCGATACCGATTAAAGATTTGCCGTATTTAAAAGTAGGCCCGTATCATACCAATACAGTGGCTGGTCTGCAATTGGCGATGGATATGCTTCGTAGAAAACGTAATACCAATAAGCAGATATTTATGATCACCGATGGTAAGCCAAGTTGTCTTCGCATGCCAGACGGTACATATTACAAGAACAGTGTTGGTTTGGATGATTTTATTGTGGAGAAATGCTATAATATGGCGAGACAGGCTCGTAAACTTCATATACCGATAACAACATTTATGATCGCTCAAGATCCTTACTTAATGCAATTTATTCGCCACTTTACTGAGGCTAATAAAGGCAAGGCATTCTTTACCGGATTAAAAGGTTTAGGAGAAATGATTTTTGAAGATTACGAAGCAAATAGAAAAAAAAGATTGAAATAAGACTAAGAAAATTTTATGAAATTAGATTATAAAAAAATACGCACACTAGGGGAGTTAAAAGCTGCCGGATACGAAACCAAAAGTGTAAAAGATGAGTTAAGAGATAATCTTATCGAGAAAATTAAAAAAGGGGAAGATGCTTTTCCTGGGGTTTGGGGTTATGAAGATACTGTAATTCCTGAATTGGAGCGTGCTATTCTTTCTCGCCACAATATTAATTTATTAGGATTACGTGGTCAGGCGAAAACACGTTTGGCGCATTTAATGGTGAATCTGTTAGATGAATACATACCCGTTGTAGAAGGTTCTGAAATTAATGATGATCCTATGAAACCGATGTCTAGATATGCCATGGAGCTTATCAAAGAAAAAGGCGATGATACTCCCGTTACTTGGATGCATAAAGACGAACGTTTTGCTGAGAAATTGGCTACTCCTGATGTAACCGTGGCAGATTTAATTGGCGATGTAGACCCCATTAAAGCAGCAAATCTGAAATTATCATATGCAGATGACAGAGTGATTCATTTCGGAATGATACCTCGTGCCAACCGTTGTATTTTTGTAATTAACGAACTACCAGATTTACAGGCACGTATACAAGTATCTTTATTTAATATATTAGAAGAAGGAGATATTCAAATTCGCGGATTTAAATTAAGATTGCCGTTAGATATTCAGTTCGTATTTACGGCTAATCCAGAAGATTACACCAATAGAGGTAGTATCGTTACTCCGCTGAAAGATAGAATTGGGTCTCAGATATTAACGCATTACCCAGATGATATTGAAATTGCTAGAAAAATTACAGAGCAAGAAGCGAAGTTAGATTCTCGCCAAACAGATGCTGTCTATGTGCCAGATTTAGCAAAAGACTTGTTAGAGCAAATCATTTTCGAAGCACGTGAAAGTGAATATGTAGATGCTAAAAGTGGTGTGAGTGCCCGTACTAGTATTACTGCTTTTGAAAACTTACTGAGTACTGCAGAACGCAGATCATTATTAAATGGTGGTGACCATACGATGGTTCGCTTGAGTGATTTCTTAGGTATTATTCCCTCAATTACAGGAAAGATAGAATTAGTATATGAAGGTGAGCAGGAGGGAGCAGACGGAGTTGCGGCTATATTAATCGATGATGCTGTAAAATCTTTGTTTCCGAAATACTTCCCAAAAATTAATAAACTAGAACGTAAAGATGAAGAAACGGTTTATGACGAATTGTTACATTGGTTCTTTCAAGGTGAGGGTATTGAATTAATGGACGATTTTACTGATGAAGAGTACAAACGTGCTTTAGATAGCATACCCGCTTTAAATCAATTATTGAAAGATCACCAACCAGGTTATGATGTTAAAGATGTATATTTCTTAAAAGAACTCTTACTCTGGGGATTGGTATCCTATAAAAAATTGAACAAACAGCGCTTTACAGATGGGTTTGAGTTTAAAGACCTCTATAGCAGTTTCTTAAAAGATATTTAGTGGACTTCACCAGAGTATATCAAATAGGTGTTTTATAGAAAATACCTGAAAATTAACAAAAGTAAATTTTCGAGTTAAGTCACAGATTGATCAAACCTCGATTAAAATTTAAAAAAGCCCTATCCAAATCGGATAGGGCTTTCTCTTTTTCATAGCAAAATTAAAATTATTGTAATTGATAAGCAGGCAGTTTAAATATAAAAGAACTTCCTTCATAGGGTTTGCTTAGAACCACTATGGTGGTATCATGTAAATCCATTATTTTCTTAACGATAGCTAAGCCTAATCCTAGTCCTTGTTTCTTGGTATGTTCATCGACTTGCTTATAGCGATCAAAAATGAATGGTTGATCATTTACCGGTATACCGTTGCCGGTGTCCGTAATATTTATTTCTATTTGTTTACCCATTTTCACAAGGCTCAAAGTTACCTTGCCATTAGGCTCTGTGTACTTAATCGCATTTTCAATTAAATTCTGTAATGCCCTTTCCACTAAACCTATATCTGCATAAGCCATGTAGTTTTCTTCAGGGTTTTCTAGTTGTAGATGTATTTGTTTCTGTTCGGCCAATAGCTTGAATTTAGCTATTAGATCATGCGATAGCTCTGTAATTGAAAATGGTTCTTTAATAGGGGTGACCTGTTCAGCCTCCAATTTCGAATATTCAAATAGTTGATTAATTAAACTTGAAAGTTTGTCTATGTTACTATGGGTAATCTGTAAATATTCTTCTTTCTGCTGTTCAGTCAGTGTGTCTTTCTTAATCTGTAGCGTTTCTATATATCCTTTTAAAACAGCTAAAGGTGTTCGAAGATCGTGAGATACATTTGCGATTAGCTCTCTACGTAGATTATCGACAGATTTCATTTTATCCATGTTATCTACAATGGTATCTGCCATTTCATTAAAAGAAAGGGCAACCACTTCAATATCCGATTGCTCAGGATTCTTAATTCTAATATCCAGATCACCTTCTTGAAATTTACGTACCGTCTGGGTAATTATTCGAAGGTTTTTGGTCAAAAACCATATACTTAATATTCCTACGAGAGCTGCAAAAAGCATGGTGAGTACTATAGCTCCTATACTTAGTTTGGTGAAATACGTTCCGAAGAGGTTATCGCTTATGAGTGCCAATTCTTTTCCTGCAACTATAATATAAATATACCCCTCATGCCCATCGACAGAAAAAGGTGCGGCAGAAAAGATATTTTGCGCTTCAGAATTCAGAGGGTCATCACCTAAAATGAATTCTTCGCCTTTGGTTTCGATAAACTTATGTATAGGCTCAAGAGAAACCGATTTCATAGGCTCATTATCATTGTGCTCTAGCACTACGGAATATAGTATGTCGCCAGATTTATCAAGAAGATAGACCTCAATACCTCGATTTACGGCCATCATATCGTGCATAAGATCTCCGAAAAGAGCCTTATTAACGGTCCCATCTTCTAAAAACGGTGCGGCATTTTGAAACTTTTCTTGAATTACGTGATCTGCAACATTAGCATTTATTCGTTGTGTAATTGCCTGGTTGTAGTTTAATGTAAGATATCCGGTAATGAATATATAGGACGCCCCCATCAAAACAATTAAGAATATAAAGGCTATCCATAATTTTTTGACCAACTTGGGCGTAAGTGTTTTTTCTTTATTTATCATGCCATTATCTCTTCATTAAATTTATAGCCCACGCCCCAAGTTGTTAAAATATAATTTGGGTTTGCCATATCAGATTCTATTTTGGCTCGCAACCTATTAATATGAGAATTTACCGTGTGCTCATAGCCTTCAAAATTGTATCCCCATATGATATTCAATAATTCGGTTCTAGTATAATTTCTACCAGGGTTAGAAGCCATAAGCACTAACAGTTCAAATTCTTTGGGTGATAATTCTATTTTATAATCGCCTAATACTACTTTTCGCTTATCAACATCAATCGATAGACCCTCAGCCAAAATAATTGAAGTATCGGGCTGTTTTGTTTCTACTTTATTTGATCTTCGAAGTACTGCCTTAATTCTTGCCAAAAGCTCTCTTATACTAAAGGGCTTCGTCATATAATCGTCTGCACCTATTTCTAAGCCTAAAACACGATCTATCTCTTCAGATTTTGCGGTTAACATAATTACAGGCGTATTTTTGGTAGCACGAAGCTTTCTACAAATCTCAACTCCGTCTAAACCAGGCAGGGTAAGATCCAAAAGAATTAACTCGTAATCATTTTCTAGGGCTAAATTTAGCCCTTCGATACCATCCATTGCCATGGTGGTTTCATAACTAACATCAGAAAGGTGTAGCTCTAGTAGCTTAATGATTTCAGGATCATCTTCAATAATAAGTATACGTGTCATAATGAATTACGAATAAAGAAAAAAAGTATCACAGAAAAATCACAATGAACAGAAAATAGTCTTAGTCACTGTAATTTAGATTATAAGTCAGTCGAGTATTACCTTGATAATTACAATACTAACGGATTTAATAGAATTTTCTCGTAATAATTCTGAAGTTTAAGAGCAATCGTAGACATACCTTTTTAAGAAGGACATCGCTTATAGCAACCTATTCCAAATAAAAAGCCCTCGATAATTACTTACCGAGGGCTACATATATTTTTTAAGTATTAGTTATTTCCAGTGGTCAACATGTTGGTTCATATCATCGAATATATAAGTGCCGACCATTTCTTTTCTATATACTACAGCTAAAAGCGTTACCAATAATAAAACTGCGTATAATGTCAACATTAAATAACCGATAGGTAAGAATGTACCCGGTATAAGATGATTTTCAAAATCTGAGTAACTGGACAATACGATTATAGTTTCTACCAATTTATATAGGTACACCAATGAAATGATATAAAGAATATATTCTAACGTTCGCATTGGTGGGTCACTTAACTCTTTCTCTTTAATTTTAAACCAGAGTACATATAGAAAGACGAAGTGTATTATAGATAAAATAGGAAAGATGTAATTATCAATTTTAAAAAAGTAAAACTTATTGGTATATAACCCGTAAAAACTAAAGATATTCAATAAAAAAAGTACAATAATTGAAACAATTAAGGTTCGTTTCCAAGTAAATAATCCTTTAATAGAATTCATAAAATTTAGTTTTTATGGTCTAAGGGGAACCATAGTTTCGCTGCAAGTAATGGTATGATTGTGGTTTTTTCCAAACAAATCGACGAACGGTTAACTTTGTTGTTCAAGACCTTTATTTTAGGGTAACCACACACTAATATTACTATTTTTTTTAAACATTAACAATAATTTACCTATAATACTACTGTAGGAATTAATAGTGTAATAATCTGTTTGAAACCGGGTTCGGCAGATGATGGGTAAGAAGACAATTTACATGATGTGTTTAGTAATTATGATAATGTAATTACATTTACAAAATGAAGAAACTGCGTTTTTGTTATTTGGTACGTCTGCAATATTTGGGCTTTAGATTTAATGGTTGGCAGGTGCAACCTAAACTACGCACTATTGTAGGCATGCTCGATAAGACATTCACCTTTTTATACCCCGATACACCCTATAAAATTTTAGGTGCGGGCAGAACCGATGCTAAAGTCTCTTCATTAGATGGTGCATTTGAACTTTTCGTTAAAGAACCATTAGTAGACTTAGATATTTTTATACAAGATTTTAACAAAAACCTTCCATCAGATATTCGTTTACTTTCGATAGCACCTATTGATCAAGATTTTAATATTATAAAGGATAGTAAAATTAAGGAGTATACCTACTTCTTTTCCTTCGGAAGCAAGAATCATCCGTTTAGTGCACCTTTTATCACAAATTATCTAGACCATCTAGATTTGGGGTTAATGAAGCAGGGAGCCTCTTTGTTTGAAGGGATGCATGATTTTAGTGTGTATACCGCATCGATAAAACCTACAACAATTGCCGTTCGAGAAATTGAATCTTGTAGTATTGTACCCAATGATATTTTGACAGCTAATTTTTTTCCTGAACACAGTTATATTTTAAAAATTAAAGGGAAAGGTTTTATAAGGTATCAAATTCGAATGATTATGGGGGCATTGGTACAACTTGGTAAATATGAGCTTACTTTAGAAGAAATTAAGGCTTCTTTACTTACAGGGTCTACTCATAAACTAAATACTATTGCACCTGGTTCTGGTTTAATTTTAAACAAGCTTCAGTTCAATAACTAGTTTGTAGTTTAATATATTTATAAAAAATTGTTCATGGCAGTAAATAAGAAGCTAAACTTCCCTAAACGTAAAAAGAAAAAATCGCGCCAGCAGAATAAGCTAGGTAAGGCACCCGGTACCATAAGCTACATGGGCGATAAAGAGCTTAGTGATAGTATAATTTACAGCACAACCTATAACCCTGATGGGTTTGAAACTACCGAGTTTGCAAACTTAGATCACTTTTTTAAAGAGGAACGAGCAGATAAAATATCATGGATCAATGTTGTTGGTATTACTGATGAACTTTTTATCGAAAAAATAGGTAAGCACTTTAACTTGAACCCTTTGGTGCTTGAAGATATCGTTAACACTGAACAGCGCCCCAAGATAGATGAATACGAAGATTATATTTTTGGGATTTTTCGTATGCTCTATATTTCTGAGGAAGATGAAATTGTTGGCGAGCATATCGCTATCATTTTACATGAAAATACAGTTTTAGTTTTTCAAGAAGTGAAGGCTGATGTTTTTGACGGTTTACGTGAGCGTATTACTGGTAAACTTGGTCGTATTAGAACTAGAGGTGCAGATTACTTATTCTTTGCTCTATTAGATGCAATAGTGGATAATTACTTTTTGGCTATAGAAAATTTAAATAATAGGATTGAAATTTTAGAGGAAGAAGTTTATAACAATCCAGAACCTGTTGTAGCCAAAAATATACAGCAATTAAAAAAAGAGGTGCTTAAAATTAGAAGGTGGGTATTCCCCGTAAAGGAATTAATAAGTAGACTTATAGATACCGATAATCCACTGATAACTAAAGATACCAAGTTATTTTTACGTGATGTACATGACCATACGGTTGAAATTAATGAAAGCTTACAGATATATCGCGAAATGTCTATGAGTTTGATGGAAATGTACATGAGTAACATGAGTAATAAAATGAACGAGGTGATGAAGGTACTAACCATTATGGCTTCCATTTTTATTCCTTTGACGTTTATTGCAGGTATCTACGGTATGAATTTTGACCATATGCCCGAACTTCATTATAAATATGGATACTACGTTGTATGGGTAGTAATGATCGCTCTTTTAGTGGGAATGATTTTTTACTTCAAAAAGAAAAAGTGGCTTTAATCCAAAACTAAAAATTCAGTTTTCACTATATCTCTCAAAAGCAATTCCATTAAATAATAATTTTTATGGGTCATTGCTATCGTTACCTTTCATATAACTTGCTAATATCTTGAACACAAGATAATAGCGATTTAATTACTGTCACTCACAGTATTTTAAATCTTTTATAAACTCTAAAATAAAATATATGAAAATGAAAACTGCTTATATGTATATTGCTGCATTGTTATTATTATCAGGCGGCTTGTGGGCACAAGAGAAAAATCAAGAAGTACTTGATACCAAAATTTCTAAATCGTACACAACTAATGATGGAAAAAAACTGGTTAAAAATACTGTAGAAATTACTACAACCCGATTAAATAGTGTGGAGACTTCTGAAGAAGATGAAGGCGAAATTGATCAAGATAGAGTCTTGGATGGTGTTTCGACCATCATTAAAACAGTTCAAATCGATAATGACGATGATGACGAGTTTGATGAAAAAATAGTATTTAGCTACGAATCGAACACACCTGAGGACTTTGTTCTAGTTTCAAAAAATGATGAATTAGTTGTTGCTATGAATGAAGGTGAAAATTTAAAGATCGTTGAAAATCTAAACTTAAAAAGTAAAGAAGTTTTAAATGATAAAACCACCTATATTTTTACAAATGAACAGGGCGAGAATTTAGAATTTCTTGTTCAAGAATATAGCAAGCCTAACGATACAGTTACTTTAAAAAATTAGTAATCTGATATCTTAAAATATAAAGAGCCGTATACACGGCTCTTTTTTTTATCCATTATTTTCAAACTTTTATAATTCAAATAGATCTGAAGACAAATAGCGATCACCTCTATCGCATACAATAGAAACAATGACACCGTGGTCTAATTCTTGGGCTAGGCGTAATGCAACCGTCGCTGCGCCGCCACTACTCATACCTGAAAAAATACCTTCTTCTTTTGCCAATCTCCGAGCCATAGTTTTAGCCTCCAGTTCATTGACCTCCATAATACGGTCTACTTTTTTAGGATTAAATATTTTTGGTAAATATTCTTGCGGCCATTTTCTAATGCCTGGTATACTAGCATTATCGCTTGGTTGAACACCTACTATTTGCACATTGCTGTTTTTCTCTTTTAAGAAGGTAGACGTACCCATTATGGTACCTGTCGTACCCATAGACGACACAAAATGGGTTATTTTACCACCGGTATCTTTCCATATTTCAGGACCAGTTGTTTTATAATGTGCTTTCCAATTGTTTTCGTTTCCAAATTGGTTCATCATTATATAACCTTCATTGGCAACTTTACTTTCCGCATAATCTCGAGCGCCTTCAATACCTACATCAGCAGATGTTAAGGTTACTTTGGCACCGTACGCTCTCATGGTCTGCACTCTTTCCTTGGTAGCATTTTCGGGCATTACCAATTCAATATCTAGTCCGTATACACCAGCTATCATAGCTAAAGCAATACCGGTATTTCCACTGGTAGCTTCAATTAGTTTGTCATTAACTGTAAAATCGCCATTGTCATAACCTGTTTTTATCATGTTATAGGCTGCGCGATCTTTTACACTGCCACCTGGGTTATGCCCCTCTAATTTAAAATATAGAGAAACATTAGGGTTTGTATTTAGTACTCGTGACTTTACTAGCGGGGTATTGCCAATAAGTGATAATAAAGTATTAGACATGCGGTAATGTTTTAATTTTAATTTCTGGTTTATGAAAAACCGTTGAATTTGGTGGTACTGAAGCTGTGATCCAAGCGTTACCGCCAATAACACTATTCGCACCTATAATAGTATCACCGCCTAAGATGGTAGCATTTGCGTAAATAGTTACATTATTATCTATGGTCGGATGCCGTTTGGTCTGCTGTAATTTTTTGGCAACAAAGAGTCCGCCAAGGGTTACACCTTGGTAAATTTTGACGTCATTTCTGATAATGGCCGTTTCTCCGATGACAACTCCTGTACCATGGTCAATGTGAAAAGATTTTCCTATTTGTGCGCCAGGATTAATGTCTACACCTGTTTGCCTGTGTGCATATTCTGTCATTAATCTTGGTACTAATGGAAAGCCCATTTTATATAACTCATGCGCCAACCTATATACCGATATGGCATAGAAACCTGGGTAAGCCATATACACTTCTTCAATAGATAACGAGGCAGGGTCACAGTTTACGGTTGCTTCTGCATCGAGATTTAAGCTTTCCAAAACTAACGGAAGCTTTTCTACATAATTCTCCCAAACTTTCTTACAAGGCCTTTCACTCTCCCAACAAGCTAAATCTACAAGTTCATCAAATTGTTTTTCAAGTGCGTCTAAACTTTCGGCTACTGGTGTTTCAATATCAAATAGCATATAGAAAAGTAGGTCGGTAAACTTCTCCGTATTTCTTTTTAATCGAAATCTTAAATTCGGCTGTTTCTTATGTGTATTAATCTTCTCGATTATAGATCGATGGTCCATGTGTTTGCATTAATTGATCAAAATTAACCAAATAACTAAAAGTACTTCTCTTCTTATGGTTAACTTTAGCTTAAAATCACAAGAGTTAGGTCGTATGTTAGAAACGAATATTACAAAAGGTACATTTCAATTTTTAAACACACTAAAGAAAAATAATAATAGAGAGTGGTTTACAGAACATAAGTCAGCGTTTAAAGTAGAGGAGACGAAGGTGAAAAGCTTCTTTAGCCATGTGCATGATTTACTTAAAACACATGACGAAATTGAAAAAATGAAGGTATTTCGAATTTACCGAGATGTTCGTTTTTCAAAGAATAAAACCCCTTATAAAAGTAATTTCTCTGCTTCTTTTTCTAGAGCCGGTAAACATAGAAGAGGTGGATATTATTTGCAGATAGAGTCAGGTAATAGCTTTGTAGCAGCAGGATTCTGGAATCCGGAGAAGGATGATTTATTGCGTATTCGAAAAGAATGGCAGGTAGATACTACTGAACTAGTTGAAATTATTAATGATACGAAATTTAAAAAGGTCTGGGGACAAATTGTTGGCGATGAATTAAAAACAGCACCAAAAGGCTTTGATAAGGAAGATCCAAATATCGAATTTATACGAATGAAGCAGTTTATTTTTGTTAAAAAATTTACTGATGACGAAGTACTCTCCAATAATTTTGCAAATGAGGTGAACGATAGTTTTCAAACTATTAGACCATACTTTGATCTCATGAGTAGTATTTTAACGACTACGATGAATGGTGAATCTTTATTGGATTAGTTCATGCTTCTCAAAAATTTGAATTTGATCTTGCAATCTTTTTACAACCATATTCATCATTCTTTTGTTCAAAGCAGATGAGTTTTGAATGTAGTTTTCGTATTCCTCTACGGTAAAATGACCGATAATCATTCCTTTTAATGAATTTCTATATTTGATGTCTTTTTGAATGGCTTTGGCTATATAATCTAATCGTTTTTCAAGTTTTAGCTCGTAAAAGGTATTTTTCATTTTTTTAATGTAATTCTGAAAAGAAGCCAATAACAAATCGTTCTGAAATTTGATTATTGGTCGCAATGTTTCATTCTGAAACCGCTCATCATCACTCATGTCTGGCATTATTTTGGCAGAGGTAATTGTTGGTCGAATTGATTGCAATTGCTGTGTCCTGTCCATTATTTTTTGATTTTATTTAAAGGTACGTATTAGATAAAACTCATGATTACCACCCAAAAGAAGTTTTTAACCTGTTATGAACATTATCGTTTAAAGCAAAAATTAGCACTCTAAATTAGGGTAATCATAAATCTCTCTGTCGACAATTATTAATATGTAACTATTTAATACTTCAATTGTTACTATTGGCAATTCGTAGTTGCTAAACCATTGGAAATGGTAGTTTTCCTTTTTTTCAACATAACTTTGCACCGTAATTTTTTAAATAGGAAACTATGAGATTTCATACAAGAAAATTAGTGAAGCCAGGTGATTTGAATTCTAACGGAACATTGTTTGGAGGTCAATTACTAGCTTGGATAGATGAAGAGGCTGCTTTATATGCAATTATTCAATTAGAAAACGGAAAGGTAGTTACCAAATATATGTCTGAGATTAATTTTATGAGCGCCGCTGTAAAAGGTGACGTTGTTGAAATTGGAATTGAAGTTGTCAAATTTGGTAAAACATCGTTGACCTTAAATTGCGAGGTTCGTAATAAAATGAACCATGAGACAATTGTAACGGTCGATAATATAATTATGGTGAACCTTGGGGAGAATGGAAAACCTACTCCGCATGGTAAAACGAAAATTGAGTTCGTTAAAGATCGTTTAGCAGCCTTGGGTGAAGATTATTAAATCTCACCCAATATTTTCGCCTGAGCCTGAACTTCGTCTAATACACGCATAAGGTTACCGCCCCATAATTTTGCAATGTCTTCTTCTGAGTAACCGCGTTCTACAAGTTCTAACGTTACATTAAAGGTTTCCGACGCATCGTTCCACCCCTCGATACCGCCTCCACCATCAAAATCTGAACTTATACCGACATGGTCTATACCTATTAGTTTCACCATATAGTCTATATGGTTTACAAAATCGGCAACATTTACGGCAGCTGGCGCGTCAGTTTTATTTTCAACCAAGCCCTTACCAATTTCAAGTACTTTAGGGTAGTTTTCCATAAAAGCTTCTTTTTCAGTATCGGTCAGACTTGAAAACTGAGAACGCTCATACCAAGCTATTTCTAATGAATCAGCAACTTTCTGGTAAATAGATTTCATATATGCTGCTCTGGCGTCATGCTTTTCAGTATTTAAATAAGAGCTAAATGCTACGGTTTGCACCACCCCGCCATTTTCTTTCATCATCATTAATTGTTCATCATCAAGGTTACGGCTGTGGTCGCATAACGCCCGTGCTGACGAATGCGATGCTATAATTGGTGCTTTTGACAATGCTATCATTTGCTTCATCGCTTCTTTTGAAGGGTGCGAAACATCTATCATTATACCTAGCTTATTCATTTCTATTACCGCTAACTTTCCTAAATCACTTAATCCATTATGTAACCAAACATCATCTGCTTCACCGGTATTTGAGTCAGAGAATTGACTGTGGCCATTGTGCGCCAAAGAAATATAACGTGCCCCTAAATCATTGTACGTTTTAAATTGGGTTAAATCTGTACCGATAGGGTAGGCGTTTTCAACTCCGATCATTGCAGCCTTTTTTCCAGCCCCAACAATTCGTTTTACATCTGCAGAAGTTAAAGCCAATTCTATTTCATCGGGTGCAATTTCTTCACACAATTTATGAATAGCCTCGAATTTTTGAATAGCGTTCTCTTTTGCCTTGCCATAACCATTATCGGTAAGCGTATCTTGACCTGTATAAACGATAAGCCAAGTGACGTCTAAACCGCCTTCTTTCATCTTTGGTAAATTAACTTGGGTATCTAACCTCTGACTGTAATTTACACTGTCTGAGAAGTTTTTAACATTGATGTCATTATGGGTGTCAATGGTGATAACATCATCGTGAATTCGATGTGCTTTTTCTAAGGTAGATTCCTCAATTTTTTCTTTTTTTTCTCCGCAAGAGATAATGGTTGTAAGACACAGAAAAACGATAAGCTGCTTCATGAAGTGAGTTTAGACCTACAATTTAAGTGTATTCACAACAAATAACCACTCTTAGGGAACATTTTATTGTTCTCGCAACAGTATTGATGCATTTTTAGGTAATAATAAATACCAACCCCCTTAAACTAAAGAATACCTATTTATGTCAATTTCAAAAACTAAGGATTTACTTGGTCAATTAGCGCAACTTGAAAGAACCGTTAGCGAGTTCTCTTTTGAAGAGTTAAGTGCCGACGATGCTAAGATCTTAAAAGGTTCATTTAATACCTTTCGATCTAGTTTAGAAAATCATATTTACGAGCCTAAAAAAGTTGCAGTTGTTTCGAATACTATCGAACCCTCTAATGATGAAAATCAAGAGATATCACAAAAACAATTCATTACGCATATTAGTCATGAAATTAGAACACCATTGAACAGTATTATTGGTTTCGCCAATTTATTGAAAGATGAAAAACTAACTAGTGGTCAACATAAAAAGGTAGATGCCATACAGTTTGCATCTAATACATTATTAAAGCTTATAAATGAAGTGTTAGATTATTCTAAGATTTCTTCTGGCGCTTCCAATTTTGAAACGGTCGATTTTAACTTACATAGTTTACTTAAAGATGTTATGTTTTTATGCGAAACTTTGATCGTTGATCGCAAAATTGAACTTTTAGTAGAGATTGATGAGAATGTACCTAAAATTATAAAGGGCGACCCTTCAAAATTATCTCAAGTTCTGCTCAATCTTTTAGGTAATTCTGTAAAGTTCGTTGAACAAGGTTTTATAAAATTAGAGGTATTTAGCAAAGAATCTTATGATAACCATTGCGTGCTAGAATTTTCTGTAGCAGATACCGGTATTGGCATTGCTAAAGAAAAAATCGACACGATTTTTAACCGTTATATGCAAGCAGAGACAGATACCTCAAGTAAATATGGCGGTACGGGACTCGGTTTAACGATTACAAAAGAAATAATTGAGAAACTTAAAGGAGATATAGAAATTGAAAGTACCATCGATAGCGGTACTACGGTAACCTTTAGATTGCCTTACCCTAATGGTAAAAACATAGGTGCTTCTAAAAAATCGAAAAAACCATATAAGAATTTAAAAGGTCAGCATTTATTAGCAGGTACTGAGATTATGGTTTTTGAAGACAACCAAATGAATACACTTCTAATTGTCGAGCAATTAACGAAATGGGGTTGCAAGGTGCATGCGAATGTTTCTTTAACTGAAGGTCTAGAAATTCTTGATTCTAGTAATGTAGATCTTATTCTAATGGATTTAAAAATGCCTACCCAAAACGGATTTGAGGTTTCTAAGATTATTAGAACTCACCAAAACGATAAAATTAAGTCTATACCAATTGTTGCTTTTAGTGCAGATTTCACCGAACAGGATAGCACAGAATGTAGGGCAATAGGAATTAACGATTTTCTATTAAAACCATACAGCTTAAACGATTTAATGATGACCATTTTAAAGAATAAAAAAAGTAAAGTTGAACTCGAAGATTTTTCTTCAATACTTCAGAAGCCAATGATAGAACCTAAAGAAACCACGGTTGTTGATCTAAATCATCTTTTAAAAGATTGCTTTGGTGAGATAGATATGCTGAACGAGCTAGTAAAATTATTTAAACTGAACGCTATCGAATTCATTGGTAATGTTACCATTCATTTAAAAACTGATAACCTAAAAGAGATCGCATTATCTGCTCATAAATTAAAAGCAGGTTTTGCCATGATAAAGGCTGACGGAATGCGAAAACTAATCGTTGATATTGAGGCAAGTTGTAAAGCAAACAAAGTAGAAAGAGTAAAAGAATTATATGAAGTTTTCTTGATTGATTATCCGGTATTGGAAGAGAACCTTACCACGGAGTTAACATTAATGAACAAAAAGTAATATGAGTAAAACCGTACTATTAGCAGATGATGACCAACTATTAGCCTCTTTATTAAATTTTAGGCTTAAGAAGGGTGGTTATGCAGTACACCATTCGGCTAATGGTAAAGAGGTAAAAGAATATTTAAAAGATTCTATGCCCGACATTATAGTGAGCGATATAATGATGCCTTATTTTTCTGGTATTGAGCTCATTGACTATGTACGAAACGAACTAAAATCTAATACACCTATAATTATTATATCATCAGCTGGTAACGAACAAAATGTTCTCACGGCTTTTGAATTAGGTGCAAATGATTTCATCACTAAACCAGTAAGTCCTACTGAATTATTAGTTAGAATAGCAAGAGAAATAGAGAAGTAAAAAAGATAAAATTTGTTGATTCCCCCTAATCAAATTAAAATATCGATAATAACTGCACCAGAATTCAATTTAGAATATCTCTGGTGGCTGACTATACTATTTTTTGTGTTGGCGGTAATCTATTTCATTGGTGTGTTTGTTATAAGAAATAACATTAACTCAAATAACCACCGCACGAAAGACAAGAAGATTGAATTTTCCCCCATGATTAATGAATTTTTGTTTTTTGAAGATTCGAATTCAAAAGAGGAGAAAATGAACTATCTAAATCTAAAAGTTAATATTAGAGAGTTGATCAAAAACGATTTCGATAGAAATGTTTTAACAGAAGTTTTGCTTGATTTACGTAAAGATCTATCAGGGCAGTCACAGGCGGTTTTAATAGAACTATATAAAGATTTAGGGCTACATCATGATGCTTATGAGAAATTAGGAAGCCGTAAATGGCAAGTAATTTCTAGTGGTATTCTAGAATTAACGACGATGGAGGTTGATGAAGCGTACGGACTCATTATAAAATTCATTAACCATAGACAGAATACCGTTCGTAAACAGGCAGAAATAGCAGTCGTAAACCTTAAAGAAGAGGGAATTAAATATTTTCTTGATAACACAAAATTTAAGATTGCTGAATGGCAACAACTAAAGTTGTTAGATGTACTACGACATAAACCTAATTATTCACCACCACAATTTGGACTTTGGTTAACATCATCGAATACACATGTAGTGTTGTTCTCATTACGATTAATAAAGTATTACAGTCAAAATGATGCCGAACAATCTATAATAACACTGTTGAAGCATAAAAACCGCGATATACAGGCAGAGGCAATAGAATGCATTAAAGATTTTCATTTCGTGAATGCTTTAATGACATTGAAATTGGTGTATTCGAAGGCTAGCCATGATATTAAAATAGCAATTCTTGATGCTATTGGGGAGCTAGGTACTTTAGCTGACGTGCCTTTTTTAGAAAATTTACAACTTACTGAACGCCATTTTAATATTAAAGGAAAAGTTATTGGAACGCTTAATAAAATCGATCCTGAAAGAATAATGCCTACCAAAAATATTTCGACTCCAGATTTTTATGATACTGAATTGAACATCGATGATCTTAATGTAGATGATAGAATACTTGAATCAGAGTCAGAAGGTGTTATCGAACAACCTAGAACAGAGAATAAATCCGAATTAAATAAGGAGAAAACTTTAAACGAAACTGTTGATGTGGTTGATAATAACAATGAAGTTGCTGTTATCGCAGAAGAGTCAAAAGCAGAAATAATAGAAGAAGATACTATTGAACACCTTTTAGAGCAATCAGAAAATATAACTGAACCAACTTCAGTACAAAGAGATACGGTAGATTTTAATGAAGCTGATTTGTCATTTTTACCACATGTTAATTATGAAATTGAATTGGATGAAGAAAATAAAATTGAACATCAAGAAATAGAAGTGAAGCAAAATATTGACGAAGAATTAAGCATAGACTTTTTACCATTGGTTATAGTCGAGGAAACTTTTAAAGAACCAGTTTCAACTTTTGTTCAAGAAGAATTTGAACCCTTATTTGAATTAGATGATGATTACAATGGAAATAAAGAAGAAATTGAGTCTGAAGTTTTAAATGAAGCTATACCAACAATGGAGATTGAGAGTATTGATTGGTCTTCAATTAATGCTAAAAATAATTTGAATACTACTATTGAAGTAGATGATAATTTAAATCCATTGGATTCTCTTGAAGAGGAAAATACTTTGTTTGTCGCGAATTTTATGCCTCAAGAAGAATTGGATCCTATGGTGTTGCTTGAAAATATTGCTGAACTTGGCGATTGTAGAGAGTTAACATTACTGCAAGAAATTGCTGATAGTAATACATCAGACCTAGTAATTGAAAGAGCTAATGAGCTTATTAGAAAATTCTCATATGAGACACCAAGACCTAACGAATTATTTTCAGCTGAAAATGATTTAGCTGAAAGTGTATTTACCGAAATCTATAACCTTGCGGATCAAGAAACCAAGCTTATTCTCTTAAATGAAATTAAAAGTATTGGTGATGAGAAAGAAATCCATTTATTAGAAAGCATCATAAAAACAGCTTCTGAAATACTTGTAGAACAAGCTACAGAGGCTTTAGAGCATATAAAATCTCACTTAGAAATTACCGAACAACCCGAAATAGAAACAGAAGAAAAATCACTCTTTGAGGTTGATTTTGAGTTAGAATTGAACGAGTCTATTAAAAGAAGAATAGCATCGAACGATAACGGCTCTACTTTATTCGATCAGTTATGTTCCTTGTCTAACTCTTTATACAAAAAGAAGAATGGATAGTGAGCTATTTGGTGTGGTATTGGAATATATCAATTTTGTATTTTTTGTATTTACATTGATATTATTTTGCCTTTTTTCTGCAATGGCTTATTTCTCTACTAGAAATTCAATTCACTATAGAAACAAAAATAGCTTTACCGATATCACCAAAATAATGGCCTCACCTTTGGCGCCAACGATTACAATTATTGCACCTGCGTATAATGAGGGACTCACCATTGTTGAGAATATTCGTTCATTATTATCATTGCAGTATGTTAACTACGATGTAATGGTGGTGAACGATGGTAGCAAAGATGATACCTTACAAAAACTCATTGATTCATATGACCTTGAAAAAATAGATGTCGAAATGGATCCCGATTGGAAATCTAAACCTGTTCGTGGTATTTACAAATCTAAGAATAGGGCATTCGAAAAATTAACCGTTGTCGACAAAATGAACGGTGGTAAATCTGACGCTCTAAATGCTGGTGTATCTTTATCTACGAGCAAGTATGTAGGTTGTATCGATGTTGATTGCCTTTTACAGCCAGATGCTTTATTACATGTTGTTAAATCATTTTTTCAACGTTCAGAAAAAAGAGTGATTGCCGTTGGCGGAGTTATTCGTGTTGCAAATTCTTGCATAATACAAGGTGGTCAGCTTGAAGAAATTAGGTTACCGACGAATTGGCTGGCAAGGTTTCAACTTTTAGAATATACTCGCTCTTTTATATTAGGTAGAATGGCATGGGGTAGAATCGATAGTCTACTGATCATATCTGGTGCATTTGGCTTTTTTGAACGTGAAATTGCGTTAGCGGTTGGTGGGTATGATACCGATACTGTTGGTGAAGACATGGAAATTGTTTTTAAAATGCGTCGTTATATGCATGATAGAAAAGAACCATATACTATTGAATATATACCTGACCCACTTTGTTGGACAGAGGTTCCTGAAGACCTTAAAATACTCATAAATCAACGTGATCGTTGGGCGCGCGGTAATCTAGAGACTTTGTTCAAACATAAAGACATGTTGTTCAATTCTAAATATGGTCGGCTTGGTTTATTAAGTTACCCATATTGGTTTTTCTATGAATGGCTTGCGCCATTATTAGAATTTTTTGGTTTTTTCACGATTTTACTATTTGCCTATTTAGGCATTTTAAATTGGGAATTCTTTTTAATGATTACGTTGTCCATATTCCTGTTTTCAATTATGATTTCGTTTTACGCAATTCTGTGGGATGTGTATTCGTATAACCAATACCGAAAAACAAAAGACATTTTAATATTAATGGGCTTGGCAGTTTTAGAGCCATTCATTTTTCATCCCATCGTAGTATATGCTGCAGTTAGAGGGAATTATAAGAAATTATTTAAAATAAAATCTGGTTGGGGATCCCAAGTTAGAAAAGGTTTTGCAAAAGCATCATAATAAGTAATGAACACAAGTCAAATAGATAGATATTCCTTAAAGCAGTATACGCGGCTTATGATATCCTTTTTCGGATGTTTGCTCGTGTTGACGCTTTTTCAATATGGTATGCTATACTTTAAAGGTGTTTTAGATGCTATTTTTTCTGTTAGCTTATTAAAAGCGATTGTTCACCAAATTGGCTTTACTGCACTTATAGGCATTGTCATGGTTTTTCCGTTTAACTTTTGGGAAAATCTACGCTCTAAATATGGTTTCAATCTTGTATTTGCTTTACTCAGTGTAATTTTAATTATTGAAGCGATGCTTACGGCATACTATTGTACTACTCTGGTTCCTTTAGGTTCAGATATTTTAGGGTATAGCTACGCAGATATCAAAATAACCATTGCAAACTCTGGTGGATACATAATTTCCTTGTATTTGCTAATTGCTTCCGCAATATTAATTGGTCTATTTTTAGGACTGTACCGGGTCACCTCTAAATTCTATCACAGAATTAGTAAAATGTACCCTTTTACCATTGTATTGTTTAGTTTGTTCGTTGCCTCTTTATTTACCGATGGTAAACCCATTAATCAAAACAAAGTACAATACCTGGCTGTTAACCTTTATAATTCTTCTACCGAAGACAACTCGTATACTTCAACAGAAGAATATCCATTGGTAGAAAGTTCAAATATCGAAAATGTTCTTGGTGAATACTTCGAATTAAAAGAGGAGAAACCTAATATCGTTTTTATGATGGTTGAAGGTCTGGGTAGGGATTTTGTTGGTGAAGGTGCCGAATATGGCGGATTCACTCCATATTTAGATTCTTTGACCACTAAATCTTTATACTGGGAGAATTTTTTGAGCAATACGGGTAGAACATTCGGTGTACTACCTTCATTATTAGGATCATTGCCTTTTGGTAAAAGTGGATTCATGGAACTAGAGGAGTACCCGAACAAATTGACGCTGTTCAGTGTACTTAAAAATAACGGTTATCATACGTCATTTTATCAAGGTACCAATAGCTCTTTTGATAAGGTTGATAGATTTCTTAAAAGTGAGAATGTTGATTTTGTATTGGATAAATCAGGATTCGGAAATAAGTACCAACAACAGGCTGAAGATGCTGCAGGTTCTTCGTGGGGTTTTCCAGATTTAGAATTATTCAAAAAAAGTATCAGTTTAGAAAGAGGAGAAAACCAACCTAGGTTAGAAGTGTACATGACTATTAGTACACACGAACCTTTTATTCCGCCTAGTCAAGATGTATATGAAGCTAAAGTTGAAAACATACTTTCAAAAGGAGGATTCGATTCTAGGGTTGAAAAAGTCATTGAAAAAAACGATAATGTCTTTGCGACACTTTTATACACCGACAGCTCTATAAAGTGGTTTATGGAATCGTATAAAACGCAACCGAATTATGAGAATACAATTTTCATTATCACTGGCGACCATAGATTAATTCCAATTCCACAGCGTAATAATATCAGCCGTTTTCATGTGCCGTTAATTATGTACAGTCCAATGCTGAAATCTACACGAAAAATGAGTTCTGTATCTTCTCATTTTGATGTTACTCCCACTATTTTGGCGTTATTAAATGGTTCTTATGAATTGAAAATGCCTAAAAAAGTAGCTTGGATGGGTGGTGCCATTGATATGCAAACTGCTTTTAGATCCACAAAGAATATTCCATTAATGCGGAATAAGAATGAGTTGAAAGAATATATAAGTGGCGAGACACTGTATACCGATGGTGATATCATGCAACTAGATGAAAATATGGATATCAGTTCTGCTTTTGGCGGTGGTGCTATAGAATCTACTTTAGAACGATTTAAATCTGTAAACCATTACGTTACAACAGAGAACAAGATTATACCTGATAGCTTGGCAATTTTCACCATTCAGAAAGAAAAGTTTACCGATAGTGAAACGGTTTGGTTGAATAGTGTTTACGATGGTAAAGATTCAGATAAGGGATATTTTGTTGCCAGAGATTTAGCATGGAATAAAAAATGGGACAAAGCGTTATTGTTATGTCGATATAACCTTTCTGGAGCACCTAGTCATATAGATACCAAAATATTAATGGGTAGGGTTTATTCATGGAAAGGAAACCATAATAAGGCTGCAGAGATATTACGAGAATGTATTTCTATTAATCCGAATTACATAGATTCTTATGCTGCGTTATTCGATGTTTATTATTGGTCAGATAAATTGAGAGAAGGTTTAGAATTAATAGACAAGGTTCAAGAAAATAGTTCTAGTGCCAATGAAATCGCAGACAAAATCTCAAGGGCTCGTACCATTGCAAGAAATGCAGGTATCAAAATACATATGCCAGAAAAGAAAGAGACCGCAAATTCTGTAGCGTCAATTAAATAATGAGTAATAAGTACTTACATATCATTCTTTTGGTTCTATTAGCCGGTATCTATCGTGGTACTGGTCAAGATACCGCTGATAATTTTGATACGGCATATGCATTGGCTTATGAAGGCAAAACGAATACTGCACATAATATGCTATATGTATTAATTAATAAGTCTGCTACAGATGTAGATACTTCTTTATTATGGGCGAGTACGTTAAGTTGGCGCGGCGATTATGATTTAGCGCGTTCATCGTTTAATTCCATTCTCTCTAATACCAAAAATGATAAAGAGGTATGGATCTCAGCTATTAAAAATGAACTGTATGCAAAAAACTATGCTTCGGCATTGGGTCTTTCCAATAAGGCACAGGTGTATATTGAAAATGATTCTGAATTAATAAGACTTCAAGCACTAGCTACCGAAGGTGTAAAAGGTTATTCGTATGCTGATGATGGTTGGTATAATGTTAATAGTGCTGTCAAAACTAAACTAGTAACAGCCAAAAAACAGAAGGCAACGTTAGCAAAAGATATTGATGATAAGAACGAAGAACTAGTTAGAAAAACACCGGTTACAGAAGAGAAGCTAAAGAACTCTGTAATGGTAAATAGTTCTGTAACTGTTTTTGACCAACGTTTTGATCCCATTACTACATCAAGCATTGCTTATAAAAGACAGACTCCCTTTGGATCTATTATTCCAAGAATAAACAATAGTAATAGAGTAGGTAAAAACGGAATTCAATTAGATATTGATTTGTACCCAAAAATTGCAAAAGGCTTTTATGCTTATGTCAACTACGGGTATTCAGAATCAGATCTGTATCCTAATCATAAAGTTGGTGGCGATATTTATTACAACCATAAAAGTGGTTTAGAATTCTCTGGCGGAGGTAGGTATATAAATTTTGCAACTAGAGATATAAAATCCATTACCAACTCAATAGGATATTATAAGGGCAATTACTACTTCTCTTTACGATCATTTATTACCCCAGCGGTCGATAACTTAACCAATGTTTCTGGAAATTTATTGATACGTAAGTATTTAAAGGATGCTGATAATTATATGGGAATTAATGTAGGTTACGGATTTTCACCGGAGCTGCGACAATTTACCTCGGGAGATCAATTGTTGGCAGAAACACTGTTGTATATTGAATCGCAACGTTTAAGTGTAGAGTACCAATTTACAAGTAAAAATAATTTAAGTGCCTACAGAACAAATGTGGGAGTGCTGCGCCAAGAGCAATCTTTTGACCCCGGAAGTTATTTTTACTCTATCTCTGCAGGATTAACGTATGAGTTTAATTTTTAGACTTCATAGCAGATATCCACTTATCGGCATACAACCCGTAGACTAACCCCAACTCATTATCGTAAACATATTGTTCATCTTTACCAGCATCAAAGTTTACATTATATACGTACACCTTGATACCTGCTTCTTTTAATTGCAACATCAATTTCTTCTGACTTGCAATAATCCTTCTTGATAGTGCCACATGTTTTACATTATTCACTTTTAAGAAATTGACTTTATCACCTTTAATAGATAATAATGGTTCTTGAGAAATCATGGCATGTATACCATGCTCAGATGCCTTTTCTACTGCCATAACACTAAATAGTTCCATTATAAGACGGTCTTTATCTACAAAGGCGTCGGCGAAGGCAATTGGATCATTAACTTTATCTGTAATTAAGGTAGCATCTGGATGATTCTTGAACCAAGTATTAATGCCATCCATATCTAGTGTAGAATAATCACCATAAATTTTCTGTTTCATGAATTGAGAATGGGTAGGAGGTAAGCTTCCCGTATAATCTGTAAAACGAGCCCACATTTCCCAATCATGTGCTGCAACTAATTTTCCGTCAGATGTTTCTATAATGTCCAATTCAAAATTACGGAAGCCTTTCTTATAATTTTCATCTAATGCATGCCTAGAGTTGGTAGATTTTACCCCGTTGATTTCTCCACCTGCATGGGCAATATAGCGGTCTACGTTAGGCTCAAATTCATACACCTCTTTAGGAAAATAAATTTCATTTGTAGTAATGGGCGTATTTAAAGTTAAGGTTTGGGTGATGGAGTTATCATCAACCTGTTCTATAATCGCGTCGTTAAAATTATGCATCACATAAGCTTGACGCCCTTTTAAGCTACTTAATTGTATAAAGCCCAAATCGTATAACTGCTTTTCAAAGCCTGTTAATTGTGCTGCTGCCGAATCATGGGCCAATATTGCAAAGATTGCATTAGACGCTTTCATTCGTGTAAGTACTTCTAAAAAAGCTTTTACATCTTCTTTACTACCATAAGTATCAAAGGTTTTAAATTCTATCTGATTATTTGCCTGAAAATGAATAACGGTTAATCCGCGTTCTACAGCTTCCGTTTGTGAGAGAAAGGTAAAGGTACTTCGCTCATGGGTATTAAAACTATGGCTGTTTAATATCACCTTTGTATATATGGCATTTTTTACCTCAAGGTTTTTATGATTTTTTGTATTTGCTTTTAAGGAGCATCCTATTAATAGAATAATTAAAAGAAAACTATTTTTTAAAAATTTAATGGCTATAAGGGGGCTTTTCATGAATTATATACTTTATATCAAAGATATTTGATTGACAGTATATTAAAAACGAAAAATAAAGTCGGGTATTGTAGTACTTATAATAAATGTAGAATGCTATTAATTAAGTTGATAGCAATTCAATTTTTTACCTAACCTGAACTATAATTTACTGTAATTTCAATTTTTTCTTTTGCAACGTGTATCAAAATAGCCAATTATTTATATACAATTTTACAGCTCCATCGATAAAACACCAAAAAACAGGATAAACTGCACGCTTGAAAGCCCTTTAATATATAGGTGCTGAAGGTTTTGAAGGCTAAACAACACTTTTATATAGGTTTTACAACATAATTAAATTGGTTCACCACAATTTGTTGTCTCGACCTTAACATCGGTATATATTTACTTCAAGATATGAATACCCAAATATAGATTAACTTTTAAACCTACAATATGCTTTATGACACCTACGGAGAAGAATACCTTGTGTTTCTTCAAGATTTAAATGAGATTCTTAGTATCAACGAATTAGCGGAGTTGGATTATATGTAAATCTAAACCAAACCAAAACCAATAAAAAAATACTCATGGCACATCAAAATCAAGATTTTTCGTCTTATCAAAATTTTATTCAGGATCTTAATAGCATCCTAGTGAACTTTAATATCAATAAATTAAGCTATTCTTAGTGTTCCCAAACATTAGATAAAAAGAAAGCGCCCGTATAAACGGGCGCTTTCTTTTTTTAAAACAATAATAAGGTCTAGCCTAAATAGGTCTTCAATAACTTACTTCTTGAGGCATGACGTAATTTACGTATTGCCTTTTCGCGAATTTGTCTAACACGTTCTCTTGTTAAATCAAATGTCTGTCCGATTTCTGCTAAAGTCATTGATTGTTGGTCACCGATACCATAATAAAGCTTAACAACATCTGCCTCTCTCGGCGATAATGTATCTAAAGCTCTATTAATTTCAGTATTCAAAGACTGTTGTAATAAAACGTTATCTGGTCTTGGAGACTCCCCTGAACGTAAAACGTCATATAGGTTAGAATCTTCACCTTCACGTAAAGGTGCATCCATAGATACGTGTCTACCTGAGTTCTTAAGTGACTGCTTCACTTCAGAAACCGTCATTTCTAATTCTTTTGCAATTTCTTCTGGAGAAGGCGGGCGCTCATGTGCCTGCTCTAGGTAAGAAAATGTCTTTTTGATTTTATTAATTGAACCAATTTTGTTCAACGGTAAACGAACAACTCTTGATTGTTCTGCTAAAGCTTGTAGTATAGATTGTCTGATCCACCATACGGCATAGGATATAAACTTAAATCCTCTAGTTTCATCAAATCTTTTTGCTGCTTTTACTAAGCCTAAATTTCCTTCATTAATTAAATCTGGTAATTTAAGACCTTGATTTTGATATTGTTTTGCTACGGACACTACGAATCTTAAGTTTGCAGTGGTTAATTTTTCCAAAGCTGCTTGACTACCTTCGCGAATCTTCTGCGCTAATTCTACCTCTTCATTCGCTGTAATCAAATCAATTTTACTGATATCTTGCAAATATTTATCCAGTGATTTCGACTCACGATTCGTTACCTGCTTGATAATCTTTAGTTGCCTCATATGTGTGTATGGAATTTAGAAGTTGTACAAGTTTACAGTATACCGCTTTTTATCCGTATATCCTAATGAATACCACTATACTTCTACAGCATTTATTAGCTTTAACAAAGATTTAAACATTTTATGCTTTTATTTTTGTAAAACCTATTTTTGATATCAGACACTGAATTAATATGAGTAAAAGAGCCTTAAAGACATATATATCCAAGCTTCCAAAAAAGGCATTAGAAGAGCAAATAGTAGAGTTATACGAAAAATTCCCCACCGTAAAAACCTATTATGATTTTGCATTTAACCCCAAAGAAGATAAACTGGTGCAAGATGCTAAAGCCAAAATTGCCAACGAATATTTTCCGTTAAAACGAAGAAGGCCAAAAGCAAGACGTTCGGTCGCTCAAAAATTCTTGAAGCATTTTATCAAACTAGGTGTAGATCCTCATTTAATTGCTGATGTTATGTGCTATAATCTAGAAATTGCACAGACCTTTTCTAAAGAGAAAAATGTGCCGGATTCTTTTTTTAGAAGCATGCTCAATTCATTTAACGAGGTTATTCAGTTTACTAGTGTACAGGGAGTCTTTCCTGAATTTCGAGAGCGTATTTTAAAAATTTATACAGAAACACAAACCCAGAAGTGGCTGTTTGAGGATGAATTCTCAAAAGCATTAGATATTATAGATTAGCATATGGCAATAGTAGTAATACGACAAGATGATAGAATAGACCTTTGGAAAAATGCCTTACAGAATGCTGATACCTCTGTAAAAGTTTATAGCTATCTAGAAGATCACCCAAAAGAAGAAATTACCATGGCGGTCATCTGGAAGCATCCTAAAGGTACGCTTGCAAATTACCCTAATTTAAAATGTATTGCTTCTGCCGGTGCCGGGGTAGATTATATTTTTGAAGATGAAACCCGACCGAAGAGCATTCCAATTACACGTATTGTAGATCCTTTTTTAGCGAGCGATATGTCTGAGCATGTGCTTGCAGTTGTATTAGCACATTTAAAAAATCTAAATGCCTATAAACTTGACCAAATTGCCAATAATTGGGCACCTAAAGATTACTTACGTATTAAAGATGTTACCGTTGGCATTTTGGGTTTGGGAGAACTGGGGGCACTAACTGCTACCGATCTTACTAAATTCGGATTCAGAGTACAGGGGTGGAGCAGGAGTAAAAAAAATATCGAGGGAGTAACAACCTTTTCCGGGGCTGATGAACAACAAGAGTTCTTAAAAACTACCGATGTGTTGGTTTGCTTATTGCCATTAACGCCATCGACCGAAGGTATACTAAACAAAGAACTGATGTCTCAACTTCCTAAAAATGCCTTTGTAATAAATGTTGCCCGTGGCGGCCATTTAGTTGACGCAGATTTAATCGAGTTATTAGATGTCGAACACTTATCTGGGGCGTGTTTAGATGTATATCATAAGGAACCATTACCCAAAAACCATCCTTTTTGGAATCATAAGAAAGTGCACATGACACCCCATTATGCAAGTGTTTCTGATACAAATTCTGTTATTCCGCAGCTAATAGAAAACTACTACAAGATAGGTTCTGGAGAAAAATTGCAAAATTTAGTCGATGCTGACAAGGGTTATTAATATTGTTTTTTTCAAGTTTTTTATTTCCTAGACCCATAAAAATCACATAATTTTATAAGGTTTTTGCATTGTTAACATAAATAAACGCCTACAAACCTTTTGAAGCTACATAACGAGATTACTGAGAAAACCCTGTACGATTATCAAGAGGAGGATCTACATTCCATTTTTAAGTATTTAGATGAGAATGGCGATAATTCTAACTTGTTATACCAATTGCCTACCGGTGGCGGTAAAACGGTGGTGTTCTCTGAAATTGCCAAACGCTACATCGCAAAAACCAATAAAAAGGTTATTGTACTAACCCATCGTATCGAATTAAGTCAGCAGACTTCTAAAATGCTGAAGGGCTTTGGGGTAAAAAACAAGATAATCAACAGCGAAGTTAAAGAGTGGCAAGACCAAGATGAGTTTATGTGTTTTGTGGCCATGGTCGAAACGCTAAATAACCGTCTTCAAGAAGAGAAAGTTGAGATTAATAATATCGGTCTAGTTATTATCGATGAGGCGCATTACAACTCTTTCCGTAAACTATTTAAATTCTTTGAGAACTCCGTTATTCTTGGGGTTACGGCTACTCCGTTGAGTTCGAATATAAAGCTTCCCATGAAAGACAACTATAAAAAGTTGATCGTGGGCGAGTCAATAGAATCGTTGATTCAAAAGAAGTTTTTGGCAAAGGCGAATATGTATAATTATGATGTTAGCCTACAGACCTTAAAACTTGGTATTAGTGGCGATTATACCGTAAAATCTTCTGATGAGCTGTACGGTAACCACAGCATGTTGAACAAGTTGGTCTCTGCTTATAACGAAATAGGTAAAGGCACAAAAACCTTAATATTCAATAACGGAATTAATACCTCTAAATACGTTTACGAAATTTTTAAAAAGGCCGGTTATAATATTCGTCACCTTGACAATAAGAATAATGCTACCGAACGAAAAGAAATTCTAAAATGGTTTAAGGAGACTCCCGATGCTATTCTTACTTCAGTGAGTATACTGACAACTGGTTTTGATGAGCCAAGTGTTGAGACTATTATATTAAACCGTGCTACACGCTCTCTTACCCTTTATTTTCAAATGATCGGTCGTGGTTCAAGATACCTACCTCATAAAGAGGAATTCAACGTTATCGATATGGGGAACAATGTCGCCCGTTTCGGTATGTGGAATGCGGGAATCGATTGGCAAGAAATCTTTCATTTTCCTGATTTTTATTTAGAGAATATTAAGAACGATGAAGAAATTGAACGGGAATTCGTTTATGAAATGCCACCAGATCTTCGTGCTGAATTTGCAAATTCTACCGAAATTGATTTTGATATAAAAGCAGAATATAAAAAAAGCTTTGCTAACGGAGAGAAATCTAAATTGGTACTTGAAAAGAGTATTCAGCAGCATGCAAAGATTTGTGTAGAAAATTCTGAAGATGTTTTTGATGCCCGTATTCTAGCTAAAAAATTAAAGGAGGAAATCAAATATCGCGTACGCCAATATTCGTATTGTATCATGAACAATACTAAAAACTACAAAGAATGGCTAGAAGAAGATTATGAGCGAAAATTGCGTTCTCAAATCTCTAAGATGTTTGCTGCGAAAATGTAAATTTCAAAGAAATTTTAAATTCACAATTACGTTTTGTCTCATTATCAATTCAATATTCTAGGTTGCTTATAATTCGTTGATTTTCAAAAATACCCTATGGGTTATTTATATTCATATAAGTTGTTTAAATTCAAGTGCTAGAACCACCAGAATTTACCCTTCTAATGAAAAACCGATTATTCTCTCTCATTTTACTGCTTACACTAGTCTTTTATGCAATTGCCGGATATCACTTTTTAACCGGTTGGCATCCTCTTGTAATGATGCTCATTGCTATTCTTTTAGGGGTGGTCATCAATTTTGGTGTTTATATCCTATTTAATTTTTTAGGAAAAAGAATCAGGAGTATCCCACTGAAATCGATCACGGCAATTTTGAGCGGTATCGTAGTTTTTATCATTTTAAAATATGTCGGTTTCGGGTGGCCCTTAGTACTCTATAGTAGTATTGCTGCAGTCGGTATAGTATTGTGTATCGCTATTTATAGATTTCAATTAAAAAGAAATTTCTCTTCTAGTGCCTTTCTAATCATAATGCTTATCGGTATCGGTTATATCTTATTCGTTTTAGCTGATACAGGTACTGACCCTTATGATAAAGAAGTGCCTTTGGCTTTCTCTGAAAATGAAAACTTTTTACCTTCATCGTTACCATTAGAGAACCCTGCTGCTGTTGGTAATTATGCGGTCAAAACATTTACTTATGGTAGTGGAACCGATGAGCAACGAGAGGAGTTCTCAAAGGGAGTAACCTACTCCACTAATTCAGTAGATGGTACCTGGTTAATTCCTGATTGGAAAGACAAAAAGAAAAAATGGCGCGAACAGTATTGGGGCTTTGGTGCTGAAAAATTTCCGCTAAATGGTAGGGTGTACATGCCAGATGGCAATGGTCCATTTCCATTAACGCTCATTGTTCACGGTAACCATAGTATGATCGATTACTCAGATGACGGTTACGGTTATTTGGGCGAGCTTTTGGCAAGTAGGGGAATCATAACTGTTTCGGTCGATGAAAATTTTCTGAACGGACATTGGTCCGGCGATTTTATGGGTAAAGAAATGCCCGCTCGTGCTTGGCTTCTTCTAAAACATTTAGAACAATGGCGAAGCTGGAATGCTGAAAATGGTCATGACCTAGCACATAAGGTCGATATGGATAATATTATGCTCGTTGGGCATTCTCGTGGTGGCGAGGCGGTTTCTATAGCTGCAGCTTACAATCCGTTGCCCTATTTTCCTGATCAGGCGAATCAGAAATTCGATTTCAATTTTAACATTAAAGGTGTCGTCGCGCTAGCACCGACAGATTATAGGTATGACCGCAAGATTATACTGAACAACATCAATTTTTTGAGCATACAAGGTTCTTACGATGCCGATGAAGTGAGTTTTTGGGGTATGCGACCCTACCGTCGTTTGCAGTATACAGATAGTGTTTCTCGTTTTAAATCGGGAGTATATATTCACCATGCCAATCACGGACAGTTTAATTCCACTTGGGGTAATTCAGATTTTGGAGCACCGACCAAGTGGTTGTTGAATCTGTTTCCTCTATTGAAAGAAGAGCAACAACAAGAAGCTGCTAAGGTATTTATCAGCGCATTTGCCGAAGCTACTTTGAAAAATAATCAAGAATATCGCTCTATTTTTAAGAACGTTTCTGTAGCCAAAAAATGGTTGCCTGTAGAACAATATCTGACTTCTTTTGAGTCATCTAATTTTCATACTATTGCTGATTTTGAGGAGGATTTAGATATTACAACAGCAAAAGATAGTACAAGAATCAATGTATCTAATCTAGGGTTATGGAAAGAGCAATACTTGCCAACACGAGATGATGGTAGCCAAGAGAATAATGCTGTTATTTTAGGATGGGATTATGAAAATAAGGTTAGTTCTTCGGATAAGGGAGTTTATGAAATACTACTTTCTGCGAATGATTCCATTCCGTTTTCAGCAACATCTAGTTTACAATTCACCCTCGGGGCAGGAAATCATGAATGGTTAGATATCAATTTAACAGAAGCTCAGAAGGAAGCAAAGAAAGATAAAGAGAAACGGGAAGTCCCACAAATAGACTTCACGATTCAGCTAACCGATGCTGCGGGACAAATAAGTGATTTAAAAGTAAGTGAGATAAAAGGGATTACGAAACCTTTGAAAACAAGATTTACCAAATTCGCATTTTTAGACAAACAAATGATCGGTGCAGATTGGGAAGTACAATTACAGACCTACCATTTTCCACTAGAACTATTTAGTAAGAAAAACGCTGAGTTCAATGTAGCGGCAATAAGCAGTATTAAATTCATTTTTGACCAAACGGATTATGGGGTAGTGGTAGTAGATGAAATTGGGGTTTCTGGTAGTTAGTTGTTGTTCGTCATAGCGAGCAGAGCGTGGCTATCTGTTTGTTTGGAACACCAAATGATTCTTATCACTAGCAAGGGTCTTCGACTGCGCTCAGACTGACAATGTAACTGAATACTGAAACTGCCTTACTGAAACTGATCACTGAAAACTACTTCCTAACAAACGACGAACAGATTGCCACCTCGCGAAAAGCTCCTCGCAAAGACGTTTTGAATTCGTCATAGCGATCGAAGCGCGGCTATCTGTTTCTTTGAAATACGCTCACTTCGGCTACGCTCAGTGACCTTACTTTCGTCATAGCGAGCAGGGCGCGGCTATCTGTATGTTTGGAACACGCGAACATTCTACACAACCCTTTGTCAGTTCGAGTGAATTTCTAGATACGAGAAATTAACTTGCCCGCCGAGTAGGAGGGTATAGAGAACCATTTTGTGTACTAAAAGTTTTCGATGCAACTTTTTGGTTTTCGCTATGTTACAACTAAAAAGCAACTTTAAGTGACATTCTTGTAAACGAAATGTCATCCTGAGCGCAGTCGAAGGCAATGGAACACGCAAAAAGATTTTTGCACACAAGGGTCTTCGACTGCGTTCAGACTGACATGTTAACCGAAATTAATTTGAAGTACAATGATTCAACGGATTGCCACGTCGCGAAAAGCTTCTCGCAAAGACAAATTAAAACTGAACTCGGCTAACTGAAACTGCCTACTGATACTGTAAACTTGCCAACCAAAAACCATTTCCCGTACTTTGTACTTAATACTTCGGACTTTGTACTTAAAAAATAACACCCAAACCCTTCTCGTTATCGCTCTAGTATGGCCAGAACCTGCTTCTACGGCTGCGGGAGTTCGTATGTTGCAATTGCTAGAAGTATTCAAAAAGAAAGGCTATTCGATAACCATTGCTTCGGCGGCTTCTAAATCAGATTTTTCGGCAGATGTAGTTTCTTTAGGATATCAAACTGCGGATATTAAAATGAACGATGGTTCGTTTGATGTTTTTGTTGCAGAGTTGAAACCTGATGTGGTGTTGTTCGATCGTTTTTTAACCGAAGAACAGTTTGGGTGGCGTGTGGCTGAAAACTGCCCAAATGCATTACGGATTTTAGATACCGAAGATTTACACAGCCTGCGTCATGTGCGTGAACAGTGCTTTAAAAAAGATATACTATTTACTACAGATGCTTGGTTGGCAGATGATAAAACCAAACGAGAAATCGCGAGTATGTATCGTTGCGATCTTTCTTTAATAATATCTAGTTACGAATTGGAATTATTGACCGGTGTTATCAAAATAGACAAAAGTCTATTGTTGTTACTTCCGTTTATGGTCGATGAGATTCGAAATGAAACCAATTGGAAAACTTTTGAAGAACGAAAAGATTTCATCTTCATAGGTGGTGGAAAACATGCTCCTAATATAGATGCGATAAAATGCTTGAAAACCGACATTTGGCCATTACTCCACAAACAATTGCCTAATGCCAAATTACATGTGTATGGTGCTTACTTGCCACAGCAGATATTAGAAATGAATAACCATGCAGCAGGGTTTCTAGTACACGGCAGAGCAGAAAATGTAGATGACGTTATGAGTACCGCTAAAGTATGTTTGGCTCCGATACGTTTTGGTGCCGGCATTAAAGGGAAATTGATTTCTGCAATGCAAAATGGTACACCTAGTGTTACCACAACTATTGGTGCAGAAGGCATGCATGGTATTTTGGACTGGAACGGTTATATAGAAAATGACCATACCACTTTTGTTGCTGCAGCGGTTCGTTTATATACCTTAAAAGACACTTGGCAACAATCGCAAGACCAGGGGAAAACCTTGATCAATACGCTGTACGTTAAAACAAGTTTAGAACGTGTGTTTCTAGAAAAGATAGCAAATCTGCAACAATCAATTACAACTCATAGAACACAAAACTTCACAGGTGCTTTATTACAACACCAAACTATGACCGCTACTAAGTTTATGGGGAAATGGATTGAGGAGAAGAATAGGGGGTAAGCTAAAGGGTTTCGTTATCATAACACCTATGGACAGTGCGGTGTTGCTCGTCACGCCCGAACCTTCTATCAAGCAACAATCCCAGTATTGTCTTTAGCCATTGTTGTCATTAGTAGCGAAACGTTTGAGTAAGCACATACTGCTTCAGTTTGTAGCTAACTTTTCTAATTTTCCACCTTCGAGTAAACTCCTTCAAACAGTTTATTTGAGTGAAGAGCCTCTGCGCAAAGTTTTTACGTGTTTCTTTTAGAGTTAACCAAAACGCAAAAATTCTAATGGACTTTGTCGTTACTTTTGATAGCTTCGTATAGGTAAAGATTCGTCATTTCTTATTGTTTATTGAATTATGCATTGTATGCCATTTGGGGACGGCCATAGAGGCATTTCCTATTTTTAATTCTAAAATTTTAACTAAATATTGTTGTATTTTTGTTTGATAAAAATTGGTCCTTAATTTAAACCACGTGACACGATTATCTTCAAAAAAAACATCTTGTAATTTCTCAGCTTCTAAAACAGACTGCACAAAACAACCTTTTTGATTTAATGGAGTCCTATTGTGGGAAATCAGGAATAAATTACATTGGGTTACTATTGAAGTTATCATTGCGAGTAATCGTATCGCAGGGTGGGGATGTGTTTTTTCCTCAAAATAAATATCTTGCTTGTTTCCTTCGAATGACAATAAATAGATAATGAAGGGAATAGTGAAGAGAACTATCATTAACTCTAATTTTTTAGTCGAGACTTCCTTGCCATAAATAGTATGTGCATAGTACAACAAATGTTCTGAAATGCAAAGGCTGGAAAATAAATCTGCATCAATTTCCAAAATATGTCTTTCAATAGCAAACTGCTTCACTTTTTTTGGAATCTCCTCCAAGTTAGATTCCAGAAATTTTGAATTTTGTACTAAGTGCCCTATTTCATGGTAAATTGTGAACATTGCCGCTGCAGATCCAAATAATCGATTTATTGACAACGATTTTAATTTTACAAATTGTGAATTGTTTTTAAGTTTTTCATTTAAATAAAATTCTTCAACAATCCATTTTAAAATTCCGATATTGACATTTACAATGTATTTATTCTCATGGATTCTAGCCCTAGCATTAATACTAAAGTACGGGCTTAAGTATAGATAAGCCGGAGATATACCAAACTCAACTAATGATTGCAGCGCTTCTTCATAAAAAGTAAATATTTGTAAAAAATTATTTTTATATGGAGAAAATTCAAAATCACAAAATTCCTTTTTCGGTAATTTTAGAGCCTCCTTGGTTTCCTTGCAAGAAGTTAAGTATTCATCATAGCTAATGTAGTCATCTCCAAATTCCATACTTAATTTTGATATATAGTTAAAGTTCCGCTCTCTATTCAATATGGTCAAAAAGATTTTTTAAGCTATTAATGACAACGTGGGGCTAAGAAGAGTTTCAATTCTTTTTAGCTTTATTATTATTGTTACGTTTCGGGGAGTGCTAGCTAAGTTCTATATTTCAATAGTTGTACGCAAGTACTTACATAAAGAGTTGTGAACAAGTTATTAGCGAAAAGATTAATATTAACTAGATAGTTTCTGATTTTCCCAATCGTTTTTTAAATATGCAAGCGCATCTTCCAAAGCTTTTTTAGAAGGCTTTGGGTTAAAGCCTAATTCTTCTCTAGAGTTACTAATATCATAGTCTTGTTTTAAACCATAAAACATATCTAAGTAATGTCGTTGCAATAACGGTTCTTTACCGGTAAGCTTACTGCTAAATTCCATTAACCCAGCTACACCATACAAAAGCCATTTTGGTACTTTTTTTGGCATTTTCAACTTTAGTTCTGGGTATAAATCTGCTGCGATTTTTACACTCTCTTGTAAGGTAGTATGTGTTTCATTTGCTAAAATATAGCGCTCGCCATCCCTACCTTTTGTCATGGCATTGTACATGCCTAAAGCAACATCTTTAACATCGACCCAATTTAAGGTTACACTAGTATCTACAGGTATTTCCCCATTTAATACTTGTAGTACCAAATTGTTAGAATAACTGAGTTTAAACGCTATAGCACCAACCATTGCAGATGGTAAAACCAGTACCGTTCTAATACAGTATTTTTTACCTAATGCTATGGCTAGTTTATCTGAATCATTTTTCGAATTATAATACCAATTTCTTCGATCGTTATTATAGCCATTAGCTACATTGGCGGGTAATTTCGTAAAATCTAAACTGGCTACAGAACTTACGTATACCATATTTTGTACGCCACATTCTTTAGCGATATCAAAAACGTTTTGCGTTCCTTGTATGTTGTTATCATAAATTTCAGTTTTAGGGTCTTTTGCCCACATACTAAAATTTGCCGCTACTGCGTATACATTGGTGACCCCTTCAAATGCCTTTCTTAAGGAGGCTTTGTCAGTTATATCTGCCTGTACAATGGCACAGTCCAACCCTATAAAAGGTGCCGTATTATTTAGGTTTCTAACGGTGGTTCTAACTTTTTGGTTATTGGCAAGTAATAATCGTATTAAGTTGTTTCCTAAATGTCCGGTACCGCCTGTAACTAATGATATCTCTTTGCTCATACTATTTTTGAATTTTGCTTAGGCAAATTTCCGTGACTTTTAATTGGTAAGAAATAACATTTGTTAGAAAGCGATCTGTTTTCTAATACGACTTAGCGATTGCGGTTCCATTCCTAAAAAGGAAGCGATATTATCTATAGATACCTTTAAAGCCAATGTTGGGTACTGGTTTACAAATTTTTGATATCGCTCTTTTGCGGTTAAAATCTGAAAATCTTTTACGCGTTCTAGTTTACAATTCAGGTGCTCATTGGTGACTTCCTTCACAAAAATTGCCCAGAAATTTGTCTCCCTTTGTAATAGATCGAAGTCCGGCTTTGCTATTTTAACAAGTCTGGCCGCGGTTACAGTTTCGTAATAATCCATTGACGGAGTCTCTGTCATAAAACTCTCTAGCGATGTGAAGAAATCTTGCTCTGCTACGAGATGCTGAACCACAATTTTACCATCTATATTCTGATATCCCTTTACAATACCGGAATCTAAGAAATAAATATACCGTTCTACTTTTCCTGCTTCTAAGAGAATGGTTTGCGCAGGAACTTCTTCCGATACGAAATACTTTTTGATCAGATCAATATCGTTTTGCGATATGGTTGCTCTTGACTTTATGTAGTTAATTAGATTTTCCATAGATGAAAACGAAGTTCGTTTTTTCTAAAATTGAAAACAAGTACACACAAAATGACTTGTACCCAAGTTATAAACTACTAATTAAATAATAGTTTAGCGTTTTAAAGTAAAATGACCTGAGTAGTTTCTACCGTCATTTCTTGTCACTACAAACCAATAATCTGATGCTGGCATGATTTGCCCATTATAAGTACCGTCCCAAGAAGAAGTAGCATTGAGCTGTTTTAGAAACTTACCATACCTATCGAAAATTTTAACGCTTAAGGCAGGTTCGGTATCTGCATAATCTATCACCCATTCATCGTTGACCCCATCGCTATTGGGAGTAAAAAATTTTGGAAAATATAAGATATATGCAAGTTCTTGTCTTATACCACAACCATTTTTATCTCGTACAAACACGGTGTATTCGCCAGGTAGCAAGTCGGTAAAAATTGCACTGTCTTGATAACTGTTATTATCTAAGGAGTATTCGTAATCACCTAAACTAGAATCAGATACATACACTTCTATACTATTGTTGTTATCTGTCCAGTCTTGTATATCAAATCCTGAAATAGTGGCAATATTCGACAATACCACTTGGAAGTTTTTAGTTGTACTGCACGTATAAGTGTCATGGTCTTCTGAAACGCTTACCCAAAAAGAACCAATATTGGCATTAGTTACGGTAATGGTCTGAGTGGTTTCTCCTGTAGACCATAGATAGCTATCAAATCCGAAGCCGGCATCAATGGTAACGCTTTCATCTTCTTCACATAGACCTACAAAATTATCTATTTCTATAATAGGAGTTTGGGTGAGACTCAATCTTAATTCAGCTACTTGAGAACATTTATCATCAGAAACAATACGAACATAAACCACAGGATACTCTGCATTCCATACATACGAAGAGGCTTGTACTATTTGATCTTCTACAGTGGCATTTTCTGCACCTAAACGAGTAGTGAAGTAACTATAAGTACAATTTGCACAATGAGATAGTTCTGGTTCATAAACGGTTACATCAACTAATTCTTCACCATCATTATCGGTATCGCAAACATCGATAATACTATTGTTCACTTCTAAAGTTGGGGTTACAATATGGACTGTTACGGCTATCCTTTCTTCGCTTTCGCAGCCATTAACCGTTTCTTGGGCACCATAGTAAGTTGTTCCATCCGCTAAGTTGGTAGCCTCATCTAAGGTATTACCATTCGTTAAAGCATCATACCATACAGCAGTGCTACTTACTTCGATATCTTTAAGAGTAGGGTTTTGGGTGGTGCAAAAACTTTGTTCGCTTTCCCCGACTAACACGGCTGGTTTTTCTAGTACTTCTATATAAAACTCATCAGAGGCTATTCTACAGGTAACAGAATTAATATTATCACCATTGGCGACACTTACCCGGTATAAATAATCGCCAGCTATTCTGGTATCGGTGAACTGGTATGTTGTATTCGTTTCTCCAATAATATCTACCCAGCTGTTGCCATAGTCGTCAGAAAACTGCCATTGAAACCGAGGATCTGAGTATCCTGCAGAAATAATCGTTTGAAGAGTATGGTCTACGCTTTCATCTTGACAAGTAATAATACTAGTGCCCGTTTCATTCTCTATGGAATTTGTTATGGTGGGTCCGCAAGGTTTAAAAGTTATATCATCTAAAACAATATCATTACCTGGGTGTGCACTTGGTGCTGTATTTAATATGGTGATCACCACTTCGGTATCACTTTCTAAGGTAAAAAAGAAACCATATTGCACCCATGTACCCGAAGATGTCTGTTGAATATCTCCTGTATTATAAGAACCTAAAATTGTGCCTGATGTATCACTTACTCTAAATGTTACATCTGGGTGGTACTCATCTGTACCCACACTTGGGTTCATCACATTCATAAGCCATGCAGAAAACTCATAAGTAGTATTACCACATAGCCCTGTAACCGATTTTCTATAGAAGACACCTTCTTCTGAAAGTACGGCGCTATTAATGACCATCATATACCCATTAGTATCGCCGGTATGATCGCCGGTAACGTGCCAAGCATTTCCTTTTAAACCGCTTGTACTATTAGCAATGGTATATTCGCCCTCGTCTAATTCTCCTGAACTGCTATAAGTAAATGCTGTGATAGCTGTTCCTAGAGTAGCACCAACGTTTGTTCCCGAACCAAAATTAATTTCGGCAACGGGGTCTCCTAAACTTCCTTCACATAATTGAGTATATGCTTGTGTCGTAAAAAATATACATAAGAATAATAAAAAATGGTGATTGGTGACCAACGTATTTTTTTACTAAATCTATTTAAGTGACTGTAGTTAATCAAATAAAATCAGCGAATGCATCTTATAAATAAGTGAATGGCATTTAAGGGTGTATATGTATCTCTGGATATAATTTAGGAATGACACTATAAATAGACCGAAAATTTTAAACCAATCTTTTAATATTTGAAATTTGATGCTACACTTTTCTAATAACTAACATAGGTTTGCTTTAATCGTCATATCAATACATCCACCAATCCTTCAAATAGTTTCAATTATTACGTAATTTCGAAGTGTCTAAAGACATGAACTATGGAGGTTAGTAAAATGAAGAGTTATATTAAAGATGTATTAGAACATATGCCAAGTGATTGGTTGAACCTAACAACGCATCGACTTGATATTTACAATGAAGAATTGGCTAAAGTTCAATTTTTAGACCAGTTCGAAAATTTAGCTAAACAGAATAATTCTGATGCCACTGCGCTAAGTAATTTACCAACTGCTTACGATTACATCCGTCTTGGTCATCCATTGTCTTGTATTTTAGAATGGGCAATTGGGTCTTTAAACAACGTAGCGCCTGAACAGGTGATTAGTTTCTTGTCAAAGACGACTCCTATTTTATCCATCCTTAGAACAAATTTATTAAACAATAGAAATACGCTTATTGCTTATACGGGAGAATTACCTAGTGCTTTTGATGCCGATGTATTACGAGAGATTTACGGCTATACTTTTGAATTAAAGAAAGTTGAGAATGTTGCAGATATAGTGGCGTTCGATGGTAGTACTATTTTTTTATCGCATGATGATGAGATTTCTGCTTCTGACCTTAACACTAATATTGATTTTTACATAGATATATATGCCGATTTAGGTAGTATTTTATTGGTGAACGGCGAACAGAACAAAAGCTATATTTCAGATATTCAGCATGTTAGACGAAGAGAGACTGTTGCTATGACTCCCGCAAATTGTCTTAATGCGCTACAATCTTTAGTTGATCAGCCTTCTACTCAAATTCATAAAACAAATGTAGCTGATAATAAGGCAAAGATATTAGATGCCATAAGAGATGTTTCTGGGAGTAGTACAACCCCATTGGTGGCTTCTAGCGGATTATCTATTCAATATGCAATTATGATGGGATTGGTTCACCATGCAATCGAAAATCATAAAGGGAAAGCGATTAAAATTGTTGTTCCTCCAAATTGTTATGGTGGTACTAACGACCAAGCGAGACGTGTGGCTGCTTGTAGCAGTGCTATTGAAATAGTCGATTTACCAGTGGATGGGGATAATGATATGGTACAAAGTATTGATAAGGTTCTTAATCAATTAGCCAAAGAAGATGCCATACCATTTATTATTGCCGAAATACCAACGAACCCAAGAGTTGAAGTCCCAGATGTTTATAAATTAAGAGCTGTTTTAAGTGCTAAAAGAAAAACGGCAAGTGGGAGTGAGGCTATAGATCCTGTATTTATTTTGGATCAAACGTTCTGCCCCAATGTTCACTTTTTAGGGGATGCTGATATTTTGTCATCCGTAAGAACAATTTCATTTGCTAGTGGGTCAAAATTTCCAAGTGGTGGTAAATGCACTGCAGGTTATTGTATCGCAAATAAAATAGCGGAACCTTTAATGGATAAAATCGGCTTGCATTTAAGTCTTTGTGATAATGAAGCTACCGATTTGCAGTATGAAATTTTAGCAAAGCAGATGCCATCGATGATACAGCGTATTCACGATGCTTATGAAAATACACTTGATTTTGTAAACTATATTAAGAAGACATTGCCTGCCGCTAAAATCAATTTTGTATCTGAAGAATTGGCAAACGAAGGATTTACGCCTTCTGTTTTTTCTTTAGACCTGCCTACCAAAGGCGATAGCCCTGAAGAAAGAGAAACGTATAAACGAGAAATGAACCATAGGCTAATCAACCTAATGATTACCGAAATACCTAATGAGAGTAAATACTGTGTTAGCTACGGACAGTTACATGGTTGTTACTGGACGATACCGGCAACTTCTACCCAAGGCACCACTAAAGAAGATGATAAAGACTATATTGCCCGTGTATCACTTTCTCCTAATATGGATGTGGAACTTCACAAAAAAGTATTTCTGAAGTTTGTTGAAAGTATGTAAAAACTGTTTGAAAAAGGCTATTCTATATAGCCTTTTTCACGCATCCAATCATCATTGAACATTTTACCAATATAACGACTACCGTGGTCATGAAATAATACTACGACTACATCGTCTTTTGTAAAATGTTCTTTTAATTGCAGCACTCCTTTTATTGCAGATCCGGCAGAGTTGCCCAAAAACATGCCTTCTTCTTTAGCTAAACGTTGCGTGTATACTGCACCGTCCTTATCGGTTACTTTGGTGAAACCGTCAATAATGCTGAAGTCAACATTTTTCGGTAAAATATCTTCACCGATACCCTCAGTTACATACGGATAGATTTCCTTTTCATCAAAAATTCCTGTTTCATGGTACTTTTTAAAAACACTACCATAGGTATCAATTCCCCAAATTTTAATATCCGGATTTTGCTCTTTTAAGTACTTACCTACGCCAGAAATTGTTCCTCCGGTACCGACACCCACAACAAAATGGGTGATTTTACCATCGGTCTGTTTCCAGATTTCTGGTCCCGTACTTTCGTAATGTGCTTTTGCATTACTCGGGTTATCATACTGATTTACGTACCAGCTATTTGGAATTTCAGTAGCCAATCGTTTAGAAACGGAATAATAAGACCTAGGGTCTTCTGGTTCTACAGCAGTTGGGCAAACCACCACTTCTGCACCTACAGCTCTCAAAATATCGCACTTTTCTTTGGACTGCTTATCCGCCAGAACAAAAATACATTTGTACCCTTTTATAATTGCAGCTAATGCAAGTCCCATACCAGTATTACCCGAGGTTCCTTCAATAATGGTTCCGCCAGGTTGTAGTCTTCCATCAGCCTCTGCATCTTCGATCATCTTCAACGCCATACGATCTTTTACCGAGTTGCCAGGGTTAAAAGTCTCGTATTTAGCTAATACTAAACAAGGTAACTCCGCTGTAAGCTTATTCATTTTTACAAGAGGCGTGTTACCAATGGTACCTAGTATATTTTCTGCGTATTCCATAGCTGTTTTTAAAGTCTCTCAAAAGTATAAAACTAGATTGGTATTCGCAATATTGTTGCAGATGCATCAAAAATTATATATAGTATATCGTTTGGATGTTAATGAGACACTACCATAAGATTGAAGTTGGCGTATTTTAATTTATCATAATGTCAAAATTATCATTACCATTGATACATCGATAAATTATTCACAAGTATCGCTTGAGTCCTTTATTAGAATAACATTGTACATAGTCTCTAAGGCACAAACTTCTGCCGGTATAACCCTAAGATTTGCAGTATTACTTATAACCAGTCTGTTAAGATTAATCAAATTTCCTAATTCAGTTGGTAAAGAAGTTAAAATAGAATTTCTCCCAATATCTAAATTATACAAATTCTCAAGATTGCCTATTTGGCTAGGGATTCTCTCCAACGGAGTACCTTCAAGAAACAAATTCTCAAGATTAGTAAGATTATCGATTGTTTCAGGTATCATCGTTATTTCTGTATCTGACATACGTAGATAATTCAAATTCAACATATTAGTGATTGTAATAGGAAATATTGCAATTGGGTTATCAGCGAAATGTAACTGTTGTAAAAGAGGGAAATTAAGTTCTTCAGGAAAAACAGTTATTTGATTATTACTCATAACTAAGAGTTCCAATTGAGTAAGGCTACCTAGTTCAATAGGTAATAATTGTATGTTGTTCGTGTTTAAATATAATTGTATCAGTTGAGTAAGATTACCAATTTCTGTAGGTATACTATTAATATTATTATCACTTAGATTTAAAAATTGTAAATTAGTAAGGCTAAGTATTGTATTTGGAAATTCGGACAAGTTGTTACCACTAACATCCATTCTCCAAATTTTTGTCAATTGCGATACGCTTTCAGGTAAAGAGGTAAGTTGATTGTTTTGAACGAAAAAGTTACCCAAATTGATCAAATCACCAATATTAGCTGGTAATTGAGTAAGTAAATTATTATCTAAATGGAAATAATCTAAGGATGTTAATGTGGTAAATTCATCTGGTAAGGTTGAAATTTCATTTTGACCTAGATTAATATAGGTTAAACTTTCCAAATTTGCGATTTCAGGGTCAACTATAGTAATATTATTATTACTTAAATCCAAATAATCAAGGCTTGAGATTTCATATATTTCATTAGGTATAGCGTCCAATGAATTAGATGACAAATGTAAATTACTTAGTCTTGTAAAACCGCTCATACCTTCTGGAAAGTTGGTGATATTTCTACCTTGAAACTCTAATCTCCTAACTGATTGATTGTCGAAGGTTTCAACAAAAGGTAATTCATTTAAGCTCATAACACTAAAATCCCAACCTAATGTATTATCAGGATTAAGTGCATCAATTTCCATTAAAAGTTGACGATCAGGTTTTAAACCTGTTGTTAAAGAAACTTCATATGTTTTAATATTTCCAGCTTGTGAAGTAACTGTATAAGTAATAGGTTGACTAAAATTATGAGCAACTTTATTCTGGGGTGAAATGGTTGCAAATTCTGAAGTTGTTATAGTTGGTACTAGTTCGTCGATTTCTGTTCCGACCGGAATGGCAATTGTAATAGTATTATCTTCTTCATTGATTGTACCAACAATATCTTCATGAATTTGTCCAAAAATGGTACCGTCATTATTATCCATAGCCAACAAACTAAAATTCACAACATTGCCTTCTTCATTTTCATTTTCTGATATTGAAAGTCGATATTCTTGACTAGTACCATCTTCTGCAGTAACCGTAAATTCTACAGAAGATTCTAAGTCTATTGCTGCTTTACTAGCAGGAACTATAGTTGCGTTTGGAGAAATTTCAATTGTTGGAATTAGACCGTTTAATTCGGTGGCAAATGGAAAACCTCCACTTAGACTTAAAGTATTTTGATCGATTGAAATAGTTATATCTTCATTAAGATTTAAATTATCTTCTTTTAAAAATTTAAAACTTACAATTTCTTTATCTTGACTTTTAACTATAGGTGCTGGGGTATTATCCTCAGTTGGTGAGTCTTTGCTACAAGAGGTTATTAAAATGAATAATGCAGCTATTTTAAAAATTTTTGATTTCATGTAATTTTGGCTATTCAGTTATATAATAAACTGAATTTTAATTTATTTGTTGCTCCTTCCTATTAATTTTTGTGATATATAATGGTACTATAACTCACATGGGTCTTCGACTGCGCTCAGACTGACAGTAGTTACCTATCTAAAGAAGATAAAAAATACAATAAGTCATTCCTAAATTAAAAGCGGAGTGGCATAGTATTGCTCCTAAAATTGAGCCGGAACCTTCTCTGCAGATATAAAACATAATATTCACCAAAAACATACACAAAACCCATATTGCAGATGGTACTAGCAAAAACTCCCATTGCTGATTATGGAATACTAAACCAAAATGGGAAATATGTACAATAGCAAATGCTGAACTATCTATTATAGATGCCTTATTATTACCTAAGGAATTAGCAAAACTTGAATGAACTATACCTCTAAAAAATAGTTCTTCACCTATGGGACTAAATGTCATACCTATAAATGCCGAAATACCGAAGGTTATTAGTTTTGTTTGTTCGTTTATATCTGTAGATATATTATAAGATTTACTAATATATTGATACCAATTCTCATAGGATTTACCATAAAGTGATTCACCTAAGAAGTAAAGAAACATACTAAAAGTTAAACCAATACAAATTGCTATAATTAGCCAGCTATAGTTTGCAGGTTTTTTGATACCTATTTGATATCTACCATGCTGACTTAGAAATATAAATGGTGCAACGGCCATAAATAGCATCATTATACCAACAAATTGCATATTACCAATTTGATTGCCATGTAAAACCAAAACTATGCGTGGAATACAAAGCAGAAGAATTAAAAACAAACCGAATTTCCAATCGAAATTGAAATACTTATTCCAGAAGGGTTTTAATTCGTTCTTGATATTTTACTAAGAAATATAAATTAACAATAGGTAATATTATAAAAAAGAATAGATTGATTAAAGAAATAGATTAAGTTTCGTTATCGTGTTTGTGTATGGCTTTTGCGTGTTTGAACAACTCAAATTATTTAAATGAACGGTTTCTCAAATAAAATATTATTAGAATAAAATTCTGATAAATTTTCAGTCGCCTTTGCAATTTCTATTTCGCTAAAGTTTTCCTCCATTGTTGCAATTTTGTTACGAATATTACCTAGCGGAGTCAGTTTTCGTAGAAATTCAAAATCAAGTATTTTTTGCTTTACAAGCTCTTCTACGACCTGTTTTATGGTTTGATCCTCTTTAAATGTATAACCGCTATTATTGTATAGTGAAATTATTTCATCTTGGATCGAGTTCCACTTATTAAAGTAACTTTCTAGTAATTCGTTATTTACTTTTACAACGCTTTCTAATAATGCACTTTTTTCTTTTTGTGGAATAATAATTCCGTCTACAGAATCTATTGCTTCTTCAAACTTTTCTTGCAATTTTTTTACTATTTGGTTTAGTTCATCGTATTCATTCGATGAAATAAAATTATTATGAGCGATTAAACAACGCAATTCGTAAAGTCTAGTCCAGTTTTTCAAAAGAAAGCCATCTTCACAATTTACAAATTGACTAAAATAACGTTCCCAATTTGATTTTGGAATGAAGTCTTGAAAATAGTCTATATCTAAATTTTCTAAATCTTTTCTTTTCCGTAATTCTTTAAAAAGCAACTCAGAACTCTTCGTAGAATAGGGCTTAAAAAGATAATCAGCAAGCTGTATAAAATCTGTGTCGTGTAGATAATTATTTTTATCTATCTTACTTTTTATATTATTTTTAACTTCATTGGGAGTGCTTTCATCGCTCCATTCATTTCCGAATTTAGATATCATAAAATACGTAATCAATTTTCTAAAAAGATTCTCTATCCTATTGATTTCAGGATACCCTAAACGAGAAAAGTGATTTGAAATATCATCCCAAATAATGCTAAGCTTTCCATCTGTTTTATGGGTCAACTCTCTTACAATTTTTAATAAGTCAGAAAAAATATTGATAGAATCGACTTTATTAAATTTTATCTTAAGTTTAAACAACCGTTGATTTTTATCGGCTATTTCATGAACTATCAAATTATATTCAAACTCTTCTTTATCAAATAAAATTTTGTCATTATTAATTTGAATTTGAGAATTTGACATTAATAGGTTATTAAAACCTCTCACGTCTTGAAGAAATTTTCCTTTAATGTTATATGTTATTAAATACTCTATCGTCATATTATTTCTGGTAACTGCGAGCTAAGAGAAGTTCAATACTTCGGCAAGCTCAGCACAAGGTCCTTTTAGCGGATGATACCGAAGTTCGTTCTTTCAAAAATTATAAGCAACTACTTACAATATGACTTATAATCAAGTTATTAACGAAATAGTTAATTAACTATAGCCCAAAATGATTAATAGGTCCGTTGCCTTGACCTAAGGTTTTATGTTTGCCAGCCGCAATTGCCTTATTGACATAGTTGCAACCTTTTGTAATAGCACTAAGCATAGGTTCTCCTAAACTTAAATAAGCGGCAATGCTTGAAGAAAGGCTACAACCCGTACCGTGAGTATTGTCTGTATGTACTCTTGGGTTTGTTATAATGCTTACTTCTCCTGTGTTATCATCATAAAAAACATCGGTCATTATAATTGTATGGTCATTTATATGTCCGCCTTTTAACAATACAGAACTTTGAAACTGTTCTCCGATCTTCTTTACCATGACTTTCATGTTATCACTTGTAATTTTCTGACCAATTAACAATTCTGCTTCAGGAATATTAGGAGTGATCAAACTTACTTTTGGAAATAAATTCTTTAGACAAGCAATGGCATCATCGGTAATTAATTTATGTCCGGATGTAGTGACCATTACTGGGTCTAAAACAATGTTCTTTAGTTCATATTCCGCTAGTTTTTCTTGTACTAGTTTAATCACTTCGCACGAATGTAACATCCCAATTTTAATGGCTCCGAATTGAATATCACTAAGTACAGCATCTAACTGCTTTTCTATATGAGAAATGGGTATAGCATGTATATCTGTGACTCCTTTTGTATTCTGTGCCGTGGTTGCTGTAATTACCGTAGCAGCATATGCTCCGCAGGCACTAATACTTTTAATATCTGCTTGAATACCTGCACATCCACCAGAATCGCTTCCAGCTATGGACAATACACTATTGTATGGCGTCTTTATATCTTCCATGCTTCTTTATTATAGGCGCTGTCCCAAAACATCCATTCTAATTTCGATGCTTTTTCAAAAGCTGCTTCCATTTTATGTAAGACATCATCAGAAGCTTGTGCTGCGTATTTGTTTGTTATGGCTATGGCATTATTTACCGAGGTTGCAAATGCTTCGCCACCATAGGTATCTATCCAATCTTGATAGGGGTTATCGGCTTTATTCGTTTGGTTCGCTTGTATGTAATCTCCTATTTCTTTATAAATAGTAAAGCAGGGCAATACGGCAGCGAATGCTTCTTCTAGCGAATGATTTGAAACAATGCGAGATAAATAACTGGTATACAGTTCGCAAGTAGGTGAGGGCTCGTGTGCCAACTGATTATCCTTTAGAAATATTTGATGCAACGCATTTTCTACATTGATAATACCTGTGGCGGAATCTAGAAAAAATTGGGTATCATCGACATGCTCACATTTTACGCCAACAGTTGCTAATACCTTTTTATATTCCGCCAAATACATGGCATCTTGATTAATATAAAATTGAAAAATGTCTGATGGTAACGTGCCGTTCATCAGTTCTTTAATGAAGGGTTGCTCTTTTATAGCTTCCAGAATATAATCTGTCTGTGTTCTTGCTAGTTTGTACCAGTCTTGCATACTATTTCTTTAAGTTCTTTTGTTGCCGCTTCAGGATCTTCTGCATTAGAAATGGCAGAAACTACTGCTATTCCGTCCGCTCTATTTGCTATGATTTCTTTTGTATTGTCTTTGTGAATTCCTCCTATGCAAACAATAGTTTTTTTATAAATCTGTCGTATTTCTTTTAGACCCGAAATGCCTAAGGGTTGTGCTAAATCGGTTGTCTTTGTAATCGTTGAAAAAATAGGGGAGATGCCTATATAATCCGCTCCTTGAGCATTAGGCTGCTCCGCTTGTTCTTTATTACTGACCGATAGTCCAATAATCTTACTATTACCCAATAATCTACGTGCTACTTCATAAGGCATGTCGGTTTGACCAATATGTACACCGTCTGCATCTATGGCAAGTGCAATATCTAATCGGTCATTAATTATCAATGGAATATCATAGGTGCTACATATTTCTTTACACCGTAATGCACGTTTATAAAACGCCAAGGTATCTGAAGTTTTCTCTCGTAATTGAATGATGGTTGCTCCGCCTTTTAAAGCCCCTTCTAGAATAGCAAAAAAGTGGTTGTCATCTCTAATGCTATCATCAGTAACATACATTAAAGCGTAGTCTACTTTAGGCATTTGTTTTAACTTTTGATGCTAAGATATCGGGAGTAATATCATATAAACTATCATAAAAATTCATTTGAAAGCTCCCTGGTCCTGCACTTTTTTCATTCGCCATATCTCCCGCAACGCCCATAATCGCCATTGCCGCAGTTGCTGCCAAATGAGCATTTTCTTCCACACCTAAACATGCACCTACCATAGCAGTTGCCGTACAGCCCATACCGGTAATTTTAGCCATTAGCGGACTCCCGTTTTCTATTTTAGTAATGATGTCGCCAGTAATGATATAATCGGTTTCACCACTGATTACTACCGTGTTATTAAATTTCTTAGCTAATAGGGTAGCACCTTCAATAGCATCTTGCGTATCCATCGTACTATCGACCCCTTTGGTAGAATTGGTCAATTTTGCCAATGCCATAATTTCTGATGCATTACCACGAATTACATTGGGTGTGGCAGCATTAAGAATCATTTGGGCAACTTCGGTTCTGTATGCCGATGCACCAACGCCAACAGGATCAAATACAAACGGAGTTTTGGTTGCCTTTGCTTGCTCAGCAGCCATTAGCATACTTTCTACCCATTTCTCGCTCAATGTACCCATGTTTATTACCAAAGAAGAAGAAATCGAAACAATATCTTTTACTTCTTCTTTTGCATGTGCCATAACAGGCGATGCACCTACAGCTAACAACGCATTGGCTGTATTGTTCATTACCACATAATTGGTGATGTTATGTACTAGCGGACTCTTGGTTCTTATTTCTTGTAATACAGACGAAATACTGCTCATTATAATAGTTGATTATTGATGAATGATTCATTTTTAAACGGAATCAACTAAGATCGCTATAATCAAAAAAATAGCATACAAAATCATGTTACCATTGTGATAAGTTATTAACGGGAAGAATAATTCAGTGTAATAAAGCATATTTATATTCGTTATTTATTTCATACGTTTTAGCAATAGATAGATTACGTATAAGAAATTAATTTGTTATGAAAATTATAGTAAAAGGTATCTTATTGTTTTTGACATTTATCACATTATCGTGTTCTTCTGAAGTAGATAATGATTCATTGCCCATAATAGACAATACTCCAATTGAGAAAGAAGTTATTGAAGGTCTTGATTTCGTAGGCGCGACATTAGTTGAAGACACTCTTGACAAAAGTTTTAGCGCTTGTTTTGTAAATGAGGATAAGATGTATGCAACTGCAGAAGATGAAACTTATATGTTTGAGTTTGCTACAAATACCTGGAGTTTGCTTGCAACAGATGTAGATACTCCGGATTCTGATTTTGAATTAGGAATAAATTTTATTCGTAATAATAAATGGCATAGGCTTATCAGGAAAGGATTATTTGTATATGATTTTGAAACGGCAAACTGGGAAAGGGTAAAATTACTTACTAACACTTTAGGCATTTTTTCAAATGAAGGTTTTTATGTTGAAGAAGACGACGCAGTTTATTTTGTTGATCAAACTAATGGCAAAGAAAATATCTTTATCTATGATTTATTGTCCAATGAATTAAGTATACATAGTACATACGTAAATGATGGAGGTTGGTATCCAATTTCAACAAATGCCTTTACCAAAAATGATACTAATTATATAGTTAGTTTAAGCGGATGGGAAAGCATGAAAATATCTAAGTTCAATGATGATTTCACCACTTTTGAAACGATAAATAATTTTGGAACAGAAAATCATTTGGATGATAGTGTAGCTTGCCAATATGGCGATTATTTCATTTTTGGATTAGGTGGCGTACCTACTGGTGATGGTGAAGGTAATATAATCTCTGACCCGTCTACTTTAAATTTTTTCTATTATAACATACTTAACAATACTTTTGGCACTATGAGCACTCCATTCTATGAAAGTCGTAGAAGTGCCCAATTAGTTACCTATAACAATGAATTCTATCTAGTAGGTGGATATACCATTAAAAACGGTAAATCAGAAATCACTACTAAAGTTGAGAAACTTGAGTTTAAAATTGTGGAAAAATAATATGACGTTATATCTCTAGTATTTATTTTTTAAAATCAATCGTTCTTCGTAAAATACCCTTCGTTAGATACAGCTGCATCGCTAACGCTTATACTGGCTGTTTTAAACCACACTTCGGCATAATTACCATCTGCATATTGCTTTTGAATATCGCCGCCATGGGTTTCTGCACCTGAGCACCAATTCATATTAGTTTCTGGATATTTACCATTTGTTTGGTTGTAAGTACCCAATTTAAAAAATAGACCTTCACCAGAATATGCCTCTTTTCGCTCAACACCATCTTGACCAATTGGAAAGAATAATTTCTTCGTTTGCTCTGGAATATCAGCTTTTGTAGTGTATTCAGATTCTAAAAGATTCTTAGTAAATGTTTTAGTTTCATGTCCGTCACTCATAAATTTCAAGCTCATGATTCCGTCTTTTACAACAACTTCATAACTGAATTCTTCACCCAATGCTATACCATCTTCTGGCTCTGCAGGATAGGTGTCAGCTGTTTCACCAACTACAGAAAAGTCATTTCCCCAAACAGCATTAGAGTAGTCCCATCTGCCAGCATTATCATCACCAGCGGTATTAATTTCATAATGCCAAAAAACAGAACCTTTAGTATGTCCCGGGAATTTTTTGTAGAATATTTTTAATGGTTCATTTTCAAAGGCATCTGCACTATGAATTTGACCAACCACAACAGCATGTGTTGCTGCTACACGTGCATCACCAGTAGAAGAAACATTCATAACTTTTAATGTAGCGATTAATTTATCATCTGCCGTTTCTGGATAAAACTTTTTAATCTGCGCTAGTTCTGTTCTGGTATTATTAGAAGTACCATGAGTATCGCCACCATTGGGAGCTTTAAAAACTACCCAATCATCTTTGCCGTCATTTGTAGTATAGAAGAAATCTTTATTTTCGAAATTATTGGCAATTCCTGCATTCGATCCATCCCCCAAAATTAATTTCCAATCATCGAAAAAGGGAATTACTTCACTTGCGTATATAATTTCTTCTTCGTCTATTTCGCTAATTGCCTCTTCGTTTGCAGCATTAGAATTTTTAGAAGTATTCTTGCAACTAGTCAAAGAAAATCCAATTACTAGAAGTGCCGTCGCGAGGCTAATGGTTGTTTTTTTCATATCATTTTTAAATGGATGATTAAGATATGAATTGTTTAGCTGATTGATATAGAATTTTGAAGGAATACTATAACGGATTGCGAGAGATTTGTTTTTATTTATAAAGCATCATTCCCAAACCATAACTACTTTCCCTCTTGTTCTCAGCTTTTCAATATACTTTATCGCATCTGGTATTTGAGTATATTGATATGTCTTTTCAATATAAACCTTAATCTTATTTTCTTTCACCAATGAAGCTAAAATTTTTAAATCTTGGGTATTGGCTTCGGCAGTAAATTGAGTTAAAGGGAACTTACTGAACGCCTTTTTAAAAAGAACAGAAAACATATGACCCATAGTAGTGAAACCGACCATAACACCTCTTTTACCCATTCTCGTATAATCGTCATGTTTTAGGTTACCATGGGTATCGATGATTACATCATAGTTGTCTTTATATTCTTGAATGTTTACTTTATCATAAGCAATGACATTATCTGCACCAATAGATTGTACAAAATCAATATTTCTACTAGAACAAACTGCAGTTACTTTAGCGCCATGAGCTTTTGCTATTTGTACGGCAAAGTGGCCAACACCACCTGATGCTCCATTGATTAAAACCGATTCACCAGCTTTTATTTTTCCATGGGTGATCAAGGCTTGGTAAGCGGTTAAACCCGCAACAGGAATACTTGCCATTATAGGGAAATTTACATTCTCTGGCACTTTAGCACAAACATTAGTTGGTACACATGCATATTCTGCAAAAGCACCACCACCTAACATTTCACCAAATACATAATCACCAACCTCAAAATAATCTTCATTAGCACTAACTTCTTGTACGATGCCCGAAAAATCTATACCTAATATAGCATCTTTAGGTTTGAACAACCCGAAAGAGAATCTTGCTAAAAATGGTCTGCCGCGTAGAATATGCGAATCTGCAGGATTAGCAGAATTTGCCAATACCTTTACCAAAATATGATTATTCTTAAGTACTGGTTTATTAACTTCTTCTAATTGCAATACTTCTGATCCGCCATATTTATATTTAGTAAAAGCTTTCATTTTAATTAGTCATTAATTCAAGATGCTTTTTCAACCTTCATATCGGGCTGATAATGGGCTTTAAACTCAAAAATATCGTTACGAGAATAATGACCATTGACATCAAAATCTAACTTTGCATGTACTATTTCATCTAAATCTATTTCTGCTACCAATGCGCCGGCTTCATCAAATAATGGACCTGCAATAATTTTACCTAAAGGAGAAACGATAACACTGCCACCACGACAAAGATTTTCAGGTTCATTTTCTACCAAATGCCGATATTTATCAGGATACATTGACTTTGTATAATACTGATTGCAACCTAAAACAAAACACCTACCTTCTAAAGCAATATGTTTCATGGTAGATGTCCATTCATCTCTTGAGTCCGCTGTTGGTGCGATATATATTTCTAAACCTTTTTGGTACATTGCCATTCTAGCCAAAGGCATATAATTTTCCCAACAAATGAGTCCGCCCAGTTTACCAATTTTAGTGTCGAAACTCACCAAAGATTTCCCATCGTCTTCGCTCCAAATTATGCGTTCGCTACCTGTAGGTTTTATTTTTCGGTGAACACCCAAAAATCCGTCAGTAGGAGAGATGTAGAGCATAGAACAATATAGACTTCCATTGTTGGACTGTTTTTCAGTGATACCAATAACTAAATATACCTTCTCGGTATTGGCAAGTTTTACTAATCTTTGGAGTTCTTGACCATCTAAGTCTAGACTATTTTTATGATACTCGGTATAGATTTTTCTACCTTCTTCTGTTCTGCTGCCAACCACGGCGCCAAAAGAGAACCCTCTTGGGTATCCAGGAATAAAGGATTCTGGGAATACAATTAATTCACAACCTTGCTTGGCATGAGACTTTACGAGACGTTCAATTTTTTCTATGGTTTTCTCGATGTCAAAGAAAACGGGACTATCTTGAATAAGGCAGATTTTTACTTTCATATTTTACACTAAGTGTGATTATGTTTTTCTTTAATATTAAAATACATAATGTAATCTTAATAAAAATTTTGTCCGTTTTATAGTTTATTTAATATTAAGATAAAATAACATTTATGTATTAGTCTGAAAATTATTGATTTAAAATTCACAAAAAGCAAATACATCATTTATATTAGTACACTTAATCTTACAAAATGGAATCAACATCTGAAAAATCATGGTTACAAAGTTTATGGGACAAAAAAGTTCCTCAATATCTGGGTACTTATTTTGCAGTTGGTTTCGGACTTTTACAATTCGTAGAATTCCTAACAAAAAGATATGATTTAGGGGATAATTTAGTAGATCAATATCTATTGTTGTGGTTCACATTAGTACCCGCAATTATTACTATAATTTATTTCAGTGACCAATTAAACCCGAGAACTTCTAAAGGTATTGTTCGATGGCCTAAGTTTTTAATAATAGGAAATTTCATTCTTTCTTTCATTCTAGTTGGTTATTTTAATTTTAAGAGCCAAAAGGAAAATGTTGAAATAGTCAACCTTTTAAATGATGAAGGTGAAACTGTGCAAGCAGTAATACCAAATCTAAAAAAAATCAAAACCATAGCTAGTTTTCAATTTATAAATACTGGAAAAGATGAAGATTTAGATTGGTGGGGTTTAGCATTTTCCAATTTGTTGGAATACAATCTTGATCAGCGACCAGAATTCTATACTACTTCTCAATATGGGCTTCATTGGTATTATGATAAACTTAGTCTGCCACCGTTTAAAGTGCCTAATATTGGAATGCAAAGAGAAATTGCTAAACAGTCTAGACAAGATTATTTTACTCGTATTTCTTTTACGCTAGCAAAAGATGTTTACTCTTTTAAAGGAAGCCTATATAGTGTAAAAGATGGTAATATAGTTTTAGAAATTGATGCTTTTAATTCTGATCCGTTTTTAGCTATAGATGAAATAACGCAACAAATTTTTGATAAAATTCCAAATCGTTTTCATTTTAATGATCAAGTTCAACTACCTAGTTCAAGTTTAATTACCGACAACATTGAAGCTCTTAAGTACTTTACACTTTCGAGATTGTCTTTCTTTAATAACCCAACTGGATTAGATGAAGTTGTAAATCTTGTAACTAAATCTATTGAACTTGACCCTTCTTGTGCGATATGTTACATTTATTTAGGTGATCCTTTATATGGGCAAGGAAAAAGGGACGAATCCATACTTAACATTAAAAAAGCTATCAAGTTTGGCGCATCACTTCCTGAAAGAATGCAGTTTTATTCAAAAGAAATGCTTTATGGTATTACCAATGATATGGATGCCTATTATAAACTTCAAGAGCTCAGGAGAAAAATGTTTCCTTACGAATTTAGCCCGTATGAAAGATTGCTTCCTCTATATCAATCTACTTATGGAATAGATAGTGCAAAAGTATTGATCAACGAAGCAATTGATTATGGAAATATTGAAAAGGGACTACTGTCATTATATGATTTACAGCTTGATAACGAAGAATATATTGAAGCAAAAAACACCCTTGATAAATTAAGTGAAGAATTTCCAACACGAGATGAGGATAAAATGAAATATGCGGACATTTTTGAGAAGCAGGGGAACCTTGAAAAAGCGAAATTAATTTTAGAGGAAGAGGAAACCTTAGACCCATTAAATTCTACTATTCAAATGAGATTGGCATTTATAGATTTTAAAAATTCAGAAATTCAAAATGCAAACAATAGACTAGAAAGAAATATAGCCCAGTCTACAACATTGACTGATAGTTTAAGCTTTATATGGTTAAAAGCAAATTTTTTAAGACTTTCTGGTCAAATTAATAAATCATTGGAATTGTTAGGTTCATATGAGAAATTTGGTGTTAAAAAGATACCTTTAAATGTAATGATTAGAGAGACTTTCAATATAAAGTCTGACTTATACTATTCTATAAATCAGGTAAGTAAACCAGAAGAATTATTGTCTGATTTGATGAAATATTCTCCTGAAGCCGAGTCAATTTATAAATGTATATGCTTGATGAACGTTATTGAAAAAGCATATCAGAATAATTCTTACACCAGGGATTTTAAGGATTGTCGTGATGAATTTAAAGCCTATAGCGAAGGTTATGCTGAAATTTTTGATGTAATAAACTTTTATCAATTGGGAGATTTTGAAAAATCTATTGAAATTCTGGAGCGCGATAATGGCAGAATTAAAAAGTTTTTTTCTGAAAAGACATATTTTTTAAGTCAAATTTACAAAGATTCAGGTAATAGAGATGAAGCATTTAAAATCTTGGAAAAAAGTATTAATCAAAAATCTGAAAACCCTGTTCACTATTACTTAATGGCTTGTTTGCTCGAGAGTGAGAACAAACAAGAGGCAAGAAAATATTTGAATTTGGCAATGCATTTTTGGGAGAATGCAGATGAGAAATTTATACCGCTACAAAAGGCAAAAGCGCTTTCTGAAAGACTTTTGGTCATTAATGATGAGGAAGGCTAAAATAGTTTTTTGAAGATTATTAATATATTTCATAATTAGTTTTTATATTAATATTAGTAGTGGTGAGAAGTTGATAACAATTATTCCAATCCTTTTTTATCCGGATTCCAGAATGGTTTGGTTTTAATTTGTTTTGCACTCCAATTCAACTCTTTTCTGAAATAATTGGTCAACGCAATACAAACGCGACTATCACCAGCGATATACACCATGGTATCGCCTTTCATTTCAGGAATTATGCTATTCAATTTTTGGATAATTTCTGTAGATGAATTTTCACTCATCACATGAAAATCAAAAGGTTTTAAACCATCAACATCTGTAAAAAAATCGTTGCTGTCTTTACTGTAAATTAAACTCTTAACCTGCTTGTTATCCGGTAGATTTCGATTAATAATATATAGATGTGAAAGTGTTGATAAATCACCGATCATTAAATAACTATCTGCGGAGTCATCAACAAGAAATTTCCCTTTTTTCCACTTAAAATATACCGTGTCATTGGGTTTGCAAGTTTCTACCCATTTAGCGCCAATACCCTGGCTATGAGTTGCGATGGCAATATCTATTGTACTATTTTCTTTATTAATATCCCAAACGCTATAACTTCTTACTTTGTCTTTTAAAGAAATTTCATCTTGATCAATTCCTACGCCTAACCTTAAAAAATGCCCAGGCACAAAATCATAATCAGCAATGCCATCACTCTGAATGCGTATTTTATACACTGAACCTGATAGCTTTGTTTTTTCTATTATAATCCCTTTTTCAAGAACCTTTTTAATAATGGTTTCCATCAACCCCATATTGTTTCGTTTTTAATTAATAAACAAAGCACCTAGAAATTATATTCTCGGTGCTTCGTCTATAATTTTATCAATTGCTCTCAAAATTAAATGATCTAATTCTTAAAAATGGTTAAGCTTCACTGTTGTTCTTAAACTCAGAAATCATCTCGAAAAGAGATTTAGGAGCCCTGCCCGTAGCTTTTTCATAATCGGACGTTACATCGTTAGCTCCAGCTTTTATCCCTTCATAAATACCCGCAATAACGGTACCCATGAAATCTCCTAAAGCAGCTTTTCTATCTGCAGCATAATTGTCGACCGTTACCGAATTGTAGATAAGGTTAGTGCCATACACCTTATTGATATTTTCTGGCAATTCGGTTTGCGTTACTGGCTCACCAACCAAGTTGTATACTTGACCATTGTGTTTATCTTCAATTAATAATTTGGCGTAGGCGTAACCTAATTCTTCTCTGCTAGTGTAGGTACATTTTCCTTGTCCGGCACAGTTCTCTATTCTGCCTTCTTTAATATAAGTATCCAAATACTCCAAATCTGGCTCAATATAGATTCCGTTTCTACCAATTACCCATTGCAGTCCAGATGCTTGGACGTCTTTTTCTGTTTGTCTATTGCTTTGTACTATAGGGCTAAAAGCATTCTTATCTTCATCACCAACAATGCTAGTATATACTATTTTTTTAACGCCATTTTGTTTTGCAGCTTCTATGACATTTCTATGTTGTTGGATTCTTTTTTGAGGTTCGTCCATTCCGGAAACCAAAAGAACGGCGTCTACGCCTTGTAATGCTGAATTAAAATCTTCACGACTATTATAATCTCCTTTTCTAATTTCTACCCCTAAATAGGTTGCCTTTTCTACAGTTCTGGCAATACCTATTACATTCTCTTTTCCTATTAAGTTAATTAAGTGTTTTACAATAGATACACCTAATTTTCCACTGGCTGATGTTACTGCTATTTTCATTTGATTTTATATTTATCTTAAGCTACCGTAGCTTTGTTTTTTCTTCTATTAATAAATTTGTCTTTTATAACGGGTATTCTAATGATAAAACCTAATCCCACAATTACGGCATATATGATCCAGGTTTTTTCTAAAATGGCAACATGTAAAAGACTAAGTACAATGGCGGCATATGCCCAACTCTGAAGCTTTTTCCATGTAGCTTTTAGCTTTTTCATCCATTTTCTATTAGAAGTGAATAACAATGGAATTAGAATTAAAACAGCTATAAAACCTGCTACGTAATTTACTTGAGTAAACGTTTCTAAAAAGCCTTCTGCCCAAATAAATATTATAAAGTGTAATAAACTCCATACTGCAGTAGCAATACCCATTGCTTGCCTAACAAATAGATTTGTGACACCAATAAGTATGAAAAATGGAGTACAGGTTAGTACAGCAGTCATCCATCGAATAGCAAATTCACCTGTAATATGGTATAACATTTCTAGGGTAGACAAACCTTCTTTACCACCGTTATCTACCAATGATACATGGAAGCCATTAGATATATCAATTTTAAACACATTGCTTAAAATGAATAATGGAAGTGTTGCCAAAATAGCAACAATCATCCAACCATAATTTTTCTTTAAAAATGCCATATTATAATGAAGCTTTTAATTCATTCAATTCTTTTTCCAAAGCTTCAGATCTTGCTTTGAACTTTTCCATAGCTTTCTTTAATTGACCAATGTTTTAAAGGCTTCTTCATCTTGTACAGCTGAATAAACCGTTTGACCGTCAACCTCTTTTATTTTCGATTTGCTACCACAAGTTGGGCAATTTGCTATTTGGCTCATAAGCTTATTACTTAATTCTAATTAATACAACTTTACCTTCAAATATACTTTCTAGGGTGTACTTATCATTTTGACCTACAGCTGTTAAAAATGCACGAGATTCGGTCATATTGGCATTATCAACATAAATTATGGTATTGGTATGAAAGTTCGATTCTAACATATTAAATAGGGGTTGATATAAATTCTTCCAACCATCTAAAAACAATAAATCTATAGGCTTCTTATGATTTTGTAAAGTTTGCATGGCATCACCAATTCTTACATCGATGATATTGGATACTTCCGCTTTCTTAAAATTCTCCATAGCCTTTTCAGCCTTTGAAGCAATTAACTCGGTGGTAATAATTCTGCCTTTCGTCTCTAAAACACCTTGTGCTAAAAATAGGGTAGAGATACCAAATGACGTTCCGAATTCCACCACATTCTTAAGGTTATTTTTCTGTATTAATTCTACTAAATACAGCCCTTGTTCTTCGGAGATTGCGAGATAGGCATCTTTAAAATCTTCAGGTTGAATTGGTCTAAGTATACTCTTGACCAAACCTTTTATAATTCTAGTTTTATCGTATTTAGCATCATTAAATAAATCTAACAAAGTAGCAGTAATAGAATTATGCGTTGCTGTTATCATATTATATTTTTTTAAAAAATTAGAAGGAATACCAGTGAATACAGATATTCCTTCTTGATTCAGTTTTACAATTTAGAATTTACCATTGGTATTCTTCCAATCAGATTTTGCAGGAATAGTAGCTATCACATCCCAATGCTCAACTATTAATCCATTTTCTAGTCTGAACAAATCATAATATGCCGTATGGTCTCCTTTTCCAAATTTTCCTTCACTAACACTTAATACAAAGTTCCCTTGACCTAAGACCATATGAAGATTATCATACTCCATTACTAATCCGTTTTCTGCGAAGTACTTCATTGCAGCTCCAAAACCTTCTAAACCGTCTGCAACTGCAGGGTTGTGTTGTACATATTCTTTAGGATTGATGTAGCTAGCCACTTTATCCATTTGATGATTTAACAATACATCTTCAATAAATCCTCTAACTACTGCTTTATTAGCTTCAGTCTTGTCTAAATCTGTAAGCGCAGTTGCACCATCAAACTGAGTATGACCACTTGGGTTTGGTTTTTGAACCTCTAATAGATTATCCCAATGCTCAACAATTAATCCGTCCTCAAAACGAAATATATCAAATGCAGCTTTAGGTCCGAAGAAATCATATTCTGTTTGTGCAAAAACATAATCGCCATCTTGAAACGCACGAACAACGTTTGCTTTAAATCCGCCTTCTGGAGCATGTTGCATTAATTCTCCAAAACCTTGTAAACCATCTGCAACACCTAAGTTGTGTTGAATGTATTTGTTCGGATTTATGTAAGAAATTGGAGTTTGATCACCTGTATTAAAGCTTTTTAACAAAGCAACCACTTTATCCTTATTTGATAATGTTACGTTTTTCAAAGAAGCTAAAGATTGGAATCTCATCATATCTATAGTAGACTGATCCATCATTCCCATAAACTCTTTGGCTACAGGAGCATTCATGAAATCATTGATTACAGCATCTGAATTTGCTTTTGTATCCCAATAAACGACTGCTACTTGTTCACCAGAATCATTGGATCCCGTAATGCGTTGTAAAAAGCCTTTTTGTTTTTCGGTAAACTTTGGACCAACACTTTTATTTACTTTATTGAAAGCTTTTAAATCAGTACCCTCTTTTGTGTTGAAAGTCATTACCTCTGTAAACGTGCTATTAGTTGCCTTAAATTTATCTGTGATGTTGAAACCAGACATTTTCATGGTAGACCCTTCAATCATAATAGCATAACCAGCCACAGATTGGTCATTCATAAACTTATCCATAGATGCTTTGGCATCTGTAAGTGATTTCCAATATACCAGTACAACGTACTTACCTTGTTCGTCCACACCACTTTGACGTCTAATATAACCAGGTTGTTTACTTGTAAAAGTCTTTTCTATTTCAGCATCAAGGGTATTGAATTCTAGTTCACTTGCCGTGGTTTTTAGATTATAACTTGTTACTTCTAAAACTGTTTCTATTTTTTTATCTTCTGTGTTACAACTAGCTATTGCCATTGTAAAAAGACTTAATGCTATTAATTTAGATTTCATAATGTTCATTTGTTCTTAATTAGTGTTATTTAACACTACAAAACTAATGGTACATTAATATGTATTGATTATCAATATGATGCTAAGAATGGTAAATGTGAGATTTCTAGAGTTGCTTGTTTCTGAACTCTTTAGGAGATAAATTCATGTTTTTTTTAAAGAACTTGGTAAAATTGGTGAGTTCGTCAAAACCTGTATCAAAAGCAATTTCCTTAAAGCTTTTATTCGTACTTACAATAGCACGCTTAGCCTCTAAAATAACATAACTATCAATGAAAGTTTTAGCAGTATTCAACGTGAATTCTTTAACAATTTCATTAAGATGTTTTGTGGTAATAGATAGCATTTCTGCGTAATCTTTTACATTTCTAGTTTTTATATAACACTCTTCTACTAAATTTTTAAATGTAATAAAGACCGGGTAGTGCTTTGAGTTGTTCTGCTCTATATTATTCTGCGAATTACGCTCTAATCGTAATAAATACAAATCTATTAAAGCTGCAACAATATTAATTTGAGCAAAGGTATTGGTGTTTCTAAGCTCTAAACTTAGCTCCTTTAAAAAGTCTTCGTTAAGAGATTCATTATTAGAAATGGGAGAGGTAATGTGGTAATTATACAGATGTGAAATAATAGCAATGGAAGATTTTGAAAAATGATTTAAGACGAAATCTTCTGTAAAAATTAATAAGCAACCTTCATAATCTGCATTTTTCTGAAACGCGTGTATTTGTCCTTTTGCAATTTTAAGAACTGAACCTTTCTTTAAGGTATATTCCTTTAAATCTATGCTATGTTTTCCAGTTCCTTTTGTAACGATTAATAAGGCGAAAAAATGAATTCTATGAGATAGGGTAGGGTCATGGTCTGCCATCTCAGGTATTCTTGCGAATAATTCCGTTAGTACCAAACACTCAAAATCTTTTGTGTTATCAGGACCTTGAAACGATATGTTGGGAATTTCTTTCAAATTAAAATGTAGACCTTTAATAACTAATAGGCAATTCTACTCTATCCATATCCCAAGCTATATACATAACACCAACTCCTTCTTCTACATCTTCAAATTGTATAGAGAATTCTTCAACTGACTTCTGGTTATGTAATACATGCGCATTTATTCTGAGAACATCATTATTTTCATCGTAACTGTAATGACCCCAGTGATTTAGAGCAGTATTGAAAATGATTGTCCATTGTTCTTCAGTGGGTATTGCATACATAGTATAAGTACCCTTTTTGAGAAGTTTACCATCTATTTTTACATCTTTATAAACTTTAATCTCTGTAGCTTCATTAGCACCAAGACGCCATATTTCATTGTATTTGACCATACCGCCAAAAACTTGTCGTCCATTTTTCTGTGGTCTACTATAATCAATTCTTAAAACTGGAGCATCAGGAAGGTTTCTTTCTGGGGCAAATTTTATGTCGTGCGCAAAATGATCTGGCAAATACACTCTATCTAACGGACTCTTATCTAGCCCTCTAAATTCTTGGGCGAAGCCAATTGTGGTAAATAAACCTAAAATGGCGACGACGGCGATAATTTTTTTCATACTACTTTAGGTTAAATCAATTAGTACGGGAATTTAAGAATTATCAGCCAATTTTGAGATTATGACTAATAAATCTATTTACCTCACCTCATTGATTAACTCCGTATTATTCTTAAAAGCTTTTATATTCTCTAAGGTTGTTATCGTAATTTGATCCATTGCCTCTTTAGTGAAATAGGCTTGATGTGAAGTAATCAATACATTCGGGAAACTCAACAACCTCAATATTTGCTCATCCTGTATAATGTGTTCAGATAAATCTTCAAAAAATAGATTCTCTTCTTGCTCATATACATCAATACCTAAGTAGCCAATTTTCTTCGTTATTAATCCTTCAATGGTATCTGCAGTATTAATTAAAGCGCCACGGCTTGTATTAATAATCATAGCGCCTTCTTTCATAGTAGCTATAGAAGTATTGTTGACTATATGTTTGGTGTGTTTGTTTAGCGGACAATGAAGAGATAAGATGTCTGACTGTTTAAACACATCTTCTAATGAAACATATTTAACCCCCAATTCTAACAACTCTTGATTCTCGGCGATATCATATGCAATAATATTACAGCCAAACCCTTTAATTATTTTGCAGAAAGTAACTCCGATTTGTCCGGTTCCTATGACACCTACCGTTTTTTTATGCAGATTAAATCCGATTAGATTCTTTAGAGAAAAATTACCCTCTCTAACTCGGTTGTAAGCTTTATGTGTTTTTCTATTTAAGGTCAGTATCAGTGCTAATGCATGTTCTGCGACTGCCTCAGGTGAATATGCTGGTACTCTGACCACTTTTATGTTATGAATTTTTGCCGCTTCTAAATCTACATTATTATAGCCTGCACAGCGTAATGCTATTAATTTTACTCCGTTAGCTGTTAATACCTCAATTGTAGCTTTGTCGACAACATCATTTACAAAAACACAAACTACATCGCTACATGTGGTGAGTTTAGCCGTGTCTGAATTTAATGCAGTTTCATAGAATGAGAACGTATATTGGTGCGTATCGTTGTACTTTTCGAAGTATTCTTGGTCATAAGATTTTGTACTAAAAACAGCTATTTTCATAAATATTTAATTGGTAATTTATTACGGAATAAAATTACTTAATGGAACCTAAAATTTTATGACAATTATCAGGTTTGCAATTTATGTTTTCGGGTCTGTTCTAAACAACTGTATCAGGTCAAATATTAACACACAAAAAACTACCCAGATGAATCCGGCAATAAATCCGCCAGCGATATCTGATGGAAAATGAACTCCCAAATAAATTCTGCTTATACCTATGCTTAGAATAATAGTAATTAAGGCGATAATCAATACATATTTTATCACCTTTTGAATATTGAACTTGGTGACTAGAAAAATTAAGAATCCGTAGAATGCCATAGCACTCATTGCATGACCGCTAGGGTAACTCAGCGTTTCTACAGAAACGAGATGTTCTATTCCTGGTCTTGCGCGATCAATAAAACGTTTTAGCATCATATTCGAAATTGTTGCCAATGCCAATACCATGGTCGCTTGTACAACATATTTCCAACGTTTAAATACCAATAAGGATATTAAAAGGAATATTACTAATACAATTAAATATCCGTACGTATCACCAACATTAGTCATAAACTTAAAGTAAGATGTTAAGCCCGGTGATCGATGAGAAATTACATAATCGGTAATCGTGGTGTCATACGTAGCAAGGGTTTCTGTTTTTAAAGTTTCAGTTAATTCTACAAATAAATTTATACCGCCTACGACTATTATCAAAGCTACAATAACCGTAATAACGTATGGTAAGGTGGTATTGTACTGGTTTAATTTATTCGCTAAAAATTCTCGAAGCGATTTTATAAATGTGTAAAGCGATTTTTTCATGAAACGTACTATTGATTATTTTGTAAACATAGTAGATAATGGGCATATCTTCTGTTTCAAATAAATTGATAACTGACTCGATTGAGTTAATGCCTAAATTTTAAATCAGGTAACCTAGTTTTCAAATTTGGACAGGTATACCTTGAACCCTTATCTTTATGCGATAATAGAATTGTTAGAAATTATGAAATCACCCAACTGGAAAACAGCTATAGAATTTGATGATATTACCTATAAAAAATGTGACGGCGTAGCGCGTATTGCGTTTAACCGACCAAATGTTCGAAATGCTTTTAGACCACATACGACAAGCGAGCTAATTAAAGCTTTTTATGATGCTCAAGAAGATACTTCTATCGGCGTGGTTTTGCTTTCTGCGGAAGGACCTTCTACAAAAGACGGAATATGGTCTTTTTGTTCTGGTGGAGATCAAAAGGCTAGGGGAGAGAAAGGCTATGTTGGTCAAGATGGTCAGCATCGTTTAAATATATTAGAAGTTCAGCGGATGATTCGCTTTATGCCAAAAGTGGTTATTTGCGTTGTACCGGGATGGGCCGTTGGTGGCGGACATAGTTTGCACGTAGTTTGCGACATGACGTTAGCTAGTAAAGAACATGCTATTTTTAAACAAACCGATGCAGATGTAACCAGCTTTGATGGCGGATACGGTTCTGCTTACTTAGCTAAAATGGTGGGACAGAAAAAAGCACGTGAAATATTCTTTTTAGGCAGAAACTATTCTGCACAAGATGCTTTTGATATGGGTATGGTAAATGCCGTAATACCACATGACGAGTTAGAAGATACTGCTTTTCAATGGGCACAAGAGGTTTTAGAAAAATCGCCTATTTCAATAAAAATGCTAAAATTCTCTATGAACCTTACCGACGACGGAATGGTGGGACAACAAGTATTTGCAGGTGAAGCAACAAGATTAGCCTATATGACCGAAGAAGCTAAAGAAGGTAGAAATGCTTTTCTAGAAAAACGTAAACCAAATTTTGGAAAGGATAATTGGCTACCTTAATATAGCTGTTGGCTGTTGGCTGTGGTAAAAAAGTTCATTTTTCCTTGGAAAAATGAACTTTTTTAGGCTAAAGGCTAAAGGCTAAAGGCTAAAGGCTAAAGGCTAAAGGCTAAAGGCTAAAGGCTAAAGGCTAAAGGCTAAAGGCTAAAGGCTAAAGGCTAAAGGCTAAAGGCTAAAGGCTAAAGGCTAAAGGCTAAAGGCTAAAGGCTAAAGGCTAAAGGCTAAAGGCTAAAGGCTAAAGGCTAAAGGCTAAAGGCTAAAGGCTAAAGGCTAAAGGCTAAAGGCTAAAGGCTAAAGGCTAAAGGCTAAAGGCTAAAGGCTAAAGGCTAAAGGCTAAAGGCTAAAGGCTAAAGGCTAAAGGCTAAAGGCTAAAGGCTAAAGGCTAAAGGCTAAAGGCTAAAGGCTAAAGGCTAAAGGCTAAAGGCTAAAGGCTAAAGGCTAAAGGCCAAAGAAGCAACTGAAAACTGATACTGCCAACTGAAAACTGAAACACCTGTAACTAAAAAGAGTCCGATCAGTGAAGATCAGACTCTTTTACGAGAACACTATATGAAAATGAAAATTTTTAATTCGTTTTTAATAACACTGTAAATGTATATATCATTCAGGGTTCTTTGAAACTATTGTTGCCACACATGAGAATTTTGTTGTGAACTGCTTAAAAAATGTGGTATTGCATTTAAAAGGTTAAAGTTTTGCCCTTTTTATCGAATAGAAACTATTATTTCTTTCAACAGTGTGTTGAATTGCTCGTCGGTCTGTTCTTTTAGTCCGGTTCTGACTATCACAAGATCTTTAGACGGTATAATAAAGATGCGTTGTCCTTGAAATCCGTTTACCGAATATAGGTCTGTGGGAATGTCCTCATATTTACCTTCTGCATTCAGCCAAAAGTGTGCGCCGTAGGTTCCGTTAGAATTAATTGTAGGCTTGGCTACATAGTCTGACCAAGATTCTGAAAAGATTCGATTACCATTCCAATCTCCCTTATTCAAGTAAAGTAATCCGAATTTAGCCCAATCTCTCGTTGTTGCCCATCAGTATGATGACAAAATATAGTTGCCAGATAAATCAGTTTCTAAGAGCATAGAGTTCATTCCTATTTTATCGATTAGTTCTTTATACGGGAAATCTAAATATTCTTGATGTGTAGCAAACTGCTCTCTTAGAATACCAGAAAGTAAGTTAGTGGTGCCAGAAGAATAGTTCCACACTTCTGTTGGTTCGGCGACTACTTTTTTATATCGCTGCGCCAAAGTCATATCAGAATCTAAGAAAAGCATCTTTGTAACATCAGATATTTTAAAATAGTTCTCGTCCCATTCCAATCCGCTTTGCATACGTAAGAGGTGATTAAGGGTAATATCGGGCTTGTGGTTCTTCATGCTCATTTCCTTTGCAAATGGCTTAAATTCCATATCGATGTCATCTTGGTACTCTAAAATACCATAAAGCGTAGCCAATATACTTTTGGTCATTGACCACCCAAGAATTTTTGTATCCTTAGAAAATCCGCGTATATAACGTTCTCCAATAATTTGGTTTTTATGCACTACTAAAAGAGATCTGGTTTTTTGTTCGGGATCCTGAAAAGCATTTTCTAATGCTACTTCTAATTTATCATAAGCTACATTTTCTAGTACCGTATCGATAACACCGTTGTTTCCATATGGGAAAGGCAGTGAATCTTTCACTTGAAACCTATTGGGTACAATGTCGAAATTATGCTTAGAAAACTCTTTGTTGGTAAGTACAGCCCCAAGTCCTTCTTTATAAACCGCTATTCTAGGCATTAGACCGTATACCTTGGCAGTGGCAGATTTATTCTCATTTGTAACCTCTGTATCTGCCAATTTGATCAAAGGCATATCATTATCGTTCAATGTTATATCTACAGCATCTCTATCAGCAATAAATACCGTAGAAGCCATATTTTTAGAAGCATATCCAGATATTAGATTAAGTTTGGGGTAGTTAAAATATGCCGCGGCAATGATACCTACTAAGACAATGCCTAAAAGCAGTTTTGTTTTCTTCATTCTTAATATGTTCTGAATAAGATTAAAATGTGTTGATATCTTAGGTTAAGATAGACTTCTTTTTTACCTGAATTATTTGACTTTCTCCCAAGTTTTATCTGATGTAAGTTTAAAACTACCAACATGGTTAAAGTTACATTCTTGAGGTAAAATCAATGATAGAAATGTACTTTCATCTTTAGCTTTATACAAGTGATATACCTTACCTACAATGGGTTCGAAATTGAATTTTGCACTGTATACCAAATTATTGTATTCAAAATTTGCCATCAGTTTCTTGTACGTTTCTTGAAGTGCTTCATATTCTGCCTTAAACTGATTATTAGCACTAACAATGTGTGTATTCTTCCAAGAAGTTACGTCTGGCGGAGTAATTTTTGGTGCTGATACTCCGGTTGCAAAAGGGGATAGTTTTCCGTGATACTCTTGGGTATCTTCATTGAAAACTACATTATCTGGTTTTTTTTCTTTTTTCATAGCGATACAAATTTAAAGAAAAGCCTGCATTTATCACTTGCAAGATTATAGGGGTATAGGTATCTTCCATTTTTCAATTCCGAATTCAACAAAACATCCTAATTCTAATGGCTTTTAAATCTGTCTTCTACTCCCTACTATTATGTGCCATTGTATCTTGTAACACAGAAAAACGTTCAAAAGAAGTGGTGCTTTATGAAAATTATTGTGCCAGCTGCCACATGGCACCGAATATCAATGATTTACCAAAAGATATATGGCGAGATAATATACTACCAGATATGGGTGCTCGATTAGGAATTATTACACCAGATAAACACCCCTATTATAAGCTTTCTTTCGATGAACAGGCAGCTATTATAAAATCTGGAATATACCCAGGTAAACCATTAATTAATGAACAAGACTGGCAACTATTGGTCGATTACATTATTAGTTTGGCGCCAGATAGCGTAGTCAACAATCCGCTGAAAATTGAAAACGATAAGCTTTCACAATTTAATACCAAGCCAGTAGCTTTAGATAGTATAAAGGGTAATCTGTACACTTTTTTAAAGATTGATACACTCCATAATCAAGTACTTACTGGAGATAGGAGAGGAGTTTTAAGTAGCTATGATCTGCATACAGGCGAAAATACGTATTTGGGTAATACTGATTTAGCTATTACAGATGCACGACTAATTGGCGATAGTATATTTGTTACCACTATGGGCGTAATGGATCCTTTTGAAATACCTAGGGGGAAGACCATTCTCAAAAGTGGAAGTGCTACAGCTATTTTACAGGATTCGTTACATAGACCTGTACATACTTTGTATATCGATTTAAATAAAAACGGAAACGAAGAAATTATTATAAGTGAATTCGGTAACCTAAAAGGTAAACTTACACTGCTTGAAAAAGACAAATACGGATTCTATAAAAACACAACATTACTTAATGTACCTGGCACCATAAGAGTTATCGCTATGGATATGAATGCAGATGGTCAAGAAGATTTAGTAGTCATGGCAGCGCAGGGCGATGAAGCGATATATATATTATATCAAAAAGAAAATTTGACTTTTGATACTGAAAAAGTGATTCGCTTTAGTCCCGTATATGGCTCTAGTTGGTTTGAACTGGTAGATTATAATGGTGATGGTTTCGACGATATCATTACAGTTAACGGTGATAATGCCGATAAATCTATATTTCATAAACCTTACCACGGCATGCGAATTCATATCAATGATGGAAAGAATAATTTTACCGAAACTTTTTTCTACCCCTTAAACGGTGCTACTAGAGTTGTTGCCAATGATTTTGATGAAGACGGCGATATCGATATTGCGCTGTTAGCGACTTTTCCTGATTATGAAAAGCACCCAGATTATAATTTTGTTTATTTAAAGAACGAGGATAGTGAAAATTATTCTTTTAAATCTGAGCATTTTGCAGATATTAATATGGGTAGATGGTTTTTGATGGATGCCGCCGATATTGACGGTGATGGCGATAAAGATATGGTGCTTAGTGCTTTAAATTATTCTTTTACCGAGGTGCCTAAAGACATCAAAAAAGCTTGGGACGAAAGTTATACCGACCTTTTAATTTTAGAAAATAAACTACATTAGTAGTTATGATAAAAAGGTTGTCCATTTTTTTTCTGCTATTAATAGCTTTTGGCTGTTCAGATAAATCTTTGGATAAAAAATATAAGTGGGTTCCTTTACAAGTAACTGCAACTGCATATAATTCGGTTCCCAACCAAACATCATACGAGCATCCTGCAATTACTGCCTGGGGAGATTCTATTAAACCGGGTCAAAAATGGATAGCGGTATCTAGAGACCTATTAAAAAAAGGACTTGCATATAATACCTTAGTGAAAATCGACACCTTTGAAGGTATCTATATCGTTAAAGATAAAATGCATTCGCGATGGCGCAACCGTATTGATATTTATATGGGTGAGAATATTAACCAAGCGAAAGAATGGGGAAGAAAAAAAATCACCATTTCATATGCCGTTGAAAAAGATAGTTTACAAATTGCGGAATGATGAAAAAACGTATACTTTATTTTATTCTGTGTCTGGTCTTGGTATCGTGTTCTGCTACCAAAACAATTGTAGAACACCCAATTACCTTTAATGAAGAACGAAAAATACTGACATTAGAATATTTGCAGAATAGATACGGATTAGAGCAAGATTCCCCTAAAATTGAGCCCAAAATGATTGTTTTACATTGGACGGTCATTCCGACTTTTCAAAAGTCATTTGAAGCTTTTGATCCGGTTACGTTACCCAATTGGCGACCAGATATTAAAAATGTAAGTGGCTTAAATGTCTCTTCTCAATTTATGGTCGATAGAGATGGTACTATTTATCAACTATTACCAGAAACTACTATGGCGCGACATGTCATTGGTTTAAATCATTGCGCGATCGGAGTGGAGAATGTTGGCGGCACCGAAGAACTGCCATTAACAAAAGCGCAATTAAAATCTAATATTTGGCTGGTGAAGTTTTTGAAAGATAAATATGATATCGACTACGTAATCGGACACTACGAATACACCCTTTTTGAAAATCACCCTTTATGGTTAGAGACCGATGAGGGCTATAGAACTGTAAAAACAGATCCAGGACCTGAATTTATGGAGAATGTGAGAAAGGCAGTGAAAAATTTAAATTTTAAAGAATTACCCAACAAACAATAAAAAACATCTAAAGAACAGCAATAAATGAAAAACATATTTCTATCTATATTAAGCTTATGCTCGCTTTCGGTATTAGGGCAATCAGATAATATAACCACCCAATTATATGATACCTACGAAAATTATAAAGAAAGTTCTATTGGCAAACGACGTATTAAAAGAACCGATATTCAACCGCTTATCGATAAACTTTCTGCTAACAGCAAGTTTAAAGTAAGTACTGTTGGTAAATCTATTGGTGGCAAAGATTTAAGTCTTATTAGTATTGGAACAGGAGAAACCAATGTATTCCTCTGGTCTCAAATGCATGGCGATGAACCAACGGCTACACAAGCTATTTTTGATATTCTTAATTTCTTTGACAGCGCTGATTTTGAAAAGGAGAAAGAGGCCATTCTTGCCAACTTGACTGTTCACTTTTTACCAATGCTGAATCCTGATGGGGCTGAGCTTTATCAACGTAGAAATCTGTTAGGTATAGATATTAATAGAGATGCGTTGCGTTTACAGTCTCCCGAATCTCAGACCTTAAAACGAGTACGCGATAGTCTTAATGCCGATTTCGGATTCAATCTTCATGATCAAAGCACATATTATAATGCGGAACGTACCGAAAAGCCTGCTACAATATCTTATTTGGCTCCGGCTTATAATTATGAGAAAGATATCAATGAAACCCGCGGTAATGCGATGAAAATCATCGTTTTCATGAATGATATTCTACAGAAATATGCACCGGGACAAGTTGGTAGATATAATGATGATTTTGAACCAAGAGCTTTCGGAGATAATATTCAAAAATGGGGGACAAGCACTATTTTAATTGAATCTGGTGGATTTGCTGAAGATGTAGAAAAGCAAGAAATTAGGAAACTAAATTATACCTCTATCTTATCTGCAATTTATACTATTGCTCAAAAATCTTATGAGGCTATCGGAATTGAAGAATACGAGAAAATTCCGCAGAACGATAGAAAACTGTTCGATTTGAAAATTGTCAATGCGAGCTATGAACTTATGGGTAATACCTATTCAATTGATCTAGGTATTCACCAAGTAGAAGTTGATTACCCAGATCACAACTCTTTTTGGTATAGTAGTAGAATTTTAGATCAAGGAGATTTGTCTACCTATTACGGTTATGAAACATTAGACGCTACTGGGTACACGATAAAGCAAGCAAAGGTTTATCCGAAGAACTTAACGAATTTTGATGAAGTAAAAGCGTTGAATTTTAAAGATGTTTTGAAAAAAGGGTATGGTTATGTACGTGTATCATCTATTCCTTTAAAGAATATTAATTCACCTTTTCCGGTTCATATATTAAGTCCAAAATTTATAATTCCTATATTAAATTTAGCTCCTGGTATCAACCCGACCTTCTTTTTAGAAAAAGCGGGTATTATAGAATATGCTGTGATTAACGGATTTTTGGTTGATTTAAAAAAACAAGATATACATGTACCAAACGGAATGATCTTTAGATAACAAGTTTAGATTTTAAGCATAAAAAAAGGGAAGCAATAGCTTCCCTTTTTAATAGTATTTAATCCTAAAGTTTATAAGCTATCTTCTGCATCTAAAAGTGCAAAGAACTTATCTAAGTTAGGTAAAATGATGATTTTAGTTCTTCTATTCATCGCCATGTTTTCTTTAGTATCATTTTCTACTAAAGGCAAGTAGCTACTTCTACCAGAAGCGATAAGTTGAGAAGGATCAACATCATATTCTTTCTGTAATTTACGAACGATTGAAGTTGCACGTTTTACACTTAAATCCCAGTTATCGGTTACCATCGGAGTATTGATTGTTCTAGCATCAGTATGACCTTCAACCATAACTTCCATACTTGGCTCTGATTTAATTACATCTGCCAATTTTTTAAGAATTTTATCAGCTTTGCTACTTACATTATAACTTGCTGTGTTGAATAATAATTCATCAGAGATGTTGATCATTACTACAGTCTTGTCAATGCTAACATCGATATCTTCTCCTTCTTCAGAAATTGATTGTTTCAATTTATAAGAAACTGCCAAATTCATAGAATCTTGTAATGTTTTTGCACCTGCTAATTTTGCTGGATCTACATTTTTCAATGTATTTCTCATCTTAGCTTTTGTATTATTGCTCATAACCGCAACATCATCAACACTTGTGAACTGACTATCGTTCATTTCTTTCAATGAGTTGATTTTTGAATTGTACTCTTCAACACGAGCTTCAATTTTTGTCATTTGAGCTTGTAGCTCTTCTTTCTCAACTTGAGTCTTTTGTAGACTACTTTGTGTTTGAGATAAGTTATCTTCTAAAGCAACATATTTCTTTTTAGAAACACATGAAGTTAAAAGTGCTATCGATAAAATAGTAACTAAGGATACTCTTTTCATTTTATTCTCTTTTAATTAATATTAGTGTAATCGGTTTTATATACGGCACAAATCGATAAACGGATGTTTAAACCTTTACTCAAATATCCTTCGCGCTGAAACTTTATTACTCAACAAAATGATTATCAATAAGTTGTTGTTTTCACTTTAGGGCAAAAAAAAAGAAGCATTTTCATGCTTCTTTCTATATTTTCATCGGTAATTACCTATTCGCAACCACCTGTAAATCCGTTTGCACTAAACTTGGTCTGTACTGCACCTTGTCTAGAACCTGTGTTGATTTCAATCGCTAAATTATTTTCGCCACTACCATCTCTTTTTGGACTACAGTATTCGAATAAGTAAAAGCTGTTCGCTCTTTCAGAAACCTTTTCAGAGATATCTCTAAATGTTCTTTCTAGTTCATCTTTATTCTGTGCGAATACACTTGCCGTCTTACCAATAGCAGATAATACTTCGGTATCTATTTCTGCACCTAAACCAATACTAAAGAATGATATGTTAGCGTTCGCGTCATTAACTTTTTTCAAAGCAGCGTCTTCTGTAAATCTAGAAGCTTGATCGGTACCATCGGTAAATATAACTACAGATGCCGCCCCAATTTTACCACCAGCGGTAGAGACCTTAACTAATTCTGAAGCAATGTCGGTAGATTTTATAACCGCACCATATAAATCTGTCGATGGGTCATTACTAATATCATTGGTAATACCATCAACAGCATCTTTAAGCTCTGCTCTTGAAGTTGTCAATGCATTTAATAAATGCAACTCGTCTTCTCCATCAAACCAGTAAATAGCCATTTTTACAGACTCTTGTGGGGTAGATGGCATAACTGCATCGATAAAACTTGTTGATGCTAACTTCAACTCATCTAAGCTACTGCTTAATACACTATTACTTAAATCTAATACCAATAAGGTATTGTTAGAAAATATCTGCGAGTTCGGAGAAATACGTGCCGAAGATTCTGATGTAGATATCGTTTTAAAACAATCGTCGTTTCTGCCTTGCTCGTAAATAGTGAATTGATTTGCTGTTAAACCTGGAACCGGATTACCGCCTGTATCAGATACTCTAAAGAAAACAGATACTTTACCTGGTAGGGTGGTATATTGTTCTTGTATAGATAAAACCAATTCTCCTTCTTCAAGTCCTAAACAATCATCAACTTCAGTTCCTTTTCCTAAGCCGTCGCCTGTAATTAAATCTAAGTTTACATCATCATCTGCATTGCCACAAGAAACAAGTAGTGTTAAGATAAATAACACACTAAAGGACTTCAAAAAATTTTTCATATTAATTCATTATAGGTTCAACTAGCAGAACGGACAAAGTTTATTTAAATTATGGGGAATAATAAAATAAATGTTAAAGATTGTTAAAGCGGAAGCTGTTCCTTATCTAAAGTTCTCAAAAGTCCTATATTTCCTTAGGTTTAAGACAAATACACTTTAGAAATATTAGCCTTAATTTTACTACATTAGAAGGTGTAAAAACTAGTATCTATGACCCATGAATTCAAGAAGATTATTAAAGAGTATAGCATTGCTACTTCTGCAAACCTAAAATGTGTTTTGGCAACTGTTGTCGATTTAGATGGTTCTTCGTATCGCAAGCCTGGTGTGCGTATGCTTATTCGTGAAGATGATATAATGATCGGTGCGGTCAGTGGTGGCTGTGTTGAGAAAGAAGTATTGTTTCAGGCACAATCTGTTTTTGAAAATCAAACCTCAAAATTAATGACCTATGATGGTCGATTTAGATTAGGCTGTGAAGGTATATTATACATTATGCTAGAATCTTTTTCACCAAGCGATGCGCTGATAGAAGTTTTTAACTCTGTCATTGAAAATCGTGAATCTTTTGAGGTTCGTATCTCATATAAAAAGGAATATGGTATTATGGACGGATATGGTAGCTTCATAAACCTATCTTCAAAGTCCTACACTTTTAATAAGAACACCAAAGAACAGTCAAAAGCTTTAATCTTTACCCAATTAATGCAACCGTGCCAACGCCTATTATTAATAGGAGGTGAGCATGATGCTGTTCAATTAGCACATTTCGGATTAAGTATGGGGTGGGAAGTGAATATTGCCGTAACTCCGAAAGAGAATAAATCAATTTCAGATTTTCCTGGTATAGATGCTTTACTGGACTATGAACCCGAAGATTTTCCTGTTGAAACAATAGATAAGAATACAGCCATTCTTTTAATGACGCATAGCTATGTTAAAGATTTGAAGTATTTAATGATGCTTAAAAATAGTAGTCCGACCTATTTGGGAGTCTTAGGACCTATAAAACGCAGAGAGAAATTACTATCTGAATTGGTAGAGCATGATATAGATATTGATTTAGATTTTATAGAAGGTATTCACGGACCAGCAGGATTGAATATCGGAGCTGAAACTCCCCAAGAAATAGCAATTTCTATATTGGCTGAAATTTTGACCGTCATTCGTAAAATGAAACCCGTAATGTTGAAAGACAGATTGAAACCGATTCATAATTGAAAACAGATTTAGATATAGCAGTACTAATAATGGCAGCTGGCGCCTCTAAAAGAATGGATGGCATCAAGCAATTAATGCCTTGGAAAGATTCTAATTTCTTATTAGAAACTATTAAAACTGTTCAAAATACCAATGTAAATTCATTGCATGTTGTCTTAGGCTCAAACGCTGAATTTATTACTAATCAGTGTAGATTAAAAGAAAAAAATATAGATGTTATCATTAATTCAAATTGGGAAAACGGATTGGGTGATAGTATTGCAAATGGAGTTAAAGTATTACTTAAACAAAGACCTACCTTAGACGGAATCTTAATTTGCCTTGCTGACCAGCCTTTATTGAGTTTTAAATACTTAAATTCCTTAATGGTAGAGTACGTAAAACATCCTTCAAATATCATAGCAACAAACTATGGTAAAAAGGTAGGTGTACCCGCATTGTTTCCTAAATTGCTGTTTGAAGAGTTATGTACGTTAAAAGGAGATTTCGGCGCTAAAGAAATTTTGAACAATAAGAACAATGCTATTATTCCATTAGACGCGGCAGATCAAATTGTTGATGTAGACACAAACCTAGAATATCAGAATCTAATAAATCGAACCAATAACACGCTTAACACATAACATGATCAACTTAAAATATACAGTTCTTGTCGTACTTACTTCCTTACTTTCCACTCCAATACTAGCCCAAGAAATGGGTTTTGAAGAGTATAATCCGACATCTACTTTGGTGGTACCGGGTAATGAAATTACCAAAGCAAAATTCCCTTTTATAGATGTACATAGTCATCAAAACGACATGTCTGTCGAGGCTCTAAAGGGTTTAGTAGGTCATATGGATGCTATGAACGAAGCAATTATGGTGAATTTAAGTGGACGCTCAGGAGAAAGTTTAAAAGAGAAAATCGATAATATAAACAAGAGTTACCCTAACCGGTTTGTAGTTTTTGCCAATGTAGATTTTGAAGGAGCAAAAGATATGGAATGGGGAGAAAAAGCTGCTGCGCAATTAGAACAAGACATAAAAAACGGAGCTAAAGGTTTGAAGATTTTTAAAAGTTTAGGCTTGCGTAATAAAGATGCTAATGGTAATCGTTTGGCGATAGATGACCCTCGACTGGATCCTATTTGGGCTAAATGTGCCGAAATGGGCGTACCCGTATTGATTCATGCTGCAGATCCAGAATCTTTCTGGGATGATATGGATGCCGATAACGAACGTTGGTTAGAACTTAAGACCCACCCTAGAAGAAAGCGTACGGCAACAGATCCCGCACCATTCGAGCAGATTATTCAAGAGCAACATAATGTGTTCAAAAAACACCCAAATACCAAATTTATAAATGCACACATGGGCTGGCATGCGAATAACCTTAAGAAATTGGGAGAATTATTAGATGAAATGCCAAATATGAATGTGGGCATATCGGCTGTAATTGCTGAACTTGGTAGACAACCGCAGAATGCTAGAGCATTTTTTATCAAATATCAAGACAGAGTGTTATTTGGAAAAGATAGCTGGAAACCAGAAGAATTCCCTACATACTTCAGGGTTTTGGAAAGTAACGATGAGTATTTTCCGTACTACAAAAAATACCATGCATTTTGGGCAATGTACGGATTGAACTTACCTGACGATGTGTTGAGAAAATTGTATTACAAGAATGCGCTAAACCTTATTCCTGGTTTAGATACATCGTTATTTGAAAAGTAGATTATATTTTTTTTAGTACTACAACTTCTGCTTTAACGGGAATATCTTTAACATCTTGAAAAATACCACATGATACTTGCTTTTTAGCTAGTGCTGGGGTATTTTTTCTTTTTGTCAAAGCCTCAATTTGCGGATTTAAATACTGCATATCAGATTATTTTTTTAATAAAACGCACATATATATCTCATGTTGTACTAGTTAGAATTATTTTACTCTAATTTAAAAAAGAATTTACACTGAAGTGTGATAAAGTTCATAAAACTCATACTAATGGGTAAATAGGTTTTTATACATGCAAAAAGAAGCAGTCTTTACTGATTTAATACGAGAGCATCAGGCGCTGTTATTTAAAGTGACTTCCGTTTACACCGATAATAAAGAAGATCAAGAAGACCTATTTCAAGAAGTTGTATATCAGTTGTGGAAGTATTTTGATTCATTTCGTAACGAATCAAAAATAACAACTTGGATGTATCGAATTGCAATGAATACATCGATTACATTTATCAAGAAAAAAAAGAGAAGACCAGATTCCGTTCCAGTGGCAGAGGTCTTCAGTATACAGTCAGATACGAAAGATGATGAATTCGAAGAAAGATTAAGATTACTGTATCAGCATTTACATCATTTAAATACCTTAGAAAAAGGACTCATTTTTCTTTTGCTAGAAGGTAAGAGTTACAAAGAGATAGCACAGATTACAGGATTAAGTGATAGTAATGTAGGGACAAAAATATCTCGGGTAAAGAAAAAATTAAAAACGAACATGACAAATCATTAAATCATGGAACTAGAAGAACTACAATCAGCTTGGGCACAAATGAGCGAAGAGCTCAGTGATCAAAAAAAATTAACGAACCAACTAATATTAGATATGACAAAGCAGAAATATCAGAATAAATTTACTACCATAACCAAATATGAAAATTTAAGCGCTGTAATCTGTTTTGCTGTGGCATTCTTCGTACTGCTAAGCTTTGATAAATTAGACACTTGGTATTTAATTGTCTGTGGTATTTTCACACTTTCTTTTCTTATAATACTACCCATATTGGTGTTGAGCACGCTAAAAAAAATTAAAGATATAGATATATTAAAAGGATCGTACAAAGAGAATTTAAGTGCCTATCTAAAAACAAAAAATAGACTTTTAAAGCTACAGCAAATTGGTATTTTAGTAGGGTTTGTTGGCTTGGTATTCATAGCTCCGGTGACTTCGAAAATCATGTCCAATAAAAATGTTTTTCTAACAGGTTTGAGAACAGAACAATATGTGATTTTTGCGATTACCTTGGTAATATTAGCATTTTTTTGTAATTGGGCCTATAAGGGTTATCAGAAGATAACTCAATCTGCCCAAGAGTTGATTCAAGAATTAGAGTAAATACTTTATTCAGTAAGTTTCTTTTGAACGTAGTTTAAAATTAACATCCAATTCATTTTTAATAGGAGGGAAGCCGTCGGTACATTATCATCGGCAATTGCAGAAATGATGGAGTCATGCTGATTATCAGATTTATTGTAAAAAGAATCATCTTTGGTAAAAGCCCGTTCGTAGAAAAATATGCGTGTCTTTAAATCTGTTAGAATTTTCAATGCCAAATCATTTTTATAACCTTTGGTCATTAATCTATGAAACTCTAAATCAGCTTGTATTCTTGAAATAGCGTTGGTGGCATTTTCAAATACTTCTTGCTGATTTTTAAGATTGATGATGTCTTCTTGACTGAATTCTGAATTTTCAATTGCCATGACTTCTAAGTTGGCAACGAGTTCATAAAGATCTTCAGCTTCTTTTACATCTAATTCAGCGATAATGAACCCTCTATTTGGTACTGCCTTAATAATATGTGCCTGTTGCAATTGTGTTAACGCCTCTCTTATAGGTGTTACACTTACATTCAAATGACGCGCAAGGGCAGCTAAATTAATAGTTTTACCTGTTTTAAGATTACCGGTAATCATTTCTGATAATAGATAATCGCGTACTTGATCTCTTAAATTCATTTTAACCAACATACATCAAATATAATATATCGTATACGATTATAACTGTTGTATATAGCATTTAGTACATGGTTAGCACATCATTTAGTGGTATAAAAAAAGACATGAGTGATGAATTCATATCTTTTAATCACTAAAATGCTAAATGCCGTTCATTTGATACCATTTTTCTCTGCTTGTCTTTTATAGCATTCCATAAATTAAGTTTTGCAGAAGTTTTGGGTAATACTTTTAGAAAAGTTCTCATGTTGTTCGTTTTAAATTCGGTGATGAGCCGAGTGATTGATGATTGATTTTTTGATTAATAAATTTTAATGGGTATGATTTCTTGATGATGCCCATTGCACTCTTTTACTATTCTTAAAACTTGAAAAGAATGAATTTCTTCTAGTTTCTGTCGGTGTGTTTCTGATAAAAGTTCTCATGTTGTTCGTTTTTAATTCGGTGATGAGCCGAGTGATTGATGAATGTTTATTGTAACTATTTTAATGGGTATGATTTCTAGATGATGCCCATTGTACTCGTTTACTATTCTTAAAACTTGAAAAAAATGAATTTCTTCTTGTTTCTGGCGGTGTGTTTCTGATAAAAGTTCTCATGTTGATCGTTTTTAATTCGGTGATGAGCCGAGTGATTGATGAATGTTTATTGTAACTATTTTAATGGGTATGATTTCTAGATGATGCCCATTGTACTCGTTTACTATTCTTAAAACTTGAAAAAAAAGTATTTCTTCTAGTTTCTGTCGGTGTGTTTCTGATAAAAGTTCTCATGATATTCGATTTTTAATTGATGATTAATAAATTTGTTATACTAAGTAGACGACGACACTTCTATTTTGTTACAGTACTATGCATAAAAAGGTACTATTTTTAACAAAATTCATTTTATAAAATACTTCAATTGCCTGTTTTACAGTTATTTAATCACCTTTATAAATATTTCATTTTAACATAAATTTTATTAATCAAATAAAAATTGAAACGATTAAAGTAGAAGAGGAGCGTATAAATTCTGAAATTATGATAAGTAATAAGATGTAAATCTGAGCTATAAATTATCTCTATTAAAAGATTGATAGAATGAGTCATTTTAATGTTAAATAATTGAAATACAAATCATATCTTTGCAGAACTTTAAAGGGATGCAGATGATTCTTGCAATGACCTTACAACAAGTGGCGTTATAAGTTTACTCAAAAGGCTTACCATTTGTTATACACGTCACCACGTATTTCAATTCCTTTACAGTAAAATCTATTATTATCATTAAAATTACGAATGGCAAAATCACAACAGACATTTAATAAAACTGAAAAAGAAAAAAAGCGCTTAAAGAAGCGTGAAGAAAAAAAGAAAAAAATGCTTGCTCGAAAAGCAGCTACTAAAGAAAGTGGTACTTCTGGTATTCCTCTTGCTTATGTAGATTTCAACGGAAACTTGGTAGACACTCCGCCAGATCCAGCGATGAAAGTAGAAATCGATGCAGAAGATATCATTTTAGGTATTCCAAAGAAAGAAGAAGGTGATGTAGAAGAATTCGATCCAGTAAGAAACGGTAAAGTTTCTTTCTTCGATACTACAAAAGGTTTCGGTTTCATTATAGATACTGAAAACAACGAAAAATACTTCGTTCACGTTAGTGGTCTTATCGATGAGATTATGGAAAACGATAAAGTTTCTTACGAGTTAGAAAAAGGCATGAAAGGTATGAATGCCGTTCGTGTAAAGAAGATTTAGTTTTAAAGATTTTTAATGGTGAAAATGCAACGTAACACCGTTCTGGTAGTATTGTCATTTTTCGCCATTTATTTCATTTGGGGATCTACCTATTTATGGAATAAAATAGCAGTAACCGAATTGCCTGCCTTTATGTTGGCAGGCATTCGTTTTGTTATTGCCGGTAGCCTAATTTTTGCTATCTCAAAAATATTGGGCTTTTCTCTAAAAATTACAAAGCAACAATTCAAGAATACATTTCTTGCAGGCTTTCTATTTCTAACTTTCGGAAATGGAGTAGTCGTATGGGCTCTTAAGTTTGTAGATAGTGGCTTTGCGGCTCTAGAAGTATCTGCCCAGCCGCTAGTGGTTTTACTAATGATGCGTGTATTTCAAGGTAAGAAAATTCAACCAATGTCACTAGTGGGTGTAATTCTTGGAATTGCAGGTATTTTTCTTTTAGTCGGTCAGAAAGAAATAATTGCACAAGACGGAGCGATATTGGGAATGGTACTAATTTTTCTTTGTATGCTCAGCTGGTCTTATGGTAGTTTGTTTGTTGGTAGTGCCGAGTTACCCAAAAATTTCTTTGTAAATACGGGTTATCAAATGTTAACTAGTGGTGTTTCATTATTAATAATAAGCACACTATTTGGCGAACAATGGTCATCACCGGTAACATGGAGCACTCCCGTTCTTTGGTCTATGTCGTTATTGATTATTTTTGGTAGCATCGTAACCTTTACCGCCTTCAATTACTTACTACGCATTGTATCGCCAGAAAAAGTAGCTACTTCTTCATATGTAAACCCCATTATTGCAATGATTCTGGGTTGGTATTTTTTAAATGAAGATATCACCATACAATCAGCTATTGCATCTGTAGTACTGCTAACTGGTGTTTACTTTATTAATACTAAAAAGAGTTTGACCATTTTCTCTAGGTTTTCAGGAAAACGGATTCCTAAAGCGCCGTAGAGTAATTTCAATAGGAGTTACATCTCTAGGATTCATTTTTTCTAAATGAATTGTACCGATGCGAACGCGAATTAACCGAACCGTCGGATACCCCACGGCAGCAGTCATTTTACGGACTTGTCTAAATTTACCCTCTTTAATCATAATGCGAACCCACGATGTCGGTCTATGCCTACCAATTCGCAATGCTTGATCAGCATCTGGTAGCGATGGTAAATCGTCTAAAACGGTTATTTTACAAGGTTTTGTTGTGTATTTATTACCAAATATTCCGATGGTTACTCCTTCTGCTATTTTTTGAATTGCATCAGGTGTAATAAAGCCATCTAGTTGAGCTAAGTATTCCTTTTCTATTCCTGAACTATTTATAGTGTCACTCAACTTCCCATCCGTGGTCATTAATAATAACCCCTCAGATTTTTCATCTAATCTACCAATTGGCATTATCCCATCCGGAAAATCATAAAGCTCACTTAAAAATCTTTTTTTTCGAAGCTGTCGATCTTCTCCAGAGCTCATCTGACTCAACATTGCAAAGGGTTTGTAGATTTTAAAATGGCTGTGTTGCATTAATTTTACCCTTTACGGTTTATTTTGATGACATATGGTCGCAAAAGATACCCTTTTTAACGCATGAATTAGTAATCTACTATAGAGAATGTTACCTTTGTACCCTCCAGAGAAGATTTTATGCAAGAGACAGTTTTTGAATTACAAGATAGAAAGACCGATAAGGAACTTTACAGCTATCAACAAGGAGCAATTCAACAAATTTTTGATAAGTTCGATTCAGAACGAGATGATTATCATCTACTATATCAACTACCGACCGGTGGTGGTAAAACAGTGATTTTTTCTGAAATGGTACGTCAGTATTTAAAAAACCACAACAAGAAAGTTTTGGTAATGACGCACCGTATTGAACTTTGTAACCAGACTTCTTCAATGCTAACAAGTTTTGGTGTTGTTAACAAAGTAGTCAATAGTAAAGCAAATCTTGATGACCATGAGCGCTATAGCTGTTATGTAGCAATGGTAGAAACCTTGAACAATAGGTTGAACGATGATCAATTAGATATTTCTGATGTTGGTCTTGTTATTATTGATGAAGCTCACTATAATTCTTTTACCAAACTATTCAAGTTTTTTGAAAATTCTTTTGTTCTTGGTGTTACGGCAACCCCGTTAAGTTCGAACAAAGATTTGCCAATGAACAAAAACTATGATGAGCTTATACCAGGTGAAACCATAGAAAATTTGATAGCCAATGATTTCTTGGCTAGGGCAGAGGTATTTCAGTATGACATGGGACTTACATCTCTAGAAATTGGTTCTAATGGTGATTATACCGTTAAATCTTCTGCTGATTTATATACGAGTCCGGCAATGTTGAACAAGCTTTTAGAAGCGTATACTAAGCATTCTAAGAATAAAAAGACATTGATTTTCAACAATGGTATAGAAACATCTATTCAAGTTTACCATACTTTTCATGCTGCAGGTTTAAATATTCGGCACCTTGATAATACCGCTACCAAAAAACAGCGTAAGCAAATATTAAAATGGTTTAAAGAAACACCTGATGCAATTTTAACATCGGTTAGTATTTTAACTACAGGTTTCGATGAACCTACTATTGATACTATTATTTTAAACAGAGCAACAAAATCGCTAACACTTTACTACCAAATGATCGGTAGGGGTTCTAGGATTTTGAATAACAAATCGAAATTTACGGTTATAGATTTAGGTAACAACCTTTATCGTTTCGGACCATGGGGTGCAGACTTAGATTGGGGAGCTATTTTTAAGTCTCCGAACTTCTACATGGACCGTATTAAAGATGATGAGGATATTGAAAGTGATTTTAAACTTGAGCTTTCTGATGAAGTTAAAGAAGAGTTTAAAAATTCTAAAGAAACCTATTTCGATATTAAGGAAACCTACGAAACGGCAACGTTTGCAGGAGATTCTTCTAAAGTAGTTTTAGAACGTTCTATCGCTCACCATGCATATATGTGTGTCGAAAATAGTGAGGATGTTTATGATGCTTTGGCATTGGCGAAATTATTAAAAGAAGATATTGACAACCGTATACATGTGTACGGAAAATGTATTAGCAAGAGTACCTACAATTTCTTGAGCTGGTTAAAAGATGATTATCAAAAGAAATTGAATGCGTATTTACGTGAAAATTTTGATACTGTATTTGAAGAAATTCATGGGCATCCGCCAGAGGATTAATTGGAACATAATATTCTATTTTTTTATAGAATTTAAAAGCATAAAAAAGGGCTGTTCATTTAAGAACAGCCCTTTTTATGTATAGCTAATTACTTCTTACTCTACAATAAGACTGTATTGTGGAGTTGGATTTAAAGGACAGAAATATACATATTCGCCTTTTTCCAGTTTCGTTTCTTTAGAATGACCTACAGTGTTATTCTTAACCGCAGCTGTTACATAAGCCGTCTGAATGTGATTTTCTGGTTTAGAGGCATCTTTACCTTTTTTTACCAAAACCAAACCAACATCTTTACCTACGCTATTATTTGTAACATCAAATATGTATGTGCCCTCACTAACAGTAATTGATTTCTGTGTAAACTCGCCAGTTGTTTGCTCTAATGCAATTGTCTTAACTGGTTCTTGCTTCATCATTTTATCTTGAGCGTTTGCGCTGAATGAGAATGCTAATACGATAACTAAAATTGATAATACTTTTTTCATTTGTTTTAAATTTAAAGGGCTTTTGCCCAAATGGATAGATTAATAATTATTGTTTGTAAAATTGTTTATAATGATGGTGCTACCGGAAAATCAACTGGCACTTGCGTTGTACTGTGTATGTAGTTCGATATGGTTTTATCACCTACTAATGAAATGGTATCTATTAAATTTGCTTTTGTATACCCAGCTTTAAAATAGTTTTCTAAAACTTTTTCGTCTGTACGACCTCTATTTTCAGTAACATTTTTCGCTAATTGTGCTAAAGCATCTAATTTTGTATCAAATGAAGCTTTACCAGCTCTAAGTTCAAGAATTTGCTCGTCGGTGAATCCGTTCATTTTACCAATTGCGGTATGCGCAGATAAACAGTAGATACAGTTGTTTACTTGACTAACTGCTAGATTAACAACTTCTTTTTCTTTAGCTTACAATGATGTTTTAGCATTAGCAAAATTTAAATAGTTTTCTAAAGCTGTATCACTATTAGCGTAGGTTGCATATAAGTTTGGTACAAAGCCTAAAGCTTTTTTAAGGTTATCAAAAATTGCTTGATTATTTTCGCTTACTTCTTCTCTTGTTGGTATATTAAATGTGCTCATGATTTTATTTTTAAATTTTATTATAAATTGTTTTTGTTCTATTGATTATCTGGTACAAAGGTATATTTAGAATGATGTTCTAATCATGTAGAGACTTCCTTTCTACATGTCGATTTTTCCTTTACATAAAAGAACTGAATGCTTTGGTCAATTTTGAAGACGTATCAGAATCACAGTAGTAATCTGATATTTGGTTATGAAGACAATGTTTTTCTATATTGATGGTATTCGCGACTATCGCCTTTTTAGACGTAAATATTTCTATTAAATTGAAAATTGATGTGTGTTTTAAATTCATGTCTTTGTTGTTTTAATTCTACACTACAAAGATCAAGTTATTATGAATCTTAAAACGGGCAATATCACCCAAGGTGTTGTCGATATTTCCCTAAAATGATTTTTTGAGTTGTTTTTTGAAATCTGATGGAGATTGTTGTGTTTGGTTTTTAAAAAGACGACTTAGATGCGAGGCGTCATCGAAACCAATTTCATACGCTATTTCTTTTGCTGTCTTATCAGTATAGATAAGTAATCGCTTTGCCTCATGAATAATTTGTAGGGGAGTGGTATTAAATTTTGAAAAGGTATTGGATAAGGTTTTAGGAGATTTAAACAATTTGTCTGCATAGAACGAAACTGAATGTTCTGACTTGTAATGCTCTTCGACCAATAAATTGAACCCTCTTAGTAAATCAACTTTTACATCGTTGACAGCTTCACTGAAACCTTCTTTAGCTTTAAGTAATCTTGTACTCATAATCATAAAGCGAGCCATGAGCATACGTAGCATTTCTGCTTGTATAGTGTCTTCGGTTTCTAACTCATCAACAAATACCTCGTGCAACGTATCGAATTTTCGTTGTTCTTTCTCGCCTAAATCGATTACAGGTATGTGTGCATTACCAAAAAATAATAATCCGGCACAGCTTACTTCTTGATCATGGTCCTTTATGCAATAGAACTCCCGGTTGAATTGATACACAATTAAATCGCTGCCTTCTATATATCGAAAAAACTGGACAGGAGTCAGTGCCAATAAACTATGTTCAGAAATTGTATACGGAACACCATCTACTTCTATAGAAGCTTTTTGAGTAGTGGTTCTAATAAAAATATAAATTCCTGCTTGCTTTGGTTTTCTATATGATTCTAATAATAACTCATTACCAATTTTAAGTAATCCACCCGTACTAAAATCTTTAAAAACTTCTTGCATAAAAACTTGGTCTAAAAAAAGGTTGACTCATTACATACGTAATGAATCAACCTTTATAAATTTTATAAACAACAATTTAACTTAAAACCTTACAGAAACCTTTCCTCTTAAATAAAACGGAGTACCAGGAGTAAAATGAATTTCTTATACTGATGCCGTTTCATTAAATAACCTGCTTTCGGTAGTAAATTGAGTTTCGTTCCATTCGGTGTCAAATAAATTCTCAACAATTACACCAACTGTCCAGTTTTTGATATGGTAGTTTAGGTTTAAATCGGTTACGAAATAGCCTTCTGCTACAATACTATTATCTTCATTTGCAGCTCTATCACCCAAATATCTATAATTAAGGTTTCCTGAAAAATTACCAATATCACTGAAAGACAATCCACCTACAGCTGTAAAATCTGGTGCTAACGGAATATAATCTTCGTCATCTGGTTCTTCTGTACTTCTAGCATACGTATAGTTTACATCACTATATAGATATAACCAATCTAAAATTTGATATCGACCACCAACTTCAACACCAACTCTCCTGGTTTTACCACTTGGTTCAACAATACCAGCATCGCCAACATAAACAAATTCTTGATCTAAGAACAGCCCCCATAAAGTTGCATTAAGCACCATTTTATCTATTGGTTTAATGATTGTTCCGAAATCTACACCATATGCTTTTGGTAACACATCTCGACCTTCATTCGCTGTAACTACACGCGCATCATTAGAGTGAAAACCTAAACCGATTTTTAAGAACAATTGCCAATTTCTATTTACAGAATATAAGGTGTTTAATTTCGGACTTACAATTGCTTTATTTTCGCTTTTGTTATCATATAACTCACTCAGTTTATTCTCATAATCAAAATTGAAATAGTCTAAACGTACTGAAGGGTTAAAAGTCCAGTTTCCTGTTTTGTACTCTCCATTTACAAATCCATAGATATTAGTTTCATCAACATCACCAAATGCATATTGCTCTAGAGAGGTTTTTCTATTTAAGGTGTGCTCTAAAGTAACATCATCTACGTTATCATTTCTAAACCCGATTCCTGTAGCATATTTAAATCTATCATCAGTGCCTACGGCAATATCAATCTGTTCGAAAACAGTTTCGACACCCATAATGGTTCTATCTTCATACTGTCGTATTTGGTCTCCATTAACAGGGTCTTCTAAAAAGAATGTGAAGTTTGAAAACAACTCAAAATCATACTTGCTTACAAAGGCTCGTGTTTTTAAAAATTGATTTTCACCTAAGAATTTGGTATGATTCAACATTAAGTTCGTTCTACTCGTTTGTCCACCTTCCTTGTCATCAATAGCTCCAAAACGACCTATTATATTTTGATCTATTGCGCGTTGCGGAATTTGACCAGAGGCATCCCATTTACTTTGAAAATGAGACGCGGTTAGTGTCAGTTCTTCTTTTCCTATATCCATATAATGATAATGACCTAAAATATTTACACGGTTAAAGTTTTGAGGAGAATCAAATGCTCCATCGGTTAAATAAATTTCTGAGGCTAAATACGCATCACTCTTACTAGTTTCCAAAATATTAAAAAGACCAACAAATCGATTGGTATTAAACTGGCCCGATTCATAAGAAACCATGCTTTTATCTACGCTTTTCATAAGACTTAAATCGACATATCCTGCTGTGTTAAAATCTCCTTTATCAGCATAATACGGTCCTTTTCCGAAGTTAATATTTTCTATAGTTTCTGGTATTACAAAGTGCAAATCTGCATACCCTTGCCCGTGGGCATGAGACACCATGTTTACTGGCATACCATCTACACTAATGGCAACGTCTGTACCGTGATCAATATCAAATCCTCTTAAAAAAATCTGTTCTGCTTTACCACCGCCTGCATGTTGGCCAATTAATAGTCCGGGTACTTTTCTTAGTATTTCCTGCGATGATTTTACGGGATCGTTTTGTACATCTATATTCACAAATCTTGTCATGGCATCTACCTTAGAAACAACTACTACTTGATCTAAATTAATACTTGATTCTTCTAACACTATAGCTGTCCCTTCATCAAAATGGTTTTGATTTACAACCAATATAAAGGTCTTAAAACCCAAGTTGGAGAAGTAAACGGAATCATTTACTGATGTTGATGGGAGTGAAAATGCGCCTGATAAATTAGTATGGCTGTGTTGCCCTGATGTTTGATTAAATATACCGACATTCTCTAAAGCAATGCCTTCTTTATCGGTTACTATACCTTTTAGATTTTGTGCTTCTACAACATTTGATGCAATAAGTAAAAAGGTAAATACTAACAGCTTTAATGCCCAATTATAGCTATAATTCATAAAATAAAATTTAAATAAGGTTGTCGTTTGCAATACCTACGATAAAAAACAAGATTGGTTTTATAAACTTTTACAAAGCGGCAAAATTAATTTATATAGATATAGTTCAAAGTATTTTATGCTTTATAGCAATCTTTTTTCGGTAAGAGTCAAAGAGCCTCATTTAATAGTGAGATCTTTGTAACACAAACAAAACAACTTACATACACATATATGAGCACACAAGCATTATTAACCCCGTTTCATAAAAATATTAATTTAAATAATCGTGTCGTAATGGCACCTATGACTCGAAGCAGAGCTGCAAACGAAGGCAATGTGCCTACCGAAGATTTACATGTTCTTTATTACACTCAAAGGGCATCTGCAGGATTAATTATTACTGAGGGCTCACAGGTTTCTAAAGATGCCGTAGGTTATATTAACACTGCAGGTATTTATTCTAAAAAACAGGTAGAAGGCTGGAAAAAAGTAACAAAAGCAGTTCATGATAAAGGCGGAAAGATTTTTATTCAATTGTGGCATGTTGGTCGTATGTCTCACCCAGATTTTCATAATGGGGAATTACCACTAGCTCCTTCTGCTTTAAACCCGAATGCGAAATCATATACACCTGAAGGATTTAAAGATACCGTGACACCTAAAGCAATGACTTTAGAAGATATTAAGCAAACGGTAGAAGATTTTAAAAACGCCGCTATAAATGCCGTCGAAGCGGGATTTGACGGAGTGGAAATTCATTCATCTAACGGCTATTTATTTCATCAATTTTTTAATGGCACTTCTAATATTAGAACAGATGAATATGGTGGGAATATGGAAAATAGAACTCGCTTCTTTTTTGAAGTTTTAAATACGATGAAAAGTGTTATTCTACAAGAAAAAATAGGAGTACGATTTAATCCGTCATTGAACGATATGTTCGGTATTACTTTAGATGAAGAAACGATACCAACTTTCGAATATATTATTAAGAAACTGAATGATTATAATTTAGCTTACGTTCATTTATCTGAACCATTTAATGACGTTTCTAATGTACCATTCGCTGTAGAACATATTGCGAAGCATTTTAGACCTCTTTATAATGGAACCTTAATGATCAACGCTGGTTTTGATCAAGATTCCGGTAATAAAGTAATTGAAGAAGGTAATGCAGACTTGGTTGCATTTGGTAAGCCGTTTATTTCTAATCCGGATTTGGTAGAACGGTTTGAGTATAATTATCCAATTGCAGATTGGGATGCAGACACTTTCTATACTCCAGGTAAAGAAGGTTATATAGATTACCCAAATTATAAAAAAGAAGAGCACTTGGCTAAGAAGTAGTTCTAGAATATTAATTTTTAAAATAAAATTTATGAAATTCACAAGAAGCGCTAAAGCACAATGGAAAGGAAGTGGCAAAGAAGGAAAAGGAACTATCTCCACCGAAAGTACCGTTTTACAAAATGCTCAATACTCTTTTAATACGAGATTTGAAGACGGAAAGGGTACCAACCCCGAAGAGTTAATTGGTGCTGCCCATGCGGGTTGTTTTTCTATGCAATTAAGCTTTTTACTTGGCGAATCGGGTTATACACCCACAAGCTTAGATGTTAATGCAAAAGTTGATTTTAAAGATGGAGAGATAGTGAAAATAACTCTAAATTTAATTGGCGATGTACCTAATATTAATGAAGATGAGTTTAAAACCATTGCAGAGAAGGCTAAAAAGATTTGTCCTGTTTCTAAATTATTAAATACTGAAATAGAGTTAAATGCAAAGCTTTCGTAATACCAAGTTCAATAGCATATAAATTAAAGGCAGCCTATTAAGGCTGCTTTTTTTTACTAGATAATCGAGATTTAAATGCTCTGAGGTCTGCCTCATAATGTTATTGTAGTTCTCCTACGAATGCCTCGTGGGTTTATCTCGAGGTTGTTTGCTTTCTAGAAATTTAGCATCTGTGTCAATATAAAACGGTAAAGCATTAATGTGTACTACGTTATTTAGCCAACTTGCGCTAAAAATAAAGAACATGGAAAATATTTTAGTAGCCGGAGCCAACGGTACAACCGGAAAAAAAATAGTAAACCTTTTAAAGAACTCGCAATATTTTCAACCTATTGCAATGGTGCGAAAAGAAGAGCAAAAAGAGCAGTTTGAAAAAGAAAACATAAAAACAGTGCTTGGTGATTTAGAAAAAGATCTTTCACACACTGTAGAAAATATCGACAAGGTAATTTTTGCAGCTGGATCTGGTGGTAAAAAGGTAGTCGAAGTGGATCAAGAAGGTGCTAAAAATTTAATCGATGTTTCTAAAAAAGCTAACATTAAAAAGTTTGTAATGCTTAGTTCTATGGGGGCGGATAATCCTGATGAGGCTAGCGATTTAAAAGAATATTTAAAGGCAAAACATAATGCAGATGAATATTTAAAATTGGCTAATTTAGGTTATGCCATTGTTAGACCTGGTTCATTAACAAATGAGGTTGGTACAGGTAAAATTGAACAAAAAGGGTTCTATTACTAGAGATGACGTAGCGCAGACATTGGTAAGATCTTTACATGATGATGCCGCCATTAATTCAACTTTTGAAATTATACAAGGCGATACTTTAATTGGTAAAGCAATGGATGCTTAATAGTTCAGCTATAAAATTAATTAAGACCCATTATTGGGTCTTTTTTTTTGCATTAATATTTCCTTTTTTTGGAACAATAAGAGGTTTCATTTATTTCGTAAAAGAATTAAACTCGCCTTAATTTAGATTAAAAAAATTATGGCTACTAAACATCTATTTAACAAGAGCGCACAAGACAAAATCAAAGAATTAGCTGAAGCTATAGATTTTACTATGCTAGCGACCAATTTATCTAAAAGACCTATTCACGCAATACCTATGAGTACCAAAAAGGTTGATGAAGACGGACATATTTGGTTTTTAAGCAATAAGCACAGCACACATAATGCGAATATTCATAGCGATGAAGAAATTCACTTATTCTATGCAAAGGCAATGAGTATGGAGTTTATGAATGTGTATGGCACTGCCGAAATTCTAGAGGCTAGAAGTATCATATCAGAATTATACCAAAAAAGTGATGACAACTGGTTCGATGGAGAAAATGACCCTAATATTACTGCAATAAAAGTGACACCAAAAGATGCACATTATTGGGATACTAAGAATAATATGCTAATTAACCTTTTTAAAATGGGGATTGGCGCTATAACTGGTGAAAAAACAGATCTTGGCGAAGAGGGTAAATTAACCATCTAAATATTCGATTTGTGGGTGGTTTTACTATTACAAACATCTGTATTATAATGGGGTACAAACTAAAGCTTGTTGCGTATCTTCGTAATAAACTAAACAACTTAATATGAAAATTTCATTTTTAAAGATAACTATGGCACTCGCCGTAGTAATATCTCTAAATTCTTGTAAAGAGAGCAAGAAAGAAAATAAAGATAGTGCGGTTAAAGAAATGGAACTTGACAGCACCGATTTGGCATTATTAGATTTAAACTTACCTGAAGGATTTAAGATTGAAGTTTATGCTAGGGGAGTAGATGGTGCTCGTTCTATGGCTATGGGTGATAACGGGACGCTATTTGTTGGTACACGCACAGAAAACAACGTGTATGCGATACAAGATACTGATGGAGATTTTAAAGCTGATAACATTATTGTTTTAGATACGATGGAAGTACCTAATGGTATCGCCATGAGAAACGGAGATTTGTATGTTGCTCAAGTGGGTAGCTTATGGAAATATCCGAATATTGAAGAGCAGATTGGTAGCGAATTAGAAAAGGAATTAATTTATGATGATTTTCCGACGGAATTTCACCATGGATGGAAATATATAGCCTTCGGACCAGACGATAAACTTTATGTTCCTGTTGGGGCTCCTTGTAATATTTGTAATAAGACGGATGAAGATGAGCGATTTGCAACCATCTCAAGAATGGATCCTGACGGTAGTAATCGTGAGATTTACGCAAGAGGAGTCAGAAACTCTGTCGGATTCACTTGGCATCCTGATACCAAACAAATGTGGTTTACAGACAACGGTCGTGACATGTTAGGTGACGATATTCCGCCTTGCGAACTAAATACTGTAACTGAGGCAGGTCAGCATTTCGGTTATCCTTTCTGCCATGGAGGTATTGTTAAAGACCCTGAATTTGGAGATTTACGTCCTTGTTCAGATTTTGTTGATCCTGCTTTACAATTAGACGCTCACGTTGCTCCACTTGGTATTAAGTTTTATACTGGTACTATGTTCCCTGCGGAATATAAGGGTAAAGCTTTCATTGCAGAACACGGTTCTTGGAACAGAAGTAAGAAAGTGGGTTACAGAATAATGATGGTTGATATTCAAGATGGTGAAGCAATTAGCACTGAACCTTTTATTGATGGTTGGTTGGACGAAGTTGCTCAAAAAGCAACAGGAAGACCTGTAGATATATTAATGCTAAAAGATGGATCTATGCTGATTTCAGATGATTTTGGCGATGCCATTTATCGTGTTTCTTACAGTGAAACTGCTGTAGCAAGTAACGAGTAGATTTACGAACTCAATAGAATAAAAAGCAGCCTTTATGGCTGCTTTTTTGTTTGCAAAATGTTCAAGTTCTTTATGCAAACCTTATATTTATAATCCGTATTTATTTAATCGCAACATCATCATGAACGACTCAAATTCTCGCAGAACATTCTTAAAACAAACCGGTGTGCTTTCGGTAAGTTCGATACTGCCATTATCTGTAATACCGATGGATTATAAATATAAAATGGGTTTGCAATTGTTCACCATTCGCGATGCAATGGCGAAGGACCCAATCGGAAGTATTAAAAATGCACGTGAGCTAGGATATAATGACGGAGAAATTTATGGTTACGATGGTGATAACGATACGTATTACGGTATAAAATCTAAGGAATTTAAAAAACAGATCGATGATTTAGATTTTACCATATCTAGTGGTCATTATGATTTCTCTAGTCACTTTAACGATTCTAATGATAAACTTTTACGTTATGTTGACCAATGTATAGAGGGTTCTAAAACTTTAAACAGCACCTACATTACTTGGCCATGGTTAGCACCAGAATATCGAACTATTGAAAATTTTAAAATATTAAAAGATAAATTAAATGTAATAGGCGAGCAGGTAACCAATGCCGGTTTACGGTTCGCTTATCACAACCATGATTTTGAATTTACAGACCATAATGGTGAGCAAGGCTATGATATAATTTTATCTGGCACAGATGCAAATTTGGTAAAATTACAAATGGATATGTACTGGGTCGAACATTCTGCAAATAAGAGTCCGGCTGAATTAATTGCTGAAAACCCTGGTCGCTATGTTATGTGGCATATTAAAGATATGGACAAAGTAACTCGCGATTATTCTGAGATGGGTAATGGATCTATTGATTACAAAAGCATGTTATCATCTATCAATAAAGATGATTTACAATATTACTATATAGAACAAGGCGGTAATTTTGCAGAGAATTCTATGCAAAGTATTACCGATAGCGCTATCTATTTTAAAAAACATCTTCAACGTTATTTATAAGTTTTATGAGTTACCCAGATAAAGTATATCTAAACGGAAGTATTGTAAATTCTGCAGATGCTAAAGTATCTGTTTTCGATCGCGGATTTATTTTTGGTGACGGATTATATGAAGTAATGGTTCAGATAAACGGCAGATTCTTTTATGAGAAAGAGCACCTAGACCGCTTACAATCAGGACTCCAAAAAATTAATATTAAGTTCGACGTTAGCTTGCTCAAAAATGAAATTGCCACTTTGTTGAAAGTAGCAGCGCTAACCGATAAAGACTGCATGCTTTATATTCAAATTACTAGGGGGGTAGCACCAAGACAACATTCATTTCCTGCAGATATAAAACCTACAGTTATGATGTATGCCGTACCAAAAGTATTACCTGAAATAAATACTGTAAATGCCCATGTAATTACCAGAAAAGATTTTAGATGGTCTCGTTGCGATATTAAAATGACGTCTCTTTTAGGTAATGTGATGTTGAATGAGGAAGCCATGCAGCATGAATGTTACGAAACTATATTACATAGAGACGGAGTATTTACTGAGGCATCTCACAGTAATCTGTTTTTTATCAAAGATGGGGTAGTATATACTCATCCGGCAGATGAATATATTCTTAATGGTATTACTAGAATTGTTGTAATAGAGCTTTGTCACTCTTTAGGTATAGAAATTGTTGAAACTCCTATTTCATTAGCAGAATTGAATACTATTGATGAAGCATTCTTAACCGGTACGAGTACACAGATTGCTGCGATTCAACAAATTGATGACTACATACTATATACAAGGAATGAAAAAGGCCCCGTAACGCAAAGATTACAAGAGGCCTTTTTAAAAATTAAATAAGATTCTAGTCTACCTTAAAATAGGTAAAAAATTCATCTGCATCTTTAATATCCATAAGGTTTAAAATGACACTATCCCATTAACTGTGTAAGTTAAAAATAACAGGGGTTGGACTTTTATCTAAAGTCTGACCCTTTTTTCATAGATCGTCAGGAACTGATTTAGGATTATGCCCCAGTTCCTTACAGGCATCGACCACTTTTTGGTGGCCTCCCTTACCGCCAAATATACGGATTTCATCACGGCATCGTCCGTCGGGAAGGACAGCTTGTTCTTGGTGTACTTCCTGATCTTGCCGTTCAGGTTCTCGATAAGGTTGGTGGTATAGATTATTTTCCTGATCTCGATGGGGAACTCGAAGAACACGGTAAGCTCGTCCCAGTTGTCCCTCCAGCTTTTGACGGCATAGGAGTACTTCCCTTCCCATTTGTCCGCAAAGTCCTTTAGGGCGGCCTTCGCCGCAGCTTGTGTAGGTGCGTTGTAGATAAGTTTCATATCTGTTGTAAAGGCTTTTTTGTCCTTCCAGACAACGTACCTACAGGCATTCCTTATTTGATGCACCACACATATCTGGGTCTTGGATTCGGGGAACACGTTCTTGATGGTCTGGGTGAACCCGTTCAGATTATCGGTTGCGGTTATCAGGATGTCCTCGGTGCCACGGGCGCGTATATCGGTCAGTACGCTCATCCAAAAAGCGGCGGACTCGTTCTTGCCCAACCAAAGCCCAAGGACCTCTTTCTTACCGTCCCTGCGCAATCCTACCGCGATATAGACCGTTTTGTTGATGACCTTCGAGTTCTCGCGTACCTTGAACACGATCCCGTCCATCCAGACGATAAGGTATATCGGTTCCAATGGCCTGTTCTGCCAAGCGACGATGTCCCCGGAGATCTTGTCGGTTATCCTCGATATGGTGGATGTGGAGATATCGAAGTTGTAGACCTCCCGTATCTGCTCTTCGATATCGCTGTTGCTCATTCCCTTGGCATAGAGCGATACGATCACGTTCTCGATACCGTCGACCATATTACCGCGCTTGGGCACGATCATGGGGTTGAAACTGGCATCCCTGTCCCTTGGCACCGCGATCCTTGATTCCCCGAAGGAGGTACGGACTTTTTTGGTCGAATGGCCGTTACGTGTGTTCCCGTTCCTGGCCTTTCCATGTTTGTCATAATCGAGGTGGCCGTCAAGCTCGCCTTCCAGCATCTTCTCGATACCACGTTTTTGGAGTTCTTTCAGAAAACCGTTCAGCTCGTCACCGGTCTTGAACTGTTTTAAGAACTCATCGTTGAATAATTCCTCTTTCTTCATAATGGTGTGAAAATTTAAAGTTAAAAAAATAGCGGGGGCATGCCCCCGCTATTTTTTTATTTACACACTTTATGAGATAGTCCTATCTATAATAAAAAAGCTCTTCATTTCTGAAGAGCTTTTTCTTAAACTTGAATGTATATATGTCTTAGATAACTTTAACGTTCACTGCGTTTAAACCTTTGTTTCCTTCTTTTAGTTCGAATTCAACTTCATCGCCTTCACGAATTTCGTCGATTAAACCTGAAATGTGCACAAAGTGATCTTTTTCAACTCCTTCTTCAGTGATAAAACCGAAACCTTTTGTGTCATTGAAAAATTTTACTGTTCCTTTACTCATTGTAATGTAATTTAATTTATAATACTTATTAAGTTGCAAAGATGACGCCAATAGTTGACAAACAGCGATTAAAGTTCTTTTATATCTATTTTTTGTGAATACTTTAAGAGTTTTTGCTTGTTTAGAGCATTATAAAGACAATTCTTACTTTTTCTGAGCCGCTAACCACTTCATAATACTCACATTTTCACCTTGTAATAAGACTGGTTCTCCATTGAAATCAAAATTTGCATGGTTAGCATGGCTATAAATCCAAGACCAATGCCCTGGAAAATAATAGTTTTCGCCACCATAAAATCCGGTTAAATCAATAACATGTTCATAATAAGAGAAATGTACATTAGGTGCTTTGGCATTTACTAGTCTTTTATATAGTGGTACCACAGTTTCGTCTGGTAGTGTAGTAGTATCATCTTTCGAATGAATAAACCAAATCGGTACATTTTTGATACTTTCAATTTGTTTATCAGTAATATTCGAATCTAAATAAGCAGGTGCGCTAATATAACTGGCAGCAAAATATTTAGGATGTTCAAGTATAAGTTTAAGACTCATGTAGCGGCCATTAGAACAACCACCGATGTAAACCCGGTCTGCATCTACCTTCGGATTATCTTTTACAAAATTGTCGATTAGTTTGAATAAGGCTTTGTTATAAATATCATCAGTATCACCCCTAGTATAGTCTCCATTAACATTTTGCATCCAAAACGTTGGTGCTTGTGGCACTAGAACATATGCACCGTTAAAAAATGATTGTATTTCAGGTGATGCATAGTTAGTGGCTTTATTGGCAACTAAGGCAATACTTGGGTCAGTACCACCTTCGCCACCACCATGTAACCATATAATTAGAGGAGACTTGGCAGAAGTAGTTTTAGGTTCGAATGAAGCGTATGTTAGGTTAATGCCATTAATGGTATGTTTTCCTTTTAAATCAAATCGATATAAATCTTTATATACACGAGAGGCTTCATTGTTCCATATTTTACTTGTTGACGTATTGGTAATGGTCATTTTATAATCAATCCATTGATTACTACCTCTGCCATCTTTAAAAACATACTTTATAGGGGAATCTATTGGATTCTTAGGGTGCACTAATAACACCAAGGTTACATGATTTCCTTCTGATACTCTACTACCATTGGCATCAGAAACATAAGCGAATACTATTTCTCGACTACCCTTTGCTTCTTCTGACTTCATTTCTACACCAACAGCACTTCTTTCTACCTCGATTATATAATCGCTAGCATTAGCTTCAGTGTTTAATGTTGCGGTAGGTAATACGACCTTTTTGACGGCTGGTCCCCAATCGTATCCTTCTAAAATTAAGGTATAGCTACCATCTTCATAATTAGAAATAATTTTGGTTATGGGTTCTATCGCTAAAAGCGGATTTAGAATCATCAACATAAGAAATGTCGACAATACAAGAAATGATTTTTTCATTGTGTGAGTTTTGTTGTTTGGTCTAGTAAGATACGAGCTTTTGATAGTATTTGCGACTATATTATATGTCGGAAGATTTCTTGAAATTTATTTCTGAGTCGAAGTGAATTCTATTGCGATACACTTAATATTTAATACTTTAGTAGAAACAACAAAACGATAAATTCAAATATCTTCAAATGAAAAAAGCAATCAGTAAAAAGAAAATAATATCAGGCTTAGCATGTGCCCTACTCTTTAGTATCGGAGTAAATGCCCAAAAAGCAGCCTTCGAAATAGATAAAGATTTATTGCTAGTGCAGTTAGACTGTAAAACCGATATCGACGATTTACATACCGCAGCAGGTTTTGCTACGCTATTAAATCACCCAGATTATAAGGACTTAAATTATCTAGCCGTTGCAGGTACTTATGGTATTCAAGAAGGTTTGTATGTACCACCAAACGAATTAATGCCAATGGTCTTCGGTGAAAATTGGTTAGATGCAGATAAAGAATGGAAAGCTTCGGTAGATAAAGTGGTAACTAAGGCATTGAAAATCATTGAAAATGGAGGTTCTATTTGGGTGGCAGAAGCGGGACAGTCAGATTTCACGTCAGAATGGGTTAAGGAGTTGTCAAGAAAGGATATTTCGATTAAAACAAGAGAAAGTGTTCATGTAGTTCAGCATAGCGATTGGAATGAGTCGGTTACTAAAACTGTTAAACTTATGTATACAAAAACGGTTACAGATTATCATAAAATTGCAGATGGTAATGAAGTGGGTAATGGTACACCAGGTTTAAAGTCTGATGGTAAAGTAGATTGGGAATCTAAATTAAATGATGAACACTTAACAAAGGTTTGGAATACAGCTATTCGTCTAGGAAATCAATATAATGGCAAGGATGGTAGATGTTTAAACGAAAGTGTTGATGAAGGCGGACTTGATTTTTCTGACTTAAGTGAAGTATGCTACATTTTAAAAGGACTATCTCATAAAGTGTGTAAATAAAAAAATAGCGGGGGCATGCCCCCGCTATTTTTTTAACTTTAAATTTTCACACCATTATGAAGAAAGAGGAATTATTCAACGATGAGTTCTTAAAACAGTTCAAGACCGGTGACGAGCTGAACGGTTTTCTGAAAGAACTCCAAAAACGTGGTATCGAGAAGATGCTGGAAGGCGAGCTTGACGGCCACCTCGATTATGACAAACATGGAAAGGCCAGGAACGGGAACACACGTAACGGCCATTCGACCAAAAAAGTCCGTACCTCCTTCGGGGAATCAAGGATCGCGGTGCCAAGGGACAGGGATGCCAGTTTCAACCCCATGATCGTGCCCAAGCGCGGTAATATGGTCGACGGTATCGAGAACGTGATCGTATCGCTCTATGCCAAGGGAATGAGCAACAGCGATATCGAAGAGCAGATACGGGAGGTCTACAACTTCGATATCTCCACATCCACCATATCGAGGATAACCGACAAGATCTCCGGGGACATCGTCGCTTGGCAGAACAGGCCATTGGAACCGATATACCTTATCGTCTGGATGGACGGGATCGTGTTCAAGGTACGCGAGAACTCGAAGGTCATCAACAAAACGGTCTATATCGCGGTAGGATTGCGCAGGGACGGTAAGAAAGAGGTCCTTGGGCTTTGGTTGGGCAAGAACGAGTCCGCCGCTTTTTGGATGAGCGTACTGACCGATATACGCGCCCGTGGCACCGAGGACATCCTGATAACCGCAACCGATAATCTGAACGGGTTCACCCAGACCATCAAGAACGTGTTCCCCGAATCCAAGACCCAGATATGTGTGGTGCATCAAATAAGGAATGCCTGTAGGTACGTTGTCTGGAAGGACAAAAAAGCCTTTACAACAGATATGAAACTTATCTACAACGCACCTACACAAGCTGCGGCGAAGGCCGCCCTAAAGGACTTTGCGGACAAATGGGAAGGGAAGTACTCCTATGCCGTCAAAAGCTGGAGGGACAACTGGGACGAGCTTACCGTGTTCTTCGAGTTCCCCATCGAGATCAGGAAAATAATCTATACCACCAACCTTATCGAGAACCTGAACGGCAAGATCAGGAAGTACACCAAGAACAAGCTGTCCTTCCCGACGGACGATGCCGTGATGAAATCCGTATATTTGGCGGTAAGGGAGGCCACCAAAAAGTGGTCGATGCCTGTAAGGAACTGGGGCATAATCCTAAATCAGTTCCTGACGATCTATGAAAAAAGGGTCAGACTTTAGATAAAAGTCCAACCCCTGTTATTTTTAACTTACACAGTTAATGGGATAGTGTTTTATAGATCTTTTTTAAGTCTATCGAAATCTTTTTCTAATTGAAATAACTTTTCTTCTAAATTGAAATTAGTCTCTGGTAATCTATGATAGAATACATATCTAACTCGCCACATTTCATGTATTTCTTTTAACTGCAACTCTATATCTTCTACGTTTTTATGTTCTGCACGTAAAACGAATTTATCATTGGTTATAAATAGTCTTCTTAAGATGATATTCTTATCTGCTACCGTAAATACCAATGTACCGTTATTTAGCTTTGAATATACTTCTGGTGGTATCCATTCTCCAATAGCTATGTCTTTTGGAAACATACCTAATTCATTCTTACTCATTTCTAAATTCTGAACGGTGTATGCCCGAAACTTCTTATCAGGATTTATTGGTAAAGACAAAAACGGCAAGTCTTGTATGTAAGAATCCTTATTGTAATATTTAATATAATCTGACTGATTTAAGGTGGTTATACAGGGTACCTTAACGAAAAATTCTTGCTCACCTAAATCTTGTTCAACGGTTAAGTTACCTTTAAACTTCAATAAATTATTTACTGTTAATTCGGTAGTCAATAGGTCATCTATAGGAATGCTAAAATAATTAGCAATTTTTATTAGCGTCTCTAATTTAGGCTCACTTCGTCCTTCTTCATAAGCACCTAAAGTACCTCTCTTCAGCTCAAATAGCTCAGCAAATGACTGTTGGCTAAGACCTTTTAAACTTCTTATCTTCCGTATATTTTTTCCGAAGTATGACATTTTTTTGCTAATTAAATTTGCAATTGATAAAAATATAATTATATTTGTCTAACAAAATTAGCAATAATATTTTTAATTGCTATTATTTTGAGCTAGTATTTTTTATTAATCAATTTAAAAACACAATATTATGTTCATCGTAGTTGTTTACATTTTAGCGTTCCTAATCTCAATTTAAGAAATCACACCAATAATATTTTGTATTATTGAATTTAAGAAACCACCTACATAAACCAACACATATGAAAAACCATTTTAATATAACCAGAGATTATCTTCTTGAATTAAACTTTAATATCGTTAAAGAAAATAGGGCAGACGGAATTTTAGTGGTGGCCAAAGAAGATTTCGGAATTAAAAATCTCATTTTAGGGGTTTCGCCACCGATATTGATAATGGAACAATTTATATTCTCTGTCCATAATCAATCTGAAAAAATCTTCAGAAACTTACTCCAGAAGAATAGAGATATTATACATGGAGCTTTTGTTCTTGACGAGACCGCAAATCGGGTCATTTTTAGAGACACATTACAAATCGAGAATATGGATTTAAACGAATTTGAGGCCAGCCTTAATTCTTTAAGTTTATTAATGAGTGAATACTCAGATCAAATAATTGAATTTTCTAAATATTAAAAATAAAAAATCATGAATATATTTAAAAGACTATTTAAAATAGGAGAGGCTGAAACCAATTCAGCGATTGACAAAATGGAAGATCCTATAAAAATGACCGAACAGGGCATTAGGGATATGAAATTAGACCTAGAAAAAAGTTTAGAAGCGCTTGCACAAGTAAAAGCACTTGCCATTCGTTCTAAGAACGATCAAGACCTTTATAAGAACAAAGCCAAAGAGTATCAAGATAAAGCCATTATCATTCTAAAGAAGGCTAACAGCGAGGAAATGGATGCTGCCGAAGCAGACAGACTTGCAAAGGAAGCTTTAATGCAAAAAGAAGCTAATGAAAAACAATTAGCCGCTACTAAAACTGAAACAGAAAAGTTTGAGACTAACGTTAGCCAAATGCAAGGTAATGTTGAAGCTTTAAAATCTAACATTGGCAACTGGGAAAATGAATTGAAAACATTAAAGGCTAGGGTAAAGGTTAGTAATGCTACTAAAAACTTAAACAAGCAAATGGCTGAGTTAGATAGTACCGGTACGGTGTCAATGCTCGAAAGAATGAAAGAGAAAATTGCCCAAGAAGAAGCTTTGGCCGAGGCTTATGGCGATATAGCAAAATCAAGTAAATCTATTGATGATGAACTTGATAAGGCTGCTGATACCACTGAAGCCGTGGCAGATGATGAGCTTCAAAAGTTAAAAGAACAGTTAGGGTTTAATAAAACCAAAAAATAAAAAATTTGAATCAACTAATAGACATATTATTTTCTGAGGTAAATATCACGCTAACATTATTACTGATAGTTCTTCTGGTATACTGGATCATTACTATGATAGGTGGTCTTGACTTCGATATAGACGTTGATGTTGATATTGACATCGATGCCGATGTAGACCTTGACTCTGGTATTGAAGGTGGTAATCTTGATTTTGAAGATATCTCTAATACCGAAGTCAACCAAGATGATATCATTGGTAAAAGACGTAGACCTTTAAAGTGGTGGCAAATATTTTTGATTTATTTCAATTTTGTCGGACTCCCTTTTATGTTCACGTTTACCTGTTGGATATTTATGTGGTGGTTGATTACAACACTAATAACTACATTGACGTTTACCTATGATAATTTTATTGGCTTCATTATAATGCTAGCTGCTTTTTTTCCGGCTTTGTTCATTAATAAATTGTTTACAACGCCGTTTAAGGGCTTTTTTAAGCACTTAAATAAAGATGGCGATGCACCTGTAGACTTTTTAGGCCGAGAAGCAATTTTATTATCTAACATCAGTGAAGATAAAATGGGTAATGCAGAAGTGAAGGCAGAAGGTAACAGCCATTCAATTTATGTGAAATCTTTAGACAAAAAGCCATTAACATATGGTAGTACGGTTTTAATCATTAAAAGATCTGCGGATCATACATACTTTTTAGTTCAATCATATAATCAATAAATCTTAAATCATTTATGGAATCCATCTTTTCAATTATCGGTATAGGTCTCGGGATCATCCTCTTCCTTATCATCGTTTATTTTGCAATTATTGCAATGTTCTACAAAAAAGTTCATCAAGGTCAAGCCCTGGTAAGAACCGGATTTGGAGGAACTAAAGTAGCAACGGACAAAGGACTTTACGTTGTACCAGTATTTCATAGGGTCGAAATAATGGATATTTCTGTTAAGAAAATTCAAATCGAAAGACTCGCTACCGAAGGACTAATTTGTAAGGATAACATGCGTGCCGATATAAAAGTGGCATTCTTCGTTAGAGTAAACAATGAAGTTGATTTTATTAAAAAAGTAGCACAAACTATTGGGGTTCAAAGAGCATCTCGTCAAGAAACCTTAGAAGAACTATTTGAAGCTAAGTTTTCTGAGGCTTTAAAAACTGTTGGTAAAAAGTTTGATTTCATTCAATTATACGAAGCTCGTAGAGAGTTTAGAGATGAAATCGTTGACATCATCGGTACAGACCTTAATGGGTATACTTTAGAAGATTGTGCTATTGATTACCTAGAACAAACCGCTGTTGCGCACTTAAAAGCTGATAATATTCTTGATGCAGAAGGTATTAAGAAAATCAACGATTTAACTGCCGCTCAAAATGTGCAGTCAAACCTTATTAAACGTGATGAAGAGAAAACCATTCGTAAGCAAGATGTTGAAGCCCGTGAAGCTATTCTGGAACTTGATAAGCAATTAGCTGAAAAAGAAGAACAGCAAAAAAGAGAGATTGCGAATATTAAGTCTCGTGAAGAGGCTGAAATTTTAAAGGTTTCTGAAGAAGAGCTTCTGAAGTCTGAAACCGCTCGTATCGCCACTCGCGAAAAAGTAAAAGTTGCCGAAGAAAATATGGAGCGCCAAATAATAGTTGCCCTAAAAAATAAGCAACGTACCGAAGCCGTAGAAACTGAAAGAGTAGAAAAAGACAGACTTTTAGAGGCTACAGAAAGAGAAAGAGTCGTTACTCTTGCCCAAATTGAGAAAGAGAAAGTAGTTGAAGTTGAGAAAAAGAACATTCAAGATGTTATTCGAGATCGTGTTACTCTTGAAAAAGGAGTTGTGGAAGAGCAAGAAAACATGAAAGATATTCAAGCTTTTAAGACTGCTGATCGAGATAAGCGAGTAAAAATTACTGTTGCAGAAGCAAGCGCCGAAGAAGCTTTAATAAAAACGATTAAGGCTGCAGAGGCTCAAAAAGAAGCTGCAAAGCAAAAAGCTGAAGAAATTAACATCGAAGCATTAGCACATAAAGAAGCTAGTGAAAAAGAAGCCGAAGCTCGTAAAATCTTAGCGGAAGCTCAAGCGAAAGAAGAAGCAACTGTTGGTATGTCTGAAGCTCAGGTTATGCATGCCAAAGCTGATGCTTACGAGCGTGAGGGAATTGTTCAAGCAATTATCATTGAGAAAAAAGCTAAAGCAGAAGCTGCAGGTATCGAAGCAAAGGCTGAAGCGAAACGCAAAGATGGGTTGGCAGAAGCTGCTGTTATCAAAGAAAAAGCTTTAGCAGATGCCGCTGGTATTGAAGAGAAAGCTAATGCAATGAAGAAGTTAGATGGTGTTGGTAAAGAGCACGAAGAATTTAAATTGCGCTTAAATAAAGAACTACAAGTTGATCTTGCTCATATCAATATTCAGAAAGATATAGCAGATGCTCAGGCACAAGTTATTGGTGATGCATTAAAAGCAGCAAAAATTGATATTGTTGGTGGTGAAACGATGTTCTTTGATCAAATTATCGGACAAATTACCAGAGCCAAAGGATATGATAGATTGGTTGCAAACAGCACCAACATACAAGATGTAAAAGATGCTATTTTAGGTAGTGATGATGTTAAAGGTAACTTATTAGAGAAGGTAAAAGAATTCGCTGATAAATACGGAATTTCATCTGAAGATCTTAAAAATGTAACTATTGCTAATTTACTGATGGACTTAAAAGCAAAGTCTAACGACAATGAAGAGCAAACACTTTTTAGTAACCTATTTAATCTTGCAAAAGGATTAGGTATGGGCGATAAAAAGCTAAAGTAAACTACCTCAGAGGTAAATCCACGAAACATTGCACATAAACAACTGTGAAATTTCGTGGTAAGCCTAGAAGTGTTATCATCTCGATTATCGAGTAAATGCTTTTCAATGAGTGATTTAAAGTAAATTATTAATGTAATACTAAAGTCTAGTTACTTTTATGGCAGAAGAATCCCGAACAGACAAAACGGAAGAACATATTTTAGATGGTGGTACTTACGATGTAATTAAAAACCGACTGCAGAAGCAGAAAGAATTATTACAGAGTAAGCTCATCGAACTAAATGATGACAGAAAAACCGTATTCGGCTCACTAGAAACAAAACTTATTGCAAATGCCAGAATCAATACAGAAAATAACTGTATTGCACGCGACATTGTTTCTTTTGGTGATACGTGTCTGTTCGGGTATAATGTTCATTTCGGACTCAGAACCGAGATAACTATTAAAGACGTTTTTAGTAGTTTCACTTTTACAGACAACAGTTTTAAAGCTGCAAATCTTGATTTGTTAAATGATGAAACATTTAAAACAGATTTTACCAACTTATACAAATACTACAGAAATACGATATTTTCCAATTTTGCCATCATCGGAAATTATCTTCATATGGTTTTTCAGTTAAGCGAAAGTCCGACTGATATTAAAACTTTTAAATGGCTACTGGTCGATAATGCTTTAAAGTATATTGATAACCGTAGTGAACATGAATACAGATTTCCGGTTCAACAAGAATTTAAATGGCAAGAAGCTACACGAGACATGCAACGTTATGGTGTGCATCCTCACGTATCTATTAAAGACCGTGTTTTTGTAGAAACTATTGGTGGTGATCTTACTATCAAAATTGAAGATAACACTGCTGAAGGCAAAGGTATCTTAGATGAACCTGTAGAGTACGTTGATCAAACTCTTGATGATGGTCAGTATCGTTTTGGAGATTTGGGTAATCTCTTAATATTAGAAATAAAACCGTTTCAAGAATCGCCTCGCTACTTTGTTTTTAATGACAAAATGAAGGAGGTTCAGAAAATTGAATCCGTTAAAAATGCCTGTATTTTATTGCCAGATGACCAGGGAATCATATTTCCTACGGGTTATTATTTACAAACAGGGGAGTATCACATTTTTGATAATACCATTCCTAATGTAAAATTTCAAGAACGTATTGTTTCTCCGAACGGAGAAGATTTTCTGTACGTTTTTTATTCTGCTGCAGAAGGGCTGTATAACCTTATGTCTTATAACATTATAAGTCAGGTTATTAAAACGCCTATTATCTGTAACGGATTTACAATTTTAGAAAATGGTGAACTTTGTTACTTTAAAACGGAGCAAGAGCAAACCAAACATCATGTGGTTCAAATATGGCAAACTCCGTATTTAAAAGGAGATTACGTGCCTTCTCAACATGAAGATACACTGCTTTATAAAATAGGAAACAAAGATATTGTAAAGGCTATGGCAGAAGTCAATAGCTTAATTACATTGTTGAATAAAAACGATAATTACGCCGGATTATATAGTGATATTGCAAAGTTCTCGAAAGATATATTAGATGCGTATTATTGGCTGCCTGAACCAGATACACATCAATTAAATGAGCCTATTGAAGAAATCAACAAAGCATCTAACGCTGCTATTGATGAGTTTGAAAAGGTAGTACAACTTCGTAAAAATGCTCAAAATCAGTCTAAATTAATACAGCAAAACTCAGAAGAGTTATTTAATAAAATTAAAAGTACCTCATTTAAAAGTATTGATGAGTTTGTTGCACTACTTACTAGACTACGATCTTTAAGAGGCGAAGCTATTTCGCTAAAAGAAGTGAGGTATATTGATTTGGAGTATTTAGAAGTACTCGAAGAGCAAATAGGAGAACAAACCAAGAAAATATCTGAACGCTGTGTTCAATTTCTTTTGAATCCGAATGCGCTACAACCATATCACGATGCTTTAAAAGACAAGAAGGATTTTATTGCCAAAGTTGAAAAGGTAATTGAAGCTAAAGAAAAAGAAGAAGAAATTAATGAAATCAGTGCCGATCTTGAAATGCTGATCGATATTGTTTCTAATTTAGAAATTGAAGATACTGCTCATTCCACCAAAATAATCGATGATATTTCATTGATTTTCTCTACCATTAATGAGCTTAAAGCTGCTTTAAAAAACAAGAGGAATTCTCTTGGCATATCTGAAGCTAAAGCGGAGTTTGCTGCACAGTTGAAATTGATAGATCAAAGTATCATCAATTATCTAGATATGGCAGCTACACCAGAAAAGTGTGATGAATATCAAACAAAAACATCGATACAATTAGAAGAACTCGAGGGTAAATTCACTGATTTTGAAGAGTTTATCGAAACTATCATTGAAAAGAGAGAAGAGGTATATGCTGCGTTCGACTCCAGAAAGAACTCTTTAATTGAAAAGCGGAATAAGAAATCTAGTGCATTAGCAAATGCATCTAGCAGAATATTAAAAGGTGTTCAGAAAAAGGCACAGAGTTTTAATTCTGCCGTAGAAATCAACGGATACTTTGCTTCAGATTTAATGATTAATAAGCTTCGAGATATCATTTCTCAATTACAAGAGCTTGATGATAGCGGTAAAGCCGAAGAGATTGAAACACAACTTAAGACAGCTCGGGAAGATGCACTTAGAAAGTTAAAAGATAAGCTAGACCTTTATGAAGAAGGCGATAGTATAATTCGCTTAGGAAAACACAAATTCGGAGTAAATAAGCAACAGTTAGACTTAACTATTGTTTTTCATAATAATGAACTTAATTATCATTTAACAGGTACCGATTTTTATAAGGTACTGAATAACGAAGAGTTCATTAAAAACCGACATTTATGGGATCAAGAATATGTTTCAGAAACTGATGATATCTATCGTTCAGCTTATTTAGCATATAAGATATTTAGAAATTTCACTGAAGAAGATTTGCTTCCGCTAAGCGAAGAAGAGCTTTTGAAAGTTGTTCAAGAACAAAGTAGAAATGATTATTCTGAAGGTTATATTAAAGGGGTTCATGATGTAGATGCATCAAGAATACTAAGGCTTTTAGTACATAAGCACCATGAATTAGATTTGCTTACATACCGACCAGAAATTCGTGGTTATGCCCAATTTTTCTGGAACGATTTAGATAAGGATATTAAGAGTGAAATAGATAAAGGTTTAAAGGCTGCTGGTGAAGTTTTACAGTACTTCCCAGAATCTAAAGAGTACGCCTCGATTATAGAGGAATTAAAAAAGAAAATTGAGGTATTTTCTACAGATACAAAATTATTTGATTCACTTTTAAGCGAAGATATTGCTGCATATTTGTTCGAAGAACTGAAATCTGATTCTGAGTTTGTCTACAGTAGCTTTGCCCTTCAATTAAAGGATGAGTTTTTAAAATTACTTAAATCGCAACAGGCAGATTTAAAGTTTAAGAAAAGTGTAGAAGAATCTGCCAATCTTGCAACTAGGGTTCGCTTAGTGAAGCAATGGGTAGGTGCATTTTTAAAATCTAAAAAAGACGTTGACGATTTAACAAACAGTAATAGATACGAAAATGAAATTGTCGCAGCCATTTTGTTTAGAGATGAATCTTCTTCTAAAATTAAAGCTGTTTCGCCTAATGAAATTTTAAAAGCCTTAAGAGGTTCTCATGCTACAATTGTAAAAGGCGTCTATTCATTCAATTACCATGATTTTATCTCTAGGTTGAATTTATTCGTATTAGATGAAGTTCCTGCTTTTCTTAAATTTAAAAAGACGAAGCTTGAAATCACCGAGAAATTAAAGACCGATTTAAAGTTAGAAGAGTTTAAGCCAAGAGTACTTACCTCTTTCGTACGAAACAAATTAATAGATGAAGTTTATTTACCAATTTTCGGGAATAATTTAGCTAAACAATTGGGTACAGTAGGGGCGAACAAACGTACCGATAGAATGGGTATGTTGCTGTTGATATCTCCGCCAGGTTACGGTAAAACTACCTTGATGGAATACATTGCTAATCGCTTAGGTCTAATTTTCGTTAAGATTAACGGACCAGCAATTGGTCATGAGGTAACCAATGTTGATCCTGCCTCTGCAAAGAACAGTGCTGCTCGAGAAGAACTTAAAAGATTGAATCTTGCTTTTGAAATGGGAAATAATGTGATGCTCTATATCGATGATATTCAGCATTGCAATCCGGAGTTTCTACAGAAATTTATATCGCTATCAGATGGTACCCGTAAAATAGAAGGTGTTTATGAGGGTCAACCTAAAACATACGATTTACGCGGTAAAAAATTCTGCGTTATTATGGCGGGTAACCCATATACGGAAAGCGGAGATAAATTTCAGATTCCTGATATGCTAGCCAATCGTGCCGATATTTATAACCTTGGTGATATTATTGGCGAAACCGAGCATTTATTCAGACTTAGCCTTATTGAAAATTCGCTTACCGCAAATCCTATTTTACAACAATTGGCGAGTAAAGAATTTGACGATGTATATACCTTGGTTGAACAAATTGAGTCTAAGTCTGACGAAGGTCAACTTATAGGTAACCATTCTAGCCAAGAGGTTGAAGAATATAAAAAAGTACTTGAGAAAGTTTTAAGGGTACGAGATGTATTGTTGAAAGTAAATGCAACATATATTAAAAGTGCAGCCATGCAAGACGAATATCGTACAGAACCTTCTTTTAAACTTCAAGGTTCTTATCGAGACATGAATAAATTAGTGGCTCAGATTGTACCCATTATGAACGAAAAAGAACTAAACACCATGTTACGTTCACATTACGAGAATGAAGCGCAAACTTTGACTGGTTCAGCAGAAGCTAATTTATTAAAGTACAATGAGTTAATAGGCAATCTTTCAATTGAAGAAGATACACGCTGGAGCGCTATTAAGGAGCAATTTGTAAAGAATAATAAAATCAAAAGTTTTGGCAATGCTAACGAGATGGCACAAGTGCTTTCTCAAATGATGGAATTTTCTGAAAATCTTGCAGGTATTAAGTCCGTTCTTGAAAAAGGTCTAAATAATGAGTAACTATTTTTTAATCAATTAATTTTTTCTTTTATTCCTGAAATTCAGGCATCCACGTCAAAATAAAGATGTAATTTTGCACCCGCAAAAAAGCTGCATTATGAAGCGTATTAATGAATATAAAAAACTCTTCGGAGTTGAAAAAGAAATTGAACTTAAAGCACTTAAGTCTACTTACAGAAATTTGGTGAAAGAATGGCACCCAGATAAATTTCAAGAAGGTGATGACAAAAGAGAAGAGGCTGAAGTTCAAAGTCGTCGTATCATTGACGGATACCACTTTTTAGTGAGTATCGCTCCAGAAACTAAAGAGGCTAACAAAGAGGTGTACAACGAGTCTATTAACTCTGGTGTTGCCGATTTTCAGCACAACGGTTTGGTATTAGAGGTTACTTTTGTTGATGGTGCTACTTACGAGTATTTCGGAGTAACGAAGCCTATTTTTCAGAAAATGATCAATTCTAACAAATTGAACAGATTCGCGAAAAGAAGTATTTTTCCAAACTATTTGTACAGAAAATCGAAACGTGACCTTCAAGAGGCATAATCGAATATAAATTAACGGTGATTAAAGACGCATGAAAAATCAAGAAGAGATTTTATCAAAATTGAATATTGATGCGTTAAATCCGATGCAAGAGAGCGCGTTAGATGCTATCTCATCATCGAATAATACCATATTACTTTCTCCGACCGGTACAGGAAAAACCTTGGCTTTTCTTTTACCGGTTTTAGATTTTATGGACCATGACAATCCTGAAGTTCAGGTATTGATTTTAGTTCCTTCTCGCGAATTAGCTATTCAGATAGAACAGGTTATTCGTAATATGGGTACTGGTTTTAAAGTGAATGCCATTTATGGTGGTAGAGCTATGTCTAAAGATAAAATTGAACTAAAGCATACTCCTGCAATTTTAATAGGTACTCCTGGTAGAATATTAGACCATTTTATAGCAAATCGTTTTACTAAAGACCATATTAAAACATTGATTCTTGACGAATTCGATAAATCTTTAGAAGTTGGTTTTGAAGAGGAGATGAGTGAAATTCTAGCGGAACTGACTAACCTTAAAAAACGTATTCTTACTTCAGCAACTGAGGGTGTTAAGATTCCGAAATTTGTGGGTATGGAGAATCCGAAGCGTGTTAACTTTCTCAACAAAGTTACTCCGTCACAACTTACCATTAGCATTGTAATTTCCGAAGACAAAGACAAGTTGAAAACACTTGTGCAATTGTTGAAATATATAGGTGAAGAACCGGGTATTATCTTTTGCAATTTTAAAGAAAGTATTGATAGTGTTAGTGACTATTTAAGTCAGAAACGCATTCAGCATGAGTGCTTTTCGGGTGGTATGGAACAGAAAGACCGAGAGCGTGCTTTAATCAAATTTAGAAATGGTAGTAGTCGTATATTGGTTGCTACAGATTTAGCTGCTAGAGGAATAGACATCCCCGAATTAAAATTCATCATTCATTACGAATTACCACATCGTATTGAAGAGTTTACCCACCGTAATGGTCGAACTGCGCGTGTAAATGAAACAGGAACTGCCTATGTTTTACAATGGGACCAAGAATCTTTACCTCCTTTTATAAAGAAGTCTAAACCTATAAACATTGGTAAAACTAATACCTTAGGAGATCCTCTTTGGGAAACCTTATTTATTTCTGGCGGAAGAAAAGATAAAATATCTAAAGGTGATATTGCGGGACTTTTCTTTAAGCAAGGTGGATTGATTAAAGAGCAATTAGGCGATATTGAACTTAAGCAAGATTGCGCATTTGTAGCAGTACCTAAAAGCAAATCAGATAAACTTGTAAACGAGTTAAACAACTCCAGATTAAAAAAGAAAAAAGTGCGTATTACCGTACTTTAATCATAGTTAGTATTTTTGCCCTTTTTAAGGTAGTATGATGAAGGATAAACAACACGAGAACGAAACTGAAATCGATTTAACCGAGATTGAAAGTTGTATTGAAATTTTAAATCGTTTGGTAACCGATACCAACCAAATATTTGAAATTCCTGAAGATAGAAGAATTGCCTTAATTAAAGTTGCCGGTCAGTTATCTCGCCCTAACAAGCAAGAGTTTGCTAAAAGGGTTAAAGACGCCAAGCGTAACGAAAAAAGAAAGCAAGCAGTTCGCGATAAGCATGCTCGTAAAGAAACTGGAATTCGTAGTGCTCGCGAGGCGCATGTTTTTGTTGCCCCGAAATTATTATCTGCCGCTGTTTTAGAAACTAAAGATTTACCCGAACTTACCACACCTCGTAATTGCTACGTTTGCAAGGCTGAGTTTACACAACTTCATCATTTTTATGATACCATGTGTACCGATTGTGGTGATTTCAATTATGCGAAAAGATTCCAGAATGCCAATGTTAAAGGTCAGGTTGCAATTATTACCGGGTCTCGTTTAAAAATTGGTTATCATATCACATTAATGCTACTTCGTGGTGGAGCGACTGTTATTGCAACAACCCGTTTTCCTGTAGATTCTGCACTTCGTTTTTCGAAAGAGGAAGATTTTACGGAGTGGGGACACCGACTTAAAATTCACGGTTTAGATTTACGTCATATACCTAGTGTTGAAATTTTCTGCAATTTTATTGAGCAGCAATACGATAAATTAGATATTCTTATCAATAATGCTGCACAAACAGTACGCAGACCTGCAGGCTTCTATCATCATTTAATGGAGAATGAAGAACGCGAGTTTTCTACTTTACCAAAGTTTGCCCAAATGGTATTGAGCGACCATGAAAGTTGTTTAGATGAATTAAAATCGTTCAGTACTAAAGCTTCTCCTAATCAAAACATGCCTGTTACTTGGCACGGACCAGAGCCTGGTATTGGTTTACGTGCTTCTGCTAAGCTGTCTCAAATTCCGTATAGTTTTGATAATGCGTTGGTTGCCCAAGAGGTTTTCCCAACAGGAGAATTGGATGCCGATTTACAACAGGTAGATTTACGTAAAACGAATAGCTGGCGCTTAAAGCTAGGCGAGATAGAAACCACCGAAATGATTGAGGTTCAGCTAGTTAATTCCGTTGCACCATTTGTACTTTGTAATCGTTTGGCTGAGTTGATGAAGAAAGAGAACACGGGTCAGAAGCATATTATTAACGTAACGGCGATGGAAGGTAAATTCCACCGTTTCTTCAAAGAATCTCGTCACCCACATACCAACATGGCGAAGGCAGCCTTGAATATGCTAACACATACTGCTGCCGGTGAATTGGCTAAAGACGGAATTTTTATGAATGCTGTCGATACGGGTTGGGTAACCGATGAAGATCCTGCTGAATTGGCTAAAAAGAAACAAGAAGTTCACGATTTTCAACCTCCTTTAGATATTGTTGATGGTGCTGCTCGTGTAATGGATCCTTTGTTTGACGGTATTAACACTGGAAAACATTGGTGTGGTAAATTCTTAAAAGACTATTTTCCAATAGATTGGTAGTTACATTATTCTTAAAAAATGTTGTTTTTATTGCCGCATTCTAAATTGTTTAGAAACATTTAATAAAAAGTCAAAACTCTTACCGTTCTAATTTACTAGTCTGAATCTATTTTCGTTTTTTTGCGGCATGATTAGGCTAACTATCAAACCATTACTACAATTTCTTGTATTTATAGTTGTCGGAATTTCTATTCCGAGCAGCGCTCAAGAAACGCAAACGTATGACGGACCTTTACAAATAGGTAAGTATAACGGAAAAGCAACGTATTCTTATAAACTTGTTGAGAACGATACTGTTCTCGACGGCGATTTTACGGTACTACGTTCAAATCTTCAAGAACTTTTAGAGAAGCAAGATTACTCCTTTCAATTTAAAGGAGCTTTCGTTGATGGCACCGCAAACGGACCATGGAAGTTTCAATTTGGGGAATTCAATTCTAAAAGTCAGTCTGAAGTTATAGATTACCAATACCGTGTTCTCGTTAGCGGAATTCAGAAATCTGCTACTGGAAAAATCCAAATGGGCAAACCCAATGGTAAATGGACCATTTTAGAAGAACAAATTGAAAATTCTAAAATATCAAATACCTTGTTTAAGAGTGTTGTTTCTTTTGACAACGGTATTCCACAACAGAATTTTAGTATAAATAATGAAGATTATACGCTAGTAGGTAGATTTCTACGAGATGGTTTGGCTCATGATGAGTGGTCGTTGTTTCCTTCAAACGGAATGGACCAATCTGAAAGCTGGTATTTTAAAGATGGCTTATTGCAATCGATTAAGGTGGATGACGAAAGTGATCATAAAACCATAAAAGGATACAAAGACTATAACGGACAAACTAAAATCATCAATCTAAATGCTGGTTATATTCAAGCTTTAGAAATTCAACTTTCGCAAGTAGATGTTGACATTCTACATCATAATAGTTTACCTGAACTTTTAAAGCAAAATGCAGCACGTTACCAAGAGGTTGATGGTATATTATCTGAATTAGGTAAGTCAGAATTTCTTCCTGAATTTAAAGTTAAGGTTCCTTATTACCCATTAGATTCTTTAGAAGTTCAAAAGGTTGATAGCATTGTATCCTATTATAAAAAAGCAAATGAATTAAGTGAATCTATACTCCATAATTCACAGCTGAATATTCTAAGATTATCTGATACCAATACAGCGTATCAGTACAATACGGTACTTCACTTAAAGGAAAATTTCTTAAAACCTATTGAAGAAATTGTAAGTTATGATTCTTTAAAAATTCTAGAATATACATCGCGAGAGCAATTGGTAAATCACGTTTTTGCAAACGGAATGCCAAAATCTGAAATGGATATTAAGATGCAAATAGATAGTATTGAATCGTCTAAATTATATTCGATTCCATCTACCTCTTTAATAAATACTTCAAATTCAAATATCGAGAATATTGAAGCCGTTGCTAAAATGGGTTATGACGGCATTCTGTCTATCGCTAACGAGGTTAAAGAAACGTTAGCGCAAGAAAAAAGACAAAATGAATTAGCTAGTTTAGAAGAGGAAATCATATTGCAGAACGATTCATTGGTAACTTTTATTGAATCAATAAAGGATAGTGTGCCACTAAAATATGCCAATTCTTTACATAAAATTAAATCTTTTGCTAGTACTACGTTGAGCGATTATTCAAAAGTAAAAACTGCTCAAAACAGATTATCTGCCGCTAGAAATACGGTTGTATGTCTTGACAATTTAAACGATTTATCAAGAACAGTTTCGCAAATGCCAGTATACCATACGGCTATAAAAGAAAGTTATACCGATCGTATTTGGAATCCGTTTATGGCAACATTAATGGATGAGGATATTAAAAAGAAAATCACATCAGCCTATTCCAAAATTTTAGAACCTTACTTCTTAACTGAAATAGAACAATATATATCGTGTGAGATTATTGAAGATTTAAACAGCACCATTACAGCTACGTACAAAAAAGTTCTAGAACTAAAAGATCAAGATACCAAAAAGCTAGAACGAAAGCTCAAAAAAGAAAAAAATCCCGTATCAGTATTAAAGATGTTGAATGTACAAAACACTACAAAGCAATAGCCTATGAAAACGTTTCGTACACACATCGTAAAGCTTTCATATTTAATGCTTTTCGCCTTAGTTTTTCAAGGATTAGCACAAGAAAAAGAAGCCGTAGAATTGCCAGAATATTCGAAATATAAAGATTTAGGCACCAAAACCTGGATCAATACTTACGGGAATATTAGAATAAGCAAGCGCTTATTTTGGGATGCTCAAACGCATTTAAGATTAGAGGAAACTGAAGCTACACCATTTTTTGGGCAAGTAGCTCAGGTTTACAATAGACATGCTATTGGGTACATACACTCGAAATATTTCAATGTTCGTTTAGGCGGGGTGTTACGTTTAAACTTCAATACAGATGAAGCATCTACGGATCGTAATCTAGTACCTGAATGGCGTATTTGGCATCAGTATCAATTTGCGCAGTCATTGGCAAGTATGATGATTTATCACCGTATTCGTATTGAACATCGTTGGACACAAAGTTTTGTGGAGAATAGTGAATACATATTTAGAAACCGATGGAGGTATATGTTTAGAATGAAAATTCCTTTGAACGATCATAAGCTAAAAACTAAGACATTGTACATTGCACCAGAAGCAGAATTAATTATGCAAAGTGGAAAAGCCGTTGTCGCTAGCCCGATGGAAGATTTACGATTAACAACAACATTAGGTTATATTCTTACACCAAGATTAACCGTTGCGGCGGGGGCAATGTATTCACAAGGGCAAGATTTAGCCAATGGCGGATATTACAAGCAAAGTTGGGCGATGCGTTTTCACGTATATTTCTCTCCAGATTTCAGAAAGGTAAAAAACAAACTACCTGAAATTCACTTAACAGATTAATACCATAGAGCAAACAAACACTATGAAAAAAAGAGATGTAATATTGTACGGTCTGTTAGCCATCATATCTGTATTGGCAATTTATTTTGGTATCAAATCTAGCACACTTCAAAATGAGATAGGGGAGAGTAGCAAGACAAAAAAGGAGTTAGATGTTCTAGTAACCGGTAATAAAGAATTAGTAGCCATAGATTCTGTTTTAATGCGAGGCGATTATGACAAAGCAATTGAATCTTATACTACTACGCTTCAAAATCACGAAGAGCTGAATACGGTTATTCCATTACGTATCGCTCTTGTCCAAAAATTAATGGAAAATAATATTGCAAATACTTCTAATAAGGGAATTGAAAAAATCTCGGTCGATTCAACTGCTATTGCCACAGTTTCGGAAAGTGAAACTAGAAGTATCGATTCATTAAATTTTGCATTAGAAAAAGCTCGAGTTCAATTGAGTAATATGCGTAAGCAGTTGAACAATAAATCATTTGGCGAATACCTTAGTTTCACAAGTAAAAAAGGAACTGCCTTGCACTATGTCGGTCAAGTTAAAAACAACAAAGCAAATGGTGCAGGTATTGCCGTACTTGAAACCGGTAGTAGGTATGAAGGCGAATGGAAAGACAATTTACGTGAGGGTAATGGTACATTTTACTGGCCTGATGGTGAATATTACATTGGCAGCTACAAAGATGACATGCGAAATGGCGAAGGCACTTATTTTTGGCCTAACGGTGAAAAATACAAAGGACAGTGGAAAAATGACAAGCGAAATGGTAAAGGTATTTTTCATAAAAAAGAAGGTTCGGTCATAAGCGGCATCTGGGAAAATGATAAACTTAAAGATACTGACAAGTAGATAATACATTATAATATCAGCTTATTATAAAAATTTCTCCAATGAGATTACGTCAAATCTTAATATGTAATTGTCAAAATAAGAAAATCGTAAAAATCACTTTGAACGTATGTTTTACGTAACAGTTTAAGTAACTTTAGGTCTTAACCAAACTATTACTCAGACCTAAATGAAATCGTTCTTTCTTTACCTAGCCTTTGCATCGTTCATATGCATTTCCTCATCAGTTTTTTCTCAAGATTTTTCAGCATTGGAGTATCGTACTATTGGTCCGTCGCGCGGTGGTCGTGTTACTACGGTTACGGGTACACCTAGCTTACCGGGTACTTTTTACCTAGGTGCATCTGGTGCCGGTGTTTGGAAAACCGATGATTATGGTACATCTTGGAATAATATTTCTGACGGATTTTTTGACACTCCTTCTATTGGCGCGATCGAAGTTGCTCTTAATGACCCTAATATCGTTTATGTGGGAACTGGTTCGGACGGACTGCGTAGTAACATCATCAGCGGAAAAGGTGTTTATAAGTCTATAGATGCCGGGAAATCTTGGGACCATATTGGACTAGCTAAAGCCGGACAGATTGGTGCCGTAGAAATTGACCCTTCAAATAGTAATATCGTTTGGGTGGCTGCTATTGGCGATGCTTTTAAGGCTAATGAAGAACGAGGCATTTACAAAACCATTGATGGTGGTGTTACTTGGGAGAAGATGTTACATATATCTAACACAACCGGATTTGCAGATTTAGAGCTATTACCCGGAAACCCTAATGTTGTTTATGCTGCTGCTTGGAAAGCGCAACGTACACCTTGGACTATCATTTCTGGAGGAGAAAACAAAGAAGGCGGAATCTATAAATCTGTGAACGGAGGTAAAGATTGGATCAAACTAGAAACAGGATTACCACAAGGACTAATCGGTAAAATAGATTTAGCAGTTTCAGCAGTAGATTCAAGTATTCTTTATGCGGTAATTGAAGCTCCTGGTGATGAAGGCGGAGTTTACAAATCTGCAGACCAAGGAAAAACGTTTGTTCAAACATCTAGTAATAAAGGTTTGGTCAACAGGCCATTTTATTATACAAACATAGAGTTAGACCCAACCAATCCTGATATTGTGTATTCTAATGCCAATCCGTTATTGAAGTCTACGGATGGTGGTAAGAACTGGACAATGATGGCTGTACCACATGGTGATAACCATGATATCTGGATAAACCCCAATAATCCTAATTTATTGATTCAGTGTAATGATGGTGGTGCCAATGTTTCTCATAATGGTGGTAAAACATGGTCATCGCAATTCAATCAACCAACAGCAGAAATATATCAAGTAGCAGTAGATGACCAATATCCTTATTGGATCTATGGAGCTCAACAAGATAATACCACTATAGCGATACCAAGTTCGGCACCAAGTGGAACTTCTGCTCAGGGTACCCAGGTAATGATCGAGGTTGGTGGTTGTGAAACTGGTCCGTCAATTCCTAAACCGGGCAATCACAATATCGTTTATAATAATTGTAAAGGTCGTTTTAGTGTTTATAATAAAATTACCGGTGCAGATCGAGAATATTCAATTGGAGCCTCTAATATTTATGGTCACAACCCTAAAGATTTAAAATACAGGTTTCAGCGTGTAGCTCCTGTTCACGTATCTCCACATGATCCTGATGTAGTTTATATGGGATCTCAATTTGTACATAAAACAAGAAATGACGGAGTTATATGGGAGACCATTTCTCCAGATTTAACTGCCTTTGAAGCAGATAAGCAAGTGATTTCAGGAAGTCCAATAACTAGAGACATTACCGGTGAAGAATATTACAGTACAATTTATTCGATAAGAGAATCTAAAATAAAGAAAGATCTTATTTGGACGGGATCTAATGACGGGGTTGTTTCAATAACTCAAGATGGCGGACAAACATGGTCCAATGTTACACCTAAGAAAATGCCAAAAGGCGGAAGAGTTGAATCAATTGAAGCTTCTCAATTTGACCCTGCAAAAGCATATATTTCGGTAGACAGACATTTGTTAGGTGATGCTACTCCGTATTTCTATAAAACAGCAGATTATGGTAAAACATGGGAATTGATAAGTACCACTACAAACGGAATTCCAGCTGACTATACTGCTAAAGTATTACGTGAAGACCCAGAAACTGCTGGACTTCTTTATGCAGGTACAGAATACGGAATGTTTGTTTCTCTTAATGATGGAAAACAATGGAAATCTTTTCAACAAAACTTACCAGTTACACCGATTACCGATATCATTATTAAAAGAGGAGATTTGGTTTTAAGTACTATGGGACGTGGTTTTTGGGTATTGGATAATATTACAACATTGAGAAACCCAACGGTTGCTAACTTAACCGATGCACCTGTATTATTTCAACCAGATACTACCATTAGATATCGTACGCCTAGAGGTTCGGGAGATTTTCCGAATTACCCATCAACGGGAGTACTTATTGATTATTACCTGCAAAAAGAAGGAAAGAATGATATACAGTTAGAAATACTTAATGCCAACAAGCAATCTATAACGACCATAATAAGTGATTCTACAAAGATAAAATCTACTACAGAAAAAGTGGAAGATATGAGTTTAAGTATGACTTTTAGCTACTTTGATAATAAACTAGAAACCAAAAAAGGTATTAATAGATTTCAATGGGATATGCGCCAAAAAGGAGCGTGGAACGATAAGGAATCTAGAAGATATAAAAATGGACCTATAGTACCGCCTGGAACCTATATCGCAAAATTAACCGTAGGGAAAGAAACGTTTGAACAGCCTTTTGAAATTTTGGTGGATCCACGTTTAGCAGAAGAAGGTATAGATAATACTATCATTCTTGATCACTTAGATTTTGAAAATAAAGTACTTGATTTATTAACGGAGGCCAGAAAGTTTCAATCGGAATTAGAAGCTGAAATAAAGAAAAGCACGGGTGATAAAAAACAAACTTTAGAAACTGTTTTAAAAGAGATAAAAAATGATGAAGGTGCATATCCTCAACAAATGCTGGTTGCACAAATATCCTATTTATCTTATATCGTTGGTGGTGCAGATAAAGTGCTTGGAAATGAAGAAGTAGAACGACTTAAAGACCTACAGCAACAGTTTAATTTTGTAAAAGATAAAGTAAAACTTAACTAAATATTTACTGGGCAATTGTTACGAATAACAACAATTGCCCAAAAATCTCGTCGATAGAATAAAGGTTTCCGAACAAACAAAAGGGCTAGACTTCTATTACATTCTACTAGAGAAGTATAAAGTTTCATTTTTGAAGTGTTAATTAAAAACACGCTTTAAATGAAACAATATATAATCATAGCAAGCATTTTATTTGCTCACTTTGCTTTTGCACAGGATGTAGAAACCAATACCGCCTCTAAAATATGGTCTTTAGAAGATTGTATTTCTTACGCAATAGAAAATAACATAACTATAAAAGATGCTGATTTAAATACCAGTATTTCTGAAGTAAGTTATAATAAAGCAAAATCAGCTAAGCTTCCAAACTTATTTGGCAGTGCCTCCCAAAACTTCTCTAACGGTACTTCTATTGATCCAATTACAAGTGATTACGTTTCTGACCAAATACATAGTACCAATCTTGGTATTAATAGTTCGGTAACACTCTTTCAAGGAAATCAGCTAAACAATCAGGTTAAGCAAAATCAATTGCTAGTAGAGCAGAATAGTTTATTGGCACAAGAAGCCAAAAACAATATTGTAATCAGTATTCTTGAATCTTATTTACAAACCCTATTTAGTAAAGAAGGTATTAGCATTGCGGAAAACAATTTAAGTGCTTCAGAAAAGGAAGTGCTACGAGCAAAATCTAGATTAGATGCCGGTACTATTGCATTAAGTGATTATACCGAAGCACAAAGTCAGGCAGCAACTAATAAATACAACATAATTGCTGCAAAAAATGATTACGAGCTAAACATTATCAACTTAAAACAACTACTAGAATTACCGCCCTTAGAGGATTTAACTATTGAAACGGTTGATGAGAATCAAGATTTAATAAATCTAGAATTAAACAAAGAAGCTATTTACACCAATGCCCTATCGTATTTACCTGAGGTAGATGCTAGCAAAACAAATATTTTAGTTAACGAAAAAGAGTTAGAAATAGCGAAAGGTGGTTATTTACCAACCCTTGCTTTAACAGGAAGTCTTGGTTCTGGTTACACCAGTATACGTGACAATACATTCACTGATCAATTAGATGTCAATTTTAATCAAAGGTTAGGGCTAAGTTTGAACATACCTATTTTCAATAGAAATCAGACAAAATCTGCTGTTCAGACTGCTTCATTTAATATAGAAAAAGCTGAGATTCAGAAACAAACTATTGAGAAAGAAGTAATTAAAAAGGTGGAAACAGCCTACCAAAATGCACTTTCATCACAAGAACAATTAGTGGCTGCAGAAATCTCCCAAGATGCAGCAGAACAGTCTTATAATCTAGCGCAGAAAAAATACGAGTTGGGCGACTTAAGTACTACCGATTTGGTAATTAGTCAAAACACCTTTACCAATGCGCAACAGAACTATTTACAATCAAAATACCTAAATATTTTATACCATCAATTATTACAATTCTATCAAGGAAACGATATTAAACTTAAATCAAAATGAAAAATAAAACAAAAATCATAATAGGAGGAATAGTGCTGGTAGTCTTAGCTTTTGTAGCATATAGCTTTATAAAAGGTGATGACAGCGTTGCCATTGAAGCGAAAATCATAGCCGCTAAAAAAGGTGACGTCACCACTATGGTAACTGCAACAGGTACTATTGAGCCTATAAACCAGGTTGATGTTGGTACGCAAGTCTCTGGTGTTGTCGAGAAAGTATATGTGGATTACAATAGCGTGGTTAAAGAGGGGCAATTAATTGCGGAATTAGATAAAACGAATCTTAAAGCTTCCACTACACAAGCTCAAGCTTCTTATGACAATGCTATTAGTCAAAGAAACTATTTGCAAACCATTTATGAAAGACAGAAATCATTGTACGACAATCAGGTAATTAGCAAATCAGATTTTGACGATGCTGTTTACAATTACGAAACTGCAAAGGGTACCGTTACACAACGTTTGTCTGACTTGCAACAGGCAAAAACAAACTTAGGCTATGCAAATATCTATTCTCCTATAGATGGTGTGGTACTTTCAAGAGATATTGATGAGGGGCAAACAGTAGCCGCAAGCTACAGTACACCAACACTTTTTACCATTGCACAAGATTTACAGGAGATGCAGGTAGAAGCTGATGTTGATGAGGCAGATATAGGGGTTGTAAAAGAAGGTCAACGAGTAAGTTTCACTGTTGATGCTTACCAAGGTCAAGAGTTTGAAGGTGAAGTAACACAGGTAAGATTAGACCCAACCATTACTTCAAATGTAGTTACCTACACTGTGGTTATTAAAGCTGATAATCCTGATTTAAAACTTAAACCAGGTTTAACGGCAACTATTTCTATTTACACCCTCGAATTAAAAGATGTGTTATCGGTAGAAGCAAAAGCTATCAATTTTAAGCCAACACCACCAGAAATGATGGCATATAACGAGCAGGAGAAATTAACGGTAGAGCGTCCCAATAATGGACCACGAACAACCGATGAAGAAGATGTTACCAAAGTTTGGGTTTTAGAATCTAATGGAGCTATAACTCCGAAAGAAGTGAAATTAGGTGCGAGTGATGGAGTAAACGTTCAAATTTTAAGTGGTATTAATGAAGGTGACAAATTGGTCTATAGTTTAAAATCCGAAACTACCCAGTCTGGTGTATCAGCAGGTGGTACAGAAGAGAGTCCATTTATGCCACAACGCCCAGGAGGTAAAAAGAAATAAGCATGAGTAAAGAAATCATAAAAATAGAAGACTTAAAACGTGAGTTCGTCATGGGCACAGAAACTGTTCATGCGCTACTTGGAATATCATTCTCTATAAAGGAAGGGGAGTTTGTAACTATTATGGGGTCTAGTGGCTCCGGTAAAAGTACTATGCTTAATATATTGGGCTGCTTAGATCAACCCACATCTGGTACTTATGAGATTGATGGCGTAAGTATGAAAGACTTAAGTAGAAATGAACTGGCTACAATTAGAAATGAGAAAATAGGATTCATTTTTCAATCCTATAACCTTTTAGCTAGAACATCAGCAATTGAAAATGTAGAATTACCATTGTTATATAACAGCAAGGTATCTACAGAGGAGCGAAGAGAACGTGCTATTAAAGCTTTAGAAATGGTTGGCTTGGGAGATAGATTGCATCATACACCTTCTCAACTTTCTGGTGGGCAACAACAACGTGTTGCCATTGCTAGATCACTAGTAAACAACCCAGTAATGATTTTAGCAGATGAGGCAACGGGTAACCTAGATACACGTACATCTTATGAGATTATGTCTTTATTTCAAGATTTGAACAAGAAAGGCATCACCATCACCTTTGTTACTCATGAGCCAGATATAGCTACGTTTAGTAGTAGAACCATCGTATTAAAGGATGGGGATATCATGCAAGATTATCAAAATCATAAAATACAATCCGCAGCAGCAGAATTGGCAAAATTGCCTAAACAAGACGATTAATTATGAGACTATTAAATCTATTTAAAATCGCTTTCAAAGCTATTATTCTTAACAAAACAAGAACATTGTTGACCATGTTAGGGATTATCATTGGCGTAGCTTCGGTAATTGCCATGTTAGCTATAGGTGAAGGTTCTAAAGAGAGTATTAGAAGTACCATTTCAAGTATGGGATCCAATATGATTACCATACGTCCTGGGGCAGATGATAGAGGTCCTGCAAGGGGTAGTGGGGGTGATGTGCAAACTCTTACGCTTGCTAATTATGAAACGATAAAAAATCAATCTACACTTCTAAGTTATATAACACCTATTGTAAATGGTGGCGGACAAGTAATAAACGGTGCCAATAACTGGCCAAGTACCATTTATGGTGTTAACCCAGAATATTTGGAGATTAAAGTTGTGGGGCTTCAAAGTGGGAGTATGTTCACCGATGCCGAAGTAAAATCCGCTTCTAAAGTTGTTGTTCTAGGACAAACCGTCAGACTGCGCAAAAACCTACCCTTTCTTAATAACTTTGTTGATTTCCTTTAGCACGGCCAATACCATAACGTATTGATATTGATTATCTTAATGGTATGGATTTTATAACAGGTTTTGACAGGGACCAACTCGTAATGATGGATTTCGAATCCTGCCTGGGTCCCGATTCGTGGGCAAGGATCGTCGATATGTTCGTGGATATCCTCCCAATGGGCGACCTGGGGTTCAGGGACGTGCTGAACAACGAGGGCAGGCCACCATATCGTTCCTCGGACATGCTCAAACTCTATCTCTACGGCTACAAGAACAAACTGCGCTCCTCCCGCCAATTGGAACATGCCTGCAAGGTAAACCTCGAGGTCATATGGCTCCTGAAGGGACTAAGGCCGTCCGCAAGGAAAATAGCCTATTTCAGAAAGCGTAACCCAAAAGCCTTCAAAGGGGCATTCAGGTATTTTGTGGTGCTGCTCAAGGATTGGGAACTAATCGAAGGCGAGACCATTGCCATCGACTCCTTCAAGATAAGGGCCCAGAACGCCCTGAAGAACAACTTCAACCAGAACAAGATCGACCGCCATATCGAGTACATAGACAACAAGATACTGGAATACCAACAACAACTTGATGCCGAGGACGGAGATTCGGATACCGAAAAAATACAGGACAAAATTGCCTACCAGGAATCGAAGAAGGAAAGATACCGCAACATCGGGGAAGAGCTGCGCACCAGTGGGGAACGACAGATCAGCCTTACCGATCCCGATGCCAGATCGGTAGTACTGCACCGCAACATAATCAATGTGGGCTATAACGTGCAGGCAGGGTGTGATGCAAAATACAAACTCTTCGTCAACAACGACACGGGCACCGTAAACGATACACACGCACTTTCGCCCATGGCACTCGATGCAAAGCAACTTTTGGGCGTGGAAAAAATGAGGACACTTACCGATAAAGGGTACACCACGGGCAAACACCTGGACATCTGCACCAAGAACGGGATAACAACTTACTCATCCCCAAAGGAGCATTCTTCCCAACACAACGGCCTTTATCCCATGGTCGATTTTAAATACGACAGGGAAATGGATACCTATACCTGTCCCGACGGACAGATATTGGTGACCAATGGAACCGTTTACAATAAGGCGGGCCACAAGGTCAAGCATTACAAGAACCGACAGGCCTGCAAGGTCTGCCCCGTAAGGCACCTTTGTACCACGAACAAGAACGGACGCTTCATAGAGCGCTCCATTTATCAGGAGGCCTTGGAGGAAAACCAGAAAAGAGTGGAGGAAAATCCGGAATATTATAGGCTCAGGCAACAGATCACCGAGCACCAGTTCGGGACCATCAAAAGACAATGGGGCTTCACCCATACATTGATGAAAGGAAAACAGAACGTGCTCTCCGAGGTAAACCTGATCATGATATGCTACAACCTTAGCAGACTTGTGTCCATTCTTGACCCAAAAGTGTTGAAGGACAGGCTCAAAAGGCTTGTCGACATATTTTTTGCCCTATTCGGAGCCATTTCAGCCATTTTGGGCGACTTTCCTTTTCTTGGAAATTTAGTTTACCACAAAAGAACCGGCTATAAAACCTTCGCTTAGGGTCCTATAAATCAAAACAAATCATTTATTTTTATTCGAAATGGAGTTGCTGCGCAAACTCCCGTTGTAGACAATGTATTTCCTGATGGTCAAGACCCTGTAGGTCAAATGATCCGTTTTGATAATATTCCGTTTAAAGTTATTGGAGTTTTAGAAGAAAAAGGGGAGAATACATTTGGGCAAGATCAAGATGATGTGGTTATCGCTCCTTACACCACGGTACAAAAACGAATTCTGGCTATTGATTATTTAAATCAGATAATGGCATCTGCCACTAGTGAAGATGATGCACCCGATGCTGTAATAGAAGTAACCGACATTTTACGTGCAGAACATAAGTTAATGGATACCGAAGATGATGATTTTACGGTTCGTTCCATGGAAGAGTTAATTTCTACCTTTAGCTCTACAAGTGAAATGCTTACTATTCTTTTGGTTGCAGTTGCCAGTATTTCATTATTAATTGGTGGTATTGGTATTATGAATATCATGTACTTATCGGTAAAAGAGCGAACAAAAGAAATAGGACTTCGTATGGCTGTTGGCGGTAAGGGTTCTGATATTTTGATGCAATTTCTTATTGAAGCAATATTAATTAGTATTACTGGTGGACTCCTTGGTGTAATCTTAGGTTTAGGTGCTACCGTTTTTATTGAAAAGTTCTTACATTGGCCTACAAGTGTTGCATTGTATTCAATAATAATATCGTTTGCCGTTTGTGCGGTAACAGGTATATTTTTTGGCTGGTATCCGGCAAGAAAAGCATCTTCGCTAGATCCTATCACAGCATTACGTTATGAATAAAAAACTATGTACAAGAATAAAAAAATAATAATTATTCAGCATCTACTGATTTGGTTGGTGCTGTTCAGCATACCTTTTGTTTTATCATACGGTCAAGACTTGGACAATAATAGATTAATTGCCCATTTCTTAATACCGATGCTGTTCTATGCAATCATATTTTATCTGAATTTTTTCTTGCTAATAGACAAATTCCTTTTTCCGAATAAAACGGTAGCATTTATTCTTATCAATTTAGTGATTATTGGTTTTTTTATTTTGATGAAAGAATTTATTGAGGATAATTATTTTGCCGAACTTATAAAAAAGCGCCAGCCTGATGAGAATAGGGAAGGACCGCCATTTAAACTGTTCTTATATGTACAAATGTTGTCTTATGCAGCACCTTTACTTTTTTCAATAGCCATTAAGACCACTAAAAGATGGGTTAGAACTGAAGCGGAGAAAAAGGAAGCGGATAACTTTAAATTACAAACTGAACTGCAGCATCTTAGATATCAGTTACAACCCCATTTCTTTTTCAATTCTTTGAATAATATATATTCGCTTGTAGATATCTCTCCAGATAAAGCAAAATCTACTATTCATAGTTTAGGCAAGCTAATGCGCTATTTGCTATATGAAACAAGTACTGAATTAGTTCCTCTTTCAAAGGAAATTGAATTCATGAGAAAGTATATTGACTTAATGAATCTTCGTTTAACAGATAAAACAACCGTAGAATCTAGCTTTCCAATTAGTGAACCACAAACTAAAATTGCTCCATTATTGTTCATCTCTCTAATTGAAAATGCTTTTAAACATGGGGTTTCTGCGAACAAAAATAGTATCATTTCAATTGATATGACCATTAAGGAAAACATGGTGGATTTCACAATTGAAAACCATAATTTCCCTAAACAGGATGATGATAAAAGCGGTTCAGGAATTGGGTTGGCTAATCTAGAAAAACGCTTACAGTTATTATATCCAAACAAACATACTTTTGAAAAGGAACTTAAAGCTGGTGTTTACAGGGTAAATTTAAAAATAGAGACTAAATAAGCATCATTAGATTCTTATTTTTTTGAATAGTATTGACAGTGATAAACTGGATACTCTAGTTCAATACTAATTATGTTTTTTTAATGCTTTTAAATAAATACAATTCGTTTAAACTTTAATATATGAAAGATGCCTCTAAGCAGACGCTAATAGAGCTTTTTAAAAAACTTTGGGAGTACGTAAAACCTTATAAAAAATTGGTGATTGCGTCTTTAATCCTAACTATAATTGGTGCCTTATTGGCGCAGGTTAATGCGTTAGTATTGCGCTACACCGTTGATGAATTAACCACATTAAGTGACGCAAATAAAACCGTAAAAGATGGGTTTTCGCTATTAGCAACAATTAGTATTATTCTTCTTTTAAAGGAAGGGTTTTATGCACTAGTACAATTTGGTCAAAAGTTCTACGGAGAAAAAATGAAAATTTATATTTCAAAAGACTTTGCCCAAAACATTGTAGAACGCATATTGACTTACAAAATGGCTTTTTATAGTTCTCCAACTAATGAAAGCGGCAAATTACAAACCAGAATAGATTTAGGCGTCTCTAGCCTTACACAGTTAGTAAAAAACTTTTTTATTGACATATTACCTTTATTTTTTAATGCTTTTGTAGCTTTAATTATCATGTTTAACGCTAACGTGTATGTTGGGCTAGTGAGTCTTTCAATTATTCCACTTTTCTTCTACATAAGCAGTCTGCAAGCTAAAAAACTGAAAGGTTTTAGACGCACCATGAGAAAATATAGAGAAACAAAGAATAATGGCATTATTGGTTTAATAAATTCTATTACTGTTATAAAATCATTTACAAGAGAAAATTTTGAAAGTAAAAAGCATGAAGCCATTCAGTTAGACATGACTGAAAATCAATTGCAAACAAGAAAATTAAGTTTCTTATTTGACGGATTGAAAAAATTCACAGAACAATTTGGAGTCGTAATTATTATCATATTAACCGCTTATTTTGTTTTAAACGGCAGCATGACTATCGGCGCCATAATGTTTCATATTTTACTATTTAACAATGTATCGGCACCTATACAACAGCTACATCGCATTTATGATGAAGTACAAGATGCGATAATATATTCGGATGCTTTTTTTGAAATTATGGACGCCGATGAAGAAACAGAATTAAGTGGCAATTACATTCCTGAAAAATTCAACGGTACTTTTGAAATTAATAATGTTGATTTTGCATATCCAAACGGAACCAATGCCCTTTATGATGTTTCGATGGTTATTAAACCCAATACGATAAATGCACTAGTTGGGTTAAGTGGTGCTGGAAAAAGCACGGTGATTAATTTGTTAGATAAGTTCTACGCACCCACTTTAGGCGAAATACTTTTGGATGGTGTTGATTTACAAGAGTATGATACGCATTGGCTAAGAGATAACATTGGGTTGGTCTTACAAAAGAACCATATATTTAATGGTAGCATAAAGGAAAATATGCTTTACGGAAAAGAAAATGCTACAGACGACGAGGTTATAGCGGCAGCAAAACAAGCCTATATCCATGAGCAAATTATTCAATTACCAGAGGGCTATAATTCAAAAGCAACATTACTGTCTGGAGGGCAACAACAGCGGGTTTCTATAGCACGATTATTTTTGAAAAATCCTCCTATTATTTTTCTTGATGAACCCACGGCAAGTTTAGATGCTATAGCAACAGAAAAAATAAAGAAAAGTTTAGACGCCATAAAAAAGGGGAGAACAGTAATTTTTATTTCCCATAGTATTTCTCAAATAATCGATGCTGAAAATGTCATTGTTTTAGAAAAAGGAAAAGTTATTGAACAGGGTACTCATGAGGCATTGTACAGCAATGAGAGTGCCTATTATAAAATTTTTAATGCTATGGCAAACAGCTTAAATATTGATAAAATTAAAAACACTTTAAAAGAATAAATTTTTGATTTTTTTTAAAAAATAACAACTATAAATATTAGTACGAAAGACTATGAAACATTCAATTTTAATTATCCTCGTCGTCTTATCCTTCGGTGCTATTTCTGCTCATGAGGGTGGACATGGAACTCCATCCAAACAATGGGAGTTAACAACAAATGAACTATTCAATGCTGATTTTATTTCTTATGAAAACGGTGAAGTTTGGCTCATGGATGGCAACCATAGTATTCAAACTTTTCAAATTACAGACTTTGCAGAAGCTGATCAAGATTATATTAAAAGTAAAAATGAGTTCATTCATTCATTAAATAGCACAATAGGTATTGAAGCTGATTCTCAATCACTTTCAAATTTTAATTGGGCTATTATTGGTTTAGGTATTATTCTTTTGTCCTTTTCTGTTTTTAAACTGATAAAACAAAAGAAAGCAGTGTATTTTACTCACGGAGTACTTGGGTTAGGTGTAATTTTAATAGTATCGTGTAAAAATACCAGTACTACTAAAACAAGTACTTTACAAGTACCAGCATATAATGTTTCGCTGATGCAAACCTTTTTTGAAAAATTTGACGGTGTCACAACACATTCAGATGAGAACTATCTGTATATTTCATCGAATGGGTTACCAGATCATGAAATGATGGTTGGTATCACAAACTGGCAACAACAAGTGCCTATAAAACAAAATTACACGGGTGACAATAGTTGGGCTATACCTACGCATCCAAAAATGGCGGAACATCCGTTATCTACAAAAACCAATTTACTAAAAGGTGCGATAGCTGTTGCAGTAAATGGAATCCCCATATTTAACCCTTTAAACAATAGAGGTGAAGATGCGAATGCTATTGGAGAGTTAGATAATTGGGGCGGACATTGCGGGCGTGCAGACGATTATCACTACCATTTACCTCCTCTACATTTGCAGGACCAAGTTGGTGCGGGGAATCCAGTTGCTTATGCTGTTGATGGATTTCCTGTATACGGCGAAACCACAGATACATTAGATGAATTTTTAGGAAAAACAAATTCAGATGGTTCGTATCAATATCACACCATTAAAGAATATCCCTATTTTATTGCAGGTATGCGGGGCGAAGTACAATTAGACCCAAAAACAAAAGTACCTGAAAACCAAGTTTATCCGCAACCTAGAACACAAGAATTAAGACCTGCATTAAGACCGTTACGAGGTGCGGAGATTATTGATTTTAAATCCTTAGGATAAAACTCATATTCCTTAACCTACAGTTTAGATTCCAATGAATTTATTATAAATTATGAGTGGGACAGTGAAGATACTTACACCTATCAATTTATAAATCCTGACGGTACATCAACTGTTGAAACCTATAAACCAAGAGAAAAATGAAATATTCAAAATTTATAATTCCCATACTTATTATTGGTTTGATGTCTTGTAAAAACAATAAAAATGCAACTACAGAAGTGAATCATGATAATTTCAAAACCATACATTCAGATTTCAAACTAACCAGTATTGCTATAGAGAATGGTGTTTTATTGGATGCTTATAAGTGCGAAGAGAAGGTCAATGATGTTGAAAACTCCATTCCACTTTCGTGGGAAAATGTGCCAGAAGACACTAAATCGTTGGCAGTTGTCATGTATCATTATCCAAAAAAAGATAATAAAACAGAAATTAATTCCTATCTGTTGTTATGGGATATAGATTCTGAAACCACAGAGATACCATACAAAATGGCTTCTAAAGGAAATTGGTTTATGGGAGCCAATAAAGATGGTACAGCCATATCCTACACATCGCCTTGTTCTAGGGGGAAAGGAAAACATAAATACACTATAGCACTTTATGCCTTATCAGATACGCCAACTAGTTTACCAAAAAAACATAGTTTAAATGTAGATTACAATGTATTTATGAATGCATTGACTACCATGAAAATTATTGATAGAACAACATTAACCTATATATACTCAAATTAAAATAACAAAAAAATGATATACTTAAAGAACACTTTACTACTCTTTGTTTTCGCTTCTTTAACGATGACAGCTTGTAAAAACGGGCAAAACAGTAAAAAAACGACAGCCGAAAATTCAGAAGTTTATAAAGGCACAGCATCTGTATCTCAAGGATCCGCAACAGTACTAACTCAAAATATATTTAATTGCGATAGGGGTAGAGAAGCACCAATTGGTACGTCTACTGCAACAGATGGCAGTAAATGGACGGTTCCTGCAGAAGTAAATTTTACTGATGATAGTTTTCCTTTTGCATCAGATTTGTTTAATCCGTGTACAAAAGTAGAATATATAACGGCAGATGAAGCTTTAGCAGCTTTAGACGGAACAGATATTATAGAAGTTGATGCCGATGGTGAGGTTGTTACGGCATATGTATTTGCCGATAACTATTTTGAAATGTACATTAATGGCATACCTGTAGGTAAGGACAATGTTCCTTTTACCCAATTCAATTCTAATATTGTTCGTTTTAAGGTGAAAACGCCTTTTACAATAGCTATGAAATTAGTAGACTGGGAAGAGAATAGTGGTTTAGGATCAGAAAGCAATAGAGGAAAAGCGTTTCACCCTGGAGATGGTGGTATGGTAGCTGTTTTTAAAAATGCCAAAAATGAAATAATAGCCACAACTAATTCTAATTGGAAAGCACAGACCTATTACACCGCACCAATAAAAGACTTATCATGTGTTTCTGAAGAAGGTGTTTTACGGTTAAGTGATAATTGCAGTACCGAAGGTTCAGATGACGGAACTTCTTACTTTGCCTTACACTGGAAAACTCCAGTTGATTGGCAATCAACAAATTTCGATGATAGTCAATGGCCTAATGCGTCTGAGTATACTAATGAAATTATAGGTGTTGACAACAAATCTTCATACACCAACTTTACCGATATTTTTGATAATAGTGCAGCAGATGCCCAGTTTATATGGTCTACTAATGTAATTTTAGATAATGAGGTGCTTGTTAGGTATACTGTTGAATAAACTATCTGATAGTAAAATCACTTATTACATAAACGAATATCATAGAATCATTTACGTCTAAATTTAGAAAGTACTGTTCATTAATAAATTTTAAAAACCAAAATGGAAGCTATTCAAATAACCTGTATGATTGTTGATGATGAGCCTATGGCTGTTAATCTAGTAGAGAGTTATGTAGCAAAGACTCCTTATTTAAAGTTGATTAAAAAATGTAATAGCGCAATTGAAGCGATGCAGTTTTTAAATTCAGAACAGGTTGACCTTCTTTTTCTAGATATTCAGATGCCAGATTTAACAGGAATTGAATTTTCTAAAATGCTCCCGAAAAATTCTAAAGTGATCTTCACCACTGCATTTGATCAATACGCACTAGAGGGCTTTAAAGTAGAGGCTTTAGATTATCTACTTAAACCTTTCGATTATGCCGAATTCTTAACGGCATCAAATAAAGCTTTAGAATGGTTTTCTTTAGTTAGAGGTAACGCCACGGTTCAAAATAAAGAAATACCTCAAGAAAAGGAGTTTCTTTTCGTAAAGTCAGAATACAAGCAACTGAGAATTAAACTTGCCGATGTATTGTATTTTGAAGGATTGAAAGACTACATTAAAATTTGGTTGAAGGATAACCCTAAGGCTATTTTAACATTAATGAGTCTTAAGAGTTTGGAGGAGGAATTACCGGGAACACATTTTATGCGTGTACATCGATCATTCATTGTAGCTCTGAAATATGTTGAAGTGGTTGAGCGTAGTCAAATCATTATCAACAAACAACGTATTACTGTTTCAGAGCAATACAAACCTCGGTTTTTAGAATATATAAATGATAATTCATTAAACTCATAACGTTTAAATTGACACCATATAAAAGTTACTGCAATCTAATTAATCGAGGTAATTATATATTGAATCTCATTAATGCCGCATTTTAATAAGCTTTAAATTCATTACAAATTAAAAAGTAATGAGCAGAGGTTTTGTTAAAGAAGAAGATCAGGAAGAAATACCGATGGTACCACCAAGGGCAGATTTACCCAGCGGAGCGGTTAATTATGTTACCAAAATAGGGTATAACAATTTATTGGAAGAAAGAAATGCTTTATCACTTGAAAAAGAATCTTTACAACACGACAACGAGAAAGAAAGACGTATTGCAAGTAATTTAATTAATGTTAAATTACAATTGCTGAATGAGCGCATTGCTAGCGCAAAAATTGTAAATCTAAATGAACAACCTCAGAATGAAGTTCGTTTTGGTGCAACGGTACTAGTAGTAATTGATACTACTGAAACACCGCAACAATTTCAAATAGTAGGGGTTGATGAAGCAAACATAGCGAAAGGTAAAATTTCGTTTTTATCACCAATAGCTCGAGTTTTAATATCTAAACATGTTGGCGATACTGCAACATTACAATTAGGTAATGTTGAGCGTGAATTCAGAATTATGAATATATCGTACACTAATACATTATAATAAGCGACCCGCTTTACATGAGCATATTAATTATGTTTGAATTCTTTCGCAAAAACATAATTTTTAACCACTTATTTCTAATAGAGACCATTTTATATTTTTCACAGTTAATTGATCGTTTTTATTACTAATAATTTTATTGGAACAATTGAAACATCCTACACAATGAAAAATGATAAATCAGCAAAAATCAAGGATTTAGAGAAATTCCAAAAAGATATGAATGGCAAAGCTTTGACAACCAATCAAGGTTTAAAAGTTAATGACACTAATAATAGTTTAAAATCTGGCGAGCGCGGTTCTACGCTTCTTGAAGATTTTCTTCTTCGAGAAAAGATTACCAATTTTGACCATGAGAGAATACCTGAGCGCATTGTGCATGCACGTGGTAGCGCTGCCCACGGTTACTTTGAACTTTATGAAAGTATTGAAGAGTTCAGTAAAGCAGGTATTTTTACAGACACTGAACGTAAGACTCCTGTTTTCGTGCGTTTTTCAACAGTAGCAGGTTCTAAGGGTTCACCAGATTTGGCAAGAGATGTTAGAGGTTTTGCCGTTAAATTCTATACCCAAGAAGGTACTTGGGATCTGGTGGGTAACAACATGCCTATTTTCTTTATTCAAGATGCCATGAAGTTTCCAGATTTAATTCACTCTGTAAAACCAGAGCCTAATAAAGAAATTCCCCAAGCAGCCTCTGCACATGATACGTTTTATGATTTCGTTTCATTGACTACAGAAACTTTACACAATCATATTTGGGCGATGAGCGACAGGGCAATTCCTAGAAGTCTTCGTATGATGGAAGGTTTTGGTATTCATACCTTTAGATTAATAAATGATAAAGGTGAGGCACATTTTGTAAAATTTCATTGGAAACCTACTTTAGGAATTCATTCTGTGACGTGGGAAGAGGCTGTGAAAATTAATGGTGCTGATCCAGATTTTCACCGTAGAGATTTATGGGATGCCATTGAATCTGGTCAATTTCCAGAATGGGAGTTAGGTCTTCAGATTATACCTGAGGCTGACGAACATAAATATGAATTCGATTTATTAGACCCTACAAAACTGATTCCTGAAGAAATGGTGCCTGTAAAGATTATAGGTAAAATGACCTTGAATAGAAACCCAGAGAATTTCTTTGCAGAAACAGAACAAGTGGCATTTTTACCAGGCCATATTGTTCCGGGTATTGATTTTACCAATGATCCTTTACTACAAGGTCGTTTGTTTTCTTATCGAGACACACAATTATCACGTTTAGGTAGTCCGAATTTCCATCAAATTCCGATCAACCGTCCTATTGTAGAAACGCATAATAATCAACGTGATGCACATATGCAGATGGATATTCCGAAAGGGCAGACGGCATATTTTCCGAATAGTCTAAACGGTGGTTGTCCGCATCTTTCAAAAATGGCAGAGGGCGCATTTCATTCTTATGAAGAACGAATAGATGCTAAAAAAATTCGAACTAGAAGCGAAAGTTTCAGTGACCATTTTTCGCAACCTGCATTGTTTTATAGAAGTTTGGCTGATTGGGAAAAAGAGCACGTGGCAGCTGCGTATACATTTGAATTAGGGAAATGTAACCATGATCATATTAAAGAACGCATGTTATGGTTAATTGCTCAAATTGATACGGATTTGGCTAAAACAGTTTCGGAAGGTTTGGGTATGAAAATTCCGAAAAATATTGAACAACCAATTAATCAAGCAATTGGTGCCGATGCAGATGTTGAGAAACATCAACCTGGTAAAAAGAAAAATTATCTAGATAAATCAGAGGCATTGAGCATGGCAAATACAAAGTTTGATCGTATTGCTACTAGGCAAATAGCTGTGCTTGCAGCTGATGGATTTAGCATGAAGAATTATACCGCTATAAAAGACAAACTGGAGAAAGAAGGCGCTGTAGTAAAAATTGTTGCCCCACATGGCGGAAACATAACATGTGACCAAAATATGGATCATAAAGTAGATGCCGCAATCGCAACTACTGAAAGTGTACTTTTCGATGCAATTTATATTCCGGGAGGGGAAAAATCTGTAAACGCATTGCTGAAAAATGGCAAGTATTTAAAATTCATTAATGAAACTTTTAAATATTGTAAAGCTATTGCAGTCGATGATGAAGGTGAAAAGGTTTTAGATAAATCTTTTGCTTCTAATTACAAAGATGATAAAGCTATACACATCAATGATAGTGCAACTAATTTTGCCAAAAGTATTGCAAAACACCGCAATTGGGATAGAAGAGTATATTCTGATATGGTACCTGTTTAGTTGAAATAGGTATTGATGTAGCTGCATTATTGTTTGTAATCATTAATGTATCTGTTGAAATTAATTTTATAAAACTTTCTATTAATTATTACGTAAATAAATAAAAGTCTTCTTGCTTAATCTAGTTCGGAGTCTTAATGAACCAAAATAAAAATTCGAGGTAAGCCTCATACTAATTAATCTCGGTAATCGAGTAAATTTCAAAAATTATGAAACTAAGAAAAATTAAAAATTTATTATTTGTCGGTATAGCCATATTGGCTTTAAGTTCTTGTAAAGATCAAGCAAAAATAGACGCTGATAAAAAAGCCATGGAAGAAAAAGTGGCGATGGAAGAAGCGAACGTACAGGCTGAGGAAATGAAAATGAAAGAGGAAGCCAAACAAAAAGAGATGATGGCAACTAGTATTGCTGCAGTAGCAAGTAACAATCCAGAACTGTCTACATTGGTTTCTGCAGTTAAAGCTGCCGATTTAGATAAAATGCTCTCTGAGCCTGGTAGTTACACCGTATTCGCTCCATCGAATAATGCCTTCGAGAAGCTACCTAAAAAAATGTCTATTGCAGAATTAGGAAAACCAGAAAATAAAGAGCTACTGACTCAAATATTACAATATCATGTTGTTTCTGGTGTAATAACAAGCGATAAATTGGTAGCTGCTATTAAAGGGGCAAATGGAAAATATACCTTTACAACCGTTGGTGGAAAAGATATTACCGCTAGTCTTACAGGAGATAAAATTATTTTAAAGGATGAAAAGGGAAATAAAACAGAAGTTGTTTTAGGTAATGTAAAAGCTTCTAACGGAGTGGTACATGTTATTAATAATGTGCTGTTAATGAAGTAAATTCTAAACTGTTATGAATAAAAAAGAGGACCCGATGGGTCCTCTTTTTTATACTATTTAACCAACTGTGCTTATTCTTCGCTAGATAATACGTCACTCATTTCTAATTCTTCATCCATTGAATTATCAACAGGAACTGAATCTTTCAATACATTGAATTTTTCTACACGTTCCATATCATCTTCTTCACCAGAAAAATATGGAAAAACATCCATAATTGGTGATTCTGCTATTGAAGGTACCGAGTATTCACCCATGGTATCTTTCATTACGCTAATCGTATTATCATAAGCTTCTTTTACGTCATTCGCCTGTATCAATAAATACATGTTCGTTTTACGTTCTTTACCACTTTCTTCATCAAAAGCAATTAAAGACACTTTAGATTTAAACCATCTATCTGAATTCTCGAACGGATGAATTTCGGCAAAATTAGCCACCTTAATATTGGTAATTTTAATTTCTTCCGTATCGCTTAAATAAACCGACATCTCTTCGGTAATTCTACTTTCGGCTTCAGTATACGAAATGGCATCAACCAAAAAAGGTTCTGTTTTTACCTTCAACATACCTGAAGCATCGTCTAATTTTCTATATTTTACTTTACACTCGTACCAAGTTGCACTCATAATTTCCATTTATTTTGGGGTGCTAAATATACTTCTTAGTCATAGTTTGCAAAGCCAAAAAATGCAATAGATATTCACAATTTAAGGGTCACGACTATAGTTCTCTAAAAATTAGATACTTAGATATTCTTTGGTGATTTCAGAAGTTTTGAATTAATAGTTGGTATAAAATGGAAGAAAATATCGATTAAAACACTTCGTCTTTAACCTTGTCATAATAAGAATCACTTACAGGGATAATAACATCAGAAAGCATTAAATCTCTACCCTTTAAACCCGTTACGCTGCTTTTATTGATAATGTATGATCGATGAACCCTCATAAACATGGCACTCGGTAATTCTTGTTCTAAAGCCTTTAAACGTTGATTGCTTATGATTTTCTTATTAGCCATATGAAAGGTGACATACTCGCTATCGCTGATGATATACTGAATATCTTCAAATTTCACCTTATGCAAATCATAACCAGATTTAATAGTAAATGAATCAGACTTATCTACTGTTTTATTGGTTTTTACCTTATTTACCGCAGTAACAAATCGCTCGAAAGTAATAGGTTTTAAGAGGTAATCTATAGCATTCAATTCATAGCCTTCTAAAGCGTATTGAGAGTATGCTGTGGTGAAAATTATCTTGGTATTGGAATCTACCATTTTAGCAAAATCCGTCCCCTTTATTTCGGGCATTTGAATATCCAAAAACAAAACATCTACATCATGTTTTTTCATTAATTGTAAAGCCTCTAACGGATTTTCAGCTTCACCTACCAAATTTAAAAAATCTAACTTTTCGATATAAGTTATTAGTAGGGCTCGTGCCAATTCTTCGTCATCTACGACTATACAATTTATACTATTCATTCAACTGCAGTTTTAAATTCACTTTAAAAGCCTCTGTGGTTTCATTTATAACCAATTCATGTCGGTTTGGATATAGAATGGACAAACGTTTCTTTACATTTTCAATTCCAATACCACCAACATCATCCTTTACTATCTTAAATTCAGGTTTACTATTCTCTAATTCAAAATCAAGACTATTTTCGGTAGCATTAATTTTCAGATTGATAAATGTGCCAGTTATTTTTTCAATATTACTATGCTTTAAGGCATTTTCCAAAAAAGGAATCAATAACATGGGCACAATTTGAATATTCTGATTTTCTATAGAATATGTAGTAGTTATAGGATATGTTTTACTACTCTTAAGACAAAACAATTTTATATAATTTTCAATATAATCTATCTCTTTATAAAGCGGAACAATTTCTTGCTCACACTCATACAAAACATACCTAAGCATATCAGACAAATAACTAATACTCTTTTGTGTTCTTCCAGAATCTATTGCAGATAATGCATATATGTTGTTTAAGGCATTAAATAAAAAATGCGGATTGATCTGCGACTTCAACAGCTTCAATTCTGTTTGTAATGCTTCATTTTTATTGATGACTATTTCCTCTTCTTTGCGCTGAGCTAATAGAAATATCTCCACAAGCGTACCAATCACATAGGCAATTGCAATCAATAATAAATTGATAAAGAACCGCGATGGAGGTCTGCGGTTACTTTCTAATGGTGGTCCATCTTCAAATCTAGGTCCTGACCCTGGTCCAAGCCCTTCGGGTCTCGGTCCCAATCTAGGTCCAGGTGCCTGACCTATGGTATTTTCTGGTCCTAGTATCTGATCTGGAACAACATTGGTTAATATTAGGGTGACTACAAAAACCGTAATTATAGAGACTACAGTAAATGCTATATACTTTTTCTTAAGTAATAATTGTGGAACCGTATAATAGATTAATATGGCAATCACTAAAATTTGAAACACGAGTGCTAATCCATTTTCAGCTGCAAATTGAATATCACTGCCACTAAAAATCCAAGCAGTTGACCAAATCAGTAACCAAAGCGCTACGTGAAATATAAAATTCTTATGTCTGTTCATGTTGCAAATAAAAGGAATAAAAATTCAAACAAACCCCGTAAACAAGGGATTAAATAGGTGATTCTAAAGAGTTCGCTGTTTATAACATGCCATTCACTTAAAAGTAAACGGTAAACACTTAATGCGCTCATATTACATTAAAGATTCTTACATCTTTGTTCTCGAATATTAATTATTAAAATTAAAACATATGAAACGTATTACATTAAAAACAGGATTATTATTTGCCATGTTGGTTGCTTTTGGAACCGTTACCGCAAATGCACAGTCTAAAGGAGATAGAAAAGAACCACCAACGACAACTGAGCTTTTAAAGCAAATGGATAAAGATGAAGACGGTCAACTTTCTAAAGAAGAAGTAAAAGGACCTTTAAAAGATGATTTTGATAAGATTGATGCGAATGAAGATGGTTTTCTTTCTAAGGAAGAATTAGATAACGCTCCTAAACCAAAAAGAAGATCTAGAGACTAATTCACATTAATCCTTAAAATTTTACACATGAGTTATAAAGATATCAAGTCTGTTTTTCCGATCGAAAAGATGTTGTTTTTCTTATTTATTTCTGTTTTTATTGCTTGTAGCGATGATGACACGATAACAAGTACCGACGCGGATGTTGAAGAAATTGTAGAAGAGGAAGAAGTTAGTACAACTGTTGACGATACCGATTTTGAGGCTACAGATTGGACCACGGCAACACACAGTAAAGACGCCGACCCAGATTTTGAAGAGGTATTTGAAGATAATGCGGTAAAACGCCTTGATATTGTTATAACCGAAGAGCGTTGGGATAGTATGTTAGATAACATGACATCTCTTTATGGTTCTTTTGGCGGATCTAGCCAAGGAGGCGGACCAGTGGGCACTACATCAACTGATGAGGATCCTATATTTGTTCCTGCAGAAGTATTCTATGAAGGTATAGAATGGTATAGAGTTGGTGTTCGATTTAAAGGAAACTCTAGCTTACAATCTACTTGGCAAGCTGGGAACTTAAAACTTTCCTTTAAACTAGATTTTGACGAGTATGAAGATGATTATCCTCAAATAGACAATCAACGCTTTTATGGATTTAAGAAGTTAAGTCTTAAAAATAACTTTGACGATAAATCAATGCTTCGCGAAAAAGTGGCTGCAGATGTGTTTCGCAGTGCAGGGTTAGCCGTTTCAAACACTGCATTTTACACGGTTTATGTTGATCATGGAGATGGTCCTATTTATTTCGGATTGTACACCCTTGTTGAAGAAGTTGATGATACCGTAATAGATGAGCAGTTTTCTGATGATGACGGAAATTTGTATAAGCCAGATGGTGATGCCGCTACTTTTGCCGCAGGTACTTATGATGAAGATGAGTATGTTAAAAAAACAAACGAAGATGATGCTGATTTTACTGATGTAGAAAGTCTTTTAAATATTCTACATGATGCGTCAAGAACAACAGATGCTGCAGCATGGAGAACAAATTTAGATGCTACGCTTGATACTGATGTGTTCTTGAAATACTTGGCTACCAATACCGTTATACAAAATTGGGATACTTATGGTAGAATGTCTCACAACTACTATCTATATAATAATCCGGATAACAGTAAGTTAACGTGGATACCATGGGACAATAATGAAGCTTTACAAGCTGGGAAACAACAAGGTTCTGCAGAGTTAGATTTCTCAAATATTACTGCATCTCAATGGCCATTAATTTCATACTTGTATAATGATGATGTTTACCAAGCTAAATACGATGCCTATGTTCAAGAAGTTATTGAAGGTCCGTTTAACGAAGCAACGGTACAAGCATTGTATGCTACTTATTCTGCACTAGTAGAGCCTTATGCAACTTCTGAAATTGATGGGTATACATTTTTAAATTCTAGTACAGATTTTCAAAATGCAGTAAATGAACTAAATGCACATGCCACAAGTAGAACTGCGGCAGTAAATAGTTACTTAAATAGATAATAATTGTTGTTGAAGTTAGCTCAAAGCTTCATGAGAAATCATGGAGCTTTATTTTCAAACAGTCTTACGACGGATTATAAAATAACTTTCAATGGTATTATTCAGAAAAGTTAGAAGAAAATTAATAGATTTAGAAAAATTCAAAAGTTATTTTATTTATGCCCTTGGTGAAGTGTTGTTAATTGTTGTTGGGCTTTTAATTGCTTGGAAAATAAACAGCATTAATGAAATCAAGAAGAATAGAATCGTTGAACTAAAAATATATAAAAGTTTAAGTCAAGAATTGGATACTAATTTAATTGTTCTAGATAGTGCCATTGTAAAATATACAAATAGCATACAAAAGCTTCAAAATACTATTAATTATTTGGGTATTCCTACCAATGAATTATCACAAGAGGCTAAAGAGTTAATAGTGAATTTAAACTATGAGAGAACTATAGTGCGCGATGAAGCTATTAACTCGATAAATGTTACTAACAAATTTGAATTTATTGATAGTGATTCTCTTAAACAATTAATTGCTGCTTACCCTAATGAATTGGATAGTTTTGATAATCAACAAGATAAAATTGAAAGTATTATATCGAATAGGTTAAAACCCATTATAGAAAAGCATATTTCATTAATTGAAATTTTGCCTCAAAATAGCTATAACTATAATAGAATGAAAGTATATGGCAATCAATCTAACTATACCGAACTACTGGTAAATAGAGAGTATCAAAACAGTATTATAGATAGACTATTGCAAACTAAAGGACAATTGACTATTGCAAAGAATTTGAGACAGAAAACAGAAACAATTGCCACAAAGTTGAATCAAGAGTTGAACAGACCCTAATCACTTTAAAATAATAACAATTTAATACATAAAATTATGATCCATAAAAATAAATACTCGATTTTGGCTTACTTTCTTTTTGCCTTTACCGCTATAACCTTTGTAAGTTGTAGTGACGATGACTCTTCGTCTACAGATGATTCGGTAATTGAAGATGAAGACGATACAGTTACCGATGGCACTGACGATGACACCACTGATGAAAATACAAATACAGTAAGTGTTGATGCTTCTTATTTTTATACTACCGATGGCTCTGTAACCATTACAACTGTGCCCTGTACTTTATCTGACGGTACTGAAACAGATTGTTATCAAATAGTTACGACCAGTCTACCTGGTGATCATGAAATGGGACCATGGTGCCCTGGTAATATTGAAGATGATGCTACCGCAGGTGGTATTTGGCTAGAAGGTGGAGAAGTATATGATGTAGATGGTGCTTTCGTTGAAAATATGGCAACATTCTATAATGATCCAAATTGGTTGATGTACGATGCCAACGGTGATATTTATATTACCGATACCCAAGAAGATTGTGAAAATGCAGCCAACCCTAATGTTGGCACAGAATATGAAAATTTCTGTGTTGAATGTCTACCTTCATATATCACTGATTTGACGCAAACATGGACTATTCCTATTACTCCGGTTTCACAAGATACTCCTGTACTATTTACTACCGCAGGTGGCCCTGGAGGTCCAGGAACAACAACAGCTCCATCAACACGTGGTGTTGCTTTAAATGGTATCGAATTTTCTGCTCCGGCGCCAGTAGATAATATTCTTGGTGCCTATACTTTAGCTCCCTTTGATGATGCTGGCGGACATATTAACGTTCACCAAGGTTATCATTACCATGCAGCAACGGGCTTTAGTACTAAAGTAGCGCAAGATGACGGACATGCTGCCTTAATTGGTTATGCTTTGGATGGATTTGGGATTTATGAATTGGCTGATAGCAGCGGTGTCGATGCTACCGATTTGGATGAACTTCGAGGACATTCTGATGATACTAGAGGTTACCATTACCATGTAGATGCAGCTGGTAATAACAACTTTATTGATGGATTAAAAGGTGCTTACGTAAACTAAAAATATTATTATGAAAAAGTATATCTTAATTTATATAACCGGGCTATTTTCATTGCTAGGGTATGCCCACAACCCAGATGCCTCTACAATTATGCTAGTTGAGAAGGAAAACAACATTTGGGTACTACAGATAAGTTCTTCATTAACCGCTTTTCAGCAAGAAGTACGAACACATTTTGCAGAAACTCCGTATAAAACCCCCGAGGAGTTTCAACAAATGGTGTTGGAGCACATTAAAAACAATTTGGATATTAGTTTTAATGATGGTTCAAAAATCACCCTAGGTCAAGGTATGGTTAAACTAGGTCATGAGACAAAAGTAGTGTTTGAAGTATTTGGTATTCCTTCAGATTTACAATCTATACGCGTAAGAAATACAGCATTTAAAGATATTGGTAGAAGTCAAAGTGCATTGTTCATTTTTAAAGATGGCTTCAGTAAAGATCAATTCATTTTAAATAATGATAATGACCATACTTTAAATCTAAAAGTTAATGGAAATAAGTTCGTTGAGGCGAGTCAACAAAATGCAGGAGTATCTCCTTCGCTAATCATCTTGGGTTTAATAGGCAGCATATGTTTAGGTCTATTGATAAAAAATATTTTTCTGTTGAAAGAAAAATCTGTGAGTGAAAATGTTTCATCTTAATCTAAATCCAGATTCACTTAATAGAACGTGTAATTCACTGATTTCTAAAATCTGGTATGCACTTAGTTAGTAGTATTGTAGTGTTAAATCGCTGAAATCAAGCTCAAATTAAATATTATGAAAAAAAATAGTCTAAAAAGAATTCCCCAAGTGTCATTTGTTTTGGCATTATCGTTCATCACCTTAATTGCATGTAGTAGCGATAGTGTTGATGATGATATTACAGAAGACATTGCCAGTAATGATGACGATGATTCTGAAGAAGTCGTAACAGAATTACATGCGGCATATGCTGCATTTAATTCAGATGCTGTAACTGTTTATTTAGATGGCTCTGAAGTTGTTGTAGAAACTACAGGGTTACCTAATCATGAAACAATTTATTGGGGCGAAGGTAATGCATTGTATAGAGAAGAACCTGACGTTAACAAAACCCCAAGTATTATGTCAAGTAATAATAATGCCACAACTATTAGAGTAGATGCAACACCTAATTTAACCGGCAGTACTATTGAAACAGAGTTAAATACAATAGGTATTGCTGTTAGTGGTTCATCTATATTCAACGACCAAGAAGGTGGTGGCGCTTTAGACCAAGCTGCAGGAAGTTTAGACTGGACAGGTGCTCATATTGGTCCTGGAGTATATCATTATCATCTAGAGCCTAAAGCATTTACTGATGATGATGAAAATTTAGTAGGTGTTTTACTAGATGGTGTATTTCTTTATGGTCGTAAATGTAATTCTACAGGTGATTATCCAACAGATTTAGATGCCTCTGGCGGACACACTTCTGCTACACAATACACAGATGGCGAAGAAGAATACCATTACCATATTATTAATGAAGTATATTCAACAACTGGTTCGTACTTAGCATTTGCAGGTCCTTACCAAGGCTATTAAAATATGAAAAAGTTCCATTTCCATATCATATTAATCATACTGCTTTTTCAAGTTGGTTGTAAAAATACAGCTGAACCAGAAAATGTAGTTGAAGAAATAATACCGATAAAGGAAGAAACAAAGTTTAAGGAAGAATTAGTTCTTAATCAACTTGAAGGAACTTGGTATTACAAAAACTCACCTTATGAGGGGTATTCAATAGCCTTACATGAGAATGGAACTTTAGCTGAAAAGGTGGGTTTTGTAAAAGGAAAAAGAGAAGGCGTTGCTCAAAGATGGTCTGATGCCGGAATTTTAAGAGTAGAATACCATTATAAAAACAACCGTTTAGAAGGCATTTATAAAAGTTGGTGGGAAAACGGACAGCTGGCGCAAGAAGCTAAGTATGTAAACGGTAATATGGAGGGAGTAGAAAAGAAATGGTACTCAGATGGTCAATTAGCCAAAGAACGCCAGTTGATCAACGGGAAAGAAGAAGGTCTACAAAAAGCTTGGTTGCAAAACGGAACCTTATACGTGAATTACGAAGCTAAAAACGGACGCATATTTGGTTTAAAAAGAGCAAATTCTTGCTATCAATTAGAAGATGAAGTTGTAATTAGATCAGAAAATGAATTATAATGAACAAGACAGTACTTTCTATAGTTGCTATATTACTTTTTGCTGCTTGTAAACAAACGGTAAAAAAAGAGAATATTCAGGTAACCGAAACCAGTAGGGTAGAGCACTTGCCATATTACAATGATGAGTCATTTACACCACATTGGGTTACACCAAATACGGAAGAAGAGAAGCAATTTCATAAAATTCCTGATTTTAAATTGGTAGATCAGTTAGGTGATACATTGACCCAGAAGTCTTTTGATAATCAAATCTATATCACGGATTTCTTTTTTACTAGTTGCCCAGGTATTTGTTTGAAGATGACCAATAATATGACAAAAGTGCAAGAAGCCTTTTTAGATAATGATGAAGTAGCTATTCTTTCTCATTCTGTAACTCCTTCAATAGATTCAGTTTCTGTTCTTAAAACATATGCTGAAAAGAATGGAGTTATAGATGCTAAATGGCACTTGGTTACAGGTGACAAAACTGAAATTTACAACTTAGGTAGAAACGAATATTTTGTAGAAAATGATTTAGGTATTCCTAAAGATATCAATGACTTTCTACATACCGAGAACTTCTTATTAATTGATAAGAACAAACACATAAGAGGAATTTATAACGGATTAAATAGAGCATCTATTGCGCAATTGATTACCGATGTAAAAGCCTTGTTAGAAGAGAGTTGATAGAGATTGATTAAGTAGTAAACACAAAAAAGCCCGTAAAATAATTTTACGGGCTTTTTCATTTAATATTCTGAATGCTATTTCAAAGCTCCCAATAACTTCTCTGCAACCAATTCAGATGAAGCAGGATTTTGACCTGTAATTAAATTACCATCTTGAATTGCGTATGCTGCCCAATCTTCTTTTTTAGAATAGATACCTCCATTTTCTTGCAACATATCTTCTACTAAGAAAGGAACAACCTCAGTTAACTGAACAGCTGCTTCTTCACTATTTGTAAATCCGGTTACTTTTCTACCTTTTACTAATGGCTGACCATCAGTTCCTTTAACACCTTTTAATGCTGCAGGTGCGTGACATACAAATGCAACTGGCTTCGCTTGTTCGTTGAATGTTTCAATCAATTTGATAGAAGTAGCATCATTCGCTAAATCCCATAAAGGTCCGTGACCACCTGGGTAAAAAACTGCATCAAAATCTGAAGCATTTACTTCTGCCAAAATCTTTGTATGATTAATAGCATTTTGTGCCACTTTATCTTCTTTATAACGCTTTGTATCTTTCGTTTGAGCATCTTCAGTATCACTACTAGGATCAATTGGTGCTTGACCACCTTTTGGTGTAGCCACTGTAATTTCTGCACCTTTGTCTAATAAAGCGTAATACGGAGCTGCAAACTCTTCAATCCAAAATCCTGTTTTTTTTCCTGTGTCCCCTAATTGATCGTGAGACGTTAATACAAATAATATTTTCATTGTTTTTTGTTTTTAAGTTATTGATTTATAGCAAGTCTTTTATTTAGACTTTAACTATCATTTTTCCTTTATTTTTACCATCCATCATATCTAAGAACGCTTGTGGCGTATTCTCAAATCCTTCAACAACAGTTTCTTTATACTTTAATTTACCTTCACCTAACCAAGTTGCTAATTGCTTCATAGCTACGGGGAATTTATCTGCGTAATTAGATACTATAAAACCTTGCATTAATGCACTATTCTTAACCAAGAAAGGTTGCACAGCTACTGCCATAGGAGTTTCTGTATCATTGTACACAGAAATTGCACCACAATTAATAATACGTGCAAATTGATTGATATTGAATAAAACAGCGTCAGATATTGGTCCGCCAACATTATCAAAATAAATATCAACACCATTAGGGGCTGCTTCTTTGATAGCAGCTTTCATATCTTTGGTAGTTTTATAATTGATACCATGGTCGAATTCGAATTCAGATTTTAGCATATCAATCTTTTCATCTGAACCGGCAATACCGATAACATTTAAACCAAGAATTTTACCGATCTGACCCACAACACTACCAACGGCACCTGCAGCACCAGATACTACTAAAGTTTCACCTTTCTTAGGCTTCCCGATTTCGTGAAGACCTAAAAAAGCAGTTAAGCCTGTCATACCAACGATACCTAAATAAGCACTTAGTGGGGCTTTACTTTTATCAATTTTCTGCAATCCTTCACCTGTTGAAACTTGCTTTTCTTTCCATTGTAATAATCCTGAAACAAAATCACCTTTCTTAAACTTGTCATTATTAGATTCTATTACTTCTGCAACTACACCAGAGCTTATGGGCTCATCTAAATTAAATGGTGGTACATACGATTTGGCATCGCTCATACGACCTCTTAAATAGGGATCGACAGAAATATATTTTGCCTCTAACAACAGTTGACCATCAGTAATACTTGGATTTACATCAGATTCAACAAACTCAAAGTCAGAAATGGTAGGGGTACCTACCGGACGTTTTTTTAAATTAATGGACTTATTCATAAGTTATTATTTAAATTCTATACTAAATTATTGCCTAAGAGTTATGTAATAATTAGTGCTACAACTTATATACTTTCATGTGAAAGAGTATAAACTCTTAATAACCATTATTAGACGTGTCAAAGATATTACAAAAAAGAATGAACATTCATTTTTTAACAAAGGTTTATAGATAACCCTTAAACTGATACTAAAAAAGCGGAGTATAGACAAACTATTCTCCGCTTATAAATTTTTTTATTTCTCTTCCATTATTATGATGGATTTTACATTAACGAATTCTTTCATTCCGAACCCGCCATGTTCACGACCGTAACCAGAATCTTTGACTCCGCCGAAAGGCATTGAAGGTTCTGCTAATCCGAAGGAATTAATAAAGACCATTCCGGTATCAAAATGCTTCTCAGCAAGTTCTGTAGCCTTTTCAATATCTTTAGAAAAGATTCCGCCACCGAGACCAAATCTACTGTCATTCGCTATTCGCATAGCATCTTCATCATCTTTAGCTTTAATCAATGATGCAACCGGACCGAATAATTCATCATCATACGCTGGCTGACCAGGAGTTACATTACCTAATACTGTAGCAGGGTAGAAGTAACCTTCACCATCTGGAATTTTTCCGCCACATAATATTTCTGCACCTTTTTCGACGCTTTCGAGAACTTGTTCGTGAATTTCTTTTCTTAAATCTTCACGAGCCATTGGCCCTAATTCCGTTTCTTTTTTCTTAGGATCACCAACTTTTAAAGCATCCATTGCTTTAACGAATTTTTCTTTGAATTCGTCATACACTTTCTCGGTAGCAATAAATCGTTTTGCAGCGATACAGGTTTCCCCATTATTATAGATACGACCCATTACGCTTTTTTCTACCGCTAAATCAATATCCGCATCTTCTAAAACTAAATAGGCATCATTACTGCCTAATTCCAGCACCGTTTTCTTTAACTGCGCACCTGCTTTTTCTCCTATTTTCTCACCTGCAACTGGGCTACCGGTTAAAGTTACCCCTCTTATTAATTTGTGCTCTATGATTGCATTAGACTGGTCATGTTCAATTATCATTACATTAAATAGTCCGGCAGGTAAGCCGGCAGTATCAAAAATCGTTTTCAATAACTTAGCTGTACCCGTTACATTAGAAGCATGTTTTAGCAAAATGCTATTACCCGCCATTAGGTTTACAATCGTATAGCGTAATACTTGATAACTTGGGTAGTTCCAAGGTTGAATTCCGTATATGATTCCCATTGGCGAATAGGTAATAATTCCTTTTCCTCCGTTAGATAACGCACGTTTTTCGTTCTTTAAAAATTCTGGCGCATTCTCGGCTGAGTAATCACAAATTGAAGTACAGAGGTCTACTTCATGCTCACTTTGAGAAAGTAGCTTACCCATTTCATCGGTCATTAATTCTGACAGCTCTTTCTTATAATTTTGAAGTTCTTTACCGATAGATTTTATAATTTCGCCGCGCTCTTCAATAGATTTCATTTTCCATTTCAGAAACGCCTTATGAGATTGTTGTATGCTTTCTTCTACTTGGTCACCTGTCATATACGTATGCGATGTAATTTCTTTACCAGTAGTAGGATTTATTGTTTTGAATGTATCTTGTTTTGTTGTCGTAGACATAGCTTTTTTTTTAAATTAATAATATTATTGTTGGTCACTTGGTACCAAATAGACATCATTGATATTTACACGTTTTGGTTGTGTTAATACATAGTAGATAGAATTTGCAATATCTTCAGCCTCTAAGGTGTCCATTTTTTGCATTTCCTTTATTTTCTCTTTGATATCCTCATCGCTAATGGTGCTAGTTAGATTTGTAGCAACTGCACCAGGTTCTATTGAAGTAATATTAATACCGTATTTAGGTGCCAATTCTTGACGAAGACCCTCTGAAAACATTTTTACTGCAGATTTTGTCGCGCAATACACCGCACCACCAGGAAAATATCTATTTGCAGCCATTGAAGAGATATTAATAATATTACCGCCTTTGTTTTCTATTAACTCTGGTAAAACTGCTGCGACTCCATTAAGAACTCCTTTAATATTGACATCTACCATTTTGTCCCACTCATCAGTTTTTAGCTTTTCAACAAATGACAAAGGCATTAATCCGGCATTATTTACCAAACCTGTAATTTTGCCAAATTCTCGTTTTGTTTTGGATACGACTTTCTCGAAATCACTTTTTTTGGTTACATCGCCTGTAACTACTAAAGCTTCTCCGCCTTTTTTGGTAATTTCAGATTTTAAGTCATTCAGCTCATCTTCACTTCTTGCCATTAAGACCACTTTGGCTCCGTTATCTGCTAATTTGATTGCTGTTGCCCTACCTATACCGCTAGATGCGCCAGTTATAATAATTACTTTATTTTCTAAATTCATTGTGTCTTATTTTGATTTAGTCACAAGATAACGGGAGTTTCTAAGGACTTTTAATCATATGAATTCAAGAATTGACCGATAAGGTATTGAGCTAAGGCTTTGCCGATGTGAGCTAAAAAAACGACTCATTTTACTTCTAAATGAAGAATATATTAGAAGTTATAGATTTATTAAAGCGGTTACTTAATTAAATGCCATTAATTTGACCCTACATTTTTGATGACTATTTAGAATTATTGAGTGATGACAAAGGATGATGGATATCGTTAGGGGAGTTGGTTGTTATGCCGTTAAAGAATTATTTTTGCATCGATATATCATACTAGTTCAGGCATTTTCTAATGCTATTATTAAATAAGTAAAAGAAAACCTTAGTATGGCAGCGACTTATTTATCTCGAAAAGGGGCACAAGCCGTTATTTTAAATTATAGAGAAAATCCGCTAGCGATTCAATATGAATTAATAGAAGACAGTTTGATAACCGATGCGACTACAGATTTAGAAAGAGCATTGATCAGGAAATCTAAAAAAATGGAAATGATTGCCTAACTCGCACAAGCACCTCGTGCAAGAATCATATAACTGCCATTATTTTTAAATTCTTTTATAGAAGTACCAACATACCGTTTGAAAGTTTTTGACAAATGACTAACATCTGTAAAGCCTAAATCGTCGGCTATTTGGGTAAGGGTATAATCGGAATTTAATAAGCGAATTTCAACTAGTTTCAACCTAGCTTTAATAATGTATTCACGTAAAGAGATATGTACCTGCTTTTTAAAATATTCACTTACATAGGTAGGCGACATCATAAAAACTTCAGCTAGATTTTCGACTTTTAGTAAATCGGTTCTATCTATATTTTCATTGATATAGGTGAGCATTTTAGTGATTCTCTCTTCTGAAACTTTTGCATCTGTATCGAAATAATTACTCTTCTTAATATTTCTAATCAATATCTCTAGAATACTCGTCATTAAACTGGTGATAAGGTTTACCGAATCGGTACCATAATTTCTGGTTTCTAAGAGAATCATATCAAATAGATTACTAATATGAAGCTTATCTGTTTCTGATTTAATGATATCGCCCGGTAATTGATTGTAATTAGAAAGAATATATGAAGCCTCTTTAAACCACTCGTTTTTAGCAACCTGTCTATGGTTTGGAGTTCTAAAAAAGGAGTCCGTAAATTTTAAGAAAACGAATTTCGTAGGCTTTTTAATTGCAAATGAATGGCACTTTAAGGGTGGTAACAAAAACATACTGCCCTCTTGGTAATCAAAATTATTATAGTTTATACATTGCGTTCCTTCTCCTGATTTTATTAAAACCAATTCGAAAAAGTTATTCTTAACTGGTCTTACTTTCCAAGAAGACAATTCTACTTCTTGTATTTCAAAAGGTTTAATTGCATCTATAATTTGCATAATCTTGTATTAATCGAGCGAATATAGCTCAATTCTGTATAAAATAGTTTTAAATCTGGTTTACAAACCTCTATATATACTATTTAACCCTTTTAATTTACCAGTACGGCTTTTAATTTCTAATTCTTAAATAATATACCGCCACGATAAACATTTGCCAGAAATAAGATTAATATTCTAATCTCTATTTTTACACAAAACCAATAATTTTGATTTTGAAATACATTCAAAAGCACTCCATATTATCTATTTCTATAGGCATCATTTTTATATGCACTTTAATTGTATTTTTTGCAACAGAGGCAAGCTATAACGCTATTGAAAGTGCCTCATTATGGGTTCGAAATTATTTTGGATACTTCTATTTATATTTAGGTTTTGGTTGCGTTGTAGCATTATTGCTGATCGCTTTTTCTACCTATGGAAACATAAAATTAGGCAAGGCATCTTCTAAACCAGAATACACCCTTTGGTCTTGGATAGCCATGTTATACAGTGCCGGTATGGGTTCTGGCATTTTATTACGGGCAGTACAAGAACCGATTTACATGCAGCAAAATCCGCCATTTGCATCTGGCTTATCAAATGAAACCGTTGCTTTAGAATTTACGTTTTACCAATGGGGGATTACTGCTTGGGCATTTTACGGACTATTTGCTGTTATCGTTGGCTATGCCTTGCACGTTAAAAAAAAGAAAGTCAGAATTAGCGCTACAATTGAAGATCGTATTAAAAGTAAACCTATTAGAGGCAGTGTAGATATTATCACCATTATCACAACTATTTTCGGATTAATTGCTGCTATTGGCTTGGGTACCACACAAATTAATGGGGGACTAAATCATGTTTTTAATGCAGATTTCGGAATAACGACAACTATTATTCTGTGTGTTTTTATCTCAACAATAGCGTGTTATTCTGCTTGGCAAGGCGTTAATAAAGGAATCAAAATTTTCTCCAAATTAAATATTATTGTTACGCTGGTCATTCTTTTATTCGTCTTTTTTACAAGCGATGTACAAGGCATTATAATTTCGTTTTTTATTGCGTTGTATCAATATATCATAGACTTTATACCGATGAGTTTGGCTATTGGTGATTACAATCCTGGGTTGGAATTCTTGACAGATTGGACTTTTTATTATTGGGCATTTTGGTTAGCTTGGGCTCCTTTTACAGGTATTTTTATTGCTCGTATTTCTAAAGGTCGTACGATTAGGCAATTACTTTTGGGTGTGTTAATTATTCCTAGTTTAGGAACCTTCTTCTGGTTTTCTGTTTTTGGGTCTTCAGCTTTTAATTTAATCGAAACTTGGGGAGCTTACGATAATCAATTCGGTAATGTTTTCTCTTCCATATTTGTGTTTTTTGAGCATTATCCGTTCGCTACACTACTAAATATTACATCGATATTTTTACTAATCAGTTTTTTGATTACATCAGTCGATTCTGCGGTATTCGTATTAAGCATGTTTACCGATAAGGGTTCTAAAAATCCGAATAAGATCCATCGTGTTATATGGTCTATTTTCATCTTATTGGCAACCATTGCTTTGATACTTTTAGGTAATATTAAGGCAAATGTCAATGTTTTAGAAGCGGTACAACGTTTACTAATTATCACCTCGTTACCGTTTTCATTTTTCATCATTATTATGTTTGGCTTTTTTGTAAAAGATCTTAGAAAAAACCGACTGAAAGCCAATAATTAAAAAGAAGACTACAATGGATGTATTCAATCAAACAGATTTGTTTTCTACAGATGAAGTCCGAAAAACGGAATTTGATTTACCTGGTGCTGATGTTACTTTATTTGAAAATTTCTTTTCAAAAGAGGAAAGTGATAGACTATACACCAGTCTTTTAAATAACACTAATTGGGAGCAAGATCAACTTCTTATTTACGGTAAAGAAATAGACTTACCTAGAATAACGGCTTGGTACGGAGATAGCAATGCAGATGAGTCTTATGCAACTACTAAAAGTAAAGCTCTCCCTTGGACCGAAGATTTACTTTTTATAAAAAAACGTATAGAGAAAGAGGTAGATGTCAAATTTACACGTTGTTTGCTCAACTACTATAGAAATGGGGAAGACAGCGTTAATTGGCATCGCGACTATAATGGAGAAGAACGGAAAAATACGGTTATAAGTTCGGTCACTTTTGGCGCAACTAGACCATTTCAACTCAAACATGCGACTAGAAAAGATTTAAAACGAATAGATATCCCTATGGTACATGGTAGCTTACTGATTATGCAAGGAGCAACACAAGAAAACTGGCTACACAAAATACCGAAAACTACAAAGAAAATTCTGCCTAGAATTAATCTCACTTTTAGGTGGGTTAGTTAATTTTTCGTTCATCAATCTTTACCTTTGAGCAATTTATTTTATCAATCATTTAAAACATCTTATGAAAAAATCATATTTAACCTTAGTGGTACATATTCTAGTAAAAGAAGCGTATAGAGAAGAAATAAAAACTGAATTATTGAAACTGGTCGGTCCCACTAGAGGAGAGGAAGGATGTATAGCTTACGACTTACATCAAGACAATGATAACCCAAACTTATTCTTATTTCACGAAAAATGGGTAAATCAAGAATTTCTAGCAAAGCACTCTGAAAGTGATCATATTGCAGCATATAGGCTTGTTTCTAAAGATAAATTAGAAAATGTTGCAGCTTATAAAATGACAGAACTTACCAATTAAGCTTGTATTATTGAAGGTTTTATAATTAGGTTAAGTATCTAGTATCGGTATTTTCACGAACAAATTAAGTTTTTTGAATAGTATTTTAAGATTTTATCACTAAAAAAACCTCTTATTATACATTCTTCACCTTGTTTTGTACTATGTTATAACTTACTGCCGCAATTATCTTTGCCCTTGATTATTTAACCAATTTTAAAATATATAATAATGAATTTACACGAAACATTAGACTGGAGATATACAACGAAAGAATATGACACAACCAAGAAAATTTCTGAATCAGATATGGCTGAAGTCAAAAATTTATTGAGAATGTGTCCGTCTAGTGTAAATCTTCAACCTTGGCATTTTATAGTTGCAGAAACCCCAGAAGGAAAAGCACGTATTGCAAAGGCAACAGAAGGCTTTTTTCATTTTAATGAACCAAAAATAACAAATGCTTCAGCCGTAGTTTTGTTTTGTTCACGAACTAGTGCCGACGACGAATATTTTAAACACCTTTTAGAGATTCAAGATAAAGACGGAAGATTCCCTAATGAGGATATGAAAAACAGATTATACGGAGCTATGAATGCTTTCGCAGACATTCATAAATACGATGTAAAAGATTTTCAACATTGGATGGAAAAACAGGTATACTTAAATATCGGTAGCTTTTTATTAGGTGTGGCAAGTTTACAAATTGACGCAACACCAATTGAAGGTCTACACATGAAAGTTTTAGACGAAGAATTCGGATTAAGAGAGAAAGGTTTTACGGCGATAACTGCTGTCTCAATAGGTTATAGAGCTGAATCTGATTTCAACTCGACCGAGAAAACACCGAAATCTAGATTGCCACAAAGTGAAATTATTACAGTATTGTAATTCATTGCTAATAATAAGCTAAAAACAATGCTATAGTATATAAAGCCAATTTGCCAATAGAACATTTCAATTATTTGCAACACCTAGAAATTACAATTCAGATAAACTATAAATACTAAAATCTTGTCGAGGTGTACACATTCTAATAAACGAGAAAAGAAAAAAGCTCAAATTACCTTTAAAGTTTTCTAGGAGCAACTTGAATATAGGTTACTTCGATTATTTTTATTGGACTAAAATTAAAATATATCAAGAAGCTTCCCTATTTATCATTAACGTCAATATAAATAGAATATGAGCCATAAACTACCCTTTAGTTAATCGCTATTTTATTGTTTTTTGAGTAGATATCATGTCTTTAAGCATTATTTTTATTTTTTTCCAAGTTTTTAGTTTTAAACTCCAAAAATTTTAATTAGTACTAGAACGCCCAGCTTTTGGGGCGTTCCTATTTACCGTAAATTCATTTTTTACATTCGTTTATACCTGCAAAAATGAATTAAGAGTAATTTTGCAATTGTTGATATTGGCTTCTAAAAACTAATCAAATGAGTGATGTAGTAAAGACCTTATTTCTATGTACTGTTCTATTGGTAATTTCATGCGGTACTAATAATGATACCAATAAGATGGATACCAATCTAAAATTACGTTTTGTTGATGAATATATTTTACCAGATGAGACCACATTTGAAAATACTATAGTAGGTGGATTATCTGGTATCGATTATGCTAATGGCACCTGGTATGCCATTAGCGATGATAGTGACGCACCACGTTTTTATAGCGCGAAAATTTCTTATGACTCTAGCGGATTTAATTCGATTACCATAAAATCTGTTACTCATTTTAAAGATTCAATTGGCGAGTTGATTCCAAAAGGAATAGTCGACCCTGAATCGATTCGATTTGATGATGGTTCATTTATTTGGACAAGTGAAGGGAATATCAAGGTTGGGTTGAAACCATTCGTACAAATTGCAGATTCTAGCGGAGTGTTTATAAATGAGTTTAGGCTAGCAAAACGATATCTACCAAATACGGACTCAAATTTTGGTCCACACCACAACGGAGTCTTCGAAGGCATTACATTGAGTTTCGATAAAAAAGGATACTGGATTGCGATGGAATTACCTTTGAAAGAAGATGGAGTTGAACCAACTTTAGAAGAAACAGATTCCCCCGTAAGAATCGCTTTTTTAAATAGAGAAACAGGGCATTTTGAAAAGGAAATAGTGTATGAGTTAGATAAAGTATCAAAGCAAGCTATTAACGGCTATACGTTTAGATTAAATGGTATCGTAGAGATTTTAGAATATGATACAAATAAATTTCTTGTTTTAGAACGTTCGTTTGCTATGGGCTATGTTGACGGTGGTAATACCGTTAAAATTTATGCCGTAGATGCAAGCAAAGCAACCAATGTAAGTAGTATCAATAGTTTAAAAGGTGCTAGCTACACCAAAGTAACAAAGAAGCTTTTGTTTAATTTTGAGGATATTAGAAAAGAACTTACGAACGGTATCGTCGATAACATTGAAGGGGTAACCTTTGGTCCACATTTTAAAAATGGTAATCGCTCTTTACTAGTTGTTTCCGATAATAATTTTAGCCTTTATGGTCCTCAGCTGAATCAATTTATCTTATTTGAAGTAGAGAAATAAAATTTCAAAACATATTTAAAAAAACATTGAAAGCTTCCAATAGCAATTGAACTATAATATGTTGTAAAATTCATTAAAAAGCTGAGATTAATTCAAATTATTCTCAGCTTTTCCTATATTCTAATAAATCCCAAAAGATTTAAATTATTCTTGGAATTTCAGTAAGAAATCAGGTTCTTGCGCGATTAAATTTTGCTTAGAATAATGAATGATTTAACTACCTTTTCTATTGCTGTTTTTACGGGCTTTTTTGCCATTACAAACCCAATATCTAACATGACCGTTTTTCTGTCTTTGACTCAAGGGGCAGATGAAAAAACAAAGGCTGATATCAATAAAAGGGCCAATATTATTGCCTTTATTATTGTAGTGGTATTTGTTCTTTTAGGAAAATATATATTCGAACTATTTAATATTAGTATTCCTGCATTTAAGATTACAGGCGGTATTTTGATATTCTATATCGGTTTTGACATGCTACAATCAAAACAGTCTAATGTTAAGAATATAAAGCACGTAAATATTGATGAGAATATTGCGGTGTCGCCACTTGCGATTCCAATTTTAGCCGGTCCGGGTACGATTGTTACAGCAATGAACTTTGTTTCAAATGCACAACCTATTCATATTACTATAGTAATTGCCATTTTTGCTTTTATGAGTTTACTAACTTATTTTACTTTTAGATTGAGTAATTTAATCGTAAAATTAGTTGGCTATAATGTAATTTCTGTAATTGGTAAAATTATGGGTCTGATCATCGCCATTATCGGCACAGGTATGATAATAGAAGGTATTAAAATATCTTTTAATCTAATTACAAAATAGGTATCATAGCCTATCTGTACGTGTTTTTGCTAATTTGCCTGAATATGAAAAAGTTTTTAGTATTGTTTGCTCATCCGAAGTATAAAAAATCAAGATGAGTACAATGACAAATAAGTGTTACTTTTTATCACTAATACGATTTGTATCCTAATTTTTATATAGACGCACCTTTACAGAAAAGGCTATTTTAAGAACATGATGTTATTATCTGGCATCACCCAAGGTATTGGTATAGTTGTCCGCCGTTATTAAAGCAGTGGATAGATATGGTATTGGAGTTTAATTGGGCGTACGGACCTAATGGAAAAGCATTGACTTCAAAGATTTGTTTAAATGCTATTACCACTGGTGGCAGTAAAGAATTGTATTGCACACAGGGTATAAATAGCTACACCATAACAGAGTTTTTAAGACCATTCGAGCAAACGGCAAACCTTTGCTTAATGAACTATCGCAAGCCATTTACCGTAATGGGAACCTACAAATTATCTGATGCCGAATTAGAAGTTTATGGCTCAAAGTACAGTGATTTAATCGACGAACTTCAGCTGTAATTATTTACCTTCAATTTAATATGAGGTGTCCATGAATATAGTATCGAATTTAAACCAACCCTTATGACCGGCAGTATACTTTTTGATGCAATTGTTTTTTTACTGGGAGCAATCATCTGTGTTTCTATAGCTAAGCGCTTAGGTCTTAGTTCAGTATTAGGGTACCTAATGGCCGGGGTTTTAATTGGACCATACGTATTAGGGTTTATTGGGGAAGAAGGAGAAGATATTCTTCATTTTGCTGAATTCGGAGTTGTGGTAATGCTATTCCTAATCGGACTTGAAATTGAGCCAAAGAATTTCTGGAATATGCGAAAGACTATTGCAGGTTTAGGCGGGCTGCAGGTTGGTGGAACCATGGTACTAACATATCTCTTTTTTATATTATTAGATTTTGATTGGAAAGTAGCTTTGGTTATTTCTATGGCGGTAGCGCTGTCATCTACTGCAATTGCCATGCAGACCATAAAAGAAAAAGGATTAATGGATACTACCTTTGGTAATTCCGCTTTTTCTATACTATTATTCCAAGATATCATCGTCATCTTCATGTTGGGTGCTATTCCGTTACTTTCAAATACAGATGTGGCGGCAACTACCGTTACACATGAGGCAAGTAGCAATCTTTTAGATGGTTTACCAATGGGCTACCAAACACTCGCAATTATATTATCGGTGGCATTGATTATAGGTGCAGGGCAGTATTTAATAGTACCGATGTTAAGAAAGGTAGCACAGACTGGGGTACGAGAACTATTAATTGCTTCTGCGTTATTAATAGTATTCAGTATTTCTTTTTTAATGGAATACGTAGGACTGTCACCTGCTTTAGGAGCATTCTTAGGTGGAGTAGTTCTATCTAATAGCGAATATAAACATGAGCTAGAAAGTACCTTAGAACCTTTTAAAAACTTGCTATTAGGATTGTTTTTTATTGCCGTTGGTGCATCGATAAACTTTGTTGTTATTGCCAAAATGCCATTGACCATCGGCGGAATATTAATTGCCGTCATTTTAATTAAAGCTTTTGTTTTATTTGTTATTGGTACGGTGTTTAAAATGAAACTAGATCAGAAATTATTATTGACCTTCGGCTTGGCGCAAATTGGTGAATTTGCCTTTGTACTGCTTTCATTTGCATTTCAATTGAATATTCTAGAACAAGAGCAAATGGATATCCTATTGGTAATTACTGCATTAACAATGTCCATAACCCCCATTATTAGTATTATTAACGAACGTTTGATCCTCCCAAAAATTGGCACAAAAGAATCTATAAAACGACCTATGGATCATATAGCAAAATCTCAGAATGTTATTCTTGTAGGCTTTGGCCACTTTGGTAGTACAGTAGGTCGTTTTCTAAGATCTCACTGTATTGAGGCCACAATTTTAGATCAAGACTCTGACCGTGTCGACTTTCTTCGTAAAATGGGGTTTGAAGTGTATTACGGTGATGCCACACGTATGGATCTATTAGAATCTGCAGGTATTGCACAAGCTAAAATATTAATATGTGCTCTAGACAACCCCAGCATAACCAAAGAGATTACAAAAATGGTCAAAGAGAAATACCCACATGTTGAACTCATGATTAGAGCGCAAAATAGATATGATGCGTACGAATTATTGAATATGGGTATGGAGAATATTTATAGAGAATCTTTAGATACGTCACTTTCATTAGCTAAAGATGTGTTGAGTAAACTTGGTTTTAGAAAATATACCTTGAACCAACAAGTACAGAATTTCATTAAATATGATGAAACAAGTTTAAGAAGATTAGCAGCTGAACCAAAGGGAGAAGAAAACTATATTTTTAAAGCTCGTAAAGAATTAGAAGAGCAGCAAAGATTATTAGAAGAAGATTTTAAAAGAGGTATCGTCGAATATGATAACCACTGGGATAGCGAATCTATACGAAAAGTATTAGAGAATCAACAAGACAATAATTCGCCTAGAACCTAATTCTCGTTTTAATAGCCAAGGAAAATATTTTTTCTATACAATTTAAAGCTTCGTAGATAAAATTTACCTACTCGTCTATTTGTAATTTTATTATGGGGGTATAGATTAAACTATTATTCCCTTTATAGGTCAAAGTATTGAACATAAAATAAAAGTTTAACCTTTTAAATTTAATACGATGATAACAAATACTAAAACATACGTAGTACTAGGTTTATTTCTGGTGGCATTTGCTTTACCAAGTACTGCGCAAACAAAAAAAAGAACGGCAACAAAAACCACAACTACCAGAACTACTACCGTTACAAAAACGCCAGGAAGAGTTTCTAGTAAAAAAGTTGTGTACCGAACACCAACTAAAAAAGTAGTATCTGTTCGAAATGTACCAAACAGAAGTGTGGTGAAGCATAACGGTCAAAATTACTACTACGCCAATAATAGATACTATACACAATCTCGTGGTCGATATATTGCTATTGCACCTAAAGTTGGATTTAGAATACAAAGCTTACCTCCAAATTATAAAAGGGTACGTTTCAATAACCAATTGTATTTTAATACTGGTGGCACATTTTATATAGAATCAAATTCTGGATATGAAGTGGTAGATCCTGAAATCGGAACTATAGTGTACGAATTACCAGAAGGGTATGAGAAAGTGACCATTGATGGTTTAACTTACTACGAGTATGCTAACATACTTTATGAGAAAGTTCAAGTAGATGGTTCTAGGGCTTACGAAGTTGTAGGTATCATTGATATGGAATAACGTATAATATAATTTTTATAACAAATGGCTTCCGAAGAAATTCGTAAGCCATTGTTTTTTGTAACCTATGAAACATGATATTGGTTAGGTTCCGAAAAAATGGAATACCCTACTTTTGACTCCATAACGAGCATACGAATCTTAATCGTTTTATATAATTAAGGATGTCATCAATAAATCAATTCATTATAATAATTATACTTTTTTCTCTAGGTTCCGCTGGGTCTATATCCGAAGAAATAAGTCCTGTGAAAAACACGCTTTTTTTTGATGTTTTAAATAATGATAAAGTAATTGGCAGTTTAAAAGCAACAAAAACAATTAAAGATTCTAAGGTTCAATACCAAAGCGTAACTACTATAAACACAAGGGTTATCAAAGAAATAGATGTGAATTATTTGTACAACGTTACCTTTGAAAATAATAAGTTAAAAAGGGCAAACGTACGTATAGATGTTAATGATAAACCCTACGCAGACATTCTCAGGAATTGGGAAATGGACTGTTACCAAATATCAAAGAATAATATAAACGAATTGGTGGTAGAAGAGGATATTAACTACGCCACCATATTGCTCTATTTTGATGAGCCTATACATATTGAACGATGCTATTCTGAACAAGATGGAAGTTTCAATACCATTATTCCTTTAGAAAATCACTCCTACAAAAAAATAAATGCCAAAAATCATGAGAACAAATACTACTATAAAAACGGTTTTTTACTGAAAGCTGAAATTGATGGGGGATTAGTAAAATTCGACATTGTTGCCCAAAAATGATTATTTTAAGAAATATAACATAAAACAGTTATGACAAATACCGGATTAGTACTTTCAGGTGGAGGCATTAGGGGAGTAGCTCATATCGGAGTGATAAAGGCCTTAGAAGAACATGCTATTTATCCTACTCATATATCTGGCACGAGTGCTGGTGCTATTGTTGGGGCATTATATGCCGGTGGTATAAATTGGGCAGATATACTTGAATTTTTTAAAGTAATCCCTATTTTCCATGCCAATAGATTTGCCCGAAATAAACCAGGATTTTTAGATACTGAGAAGTTTTATGATGAGTTTAAAAAGTTCTTTCCAAAAGACACATTTGAATCATTACCTAAAGAACTTTTTATTACTGCTACCGATATTATTAAAGGAGAACTAAAGATTTTTGATACAGGAGAATTAATTAAACCAGTGCTTGCATCTGCAACTTTTCCTGGTGTTTTTTCGCCTATTAATATTAATGGATCTTTTTATGTGGATGGTGGTGTATTAAACAATTTTCCTATCGAGCCCCTAAAACCTTCCTGCGACAAAATTATCGGCAGTTACGTAAACGCACTAAAGGCTATTAAAATAAAGGACTTAAAGCATTCCTATAATGTATTGGACAGAGCCTACAAAATAAAATCTGCTTCTGATTCTATTGCGAAATTTGCAGATTGTGAATTCGTAATTTCACCCGAAGAACTTAGCGAATATGCGACATTTGATATGCGATCTATAGATGCCATTTTTGATATTGGCTATAATAGTACTATTGATGCCTTACAAAAACAGGGGTATTCAAAGCAATGAGAAAGCTTATGTTATAACTTCACATGACTAGCACGTTCCATGAAATAATCTTCAAATCGTTCTAATTTAGGATGCATTTTTTCTGAATATATCACGTACTGACATTTCATAATACTCTGGGCAACAGTAATCATCGCCGTGTAGTCAGATTTCTGAATCAAGAAATCACCATCATCAATACTACAAATCTTTAATTGTGAGGTACTTACTCCATTTAATAAAAACAATTTATGCAGGGTAGTAGGTGTTGTAATCAATATATCTATACCTTCAAATATTTCTGATTTTTGAATGTCTATATGCAGCTCTTTATAACTTGCATAAACTCTCAATGAACAGTATTTGGTATACCTTAAAAATTCATCAAAGAGTTCAAGTACTTTTTCTTTGTTCTCAACCACTACGACCGCTCTAGGCGCATTGCCCTCTGCCTTACATTTTAATTTCTGTAAGGTTGTCAATATCAAGGTCGTCGTTTTACCACTGTCTTTTGGTGCCGTACAATATACATTTGTACCACTTTTTATAATAGGAATACTTTTCTTCTGAAATGCTGTTGGCTCTTCGATAGAAAATTCTTCTAAAGTTTCAAGTATGTATGGATTCAGTTTTTTAAAAGACATAAGATGGTTTATAAAATTCTACGTTATTAAGAATATATAATTCTGCAAAGATACAGCCTACTAGCGGGCGAACCTTATTATCGTACTCGAATTTCTTATGAATATAGTATAAGTAAGTAACCTGATGTTTTATGAATAAAGTATAAGAAAGACACCAAGCATTATGCCGGCTAGTGGTACAAGCTTTTTACGCTTGTTCTGTTCTTTAAAGATAAAACCGCCAACGACCACTGCTATCAATATTTGGCTTCGTTTTATTGCCGATAGTAACATAATCAATGCATCTGGGTCTTGTAGTGCTTTAAAGTAGAAATAGTCTGCCGTTTGCAATAATAAACCCACCATTGGTATCGTCCATCGCCATTTGAAAGTGCCTTTTAAATTGGGGTTAGTTGCGCGAGTTATAAGAACCACAACGCCTATAATCAACATGGTATAGGTACAAAACCAAAATTGTAGGGTAGGGGGATTCAACGCTAAACTTTGTATTAAGAACTTATCGTACAAGCCACTTGAAGCACCCAAAAAGGTGGCACCTATAATGGCGTATATCCATTTATTGTTCTTAAAGTTTATACCCTCTTTTTTTCCAATTTTAGAATATAGAAAAACAGAAAATATGATTAGAAAGAAGCCAATCCACTGCAAAAAATTGGGGCGTTCTTGATAAATTAAAATCGCACCAATAAAAGTGAAAAACGGACCAGCAGAACGTATTGGTGTTACAATAGTAATTGGCAAGTGTTTCAAAGCTTGATATGCCAATACCCACGACGAAGCCATAATCATAGATTTGATGAAAATGAAGCCGTGTGTCTTCAATGAAATATCTGACACAAATAAACCAATTGCTTCTAATTCTTCAGGATAATATTTTGAACCCAAAAACAAAGGTAAAAACAGTAAAAAACCTGTTATCAAAGTACCCAGTAATACAGAAAAAGCATCATTGCCTTGTACGGCGTGTTTCTTACATAAGTTGTGTAATCCTAAAAAGAGTGCTGCTAAAAGTCCGAGGTACATCCACATAATGCGCGCGAAGATATTGGTTTTTGACTATTCTGCCTTCGAGATAAGACATTCATATGTGATTTTTAATTGGCACAACCAGAAATAAAAAAAGGACTGTCTAAATTAGACAGCCCTTTTTAAAAAATACTTTGCTTAACCTAATAAGCCATTTTCACAATCTTCTGTGCATCTTCTGGCATTAAAGCTTGACGTTCACCTAATTTCCAACCGCGATCTGTAAATCGCTCAGAAATTTCTTCAGCAGTGCCTTCATAGTCTTTAGTGTAATCAGACAACTTGGTATCTATACCTAAATGATGAAAAAATTCTTCGGTTTTCTCTATTGCAGCATATGCCTTGTCATCAATACTACCTTCGGTAATATTCCAAACACGTTCGCCGTACTGTGCTAATTTCTCTTTTTTAGCTTCGAAATTATACTTGTAGTGACTTGGTGCGATTACCGCTAATGTACGTGCATGATCAATACCGTATAATGCCGTTAGCTCATGCCCCATCATATGAACTGCCCAATCACCAGGAACTCCCTTTTGAATTAATCCGTTCAATGCCATTGTACAGCTCCACATAAAATCTGCGCCGGGTGTATAATCGGTCGGGTCTTTCAAAACTTTTGGTGCTACTTCAACTAATGTCTGCAATATACTTTCTGCAAATCTATCTTGTAACGATGCACCTATCGGGTAGGTCATGTATTGTTCAAGAACATGCGTAAAAGCATCTGTAATTCCGTTCGCCAATTGACGCTCTGGTATAGATGAAATCACTTGTGGGTCTAGAATTGAAAACTCAGGAAACAATCCTGGTCCGCCCATGGCTAGTTTCTCTTTGGTTTCCGCTCTTGTAATTACCGCACCTGAATTCATTTCTGAACCCGTTGCAGGTAAAGTTAAAACGGTACCAAAAGGCATCCCTTTTTGTGTTCTAATGGTTTTGGTTAAAATATCCCAAGGAGTATCTCCCTCATAAACCGCTGCGGCTGACAAGAATTTTGTTCCGTCTATTACAGATCCACCACCAACAGCTAGTAAATACGTAATATTCTCATCTTTAATAATCTGCAATGCATTCATTAAAACAGCATATTCAGGGTTCGCCGGTATACCACCGAACTCAATAACATCAACATTTGCCAAGGCCATTGTTACCTGCTCATAAATACCGTTCTTTTTAATACTACCGCCACCGTATAATAATAATACTTTAGCATCTGCGGGGATTTCACTTTCTAATTTCGCTATAGTATCTTTTCCAAAAATAATTTTAGTCGGATTCTTAAATTCAAAATTGTTCATTTTCTTTCTTCTTTTTTATTTCTTATTGCAATTTTTTGACTGAGTACTTACTCAATTACAGTCACCATATCTTTCATTGGTTTTCTAACCTTTACCAAGTTTACCAACCAGTCTTCACTTTCATTCCTATACCCTAATGGTAAAAGAACCGCACTACGTAATCCTTTTTCACGTAAACCTAATATCTTGTCTACGGCATCTGGATCAAAACCTTCTATAGGTGTAGCATCTACTTCTTCAAATGCCGCCGCAGCAATCGATTGAGAAAATGCGATATAAGCTTGCTTTGCAGCATGATTAAAGTTTTCTTCAGCATCTTTCTTCGGGTAGGTATCTAACAACATTTTGCGATAATTTTCCCATCCTTCGTTTTTAAAACCACGTATCTCATTGGTTAAATCGAACATGTAGTTGATTCTATCTTCAGTATAATTATCCCAAGCAGCGAAAACTAATAAATGAGAACAATCTGTAATCATAGACTGGTTCCAAGCTACTGGTCTAATCTTTTCTTTAATATCTTGATTCTTGACCACAATAATTTCAAAAGGCTGTAAACCACTAGAAGTAGGTGCCAAACGTGCAGCTTCTAAAATACGTTCTACTTTATCTTCTGCTACTTTTTTACCATTCATCGCCTTAGCGGCATATCTCCAATTTAATCTATCTAATAATTCCATTTTAATCTATCTATATTTAGTTACGTTTTGTTAATTGTTCTATATCGTTTGATTTTATGATAACATCGGTATTACTCGTTGTATTTGCTAAATTCAACATTGCCTGAGCAATGCTTTCTGCATTAATAATTTTATACTTTTTAAGCGGACCAATAAATAGCGGTTGTATGGCTTTAAAAACTGACAATCCTATTTTTTCTAACACCCTTTGTTCTTCCCTATCACCTCCAATTAATGAGGGTCTTAGTATTGAAGTATTCGGTATGGCTTGGTCGACTACTGCCTGCTCCATTTCGCCTTTAGTTCTATTATAGAATACACTACTTTTTTTATTAGCTCCCACTGCAGAAACTACCAAATATGTTGCGATACCATTTTCCTTGGCTAATTTTGCTGCTGCTACAGGTATGCCATAATCAATCTTCTTATACATTGCTTTATCTGGAGTCTTTTTGGCTGTGGTGCCTAAACAACAATACACTTCGTCTGCCGTAAATTCATTCTTGAATTGTTCTAACTCCAAAAGATTACCAATGTACTGTTGCGCTTTGCTTGGTAGCCCTTCTATTCTCGATCTAGAGAATAATTTAATCGTTTCGTACCTGTCATCGATAAGTAGTTTTTCTAATAATAACCCACCTGTTAAACCCGATGCCCCTAATATAATTGCCGTCTTTTTCATCTTATTCACATACCTTAATACTGCTCCAAGCTGCTTGATATGCTTGTTCTAATTCATCTTTATCCATTTTTACCGAACCACGAATTTGAGTAATCATTAGAAAAGAAAGCGGGTTAATTGAATACGCATACAGCATATAATCTGATAAAGGTTTTATAATACCTTCTTTTTTACCACGCGCCCACAAATCGAGTAGGGGCTGTAGATGCTTAATGCCCTCTTGTCTGCTCTTTTCATCTATCATTGGGGTATTATCGCATTGGGCAAGAAACATGGCATTAGCACTTTCTTTAAGTTTAAAATCCGCAATACGTTTCCAAATCACTTCAAAACCTTCTTCAACAGACATAGTCTCATTATAAGTAGCAAAAGCATAAGCCGTGTAGCTAGTCTTAACTTCTATATAGGTTTTGTTCACTAGATCTTGCTTATTTTCAAAATAGAGATATATAGTCGCCGGAGAGACACACGCCATTTTTGCAATCTTGCTCATGGGTGTGGCATGAAAACCATCATTGTTTACCAATTCTATAGTGGCATTTATCAATGCGTTTCGTTTGTCTATACTTTTTTGAAGTGCTGCCATTTTTATAATTTCAGAGTACAAAGATATAGAAAATGAACGTTCATTCTTTTTTATTAACAGAACTTTAATTTGAAAGGAAGAAATGGTAGTTAAAAAAGAATACTATCCTTATAAAATCTAAGAACATTCTGCAAACATGGTATTTCTTATTTCTATAACTTTAAGAGCTAGTATATAGGTAGTTCCCCGTCCTTTTCAATTTTATATTGAATCTCTTAACTTGTTGTTCAAAATAACTATACTCAATGTATAAAATTCTATCATTAGATGGCGGCGGAAGCTGGGCTATTATTCAACTACTTACCCTAAAAGATAGATATGGTAATATTGAAGGTCGCGAAATATTAAAAAAGTTTGACCTTGTTATTGCTAATTCTGGCGGAAGTATAGTGTTAGCTGCACTTGCCGAAAATTATACTTTAGATAAGGCAATCTCCCTTTTTAAAGAAAAGCAAAATAGAGAGCAAATTTTTCATAAGAACTCTTTCAAAGATCGTTATTTTCCTGTGGATTATTTGGGACTTTTTAATGCAGGATTTGGACCAAAATATAGTGCTACCAAAAAAAAGGAAGCTTTTGAAAATCTGTTTCCAGAGATTGATAAAATTCAGATGGATGAACTGCCAACTCTTATTGGCAAAGAATCACTGAAAATTGTGGTTGCTACGTATGATGCATTAAATAACAGAGCTAAATTCTTTAAATCGTTTTCAACAAATCCTGAAGGATATGATTCTGTTAGATTAACTCAAGCTATAAACGGCTCATCTAACGCTCCTGTTCAATATTTCGATTTTCCGACGCGTTTTAAAGCGAAGCAAAGTGAAATATATTATGAGTTATGGGATGGTGCCCTAGGCGGATTCAATAACCCTATTTTAGCCGGAATCATAGAAGCCTATAAACTAGGTGTAGACTTACAAACGGTTCAGATTATATCTCTAGGCACCAGTAATTCATTAATGTCGTCTGAAGCGAAACAAAATTTTTGGGATTGGAAACAGATTGCACAAATCTTTAGAAGAAAGAAATTTGCTTTTTCTAAATGGAAACCGCAATTCAATTTCTTTAAAGAAACCGTATTGCACCAAGCTAAAACTATTTTATACCAACCACCAGATACGGCCAACTATATTGCTATGATGCTTTTACAGGTAGCTACAGATAAATTACTTAACGAGCAAATTATACGCTTATCGCCCTTAATTCATTATGATGAACAAACTGAAACATCAATAATTCCTTTAGTTCAAGATTTATATAAATTAGATATGGACCTAACCAAAGATGAAGAAATTGAAACGTTGATTAATTGTTTTAATGCCTGGAAAGGTGGAAAATTATATAATCAACCCATAGAATTTAAAGTAGAGCGCAATAACGATTTATCTTTTATTAAAGGCGATAAATGGTATCAAGAGGGGATGGATAGGTGGAGGAGTTGGGAAGCTACTGAATAAACTTCCAACTTAGAATTTCCTAGTTTTAACTGAAATTCTTTATAAAAAAGTCAGCTTTGCTATCGTAGTATGGTTTATAAATGCTTTTACCTATTTTTGAGAAATTAGATAACCCTGCACCATGACACTAAAACAACAACTTTACATCATTACTTTTTTATTTGCAGTACCACTTATAGCTCAAGAAATTAGCCCTTCTGAAGTATTTTGGAACAACTTAAAATCTCATTGCGGTAAGGCATATGAAGGTAGTTTAGCATTACCTGAAGAAGATGAAAGTTTTGGTGGCAAAAAACTTGTTATGCATGTTAGAGCATGTAGCGATAACGAAATTAAGATTCCGTTTTATGTTGGTGACGATAAATCTAGAACATGGGTTTTAACAAAGAACCAAGATATCATCAGTTTAAAACATGATCATCGCCACGAGGATGGTACAGAAGATGATGTTAATTTTTATGGTGGTACCGCAAGCAATGCTGGTAAAGAAGATATTCAGTTTTTCCCTGCGGATGTTGACACTCAAAAAATGATACCGGGTGCCGCTACAAATGTCTGGTGGATTACCGTTAACGATTCTACTTTTACCTATAATTTAAGAAGATTAGGAACCGATCGTGTCTTTAAAGTTGTAATGGACCTAACTAAACCAATTGCAGAACCTTCTGCACCTTTGGGGCTGGGTTGATTAATTTCCTTTGGACAGGTTTTTATGGCATATCTAGCAATGTTCTTTGATGTTGCAGATTTAGATTTCCTTGAAGAAACTATTTTATTAGAAAAAGTAATTAGTCATGTTTTTGGAATAGGTACATTATGGAATATTGTTCCATTTGGCTTTGATAGAACCCTTAGAACTGGTCCAGATAGTAATCCATATTTTACAGAAAAAAACAAATATATTTTGGAATATTGAAGGTGTAGACATTAATAATCTTGGTGATTTTGGCACTGCTAAAAATCAAGGTTTAAATATTGCTAAAATGGAGGTTCTTCTTGGAGTTAGAGGTTTTGTAAATGCTAAAAAATAGTTTAGAAAAACTAATTAAATATTATAAAAAATTAAAGCTTGTATTGGAAAATATCCCAATACAAGCTTTTTTATATTCTCAACGATTTTCATATTTAAAATTGAGTGTCATCTTCCTTTTAATTAATATTTTAACTCCCTATTTTAATTTAGCTTATCTTCCCACCAATTGATTAATAGAATTATAAACACATATAAAGTAAACCAGCGTTTCTTTAGTTTAAAAACTATGCTGTTTTTAAGTTTTAAATTCCCCCTAAAAAAAATAGCATCGCAAATCCGAAATTCTCAAGAGACATCAACCCAGATTTTTCAAAGACATTAAGAAAAAGGGTCAACACCTATTTTAAAGCAGCTAAAAAAAGTAGAAATGCCAATGCAACTATGGTCATTAAAACCATAATTATGCTTGCGCTCTTTTTTGTACCGTTAATAATTCTTTCGTGCGGTATAGTAACCCAAGTACCCGTTCTATTTTTACTGTATATCTTAAGTGGTTTAGGAATGGCAGGTATTGGCATGGGCGTTATGCACGATGCCATTCATGGATCATATTCCAAAAACAAAAAAATAAATACACTTTTAGGATATTCATTTAATCTAATAGGAGCTAATGCAACTATATGGAAAATACAGCACAATGTTCTGCACCATACTTTTACCAATATAGATCATGCAGACGATGATCTAAATGCTCCATTTTTCTTAAGATTCTCACCGCATGCAAAACATTATTGGGTACACCAATATCAACATATTTATATCTGGTTCTTTTATGGTATTTCAACACTTTCTTGGATTACAACAAAAGATTTTGTTCGCCTAAAACGCTTTCGAGATATGGGCTTTTTTGATAAGAAACATGAATATGAAAAAACATTGGTGAGTATGGCTGCTTGGAAGCTTTTATACTATTCCTATGCGCTTATACTTCCTATGATAATGCTGCCGTTTGCATGGTGGGTAATTTTATTGGCATTTCTATCTATGCATTTTGTTACTGGTATGTTGGTAAGTATCGTTTTTCAGATTGCACATATTATGCCCGTAAATGAGTTTCCGTTGCCCAATGAAAAAGGAATGATGAAAGATGATTGGTATGGACATCAATTTGCAACAACTAGTAATTTTTCTCCTAACAGTAACATTTTATTCTGGTTAATAGGCGGGCTAAATTATCAGGTAGAGCATCATGTATTGCCTGATGTTTGCCATGTGCATTATAAAGATCTTACCAAAATTGTATCGGAAACCGCACTAGAATTTGGTATGCCGTATAATGTGAAAAAATCTATTGGACATGCCATTTGGGACCATACCAAAATGCTACGCATGTTAGGCGAAAAATAAATACCGCTTAAATTTAAATAACAAGCATTAATTCCAGTCTTTTAGTAATTCTTTATAATTGGAGACATTGAACATTTTAAATACCTCTTATAATAAGAATAGATGGTATTACCGATAAAAGTGTCATTATCTTTGCACAAAATTATTTTATGTCAAGCCAATTTTCGGATTTAGGAATTAATATTGAATTTCAACAGAGTTTAAAAGAATTACAAATTTCTGTACCTACAGATATTCAAAAAAAATGTATTCCTGTTGTCCTAAATAAAAAAGATGACCTTGTTGCATTGGCAAAAACAGGAACTGGTAAAACTGCTTCTTTCGGCTTACCATTACTGCAATTAATCAATACAGAAAATACAGCAGTACAAGCTGTTATTTTAGCGCCAACAAGAGAATTGGCACAACAAATACACGCCAACCTAATTTCATATGCCAAACATAGTCCTGCGATATCAATTGCTTCAGTATGCGGTGGTATACCTATAAAACCTCAAATAGAACGCTTAAAAGAAGATACTCATATTGTAGTAGCTACGCCAGGTCGTTTAGTTGATTTGGTAAAGCGGAAGGCTATTGATATAAAAAATTTAAAGTACTTGGTTTTAGATGAAGCCGATGAAATGGTAACTGCTTTGAAAGAAGATTTGGATACTATAATTGAAGGCATTCCAAAATCTCGCCGTACACTTTTGTTTACGGCTACCATGTCTGGCGCAATTAAACAGCTGGTTCAAAATTACATGTCTAAACATGTAGTTCATGTTGAGGCAGATATGTCTACACTTGGCCACCAAGGTATTGATCACAAATATGTGGTGGTAGAGCCTATTGAAAAGTTAGATGTGCTTATGCACTTCTTAAACACAAAAGAAGGGCAGCGTGGCATCATTTTCTGTAAAACGAAAGCGGCAGTAAATAAGCTAGCGAAAAATTTAGCTATCAATAAATTTTCATCAGGTGCCTTGCACGGTAGTTTATCTCAAGGTATTCGTGATCGTATAATGGGTCAGTTTAGAGATGGGCATATCGATATATTGGTAGCAACCGATTTAGCTGCGCGTGGTATTGATGTAAAAGAACTGGGTTACGTAGTTAATTATCATTTACCTGATACTTTTGATGCATATGTTCACAGAAGTGGACGTACTGCAAGAGCAGGGGCGAAGGGACTTTCTTTGACGATACTTCAAAAAGAAGAAGTATCTGAAATAGCAGATTTTGAAAAGGAATTAAGTATTTCTTTCTCGAAATACCAAAAGGCAGATACACAGAGTATAGAAGAAAATAATACGCTACTTTGGGCCAAAAAAATCTTTAAGACCAAACCTAATCGCGAAGTAGCTGAAGAATTCAAAACTAAGGTAAGAACCATTTTTCATCACTTGACCAAAGAAGAATTAGTGGAGAAAATATTAGCGAATTACCTAGCTCAAAATGCGACCACGAATTCAAAATCTGAAGATTCTAAACAATAACGATTTATTGGTTATGGAGATCCTGATAGTGCTGCAATCTATTTAACCTGGTATGTTTATTTTGGTGGTCAACCTTTAGATGCTTAGTTAATTATTAGGTTTTGACGATGAATAGGATTATTTAAATAGCTTAGATAGCGGCTAGATTACCTGTAAATATTCCTTTATAGATTTTTTTTAGCGGTATGAATTTGGTGTTTTTTTACCTGATTTTCTTACTAGAAGTCTGTGAAAATTATACTGCGGATAGCTTTTCGAAAAGCGGAAAATATCAAAAAATTTTTTAATATTATTTCTTTTGAATTAGTATATCCAACACTTTAGCTAACTTATCTTTATTGAGAGGTTTTGACAAATAATCTATAACATGTTGGTCATTACTAGCTGCTTCCATATCTGCATTACTTATAGAGGAACTTAGCATTACAATAGCTGAATTTGCTTTTTTATCGACTGTAAATTTTGAAAATTCAAGCAAAAATTCAAACCCATCCATAATGGGCATTTTAATGTCTAAAAATATAAGTTCAGGAAAATTATCGGCTTTAGTTTTCAAATAATCTAAAGCCTCTATTGCTGAAGACTTTACAGTGATAGTCTCTGCAATATTTTCTTTTTCAGTCACAATTTTTGAAACGTAATTATCTATAGAATTATCATCGACTAGCATTATCTCCTTTAACTTCATAGCAATTTTTATATTATAAGGAATTGGGTAATTTGATACTGAATTTAGTTCCTATTTCCAATTCAGATGTTACATGTATAGAGCCTTTTAGTTTCTCTATTGTTTCTTTTACGATATATAGTCCCATTCCTGAGCCTGTAGATAACGTAGTAGCTCTATGAAACATATCAAATATTTTATCAATATACTCTTCTTTGATTCCTATACCGTTGTCTTCAATATCAATTTTAACATTTTTATCATCGACTGCAATGAAGATATTTAGAAAATGATTTTTTTTATTCTTGTCATGATATTTAAAAGCATTTGATATTAAGTTATTTAATATTATTGATATGCGTTTTGGGTCAGAAAGAAAATCTACAGTTTGGTTTATATCCAAAGTAAGTTTTGGTTTATAATTAAGGTCCATGTATTTTAAATCTTCCCAACTAGAATTTATGAGCGATTCAAAATTAATTCTCTCATGCGCTAACCCCGTTCTAGTATTTAATGAATAATCTAAAATATCAGCTATGAACTTATCCATTTTATCTATGGTTTGGGTCATTAACTTAATAGGTTCTTTATCAACTTTACCAGAAGTGTCGATTTGCATTTCAAGAACTTGAATTAAGCCTTGTAATGAAGTTAATGGAGATCTTAAATCATGAGACGCACTATACACAAAACGATCTAGTTCAGTATTAATTTTAAGTAATTCTTCGTTGCTTTGAGTTAATTCATCACTTATCAATTTATCTTTAGTAATATCTTGTATAGTGCCTTTTAATATCACATTACTATTTTCATCTTTTACTATTTCACCAACCTCCTGAATATATTTTTGGCTAATTTCATCTGAATTTATAAAGTACCCAATAGTATATCCGGTTTCATTTTTAATTGCATTCGATACCAATTCATCAATAGCATTTTGATTTTCGAGAATACATTTTGATTTATACCTTTCATATAAATCTTGAGATGAATTTTTGTCCAATTCAAAAATTTGATAAATTTCATCTGAGAAAAAGATTTCCTTGGTTACAGGGTTAAATTCCCAATTACCAAGTTTGGCCATTCTTTGGGCTTCCTTTAATTTCAAATTTGTACGTTCTAACTTTTCTTCAGTAATTTTAAGTTGGGTTATGTTGTTATGTGATATAACCAGTTTATCCAATTCAGTACCAAAGGGCTCTACATGCATTGTAAACCAACGCTTTTCATCGTTATAATGAGATGGATATTCTATTTCAAAATGTCGTGTCTTTTGGTTGAGAACAGACATTAATCCATCCAATATATTTTGCGACAATTCATCTCCTTCAGATATCCCATGTTTACATACTTCTATATAATTGCTTCCTACAGAGGTACTTTCATAATTGTATCCACCGTTGTTTATAGAATAATCATTCCAAGCTTTATTCACTGCCAAAACCTCGCCAGTTTTATCAATTACAGCAATATGAGCCGTTAACGATGATAGAATACCTTTATTAAATGCTTCACTTTCAACCAAGGCTTTTTCTATTACTTTTTTCTCTGTAATATCTGTAAAATAAATAGTCAACCCATCTTGGGTAGGGTAAATTCTATTTTCAAACCATTTGCCATAAAAAGAAAAGGATTCTACTGAAATATGCGCTTTTTGAGATTTAAAAGCATTTAAACAGGCATTATAAAAAGGAAGGCGAACTACCTCAGGAAATTCGGTCCATATATGTTTGCCCATCAAACTTTCAGGGGTTCTACCCACAAATTTCCCTGCTTGTTTATTGACGTACGTATAACACCAATTAGTATCTAAAGTTGTAATACCATCAGAGATACTGGTTAAGGTTTTCTCATACTGAGCACTGATTTTTTTCTCACTGATTTTCTTTTCAGCTTTAAGGTCGAGGTATTTCCTTTTATAATTTAAAATAGAAAGAACTTCTCGGTTTTGATTGGCTATAAATGAAGTGGTTTCGAATACTTTGTCTATGTACTTTAAATACATAAACAGTATTAAGGAAAAGATTACTGCAGATAATGTTTTTGCAATAAAATTACCTATTAAAGAAGCCGTGTATTTCGAAGTACCATAGAAAAGTACTGTATGAAATGTAAACGCATCAAAAATGAGAACTGACCAAAGTGATAAAAGAAGTATTAAAAAGTAATGTTTTTTATGAATCTTAGAAATCAAAAATTGATAAATACTAGTAAGTAAGATAAAGTCAAAAAATAACAGAAATGTTCCAATGAAAAATATTTTAAAATTTAAATTGGGAAATAAAGTGAAATTTACATCGCCAGTTCTATTAGTAATTCTTATAAAATAATCTTGAATAGCTGCGATTTCAAATAAACCAATAATGAAAGCACTTGAAATAAGAACTGCAATAATTAATATTCTAGCACTTTCGACACCCTCTTTTACATAAATTAATAATACCGCAAATAACATAGCGCTAAACAATACAATAGATTGTGGAAATACTGGAAATTCTCCTAAAATCTTATATGGTTCTATGTAATCAATATTAATTTGAAAATATTGTATGCCTCCTAGTAAAATATATAGTGGAGCTAAACCTAATCTATTTCTTAAATTGAATAAAAGAAGAATACAAGTAGACACTATCAACAATAGTATTAGAGTAGAGAGAACAACATACATAATAACTATTTTAACATGAATTTAAGAAATATTTTAACCAATTGAAAATTTTTGTTAGGTGAAAAAAAGCTAAATAATGTTACTTAAACGCTAAATATTGCCCAAATAGTATTATAAGAAAAATATTACTATTTTCAAGATTGAATTACCATAGATACAGCAGATGTTGTTTCTTAGATTTAAAGCACGTTTAATTTTTTAATACATAATAGCAAAAAAGAAAAAAACGCGATAAGAGAATATCCCAAAGATCTTTATTCTGTTCAAGAATAATTTCAGAAACAACAAGAAATACTATCTAGGTGTATTTTGAAATTATTTAGTAGCCGCCAAACAATCTAGAAGAAAAATTTCGCTCATATTATATTAGAGAATAGTAATAAATTGAATCACTATTTGATATAAATAATGTTACGAGTCTACAAATATGCTTTCAACATTTCGTGACACTATCCCATTAACTGTGTAAGTTAAAAATAACAGGGGTTGGACTTTTATCTAAAGTCTGACCCTTTTTTCATAGATCGTCAGGAACTGATTTAGGATTATGCCCCAGTTCCTTACAGGCATCGACCACTTTTTGGTGGCCTCCCTTACCGCCAAATATACGGATTTCATCACGGCATCGTCCGTCGGGAAGGACAGCTTGTTCTTGGTGTACTTCCTGATCTTGCCGTTCAGGTTCTCGATAAGGTTGGTGGTATAGATTATTTTCCTGATCTCGATGGGGAACTCGAAGAACACGGTAAGCTCGTCCCAGTTGTCCCTCCAGCTTTTGACGGCATAGGAGTACTTCCCTTCCCATTTGTCCGCAAAGTCCTTTAGGGCGGCCTTCGCCGCAGCTTGTGTAGGTGCGTTGTAGATAAGTTTCATATCTGTTGTAAAGGCTTTTTTGTCCTTCCAGACAACGTACCTACAGGCATTCCTTATTTGATGCACCACACATATCTGGGTCTTGGATTCGGGGAACACGTTCTTGATGGTCTGGGTGAACCCGTTCAGATTATCGGTTGCGGTTATCAGGATGTCCTCGGTGCCACGGGCGCGTATATCGGTCAGTACGCTCATCCAAAAAGCGGCGGACTCGTTCTTGCCCAACCAAAGCCCAAGGACCTCTTTCTTACCGTCCCTGCGCAATCCTACCGCGATATAGACCGTTTTGTTGATGACCTTCGAGTTCTCGCGTACCTTGAACACGATCCCGTCCATCCAGACGATAAGGTATATCGGTTCCAATGGCCTGTTCTGCCAAGCGACGATGTCCCCGGAGATCTTGTCGGTTATCCTCGATATGGTGGATGTGGAGATATCGAAGTTGTAGACCTCCCGTATCTGCTCTTCGATATCGCTGTTGCTCATTCCCTTGGCATAGAGCGATACGATCACGTTCTCGATACCGTCGACCATATTACCGCGCTTGGGCACGATCATGGGGTTGAAACTGGCATCCCTGTCCCTTGGCACCGCGATCCTTGATTCCCCGAAGGAGGTACGGACTTTTTTGGTCGAATGGCCGTTACGTGTGTTCCCGTTCCTGGCCTTTCCATGTTTGTCATAATCGAGGTGGCCGTCAAGCTCGCCTTCCAGCATCTTCTCGATACCACGTTTTTGGAGTTCTTTCAGAAAACCGTTCAGCTCGTCACCGGTCTTGAACTGTTTTAAGAACTCATCGTTGAATAATTCCTCTTTCTTCATAATGGTGTGAAAATTTAAAGTTAAAAAAATAGCGGGGGCATGCCCCCGCTATTTTTTTATTTACACACTTTATGAGATAGTCCTCATTTCGTTTTGAGACTTGTTACGCAATTTACGTACAGCCTTTTCTCTAAGTTGTCTAACGCGTTCTCTGGTTAAGTCAAAAAGTTCTCCAATTTCGCTTAAACTTTTAGGGTGACTTTCACCAATGCCATAATACAGCTTAATTATTTCACTTTCTCTACTAGGCAATGTATTTAATGCTTGATTAAGATCAGTTTTAAGTGAATCCATCATCATACCTGCATCTGGTCTGTTTGCATCTTTAGAACTTACTACATCATACAAATTCGATGATTCTCCTTCTTGAAAAGGTGCATCCATTGATAAATGTTTGCCCGAGTTTTTTAATGCAAGCTTTACTTGCGTACTACTCATATCCAACTCTCTAGCTATTTCAGTAGTACTTGGTGGTCTTTGTAAAGATTGTTCTAAAGTAGAGTATACCTTTTTGATTTTACTGATTTCGCCGATTTTATTCAATGGAATACGTACCATTCTTGATTGCTCAGAAATCGATGATAATATAGATTGTCTAATCCACCAAACAGCATATGATATAAACTTGAAACCTCTGGTTTCGTCAAAACGTTTTGCCGCTTTTACCAAACCAATATTTCCTTCGTTAATTAAATCTGAAAGTCGTAATCCGCTACCTTGATATTGTTTTGCTGTAGAAACTACAAAACGTAGGTTGGCGTTTACTAAGGTATTTAGGGCATTTTGATCTCCTTCACGTATTTTTCTAGTCAGCTCTACTTCTTCATCTGCGGTAATCAAATCAATTTTTGATATTTCTTGAAAGTACTTTTCTAATGATTTAGTGTCTCTGTTTGTAATTTGCTTAGTGATCTTCAGTTGCCTCATATATTTTCTTTGTTTTTATCGTTGCTATAATGTAAGCTATTTTTTGATGAAATCCTAATGAAATCAAGTATTTGCTGTAATTATTTTAATGATTTTTTAAAATCGTTTAATTAAATCTAATATTATACAGTTATTTGATGTTATTTTATTAAATCTCTAATACTTAGACAATAGTTATCCCAATTACTGCAATCGTACCGGCGTGCAGACCTCTTTAACGACTTAACGCCTGATATTTGTGCCGAACATTTAGAATCTAGTTCTAAATTTCCGAGCATTTTATCAAAAATGCACTTGTACGGAATTAATATGTGTAGTTGATGGAGTAGGAGTCAAAGAAACACCCTAGGCATATACATATGCGAAATATAGCGGTGTTAAATCGGGGTCTTTCCTGACCAAAAAAGAGCTACAGTATTCACAGGAAGGTGTATCGAAGAATTTATTCCGAGTAAATCAGAATGTAAAACCGACTACTTAATTCAACAATCTGATTTATAATGTGAATAAAAAAATCCTATCTAAAATATTATTAGATAGGATTTAAAGTATCATTACTTAAAGTATTACTCATAGAACTCTGAAATAGCTTCTATTGGTTTTCTTTCAATATCTGGCACATATGTTGGTGTCATTGGGTAGCCTACCGGTAGTAATAAAAAGGCCCTTTCATTACTTGGTCGCTCCAGTAGCTTTGCTAGAAAGTTCATAGGACTCGGAGTATGTGTTAATGTAACCAAACCCGCATTGTGTATAGCAGTTATTAACACACCTGCGGCAATACCTACAGATTCATTAACGTAGTAATTATTTACTTTTTTACCATCACTATCTAAATCATGTACTTTCTTAAAAACGATAATAAGCCAAGGTGCATCTTCTAAAAAGGGCTTATACATATTTGTACCCATAGGCTCAAGATCCTTTAACCAACGGTCGCTCATTCTACTTTCATAACTTTCCTTTTCTTCTGCTTCGGCAGCCTCTCTGATCTTTGCCTTTAATGTAGCATTAGAAACAGCACAGAAGGTCCAAGGTTGTTTATGTGCACCTGACGGGGCCGTAGAAGCCGTTTTTATTAAAGTTTCAATTACTTCTTTAGGTACAGGTGTATCTGCATACTCTCTAACGGATCTTCTTTCATCTAAATGTTTATAAAAGGCCTCACTTTTGACAATGAGTTCTTCTTTAGATAATGCATTTTCTTTATAAAGCACATGCGTGTGTCCGTTTACTACTATATGAGATTTAGATGTCATTGCTTTTAACGAGTTTTAATTGCTGATTTCACTTTCAAAGATATTGTTTTTTTTACTGTATTAATTAAGGCAAATTACTGATGAAATAGGTGTTCAGATGATTTTTTTAAACAAATCGTAATTCGTTTACCGAGTAAAACCATCCTTTTACTTAACGATACTCCTTTTACACTGAATGGGGAAATACTGTATGAATGGTAATTCTATATTTATCATGTTGCTTAACTAGGGACAAAAGTAAAATACCCAAAAATTACCTAATCTTAAATATAAGAAGTATGAGAAAATCAGTTTTAAAAGTAGGTTTTACTTCTGTTTGCGTATCAATGCTATTATTAACCTCTTGTAGCGATGATAACGACGATTTAACCCTTTCGGAAGATACTACAACAACAGCCGACAGCGATGAAATAGAAGAAGCTAGTAGTACCGTAGATTCCAATTCCTATATACTAGCAGTTGCGCCAGATGATGGTGTATTTTTAATTGACCACGATGGTAATACATTGTACGACTGGGACTTTAATGGAGATCAACTGGGTAATGATGCCGAGTTACTTAGCGATGGTAGTTTATTAGCTACAATTAAGGTAGATAATCCACAAATAACCTATGGTGGTTATGGTGGTAGTTTTAGAAAAATCAACGCAGATCAAACCATTGCTTGGAATGTTGATTATTCTAGCGACACCTATATATCGCACCATGATGTAAATTACCTTTCTAACGGAAATATCATTTTCCCTATTTGGGAACAGGTTAGTCAAGATGATGCTGCCGAAATGGGATTTTCTGGAAATTTTGATATATATCCGGATGCTATTATAGAAATGAACCCTTTAACTCAAGAAGTGGTTTGGGAATGGCATGTTACAGATCATATTGTACAAGATTTTGATGAAAGTAAAGAGAACTTTGGGGTAGTGGCAGATGTTCCAAACCTGATTGATATCAACTACAATAATGACCAATCTGATGGTGATATCACCCATGTAAACGGTATTACATTAGACGAAGAAAATGATTTGCTTTATATGACCGTTAACTTTTACAGTGAGGTATGGGTAATTGATCATAGTACCTCAACAGAAGAAGCTGCGTCTAGTGCTGGTGGTAATTATAACCTTGGTGGAGATTTAGTATACCGTTTTGGAAATCCGTTAACGTACGATAATATTGGTGAGGTCACCTTAAATAGAGTACACTATCCAAACTTATTCGATGACAATAAAATGTTGCTATTCGTAAACAACAAATATGATAATCAGTCTGCAGTAGCTGAATATCAATTGAGCCCCCCTTATGAATTAATAGCTGGTCAAGATAATGAGCCTGAACTTATTTGGGAGTTCACAGATTCGGATCTATATAGTAACGGACTAGGTAGTGGTGTGCGAATGAGTAATGGAAATACCTTAATTGCAGAAGGTACAGGCGCCATATGGGAAGTGAACAGTGATGGTGACTTATTATGGAGATTTACAAATTACAGTAGACCTTGGCGAGCATATGCATTTACTAAAGATGATGAAGCAATAACTGCTCTAGGTCTATAAAAATATAGTTTTTTTGGTTTGATTGATTGGTAAGAAAGAGCTCCTTTAGAAATATAGGGGCTCTTTTTGTTGTACTCATGATTGTGTTCATTCATTTTTTAAACTGTTACAAAATTGGGTCCACGTTTAGGTATTATTGAATACAAGAGTACTTTCGCTAAAAAATAGCAGCCATTCGCTTAAATTAAAATTATGGTTTCTTTATAAGCCTTAGGTTTGAGAACTATAACAGCAAATAGCACTTAAATTATGAGATTATATATTCAACTAGTATTGCTCTTAGTATTAGCAACAAGCCAGGCGCAAAATACAGAAGACAACATCACTTACAGCAGTTTTATTGCTGACGAAAATGTTCACGTACAATTAAGCACTGTAGACCAAGCAACAATGCTTACTATGCTACATAAAGGGTTTTATGTGTATTTTGATGTTAAGGGCAAGCGAAAAAAGAATGTCTCGATACAATATCCAATTAACATTGCACCTCCTGAACGCCCAAATAGAAACGATAGAGAAAATGTTAATAGAGAGGAGCTAGACCAAGATGAAAGAAGAGGACCTGATTTAGTTAAGTTGGTCTCCGAAATGCCAAAAAAGGCTGAATTCACTAACCTAGATTTGGTACAAGAGTTTCATTTAGACTTAAACAAACTAGGGGTTTCCATTACTTATAATTATAATGAAGATAGCAAAGAACTTCAGTACGAACTAATCATTCCTAAAAAGGAAATTAGCGACGCTAACTTCTCTAAACTATCCATTGGTATCGTAACACCTAAAAGGGAAAAAGAATCTAAAGATAAAGATTCAAACATCAGTTTTGGCGGTGGTGGTCAAGGCGGTGGAGGTGGTGGTAGAGGAGGCCAGGGCGGTCCCGGTGGAGGTCAAGGCGGCGGTGGTCGCGGCGGATCTCAAGGTGGACCATCACAGCAAAATGATAGACCAGCAGAAACATCTCTTGATATTTGGTTTAAGGCTGACATAGGTTAAATAGACTGTTGTACGTTTTAAAATCAATAATTATTGACTCCCTAATAGCTTTAATCCCTAAAATATATAGTTATAAATGATGATTCGAAAAATGTTCTAAGATTCCGTCAACGATACGTGTAAAATGCTTCTTTTCTTACTATTTTAATTTTCATGGAAGATAGAAGTACGTTTATACGAACTGAAATACTGGCAGGTATTAGTTCATTTTTAGCAACATTTTATATCATTATTGTAAATCCATCAATTCTTTCTGCTTCCGGTATGCCCTTTTCTGCAGCGGTAACATCAACGGTTCTTGTTTGTGCCTTTGGGAGTATTATGATGGGGTTATATGCAAAGAATCCCTTTATTATCGCACCAGGTATGGGTTTAAATGCTTTTTTTACCTATACCGCCGTATTAGGCTTAGGTTTAAGTTATCAAGCTGCCTTAGGTGCCGTTTTCTGGGCAGGTATTTTATTTCTAATATTAAGTGTTCTTAAAGTCAGGGATAAAATTGTACTTGCCATACCACACTCCCTAAGATTTGCTATTGCCGCCGGTATTGGACTTTTTATTTCTTTTATAGGTTTCCAAAATGCAGGTTTTATTATTGATGACAAAGCTACCTTAGTTGGTCTGGGTTCACTTAAAGATCCTATGTGTCTTACTTTTTTAGTGGGACTACTCATTACTGCCATACTAATAGCTAAAAGGGTTACGGGAGCTATGATTATAGGTATACTATTAACTACTATTCTTTCCTGGCCAATTGGTAGATGGTGGGGAGACGCCTCTCTTGTAAATTATGGTATTCCTACTATTGTTAATTACTCAGGAGTTTTCTCAATGCCAGACTTCAGCTTATTATTTAAAGCTGACTTATTAGGATCTATCAAATATGCATTTTTACCAGTAATCTTTGTATTTGCCTTTACAGATTTATTCGATAGTCTTTCTACATTCGTAGGTTTATCAGAAGCATCTGGCTATAAAGATGAAGACGGAAACCCAAAAAATCTAAAAAAATCTTTAATGGTAGACGCGGTTACCACCATATTTTCAGGTTTGGTAGGCACGAGCTCAGGTACTGCATATATAGAATCTGCTGTTGGTATTCGAGAAGGTGGTAAAACGGGACTTACAGCAATTACTGCTGGCATTCTTTTCTTACCGTTTCTATTCTTCTCTCCATTGTTATCCATAGTTCCAAGTATAGCCAGTTCTATTGCATTGGTTTTAGTAGGTTCTTTTATGATGAAACCGTTAACTAAAATTGATTGGAATACGGCAGATGAAGCTATTCCGGTTTTCTTTACCATGATACTAATGCCATTAACGTACAGCATAACCACAGGAATCATTTTTGGTTTTCTAACATATACCTTACTCAAGCTCTTTGTTGGCAAGAAATCGGAAATAAACCCAGTGTTATTAATTATAAATGCATTATCAATTCTTTACCTATGGCTATAAGACACTATTTAATTTTTCTAATGCTATTTACTTTATGCGGAGTAAAAGCCCAACGTATTGCAATTATGGGTGCAATGGACGAGGAAATAGAACTTCTAAAGGAGCAATTAGAAAACAAAGAAGAAATAGAGAAAAACGGAATTATATTCTATACCGGTAAACTTAAAAATAAGGAAGTTGTTCTATTAAAGGCTGGTATTGGAAAGGTAAATGCAGCATACAGTACTGCAATACTTACTACACACTTTAAACTTAATGCGCTAATTTTTACTGGTGTCGCAGGCGGATTGCACCCAGATATACAACCAGGTGATATTGTTATTGCCGATAGTTTGGTTCAATATGATTTTGGTCAATTACAGGATGATAAATTTATAACGTGGCCAACACGAAATCTTATTAAGAATACTAAAAATCCTTTATTTCTCTCTGTAAATAGCACATTGCTTCATAAAAGTAAAATAGTCTCTAATACCATTCAACTAAAAGCATTTAAAGGCAGAATGCCTAAATTCTTTGTAGGGACTATTGCTACTGGTGATACTTTTGTAAGCGATGCTATGAAGGCTAAAGCTTTATATTCAAATTTTAATGCACTTGCCACTGAAATGGAAGGAGCCGCAGTAGCTCAGATTTGCACAATGTTGGATCTACCCTATATCGTATTACGTAGTTGTAGCGATAATGCAAATACCGACGCTCATACAGATTATTTTAAATTTGTTGAAATCGCTGCCGTTAATTCAGCCCAAATGGTTTTGGCTTTACTTGAAAATACGCTCTAAATTTATCTCATGCTTTCATCTATAGATAAAGGCGGTTAATAGGTTTATATAGCTTATTTGTATATAATCTTTTTAATAACACATCGTTAAGATTACTTTTGCTCTTAAATTAAAACACATAACCATGAAAAAAGTAATTGCAACATTCATTCTAGTAGCTACGTTAACTAGCTGTAATAGCGTAAAAAATATGGATACCTCTAAGGTTTCTGATGCAGCATCATTATTAGGTTCTTTAAGCTCAAACTCTACTGTTCAACAAGTAGCAAGTCTATTTAGTCTTTTAGATACTAACAATGACAAAGCTATTAGCTCAACTGAAGCTATTGGTGAAGTTTCTGAAAATTTTGATGTTTTAGATACTGATAACAGTTCTAATCTAAACCTTACTGAATTGCAAGGCATCTTAGCGTTGTTGAAGTAATAAATTAAATGATATTAAAAAAGGCGTATTCATTAGAATACGCCTTTTTTTGTTTCTATTCTATAATAAACAGGCACCTTACCGTGTATCTAATATCTACGGATTAAAAGAAGGCAGCTCTACCACATATGACATTACCTTAGTGCAACCACATACCTCCATAACCGATAATCAGGGTTTTTATTATGCCTTTGCTAGCTATTGGTTAGTAAACAACGGTAATACTTATTTTTCTGAACAAGAAATTACCGATGACTATAATGACCCATCACCTTGGCGAGAAGAATACTCATGGAATTTTGGTAAAGCCACTGGCAACTATACGCAACTAGAAAACGGACTCTAACAAAGAGAATTTTCTCGTGCCTTGGTTTTCGTCAACGTTAGTGAATCTGGCAGCATACAAGTAGATTTAGACACACCTTATTTAAATGAAGTAGGGGAAGAGGTAAGTTCTATTGTAGTGAATGCCTTAAGCGGAACAGTATTGAGAAAGTTAAGTGAAAAATAATTGATAGATATCGCAGCACACAAAGCAAATTCTAAAATGAATAAGAAAATTTTCTTTCTATCATTTATAATATTCATAGGATATAATAATGTACTCATATCTCAGAATTCCATTGATTCAATTACTATAGATAATCATCTGACTTCCATCTATAAAAAGTTTAAGGATAATAAGCATGATTACGGCGGTACTTATGGGGAAGCTAGAGATAGCATTTTAATACGGTTTCAAAACACATTGGCTAAAACACTTAGAAAGGAATCTTTTTTGAATGTTAAATACGATTCGTTAGCTGAATACATGAGAATCATATCTTCAAAAGATGATAAACTAAAAATCTTTTCTTGGGATGAATTCAATGGTGGTATCTGGCACATCTATAACTCTATGTATCAGTACAAAGTAAATAACAAATTGGCTGTTGGGTTTTTAACAACTAAAACCGAGAATCATTATATCACAGATAACACAGAAGTTTACCACTATCAAGTACAGTTAATCGATAACGACAAATACCTAGCGAAGGCGTACGGCACACACGGTAGCGGCAAAGAGTTTTACATGTTTAGACTCTTAAGCTTTAATGATGGTGTTTTAAAAGACAGCGATGGCTGCTTTAATGGGGATGATAAATTCATGTACGAAATAAGTAGAGGTCATGATGAATTGATACCACAATACAACCCCGTAACAAAAGAGATTTCGTACTATGAGTTGGTAGAGAATTATATCGATGGAGACTTAAATTCCCCATCGGGCTTTATGGATTCTACCGGTAAAATTCTAAAACTGAGGTATAAAAACGGAGTGTTTATACCTCTAGAAAATTAGATCATTTTAAAATAGCGCCTTAACCTGTTTTAGCTGTATTAAATTTCAGCGGCTAATCTACAAGCCTGATTTATGGCTCGTTTAGCATCTAATTCAGCGGCAACATCTGCACCACCAATGACATGTACTTTTATGCCTTTTGCTTGCAATGGTTCTAACAGTTCTTTAAATGGTACTTGACCTGCACAAATTATAACAGTATCTACTTCTAGTATTTTTTGCTCATCATTTTGGGTATAATGCAAACCTTCATCATCTATCTTAGTATACTGCACTTCATTAATAAATTGAACATTTTTCTTTTTCAACGTAGAACGATGAATCCAACCAGTGGTTTTACCAAGGTTTGCACCGAACTTACCTTTGCTACGTTTAAACATAAAAATTTCTCTTGGCGACGGGTGTATTTCTGACTGAATGTTCTCAATACCACTACGAGCTTCTAAAGTCTTATCAATTCCCCATTCTTTAAGCCAAGCATCAATATTTAACGCTGTACTTTCTCCTTCATGGGCTAAATATTCAGAGACGTCAAAACCGATTCCGCCAGCGCCGATAACCGCAACGCGTTTGCCCACAGGTTTTTTCAATTTTAAGACATCTATATAATTTAGGACTTTTGGGTGGTCAACACCCTCAATTTTCGGAGTTCTTGGTTTAATACCGGTCGCTACAATAACTTCATCAAAATTGCCATTTTGTAAGTCTTCTGCAGTTACTCTTGTATTCAACTTTACCGTTACATTATGCAGCTCTAATTGTTTATTAAAATAGCGAATGGTTTCGTAGAATTCTTCTTTACCAGGTATTTGCTTTGCTAGGTTAAATTGTCCGCCTGTTTCTTTCTCTCCATCAAAAAGTGTAACATCGTGACCACGCTGTGCTGCTATTGTTGATGCAGCCATACCTGCTGGACCAGCACCCACAACGGCTATTCTTTTCTTAGTCTTTGTTGGGTTATAATTTAGTTCCGTTTCATGACATGCCCTCGGATTCACCAAGCAACTAGCAACTTTACGTTCAAAAACATGGTCTAAACAAGCTTGATTGCAACCAATACAAGTGTTTATCTCATCTGCCTTATTTGCCTTAGCCTTATTTACCCACTCTGGATCTGCTAAAAATGGTCGTGCCATTGAAATCATATCTGCATGACCTTCTGCTAAAACTTGCTCAGCAGTTTCGGGCATATTTATTCTGTTAGAGGTAACTAACGGAATCGTTAGTTCTTCTTTCATCTTTTTGGTCACCCAAGTAAATGCCGCTCTAGGTACCGATGTTGCAATTGTTGGTATACGTGCTTCATGCCAACCAATTCCTGTATTTATAATAGTGGCACCAGCTTTTTCTATTTCTTTACCTAAGGCAACCACTTCTTGCCATGAGCTTCCTTTTTCTACCAAATCTAACATTGATAAGCGATAGATAATAATAAACTCCTCACCAACGGCTTCACGTGTTTGCCTTACTAATTCAATCGGTAAACGCATTCGATTTTCATAGCTACCACCATAGATATCGGTACGTTTATTTGTTCTTTCTGCAATGAATTGATTAATTAAATAACCTTCAGAACCCATGATTTCTACGCCATCATAACCAGCTAGTTTTGAAAGATTAGCAGAGTTTACAAAATCACGAATGGTACGATTAATACCAGATTTATTGAGCTTAAATGGCTTGAAAGGGGAGATGGGAGATTTTATAGCAGATGGTGCCACTGCAAAAGGATGATATCCATACCTGCCAGCATGTAATATTTGCATACAAATTTTACCACCTTCTTTATGTACGGCATCAGTAATGACCTTATGATGTTCTGCATGTTTTTTAGTACTCATACGTGCTGAAAAAGGACCTGTCCAACCTTGTACGTTGGGCGCTATTCCGCCAGTTACTATTAATCCGACTCCACCTTTTGCGCGTTCGGCATAATAGGCGGCTATTTTATCTATGCCATTTTTTTCTTCTTCTAATCCGGTATGCATCGAACCCATTAAAATTCGATTCTTAAGGGTGGTAAATCCTAAATCTAAAGGCTCAAAAATATGGGTGTACTTGGTCATTACATGTTACTTTTTAGTTGATTTTTTATTATGCATGCATAATAGTTAACAAGATACGTTTTTAATATTTGAAAACTAACTAAACCTTTTTTGAGTATAAACTGCTTATTTTCAATTATACAGTTAGATTTTGACTATCCGAAGTTCTTCAATCGATAGTTTAAAACCTTTGTAACCAGAATAAAATAATCCCTATAAAACCAAAAGTTTCATAGGGATTTTCTTTATTAGTAAACGGACTAAACCTTTAAAATTATTCTTTTATAACACGTGCAAATTTGTACGTAATACCAAAATTAATACCGAAAGATGAATAAGGCACTTTTTGAGATAACTCTTTAGAAGTATCTGTATTTGTATTCGATAATTCATCTACATACGTGGTTTTCTTATTTATGCCCTCTGGTAAATTATCGATAGTATACAATCCGCTAACCGCAACCGTACCATCAGGTAGTTTTACATCGGTATTAAACTCTGCTATTTCAGAATCTTTACGCTTTAAACTGATACCGTAATACTCTACTTCTGCAAAAAGACTAAAATTAGAATCTAGGTCATATTTATAACCAAGTGCACCTACAAAACCTAAAGGAAAATGTCCGTGAAAATCTTCTTTATAATTTGTCTCGGAATACGACCCTTCTGGTACTCCAAAAGCTTCTGCCTCAGCTTCAGAGAAAACAGATTTTTGATAAATTACTCCCTCGGTTTTTCCACCTAATTTTAATAAGGCTCCAAAACGACCATAAATATTATTAGTAAACTTATATACTACAGATGCAGAAAGCTCCAAAAGCACGTGCTCTTGCAACCGCATTTACCTCTGTACTTGGTAAGTCGACAATAGATACATCTTGATCTGTTCCATGTAAATAACCTACACTTAAATCGACCCCAAAAGAGTCATCAAAGAAATATGTACCTCTTAATTGAACATTGGTACCTTCTCCATAGCTACCATAAGAATTTTCAGTTTCAGAGGTGCTAATACGTTCTCCTAATTTCATGGTTGCACTACCTATTGCGTAACCAGAACTAGCAGACACTTGCCATTGCCCATAAGATACCGAGCTAATTAAAACAGCTGCACAAACAGCTACTAAGTGTTTCATAATAAATGATTTATACATTGAAAATTGAGTTTAACTACTTTTTAAAGTAAAAATTTAATCCGCTTTAAAGATTGATTAACAGCGTTATGAACAATAATCTTAAGAGTATCGTTAAGATTTGAATTGCATCTTTCAAATTAGTTAATCAAAGTTACTTTTTTAGGGAAAGTTCTTACATCTAAAGGCATGGTTTAACACTCTATTTAAAATTAATACTCGATTTTCTCCTCTGTATTATTAATTAAGCAATACAAGACCGGTATAGCACACTTTATTGCAATTTATTGGGAATCGATGATTCGGTTTTTGTTTAACCTCAAGCATTTTTTTGGGACCTTAACCCAATAAACAGTAACGTATAAATGAACAAAAGCAGTGATAAACCATTCGATACGACTAAATTATTCTAAAAACGGACTGGAATATTTTTCGTCAGTTATAAACTCATTATCTGTTAAGGTGTTTAAAAAATCTACCAAAGCTTGTTTATCTGCTTCTGACAAATTAAGGCGGCGTACATTATTGCCTTGGGTTAATCTATTATCTAGATTCGGGTTGTTTTGTACCCCACTATTATAATGTTCTATAACTTCTTCTAAGGTTTCAAATCTGCCATCATGCATATACGGAAAGGTTAAGGCAATATTTCTTAATGATGGCACTTTAAATTCACCTAACTCATTGTTGTTTCCGGTTATACCACCTACACCCGAATCTGTTATGGTAGCATCTAAACCATTGTTTCTTGCATCATCTCCTACAAATACATTAGTAGCATGACAATCAAAACATCTTGTTTGATTACTCATGAACAATTGCTTACCTCTATTTTCAGATGTCGTAAAATTGGGAAAATTGTCATCTATATCTTGGGTCTGACTTAGCCCTTCATCAAATTTAGATTCGTAAGAAACCATAGACCTAATAAATTGAGATAATGCTAAGGCAACTCGATTACTTGTTACCGTTTCATCACCAAAAGCATTTGTAAATAAAGTTGCATAATAGGTATGCTGCGATAACTTGGCTTCTAATTCAGGTAATGTTAACCCCATTTCTACAAGGTCTTGTATGGGAAATAATGTTTGGGCTTCTAAGGTAGCCGCTCTTTCGTCCCAAAAAAATCTACCATTCGCATAAAATCTAGCATTTGCCAGCCCCATCGAATTTCTTGAGGTTAATTCACCGTCAAATCCTATACTTAATGCATTCGGGTCAGAGAACCCGTTTTCTTGTATATGGCATGAAGCACATGAAATGGTATTATTCATAGACAAATTTTTATCGTAAAATAGCACCCTACCTAATGTTGCACCATCATCGGTAGTCGTGTTATTATTAGGCGTATTATCCTCATCTCTTAGCTCATTATTCAAGAAAAAATTTGGCAAAAGTATGTTGGCATAATTAAATGGTGAATCTGGTAGATTTAGAATAGAAGCATCTACTACTAAATTATCTGTCGTTACTTCGTCAACCCCATCATTTTCACCTTGAGACAAATTTATTTCATCTTCAGCTTCAGGAATTTCGATATACTCATCTTTACTACAAGAAATAAAAATAAACAGTAAAAGGAATAAGGGCAAAACATACTTTTTCATGCGTAATTGATTTTAATGGGATTAATACTAATTAAAAAGTAGTTTTTTGTCATACAAGTCTTTAAATTTTAAAAATGGGTAAGAGAGGTATTTATAAATTGTAAAGGCTTCGCTATTTATGGCGAAACCTCTACAACTAATAGGTTCGTATTAAAAATTTGGAGAAAGATTGAAACTGTTGACTGCAGCTGAAATTTCATACCCTAAACGTGCTCCTTCATCACTGTCTGCTTGAATATGCACGCCTAAAGGAATTCTGGAATATCCGTTTTCTGCTGCCATTTCAGAAAAAGAACTAAAATTTCTTGGCCTACTTCTAAACTCTGAACGCCCAACATGCGTTCTATCTGTGAAGTTTATACCATCACCTTGAAATATATCAATGAATACGCCAGATGCTGCAGCGGCAAAAGTAGCATGCCCTGAAGGATACGCAGGAAACGCAGGATTTGGCGAAGAGATAAATCGGGCAAGATTGGTAATAAAATCGTCATCGATATACTCTAGAATGTATCTACTAGGTCGCTCGGTATTGTAAGTGTATTTATCATCCCAAGCTGAAACTGCCGCATCGTTCATCGCGAAACCCAATTTCAATAATAGCTCTAAGGTTTCTTCAAAATCTAAATCTTCTTGCTCAATTAACTGATTGGCTATAGAAAATTGTCTTCCCGGTGGGCTCATCATTAATCCTTCAACATCATCCGACCAAAACTCCGATATCCATAAATCTTCATTATCTTCTAATCGTGCCGTGGTTGCCGAAATATTAACCACCTCCATTTGTTGGTAATAACCACTATTTGTATTCTCATTATGATCAAAAGGTGGGGGCGTACTAGAGGTTTGTTCAGGAGAAATTACAAAAGTTCTTACTTGGTTCCAATAAGGGAACCAAGCACTCTCTCCTTCAGATGCCGCCCATAAACCAACACCGACCGGAGCAACATATGAAGTAGGGTTCGGGTTTCGTTGTTGTGTTTCTGCATCATTGTCAGTTCGACTATAAGCGATAACACTTTCTGCAACCAACGTGCCCCATGCTATTGAATTGTCTATCTCTTCTTGAGATAAATTTTCAGACAATTCATCTTCCTTTTCGTTTTCTAATGTACTAATACCAGATTTTGCATTATTAGACACGCTGAACATAAAATGATCAAGAACCAAGGCATAACATGTATTAAGTGCTAGGTCTCTATTCACGTTATCAGCCCTATCATCTTGATCTAGATTAAAACCTTGTAATTGATTTCTAGTAGATCCATAACCATCCATATCTGCTACAGCTGTTTCATAACCAGCTAAATGAATGTAGGCAAGTGCTCTTGCCGTTGTATTAGGTCTTAAACCATCGGTATACCTATCTAAAACCAACCAAAGGTCGTTCCAATCTATAATTAACTGTACGGTCTCTTCTGAAGGATTAAGACCGTTGTTACCGTTGTTTTGCCTTCTAGCGGCTAGGGAATCTTCTTCAACCGTATTAAAATCTTCTGATTCAGTTTCACTAAGTTCAAGTACATCTAATTCATCTTTGGCACATGCTTGTACCAATATTACTGAAAGGATTATAATTACCCATCTCATACTATAATTTCGCATATCTTTTTTTGTATTAAGGTTAATGTTTATTGAAGGCTTTTTTTATGCCTTTCCCTTAATACGTTTTAGAGATACTTTTACCCAACCCCCAAATTGAAAAAAATAAAAATTATAATAAATTGGCTTGATTATTCATCCAGCGGAGTGTACTATTAAAAAAATATGTGGTAATTTAAAATTGAAAACTTAGCTGTAGGTTAGGGGCGAAGTCAATGCCCTTTCTATATGGATTTATAAGCGATGGTTCGTTCTGAAAAAAGTTTACAATATTGTCTTGATCGTAAAGATTTACAAATGATAGCCCAACAATACCTCTCCATGTTTTTTTACTATTATTAAAAGAATAAGTTGCCGATACATCTAATTGATGTTGACCGGGAAAACGATCTTCATACGGAATTTCAATATCGCTATCTGTGTTTTCACTTATTCCGAAATCTGGTATTACTACTGGCATACCCGAAATGTAGCTCCATGTTGCAGCGACATCAAAAGAATTTAAATGCCACAAGCCGGTGATATTCAATATATGGCGTTGATCAAAAAATACAGGTTTTGTTTCTCCAAAATCGGTATTCACTTTACTTAATGAATAACTAAACATAGTTTCTAAATTATTCCACCTTTTCTTCACAAAAAGGTCTGCACCTATACTTTTTAACTTTCCCGTATCAAGTGTTTCGGTGTTCGTCTGTAATGTTATATTATTTGAATTTCTAAAGTAGAATTCTAAATCTATCAACCAACCCGATTTATTGTATAAAGCCCCGAACATACCTTGATATCCTTCGAGTACAGAAGTTGTTAAGTCTGGTAGATACCAAAATTGACTTTTGTTATTGAAATCATCAAAATCATCACGTAATTTCTTTTGAATGAATTGATGAGAACGCCCCATAGATGTTTTAAAATATAACGCCTCATTAGCCTTTAAGTTCAATGATATTCGTGGGTCGGCATAAAAAACACCTGTGGGGCTATAGTAATCGGTATGCATACCGAATTCAGCGGTCAGTTTGTCATTCCAAACTTTATTGACATTTAAGAAAGCACTATGTGTTATCGCATTTTGATCTCTTCTATTATCAATACTATTTTCGTCATTACGTTCATCGAAACTTAGTCCATAGTCCGTTAGGGTATAACCTGTTTCAATTGTGGTATTGGTATTCACTTTATATTTGAATTCGGTTATAAATCTAGAATCTTCAATAGTATTGGCATATTTCTCAAAACTAGATCGCTCAGATGCTGTAAACCCCTCGCTTACATTATCGATATACAATGTAGACCTACTAAATCTTGCTTGCGCTCTTAATTTTTCTGATAGTTTACCATCCCATTTAAACGTTACCCCCCAATTATCAAGATTCAAATTTCTAAAATCTTTATTATTCTCATCATCTGTATCCTTTAAGGTAGCAGATAAATCATTCTGAATATTTATAAAACTAAGCGATGCTTTATGATTTTCATTAATGTCGTAAATCAATTTAGAATTAATATCATAAAAACCTACCTTGAAATTTTCACTGTTTACCTCTTCAGCAACTGTTTCTAGACGACTACCTTGAAAATTAAGAATCGAATATGCCCGCATTTTTGGAGAGTTGATATTAGGGTAGTTTGACCTTGCCGCCAAATAAAGGGCAAGTTTATTTTTCACCAGAGGTGCCTTTATAGTTGCACCACCATATACCGAATTTGCATGTACCTCATAAGTAGTGGAATCTGGTATTTTATTACCTGTGGTCATATCTATTAATCCGCCAACACGACCTCCCCATTTTGCAGATAAGGTATTTCTTTGAATCGCTATCTCATCTACCATAGTAGGATTATATGGCGCAAGTGCCCCATAAAAATGTCCGTTATGATATATAGGAATATCATCTATTTGAATTAGGGATTGGTCAAATGTACTCCCCCTAAAATTAAGACTGCCGGGCTTACCGCTAGGGGTATGTACACCGGGTATATTTTTTATAACATTAAAAATATCACCATCTGTATCGCCTGCAAGTAAACCCAAAGAACTCATATCTATTTCGATGGTATTGTTACTTATTTTGGCATTAATACCTTTTGCGAGATAATCTGTTATCATAACTTCATTTAATAGAATCATAGAATGTTCCATTTTTAATGAACCATTTAAATCTTGAAGCTCAACCCCTTTAACACCTATCGTTTTATAGAAGGGGGCATTGATGAAAATTGAATCTAAAGAAAAAATGTTTGCTAAGGTATAGATTGATTTTCTGGGCAATAGAAAGCGTTCTTCCCCATTATTCACTTGTACACCAATATCGGTAACGGGCTCGTTGGTTTCGTGGTCAGTTACCGTAAAAGAAATATCATTTCTAATAGGTACAATCATATAAGAGTTACTGGTATCTGGCAAAAATTCTATAGGTGCTTCTTGTTGAATAACCTGTAAACAATCTTGGAGTGTTTCGCATTTAAAGGCAGAAAGTACTACCTGATCTAGTAGCGTGTGATTATAAATAAAATCTACACCGTAGGTATTTTTTAGATTATTTAAAACATCAACCAACTTTATTTCTGATTGATTTTGTGAGAAAGAGATAAAATTAAAAAAGAAACAAAACACGATAAGAGCAAGATACATGGGTAATGTTCTCTTTTTCTTATTGCTGATTTTCATTTTTAATTTTTAAGTATTCAATACTATTCAAAAATAACCTTTTCTCCATCTTGAATATGGTATTTTATTTCCATCGTAGTAAAAATAGTATTTAAAGTCTGCTGTAATTCTTTATGTTCTATTGTACCGGTAAACTGAAGAGTTTCATATTTTACAGGAAGACTGATGTCTACTTTATAATATCGTTTTACATCAGAAATAACTGTCTTTAACGGAGTTCTCTCATAAGAGCTTAAACCCTTCATCCAATCAGGACTTGTATATTTATGATTTGATTTTTGAAGTTTGCCGTTTTGTAAAAGTACACTTTGCCCTTGAGTAATAATTTCTGAAGTGCCTTGGTACGATACTTCTATTTTACCTTCATAACAATAAACTGAAAACTGCTCATTTTGTGTATTTATATTAAACTGTGTTCCTAGTACAGAAACTTTTGCAGTTGGGGTACTTACAACAAATGGGGCTCCTTTAGCAACTTTAAAATATGCCTGCCCAGAAAGGGTGATAGCCCTATTTTTGTTCCAATCATTATTGTTGTAGGTAATATTCGAAGCTGCATCTAATTCAACGAAAGAGCCTGTTGGTAATTCAATAGTTTTATTTTCTGCTATTTCTGTTGCTATAGTCGTATTACCGGTTGATGAAAAATACCAAACCAAACTGCATGAAAATAAAATAGCTATACTTGCCGCTATACGCAACCAACTATTATTTTTAGTTTTCTTTAATGGTACAACAGTATAATTTTCTTTTTTTAACTTAGCTAAACCCGCTTCAACATCAAATGGCTTTACCTTCCACGTATCAATATCATCGATCACACTTTTGAGCGCATCTAACTCACCAGATTTCTTTAGCCCTTCTTTTTCCTCGTCACTTAAAGTATTATCCATCCAACGGGCAATTAAATTATTATATTCTAAATGCTTGCTCATACTAGTAATACGTTTAAAAAGCTATTTAACCAACCTGCTAAATAGAAAAATCTTTAATTTCAGTAATAGTATTTAATTTTATCAATGCCTTAGAAATACGTTTTTCTATAGCGGTCTCACTAACTTCTAGTCTTACAGCAATTTCTTTATACGTAAGCTTGTCTATTCTATTCATTAAAAAAGCCTCTCGTTGTTTCTCTGGTAAATCTGAGATTACAGTCTCTAACTTTATTCTAAATTCTTTTGTTCTTAATTTAAAATAAGGGTCTTCATTATCTTGCTCTATAACCAGACTTTTTTCAAATTTTAAAGCAACTTTCTTAGTACGTAGCGTGTCTATCATTAGATTGCGCGATATGCTATATAAAAAACCCGCCACTTTATCATATACGACCGTACTACATTTAGACCATAATTTCATGAAAGAATCATGAACGATATCTTCTGCACGCTCCATATCACCAAATTTGTAATAAAGGTAATTGCGCAAACTTTCAGCATGGGTTCTATAAATAGAATTGTAAACGCTCTCTTCGCAAACAGATGGTTCTTTCCCCATTCTTAGATATTAGATTCTTACAGCCTTTGTGTGTACTGGCTATTAACCCCAATATTAGTTATTGGCGCCATTATATGCAAGATACTGCAAAATAAAAAACCTATAGTTTCCTATAGGTTTTTTGATATTTAATGGTGGCTGATATGCTAATTTATTTACTACAATTTTCATTGTAATACAGTACAACAGCCGCTAATTCTGCACCTTTACCATATTCATCATCTTTGAAGTCACCATCATTCATTTTTTGAATAAGTGCTGTACAATCTCCTAATTGTTTTTTTACTTTTTTCTTGTATCCTATCCAATCTACATCACCAACAATTAGACGGTATACTTGTTCAATATTGTTAGTGCCTGGCTTTTTAATAAAATACTTAATAATCGTGCCTCTACTACTAGGTCCTCGTACAACCCTTCTTGAAACTTGCGTGCTTTGACTTGCTGTTAGTTTACCACTTTGAGCATAAGAAGTCTCATTTTCAACCTTCATACTACCGTAGTTCGTTTGAATGTTACGTGCCACTAACATTGTTTCTCCAGAAATAATAACCTGAAACTCTTCTAATTTCTTAGAATTTGGTGAGCTTCTAAAATATTCAATATCACCTGTTTTTATATGTTCTATATCTTCATGATCAATTTTCTTAGGTTCTGAAGTTTCAATTTCAGTAAAAAGAATTTTACTTCCTTTATTTTCAATAATTCCTTCTTTGATATCTCCGTTTTTAAAAGTTACTACACCTTTGTTTTGAGCAAATACATTTGAAATAAAAAGAAACAATACGGCAAATGGTAACATCTTGAAATTCATAGGTAATGGTTTTAAAATTTATAGGATGTTAGAACGTGTATTTAACAGAAAAATTATTCGCTAAAATGACCTATGCTAAATCATTTGAAAGACTTGCTTAGTTGAATTTTCAATAATAAAATTAAACCATATAAAAACTACGCATCAGGTATTCTTATTTAAATCTCAAAGGTCTTAACCCAATAAATAGTAACGTATAAATAAACAAAAGCAGCAAATACCACGTATTACTGACCAATTCTAAGTAATCGATTTTTCCTTTTGAGAAGCTTAAAATCATTAAAACCTGAGCACCGTAAGGTAATAGTCCCTGAATAATACAGGCAAATATGTCTAAAATGGAAGCTGTCTTTTTATTATCTAAATGGTACTCGTCATTTATCGTTTTTGCAATAGGACCAGCAATTATAATCGATACCGTATTATTTGCAATCGCCAAATTAACGGTACTTACCAAGGTGGCAATACCAAACTGAGCAGACTTCTTATTTTTAATGAGTTTTTTAATATTGATCAATATGAATTCGATACCTCCATTTCTCTCTACCAAGGCAGCTAAGCCACCTGTCAATAATGACAAAAGAAATATTTCGGTCATATTGGTAAATCCGGTATAGGCGATTTTTGTGGATTCTATTAAGGTGAAATCTCCGTAAGCGATTCCTAATGCACCTGCCGAAATTGTACCTAATAACAAAGTTACAAACACATTGACTCCCACAATCGAAAGAATGATCACCAGTATATATGGCATAATTTTAATGATGGAATAATTGTAAACTGTGGTTTCAGTTACGACGGACTCCAATCCTAATCCCTGAAATACTAAAATAGCTATGGTGAATAAAGCTGCAGGTACCGCTATTTTAATATTCTGCTTAAACTTATCGCTCATTTTACAACCTAACGATTGTGTGGCTGCAATGGTGGTATCTGAGATGACAGATAAATTATCACCAAACATACTACCACCTAACAAGGCGCCACATAATATTGCCAAATCTGCACTGCTTTTATCTGCAAAACCAACTACAATTGGCGCCAATGCTACAATTGCACCTACTGATGTTCCTGTAGAAACCGATAAAAATCCTGCAATAATAAAGATGCCAACGTATATATATTGAATTGCTATGACATCTAAACCAAGGTTTACAATGGCATCTACACTTCCCGTTTCGTTTGTAATGGCAGCAAAAGCACCTGCTAACAAATAAATAAGGCACATGGTCAATATCTTATCATCGCCACAACCTCTCAAAAGGGTATCGATTTTAGCTGAAATAGTTTGTCTAAATAAAATAAATGCCACAATTATACCTACAATTACTGCTATAGGAGCGGGTAGTGCATAGAAATCGTTTTGATAGATACCTACGCCTAAAAACGTAAATACAAATACGAATAAGGGCATTAAAGCTGAAAATTTTGGGATAATCTTTTTAGTACTTTCCATTTCTCTTTCTTCATTTTCAAAAAAAGGAAATAGCTATAAATTAGAAGAATCATGTGTTAACATTTGTTCCAATTAATGGCTTATCTATTTAGCACCTTGCTTGTTATTGCAGGTTGCTATCTCCTTTTTTGAGATTCTTGATAATAATTTTAAGGCGGCAAATGTAGTCTATAATTCTTTGTACTAAATCTTAAAAAAGGTTAATTTCTGTAAATAATATTCCTACAGAATTCCTCCTACATAATTACCTTAAATTTAACTTTCATTATTGTTTCATTAACAACCTTGTGTATTTTAATGGTCGAAGTTTGACATCATAACATAAACTAATTCAATTAATTACACATGAAAAATCATTACTTAAAAGTTATTGCTGTAACATTTTTATTATTGACAGCCTTTTCTTGTACGACAGAAGTTGACGAATTTGGAGAAGATTTTGACAGAGATAAAATGGACTTATTTTTTTCTAAAATTGAAGAGAAAAATTTAGGAATGGGTAATATTTCTATTTTCAAAGATGGTGAAGAAGATTATCAAACTTCTTTTGGCTTTATTGATGTTGAAAATTCGATTTCAGCCAATTCAGCTTCTAAATACAGAATAGCTTCTATTACAAAAGCATTTACAGCTACAATGATTATGCAGCTTGTTGAAGAAGGTAAGTTGACTTTAGAAACTAAATTAGAAAATCACTTTCCTGAAATACCTAATGCAGAGCTTATTACTATTGAACAATTAATGAATCATAGAAGCGGACTCTTCAATTTTACGGAAGGTGAATACGAACCTGAAGACCGAATACAACCTGCCTCTAGACAGAAACTTTTAGATATATTCATTGCAAACGGCACTAATTTTAGTCCTAATGAGAAATTTGAATATTCCAATACCAATTACCTCTTACTATCTTTCATTATTGAAGATATTGATGAGAAAACATATGCGACTTCATTTAATGATAGAATAGTAACACCTTTAAAACTCACAAATACTTATAATGGCACCGAAATTAATGCTACAAACAATGAAGCCTATTCTTATCAATTAGAAAATGATGATTGGGTCGGTTTGGTTGAGACTCATTATACTATTCTACAAGGTACTGGCTCTGTGGTATCTACAGCTAAAGGCGTAAATTTATTTTATAACGCTCTTTTTGATGGGAGGTTGGTCTCTGAAAGCTCACTCGATAAAATGATAACGATGAATGATGGTTATGGTTTCGGACTTTTTACTATTCCGTTTTACAATAAAAGTGGATTTGGACATGATGGTAGAGTAGACGGGTATCAATCTTTAGGTATATATTTTCCATCAGATAAAGTTACACTTACATACTTGTCTAACGGCGTTAACATGATACCAAATGATATTGTTATAGGCGCTTTGAGTATTTACTCTGGTCTAGATTACGATCTGCCATAACGAGGTCTAGGTAAATTTCTTATAAATTATCAGGAAGTTAGAATGCGGAGTTATGCACTTGCTTTTTTTCCATAAATCTTGTTATAAACTAAATCTATAGCATTATGAAGTTCACTTTTGGTGAATGGTTTGCTAACAAAATCAACACACCCAAGTTCTCTGGCAACTTCTTCAAATTCATGCTTGGTAGAACTTGATATAAATGGCAAACGGTCTGCAAACATCTCTAGAAAAGAGAGTCCGTTCATACCTGGCATTTCAATATCTGACATGACCACTTGTGGTTTTGCAATCTGTATATGTACCCAAGCATCATAAGAATCTTCAAACGTAAGTACACTACGTACTAACGGATGAGTTTTGGCAAGCTTTTCGGCTAATGACAACCATAAAGGGGAGTCATCTACTATTATTAATTCGAGTATCATTAATCTTATTTCGGGGGTTAATGACCGCAAAGTATCTCATTATCTAATTATGAAAAATTAATTCAGATAAACGGCTTGAAAGTATCTTTATATGTTAATAGTACACTTTAAAAATGACATTTAAGTTGCGTATAACTGTCCTTATAACAATTACTTTTCTACCGATTATGCTTCAATAAAATCAACATTCAATGACCCGTTCACCAATCTATTTTCATTATCTATACCACTAAAAACACCTTCTTGGTTTCTACTGTTGTTTTTCAAATAGTAGCTTTTAAAATAAATATTAACTCTTTCTAGTGCTATTATTCCTGAAAAATTGAACCTGAAATTAATTACAGATCCTTTATTTAATAGCTCTATTCGGTCCTTTTCTATATAAACATTATCGGTTAGTGTTACTATTTCAAAATTCGACTTCAATATTTTAAATTTCAATTTCTCTTTAAAACCGTCGGTAAAATCAAATGTAACATTATAGGTGCCGGGGAGTTTACCATAAAGAGATGCATAAGGACTATTACTTGACAATTCTAACGCGTGCCTAGGGACAACACTTGGATTTACAATACGCTTATTTCTAATTTCCATGGCAATATAAGCTGGTATACTAGGATCTTTAGATTTTTGCTCCATCTCTTGCTTGCTCGCACATTTCTCTAAAATTGATCGACCTGCAACCGTATTAGTAAACAAATCAAAAGTGCAATATGTGCCTATTAGGTAATTTATGTTAGAGGGTGCTCGATGACCTAAATAATAAATTTCACTGGCTCCGTCAATATATTTATCTCCAGAAAGCGTATTGGTTTTTATGGTAAGGGTATCGCCTTGTCGTTTTATATTCCCATGGCTATAATACTCTCTCAATGTGCCATCTTCTAAAGGATACATGAAGATATGTTGAATTTTCTTCCAGTTTTTAGATATGATACTTTGCCCTTTTAATATGGTATTATCTTCTCCAAAATAATAATTGATATAATAATAGGTAATATCATCATCATTAGTTCTAAGTAAGGTAAGCTGCTTATCATATTCATCATTTGATGTTTTATTTTCTAATAAGAATGCTTCATAATCTTGGTACCCTAAAAATAGCAGGATAATAGTCTTATAATAATGGTTCAGTTTTATCAAAGGTTTCCCTTTTTCAAACTCACGAAATTTATCATACAAGTATTTACCGTTTATAAACTCTGAACCTAAGGCTTCAAAATCACTTTTTAAACTTGGCTTATTTTCATTAAAAGCACCATAACCGTATAACTGAAATGTCTTAGGCAATTGCTTTAGCCTATGCCTTTTTAAAAATTCTTCGTGTATCTTATCTATAAGAATTTTAAAATATTCAGATGTTAATAGTAATGAACCTGAGCCTGTTATCATAAATTCCTATTTTAACAATAAAATTATTAAAAATATTTTTAGTATTAAGAATTAATCATAATTAATACATGTATTTCTACATTTAGCAAACAAACTAAACTAAACAGGACATGAAAAAATTAATTTTACTTATTTGTTTTCTGGTTTCATCTTTAGGGTTTTCACAGACTTTGGTGACCGGTAAAGTAACAGATCAAAAAGGTGAACCACTGCCAGGAGCTAGTATCGTAGAAAAAGGAACTACTACTGGTGTAATTACCGATTACAACGGTAATTTCGAAATAACAGTATCTAGTGACGATGCTACATTACTGGTTTCTTTCATTGGTTTTGAAGAAATGGAAATTAGCATTTCTGGGCAATCGAACATTGATGTTGAACTAACTGAAATGGCAGTTTCGCTAACCGGTGTTACGGTACAAGGCTTCTCAGGGGTTATGGGAAAATCAAGAAAGCGAACAGAATCTATACAGACTACGCCTGAATCGGTTACAGCATTAAATGCAGAAGGTATTGAAAGCGCCGGTATTACTGACGTAAGCTCATTTTCTACATTAGTACCAAACTTAAAATTCAACTCATCTCAGACTATTGGTCTAAATTTTATTACAGTAAGGGGTATACCTCAAGTAAGGGGCGGCGATGCTCCTTTGGCTTTTGTAATTGATGGAGTTACCATACCTGATCCAAGTTTATTAAGTCAAGACTTATATGACTTGGCATTAGTTGAAGTTGTTAAAGGTCCGCAAGGCGCCTTATACGGTAAAAACGCTATTGGTGGTGCGATAAATATTTACACGAAAGACCCAACCAATAAAATGAGCAACCAAATTAAACTTGGTCTTGGTAATGGCGGTTTTAAACAAGCACAGTTCGTATCATCTGGTGCAATAGCAAAAGATAAATTATTTTATCGCTTTTCAACACAGTATAAAGATTTTGATGGTTTGTTAACCAACGAATTTCTTAATGAAAAGGTAGATTTTAGAGAAGACATTAATATAAGAGGTCAGTTAAAAGCTAAATTGACAAATAATTTTTCTATCACAGGTTCTTACCAATATTTTAATATTGACGGTGGGGCAACCTATTATTCGGTAAACCCAACAGGCACCGATGGTGAGTTTACCGGTGGTATTCTTGACCCTAATCCTTCAGACGGTAATAATGTTATTTTTTCTGATGTTTTAGGCACCTCTAAATTGACCAACAACTACGGTACAATTAAAATGGATTATAACTTAAGTAACGTAAAATTACAGAGTATTACTTCTATAAATAGAGTAGAGCGTTCTACTTATGGCGATTTAGATTTTCTTGAACTAGATGGTTTAACGCAAGGTGAAGAGATTACTACTAAAACCTTCAACCAAGAAGTTAGAATAAGTAATGCTAAAACCAATACTAAATTCGACTGGAGTGCTGGTGGATTTTATCAGAAAATTAAAAAAGATTTCTATCAAAATGGAACTACCGGTGTAGATTTTGGTGGTCCGTTTGAATATGATACCGCAGATTATATCAACGAAACACAAACTGTCGCTTTATTTGGTTTTGGAGATTACAAACTAACCGATAAGTTAACATTATCTGCAGGTTTTCGTTTAGATATGGATAAGTTTACGCAAGATGATGTGCTTTTTGTTACCAACTCAGAAAGAGATAACAACGAATTTCAGCCTAAAGTTTCTTTATCATATCAAGCAAATAAAAGTGTTTTGGTATACGCTAATTATGGTCGTGGTTATAGAAATGGTGGTTTTAATGCGCAACCTACTGATCTTTTTAATAGGGAATTCGACGACGAAACTTCAGATAATTATGAACTAGGATTTAAAACAAGTGCTTGGAACAACCGCTTTATACTTAATGGATCTGTATTCTATTCTACGTTAAATAACCAGCAACAATACATTTTAGATTTGACTACTTTCATTGCTGGTGTATACAATTATGACAAAAGTGATGTGTTCGGTTTTGAGCTGGAATCTCGTGCAAGACTTTCGAACTTCTTAGATGTCTTTGCCAATGTTGGGGTAACCGATGCAAAAATCGTAGAAGGTGGAACCACAGGTGGTGACGATGGAACTTTTACAAACAATTCTGCTTACGATGGTCAAAAAACACCGTTTGTACCTTTAAGTACTTTTGCTGTTGGTTTAGAATCTTCATTCAATATTACCGATGCTTTAAAATTCAACGGTTTCTTAAACTTAGATACTACAGGTAAAACCTACTGGCATGAGAGTAATAGAGATGCATTTACTACAGATGCTTATTCTTTGTTAGATGCACGATTAGGACTTTCTTATAAAAATTGGAAGCTTGAATTATGGGGTAAAAACTTGACGGATAAAGAATATTACCAAGAATTCTCACCAGGAGAGTTTGTAGGTAGTCCTGATGATGTGGCTTGGAGAGGACAACCCTTAACAGTCGGTACTGCTATTTCTCTAAAGTTTTAAGTAATTACCAATCGTAATTAAAATAAATACAAATCTCAATTATGGGCATCTAATTCGTGATGCCCTTATAATCCATTTTCAAATTCACATATGGAAACTAAAAGAGCTCGTTTTTCAAGAATATTAATGGAAGATATGTTTCAGGTACAACCTGGAGAAACCATTGCCATTACCGCGGATTTAGGTACAGATAGAAATACTATAGATGCTATGGCAAATGCAGCAATAAACGCAGGTGCATTACCATTGGTCATGTATATTCCACAGGCAAAAAAAGATGGTCAGGCTGGTATGGTAGACTGGCCTTCAGAAGCGTTAACGGCAGCATTGCTTAAAGCTGATGTTTGGATCGAGGCTAATTCTGTTGTAATTCTATATTCTGATATTTGGGAAACCACTATGCGCGATAATAAAAAACTACGTTATTTAATCATTGCCGAAAGTACGATAGATTCTCTTGACCGTGTATTTACAGGCTATGAAATTGCCGATCTAAAAAAATTATTGGAACCATTGACTAACATGGCAAAAAAATGTAATACAGTACGTATTACAAGTAAAAACGGAACTAATGTTTCTTACGATATCGATACGAATTATACGTTTGATTATGACGACGGGGATTTCTCAAAACCAAAATTTGGTACAGCGCCAGGTTTTGTGAATATTGTACCTAAATTAAATAGTATGAACGGCCGTATCGTATTCGATTATTTACAACATGCTGTACTTAGCGATAAGGTTGAATTTATTATGAATGATGGTGTCATAAGTGAAGTAAAAGGGGAGGGCGCTGCCCAATTTAAAGAATACCTAGCTTCGTTCGATGATGAAAATATGTATAAAATCTCTCATAACATGCTAGGCTTAAATCCGAAAGTTCATGCCATTACGGGCGAATTGGTAGAAGACGAACGTATTTGGGGCGGTGTAGATTTTGGATTTGGACATACTAGCGCTATGGATATGCCGCCAATGGGCCAAATGGCAAAATCGCATTTTGACGGTGTAATTGCCAAAACCAGTATTTATTTTGACGATATACAAATTACAGATGATGGCGAAGTTTGTCATGAAGAATTAAGACCTTTAGCAGAAAGCTTACTAAACGCTATAAATGTCTAACCAAGCAGATCAATACGCAACAACCAAAGTACAACCAAAAGATTTTGTATCAGGCTGGGTTGTTGCGCTAATTATTGCAAGTACCGGACTCTCGGTTTCTACGCTGTTTTTAGGTTCAGAAATTGCATTGGGTCTCGGTTTTGAAAAAGCGCTGATTGCCTTTGGTATTTCTACCTTGGTTTTGACACTTATGTGCATGGCAACAACGCTAATTGGTAATCGCTCAAGGTTGTCTACCTATATGATTCTTCATTTTAGTTTTGGAGAATATGGTGCAAAAATCGTTAATTTCATTTTTGGGGTTACTCTGGTTGGTTGGTTTGCTGTAGCATTAGAACTATTGGCTATTGCCATATTCGATACCACGACAAGTGCCTTCAGCTTTACCATATCCAAAGAGATTATAATTATCGTAACCAGCTTAATTACTACGATTACTGCGGTTTATGGTATTCGAAGTATTGAAAAAGTGGCCAATATATCCATTCCCATTTTAACCGCTTTTTTAGGTTACGTATTTTACTTGACAATAAACAAATTAGAAAGCTGGTCTGTTCTTTTTGACTATGTACCCGAAGAAAACTCGATGACACTTTTTAAAGCAACATCTATATTGATAGGTGCCGCAGTATTGTTCCCCGTATTAATGGCAGATTTTTCAAGGTTCGTAAAAACAGATAAGCAAAGTTTAGCCTCTGTGCTAGGTTTAACTATTGGTACTCCATTAGCTTATATTCTAAGTGCCGTGCCATCTATAGAAACAGGCGAAGTCGATATTATTAAAATAATGGGAGAGTATAATTTGGTGATTCCTGCTTTTTTATTGTTGTTTATTTCTACATGGAGTACCAACGCCACCAATCTTTATTCGGCAAGTTTAACTTTTACCACCATTAATAAAAAATGGACTTTTAAAAGTGTTGTTATGATTTCAAGTTTATTTGGAACATTACTCGCATTGTTAGGCTTTGCCACCTATCTTTTTGAATTTTTAGAATTTTTAGGCATTTTGGCACCATCAATTTCTTCTATTTATTTTATTCATTTCTTTTGGATTAAAAGACAGCGATATAATTTAGATGAAATAGCCAAATGGGAACCAGCTGCTTTAATTAGCTGGATACTGAGTTCTTTTATCAGTGTGCTTACTTATTTAGAAATTTTTCAAATTACAGGCGCTTATTTTCTTGATTCTTTTCTACTTGGTGCTGTCATTTATTGCGCTTTTAAATGGAAAGCAATTTTAAATTCTACGATATAACTCTACGATTACAAAATCAAGTTTAATCTATAGCTTTCAATAGCTGAAAACTTATTTGTACCGTTGGTAATTTATCTAATACCTTATAATTTAATTCAGTACTTGAAATTCTATCAGTACATTTAGCATCGAACAAGCATTTTTGATATTTAATAAATTAGCATAGCATCAGCCGACCAACCACCATACAGGAAGTTCTAAATCAATTAGACAGTATCATTGATAATGCTACAATAAACAATGACCGTATCGGGTATTTTGCCTTTCTATATAGAAGGGTTACTGCTGAAATACTGAATGAGGTGCAATTAGGTAATTTTGAAGATAATGACCGAATGGAAACTTTTGATGTTGCCTTTGCCAATTACTACTTAGATGCCTATGATGGTTATATTAACAATCAACCCATTAGTGCATCATGGCAATTTGCCTTTGACACCAAGAATGATTCTTTAACGATTCTGCAGCATATCATGCTGGGCATCAATACCCATATTAATCTAGATTTGGGTTTAGCCGCAAGTACTGCTATGAACGGGGCAGAAATATCTGATATCGAAAAGGACTTCAACACCGTAAATACCATACTTGGTAATATTGTTAATGAAATGCAAGACCGACTGAGCAGAGTTTCGCCTTTGTTATTTCTTTTAGACCTTGCCGGTAAAAATACAGATGAGGAAATCATCAACTTCAGTTTAAAGAAAGCTAGGGAACTCTCGTGGTATAATGCCAATCTGCTTTGGGGATTAGGCGCCAATCAGCAAGATGCAGCTATACAGCAAATGGATAACATCGTGTTAAGACTTGGAGAATTTATAAAAGCGCCTAAATCTAAAATTGTGACGTACGCTCTTAAGTTTATGGGCAAGTTTGAAGAAAAAAATGTGGATAGAGTGATTTCTAAGTTAAGGGAGGAGTAAACTACTGTTTTTTCTGTGCCAGTAATTTATTTTAATATAACACTCTTTAAATCAAACTATTACTACATTTAATTAAACCATTTCCGCTTCAAAAAAAGCATATTTATCATTTTCTTCACCATCAAACTTTACCAGAAGTTTATGAAAATAAGATTGCATTTACTTTAATCGTTATTTTTATTTGTAAATTTAAACATTTAAAGTAGTAAGAAAAATACGCTTAATTAATCTGATTTATTTATAATGTCTTTAGTGCGGTCAATGGCACTTTGTACATGAAGAAAAGATGTATTACTTGTGAAACTTACTACGATTCAATTAAAAAAAATGATAGCCAACCTTTACAGAAACTTTCTTCTTATTGTATTTCTATTTATAACTATTACATCTTTTTCGCAAACAACCGTAATTGGTACCGTTGTAGATAAAAAAGATGCTACAGCGTTACCATATGCCTATTTAAAAATTGATGATATTGCTTTAGGTACCGTGACTGATGGAGATGGCAGATTCAGAATAATTATTCCTGAGAAGTATACGAACTACAATATCACTTTGGGTTATGTTGGTTATAAAGATCTACACCTTACAATCAAAGATTTTATAGCTAAAGACGGAGGTGTTTTTGCAATGGAATCTACTAACCTTGAGTTAATGGAAGTTGTTGTAACTCCGAAAAAAATGCCTAACGCCAAGGCTTTATTAAAAAAGGTAATTAAGAACATACCTGCCAATTATGCAGAATCTCCTATTAAAATAACTGGTTATTATCGAGAAACATTGAAAGAAAACGGAGTGTACATTAAATATTCAGATGCCGTTTGCGATTATTACGCAGAGCCATACAGTAACAAAAATTATAAATGGAAAGAGTACCAAAACCCTAGTGATTATTCATTCAGTAATGGTTCTTTTAGTTTTTATTCCAATTCATTACATCGTGTTCATTTTCACCATAGAACCTTAAAAAATGAACAAGTAGCTATTATCAATTCACGCTCAAGTAGTAATTTAAGTAAAAGAGATTTTGAAGCTAATATTGAAGGCGGACCATTAGGTCTTTTCGCCAGAGATAGAGTTAAATACCAGCAAAGTTTTTTAGGGAATAAAGCTAATCGCGATTTTACATACAAAATTTCTGAAGTGGAGAATACATCTGGTGGCTGGCTATATGTACTTGACTTTGAAACTAAAATTACAAAAGAGGAATTAGATGCCATTGCATCTCCTAATAATAGAAAACAGTGGAATAAAGCTAATAAATACAAATTACTAAAAGGAAAAATTTATATTGACCAAGATGATTTAGCGGTAATACGATATGAATGTTCAGTACCTAATAAGCTTAAAGAATATTTCTGTGGATATGGTGATATGGAAGTGAAGCATTTTGATTTTAAGTTAGATGTTACTTACAAGAAAAAAGGGAATCAATATTATATTGATAAAATGCGGCATGAAGATGAGTTCATATACAAGGATACAACCGATATTACCACCACATATTATTCTGCCATTTCAGAATTCAACACCACTAATATTGACCTAAACAATCAAACTAAAATATCCGAAGAAGAAAACTTCGCAAATACGACTTCTAATCAATTATATGAACTTCCTTTAGAATACGATGATGATTTCTGGCAAGAATACACCTCTAAAAACCCTATATCTACTATAAAATCGACGATTAGAGAAGATATGGAGTTAGACAAAAGTCTTGAAAGGCAATTTCATGACAAGCATGTTAGAAACGATTCTATGCCTGAGCCAATTGCTAAAATTGAGCCCTCTACATTCAAAATACACGGCGAAAATTATACTGACAATTATGCCTGGTTAAAAGATACTAAAGCTCCTATAAGCAATAAACCTGTTATGGATTATTTGCGTAAAGAGAATAAATACACCGAAAATTATAACATTCCGCTTAAAAAATCGCAACGTAGTATTTACCTGGATTTAGTTAAAAGTATTGAAGAAAATAGTACATCTCTAAGAACTAAAAAAAATGGTTATTTCTATTACAGTAAGTATAGCGAAGATGATGAGTACCCAGTATACTATAGAAAGTCAGTTGAAAATGATTCAGTAGAAGAAGAATTATTAAATGTAAACGAATTAGCCAAAGACAAAGGGTATTACAATGCAGGTGTTGGTTCTGCGAGCCCCAATAACAAACTAATTGCGGTGTATGAAAACACCACTGGCAAAGATGAATACGTACTGAAGGTGAAAGATTTAAATAATCAAACTTTTTTAGCAGATTCTATTAACCGAGTAGGTAATATGGTCTGGTTAGATAATGCCAGTTTTTTATATGCAAATATTGAAGATGGTACTTATCGTTCCTCAAAAATACTTCGTCATTTTTTAGGTACTGATTCAACAAACGATTTAATAGTTTACGAAGAAAGTGACCCTAGCTTTAACGTTAGTATTGAAAAATCTAAGTCTAAAGAATATATTTTCTTAAATACAGGTAGTAGTACTACTTCAGAAAATTGGTATCTAAAAACCGATAATCCAAATGGTCAATTCAAGGTCATTCAACCACGTGAAAAGAATCATGTTTACCACACTACCGATTATAATAACAAATTCTATATTCTTACTAATGAAAACGCTTTGAATTATAAAGTGGTAACAACAGAAGTAGATGATGCCTCAAAAAATAAATGGAAAGTTTTAATTCCGCATCAAGCTGGTGTTCTTATTCAGAATTTGGAACTATTTGATGATTACATAGTAATCAGCGAAAAAGAGAATGCACAATCACGTATAAAAATTATTGACCGAAATACTCAAGAAAATCATGTCATAAAATTTGATGAAGAATTTTATAATATTGGTATTGGTTATAATCCTAATGTCAAGACCGATAGCTTGCAATTCAGTTATAGCTCTTTTGAAACGCCTTACACCACCTATAATTATAATATGAAGACCAAAGAGAAAAGTTTGGTCAAGCAACATAGTAAACCCATAACACATCCTTTCTTTAAATATAAAATTGAGCGAAAATGGGTAACTGCCAAAGACGGTAAAAAAATTCCCTTAACGCTAATCAGTAATAACTGGCGAACTAGACGTAATAATGCTAAACATAAAGTCTATTTAACCTCGTACGGGGCTTACGGTATGGGACAAGAACTCGTTGGGGGTCCAACGGCACATCATATGGTCAATAATGATTATCTATATGCCATAGCACACGTTAGAGGCGGAGATGATTTAGGTAGAGAATGGTATGAAGATGGTAAACTATTTAATAAAAAGAATTCATTTTCAGATTTTATCGCCTGTGCAGAATACTTAATTGAGGAAGACTATGCTCAAGAAGGTCATATTGTCGCTGATGGTGCTAGCGCAGGCGGCTTATTAATGGGTGGCGTAGTCAATGAGCGACCAGAATTATTTAATACCGTTATTTTGAATGTGCCTTTCGTAGATGTTATCAATACGATGTTAGATGAGAATTTGCCATTAACCGTTGGGGAGTTTGATGAATGGGGCAATCCTAAAAATAAGAAGGAGTACGAATACATTAAATCTTACAGTCCTTATGATAATGTCAAAGCTCAAAATTATCCGAATATGCTGTTCTTTACAGGTTTAAATGATACAAGAGTCGGGTATTGGGAACCTGCTAAAATGGTTGCAAAACTAAGGGCTACCAAAACCGATGACAATGTACTGTTATTAAAAACAGATTTTTCTAACGGACATAGTGGTGGGTCTGGTCGCTTTGCCGGTTTTAGAGATAGTGCCTATAAATTAGCTTTGATTTATGATTTAAATACCATACCAAAAGATACTCCTTAAAGTTTTTTGCCAATAAAAATTAGTTGGTATCAAACGACTTTCACCCTACTCAAACGTATACCGCTGTTCAGCCGTAGAAGATGAAATAAGTAATAGATTAAATACTTTAATAACATCAAAATTTTAGGTTATTTTATATGACATTGCAAAACTTGAAACTCCCGATTTGCAGTTTTAAACATACAAAACTAGTTAGTACATCTCGATTAATGCTTAACAACTAAAAACGATAGAAAATATAATCTCCATTTATCATAACTCTATTTAGAAGCTACAATCTTCATTTACAGAATACACTATCTAATTTTGTTTAATTATATCTAAAAATAATTAAACATTACGTATCTTTATAGGCTAATAAATCACTAGATACATACATCAAAAATCTATAAAAATTATGTTCGGATTATTTAAAAAGAAATCAGAAAAAGAATTATTACAAAGTGAGTATGAAAAGCTATTGAAAGAAGCCTATACCTTATCTACAACAAATAGAAAATTGAGTGATCAAAAGACTTTTGAAGCCGATGAGATAATGAAGAAAATAGAACAGTTATCTTAATTCTCTCGACCCGTACAACTACCTACGAGTATAAAAAAACAAAATGAAGATTTTAAACATTGCCATACTTTTATCAAGTAGCGCCTTTTTATACTACGGTGTAGAATGTCTTTTCTCTCAAAAAATGAAAGATGAGTTCGAAAGATTTGGTCTAAAGAATCAGAGAGTTCTTACTGCAATCTTACAGCTAGCCGGTGGCTTGGGATTAATTATTGGTTACTTCTTTTCGCCCGTTCTTGTATTGGTGGCTTCAGCAGGTCTAGCACTTCTTATGTTTTTAGGTTTCGCGGTTAGAATAAAAATTAAGGACAGCGCAGCAGAATCACTACCATCTTTGGTATTGGCTCTTATAAATTTATTTATAGCAGTAAGCTATTTCCAACAACTTACTGCATCGTAAATTTTATGCAAAAGTTATAATCAAACAAAGTACTAGAAATATAGCTGCAGGAAAAGATTTTAGTAATGGGTCTTTTATTTTAATATGCATCGCTATTGAACCTAATAGTAAGGCTGCCAAACCTAAAGCTGCAGGTTGTTTTACTACAGGAAACCATATTGCAACAAGTAGTAAAATAGCAAGAGTTACTTTTAAAAATCCAATTACATAGCACATTTGCTTTGATAAGCCATAGACCTCAAATTCTTCTATGATAGTTGTCGCATTTCCACCACGCCATTTTGTTGGTTTTTTATTCTGTATTAGCCATACATTTAATATGCTTAAGGCGACTATAATTTGAAAGGCGATGATTAAATAATTCATGATTAAGATAGTTTTATAGACCAATTACATATATTAGTCTATATCAAAAATACTAATTTTGTTCATATAGATACTAAATTTGTTAAACAAAAATTTAAAATGAGTAATCAAGATACTAAGATTCATATTATAGGTGCCGGAATTAGCGGCTTAGTCGCAGCAATTGTACTTGAACAAAACGGATTTTCTCCTGTATTAATCGAAGCTACAGATAGGGTAGGCGGTAGGGTGAAAACAGATATTGTAAATGGGTATCAACTAGACCACGGATTTCAAGTATTGTTAACCGCATACCCGGCAGCTCGAAAATTTCTTGATTATAACGCTTTAGAACTACAAAATTTCTTACCTGGCGCTTCCATTTTTAAAAATAATAAACAAGAAGTAATTGGTGATCCGCTAAGAGATGCATCTTTATTATTTTCTACACTATTTGCCAATGTTGGCACTGTTACAGATAAATTGAAAATTTTACAACTCAATACGAAACTGAAGAAAAAATCGATTGCCGATATATTTTCAGATAAACCTCAAATGACATTTTCGTACTTGACAGATTTAGGGTTCTCTTCTGAAATAATAAATGATTTCTTCAAACCTTTTTTCAGCGGAATTTTCCTTGAAAACAAACTAGAAACTTCTAGCAGAATGTTCGAATTTGTCTATAAAATGTTTGGTGAAGGCAATGCTGCATTACCTAAAGGGGGAATCGAAGAAATTCCAAAGCAACTATTAAAACAGCTAAAAAGCACTACTATAAAATACAAAACTACTGTATCTTCAATTAGAGAAAACAAAATTCTACTTGCTGACGGACAAGAATTAGAGAGGGATTATATAATTATAGCAACAGAAGCGAGCAACTTAATTCAAAATTTAAAGAATCAGGCTATTGAATGGCAAAGTTGTGATACCTTGTATTTTGAGACGGAAAACAGAACGATTAAAAAACCCCTCATCGGATTAATTCCTGATCAAAACTCCCTAATCAATAACATCTTCTACCATACAAGTCTTAAAACCACATTAAATGCTGGTAAAGAATTGCTTTCTGTTTCTATTGTCGATAATCATGGGTTAACTGGTATAAAGCTTATAAGTCAAGTTCAAAAGGAGTTAAAAGAACTTTGTGGTATTACATCTACTACATTTATAAAACACTTCAGCATACCAAAGTCGCTACCAAAGTTGAGCGAACTACACTACGAGATTTCCCCTTCTGAAACACGCTTAACAGAGACTATTTATTTAGCTGGAGATATTCAATTAAACGGCTCTTTAAATGCCGCTATGATTGCCGGTGAAAAAGCTGCGCTGGGTGTTTTAGAAAATTTACAGGGCTTGTTTAAATAATTCGGTTTTAAATGCGACTTTTATAGTCTTACATTAAAAGGAATTTCATGATGTAGTGCTGCTAAATGAAAAATTACAAAGGATAAATACCTAAATTAAAACTCAATCTAAACAGCTATTATATTTAATTATCAATAAATTATTCATTATTATAAATATCGATTGTTATCGAATTTATTAAAGAAACAGGCTTTTAATAACTATGAATGCTTTAAACTTACGATCAAACTAAAATTTTAATGAAGAGTATTTTTACAATATTAATTTTATTTACAAGCTTTAATATTCAAGCTCACGAATTTTATACGGCAAAAGTACTACTAGCTAATGGTACTGTTATTGATTGTAAAGCAACTTTACCTGAAAATGAATTGGGGGAGACCTCAATAAAAATTAAGGAAAATGAAAATAAACCTGCTACCTTAATTATGAGCGATGACATATACCAAATTTTGTATGTTATCAATAATAATAACTACATTTTTGAAAGGCATAACATGGGTTTAATCAAAGAGGCTTATCAAAAACATCGAACCAACAATTCTTCTGGGAAAGAATGGTATTTAATAATTTCTAGCGATAATTTTATTAAAGTATATATCAGTGCGCAAAACTATTATTTAGACAAAGGTAAGGGTGTAATTTCTACCTATAGTTTTGAAGGTAGAAATATAAATTTCGGAACTAGTTACTTACTTAAACGTAAAAATGAAAATGCGCCTACTGTTATTTCTATGTCTAACATAAGTTATTCTCAATTTAGAAATTGGGCATCAGAATATTTTAAAGAAATACCTGAATTAGTTGAACGAATTAATAATAAAGAATTTAAAAAGTCAGAAGTAGGTTGACTCGCTTCAGCTTATTCTTCTTATCAAACAAAGTAATATTTGAAATTCGTTCTATCCACGTACTAATTGTTTATGCTAAAGGTCAATAAATAAAACACTATAATATTGCTTTTATAAATATGTGTTCTGAAGCTGCAAGTACATTAGAACAATCTATTTCTTTATATCATAAAGATGTACCCTATTTTATAGGTCTACTTCATTCTTAGAAGACATACTACCATATTCCTTGGTATATACCCTAACCATCATAAAAAATAGGCTAATAAGCAACGGACCGAAAATTAAGCCTATAAAACCAAAAATGGGTACTCCTATAATTACTCCTATCAACGTAATCAAAGGGTGTACATCATCTAACTTGTTCAACACGTAAACACGTATTACATTGTCTGTGGTACCTACAATGATAATACCATACAATAAGATACCCCAAGCCTGAAAATTGTTGTCATTGGACAATGCAATTAAAAAAACAGGAATAATACCAATAATAGCTCCTATAACGGGCACCATAGATCCAACAGTTACTATTACCGCCCAAAAGAAAGGTTGTTCAACACCAAAGATTAAAAAGCCAATTAAAGCAACTATACCCTGGGCAATCGCCACTACTGGTATCCCTATCGCATTAGAGCGTACCTTTTGGCTTATTTCATCAGATATTAATCCACTATACTTCTTTTTAAATGGTGAATACGTATCAAAAGCTGCATTTAAGGCCTCATTTTTAGTCAACATAAAATAGAGCAAAAAGTACATCATTGCAATAGCTATGATCATATTGACCGAGCCACCCAAAACACTCTGCAGTCCTTCAGATAATGTAGACGATATTTTCGAGGTGTCCATACTAGATGTTAAATCGATACCGAAGTGTTCTTCCCAAACAGCTATTTTTTGTTTGATCAAGTCTATATAACGTTCAAAATTATTGAGTCCCTTTCCCACCTTTTTACCTAGCATTAAACCCACACCGGCAAAAGGGAGTAAAATGCAAAAAAAAGAGATCACCAATAAAAATAATGCCGCTAAACCAGGGCGCCATTTCCTAAGAATTAATTTCTTCATAGGATTCAATAGCAAGATGTATAAGGTCAACGCTCCAAGAAAACCAGAGAGATAAGGAACTAATGATTTGAATAATACGCCTCCCATTAAAACAATGAACAATATCATAAATAGTTGGCGAATAATATCTGCAGGTATATTTTTCATAGTAATAGCATTTTTAAACATTTATAAGGTGTTGTTTATAAACCTTAAATGCATCAAATTAAGTTCGGTAAACATATGGATTCCCAATCATATTTATTATTATATTTTTACGTGTTATAATTAATATTTCTTCCGACCACATTTTCAAAGTCTAACAACATATGATCAGATTATTTTGCGTCTCAAGAAAAATAGTGGTATAAAATTTATAGCCTATTCGTAAGTATAGGTGCCTGAACTTTATGTATTTGGATATTCAAATGAAACATTAAAAATAATACGGAGCATTTTGTTATAAGCAGCTTCGGATTCAATATTTGAGTGGTTTCAAATGAAAAATGATAAGATTATTAAGAGGTGTATATAGTAAGCTATTTTTGGGTAAAGCGATATACTTTAATAAGAAATGGTTAATTTGAATATTAAAGTAACTCAAGGCGAGTATTAGGGCAATTTAATTATGGTTTCGACGGACTTAAAATCCATAGACCATATCTACTGTACTTATAGCTATAAAGATATTGATAAGGATTTGGTAACGCAGTTTAAGTTAGAAGGATTGTAATTTCTAAAGAATACTAAAATGAAAAATAGCGCTTTACTGCGCTATTTTTTTGTGCCAAATTTCAACTTAAAACTGATATGATAATGCGGATTACATAGCTTTTGTCAAGAGAAAATTCAAAGAACTAATTTTGTTTTTTGCTACAACCAACACAAAGAAAAATACAATACTAAATATCTCATAATCAGATAGTATCACACCTTCTCCTCATAGTTAGATTCAAAAATTCGGTATTTAAATAATCCAACAACTACTGCGCCACCAATACTGTTACCCAACAATGCTAAAAACAAAAACCAGAGGTAATCTAGAAAGCTAATATCAGCGGAATGTAGAAAGGCACCGAACACCTCTATATTACCGACAATACTATGGTGAAATCCTCCAAAACCTATAACACCGGTAATCATAATTATAAGTACCACACGGGTAAGCGAATTCATGGTACTGTTCAATAACCAAGTCAAAAGCCCCATAAGCCATCCGGCAACTACGGCACTAGTTAATAGTACCCAAGAATCTTCTTTTGCGACATGGGTACCAATTTCTACCATGGTTTCCGCTGTAAACAGATGAAGATGGGGCGCAAGAAATCCGATAAAGACTGCAAAAATAATTCCGCCTATAATATTACCTAGAATAACCAATCCCCATACACGTAATAACTCCCAAATGCTGCGCTGACCATTTAACATGGGCAAAGCCAATACCGATGTTTGTTCGGTAAATAGAGCAGATTTTCCGAGAATAACCAAAATAAATCCGACAGGGTATACCAGTGCAAAAAGTTTAAAAATGAACGTTGTTTCAATAGTACCGTTCAATAGATAATACAGCGCACAGATCATAAAATAACTAAACCCAATTTCTAGTCCGGCAATTAGCGCACTTAAGAACATGGCTTTATTTTTTACCTTGAAAATTTCTTCTCCTTCATGAATTACCCTACTAAGAATAACACTGTACTCATTGCCGCCCTTAATTTCTTTAGATTTTTTCTCCAGTTCTTTCTGATGGTCTTGTTGTTCTTCTTTTTCGGTTTCCATAATTTGGTGGTACGTTTTAAAATTGGCCGCTGTAATTAATACTTCACTATTTCTCTGTAATATATTAATAAATAGCTAATTACATAAATTAATTCAACGGATGATACTGCTATAAGATTTACGCTTTCTTTGAAAGTTTGTTTTGAAATTAAGTACAGAGCATAAATTTATACCTAGCATTTTTATTTTAAAAATACATAACGGACCGGACTATAGTTGCTCCTAATACACTTTTAGATAGCTTTAAAAAACAACAAGGTGCGTCTAAAGTATAGTTGTACATAACCAATGCGCAGTTTAATTATGGTTTCCAAGAGCTAAAAGAGTTTATTGCCCATCGCTTTTGCCCCAATAGCTATAAAGTTATTGAAGATGATTTTGAAACGCAATTCAAGTTAGAAGAATGTTAATATGCTACATAATAGCAAAATCAAAAATAGCGCAGTATTGCGCTATTTTTTATTCGAAAGTATGTCGTTGTTCTGCTGTTGAAGATGCTTGCAGTAACTGGTGAAATGTTTTTATACTATCAAAATTGCTCGTAATCTCTTCTGATACCGCAATGCCAGATACGCCTGCTTCTAATAACCCTTTAACATCTGCTGTGGTGATACCTCCAAAAGCAATAATTGGAGTTTCAGTTTTTAAAGCTTCTAAGAGTAACGTATACCCATTTAAACCTAAAACCGGACTCGAATCTTCTTCGTTGACAGTAGCTTTAAACGGACCTAAATTGATATAATCAACTTCTTTGGTCAATAGTGTTTCTGCGTCTTGCAAGGTGTTTGCCGTACCACCGATCATTTGCCATGTGTATAGCAGTTTTCGAACCTCGGTAGGGGATTTACCTGTTTTATCTAATAGAACTCCATCTGCTTTAATGGTATGTGCAATCTTAAACTGATTCTCAATAATCAACCGGGTCTGAAAATGAGAAGTGATTTCCCTAGCTTCCTCAGCTATTTTTAAAAACTTCTTTTCTGATACATCATCTAAACCTAACTGTACCAATTCTATACCCGAAGTACACGCCTTTTGTATATTTTCCAAAACCTCTTTTGGTGAATTTCCTTTTGGTATGTAATGTAGCTTAGGGATTATCATGTCCATAATTATAGATGTAAACGTTGGGTTATTTAATTGACAAAGTTACGTATGTATTGTGGTAAATGACCCATTGTGATATGATATAGCCCTATTTTAATAACTTAAATACGTTATCTCCATTTGCCGTATAAATTGACCCCAATACGCCAAGAAGCTCCATCTCTATTAAAAAGTAATTCTGTTTGCTCACTACCTCCAGGAATTACGCTACCAGAAACAGGAGGGTTAATAGTTGCATTTGGTTCGGCAAGTTTAGTGCCATAATCTGGGTAAACTCTTGCGGAAACACCTATTATATCATCATCATCGCGCCACCTCCTATCATTTAGTTTTGGTTCATTTCCAGCGACCCATATTGTATTAACATCTGGTAAATTCCCCAGTGTAACACTAGCCTGTGCCGCTTCCTCTATACTATTTACAAAATGTGATAGATCTTCTTCCCTTTTATTTGAATTGTCGCATTCTATAGCCCTAATTACGTATGCGAAATATGGACTACCTGCACTAATAGTTGCAATACTTACAGGGTTTCTAAACGTACCGTAATGATCAGGCCAACTGCCAAGAAAATCAATAGGTCGTTGCTGTTTTAAATCAATACTAATAGGGTTAACATTAACTTCATTTCCAACTATTGTAATGCCCACTATTTGTAATACACCCTCGTCAGATGATTCCTGTTGCCTTTCTAAAGATCTTGTAAAAGTCATTTCAAGCTCAAACATAATTTTATAATTTAAATGATTATCCTTTTAAATTATAAAATTAAATATCTGATTATTAGAGTTTTGTGTCACATGCAAATTGAATATGATGTATTGAATAAATAACGGTATGTATGGAAATTAAGATTAGAAGAAATCTTTAATCTTCAAGTCAATAATGTTTTATTTCATTATTTACGTTGATTACGGAAACCCGTAACAAATAACCATGGTAACGTTTTATTTTTAACGCATAGATTTTAGAACCAACAACAATGATAAAAGTTGAAGCTATTAAACCTGGTCCAAAACCAAAGAAAGAAGATGGTACTCCTGATAAAAGGAGGAGAGTAACGCCGGATAATAAACCGAAACATCCAAAACTAAAACCTCATAAACATAAACCAAATGATTAATGAATAATAGTGTTCAATTTTAATTCGAATACATTTATACTAAACTTAATTAAGAGTGTAATTGTACGACTGATATCATTAATAATATGATAAAATTTTACATTAAGTGAATATGCAATTTTTAATTATTAGTATATTCACGTTATGAATTTTATTGACTTATTTTCCGGTGCTGGTGGTCTTTCAGAAGGCTTTATTAAAGCAGGGTTCAATCCTATAGCACATGTTGAAATAGATTCACATGCTTGTAATACATTAGAGACAAGATTAGTTTATCACAAACTGAAACATGAAAATAATCTGGAGCATTATTATGACTATTTAAATGATAAAATCTCTCGTGAAAATTTCATATCAAAATATGGAGATAAATCCTTATCAGATTCTGTTTTAAATATAGGTATCGGCGGTAAAAACAATGATTTTATTTTTACTGAGATAGATAAATTAGCAGGAAATAACGAAATTGATTTAGTTATTGGTGGACCGCCTTGTCAAGCTTATTCTTTAGTTGGTAGAGGAAGGGATAAAAAAGGTATGAAAGATGACCCTCGCAATTTTCTTTATAAAGAATATGCAAAATTTTTAAAAAATTACAGACCTAAAGTTTTTGTTTTTGAAAATGTATTAGGTCTTATTTCTGCTGAAAAAGGTCTGTATTTTAAAAATATGCAAAAATATTTTCGGTCAATTGGATATAATTTAGACTATAAAATTCAACATTCTGAAGATTTTGGAGTACTTCAAAAAAGAAGAAGAGTTATTTTAATAGGTTGGAGAAAAGATATAGATTTTAAGTATCCAGATTTTGATAAAATTTTACACAATTTTAAAGTTAGAGATATTCTAACAGATTTAAAAAAACTTAAACCTGGAGAGCAAAAAAACATCACTAAATATAAATCAAATACAAATGAATATTTAAATCAATTTGAAATGCATAATGGTGTAGATTTTGTTACTCAACATATAGCTAGACCTCATAATGATCGAGATTTGGAAATCTATAAAATAGCTATTAAAAAATGGCAAAAAGAAGAACGATTAAAATACCCTGATTTACCCGATGATCTAAAAACTCATAAAAATGAGAAATCCTTTTTAGATAGATATAAAGTTGTTGATGCTAACGGATTTTCTCACACAATGGTAGCACATATAGCTAAAGATGGGCATCATTATATATATCCAGATAGCAAACAAGTTCGTTCATTATCTGTACGTGAAGCTGCTAGAATACAATCATTTTCAGATGATTATTTTTTTGAAGGAGGAAGAAGTGCTGCCTTCAGACAAATTGGAAATGCTGTACCCCCATTAATGGCAAGAGAAATTGCAAATGAATTGATTAAAATAGTATAATGAGTAGTAAAGATAATTTTTATCATATAAGACCAGCAGCAAGGCTAATAACTACAATTGGAGAAGATTTAATTGGTGATTCTTACGCTGCAATTATTGAGCTTGTTAAGAATTCATTCGACGCGGATGCAAACTATGTTGATATTACTTTTGATTACAAAGATAATTCATTTCTATATATTGAAATATTAGATGATGGACATGGTATGTCCAGAGAAACTATTTTGACCAAATGGCTTGTACCTGCTACAGATAATAAGTAAAGAGAAAAGTCAAGTCCTAAAGGAAGAAATTTCCAAGGGAGAAAAGGAATTGGTAGATATGCCGCTGCAATATTAGGGCAAAAACTTAATTTAACCTCAATAGATAAATTAGGCGAAGAAACACTTGTTGAGATAAATTGGGGAATATTTGACGAGAAAGAGTTCTTAGAAGAAGTTTTAATTGAAGTTAAATCAGCCATCACAAATAATAAGTCAGGAACAAAATTAATAATTGAGGCTAAAGGTGAAAAACTCAATGAATGGGGAAGACCAGAATTATTAAAACTAACTAGAGAACTAAGAAAGTTAAAATCTCCAATTCTAAAAAATAATATTGACAAAGAAATTTTTAATATTAATCTTGCTTTCATCAATTGTCCGTTTGAAGAATACAATAATCAGGTTTTTGAAATTGAAGCTTTACCTATTAGCGATTTTTTTGATTATAAAATTAGTGGAGAAGTAGATTCCGATGGGAATCTTAAGGCTATTTATGAGAATAGCTATGATAAAAGCACTACACATGATAATATTTCTTTTCCTATAAAATTAAAAAATGAAAACAACTATTGTGGACCTATAAAGTTTGATTTCCGTGTTTTTGATAGAGACCCAGAAGCTATATCAAACTTAATTGATAAAGGTTTAATAGATCCTATTACAAAATTAGCTATAGGTAAAAGGGAAGCAAAATTAATGCTTGACGATGCTTATGGCGTTAATCTATATAGGGAAAAATTCAGAGTTAGACCTTATGGCAATGGAGGAATAGATTGGCTTGATTTAGATAAAAGAAGAATTCAAAACCCTTCATTTCGAATTAGTAATAATCAAGTTATTGGTTTTATCGAAATTATGCCTGAAGAGATATCAGGTTTGAGAGAAAAAAGTGCTAGAGATGGATTAAAAGAGGATTCAAATTATTTTGGGTTAATTGAAATTCTACAAGTTGTAATTAATGAACTTGAATCAAGAAGATATAATTACAGAAAAAAAACAGGAAAAGGGAGAAAGTCTGACACAACTAAAAAAGAACTTGAAGAGTTATTTGACTTTGAAAGTCTGTCAAAAGATATTAGCAAAAAACTAGACTCTTTAAAAGCTGATGATAATACGATAAAAGAAATAAAATCTTTAATAAAAAAAGAAGCAGAAAAAAAATCATTAATTCTTAATAATATTCAAAAGACGATTGCAATATATCAAGGTCAAGCAACTTTAGGTAAAGTAGTTACAGTATTGTTGCACGAAGGTAGAAAACCTGTTAGTTATTTTAAGCAACAATCTCCAAACCTGTCTAGATGGTTAAAACATTATAAAGCCAAAGGTGATTGGTCAGATGAAATATATGATGACATTTTAGATAGGCTAGAAAATTATAAAGAGCAAAGTATTTTTCTTTCTGATTTATTTAAAAGATTAGACCCATTGGCAAAACAAAATAAAGGAGATAAAAAAGATTTTTCAGTTATAAAAGCTATTGAAAAATCTGCTGCAATTTTTAAAACAGTTTTTGATGAAAATTCCATTAAATTCAGTTTAAAAGGAGAAGAAAATATTTTATTCAAAGGATGGGAAGAAGATTTGATAATCATATTTACCAATTTAATTGAAAATAGTATTTTTGATTACTCGTTTATATACCAGTACGGGGTTATGATCGCGATTGTGAGTCTATCGAAAAGCCTTTCCCCAAAGTATCTTCTATTGAGTTTATAGCAGAATTCGTCAAGGTAGTTCTGCAAGTATTTCCCTTTTATCTTATGGTATATGCCCAATAAGGTCCTTTTGGCATTGGCAATGGCGATATGTACCCATTTTAGTGTCGTTGCCGTGGTTTCCTTACCGGATTTTTCCATTATGTGCATCTCGACATAATCGGATATGTTCACATAACTCGTGCTTTTGTCGCTGAAAACGATGCTCGTTTCCTCAAAGTTGCCCTTTACGGTTTCATCTATTTCCTCTGCCTTATGGGATGTAAGTACCTTCATCTTGAAATATCGGCAATGGCTACTCTTCTTTCCGGTAGCGGGGTCTTCCAAAGGCGTCGATTCGGCCATTACCGCTACATTGGACTGTTTTTGGCTACCGCGCCCCCTTTTAAGGTTCTTCTTTACGATCTCCTTGGTAGCAATCTCAAAATAGCCCTCGTCGAACTCGATTTCCCCCTTTAGTCCGTAAAGCGCGTCCCGTTTACCCATTGCTTCCCTTATTCTGTGCATGAGCGACCAGACCGTATCGTACCGCTTGTGGCCTAGCTGACGCTGGAGTTCCACGGCGGAGACACCCTTTTTGCTATAGGTCATGAATGCCATGGCGATATACCATGTCCTTAAAGGCAATTTGCTGTTCTCCATCATGGTGCCGCTGCGAAGGGTCGTCCTGAAACCGCAGTCTGCGCATTGCCATTGTCCCTTGGCCTTGAGCCAATACTGCTTTTTACCCTTACACTTCTTGCATATCACGACCTGCTTTTCCCTAACATTTCGCATATCGGTGCGACAGGATTCCTCATCGGGGAACTGCTCCATAAATCTTAATAGGTTCATATCTTACTATATTTGTCCTAAAGTTAATAAACAAAAGGATACTGGTAAAGTACCGTGGAATCAAATAGTATTTATTGGTTAAATGAATTAGAAAATGAAAATGACAAGAAAATTTCAATTTACCTTGAAGACGGCAAAAAAGATATAATTATACATTATAAAGATAATGGACCTGGAATTAGTAAAAATGATATTGAAAGTGCTGCTATATTTAACCCTGGATTTTCAAAGAAAGTAAATGGAACAGGATTAGGATTGCCTATTGCTGGCGAATCGGCAGATAGACTTAATGGAGTTATTTTAGCTCATGATATTGATAATGGAGCTTACTTTACAATAGAAATTAAAAAATAATATGGCGATAATTGATATTCTAATAGTAGAAAACGATCCAAACGATATTCAAGCCTATCAAGATACCATAAGAACATTAAATATGGAATATGATGGAAATCATGTTATTAAACCTGTTGTAAAGACTACTGAAAAAGAAGGTTTAAAAGAATTAGAGGAAAATGAGTGGTCGGCTGCATTTATAGATTTAAAATTATCAACAGAAGATATATTAAGTGCTGAAGAAGGAAATAATTTAGTAAATCAAATTTATACTAAAAGACGATTTCCTGTTTATATTATAACAAATACTCCAGGAGATGTAAGTCCTGATTTTATTCAATCAGATTTTTTAAAAATTAAAACGAAAGACGGTATTGACTATAATGAAGTCTTTAGCGATATTATCAATATTCAAGAAACGGGAATTCTTAAAATCATAGGAAAACAAGGTCAAATCGAAAAATATTTGGATAAAATATTCTGGAATAATCTATCTACATCAATTGATTTATGGTCAAAGGACAATTCTAGAAATTCAGAGCAAAAGGAAAAATCTTTATTGCGCTATACACTACTTCATATGTTAGAGTATCTTGATGAAGCAAAATATCATCCAAGTGAATTTTATATTACTAAACCTATTAAAGAAAATATTTTCACTGGTGATATCGTTCAGTATTCAGGTGAGCGTTATATTGTTTTAACTCCTTCATGTGATATTGTAGTTCGTATAAATGGTACTAGGAATACAAAAAGAATTTTATTTTGTAAAATAAAAAATTTAGCTTCGGAAATAAAAAATTACAGTTCACTAAGTGGTGCCACCGGAAAAAATAATGATACACGTAAGCGACTAAGTAAATATATACAGAATAATTCCTCAGCCAATTTTCATTTCATTCCTAAGCATAATAATATTGATGCCGGATTAATTGATTTTCAAGACAAAACAACTGTAAGTGTAAGAGCCGTTGATCGTAAAATAAAAAAAGGAGAATGCAAAAGAATTGCAACAGTTTCTATGCCTTTTTTAAAAGATATCATTTCTAGATATTCCAATTATTATAGTAGACAAGGCTCCCCTGATTTTAATATTGATGAAGTGTATAGTTCTATATTTAAATAGCAAATGATTGCTAATATTAAATTTTAATATTACTTTTTTTTTTGGTACGAAGTTATAATGCCTATAAGAATTGATATTTTAATAACTAGTATAACATTCAATTGTAAATAAAATTAAGTTATCTAAATAATTTTTATACTTTAATCATAGAGAATTTTTAGTAGTATTTTATTACAGACTTATTTTTCATCATAAGGAAGAAATTGGGAAAATAAGTTTACTTCTTACAGAGAGTCTCTGTATACCTTAATTAGTTCATAGCTAATTTGGTATGCAGAGACTTTTTTTTGCGTAAAAGTTTACATGGCGTAATACACTCTAAAAACAGCAAACTAAGTTGATTTCTTCGTATTGCTAAAAACAGCTTTTAGTCTTGCCAATTATTAGCCCAATCTTTCCAAACCACATCTAGACCTTGACTTTTTAACATGGCGGTGATGTCTTCTGTTGGTCTTTCATCTGATATTTCAAATTGCTCTAAAGATTCTGGTGCTACGGCATACCCACCAGGGTTGGTTTTAGACTCTGCGCTTATGGAGGTAATGCCCAAATTCACAATATTATTCCTAAACACTTCACTTTCACGCGTAGACATGGAAAGTTCTACATCTTCATCTAATAACCTGAAAGCGCATATTAGTTGCACCAAATCTGGGTCGGTCATTTCAACCTTTGGTTCCAATCCGTCTGAATGGGGTCGTAATCTAGGAAACGATATTGAATATTTTGTCTTCCAATACGTCTTCTGTAAATACTTTAAATGCAATGCCGTAAAAAAGCTATCTGCACGCCAATCTTCTAAGCCGAACAATGCGCCCAAACCAATTTTGTGAATTCCGGCTTTGCCCAATCGGTCTGGTGTATCTAGCCTAAAATCGAAATTAGATTTCTTACCTTTTGGGTGGTGCTTTTTATACTCCTCTCTATGGTAAGTTTCTTGATATACCAAAACGGCATACAGTCCATTTTCAATTAACAGCTCATATTCATCTTGCAGCAAGGGTTGTACCTCTATGGTGATATTTGAAAATTGAGAACGGATTAACTGCAAGGCATTATTGAAGTAATCTACACCAACGGTTTTATTGGCTTCTCCTGTAACCAATAAAATATGGTCATAGCCTTTAGATTTTATATATGCTACTTCTTTTAAAATTTCAGCGTCGGTCAAGGTCCTACGCGGAATTTTATTGGTCATGCTAAAACCGCAGTAGGTACAAATGTTCTGGCATTCGTTACTTAAATACATGGGCGAATACATTTGTATGGTATTCCCAAAGCGTTTCTTGGTCAAATTGCGACTCAATTGCGCCATTTGCTCTAAATAGGGTTTTGCTGCAGGCGATAGTAATGCTTTAAAATCTTCTAAATCTCGTTTTGTGTTACTCAATGCGCGTAACACATCGTCCTCTGTTTTAGAAAAAATACTGGCTAAGGTATCATCCCAATTGTAAGTATCGAATAGGGTTTTGAAACTGCTCATAATCTTCTAATTCAAAAAACTGGTTAAGGGACTACTTGCTTCGGCTTTTTTATGCACTATGGGTGCCAGTTTCGCTTCAAAAGCCATTCTGCCCGCTGTAACCGCCATTTTAAATGCTATGCCCATTGCTACAGGGTTTTGAGAAACGGCTATGGCAGTATTCACCAACACGGCATCTGCACCTAGCTCCATTGCAAAGGCTGCATGTGAAGGAGCGCCAATACCGGCATCTACAATAACAGGGACATTGCTTTGGTCAATGATGATCTCTAAAAATTCTTGTGTCTTTAATCCTTTATTACTTCCTATGGGTGCACCTAAAGGCATTACACACTGCACACCAACTTCCTCTAAACGTTTACACAGAACGGGATCAGCATGTATATAAGGCATAACCACAAAACCTAGTTTAACTAGTTCTTCGGCAGCCTTCAGAGTTTCTATGGGATCTGGAAGCAGATATTTTGGATCGGGATGTATTTCTAATTTCACCCAATTGGTCTCTAAGGCTTCACGAGATAATTGAGCGGCAAAAACAGCTTCTTTAGCAGTACGAACTCCCGATGTATTGGGTAATAAATTAATGCGATTATGATTTAAATGGCTTAATATATCATCTTGAGCATCACCAACATCTACCCGTTTTAATGCCACGGTCACCAATTCACTTTCTGAAGCCAGTATGGCTTCTTTCATTACTTGCGACGAGCTAAATTTTCCCGTTCCCGTAAACAATCTTGAGCTAAACTTCTTATCTGCTATCTGTAACATCTTATTTTCTTTTTTCTTCGGATATCCAACGTTCTTCTACTATTTCGCCACCATTGATGCGTTTCTTAAAATCTGGAATGCTATTAAAATTACGCGTTATTTCACCGGAAACAGCGATACCATGAATACCTGTTTTCATTAGTTCTGAAACATCATCTATAACAATACCGCCTATGGCAATTACAGGCAATTCTGTTTTGAGTTCTTCGAGTATGGTCAAATAACCGTTGATGCCCAATACGGGACTCAAATTCTCTTTGGTCTTCGTAAACCTGAAAGGTCCCAAACCTATATAATCTACTTTTTTATGAATCAGAGTTTTACAATCCTCCAATGTATTGGCGGTGCCACCAATGAGTTGCCAAGAAGCCAGCTCTTTTCTTGCTTTAGTAGGGCAGGAGTCTAATTTACCTAAATGCACACCATCTGCTTTTATCGAAGCGGCAATTTTATAGTGATCGTTAATGATTAATAGTGCCTGAAACTTCGCAGTAATTCCTCGTGCTTGTTGTGCGGTTTCAAGTACTACTTTTTCTGGCTGGTTTTTTAAACGCAATTGCACCAATTCCGCCCCAGAAGAACACGCTTTCTGAATGTTTTCTAAGTGTTCTTGCGGTGTACTGCCTTGTGATATATAATGTAATGTTGGTATCATATAAATACTTAATTCATGCTATTTTTACTCGCTGTTTTCTTCTGTTCAATCCATGCTGCTTCATATTGCTTTTTCAAGGCTATAAAGCTTTCAACAGGGTTTTCCATATTCCAAACTCCGCCTAAGACACCAATACCTTTAAAACCGAGCTTTAGTGTTTGTTGTACTGTTTTATCAGTTATTCCGCCCATGCCCACGATTAACTTATCACTTTGGTTGACGTCAAAACCTTTTCCTTCATATCCTTCTTTAGAGATGGAAGAAAACACGGGACTCAGTAAATGATAATCAAATTCAAATTCACAATCTTCTAATACCTCTGGATCGTGAAAAGAAGAACTTATGGTCTTACCGTACATATCTAAACTTTTAAAATACTGACCCGGATTATCAATATGGTCTATTCTTTTTTGCTCTTGAAAATGCACGCCTTTTAAATCATATGCATTGATTAACTCATGAAAAAGGTGTACTACAATTCTATTGTGATATTTAGTATCTATTAGATTTAAATAATTGCAATGTTCTTGATAGTCTTTAAATGGTTTTCTCAAATGATAATATGCCAAACCTTGTTGAAATAACTGATGAAGTATTTCAATTTCGTTAGGGATATCATTTTCTGGTGCTATTAATACGATCATTTTTGTGATTTAAGTATTGTAAGGGAAATCCTTTTACTTCATGTGGGTAATACGGGAATAGAAAGCCTGATTTTCAACCCCCTTGGGTAGCTCTAATGACCAGTACTTCATCGCTCTGGTTCAGTGTTTTGGTATGCCACTCTGTTTTGGTAATTATGTTCTCATTTACCGCCACGGCTATTCCGTTGACAGAAATATCCAATCCTTTAATGATTTCATCTAATGTAGTGTTCGGTTTGAATAGGTGAGTGGTGTTGTTAACTTTAATGTGTATCATCTTTTCCATTAGGTTATCAATGCGTAAAACGCAACAATGATTTTAATTTTGATGTAAACAGAAAGAGTAAATAATGAAATGAAAAAAGGAAAGTACAGGTTGTTGATCCTGATAACTTTTCCCTACGTTGATATTAATCAAATCAGGTTCTAAGGATATTTCTCAAACTATGAAATAGTTACTCCTAAAGTTTACTTCGCTAATGTAAGAATTTGAAGGAGAACACGTGCTTTTAAACTTCAGAATGTTGATTAATTTATAGCTACAAGCGTTTTATGAAATAATCGGCAATTATACCATACTTATCATATAAGACTTATCATCAACCCTAGTAGTTTCATTGCTAATTTTATCTAAAAACGCTAAAAAGTATAAATGAGTTACAGTAATTTTGTAGTTCATATAATTACAGCATATTGCTAGAGAAAAGAAATCAATTACCCCAAGAGCAATTTATAGATGAAGAAAACTTCATTTATTGTTTAGAAGGCGTTCAAGACATAGAAACGGATAAGGTTACCGAAGCTCAAGAAAGCTTGGAGCAACTGGCTATAAAATACGGCATAGCAAGTATCTACAAAACATGTGATACCATTGAAGGATTAGAAGACAGCTTAAACGCACTGGTCTTAGATGATCACAATTTTAAGGACTATGAAATCATCTATTTGGTGATGCATGGTGAAGCCAATAGTATTTGCTTAAACGATTACTATTATACCTTACAGGAAATTGCAGAGCTATTTGAAGGACGATTGAAAGGAAAGATTTTACACTTCTCCAACGCAAAAATTCTGGATCTGGACGAAGAGGAAGCGCAATACTTTTTAGACATTACCAATGCAAAAGCTGTGTCTGGTTATGGCAATGCATACAACGGAGTAAGTAGCGCCAACCTTGACAAGGCTTTTTTCAACTTATTTAAAGAAGATGATGATATGTTCGAAGTTGTAGAAGAGCTACACCAAAGACATTACAATGTCTGTAAGTTGCTTGATTTCAGATTGTATTATTAAACCGCTACCTAAAACAAATCACTTACTCTTCAAATTGATCTCAAGCACTTGATTTCCGTTGTAGACAATTTTCAAACCTGCTTGTTGATTCGCTGAATTACCTATATGTTTAATAACAATAGCCATTTCTTCTCCTGTTGGCACTAAAATATGTTCAACTTTTGACTCAATTTGATACTGATTTCTAGCATCACCTGTAAGTGCTATAGTACTGATAAAGCAGCCCGTATTACCTCCCGTATTTTTTAGATATATAGTCGTATCGGTACCAATTGGTATTTCAACTTCTGACTTAGCACTTAGCTTTGAACCTACAAGTGCTTTCCCTTTTGGGTTGTCTTCGCCATACACCTCCATGTTCCTTTGATTTCCACCGGCACGTACCGGTGATCCCGCTGCTATATGAATTCCATTTCCCGAAAGTATTGCCTGAGTACCATGCCTAGCATAGTTCATATCCTTCTTTTTAGACCACAAACCTGATTTAGGATTATAGGCTTCAACAAGTTTATAAGCAGGTCCTGCTTCTTCACCTTCACCGCCCATTACAAAAAGGTCCCCGTTATAAACTACAATACCAGGAGCGGCTCTTGGGGTCGGTAAATTTTCAGATAATACAGACCAGCGCTTTAATTCAAAATCATAAGTGTCAACTATTGCAGGTAAAGGGGCAAACACTCCGCCTTCGCCACCAGATTGTCTTCCGCCAGCGGCATATAATTTATTTTCGATCACAGCAGCACTAAAATGATCCCTTTGTTGAGACGCATTTTCTAATACAGTCCAGGTATTGGCTTTAGGATCGTATTCATCAAACCAGTTGACATAACCGCCATCATGACCAATAGTATTACCACCAACGACATAGAACTTATCTTTATACATAACCAAACCTGCACCACCTCTTCTTCTGTTTTCAGGAATCTCAGGACCTTGAATCCAATTGTCTGTAGGTGGGTGATATAACCATACATGTTCTTCAGGAATTTCTCTCGGAAAATTATTGGTCTTAAACGCTGCTATTACCCAAATAAAACCCTCATAGGCCGTTGCCTGAAAATGATTAAACTCTTTGGGCGCCATTCTACCGGTACTCCAAGTGTTATTTTTATAATCGTAGATATCTAATTTTTGAGCAGATTCGCGACCTCCAAACAATACAAATTTATCACCAATTTGCACAAATGAACATTCGTGTCGCGCCGTATAATCTTCGCTTTCATTCTTATCTATCCATTTATCCGTATGCTTTTTATTCATTTGACATAATCCTAGAAAAGGTATTAGAATCAATAAATAGCTAAATAAATTTTTCATACTTGATATGTTTTTCTGACGTATTGACATTGTCATCTATACTATAATAGTACACTATTTAATTGGTTTGAGAACAACTGGGGGGAGTACTTTAGATGTGTCAAATTGTAGCTGTTTTAAAATTAATAACTCTTAATTATTCACGATAAAAATTAAATCTATATTCCTATTTTTACCAAAATCAAATAAAAGAATTTAATAGTATGAGCAAAACAAAACTAACCATAAATAGTAATGGGTCTGTAAAAGTAGAAGGAGATTTTGAAGTTGTAGATAGCCAAGGTAATTCATATAACTTACAAGGTAGAACAGTGTTAGGTATATGTCGTTGCGGACTTTCTAATAACAAACCTTTTTGCGATGGTTCTCACAGAAATCATTTTGAACACGAAGCAACAGCTTTCGATTTACCTCCAATGAAAAATCGTTAAAACATATTAATTATTGCTTTTTAATGGACTTTTCTCATAAAAAAGCAATAATCAGTTTTTGTACTATAATGTTATTGCGTTATGTAACTTTAGCTTTGGTTACGGTATAACAACATAAGGTCTTGGAGACTTTATATTATTTGAGCGGGTTGCAGCGCCGGCATAATTAGTACTTCACTTTATTTAAATTTTTCTTCTAAAGTTCTCTCTGAAAAGGTAATGAAACCGAGGTACGAGGTTCATGAATACCTATTCAAATAAATAACTAGCAATGAATAAACACTTATTAACTGACCGACGATAGGAGGGAGGGCAATGTGTGTGGGATGGATTCAATAATTTAATTTTAACAAAACCCATAATAGATTTTGAAAACATAAGTTTGGCAATAATGTTTTTCATTATATAAATACGAATGCCGCCCAATAGTATAGATTTGGATAATTACTTTTAATGAATATTGGAATATGCTGTGTTGATATTTAGATATGTATTGATTATACTATCATAGAAATAGACCATATATTCTTTGGTAACTACATCGTCAACTATCCAAAGGGACACCAAGGGGAAGCCTTCAAAAACAGGGAAGCTTTTAAAATTAGAAAAGCATGTAAAGATTACAATAACAAATAATGCTAGGCAATAGTCACTATTTTGTACGTAATTTGTGTTTCAAATCCTATTATTGAAAGAACAAGACTTCATAGAAGCGTTACGGAAGGGAATCAATGATGCCTACGGTCAGTTACTGGATGAATACCAACAAAAGGTTTTTGGCACCTGTATTTCTTTTGTGCCCAATCAAGAGGACGCGGAAGATATTGCGCAGGAAGTTTTTATAGAGGTTTTTAATTCTATTTCTAAATTTAAGGGTGATTCAAAACTCTCGACATGGATTTATCGAATTGCTACCAATAAATGTTTGGAGTTCATTCGAAAGAAAAACACCAAAAAACGCTTTGGTTTTATGCAGTCCCTTTGGGGGAATGACTTATCGATTGACCGGAGTTCCTATTTCACGGAGTTCAACCACCCAGGAATTCAATTGGAGAACAAAGAGAAGAGTGAAATCTTGTTCGCGGCCATAAACAAGTTACCGGAAGATCAAAGAATTGTGTACACCTTAAATAAAATTGATGACCTGAGTTATAAGGAAGTAAGTGAAATTACCAATAAGAGCGTTTCCTCAATCGAGTCCCTATTGTTCAGGGCAAAAAAGAATTTGAGGGCACTATTGCAGGACTATTATAAAAAAGAAGAAAACTGACGCAAGTTTTTGAAGTATTGCGCATCCAAATAAAAGAGCAAAGTCCAATTTGTATGAAAAATAAAAGTAAAATAGATCACTTGGTGGAAGACACTTTAGAAAGTACCTCAAGTATTGACTCCGTAAAAATACCACCGTTCTTTAAGGAAAAAGTGCTGCAAAGAATGGCGCAAAATGATGATAAAAAAGCAACAAGCGTCCGTTATTTGGATTGGTTTACCCCAAGATATCAAGCCGCCGCCCTAGTCTGCTTACTGATTTTAAATACATTTGCCTTGTTATCGTACAAAGGCGATAACTCATATAGCGAGAAGGTCGAGGATTTTGCAGAGCTATACGGACTTTCGGAAACAAGTGCCGCTTCATATCTATATCAAAATTAGTGATAATGAAGAAAAATGTATTCTTATATATCTTGTTGGGTTTTCTAGTGCTTATGAACGGTTTTTTCTTGTACAAGCATTTTAGCAAATTCAGGCAGTACGATACCCAGCAGCGACCTGGTTCCTCAATGTTTATCTCGAAGCAACTGGATTTTGATGTGGCACAAATGCAACAATTCGAAGATGCGGAGGTGGCGAACCGTGAAAAAATGAGGTCAATACTTGATAATCTTCGAGAATCAAAAGACGCACTTTTCACAAAGCTTTCGGATGAAAAAGTTGACTTTACTGAAATTGATTCTTTGGCAACCTTGATTGCGGAAAAACAAAAAGAAAAAGAAATGGAAACATTTCGTTTTTTTCGGGAGGTTACGGAACTATGTAATGATGCACAAAAAGAACGATTTATATCTATTATAAGAGAGGCTATGCGTAATCAAGGGCCCCAGGACCGCAAGGGACCGCCGCCTAGAGGAGGCCCTGATGACAAAGGTTGACCACCTCCGCAAAGGCACTGAAACGAATAAACCCAAGTAAAAGACTCTAGCGGATGTTGATTTTGCTGAGGAATATCCCATTTTTGTACCTGCCGAAGTTTTTTATGAAGACAAGGAATGGTACCGAGTAGGTGTTCGTTTTAAGGGGAATTCTAGTTTGGCCTCCAGTTGGCAATCGGGTATTTTAAAACTGTCTTAGGAATTGGATTTCGATGAGTTTGAAGATCAATATCCTCAAATCGATAATCAGCGTTTCTATGGTTTTAAAAAACTTAGCCTAAAGAACAACTTTAACGACAAGTCCATGCTGCGCGAAAAAGTAGCAACCGATGTTTTTCGCAATGCCGGTCTTGCCGCTTCGCATGCCGCCTTTTATGCGGTCTATTTAGACCATGGCGACGGCCCGCAATATTTTGGCGTGTACACCATGGTTGAGGAAATCGACGATACGCTTTTAGAGGACCAGTTTTCAAATGAAGATGGCAATTTGTACAAACCCGATGGCGATGCCGCTAGTTTTGCAGCAGGTACTTTTGATGAAGACGAGTATGTAAAGAAAAACAATGAAGACGAGGGCGATTTCTCTGATGTGGAAAGCCTACTGACAATCTTAAATGACGAGAACAGAACAACCGATGCCGCAACATGGAGGTCCAATTTGGAAGGTGTCTTTGATACCGACGTGTTCTTGAAGTACTTGGCGGTCAATACGGTAATCCAAAATTGGGATACCTATGGAAGAATGACGCACAACTATATACCTAACCAATACCTAATAAATCATTTTAATTATGAAGTACAAAAATTTGATTTTGACAATTTTAGCAACCTTTCTTTTAAGTTGCAGCAGCGATTCGAACGAGCAGTTTAATGATGTCAGCGATACTATAGAAGAGAACAATGATGAGGATGATTTTGAAACTGTTGAATCATATTATCAGGCTGAAGGCTTTGTGACAATAGAAAACGGTTCGGGTGGTTTGGTTGCTAATTTAGATCCAGGAGACAGGTTTGCAAGAGATCATGATGTTATTGGGGATGTCAATGGAGACGGCGTAATAGATTACATTATTGGAGCTCGGTCTGATGATGATGGTGCGGTTGATGCTGGTGCCGTTTATATTTTATTTATGAACAATGACGGTACCGTTTTGTCAAATCAAAAAATATCCATGTTGGAAGGAGGCTTCAATGAAACTTTAAATGCAGGAAATTTCTTTGGCTACGGTGTTGCCGGGATTGGGGATTATAATAATGATGATATTCCTGATATTGCAGTATCGTCTCCCGTAACTCCTAATAATTCTTTATATGTTATTCATCTCAATTTAGATGGAACTGTAAAAGGTTTTGTGAAGAATGAAAATATAATGGCTCAAGGTTTAACTGCCATTGGAGATATTAATGGAGATGGCAGAATAGATTTGGTAGCTTGCAATCCTGGTTCTGATGATGGTGGTAATAACCGGGGCGCAATAGCTATTTTATTTTTGAATGAAGCATCCCAAGTAATGAATGCCAATACAGTGACCATAAGTTCAACGCAAGGAGGTTTTGGTGAAGGTCTCGAAAATGGTGATGAATTTGGTGGTCGAGAAGCAGCTATGCTTGGTGATATTGACGATGATGAAACCAAAGAATTAGCCGTAGGTGCTTTTATGTCCAATGGTGGAAAGGGGGCAATCTGGATACTCTCGCTCAATCCAACCACGTTCAACGTAACCTCCAAAATTAAAATAACCGATGGCTTAAATGGATTTACGGAATCACTTGATTTAGAAACTAATCCTAATGGAAGCATTGGCGCACAGTTTGGTCATGCCATGTGTGCGGCAGGTGATATTGATGGTGATGGTATAACGGACCTGATTACTGGAGCAAATCAACAAAATGAGGGTAACGGTTATATATTGTATTTAAATTCTGATAAGACGGTCAGGACATTTGATAAAATTAGTGCCACCGAAGGAGGTTTTGGTTTGACCTTAGGTCCACAAGACAGATTCGCCCGTTCTATTTCCTATGTTGGGGATTTAAAAGGAGATGGTTCAATCGCAATAAATTTTGGTGGTGGGGTTGGTCTTGGTGGCACGGGTTCACTATATACCCTTTTCTTTAGGCCAAATTAACATTGTTGGTGGATTCAATTGTCAGATAACCTTAAGAACTCAGTTTTTTGGTTAAAAGAGATAACTATGATAACAAAAAATAAAGATCAAATAGAAGAACGATATTTTTTTTTAGGAACACTGGAATCTTTGTTAATCCTAAGTATTCTGCTTTTTTTTTAGCTGTGGCACCGTTGAAGATGAGGATACAGCGTCAGAAAATGAACTCCAAAATATTGAATTAAATTCCCAGGTTGTTCAAACTCCGGCACCACTGATCCATCTTGCTGATAATCTTGACGAACCAGATAAACTAGGGTGGTGTATTGATACATAGGGCATAGGTTTCAATGAAGCCTTGCATATGCATTCCTGTAAACCCGATGGTGGTGATGTTCAATTTTATTACAATGTAGAAACAGAACAGATCTGTTCTACACAATATATTAGTTTCTGTTTGGAAATGTCTGGAGGTCCTATGGTAGGCATGAGTTTAAGCCTTATGGAAGACAAAACCGATTCATTTGAACAAAAGTTCATTTATGATATGGAAAGTGGTGAATTTAGGCCGGAGGGGTATAGTAGTTTATGTCTAGCAGCCGGAGCCACAAGTACCAATGCCGGTATCTATATGTCCCGAACTTTAACTTTAGAGCTTTCATCTGAAACAGACAAAAGCTTAAAACAGTGGGTAATTGTAGGCAAGGGAACGACCGATTAGTTGTCTTCCAAATGAATATTCAAATTTTGATAATTCTGTTCATAAATAGGGCTCAATTTTAAATATACTCTGGCTAACTACTTGATTATGATTGTTATTCGACCCTTATATTTTAATCATAGAATGCTTACTATCAAATATATATGAGCTAAAAGAAAAAGATAGCAAAAAAAATCGCCGTTAGACCGCAAGAAATAGAGTGAAAAATCATCTAAATTATTCATAATGGTTTTATTAATTAAAAAATTACAAAAATGAAGAACTTAAAATTCACACTTTATCTCCTTTTAGGGGCTTTTGCTTTTATTCTGTCCTGTAGCAGTGATTCGGAAAATACGGATGATGCGGATGATATAGATGTAATCTCTGATAATACAGATGATATAACCCAAGCCGTGAGCACGCCATTATCGGCTTTTGATGAATTTAATCCCGATGCGGTGACCGTTTCTTTTGATGGAGATGAAATTACCATTGAATCCAATGGTTTGCCCAACCATACTTCCCCTTACTGGGATGAATCGGACGACCTGTACATTGATCAAGAGTATGGTGATCATTTAACCCCTGGTAGGATTAACAGTGGCAACTTTATCGTTACCGTTTCCTCTGCACCGGAATTGGCGGCTTCCAGTTCTGCTACAGGATTAGGGCCAATTGGTATATCCGTAACCGGTGCTCCTATTTTCAATGACCAGGAAAGGGAAAATCTACCGTTAGACCTAGAAACTACGACAGGGTTTGATTATGCGGGAGGACACGTTGGTCCTGGTGGGTACCATTATCATATCGAGTCGGCGGATGTACCTGAAAACACCGTGCTTTCCCATGATGATGAGCAATTGGTAGGCATCATGGCAGATGGGTTTTTACTATATGGAAGAAGGGAAATGGATGGTTCTTATCCTACTGACTTAGATGAATCGGGAGGACATGTCTCATCAACACAACACAGTGAAAGTGAAGCGTTTTATCACTATCATATCATCAATGAACTATATATAAATTCTCTTTTTCTTTTATTTGGTGAAAATTTAAAAGGTACTCCTAACAGTATTCTGTAGGTATATATTGAATTTTGGATTATAAAGAGGAAACCGCCCTAACTATTTTATTCTGGCAGAAGGTGGTTTCTTTTTACTATTTAGCTTTAGGCGTTGAGTAAATTAAATAATGTCATAAAAATTATTGATAAATGAGCGTACAATTCAGGTCTTTTTTGTTTTTAAGCTTGTTATGGATAGGTTGTTCTGAACAAAAAGGAAAAATATCTCAATACGGTAGCGAAGATAATGTGGAATTGCCGGAAACCATAGTTACAAAATCAGAGATTACCTATAATCACAAAATCTCGCTCTGGACTTTGAACGATAGACCCTATTCCGGATTCGCTGTCAGTTATTATCCGGATAGTACCTTGATGGAAAAGTTTGCAATCTTGCGCGGCAAAAAGCAGAACAAGTCTATACAATGGTACCCTGACGGGCATTTGAAAAACGTCACTAACTATCATAATGGGAAATTAAATGGAGAAAAAAAGATATGGTCTGCTGATTCGCTACATGTCTTAATTGCACAATATAATTTCGTTATGGGCAAAGCTCATGGCGAGCAAAAAAAATGGTATCCAGATGGTAAGCTTTTTAAAAAGATGAACCTAAATAAGGGTAGAGAAGAAGGCATTCAACAGGCATTTAGAAAAAATGGGGTTTTATATGCCAATTATGAAGCCCGAGAAGGTAGAATTTTTGGAATGAAAAAATCGGTACTATGTTATGGACTAGAAGACGAAAATATTAAATATACAAAAATAGATAGCATTAACTTTTAATAGACGATTTTTTGGTTTTGTTCGAAAAATTTTAAAACACATCATTTAGCTTTTAGACATGAAATGAGATTTGACACTATCCAGATAAGCGGAAAAGTTAAAAACAACGTGGGTTTGCCTTTTTTGAGAATATTGTTAGTAGGCACACATACTTATTAAATTAGGAAATAAAGGTCTTTACAAATGGTATGGAGAAGTTAGATGAGTATATACTCTACAATCAAATAGAAAACTACAGATAACTCTCATATCTCTACATTATGTCAAATAGCGTTTTAAAAGTGTTTATTTGAAACCCAGAGGGTAGCAAGTGCTAAGAAATTATCTCACAGAGTAATTTTTAGCTGTTGCGGCAAGCTGACGAAATGGTTCTGAAAAATTTATTGACGAGCGGTTCTTAGTAAATCGTGTATTTGAAAATGTCTAAAAGGTTTGCTTTTGTTGGCGTGGGCCAAGCCGCTGGAGATTGTGTATAAAATAAATTGTGATAACAATTTATTTTTATTAAAACAATAAGCGTTGGCGCGAGACAATTTTACATAACGACTAATTATAGCTAACAAACGAGAATTCTCCTATAAGTTACAATGCACTGCTTTTGTTCTATAATGTTCCGCGTTATGTAACTTTGCTTTGGTAAACGGCATTAAATATGAAGGTCTGTGAGATCTTTATATTTTTGAGCTGGTTTGTGCGCGGGGAAATTTGTTACAATCTTCTTTTATTTTTTTCTTTCTAAAAACTTTCTTCAAAAAGGTAATGGAACACTCTTTGCCCGAAACGACTAGCAGTAGAGTAGGGGAATGTGTGTGGAATGGGATTGTCAGAATTAATTTGTAATAATATAATTTGAACTTACATTTAAAATTAAGGCAATTAAAACCGGACCTAAAACTAAAAAGAAAGATGGTAACTTGATAAAAGAAGAAGAGACAACACGAATACACCAGGTAACAAACCTTCGTTAAAACTAAGGAAGTCAACTAATGATAATTAGTTAATCTACAATGAAATGTTAATTAGAAGTTGACCATATGGCAATTTGACATAATATATCATTGTTCCGTGTTATTTTACTTTGCTTTTTTAACCTCCTCCAGTTATACCATTCAATAACAGCGCAAAAATGGTTTGATGATGTCCGTTTTGAGCAAATGCATCAATTTTTAAATCCATCTTATCAAACGCCTCTGGTAGTTTTGAGCTAATGAATTTAAAATCGGTCTGATGACTTCCTAGCTTTATACCGCCATCTAAAATCGCAATAGCGGTAGTATTGATATTCAATTCGAAATGCTTTTTAATGTAATCAACCGCTAATTTTTTATAGTCTTCCTTAGATATTTTTTCCAAATCTTGTTTTGAATAAAACGCTACCATAGCATGGTGCAAACCAGCTTGACTAAGGCTAACGTTCAAAATAGCAAAGTCGGTTTTAACATCCATATTGTTCATTACTGATAATGGATTATGAGCAATAGTAATTTTAAAGGTTAAAAAATAAAGGGTCATTCAAAACTATTGCTTATGAATGACCCTTTATTTATCGTATTTATAAATTATTAGTGCAGATTAGTCGCAATCTTGCTCCAAGCCTATAAAAGAATTGCCTTTTTGCAATAAAAGTGCTTCTGCGCCACATTCAGCAACTTCCCACTCGCCAATATAATTAGCCAATGTTGCGCTTAAGTTATTGAAGGTAACTAACCCATTAGCCACTTCCCAATATCCTTCGTCAACAACAACACCGTTATCGTTATAGACGTGAATGTTCTGGTTAGAAAAATCAATGGTTAAGTTCTGCACAGTTTCATCAGACACATCGGTCGTGTTCCACTTACAAGTTGAAAGGTAATCTACAATCTGCTCATCAGTACAAGCGGTTTCTGCAACTACGGTACAATCTTGCTCCAAGCCTATAAAAGAATTGCCTTTTTGCAATAAAAGTGCTTCTGCGCCACATTCAGCAACTTCCCACTCGCCAATATAATTAGCCAATGTTGCGCTTAAGTTATTGAAGGTAACTAACCCATTAGCCACTTCCCAATATCCTTCGTCAACAACAACACCGTTATCGTTATAGACGTGAATGTTCTGGTTAGAAAAATCAATGGTTAAGTTCTGCACAGTTTCATCAGACACATCGGTCGTGTTCCACTTACAAGTTGAAAGGTAATCTACAATCTGCTCATCAGTACAAGCGGTTTCTGCAACTACGGTACAATCTTGCTCCAAGCCTATAAAAGAATTGCCTTTTTGCAATAAAAGTGCTTCTGCGCCACATTCAGCAACTTCCCACTCGCCAATATAATTAGCCAATGTTGCGCTTAAGTTATTGAAGGTAACTAACCCATTAGCCACTTCCCAATATCCTTCGTCAACAACAACACCGTTATCGTTATAGACGTGAATGTTCTGGTTAGAAAAATCAATGGTTAAGTTCTGCACAGTTTCATCAGACACATCGGTCGTGTTCCACTTACAAGTTGAAAGGTAATCTACAATCTGCTCATCAGTACAAGCGGTTTCTGCAACTACGGTACAATCTTGCTCCAAGCCTATAAAAGAATTGCCTTTTTGCAATAAAAGTGCTTCTGCGCCACATTCAGCAACTTCCCACTCGCCAATATAATTAGCCAATGTTGCGCTTAAGTTATTGAAGGTAACTAACCCATTAGCCACTTCCCAATATCCTTCGTCAACAACAACACCGTTATCGTTATAGACGTGAATGTTCTGGTTAGAAAAATCAATGGTTAAGTTCTGCACAGTTTCATCAGACACATCGGTCGTGTTCCACTTACAAGTTGAAAGGTAATCTACAATCTGCTCATCAGTACAAGCGGTTTCTACCGCGAGTTCTAAGTCATTATCAATTTCTGTAACGTTATCTAATTCACAAGAAATATTACTCAAACAAAATAACAAAAAAAGAATTGGGGAAATAAAATGTTTCATAATAATTAAATTTAATTAAGGTTTTTTTATTCATAACATATAGCAACGTAAATAACCTACCAATTATTCTAAAAACTCGATTAATGGTATAAAATTTTAGGTGATTTACTAGATAAACGATTATATAGGTCCTTAGCTATTGTTTACTAAACACCAATAAATATTTATGATATTTTAGCCTTAAAATGTTTTATTGGTAGGGTAAAATATCAAAACAAAAAAACTGAACACTAAATTATTTTAGTGCTCAGTTAGCTTTTAAAACCTTTAATAATACTAAAGTTTACTATTACAAAACAAGATAAACCTCAATTCGATAATTGTATTTTGGTATTTGGTTTAAGAATTTTCCAAGCTTTTCTGAAAAGTATGAGCACAGGAATAATCAATAAAAACCAGAGATAATTTTTATTAAAATTTTCATTTTGGGTAATCATGCTATCATTATTAATCGCTATTGTAGCTGAATATTCATTATTTTTCCTTAAAACCACTTTGCTCGTTATACCATTCAATAAAAGCGCAAAAATGGTTTGATGATGTCCGTTTTGAGCAAATGCATCAATTTTTAAATCCATCTTATCAAACGCCTCTGGTAGTTTTGAGCTAATGAATTTAAAATCGGTCTGATGACTTCCTAGCTTTATGCCGCCATCTAAAATCGCAATAGCGGTAGTATTGATATTCAATTCGAAATGCTTTTTAATGTAATCAACCGCTAATTTTTTATAGTCTTCCTTAGATATTTTTTCCAAATCTTGTTTTGAATAAAACGCTACCATAGCATGGTGCAAACCAGCTTGACTAAGGCTAACGTTCAAAATAGCAAAGTCGGTTTTAACATCCATATAGTACATTGCTGATAATGGATTATGAGCAAAAGCCATTTTGGAGATTAAAAAATAGAGGACAAAGAGAAAGCGTATCTTTTTCATAACCAATTTTAATTAGATACGAAATAATCGGTAACGGCAACTCCTTTAAGACAATCTGGAGCGTTTGGAGCAAGACTATTGCTGGCAACGTAATGGTAAGTTCCATCAGGAAACTCCGTAGTAGCTGCTATTGTTCCTCTACAATCATCCAAATCTGTAGGTTCAACATCATTATGCATATATAGGGTATCCATCTATGGCAAATCCTATTAATTGGGTGCCAGACGCTTGTTGTGGAACCGATGTGCAGGACACTTCGGTTATACCATATGTATCTAAAACTTTATTCATGGTTTCAGGAAAGAAATGTAAGTGGTACCATCCTGCTGGATCAGGATGACCACCACAGGGGTCTTAATGCCGGAATGTTTCCTCCTTCAATACCGCGTCCAGGGCCGTCATATATAGATGGCGGATCTCCTGCAATTGGAATGCCATCTAAAGACAACCCTACCAAATCAAAATCAGTGGTACTTATTACATTATTAGAAGAGGCCATTTTTGGAGAAGCTGGGATAATGTAAGTTACATTTACTTCTACATCTGCAACACCATTTCCACCTAAACAATATTTCCAATCATCCCTTTGCTCAGAATCAGCATCATGAACTTCACCTGTTTCATTATCAATAATATCAAACCCATCGACCTCCATAGCTTCAAACAATGCTCTAGTTACCACCTGAAAACCGGTACTGCTGGTTCCATCGTAAATAGTAAGACTTACAGTGTCATCTGCATATTCGGGACAATAAGGTCCCTGAGTAACGTTAGCAGGGTTCGCAGAAAAAGTAATCTGATAACATTCTGTCACAGTTCCGTCTTCCAAGGTACAATCAATTTTCTCGAAAGAGGTTAACGGTGTTGCGTTAAAAAAAGATTCTTGAATCAATTCATCCCCGGTAACAACTTCTTCCTCCTCTTCTCCATTATCGCTGGTACTGCATCCATTACACGCAATGAAAGTTAACACACAAAAGGCCAACCCAATCGTGGTAAATAGTATTCTTATTTGTTCAAATTTCATATTTATTAGTATTTAAATTATTAAAACTAAAAAAGCTACACCGACTAGCTACATCTATTCATAAAATTAAGGGTTTAAGGCTTAGATAAAATTATTATCGGCATTATTCAACCAAACTCACTTAGATATCAATTAAAATTAGTTTTACAACAATGAAATTAAAGTTTGCAAGAAATTTGAAATGTTTGGTAGTAGATGATGAGTCTTTGGCAAGGGTACTTTTGAAGGAGTATATCAGCCATTTTTCATTTTTAGAATTGATTGGGGAATGCAAGAACCCCTTTCAGGCGATTGAAATCATCAATAGACAACATATTGATCTTATCTTTCTAGATATTCAGATGCCAGAAATCTCTGGGTTGGATTTTCTAAGGTCCAATAGTCACAAGACCCATGTGATTATTACAACGGCCTATCCGGAACATGCTTTGGAAGGGTATAATCTAAATGTGATAGACTATCTGGTAAAACCCTTCGGTTTAGAACGTTTTATGCAGGCCATCACCAAATTTCAAAATTATTTTCAACTTTCCACTACAGATTCGACTGGCACTATAACGACCGCTGGTAAGGACCAAAGATTAGAATACATTAAAGTATATTCCGATCATAAGACCTATAGATTGAACACGAAAGATATCCAATATATACAAGGTATGAGGGAGTATGTTGCTTTTCACATGTCTAATCAAAAGAGAATCCTCTCGCTCATGTCGCTAAAAAAATTGGAGGACCAACTCCCAAATCAATCGTTTGTAAGAATTCACAAATCGTACATTATATCTATCCAAAAGGCTACCATTTTAGAAGGGAAAAATCTTTATATCAACGACACAAAAATCCCCATAGGTCCATCTTACTATGATGCTGTCGTCAATGTTTTTATGGGTGAATCAAAGTAATACTGCTTTGAGATTATGTGGTTGAAAAATGAAACAATAAAAATTATAATACCAGCGCGCCATCTAATACTTAATCAGTTCTTAACTATATTTGGAAAACGGGTTTAACGATATAAAGTCGGACTTGTTGAAATTTTTTTACACAAAATTTTGGATACTTTATTTAAAAATACCATAGATGATGGATACAGTTATTTGTATTCTATTTTTTTATGATTTTCTTGTTCAAAATAACCTTGTTATTCTTATCTAATAATATGACATAATAAACACCATCACTAAGAAAATTAAGATCTAAATTCATATGGCTTTTATTTACAGTACTATTCTTAGTTACTATAATTTTACCAAGAATATCAACAATTTTAACCAAAAAAACATCATCCGTATCTTCCGCTAGCAAGATGTTAATAGATTCTATAAATGGATTTGGGTATAATAGTATTGCTTTTTCTTTAGCAGCTTCTTGAATTATTGATATCGTTTTTGTTATTCCTCCTCCTGTAATTCTAATTTCTCCTAAACGCTGTTCTGGAATTGTATTTTCAGTAACAAGTATATTAATCTCCCCATCGTTATCTCCTCTTTCTTGGTTTATAAATATCCATTCAGAATCTGTTGTGATTTGCCAATAAATATTGGAAGTAATAGACAGCGTCTGTGTGCTTTTTATCGCTTCAAAAATATTAAGCTCTGCTAATTCAAGTATGACCTCAAAAGGTTTTTCCACTACATTTACGGTTCTGGTTACCTCCGTAGCCCTATTTCCTGTAGCATCAGTTGTGTTATAGGTAATTGTATATGTCCCAACAGCATCCGTAAAATCTGTTGCATCAATTACTACGGCAGAACCATCATCGGTTGTGGCTCCCAATTCTGTATAGCCATCACCCAATTCAACTGTTTGCGGATTGTCTCCTGTAAGTGTGATTACTGGGGCGGTAATATCGGTTTCTATAACATTTACGGTTCTGGTCACCTCGACTGCCTTATTTCCTGCAGCATCAGTTGTGTTATAGGTAATTGTATATGTCCCAACAGCATCCGTAAAATCTGTTGCATCAATTACTACGGCAGAACCATCATCGGTTGTGGCTCCCAATTCTGTATAGCCATCACCCAATTCAACTGTTTGCGGATTGTCTCCTGTAAGTGTGATTACTGGGGCGGTAATATCGGTTTCTATGACATTTACGGTTCTGGTTACCTCGACTGCCTTATTTCCTGCAGCATCAGTTGTGTTATAGGTAATTGTATATGTCCCAACAGCATCCGTAAAATCTGTTGCATCAATTACTACGGCAGAACCATCATCGGTTGTGGCTCCCAATTCTGTATAGCCATCACCCAATTCAACTGTTTGCGGATTGTCTCCTGTAAGTGTGATTACTGGGGCGGTAATATCGGTTTCTATGACATTTACGGTTCTGGTCACCTCGACTGCCTTATTTCCTGCAGCATCAGTTGTGTTATAGGTAATTGTATATGTCCCAACAGCATCCGTAAAATCTGTTGCATCAATTACTACGGCAGAACCATCATCGGTTGTGGCTCCCAATTCTGTATAGCCATCACCCAATTCAACTGTTTGCGGATTGTCTCCTGTAAGTGTGATTACTGGGGCGGTAATATCGGTTTCTATAACATTTACGGTTCTGGTCACCTCGACTGCCTTATTTCCTGCAGCATCAGTTGTGTTATAGGTAATTGTATATGTCCCAACAGCATCCGTAAAATCTGTTGCATCAATTACTACGGCAGAACCATCATCGGTTGTGGCTCCCAATTCTGTATAGCCATCACCCAATTCAACTGTTTGCGGATTGTCTCCTGTAAGTGTGATTACTGGGGCGGTAATATCGGTTTCTATGACATTTACGGTTCTGGTTACCTCGACTGCCTTATTTCCTGCAGCATCAGTTGTGTTATAGGTAATTGTATATGTCCCAACAGCATCCGTAAAATCTGTTGCATCAATTACTACGGCAGAACCATCATCGGTTGTGGCTCCCAATTCTGTATAGCCATCACCCAATTCAACTGTTTGCGGATTGTCTCCTGTAAGTGTGATTACTGGGGCGGTAATATCCACAAGATAGGTTTTCGTTGCTGTTGTTAGCACGTTTATGCTGGCATTAATAGTTTGGTCAGCATCGTTTAACAAATCGGCTGCTACGATATCTATGGAGAATAATCCGCTAGCAGCAACCGCTACTTTATAACTTACATCATTAATAATAAGATATACAAAATCTCCATCTGTAAAATCTCCTGACACGGTGCCTGTTAAGGTAATAGTATTTAAAACTTCTGTACTATTTAAAATATTATCATCCGTAATATCATTTAAGGTTATAACTGTATTGCAACTATTTATGCTAGTTTGAAATCCGTATAACACCCTTTCTCGCATGGCATACTTTCGATTGTTTAGTTGCTCAAAACTTTCTGCTAGTTCAGTATACCACTGATAATCAATATTTAAAAGTCCATAGTTTACTTGTTCTGTTACATTAGTTCCATCAGCACCAGTATCATAACCATCATTAAATTTGAACCAATGGTGGCCAATACAATTAGGGTCTTTCATAATGTTATAGACCCAGTTTTCAAAAAATGTAGCTCGGTCATCTTGAGTTTCTACAACCCACCCTGCACCATTACTATTGGTAAACCCTGTGTCTTCTGCTTTTGTATAATACTCTGTGGTCATCCAAGGAATATCCGTTAGGTCTGCCCATAATTCGGTCAACTCCTCTATTGGCTCCCAGTACCTGTAATAGTTAATAGACAAAACATCAACATATTTAGCGGCTGCTTTAATTACGGGTTCTCTAAAACGTACGTTACCGTTTATACGCGTTCCTAAATTTAAATGATTAGGATCTGCACTCTTTAAAGCAGCTGATATTACTGAAAAGTACTGCTCAGCAACTAAGCCAACATACTCTAAATTATCGTCTTCTGTAGCTTGACTGTTTGCATACCCCACACCGTATTTGTCTACCATAAATTGGTCTGCTTTTTGAAACTGAGGGTTTGTAGAAGGTAGGTCTAGAGCATCATCTAATTGTGTGCTAGAAAACTTAAGTTCGTTATCTAAAAAATAGCCAATTACGTAAGGATCGTTTAGAAACTCAGTAACATACCCATTAATTTCGTCTTGTATGCGTTCTTCGAAATCATCTTCCCACACTGGTAAAACATCGGCATCATAGGCCTCTTCTGCAGTAACACTGCCGTTTTTGTATAGTCTCAAGACATTTAACCTAGGGGTATAGGCGATATCATCATAAACATAATCGGAAAAGGATCCAATGGTATTTATACCCAAATCTTTTAAATCATTAGGTAGGTCTAGATTATTATAACCGGTAACATTTTCATACTGACTTATTCTTGCTTCTCGCACGCTATTGATACCTGCACTATAAAACAAGTTTCCGTCTGGATCTACAAAGTGCCAGACACCATCAATTTTTTGTGTTCTAAAATAGCCAGTAGATCCATAATTACTGTTACAGGTAATTAAACCGCCGTATTTATCTACTTCATCTTCATAAGTATTATTGCGATTCATTACTTGGGCATCCCAAGTAGTTTCATCTTCGGGTTCTTCGCCTTCTAATACTACAGCTGTTGTTTCTGTAAAATTAAAGATAGCCATGTCTATTGCTATATGATCATAGCCCAACAATTGAGGTCGTAATGTAATATTGGTATTTTCTTTGGAGGCAAAAGTTTGACTGGGGCTGGTAATGAAATCAGAATAAAGTAAAAACACAGCATTATCACCGTTATTTTTCATTTCATTAACGTATGCTGTAACATCGTAATACAAAATATCGCCATCCTTTAAACCTCCATGATAAATGCTATTCGTATTGCTTGGTTGGGAATTCCAAGTTAAAGTATTTTCGTCAATATCCGTGTTAAGAGATTTTAATGATATGGCTATATTGGAACTGTTGGTAGAACTTAGTTTAAGTAATACTTGAGGATAATTTTCAGTAAAATCCTCAACATCAAAAGAAAGGTAACCATTTCGGTCTCCATTCCCTGTGCTGGATTTTTTAATTTTGAGTTCCGATTCTCCTCCGTAATTACTGGTAGGATTTTGGAATTCTGTATAAGCATCGTTTGAAGGATAAACTATATCTTGAGCCCGTGTCAAAAGACTAAGAGAGAAGAAAAATAAAAAAGTGGTGTACTTCTTATTTTTCAAAAATGTTTTAATGGATTTGTAATTCATAACAATTTTAAATAAAGTAGGTACGCTTAATGCTTTTTTAAAATATGTAACTCTTTAACTTTAGTTCAAAATAAATATTGCATTTTAAACATGACCCAGACAATTCTTTTTTCAAGATTTGGGAACCTTAGAATCGCTAACAAATTTCAACTACAATATTTTATTCAACAACAAAAGTAATTGCTCATTTTCATATTCTGGTTTGCTTTTCGATGAAAAGCATTAGTTATTAGGCAATTGACAACAATTGTATCTAAAATTAGGAGAGCACGAGATAACAAGGATACACCAGGGAACACACCATCATTAAAGCCACCTAAACGTAAGAAAAAGTAAGTCAATTTCTATTTGACATAATGTTACGAGTACTTAAAGAAAAGCTTTAATTAGGACGAGAGGTTAGCAAGGGCTAAGAATTTTGCTCGCAGAGAAAATTTTAGCTGTTGCGGCAAGCTGCCGAGAATGCTCTAGAAAAAAATTAGACGTACAATTTATCGAATACGAGAATTTTGAAAGAATCTAAAAGGTTAGCTTTTTTTGGCGCTGGCCAAGCGTTGGCAAATTGTGTTTTAAAATGAACGCCATTTAGCGTTTATTTTAAAAAAGCAATCCAGCGGTTGGCTGTGCGGCAATTTTACATAACGGCTAATTATGGAACAAATGAAAATATGCGTCGCAGACACCGCTTAAAAAAAGTTTATGACCCTGTTGTAGGTTTTAATCAATTCTCAGAGTTTCAGGGATATTTTACATAATATCATTATAGCTAACAAACGGGATGTTCCTTAAAAACTACAATGCGCTATTTTTGTTCTATAATGTCTTGCGTTATGACACTTTGCTTGGGCAAAGCAAAGTAGTTGGTACTATATTTTCTTTAAATTTTTATTCTAAATAGTTCTTCTTGAAAGGTAATGGAACACTTATTATGCGAACCGACTGTAGGAGGAGAGTGTAATGTGTGTGAAATGGTATTTTACTACATTTTTTAATCAATTACAGAAAATTGTAATTGTATTCTTGTTAATATTTTTTATATTTAGATTCCTCAAAAATTCAACACCTACATTATTCTTCCCCCTTTAGATTTTTAAAAATACCTAACAATGGGTATTTCATTACCAAAATTAGTTTGAGATTTTTACCAAACCATAAAATCGACCAATGAAAAAATCAACCGTATTTCTAGTATTTTTTTTCTTTTTATCAACTATTACTTTTTCACAAGAATTCCAAACTGCTCTCGTCAATACAGAACTTAAACTAGATAGTGGTGAAATTCCTGATAACCTCATAATGAAGGCATCACAAGATGAAAATGGATTCACAAAAATTATAGTAACCGAAAATGAAGAGGAAAAAGCTAAAATATTACTTAAACCATTTGGATATCAATTATTTAAAACAAAATTAGTCCATAATTTATTTCCGACTCTTGGGTTAAATTTAAGCGCTCAAAATGATGAGTATCTCACAAAATTATACGCAGATATTTCTTCATATTTTTTTACTGTTAATGAACGACCTCAAGCAGCTACAATCTCTTTATTGGATAAAGTGCCTGTCTATATTTACGGGAAATATATTTCTGATTCAAATGAAAATGAGAAGCCTAAATTTTTAAGAACAAAAATAGGAGATTTAAAAAATCCTAAAATAAACATATCTTTTTATTCAGGGTTCGTTGAGAAAATTGAAGTTACCGGAAAAATAAACAACGTTGATATTACCTTGGCTAATGAATATTCTATAGGTGTCTCATCAAAAAAGAATATTGAAGATTTTAGTACTGTTAGACTATTTAGTTATTATAGTTATGAAATAGGGACCAAGAAAAATGGACCCAAAACACCATCTAATCTTACCGATTATCAGTCAGATGAAATTATAGACGGTCAAGAATATACCGTTACTGTACAAAAACAGAATAAATCAGAAGAAATAAAAAACAATTTTAAACTTGATGAGAATATTAAATCAAAGTTCTTTGTTTATCTAGATGATTTAATAAAGTATGAAAGAATAATTGACGTTAACGCAAATGATATAAGCCCTGATAAGCAAAAAATAACCCTTGATAAACAGCAGCGTTCGTCAAAACTTTACAGGGAAGAATCTACAAAAATAATTGAAGCTGTTATTTATTCAGATTTAATGGGAGCGCTAGATGATGATAATCCAAATGGAACCATTCAAACTGAAGTAAATAAAAAATTTAATATAAAAACTAAGCGCAGAGATTTATTTGGTGGTGGTGGCGGTATGCTTGAATATTTAGATGCTAGTGTTCTTTTATCCAAGATTGAAGAAGATGACAAGTATTTGTTGCCGACAGACAATCAATTTGGATTACTTGATTTGTTTAGGCAAAGAAATTTTTCAGCAGGAGGACTTTTAAACGTAGGTACACATGAAAACCAAAACTTGAAATTGAATATATTTTATGAAAGTGGCGTAAAATTTTCTCGAAGTGGATATAAGTTGACTGAAGAAGGAGAAGAAAAAAATGCAAATTCCATTGAATGGGTTCATCAGTTAAAAATACATTTGTTTCCAGAAAAGAGATACGGATTGATTTTTCGAAATAAGCTATTTTATTATGAAATCTTAGATAATAATTCTGATTTTATTTCTCTCTTAGACAAGAAAAAAGATTGGCTCAATATAATGGAGTTATCCGCTTATCTAGATATTGGAACGTCTGCTAAAGTATTCGTTAGATATGCTTTAGTTCATGAATTAAGTGATTTCAATAACAATTTCTCAAGATTTCAAATAGGAACTTCTTTCTTTTTCTTGCAAAAAAATAGAAAAGACAAATAGTACAATGTTTAACAATCTCATTGATAGGAGGGAAGGCAATGTATGTGGAAGGGTATTTTACTACACATTTTTAATTTTTTGCTAAAAAAACATGAGCCTTCTAAATAAAATATTGTGTGCTACTCTTGGGATTACCGGTATTTTTGCTGGCTGGCTGTGCACCTCTTTTCTGTTTGTATTGAATGATGCACTAGGCCATTTTAGCTCGTTTTTCTTTCCATTCCTTTTTCTTTTTCTAGGATTCATTGCGAAAGAATATGGTACTCAGATTTCGATAGGTATTAAGAATAAATTCTTTTTTGGCGGTATGTTAATCGGAATTACTGCCTATGCATTTACCGAATTCATTTGGAATCTATAACTTTTCAACTGTTTAATTGCCTTTCGCTGAGTCTACTGGACAAAAGAAGCAAGGTTTTAAGCAAGGGTTATTTAGTTATTTTTTTAATTGTCCGAAAAACAGGGATGCCTTCAGGAGTGTAATGTGTGTGGAATGGTATTTTACTACAAATTTTTATTTTCCTAACGGTTTTCCGTAATTGATTACTTGTTAATTTTATCTATATTTAAATTTATATATTTTATAATGGAAACATCAGAATTGCAGGATAAGACTAAAACAATAAGAATAATTATAATACCCAGTATTATAGCTTTAGTCCTAGCAGTAATCCTATTTCTATGGCAACGTAACTTCTTTGATTTTAATGCTACTGTAGATGCTTCGATGTTGGGAACTTTAGGGGATTTTGTAGGTGGTGTAATTGGTTCAATTTGGGCCTTAGTAGGAGTTATTTTGTTTTATCTAGCACTAAAAGAACAAAGAAGAGATATTGCTACTAATCAAAGAGCTCTTGCTAAACAAATTGAAGCATTAGAAATACAAACCAAAGAGTTTAGTCTACAGAAAGATGAACTAATTGAATCAAGAAAAGTATTTATTGAACAATCGAAAACATTAAAAAAACAGCAATTCGAATCTACATTTTTTTCCATGTTAAAAATGTACACCGATAACATTAGAATCTTGAATTCAAGATATTCTAATGGAGAAGATTATTTTATTGAATTTGTGAAGAATTTATCAGCAAAAGTTAATATAACTAGTATACCACTAGATAATCATAAGGAATCTGTAGAAGCTTACAATGAGTTGTTTTTTGATTGTAAAGATGATATTTCCCATTATTTTAGAATAGTATATAGACTGGTGAAATTTATAGATAATAGCCCTATGGCTGAAGATGATAAAACGTTGTACTCCAAAATATTACGCTCCCAGTTTTCTGAAAAAGAATTACTCGTTCTTTACTACAATTCTTATACAGTTTTTGGAACTAAATTTTATCCTTTAATATTGAAATATAATTTATTAAAGCACTTACCTAATGATTCTAAAATTGAGTTTAAAAAGTTAATCTGCAATAAGGTTAAAATGGATTTCAATAGAGTTTTATTAGTTCAGGAAATATCAAATTATATCAAGTTATATTTTAAAGAGTATAAACAATTGATGAAACAGGAGGAAATAAACGAAGAAGATTTTCCTCTTGAGAGGTCCTTAAAGATTAAGGATTCTTCAATGATAATTCAAATAATAGCCGATGAATTAACAGAAATGAAAATTTCATTCATTAACATAAAGGAAGATTTGATAAAGACTAAATATAATTTAGATTTAAATGAATTTTTAGAGTATATATTACATCATTTATACCATAAATTTGTTTTTTCTACTTATAATGATATTGAAGAACTAGACTTTAAAATCACAGAAAACCTAGATTCAAACAACGTCACATATTTAATTACAAGTAATAAAGGAGTTTCACTATAAATAGTTATGGATAAGAATTTAATAACACCTCAATTATCTCAAAAAGAGTTTGAAAGTATTTTCAAAAACAATATGAAAATAACTTCATATTCTATGTCGATAAAGACTCTTTTTAGTAATAGGATGCAAAAAAAGATTAACTACAATCCCTATTATCAACGAAATTATGTTTGGGATAGAGCGAAAGCTTCTTTTTTTATTGAGAGCATCTTACTTGGGACGGATATACCTCCATTAATCTTCTTTAATTCTGGAGGTAAAATAGAGGTAATTGATGGTAGGCAAAGATTTGAGACTATTAAAAAGTTTAAGGAAGGTGATTTATCCTTAAATATTAAAGGTCTTTTGGAATTACCACAATTAAAAAACAAGTCTTTTAACAAACTTGATAATGATATAAAAAGTATTTTCGAAGACGTTAAAATAAGAATTTTCGAGTTTGAAGTAATTAATGAACCTAAATTATCTGAATACATTGAAGATAAAATTAAAAAAGAAATATTCAGAAGATACAATTCCGGAATAACAGCTTTAAACACCTCTGAAATTGACAACGCTGTTTATGATGACGATAAAATAACTAATGAGTTTAAAAAAATCCTTAAAACTAATAAAGAATTAACCTCTAGAATTACTGAGACTTTCCTTGGCAAGAAATTTAAAGATAAGAGTATTGACTTTTCAAAAATTTTGCAGTTATTGAGAAAGCATTTTGTTTTGACTAGTTTTCCTATTTCTCATTATGCAAGGACAACAAATAGACAAACCACGCTTAAGCTCCTATATGATTTTGTTCAAGAAAATAAAATCGTAGATTCTTCTTTAATTATAGATTTTTTTGAAAATCTGAAATTAGTACTTTCTTTAAAAGACTATTTTCAAAAAAATGGTCTTGAGGGTAATAAAACTTTATACGAATGTATTCTATGGGCTATTTGCATATTGAAAATAGAAGTTAAACCAGAGATAAAAAAGTTTACTGAAGAGGATAAAAAGAAACTACTCAATCATTATATAAATAATAAAGAGACGTATAATACAGATTTTTATCATTATTACAGAGAAATAATTAATCGATTTACAGATACTGCTAATATTTTTGAAAGTATATTTTCTTTCGATTATAGTGACTATATAAGAGATGAAAATTTTACTGAAAAAGTAAAATCTTTGAAGCAGAGTGAAAATCAAGCCAAATTAAAATTGGATGAACTTTCATCATTAAGAGTTAATAAGCCAGACCCTTCATTCATTCCTGTTGAAGAGTTAATCAATGATTTAGAAACAAAAAGGTATTTAATTAGGCCAACTTATCAAAGGCAAGAAAGAATTAATGAATACAAAGCTTCTGCAATAATAGAAAGTATCATTTTAGGGATATATCTACCACCAATATTTATTTATAAGAACAAGAACGGTATTAAAGAAGTCATTGATGGTCAACAAAGAATATTGTCAATTTTAGGCTATTTAGGCAAGCAATATCTCAATGAAAATAATAAACTGGTTTTTTCAAAAAACAATAATTATAAACTACGTGGGTTAAAAGTTATAAAAGAAATTAACGGTTTAAGATATACTGATTTAGATGAAGATGAATACCAAGAAAAGATTTTAGACTTTAAATTACAATTAATTGAAATTGATAGCTCCATAAATGAAAATTTTCAACCAGTAGACTTATTTATTAGATTAAATAATAAGCCATATCCGATTAAAGAAAACTCATTTGAAATGTGGAATTCTTTTGCGGATAAAGAAACAATTAAGTTAATAAGAGAAATAACTCAAAAATATGTTTCATGGTTCTACATTAAGAGTACAGATAAAAAGTATTACGTCGATAGAATGGAGAATGATGAGTTATTGACAATACTAGCTTACATAAATTACAATAATAAGTATAGAAAAGATTACAATACTATAGGTTATTACAATAGAAAGGATAAAATAACTGGAAGAATAGGTGACAAGAAAGATGTGTCCAGTATTATTGAAAGACTATCTGTTGATGCAATTATGAAAGATAATTTCATTGAATGTATAAATGAGATTGAAATCTTTATACAATTGTTATCGAAAATTTTAGGAGAGGTAAATTTGAAGGAAAAATTGAATTCTCTTTTTAAATTGGGTAAGGCAAAAAGGTCATTAATTTATTTCTATTTACTTTATGACTTATTGCAAAATATTCCAGTAGAAAAGGCTCAGCTAATACAATTTACGGATTTAGACAATGACATTTCACTTTTATCTTCGATTTTAAAAAATACCGAACAAGATATTATCGATGATGATTACAGAAGGAATTTCTTACTTGTAAAAGAAAAATTGATTTTAAAATATCAAAGCTTAGCTAGTTGATTATTTTTTTTGGCCTAAGAGAATTTTGGCAAAGCAATAGGCGAGGGGAGCGGCCATATTCTAGACTTCTAGTTTTATGGTTTCTTGAACAGTACAATGTTTCTAGCGGTTCAAAGCAGTCTTAATGGTTAGAATGCTTTCTAGAATATAGCGATTGAGCCACGTGATAAAAAGTGATTACCCTGTGGGTGATTACTTTTTTCGGCGAGATGCAGCGCTGGCGTTTCCAAAATTATCTGTAAGCCTTGATTTTTTTGTTTCGCAGCCGCATCATCTCGCTCAAAGCATGCTTAGTCGTATCAAGAAAAAAAGATAAAAGAAACGCTTACTGGTTAAGATGCTGAAAGTCTATTTTACATAATGTTAGAGACACCTAAAGTAATTGTTGAAACAAAGGCGAGAAGTAGCAAGGGCTAAGAATTTTGCTCGCAGAGAAAATTTTAGCTGTTGCGACAAGCTGACGAGAATTCTCTGAAAAATTTATTGACTAAGAGTTTCTTATAAATTGTAAATTTCAAAAGAATCTAAAAGTTTTGCTTTTTTTGGCGTTGGCAAGCGATGGCAAATTGAGTTTAAATTTAAAATGCGTTTTTCAGCATTTTAGAATTTAAAAAGCAATCGAGCGTTTGCTAGCGGCAATTTGACATAATGACAAATTATAGATACAGCTATAAGGTTTCTCGCTGGTTTCTGAGAATTTGAAATTTTCTACAAAATATTTTCTGTGCACGAATATTGAAGCTTCGTAAATTAAACAGGTTGATGACCCTGTTAGTAATTCGCTTAAAAGCTACAAATGCGAGGGATATTTTACATAATAGAATTATAGATTACAGCTAAGTTATTGACTAACAAATACTTAACTATCAATCTGTTCTATAATTTATATTATGTAAAATAGACTTTTTAAGACCCCACTATTACTTACCTATTTCCATCCCATTAAAAACTTTCCAAAAAGAATATTTAGACAACCTATTAGAACTTAATTAAACATAATTATCCTCTCGCCGGCTTTCTAAAAACACCCTACTACTTTCAGTAATAATAGACACAAAAAAAACCGCTCATTACCGAGCGGTTTGTATTATTATATAAAATTAAATTTATCTGTTTAACATATACGATGCTACTTCTAGTTCTAATTCGTAGCACTCTTCCATTTGTCGCTCTACATCGTTCATACTATCCATAATAGAAATATCGTTCATTTTTAGAATAGACATCAAAGAATTGGTGCTACTTGCAGTACGATTAATAGTTGATTTCAAGCTTTCTTTTTTCTCAAAGCCACTATGCGTTTGAGGTTCATATAAATAAGATTCCAACTTCAATAATAATTGCTCGACCGATTTTCGTTTTCTTTCTAATTCGGTCAACACAGCTATTTTTTGAGAACTCATTGAAATTTTCATAAACCAATTTATTTTTTATTAGAACGGAGCATAATTAAATTGATTGTGTTCATAATTGCTAAATTTATCATAAGATGCTGAAAACAAAATTACCGCTCATTGCTGAGCGGTTATAATTCTAAATTTCTAAGTAAAATTCTTAGAAAAGACCTTTTGCTTTGTTAAGCAAGCTGCCGGCATCACCACCAACTAATCCGCTAAGACTTTCTAAGCTGAAAGCGGAATCTGAAGCTTCGTTCGATACGAACTTTTCTTTAAGGCTATCTACTAAACTTGGTGCAACATTACTAGCTTCTACCTGGGCGTCTGCAGCATTCATACCTTTGCTCTCTAATATTTCTGCTAGTTTGCTTTTTAAATTTTGAACGATACCACTGTCTTCAGTTGCATTGCCATCATTTGAAAATAAGCTTGTTATCGCACTTAAATCTCCTGCGCTTACTTTCTCCATAAGACTGCTGATAAGTGATGATGCACCTTCTTCTGCAGCTCCGGTAGTTGCTTCAGAATTTAAAGAATTTGCGCTCATTGTTTCTTGCAATTTTTCAATTGCCATTTGCTTTAATTGATCTAACATTTGTGTTTAAAATTTATAGTTAATAATGGTATAATTCCTTTTAAGCAAAGTCTTACAAGATTGTAAAGACCTTGAATACGCTAAGTTGGTAACAGACATTTTATAGGCTCGTCTGTCTACACACCGTATTTGAATAATATTCCAAAAAAAAAGTCCGTCATTGCTGACGGACTTTTCAAAGGTTATTCTATAACTCTAACGTTAACTGCGTTTAATCCTTTTTTTCCTTGGGTTAGTTCGAATTCGACTTCATCGCCTTCGCGAATCTCATCAACTAATCCTGAAATGTGAACGAAATGTTCTTTGTTTGAACCTTCTTCTGTTATAAATCCGAAGCCTTTAGCGTCGTTGAAGAATTTTACTGTTCCTGTACTCATAAATGTAATATAATTTGATATTAATAATTACTAGATGAATTGCAACTATAATGCCAAAAATTAAAAACTGGTATAATTGTACTCATTCCTCTATTTATCTAAACCCTCACCTTTTTATGAATGTCGGTTAATTCTTCCACGAATTAAGCTCTTATTTATCATCAGTAGCAGTAATAATACTCACCTGAACCACTATTTAATAACGAAAACCAAAAAAATTAGGATCACATAAATAAATGCTTTATTTTAGTATCGTTAAAATAACTAGCGTGACCACAAAACCTAATTTTGTTCTTCTTTCTGAAAACAACACCTACTACGTAGAATACCTTATTGGGCATCTTGTTTTAGCGAATAGCATTACAGAAGCCGTTGTTTTTGAATCGCAATCGCATGCCATAAAATTTCAAAAATACCTGTACCAAAATTGTAGCGTCCGCTTTTCGGTGAATACCTTTATTGCATAATTGGTATACCTTACTATTCTTTATAATGGTTAAATACATCTTAAATTGGTGTATGTTTATGGAGCAAAAACTATCTTTCCAAAAAAAAATATAATGAAATACATTACCATACTTCTTCTTGTAACTACTATGATTTCTTGTGGATCTAACGATGACAAGCAAACACCTCTTGAGGCTATCGATTTTACCGCAATCAATGAAGAAGAGATTAATGCATATTTAATTGCTAACGAGCTGGAGTCACAAACCACTGCATCTGGCTTACACTATATTATTGAAAACCAAGGTGATGGATCAAAACCATCTGCTTCTTCTAATGTAACTGTAGCTTATAGAGGTTATTTTCTTGATGGTGAAGTTTTTGACCAAAGTGCAGAAGGACTATCTATAGGTCTTAATCAAGTAATTGCAGGGTGGACAGAAGGTATTCCCTTATTTAACGAAGGTGGAAACGGCGTATTGTTTGTGCCATCTCACTTAGCCTACGGTAGTTTTGATTATAATGGTATACCTGGTGGTTCTGTATTGGTATTTGATATTGAATTGATTTCGGTTAATTAAACGAAAACCCTTCTACCGGCATTTTAGCAGTGCGCACTTGAGTGACTGCACCAGCTTGCTCGGTCCATGCAAAATATAGGATTTCTTCAACAATTTCCATTTGAGGAAATCCGGATTTTCGAGAATCTACCATTTCGGTAATCACTTTCTTTTTAGAAATTGTTCCGTCTTTATTCACAACCATTGCCTTAAACAATGCCGTTTTATCATTAGCTTCCATCCAGCTTACAATAGCGTTATCTTCATCCATCCATAAAACATCAACACGACCCATTATAGCACCTTCGGCAACTAAAACCGGCTCAGAAAATTCAGCTCCTCCATCTGAAGAAAAAGTAATTTGTACCTTTTGCTTATTTGATACACCTGTAAACCAAGCGACGACCAAATTATTACCCAAGGCATCAACTTTTGGTCCGTTTACAGGACACCCTTTTATTTGCCAATCATCTTCATGTATTACTTTAGGTGCCGTCCACTCCCCTTTCACCTGGCGAACAATACTGATGTCACGAATTTCATCTTCTGATCGATTACGATAGATCACTACCGGACCATTATCTGTTATCGCTGAAGTCGTCTGGCAACATTCGCATGTGCTATCATCCAATTCATATTCTTCTAATAATTTTCCTGTAGCAGATACCACTCCGCCACGTAAAGTCATTGCTCCGCGTTCCCCAGCCTTATTTTCTTCGGTATTTCTACCATCGAGCCAATTGACAAAGAAGTTGTTATTGTACGGCATTATACTTACAAAACCATGTTCGGTCGGCGTACCATCGGTATGCAGTTCTAAACCGGTTATCCAATTGGTTGCTCCCTTTGGTTTCACGTTCATTTTTACATCGTAAGAATACGTACCTGCTGTAGATTTCTTTAAAACGTGAGACCATAAATTACCATTATTCTCGGTAATCATAGGGTAATCTGCCCAGTTCACAAACCAATCTGTACCACTCCATATATTTTGCGCTTCTTGCCAATTACCATCGATCAATTGAGAATAGCGTAAAGTCGCCATTGTATCGTTAGATGTTTCTACCCATGAAAGCATGGCAACATCTTTATTGGACATTAAGTGTGGCAAAGCACTAGATTCACCTGCCGGTGATATCATGTCTTCTATCATGCTTACTGGTGCTTCCGGCAATATAATCTTAGGTTCTTCTTTGCAACCTAAGAATATACTGGTTACCGAGAAAAGAAAAAAAGTCTTCGTTAGTATGTGCATTACTTTACCGCTCTAAGTTTTTCGATCATTTCGGGACTATCCCACTTCAATCCGCCATCAAAACGCAATACCTGCTCCCCTACTTCATTATAAATAAATGTTGCCGGTAAGGCACTCACATTTTCTTTGGCATATACACCGTTGTATCTTATAAAAGATAATTGAAATTTGCGTGCTTCTTTAAACTTTATAATTTTATCTATAGATTGATCAGATGCAAATAGAAATACGTAGTTGTCCTGTTCTAGAATGGTCTGCGCCTTCTCCATATCGGGCATTTCTTCGATGCATGGCCTGCACCACGTTGCCCAATAGTTCACCAACACACGTTTACCTTTGTAATCACTTAATTCAATAGGGTTACCCTCTAGATCTTCATAAGTTGAGACGGAAACCTTTTCTACTATAACTTCGGGTATAACTTCTGTATTTACCTCTGTTTTTACTTCTGTTTTAACCTCTTTACAACTTGTGATGAAAATACTTAAAATGAAGAAAAATAATGTTCTTAAAATCATATTCAAAGATACCATTTCGATGGATTAATAATGCACACTACAAACCAAAAAAAACCGCCTATTAGGCGGTTTTTTATATACTAATTACTAGGTATTATTTAACTTCAACCAATTCTAATTCGAAGGTTAAATCTTGACCAGCCAAAGGGTGGTTTGCATCTACAACGATATCATTTTCGTTTACTTCTGCAACACGTAACTGTCTTTCACTACCATCTGCATTGGTTGCCATAAGTGCCATATCTACTTTTGGCTCCATATCTTGCGGCAAATCTGATTTTGGAACAGTTTGAAAAAGCTCTTTTTGCTTTTCACCGTATGCATCTTCTTTAGCAATTACGATTGTTTTTTTATCATTTGCTTGCATATCCAACAATCCCTTTTCAAAACCAGGTATTAAACTACCTTGTCCTAATTTTACCTCTAAAGGTTCTCTATCTACCGAACTATCAAATATTTGACCATTACTCAATTTACCTGTGTAATGTACTTTTACTTGACTATCTGCTTTTACTTTACTCATACTATTTAATTTCTACTATTTCACTTAATTGAGGCGCAAAGGTATTATTCTCAATAGGGAATAACGAAGATTATGGCAAAACCTTCCCTTTTTAGCCTCTTCTTAACATAAAATCGAAAATTAGGGTCAATTAACTCGTGCTGAATACGTTATTCATCTTCTTTAATAGCATTTACGTTACCATTATATTGAATGGCATTTCTATTAGCCATGTTTACAGAAACTACACTTGATTTATTCGGATAGATGTCAATGTAGACTGTATACCGATCAGATTTATCGGATACTTGAAAGCTTATAGCATACTTTTGCTTGTCACTATTAAACGCTTGCGTATAATTCTGTGGTAATCCGTTAAACTCAATTCCCGGCGTAGAACCATAACCGCCACCAAATTGGCGTTCTCCATAGTAAGGTAAGTTAGCCGATACACTATCGCCAAAAATATTTAGGTAATTACCTGTACCTGTTAAATCGATACGCGAAATAGTACTACCTGGCGGAATGAGTCCGCTATTTGCTATCGCAGTTAGACTTTGAGTAACGGTTGGGTTGGCAGATGTTGCTATAAGCTCTATTTGTTTTGATGCCACCAAATCGTGAATAGCATGCGTATCGCTAATTACATTTTTTGAAGATGAACAACTTAACAAAACGCTATAGGCGAATATAAATAGAAGTATAGTTCTCATAGATGATAATTTTAATCATCTAATAAGCTACGAAATCTATGCCAAAAAATGAATTTTAATCTTCGAACTCTTCTTCTTCAAATTCAGTATTTACTAAAACTGATTTCTTGAAATTAAGGGCACGAGATTCTTTGTACAATGCTTTGATTAAGCGTTGACGCTTTCGGTCAGTAATATTTAAGGTATCGAGACTTCTGATTTTTTGTTTCAAAGCGGCTCTTTGTAGCATTACTGCCGTTTCGTAATTTGGCTCAAATTGAAACATTACAGGACCTTCATCTTCTTCGTTCGGGTTGATTTTTGTAGAATCGTTCGTTTGTGAATACGACAAACCGGTAAAAAATATAGAGCAGCAAATAGTTAGCCGCATTAAAGTTTTCATATTAAATAAGTAAGTGTTCTAGGTCTAAATTAAGAACATTTATTTTAAAATTGATTTAATAAAATAACATTATGATAAATAATGGGCTTTTTACCAATTGGCTAAGATATAGGTCGTTAAACGGGTTGTCTAAATTTTAATGTATACTCCATAAAATCAAATTCAAGTTCGAAGGTTTCGCGAATATGATAGTTGACCATTTTATATTGTTCAGGCAACAGATCTTTTGAAGATTTCATAAATTCTAACAGCTTCTTATTGGCATCTGAAAGATGAGCAATTTTATTCATTAGATACACCTTCGTTTCGAATAATGCCATGGTAGTAGGCTCATATAAATAAGAATCTACCCTAATTTTAAAAAGCTGAATAGTGTTGTAGCACCGTTCTAATTTACCTAAACACATCGATACATCCTGTCCATTCTCCATAGCTGTCTTATTAAAAAAATGAATTTGTGGGAAATTTACTTCAAAGTAAATGAAGAAAGTGTTATTTCAACTATGTTTTTGTAAGTTTAACTAAACTTTAAAATAGCATCGTAATTGCTAACTTTTTAGAAACAAAAGGATTAGAAAACCTTAACATTCGACTTGGCAATCTTTAAGAATTTTTTAATTGGTATGCTCTACTATAATGAGTACCTTAAACTAAACTTTTAACCTATGAATATCAATTTTGAATACGACGATGTAAAAGCCAGCAATCGATTAGAGATTATGGCAGCGCAAAAACTTGAAAAATTATTGGACAAATTCGATTTTATAGTAAGGTCTGATGTTTTCTTTAAAAAAGAGAATACCTCTTCACCCGATTCAGGTATGGTATGTAATATTCGCTTGAGTGCACCGGGTCCACGACTGTTCGCACAATCGTCTTGTGGTAGTTTTGAAGCTGCGATTGCTTCATCTATAGAAGATTTACAACGACAATTGGAAAAAAGAAAAGCAAAAATGCAGTCTCATTAGACTGCATTTTTTTTATTGTTCGATAATTTCATCAGACTTCGTGTGATTGGCAATCACAGCCTGTACTTTTTCAGAAAAAGGATTCCGCTTTAGTTCTTGAATCAATCTCTTTCTTCTTCCATCAGAAATATCCATAGAATCTAAAATCTCTTTCATACGATATTGATAGGCTATACGACTCTGTTTTAATGCCACACGTTCAGATGCCGTAAGCACATAATCAGATTCAAACCGATTTAAAAGCATACGTTGTTTTACTCGAGCATCAGACTGCAAAGAATCTTGAGCAAAGGCAGTGTTCATACATAATATCATGTACAACAAAACACCCCCAAAAATGGTTAGTTTTTTCATTTCAATAGCTTGTTCTACTTTAAAATTAATACTTAAAATTTGATTTACTCTTGATTACGAAATATTATTGCAGTTAATCGAGTAAAGATGCTCGTTTATCGTTCAATTACAATAGGTACTAATTACTCCAAAAAGTCATTTGATTAAGCGAATTTTACAAGAATAAAGTATTACTTCTCATTAATTTTAAATTTAAAATAAACTTGCCAATCGCTATTTTATAATAGGAATACGCATAAATATCCTGTTCTGCCTTTTTAAGATTAATAAATTGAGTTAAAACATTCATCTATTAGTAGAGGATGACGCAAATTTGCCATAAAATTAAATTGGTAGTAAATTGATTTTCAATTCATCAACATTTAAAAGAATTGAAATAGATGAAGTCAATTTTTAATACATTTGCATCTTCAAAAATTCAATATGATAGTCTGGATTATTTTTGTTGCCGTAGTACTTGTTTTTCTTGCGTTAGATTTAGGTGTCTTTCATAAGAACGAACATGTAATAAAATCTAAAGAAGCAGGTATCTGGACTGCCATTTTCGTAACTGTTGCTTTTGCCTTTAGTGGTGTTATTTATTGGTTATTCAGTGCCGAGTTAATTGACAACCCAACGGGACTAACCCCTAATGACGCTGTTCTAAAATATATTACCGGGTATCTTATCGAATTATCTTTAAGTGTTGATAACGTATTCGTTATTGCGGTTATCTTCTCTTCTTTTAAAATACCTGCATTGTACCAGCACCGTGTTTTGTTTTGGGGTATTTTGGGTGCGATTGTATTTAGAGCATTAATGATATTTTTCGGAGTTGCGCTAATTACCAAGTTTGAATGGATTATTTATGTCTTCGGTGTATTCCTTTTATATACTGCATTTAACATGCTGAAAGGTGAAGACGATGATTTTGACCCTCAAAATTCTTTTGTTTTTAAACAAATCAAAAAAATATACCCCGTTACATCGACAATGCACGGTCATGATTTTTTCGTAAAACGAATGGGAATTAATGCTGCTACCCCCCTATTTGTTGCCCTTATTGTTATTGAACTTACCGATATTCTTTTCGCTTTAGATAGTATACCTGCAATTTTAGCAATTACGGCAGATCCATTTATTGTATTTACCTCGAATATCTTAGCTATTTTAGGATTGCGTTCAATGTATTTCTTGATTTCAAGAATGCTTGAGAAGTTTAGATATATCAACTATAGCCTTGTGGTTATTCTTGCCTTTGTAGGTTTGAAGATGTTATTCTCTCATTATATACATTTACCTGAATGGGTATCTTTGACTGTAATCTCAGTAGCATTGGTATCGGGCATATTGGCCTCGACTTTCATTAAGAATAAAGAATAACTCTTAAGATAACTTCTTATAATTTCACTTTTCAGCTAGCTTGGCATCGATAATTGCCATGGCATCGTTGACCGTTTGCATTTGATCCATATCATCATTTTCTAATCGAATGTCGAATGCATCTTCTACATCTAATACAATATCAACAAGATTTGCAGAATTGATATTTAGGTCGTTCATGAAGTGGCTGTCTTGCTCAATGTCTGTAACTGCTACGTCTTCGGGAAGATAGATTTTTATAATATCTTTTAATTTCTGATATTTTTCTTCGTTATGCATATTTATTCTTATAAGATACCTTACGGTATTATTTTAATTATCTTTTGAAAAAGCTTTAAATATAACACAAGCATTTACATCTCCGAATCCGAAGCTTGCTTTGGCTATATATTTAGGTGAATAATTCATAGTTTCCCTTGGGATGCAAGAATCAGAAATCACTCTAGAAATCTCTGGATGTATATCGTCACAGTTCACATTTTTAAACACTACATGTTCTTTAAACTGCAAAACGGATGCAACACATTCAATACTACCTGCTGCTGCCAAACAATGACCAACAGCACCTTTAAACGAATTTATATAAGGAAAATCAGTATTCTTTCTACCTAAAGCCGCACTCCAATTTTCAATTTCTAAACCATCTTTAGTTGTTGCCGTTAAATGTCCGTTTATAACATCAATATCAGCTGCTTCAACACCTGCATTGCTTATCGCATTTCGTATGCAACGCTGAACCGCTATACTATTTGGTGCGGTCATTGTACCTTCTCCTACTTGTCCGCCACTATTAACTTCACCTCCTAGCACTTCTGCATATATATACGCTCCTCGTTTTTGAGCACTTTCTAAGGACTCCAACACCAATGCTCCTGCCCCACTACCAGGAATGAAACCTGCTGCGGTGCCACTCATAGGTCTACTTGCCTTCGTAGGATTATCGTTATATCCGCGAGGTAAAATACGCATGGCATCAAAGCCTCCCCATACATACGGACCACTATCACTACAACTACCGGTCAACATAATTTCAGCTTTGCCCTGGCTTATACGATCATATGCCATTAAAATACCCTCGGTACCCGTTGTACATGCTGCGGAATTTGTTGTGACTTGATTTCCGCAACCTAACAATCCCCCTAAATAGGCACTTATACCGCTCGCCATCGTCTGTATAACCGAAGTACTGCCGAGCCTACGCACATTCCCTTCATCTATTAAATGAATGGCTTCCCTAAATTTGTCGACCCCTAAAATTCCGGTACCAAAAATAATTCCGCGATCCCAACTTGGTTCATCGGTCGTATTTTTTTCTAATCCCGCATGTTTCCATGCATCTACACCCGCGATTACACCGTAAACGATTCCCGTGGCATTTAATCCTCTGCGCTCTAACGGTGTAAAATAGTTATCTATGAGTTTATCTTTTACCAAAGGCTCACCAGCAACCTGGCAACCAAAACCTAGCTTTTCTAAATTTGGTTGATGCCGGAGTCCGCTTTTACCTTCTAATAAAGCATTGGTAAAATCGGTAAGTCCCACGCCATTTGGCGCACATACTCCCAAACCTGTTATGACAACTCTTCTATTCATTATTTGTACCTATCATGCCAGCAACTATACCTTTACAGACTAATTTATCATCTTCGTCATACATTTTTACATTGCATTTTAGTTTCTGAAATCTAAAATACACCAATTCTGATATTACCTTAACGCGTTCCCCCGGAAAAACAGGCAGTAGAAACTCCATCTCAGAACTACTCATTCCTATTTTTAGGTTTGTTAGTTTAGATTGATTTCCTAATAGAAAAATTCCCAAGCAGACCAAACCTATTTGTGCGCAACACTCCGTTAACAATACACCCGGTGTTACAGGATTGTTCTTGAAATGCCCTTTGTAAAAATCTGAATCTGGTGAAAATCGATAGTTGCCCTGAACTCCTTTTCTATCTATATGCTGAATTTCGTCCACAAACAGAAATGGTGCCGTGTATGGTAATTCATCCAATATCCATTCGAAAGATTCTTTCATAGCCTTAACACCTTATATTAAACTTTCGCCACCATCAACTTTAATAACAGTACCCGTAATCCATTTTGCTTCATCAGTCGTTAGTAAATACACTGCATTTGCAACGTCTTCGGGATTTGTTAACCGATTATTCGGATTCCTCTTTAATGCATTTTCTTTGATTTTCTCATAACCGGGAATCATAGATAATGATTTAGTCATAGTAATACCTGCCTGTATGCAATTCGCTTTTATACCGATCGGTGCAAATTCTAATGCCATGCTTCTGGTCAATGCTTCTAAAGCTACTTTAGCTACCGAAACTGCACTGTAATTTGGCAATGCTTTCGTATTACCTTCACTTGTAAACGATATTACCCTAGTATCTTCTGCAAAAAGTTTGGCTTCCACCAAAGCCTTTGTCCAATCGTAGAGACTCAAAGCCATGGCATCAAAAGTGATTCTAAAATCGGTATCGGTCAATGTAGGTCCGTTTTCTGAATACATGGGTTTTAGTGTTCCTTTGGCTACGCTATGTATCAATACTTTTATTTGATGCCCTTCAGGTAACTTTTCATGAATATCAGTAAGTATTTCTGCTCGCTTACCTGCATTCAAAGCATCTACATTCATGCCAATAACTTCATTACCATAAGACCGAATTTCATTAAACGCCATTTCTATAACTTCCATATCTGTACGTCGATCTCGGTGAAGAATGAGTATATGATAACCGTGTTTAGCCAATTTCTTCGCCGTAGCTAATCCGAGTCCACTACTTCCTCCTAAAATCAAAGCCCAATAGGTATTTTTCATAGTTGTTATTTGATTATACTACCATTCTATCAATACACGTTGAGCCGAAAAACCAGGACCAAAACTTAATATCAAACCCTGTTCGCCTTCTGATATATCTTTTTCTAAAAAACGTTCTAACACGTATAAAACAGTGGCACTACTCATATTTCCATAAAGTCTTAAAACTTCTCTTGTATCATCAATATTCTTGCCTAAGGCACCAAAAAGTGATTCTACGGTTTGCACTATTTTCTTTCCTCCGGGATGAAAAATTAAATGGTCTACATTCTGAATATTACTACCGTACTTTTCTAAGAAAGGATGTACAATATCAGCAAAATGATTTGAAATTGTTTCGGGTACAGCAGGATCAAGAATCATTTTTAATCCGTGATTGGTCAAATCAAATCCCATCATCTGTGTTGCATCTTTAAAGTGATACATTTCTTCACCTATGATTTTTGGACCGACAGCATCTGCTTCTGAAGATAGCAACACACATGCCGCACCATCTCCAAAAATTGCTGCACTTACCATATTTGCCATGGAATAATCTTCTAGCTGAAATGTGGCAGTGGGACTCTCTACTGCAACCAAAGCAATACGCTTACCAGGATTTGACTTTAAAAAGTTGTGTGCATAGATGAGTCCCGAAACTCCCGCAGCGCAACCCATTTCTGTAACTGGCAATCTTACCACATCTTGTCGCAACCCCAATTCATTAATTAAATAGGCATCTAAAGACGGAATCATAATACCGGTACAACTAACGGTAATAATATAATCGATAGTTGAAGCGTCCCAATTACTTTTCTGCAAGGCATTTCTGAGCACATTCGAACCCATACGTTTGGCCTCCCTACTATATATTTTATTTTTATCTTCAAAAGAGGTGGTTACGAACACTTCTTCAGGTGGCATAATGGAATACCGCCTATCTACTGCTGCACCTTCAAAAATCTTTACCACTTTTCGTGAAAAACGTTCTTCTTGACCGCTTAGCCAAAACTCTACTAGTGGAATGATATCTTTTGTATCTCTATAAAACGCGGGTAATTCTTTGGTAACGCTAACAATTTTTGTGTGATTCATAATTATTCTTAATCTTCAATCTACTACTTCTTTTTTAAAACCCATATATATCTAAAAGCCCATTTCCATTGAATATGGTGTGATGCGGTTGTAACCTGACGAGCAAAATGCTCTAATTCTTCCTTTTTAAACGCCCTTCGTATAGATAAAAGTCCGTCTTTCTTGGCAATCTCAGTTTTTATAAAGAAGAAACTGAATGCCTTGAATAAATAATACGCAACGGGACTCCGTTCCAAATCATTTATGACGACACCCAACTTTGCTATTTCTACAAAACGATTTACAAATTGCAGTACACCCTCATCTGTAAAATGATGCAATGTCAACGTCGTCATGACCACATCAATATTCCATTCAGAAAAATCAGTTTTTAAAATATCGGTATTCAAGTAACTTATCTCAGGATAATCGGTTGAATATTGCTGTGCTAACTGTAAACCTTGTTCATTAAAATCTACGCCTATTAAATTTACTGTAATATTCCTCTTTCTGGCTTCATCTGCAAGCTTTCTTAGCATGGTTCCTTCGGCACAACCCATATCTAAAATCGTATACGATTTTTTAATTCCTGAACCAATCAGCTCAAAAACAGCACTTAAAGTAATACTATAACCCCCTAATAGTTTATTTACCCTATTAATATCTTGAAGTATAGTTTCTAGTTCAGTTGTAGTACCCAAAAAGGTATCCATTATCTCAATGTCTGAACTTCTTTGCTTAAAATCTACCATTATGAAATCAGTTGTCCATGGGTTTTTGAAATGATAAATTTTAGTATTGATTTTGATTTTCCGACGGATTTAATTCCCATTGAAACTAATGTTTTATTCATTAATACACCCTGTAATCTTCTCCCGAACCATAATCGATTACTAAATTCCTTTGACCATGATTTTTTATAATCTCGTTCCAAAAGCTCACGCGTATATTTTGGGTCATTAAAAAAGCGCAATGTCAATTCTGAAGCAATCTTAGCACTATGAATAGCCATCGCCATACCATTACCGCAAAGCGGATGAATGAGCCCTGCAGTATCACCACACATTAGCATATGACCAACGACACTTTCTTTTCTATCAAATGCAATCTGGGCAATTGTCATAGGTTGCTCGAAAATAGGTTCGGCATTTTCTAAAAACTTATTCAGAAATGGATTTACTGCTATTACGTTGGAGTTAAAACTACTGATATCCTTAAATTTTTTGAAACTATTATAATTAACCAAATAACAGAAATTGACATCTCCTGTTTCCGTCTTTGACAATCCGCCATAACCGCCTTCGAAATTATGTAAACCTACCAGCGCATCAGGAAAATCAGCCATTTTGTAATGGGACTTCACAGCCAACCAAGATTGTTTTTTATCACTAAACGCCCGCTCCATTTTCTTATCTAGAACAGAGCGCTTACCATAAGCGCCGATGGCTATTTTTGAGGTGTAGGTATTAGATTTAGTACTAATTGTAAACCGATTATTGTCGTAGGCTGTATTAATTACTTTTTCAAAGTAAAAAGTAACCCCTAGCTCGATTGCCCTTGTACATAAAAGCTGATCAAAAGCAAACCTGCTTATTCCGAATCCGCCTAATGGCAAATCGGTCTCAATAATGAATCCGTCTAATGTACTTATCTGAAATTTCGAAATATCTACAGCTCCAAAAACTTTTAAATCTACCCCTAACCGTTTTAGATAAGGATCGACTTCTTTTGAGACATATTCTCCACACACCTTATGATGGGGATATGGCTGCATTTCAATCACGGCAACATCCAATCCTTCCGAAGCCAAATGAATAGCAGCAGTCAAACCCGCTAATCCGCCTCCTATAATAAGTATGCCGTGTGCTTTCACTGCATGAAAGTTACACCAAAAACAAAAAAGCCCTGCATATGCAGGGCTTTTATTTTAACGCTAAACCATAATATATAGTTCTTAGTTTGTCTTTGTCTGTGCTTCCTGTTTTAAAGACTCACTTGCAACAATAGCTAATTCAACACGTCTGTTCTTAGCTTTACCTGCAGTAGTCGTATTATCTCCAACAGGTTGCGTTTCGCCATACCACTTGGTATCAAATCGGCTTGCATCGATACCCTGACTAATTAAATAATTAGTAACAGATTCTGCTCTTTGTTTTGAAAGGGTAAGGTTATATTCATCGGCACCAGCACTATCAGTATGCCCTTCTACTAAAATATTAGATTGTGGGTACTCTTTAAAAATACCAACTAGTTTATTTAATGTTGTTGCAGATGTACCTTGAACATTAGATTTATTGGTATCGAAATATACACCCGCATCTTCATTAAATGTAACATTGATACCTTCACCTACACGCTTTACTTCTGCACCAGGTATTTCTTCTTCGATACGTTCTGCTTGACGGTCCATTCTATTACCGATATAACCACCGGCTGCACCACCTATGGCTGCACCTAAAATTGCACCAAGAGCAGTATTATTACCACTACCAACGTTGTTACCTAAAACACCACCGATTACGGCACCACCCGTAGCGCCTATAACAGCACCTTTTTGAGTTTTATTTGCATTTTTAACCGTACTGCAGCTCATTACCATGGCAAGAGCGATTACATAACTAGTTCTTCGAATTATCATTGTTTTCATATGCTTATTTTAAATTTAAGTAGGTTATTATTTTTTACTGAATTGATACACCACATTTATAGGGGCACCTTCGACCATGACATTAGATTTTAATGTCATTGCCGATTCGGTCAAGTTCTCGATGTTTAAACGATAACCTGCACCACCAGAAATATCTTGATTTTTTTCATTAATGAATTTAAATTGTAACTGGCTAGTGTAATTTTCTTCACGTTCTACAACAGACCATCTAATATAACGGTCTCCACCGGTACAAAATGTAGATTGATTAATAGTGTATCTACCGGTACTATTGTTATCTCTAAAGAACCATTCGCTACCTTCTAGACAAATATCTTCTACGTCATTAAATAATACCGCCTTTACATTGCCTGTATTACCCTCAAAGGAAACATCGTTTAATGTCCATGTGCCACTTAGCAAATTTCTCTTTCCTCTCGCATCTTTTGACACTGAACATGAAGATATTACAAGTACGATACTAAAAAGCCAAATCATTTTTTTCATAAGTAAATTTATTTAGGTTTGATCTATATACGTTTAATGGTATTTTTTGGATGGATACATTTTAAATATTCGACCAATTACCACACAAAGATGCTGCTAAATAATTGTACCTATTACCTCTTTTAACAAATTTGTTGACGGGTTTACTCAATAATCGAGATTATAATGTTTAGATATATACCCCGAATTCTAATAATTGTTCATTTAATAAGGACGGATAGACATTTTATAAGATAGTTTACTAATATGCTATTAGTTCTTTTAATTCAGATTCGAACCTAGACTTGGATAAATATTGCTCTTCAAGCTTGGTATTAAAAGGTATCGGCGTTTCTAAACTACCCACCCTTTTTATAGGACCATCTAAGTATTGAAAACAATTCTCCATTACCATCGCCGATATATCACTTGCTATTCCCCCAAAAAGGCTGTCTTCCTGTAAAATAATTAATTTTCCTGTACGCTGTACAGATTCATAAATCGCTATCGTATCTAAAGGTTGTAAACTTCTTAGATCCAACAAATCGGCACGAATATCGGTGTTCTTTTCTAAAGTTTCTAAAGCCCAATGTACTCCTGCACCGTAAGTGACAATCGTAATTTGATCACCTTGTTTTAACAAACTTGCTTTACCTAAAGGCAACGTGTAATAATCAGCTGGCACATCTTGATATAAACTTCTATACAATCCCTTATGTTCAAAAAACAAAACAGGATTTGGATCTTCTATAGCTGTTGTCAACAACCCTTTCGCATCATATGGGAATGCGGGATATACCACTTTTAATCCGGGAGTTTTGGTAAACCAAGCTTCATTTGTTTGTGAATGAAACGGTCCGGCAGATACTCCGCCTCCACAAGGCATACGAATTACAACATCTGCTTTCTCTCCCCATCTATAGTAACTTTTAGCTAAATAGTTGACAATTGGGTTAAAGCCGCTACTGGCGAAATCGGCAAATTGCATTTCCATAACCGCCTTCATACCATTGATAGATAAGCCCATTGCCGCAGATACAATTGCCGATTCACATATAGGTGTATTGCGAACGCGCTCTTTACCAAATTCGTTTACGAAGCCTTCCGTTATTTTGAACACACCACCATATTCTGCAACATCTTGCCCCATGATAACTAGGTTATCAAATTTTTGCATCGACTGCCTTAATCCTTCAGAAATAGCATCTACCAAACGAATATTATTTACAGAATTACCAGGCTCAATCTTTACTAAATCAAAATTTTGATATACCTCACTTAATTCTTTACTTTGATCTGGTATAATTGCCTCTTCTTCAAGGGCTAATTTTAAATTTTCGTCGATTTCAACTTGTATTTCCTCTTTATAAGTAGCTATACTATTTTCCGTCAAGAGTCTTTCACTTATCAAATACTGCGTAAAATTTTCTAATGGATCTTTCTCTGCCCAAACATCTAAAAGCTCTTGGGGTACATATTTTGTTCCACTTGCCTCCTCATGTCCGCGCATGCGAAATGTTTTAAATTCTAACAAAATAGGTCTCGGATTTATTCTCATATCCCGAACCAATTCCGAAACCTTGTAATAGACCTCTAATATGTTATTACCATCTATTATATGAGACTCCATTCCGTATCCTACACCCTTATCTGCGATATGTTCACACTTAAATTGCTCATTGGTTGGCGTTGACAGCCCGTAACCATTATTCTCTACACAGAAAAGAACTGGTAAATTCCAGACAGAAGCGACATTTAATGCTTCATGAAAATCACCCTCACTTGTCGCGCCTTCTCCAGTAAATACGGCAGTTACGTTCTTTTCATATTTTAATTTATGAGCTAAGGCTATACCATCTGCCACACCTAATTGCGGACCTAAGTGCGATATCATACCAACGATCTTATAATCTTGTGTGCCAAAATGAAAGCTACGGTCTCTTCCTTGGGTGAATCCGCTTGCCTTACCTTGCCATTGTGCGAACAGTCTACATAAAGGAATCTCTCTTGCAGTAAATACACCTAAATTTCTATGCATAGGTAAAATGTACTCATCACTACTCAATGCAGTAGTAACACCTACAGAAATTGCCTCTTGACCTATGCCGCTAAACCATTTAGATATTTTACCCTGTCTTAGAAGAATCAACATCTTTTCCTCAATCATTCGAGGTTTAAGCATTGATTTATATAGCTTTAATTTTATATCGTCAGCTACTTTAAAATCGGTGTAATTCATTGATTTGGTCAATTTTGACTATTAAAATATAAATGTAACAAAAAAGCAAATAAAAAGTATAGATTATAACAAGGCTTGTAAATCCACAATAATTATTAATTTTACGTAAATTCTTTAAAATATGAGCTTAGTACCTAGTGTAGATTTATCCGATTTTCTTTCTGACGACCCAAAAAGAAAACAAAAATTTATTGATGAAATTGGAAAAGCCTTTGAAGAAATTGGCTTTGTTGCCTTAGGTGGTCACTTTCTTTCAGACAAGTTAGTAGATTCTTTATATGCTGAAATTAAAGATTTCTTTGATTTGCCCGGCGAAGTAAAAGATGGTTACCAAATTGAAGGAATAGGCGGTCAACGTGGTTATACTTCTTTCGGCAAGGAACATGCAAAAGGTAGAAAAGAAGGCGATTTAAAAGAATTTTGGCATTTCGGACAGTATGTGGAGGATAATGATGAATTAGAAAAGGAATACCCAGCTAATGTGATGGTAAAAGAATTACCACAGTTTAATAAAGTTGGAGAAGAAACCTATAAGATGTTAGAAAAAACAGCTAAATATGTTTTGCGTGCCTTAGCCCTTCATTTAAATCTTGATGAATTCTACTTTGACGAATTTATCAAAAACGGAAATTCAATATTGCGCCCAATACATTACCCACCAATTACCTCTGAGCCTAAAAACGCAGTTAGAGCTGCAGCTCATGGTGATATTAATCTAATAACGCTGTTAATGGGAGCACATGGTAAAGGATTACAAGTTCAAAACCACGAAGGTGAATGGGTAGATGCTATCGCAAGACCCGATCAATTAATGATCAATGTTGGGGATATGTTATCTAGACTAACAAACAACAAACTTTTATCGACTATTCATCAAGTGGTGAATCCTCCAAAAGAATTATGGGGAACATCAAGATATTCGGTGCCATTTTTCATGCACCCAGTTAGCGAAATGCCTTTAAATTGTTTAGAGAACTGTATTGATGAAGAACACCCTAAACTTTATACTGATATTACTGCAGGTGAATTTCTTCATGAGCGCTTAATCGAACTAGGGTTAATTAAAAAATAACCACTATGGACCTTAAAGACCAGTTAAAAAATTTATTTCCTGATCACGAACAAGAAGATGTTCCGGTTGAAAATGAAACAGAAAAAGACATTTGGCTTCAAGATGACCCCATCATTTGCAAGTACGAAAAGCGAAAGGGTAAACCTATTACCATCTTAGAAGGTTATACCGGCGCCGATGAAGATTTTAAAAAGTTAGCTAAAGAATTAAAGACCAAATTAAGTGTTGGCGGTAGTTTTAAGGATAATAAAATTATTATTCAAGGCGATTATCGCGATAAAATCATGGCACTACTTAAAGATAAAGGTTTCGCAGTCAAGCGTGTAGGTGGATAGTTTAGTAAAATAATTTACATTTAAAGTTCCATTTGTTTTCTGTTAAATAATTTTTTAACGTTGTTATTAGTATTATTTTTATTCTAATCAAACTAAATCAAACCTGGTATGAGTTCTCTCTTGCACATTACCAATGGGGATGTTTTCACCGAACGTCTTCAAAAATTAAATTTAGGTGGTGATGTCATTACTTGGCGCGAAATGCTTTGTGAAGGTCAAACATTACCAACCGTAGGTACAGAAACCTTTTGGAAAGCTCGATTCGAGTTTCTTCATAAAAACTATAAAGTCTCAAAATCTTGGTTTATTGAAAAGACCTTAAAAGAATATAGGTCGTTGTGTAGCCATAAACAGCAGGATCATATCGTTCTTTGGTTCGAGTATGATCTTTTTTGTCAAGTGAATATGCTAGCTGTCATCAGTTGGCTGCTTACCCACAGAAAATATGCCCAAATATCTTTGGTCTGTAGCGGTAATGAAGACGAAACAGATAAAATGTATAGCCTCAATGAGCTTTCTAACGAACAGTTATTAGATCTTTACAATAATAAAAAGGTATTAACTCAAGATGATACCGAATATGCTGATTATGTGTGGCAGTTATACTGCAGCAATAACCCTATTCGATTAGAGAATTTAACAGATTTTAAAGATTATCAGTTCGACTATCTTGGTGATGCCGTTAAATCTCACTTAAAACGTTTTCCAAGTATCAACAACGGTTTAAATGAAATGGAAAATACCATTTTAAAGTTAGCGGTAGATAAAAAGCCAAAATCGAAAACCGAATACATGGATATCTTACTTAAAAACCAAGGTAACCTAGGTTTTTCAGACACACAGTACGACCGTGCATTAACTAGATTAAAACCTTTAATTACTAGTTTGAACCCTGTTCGCATATCTAAAAAAGGCAAGGAGATTCTAGAAGGCAAAACCAGCTACTACTCTTGTATTCAAGACAACGATGTGTATTTAGGAGGCGCATTGAAATACAATTTCTTATATAATACTTCTACTAACAGAATTTTAAAATTATAGCATGCAATTAAAGCCTGCTGAGCTTATCATCAACGAAGATGGTAGTATCTACCATCTTAATTTATTACCAGAAGATATTGCAACTACCGTAATTACCGTTGGCGACCCAGATAGGGTGAGCCAAGTATCTCGTCATTTCGACACTATTGAGGTAAAAAAAGGTAAACGTGAATTTCATACCCATACCGGTCATTTGAACGGTAAGCGTATCTCTGTAATTTCTACAGGTATCGGTACAGACAATATCGATATTGTTATAAACGAACTTGATGCGTTGGTAAATATTGATTTAAAGACCAGAACACTTAAAGCGAATCATACTACTTTAAATATTATACGAATAGGTACTACCGGTGCCATTCAACCTGATATTCCTATTGACACATTTTTGATCAGTAAATATTCTATCGGTTTTGACGGACTTTTACATTTCTACGAGCATGATAAAATCAACTTTCCTGAAATAGAAGATGAATTTATAGCACATACTTCTTGGGATGCTTACAAAGCGAGACCATATGTGCTCTCGTACTCTGAAAAACTAGGTGAATTGTTTGTTGATAATCGTATACGATTAGGCTTTACAGCAACAAATACCGGCTTTTATGGTCCGCAGCAACGTCAATTGAGAATAAAGCCTAGCCAAATGGAATTGATGGAGAAATTATCTACATTCAGTTACAAGGACTTAAAATTGACCAATCTTGAGATGGAAACTTCGGGTATTTATGCACTTGCACAGCTATTAGGTCATGAAGCAGTATCGTTAAATTGTATTGTAGCAAATAGATCTACTTGCGAATTTTCTGCTACACCTACCGAATCTGTCGATAAGCTTATTGAATTATGCTTGAAAAAATTGGCTTAACAAACATTTATCACTTTCTTACTCTGGTACTTCTTATTTTTACTGAAATTTTAGCATGAAAAAAGAAAACTTAAAGCATAGAGATATTAATTGGCTCTACTTTAATGAACGTGTTTTACTTGAAGCTGAAAATAAGGATACCCCTTTATTAGAAAGATTAAAATTCTTGGCCATATTTTCCTCTAACCTAGATGAGTTCTTCAAGGTACGAGTATCGCAATTGCGTCAAATTAAACAGTTAGATAAGAAATTTCGCAAAAAACTAATGTTTAAAGCGAATAGCACGTTACAGCATATTCTAAAAACGATCAATGAACACCAAATTCAATTCGGAAAAGTAATTGCAAGCACTTTAGCTGAACTTGAAGACCACAGTATCTTTTTTCGGAATACGTCAAATTTTACACAAGAACAAAAACAATTTTTAGCATCGGTATTCGATGAAACGATAAAAGCATCTTGCGCTTTACACGAAATAAAAGATGAATTAACAGATGCCGCTATATATTTGGTAGTTACACACCCTAATCACGCTTACAGTGTTGTTAAAATACCTACGGATCAAGAGCGTTTTATACGCTTACCAGGCGAAGGACATCAATTTACATTTATAGATGATGTTATTAAGCTCAATATTAAAAGGCTACTGCCTAATAAAGAAGTTATTGATTGTTTTTCGATTAAGTTATCTAGAGATGCCGAGCTTTATTTAGAAGACGACTATTCTGATATTGAATTGGTCGAGAAAATATATAATTCTTTAGATAAAAGATTATCAGGTCAGGCGACCAGGTTACTTTACGACGAATCGATGCCCAACTGGCTAATCGACGCCCTTAAAAATGATTTTAAATTGGGATTCGTTGATCTATCCCCTGGTGGCACCTATCATAATTTATCTGATTTCTTTTCTTTTCCCCTTCCAGAAGGTACTGAACACTTGCAATACCAAGCAAAACCGGCACTACCACATAAAGAATTATCAAACAGTGATAATATCTTTGACACTATTGCTAAAAAAGACCAATTGGTACATTTTCCGTATCATGATTTTAAAGTGGTCGAAGATTTACTTACTGAAGCGGCTACCGATTCACAAGTAAGCGCCATTAAGATGACGATTTACCGCATTGCAAAGTCTTCGTCACTGGCAGATGCCATTATAACTGCTCTGGACAATAACAAGAAAGTCACCCTATTTGTTGAAGCTCAAGCTCGTTTCGATGAAGCCAACAATATTAAATGGGGGCGCATTTTTGAAGAGAAAGGTGCTAAGGTCATTTTTAGTATCCCGCAGGTCAAGGTGCATTCTAAGATTGCCATGGTTTACCGTAATGAAGATGATAAAGTAAAACGATATGCTTACATATGCACGGGTAATTTCAATGCTAAAACATCAAAAATTTATTGCGACCACGGACTCTTTACTGCTGATAAAAAAATAACTAAAGATTTAGGTCAAGTATTTCAAGTTTTAGAGCGTAAAATATTCGTACCGAAACTGAAACGATTGATGGTCTCGCCATTTACCACTAGAATTACATTCTTAAATCTCATTCAAAACGAAATCAATGCTGCTCGTGAAGGCAAAAAAGCTGCCATTACCGCTAAAATGAACAGTCTTGAAGATTCTAATATGATTAAGGCTCTATACCGAGCAGTAAATGCTGGTGTTGATGTTCGCCTTATAATTAGAGGCTTTTGTTGTTATCTAACAGCTAAAGACAATCTAAACGAGGGAATGAAAGACAATATTTACATTACCAGCATTGTGGATCGCTATTTGGAACATGGTAGAATTTACCTTTTTGAAAATGGAGGAAATGAATTAATGTACATCGGTTCTGCTGATTGGATGACGCGCAACTTAGATAGGCGAATTGAAGTATTGACGCCTATTTTAGACCCTGATATTTTTGATGAATTAAAACATATTTTGACATTACAGCTTAATGATAACCAGAAGGCCCGTGTTTTAGATGTGGAAAACTCCAATAAAAGGGTAGAGCAAACTGCTAATCAAGAAAAAATACGCTCTCAATATGCCATTTACGATTACCTTAAAAATAAATTAGATGAAGACTGTTAAGATTATTGGTGTACCAGAACATTTTAATCTTCCTTGGCACTTAGCTATAGAAGAAGGTGCTTTTGAAGAAAGAGGTATCAACTTAGAATGGACAGAAGTCCCTGAAGGTACAGGTAGAATGAGCGAAATGCTTAAAAACAAAGAAACCGACCTTGCTATAATCTTAACTGAGGGAATCGTAAAAAGTATTACTGAAGGTAATCAGGTTAAAATTATTCAAGAATACATTGCTTCTCCGCTTTTATGGGGAATTCATGTTGACGCGAATAGTTCATATACTTCTTTGAGCGATTTAAAGGGCACTACTGCGGCAATAAGCAGATTTGGTAGCGGTAGCCACCTCATGTCTTATGTTCAAGCAACAGAAATGGGCTGGGACACTGAAAATTTAAAATTCGATTTAGTAAATAATTTAGACGGAGCCGTTGAAGGGTTGTCGTCCGGTAGTGCCGACTATTTTATGTGGGAGCGTTTTACTACAAAGCCTCTTGTAGATAGTGGTGTATTTAGGCATTTAGGTAACTGCCCTACGCCATGGCCGTGTTTTGTATTGGTAGGAACAAAAGATTTTTTAAAGGAAAACGAGGGAGTTTTGAACCATATACTTGAAGTCATCAATATGTATACGGCTGATTTTAAACAAATTCCACGTATTGATTCGACTTTAGCAAATAGGTATAATCAAAAATTAGAAGATATTCAAGAATGGTTACAACTGACAGAATGGAGCCAGAAACAACTACCAGAACGTACGTTGACCAAAGTTCAACATACCCTGAAGGAATTGACTTTAATAGAAAAATCAATTCCGGTATCCGATATTCTTAGATGATTTAAATAGTAGCTAAGCTGTAATGCTTTTGAATTAACGCTTTGAACGTTTCATCAGATAGAGGTTTTTGAGCGAAATCGGCGATATATTTATTGGCGATAGCACGTTCTTTATCCTCTTTGTTATCACTTATCGTTACCAAAACAATAGTAATCTGATCTTTTAGCTTTTTAGGAACCAACTCCTCATAAGCATTCATAAACTGCCACCCGTCCATAACAGGCATTCTTAAGTCTAACATGACCATACATGGCAATTCTAATTGCTCTTGACCTTTACCTAGAATAAAATCAATGGCTTCTTGACCATTAAGGGCAGAATTAATATTCACATCCATGTCCAGTTTATTGATAAAGATGGAATGTAAAAAGTTACTCGCATCATCATCGTCTACCAATAAAATAGTATTTAGCCTTTCTAAGTTATTCATTTGAGTTGTTGTTTATGTTGTTAACTACTATTGTGCCCCAAAGCACAATCTAAATTTAAAGCTTTAATAAGTATCTAACTTACCAGGCTATAATTTTATTGCCTAAATCTTCTAAAATTTTATTACAAGATGAAAAATGTTTGTTTCCGAACCAATATCCTCGATTGGCACTTAACGGAGAAGGATGACCAGAGGTCAATAAATAATGCTTATTCGCATCTATAAGTTTTGCTTTTTTCTTGGCATAACCGCCCCAAAGCATAAAAATTATTTGTTCTCTATTCTCAGATAGTTTTGAAATCACGGTATCGGTAAATACCTCCCAACCTTGTTTTTGGTGACTACCAGGTTCATGAGCCCTCACCGTAAGCGTAGCGTTTAGTAGCAAAACGCCTTGCGCTGCCCATCGCTCAAGATTACCGCTTTCTGAATAACAGATACTTAAATCTGTCTCTATTTCTTTAAAAATATTAATTAATGAAGGCGGATGCTTAATGCCATCTTTTACCGAAAAACATAAACCATTTGCTTGATCAGGACCATGATAGGGATCTTGACCTATGATCACGACTTTTACATTTTCAAAACTACATGCATCGAATGCAGCAAAGATATCGGTACTATTCGGGTAACAGGTATGCTGTTCATATTCCCGCGCCACAAACTGCATTAAATTCATAAAATAGGGTTTATCAAATTCACCTTTTAATTGATTTTCCCAACTAGCATTCAACCTGATATTCATTATTCTCCCCTTAGATGTTTGACATCTTCAAAGTTAATATTTGATTAGGTTTAAGCAATGGTTAGTTCAGTTATCTATCCGTATTTTATTTTATACGTACACTCATTTTAACTAGTTAACGATTATTTATCTAAGCTCATCTGCCCTTATTACAATTCATTGTCAATGCGTACCTTTGTAGCTTACTAAAGCATATCGTGGCTAACATACATTCCAAAACATTACAAGACTTAGAATTTCCATCTGTATTAAAACAAGTATCTGCTCGTTGCAATACCGAACTAGGTAAAGAAGCAGCAATGGAAATCGCCCCTTTTATAACCGAAGAAGTTATAAAAATCGAATTGGGAAAAACGGCGGAGTATCTTTCATCTTTAATTAGTGAAAACCGGATTCCCAATCACGGTTTCGATAGCATAAATAATGATCTAAAGCTGCTTAAAATTGAGAACACGACTTTAGAACTTCAAGGATTTAAAAGAATTGCTGGTATTTGCATTACTGTTGAGCAACATCAGAAATTCTTTAAAAAATTCAAGGAATATTATCCTTTATTTTTTGAATTTGCCTTAAAACTTGAGCCAAACAATCATATTCCGAATTTAATCAATGATGTCATTGACCGTTTCGGTGAAGTAAAAGACAATGCATCTGATCAATTATTTTCAATAAGAAGACAAATTAATCTGGTACGCGGAAAGATTAGCCAAAGTTTTGGAACTGCCCTAAATACCTATAATTCTTCTGATTACCTAGATGAAATTAGAGAATCTGTCGTTGAAAATAGACGTGTATTAGCAGTAAAGGCAATGTATCGCAAGAAGGTAAAAGGTGCCGTAATGGGAACTTCAAAGACCGGAAGCATTGTTTACATAGAACCTGAAGCTGCCTTAAAATATAGTCGCGAGCTTAATAATCTGGAATTTGAAGAGAAGGAAGAAGTTCAACGTATTCTCAAGCAATTAACAAGTCAAATAAGACCATTTAGAGCTCTTTTAAGCGATTATCAAGTTTATTTGACGCAAGTGGATGTCATTGCTGCCAAAGCAAAGCACGCGGAAGATATCGATGCTCTATTACCAAATATAAATTCAAATAACAGATTATATCTGCGAGATGCCTACCACCCGCTGTTATTTTTAAATAATAAGCGAAAGGGCGAAAAAACGTATCCACAAACCATTGAATTACACGCTGAGAATAGGATTATTGTGATATCCGGACCCAATGCAGGTGGTAAAAGTATTACGCTTAAAACGATTGGGTTACTTCAAGTAATGCTTCAAAGTGGTATGTTGATTCCCGTTCACGAAAGAAGTGAGGTCTGTTTCTTTAAGAAAATTTTGACGGACATCGGTGACAACCAAAGCATTGAAAATCATTTAAGTACGTATAGTTACCGATTAAAAAACATGAACCAATTTCTAAAGCGTTGCGATGGCGATACTTTATTCTTAATCGATGAATTTGGTACTGGTAGTGATCCGGAATTAGGTGGTGCTTTGGCAGAGGCGTTCTTAGAAGTTTTTTACGAACGTGGTTCTTATGGCGTAATTACAACACACTATGCCAATTTAAAAGCACTTGCCAACGAATTACCACATGTTACGAATGCAAATATGCTTTTCGACGGAAAAACATTAGAGCCTACTTTTCAATTGATTTTAGGTCAAGCTGGTAGTTCTTTCACATTTGAAGTTGCCCAAAAGAACGGTATACCTTACTCTCTTATCAACAAAGCAAAGAAAAAAATTGAACGTGGAAAAGTTCGTTTCGATGCAACAATAGCCAAACTACAGAAAGAACGTAGTAAAATGGCTGAAACAGGTTCTCGACTAAAAGAAGAGGAAATTAGAGCTCGAGAAGAAGGTCAGCGCTTAGAAAAGTTGAATGCAAAGGTCAAATCTAAGTTAGAGAACTATCAAGAACTCTACGACCATGATCAGCGCATGATCCAGCTAGGAAATAAGGTAAATGTCGCGGCAGACAAGTATTTTCAAGATAATAAAAAGCGCCCTTTAGTTTCAGAACTATTAAGAATCGTTGAGACAGAGAATAGTAAACGAACGAAGAAAACTGCTAACCAAGCAAAAGCAGAAAGAGCTAAAAAAGTAGCTGTTGCGCAAGAAGTTCAAGAAGAGGTTAAGGTTATTCGCGAGAAAAAGAAAGTTGAAAAGAAGAAAGCAATTTTCAAGGAAAAGAATAAACCAAGACCAGTATTTACTATCGGTGATCGCGTTCGAATGCTTGATGGTAAAGCCGTAGGCAGCATAGATTCACTAGAAAAAGGTAAGGCTATAGTTAACTATGGCATTTTTACCACCAACGTAAGTGTGGATCAGTTAGAACTGGTTGAAAGAAAAAAATAATACTGATTTTTAGTTGGTTACGGAAAATCGTATACGATTTTATTTTAGTTTAAAGTATAATACTAGATTTAAATTTTGGGTTTTTATCAGTTATATTCTGATAGGATATTATAAAAATGTTGTGAGATGTTGATTAAATATTGTTTTAATTTTGCAGTGTGAATTCAAATAAAAAAATCATTCTTTTCGATGGTGTTTGCAACTTATGCAACAACAGTGTTCAATTTGCCATAAAACGAGATAAAAATGATGTTTTTAGATACGCTGCCATTCAAAGTGAAACTGGAAAAAAATTATTGAACGAACGTAATATCGACACTAATGAGGTTGATTCCATTATTCTTATAGAACCGAATATTGCCTACTATACCAAATCTACCGCAGCCCTTGAAATTGGTAAGGATTTGAAAGGACTAAACACCATATCTACTATTTTACTATGGTTGCCGGAGTCCTTCAGAAATATCGTATACGATTTTGTTGCAGCAAATAGATACAAGTGGTATGGCAAAAAAGAAGCTTGCATGATACCTACAGAAGAATTAAAGAGCAAATTCATTTAATAATTACTATTGCTCTCCCTTTCCACCAAATTTTAATTCAAAGCAGATTTCTTTTACCTCTAACGGTTTCTAATAGTGTTCGTTAGATTTTTAACATTTACCTTTTACCCGTTTGTTAATTACAAAGTAAACTATGAGCGAGGTTAAACGTAAAATATATAAAAAGAAAAGGTATGTATTACCTATTATCATAATAACCTTATTGGTTATTATTAGACTTTCTCTACCCTATTTTATAAAGAATTATGTAAATAATGTTCTTGCAGATATACCCGGCTACTATGGTCAGGTAGAAGATATAGACCTATCTATTATTCGAGGGGCCTACACGATTCATGGTATGTACTTGAACACGGTCAAAGCAAATTCTGAAATTCCGTTTCTCGATTTTAAAAAAACTGATATTTCTGTAGAATGGAATGCGCTTTTTCATGGCAAAATAGTTAGCGAGATTGAAATGTCGGAACCGACTATTATTTACGTTTTTGAAGACCAACAAGATACAACTGGTCAAGCAAATACAGATGACTGGTCGAAGGCATTAACCGATTTAGTACCCATTGATATTAACCAGCTAACAATCAATAATGGAAAATTTGCTTTTTTACAATTACAAGCGGATCCAAATATTGATTTACACTTAGCTAACGTTCAATTATCAGCCTCTAATCTTCGAAATGTAGTGGAAAAATCGAGGACATTACCCTCAAATATACACGCCACAGCAACATCTATAGGTAATGGAAATGTTATTTTAGATGGTGACATGAATTTAGTAAAGGAAATTCCTGACATGGATGTTTCTTTTAGCCTAGAAAATGCCAACGCCATTGCACTTAATGATTTTACCAACTATTATGCTGGAATCGATTTTGACGAAGGTTCTTTCGATTTATTCGGGGAACTGGCTATTGCCGATGGTTATATGAAAGGGTCATTTAAGCCCATTCTTAAAAATGCGAAATTAATCGGTAAAGATGATGGATTTCTACAAACACTATGGGAAGGATTCGTGGGCTTCTTTAAATTTGTTTTAAAAAACCATAAGAAAGATACCCTAGCAACAAAAATTCCGGTGGAAGGCGATCTAAACAATGTGAAAACAAAAATGTGGCCAACAGTTACCAGAATATTTAGAAATGCATGGATTCAAGCTTATAAAGATGTTGTAGATGATGATCTTAATTTTAAAGATGCTACAGATGCAGCCGATAAGTTGAAAGATAAAAAATCTAAAAAAAATTAGGACTTGGTTAAGTCCTAATTTTCCTTATGCTTATAATTATCATCCCAATTCTTAACCTTCGGATCATGTAATTTACCTAGAGATTTTGCAACAACCATAGACACAGTTGCATCGCCTGACACGTTGATTACTGTTCTACACATATCTAACGGTCTATCAACAGCAAAAATCAATGCTAACCCCGCCTCAGGAATTCCAGCTTGGGCTAAAACAATTACCAGCATAACCATACCCGCCCCTGGTACTGCCGCACTACCTATTGAAGCTAATGTAGCGGTAACAATAATTCCTAATTGTGCCGATAAACTCAAATCCATTCCAAATGCTTGGGCTATAAAAACAGCCGCAATCGCTTGATATAAGCTGGTACCATCCATATTTATGGTTGCACCGATAGGCAATACAAAACTTGTTACTTCTTCATCGACACCTAAATGCTCTTCTACCCTTTCCATGGTTACAGGTAAGGTTGCTGCGCTTGAACTCGTTGAAAATGCTAGTAATTGAGCTGGCGACATACCTTTCATAAATGCACTAGGAGATGTTTTTGTAAAAACCCATACCATTAGTAAGTACACGCATAACATTAATGATAGGCCTAAAACTACGCAGAAGGCATACCATGCTAGTGCTTTAAATAGATCAAGACTTGGAGATTCTACAATTAACGCCGCTAACAAGGCAAAAACACCATAAGGTGCAGCGAGCATTATTAAATCGATTAACTTTAAAATAACTTCATTGAAGCCGTCAAAGAACTTTTTAACGGGACTTGCTTGTTCTTCGGGAATAAGTATCAAACCGATTCCAAAAAATATAGCAAAAAAGATAACTTGTAGCATGTTTCCGTTATCCGAAGCTGCTGCAAAAATATTGCTCGGAACCAAATCCTCCAATGCTTGTAACGGTCCGGCTTCTTGCTGCTTATCTGCCTTATTTTTAATGGCATCAGCATCACCTTTATAATTCTCAACTAATTCTGTTCTAGTAGCCTCTGTAATTGAAGCACCTGGCTTTACAATGTTTACGACACCTAAACCAATAGTAACGGCGATAACTGTGGTAGCGATGTAAATACCTATAGTACGACCACCCATTTGAGAAAGTTTAGAGATATCCTTAAGATCAGATACTCCTTTTATCAATGAACCTAAAATAAGAGGAACGGCAATAAGCTTTAACGAGTTGATGAAAATATTACCGAATGGCTTGATCCAATCTGAAATAAATTTTGGTCCCCAATCTAGCTGAACCATGGCTAAAGCAAATAAAACTCCCGCTAACATTCCTATTAGAATTTGCCAATGCAACTCAAGCTTCCTCATATATAAAGTAGTTTAGGGAAGTAAGATAGTATTTTGCAGGGAAAAGTGCTAAAAACCAAACCTATAATTTAATGGTACGGTTTAAAAGGGCATAATCTGCCAAAACCAATGCGGTCATCGCTTCAACTATAGGCACAGCTCTTGGTACCACACAAGGATCGTGTCTACCTTTGCCCTGTGTTTTAATGGTATTACCCTCTTTGTCAATTGTTTCGTAGCCTTGAATAACCGTGGCTACTGGCTTAAAAGCAACATTGAAATAGATATCCATTCCGTTACTTATTCCGCCCTGAATACCACCACTATAGTTAGTTTTTGTAGAACCGTCATTATTAAATTGATCGTTGTGCTCACTACCTTTCATCTTTACACCTTCAAAACCACTACCATACTCAAAGCCTTTTACAGCATTTATAGATAACATTGCCTTCCCTAATTCGGCATGAAGTTTATCAAAAACCGGTTCTCCTAAACCAATCGGTACATTTTTGGCTACACATGTAATAATACCGCCAATAGTATCTCCGTCTTTTTTAATGGATTTGATATATTCCTCCATTTTAGCTGCCATTTCTGGGTCAGGGCAACGAACATCGTTAGTTTCTGTTAGAGATAAATCTAACTCTGTATAATGTTTATTCAAACTCATATTACCTACTTGAGATACAAAAGCTTGAATTTCTACTCCTTTCAAAAACTGTTTTGCAATAGCACCTGCCACTACTCTACTTGCCGTTTCACGCGCAGAACTTCTACCACCGCCACGGTAATCTCTAAATCCGTATTTTTTATCATACACATAATCTGCATGCGATGGTCTATAAGAATCTTTTATATGTCCGTAATCTTTAGATTTTTGATTGGTATTATGAATAGCAAAACCTATTGGCGTCCCCGTAGTTTTACCTTCAAATATTCCTGAATAAAACTCTACTTCATCTGGCTCTTTTCTTTGAGTAACAATAGCAGATTGACCTGGTTTACGACGATTAAGATCATGTTGAATAGCTTCAAAATCTAATTCAATTTCTGAGGGACAGCCATCTATAACTCCTCCTATTGCTTTTCCGTGAGATTCTCCAAAAGTGCTTACCCTAAATATATTTCCAAAGGTGTTCCCGGCCATAATACGTATGTTCTAAATGATATAATACTGATTGTATACCTTACAATTCAACTGACTTCAAAGGTAAATGTTAATCGTTGGATTGAAAAATTTAAAAAGCGCATAATATTAGCTTAACATTACTTATTTGTGATAAAGATTATTTAACCTTTTGATTAAAAATTGTTGACCAAGTATATAGTAAGTGCATATACTAATAGGTTTAATTTTGTCATAAAATTTATCCCCTTGAAAAAACGACGTCTTGAAATAGTTGTGCTTTCTGATATTCATTTAGGTTCTTATGCCTGCCATGCAGAAGAATTACTAACATACCTATCTAGTATTGACCCTAAAATCTTAATTCTGAATGGCGATATATTAGACGCAAAGAAAATGCGTAACAATTACTTTCCTCCCTCCCATCTAAAAGTAGTTAAGAAAATATTTTCGCTAGCTTCAAAAGGTACCGATGTACATTATATTACCGGTAACCGCGATGAACCTTTTCGTAAAATTGATGAAATTTATATGGGTGCCATACAAGTTTCTAATCGGCTTACTTTAAAACTGAACGGGAAAAATACACTGTTTTTTCACGGAGACATTTTCGATTTTTCATTTAGACACTCGCATTGGCTTTTGAATTTTGGTGGAACCGGTTTTGATATGCTCTTAAAACTTGCCAAGCTGAAGACAAAAACCCTTCATGTATTCGGAAAGAAGAACAAACCATTCACCAATCCGGAATTGGAATATGGAGAGCGTGATCCACAACAAATAGCACTTTTTGAAAAAAATGTAGCTAAAATGGCTATTAAACAACACTTTGACCATGTCATTTGCGGACACAGTCACGCACCGAACAAGCAACTTTTTGAAACTAAAAAGGGAGAATGTCTTTACCTAAACTCCGGTGATTGGGTAAAGCACATGACTGCCCTTGAATATTCTTTTAAACGTTGGAAACTTTACCGCTACGAAAATGACAAGCTTGCCACATTCTATATGGATGAAGAACTTAAGTCTATGAACATAAACGAGCTTATCGAAACAATTACACTACGCAAGACAAGAGAACTAAACGACCAAAAAGAAAAAGACGAACTTAAAGGTTAGCTACTTTACCAAAGCTTCTTTCAATATACTTACCGGATGTTGTGCTATTCGCTTTGTACCATCAAATATTTGGTGTCTACAACTTGTTCCGTTAGCTGCGATGATGGTTTCTGGACTAGATTTGCTCACTGCAGGGAATAATTTTAGAGCTCCAATTTTCATGCTTGTCTCATAATGCTCTTCTTCATACCCAAAAGAACCAGCCATACCGCAACAACCAGATGCTATAATGGTCACCTTATAATTTGTTGGCAGGTTCAATACATCAAAAGTAACTTTTTGATTACTCAATGCTTTTTGATGACAGTGATTATGAATTTTTATATCTCTAGCTTCTTCAGTAAAATCAGACGAACTTAAATTACCATCTGCAATTTCTTTTGCCAAGAACTCTTCGATCAAAAAAGAGTTGTCGGCAATTTTTTGGGCTGTCTCTTTATCTGATGTCATACGTTTGTATTCATCTCTAAAAGATAAGATTGCTGAAGGCTCTAAACCTAGAACAGGCAAACTTGCATCTGCGAACTTCTTCAATTCTTCGGTATTCGTAATCGCTAGCTTTTGAGCCTGCTTTAAAAAGCCTTTTGATAGAAATGTTCTCCCACTTTCAGCATAGTACAATTGAACATCGTAACCAAGTTTTGTCAATAATTCTATTGCATCTTTACCTACTTCAATATCAAGGTATTTGGTAAATTCATCAATAAATAGTACTACTTTTTTCTTTGACTTAATATTTTGACTACCATATTTTTGAAGGTGTTTATTGAAATTAAAGCTATAAACTTTAGGCAAACTCCGTTCTTTAGCTACTCCGCTTGTTTTTTTCAGCAATCCGCCTAGAAATTTGGAGTCATATATCGCGTTTGTCAAGCCCGAAACCTTACTTCCTAATCCGTTTAACTTGGTATTGTAAGCAAACAATTTTCCTCGTAAAGAATAACCATTTGCTTCTTGATATTGATATAAAAACTCTGCTTTTAAAGTGGCTACATCTACGTTACTAGGGCACTCACTTGCACAAGCCTTACAACTTAAGCAAAGGTCGAATGCCTCTTTAATTTCAGGACTATCAAAACTATTCTTTGCTGTACTATTTGGGTTCGTCAAAAACTCTCTTAAAGTATTCGCTCTACCTCTAGTAGTATCTTTCTCGTTTTTGGTTGCGTGGTAACTAGGGCACATACCACCGTTCATATGATGCGTCTTTCTACAATCGCCACTACCATTACATTTTTCAGCCGCCTTAAGTATCCCCTCACTATCAGAAAAATCCATCAAGGTCTTAATCTCAGGCTCTTCGCGGTTTACCTCATATCGAAATGACTTATCCATTGGGTAGGCATCCACAATTTTACCCGGATTGAATATACCTTTCGGATCAAAATAAGATTTGATTCTTCTTAGAAGTTCATAATTCTTATCCCCGATCATTAATGGTATAAACTCTGCACGTACAATACCATCGCCATGCTCTCCACTAAAAGAACCTTTATATTTTTTGGTCAATTTGGCTACATCGGTGGTAATATCTCTAAACAACCCAACATCTGTAGATTTCTTAAGGTTTAGAATAGGTCGTAAATGCAATTCACCAGCACCGGCATGTGCATAATACACAGCACTTTGCCCATAGCCTTTCATGATTTCTGAAAACTCGGCAATGAAATCTTTTAAATCTGGTAAAGCCACTGCAGTATCTTCTATACAAGCTACCGCCTTCATATCACCCACTATATTCCCTAACAGACCTAAACCCGCTTTACGTAACTCGATTGCTTTAGGTATTTGATCTCCAAATAATACAGGATTAGCATAACTGAGTCCCGATTTCGTAATTGTCTTTTGCAACGATTCAACAGCCTCTTTCAACTCAGTTTCTGTATGTGCCGACACTTGTAGCATTAACAATGCTGCCGGATCACCCTCTACAAAAAACCGATTCGCCAATTGCGCACGGTTGTTCTTGGTGCAATCTAAAATGACCTTATCCATCATTTCACACAACTGCAACGGGTGCTCCATTACAGGTACCACATCCATTAAGCAATCTTCTAAAGAGGTGTAATGTGTAACGACCATTGCAGACAATGCGGGTGGTAAATCATCTAATTGAACTGTAATTTCCGTAGTAAAAGCCAATGTTCCTTCACTCCCACATAGCAATTCTGCCATGTTAAAATAAGGCAAATTACCACCGAATACATCTGACTTCAATAATTCATCTACAGCATAACCTGTATTTCTTCTATGTATTTCTGGCTTCGGAAAATGCTCTATTATTTCAGAAGCTATTGATTTATTATCTAGTTCTTTAAATAAACTACTATAAAGTGATGCTTCAAGTGTGTTCTCTTGCTGCTTTTGTTTAAATTCAGCCGCTGTTATTCTACCAAATTCAGCTTCGTTACCGTCTGACAAAATGGTTTTCATCGAGATAACCTTATCTCGCGTAACCCCATATTGAATAGATGTAGTACCCGATGAATTGTTACCCACCATACCACCGATCATACATCTATTTGAAGTTGATGTATTAGGGCCAAAGAACAATCCAAAAGATTTTAAATATTGATTTAGCTCATCTCTAATAACACCTGGCTGTACAGTTACTTGCTTTTTATCTTGATCGAAGCTTATGATTTCTGTAAAATGCTTAGATACATCAACTACCAAACCATCGCCTACACATTGCCCTGCCAATGATGTGCCGGCAGTTCTCGGTATAAGTCCGATGTTTTGATCGTTCGCAAACTTTATAATCTTTTTGATATCGTCAACTGACTTCGGAAAAGCAGCTCCTAAAGGTATTTTTCTGTATACTGATGCATCTGTAGCATAAATAGTCTTGGTAAGATTATCGAATCGTACATCTCCCTCTATATCTTGTCGTAACTTTGACAGCAAATTATTATCCAACTTAACACAATTTTGATTGCTAAATTAAGTTTTATTGTGTGAGCTACATTACAAATTAGATCATTTTTAATCACAAAAAACAACTACTATATGAAGATTTTAAAAGGTATTAGTGTATTATTATTTATGGCAACCTGCTCGCTTTCTGCACAAGAAATTTCGAATCATGCATTAGGATTACGATTAGGAGATAGCGACGGATTCGGTGCCGAAATCAGTTATCAAAAATCTCTAACACGCGACACCAGAGTTGAATTTGACTTAGGATGGAGAGACAGTAGAAATTTTAATGCATTTAAAATAGCCGGACTATACCAATGGGTGCGAACAATTGAAGGGAACTTTCAATGGTACTATGGTGTTGGTGGTGGATTAGGAAATGTTGATTTTCCTGGTGATGACGGCGGACTCTTTGTTTTTGCCGCTGGTGATATAGGTATAGAGTACAATTTTGACATTCCACTAATACTATCTTTAGATTTTAGACCAGAATTAGGAGTTGTAGGTTATGACGGATTCTCTGATAATTTCGATTTTGATATAGGTTTAGGCATTAGATATCAGTTTTAAGCCTAAATAAAAGATAATTTCAAAGACCTTTAACCATTGCGTTAGAGGTCTTTTTTTATATCCTATATATAAGTACATTTGCAACTTAACCTAAGTGAAATTTATGAAAAATAGTATTGTAATACTGCTTACAGGTATATTGTTATTTAGCTGTAACTCAAAGCCAGAAAGCTTTACCCTGAATGGTAAGTTAAGAGGAGAAATGACCGATGGCACTCGTGTTTTCTTGAAAAAAATCGGAGAAAACAATCAACCAATGGAAGTAGATACTGCTACCACAACAAATGGTGAGTTTACCTTTACCGGAAAATCTGATATACCTGAGCTTCATTACATTTTCGTTGAACAATTACCTGGCTATACTGCCGTAATTTTAGAAAACGGAGAAATTCAATTTAGCGCTCAAAGAGATAGTATGGGCTTTGCCGATATTAGCGGAACTTTTCAAAATGACACTTTCGCTGACTACATGGAGCAGTCTAGAGAGATTTCAATGCAAGCACAATCTATTCAAAAAGATAAGCAAAACGCTACTGGCGAGGCTGCATTGGCTTTACAAGACGAAATGAAAGAATTGCAGGAGGAGTATAAAAACTTTGAGCTGGATTATGTGAAAAATCACCCGAAGGCATTAATTTCTGCATTGGTACTAGACAGAGCCCTTGCTACTAAAGCGGTTGACCTTGAAGAAGCCGAAGCAATTTACAAAACTCTATCTGAAGAAATAAAAAATTCTAAACCGGGTAAACAAATTATAGAAAGTATCGAGAAATTGAAAGTTTCAGAAGCTGCTGGTAAAAATTCAAGTATTGGCGCTAAGGCTCCTGACTTCTCTGGACCTAGTGTTGATGGAACTGAACTTGCCTTGAAAGATGTAATGGGAAAAGTTACTTTAATAGATTTTTGGGCAGGTTGGTGCAGACCATGTAGAGCTGAGAACCCTAATATCGTTGCTGTATACAACAAATATCATGATAAAGGTCTAAACGTTTTAGGTGTTTCGTTGGATAGAACAGAAGAAGCTTGGAAAAAAGCTATCGCGGAAGATGGATTAGTATGGAACCATATTTCTAACATTGCTTACTTTGATGATCAAATTGCTAAGCTTTATAATGTTGATGCAATACCTGCAGCATTCTTATTGGATGAAAACGGAATTATCGTTGCAAAAAATTTAAGAGGACCAGAACTAGAAGCTAAAGTTGCAGAACTTTTAAACTAAAGACTTCTTTTTAAAATAGAAAAGCCCCAAGGTTGAATATACCTTGGGGCTTTTTTAGTTAATTTTTATAAAACTAAAATTTATTATAATAATCATTGAATGTACCGGTAATCGAAGCTCCATTTGCTTTACTTACAGTCCCCCAAACAGCTGCTACAGTACTATCGCCTAAGAATTCTAAGGTTGCACCTTCTTCTAAAATTAAATCTCCATAAATAGACATATTGCCCTCAATACGAAGTGTAGCCCCTGCTTTGACCACAATATCTCTTTGACGGTTTACCCTGCCAATAACTATGGTTCCGTTCATTTCAAAAACTCCATTTTCGTTTATCGTTAAATCATCCTTTACCGTCCAAGAACCGCATAACAACAATGACCCGTTTATAGTTATAGAATTAAATCGTTTAGAACCTGAAAAGGCTTGCTCATTACCTTGTTCTACGGTATAGGTTGAACTTCCGCTGAATGAGGCAAGATTCTCGCAACTACTTACCAAACTTTCTGTTGGTCTATTTAATTTTATAATCTGAAAACCAGATTTACCTGATGCTGCAAAAATATAATCTCCTTTTGAAGCTACATAGTTAATTGACCCTGTTAGTTCAATTACCCCAACACCATTTGTACTGTCATCTTTATTCTCGGAAAGACTTAACCCTCCTGCGCCGTTAGCCATTAATAATACATCTTCATTTACCGCAACACCATTCGTTACAATTTCACCTGGCTCGGCATTTTGAGGATTTGTCAATATTGATAAATACTCCATAAAGCTACCAGTAGCAGCATTATATACACCAGCACCTTTAGTACCTTCAGAAACTACAATAGTTTCATTTAAAAAATCCAAAGTACGTTTGGCGTCAACACCAAAATCAGACTTAATATCAATAGATCTTAAGACATTCAAGTTTTGATCTAAAAAACTTACACCTTGTGCAGCATCTAAAACGGCAATTTCACTACCATTATAAGCTACTGACCGTAAATCTGCAAACGCAGTCTCGTTCAAAGCACTTAAATCGTTTTTATCATATATTACTACGAAGCCATCTTGACCACTTGTTACTACCACATTGTTGTTAATAATACGAACATCTGTAGCATTAAACCCTTCTTGAAAGCCGTAGGTAATGTTAGAAGTATTCATTCTACCTCCACTAACTGCGATTTTAGCAACTAATGAGTTTGCCGTAGCAGTAACCGATTGTTCTGAATCAACACCACCGGCAACATAAATATAGCCGTTATCGTAAGCGATTGAATTTAAATCGGCATTGGTGTAATATACCCTTGATGTTACCCTAGGGTTGTTCGGGTCACTAATATCGATTACGTCGATAGCACCTACATAGTCTTGACCTACTGTATTATATGATACATAGCCATAATCACCATCTAGTACAACATGGGTAGCCGCTAGATTTTCACCGTTTGCAAAGGTCGGTGGCGCAATTTGCGCAACTAAAGTAAGCGGATAGTCACCTGCCTGTTCTGCTTTACCGGTTGCATTATAGCGCTTAGCACTAGCAATAGGATCTTCGTAAATATCCAATACTCCTGTGCGTTCAAAACTTACACTATTGTCAAGCTTAGATTGGTCAGTTTCACTAACCAAATTATCTTCAGGGTTTTCAAAAATCGTAGTTTCATCACTACAACTGGCAACAAAAAATGTAGCAGCAATAACCATTAGCCATACTTTTCTGGTAGATAGGGTTGATTTCATTTTAATCGGGGTTTTTGAAATAACGACCCTACCTCTGCGAATGTTGTCTATATATAGGTAAAAACGATGAAATGCACTTAATTAGGGTGGATTAAACACTTTATTCCAAAAAAAAAGGAAATTGATCTAAATCTTACCCATTTTCTCAAGCACCAATAATAGTACAATTGGCAATGCTAGTAAACCGACCATTAGCGTATCCGTTTGCAATAGACTGGGCATAAATATTAAAGTACAAACATAACCGCCTATTGCACCACCGAAGTGTGCAGTATGCCCAATATTACCCAATCGTTTTTTCATGCCATAAATAGAATATAGCAGATATCCAATACCAAAAACAAAGGCAGGAATAAAACCATAAAAAGGAGAAAATGGTTGCAGAAGAACAACAGAGTAAACAATTCCCATTACAGCACCACTTGCACCTACAGCAGAATAGTATGGCTCATCTTTATGAAAATATAGTGCCAATAGACTACCTCCAAATAGACTCACTAGATATACTATTATAAATTGTGTTACTCCAAGCCAAGCTATAACTACGTCTGCAAAGAAATAAAGGGTAAGCATATTAAACAATAAATGTGAAATATCTACATGCAGAAATCCCGATGTTGCCATACGTTCTTTCTGACCTGCTTTAATTGCCCCAATACTAAATTTATAGCGTTCAAAAAAAGTAGTATCACTGAATCCCTTCATTGACACTAATACATTTGCCGCTATTATTGCTATGGTCGCTATATCAATGTTGTACATTATCTGCCCTTTATTTGGCGTCAAATATAACTATATTTGCCCATAATTTTTTTGAAAATGCAACTACTGGCCTTTGTTTTGATCTATCCATTTTTATGGGTTGTTTCTATTTTGCCACATCGCTTATTTTATGGTTTATCTGATATTGCCTGTTTCTTCATATACCGCGTATTTGGATATAGAAGAAAAGTGGTGCAAGAGAACTTGAATTTGGTCTTTCCAGATAAGTCTGCTGATGAAATTCATCGTATTGAAAAGGAATTCTACAAACACCTTTGTGATATGTTTTTAGAAATGGTCAAAACCATGAACCTTAGTAAAGAGGCTGTCGCTAAAAAATACCACCTTGTAAATCCTGAAGTTTTACTGGAAATCGAAAAAGAACGAAGTATTATTATTTTATGTGCACATTATGCCAATTGGGAATGGAACGTAAGCATCAATAACTACGTAAACTCTAAGGGGTATGCCGTTTACCAGAAAATAAACAACTCTTATTTTGATAATTTTATTAGAAAAACTAGAGCTAGATGGAATACTACTTTAATAACCCAAGCACAGACCGCCAAAACAGTCATTCATAATTTTAGAAATAATGTCCGTGCTACGTACGGTATGGTAAGTGACCAGTCACCACAAGCGCATAGAGCGCATTATTGGACAGATTTCATGGGAATAACTGTTCCTATATTCAATGGAGGCGAAGCTTTAGCTCGAAAGACAGGGCTAGCTACAGTATTCTTAAAAGTAAGCAAAGTAAAACGAGGACATTATAACGCGGAATTCATCCCTATTGCTGTAAATAGCAAAGAGACCGAAGAACATGAAATCACGGACAAATTCTTAAGGCTGACCGAAGAACAAATTCGAGAAAAACCTGAATATTATTTATGGACCCACAAACGTTGGAAACACAGGGGTAAAAAACCTGCAGCTTTTGCTGAGGTTAGTTAACGTTATAGCAAATAAAAAACCGGAAACAGTTGAACTGCTTCCGGTTTTTTTATCGATAAATATGATTTTATAAACCTGCTATAGATTTTATCTCACCAATAATTCTATCTGCTAATCCATCAGCTTCTGCCTGACTTTTAGCTTCTGTATAAATTCTTATAATTGGCTCTGTATTCGATTTTCTTAAATGAACCCAATTCTCTGAAAAATCAATTTTTACACCATCAATAGTAGACAACTCTTCGTTTGCATACTTTTCAGCCATAGATTTTAAAATTCCATCAACATCTAAACCAGGTGTCAACTCAATTTTCTTTTTACTCATAAAATAACTTGGGTAGCTAGCTCTTAATTCAGCCACAGTACCCCCTTTTTCAGCCATCAACATTAAAAATAACGCTGTACCTACTAATGAATCTCGACCATAGTGACTTTCTGGATATATGATTCCGCCATTACCTTCACCACCAATAATAGCATTATTAGCCTTCATTCTGGTAACCACGTTTACTTCACCTACTGCAGCAGCTTCATAAGTACCACCATGCTTTTGGGTAATATCGCGTAAAGCACGAGAAGATGATAGGTTAGAAACCGTATTACCTTTTGTTTTACCTAATACATAATCGGCACAAGCAACTAACGTATACTCTTCACCGAACATTTCACCATCGTTACTAATGAATGCCAAACGGTCAACATCTGGATCTACTACGATACCAAAATCGGCTTTTTCTTTAACCACTAAATCACAGATATCTTTTAAATGCTCTTTTAATGGCTCTGGATTGTGCGGAAAATGACCTGTTGGCTTGCAATACAGCTCTACCACTTCTACCCCGAATTCCTTTAAAAGTTTTGGTATAGCAATTCCACCTGTAGAATTCACTCCATCTACTACTACTTTGAATTTTGCTTTTTTAACTACTTCGGCATCAACCAAAGAAAGGTTTAAAACTTCATCGATATGTATATCGATATAACTATCATTCCTATTTATCACTCCTAAATCATCAACATCAGAAAAATCGAAATCTTCCTTTTCTGCTATTTCAAGAATTTTAGCTCCCTGGGCAGCATCTAAGAATTCTCCTTTTTCATTCAACAACTTTAAGGCATTCCATTGTTTTGGGTTATGACTTGCCGTTAAGATTATACCACCATCGGCATTTTCCATTGGTACAGCAATTTCAACGGTTGGTGTAGTAGACAGATCTAAATCTACCACATCGATACCTAAACCTACTAAAGTAGAAACCACAAGGTTTTGAATCATCTCGCCAGACAAACGGGCATCACGACCAATAACAACTTTCAACTTATCTTTTTTAGAATAGTCTTTCAACCAAACCCCGTAAGAAGCCGCAAACTTTACCGCATCAATAGGCGTAAGATTGTCTCCTGGTTTACCTCCAATTGTTCCTCGTATTCCTGAAATAGATTTTATTAGTGTCATATAATCTTAATAAGTTTTTTGCAAATATAAACGTATCATACTTATCACTATTGCCCTTCTTTGTAAATTCGACTTACAAAGCAATAAATAGTCGAATGAATTTTTTAGCGCATATCTACCTCTCTTTTAATGACAAAGAAATTACCATTGGCAACTTTATTGCTGACAGTATACGCGCCAATAAATTTCAACATTTACCCATAAAAGTTCAAAAAGGGATTAAACTGCATCGTCAGATAGACACGTATACCGATACCCATGTAATACCAAAAATTAGCAGTAAACGACTTCATGAAAATTATAGTCATTACAGCCGAGTTATCGTTGACATCTATTATGATCATTTCTTAGCCAAAAATTGGTCTACATATTCTGAGATTCCTTTGGATGTTTTTGTGGATGACTTTTATGACCTTTTAGAAGACAATTACGAGATATTGCCTATCGGAGTCAAAAAAATGATGCCTTATATGATTTCCGATAATTGGATATATAATTATTCGAAAATGGATGGCATTGCTCGCGTGCTTAACGGTATGAACCGTAGAACGAATAATAAATCTAAAATGAATTTTGCCATTATTGACCTTGAAGAACATTATGATGCTTTTGAAGCAGAGTTTACCGAGTTCTTCGAAGAACTAATTTCGTTCTCTAAACAAAAATTTGATTCACTCACTATATAGACATGCAATGCTAAGGTCATTTTTAATACATGTTTTTTGTACGCTATATATTCTTTGCTCAAATATGTGCTGCCCAGATGATGACGAACTTAATTACGAAGAATATGACATAACAACATCTGATGCAATCTTTATTTAAGATGACAAAAAAGTGTTTGAGGTTGGTGACAACCTTTGAGGTACGTCATAATACGAATAAAATAAATTAAATTACACGTAATTATAAGCCAATTGTTTATTTCATTTTTTACATATATAAAAAAAATTTAAATTATATATATTAATATCAATATATTAATACAACCAACCTAAACCTTTAATTTAATCACTTATGAACCAAATTAAAATAACACTTTTGCTCGTCGCCTTCATAACTTTAGGCAGTTGTAAAAAGAATCCTGCAGTACCAACAGGTACGGTTACAGATAAAGCGATGGTAGTATCGGCACGTGAAGAAGCTTCAAAAATTGGTAGCGATATCATGCAAAAAGGCGGTAATGCTTTTGATGCAATGGTCGCTACAGAACTTGCTTTAGTTATTGCCTACCCATTTGCCGGTAATATTGGCGGTGGCGGCTTTATGGTGTATAGAAAAGCAAATGGTGAAGTAGGCTCGCTAGATTATCGTGAAAAAGCTCCATTGTCTGCGCATAAAGATATGTATCTAGATTCTTTAGGTAACGTTATACCGGGCATGAGCACACTAGGTGCTACAGCCGTTGGGGTACCTGGCACCGTCGCCGGTATTATTGAGGTTCACAAAAAATTCGGTTCCCTACCCCTTGAAGAAATTATGGCCCCTGTTATTGCCTTAGCAGAGCGTGGCGTTGTGGTAACCGCAAATCAAGAAAAAAGATTAGCTAGTCAACGCGATAAATTTATAGAGGTTAATGGCGATAGTACCAAATTTGCTACTGTTTATAAACTGAACGACACTATCAAGTATCCTGCTTTAGCAAATACCTTTAGAAGTATCGCAAAAAATGGTAGAGACGGATTCTATAAAGGGGAAGTTGCAAAAAAGCTTGCCGCATTCATTCAAGAGAAAGGTGGCTTTGTTACTGAAGAAGATTTAGAAAAATACCAAGCGGTATGGAGAGATCCTATAAGTTTTAATTATAAAGACCTGCATATTATTTCTATGAGTCCGCCTAGCAGTGGCGGTATTACCATAAATCAAATTTTCAAAATGATGGAAAAATATGATGTTGCAAAACTAGGACACAATTCTCCAAAAATGGTACAATTGTTTACCGAAGCATCAAGAAGAGCCTATGCAGATAGAAACTACTTTTTAGGTGACCCTGACTTTGTTGAAATACCTTATGACAAATTACTAAGTGATGAATATCTTGCCGAAAGAATGGCAAACTTCTCTTTTGACAAAGCAACAAAATCTTCTGAAGTAGAACATGGCAATATTGAGATTCTTGAAAGTATGGAAACTACCCACTACTCTATTGTTGATCAAGAAGGCAATGCCGTATCGGTAACAACTACACTAAACGGTGCATATGGCTCAAAGTTGTATTCAGATGAGTTAGGCTTCTTCCTAAATAATGAAATGGATGATTTCAGTGCTAAAGCCGGCATACCGAATATGTTCGGTCTTGTTGGTGCCGAAGCAAATAGTATAGCAGCCGAAAAAAGAATGTTAAGCAGTATGACCCCAACTATCGTTGAACGCGAAGGTAAGTTATGGATGGTTGTCGGTACACCGGGTGGATCTACAATTATTACCGCTGTTGCCCAAACCATTTTGAACGGATATGAGTTTAAAATGAGTATGCAAGACGCTGTTAATGCGCCTCGCTTTCATCATCAATGGTTACCTGATATGATTATCTTTGAACCAGACGGATTTTCTTCGACCTTAACCGATGAGCTAAAATCTAAAGGGTATATTATAAATGAAGAAAGCACCCCAATTATAGGCAAAGTAGATGCAATACGTATTTTATCAAATGGCAAACTTGAAGGTGGTGCCGATAAACGCGGAGATGATGCTGCTGTAGGGTTTTAGGTAAAACTAAATTTGAAATTTAATAGATTATTTTTCAGTTACAATGACTTACAAATGAATTATTTGAATATATTATGCTAAAGAAATTATTTAAGTTAATTGGTATTTTCATATTACTTGCCGCAATAGCCTACGGTGTTTTATATTATCTCTATAATGAACCTGTACCTACTGGTGAATCCGGACCTGAAGCCGACGCTTTGGCGTACAGAATGTTCGACGCACTCAATTACAAAAATTTCAATAATACCAAAATTTTAGAATGGTCTTTTCGCGGTAATCATACGTACAAATGGGATAGGGAAAAACAAATAGTTGTAGTTGGTTATGATGATGTTGTTGTCAACTTAGATTTGATCACCCCGCATTCAAGTACTGCTACGATCAACAACGAACCTGCGTCTTATGAGAAAACGCAAGAATTAATTGAAAAAGCTCAAAGCTATTTTAATAATGATTCTTTTTGGTTAGTTGCTCCGTTTAAAGCTTTTGATCGCGGTACCGAACGTTACTTAGTTAATTTAGAAGATGGCTCTGAGGCGCTGCTTGTAACTTATACTCAAGGCGGCGATACACCTGGTGATTCATATTTGTGGATTATAGAACCTAGCGGAAGACCAAAAAGCTTTAAACTTTGGACAAAAATAATCCCAATTGGTGGCGTTGAAGCTTCTTGGGAAGATTGGATAGAAACGGAGAGTGGTGTATTCTTACCTACCCAACACAAACTTGGTCAGTTTTCTATATCAATGGGAGATGTCAAAGGCACTTACTAAAATTTATATACTCAATTACAGTTTAACTATTTCACTTAAGCAAATCATTAAATGCAAGATTATAAATTTCCTTTAGATTTCAAATTCCATATCGGCACACTATCCAACGATTTTTCTGCAGTTGATGCTAATGGTAATATGGTTGCCTATGTAAAACAGAAACTTTTTAAATTTAAAGAGGCTGTTGGCGTTTATCAAAATGATAGTAAAACGAATTTACTTTACAATATCAAAGCAGACAGGTGGATAGACTTCTCGGCATGTTATTCTTTTTCGGACCCATCTGGTAAAGAATTTGGTAAAATAGGTCGCAAAGGTTGGGCATCGATTTGGAAAGCGCATTATGAAATATTTGACCAAAACAAACAACTTAAGTACACTATTAGAGAAGAGAATGCTTGGGTAAAAGTTTTGGATGGCTTAGTAGGGCAAATACCCGTAATTAATCTTTTTACAGGTTTATTTTTGAACCCTGCGTATTTGGTTATAAACGGCAACAATGAAACCGTTGTTCGCTTATCTAAAGAAAAATCTTTAGTAGGTCGTCGATTTAAAGTTAGTGAAGTAAAAAAACTGAACGGAAATGATGACGATATTATCATATTAAGTTTAATGATGATGGTTTTACTAGAACGTCGTAAAGGCTAAAATTCTGCCAAACTATATTCATTTAAAACCATATCCCATTCTTCAGTTTCTACTATTTCTAAGATTCGCTGCGAAATGCGCTGCTCTAATTCTATATGCGTTTTTGGGAGTCCGAAGGCATAAAATTGAATATCAAATTTTACGGGCAGCAACTCTAATTTATGTAATGCAGAATCTCGCTGAATGGCATATTTTAATATAGGCTCATCATACATGAAAGCCTTTAATATACCTTTATCTAAATCTTTTAAACCCGTCGGCACATTAGTGTACTTACGTATATCTCTAAAAAAATGTTCTGATAAGAAATTTTCAGTGCCAGAATTGGCAATAGTACCCACTGCCCTATCTTTAAATTCATTGAAACCATCGGGGTTATTAGTAAGTTGATTCACGGTTAAACTTGATGCTATGCTCGCTGTTAATCCTGAAATAAATAAGAGTCCGCCAAACATTAATAGTAAAGCAGTAAGTTTTCCTAGCTTAGTTACCGGCGCTTTATCACCATAACCAACAGTTGTTAAGGTTACTGCAGACCACCACATACCGTCCCACAACCCTCTGCTTCCAGGTCTAAATGCTTCCGGATTCATTTTTCGTTCGAACAACCAACCTAAAACTCCAAACAGAAAAATAATAAATAGTAAAATCAACAAACCACTTAAGAAACCGACATTGAAAAATCCACCTACGAACTGCTTAAACTTATCAAAAGAAGATACTTCGGCAATAGCTATCGTCGCATTCGAGGCGTAAAAAGAATGTGTGAACTCCATTTCTTTACTACGTTGACTAGTAATGGTTAACGGATTAATACTTAAATCAATTCCGCCAGAACGAAGTGAATCTAACATTGGTGAAAATTCCATAGGAATCATCTCATATTCTATATTCAAATCACTAGCCACTCTTTTCCATAACCAAACGTTTAAGCCTTCTAAATTTTCTCCACTTTGAAATATAAATGGTGCCGCAGCAGTGTAACCAACGCGTAATTTTTCAGTCTCTGTTTGACCACTTAATGAGTTAGAAATTAGAAATAGGGTAATCAATAGTAGTGTCCTCATAATTATAATAAGATTTCTATTCTCTTAATATAATCATTTTATAGGGTATCTGCAGATTACCCTAATCGCAGAAATTAAAGTAATTTTAAGTTTTTAAAGAAACTAAGTATATGGATATTAAACTAATTACCTTCAACGAAGTTACGTCAGACTTACAATCTCAGCTGACTGAACTTTATAAACAATTGAATGCAGAGCTAACTCAACTAGACTTAGCTTCTGCATTATCTGATTATAACACAACTGTTGTTGCCATATGTATGGATGATGATATTTTGGTTGGCATTGCTATGATGGCTAAATATAAAGTAGTATCTGGACACAAGGGAATGATTGAAGATGTTGTTGTTTCTTCTAAATATAGAGGTTCAGGTATTGGCAGAAAGCTAATGGAAAAACTGCTAGAACAGGCGGAAAAATCAAAACTTGACGATGTACTACTATTCAGTGGTCACCACAGAACTGCAGCAATTTCCCTTTATAAAAGCTTAGGATTTATATTAAAAGAAAGCGGTATGTATATTAAAAAATATTAAAGTTATTATTTAATTAACCTTCTTAACATGTTGTAATTGATCTTTTAACTCATTCATCGACTCTTGTAATTGACGTAAAAGACCATTATCAGTTGTAGCATCAACATTAAAAGTTATTTTACTACTTACTTCCCAAATTTCTTGAATCTGAAATGGTTTTATATCATAAGGCGGATAGGTTTCATTTAAAGATATTAAAGTAATATTATTTGAATTCGGTCGCTTTTCAATTTTCTTTACCATAATCGAATCTTGTAATACAACTACATACATTTTATTGGCGTTAACATAATCTATATGCTCTATTGCTTTTGCCAAAACCCATTCGCCAGGATGTAAATTTGGTAACATACTATCACCTTCTACTTGAAACCCTCGATAGGTTGCATTTCTAAATTCTGGAATAGGTAAATCGAATGCAGGTAATTGTTGATACCAACTAGTATCTGCAATATTCTGAGGATACCCAGCAGCAGCTTTTGCATTTACCAAAACCATGTTGTCGCGATTGGCAGAATCGACAGTTACCACTTTAGGTATTACACTAGTCTTTGAAGTCTCTAAATATTGCTCTTCACTTTCGCCAAACAACCAAAGCGGATTTATTTTAAACTGTTTTAATAATTCTGACACTACTTTACCAGATAATTTGGTTCTACCACGCTCTATATCGGCTGTTGTATTAGATACACCAATGAGCGCGGCAAAATCTGCTTGTGTAAAGCCTAACTCCCTTCTTAAGTCGGTAAATCGCTTTAATGTCAGTTCGTTTTCCATAATCTTTTCAGCTTAATAAAGATTTTAATACTTCTTTATACTCCAAATATAGTGATTATGGACTATATCCAAAATAATATTTGGAATATTTCCATAATTAGGAATTAATCCATAATTTTGGAATAATTACTAATTGCTATGGATTTTAATCGCATTAAAGAAAAATTAAACATATTGGCAGATGCTGCAAAATACGACGTGTCTTGTTCTAGTAGCGGTAGCAATCGCAAAAATAAGGACAATGGTCTTGGTGATACCGGTAATGGTATTTGCCATACTTACACCGAAGATGGTCGTTGTGTTTCATTGTTGAAAATTTTGCTGACCAACCATTGTATTTTTGATTGTGCCTATTGTGTTACCCGTAAAAGCAATGATATTCAAAGAGCTGCTTTTAAAATACAAGAGGTAGTTGATTTAACCATCAATTTTTATAGAAGAAATTATATAGAAGGACTATTCTTAAGTTCTGGTATTTTTAAAAGTGCCGATCACACTATGGAACGGTTGATAGCCGTTGCCAAAAAACTTCGGGAAGAAGAAAACTTTAACGGGTACATTCACCTTAAATCAATACCTGGTGCTAGTGATGAATTAATGTATGAGGCCGGATTATATGCTGACCGTTTATCGGTCAATATTGAAATCCCCACTATATCCGGCCTTAAACTTTTAGCGCCAGACAAAAAGCATGAAGACTTTATTAAACCGATGCTGAAGGTGAAAAATGAAATTATACGATACACCGAAGAGCGTAAGATTATTAAAAGCACCGCAAAATATGCTCCGGCCGGTCAAAGTACGCAAATGATAGTTGGTGCTACCGGCGAAAGCGATAAAGATATTATGTACTCAGCCACCCACTTCTATAAGAATTACAATATGAAGCGGGTTTATTATTCGGGGTACGTACCTATTTCAACCGATAGTCGTTTACCGGCATTGGGTAGTCAGGTACCCATGCTACGTGAAAATAGATTATACCAAACAGATTGGTTACTTCGGTTTTACGGATTTAGTGTCAATGAAATTTTAGATGCAGATAATCCGAATTTAGATATGGATATAGATCCCAAATTAATGTGGGCACTTCGAAATCTAAATCATTTTCCTGTAGATATTAATAAAGCAGAACCACGAATGTTAGCGAGAATTCCGGGAATTGGTATGGGGTCTGTACACAAGATAATTAGCGGTAGAAAATATCGGAATCTTAACTGGGAGCATTTAAAAAAAATGGGGATTGCCCTTAATCGTGCAAAGTATTTTATTGTCTGTAACTCCTCTGATTGGGAACGACGAGACCTAGATGCGCCTACCATAAAAAGTATGATTTTACAAACTCAAAACAGCAAATTCAAAACTCGTTATAACAATCAATTATCTCTATTTAACTAAACTTATAATTTAATACACTTAGTAGACTATGGAAAATATTATTAACACCTTGAACTCGACAAATATATCAATTTCAAATACTGTTATTGACCGTAGTCAGAGTCAAATACTAGCAATAGGATACCAAATGGTATTATTAAAAATAAAGATTAAAAAAAGAGCAAAAATTGTATCACGAATATTTTTCTTCAACTTCTAAAACTAGTTATATGAATGCTTCAAAAACCTTAGTTTACGATGGTAGTTTTAATGGTTTTTTAACTGCTGTTTTTATTGGCTTTGAACAAAAATTAACTCACGCCGATATTCAAAAAAATAGTCAATTTCAAAGTGGACTGTTTGCAGAGACCGAAACGATTTTTACCAATGTTGAAAAAGCACAACGCGTTTGGAATGGAGTGCGAAAAAAAAGTAATTCAGCAATAAAGAATATCTACTTTGCTTTTTTAAGCGAACAGAATAATATTGAAGCACTACTCTATCATTATATTCAAAAATTAATGGGAGGCACATATTTAGGTGCTACAGATTTTAGCGATGCCGGTATTTTAAAAATTAATCAGCTAGCGCATAAAGTAGGAAGAGAAAAACATCGTATGGAAGCATTTGTCCGATTTCAGCTTACTAAAGATGATGTGTATTTTGCCAATATAGAACCAGATTTTGATGTACTACCTTTAATCTCTAAACATTTTAGAAATAGATACGCTGACCAACAATGGATCATTTATGATGTAAAACGTAAATACGGACTATTCTATGATTTAAATACTGTTGAAATCATTTCATTAGACTTATCTGATATTCATACCAATAGTATACAGAAAAGTGCTGCTTTTACAGATGTTGAATTTGAATATCAAGACCTTTGGAACAATTATTTTAAAAGCACCACTATAAAATCTCGTATTAATAACAAACTACATGTTCAACATGTACCAAAGCGTTATTGGAAATATCTGTCAGAAAAAAAAGCCGTTTAATACTATGAACTTTGTCTTATATATCATTTTCAATGAAGCTTACCAGCCTCTTTGAATTGATAACAGCAAATTCTAAGCTGAAACTTTATTCTCATGTTATGCTTATCTCAATTTAAAAATGAAGTGAATAAAACTTAAATCACCGTTGCCTTAAACTTATATTTTTATTATCTATTGGTATAAATGATAATTTTATATCAGGGTCGTTACTTGTTCTAGAATCATCTACTTAATAAATTTAGCTCGCCATAAGTACTGGAGTATGACCTTGGTCATATTTCATAAAACTCACTCACCTTACTTTTACCTTAGAAATAAGTGTATGAAACTCAGACCTCATACTATATTACGGTGATGGATTTTTAAATAAAAGTTGACTGGGTTATTGGTTTTAAATTTCAATACCATAATAAGATGTTTTTAAATTGAAAAATATTATAAATGATGAATTATCAAATAAAGGCTTCTTCGACGTACAATAATGATGCTGAAATTCATATTAAGCAATCTGATATTGATTTTGGAACTACAGCTAAAACATCAGAGGTGCTACCTAATCCTGCAGAATTGTTCTTAGGTTCATTTGCCGCTTGCATGCTTAAAAATGTGGAGCGATTTTCTGAGATGATGAAGTTTACTTATAACCGAACAACTTTAGAAGTTAAGGCAGAACGACTTGATAATCCTCCAAGAATGGATAATATTGTTTACAGTTTAACCATTTTTAGCGATGATGAAAAATTAAACACAACGCTCTTAAAAAAGAATATTGAAAAATATGGCACCATTTACAATACCGTTAAACTATCATGTGCAATATCTGGTTCAATTAAAACCAATGCTATTCTTTAATTAAGTCTCGACAATTTTTAAATGACAAATAGGTATATTTTACAATAAACATTGAGTAGCAGTAGAAAAATTTTATCTCACCAACCTACCCGTAATATTACCGGCTATAATATTATTGACTTCAGTAACGGTAGCAAAATTTACATCGCCGTCATACGTATGTTTTAAGGCACAAGCTGCACTTGCAAAATCCATGGCCTTAAAATCATCATATTGTTGCAATCCGTAAATTAAACCAGCCGCGAAAGCGTCGCCAGTACCAATACGGTCAACAACATGGGTAATATCTATATCTACAGTTTCTCTAAATTCAATACCATTCCACATTCTAGCCCTAATTTTGTGCCAAGAGCTATTCAATGATGTTCTAATTTTATCGAATACCTTTTCTATCGTAGGGAATTTTTCCATCAATTGCTTACTAGCTTCAATAAAATCATCATTACCATACCCATAATCTGTACCTAGAACTTCGTTAATTTCATTAACTCCGCCGATAAAAATAGTTGAATAATGCAACAGTTCAGTTAATGCCGCTTTTGGGTCTTGACCATACTGCCAAAGTCCGCTACGGTACGTTGGGTCCGCAGAAACAGCCATTCCCTTTTCTCTTGCAAGCTTCAATCCGTTTTTAAGCACGTCGAAAGCTCCTTGAGATAATGCAGGCGTAATACCTGTCCAGTGCATCCACTCGCCATCTGTCAGGGCATTTTCCCAATTAACTTTAGAAGGTTCAATTTCTGAGAATGCGGAGTGTGATCGATTATACGAAATCATACTTGGTCTAATAACTGCGCCTACTTCAAGAAAATAGACTCCTAAAGGTCTTTTCGATTTAATAACAGATGATGTATCAACTCCGAATTTTCGAATATATGTCATTGCCGTATCACCAATAAAATCATCTGATACAGCACTAATATGCTTCACGTTACCACCAAAATTTGAAATTGAGATTCCAACATTTAATTCTGTACCCCCAAAATAAAACTCGACAATATTAGACTGCACAAACTTTTTATGGCCTCTTGGCGAAATACGCATTAGCACTTCCCCAAATGTTATAATCTGACCCATGTTGAAATTTTTATCCTAAAATAGTTAATGCAAAATAAAAAACCTTTTGTTCTTTACAATTATATCAAAACAATGAAAAATTGATTTTTTTTAGTCTGATATAAACCTATTCAATAGCTATCATTATAATTTACTTTAAGTACAACCTTCTTGTATAATTGGCTAGCTTTTATATTTATAACAGCGCCAACAAAGGCATAAACATAACTATCTAACTTTTACTACTTGTCAGAGCAGTATCAATTTAAAAGCTATAAACTACTTCAGGTCAAGCCCACGAATTATTTATAAAAGAATCTTAAAATGTCAAGATTTATGCGAGCAGTAAGACCTAGCAAGCTTAGCGGCATTAAAAATTGAATGATTGAGCTAAAGTGTCAAATATGTGTTAACATACTATTACAATGAATCATAATCCATTAACATAGATATCTTCGTATAATAATTAAGCATCTTCAGATTTTTAAATATGAAAATTACCTCAATTCTTTTTCTACTATTATCATGTAATACGTTCATATCTTTTAGCCAAAATAAAATTGCTGAAGAGAAATTTGTTACTATTGGTGGTATAGATCAATGGATTACCATAAAAGGTGATGATAAAAACAACCCAGTAGTACTCATGATTCATGGCGGACCTGGTAGTACAATGAGTCAATTTGAAGACCACATGTATACTAATTGGAAAAAAGAATTTACAATTGTGCATTGGGATCAGCGCGGTGCCGGCAAAACATTTGGCAAAAATAGTCCCGTTGACATCAATGAAGAATTCTATGTAAACAACCCCTTAAGCCTTGCCGATATGACGAATGACGGCATTTTGGTTACGGAGTACCTTTTGAAGTATTTAAACAAACGAAAAGTCATACTTATAGGTACCTCTTGGGGCTCAATATTAGCTACACAAATGGCACAACAAAACCCTGATCTATACCATGCCTACATCGGTCATGCGCAATTTGTAAATTTTTCTAGTAACATCTCTAACGCATACTCAGAGGTATTTAAATTAGCTGAATCTTATGACGATCAAATAGCTATTGAAAAACTGGAAACCTTAGGTGCCCCACCATATAAACAAGCTAAAAACTACGGACAACTATTACGGATCGTAAAAAAATATGAAAAAATCAATGCTACCCCAGCACCATTAGAATGGGCTAAAATAGCTGGTAGCTATGAAAATAATGCAGATAGCAGAGCTCGATACAATGGCGATGACTACTCATTTTTAAACCTGGTCGGTGATGATAGTATGGGGATAAAATCTATGGTAAGTGGTATCAATTTTGAAAAACACGGACTTAACTTTCGCCTACCCGTATATATGATACAAGGTGAACATGATATATTGTGTTCTAAAGATTTAAGCAATCCATATTTTGAAAAAATTAGGGCTCCTAGAAAAGAATATTTCATAGTTTCTAAAGCAGCCCATGGATTTAACGAAGCTATTGTCGCAAAACAATATGATATTGTAAAAAATCTTAGAGTTCAAAATTGATATTGAATCAAGAATTACTTCCCTCCTTTTTCACCAATGAAATGATCACTTTTTGCTTTAAATAGTACATTGAATGAGGTAAGACTGCCATAAATACGTGTAATATACTGCTGTAAGTCAACTTTCTCTTGATCATCTAAATTCTTGCTAGAATTAATCTTCTGTTCCATTACCCGAATACGATCCCGAACCATAACAATTTTATGGAAGAATGTATTTATTGGAATTTCTTTAGTACTCATGCCAGCTTCACCAGGTTCTAAAATTAGGTTACCACCTTTCCATTTATCTGCAATGGCAACGCGTTGAGTGGCGTCGCTCCATTTTTGAAGAATAGCTACTAATGAACTTTCGACATCAAAAAAACTAACTGTATCTACTTCATTTTTAATAGCTTCTATTACTTCATATTCAGAATCTATATCAATAGTTTCAAGTCCGCTATCCATAAATGTAACCCAGTACATGGTACTTGATACATTTGTTATTACACCTTTACCGAAGTCAGTATGTGCTATTCTCGAGCCTATTCCTAAAAATTTCATTGTATTCAACTTTTGTTTGATGCTAATTTAATAGCACTTTTTTTCATCCGCAACTAGATATTGAAATTTCATTCGTAACTAATTATAATTTCGCTATTGCCATCTTAACTACTTCGTGTACATTTAAAGTCATCAGTTTTAAAGAATCATAAAATATCAACATGAAAAATATAGTGATAGTTGTTTTATTGAGCATTGTACTTACCGCTTGTGGTGAAAAAAAGAAAGAAATGAAAGTTATAAATCAAGCACCGGTAAAATTAAAAGCATTGATTATTGACGGACAAAACAATCATTACGTTTGGCCTAAAACCACGATGATGATGAAAGATTATCTTGAACAAACAGAGCTTTTTACTGTTGATATCCATAGAATGGATTCTGTTTGGTTAGGTATAAAATATAACCAGACAAGGCCTGAAGCCTACAATTCATTTATAGAAACCTATCCATTAACAGATAAGAGCTATCATATATCAGATAGCCCAATAAAAACTTCTGATTTTACTTTTGACTTTAATGACTACGATGTAATTATCTCGAATCTTGGTGCAGAATCTCCTTTATGGCCAGAGAAAACTAGAAATGATTTTGAAACCTATATGAAAAATGGAGGAGGATTAGTTGTCATACATGCAGCTAATAATGCTTGGGGAGAATGGGAAGAATTTAATAAAATGATCGGATTAGGTGCGTGGGGAGGTCGTGATGAGAAATCTGGACCTTATGTATATTATAATGAAGCTGGCGAAGTAATTGAAGATGCTTCAGTAGGAGTATGTGGTTCTCACGGACCAGAATATGAATTTCAATTAACTACAAGAGCACCTGAACACCCCATTATGAAAGGCATTCCCCAAAAATGGTTACACACACCTGACGAATTATACGAGCGCATGAGAGGTCCGTTTGAGAATGCTACAATCTTGGCAACGGCTTTTGCAGATGTAGAAAAAAATGCTCCACCATGGGACCCTACTATTACTGGTCTAGGTCAACATGTACCGCAACTAATGGCCATAAATTATGGAAAAGGTCGCGTATTTCATTCAACTCTAGGTCATTTTGATTACTCGATGGAATGTGTAGGTTTTATAACCACACTGCAACGAGGTGCAGAATGGGCTGCAACAGGAAAGGTTACCCAAAGCATTCCAGAAGATTTCCCGACAGCGGATACCAGCACTGCTAGATCATGGAAATAAACTGAAAAATTTATTTTGAAGATGGAGTACAACCTTCAGTTCTTCTAGTATCTATTAGGTAAATTATTTGCCATGCATCATTTTCTTTATAAAGTTGAAAAGAATTTACCCCACAGTGATGAAATGCCCCATTAAGCCAAAATTCATAGGGTACCCAAGCATTGGCCATATGTGCATCAATCTTTATAGTGTAATCGGTTAATCGTTCTTGAAAATTAACGGAATCTGGTATACTCGTAATAGAGTGTACTAAATCTGTATAATTTTCTGTACGCAATAAAAATTCACCAGCTTTATCTTTACCCACAGTCTGTAAGTAAATAGTTGAACTAACTACTTGTTGCATTGCCAAAGAGTCTTTTGCGTGAAATGCTTTGAAAAAATCATCAATTGTTTCTTTGACCAAAGTTTCATCTGATGTTTGCGCATAGATGCCAAAAGAAAGAAATACGAAAATCAATAAAAGTTTATTTTTCATGAGTATTTTATAATGTCTTTTCTAAATTACTCATATTAAAGTTTATTACTACTGTATTGGTTACGTTGTCTGCCCTATAATCTCATTAAAACTCCTTACTTTTATGGCAATAAATCAAGAATAGACAATGTCAGTAGCTAAAAAAGAATATAAGAGAGTCACGGTAAAATCTTTAGTTGATATGAAAAAGAATGGAGAAAAAATTTCCATGCTTACCGCATACGACTATTCAATGGCTAAAATTGTTGATGCCGCAAAAGTTGATGTAATTTTAGTTGGTGATTCTGCAAGTAATGTAATGGCGGGTCATGAAACCACGTTACCCATTACTTTAGATCAAATGATTTACCATGCATCTTCTGTAATTAGAGCTATAGACAGAGCATTAGTTGTTGTTGACTTACCTTTCGGAAGCTACCAAAGTGACCCTAAAGAAGCTTTGCGTTCTGCTATTAGAATCATGAAAGAAAGTGGCGCACATGCTGTAAAACTTGAGGGTGGTGCTGAAATTAAAGAATCGGTCAAAAGAATTCTTGCTGCCGGTATTCCTGTAATGGGGCATTTAGGTCTTACACCACAGTCAATATATAAATTTGGAACATATACCGTTCGTGCCAAAGAAGATGAAGAGGCTGAACAATTAATGGAAGATGCCAAATTATTAGAGAAACTAGGGTGCTTCGGCGTAGTTTTAGAGAAAATACCTGCTGAACTCACAAAAAAAGTTTCAGAAAGTCTTACTATACCGACCATTGGTATTGGTGGTGGAAAATATGCTGATGGCCAAGTTTTAGTCGTTCATGATTTATTAGGGATGACGCATGAATTTAACCCTCGTTTTTTACGTAGATACATGAACTTATATGAAGAAATGGGTAATGCGATTTCTAACTATGTAAGTGATGTAAAAAGTCAAGATTTCCCTAATGATGAGGAGCAATACTAATTAATTTATACATGTCGAAACCTTCTAGATACTTTTCTAAAATTTGGATTATAATCATTGTTTTAATGACTGTTGGTTGTGATCAAGCATCTAAAGAATTAACTCGACAAAAAGTAGCACCACAATCTTTTATACCCGTAATAGAAAATCATTTAATTCTAACCAATGTAGAGAATACGGGTGCAATGCTCGGGTTCGGTCAAGACTTCCATCCTATTGTTAAAAAAATAATATTTCAAGGTTTACCATTACTTGTATTGGTCATTATGCTTTTTAGAATAATGACTAAACCAAATTTAAACACATTTTTACTAGTTGCATTTGCACTTGTGATCGGTGGTGGAATAGGTAATTTGATTGACCGAATTGCCTATGGCTCGGTTACTGATTTTTTTCAATTACGCTTAGGGTTTCTAAGAACAGGAATTTTTAATCTTGCCGATGTTGCTGTAACCACGGGAGTTTTACTACTACTATTTTTGATATTCAGAGGAAAAAAACTGGCTATTTAGGTGATTGAAAATTCAAATAATCCAATTAAATTTTGTCAAAAAAAGAACATTCTACTATAGATAATCTTCAAGTTTTATTTGAAGACAACCACTTAATTATAATTAATAAACGCCCTGGCGATATTGTTCAAGGAGATAAAACCGGCGATTTACCTTTAAGCGAGACCGTAAAAGGCTATATAAAGAAAAAGTACGATAAGCCCGGCAATGTCTATTTAGGGGTTGTACATCGATTGGACAGACCTACATCTGGTATTGTAGTTTTTGCCAAAACGTCTAAAGCGCTACCTAGATTAAATAAAATGTTTGCTGAAAAGGATGCTAAAAAAACCTATTGGGCAGTAGTAAAAAACTGTCCTGAAGAGCCAGAAAAAAGATTAGTACATTATATGAAGCGCAATACCAAACAAAATAAATCGTACGCTCATAGTAGTGAAGTATCAGAAAGTAAAAAGGCTATTTTATCTTATAGAACAATAAAAAAACTAGACCGCTATTTTCTTTTAGAAGTGGACCTTGAAACGGGTCGACACCATCAAATACGATCTCAGTTAACAGCCATCGGCTGCCCAATTAAGGGAGATTTAAAATACGGATTCGACAGAAGCAATGCTGACGGTAGTATTCACTTACATGCTAGAAAATTACGTTTAATGCATCCTGTAAAAAAAGAACCTATAGAAATTATTGCTCCACCACCAAATGACCCAATTTGGAATGCGTGTCTTTAATTTTACTACTTTTAGAGAAACACTATAACCATGTTAAAGAAAATTTGCGCGCTAAGCGTATTCCTAATAATTACTTCGTGCGGTAGCTACAATTCTATTGATACCTTTTACAATGCACATAAAAATGACAACCAAGTTACTGCGGTTCGCGTTCCCCAATTTATGTTGTCGATAATCAGTGAAATTTCACCTGAAATGAAAGCTATGGTTGGTAATGCCAAAGATTTAAGATATATGCAATTTCCTAGCGAAACAGCTAGCAGAACTCAATTCTTAAATCAACAAATGAATGGTATTACCGGTAATTCATTTATTGAAGTTTTTAGAAAAAATGATGAATTAAAGCGAAATGTCGTTTCAGTTCGTGAGAAAAAGAATCTAGTTAAAGAAATTCTTATTTATAATAACAACAGCCAAACGGGGTCGTTTTTATATTTTAATGGGAATTTTGACCCTGTAAAGGTTCGTGAAATGGCTAAAAATGAGCAATTCACCAAATTCGGTGAAAATATTATCAGTCAGTTTGGCGCGAGTACTCCTGGTATAAATTCTCAAAACTAAAAACGGACATCAGGTCGGCTTTTTTGAGCGAATACTTTCTATTACTACAGAACTTAAAATAAGTATTCCGCCTAAGATTGTGGTGCCTTTAGGTATTTCCGACAAAAATATAGCTCCTATTATAATTCCATACACGGGTTGTACACTACTTAAAATACTTACCGTAGTAATATTAAAATGTTTAAAGGTCATTAAAAACATAGTATGGCCAATTGCTGTTGTTAAAATAGCCAACGCCACTAAAACTTCCCACTTACTTAATATAATTTCAGAAGAAATCGTAAATAAAAACGGGAATAACAAAATGCCAACTATACCTGTTTGGTAGGTCATTAACATAGAACCATTATACTTAGCGACCTTCTTTTTTAATAAAATATTTCTTAAAGCATATGCAAGTGCCGAGAACACCCCAAAGCCAATGGCTATGGTATATTCATTTTCAAAATCTAAAGACGGACTCAGAAAAAACATACCTGTAAGTACCAAAAAAGCGAGTAATAAATGCATTAATTCAAACTTCGTTTTTAAAAGTAGTGGTTCTAAAAATGCCGTTATTACGGGGTAAGTAAATATCGAAAGCATACCAATGGCCACGTTAGATAGTTTTAGCGCATAAAAATAAGCGACCCAATGTATACCCATTAAAATACCGCTTAAAAATATTATTGGAGCATCTTTCTTTTCTATTTTTAAGCTTAAGCCCTTCCACTTACAATAAATAAGTAAGGCAATAAATGCCAGTAATGCTCTTGAACCAATGGTTACGGGTACAGGTAATTGTACGTAGCGACCAAGAGCACCTGAAGTAGCTATGAAGAGCATAGCCAAATTAATTTCTAATAAGTGTTGTATGTGATTATTTCTCATTTAAGCAGAATATTTAGCGCGATTTTGCTAAAGCCTTTTCTCTCATAATCTGAGAAACTGGTTTATTCTGCAAATGACTCTCTAACCATGATAATATATCTAAATATAAAAATGCCCTTTTTTCATACGGATGGTCTTCATATTTTTTTAACTCGGTATATAATTTCTGAAATTCCGCTTTTAACTGACTCGGATAAATGCCCCCAAGACTTCTCAAGAACTTGATCATCTCTTTTTGCACAGCGTGCATGTCGTTCATTTTTAAGAGAAACTTATAGGTACTTTTTAATTGTATTTCTAAATGATAGTCCATACCAGCCTCATAATGAGCAACTAAGCTTAAAACACGAGCGAAGCACATTAAATCTTCACGCATTTTCAAATTCTTATTATCTATAATTTTTTTCAGATATTGAATGCAGGTCTTATTGTCCCCAATACCGAAATACAAACATGCAATTTTATAATACAGTACCATTACATGGTGAACATCTATTCTATCTCTATGCTTGTTAATACCGTATTCTATAATTTTCACTAAGTACAGTCCCTTTTCGAAGGTACCTTCTAGAAAATGTAGGTTCAGCTTATTGGCATTTAAGTACATAAAAACCAGTGAAGTGATATTATCGTTGTCAGGAAAATCCTTTTCCTTAATGGTATTCTCTAAACGTTCTAAAACTTCTTTAAACTGAGAGCTATATTGCACATAAAACAGAGATTCTAAAAGGTAATGATTGCCCTTTAAAAAGAAAACAGGGTTCAAATAAATCATGTCTTTATGATCATAAAAAAGATCTACCCATTTACTCGAATATTTGTAACACGATAAAAAATCTTGAGTAAGAAAACTATACCACAGATAGGCTTTATACAACCATAACTTTTCTCGAAAACCTAAATCTTCAATATTATATAAAGGTAAGTGATCGTTAAAATAAGTTTTTACTTTTTGGTAATCTTCATCACTACGTACATAACCAACCTTCAACATCATTCCGTAAAGCTGTAAAGAAAGATTTGAGAGTTTACTGGTCATAACATTATGCCCCGATAATTCTTTTGCCTGTATGGCAAGTTCATCTGCCCTATCTGGTATACTTCTGGTAATGTATTGGGTTTCAATAATTTTCTCTAGCTCAACAATTTCGTAAGCAATATTCTTTTCTTCGTTTTCAATAGCAACACTTTTTACCTTATCAAGAATCTTTAGACTTTGCTTGTAGAGTCCTTTTTGATATAATATAGTGGCAAAGTCTAATTGCTCTCTAATTTGAACCCTAATATTTTGATTGACCGGGTTCAATCTTAAACTGACTAAAATCTGCTTGTATAAGTGCGCTTTAAGGTTTGAAAGTTGTGCTTTTTTAACAATGCCACTTTCTAGAATGATTTTCTCATCATAATTCTTAATTTTATCCAATAAGTTGAACAGTGCCAAAAACTTGGCATCGGTATTCACTCCTAATCTGCCAACATAAAGCTTAAATTGGCGCTTCTCAGATTTAGAAAGTGATTTAACCAAAACGAATAAAGCATCTTTATGCGCATTTGTCATCGTAAAAATAAGAGTTTAAAGTATTGTAATTCAATGTTTTATATGCCTAAAAAACGGACTTAACGTTGTAAACATGTTAACAAAATTTGAGTATTTTGTGTTTTAGGTTATATATTCGTTTGACGAGTAAAACTACGTAAATATAATGAGTAAAGATATAGTACAAATATTTGACACTACTTTAAGAGATGGAGAGCAAGTTCCTGGCTGTAAATTAGACCGTGAACAAAAACTAGTTATCGCCGAACGTCTAGATACCATGGGTGTTAACGTAATTGAAGCTGGTTTTCCTGTTTCAAGTCCGGGAGATTTTCAATCTGTTGAAGCCATTGCCAAGCTCGTTAAAAATGCTACTGTTTGTGGTTTAACTCGTGCGGTTAAAAAGGATATCGAAGTTGCAGCAGAAGCTCTTAAACATGCCAAAATGCCTAGAATTCATACAGGTATCGGTACATCTGACTCACACATTAAATTTAAATTCAACTCTAATAGAGATGCTATTATAGAACGTGCAGTTGATGCGGTTAAATACGCAAAGACTTTTGTAGAAGATATTGAATTTTATGCCGAAGATGCGGGTCGTACAGATAATGAGTTCTTAGCTCGTGTTTGTGAAGCTGTAATTAAAGCCGGTGCCACAGTTTTGAATATACCAGATACTACCGGGTATTGCTTACCTGATGAATACGGCGCCAAAATAAAGTATTTACGAGAAAATGTAAAAGGTATAGAAAAAGCCATTCTTTCATGTCACTGCCACAATGATTTAGGATTAGCTACTGCTAATTCTATTGCAGGCGTTGTAAACGGAGCTAGGCAAATTGAATGTACTATTAACGGCATTGGTGAACGTGCAGGTAATACTTCTTTAGAGGAAGTAGTAATGATTTTGCGCCAGCACCCAAATTTAAATTTAGACACGACTATAAACAGCAAATTATTGTATGATACCAGTTTAATGGTATCCAGTAAAATGGGAATGATGGTGCAGCCTAACAAAGCTATTGTAGGTGCTAACGCATTTGCCCATAGTTCTGGTATACACCAAGATGGTGTTATTAAAAATAGAGAAACATACGAAATTATAGACCCAGCAGATGTTGGTGTTACCGAATCTTCAATAATTCTAACCGCTAGAAGTGGTAGAGCCGCCCTAGCGTACAGAGCTAAAATTGTTGGATACGAATTAACCAAAGTACAATTAGACGAGGTTTACGAAGAGTTTTTAAAGTATGCCGACACTAGAAAAGAAGTAAAAGATGATGATATTCATCAAATCATCGAAACTTCACATATAGACCTACAAAGTATTAGCTAACTATGCATTTAGAAATTGCTGTTTTAGAAGGAGACGGAATTGGACCTGAGGTCATTGCACAATCAATAAAGTGCCTACGTTCTGTTGAAGAAACTTTCGGTCATAGTTTTACGTTTAAAAAGGGACTTATTGGTGCTTCTGCAATTAAGAAAACGGGAAGTCCGCTACCAGATGAAACATTAAAACTATGTAAAAATACCGATGCCACATTATTTGGTGCATTAGGTTTACCTGAGTATGATGACAACCCTAAAGCTAAAATTTGGCCAGAACAAGGTCTATTGAAATTACGGAAAGAATTAGGACTATTTGCAAATATTAGGCCGGTAAAAGTATTTCCTTCTTTAGTAAAACAATCTCCATTAAACAAAGTTCATGTTCAAAACACTGACTTAGTTATTTTTAGAGAATTGGCCGGCGGTATTTATTACGGTCAGAAAACGAATGATGAAGACAGGAACTCTGCTACAGATACCTGTACCTATACCGAGTCTGAAATTAGCCGAATAACTCACTTGGCCTTTAAATCTGCACGTTCTAGAAAAAAGAAAGTAACCTTAGTAGATAAAGCAAATGTTTTAGAGACTTCTCGTTTATGGAGACGCGTAGTTCGTTCTATAGCCGAGAGCTACCCAGATGTAGAGTTAAATTGTCTATTTATAGATAATGCGGCGGTACAGATGATTTTAAACCCTTCTCAGTTCGATGTTATTTTGACCGATAATATGTTTGGCGATATTCTTTCTGATCAGGGTAGCGTTATTGCCGGCTCGATAGGACTTTTACCTTCTGCCTCTGTCGGACTTGAACATGCCATGTTCGAACCAATACATGGTTCATACCCAGATGCTGCCGGTAAAAATATTGCAAACCCAGTCGCTTCAATTCTGAGCATGGCTATGTTATTACAGCATTTTAAAATGAATGAAGAATCTGATGCTGTCGTGGCCGCAGTTTTAAAATCATTTTCTAAGAAAATAGTAACTCCAGATATCTTAGGAAGTTCAAAATACGGCACCAATTATGTTGGTGATTTTATTGCCGATAATATTATGGAACTAGATGGTAACTTTAGTATAAACGACGAAAACATCGGTTTAGGAAAATCGACCATTATATAAATTACTCACTAACCAACTCAGAAATTAATTCGTTAAAATTCTTTTTGAATTCTACGAATTTCTCACCTGTTGCTGGACCATTAAATCCCGTATGAATTTTTCGTACATTCCCTTTTTTATCAATAATTATGGTAGTAGGGTACGATAGTACATGGTTTAGCATTGGTAATTTTTCTTGCGCTTTTTGTTTATCATATGTACCATACTGAGCCAATAAAATAGGATACTCTACTCCTATTCTATCTTTTAATCTTCTAATACCTTCAAAGGCTTTAGCTTCAGTTTTTGCCGATTCAAAAGCAAGACCAATAACTTCTACGTTATCGTTATTTTTTAAATAATCTACTAAAAATATAGTTTCATCTAAGCAATTTGGACACCAGGTTCCCATTAACTGAACTATAATCACTTTATTTTGATAAGTCTCGTCTGCCAACGATATTATATTCCCATCTCCGTCAGGGAAAGTGAAAGCTAGCTTATCATACCCTTCATTCATAAATGTAAGCGAGTCAGGATCCGGTAATTCAAATGTGTCATTTCTAGTAGCTTTAAAAGGCTCTTTAAAATGATTGCCCGAATAGAAAATACCGTTCATACTCGAATCGGTAACTTTTGCATTAAATAAAAATGCATGGGCACCATCAAAAGCAGATAATCTAAGCGAATCGCCATCTAATACACCTTCAAGAAATCTATAATCTCCAGTGGTAGTTCTAAACGTTCCGGTAACCTTATTATCTTCCTGTAAAAAAATACCCTTACCTACGTACTCTTCAGCTAAATCAGGACTAAAATAAGTCTCCCAGATTCCAGAAACATTATTATCTACGCTTTTATTATTAATCTTAAATCTATCCTCTGTACCATATACAGCAGTAAATGGCACTATTCTATTTAAGCTTTCTTTTATAAAAAGACCCTCCATTTTATTCTCGGTAAACGTTCCGGTCAAATATCCTTCAAAAACAGGTGTTTGCAAACGAATAGAATCTCCTTTAATTTCTATTTCATCGACATCTATAACTTCTTCCGCATTAAATATTTGCATGGCATAGCTACCGTCTATTTTCTTAGCGACCTTTAGATTGAAAGGTAAGGCTTGCCCATCCATTACATCAAGCTCAACTAGCCAAATTCCTTCAGATAAATTCACTTCTGGTTTCTCCTCCTTACACCCAACTAATACTAGTAAAATTGAAAGTACTGCAATACCTAATTTCATGTTTATTTATATTTTAATCTGTAATAAACAATTAAAATAGCAGAATTAAAAATTAAAATAAACACTTCATAGCTTATTGAATGTATACGGGCATTGTTTTATCTTTGCTCCCTATAAAAGTTTTGAATGAAAATATCATATAACTGGCTTAAACAGTTTATACAAATTGATTGGGAATCACAGAAAACCAGCGAACTTTTAACCGATTTAGGTTTAGAGGTAGAAGGAGTTGAAAAATTTGAATCTGTTAAAGGCGGATTAAAAGGTATCGTTGTTGGGCACGTATTAAGTTGCGAAAAACATAGTAATGCCGATAAGCTAAATGTCACTATGGTTGATATCGGCTTAGATGCACCGGTACAAATTGTATGTGGCGCAAAAAATGTTGCTGCTGGTCAAAAAGTACCTGTTGCTACTATCGGCACTACACTTTACACTGCAGAAGGAGAAGCCTGGACAATTAAAAAAGGTAAAATCAGAGGCGAAGAAAGCTACGGAATGATTTGCGCCGAAGATGAACTTGGACTTGGTGATAGTCATGATGGTATTATGGTTTTAGATAAACATTTAAAACCAGGCACCGCATGTGCCGAAATTTTCAATATTGAAGAGGATGAAGTTTTTGAAATAGGTTTAACCCCTAACCGTGCAGATGCCATGAGTCATTTTGGCGTCGCTAGAGATTTAAAAGCGGGATTAAAACAACGGGAAATTAGTAAGGAGTTGATTACACCTTCAACAAGTCATTTTAATATTAATGATCGATCTTTAAAAATTGATGTTGATGTTTTACAACCCGAATTAGCTCCTCGATATTGCGGGGTTACGTTGAGTAATCTTATTGTGCAGCCATCTCCAACTTGGCTTCAAAACAGACTTAAAGCTATCGGTCTTACTCCTAAAAATAATGTCGTAGATGCTACCAATTATGTACTACACGAACTTGGGCAGCCTTTACATGCATTTGATGCCTCTAAAATAAAAGGACATAAGATTCTGGTTAAAACCTTAGCAAAAGGAACCAAATTTATAACACTAGATGGTGTAGAAAGAACTTTACATGAAGACGATTTAATGATCTGTGATGCAGAAAAACCTTTATGTATTGCGGGTGTTTTTGGCGGTTTAGGATCTGGGGTTACCGAAGAAACTACTTCAATATTTTTAGAAAGTGCTTATTTTAATCCTGTATCTATACGTAAATCGGCAAAAAGACATGCTTTGAATACAGATGCTTCTTTTAGATTTGAACGTGGTATTGATATTGAAAATGTTGAGTATAGTTTAAAACGTGCCGCATTATTAATTAAAGAGATTGCAGGTGGTGAAATAACTTCTGATGTTTATGACCTGTACTCTAAAAAGCAGCCTAACTTTGAGGTTTTTCTTGCTTTCGAGAAAATTAACAAATTAATAGGTCAAGAAATACCGCAAGACACTATTAAATCTATTTTGGCATCACTTGATATAAAAGTTAAAAATGTTACCGAAACAGGCATGGGGCTTGAAGTGCCATCATATCGCGTAGATGTGCAAAGACAAGTAGATGTAATTGAAGAAATTTTGAGAGTCTACGGGTATAACAATATAGCATTTGGTCAAAAATTAAATGCCTCAGTTGCTACTACAGAATCAACTGCAGACCACACTATACAATCAATAATTGGTAACTCTCTAGCTGCAAAAGGATATTTTGAAATTTTGACCAATAGCTTAACAAATCCTGATTATACAGCACTATTGGGTGCAGAACATGATGAATTTAAGTCTGTTAAAATTATAAATCCTTTAAGTGGCGATTTATCGGTATTACGAAGAGCATCAATATTTTCTGCTCTAGAAGCCGCTAGTTATAATATTAACCGAAGAAGAGCCAATCTTAAATTGTTCGAATTTGGAAAAACATATTATGCAAAAGGCGACAAGAGAATTGAACCAAAGTATCTAAGCATACTACTATCTGGAAATTCAATTCAAGATAGTTGGACGAATAAAGCTTCTGCAACTACCTTTTTTGAACTAAAATCTACTGTTAGGGCTGTATTAGTAAGACTTTGTATACATAATTTAAAGAGTGAACCAACTACTTCTTCAATTTTCTCTGAGGGACTAACTTTTACCTATAATAAAAAAGAATTGGTTTCTTTCGGATTGATAAAGAAGTCGCTTCTTAAACATTTTGATATAAAGCAAGATGTACTATATGCAGATTTCGACTGGGGAGCAGTTCTAAACCAAATTGAAACAACCCCTGTTATTTTTAAAGAAATACCAAAGCACCCTGAAGTTAAAAGAGATTTTGCTTTATTATTAGACAACAAGGCAACCTATCGAGAACTTTACGAGCTCGCATTTGGCACTGAGCGAAAGTACCTTAAAGACATGACTCTTTTTGATGTGTATGAGGGTAAAAATCTACCTGAAGGCAAAAAATCTTACGCAGTAAGCTTTACGCTTCAAGATGATAAAAGTACCTTGACAGAGAAACAGATAGAGAAAATTATGTCGAAATTACAAAACACCTACGAGCAGAAATTGGGTGCATCGCTTCGATAATTAAAGCATTTTTTCAGGAACAAAAACGGTGTCAATCTCATGAATGATGCCGTTACTTTGATTAGAATCTGCAGTAACAATAATCGCACTATTACCAGATTTATCAGTTAAAACTATATCAATACCTCTCATTGTCGCCGTAATTTTTTCCCCTTGAATGGTCGTAAATTTAGCAATACCATTACCTCGGCACATCGCCTTTAAAATTGTTGAAGCAGAAAGTTTATCAGCAATGATATGATAAGAAAGCATAGCCTTTAATAACTTCTTATTTTCTGGATTATATAGTTTGTCAATAGTCGCTTTTGATAATTTTTCAAAAGCCAAATTAGATGGTGCAAAAACGGTAAATTCTCCGCTATAATTTAGCACCTTATCAAGATTTGTTGCTCTTAAGGCATTTAATAGTGTTGAATGATTTTCATTTGTAGCCGTGCTTTCAATAATGGACTTTTCTGATTGAATATTAGAGATTAAACGTTCGAATTGTAATTCAATCACATTGTCCTGTGCATAGGTCTCAAGCCCTATAAACAGGGCACACAGGGACATGAGGGATGTCCATTTTTTCATAATAGGTGGTTCTTAAGGGGCAAATGTTCTAGTAATCGATAAACGGTTCGATTTCGTCGTCAAGATACAATTAGAAGTCATTTACACCTAGTTAAATTATCAAAATAAAATATTTTAACATTTTATTAACTTTTAATTAAGTTAAACAAGATTTTAGTCAATTTACTAATTGATTAACTTTGAGTGTATTGCTAAAAAAAAGAACATGTTACTATCTAAAACGAATATAGAAGAGAAGCTTTCTAAGATTAGAAAAAATCATATTTTATCTGAAGAAATGAGGATGAAAGAAGTTTATGAAATCTTTTCACAGGTTGATGATGAGTTAGATAGAATCGAACAAAATGTTACAACCAGTAAGGGTGAAATAAATAACCACTTTAATATTGATAAGCTTAACAGCTCAAATATTTATCACATTGAAGAAATTAAGCAAATCTGTATTGATTACCGTTTACGTTTTTTAGATACAAAATTTTTTAAAGGACCGATACCATCTGAAGCCTTATCAAAAATTAAGGCGATTGAAAAAGTACACAATCTTGAGATTAAAGAATTCAAAATAATAGCGCCTTCTAAACTTTTTAAATTGGAAGATAAAGATGATCCTTTGTTATTTGCACCAATTGGTAATGGATATCATTATTTAATTCATCAATGGGGTAATGACCTTCAACCTTTACGCAAGTTATTAATGTGGCCCTTTAAAAGCATTGTCAATCTCTCTATTCTTGTTCTTGCTATAAGTTTCGCTGTGACATTAATGATACCTGACGGACTTTTCTCTAAATCAAATTCTAACGCCCAATTTTGGATATTGTTTTTCTTTATGTTTAAATGTATCGCCTCTGTGGTTATTTTCTACGGATTCGCACTGGGTAAAAATTTTAATCCTGCTATTTGGAATAGTAAATATTTCAACAGCTAGTCGAATTTTACTTTGCAAATATGGTTTTAGGAATGCCTTCTAAATCAATATTATCAATTAATTTAAAATCTGGAGCTGGGGTAATTCTTAGAATACCACCTTTGTCTACTTGCCCTTTTTTCTGATACCCGATTAAAACATAATTGTTTTCTTCATCGTAGGCAATTGAAGTTGCTGCCGCAATATTGTACTTAATTTGCAATTCGGTTTCAGTCAAAAAATTCTCAAATAAATAAACTACCGTACTATTTTTATCAAAGTCATAAATTGCTGGCACCTCCACTACTTCTGCGGTTGGCACACTCTTTTGAAAATAAAATTTACCTAAACTATCTACAAAAAAATCAGTCGTAGTTATAAAACCTGGCTCGGTGTTTTCACCATATGTTGTATACGACTTTTCTAAGGTAATAGGATCTAGAGTTGTATGCAGTTCTGGATAACTAACAATTACTTTACCGGTATTATTCGTAAACAATCTAAAAGCATTGTATCCTAAATCTAACTCCATTATAACAGCTTCTTCGGCTAAATCAATAACTGATAAATGAAATTCATCAGTAACAAATTCATTCAAGGTCAAGACAAACAATCTATTTGAAGATGATACTATTGCAATAGGTTTTTTATCTAAAGAAATTTCAGTTTGACTTTCTACTTCAGCATCCAATGAATTAATTCGAACTATAAAATCTTTATCTTTTCCTAACAACTCTCTCTCATAAGCGACAGCCACAATTTCATTAGTATGTGCCATTGCAAGAATTTCTATTGAACAAGGATCAATATCGGTAAAAAGAGAAATCGATTTAGATATAGAATTTTCAGCAGTATACCATTGCAATGAAGCTTCACAATTACTGCTTGAATAATAACTAATATTTGTAGAAGTGCGATATTTTAAGGCATTTGCCGGTATCGCATTAAACGAATTCAATGTATTTTTAACAACTAACTCATTATTTGCAGATCCAATAACTACACCACTTAACTGATTATTTCGCTGTAAAAAAACAGTATAATCTGCATCTATAGTAATAGGAATTTCTTCTTCAATTTGTTCAGAAGATTTTTCGCATGCGAAGAAACTAAAGGCTAGCACAAAGCAAGCCAAATATTTGTAGGTTTTCATAAAACATCGATTTGGGTTAATCTATTCTATGCTTATTCTGCGTACATTTTGTTACGCTGATCTTTCAATGCCTTGTCAGACATATATTCATCAAACGTTGAATACCTGTCAATGTTGCCTTTAGGCGTCAATTCTATAATTCTATTTGCAACTGTCTGAGCAAATTCATGATCATGTGTGGTCAACATTACGGTACCTTTAAAATTCTTGAGAGAATTATTAAAAGCTGTAATACTTTCTAGATCTAAGTGATTTGTTGGCTCGTCTAACATTAACACATTAGCACGCATTAACATCATTCTACTTAACATACAACGTACTTTTTCTCCTCCTGATAGTACTGTACATTTTTTCAGTGCTTCTTCGCCACTAAATAACATTTTACCTAAGAAACCGCGTATATATACTTCTTCGCGCTCTTCTTCTGTTTTTGCATATTGACGCAGCCAGTCTACTAAATTAATATTATCGGTAAAGAAGCCTGAATTATCTGCCGGCAAATAGGATTGGTTAGTTGTTACTCCCCATTGAAAAGTACCTTTATCTGCTTTTTTATTTCCGTTTATAATCTCGTAAAAAGCTGATGTAGCTCTTGAATCTCTTGAAATAACAGCAATTTTATCACCTTTAGCTAGGTTGATGTTTACATTATGGAATAACAGTTCTCCTTCATCAGTAGATGCAGAAAGTCCTTCTACTTGTAGTATTTGATCACCAGCTTCGCGTTCCCTGTCAAAAATAATTGCAGGATACCTACGACTAGATGGCTTAATATCATCAATCTTTAGTTTTGAAAGCATTTTTTTACGAGATGTTGCTTGTTTACTTTTAGCAACGTTTGCACTGAATCGAGCTATAAATTCTTGCAATTCTTTAGCTTTCTCTTCTGCCTTCTTATTTTGTTGTGCACGTTGTCGCGCAGCTAATTGGCTACTCTCGTACCAAAACGTATAGTTACCAGAATATAAATTTAGTTTTCCGAAATCTATATCACCTATGTCTGTACAAACGGTATCTAAGAAGTGACGGTCATGACTTACAACTATTACTGTATTTTCATAATCTGCCAAGAAATTCTCTAACCAACTAATTGTTTCATAATCCAAGTCGTTGGTAGGCTCATCCATAATCAATACATCAGGGTTGCCGAATAAAGCCTGTGCCAATAACACACGTACTTTTAACTTAGAATCTAGTTCTGACATTAAGGTATAATGCATATCGGCATTAATACCAAGATTTGATAATAGTGCTGCTGCATTACTGTCAGCATTCCACCCATTCATTTCTTCGAATTTCACCTGCAACTCCCCTATTCTATCTGCATTTTTATCATCGTAATCAGCATACAGAGCGTCGATTTCTTTTTTGATTTCATAAAGTGGCTTATTACCCATTACTACTGCCTCTAAGACCGTAAAATCATCGGCAGAGTTGTGGTTTTGCTCTAATATTGACATTCTTTTACCTGGCTCTAAATGAACATGACCAGAAGTTGGATCCATTTGCCCGGCAAGTATTTTCAAAAAAGTAGATTTACCGGCACCGTTAGCGCCAATAATACCATAACAATTACCTTGGGTAAAAGCTACGTTTACTTCATCAAACAAAATTCTTTTGCCAAATTGAACAGATAAATTAGAAACAGATAACATAGAAACAAAATTTTAAAAATCCGTGCAAAAATACTGAATTTCTAGCCTTACACTACCTAGTTTATCATCAAATTCGACAAAAGATTCTTAAGTTAGCGGCTGACAACATTTAACTAGCTATTAACAGCAACTGGTAATTAGGTTTGTTATTTTTGGCTAATACCAGATTCATATACTATATGATAAGAATTTTACTCTCTACATGCGTAGCTTTATTAATGGGATGTTCCTCTACCAATAAAGATTCAGAAACGGTACTATTCGCTGGTGAAATAGTGAATCCGACAAGTAATCAAGTTATTTTAATGAAAGGCGGACTCAAAATTGATTCTGCTAAGCTTGATGATAAAAATCGGTTTAAGTTTAAACTTCCATCCCTTGAAAACGGACTATATCATTTTAATCTAGCCCCTGAATTTCAATATGTCTACCTAGAAAAAGGTGATAGTTTAATGGTGAGGCTAAACACTATTTACTTTGATGAATCGCTAGTTTTTTCTGGAAGTAATGAAGAAACAAATAATTTTCTATTAGATCTTTTCCTTACCGCTGAAGACGAAGATTCTGCCATGTATACTGACTATTACGAATTAGAACCAGCAGATTTTTTAGAAAAAATAGAATCATTAAAAAAAGAAAAAGTTTCTAATCTTAATGAAATAAATTCAGAAAATCTTCTTTCTGAAGAGGCTGTAAAATTATTGACAGGCAGTATCGATTATACTTACAATAGGTATAAAGAAATTTACCCCTTTCAGCATAAGCGTAAAACAGCCGAACAAAATTTTCACGACTTACCCCAAGATTATTTTAGTTATCGAACTCAAATCAACTACGGCGACAATACACTTACTTATCTAAGACCTTATTATGATTTCATGAAAGCACATTTCGGAAATTTAGCGTACATGAGCTGTGTGAAAAATTGTAAAGACTCTGCTAATGATTATAGTAAGCAGTTACATTACAAAAAGCATAAACTACATTTGATCGATAGTCTTGTTGTCGAAAAAGAGTTAAGAGATAATCTGTTCAGAAATGTTGCATTAGATTATTTGCTCAAGAAGAAAGATGCTCCTGAAAACACTGAAATATTTTTGAATGAATTTAAGAATGTATCTAAGAACAACATGCATATTGAAGAAATTGAAAACCTATATCAAGGTATTACAAATCTTCAACCGTCTAAGATAATTCCGAATTTAGAAGTTTTAAATTTTGAAAATCAAAGCAAAACTTTAACTGAAATTTCAGCTAATAGAAAAGTCTTATTTTACTTCTGGTCTGGCACCAATAAAAAACAATATCTAGATATTTTTAATAGAATCGCTGTACTTAAAGAGAAAAAACCTGAATACGAATTAATTGGCATTAACATTAAAACGGACTTTGATCAGTGGAAATCTATCATTGCAACACTTGGCGTAGATTCTACTCTACAATACCATAGTACCGATTTTAAAGAATTAACAGAGAAACTGGTTTTATACCCCATGAACAAGGCTATTCTTACAGACAATATGGTAATTGTAGATGGTTTTTCAAACATCTACAAGAATTAAAGCATACGCTTAACTGTATATTTCTTAATGAGAGCTATGACCTTCTAATAGTTTCTCGAACCATCTGCTTGGTAGAATACCTTTAAGCGTTAATGAGAATTTTTGAATAAAAGAACCTACCCTATAATGTGGCTTAGGATTTTTGGTTTCAATAATTTTAGCAATTTTTTTACCTACTTCTGCCGGATTACCGCCGCTATCAACATCTGCATCTATAGATTCTAATGTGCTCTTATAAGCTTGTTTATAAGGCGAATCGTCATGAACAGGGGTATGATATCTACCAGAAGCAATATTGGTAGCAAAATCTCCTGGTGCCAATGTAGTTAACTTGATACCGAAGGCTTTGGTTTCCATTCTATAACTTTCGGTAACAATCTCTAATGCACCTTTTGAAGCAGAATAAATACCTCTATAGGGTAAACCCATATAACCTGCTATAGAAGTAATATTTATAATAAGTCCTTCTTTTTGATTACGCATTACAGGTAATACCTGGTTCATAACATTTAAAGGTCCGTTGAAATTAGTTGCAAATGCTTTTAAAACTTCTTCATGAGGGGTTTCTTCCATAGGGCCGGTTATGCCCACACCTGCATTATTTACCAATACATCTATTCGTGATTCTTGTTGAAGTAATGAGGCTATACAACTTTTAATGGTCTCTTCTTTTCTTACATCCATTTCTAAAAGTGGAAAATCAGAAAATGACGGATATTTACTTTTACTACGTGTTGTACCGTAAACTTTATATCCTTTCTCCTTTAAATGTACACCTATTGCTTTGCCAATACCTGAAGATCCACCTGTAATTAGTACTACTTTTGTTTTCATTTTATAGAAAATAAGCGATGCTAAACGTTATATAGAATTGGTTTTGAATATGTTACCTTAAAATTTAAAATTTCACTTTAAGGCACAAAAAAAGGCAAGCTACCTACATCGCACCGCTACGACCATATACCCTTGCTGTGTTCCCACCCTGGGGGATTCTACAGGAGCTGGTCGTGTAGGACTTGCCAGGTGCAAATATACAATCTTTTAAAACTTTGACAATCCTTTAGTTTCTAATTTTTATGAATTAAATTGCCTATTAATAACAAGAAACCCTTCTTGCAAACACTTACTACGTAAAATCAAATACCCGATTTCTAAATGAAAATTATAAATTTTTTCTGTATCGTTCTTATTACCAGCTTATTCACATCTTGTGGTAGTGGCAATCAAAAACCGTCTGCCTTATTTGAAATTAGTTTAGAAAAAAATGTAAATCAAGTGAATCAAAACCAAGAAATTGGTGTTACCATTAAAAATAAGAAGGAAAAACAAATAGAAAGTATTCAATATAGCATTGATGGCACCACAATTCCGATTAACAACGATAAAATTATAATTAATGTCCCCACTCTTGGTAACAAGATTTTGACCGCCAAAATCACTTTTGATGGTGAAACCGTCGATATTAATAAAAACTTAAAAGTCCTTTCTGAAAAAGCTCCAGAAATTTATACTTATACAATTATTAACGAATACCCACACGATACTATGGCATATACACAGGGTTTAGAATTTCATAATGATACCTTATATGAGTCTACAGGTAAAAAGGGACAGTCTTTTTTGCGAAAATTAGATTTCAAGACCGGCAAGGTATTCGAGCAAATAGATTTAGATGAAACATATTTCGGCGAAGGTATTACCATACTTAATAACAAAATCTATCACCTTACTTGGCAAAGCGGAATAGGATTTATTTATGATTTAAATACGTTCAAAAAATTAGATAACTTTCAGTACGGTAAAAGTCGTGAAGGCTGGGGTTTAACGAACGACGGTACCAAGATTTTTAAAAGTGATGGAACAGAAAAAATATGGTTTTTGAATCCGGATACGATGACCGAAGATGGCTATATAGAAACGGTGACCAATTCTTCTATATTTAATTCTGCTAACGAATTAGAATATGTTGACGGAAAAATTTACGCCAACGTTTATCAAAAGCCAAGTGTTATGATTATTGACAGTAATACAGGCGCTATAGAAGGTGTTATCAATTTTAGCGGATTGAGTGATATCATTACTAAAACTGAAAATTGGGATAAAACAAATTACGTGCTTAACGGTATTGCGTATCACCCCGAACGAAAAACATTTTTTGTTACCGGTAAGTTCTGGGACAAAATGTTTGAAGTGCAAATAGAGAAAAAATAGAAATATGGCATTTCAAAAAGAGATTGTTGTTTCGCATGACGATTTAGACGATTTAAACCATGTTAACAATGTACGTTATGTACAGTGGATACAAGATATTTCTAAAGAACACTGGCAAACCGTAGCAACTGCGAAAATGCAGCAAGATGTCATTTGGGTCGTACTAACCCATCATATAGAATATAAGCGAGCAGCAGTATTAGATGACCCAATTATCATATCAACACATATAGAATCTAGTTCTGGTGCCAAATGTGTTAGAATTGTAGAGATGAAACACGGCACGACCAAAAAATTATTGGTTAGATCAAGCACAGAATGGTGTCTTCTTGATAGTACATCTTACAGACCTACACGAATTCCTGAAGAGATTAAACAAATATTCCTTTAACTTAGTAAATAACCTCGGGGTAAGCCCACGAGGCATTCGTAAGAAAACAACCTTTAAATTTCGAGGCAAGCCTCGGAGTATTTAAATCTCGATTATCGAGTAAAACCCTATATAACGTGCGGATTAGAATACTAATATCCATCTCTATTTTATTTCTTATGCTATGGAGTACATCATGTAGAAAAGATTTTGAATATACACCTAGCAATGGTCTTTTGTCTTTCTCTAAAGACACGGTTTATCTCGATACTGTTTTCGCGAATATCGGTAGTAGCACCTATTTTTTAAAAGTCTACAATGACAGTAAAGATGATATTATAATTCCAAAAATCGCTCTTAAAAATGGTAATGAGAGTTTTTACAGATTGAATGTGGACGGAGTTGCCGGCAAAAATTTTGAAAATATTCCCCTTTATGCCAAAGACAGTCTTTTTATTCTTATTGAAACCACAATAGATATCAACGACGATACTTTGAGCGAGCTGGTATATACCGATGCTATTCAATTTGACAGTGAACCCTATCAACAATCAGTTGAACTTGTTACCCTAGCGAAAGATGCTATTTTTCTTTTTCCTGATGTGGCTTCAGAAAATAGCAATCAAACTGTTGTTCTCTATAATGATGATTCTGGAAACCCTATCGAAGTAAAGGGGTTTGAATTAAAAGATGAGCAATTAAATTTTACAAATGCAAAATCTTATGTTATTTACGGTTATGCCATTGTTCCCCAAGAAAAAGAACTTGTTATAGATGCAGGTTCAAGGATTCACTTTCATCAAAACTCTGGAATTTTAGTACAAGACGGAGCTCAAATTTCTATTAACGGACAACTTAGCGAAAATGGGGATCTTTTGGAAGGTGAGGTAATTTTTGAAGGCGATAGACTTGAACCTGAGTTTGCTGAGATACCTGGCCAATGGGGTGCCCTTTGGATCAGCGCCGGCAGCCAAAATAACACCATCAATCATTTAACTTTAAAAAATGCCGAGCTTGGTATTTTCGTTGAAGGTAAACCAAACACCACCGAGAAATCACTTACTATTTCTAATAGTCGCGTTTTTAATAGCTCTAGATATAATCTTTGGGCGCGTAACACTAGTATAGAGGCTTCCAACTTAATTTTAGGTGCATCTGGCAATTCATCTCTACTTATTGAAAATGGAGGCAGCTATTCATTTACACATGCAACAATAGCCAATTATTGGAATAAAGGACTTAGATTTAATGCTGCACTAGAAATTTACAATTCCAGAAAAAATGCTAACGAAGACGGATTCGATTTAACCAAAGCCGAGTTTAAAAATTGTATTATTGATGGCAATAGCTCAACTGAGATTTTACTGCAATCGAATAATCAGAATTCATTTAATTTTAGTTTTCAAAATTCTTTTATCAAATTCAACGAATCCACCATCGACGACGATTTGCTTTACAACTTTGATGATGAAATGCTTTACTCTACTATTATTCTTGAAGGTAATATTGATTATTATCTACCATTCGAAAATGATTTTAGAATTGGGCTAGAATCCGAAGTAATCAATAAAGGTGATGTCAATACAGCAAATTCAGTGCCTTTTGATATTATAGGCGAACCACGATTACCTAACCCGGACTTAGGGGCTTTTCAAGCAAAAGAGAAAGAAATGTAATTGTATTAGCAGATTTGTTGACAGATTTTTCTCTCACAAGCCCCGTCAATGTTGATTTTATCAATATGTCCTCGGTTTTTATAAGGATATTCTAGGTCTTCTTTTTCTTACCTATGTTTAATTTCGTAGAATACACTATTTCTTTTGAGTTATACATACACCATAATAGATTCTGATGCTGTATCTAATTTGCAATTGCATGCATTTTTAGATGAGTATGGTGATTTCGAATGTATAAATACCACTAGCAACCCTTCAGACGGTCTAAATGATATTCTAAAATTTTCGCCAGATATTGTTTTTATCAATCTTAATAAAGACTATTCATCTGTTTTTATGATGGTTACCGAGATTCATCAATATATGAATCAATTGCCGATATTAATAGGTATAGCATCAACCAAAAATTACGCTTACGATGCAATCAAAAATGGCTTCTTTGATTATTGGCTACAACCCTTTAACGAATTTGATATTCGAAAATCGCTATTAAAACTTCAAAAGCGAATGCCGAAAGAAAAGGTTCCTGCTACTTTATGTTTAAAGTCTTACAATGATTTTCAATATCTGAATACCAATGACATTCTTTACTTAAAAGCTGATAATAATACCACCGAATTTTTCATGAAAGATGGTACAATTATAAATGCCTTTAAAACGTTAAAGACTTTTGAAAACACGCTACCAGAAAACTTTATGCGTATTCATCAAAGTTATATCGTTAATACCAGTTATGTTTCTCGTATTAATTTTGGTAAATCTGTTTGTGCTTTAAAGCAGGTTAACGAACAACTACCGTTTTCAAAAACATACAGGGAGAATATGAATAACCTTAAGAATATTCTTTCAAAAACCACCTTTTCTTCTTTAAATTAAAGAATTCTCTCACAACTAGTTCATATACTATCAGAATCAACTCATCTACTCAAGACTTTAAATATTGGCTTCGTTACTCAACGAACACTAGTACTTTAGCTATATCATAAACCAAAAACCCCTAATAAACAGAGACAATATGAAAAAAGTTACAAGTATTTTAGCAGTTGCGATAATGACAATAGGTATGGCAACATCAATAATTCAGAACACAGCTAGTGAATTTGAATTTATGAACGATATTTCTAAAGCACTAGCTTGTGATGATTGTGCTTTACCACCAGATGATAGAAGACCGCCAAAAACTATTGCATAATTAAAATTTGTAAAAACAAAAATAGCCTTTAACAAACATGTTAAAGGCTATTTTTTTATACCTTGGTTTTTAATCTCTATAAAATTATTTTTTTTGAACAAGTCTTATTTTTACATAATAATACTCTTTTTAAATTGTCTTGGTTGTTCAAAAACAAAACCTGAAAAGGTAACACAAGAAACACAAACCACCAACGACAGTATCTCAGTCTGGGTATCTGAAAGTCTTGCTCCCGAGATAACAGAAGAAGATAAATTATCCCTACAATTAAAAGCTTTTAATCTTGCAAAAAATGCTGGCAATGATTCTCTAAAAGCTATATACTTCTCAAATCTTTCTTACAACACCAATTTTATAACTGACAGTTTATTATACCGGAAAGCAAATGAACAAGCCATTTTGCTTAATAAGCGCATTAAAGATTCATCTGCTCTTGGTAATGCCTACTGGGACTTGGCATATTTTTTTAATAAAAATAATGTCAAGGATAGCGCATTTTACAATTATTCAGAAGCACTAGGTATTTTCAATGCCATTGATAACAAAGGAAACATGGGAGAAATGTATTTGCGCATGGCCACTATTCAAATGAAAATCAAAGATTATATAGGCAGCGAAGCAAATACCGTAAAAGCTATAGAAAATTTTAAATCAATTGAAGACGACAAAAAATTATCTGATAGTTATAATCTTTTAGGTATCGTTTTGAACGATTTAGAAGAATATGATAAATCACTTTCGTATTACAAAGAATCATTATTTTATCTAAAAAAGACCCCCAATTCCAATACTGGTGAAGCCAGACTTATTAATAATATTGGAGTAACCTATAGGAACAACGAACAGTACCTGCTAGCAATTGAAAATTTCGAAAAAGTTTTAAGCACCAATAACTTATTTGTAAAGACCCCCGACCTATTCGCCAAGGCGTTAAGTAACTTTGCCACTGCGAAATTATATAATAAAGACACTGTAGATGTTGAAAACCTTTTTATTAAAGCAATAGAAATTAAGAAAAAAGTAAATGACCTAGGTAGCTTATCCTCAAGTTTTTATAATTATGCTGAATACGAAGCTTTTGCCAAAGACACACTTAATGCTATAATTAAAGCCAAAGAATCTGAAAGGTTAGCCTATGCTGGGAATTCAAATGAACGATTGTTAGAAACTTGGTCTTTATTAGCCAAGATAGACAAGGAGAATGCAACTGATTATTTCCAAAAATATACGAACCTTAATGATAGCCTTCAACGTGAAGACCGTAAACAGCAGAATAAATTTGCTAGAATCCGTTTTGAAACCGATGAATTCATAGCCGAAAATGTTGAATTGGAAAGCGAGAAAGAAGTACTCTCAAAACAAAAGCAGATGTGGATTGGTATTGCCACAGGCTTCTTCTTACTTGGACTTTCAATCTACATCATAATCAACCAACGCGCAAAAAATCAAAAACTTCGGTTTGATCAGCAACAACAGGCGAACAACCAAGAGATTTTCAACCTCATGTTGACCCAAAAACAAAAAGTAGATGAGGTGAAGCGATTAGAGCAAAAAAGAATATCAGAAGAACTGCATGACGGTGTACTCGGTAAAATGCTAGGCGCCCGTATGATATTAACCGGATTGAATAAACGCTCAACCGACGAAGCTATTCAAGAAAAATCAAAAGCTATTGGCTCATTGCAAGAAATTGAAAATGAAATTCGTTCTATTTCTCATGAATTAAGCCATAGCGCATATCAGAAAATAAACAATTTTACCGACTCTGTTGAAACGCTGCTTGCCAATAACAAAAATGTCAATATCAAAACTATATTTCATTTTAACGAAGACGAAAATTGGGATAGTTTAGCTGGCGATATTAAAATTAACGTGTACCGAATAATACAAGAAACTTATCAAAATGCGATCAAACATGCTAATTGTACCTATTTTGAAGTAACATTTTATAGAAACGATGCTACCTTTAATGTAATCATGAGCGATAATGGTATTGGTTATAATGTCAATAAAGGCAAAAAAGGAATCGGAATAAGAAATATAACCTCTAGAATAGATAAATTAAATGGAACCTTTCATATAGATTCCTCTGAAGGACAAGGAACTACCATATCTTTAAATATTCCTGTTAAAATTGAATCTAAAAAATAGTGTGATAATAATACCACATATAAAAACGTTTAGTAAATTACATTAGAATCGTAATTTATGAACACTGTACGAATTTTAGCGGTAGATGATCACGAAATGACCGCATTAGGATATAAATATATTCTTGAGGATGCTGATTTTACAGATTTCAATGTAAAAGTAGAGATTGCTACCAGTTTCGAAAAAGGTAAATCCAAAATTGAAAACTCGAAACGAGCAATACCTTATGATGTCATTTTATTGGATATTCAATTATTCTCTCCAGAATCGAAAGACCCAAGGACAGGAATTGATTTAGGCATTGTTGCGCGAGCTGAGGTACCTAATTCAAAAGTTGTGTTCATGTCTTCTTATAGCGACAATTATAGAATCAATAATATTTTTAAAACTGTTAACCCAGATGGGTATATGGTTAAATCTGAAATTGATGAATTGTCACTTAAAACAATGGTAGAAACCATCGTAAAAAATTCACCTTACTATACCGCTAGTGCACTATCTGCTATACGTCGCAGAATGTCTACTGATATCGTGATCGATGAACAAGATCAAAAAATTCTATACCACCTTTCTCAAGGTATACATACAAGAGACATTGCGCCATTAATTGGTTCTGCAAATACTACGGTAGAAGCTAGAAAAAGGCAGCTTAAGGCCCTATTTGATGTCAAAAACGGTAACGATCTTGCCTTAATCAATGAGGCTAAAACACGAGGATTTCTTTAAACACCTAAATTTTATAATCCTGAATATCAATGGTTTAAAAATTTAAAAGTGATTTTATAATAATATCCTCCGAAATTCTAAGGATTTCCTAAGTGAAATTGCAAAGTGAGAAAGGTATCTTTATAAGAAAGAATGCTATAAATTTCGAACTATATGCCATTTAACTACGAAAACTTTATCAATAATTCAAAGTTAGAATATACCAAAGAGATTGCTGGTTTAGATGAATTTCTAAGCGCTATCGGCTTTCATTATTTCTCTAATGTTAAGCTTAATAACAAGCATATTACGTTTAATTCTATAAGCTTAGTATTAGAAGTATCTTGCAATTTAGACCTTCTAGAACTACTTGCACATTTTAATACCGGTAGATGGGGCAACAACGGTAAAGAAGATTCTCCTTTACATAACGAGCTAGAAATTCTTGATTTAAAAAATCAACATACTATTGATATTGAAGAACTTACGTTATTTTTAAATGACACAAGTATTGTTATAAAACGAATTTACGACCAAAGTATATCAACCCAATTAAATGACATTTTAAAGCAAATTGCCTTCAACTATGTTTTTTTAACAAGAGGTCTTTCTCAAAAACCATATGAGATTTTCGTACCTATATTTGAAGATGTATTTGAGAATATAGATGCCAATGAAGCACAATCGGATATGACACCAAAATCTTATTCTGAATTTTGGGGTATCTATTTAGACAAAGACGATGAGGCTTCTATTTACGATGTAAATAAAAATACTTATGTAAATGGTGATTTAGAGTTTTTATCTGAATAAAAACTCTAAATCAATAAACTATTTAAATTATGCTTTAAAAATTGGTCTTGTATTCATCATTGCATTGACTTTACCTTTAACGTCATTAATGATGGTTTCGTTTTCAGGATTCATTATAACCTGATCAATAAAATCAACAACTATTTCCATATCACTTTCTACCAAACCTCTAGTAGTAATAGCTGCAGTACCAAAACGAATTCCTGAAGTTACAAATGGTGATTTATCATCAAATGGCACCATATTCTTATTCGCAGTTATATCTGCTAAAACCAAAGCTTTCTCGGCATCTTTACCTGAAATATTTTTATTTCTAAGATCTATAAGCATCATGTGGTTATCAGTACCGTCAGAAATGATGTTATAGTCCCGTTTTACAAAAGATTTAGCCATTGCATCAGCATTTTTCTTTACTTGCGATATGTATGTGGCATATGATTCTGTCAAAGCTTCCCCAAAAGCGATTGCTTTACCTGCAATTACATGTTCTAACGGTCCACCTTGGTTTCCTGGAAAAACTGCTAAATCTAATAAAGCTGACATTTTCCTTAGATTACCATTTTTTAACTTTATACCAAATGGGTTTTCAAAATCTTCGCCCATCAATATTAATCCGCCTCTTGGACCTCTTAATGTTTTATGTGTTGTTGTCGTTACAATATGACAATGAGGAATTGGATTATTCAAAAGTCCTTTCGCAATCAATCCTGCAGGGTGAGAAATATCAGCCAATAATATAGCATTTACACTATCTGCAATCTTACGAAAACGCTCAAAATCCATATCTCTAGAATATGCAGATGCGCCAGCGATTATCAATTTAGGTTGCTCTTTTGAAGCTATTTCTTGAATTTTATCGTAATCTAATCTACCGGTTTCCTTATCAACACCGTAGAATACAGGGTTATATAATCTACCAGAAAAGTTTACAGGCGAACCATGTGTTAAGTGACCACCATGAGATAAATCGAATCCTAATATCTTATCCCCTGGCTGTAAACAAGCATGATATACAGCTGCATTTGCTTGAGAACCAGAGTGAGGTTGAACATTTGCATAAGCAGCTCCAAAAAGCACTTTTGCTCTATCTATAGCCAATTGCTCAACCTTATCCACTACTTCGCAACCGCCGTAATATCTTTTACCAGGGTAGCCTTCAGCGTACTTATTGGTAAGTACTGATCCTTGAGCTTCCATCACTTGCGGACTAGTAAAATTTTCAGAGGCAATTAATTCAATGCCATTGATTTGACGTTGTCTCTCTTCTTCAATTAAATTAAAAATTGTGGTGTCGCGTTGCATGTCGATATATATTATAAATAAGTTGCAAAAATACAAATAGCGTACCTATTGAAATATAAAAAAGAACACAAACACATAACTTATTTATTAAAATTAGTTAATAACTATACTGTTATATCTTATTGAATAAAAAAAGTATTCATGCATCTCACCGATAATATACTATTCCTTGTCCTATTTCGTTAATTAATAACCCTTTTATGGCACGGCTGTTGAATAGCTATTATAAATCATAAAAATAATAGACATGAAAAAATTTCTACTATTTAGTTTTTTAGGTCTACTACTATCTTGTAGTGGTGTAAAAAAAGCGCAGGAGGCTCTGAACTCTGGCAATTACGAAACTGCTATCAATAAAGCAGTTATGAATATTGCAGAAAATAAGACCAAAAAAAGTAATCAGACTTATATTGTTCTTCTCGAAGAAGGATTTAAAAAAAATACCGAAAGGGAATTGCAACACATTAAATTTCTTAAAAAAGATGGTAATGCAGCAAACTACGAAGAGATTTTTAATGCCTATGGTCGTTTAAAATCTATTCAAGAACGTATTCGCCCTTTACTTCCTTTACATATTCAAGATGAGAATAGAAGGGCACACTTTAATTTTAAGAATTACGATGATGATATCATTGCAGCTAAATCTAATTTATCTGAATATTTGTATTCCAAAGCTACTACGCTATTAAATACCGCTAACTACAAAGTTGATTATAGAAATGCCTATAATGACCTTAAATATTTAGATGAAGTAAATCCAAACTACAAAGATGTGGTTACTAAAATCGATGAAGCATATTTAAAAGGTTTAGATTATGTAATTGTTGACATGACCAACAATACTGATCAGATCATACCAAAAAGATTAGAGGAAGAACTTTTAAATTTAAATACATACGGTTTAAATTCTAACTGGACAGAATACCATACGAATAGAATACAAAATCAATTGTATGATTATCAAATGGAAGTTTCTTTTCAAGACATCAATGTTTCTCCTGAACAAATTAGAGAGAAACAAATAAGTAAAGAAAGACAAATTAAAGATGGCTACACCTTTGTTGAAGACAGAAATGGCAATGTAGTTACAGACAGCCTTGGAAATAGTGTTAAGGTTGATAAATTTAAAACTGTAAAATGTAATTTCTATCAATTTACACAGTTTAAAAGTGCCAAAGTAACAGGGGTAGTTAGTTTTATTGACTTAAAAAAACAACAAAAAATTAATCAATACCCATTAACTAGTCAATTCGTATTTGAACATATTTATGCAAATTACGATGGTGACAAAAGAGCACTAGATAATGATTTAGTTTCTCTATTACAATTGGCAAGAGTACCTTTCCCTACCAATGAGCAAATGGTTTATGATGCAGGTGAAGATTTAAAAAACAATCTCAAAAGTATTCTGAACAATCAAAAATTTAATTAATAAAAAAGCCCCGTAAAACGGGGCTTTTTTTTATACGTATTGTTCTAATTTGATATCAGAAATTGCACTGTGCGAATCGTGTATTACCACTACCCCATTCTTTATTATTAAAAGTTGAGGAGATTGGTGCATCACTCCAAATTCAGAAGCCACTGCATTAGATACATCTCTATTAGCAAGCAAATCTAAAAAATACAAATCCATTTGTCCATTTTCAAGACCATAACTACTTTTAAACATATTTAACACCATTCTACTTATTCCGCAAGATGTAGAATGTTTAAATATTACCTGAGGTCGACCGCTCGACGCCTCTTTAATTTCTTTTAATTGAGCTACTGAGTTTAAAGGTATCCAAGGAATGCCCGATGAAGAATTTTCCCCATCACCCTTAGAACCTCCAAATAAACCACCAAATAATCCCATAAAATTCTTAATTTAATGTTGTCATTTCAACACCCCTAGACTGACTAAATGTCATTAAGTTTTACCGATTTACAGACATTTTGTCCTGTACCACTAATTGGTAAGATTGTTGAGTATTATCTACCAAAAGTATTACAATTAACTAAAACTACAGAAAATGAATATAAATAATTTCACTATAAAATCGCAAGAGGCCATACAACAAGCCCAACTGATTGCCCAAAATAAGGGACATCAGCAAATTGAAAATGAACACCTATTTAAAGCACTTACCGAAGTCGAAGAGAATGTCATGCCTTTTTTACTTAAAAAGCTAGGTATCAATTTTTCACTTGTTCAACAAATTCTAGAAAAAGAACTCTTAAGTTTTCCAAAAGTTGAAGGTGGCGATATCCAATTTTCTAGAGAAGCCAGCAAAACATTAAACGAAGCCAGTATTATCGCTAAAAAGATGGAAGATGAATATGTTTCTATCGAACATTTATTTTTAGCCATATTAAAATCTAAAAGTAAAATTGCACAGATTTTAAAAGACCAAGGGGCTACTGAGAAGCATTTAATGGCTGCTATCAATGAACTTCGAAATGGCGATAAAGTTACCTCGCAAAACGCTGAAGACAACTATAATTCACTAAAGAAATATGCTAAGAACCTTAATGAATTAGCAGATAGTGGTAAACTAGACCCGGTAATTGGTCGCGATGAAGAAATTCGTAGAATTCTTCAAATTTTATCTCGACGTACCAAGAATAACCCTATTCTAGTAGGTGAGCCAGGTGTAGGTAAAACTGCCATTGTAGAAGGTTTGGCACATAGAATTATTCAGGGCGATATACCTGAAAACTTAAAAGATAAAGTTATTTATTCTTTAGATATGGGTGCCTTAATCGCCGGCGCAAAATATAAGGGTGAATTTGAAGAGCGCTTGAAAGCCGTAATTAAAGAAGTGGTTAGCGCAGATGGCAATATTATCTTGTTTATTGATGAAATACACACGCTTATTGGTGCTGGTGGCGGACAAGGTGCTATGGATGCTGCTAATATTCTTAAACCTGCCCTTGCAAGAGGTGAGTTAAGATCTATTGGAGCAACTACTTTAGATGAATATCAAAAGTATTTTGAAAAAGACAAAGCTCTTGAAAGAAGATTTCAAAAAGTGGTTGTAGACCAGCCAGATACAGAAAGTGCTATTTCGATTCTAAGAGGTATTAAAGAAAAATATGAGGCACACCACAAGGTTCGTATTAAAGATGAGGCGGTTATATCGGCTGTTGAATTATCGCAACGATATATAACTAACAGGTTTTTACCAGATAAGGCTATTGACCTTATGGATGAAGCTGCTGCTAAACTTAGAATGGAGATTAATTCTAAACCTGAAGAATTAGATGTGCTCGATCGCAAAATTATGCAGATTGAAATTGAAATCGAAGCGATCAAACGTGAAGATGACAAGCAAAAGCTTCAGGTATTAAATCTAGATTTAGCAAACATAAAAGAAGAGCGAAACGAAATTTTTGCGCAATGGGAAAGTGAAAAATCAGTCGTTGATAATATTCAACAGACTAAACTTGATATAGAAAACTTTAAAGCTGAGGCCGAACGTGCAGAACGTAATGGTGACTATGGTAAAGTTGCCGAAATTAGATACGGCAAAATTAAAGAGGCACAAGAGAACCTGACTAAATTGCAAGATGATTTAGCAGAACAACAACATTCTGGGACTTTAATCAAAGAAGAAGTAACTAGTGATGATATAGCTGAGGTTGTTGCAAAATGGACAGGCATACCAGTTACTAAAATGTTGCAAAGTGAACGCGAGAAATTACTAAAACTTGAGCAAGTATTACACAAACGTGTAGTGGGTCAAGAAGAAGCTATTGAAGCGGTTTCAGATGCGATACGGAGAAGCAGAGCCGGACTTCAAGATTCTAAAAAGCCTATTGGTTCGTTTCTTTTCTTAGGAACTACCGGTGTTGGTAAAACAGAACTTGCTAAAACCTTGGCATCGTACTTATTCGACGATGAGAATGCAATGACAAGAATAGACATGAGCGAATATCAAGAAAGACATTCGGTCAGTAGACTTGTAGGTGCACCTCCAGGGTATGTTGGTTACGATGAAGGCGGACAATTAACCGAAGCGGTTCGTAGAAGACCTTATTCTGTTGTGCTGTTAGATGAAATCGAAAAAGCTCACCCAGATACGTTCAACATTTTATTACAAGTGTTAGATGAAGGTAGGCTTACGGATAATAAAGGTCGTGTAGCAGATTTTAAAAACACCATTATTATTATGACCAGTAACATGGGTAGCGATATCATTCAGGAAACTTTTGAAAACGCAGTGGATGTTATTAGTGCAGCAGAGACCGCCAGAGTTGAAGTTCTGGGTCTTTTAAAGAAAACGGTTCGACCTGAGTTTATCAATAGAATTGATGACATTGTTATGTTTACACCTTTAACAAAAGATAATATCAAAGAAATTGTAAGACTTCAATTAGAAAGTTTGAAGAAAATGCTAGACAAACAACAAATTACATTAGATGCCACCGAAGAGGCTATCGATTATTTAGCTGAAAAAGGATATGATCCTCAGTTTGGTGCTAGACCGGTAAAAAGAACTATTCAAAAAGAGGTTCTCAACAATATGTCTAAAGCACTTCTTAGTGGTGAAATTAAATCTGATAGTGTCGTCTTGCTTGATGCCTTTGACAATAGTTTGGTTTTTAGAAATCAAGAAGATATTACCGTCTAATATTTAAAAAATTGAGATAAAAGCGTTCATATGTACAATATGAACGCTTTTTTTTATCAACAATATATACCATACAGTATAGATTTTTTATATTCGCATAAAACAGTCTTATATGTCTACTAAAGCCGAAAGAACTACCGCTTATATTATTGAGACTGTCGCTCCCGTGTTTAATAAACACGGTTACGTAGGTACTAGTATGAGCGACCTAACCGATGCCACCAACTTAACGAAAGGTGCACTTTATGGTAATTTTGAAAATAAAGAAGCCTTAGCCCTTGCTGCATTCGAATTTAACAGATCTGTATTGCTCACAGCTATTGATGAACACTTATCAGTTGAAGGTAAAGCGATGGCAAAAATCGAAAATCTTATTGAATTTTATAAGAAATATGATGTTTTTACCATGAATATGGGTGGTTGTCCAATATTGAATATTGGTATAGATGCACAGCATAATAACAAATTACTTGCTGCAGCAGCCAAAGAAACTATTAAAGAAATAGAAGGTAAAATTGCTTTGGTTTTTGAAAATGGAATTAATAATGCCGAATTTAAATTACCGGTATCTCCTCTTCAATTTTCAAAACAATTGTTCACGATTATTCAAGGGTCTATTGCAATGGCAACCATTACAAAAGATCGTAAATACCTTTTAAACACGGTTACTTACCTAGATGTTCTAATCAAAAGAGAACTTAAATAAAATACTACTTCTTATAAATTAAAATACTAGATTATTGAAAGATAACGGGTTTGTTTATTACTCTCCCGTTACCCTAAATATCCAGATTTTATCATTGTATTTTCCTCCAAGTTTGGAGTCTCTAGCTTGTCTTGCATCTTTTATAAAGTTGTATTTTGCTAGGTATACATAATTATATTTATTCTTTTCTCTAAAGAATGATTTTGCATCAATTCCCCTTTTCTTCATATCGGCCAAGAAAGCGTCAAGGTATTTCTTAGTGCCAAAAACGTTGGCAATTAAGTAGTAACCCGGCTCTAGAGAACCTTCTTTTGCCACTTCTTCATACTTTTCGCCAGCTTTAACACTTACAACTTCATTTTTCATTGCCATAGCTTCGCTCTGTGCTATAGAATCTTGTCGTTGTTGTTGAACTAAAGCTACAGCTTCTGCTTCTTTTCGCATAACAGTAGCAACAGAGTCTTGTTGCTTTTGCTGTTTTAAGGCTTTGGCAGTCGCTAATGCCTGTTCAGCTCTAGCAGTCTCAATTGAATCTCGTCTTCTTTTGATATCTCTTTTAGACTCCTTTACCGCTAAATCTGATCGTCGAGATGCATTTGACAAGGAATCTTTAACTCTTTTAGTTTCAACTAAAGCCAAACGTTTTTGCTTTTTCGTCTCATTTTTAAGAGCAAGTTTTTCTGCTGCTGTCAATTCTGTTGACACAACCTCCTGTTCTTCCTGACTTTCAAGAAGCTCCTCTCTATTCTTCTGCTCTTCTGCTAACAGTTGCTCTTTAAGTTTTTCCTCAGGTGTTTGTAACGTTCCTAATTTATAAGAAGTAACCAATTCAAACGAAGGGTCTTGTCCTTTTAAATCTGAACTGGTACCTATTTCAACCAGTGCACCAAAAGAGAATCGTTTAAAGAAACGACCACCAACTCCTCCTGAAAATCCGTAAAAACTATTATAACCTGCCTGTGCCCAATACTTATTTGTTGATAGCAATGTTGTTAATCCTACTTGATTATCCAAGCCTGGTATTGTCTTGAAATACAACATAGGTCTTAAAACCGAACTATCATCTGCACTTAAGACGCTAACAGGAATATCATAACTTACCAAAGCCTGAAACAATCTATCATCAGGACTAGAGTTACGCTCATTAGAGGTGAAGTTATAATCGAATAAGTTTTCTGATACTAGACCAATATTAAATCTATCAATACTTAAATTAACTCCTGGTGCCATTTGCAGAATAAAATCATTCTCTGCAGTAGTCTGTAATGGGTTAGGTATAAAAAAGCGATCATCTGCTAACTTCTGTTGAAAAGCAAATACATTTAAACCAACACCTAAAATAACACCTTCACTCAATTCTATGGTATGAGCATAGTTAAGAGCAGCTCCGGTATTCAAGAAAACTCCTGTATTGTGTTGAAAGAAACCAACACCGGCAGCAGAAACATCATTAATTCTTGTTGTATAATTTAAAAATAGTGAAGTTGGGTCGCCGTCATAAGATTGCCATTGCCATCTAGCCCACAAAGCTACTGAAGATGGGTTATTACGATTTAAACTATATGCGGGGTTTACTAAACTCCCGTTATATTCAGTAAGGTTTTGCTGCCTAAAATCAGTAGGCAGAACGACTTCTTGTGCCTTAAGACCTAAAACTACAAATCCGATAAGAAGTGCCCCACAAAATTTTTTCATATGCAAAAAAACAAAAAATAGACTATTTATAGTACTATTTTAAAGTAATTTTAGTTATTAATTTTATACACCAAACATAATTACATGAAAGCATTCAAAATTGTTCTTTTTATTTTGCTATCAATCAGTCTTTCTTGCAAAGATGAACCAGTTCTTGACACAACACAAGATCAAACTGCAATTTCTACATTCTATCTTATTAGACATGCAGAAAAAGAACGTAGTAATCCTGATGATGCAGATCCAGAACTTAACCAAAAAGGCTTAGGTAGAGCAATGCATTGGGCAGAAATTCTAGCAGATACCGAGTTAGACGCAATTTATTCCACCGATTATAATAGGACCTCTATGACTGCCGCTCCTACTTCTGTCAAGCAAAATATCGATGTTCAATATTATGACCCGAGTACTATAGACATTACCCAATTTAAAGCTGAAAATTTAGACAAAAGTGTATTAGTCGTTGGCCATAGCAATACTACACCAGAATTCGTGAACAAATTAATAAATGAAGAAAAATATTTTGCTATCGACGATAGTGAAAATGGAACTTTGTTTATCGTTAAAATAATTAACGGAATACCTTCAGTTGAAAAACTTATTTTCAATTGCAACTGTCCTAGTTAATAATTTCTCACATTTATATCATTAGCAATAAGTATTAAAAGGCTAAGACATTCATTGAAATGTTCTTACTTTTGCCCCCGATGCAGAATACAGTCAACATAAAGAACAAAAGAGCTCGTTTTGAATACGAGCTATTAGATAAATACACGGCAGGTATCGTTTTAGCTGGTACAGAAATAAAAGCTATACGAGAAGGTCGTGCTTCTATTTCAGAAAGCTTCTGTGAGTTTAATGACAGAAATGAACTATTTGTAATTAATATGCAGATAGATGAATATTCTCATGCTTCTCATTTCAATCACAAACCAAAAGCAGAGCGTAAATTATTATTGCAGAAAAGAGAACTTAAAAAGCTCAGTAAAGAGGTAAACACTTCTGGTCTAACGATTGTACCACTTCGCGTTTTTGTTAATGAAAAAGGATTTGCAAAAATGCAAGTTGCTTTAGCTAAGGGTAAAAAACTTTACGATAAAAGAGAGACTATGAAAGACCGTGATAATAAGCGAGATCTAGATCGTGTAAAGAAGAATTTCAACAACTAGTTTTTATTCTCTAATAACGGTACAAACCTAAAAGAACCATATTCTGTCTTTGAAAATTCTTTTTCGGTGGTTCTAATAAATAGGGTCATTATTTGTTCTTCAAATCCGATGGGTATAACTAACCTACCCCCAACTTTTAATTGAGATAAAAGTGCTTTTGGTACTGAAGGCGCCCCAGCAGTTACAATTATACGGTCGAAAGGTGCTTCTTTAGGCAAGCCTTTATAACCATCGCCAAAAATCACTTGTTTTGGCCTATAACCCATTTTCTTGAAAAATAAACTGGTTTTCTTGAAAAGCTCTAACTGCCTTTCAATGGTATACACCTTTACTTTAAGTTTTAATAGAACTGCGGTCTGGTAGCCACTACCTGTACCGATTTCTAATACCTTTTGACCTTCTTCAATCTGTAATAGTTCCGTTTGAAAAGCAACGGTGTACGGGTGCGAAATAGTCTGGTTTGCGGCAATAGGAAATGCTTTGTTTTGATAGGCATGTCCTTCAAAACTACTGTCCATAAACAAATGCCTAGGTATTTCCTTAACGGCATCTAGCACTTTTTTATCTGCTATTCCTTTGTCAATCAATATTTGCGCTAGATGGTTGCGCATGCCCCTGTGTTTTAAGGTATCTCTCAATGGTAGTCGGTTTGACCATCAAAGTTAACAAAGTTCTTTAAACGATGAAGTACCTATGAAAACTAATCTCATTTTTTTATTAAATTGAAATTATGCAATAGGATAAAAGTACCTAACTATGTGTATTTTTGATAAAAAGAAAGCAAATGTTAAAAGTTGGCGTTTTAGGAGCTGGGCATCTAGGCAAAATTCACCTTAGACTTCTAAATGAATCTAAAAAATATGAACTTGTTGGTTTTCATGATGCAGATAGTTCTAATGGAGAAAAAGTAAGTTCAGAGTTCGGATATACCTATTTCAAAAACCTCGAAGATTTAATCGATGCCGTAGATGTTGTAGATATCGTAACCCCTACTCTTTCGCACTTCGAATGCGCAAAGAAATCCATAGAAAAAGGGAAGCATATTTTTATTGAAAAACCTATAACCCATAATCTTGAAGAGGCTAATTCTTTACTTGCATTAGAACAAAAATACAGCGTTAAAGGTCAGGTAGGTCATGTTGAGCGTTTTAACCCAGCATTTACTTCTGTAAAACACGCTATTAAAGACCCTATGTTCATTGAAGCACATAGATTGGCTGAATTTAACCCCAGAGGCACTGATGTACCTGTTGTTTTAGATTTAATGATTCATGATATCGACGCTATTTTAAGTGTGGTAAACTCTGAAGTTATACAGGTTAACGCAAGCGGAGTTTCAGTAATTAGTCAATCGCCTGATATTGCAAATGCTCGACTAGAGTTTGCAAATGGATGTGTAGCCAATTTAACAGCCAGTAGAATTTCTTTGAAGAATATGAGAAAATCTCGCTTTTTTCAAAAGGATGCCTATATCTCTGTAGATTTTCTAGAGAAGAAGGTTGAAGTTGTAAAAATGAAAGATGCCCCTAATGTACCAGGAGATTTTGATATGATTTTACAGAATGCAGAAGGTGTTAAAAAACAGATTTATTTTGAGAACCCAACTGTCGAAGCTAATAATGCCATATTAGACGAACTTGAATCTTTTGCTTATGCAATTGCAAATAATACGACACCTGTTGTCAGTTTAAAACAAGGAACACAAGCTCTAAAAGTTGCTTTACAAATTATTGCAGCATTTAATTCAAAGAACATATGAATACAATAGCAGTTATAGGCGCAGGTACCATGGGTAACGGAATAGCCCACGTATTTGCTCAAAACGGATATCAGGTACACCTTATTGATGTTTCTCAAGATGCCTTAGACAAAGGGCTCTCTACCGTCGCCAAGAATTTGGATAGAATGGTAGCCAAAGAAAAAATAACTACAGCTGACAAAGAAAATACTTTAGCAAATATTAAATCTTTTACAGAATTGAAATTAGGGGTTGCCAATGCAGATCTTGTTATCGAAGCTGCTACAGAAAATGTAACTATCAAGCTTAAAATTTTTAAAGAGCTAGATGACGTTTGTGATGCAAATACCATTTTAGCCTCAAATACTTCTTCTATTTCCATAACTCAAATAGCTGCTGCAACCAGTAGACCTGAAAAAGTTATTGGAATGCATTTTATGAATCCTGTTCCGATTATGTCGTTGGTTGAGATTATTAGAGGATATAGCACCTCTAATGAAACGACCGATGTCATCATGGATCTTTCTGAAAAATTGGGCAAGACCCCAACCGAAGTTAATGACTACCCTGGTTTTGTGGCTAATAGAATTTTAATGCCAATGATTAACGAGGCAATTGAAACCTTACATCATGGCGTTGCTGGTGTTGAAGAAATAGATACGGTTATGAAATTAGGCATGGCTCACCCAATGGGACCATTACAGTTGGCAGATTTTATTGGTTTAGATGTCTGTCTTTCTATCCTTAATGTAATGCATGACGGATTCAAAAACCCGAAATATGCACCTTCGCCATTATTAATCAATATGGTTATGGCGGGTAAAAAAGGAGTAAAATCTGGAGAGGGCTTTTACGATTATTCCGCGAGTAGAAAAGCTGAAAACATATCAAGTCAATTTTCTAAATAGTAGAAATTAAGAATTCATAGTTATATGTCTATAAAAGATAGTTTATTAGCCGTTAAAAATACCATACCCGATTCGGTAACCTTAGTGGCAGTTTCCAAAACCAAGCCTAATTCATATATTCAAGAAGCATATGATGCTGGTCAGCGCATTTTCGGCGAAAATAGGGTTCAAGAAATGACCGAAAAATGGGAGAATATGCCAAAAGATATAGAATGGCATATGATAGGTCACTTACAGAGAAACAAAGTTAAGTACATGGCTGAATATGTTTCTTTGGTTCATGGTGTTGACAGCCCTAGATTATTGTCAGAAATAAACAAGCAAGCAGAAAAACACAACAGAGTTATTTCATGTTTATTACAGGTTCATATTGCAGAAGAGGATACGAAATTTGGGTTTAACGAAGAAGAGCTACTTGATTTAGTAGCTAACGAAGAATTTAAAGCTTTTAAAAATGTAAAAATTGTGGGGCTAATGGGTATGGCCACTTTTACCGATAACATGAATCAAGTTCGTAGAGAATTTGCTAGCATAAAATTACTCTTTAACAAACTCAAAAATAATTATACTGATTTTGCGACACTATCAATGGGTATGAGTGGTGATTATCAAATTGCAATTGAAGAAGGTAGTACCATGGTACGTATAGGAAGTAGTATCTTTGGATCCAGAAATTAATACCTCAAAACACCACTACCCCATAAATCAGATTATATTACATGTACGCAATTTTAGATATTGAAACTACAGGAGGGAAATTTAATGAGGAGGGAATCACTGAAATTGCTATTCACAAGTTTGATGGTCAAAAAGTAGTCGATAAATTTATTAGCCTAGTAAATCCTGAAAAAGAAATACAACCTTTTGTAGTTAAGCTTACGGGTATTAATAGTAAAATGCTCAGAACCGCGCCAAAATTCTACGAGGTAGCCAAAAGAATTATTGAAATTACCGAAGACACTATTATTGTTGCTCATAATGCACAATTCGATTATAGAATTTTAAGAACTGAATTTAGACGTTTAGGTTATAATTTTGAACGCAAAACTTTATGCACAGTAGACTTGTCGAAGCTTTTACTACCAGACGCTGAATCGTATAGCCTAGGTAAATTGGTAAGGTCTTTAGGCATACCGGTGAGCGATAGACATAGGGCAAACGGCGATGCCCTAGCTACCATAAAATTGTTTAAACTTTTACTGGCCAAAGATTCAGAAAAAGTAATTATTAAAGAAACTATACGAAAAGAGACCCAAGGCGAACTCTCAGAAAAACAATTAGATATTGTTAGAGATTTACCTAATAAAATAGGTGTATTCTATATGCATGATAAGGATGGAAATATTATTCACCTTAGTAAAACAAGCGATATAAAAAAGAGGGTCAATCAACTGTTTACCAAAACAAGTGATAAATCTCGTAAAATTGCAAAAGACACTAAAAAAGTAACTTTTGAACTTACCGGAAATGAACTTATTGCGATTTTAAAAGAACATGAAGAGCTATTAAAAATTAGACCTAAGTACAGCATAATACCTAAAAAAAGAATGTACAGTCACGCAAACTGCATGAGCACAAACATAAATGGATATTACGCTTTAGAAATAAAACCATATCGAGAATGCAAAGAACCACTAGCTCTTTTTAACGGAGTATTCAGTGCAAAAAATTACTTATATAAAATTACGAAGGATTTCGGATTATGCGAAAAAGTGAATGGCATTAGTGAAGCTCGTAAAAATTGTTCTGGTTATGACGATGGCACATGTAAGGGCGCTTGTATCAATAAAGAAAATGCTGAAGAGTATAATGCACGTGTAATTGCTGCAACTACTAAAAACAGCATCAACGGTAACAAGGTTTTAATTATTGACAAAGGACGAGAAATTGGAGAACAGAGTGCTATTTTAATAAAAAATGGCTCATTAGTTGGCTTCGGATTCTATGACCTTAACTATCAAATAAATAATATTCATATCTTAGAAAGTATTATCACCCCTATGAACGGTACTCGAGATGCAAATTATCTTATTGAATCTTATTTAAGAAAGAAACGGGTACTTAAAATAATGGAAATAAACGATTAGTTTGAACGAGAACGAAAAACTGTCACCCTGGAGGAATAAGATTCATGAAATAATTTATGAAGCAGATACCCCTATGGGTAAATTGTTCGATATTATTCTCTTCGTTATTATCATTTTCAGCGTAATTCTAATTATGCTCGAAAGTGTAAAGGCTATTGATGCAGAGTACCATGAAATCCTTTTTGTATTAGAATGGGTAGTTACCATTTTCTTCACCATTGAATACATCGCACGTATTATTTCAATTAAAAAACCAAGTCATTATATTTTTAGTTTTTACGGTATTATAGATTTTCTTTCTACTATACCGTTATACATATCTTATATTTTTGCAGGCTCTCAAGTGCTATTGGCAGTACGTGCTTTTAGATTGCTTAGGGTTTTTAGAATTCTAAAACTTGCCCGCTTTCTTGGCGAAGCCTCGCAATTAAAAAGAGCTTTAAAAGCTAGTAGAGCAAAAATTACCGTATTTCTTTTCGCCGTACTTATTGCTTCGGTAATGATGGGTACCCTTATGTATTTGATTGAGGGTGATGAAGCTGGTTTTACTAGCATACCTACAAGTATTTATTGGACGATAGTAACTTTAACTACCGTAGGCTATGGTGATATTGCTCCTATTACTCCGCAAGGTCAGGCAATTGCTACCATAATTATGTTATTAGGTTATGGTATTATCGCGGTACCGACAGGTATGGTTACTGCCGAATTTGCGAAACAAGGAAAAGACACTTCTAACTTAAAAAATTCAGGAAGCTATGTTCATGTCAATACTCAATCTTGCCCTACCTGTAGCAAAGAAGGTCATAGAGATGACGCAAAACATTGTTATAACTGTGGATCTATACTAAATGAATAAAACTCTTATCTCCGTTGTTGGCCCTACTGCCATCGGTAAAACCAAATTAGCTATACTCTTAGCCCAACATTACAATATAGAAATCATTTCGGCCGATTCAAGGCAGTTTTTTAAAGAAATGAATATTGGTACTGCTGTACCCAGTATTGACGAACTAAGCCAAGCTAAACACCATTTTATACAGCATAAAAGTATTACCGAACAATATACTGTTGGTGATTATGAACGGGAAGCTATTGAAAAATTAGCTGATCTATTTAAAAAACATGATGTGGTCATTATGGTTGGTGGTAGCGGACTCTATGTGAACGCCGTTACTGACGGACTAAACACGTTCCCCACAGTAGACCCAAACATTAGAGAAGAGCTGAATGATGAACTCTCTAAGAAAGGTATTAGGGTTTTACAGTCGAGACTAAGACATCTAGACCCTATATATTACGAAAAAGTAGATATCCATAATCCGCAACGAGTAATTAGAGCTCTTGAGGTTGCCATCGGTAGCGGACAACCTTATTCTTCTTATATAAACAAACCTAAGGCAAAAAGAGAATTTAAAGTTTTATCTGTCGGATTAAAGGCTGACCGACCATTAATTTATGATCGTATTAATTCGAGAGTAGATCTTATGGTAGAAGCTGGTTTGCTAGATGAAGCAAAAAGTGTATTAACTTTTAAAGAATACAATGCATTACAAACTGTTGGTTACAAAGAGCTATTTAAATATTTGGACGGCGAATGGACGTTAGATTTTGCCATCTCAGAGATCAAAAAGAATACTAGAAGATTCGCAAAAAGACAGTTAACCTGGTTTTTAAGAAATGAAGAAACTAAATGGGTCGATTTCGATTATAATGCGGAAACACTATTGCCAGGAATTGACAATGAATTGGTAAATTTAAAAAATGGTTAACAAACAGATTTTATTTGTAATGGGCGTATCAGGTAGTGGAAAATCTACCATAGGTAAGCTTTTAGCCGATAAATTGCATATTCCTTTTTTTGACGGAGATAGTTTTCACCCAGAGGCGAACGTTAAGAAAATGAAAGAAGGTCACCCGTTAAACGACAAGGATCGTCAAGGGTGGTTAGAAAAACTTAATGAAGTTGGTATAGCTAATTTAGAAACCGGTGCAGTAATAGTGTGCTCGTCTCTTAAACAAAAATACAGAGCCACATTAGGAAAAAACTTAGACAACAAACATCAATTTATTTATTTAGAAGGTAGTTTTGAGCTCATAGAAGCACGACTCAATAAACGAGAAAATCATTATATGCCTGCGGGACTATTACAATCTCAATTCGATGACCTTGAAACACCATTAGATGTACTTACTGTTTCAATTGATCAAGCTCCAATTGAAATTGTAAACGAGATTATTAAAAAATTATAAAAATAAAAAAGCATCCGGAAAGGATGCTTTTTTTTATGGTAACTCTTGTTGAAATTATTCGCCTTCCGTCTTTACTACCAAACGGAAACCTTCACCATGAATATTCAATATCTCTACGGTGTCATCAACTTTTAGATACTTACGTAACTTGGCAATGTAAACATCCATACTACGTGAAGTAAAGTAATTATCATCTCTCCAAATTTTGGTCAACGCTAACTCTCTTGGCATTAAATCATTTTCATGCAAAGCCAGTAAACGTAACAACTCATTCTCTTTAGGAGAAAGTTTAATGGACTCGGTATCTTTATATTTCAAGAATCTTAATTTAGAATTTAAGTGGAAACCACCGATTGTAAATTCGAATTTCTTGCTATCTGCCAAACCATTAGAAGCTTTTCTCTGTAGAATAGCTTTTAATTTCATTAATAGAACCTCAGAATCAAAAGGCTTGTTCAAATAATCATCTGCACCAGCTTTATACCCCTTAAGAACATCTTCCTTCATCGTTTTTGCCGTTAAAAAAACGATTGGCACGTTCTCATTTTTCTCACGAATTTCTTTCGCTAACGTAAAACCGTCTTTATAAGGCATCATAACATCTAAAATACAGATATCATAATTATCTTTTTTGAACTTCTCAAAACCTTCCATTCCATTCTTCGCCAAAGTGACATCAAAGTCATTCATTGACAAATAATCTTTCAATACAATTCCGAAATTCGGATCGTCCTCAACTAAAAGTATCTTCTTGTTTATTGTTTCCATATTTTTTTATATTAACGGCAGTTTGATGTAAAATGTACTTCCTTTTCCTTTTTCACTTTCGGCATAAACTTCGCCTTGGTGGTCTTCAACTATTTTTTTAACGTATGACAATCCTAATCCATGCCCTTTAACGTTGTGTATATCTCCGGTGTGTTCTCGATAGAATTTTTCAAATACTTTCTTAAGAACAGCCTTACTCATACCAGAACCTTGATCTTGTACTTTTATAATAATGTAATTTTTAGCTCTTTCTGTAAACACATCTATTTTAGGTGCTACTTCTGAGTATTTAATAGCATTATCCAACATATTTACAATGACATTGGTAAAATGCATCTCATTAGCCAAAACTTCATATCGTTCTGCATCTAAATGTGTATGAATATAACCACCTCTATCATCAACGATCAATTGAACATGTGTAATTGCATCTTCTATAATGTCGTGAACATTGACCCTATCCTTACTTATATCAAGCTGATTTTTTTCGAGTTTTGATATTCGTAATACATTTTCTACCTGAGCATGCATTCTTTTATTCTCATCTCGAATCATCTGTAAATACCTCAAAACCTTTTCGTGGTCATTGATTATCTTCGGATTCCGGATTGCTTCAACAGCTAAATTTATAGTTGCAATGGGTGTTTTAAACTCATGCGTCATATTATTTATAAAATCTGTTTTTATTTCAGAAATCTGCTTTTGACGAATTAACTGATAAATTGCCCCTGCATACGCTACAACTATAATAATTGTAAACAATAATGAAAGTAGGGCCAGACCTAAAATAGACTCTACCAAAAATCGTTTTTTCTTCGGAAAAGAAATTAACAAATCAAAATTTGAAACTCCCTCATAATCAACGAACATGGGAGATTTATAAATATTCGCCTCTGCATATTTAAATTTCGGCGATTTTACTTTGGTCGGCAGACCATTACTATAAACACCATATTCAAAAGCAATATCAACACCTCTATTTTCTAACTCGCGTTGCAATAACAACTCAATTTCTTGTTTAGAAACACGTTTATGAATAGGCACACGCTTTGCATAAACCATAAACACATCTTCCATGGCGGCTTTTTCCATTTTAGTAATCCCGCCAATTTTTTCAAATCGTTGTATAGGGTTCAATCTTGGGGTATTATCTTCTAAATCGAAATCTGCTCTAAAAATAGATGTCGTTCTTTTACTGGTATAACTTTTAATGATGGTAGTATCTGCACCATCACTACTATCAAAGAACGTAGAAGAAATACCATAATCCTCTTCTAAAATACCGTGTTCGTACAGTAAAATTTCATTGGAATTGACATCCTTATCAATAAAGAAAAAATTTGTAAGCTGAGTACCCTTTAGTTCTCCTCCAGCACTATCCTTCGCATGTAAATACCTGTCGAAATAATTTTTAGATTCTCTTTCTGTAATCTTATTGGTGACGCTGTTCAAGGCTTCAGATACACTGCTAGAAAATTGCTCTTCTCCGCTATCTATAGATTTACTAATCCAGAAACTTTGAACGAAAATCAGACCAATAAGAGAAAGGCTCATTAAAACTATTAAGAGCACAAATAACTTTTTGTTCATTGGGTGTTAAAATTAAAGATTTAACAGTTAGACGATAGCACGTTTAACCTAACCTTAACAAAAATGTTAAAATTGCTAAATAACTAGCAATCAGTTAAGATAGAAGCGTGTACTTGAAGAACAATTGAGCTAGTTCTTTCTAAATCAATATTTTCGATTACGAAATTGCTTGATTTAATTTTTATTTCATCATCAAGTTGATTATTGATTCTCGCCATTACCTGTTCTCTGGTTGAATTATCGCGATCTAAGACGCGCGATATTCGAAGTTCTTTAGGAGCAGTTACTACAATAATTCGATCATAAAGATTTTGAGAATTGTTCTCGAACAACAACGCAGTTTCTTGAATTACATAGCAAGAATCTTGTTCTTTTACCCAGGCAAGAAAATCTTGTCTAACTACGGGATGCACAATACCATTAAGATTTGCCAATAATTCGGAATCATTGAAAACTTTTTTGGCTATAAATGGTCTATTTAATTGACCATTCTCATAAGCTTCATCGCCTAATAACGCAATTAGCTTTTCTTTGATTTCAATAGACGTATTCATTAAATACTTAGCTCGGTCGTCTGAGTTATACACGGGCACGTCTAGTTCTTTAAACATCGCTGCTACCGTAGATTTTCCACTACCGATCCCACCTGTTAAACCAACTATCATCATTCTCTTAACAATATAAATTCAACCTCATTCGTGGTGATGACCGCATTATTCAACGTACTCGGATAACTAACCAATTGTATCGAGAGCCTATTATCTGTTTCTTTCGTTACCTTTTCATAATCTGCCTCAACTGAAAAATCGGTACTCTCAAGTTCTTTTAAATGTTCTAATGTACCTTGACAACGCACTTCAACTATTTCTGGAAACGTACGAACTTTTACATTTGCCGGTAAATTAATTACGGTGATCGGCACTTCGATTACTTTTTCTGAAAACTTAACTACTTCGCCCGAAATCGTTACCATGTCATTCGAAAAGGTAGTGCCATTTGAGTGTTTGGGTAATTGAAGTGAGATTTCATCTGTAAAAGAATTACTTAACTCGCTCTTATTAATAACTGCAGTTTTAACCACAGAAATGGAATCGATTTGACTTTTAGGCCCTGAAATTTGAATAGAATCTGGACTAATTTTTATATCTCCTTCAAGAATATGATTCGCAGCAAAAGTAATATCTAAGACAGCCCTTACCGGTACTTTCTTTGTATCTAACGATGTAAAGTCAAAATATATGGCGTCGCTTTCAAAGTCGGTCAATGTGCTATAATTATTCAACTGAGCTTCTAGTTGAATTCTTATTTGATCAGCTGTTAGATAATAGCTGTCATCTTTATGCATTACCTTACTTACATCTAATTGAATATGCTTGGTTTTAAATTCATATCCTAAAAACTGGAATCCCGCCGCCTGTAAACGAACCTGAATTTCATCTTTAGGAGTATTCGCCAATAAAAACTCTTTCGGAATATTTATATACTCCACCTTAAAGGTCGTGTTATTGGTATAGGTCAGAGATAGTTTATTTATAAGCCAAGCAAACGATGCACATAACAAGAACATAAGAAAGACTTTTACCTTCCTTTTCTTCAATCCTGTCTGTATCCATTCTATTAGCCGTTCCATCAATTCACTCTAAAAAATAATTTTGGAAAAATTTCCTCTGGTTTTTTACTTGAAGAATTAATATACAGGGTTGATTTTAGAAATCCGTACCCATAACCGAAAAATTGTATCGCAGTTGCCATTAAAGATAGTAATGACACTTTTAAATCACTGGTTTTTCGAAGGGCATCTATAAACAACAGCAAAAAATATATAGCATAAATATATAGCGGAAACATATAACCCGCCAACCCAAATACGACTGAAAACAATAATCCTAAACAGAATACTGTAGGAAACCAATAGGTGATTTTCTTTGTTTCTGGATGCCACTTATTTAAAATTGGGCGTACCATACCGAATTTGTTCACCTGAATATAAAACTTATTCCAGTCTATTCGTCTTTTATGATATACAAAAGCTTCAGAAATCAGTTTTGTTCTATAGCCCTTGTTCCAAATACGAATGGTTAAATCTGGATCTTCACCTGGGTGAATATTTCCGTATCCGCCTACGTTTTCAAACGCTTCTTTAGAAATACCCATATTAAAACTTCTGGGCTGAAATTTATCTACCGCCTTTTTACCACCACGAATTCCGCCAGTGGTCAAAAAAGAGGTCATAGCATAGTTGATCGCTTTTTGAACCGTAGAAAAAGAATCGTGTGCAGCATCTGGACCACCATAACAATGCACATAATCTTCTTGCAAACTCTTTTCTGCTTCTACAAGATATTGAGGTGGCAGTATACAATCAGAATCTAATACGATAAAGTAATTGCCTTTTGCCCTGCCCATACCGTAATTTCGAGAATCACCAGGACCAGAATTGGGTTTCTTGTAGTATGATATTGCCAAAGAATCTACATACTCACCTATGACTTCTTCAGATGAAATAGTAGACCCGTCTTCGACGATCACCACCTCAAAAGTTTTGTCATAGGTTTGTAAACGTAGACTATCCAACAGTTCTTTAATTTCGTTGGGTCTATTGTATACGGGAATGATAAAAGAAAACGACAAGTTCATTATTACTCTCCTTTGAATAGGCTCCAACAAAATTGGAAAACTAAAATCTAAATTAAAACTTCTCTATAACTTCTTGGCTAACCCCTGTGTTAGAGAAACCACCATCGTGAAACAAGTTCTGCATGGTCACTTTTCTTGTAAGGTCAGAGAATAATGTTATGGTATAATCTGCACAGTCTTGAGCTGTTGCATTACCTAACGGAGACATTTTTTCTGCATAGCTGATAAAGCCATCAAATCCTTTTACTCCTTGTCCTGCCGTAGTTGCAGTTGGTGATTGAGAAATCGTATTTACACGTACTTTTTTCTCTTTACCAAAGAAATACCCAAAGCTACGGGCAATAGATTCTAAATATGCTTTGTTATCAGCCATGTCATTATAATCTGGGAATGTTCTTTGTGCCGCCATATAGGTCAACGCTACAACACTACCCCACTCATTCATAGCATCTGCCTTGTAAAGTGATTGTAATACTTTATGAAAAGAAAGAGCTGAAACATCCCATCCCTTTGCTGTAAAATCATATTTCTCATCGGTGTAAGCACGACCTTTACGAACATTAACGGACATACCAATCGAATGCAATACGAAATCAATTTTTCCTCCTAAAATTTCAACTGCCTTTGCTACTAAATTATCCAAGTCTTCAACACTTGTTGCGTCTGCTGGTATAATTTGTGAACCTGTTTCTTTAGCCAATTCATCAATCTGTCCCATTCTCATGGCAATCGGGGCGTTTGTCAATACAAAGGTACCACCTTCTGCGTGAACCGTCTGTGCCGTTTTCCATGCAATAGAATTCGCGTCTAATGCTCCAAAAATAATTCCCCTTTTTCCTTTTAATAAGTTATATCCCATGATGGTTGATTCTATAGTTAGATTTAATATTCAAAGATATCTAAAATATGTTAAAAGAGAATTGATGTATCGCGTTAAAAACCCTAAAACAATCGTCTTGTTTAAGGTGTTCGAACATCAAAATGCAAAAAGACACTTTTTACTATTTAGAAGTATTTATATTTATGATTATAAAGCAGCATTCAAAAGCTCTTTTGCATGTGCCAAAGCAGAATCGGATACATCTTTACCGCTTAGCATATGAGCCAACTCTACCACTCTCTCATCAATGGTCAGTTGCTTTAAGTTCGTCATGGTACGCTCTTTACCTTCGGTTTTAAAAACTTTAAAATGATGATTTCCTTTTGATGCTACTTGTGGTAAGTGTGTAATTGAAAACACCTGAAGATCGGTACTCATATCTTTCATAATATCTGCCATTCGGTTAGATATTTCGCCAGATACTCCTGTATCTATCTCATCAAACATAATTGTCGGTAGCTTTTCATACTTAGCCAATATCGCTTTGATCACCAACATTATTCTTGATAATTCTCCACCAGATGCTACTTTTTTTAATTCTCCATAGCTACCTCCTCTATTCGCTGTGAATAGAAATGAAAGTTCATCTTTACCAGTTGCTATAAATGCTTCTGCAGTACTCAGTTTAATTTCAAAAGATGCACTAGGCATACCTAAAAGCCCTAAATCTGATTCTAATTTTTTCTTTAATTGAGGAATTACGGAATTTCGTTTTTCGCTCAAAACAACCGCCTGAGTTTCTAAAACCGCTTCTAACTCTTGAATCTCTTTCGTTTTTGTCGCAATTTTATTATCTAAATTGGCAGTTTCAAAAACCTTATCGGCGAGGTCGTTCTTTATGATAATTAGTTCAGCTATATCGCCAACATTATGCTTTTTTAATAAATTATACAGTAACTGTAATTTATTATTTACTTGCTCAAGCTGATCAGGGTTCGCTTCTACACTTTCTTGTAAGCGTTGCAATTCTGAATTAACATCATCTAATTCTATAAGTACAGATTTTACACGCTCGAACAAATCTTTATAATTGGATCCAAAATCGACCAACTTAGAAAGTGACTGACGCATTTCTGTCACCAAAGGTAAAACACCAATTTGCTCATCATTGAACAATTGATCGCCTTTAGACAATTGCTCCATTATCAACCCTACATTGTTCAGCTGCTCGTATTCTTCTTCTAATTCTTCTATAACACCCACTTTTAAGGGTGCTTTTTCTAATTCTTCTAATAAGAAGGTATTATAATCTTGCTCTTTATTTGCTGTACTTTGTATATCGATTAAGGTCTGAAGTTCTTTCTCTGCTTTGCGATACGTCTTTAAACCTTTTCTGAATTCGGTTAATCGCTTTTGGTTATTTGCCAATGCATCGACCAATTTCAACTGAAAGTCGTTTTCGGTAAGTTGCATGGTCTGATGCTGAGAATGAATATCTATAAGGTTTTCACCCAAAGTAGATAACACCCCTAAGGTAACGGGAGTGTCGTTTACAAAAGCTCTCGATTTACCACTTGGCAAAATCTCGCGTCTAATAACCGTACTATCTTCATAGTCCAAATCATTTTCTTTAAAGAATTTTTGGAGTCCGTAGGTGTCTATTTTAAATGTACCTTCTATAATACATTTTTCATCCTTGACACGTAAAGAGGTTAAGTCTGCCCGTTTGCCAAGCACAAGTGATAAACCACCAAGTAAAATAGATTTACCAGCACCTGTTTCACCGGTAATAACCGTGAAACCTTTGTCGAAGTCTACCTCTAGACGATCAATTAATGCGTAATTGGAAATGGAAAGGGTTGAAAGCACGCGTTAGAATTTTAGATTCACAAAGGTAATCTATAATTCCGTTTTGTAAAATGGTTCAATATTTAATATCGTTCCAAGTAGAAGCGTATAACGGAGCAATTTTATTTAATGTTTCTTTCAGCTTTATAATATCTATTTTTGGTCCGTCAGAAAAAATATTCTTAATTTCTTCAGATTTTGCATCAAAGAATGTAGAAATCAAAAAAGCATTAGGTCTTCTATTAATCATAGTTTGAAACAAATTCATGGTACCGGCAATAACTTGCTTGCCCGTACTATTATTATCTGGCAAAATATCGAGACCTTTTCGATGATAGTTATACATTGCTATTCGATACTCTCTATAGGTATTCGATAAAAGATTATCTACCAGCTCAAATCTACTTCTGTTAGAGTCGGAAGACTGGCTCCATCCGGCAGAATTACTACCCTGAGCTTGAGTTACAATATTCTGTGCCTTTCTATAAAAATCTGTTCCGCCTTCTAAAGAAAAAGTATCGGCATCTAAGCCCAACATAATATATACATAGTAAGCCATAACGCTTACCAGGTTAGATTCGAACTGGTTCTCATTGAAAATTAAAGGTTGAAATTCAATATATTGAAAATTGAACGCATTGTCTTTATAATTAAAAACCGGAGATGAATAAGAGGTATTATAAACTGGTCTAGAAGATTGTATTTGAATATTACCACTAAAATTATTTGATTCGAAAGAGGTAATGGTAATGAACATTTGGGCATTTACCCGTTCATTCTCTTTATATACACGGTTTGTCCATTTTGTTTTATTAATGAAATCATTTAACGAACGCTCTAAAGTTTTAAATACCTGCTGCTCGCCTTGTGATAATTGATCGGAATTGACTGTTATCGCACAGGTTAATTCTTGTGCATTTGATACTAAGCTAAAAAAAGTGAAAAGTAATAGAAATATAGCCTTACGCATACCGTCTTTTAATAATTTCATTGAAGATATCCACGGCAACTTCTGCCTTGGTCTTTAGTTCAAACGTAGTAATGTTAGAATTGGTATCTATAAATGAAATTTTATTGGTAACACCGCCAAAGCCAGCACCTTTATCTCGCATTGAATTTAATACGATGGCATCTAAGTTTTTACGTTTAAGTTTACCTTTTGCGTTTTCAACTTCATTTTCGGTCTCCAATGCAAAACCTACCAGAAATTGATTTTTTTTATGATCTCCGAAAGTCTTCAAAATATCTTTATTCTTTACCAATTCAATAGTAAAGTTTTCTTCGGATTTTTTAATCTTTTGTTCTGCTACAGTTTTAGGTCGATAATCGGCTACAGCAGCTGCACAAATGACAATATCTGAAGTATCGTAATACATTTGGGAGCTATGATACATATCGTCAGCAGAAACTACATTGACTACATGTATATTATCATGAATGACGGACAAATGTGTGGGTCCGGTCACCAAATAGACTTCAGCTCCAAGATTAGCCGCCGTTTTGGCAAGTTCGAAACCCATTAATCCGGAGGAGTGATTACCTATGAAACGTACTGGGTCAATTGCCTCGTAGGTCGGACCTGCAGTAATCAATACTTTCTTTCCTGACAATGGCAATCCTTCAGATAACTGCTTTTTAATAAAGCTAACAATATCTTCTGGTTCTGCCATTCTACCCTCGCCATGCAGACCACTAGCAAGTTCACCACTTGTTGCCGGTATGATCATGTTACCAAAAGATGTAAGGGCATCTAAAGAACTTTTGGTACTCGGGTGCTTGTACATATCAAGATCCATTGCCGGAGCAATAAAAACCGCACATTTAGCCGATAAATACGTAGCCATTAAAATATTATCGCAGTTGCCTGTTGCCATTTTAGACATTGTATTCGCCGTAGCTGGTGCTATGACCATTAAGTCTGCCCAAAGTCCCATTTCTACATGATTGTTCCAATCGACAGTATTCTCTTCTGTCTTAACAAAATCAAGTACTACAGGGTTTTTAGCCAAAGTAGCCAGGGTAAGTGGGGAAACAAAAGAGCTGGCACTATCGGTAAGTATGACCTTAACGTTAGCGCCAGCTTTTATAAATAAACGAACTAAGAATGTAGTTTTGTAAGCGGCAATTCCTCCGGTAATTCCTAAAAGAATATTTTTGCCGTTCAACATAATTCTTAAGCGTCTTTTTCTGTATTTCTATGGTAGATCTTATCTGTCAACCACTCTTCTACTGCCATTGCGTGTGGCTTAGGTAATTTTTCATAAAACTTAGAAACTTCTATCTGCTCTTTGTTTTCAAAAACTTCTTCTAAACTATCGCTATAAGTAGCAAACTCTTCTAATTTCTCTAAAAGTTCTTTCTTAATTTCAGAATTGATCTGAATAGCACGTTTAGAAGCGATTGAAATTGCCTCGTAGATATTTTCAGTAGGTGCATCGAACTCATTACGGTCAATAGTTACCGTTGACACAGCTGCTTTAGAGTTTTTTAAATCGTTCATATTCATAATTACATTATTTATTTTGATTCAACGTTTTGCGCTTGCATACGTTGTAATTCTTTGTCAATTTTTTCAATTAAATCAGTTGCCTGCTTGTCGAATTTCGAATCTGGAAATTGCTTTTTCAAAGCAACATGTGCAGTTTTAGCATTTTTCAAACGCTCTTCTTTAACCTGTTCAAAACTATTTACCGCCATATGCGTCAAGGCATCAACCTTAATATACATAGCTTCTTCTCTAAATGGAGAACCAGGATTATCGGAAACAAAATTATCACTTGCCGCTACTGCCGATTTTAGCATATCATAATTGAAACGGCCAAGTTTATTATACTGCTTTACAATTTCAAAAGCTTTTTCTTCCTTTTTAGTAGTTAACTCTTGAGCCATTGCATTAGCTTCTGCAAAGTATTCTGAATCAGGATTGGTGTTAATGAAATTCTGCAATTTCAATAATGCTTTATCTGTATCTGTTTGATCTAAAGAATATTCTGGCGATAATTCATAGAAGCTTTTTGCACCTAAGAAATTTGCCTCAACAGCCTTATCACTTTTAGGATACGATTTTACAAAACGCTCGAATTGGTACCCGGCCATATTGTAATCTTCTCGCTGAAAATAACTGTTAGACAAAAAGTACATAACGCGTTCACCTTGAGGTTTACCTACATACTTTGGTGCAATTTGTTCAAGCAATCTGTTCGCTCTTTTAAAATCGCCCGCTTCGTAGTAAGTTTCTGCCATATCGTATTTAGCTTTTACATCATCGTGCTTCAGTACCTTTTGGTACTCGCTACATGATTGTAAAGCTATGGCAATCAATAGTAATGGAAAAACTCTCCTCATTTTAAAAAACATTTTGCAAAATTAGTGATTATCAATGGATTTAAAAAACATTTTAAACCAATAAAAATACAGGCTTTATACCATAAGAACGTCCTACCTAGAGAAGATTTAACGAATATTTATGCAGGTACACGTATCATAGATTCCATAAAAGAAACAATTCTATGCTTTAAGGCATCGCTCGCGGCAACCAATGGCAATCGCACAAAGGGCTTCGTAAGACCTAAATATTCAAAAATAACTTTAATGCCGGCCGGGTTTCCTTCCTCAAAAATTAACTTCATACCATCTTGAATTCTATAGTGATAGCTATAGGCTACTTCGGTATTACCAGCTAATCCTTCATGTACCATTTTAGAAAATTCTTCTGGCAAACCTTGTCCGATTACAGAAATTACTCCGTCACCACCAGCAACTATAGTTGGTAATGCGGTAATATCATCTCCGGAAAGCACTAGAAAGCCGGCTGGTCTTTTCGATATTAATTCTTGTACCTGTGTCATATCGCCACAAGCTTCTTTTACTGCTACTATATTATCAAATTTCTTTGCTAAGCGAACGACAGTTTCTGGCAACATATTACTACCGGTACGACCAGGTACATTATATAAAATTATCGGTAACGGCGATGCTTGAGAAAGCGCTGCGAAATGCTGATAAATACCTTCTTGCGTAGGTCTGTTATAATACGGAGAAACAGATAAAATCGCATCATATGCAGATAAGTCTGCCGTTTGTAGCTCTTCTACCAACGCCATAGTATTGTTACCGCCAATACCGATTACTAATGGTAAAGCACCTCGGTTCGCATCTTCAACAGTTCGCATAACAAGTTGCTTTTCTGCTTTTGATAGAGTTACAGACTCTGCTGTAGTACCTAAAACTACCAAGTAGTCTATATTTCCCTCAATACTATAGGCCACTACTCTTCTAAGAGCTTCAACATCTACCGAACCATCTTCTGTAAAAGGCGTTATTAACGCTACACCTGCCCCCCTTAAATCTCTCATAATTAAATCTCCTTAAAAATGCCCAAGTACTTTTTCAATTCTTTTTTAAATATTTGAAAGTCCTTTAACGGCGTATCTAACATTAAATCATTGTAAGTCGGTCCAACTTCTTTAAACCCGACCCGTAACCGAGCTTTAGCCTTCATTGACATTAAATTCAATAATAGGCTATCCTCATTATAATAATTCACTAAAAGGTCATATTCTCGTCCTAAAAACTCAAGGGCATAACTGTTTTCAATTTCACCGTTCCATCCTAAATCCTTATCTGAAAAAACAGGAGTGGCATACGGAGAGTTCTTATCATAAAAACGCTTATATCCAATAATTTTAACCGCATTGGGGTGTAACGATAACTCTTCTTGAAACTGAAAAAATACTTCAGATTTCTCAAACTTATCTAGATCCACGATGCAACCTACAGAACGTATTCCCTTACTCTCACGCGTTACAGCAACTGGTGTTGCCACCAACTGTTTTAATATCTTACGGCCAGATTTCCGTTTAAACTTGTCCTTAATTCCTTTTAAAAACATGTATTTTTACATTTAGACAAATGTAAATAATATCCCTGCAACTCTATGGCGAAGTTAAAACACTTTGGTATTTTAAAAATAAAACATTTTGTTATATTTTTAACATTACTAAATTTAGCATCTTGCAAAAACAACCCTGAGCAACTAAAAGAACTGACTGGCAGGCAGATACCTATTGACACCAGTTATAGTTCTGTCGACAGCATTCAGAAATTTATTCAGCCTTATCATGACCGCGTTGAAAGTATTTTAGATAGCACTTTGGCATATGCACCATTTGTAATCTCGAAAACCGATGGCAAATTTAATACTACAGCAGGTAATTTAATGGCAGATATTGTGTGGAGCGAGACCAACCCCATATTCAATAAACGCACTGGGCATACTATTGACCTGGTATTATTGAACCATGGTGGTATTCGATCTATTATATCTAAGGGAAATGTTACTTCTCGAACTGCTTATGAAGTAATGCCTTTTGAAAATTCGGTGGTCGTCGTAGAACTTAAGGGCGATGCCCTATTAAAGATGGTCGACTACCTAATACAATCTAAAAGAGCTCACCCTGTTGCTGGTATACAGCTTATACTTAATAAAGACAACACGGTCAATACTTTTTCAATTAACGGAAAACCTGTAGACAATAACAAGTCTTATTATGTTGCAACCTCTGACTACCTAGTTACTGGTGGCGATAATATGAATTTTTTTAAAGAAGCGCTTTCTAAAACAGAAACCGATTACAAAATACGAAATGCCATGATAGATTTCTTTTCTAAAGTGGATACCATTGCCCCAAAAGTAGATTTAAGATACTATCAATTACAGTAATATGGAAAGAAGAAAATTTATACGAAATACTGCTGCGTCATCTAGTCTGTTAACTCTTGGTGGCTTAGGTCTAAACTCTTGTAACGTATCTACAAAAAAGCATATTACTATTTTACATACCAACGATGTACACAGTCATGTAGATGCATTCCCTAATGATCACGCAGACTTTCCTGGGCTTGGCGGTTTGGCGCGAAGAGCGGGTTTAGTAGATAGTATTCGTAAAGAAAACCCAAATACATTTCTATTTGATGCTGGCGATATTTTTCAAGGTACTCCCTACTTCAATTTTTATGGTGGTGAGCTGGAATTTAAACTAATGAGCATGCTTAATTATGATGCCACTACAATTGGTAATCATGATTTTGATAATGGTATTGACGGATTATTAGCGCAAATGCCTTACGCTAAATTTAATTTTATCAGCGCCAATTACGACTTTTCAAAAACAGTTTTAGACGGATTAACACAGCCATATAAAATTTATGAGAAAGACGGAATTAAAGTGGGTGTCTACGGATTAGGGATTAAATTAGACGGATTAGTTACAAAACAACTTTATAAAGAAACGGTATTTCTGGACCCCTATGAACTGGCAACCGATATGGAGACCAAACTTAAGGAGGAGGAAAAGTGCGATTTAGTCATTTGCCTTTCTCACTTAGGATATGAATATAGCACTGAAAAACCCGATGATTTAAAACTTGCCAAAAGAACTAAATACACCGATTTAATTATTGGTGGTCACACCCATACATTTTTAGATAAACCAACTGTAGTTACCAATGCTGCTGAGCGTGATGTATTGGTCAATCAAGTAGGATGTTTTGGCGTGAACCTTGGTCGTATAGATTTCTATTTTGACAACAGCACTGTTAACGCGAACGGGTACACTATTAAAGTCTAAAAAAGAGACCTCTTATGCTTTACTATAAACGTTGCTCTAGCGATAACAAAAACTTCAAGGAATTAGTAGCGTTACTTGATGCAGATTTGGCATTACGAGATGGAGACGAGAACACTTTCTACGCACAATTTAATGGTATTGATGCGTTGAAAAACTGTGTCGTCTTTTATACTGATGAAACCCTTGTTGCTTGCGGAGCTTTCAAAGAATTTAACAAAGACTCGGTTGAGATTAAACGCATGTATGTTCAACCAGATTACCGCGGAAAAGGAATTGCCTCAAAAGTACTAGTAGTATTAGAAGAATGGGCAAAAGAATTGAATTATAGTTACTCCGTCTTAGAAACAGGATTACGACAAACTGAAGCCATTGCACTCTACAAAAAGAATAACTATACAGTTACCGATAACTATGCCCCTTATGAGCATATGGCTAATAGTGTTTGTTTCAGGAAGGTGTTATAATATAGTTTTTACAAAATATAATTGAGTAGAATCAGTATCTTTCTTGTTCTTATTGATGTTGTTGTAATACAAATTCCTAGTTCTACTTAATAATGAAACAGCTTCTTATTTTAATAATAATCCTGTCAAATTTGAACTTATTTGGACAAGACTTGACTATAATAAATAAGAATGTTGACTTTGCTGATTCATTAAATTATAACAAAGAAATCCGAATTTATAGAACTTCGGGAATGACAAACTATACGGGCATTTTTAGATTCTATCAAGATAACAAAGAAAAATGGAGAGCAGAATTAATTAACCACTATGCAATAATACCTAACCAAAAAGAATTCAGAATTGAAAAAAGAAAACTGAAATCCAAACGTAAAATGGATTTGGTTTGGTTAGAGATCCTAAAAACCAATATTCAAGATTTGCCTAATATGACTGATATTGATTGGAAACTAAAGAAAGAGCCAGTAATTCAGGATATGAATGGCGAAAAAGTATTGAGTTGGAAAAAAAACTTAATATTGGACGGAGATGGATATTATGTTCATTTTCGACAAGGAAAATACTTTAATAGAGTTTATTATTCTAATCCTGAAAGTTACTTACGGATTTATAAAAATGTGGATGAATTAGTTTACTTCAACGAATTATTAAATTTGATAAGGACTGAATTCGGTGTGTGGAAATAATAGTAAGTAAAATAAAGATTAAACGTTAAGTTTCCTTACATGCCATATTGATAAAATAAACCTTGTAAAACTAAATATGCTAACCAAAAAGAACATTAAAATACTTCGCTCCGTTGCTTTAATAATTGTAGTTGCTGCTCTTTTCATGGTCGCATTCGATAAAATTATTTTTGCTTCATTTGCCTTTACAACAGCCGGGTTTCTTCTCTTACTTTCTCTTTTCAATGAAATAACCAAAATATTTAGAAACTTATAAACTTTTATTATGTTAGAGAATCTGGCTGGCAATTAGGGCTAAGGTCTTCCAATGAATCATACCAAAAATTTCTTTCCTTCTAACTACATTTATCTAAGTCGTTGTAAAATATTGTGCACTCTCAGCAATTTTTAAGATATTAATATAAAGTGGATTATTATGGCAACTGTAGATAAAATAAGGAATGGATTGATTGATAAACTCCTTACTATAAGAAATAAGGAATTTTTGCAAGCACTTGATAAGATTATTACTTCGAGTTCTGCGGAAACCAAAATAGTTGAATTAATAGTTGAGCAAAAACAGATGTTGCAAATGAGCGAGGAAGATATATCAAATGGTCGATTGATTTCGCAAAACGAAATGGACAAACGAAATCTTAAATGGCTGAACTCAATGTAATTTGGACAAAAACCGCAGATATTCAATTTGCTGGGATTCTTGAATATTGGGTTAATAGAAATAAATCAACCGCTATTGTAATTATAGCCTTTTGGGACAATCGACAGAACCCTATAAGCTTGTTAGAGATTCTACAGGGCAAAAATAACCTTTTATAATAAAACCATAAACAATGCAATTAAACATACATTCTGAAGGAATTGAAGACCATCTTATAACTCTACAAGAGAAATATTTAAACTTAAAGACTGCTGTTTTAAAAAACCTTAAGTTAAATCCTGAGGAAAAAAAAGGACAGCTCAAGAAAATTAAGACGGAATATCTTGTTGAGAAAAAAAATGTTAATGGGAATTTTTATTAAGATATAGACATGATTTATTGATTTCAAATCTGTGAATAAAAATATTAAACTATTGCTGTAACAATTTCATAAAAGCGGCATCTATTTATGAAAACTAAACAATGAAAAGCATTTTAGTAGCTCTTGTCACAATTATCTCTCTACATTCCCAATCAAAAGTAGATTACTTAGAGCAAAATCGATTTGATTTGACAAAGTCAAACTTTGACTTTCCGCAAAAAGATTTCAGCATCATTGGTTTTGGTGCTTACCATGGTAGTGTAAAAACTGAGGCGGCAGAACACAACCTTCTTAACTCATTAACCAAAAGCGGGGCGATTGAATATTACTTGCCTGAAACAGATTTTAGCCTTGGGCATTTCCTAAATCAATACTTACAAACGGGCGATACACTATTACTTAAAGACCTAGTGATTAACTATGGTGCTAGAGTGCCACAAGAACGAAGTATTGAAACTTACGAGAAGTGGAAAGGCATTAAAAACCTCAATGATAAATTACCTAGAAAAAATAGATTCTCCGTCTTGGGTATTGATCAGATAGTGACCTATAAATACACGGCTAAACACCTTTTAGAACTTTTAAACTCTGATAAAATTCAGGATAATGCAGTACAACAACTAGAACAAATGGTTGCTTTAGATACTACTGATTATTCGCCATATTACGATAGTTATTCTAAAAGTATTATGAAGGCATTTGTAGCATCTTATGAGACAAATACTGCGTTATTCTCAAAGTCCGTTATTGATGAATTTGCCTTTAATCACATAATACAAGACTTAAAGTATTCGTTTAATCCCGAGGTAAATCGTGAAGAGGTTATATTCAATAATTATGTGCACCTCAACTCCATTTATAATTTTAAAGAAAAGCCCCAATTTATAAGGTTCGGTTTTTTTCATTTAGAGAAGCAGAGAGAAAGTAATAATCCGTCATTTTTTACCAGGTTGATAGAAAACAATATTTACCCAAGAGAGAAAGTTATTTCTGTTATGGGTTATTTGACCGAAAGTCGGGTACTCTGGGACCATGTGTATGATGACAACGGAACATATCAATCTTTTACCACCGAGGGCGGATTCGGAATTGGGGATTACGAGAAAGAGTATTTCTTAGGTATCGAGCACCTGAAAAAATCTAAATTATCTGACATGACCTTATTCTGCTTAAATGCTAGTAATACGCCGTACAGTGACGGTATGCCAGATTTAATTGAGGTGGTAATGACAGATGAAGATTATAATAGCGAAGCTATAAAAGGAAAATCTACCACAGAGTTTATCGACTATGCCATTTTAATTTCGAATTCAAAAGCGAATACTCCTATTGAAGAATTGAAGTAAATATACTAAGGCGTCAACTCTTCAAACAAAAAATAGTATTAATGTGATTTCTAGCAAAACACAATTCTATACTTGGTATAATGTTTAATTTTACTGCATAAATAATACACTAACACCACAATCATGAAAATAATAGGCATAGGCAAGAATTACGTAGTAGATAAATCTGAAATTGACGGATTAAAAAATGACGTACAGCTCATTTTTACAAAGCCAGATTCTACACTTGTCACAGATAGTAAAGATGTAGCATTTCCAGCCATCGCCAATGAGTTGATTTATGAAGTTGAACTTGTTGTAAAAATTGGTAAAACAGCTAAAGATGTTAGTATTGCAGATGCAAACTCTTATATCTCTGAAATAGGTATCGGTATTGACTATACCGCAAAAGATGTACTTACTGCAAGTAGAGAGAAAAAAGGCCCTTGGGCTTTAGCGAAAGGTTTCGATGGTGCTTCACCTATTGCAGGTTTTAAACCAGTATCGAACTTTCCTGAATTAGATAACATTAATTTTGATTTAGTAATCAACGGAGAAAAGAAACAGGTAGGTAATACTGGTTATATCATTTATAACTTTGCAGAAATTATCAGCTTTGTATCTACATTTATGACCTTGAATCCTGGGGACATGATTTTTACCGGTACACCAGCAGTTGGTGCAGGTCAAACATTTAAGGGAGATCACTTACAAGCTTCTATTGAAGGAGAATTATTGTTAGATTTCAAAATGATATAACCCTTTTAATAAATTTTATACTGAACCGGACACCTATAAGGCGTCCGGTTTTTTTTGCTAAAAATTTAGCTGCATTTCGTTCTAAGTTCTTACCTATTCCTCTTGAAACACCTACCCCCTATTGATTACCAGCTTTTTATAAATTCATCTAGTATTTCTATTTTCGTACTTTTTATATTGTAATTTCGTACGTTTTATTATATATTATACAAAATAGTTGAATGAACTTTGTTTTCCTGTTAGTTGCAATCTTCGGATTTTTCTTAACTGCCTTGTTACTTCTAAAGAAAAATGTAAATAAATTACCTCAGTATTTTCTTGCTTTCTTTTATTTTATTTATGCTGTTTACTCCCTACAAACTTATATTTTTACAGAAGGTTTATTAACGCAATTTAAATGGTTCTATTTTTGGCCTTTGCTACTCTATAGCATCATAACCGTGCCTGTATACTTCTATTTTAAGACGGTTATGGACGATAAGTTTACATGGAAATCGCAATACCTTTTACTTTTCGTTCCATTTATTATGAGCGTTATAGATGTTGCCTTAGTTTTTTCTAAGCCAGCAACCTATTATAAAGAAATTGTAGATAATGCTATTGCTTTCCCCAAAGAACGGTTCAATGCTCAATACGGCATGCTTAGTTTAAATGAGCATTATAGTTTAAGGCATTTATGGCAATTAGTATATCTTTTTTCTCTACTACCATTGTTAAAGCGATTTTTAACCATAAACCCGAACGACAAACTAAAGTCCGTTCTAATAGATGGCTGCTTTTGTTTTATTCAGCACTAAGCATAATGGCATTTATTACCTTATTTTTTGGAATAGAACGGTTATTAGGATTGAACACTTTACATATAAACAACCCTAGTTTGCAAAGCCTGAACCTTATTTTATTAGTGGTTTTATTGGTGATAAGCATTGCTCCCTTATACTTCCCTTCTATTCTCTACGGATTTCCAAAAAATCAGTTATTAGTATCATCACGAATTTTAAATAATACCACATCTACAGAACAGATGTACGGATTAAATAACCAAGAACTGAATAACTCACTAATTGTAATTGAACAGCAGGAAGCTTTTCTGCGTCAAGATTTTAATTTAAAGGCATGTGCAGAACTTTTACATGTGCCGCCTTATCATGCCGCTTATTTTTTTTATCAGACGAAAGGTATCAGTTTCAATACTTACCGGAACAAGATTAGAATAGAAAAAGCAAAGCAGCTTATTGATTCGGGATTTCTAGAATCGAACGATTTATACAAACTTGTGTACTTGTGCGGATTCAATAACAAAAGTGATTTCGAAAATAATTTTCAGAGATTTACAGCAATAAGTTTTAAAGATTATAAATCTAAGTAACTTGACCTCTAGGCGTTGTTGTTAATGATAAAATTGACAATTACCTTTAACTCTTCATCTAAACTAATTGTAGGGTAATCTTTTTTCGCCAAACGATACCAATAACCTGCATTAAACCGATCACCTTCTTTACGGTGCAGATAAGCATGTAACCAACTACCCAATGTATTGTGCATATCTTGGGCTATATTATGCGAAGTTTCCCAATCGCCCTTGGCATCATACCATATCGATTTTAGTCCGTCTGACCATTCTTTTGGTGCATGAGTCAACTCTAAACTTTTTTCAAATTCTAAGTAGGTCTTCGGTATCATTTTACTACTCGTTTTATAAGTTTCTCTACCGTTAAGCCTTGACCGATAATAGAGAATACGACAACTATATATGTGATCACTAAAAATGCATCTCTATGCATCTCATCAGATAAGCCTAGTGCCAATGCAATTGAGATACCACCACGCAAACCGCCCCAGGTCATTACCAAATTTGTTCTAGGCACAAAGTCTAACCTCTTCTCAAAGAACTTAATTGGTATTAATAGCGATAAGTAACGACAAATCAATACTAACGGAATTGCCAACAATCCGGCGATTACGTATTCTGTTTTAAAGGATAATACGAGCATTTCCATCCCAATTAATACAAATAATAATGTATTTAGAAGGATATCCAACAGCTCCCAAAATTTATCTACATAGGTTTCTGTAGTTTCTGACATGGCAGAATTACGCACGGTATCATTACCAACTACCAGACCTGCTGCAACCATTGCTAGAGGAGCTGATAAATGGAATTTCTGGGCTATCAAAGTACCTACCATTACAGTTGCCAAGGTGATGATCACTTCTATATCATAATCATCTATAGATTTCATAAGTTTCCAAGTTCCCCAACCTAAAGCAAGACCTAACGCCAAACCGCCAATTACCTCAACTCCGAAAAGTTCTAGAATGTCTAATGGATTTACTGCAACATCTGTAGCAGATGCCAATTGAAAAATGGTTAAGAAAACAACTACTCCTACCCCGTCATTGAACAATGATTCTCCCACAATTTTAGTTTCCAGTTGTTTTGGAGCTCCTGCTTTTTTCAATATTCCCAATACTGCAATTGGATCTGTAGGCGATATTAATGACCCGAATAATAGGCAGTATATAAAGGAAATCTCCATTCCTATAAACTGTAATAAATAATACATGCTCGTACCAACTAGAAAAGTTGAGACTAATACCCCCAAAGTAGAGAATACTAATATAGGCCAACGCTGCACTTTTAATTGTTCAAAATTGGTATGCAATGCGCCTGCGAACAACAGAAAACTTAACATAATATCTAGCAGTACAGATTTAAAATCTATCTGGGTAATGATGTATCGTTCCGCATTAATTAAGGTGTCATCAATATAACCTATTAAAAAAACTGCCAACGTAAATAGAATTGTAATCAGCATTAAGCCAATACTATTAGGTAGTTTTAGAAAACGCGCGTTTATATAGCCGAAAATTGCCGAAAGAAATACTAATACTGAAATTATTGTAAAAACGTCCATAGTTGTTTATGCTATCATATTTATAAAATCTTGCTCGCTAATAATAGGGATTTCTAAGCTTTCTGCCTTTGTCCGTTTACTCGGGCCCATTTTATCACCTGCAACCAGAAAACTGGTCTTTGATGATATCGAAGAACCTACCTTGCCGCCATTATCTTCGATTTTCTTTTTAAGCTCATCTCTACTCAAAATCTCAAACACACCTGATACTACAAAGGTTTTACCAGCTAACATATCGGTCTGGTTTTCTAATTTCTCGGCAGATATGGCTAATTGTACGCCGTAACTACGTAATCTCTCTATAGCATCTATATTCTTCTCGTTCGCAAAAAAGTCAATGACACTTTGTGCGATTCGCTCTCCTATTTCATCTACAGATGTCAAATGCTCAAGAGTAGCTTCCTTCAAAGCATCTATATTCTTATAAGCTTTTGCCAATTTCTTTGCCACAGTCTCCCCCACAAAACGAATACCTAAGGCAAACAATACTCGCTCAAAGGGTATTTGTACTGATTCTGATACACCTTTGACTAAATTCTCTGCGGATTTCTCAGCCATTCTCTCCAAGGGCAACACATCTTCTTTGGTGAGTTTATACAAATCGGCATAATCGTCTATTAAACCTTCTTTAAATAGTAATTCTACGGTCTCACCACCTAAGCCTTCAATATCCATCGCCTTTCTTGAAATGAAATGCTGAATACGCCCGGTTATCTGTGGAGGACAACCATATTCGTTCGGACAGTAATGTTTGGCATCACCTTCTGTACGGGTAAGTTCTGTTCCGCATTCGGGACACTGATGTATATACTCCGTAGGTTTTGAATCTGCAGGTCTTTTGGTTAGATCTACCGCTATAATCTTCGGAATGATTTCTCCTCCCTTTTCTACAAATACCGTGTCACCAACACGTACATCTAATTTTGCAATTTGATCAGCATTGTGCAATGAGGCTCTTTTTACTGTTGTCCCTGCAAGCAAAACAGGTTCTAGGTTAGCTACAGGAGTAATTGCACCTGTACGCCCTACTTGATAGGTTATTTCATTTAAAGTAGTAAAAACTTGCTCTGCCTTAAACTTATACGCCATTGCCCAACGTGGCGATTTTGACGTAAACCCTAGTTCTTCTTGATTCTGAAGACTATTTACTTTGATCACTACACCGTCTGTTTCATAAGGTAACTCATGTCGTTTTATATCCCACTCCTCTACAAATGCCATAACTTCATCTGTAGTTTGGCAAAGCTTTGCCACCGTTGGTACTTTGAAGCCCCATTCACGGGCTTTCTCTAACATATGAAACTGAGAATCTATATACAGATTTCTGCCTACAATGCTATATAGCAAACACTCTAACGGTCTTTGTGCAACAGCATTGCTATCTTGAAGCTTTAAACTACCAGATGCTGTATTTCTAGGGTTCATATATGGATCTTCACCATTTGCTACTCGCTCTTCGTTCATTTTTAGGAACCCCTCAAAAGGTAAAACAATCTCTCCACGTATATCGAACTTCTCTGGGTAATCTCCCTTTAGTTGTAACGGAACCGATTTAATGGTTTTGATATTATTGGTAACATCATCTCCTTGAATTCCGTCGCCACGGGTAACTGCTTTTACCAGCTTCCCTTTTTCATAGGTTATGCTGATAGATGCACCATCGTACTTTAACTCGCACGTAAAAGCCACAGGCACATCGCCTAGGTTGCGCTGAATACGTTTCTCCCAATCTTCCAAATCTTCTTTAGAATAAGAATTATCTAAAGAATACATTCTGTGCTCATGAACAACGGTGGCAAAATTCTTGGTTATCATACCTCCCACTCGCAAAGAAGGTGAACTGGCATCATAGAATTCCGGATGTTTTGCCTCCAAATCCTGCAATTCTTTCAATTTCATATCGAACTCATAATCGGAAATGGTCGGATTATCCAACACATAGTAATTATGATTATGCTCTCGTAACGCTGTTCTTAGTGCTTCTATTTTTGCTTTCATATTCCTTAAAGCTGCTCTTTATTAATCCATTTTGGTGTTGGTAACGGAATGTAATTTTCCATTTTCTCTAACAATGAATCTATATCATCATCTACCAAAATAGTATTTATATGTTCTTGTTTTACAAAACCTTCTTTGACCATGTCATGCATCATCTTTAAAAGGGAATCATAAAATCCGTTTGTATTTAATATTCCTATCGGATATTGATGCAATCCCAGTTGAGACCAGGTCAACATTTCAAAAAATTCTTCTAAGGTTCCAAATCCACCAGGCAACATTAGTATACCGTCAGATAGGTCATGCATCTTCAATTTACGTTCGTGCATATTTTTGGTAACAATTAATTCTGTCAATCCTTCATGAACTACTTCTTTCTTTTTCAAGAATACAGGAATGACACCTACTACCTTTCCGCCATTGTTAAGAACTCCTTCAGCTACTTTACCCATGATGCCTATTTTAGCTCCACCATACACCAACTGAATAGCTTTCTTTGCGAAAGTCTCGCCCAATTCATATGCCTTTGACCCAAATACAGAATCGACACCTTCACTACTACCGCAAAACACTACAATACTTTTCATTCTCTTATTCCTTTTAACATGCGGTCATTACCAAACATATCTTTCCGTAACTCTATAGTCTTAAAATTAGATTTTTCTAATAATTGTTTAGTTTCTTCTCCCAAATACTGATTGATCTCTAAATACAAACAACCATCTTCATTTAGATGGTCAGCTGCAAAATTTACTACTGCGATATAAAACTTTAACGGGTCTTCGTCTGGTACAAAAAGTGCTAAACTAGGCTCATGGTCTATGACATTGTTTTGCATTTCTGCTTTTTCTAATTCTCGCACGTATGGCGGATTAGAAATAATGATATCAAATTTTTGATTCAATTCTTTTGCTGAGGTTTCCGCATCCAAAGACAACATATCTGCTTTAAAAAACTTTACACCTGTATTCAGTAATCCGTTATTTTCCTCAGCTACTTTTAAAGCATTATTAGAAATATCTAACCCGAATATTTTTGCATCCGTCAGGTTTTTATCTAAAGAAATGGGAATACAGCCGCTACCTGTACCCATATCTAAAATTGTCAGTGCTTTTGCCGCATTCTTATAGTCATCTAAAATCCAACGGACTAATTCTTCAGTTTCTGGTCTTGGTATCAATACATGTTCACTGACCTTAAAATCTAGGTCCATGAAATATGACGCACCAATAATATGCTGAATAGGCTTCTCTAGTTTTAATTCAGATAAGGCTTGAAATATAACAGTCTCATGTTCTTTATCAATAACCAGACCTGGCTGAATTGTCAAAACAAAACGTTCTAAATCCAAATAATGTTCAATGAGTAAATAGAAGAAACTGTTCACTTCTTCTTTACCGTAGATGGCATCTAATTCTGAATGATATATATTTTTGATTTCTCTTAAAAGCACAGTTAAAATGTTTTAAGCATAAAAACGGGACAAGAATAATGACCTGTATCTCCCATTCTGGCATCTATATATTCAAATCCCATTTTCTTATATAATTTTTGAGCAGCCTCCATATTTGGCATGGTCTCTAAATAGCAAGCATCAAAACCATATTCTTTGGCACGTTCTAAACATACCGTTATCATTTTGTAACCTACACCTTTACCTCTCGCCTCTTCTATAAAGTACATTTTCTGGAGCTCACATATATTACCTTCATAATTATCTAATTGCGCAACACCGGCACAACCTAAAATAGAACCATTAGCCTCTGCAACAAAATAAGTCGCCTTAGGTTTCTCATAATGCTCGAACATGTTATCTAATGACGGATCTTCATAAGCCGTACCTACTTTTGGCACACCTAAGTCTGCCAACACTTGCCGTATAACTTTGGCTACTTGTGGGTTATCTTCCTTTCTAATTTCGCGGATTACGACATTTTCCATATCAATAAGGCAATAGGTTTTAAAGTACTATTTTTGAGGTGTGAAGATACGTGATATGCGTATAATGTTAAAGTTTGATGTCCATTAATAATCTAAATACCAACAATTCAATGCCGTTACATAGAGATGCGCTTTCTACCGATGAAACCTATATGCTTCGTTGTTTGCAGATAGCAAAGAACGGACTAGGCTTAACAGCACCTAACCCTATGGTAGGCGCTGTAATTGTGCATAATGATAAAATTATAGGCGAAGGATTTACAAGTACCTACGGTGGCTCTCACGCTGAGGTAAATGCAATTAACTCTGTTTCTGATGTTTCCCTTTTGAAATCATCTACCATTTATGTAACCCTTGAACCTTGTTCGCATTATGGTAAAACTCCGCCTTGTGCAGATTTGATTGTTAAAATGGGAATACCTAAGGTTGTCATCGGATTGAAAGACCCGCATGAAAAAGTAGCTGGTAACGGAATCAAAAAATTAGAAGCTGCAGGATGTATTGTTCAAGTAGGTATTCTACTAGAAGAATGCGAAGAACACCATAAACGTTTTCTCACCTTTTTCACTAAAAAACGACCATACCTAATTTTAAAATGGGCAGAAACAGCTGACGGGTTTATTGCTCCTGAACGGTTAAAACGTGGAGAAGAGAAGAAACCCTATTGGATCACCAATACCAAATCGCGACAATTAGTGCATAAATGGCGAAGTGAAGAGGCTGGTATTTTAGTTGGTACAACAACGGTACTGGCAGATAATCCGCAATTAAATCTAAGAGATTGGGCAGGAAAACCACCTACTCGAATTGTATTAGATAGAAGCCTAAAAATAACAACGGATTATCATGTTCTTGACGGAAAACAAAAGACCATTGTTTGTACCGAAATAACGGATAGCAACTCCCATTTAGAAGGAGTAACTTATAAAATCATCAATTTTAATTCTGATGTACCGCAACAGCTATGTAATGTGATGCATGAAGAACAAATACAAAGTGTCATAATCGAAGGTGGCTCGCAAACACTACAAAGTTTTATTGATGCTGGTCTTTGGGACGAAGCTCGAATTTTCAAAGGAGCAAACAATTTTATAAAAGGTATCGCTGCTCCAAAAACTGCAGGACGTACCCAACAACAAGTTAAAATTTTAACCGACCAACTAACCATAATACGTAATGATTAAAAATATCATATTTGATTTTGGAGATATCTTCATTAATCTAGATAAGCAAGCCCCTTTATTAGAAATGGCAAAATTTGGGTTTACCGAATTGACCCCTGAATTGGCTACCATTTTTAAAGAATACGAAATGGGATTAATGGAGTCTGATGAATTTGTTAATCGACTACAGGGTATTTTTACCAATGCTTCTAAAGATCAAATTAAAGATGCATGGAATTCTATTATTTTAGATTTTCCTGAAGAACGCTTAGAATTCATTGAAAAACTAAAAAGCGATAATAAATACCGATTGTTTTTATTAAGTAATACCAATGATTTACACATAGACAAAGTGAAAGAATCCATGGGATTGGAACGCTTCAACAGGTTTAAAAACTGTTTTGAGGTTTTCTACCTATCTCAAGAAATGAAAATGCGCAAACCTAATGCAGATATTTATGAATTTGTCTTGAAAGAAAATGAATTAAATGCAAATGAGACGTTCTTTTTAGATGACACTAAAGAAAATACAGATGCCGCTTCTAAGCTAGGTATACATTGCTGGAATCTTCAAGTAGGTAAAGAAGATGTTCTAGAAACTTTAAGCCATCTCTAAATGATGTATTTAGCGCTTAGCATTCTTTTTTCAAGCTTAATTTTTGTTATTTTTAAATTGTATGCCAAATATCAAGTTCAAACGATATATGCCATAATTACCAATTACTTTGTTGCTTGTACCGTAGGTGTCATTTATTATAATGAGCCGATACACCTTGCCGAAATACCCCAAAAAAGTTGGTTCTGGGGAAGTGTCGCTTTAGGTCTTCTTTTCATACTAATATTTAATCTGATGGCAGCCACCTCTCAGAAACTAGGAGTCTCTGTTGCATCAGTAGCCACTAAAATGTCACTTACCATACCTGTATTATTCGGAGTTTTCTTCTATAAGGAGACACTAGGTGTATTAGAAGTTATAGGTATTTTCTTAGCCTTACTAGCCGTTTATTTTACCTCATTAAAAGAGCAAAAAGTAAAAGCTGAAAAATGGGCTTTCGCATTACCTGTTTTAGTTTTTCTAGGTTCGGGAACCATAGACACCAGTATAAAATACTTTCAAGATGCCCATATGCCCGAAGAGGAATATGCATTATTCTCTGCAACAGTCTTTTTATCTGCAGGTATTTTCGGATTACTTTTCATCGCATTCAAATCTACCCAACAGCGACTAAAAGTAAATTTTAAAAATATTATTGGTGGTATTTGTTTGGGTGTACCTAATTACTTCTCCATCTATTTTTTACTTAAAGCATTACAACACCCAACATGGAACAGCGCTTCTGTTTTTACTATTAATAATGTGGCAATTGTAATGTTCTCTACTTTATTGGGTATTATACTATTTAGAGAGCGCCTAACGTTTAAAAACTGGTTCGGAATAGGATTGGCTATATTTAGCATTGTACTGGTCGCATTTGGTCAACAACTTATGACTTTCTTTTAAAAAATTACGATTTGAAATATGGACGCTTATAAAACAATCTCTAAACCATCTGAACCTATTATGTTCAAAGAGCGAAAGAGCAAGTTTTACGGCTATTGCTTTCCGGTTTCTGATGAGGATACTGTTAAAGAACATATTGAAGCGCTTAAGAAAGAATATCCCACAGCAAACCACGTATGTTATGCATGGCAAATGGGTATTGAAACAAAATCGTATCGCGCTAATGACGATGGCGAGCCAAACAACTCTGCCGGTATGCCCATTTATGGTCAGCTTCAATCTTTTGATGTAACCAATACTTTGGTTGCTGTGGTTCGTATTTTCGGCGGCACAAAATTAGGTGTCGGCGGATTAATAAGTGCTTACAAAGAAGCAGCAAAGTTAGCATTAGAAAATGCCCAAATAGTAACCAGGGTTTTACAACAACAACTATCGGTGATGTTTGAGTATTCAGAAATGGATATTGTAATGCGATTGGTAAAAAAACACCAACTAAATATTGTATCGCAAGATTTACATTTAAAATGTAAAATGGTGCTATCGGTTAATAAAAGTGATTTCAAAAAGACAATGAAACTTTTAAAGGTGCATCACAAATTAGAAATAAAAGAAATTGACTAATTTCTAATACTCTAATTTATCTAAAAGTAATTGCGGACATTTGGTAGGTCTATTGCGCTTCATATCCATAAAAACCAAAACTGTATTCGCGGTCGCTAACAAATCTCCTGCTTCGTTTAAAATTTCATAGTCAAATTCAATTCGAACAGCCGGCTTTTTAGTCAAAATAACCTTCACTGTAATTAAATCATCATACAGAGCTGGCTTTAAATATTTTATTGACAAACTTATTACTGGAAGCATAATTCCGCCTTCCTCCATGCTTTTGTAAGAAATACCTAACGACCTTAACCATTCAACTCTTGCCAATTCTAAATATTGAGCATAATTGCCATGATAGACAACGCCCATCTGGTCGGTTTCACTATATCTAATTCGAAAAGAAATTTCGTTTGTACGCATTTATATGAAGTAAAAAGTATATATTTAAAAGCTCCCCTATTGAGTGAGCGAACATGCGAAAAAAAAAGGTCAAATTCAATGACTATCGATTTTTTTTTTCAATAAATTGTTCACATATTTGCCCAAGTTGAAAGAGAACCTATATTGATTTTTTATAATCACCTATAGTTCAACACTAACCATTAAAAGTGAAAATTTTATT